>NZ_JARVWS010000002.1 GCF_029846275.1 Nocardioides sp. CER19
TCGTTTCGTCGAGGACCTCACCCAGGCCGAGATCGGTGACCGCATCGGCGTGACCCAGATGCAGGTCTCCCGCCTGCTCGGCGGCATCCTCGCCAAGCTCCGCGAGACCATCGCCCCGGAGGGCAAGCCGGTCGCCGCCTGACCTCCCCCCGCACGTCGCCGCCCGGGCGCACGCCGTCGCGACGCCGTGGACACTCCTTGGAAGCAACGAGGGCCCGTCACCGATCCGGTGACGGGCCCTCGTTCACGTGGTGCCGAGGCTGCTCGGGACGCAGGAAGATCAGGCGGAGCGTGCCTGCGAGGGCTCCTCGGCAGGAACCGCCAGCTGCAGCGCGCGCGCCGTACGGGTGAGCGTCTCGCGGGCGGCCTCGGGGTCCTCGGAGAGCGAGGCGCCGAAGCTCGGGACGAGCTGCTGCAGCGTGGGCTGCCAGGCGTCCCAGCGGTCGGCGAAGCAGCGCTCGAGAAGCTGCAGCATGATCGGCGCCGCGGTCGAGGCGCCCGGCGAGGCGCCGAGGAGGCCGGCGATCGAGCCGTCGGACGCGGTGATCACCTCCGTGCCGAACTGGAGGACGCCGGTGGGCCTGATGACCTGCACCCGCTGGCCAGCCGTGATCTTCTCCCAGTCCTGCGGGTCGGCCTCCGGGAAGAAGTCGACGAGGTCCTTGAACTTGGTCTTCGGGCGGGCGATCAGCTGCTGGATGAGATAGATCGTCAGGCCGATGTTGGTCAGACCGGCCTTGAGCATCGGCAGCAGGTTGTGGAGCCGGATCGAGGCGAACAGGTCGAAGAACGAGCCGAACTTCAGGAAGCGCGGGCTCCAGCCGGCGTACGGGCCGAACATCAGCGCCTGCGAGCCGTCGACGAAGCGGGTGTCGAGGTGCGGCACCGACATCGGCGGGGCGCCGACCGCGGCCTTGCCGTAGACCTTCGCCTGGTGCTTGGCGACGAGCTCCGGCTTGGTGGTGCGCAGGAACTCACCCGAGACCGGGAAGCCGCCGAAGCCCTTGATCTCCGGGATCTTGGAGCCCTGGAGCAGGCGCAGCGCGAAGCCGCCGGCGCCGACGAAGACGAAGCGAGCGGTGTAGGAGAAGCGCTCGCCGGTGCCGACGCGACGGCCGGCGATCTCCCAGAGCCCGTCGTCGGTGCGCTTGACCTTCCGCACTTCGGAGCCGAGCTCGAGGTGGGCCCCCCGCTCGACGAGCGAGTCGCTGAGGATCTCCGTGAGGCGGCCGAAGTCGACGTCAGAGCCCGCGTCGGTGAACGTCGCGGCGACCGGCGTGGACAGGTCGCGGCCCTCGATCAGCGTGGGCGCCCACTCCCGGATGACCTCGGGGTCGTCGCTGAACCGCATGCCCTCGAAGAGCGGGTGCGCCGAGAGGGCGTCGTAGCGCTTGCGCAGGTAGTCGACGTTGTCCGCGCCCCACACGAAGCTCATGTGCGGGATCGGGTTGATGAACGCCGACGGGTCCGGGATGCGGCCGCTCTCGACGAGGAACGACCACAGCTGGCGGGACACCTGGAACTGCTCGTTCACCTGAACGGCCTTCGAGATGTCGACGGTGCCGTCGTCCTTCAGCGGCGTGTAGTTGAGCTCGCACAGGGCCGAGTGGCCGGTGCCTGCGTTGTTCCAGGGGCCTGAGCTCTCCTGGGACAGCGAGTCGAGCCGCTCGATCACCTTGATGTTCCACCCCGGCTCGAGCTCCTGGAGAAGCGTGCCGAGGGTGGCGCTCATGATGCCGCCACCAATGAGAACTGCGTCGATGGGTGACTCCACCCTTCATGTATCGGGCATAGCCGTCCCGCGCGCCAAATCGGGTCCGGCGGTTCGCCCGGTTTTGTGGCAGAGGTCATAGCGACCCCCGCCCCTTCGCCCGGGGTGATCGAACCCCCACGCGCCCCTGTGACCCAGGACACAGAGGTGGTAAAGATGCTCCATGGAGTCGTATGCCGCTGGGGAGACCGACATTCCCCTGCTCGAGGAGACCGTCGGAGCGAACTTCGAGCGCACCGCCAGGGCGTACGCCGACCGCGAGGCGCTCGTCGAGGTCGGCTCGGGACGCCGCTGGACGTGGAAGCAGCTGGACGACGCGGTGAACTGGACCGCCCGGGGCCTGCTCGCGTCCGGCATCGAGAAGGGCGACCGGGTCGGGATCTGGGCGCCGAACTGCGCCGAGTGGACGATCGTGCAGTACGCCACGGCGAAGATCGGGGCGATCCTGGTCAACGTCAACCCTGCCTACCGCACCCACGAGTTCGCCTACGTCGCCAACCAGAGCGGCATGCGGCTGCTGATGGCGGCGAGCAGCTTCAAGAGCAGCGACTACCGCGCGATGATCCGCGAGACCGCCGACCAGTGTCCGGCGCTCGAGCGGGTCGTCTACATCGACACCGACGGCTGGCGGGCGCTCCACGACCAGGGCCGCGAGCTGCCGCCCTGCGCCGTGGCCGAGCGGATGGCGACGCTCGACCCGTTCGACCCGATCAACATCCAGTACACGTCGGGCACGACCGGCTTCCCCAAGGGCGCCACGCTGTCGCACCGCAACATCCTCAACAACGGCTACTTCGTGACCGAGACGGTCGGCTTCACCGCCGAGGACCGGCTCTGCATCCCGGTGCCCTTCTACCACTGCTTCGGCATGGTGATGGCCAACCTCGGCTGCACCACCCACGGCGCCACGATGGTGATCCCCGGTCCCGGGTTCGACCCCGTCGCGACGCTGACGGCGGTGCAGGACGAGCGGTGCACGGCGGTCTACGGCGTCCCGACGATGTTCATCGCCGAGCAGAACCTGCCGGACTTCACCGACTACGACCTGACCACGCTGCGCACCGGGATCATGGCCGGCTCGATCTGCCCGGTCGAGGTGATGAAGCGCTGCGTCAACGAGATGCACATGAACGAGGTCTCCATCGCCTACGGCATGACCGAGACCTCGCCGGTCTCGTGCCAGACCCGGGTCGACGACGACCTCGACCACCGCACGGAGACGATCGGACGCGCCGCCCCGCACGTCGAGATCAAGATCGTCGACCCGTCGACCGGGGCGACGGTGCCGCGCGGTGAGCCGGGGGAGTTCTGCACCCGCGGCTACTCGGTGATGCTGGGCTACTGGGACGAGCCCGCGAAGACCGCCGAGGCGATCGACGACGACGGCTGGATGCACACGGGTGACCTCGCGGTCATGCGCGAGGACGGCTACTGCAACGTCGTCGGCCGGATCAAGGACATGGTCATCCGCGGTGGCGAGAACATCTACCCGCGCGAGATCGAGGAGTTCCTCTACACGCATCCCGACATCGAGGACGTCCAAGTGGTCGGCGTACCCGATGAGAAGTACGGCGAGGAGCTGTGCGCCTGGGTGCGGATGAAGGCCGGCGCCGCGCCGCTCGACGCCGCCGCGGTCAGGGCGTACGCCGAGGGCCGGCTCGCGCACTACAAGATCCCGCGCTACGTTCTGGTCGTCGAGGAGTTCCCGATGACGGTGACCGGCAAGATCCGCAAGGTGGAGATGCGCGAGCGCAGCGTCGGCCTGCTGGGACTGTGAGTCAGTCCCTGATCCGCTCGCCGGCCGGTGGCGGGGTCGCGGCCGTCTCCCGCGCGGCGTCGCCGTAGAGGTAGAAGTACGCGCCGGCGACGAAGACCGCGGCCCCGATCGCGTTCCCGAGGAACGCGAAGACCAGGTTGAGCACCGTCTCGCTCAGCGTGAGGTCACCGGCACCGACCATCATCGCCGCCGGCAGGAAGAACATGTTCGCCACCACGTGGTCGAAGCCGAGCGCCACGAACGCGGCGATCGGCGGGACGATCGCGAGGATCTTGCCACCGACGCTGGTGGCGGCCAGGGCGATCCAGACGGCGAGGCAGACCAGCCAGTTGCAGCCGATCGCCCGGAAGAACTGCTGCGAGTGCGTCTCGTCGATGCCCTTGCCGGTGGCGATCGCCTCCAGCCGGTCGTGCGAGATCGTCCCGCTGGCGAAGATGCCGGTCAGGTCGCCGAGCACCCAGGCCACGAAGAGCGAGCCGACGAGGTTGCCGATCGTGACCCAGAACCAGTTCATCAGCATCCCGCCGGCCGTCACGCGCTTCGCGAGGACGGCCAGCGGGACCAGCATCATGTTGCCGGTCAGCAGGTCGGCGCCCGCGATGATCACGAGGATCAGGCCGAGGCTGAAGGTCACGCCGGTGATCAGCGTGGTGATGCCGCCCCACTGCTTGGGGTCGAGGCCGGCCGAGGTGACCGTCGCGATGAGCGCGCCGAAGGCGATGTAGGCCCCGGCGAGGAACCCCGCGACCAGCGCCTTGCCCGGACGGGCGGCCGCCTTCGCCTCGCCGGCGGAGATCGCCAGCCTGGTGATGTCGAGGGGAGCGTTGAACGACACGATGGCCTCCGCTGACGGATCGGTTCCTGGTCGAGACGGACGCAGACGCGCGTACCCGGCGTCGAGGTTCGGCATGCGCAGGACCACCTATCCTGGGCCCGTGCCGCAGCCCCTCGCCGAGAATCGCGCCTGGATCGACGAGGCGGTCCGCCGGGTCGAGGCCGACGCCAACCGCAGCGCCGACACGCACCTCCACGTGCTGCCGCTGCCCGCGCCGCCGGTCGGGACCGACATCACGCTCTACCTCAAGGACGAGTCGGTCCACCCGACCGGCTCGCTCAAGCATCGGCTGGCCCGCTCGCTGTTCCTCTACGCGCTGTGCAACGGCTGGCTGCACGCCGGGTCGACGGTCGTCGAGGCGTCGTCGGGCTCGACGGCCGTCTCGGAGGCCTACTTCGCCCGCCTCGTCGGCCTGCCGTTCGTCGCGGTGATGCCGCGCTCGACGTCGCCGGAGAAGGTCGCGCTCATCGAGTGGTACGGCGGCCGCTGTCACTTCGTCGAGTCCGCGGGTGAGGTCTACGAGGAGGCGCGCCGGCTGGCGGCCGACTGCGGCGGCCACTACATGGATCAGTTCACCTACGCCGAGCGGGCGACCGACTGGCGCGGCAACAACAACATCGCCGAGTCGATCTTCGGCCAGATGCGGCGCGAGCCGCACCCGGTGCCGGCGTGGATCGTCGTCTCGGCCGGCACGGGCGGAACGTCGGCGACGATCGGCCGCTACCTGCACTACCAGCGCTACCCGACGCGGCTGCTCGTCGCCGACCCCGAGGGCTCGGCCTTCTACGACGGCTGGCAGCAGGACGTCTCCACGGCGACCGGGCCCGGCTCGCGCATCGAGGGCATCGGCCGCCCGCGCATCGAGCCGTCGTTCATCGGCGGCGTCGTCGACGACATGCTCCGCGTTCCCGACGCCGCCTCCATCGCGACGATGCGGTGGGTGACCGACCGGCTCGGTCGCTCGGTCGGGGCCTCCACGGGCACGAACGTCTGGGCCGCCCTCCAGGTGATCAGCCGGATGCGGGTCGCCGGCGAGGCCGGCAGCGTCGTCACGCTGCTGTGCGACGGCGGGGACCGCTACTCCACCACCTACTACTCCGACGACTGGCTGGCGGCGCAGGGCATCGACCTGGCGCCGTACACCCGGGCGCTGGCGGCGTACGACGGGACCGGCGTCCTCGACGTCCCGTAGCCGGGGCCGAGTCGCGGGTCAGCGGGTGCCGAGGACGACCGTGCCGCCGATCTCGTCGTCGGTCTCGACCCGCGCCGTCAGACCGGCGGCCCGCATCAGCGACGCCGTGCTGTCGGCCTGCGGGCGTCCGGACTCCACGAGGATCGCGCCGCCGGGCGCGAGGCGGTCGACGGCGCCCGCGATCGCCCGCCGCTGCACGTCGAGGCCGTCCGGTCCGCCGTCGAGGGCGACCCGGTGCTCGTGGTCGCGGGCCTCGGGCGGCATGAGCGCGATCTCGTCGGTCGGGACGTACGGCGCGTTCGCCAGGATGACGTCGAAGCGCAGGTCGGGTGGCAGCGGCTCGTAGAGGTCACCCAGCAGCACCCGCTCCGGCGGCAGGTTGCGGCGCGCGCAGTCCACCGCGGCCGGGTCGACGTCGACGGCCCAGACGTCCAGCGCGTCGACGCGGGACGCGACGGCGGTACCGATGGCGCCGGTCCCGCAGCCGAGGTCGAGGGCCGTCGCGCCCCCGGAGAGCCGGTGAGCGGCCAGCCGCACCATCAGCTCCGTCCTGCGGCGCGGGACGAAGACACCGGCCGCGCAGGCGACCCGGATGCCGGCGAACTCCGCCCAGCCGACGATGGTCTCGAGCGGCTCCCCGGCGACACGGCGGGCGGCCAGCGCCTCGAGTCGATCGGCGGCGCCGCCGGAGGCCTCGCGCAGCAGTGCCGCCTCCTCCTCGGCGAACACGCAGCCGGCGGCGCGCAGCCGCGCCACCAGGGGGTCGGCCGGTGACGGATCGGTGAGAGACATCGGGAAGGATGCTCCCATGTCCGGCGCCCTGGTCCCGATCGCGTGGATCGTCGTCGCCTACTCCCTGCTCGTGACGGTCGCCGCCGCCGTCGGGCTCTTCCTCCGCGCGCCGCGGCCGCGCTGGCTCGACCAGCTCGCGTGGATGCTCGAGGTGCTGGCCTTCGTACTCGCCGTCGGTGCGCTCGCCGCGCTGAGCGACGGGCGGCCACACGAGCTGAGCACCCACCTGGGGTACGTCGCCGCGGTCGTCGTCATTGTCCCGATCGCGATGCTGTCCGTGCGTGACGACCGGGGGCCCTGGTCGTCCGGTGTGGTCGCCGTGGCGGCCCTGGCGACCGGCGTCGTCGCGGTGAGGATCATGATGACCCGGTGATGGCCCCATGAAGTCAGAGCCGAGGTCCGGCCCCCATCTCGTCCTGCTGGCCGTCTACGCGCTGTTCGTCCTGGCGGCCGGTGCGCGCTCGCTCGTGCAGATCGCGACCCGGTTCTCCGACGCCCCGCTCGCCTACGTGCTGTCGCTGCTCGCGGCGCTGACCTACGCCGCCGGCTGGTTCGCCATCCGCCGGGCGGCGCACGGCCGGCCGGCGTTCGCCCGGGGAATGCTGTGGGTGGAGCTCGGCGGCGTGATGGTGGTCGGCACGCTGTCGCTGGTGAAGCCTGACTGGTTCTCCGACGCGACGGTGTGGTCGGACTACGGCCAGGGCTACGGCTGGGTCCCCGCGATCCTGCCGATCGCCGGGCTGTTCTGGCTGCACCGCACGCACCCGCGCACGCGCATGGACACAGAGAGCGAGCGAGCATGAGCACGCCCACGGCCTACGCCGTCTCCCCGGACTCCGGCGAGCACTGGTCGGCACCCGGCGCCTTCGAGGTGGCTCCGGGGATCCACCGGATCCCGCTGCCCCTGCCGATGGACGGGCTCAAGGCGGTCAACGTCTACGTCATCGAGACCGAGCAGGGGCTGACGCTCATCGACGGTGGCTGGGCGGTCACCGAGGGGCGCGAGGCGCTCGAGAAGGGGCTGCGCCAGCTCGGCCGCAGCTTCACCGACATCCGCCGGTTCCTCGTCACCCACGTCCACCGCGACCACTTCTCCCTCGCCGCGGCCCTCGGTGCCGAGGTCGGCGCGGACGTGACGCTGGGCCTGGGCGAGAAGCCGACGCTCGACGTGATGCTCGGCGCCACGTCGGTCGACGAGGTTCCGATGCTCGGGCAGCTGCGCGCCGCCGGCGCCGCCGGCCTGGCCAGCCTCTTCGGCGAGAACCCGTCGAGCGACGGTCGCGACGAGCGCTCGATCCGCTATCCGGACAGCTGGTTCGACGGCGACGTCGAGGTGGCGGTCGGCGAGCGGACCCTCGACGCCATCCACACGCCCGGCCACACCCGGGGGCACTACGTCTTCGCCGAGCAGGCCGCCGGGCTGCTCTTCGCCGGGGACCACGTGCTGCCCACGATCACGCCCTCGATCGGCTTCGAGCCGGCCGCCGTCCGGCAGCCGCTGCGCGACTTCATGTCCTCGCTGGCGAAGGTCCGAGCTCTCCCGGACCTCACGCTGCTGCCCGCCCACGGGCCGGTCGCACCGTCCGTCCACGCCCGCGTCGACCAGCTGCTCGAGCACCACGAGCACCGGCTCGCGCTCTGCCTCGACGCCCTGGTGAGCGGTGCCAGGACGGCGTACGACGTCGCCGGTGAGCTGCCCTGGACGCGCCACGACCACGCCTTCGACACGCTCGACCCGTTCAACGCGGCGCTGGCCGCGATGGAGACCAAGGCGCACCTCGAGCTCCTGGTCGCCCGCGGCCGGGCCGGTCGCACCGAGGCGGCCGACGGTGTCCTGTTCGCGCTCACGCACGAGTAGCCCGGCGAATCACACGCAGTCACGGCAGATCATCCGATCCGCGTCCGCCAGCTGGCTGCGATGGTGGACGAGGAAGCAGCTGCGGCAGGTGAACTCGTCCGCCGCGGCCGGCTTGACCTCGATGGCGAGGTCGACGTGGGACAGGTCGGCCCCCGGCAGCTCGAACGCCTCGGCCGCCTCGACCTCGTCCTCGTCGACGCGCCCCGAGTCCTTGTCCTTGCGGCGCGACTTGAGCTCCTCCAGGCTCTCGTCCCGCTCCTCCTCGGCGGACTTGCGCGGGGCGTCGTAGTCAGTGGCCATGCCGTATCTCCCATCGGACCGGTCGGGGCTCATCCCGTGGTGGTCGGCCACCGTGCCGCAGCCGCGCGGTCGACGCCTCACACGGTGCGGGTGACTCGGCCGGACCGGAGCGCTTTGCTCTTTCCCCCAATGAGGGGAGATCGCGGCCGCCGCCGGCACCCGGCTCGACCGATCGGCGTTCGATGAGCCGACCACACCACCAACACAGCACGACTGGGACGGTCTCGGCTCCCACGCCGCGCCGGACTCCGAGGGGGGAGCCATGCGGCCGATCATGCTCACGTCCTGCGTCGCCCGGTTCGTGGCGGCGCTCGGCAGCGCAGCGGTCCTGGCCGTCGCCGGACTGGCCGTCACGGTGGTGGCGCCGGCCCCCGCGTCGGGCCGGGTCACGACGACCGGGCTGTGGCCGACCTCCTTCCGGGCCCACCAGACGGCCGCCGACTGCGGTCGCTGGAGGCTGGACGAGCACGGGTTCTGCGTGGCCGACGACACCCGCAACGGACTGGAGCTCGGCGTCAGGTTCCGGACGTCGCGGGTCCTCCGGGTCACCGGCGTCCGGATCTACCGCTTCGACACGGCGACGCTCCGGGCGTCGCTGTGGAGCTCCTCCGGCACGCTGCTCGCGCGCGGGACCTTCGCACCCGGTCCGGCGAACGCGTGGCAGGACATGACCTTCCCCGCGCCCGTCACCATCGTGCCGGGCCGGACGTACGTCGCCTCCTACTTCAGCCCCAACACCCGCTACGCCTTCCGGTACGGCTACTTCGCCCGGTCCGGCCGCACGGTCGGGCCCGTCACCGCACTGCGCTCGACCGACCGCGAACCGAACGGCGTGCACTGCTACGAGGACGCGATCTGTGGCTCCTTCCCCGTGCGCGGCTACCGCAGCTCGACCTACTGGGTGACGCCGCTGTGGGCGACGCCACCCGCCGCCGGCGTCGCGACCTCGCCCGGCCCCCGCGTGGTGCGGGTGCAGCCCGGTCACGCGCTCGCGAAGGTGACGACCACCGTGCAGGTCACGTTCTCGGAGCCGCTGCGGTCGAGCACGCTCACGACCGCCACCGTGCGGCTCGTGGGCCCGGACGGGCGCGTCGCGACCCGGCTGAGCTACGCCGCCGCGCAGCGGCGAGTGGTGCTGGACCCGCGGAGGAGGCTGCGGCCCGGCACGAGGTACCGCGTCGAGGTGTCCACCCGGGTGCGGGACACCGCGGGACGCCGCCTGGACCAGCGGCCCGCGATGACCGGCCTGCAGCGGGGCGTCTGGAGGTTCCGCACCCGCTGACCGGCGTACCCGGGCGGAGAGACTCCCCCGGGACGGGGGGAGTCTCGCCTGCGCGCTAGAGTTCCGAGGTCAGACAGGGGAGCCCGACCACGGGCTGAGAGTGCGGGACAGCCGCAGACCCTCCGAACCTGATCCGGTTAGCACCGGCGAAGGGAGTCACGATGCGCACGCGCGCGCTCGTCATCACCGTCACGACCGCTCTCGCCGCTGGGCTCACGTTGAGCGGCTGCTCGCTCAGCGGGAGCGGCGACGACACCTCCACGAAGGGGTCCGGCCAGGTCGTGCTGGTCACCCACGACTCGTTCACGCTGCCCAAGGAGCTGAAGGCCGCCTTCGAGAAGAAGACGGGCGAGAAGCTGGTGATCCGCCAGAGCGGCGACGCCGGCGCCCTCACCAACAAGCTGGTGCTCACCAAGGACGACCCGGCCGGCGACGTCGCCTTCGGGGTCGACAACACCTTCGCGTCGCGCGCCCTCGGAGCCGGCGTGTTCGCCGACTACACCCCGGCCGACCTGCCCGCCGGGGCCGACGCGTTCGACCTGCCCGGTGACGACGGGAAGAAGCTCACGCCGGTCGACAACGGCAACGTGTGCGTCAACGTCGACACGACCTGGTTCGCGGCGCACCACGTCGCAGCGCCGGCCACGCTCGACGACCTGACGAAGCCGGCCTACAAGAACCTCTTCGTCACCCCCGGCGCCACCACGTCGTCCCCGGGGCTCGCGTTCCTGCTCGCGACGGTCGCGAAGTACGGCGACCCCTCGACAGGCTCCGGGCAGGCCGGGTGGCAGGCGTACTGGAAGAAGCTGCTCGCCAACGGGACCAAGGTCGTCGACGGGTGGGAGGACGCCTACACCGTCGACTTCACCCAGGGCGGCGGCAAGGGGAGCCGGCCGATCGTGCTGTCCTACGACTCCTCGCCGGCGTTCACCGTCGCCGGTGGCACCTCGACGACGAAGGCGCTGCTCGACACCTGCTTCACGCAGGTCGAGTACGCCGGCGTGCTGACGGGCGCGAAGAACCCGAAGGGTGCACGGGAGCTGGTCGACTTCCTGCTGACCCCCCAGGTGCAGGCGGCGCTGCCGGACGCGATGTATGTCTTCCCGGTCGCGAAGGGCACCCCGCTCCCGGCCGACTGGGCGAAGTTCGCTGTCCAGCCCACGAACCCCTGGACGGTGTCGCCGCAGGCCATCGACGCGCACCGCGACGAGTGGCTGCGCACCTGGAGCGACCTGGTCTCCCAGTGAGTCGACGATGAGACGCGCGGCCGCCCTGCTCGCTCTCGCCGCCCTCCCGGTGGCGGTGCTGGCCGTCTTCTTCGTGCTGCCCGTGTCGGGGATGGTCTCGCGCGGGTTCTCCGACGGGATCGGGCCGGTCCTCGACGTGCTCGGGCGGCCGCGCACGCACCGCGTGCTCTGGTTCACGGTCTGGTCGGCCGGCACGGCGACGGCCCTGAGCGTCGTGCTCGGCCTGCCGGCCGCCTACGCCCTGCACCGGCTGTCCTGGCCGGGCAGCCGGGTCGTCCGAGCCGCGCTCCTCGTGCCGTTCGTGCTCCCGACCGTGGTGGTCGGCGTCGCGTTCCGCGAGCTGCTCGGCGAGGCCGGACCCCTCGGCTTCCTCGGCCTCGACGGCACCGCCGCCGGCATCGTCGCGGGCCTGGTCTTCTTCAACGTGGCGGTGGTGATCAGGACCGTCGGCGCCGCGTGGGAGTCGCTCGACCCGCGCGCCGGCGAGGCCGCCGCGGCGCTCGGTGCCGGCCCCGCCACGGTGTTCCGCACCGTCACGCTGCCGGCGCTGCGTCCGGCGATCGTCAGCGCGGCGACGGTGGTGTTCCTGTTCTGCGCGACCGGCTTCGGGGTCGTGCTGACGATGGGCGGCCTGCGCTACTCCAGCGTCGAGACCGAGATCTACCTGCTCACGACCAACCTCCTCGACCTGCAGGCGGCCGCCGCACTGTCGATCCTCCAGCTGGTGGTCGTGACGCTCCTGCTCACGGCCGCCGCCCGGGTGCGGGTGCCGGCCGTCGTACGCCGCAGCGTGCCCCGGCCCCGTCGTCCGCGGCGCCAGGACGTGCCGGTGCTGGTGGCGACGGCCGTGCTGCTCGCCCTCGTCGCCGCACCGCTGGTGACCTTGCTCGTCGGCAGCCTGCGGGCGCAGGGCCACTGGAGCCTGGCGAACTACCGCGCGCTCGGTACGCCCGGCACCGCCCTGCTGGTACCGGTGACGACCGCGCTGGCGACCAGTCTGCGCACCGCCTTCGACGCCACCTGGATGGCGCTGCTGCTGGGCGGGCTGGTCGCGGTCGTGGTCACCCGCCGGTCCCACGGCAGCACCGAGCGGCGGGTACGCGGCGTCCTGGACGGGTTCTTCATGCTGCCGCTCGGCGTCTCCGCGGTCACGCTCGGCTTCGGGTTCCTCATCACGCTCGGGTCCTTCCGGGAGAACCCGCTGCTGGTGCCGATCGCCCAGGCCCTCGTCGCGCTGCCGCTGGTCGTGCGCACGCTCGTGCCGGTGCTCGGCGGTGTCGACGACCGGCTGCGCCAGGCCGCCGCCTCGCTCGGCGCCGGGCCGCTGCGGCAGTTCCTGACCGTCGACCTCCCGGTCGTCTGGAAGCCGCTCCTGGCCGCCGCCGGCTTCGCGTTCACCGTGTCGCTCGGAGAGTTCGGCGCGACCAGCTTCCTCGCACGCGACGAGAGCCCCACCGTGCCGGTGGTGATCTTCCGGCTGATCGGCCACCCCGGCGCGATGAACTACGGCATGGCGCTGGCGGCCTCGGTCGTCCTCGCCGCCGCCACGGCCGTCGTCATGCTCCTCGTCGAGCGCCTGCGCGTCCCGTCGATCGGGGCGTTCTGATGCTCTCCCTCTCCCATGTCTCCGTCGCCTACGACGGCCAGGAGACCGTCCACGACGTGACGCTCGACCTCGCCGACGGCCACGTGCTCGCCGTCCTCGGGCCGTCGGGATCGGGGAAGTCGACCCTGCTGCGGGCGATCGCCGGCCTCGAGCCGGCCCGCGGCACGATCGCCTGGGACGGACGGTCGCTGGCCGGCGTACCGACCCACAAGCGGGGCTTCGCCCTCATGTTCCAGGACGGCCAGCTCTTCGAGCACCTCTCGGTGGCGCGGAACGTGGAGTACCCGCTGCGGCTCCGCCGCGATCGGGCAGAGCGGCTCCGCCGCGATCGGGCGGAGCGGCTCCGCCGCGATCGGGCGGAGCGGCTTCGCCGGACGCCAGGGCGCGCGGCGCGGGTCGCCGAGCTGCTCGACCTCGTCGGGCTCGCCGGCTACGGCGACCGGATGCCGGCCACCCTCTCCGGAGGCGAGCGCCAGCGGGTGGCGCTGGCTCGCGCGCTCGCGGTGGAGCCGCGGCTGCTGCTGCTCGACGAGCCGCTCTCGGCCCTCGACGCCGGCCTGCGCGAGCGGCTGGCCGGCGACCTGCGCCGCATCCTCCGCGACGCAGGCACCACCGCGCTCCTCGTCACGCACGACCAGGAGGAGGCGTTCACGGTCGCCGACCGGCTCGCGGTGCTCCGCGACGGCCGGCTGGTGCAGGAGGGTGAGGCCGCGAAGGTCTGGGCGGCGCCCGCCGACGCCGACACGGCGCTCTTCCTCGGCTACGCCCGGGTGCTCGAGGGCGACGCCGCCCGCCGGCTCCTCGACGGCGCCGCGACCGGGCGGTCGGGTGCCCGGGTCGCCGTACGCCGGTCCGCGCTGGTCCTCGACGACGCCGGCCCGCTCGCCGCGATCGTCGTGTCGGCACGCGCGACGCCCGAGCTCGTGCGGCTGGTCGTCGATGCGGAGGGTGTCGGTATCGTCGACGCCGTCGCCCCGCTCGACCGCCATCCGGGGCCCGGAGAACGCATCAGGCTGCGCCTCGATGCCAGTCGACTCGCGCTCTTGCCCCACGAATAGAATGCTCGTCATGTATCGCCGCGCCCAGATCACGCTCGTTGCCAACGCGGTGTTGATCGGGATCGCAGCGATCGTCGTCTCCGTGGTCACGGGCAAGCCGCTCATCGACCCCGAGGGCAGCTTCCTCGGACCGACGTGGATGCGCCTGCCGCTGCTGCTGATGGCCGCGCTGGCCCTCGACCTGGTGCCGCGGACGCTGTGGGACTCGAAGTTCAAGCCGACCCTGTGGCGCTCCATCGCCGCCCACCGGCTCCGCACCCACTGGAACCGTGAGCGCCTCACCCTCGTCGCGCTCGGCGTCGTCTGCTTCTACATCGTCTACGTCAGCTACCGGAACCTGAAGTCGGCGCTGCCGGCACTGATCGAGGCCCAGTACGACCACGAGCTGCACCTCATCGACAACGCGCTCTTCTTCGGGCACGAGCCCGGCGCCGCGCTGCAGGCCGCGCTCGGCACGCACGTCGCGGCGTGGTTCCTCTCCTACATCTACCTCTGGTTCCTGCCCCTGGTCCCGATCGCGGTGACGTGCTGGTTGGTCTGGTCGAAGAACCTGTCCTTCGGCTACTGGTTCGTGTGCGCCCAGGCCTTCGCGTGGACGCTCGGCACGATCTCCTACTACGCGCTGCCCACGGTCGGCCCGGGGATCCAGTACGTGCAGGTCTACCAGCCGCTCGCCCACACGCCGACCACCGACCTGATGAACTCGCTGGTCAACGCGCGCCACAACGCGCTGTGGGACGCGCAGGCCAACGCCGCCCAGACGGTGGCCGGCTTCGCCTCCCTGCACGTGGCGATCACGCTGCTGACCGCGCTGATGGTGCAGTACACGGTGGCGAACCGGTGGCTGCAGATCGTGTTCTGGGTCAACTGCGCCTGCACCTGCGTGGCGACGCTCTACTTCGGCTGGCACTACGTCTCCGACGACGTCGCGGGCGTCATGATCGCGCTCACCTCGTTCTACCTCGGCGGCATCGCGAGCAAGCAGCAGTTCCGCCGGAAGGGCTTCGCCAAGCGGGAGGCGGCGCGCGCCCAGCGCGAAGCGGAAATTGCACCCGTGTAATTCGTCAAGCCGACACGCCGACAATTTCTGAAAATTCTGGGACTCTTGTTCCTTCTGTGACTCATGCGCATTAGCGTGAGTCGAGTGGCTCGGCTAGGAACCCTCCCGACAGCACTCTTCGCGACCGTTCTCGGGGTCTCGTGCACCGTCGTCTCGGCATCGGCCGACCCGACCCCCGTGCCGAGTCGTCAGGACGTCCGAGACGCCCGGCGGGCAGTCGTCGTGACCGCCGACGACGTGGCCGGCGTACGGGCGGCGCTCCACGCGGCCAACGAACGGCTGCAGCGCAGCGCCATCGCCGCGGAGCACGCCGAGGAGGCCTACAACGGCGCCCGCTACCGGGCCCGGCAGGCGGCCCGCGCCGCTCGGCGGGCCGCGAAGCGCGCCGAGGTCGCAGGCGCGGACCTCGCGCGTCAGCGCGCGGCGTACGCCAGCACCGTGCTCTCCGACTCGCAGCTGGCCCCGCAGCTGACGGCCCTGGTCGCGCTCACCCGCTCCAACGGCATCGACGGCCTCATGCAGCGCGCCTCGACGATCCGCAACGCGCAGGCGGCGCTCGACCTGCAGTACCAGCGCTTCCTCGCCGCTTCCGCGCTCGCCAAGGCCGCCGAGGCCGAGGCGAAGGACACCAACCGGGCGGCGCAGCAGGCGAAGGACGACACCGCCGCCGCTCGCGAGGCCGCCCAACGCAGCGCCGACGCGGCCGCCGCGGAGGCCGCGGACATCGCCGCGCAGAAGGACGCGCTGGTCCGCAGGCTGGCTCGTCTGCAGCACGTCAGCGTCGCCACCGCCGCCGCCCGCCAGCATGCCCTCGAGCAGGCGGCCGCCGCGCAGGCCGCCGCCGCCGCTGTCGCCGCCACCCAGCCGGCCGCCACGTCCTCCCACCCGGCCGCGCCCGCGGCCCCGAGCGCCCCCGGCGCCGGCAGCACCCCGAGCACCCCGAGCACCCCGAGCGCCCCGGACACACCGGCCGCTCCGGAGCCGACGCACACCGCCGACCCGCAGCCCGAGCCGGCGCCGGCCCCGGAGCCCGACCCGGACCCGCCGGCGCCCTCGGGCGGGGCTTCGGCGGCGATCGCCTTCGCCCGCGCCCAGCTCGGCGAGCCCTACGTCTGGGGCGCCGCCGGTCCGAGCAGCTGGGACTGCTCCGGCCTGACCATGAAGGCGTGGGCGGCCGGCGGCAGGTCGCTGCCGCACTACTCGGTCGCGCAGTACGAGCAGTCCACGCCCATCAGGGCCAGCCAGCTGCGCCCCGGCGACCTGGTGTTCTGGGGTGACTCCGACAGCCCGAGCTCGATCTTCCACGTCGCCCTCTACATCGGCGACGGTCGGATCCTGCACGCTCCGCGCACGGGCGAGCCGGTCCAGGAGGCCTCGATGTACTACTGGACGCCGCCGAACTTCTACGCCCGTCCGTGAGACCGGGTTAGCCGGGCCCCCCGCTGGCTACTGTGGCGCCATGGCGGAGGCGAGTGACGCGACCCTGACGGAGCCTGCGCCTGCGGGCGGCCACGACGACCTGGTCGGCGGCATGCGCGACCTGCTCGACGGCTCCCACGCGGAGGTGCGGCGCAAGGTCGTCGACGGCCTCGTCCCCTTCGCGTCGGTCCTCGAGGACGCGGACACGATGACGTCCGCCGACTTCCGCGAACGCGTCCGCGACCTGCTCGTCGAGCTGGCCGGCAGTGGGCTGACGGGCCTCGGCTTCCCCGAGGAGTACGGCGGCGGTGGCCACATCGGCGCCAGCATCGCCGCCTTCGAGTCGCTCGCCCACGGTGACCTGTCGGTGCTCGTCAAGGCGGGTGTGCAGTTCGGGCTGTTCGGTGGCGCGATCCTGCAGCTCGGCACGAAGCGGCACCACGACGCCTACCTCGCCGACGTGGTCGCCGCGCGCACCCTCGGCTGCTTCGCGATGACCGAGCACGGTCACGGCTCCAACGTCGCGGCCCTCGGGACGGTGGCGACCTACGACGCGGACACGCAGGAGTTCGTCATCACGACGGCGCGCGAGGACGCCTACAAGGACTACATCGGCAACGCTGCCCGGCACGCCGAGCTGGCGGTCGTCTTCGCCCAGCTGGAGACGGCCGGCGAGAACCACGGCGTGCACGCGTTCGTCGTCCGGATCCGCGAGGGGGGCGAGCCGGTGGCCGGCGTACGCATCGGGGACGACGGGCCGAAGATGGGCCTCAACGGCGTGGACAACGGGCGGCTGTGGTTCGACGGGCTGCGGGTGCCGCGGGAGGCGCTGCTCAACCGGTTCGCCGACGTCTCGCCGGACGGCGTCTACGGCAGCCCGATCGAGAGCAAGAGCCGACGCTTCTTCACCATGCTCGGCACCCTCGTCCAGGGGCGCGTCAGCGTCGGCGGAGCGGCCATCACCGCGTCGAAGGTGGCGCTCACGATCGCGATCACCTACGCCGGCCGGCGCCGCCAGTTCGAGGCGTCCGACCCGGAGACCGAGGACCTGCTCCTCGACTACGGCCTCCACCAGCGTCGACTGCTCCCGCTGCTGGCACGGACCTACGCGCTGCACTTCGCCCAGGAGGTGCTGCGCGACGACCTGCACGCGGTCTTCTCCGGTGCGCTGTCGGACGATCTGGACGACGACGAGATCGCACGGCGGACGCTGGAGTCCCGGGCCGCCGGCACCAAGGCGCTGGCGACGTGGCATGCGACCCACACCATCCAGGAGTGCCGCGAGGCCTGCGGCGGCGCCGGTTACCTGGCGGCCAACCGGTTCGCCGCGCTCAAGGCGGACACCGACGTCTTCACCACGTTCGAGGGTGACAACCACGTCCTGCTCCAGCTGGTCGCCAAGGGTCTGCTCACCGACTACGCCGGTGCGTTCGAGGACATGAACCAGCTCGACATGGTGCGCTTCGTCGGCGGCCTCGCCGTCGACACGGTGCTCGAGCGCACCGCCGTGCACAAGCTGCTCGAGCGGGTCCGCGACCTGCTGCCCGGCGGCTCGTCCGGTCCGGACGGCTCGGAGCCGGTCGGTGATCGAGTAGCGAGCGCCAGCGAGCGTATCGAGATCCGTGACGCCGACTACCACCTCGCGATGCTGTCCTTCCGCGAGGAGCACATCCTCGGCAGTGCCGCCCGTCGCCTCAAGGCGGGCGTGGACAAGGGCGGCAACCCGGGTGAGGTCTTCTCCTCCGTCCAGGACCACGTGATCGCCGCCGCCCGCGCCCACGTCGAGCGGCTGGTCCTCGAGGCCTTCGCCGCGAAGGTGGAGGCGACTCCCGACGGGCCGGTGCGCGATGCCCTCACCCTGCTCCGCGACCTGCACGCGCTGTGGGTCATCGAGACCGACCGGGCGTGGTTCATGGAGCACGGCCGGCTCTCGTCGGCGCGCTCCAAGGCGATCACCACGCAGGTCAACGCGCTGTGCCGCGAGGTCCGTCGGATCGCGCAGCCGCTCGTGGACGCGTTCGCGATCCCGCGCGAGCTGCTCCGCGCCGACGACCTGCTCGGCTGAGTGGATGAGCGACCACCACGACCGCCACCCCGACGTCCCCGAGGTCGGCCGCGCCGTGCTGCTGCCCGGCCGGGTCTTCGGCCCTTCGCGCCCGCTGCTGGGTGCCGTCGCAGAGGTGCTGCTCGCCGGCGGTTGGGCGGTCCGTCAGGTGCGCTGGCAGGTCCCGGAGGGGATCCCGGAGCGGAAGGCCACGGCCTGGGTCGTCGACCAGGCGCGTACGGCGGCCGACGGCTGGGCCGAGCGCCCGCTGCTCGTCGGGAAGTCGCTGGGCACCCGCGCGGCGACGTACGCGGCGAAGCAGCGGCTGGACGCCGTCTGGCTCACGCCGCTGCTGCTCGACCGGTCGGTCGTCCGGGCGATCCGGCGCAACAAGGCGCGCCAGCTGCTCATCTGCGGGACGGCCGACACGCTCGCCTGGGACGCCGCCGTCGCCCGCTCCCTCGAGACCGAGCTCCTCGCGCTCCCCGACGCCGACCACGGGCTGGTCGTCAAGGACGACGAGGCGCGCACGGCCGCCGGCCTCGACCGGCTCCGCGCCGCGGTGAGCTCCTGGCTCCCGTGACCCGGAAATGCCTGAGCGCCGCCGTCACCAGGTGACGGCGGCGCTCAGGAGGAAGCTCAGTGGCCCTCGGCCTCGGCCCGCTTGAAGGAGGCCTCGATCTCGGCGATGGCGGCCTCGCGGTTGACCCACTCGGCGCCCTCGACGGACTTGCCGGGCTCGAGGTCCTTGTAGACCTCGAAGAAGTGCTGGATCTCGAGCCGGTCGAACTCGGGGACGTCGTTGATGTCCTGGATGTTCTCGCTGCGCGGGTCGACCGGGACACAGAGGACCTTGTCGTCGCCGCCCTTCTCGTCGGTCATGCGGAACATGCCGATGGCGCGGCACTTGATGAGGCAGCCCGGGAAGGTCGGGATCGGCAGCAGCACGAGCGCGTCGAGCGGGTCACCGTCCTGGCCGAGGGTCTCCTCGATGTAGCCGTAGTCGGCGGGGTAGACGGTCGAGGTGAAGAGAGTGCGGTCCAGGCGGATCCGGCCCGTCTCGTGGTCGACCTCGTACTTGTTGCGCTCCCCCTTGGGGATCTCCACCAGTACGTCGAACTCCAGCGTCACGACTTGCCTCCGCGCCTCCAGGCGGTCGACGATCGACCGCACCCTTCGTGAATTGCCGTCAAGTGTCCACGACAATGTCCCGGTGCGCGATTTGACGAGGGGGCTGACAGGTGCCACGTGACCCACGTCACTCAACGCGGCGCGCCGCTCGGCGTGTCCGCTGGCTGGCTCCGCTGCTGACCCTGGCGCTCCTCGTCGCGGCCTCCGCGACCGCCTACCAGCTCGGCTGGGTGGACGAGTGGCTCGACCCGACCCCGTCCGCCGCTCCCGAGCAGGCGCCCCCGCCGTGGGAGGCGCCGGTGCCGAGCCCGGCGACGGTCGCCGCCGCCGCGGGTACGGCGACCCCCGACCCAGCCAAGGTCCGCGCCGCGCTCGCGGGGCCGCTCGGCGACGACGACCTCGGGCCACACGTGCTCGCCGAGGTCGCGCCGCTCGGTGCAGGCGATCCCGCTTTCACGACCGGGAAGGGCGCCGCCGTCCCGGCCTCGACGACCAAGCTCCTGACGACCCTCGCCGCTCTCGACGTGCTCGGCCCGGAGGCGACGTTCACGACGAAGGTCGTGCAGCCGGCGCCGGGCCGGATCGTCCTCGTGGGCGGCGGCGATCCACTGCTCGGCTCCAAGCCCGCGAAGCCCGACGACTACCCGCCCCGCGCCGATCTGCGCACGCTCGCGGTCGGCACCGCTGCCGCACTCACGAAGGCCGGCGTACGGCACGTCCGGCTCGGCTTCGACGACTCGCTCTTCACCGGGCCGACCACGAGCCCGCACTGGCCCGACAACTACGTCCCCGACGACGTGGTCGCCCCCATCACCGCCCTCTGGGCCGACCAGGGCAACGACGCCGCCGGCCGGCGTGAGGCCGACCCGGCCCAGTCGGCGGCCGCGCTCTTCGCCGACGACCTGCGGGCCGCCGGCATCACCGTGGGCAAGAAGGTCGCCCGTACGCCGGGCAGCGGCGACGCCGTCGCTCAGGTGGTCAGTGCCCCGCTGCGCGAGATCGTCCAGCACACCCTCGAGACCAGCGACAACGACGCTGCCGAGGTGCTCGCCCACCACGTCGGCGCGCGGGTGAGCGGTGCCGGCTCGTTCGACGGTGGCGTGGCCGGCGTGGTCGCGACGCTCGCGAAGCTCGGCGTCCCCACCGCCGGCCTCCGTCTCTTCGACGGCAGCGGACTGTCCCGCGAGGACCGGATCACGCCCGCCACGCTCACCGGCGTGCTGCGGGTCGCGGCCCAGAAGCCGGAGCTGTCGTCGGTGCTGGCCGGGCTGCCGGTCGCCGGCTTCAGCGGCAGCCTGATCGAGCGGTTCGAGGACCCCGCGTCGGCGCCCGGGCTCGGCGTGGTCCGCATGAAGACGGGCACGTTGACCGGCGTCCACGCCCTGGCCGGCACCGTCACCGATCTCGACGGCGACGCGATGACGCTCGTCATGATGACCGACAAGGTGACGCCGGCCCGGACGCTGGCGGCGCGCCAGGCGCTCGACGACGCGGCGGCCGCCCTCGCCGCCTGTCACTGCGGCGACACGTCAGGTGCGGTCGGATAGCGTCACCGCCATGGGTGACGTGATCGACTGGGACCTCGCCGTACGCGTCGGCTCGCGACTGGCTGGAGACGGCCCCGTGGTCAGCTCGGCCGAGGCCGCGGACGTCGTCGCCGAGCTGCGCGAGGACGCGGCGCGCTCGACGGCACTGGTGCGTGAGCACACCGGGCTCGATGCTCCGGAGAACACCGCGCCCGTCCTCGTCGTCGACCGGCGCGGCTGGGTGCAGGCCAACGCCGACGCGTTCGCCGCGGCCCTCGCCCCGCTCGTCGACCGGGTCACCAGCAAGCGGATGCCCGGCCCGGTCGCCACGGCGATCGGCTCGCGCGTCACCGGCCTCGAGGTGGGCGGCCTGCTCGGCTTCCTCGGGGGGAAGGTGCTCGGACAGTTCGACCCGTTCCACGAGCCGCACGGCCGGCTGCTCCTGGTCGCGCCCAACATCGTCCACGTCGAGCGCGAGCTCGGCGCGGTCCCGGGCGACTTCCGACTCTGGGTCTGCCTGCACGAGGAGACCCACCGGGTCCAGTTCACCGCCAACCCGTGGCTGCGCGAGCACCTGTTCGCCCAGATCACCGCGCTCGCCGACACGATGGACGTCGCCTCGATCCTCGACGACGGCCTCAAGCGGGTCAGCGAGGCGATCAGGGGCCGCGGCCAGACCGGCAGCCTGGTCGACCTGGTCAGCTCGCCGGAGCAGAAGCAGATCCTCGACCGGGTCACCGGCATGATGTCGCTCCTCGAGGGCCACGCCGACGTGGTGATGGACAGCGTGGGCCCCGAGGTCATCCCCAGCGTGGAGGCGATCCGCCGCAAGTTCGACAAGCGCCGCAAGGGCGTCGGCACGCTCGACCGGCTGCTCCGCCGCATCCTCGGGCTGGACGCGAAGATGGCGCAGTACCGCGACGGTGCGAAGTTCGTCCGACGCGTCGTCGCCCGGACGGGGATGGAGCAGTTCAACGCCGTCTTCGCCGGTCCGGACAACCTTCCGTCGACCGCCGAGATCCACGACCCGGACGCCTGGATCCGACGAGTCCTGTGAGCCTCCACCCGTCGGTCGCAGCCGTGCGTCGCGGCGTACGACGGGTCCTGGCCCCGCTGTCGCCCGGCGACACCGTGCTGGTCGCCTGCTCCGGCGGGCCCGACTCGCTGGCGCTGCTGGCGGCCGCCGTCTTCGAGGCCCGCCGTCCCGCGCTGCGCGTGGTCGGGGCGACCGTCGACCACGGGCTGCAGGAGGGGTCGCGCGCGCAGGCCCAGCGGACCGTGCAGCAGATGGCCGACCTCGGCGCCGACGAGACGTTCACCGTGACGGTCACGGTCGAGGACGCCGGTGGCCTCGGCCCCGAGGCGGCCGCCCGGCGCGCGCGGTACGCCGCCCTCGACCAGGTCGCCGACCACGTCGGCGCCGCGGTCATCCTGCTCGGGCACACCCGCGACGACCAGGCCGAGACCGTGCTGCTAGGCCTGGCCCGGGGGAGCGGCGGCCGCTCCCTCGCCGGGATGCGGCGCGGCTTCGACCGCTACCGCCGCCCGCTGCTCGACGTCGCCCGCGACGACACGGTCACGGCGTGCCAGGTCGAGGGCGTCGACTACTGGGACGACCCCCACAACAGCGACCCCGGCTACGCCCGGGTCCGCGTCCGCACCCGCGTGCTTCCCGTGCTGGAGGAGGAGCTCGGCCCCGGCGTGGGCGTCGCGCTCGCCCGGACCGCCGACCAGCTGCGCGCCGACATGGACCTGCTCGACGACCTCGCCGAGCAGCGGCTCGCCGCGCTCGGGTCGCCCCTCCCCGCCGACGCCCTCGCGGCCGAGCCGGAGGCGCTGCGCCGCCGCGTCCTCCGCCTGGCCGCCCTCGCCGCAGGCTGCCCCGCCTCCGAGCTGTTCCACGAGCACGTGCTCGCCCTCGACGCGCTCGTCACCGACTGGCACGGCCAACGCTGGGTCGACCTGCCCGGCCACCTCCGCGGCGTACGCCGGGACGGGACGGTGTCGATCGAGCGCGCTCCCACGTAACCCGTCAGTTCGGGCATCTACCCGAACCCTGCAGGAGCCAGGTGGATGACCGAACTGACGGTTACATGTGCCGGTGCCCCTCCCGTCACCAAGCCCGGTTAGTGTGAGCACCCATGGACGCGGAGCACGTCAAGGACGACCTGGTCGACATCCTCTTCACCGAGGCGCAGATCCAGGGGCGCATCGCCGAGATGGCGGCGGAGATCGAGAACGACTACGAGGGCAAGGACCTCCTCATCGTCGGCGTGCTGCGCGGGGCGGTCATGGTGATCGCGGACCTCGCGCGGTCGCTGGGGCGGCACGTCGAGATGGACTGGATGGCGGTGTCGTCGTACGGGTCCGGCACGAAGTCGTCGGGCGTGGTACGCATCCTCAAGGACCTCGACACCGACATCGCCGGTCGTCATGTCCTCATCGTCGACGAGATCATCGACACCGGTCTCACGCTCAGCTGGCTGCTGACCAACCTCACGAGCCGTGGGCCGGCGAGCGTCGAGATCGCCACCCTCCTGCGCAAGCCGGAGGCCCAGCAGATGCCGGTCGACGTGAAGTACGTCGGCTGGGACATCCCCAACGAGTTCGTCGTCGGCTACGGCCTCGACTACCGCGAGCGCTACCGCAACCTGCGCGACATCGGCACCCTCGCGCCGCACGTCTACTCCTGACCCAGGAGCCGGTGATCGGGCCGTGGGACGACCGTCACCCATTAGCGTGGGACAATTCAGGCAGCTGGATCGTTGTCCACTGAGGGGCAACGGCCCCGGTTCCGTGTTCGTAGAGTTCGAGAGAAGCCTGTGAAGCGCATCTTCAAGGGTCCCTGGCTGTGGATCGTCATCGCCGTCGTCGGCGTGCTCCTGGCCCTCCAGTACCTCGCCCCGCACACCGGTGGCGACGAGATCCCCACGTCGCAGATGATGAAGTACATCACCAGCGGCGACGTGCAGTCGATCACGTTCGTCGACGGTGACCAGCAGATCAAGGCGACCCTCGACAACGGCGTGCGCTCCGGCGGCGACCAGGTCACCACGCACTGGGTCGACGGTGGTCAGCAGGCGCTGCTGTCGGCCGTGCAGGAGCAGGTCGACAAGGGCACCATCGAGAAGTTCAACTCGGAGGTCGCCAAGCCGAGTCTGCTCGGCTCGATCATCAGCTTCATCCTGCCGTTCGTCTTCATCGTCGTCCTGTTCCTGTTCCTCATGAACTCGGTCCAGGGCGGTGGCGGCCGCGGCGTCATGCAGTTCGCCAAGTCGAAGGCGAAGCTGATCTCCAAGGACATGCCCAAGACGACGTTCGCCGACGTCGCCGGCGCCGACGAGGCCGTCGAGGAGCTCCAGGAGATCAAGGAGTTCCTGCAGGAGCCGGCGAAGTTCCAGGCCGTCGGCGCCAAGATCCCCAAGGGCGTGCTGCTCTACGGCCAGCCCGGTACCGGCAAGACGCTGCTCGCTCGCGCCGTCGCGGGCGAGGCCGGTGTCCCGTTCTACTCGATCTCCGGCTCCGACTTCGTCGAGATGTTCGTCGGCGTCGGTGCCTCCCGGGTCCGCGACCTGTTCGAGCAGGCGAAGGAGAACGCCCCCGCGATCGTCTTCATCGACGAGATCGACGCCGTCGGTCGCCACCGCGGCGCCGGCATGGGCGGCGGTCACGACGAGCGCGAGCAGACCCTCAACCAGCTGCTGGTCGAGATGGACGGCTTCGACGTCCGCGGCGGCGTCATCCTCATCGCCGCGACCAACCGCCCCGACGTCCTCGACCCGGCGCTGCTGCGCCCGGGCCGCTTCGACCGGCAGATCCAGGTCGACGCCCCCGACCTCGCCGGCCGCGAGCACATCCTCAAGGTGCACGCGCGCGGCAAGCCGCTGGCGGCCGACGTCGACCTCACGTCCGTGGCCCGTCGTACGCCGGGCTTCACCGGTGCCGACCTCGCCAACGTGCTCAACGAGGCGGCCCTGCTCACGGCCCGCGCCAACCAGAAGCTCATCACCAACGCGAACCTCGACGAGGCGATCGACCGTGTCATCGCCGGTCCGCAGCGCCGCACCCGCCTGATGAGCGACAAGGAGAAGCTCATCACGGCCTACCACGAGGGCGGCCACGCCCTGGTGGCCGCGGCGATGCCGCACAACGACCCGGTGCAGAAGGTCACGATCCTGCCGCGCGGCCGGGCGCTGGGCTACACGATGGTGATGCCCGACGAGGACAAGTACTCCCAGACCCGCTCCGAGATGCTCGACAAGCTCGCGCACATGCTCGGTGGCCGGGCGGCGGAGGAGATGGTCTTCCACGACCCGACGACCGGCGCCGGCAACGACATCGAGAAGGCCACCAGCGTGGCCCGCGCGATGGTCACGCAGTTCGGCATGACCGAGCGCCTGGGCGCGATCAAGCTCGGCGACTCCGGCTCCGAGCCGTTCCTGGGACGCGACCTCGGCCACCAGCGCAACTACTCCGAGGAGATCGCCGGCATCGTCGACGAGGAGATCAAGAAGCTCCTCGCGACGGCGCACCAGGAGGCCTACGACATCCTCATCGAGAACCGCGACGTGCTCGACGCGCTCGTCCTCGCGCTGCTCGAGAAGGAGACGCTGGGCAAGGACGAGATCGCCGAGATCTTCAAGCCGCTGCGTCGCCGCCCCGAGCGGCCCGCCTGGACCGGCTCGCCGACCCGGGTGCCGTCCGACATCCCGGCCGTGGAGGTCCCGCAGTGGATCCGCGACCGGGCGGCCGCCATGCAGGCCGCGGCGATGAACCGGCCCAACGGCGTCAACGGCTCCAACCCCGCCCCGGCGCCCGCTCCGTCTGCCTCGCCGGAGCCCGGACCCGCATGATCGAACCGGTCACCATCCGGGACCCCAAGCCGGCCGGACCGTTCGACCAGGCGCGCGCCGAGGCGGCCGTGCGCGAGCTGCTCATCGCGATCGGGGAGGACCCCGAGCGCGAGGGGCTCGTCGACACCCCGGCGCGGGTCGCCCGGGCGTACGCCGAGCTGACCGCCGGCCTCCGCATGGAGGCCGAGGACGTCCTGACGACGACGTTCGACCTCGGCCACGACGAGATGATCCTCGTGCGCGACATCGAGCTGTGGTCGATGTGCGAGCACCACCTGGTGCCGTTCACCGGCGTCGCCCACGTCGGCTACATCCCGGCCGAGTCGGGCAAGATCACCGGGCTGTCCAAGCTGGCCCGACTGGTCGACGTCTACGCCAAGCGGCCCCAGGTGCAGGAGCGGCTGACCACCCAGATCGCCGACTCGCTCGTCGAGATCCTCGAGGCGCGGGGCGTCATCGTCGTCATCGAGGCCGAGCACCTCTGCATGACGATGCGCGGCATCAAGAAGGCCGGCGCCCGCACCATCACCTCGGCGGTCCGGGGCTCCATGCGCTCCAACCCCACCACGCGCGCCGAGGCGATGGCGCTCATCCACCGCCGCTGAGCGCCGACCGGCGGTGCGCGGCTAGTCTCGCCCGCATGCCCCAGCGACCGCTCGTCATGGGCATCGTCAACGTCACGCCCGACTCGTTCTCCGACGGTGGCCGGTTCCTCGCGACCGACGACGCCGTCGCGCACGGGATGGAGCTGCTCGCCGACGGTGCCGACATCCTCGACATCGGCGGTGAGTCGACCCGGCCGGGCGCGACGCGACCGCTGGTCGAGGAGGAGCTGGCCCGCGTCGTACCCGTGATCGCCGAGCTGTCCGCCGCCGGCGCCGTGGTCTCCGTGGACACGATGCGCGCCGAGGTCGCCGAGGCCGCGGCCGCGGCCGGCGCCACCATCGTCAACGACGTCTCCGGCGGCCTGGCCGACCCGCGCATCCTCTCGGTCGCCGCCGACACCGGGGTCACCTACCTCTGCATGCACTGGCGCGGGCACTCCGACGTCATGCAGACCCTCACGTCGTACGACGGCCCGGGCGGTGTGGTCGCCGCCGTCCGTGCCGAGCTCGAGCAGCGCGTGGACGCCGCGCGGGCGGCCGGGGTCGAGAAGCTCGTCCTCGACCCGGGTCTGGGGTTCGCGAAGACGGCCGACCAGAACTGGGAGCTGCTGCGCGGTCTCGACGCGATCGCCGATCTCGGCCTGCCGGTCCTGGTCGGGGCCAGCCGGAAGGCGTTCCTGGGCCGCCTGCTGGGAGGCAGGGGTGGCGAACCGCGTCCGGTCGGCGAGCGCGAGCACGCGCACACCGCGCTCGTCTCCCTGCTCGCCGCGCGGGGCGTCTGGGGGCTGCGGGTGCACGACGTGAGGGCCACCAGTGACGCGCTCGCGGTCGTCGGGAGAATGGCGGAGTGACCTCCCCGATGACCGACGAGCTCGCCATCACCGGCCTCGAGTGCTTCGCCCACCACGGCGTCTTCGACTTCGAACGACGAGACGGCCAGGTGTTCGTCATCGACCTCGTCCTGGGCCTCGACACCGCGGCCGCGGGGGCCTCGGACGACTTGCGTGACACCGTCGACTACGGAAGTCTCGTCGGGGCGGTGAAGGCCGCCGTTGAGCGTGATCCGGTCGACCTGATCGAGACGCTGGCCCAGCGGATAGCGGACGTATGCCTCTTGGAGGACCGTGTTGAATGGGTTCGCGTCACGGTTCACAAGCCGAACGCGCCCATCGACGCGACGTACTCGGACGTCGCGCTGACGATCACTCGAGCCAACGGAGGCCCCGCCCGTGACTGAGACGCCGAACCCGCACATCATCGACGCCGACACGCTCACGGGAGAGATGCGGCCGATCCGACGGGTCGTCATCTCGCTGGGCTCCAACCTCGGGGACCGACTCTCCAACCTGCAGGGTGGTCTCGACGCCCTCGCCGACACCCCCGACCTGTGGGTCACCGGCGTCTCGCCCGTCTACGAGACCGAGCCGCTCGACAGCCCCGACGAGGCGGCGCTCTTCCTCAACGCCGTCGTGCTCGCTGACACGACCCTGTCCGCGCAGCGCCTCCTCGAGCGTGTCCTGGCGATCGAGGACGCCTTCGACCGGCAGCGTTCGGACGTCAAGAACGCGCCGCGCACCCTGGACATCGACCTGATCGTCGTCGGCGACCGGGTCAGCGACACCGACGAGCTGCGTCTCCCGCACCCGCGGGCCGCCGAGCGAGCCTTCGTCCTCAAGCCGTGGCGCGACCTCGAGTCCGACGCCGAGATCCCGGGCATCGGCACGGTCGCCGACCTGCTCGAGAAGTCCGGCGAGAGGGGCGTCGTACGGCGAGACGACCTGGTTCTCGACCAGTCTTGAGCCGGGACCAGCTTCCGGAACAGCCCGAGCCGCCGCAGCCGCCGGACCCGGGCAGGCTGCGGCCGACCTCGCCCGGCTCGATCACCGGCTGGGCCGTCGCCGGCCTCATCCTCGGTTGGCTGCTGCACCCGGTCGCCGAACGCCTGCGCTCCACCGCGCCGGTCGTCTCGTGGGTCCAGCCGCTGACCCTGCTGCTCGTCGCGGCGATCATGGGATGGACCGCCTGGGTCACCTACCGG
Source organism: Nocardioides sp. CER19 (assembly GCF_029846275.1). GTDB lineage: Bacteria > Actinomycetota > Actinomycetes > Propionibacteriales > Nocardioidaceae > Nocardioides. The sequence continues at coordinate 28,395 of NZ_JARVWS010000002.1, forward strand.
GCCGTCCAGCTGCGCCGCGAGCGCCTTCTCCCCCACCAGGCCGTCAACCGGCTCGTCCTCGCCCGGGCCTGCGCGCTCGCGGGCGCGCTGGTGGCCGGCGGCTACGTGGGGTACGCCATCAGCTGGCTCGGCAGCGAGGACCTGCTCGCCCAGCAGCGCCAGGTCCGCTCGCTGGTCGCGGCGCTGGCCGGCGTGCTCATCTGCGTCGGAGGGCTCCTCCTGGAGCGGGCGTGCCGCGTCCGCCCCGATGACGACAACGAGTCCTGAGCGCGGTCGTCCGCGCCGAAACGCCGCGTGGTTGGCGGGTGCAACGGCCTCGATGCCCTACCGTGTTCGCATGGCTTCCCCATCAGCAACATCCGTCACGCGGCGTCGTCAGCGCAGCACCCGTGTGACGGTCGCCGTGGTCCTGGTTGCGCTCGCCGCGTTCGCCGTCGTCGGCGCGGTCGTCAGCGGCTCCTGGCTGGTCGCCAGCGTCGCGGCCCTGCTGGCTCTGGTCCTCGGTGCCGGCGCCACCAAGATCACCCACTCCGAGCTGATGGCCACGCGCGTCGAGGCTGCCCGTGACCGCGCGCAGCAGGCGCAGGCCTACCGCGCCCTGACCGAGGCCCGCGTCGCCGAGCAGGCCAAGCACGACGCGCACATGACCCGGGAGATCAGCCGCCGCGAGGAGGCGATCTCCGACCTCGAGGCTGCTCTCACCGCCGCCCACCAGCGCGCCGCCGACGCGGTCCGTGCCCGCGCCGACGAGGCCCGTCGGGCCGACCAGGCCGAGCGCGCGGGCCAGAGCGTCGCCGTACGGCTGGAGGAGGCGGAGCAGCGCGCCGCCGAGGCCATCGTCCGCGTCCACGAGCTCGAGAGCGAGCTGGATGCGGTCCGCGCCGAGCTCGACGCCGTCCGCTCCCAGGACTGGAACAAGACCCGGAGCGCCTGACGCCCGTCTGCCGGACCCTCGAGTCGGCGCATCTCGACCGGAGCTCCGGTCGGGGCGCGCCGACTCGGTGCTCTCCGGGCGCGCGGTCACGCCGACGCACGGTGTCACCGACGTCACACCACGCCGCATTCCCACGGCCGTAGCGCCCGCGTACCGTCGTCGTTGCACTGTTCAGAACACGTCCGGTACCCACGCCGGCCTCCCGACGGGAGGTGGTCGGAGGGACTGGAACGAAAGGCTGAAAGCAATGAGCACGTTCGCCTCGGGTCTCCGGGTGGGTGCCGTCGGCGCAGGTCGCGTCGGCGCCGTCCTCGCGGCCTCCCTCCGCCGCACCGGCCACGAGATCGTGGCGGTCGCCGGCGAGTCAGACGCCTCCCGCGGTCGCATCGCCGACCTGCTGCCCGGCGTCCCCGTCGACAAGCCGACCGCCGTCGCACGCGCCGCCGACGTCCTCCTGCTCACCGTGCCCGACGACATGCTCGCCAACGTCGTCCGCTCGCTCGCCGACGCGGGCGCCCTGCGCGAGGGTCAGTACGTCGTCCACACCTCCGGCATGCACGGCCTGGCCGTGCTGGCGCCGGCTCGCGAGGTCGGTGCGCGCACCGTCGCTCTGCACCCTGCGATGACCTTCACGGGCACCGCCGTCGACCTCGACCGGCTCGCCGGGTGCGTCTTCGGACTCACCGCCGAGACGTCCGACCGGGCCTTCGCCGAGGCGCTCGTCGCCGACCTCGGCGGCACCCCGATGTGGGTGCCCGAGGAGATGCGCACGCTCTACCACGCCGGTCTCGCGCACGGCTCCAACCACCTCGTCACCCTCGTCACCGAGGCGATGGAGATCCTCGCGGCGGCCGGAGCCACCGACCCGGCGGGCACGCTGCGCCCGCTGCTCGCCGCCGCCCTCGACAACGCCCTGACCCACGGCGACGCCGCCCTCACCGGCCCGATCGTGCGCGGCGACGTCGGTACCGTCGCGGCCCACCTCGACGACATCGCGACCAACGCACCGCAGACGCTGCCGTCGTACGTCGCCATGGCCCGCGCCACGCTCGAGCGCGCCGTCGCCGACGGTCGGCTGCTGCGGATCCGCGCCTACAAGATCGGCGGCCTGCTCGACGCGGCCGAGAAGAAGGCGCACCAGGTCCACCACGTGTCGGCCGGCCGATGACCGCACCCGTCGTGGCGAGCACCCGCGCGGAGCTCGCGGCGGTCCTCGCGGCCTCGCGCGCGGCCGGCCACCAGGTCGGGCTGGTCCCGACCATGGGCGCCCTGCACGAGGGCCACGCCAGCCTCATGCGCGTCGCGCGCAAGCACGTCGGCGACGGCGCGGTCGTCGTCAGCATCTTCGTGAACCCCCTGCAGTTCGGGGCCGGCGAGGACCTCGACCGCTACCCGCGCACGCTCGAGGCCGACCTCGAGTTGTGCGAGCGCGAGGGCGTCGACGTGGTCTTCGCCCCGACCGTGGAGGAGATGTACCCGGGCGGCGCGGGCGCCGACATGACGACCGTCGAGCCCGGCGCCGTCGCCGACGTCCTCGAGGGCGCGAGCCGGCCAGGCCACTTCCGCGGCGTGCTCACCGTCGTCGCCAAGCTGTTCGGGCTGGTCCGGCCGGACGTCGCGGTCTTCGGCCAGAAGGACTACCAGCAGCTCGCGCTCATCACCCGGATGGCGGCGGACCTGTGCCTGGGCATCGACATCGTCGGCGCCGAGACGCAGCGCGAGCCCGACGGCCTGGCCCTGTCGAGCCGCAACCGCTACCTGTCCGGGGCGGAGCGGCTCGCGGCCACCACGCTGAGCCGTGCGCTCCGGGCCGCACAGGCCCGGGCGGCGTACGGTCTGCCGGCCGCGCGCTGGGCCGCCATGAGCGTGCTCAAGAGCGAGCCGTCGGTGGAGATCGACTACCTCGCCCTGCGGGCCGCCGACCTCGGCGAGCTGCCCGACTATCCGGAGCCCGGCACCCTGGGCCGCGTCCTGGTCGCCGCGCGCGTCGGCACGACGCGACTGATCGACAACCTCGAGATCGTGTTGGGGAAGGCGTAGCCGCATGGCCCTCCGCACGATGATGACGGGCAAGATCCACCGCGCCACCGTCACCCAGGCCGACCTGCACTACGTCGGCTCCGTCACCGTCGACGAGGACCTCCTCGACGCGGCCGACATCCTGCCCGGCGAGCTCGTCTCGATCGTCGACATCACCAACGGCGCCCGCCTCGAGACCTACACGATCGCCGGCCCGCGCGGCTCGGGAGTGCTCGGCATCAACGGCGCCGCCGCTCACCTCGTCCATCCCGGCGACCTGGTCATCCTCATCGCCTACCAGCAGATGACCACCGAGGAGGCGCGCGACCTCGCGCCCCACGTCGTGCACGTCGACGCCGCCAACCAGATCGTCGCCCTCGGCTCCGACCCCGGCGAACCCGTCCCCGGCTCCGACCAGAAACGCAGCGACCTTCTCAACCTCTAGCGCCGAGATCGGCCTTTCTGCCCGTCGAGATTGGCCTTCCTGCCCGTCGAGATTGGGTTTCCCGCCCGTCGAGATGGCGGTTCTCGCCCGTCGATGTCGGAGTTCTGGCCCAGCGACCGGGCAACAAGTCCGATCTCGAGGGGCGGCTACGCCAATCTCGACGGGCAGGAAGGCCAATCTCGAGGGGCAGCTACGCCAATCTCGAGGGGCAGCTACGCCAATCTCGACGGGCAGGAAGGCCAATCTCAAGGGGCGGGAAGGCCAAGGTCGGGTCAGGCGTGGGCGTGGGCCGGGACGGGGGCGGTGAGGTCGTCCACCGGGCGACGGGTGCGGCCGGTGTCGGTCTCGATGGCGAGGCCCTCGCGCGCCCAGTACTCGAAGCCGCCGATCAGCTCCCGGACGCGGGTGTAGCCGAGCTCGGCGAGGCGGAGCGCGGCCCTTGTGCTGCCGTTGCAGCCCGGGCCCCAGCAGTAGACGACCACGTCGGCGTCGAGGTCGGGTACGACGGCCCGGATCCGCTCGGCCAGGTCGCGGCCCGGCACGTGCAGCGCGCCGGGGATGCGCCCCTGGCGCCACGACGCCTCGTTGCGGGTGTCGACCACGATCGGGCCCTGGCCGCCGACGCGCTCGGCGGCGAGGTCGGAGGGGTCGGTCTGCCAGCGCAGGCGCGCGGCGAAGAAGGTGACGGCGTCCATGGGAGGAGACTGTCGGTGGCAGGAACGATGCGACAGTCCAGATCCTGCCAAGCGTTGTCGACATCCCGCCTCCCGGGCCGCCGCAGGCGGGACGCACCCACGGCGCTAGCCTCCCTGCATGAAGTCGCTCCCCGGCCTTCTCTCCTCCCGGGACCCCGGGTGGACGGAGTGGGCCGACGTCATCGTCGTCGGCTCCGGCATTGCCGGGCTGACGGCGGCGCTGCGGCTGCGCGGCCAGGTGGAGCGGATCGCCGTCGTGACGAAGGACGTCCTCGCCGCCGGCTCGACCCAGTGGGCCCAGGGCGGGATCGCCGCGGCGCTCGGCCCGGAGGACAGCCCGGCTCAGCACGAGGTCGACACGCTCGTGGCGGGCGCCGGCGCCTGCGACCTCGAGGCGGTCCGGGTGCTGGTGACCGAGGGCCCGGACGCCGTGCGCGAGCTCATCGAGTGGGGCGCGAACTTCGACAAGGACCCGGAGGGCAACCTGTCGCTCACCCGCGAGGGCGGCCACCGCCGTGACCGCATCGCCCACGCGAACGGCGACGCGACCGGTGCCGAGATCCAGCGGGCGCTCATCGAGGCGGTCGAGCGCGCTCCCGAGATCATGGTCTTCGAGCACGCGATGGTCGTCGACCTGGTGACCGCCGAGGACGGTGGTGTCGCCGGCCTGACGATCCACGTCATGGGCGAGGGTGACGCCGACGGCGTGGGGCTGGTCAGGGCCCGCGCGGTCGTGCTCGCCAGCGGCGGCCTCGGGCAGGTCTTCTCCCAGACCACGAACCCGGCGGTGAGCACCGCGGACGGGATGGCGATCGCGCTGCGCGCGGGCGCCCGACTCCGCGACCTTGAGTTCGTGCAGTTCCACCCGACGGTGATGTACCTCGGCCCCGACTCGCGGGGCCAGCAGCCGCTCATCTCGGAGGCGGTCCGGGGCGAGGGCGCGTTCCTGGTCGACTGGGACGGCGACCGGTTCATGCCGGACGTCCACGAGCTCGCCGACCTGGCTCCGCGTGACATCGTCTCCAAGGCGATCATGAGGCGCATGCTCGAGACCGGGCACCCGAACATGTGGCTGGACGCCCGCCACCTCGGTCGGGAGTTCTGGGAGCGCCGCTTCCCCAACATCCTCGCCTCCTGCCGCTCGCACGGCGTCGACCCGGTCACCCAGCTCATCCCGGTGGCGCCCGCCTGCCACTACGCCTCGGGCGGCGTCCACACCGACCTGTGGGGTCGCTCGACCGTGCCCGGCCTCTACGCGACCGGTGAGGTCGCCTGCTCCGGCGTGCACGGCGCCAACCGCCTGGCCTCCAACTCACTGCTCGAGGGACTCGTCTTCTCGCGCCGCATCGCCCAGGTGCTGCCCGGGGAGCTGCGTCCGCTCGGCGAGCCGATCCGGCACGGTGGCGCGGCCGGCCTCGTGCCCGGGGGCGCACTCAAGGACGTGCAGGAGATCATGAGCTCGCGTGCCGGCGTGCTGCGCAGCGCGTCCGGGCTCACCGAGGCCGTCGAGATGCTCGGCGGGATCGCCGCGACCCCCGCGGTCGAGATCGACCCGGCCGCGTGGGAGGCCACCAACGTGCTCACGATCTCCCTCGCGCTCGCCGAGGCGGCGCTGCGTCGGGAGGAGACGCGCGGGTCCCACTGGCGCGAGGACTTCCCTGCCCGTGACGACGCCCGCTGCGCCGGCCACTTCGACACCGAGCTGATCGACGGGGCCGCCGCGGTCACGTTCTCGTCCTCACCCGCCACCGACCCCTCCGTCCCCGGATACCAAGGAGCTGCGCTCTGATGATCGTCCGCACCGAGCTCGACAAGCTCCCCGCCTCGCTCCGCGCCGAGCTCTCGGCCGCAGGCCTCGACGTCGGAGAGCTGTACGACGCCATCGAGACCGCGATCGACGAGGACCTGCCGGAGCCGCGACCGGGCGAGATGCCGGCGGAGGACGTCACGTCGGTCGCGACGATCCCGATCGACGCCCGGGCGCGGGGCGACTTCGCGGTCCGGGACGGCGGGGTCGTCGCCGGCCTCGGCATCGCCGCCCTCGTCTTCTCCTACGTGCTCGGCGACGACGTCGAGATCACCGACCGGGTGCCCGACGGCACCCGCGTCGAGCCGGGGGACGTCGTCATGCGGGTCGCCGGCCCGACCCGCGGCCTGCTCACCGCGGAGCGGACCGCGCTCAACTACGCGACGCACCTGTCCGGAGTCGCGACCGCGACCGCCGCGTGGGTCGACGCGGTCGCCGGCACCGGGGCGCGGATCCTCGACACGCGCAAGACCCTGCCGACGTACCGCAACCTCCAGAAGTACGCCGTCCGCTGCGGTGGCGGCGTCAACCACCGCTCCACGCTCGCCGAGATGGCCCTGGTCAAGGACAACCACGTGCTCGCGGCCGGCGGGGTCGTGCCCGCGTTCCGCGCGGTGCGCGCTGCCTACCCGGGCCTTCCCGTGGAGGTCGAGGTCACCACCCTCGACGAGCTGCGCGAGCTGCTCGACGCGGGCTGCGACCGGGTCCTGCTCGACAACATGTCGACCGAGCAGATGCGCGAGGCGGTGGCCCTCAACAAGCAGAGCACCACCGGGCGCGCGACCCTGGAGGCCTCGGGCGGGCTCACCGTCGCCCGAGCGCGCGAGGTCGCCGAGACGGGCGTCGACTTCATCTCCGTCGGGGCGCTGACCCACTCGGTCTGCGTGTTCGACATCGGCTTCGACCTCGAGCCCGAGAGCGTCTGACCGATGGCCCTGCTCGCCGTCGACATCGGCAACAGCCACACGGTCCTGGGCCTCCTCGACGGCGGCGAGGTCGTCGCGGACTGGCGTGTCGCGACCGACGAGCGGAACACGTCCGACGAGTGGGCGGTGCTCCTGCGCGGACTGCTCGCCGACCGCCTCGACGAGATCGACGGCATCGCCGTCTGCGCGACGGTTCCGGCTGTTCTCCACGAATGGCGGGACATGCTCGGCCGTCATTTCCCGCACCTGTCGAACGTGGTCGTCGAACCCGGTGTGCGCACGGGTGTACCGATCTTGATGGACAACCCGAAAGAGGTCGGCACCGACCGCATCTGCAATGCGCTCGCCGCCGCGACCAGATATGGTGGTCCCTGCATCGTCGTCGACTTCGGTGGCACGGCCACGACTTTCGATGTCGTCAATGCCAACGGAGCGTACGTCGGGGGCTCGATCGCGCCTGGGATCGAGATCTCCCTCGAGGCGCTGGGGCGGCGAGGCGCCCAGCTGCGCAAGGTCGAGCTGGCCCGCCCGCGCTCGGTGATCGCGAAGAACACCGTCGAGGCGCTGCAGTCCGGAATGCTCTTCGGGGTCGCCGCCCAGGTCGAGGGAATCGTCACGCGCATGATCGAGGCGCTCGGCCTTTCGACACCGGACGTCGAGGTGATCGCGACCGGATATCTCGCGCCTCTGGTCGTCGACGAGTGCAGGTGTTTCACCGGGTATGTGCCCTGGTTGACCCTGCAGGGGCTGGAAATGATTTACCGTCGCAATTCGTGACCGTTTGTCGCGCCGATTCCCGCGCCTGGCGGAATGTGTCATAGTGGTCGCGGTTTTTCCGTTCCCTTGGTAAAGGAAATTGAGATGGCGCAGAAGGTCCACATCGTTCTCGAGGATGATCTCGACGGTTCCGAGGCGACCGAGACGGTGTCGTTCGCGCTCGACGGGACGTCGTACGAGATCGACCTCAACGACGACAACGCCGCCAAGCTGCGCGACGCGCTCGCCGTCTACATCGGTCACGGTCGCAAAGTCACCGGCGGGGGCCGGCGTGGTGGCGGCCGCCGCTCCGCCGCCGCGACGGGTGGGACCAGCGCCAAGGAGATCCGGGACTGGGCCCGCTCCAACGGCTACGACGTCCCCGACCGTGGTCGGATCCCGGCGGAGGTCCGCTCGGCCTACGAAGCCGCCAACTGATCGCACGCTCTCGACACGCCCCGCAGCCGCCGGCTGCGGGGCGTGTTCGCTCTCAGCGCACGGAGAAGGTCCGCGGGGGAGGAACGCGTAGGCTGTCCGTGGGGTTGAAGTAGCTGAAGCCCGACCGGGATCAGGTGGTTCCGGGTACCTGGGTAACTCCCCGCAAGCTTGAGGAGCGATGCGCATGTTCGAGCGGTTCACGGACCGAGCCCGTCGGGTGGTCGTGCTGGCCCAGGAAGAGGCCCGCATGCTCTCCCACAATTACATCGGCACCGAGCACATCCTGCTCGGTCTCATCCACGAGGGTGAGGGCGTCGCCGCGAAGGCACTGGAGAGCCTCGACATCTCCCTCGAGGCGGTGCGCGCTCAGGTCGAGGAGATCATCGGCCAGGGCCAGCAGGCACCGTCCGGGCACATCCCGTTCACCCCGCGAGCCAAGAAGGTGCTCGAGCTGTCCCTGCGCGAGGCGCTGCAGCTCGGCCACTCCTACATCGGCACCGAGCACATCCTGCTCGGCCTGATCCGCGAGGGTGAGGGCGTCGCCGCCCAGGTGCTGCAGAAGCTCGGCGCCGACCTCAACCGGGTCCGCCAGCAGGTCATCCAGCTGCTCTCCGGCTTCCAGGGCAAGGAGTCCTCGCAGTCGGCGACGGCGGCGACCGGCGCGTCCGGCGACGCTCCGTCGTCCTCGCTGGTCCTCGACCAGTTCGGCCGCAACCTCACCCAGGACGCGCGTGAGGGCAAGCTCGACCCGATCATCGGTCGTGCTCAACAGATCGAGCGCGTCATGCAGGTGCTCTCGCGCCGTACGAAGAACAACCCGGTCCTCATCGGCGAGCCGGGCGTCGGCAAGACGTCCATCGTCGAGGGCCTGGCCCAGGACATCGTCAAGGGCAACGTGCCCGAGACGCTGAAGGACAAGCAGATCTACACCCTCGACCTCGGCGCGCTCGTGGCCGGCAGCCGCTACCGCGGTGACTTCGAGGAGCGCCTGAAGAAGGTGCTGAAGGAGATCCGCACCCGCGGCGACATCGTGCTGTTCATCGACGAGATCCACACCCTCGTCGGCGCCGGCGCGGCCGAGGGCGCGATCGACGCTGCCTCGATCCTCAAGCCGATGCTGGCGCGTGGCGAGCTGCAGACGATCGGTGCGACGACCCTCGACGAGTACCGCAAGTACCTCGAGAAGGACGCCGCGCTGGAGCGCCGCTTCCAGCCGATCCAGGTGCCCGAGCCGTCGATCGCCGACACGATCGAGATGCTCAAGGGCATCCGTGACCGCTACGAGGCGCACCACCGCGTCACGATCACCGACGAGGCCCTGGTCTCGGCGGCGACGCTGGCCGACCGCTACATCTCCGACCGGTTCCTCCCCGACAAGGCCATCGACCTGATCGACGAGGCCGGCTCGCGGCTGCGGATCCGCCGGATGACGGCGCCCGCCGACCTGCGCGAGTACGACGAGAAGATCGCCGACGTCCGCGCCCGCAAGGAGGCCGCCATCGACGGCCAGGACTTCGAGGCCGCTGCTCGCCTCCGCGACGAGGAGAAGCAGCTCATCCTCAAGAAGTCCGAGCGCGAGAAGGCGTGGCGCGCCGGTGACATGGACGAGGTCGCCGAGGTCGACGAGGAGCTGATCGCCGAGGTGCTGGCTGTCGCGACCGGCATCCCGATCGTCAAGCTCTCGGAGGAGGAGTCCACCCGCCTGCTCAAGATGGAGGACGAGCTGCACAAGCGAGTCATCGGGCAGGACGAGGCGGTCAAGGCGCTCAGCCGGGCGATCCGGCGTACGCGTGCCGGGCTGAAGGACCCGAAGCGTCCCGGTGGCTCGTTCATCTTCGCCGGCCCGTCCGGTGTCGGTAAGACGTGGCTGTCCAAGACGCTGGCCGAGTTCCTCTTCGGCGACGAGGACGCGCTCATCCAGCTCGACATGTCCGAGTTCGGCGAGAAGCACACCGTCTCGCGGCTCTTCGGCTCGCCTCCGGGCTACGTCGGCTACGAGGAGGGCGGCCAGCTGACGGAGAAGGTCCGCCGCAAGCCGTTCTCGGTCGTCCTCTTCGACGAGGTCGAGAAGGCGCACCCGGACATCTTCAACAGCCTGCTGCAGATCCTGGAGGAGGGTCGCCTGACCGACTCCCAGGGCCGCATGGTGGACTTCAAGAACACCGTCATCATCATGACGACCAACCTCGGTACGCGGGACATCGCGAAGTCGGTCAACCTGGGCTTCCAGCAGGCCAACGACGCGGCCGGCAACTACGAGCGGATGAAGTCCAAGGTGGCTGACGAGCTCAAGCAGCACTTCCGCCCGGAGTTCCTCAACCGTGTCGACGAGGTCATCGTGTTCCCGCCGCTGTCGCAGGAGCAGATCATCCACATGGTCGACAACATGATCGCGGCGGTCGAGATCCGGCTGAAGGACCGCGACATGAGCCTCGAGCTGACCCAGCCGGCGAAGGAGCTGCTCGCGACGCGCGGCTTCGACCCGGTGCTCGGTGCGCGCCCGCTGCGCCGCACCGTCCAGCGGGAGATCGAGGACGTGCTCGCCGAGAAGATGCTCTATGGCGAGGTCGGCCCCGGCCAGATCGTGCTCGTGGGCGTCGAGGGCGAGGGCCCGTCCGCGACCTTCACCTTCAAGGGCCAGAAGGTCGCCGCACTGCCCGACGTGCCGCCGCTCGAGGGCGCGTCGATCGGCGACCTCTCCGAGCTCGAGGACCTGGAGAACCCGCCGTCCTCCGAGGAGTGACGCATTGACAGATGCCCCGGATCCACGATCGTGGATCCGGGGCATCTGCCATTTCGGGGCCTCCCTCAACGAAAGGAACAGATCATGCGCGCCGTCGTCTTCGAGCAGTTCCACACGTTCCCGTCCCTGACCGAGATCGACCGGCCGGTGCCGGGACCGGGGGAGGCACTGTTGCGGGTCGCCGGCGCCGGGGCCTGCCACTCCGACGTGGGGATCTACCGCGAGTTCGGCGCCGAGGGCGGTCCACAGATCCCACCGCCGTTCGTCCTGGGCCACGAGAACTCGGGCTGGATCGAGGAGCTCGGCCCCGGCGTCGTCGGGTTCGAGAAGGGCGAGGCGTTCCTCGCCTACGGGCCGATCGGGTGCGGGCACTGCAAGGCGTGCTCGCGCGGACAGGACACCTACTGCGAGAACGTCGCCAGCATGCCCTACCTCGCGGTCGGCATCGGACGCGACGGCGGAATGGCCGAGTACATGACCGTTCCTGTGCGCAACCTCGTGCCGCTCGGCGACGCGGACCCGGTCGACGCTGCACCCCTCGCCGACGCCGCGCTGACGCCGTACCACGCGATCAAGCTGGCGCTTCCCAGGCTGGCCGGCGGCGGCAGGTACGCGCTCGTGGTGGGCCTCGGCGGTCTCGGGCAGATCGCGGTGCAGATCCTCACGGCTCTGACCGGCGCGACCGTCATCGCCACGGACATGAAGCCGGACGCGATGGAGCGCGCGGCGGCGAACGGCGCGGTGACCGTGCCGGGCGGCCCCGACCAGGTCGCCCTGATCCGCGAGGTCACCGGCGGCCGGGGCGTGGACGCGGCGTTCGACTTCGTCGGCGCCGGCGGCACGATCGACACCGCCCGCGGCGCGCTCGCCCAGCAGGGCCGGCTCACTGTCGTCGGCATCGCCAACGGGTCGACGGAGTGGTCCTTCTTCAACAACCCCTACGAAGCCGAGCTCACCAACACCTACTGGGGCACCGTCGAGGATCTGTACGACGTGGTCGCGATGTATCGAGCCGGGCAGATCAGGCCTGACGTGCAGCGGTTCCGGATGGACCAGGCCCTGGAGGCGTACGAGCTCCTCGAGTCCGGGAAGCTGAGCGGTCGTGCGGTGGTGACGCCGAACGGGTGATGGTGGACGGGTGACAGGGGACCCGTCACCCGGGCAGTGCGAAGGCGTCCGGGCCGACCTGGACGGCGAGGCCATCCGTGACCAGCCCGGCCAAGGCGCGGTCGCGCTGCTGGGGCTTGTCCCAGACCGCCTCGAGTGCCGACCGGTGGACGGGGCCGTCGGCGTCCCGGAGGACGGCGAGGAGCCGACCACGGCACTGGCGGTCGGTACCGGCCCACGTCTGCACCTTCCGCTCCGGCCCCGCGTACGCCGGCCGGCCGGCCTGCTGCCAGGCGCAGAGCCGTGCGACCGGACAGCTGTCGCAGCGCGGCGCCGCCGCCGTGCAGACCAGGGCCCCGAGCTCCATGACGGCGACCGACCAGACCGGTGCCGAGTCGTCGTGGGGGAGCACCGACTCGGCGAGCGCCCGCTCCGCCTTGGTGACGCCCGGCGCCGGGAACTCGTGACCCGCCAGCAGCCGCGCGAAGACCCGCCGCACGTTGGTGTCGAGGACGACGTGGCGCCGACCGAAGCCAAAGGATGCCACGGCCGACGCGGTGTAGTCGCCCACACCGGGCAGCGCCAGCAGCTCGTCGTAGGCGTCGGGGACGCGACCATCGTGCCGGTCCACGATGGCGGTCGCAGCGGCATGCAACCGCAGCGCGCGTCGCGGGTAACCGAGCCGGCCCCAGGCGCGGACCGCCTCGCCGCTCGGCTCCGCGGCAAGTGCCGCCGGCGTTGGCCAGCGGCCCAGCCACGTCTCCCAGACCGGGAGGACCCGGACGACGGGCGTCTGCTGCAGCATGAACTCGCTGACCATCACGCCCCACGGGGTCGCCTCGGGGCGGCGCCACGGCAGGTCGCGCTGGTGGGCGTCGTACCAGCCCAGGATCGTGTCGTGCAGGTCAGTCATCGCGGGCCCGATTCTGCCCCGCTCACGGGCGTGTCGGAGTGGCGCCCCGGCTGGAAGGCAGGTCGCCCTTAACCTGTGGCGCATGACGTCGCTGACCCGTGGTCCCCTCGCGCCTGGGGTGTACTGGCGGCGACGGCTCGCGGTGCTCGGCATCCTGCTCCTGCTCGTCATCGGCGTCTCCCGGATGTTCGGGGGCGGCGGCGAGGACCCGCAGGCGGCGAACGTCTCGGCGCCGACGACGCCGACGACCTCGGTGACCCCGTCAGCCACGACCAGCTCGACGGCGTCGACGTCCGCCGGCACTCAGGCGGCCACGCCCGGGACCACGCAGGCGCCGACGCAGCCGGTCACGCCGACGCCGACCGCGACCGCGCTGCCCGCGCCGACCGGCCGGTGCTCGGACGACGACATCGTCGTCGCCCCGTCGGTGACCGACGCGCAGGCCACCAAGACGGTCGTCCTGCGCCTCACGCTGCGCACGATCGTCACCACGGCGTGCACGTGGCGGTCGAGCTCGACGTCACTGCAGCTCAAGATCACCTCCGGGTCCGACGAGATCTGGTCCACGGTCGAGTGCCCGCACGCGATCCCGTCGCAGGACGTCGTCGTACGCCGCGACAGCGATGCCGTCGTCAACGTGGCGTGGAACTCCCGGCGCTCCGACGAGAGCTGCTCGAGCCACACGAAGTGGGCGATGCCCGGCTACTACCACCTGTCGGTCGCCGCCCTGGGCGGTGAGCCTCAGGACCTGCAGTTCGCGCTCAGGAAGCCGCGGCCGACCCCGACGGCCACGCCCACCGCCACGGCCACGCCCACGGCGACCGCCACCGCCACGCCGACCGCGCCCGCCGGTGCCCGCCAGGAGCCGCAGAGCGACCCGCAGAAGAAGGCGAAGAAGAAGCGCCGCCTCGTCGACTGACCCGCCGGGGCGGACGGGGCCTCAGACGTAGCGCTCGAGGATGGTCGACTCGGCCAGCCGGGAGAGACCCTCACGGACCGACCGGGCCCGCAGCTCGCCGACCCCGTCGACGGCCTGCAGGTCGTCGACGCCGGCGGAGAGCAGCTTCTGCAGGGTGCCGAAGTGGTCGACCAGCCGGTCGACGACGCTGACGGGCAGTCGCGGCACCTTCGCCAGCAGCCGGTAGCCACGCGGCGTGACGGCACCGTCGAGGTGCTCGCTGTTACCGAGCCCGAGGACGCGGGCCGTCGCGGCAGGATCGACCAGCTCGGTCGCCGAGAGCGCCTCGAGCTGCGCGAGCAGCTCCTCGGGGCTCTTGGAGCGCCGGCCGCGGGGCAGGTAGTCGCGGATGACGAGCTCGCGCTCCGCGTCGACGCCGGTCACGAGCTCCTCGAGCTGCAGGGCGAGCAGGCGGCCGTCCGTGCCGAGCTCGACGATGTAGTCCTCGATCTCGCGCGCGATGCGGGTGACCATCTCGAGCCGCTGGGCCACGACGGCCACGTCGCGCACGGTGACGAGGTCCTCGATCTCGAGGGCCGAGAGCGTCGAGGCGACCTCGTCGAGACGCATCTTGTAGCGCTCCAGGGTCGCGAGGGCCTGGTTGGCGCGGGAGAGGATCTGGCCGGAGTCCTCCAGGACGTGGCGCGTCTCGCCGACGTAGGCGGCGATGATCTGCATCGACTGCGACACCGAGATGACCGGGAAGCCGGTCTGGCGCGCGACGCGGTCGGCGGTCCGGTGGCGCGTACCGGTCTCCTCCGACGGCAGCGTGTGGTCAGGCATCAGGTGCACGGCGGCCTTGATGATCCGGCTGATGTTGCTGTCGATGATGATGGCGCCGTCCATCTTCGCCAGCTCGCGCAGGCCGGTCGACGTGAACGGCACGTCGAGCTGGAAGCCACCGGTGGAGATGGAGTCGACCGTCCGGTCGAACCCCAGCACGATGAGCGCACCGGTGCGTCCGCGCAGGATCCGCTCCAGGCCGTCGCGCAGGGACGTGCCGGGTGCGATCTGGGCGAGGGTCTCGCGAAGCTTGAGGGTGTCCTCAGGGCGATCAGGACCCACGCGTCCCCCTCCTCTCGTACGACGGCCCGCTGAGTCTATCGGTCACGCGCTACTCAGAAATCGGGATCGTCTCGCAGCGGGGACTCGCGCACCCGCGGGCCGAGCCGCAGGAACTCCAGCGCCGACCGCACGTCGCGCAGCTCGAAGACCCGCATCCCGTCGACCCGACGCTCCCGCGGCACGGTGGCGCGCTCGCCGGGCTCGGCCGGGACGACGGCCACGGAGAACCCGAGCCGGGCCGCCTCGGCCAGCCGCTGGGGCAGGTCGCGCACCCGCCGCAGCTCGCCGGCCAGGCCGATCTCGCCCATCGCGACGACGCCCGGGGGCGCCGGGGTGCCGCTGTCGGCCGAGGCCAGCGCGACCGCGACCGCGAGGTCGCTCGCCGGCTCCGAGAGCCTGGCGCCGCCGACGGTCGAGGCGAAGATGTCGCGAGCGGCCAACGCGTAGCCGCAGTGTCGCTGCAGCACCGCGAGGACCATCGCCACCCTCGACCCGTCGAGACCCGACGTGGTCCGTCGGGGCTTGTCGAGTGCGGACTGGGTCACCAGCGCCTGCACCTCGGCCAGCAGCGGCCGCCGCCCCTCCATCGTCACCGCGACGCAGGTGCCGGCGACGGGCTGGTGGTGCCGCTCGACGAACAGGCCGGTCGGATCGGTCACCGCGGTGATGCCGTCGGACGACAGGTCGAAGCAGCCCACCTCGTCGACGGGGCCGAAGCGGTTCTTCATCGCCCTCACCATGCGGAAGCGCGAGTTGCGGTCGCCCTCGAAGTGGAGCACGACGTCGACGAGGTGCTCGAGGACGCGCGGGCCCGCGATCGTGCCGTCCTTGGTGACGTGGCCGACCAGCACCGTGGTGATGTTGTGGGTCTTGGCCGTGCGGACCAGCGCGGCCGCGACCTCCTTGACCTGGGACACGCCGCCCGGGACGCCGTCGACGCCCGAGGCGCCGATCGTCTGGACCGAGTCGACGACCAGGAGGGCCGGCTTGGCCTCCTCGATGTGGGTCAGCACGGCGCCGAGGTCGGTCTCGGCGGCCAGGTAGAGCTCGGGCTGCACCGCCCCGGTCCGGTCGGCCCGGAGGCGCACCTGCGAGGCCGACTCCTCGCCCGAGACGTAGAGCGCGCGGCGCTGGTAGCGCGCCGTCTGCGCCGCGACCTCGAGCAGCAGCGTCGACTTGCCGACGCCGGGCTCGCCGGCGAGCAGGATCACCGCGCCCGGGACGAGGCCGCCGCCGAGCACGCGGTCGAGCTCGGGCACACCGGAGGAGCGGTAGGCCGACTGCTCGACCGACACCTCGCCGATCGGGACCGCCTTGGCGGTGACCGGCGCGGCCGGCGTACGGCCCACCGGTGCAGCGGCGACCTCGGCCACCGATCCCCAGGCCTGACACTCGCCGCACCTGCCGACCCACTTGACCGTCTCCCAGCCGCACTCCGAGCAGCGGAAGACCGGACGCGGCTTGGGGGCGGCTTTCGACATGACCCCGACGCTAGGTCAGGGCACCGACAACGAGGCGGCGACGCGGCGGGCGGGGGGCCGGTGATTCCTCGTATGCTGTCCAGGTGTTGGAACGATCAAGGCTGGACGCCTCACGGCGGGCGCGTTTCGCCGTCTCGGCACCGACGCTGGCCGACGTCGCCGAGCTCGCCGGAGTCTCCCGTCAGACCGTCTCCAACGCGGTCAACAACCCCGACCTGCTCCGCGCCGACACCCTCGCCCGCGTGCAGCAGGCGATCGACCAGCTCGGCTACAAGCCCAACCGCGCAGCCCGCAACCTGCGCACCCGCTCCTCACACCTGATCGGGCTGCGGATCTCGCCGGTCCAGGAGGGTACGGCGAGCGCCGTGATGGACCGCTTCGTCCACTCGCTCGTCGAGACCAGTGGCGAGGCCGGCTACCACGTGCTGCTCTTCACCAGCGACGCCCAGGTCACCGGCGACCCGCTGGCCGGCTACGACGAGCTGCTCCGCTCGACGGCGGTCGACGCCTTCATCGTGACCGACACCTACCTCGGCGAGGGCCAGGCGTCGTGGCTGCGCGAGCGGCGCGCGCCGTTCGTGGCCTTCGGCCGCCCGTGGGACGACGCGAACGCGCGGCATCCCTGGGTGGACATCGACTGCGCCGCCGGCGCCGAGCTGGCGACGCGCCACCTCATCGACAAGGGCCACACCCGCATCGCCTGGATCGGCTGGAAGAAGGACTCGGTGCTCGGCGAGGAACGCCGCTCCGGCTGGCTCAGCGCCATGCACGGGGCCGGGCTCCCCACCACGGGGCTGGCGTCCCGCGTCGAGGACGCCGTCGGCTCCGGGCGCAGCGCCGCCCAGGTCATGCTGGACGAGGCGACGCCGACCGCGTTCGTGTGCGCCTCCGACACGCTGGCGATCGGCGTCATGCACGCCTTGGCCGAGCGCGGCCTCCAGGCTGGCGACGACATCGCCGTGGTCGGGTTCGACGACAGCCAGGTCGCACAGACCGTCTGGCCGGGCCTGACCAGCGTCCGGCAGCCGCTCGAGCAGGCCGCCATCGAGGTGGTCAAGGCGCTGGAGGGGCTGCTCTCGACCCCGCCCCAGGTCGGCCCGAGCGTCATGCTCACGCCGACGCTGGAGATCCGCGGGACCAGCGGCCCCGACCGGAGCTGATCTCCGGCAGCGCCCTCTGACCCGGCGGAGTCTGTTCGCGGACCCGCGAACCGGGTATCCATGGGGCATGGAGACCCGGGAGACCCCTGAGAGCGTCGTCGTCATCGGAGCAGGACTGGCGGCCGCGCACGCGGCCGAGACCCTTCGCGAGAGCGGCTTCGACGGCGGCATCACGATCGTCGGCCGCGAACCGCACCCGCCGTACGAGCGACCGCCGCTGACCAAGGGCTTCCTCACCGGCGCCGATCCCATCGAGTCGGCCTTCCCGCACGACAGCGACTGGTACGACGCCCAGAAGATCCGGCTGCTGGGCGACACCCATGCGGTCGCCATCGACCGGGACGCGCGCACCGTCGCACTCGACACGGGCGAGACCCTGGCCTACGACCACCTGCTGCTCGCCACCGGCGCGAGCCCCCGGGTCCCCGACCTGCCGGGCGCCGACACCGCGTTCTACGTCAGGACCATCGCCGACTCCGAGCGGCTCAAGGAGGCGTTCCAGGCCGGCGGCCGCGTCGCGATCGTCGGCGGCGGCTGGATCGGGCTCGAGGTCGCCGCCGCGGCGCGCGGCTACGGGCGCGACGTCACCGTCCTCGAGCAGTTCGACCTGCCGCTCGGGCACATCCTGGGGCCCGACGTCGCCGCCTACCTCCGTGACCTGCACGTCCGCAACGGCGTCGACCTGCGGACCGGCGTGAGCGTCTCGGCGATCACCGCCGACGGCGTGGAGACGTCGGCCGGCAGGGTGCCGGCCGACATCGTGGTCGTGGCCGTCGGCGTCGCTCCCGACACCGCGCTCGCGACCGCCGCCGGGCTCGAGGTCGACAACGGCATCGTCGTCGACGAGCACCTGCGCACGTCCGACCCGAACATCTACGCCGCCGGCGACGTCGCCAACGCCCTCAACCCCACGCTCGGCAAGCGGCTGCGGGTCGAGCACTGGGACAACGCGATCCGCCAGGGCAAGCTGGCCGGGCGGGTGATCGCCGGCGAGGACGCGACCTACAACTGGCAGCCCTACTTCTTCACCGACCAGTTCGAGTTCTCCATGGAGTACGTCGGCCACTCCTCGCCCGGCGACCAGGTCGTGGTGAAGGGCGCGCCGGAGGACGACGAGTTCGTCGCCTACTGGCTGGCGGACGGGCGGCGCGTCACCGCGGCGATGAACGTCAACATCTGGGACGTCAACGACCGGCTCCGCGAGATCGTCGGGAACGACGTGGACCCGGCCCGGCTCACCGATATGCGCTGATCACCTCACGACCGCGGTCGATGAGCGCGTTGAGGACGCGCTCGGTCGCCGCGACGTCGTCGGCGGGCAGTCCGTCCCAGATCGGGCCGGACGTCGTCTCGGTGCGCTGCCACACCACCGCCATCAAGGCGCGGCCGTCATCGGTCGCCGTGCCGTCGGCCACGAGCCCGCGGTCGGTGAGCGCGGCGACGAGTGCCTCCGCGTCGGGGAAGTGGGCGCGGTCGGCGACGAGCGTGGCCAGGTCGCCGCGCCTCTCGTTCTGGGCCGCGAGCCGCAGCGTCACCCACTCGGGCTCGGTGAGCCCGGTGCCGTCGAGGTTGCGTCGCAGGATGGCGCCGAGCGTCTTCTCGGTCTCGCCGATCAGCTGGGGTCCGAAGGTGGGCATGTCGTCTCCTCAAATCGTTGGGAGCCCCAACGATACACATGGTTGGGACCACCAACAAATATGTCTATGATCGACCCGTGCCGGTCTCGCGCGTCGTCCAGCAGCCCACGTGGCTCCTCAGCCGGGCGAACGCCCGCGCCCAAGGCCTCCTCTACACCGCGTTCGCGGAGGAAGGCCTGCGCCCCGTGCACTACCGCGCCCTCGCCGCGCTGGACGAGCACGGGGAGATGAGCCAGGCCGAGCTCGGCCGCCAGCTCGGCCTCGACCGCAAGGACGTGACGGTCGCGCTCGACCACCTCGCCGACTGGCGGCTGGTCCGGCGGCGTCCCGACCCCGCGGACGGCCGCCGCAACGTCGTCACGCTCACCACGAGCGGCCGGGAGCTCCTGCCGCGCCTCGACAGCCTGCTCGGCGACGTCCAGGAGCAGGTCCTCGGGCCGCTGAGCGCCGATCAGCGCGCGCTGCTGGTCAGCCTCCTGGCCCGGCTCGATGACACGTCGCCGTCCTCGTGAGGTCCCTCAGAACCGCTTCCACCAGAGGTTGACGGCGTAGTCGACGTCGGTGCCGCTGTGGGTGGCGAGGACGGCGTCGGCGAGCTCGGGCGTGAACTCGATGCGCACCACCGCCTCGAGGTCGGCCCGGGACGCGAACGACCAGCCCATGTCCACGGCCTCGCGGGTCCAGCCGCGGGTCGACCAGAACCGCTCGACCGCGTCCGGATCGACCGCCGGATAACCGCGCCGGAACCACGCGCCGAACGTCGAGCGGGTGGCGTCGTTGTCGATCACGAGGGCGGTCCCGCCCCGGCGTACGACGCGGTCGAGCTCGGCGAGGCCGGGCTCGCTGCCCGGCCCGAAGAAGTAGGCCCACCGCACGTGCACCACGTCGACGGACGCGGGTGGCAACGGGATCGCCTGGGCGACGCCCTCGAGGACGGTGACGTTCGCGTTCCGCCGCGTACGGCGACGGGCGAGTGCGACCAGCGACGCGTGCGGCTCCACGCCGGTCACCGTGCGCGCCGTCTCCGCGAACCGCGGCAGGTGGTAGCCCGTGCCGCAGCCGAGGTCGAGCACGTCGCGGCCCGACCAGTCGCCGACGGACTCCATCGCGCCCCACAGCGCGCCGTGCGGGTCGGCCGCGTGGTTCTCGAGCTCGTAGGTCGCCGGGTGGTGCCAGATGTTGGGGCTCGGGATCGCCCCCGTCATCTGTGTCAGATCCGGACCGTGCCGTTGGGGGTCGCGAAGTTCGCGGCCACCAGGCCGGGCGTGCCGTGCTCGGCGACCCAGCGGACCTCGACGTTCTCGGCCGGCTTCCCGGTCCAGGGGTCGACGCGGTCCCGGAGCGACTCGCCCACGTAGTCGCGCACCCGCTGCGGGTCACCGGAGATCTCCACCGCCGTCAGCGTGACGTCGGAGCCGGCGTTGCCGGGGTGCAGCTCGGCGGGCATCTCCCACTGCAGGAAGTAGGGGAGCTGCGGGTCGACGATCAGGTCGCTGAGGCCGATCTGCCGCCAGAGGAGCTCGGTCCCGTCGGGCTTGTGCCGGTTGCCCGGCTGGGCCGGGCGGCCGAGCCGCTCCTCGATCCGGCTGATGTCGTCCACCGAGATGACCCAGCCGAGCCAGCCGCCGCCGAGCGCCGACCGGGCCTTGACGGCCTGCCCGTAGGGAGCCTTGTCAGAGGCGGGGTGGTCCAGGCACTCCACGACCTCGAGGTAGATCCCACCGCGCAGCGGCAGCGTGTAGTTGCGGGTACCGAAGCGCGGGTGGACGCCACCGTCCTCGAACTCCTGTCCCAGGAGCTCGCCGATGCGCTTCGCGGTGCCCACCAGCCCTTCGGGGCCGGCGGCGTAAGAGAGATGGTCCAGGCGCATGCCAGGATTCTGAACACCTCCTGAGAAGCCCGCGACAGGGGGGTCCCAGTCTCTTGACATCGAGACTTAACCTTCCTCCCTTTCCGCCGCCTCCGTCAGCGCGGATCGGCGGGGTGCAGCGCGAGCGCCGACCGGGAGCGCACGTGCGCCTCGCAGTGGCGCGTGAGCTCGTCGTACGCCGCCTGTCCCATGAGCGCGACCAGCTCCGGCTCATGGGTGAGGTAGACGGGCTCGACGGCGGTGTGCGCCTCGGTGTTCCCGGAGCAGTACCAGTCCAGGTCGTGGCCACCCGGCCCCCAGCCTCGGCGGTCGTACTCGGTGATCGTCACCTCGGTGTAGGTCGACCCGTCCTGGCGCTCCACGTCGCGGAAGGCGCGCTTGAGCGGCAGCTGCCAGCAGACGTCCGGCTTGGTGTCGACGTGGGAGCGGTCCTGCTTCATCGCGAGGATGTGCAGCGCGCAGCCGGCTCCCTGCGGCGCACCCGGCCTGTTCTGGAAGACGCAGGCCTGCTGCCCGTCGGCGACGACGACGCGCGTCTTGCGGGCTCCCTCGTCGTCCTTCTCCACCCAGTCCTTCGTGCGCACCTCGCCCTCGGGCATGAGCTGCCACTCGTCCTCGGTCAGCTGGGCCACGAACCCGGCGACCCGCTTCTCGTCGGCCCGGTCGGCGAAGTGCGCGCCGAGGGTGCAGCACCCCATGTCGGGCGCATCGGAGTAGATGCCCTTGCAGCCGCCGCCGAAGATGCACTGGTAGGACGACGTCAGCCAGGTGAGGTCGCACCGCATGACCTCCGACTCGTCGTCGGGGTTGGTGAACTCCACCCAGGCGCGCGGGAAGTCCAGGGGCACCTCGGGCATGGGGAAATCGTACGTGCGGCCCGTTCGGACCTGCACCGAGCACGCCACGTACGCCGCGCCCGGTACGTTGGGGCCATGCGTCTGGGCGTGCTGGACATCGGCTCCAACACCGGGCACCTCCTCGTCGTCGACGCGCACGGGGGAGCGGCCCCGCTGCCGGCGTACTCGTTCAAGCAGCCGCTGCGGCTGGCCGAGCACCTCGACGAGACCGGTGCCGTGAGCCGCGAGGGGATCGAGGCGCTGACCGCCTTCACCCACGAGGCCGTCCGCGTCGCCGAGGACAAGGGCTGCGCCGAGATGCTCGGCTTCGCCACCTCGGCGGTCCGTGACGCCGACAACTCCCACGACGTGCTGGCCCATGTCGCCGACCGCACCGGCGTGACGATCGACGTGCTCAGCGGCGAGGACGAGGCCCGGCTGACGTTCCTGGCCGTACGCCGGTGGTTCGGCTGGTCGGCCGGACGACTGGCCGTCTTCGACATCGGCGGCGGCTCGCTCGAGCTGGCCGGCGGCTCCGACGAGGCGCCCGACGTGGCGTGGTCGCTGCCGCTCGGCGCCGCTCGGCTGGCCCGCGTCTTCGTCGGTACCGGTCCCGACGAGGACGCCTTGCGCGACCTGCGCCGCCAGATCCGCGCCGACATCGCCCGCGACGCCGGCCACCTGATCCGGGCCGGCGTACCCGACCGGGCGGTCGCGACCAGCAAGACGTTCCGCAGCCTGGCGCGCATCTGCGGCGCCGCGCCGTCCGGCGAGGGCCCGCTCGTGAGCCGGGCGCTGCCGCTCGCCGAGCTGCGGGAGTGGTTGCCCAAGCTGATCGTGATGTCCCGCGACGAGCTGTGCGCCCTCCCGGGGGTCAGCGCGAGCCGCGCCCACCAGATCGTCCCCGGCGCGCTGGTGGCCGAGGCGTGCATGGACATCTTCGACCTGCCGGCGCTCGAGATCTGCCCGTGGGCGCTGCGTGAGGGCGTCATCCTGGAGCGCCTCGACCACCTGAGCTTCCTCGGGTCGGACCAGTGACCCGGATCGGCCTCTCGACCGTCTCGGTCTACCCCGAGTCGACCGCGCACGCCTTCGCCTACGCGGCCGGCGTCGGCTACGACGCCGTCGAGGTCATGGTGGGCGTCGACGGCCTCTCCCAGCAGGTCGAGGCGGTGCGCCAGCTCTCGGTCCACCACGAGATCCCGATCAGCGCCATCCACGCTCCCTGCCTGCTCTTCACGCAGCGGGTGTGGGGCACCGAGCCGTGGGGCAAGCTCTACCGCTCCGCCGACATGGCCCACGCCGTGGGCGCCGGCACCGTCGTGGTGCACCCGCCGTTCCGCTGGCAGAAGGAGTACGCCGCCGGGTTCGTCGCCGGCATCGAGCGGCTCGAGAAGGAGACCGGGCTGTTCTTCGCCGTCGAGAACATGTACCCCTGGAAGGCCTCCTCGCGCCGTGGCGTCGAGATGTACCTTCCGGGCCGCGACCCCTCCGACGAGTCCTACGCCAACGCCACCATCGACCTCTCGCACGCCGCGATCGCCGGCGACGACATCGTGGAGATGGCGAAGCGGCTCGGGCCGCGGCTGCGCCACATCCACCTCACCGACGGCACCGGCTCGGCGAAGGACGAGCACCTCGTGCCCGGTCGCGGCAGCACCGGCGCGGACCGCTTCCTCCAGCACCTGGCCGGCAGCGGCTTCGACGGCGAGATCGTGGTCGAGATCAACACGCGCAAGGCCGCCACCAAGGCCGACCGCGAGGCCGACCTGCGCGAGTCCCTCGAGTTCGCCCGCCAGCACTTCGAGGCCGAAGCCTCGTCATGAGCGTCGGGCCGGCGGTCGAGGCGCGGGACCTCCGGGTCACCCGAGGCGGTCACGAGGTCCTGCACGGCATCGACTTCGCCGTCCCGGGCGGCGAGGTGACCGGCCTGCTCGGGCCGTCGGGCTGCGGCAAGACGACGCTCATGCGTGTGCTGGTCGGCGTCCAGGCACACGTGGAGGGCACCGTGACGGTCCTCGGCCAGCCGGCCGGGTCGCGCGGCCTGCGCTCGCGGATCGGCTACGTCACGCAGGCCGCGAGCGTCTACGACGACCTCAGCATCGTCGAGAACCTCGCCTTCTTCGCCCGGGTCCTCGGCGTCGGCCGGGACGAGATCCACCGCTGCATCGAGGCGGTCGACCTCGCCGGTCACGGCGACCAGGTGGTCCGCAACCTCTCGGGCGGCCAGCGGTCACGGGTGAACCTGGCGGTGGCCTTGCTGGGTGAGCCGGACCTGCTCGTCCTCGACGAGCCCACCGTCGGGCTCGACCCGGTCCTCCGCGAGTCGCTCTGGGCCACCTTCCACCGCCTGGCCGACGACGGCGCGGCGGTTCTCGTCTCGAGCCACGTGATGGACGAGGCCGAGCGCTGCGACCGGCTGCTGCTCATGCGCGACGGGGCCTTCCTCGCCGAGGGGGCGCCGGCGGAGATCAAGCAGAAGGCCGGCGTCGATGACGTCGAGCAGGCCTTCCTCGCGATCGTGCGGGGTGCCGGATGAGCCCCCGCCGCACGCTCGCCGTCGCGGTGCGCGTCCTCGCCCAGGTCCGTCGCGACCCGCGGACCCTGGCGCTGCTCGTGCTGGTGCCGTGCCTGCTGATGACGCTGCTGTGGTGGATGTTCAAGGACGAGCCCGGGTTCAACCTCTTCGACCAGATCGCGCCGGCGCTGCTGGCGATCTTCCCGTTCATCGTGATGTTCCTCGTGACGAGCGTGACGACGCTGCGGGAGCGGTCGGGCGGCACCCTCGAGCGGCTGCTCGCCATGCCGCTCGCCAAGCTCGACCTCCTGCTCGGCTACGCGCTCGCGTTCGGGCTGCTCGCGGCGATCCAGGCGGCGGCCGCCGTCGGGGTGAGCGTCGGCCTGCTCGGCCTCGACA
Source organism: Nocardioides sp. CER19 (assembly GCF_029846275.1). Lineage (GTDB taxonomy): Bacteria > Actinomycetota > Actinomycetes > Propionibacteriales > Nocardioidaceae > Nocardioides. Next base: position 53,102 of record NZ_JARVWS010000002.1, read on the forward strand.
TCGAGGGCTCGGTCTGGCTGCTGGCCGTGGTCGGTATCGCCGACGCCGTGCTCGGCACCGCCCTCGGACTGTTCGTCAGTGCCTTCGCCCGGACCGAGTTCCAGGCGGTCCAGTTCATGCCGGCGCTCGTCGTGCCCCAGATCCTGCTGTGCGGGCTGCTCGTGCCGCGGGACGCGATGCCCGAGGTGCTCCACCGGATCAGCGACGTGCTGCCGCTCTCCTACGCCGTCGATGCGATGAACGACCTCGCCGGCAGCGCGGCGACCGCCGACGTCTGGCGGAACCTCGCCGTCATCGCCGGCTTCGCGGTCGCGTTCCTGGCGCTCGGCGCCGCCACCCTCAAGCGGCGCACTGCCTAGACTCGCGCCCATGTCCCGCTCCCGCATCGCGATCGTCGGCGTCGGCAACATGGGCGAGGCGGTGCTCTCCGGCCTCGTGAAGTCAGGGCACGCGCCCGAGGACCTCGCCGCCGGCGTGCGCCGCACCGAGCGCGGCGAGGAGCTGACCGCTCGCTACGGCGTGCGCGCCGGCTCCGCCGCCGAGGTGGCGGCCGCGGCCGAGATCGTCGTCCTCGGCATCAAGCCGTACGACGTCGTGACGATGCTCCGCTCGCTCGACCTGAAGCCGGGTCAGCTCGTCGTGTCGCTCGCCGCCGGCATCACCACCGCCGCCATGGAGGCGGCGGTCCCCGACGGTGTCGCGGTCGTCAGGGTCATGCCGAACACGCCGTCGCTGGTCGGTGAGGGGATGTCGGTCGTGGCCGGCGGAGCGACCGCGGCCGAGGACGACGTGGCCGATGCGGTCGCGCTCATGAAGGCCGTCGGCGACGTGGCGGTCGTCCCGGAGAAGCAGGTCGACGCGGCCGCCGCGATCTCCGGTTCGGGGCCGGCCTACGTCTTCTACGTCGCGGAGGCGCTCGTCGAGGCCGGCGTCCACCTCGGCCTGCCGCGGGCGACCGCGGCGCAGCTGGTCACCCAGACCCTGGCCGGCTCGTCGCTGCTGCTGCGCGAGACCGGCGAGCACCCGGCGGTCCTGCGCGAGCAGGTCACCTCGCCCGGGGGCACCACGGCCGCCGCGCTGCACGCGCTGGAGTCGGCGGCGGTCCGGGCGGCGTTCCTCGACGCGACCCGCGCCAACCGCGACCGGTCGCGGGAGATCTCCGCCGAGGGCTGAGCCCCGCCAGCCGCTCAGCGGCCTCCGGAGGAGTGCACCTGGTCCGACCAGACCGCCCGGGCGCCGGACTCGCCGACGCGGTAGACCTGCACGCTGGTCGCGATCGCGGCGACGGCGGCCAGCGCGGCGACGGCGGTCGGCAGCCAGGCCCGTCCCGAGCTCGCCCGGTCGGCGGTCGTGCGCCGCGCGAGGACCGTGAGGACCAGCGCGAGGACGGCCAGCGGCACCGCGAACCAGATGAGCTGGTCACCGAGCTGGGCGTGCCTCCCGGGGTCGCCGACATGCTTCTCCAGGGCCTCGCCGCTGGAGGTGGCGACCGGCACGAGCACCGCCGCGAGGGCGGCGATCCCGGTGACGAGGGGCCCGTAGTGCGCCCGCCAGCGGGGGACCAGAGCGAGGCCGAGGGTTCCGAGCGCGGCGAGCGGGAGCAGGACCACGACGGCGTGGACCACGAGGGGGTGGACGGGCAGGCCGTCGATCAGGTCGAGCACCGCGCCACCCTCCCCGAGGGACCCTTGCGGCAACCTGACTGCTGGCTGACTGCTGGCTGACTGCTGGCTGACTGCTGGCTGACTGCTGGCTGACTGCTGGCCGACTGCAGGCCGACTGCAGGCCGACTGCAGGCACCGGCCGCCCGGCTAGGGAGCCTCGGTACGCAGTGCGGCGAGGAGGCCGACCAGGTCGTCGACCACGCCCCGCACGACGGGCAGCCGGGAGAGCCGGGCCAGCCGGTCGACGAGCGGGACGGCCCGGGAGACGAGCAGCCGGGTCCGGTCCTGGTCCGGTGAGGCGTCGTAGACCCAGAAGAGCACCAGACCCATGTGGAGCATCCACAGCAGGCCGGGCAGCTCGGCGCGGACCGCCGGCGCGAGCTTGAGGTCGGAGCCGGCGACGACCCGCTCGAAGATCGCGATGCTCGCCTCGCGGGCCGGGGCAGACTCGGAGCTGAACGGTGAGAGCGGGCTGGCCGGGTCGGCCGCGTTGCGGAAGAACTGCCCCGCGAACCGGTGGTGCGGCGCGGCCACCGTCAGCCACGCGTCGAAGACGCCCGCGAGCCGGTCGGCGAACGAGCGCGACGACGCCAGGGCGGCCTCGGCGGCCGCGGCGTGCTCCTGCTGGATGCCGTCGTAGAACGCCTGGACCAGGTGCTCCTTCGACCCGAAGTAGTAGTAGGCGTTGCCGCTCGAGACGCCCGCCTCCGTCGCGATCGCCCGCATCGTCGTCTTGTCGTAGCCGTCGCGGCGGAACAGCCGCATCGCCGCGTCGAGGATGACCCGGCGGGTCTGCTCCGCCTTCGGCGTCAGGTCCGGCACGGCGGCCAGCCTAGGCGCCCGCGCCGAGGGGTCCGCGCCGGCGCCAGCGGCAGCCGCGCAGGACGAGCGCGAGCAGGTGCCAGATGACGAAGGCCGGTGTACCGATCCACAGGCCGAACCACACGCTGAAGCAGAGGGCCGCGCCGAGCTCGTCCAGGCCGTCCGTCGCCACGGCCCCGATGGTGTCCACCGCGACCCAGGCTCCGACGTCCACGACCCAGAGGAGCAGCACGGTGAGGATGTCCCGGCCGGGGTCCCGGGTGTCGACGGCGGCCATCGCCACGCTGCCGAGGCCGACGTACGCCGCGCCGACGAGGAACAACCCCAGAGCGTCGGTCCACGGCGGTGCCAGCAGGAGCAGCCAGAGGAGGCCGGAGGCCAGCAGGCTGGCGAGCATCGCTCGGTCGAGCGGTGGCCGAGGTGTGCCGTCATCCATGGTCGACCCTTCTTTGAACGCGTTCAAACCACCGATGCCGCGGACGCTAGCGAATGTTTTGAACATGTTCAAGTGGGATGGCACGGGTTCGCCCCGTCCGCGCCGCGCTAGGTTCGACGCCGTGGAGTGCAGTGGCCCGGCGACGGTGGTGTTCGACCAGAGCCTGACGGAGTACGACTTCGGTCCGGCCCACCCGATGAGCCCGCTCCGCATCGACCTCACGATGCGGCTGGCCGACGAGCTCGGCGTGACGGGCGGACGGCTGCGCACCGTTCCGGCTCCCCTGGCCGACGAGAACCTGCTGGCGACCGTCCACGACCCGGCCTACATCGAGGCCGTCCAGCGCGCGGGCCGCACCCTGGAGCCCGACCTGGCGCACGGGCTCGGCACCGAGGACGACCCGGTGTTCGCGAACATGCACCACGCCAGCGCCCACATCGTCGGGGCGAGCGTGGAGGCCTGCCGCCAGGTCTGGACCGGGGAGTCGCTCCACTCCGCCAACGTGATGGGCGGCCTGCACCACGCGATGCGCGCCTCGGCGAGCGGCTTCTGCGTCTACAACGACGTGGCGGCCGGCATCCAGTGGCTGCTCGACAACGGCGCCAAGAAGATCGCCTACGTCGACGTCGACGTGCACCACGGCGACGGCGTCGAGCGGGCGTTCTGGAACGACCCGCGGGTGCTGACCATCAGCCTGCACGAGACCGGCCAGGTGCTGTTCCCGGGCACCGGCTTCGCGAGCGACCTCGGCGGCCGGGACGCCGCGGGCAGCGCCGTCAACGTCGCCCTGCCGCCCGGCACCGCCGACGCCGGCTGGCTGCGCGCCTTCCACGCGATCGTGCCCGACCTCCTGCACGGCTTCGAGCCGGAGGTCCTGGTGACGCAGCAGGGCTGCGACTCCCACATCGAGGACCCGCTGGCGCACCTGATGCTGACCGTCGACGGCCAGCGGGCGACCTACCTCGCCCTCCACGAGCTGGCCCACGACGTCGCCGGCGGTCGCTGGGTCGCCTTCGGCGGTGGGGGGTACGCCGTCGTGGAGGTCGTGCCCCGCGCCTGGACCCACCTGCTCGCCATCGTGGGCGGCAGCCCGCTCGACCCGGCCCTCGAGACCCCCGGGGGCTGGCGGGAGCACATCCTCGAGCGACTGGGACGGGTGGCGCCCGGACGGATGACCGACGGGCGTGAGCCGCGCTACCGTGACTGGCGGGAGGGCTACGACCCGGACGCCTGGCTGGACCGGCAGGTCCACGCGACGCGGATGGCGGCGTTCCCGCTGCACGGGCTCGATCCGAGCGTCTGGTGACGGCCTGAAAGTAAAGACCGAGAACACCTGGTCTAGCGAGTTTCAAGGCGACACGCCGGGAAAGAAGAAATCGCAGAAGTTTCCTCTTCCCCATGAGTCACATCAGGCTCTATTCTCACGGCACGCGGCGCGTGCGAGCATCGGTGGGGAAGCCGATGGCGCGCCACAAGAAAGTACGGTGGACACGATGGCTGGAAAGCCGGATCTCTCCGAGGCGAAGTTCCTGACCGTCGCCGAGGTCGCTGCGATGATGCGCGTCTCGAAGATGACGGTCTACCGCCTGGTGCACGGTGGTGACCTCCCGGCCGTCCGGGTGGGCCGATCGTTCCGCGTCCGCGAGGACGACGCCAACGAGTACATCCGCAACTCGTTCTACAACGCGGGTTGACCAGCGTCCACGGAGCCTCTCGATTCCGCCCGGCCAGCGCCGGGCGGCTAGGCTGTCCCGGTCCGGCTTGAGCCGGATCCGGTACGTGAAAGGTTTCCCGTGGGTTCTGTCATCAAGAAGCGCCGCAAGCGCATGGCGAAGAAGAAGCACCGCAAGCTGCTGAAGAAGACGCGAGTCGCGCGTCGCAAGCTCGGCAAGTGACCTTGGCGGTCGCACGGCCCCCGTGGGCCCGCGACCTCGCGGACGGGTGGTCAACCTCACCCGTCCGCGCCCGATCCCCGCTCGCATGAGTCGATAGGGTCGCCACGTGGCCGGACGCGTCGTGCTCGTCACCGGGGTCTCACGAGACCTCGGGCGGCGGTTCGCGCGCGCTGCCGCCGACCACCCCGACGTCGAGCGGGTGATCGGCGTCGACGTCGTACCGCCTCGCGGTGACGTCGGCGGGGTGTCGTTCGTGCGCGCCGACATCCGCAACCCGGTGATCGCCAAGGTGATCGCCAAGGAGGACGTCGACACCGTCGTCCACATGAGCGTCATCTCGACCCCTGGCTCCAACGGCGGCAGGTCGACGATGAAGGAGCTCAACGTCATCGGCACCATGCAGCTGCTCGCTGCGTGCCAGAAGGCGCCGACCGTCCGGCAGCTCGTCGTGAAGTCGACGACGCACGTCTACGGCGCCAGCAGCCGTGACCCGGCGATGTTCACCGAGGAGATGGAGCCGCGCCGGCAGCCTCGGGGCGGCTACGCCAAGGACGTCGCCGAGATCGAGGGCTACGTGCGCGGCTTCGCGCGCCGCCGGCCCGAGGTGGTCGTCACCCTGCTGCGCTGCGCCAACGTCCTCGGCCCCCAGGTCGAGAGCCCGATCGCGAGCTACCTCCGCATGCCGGTCATCCCGACCGTGCTGGGTTTCGACCCGCGCCTGCAGTTCGTCCACGAGCGCGACCTGCTCGGCGCCCTCGGCCACGCGGTCGCCGCCGCGGTGCCCGGCACCTTCAACATCGCCGGCGAGGGCCTGCTGACGCTCAGCCAGGTCGTACGCCGGCTGCAGCGCCCGACGCTGCCGCTGCCCGGCTTCGCGCTCGGTGGGCTGGGCGGGGCGCTCCGCTCGATGCACGTCTCGGAGTTCTCGCCCGAGGTGCGGGCACTGCTCACCTACGGCCGCGGGGTGGACACCACTCGGATGCGGCGCGACCTCGGCTTCTCGCCGCGGTTCTCGACCGCCGCCACCGTCGACGACTTCGCCTCCAACCTGGTGCCCACGGGTGGGCGCACCGACCGGCTGCTCGCCGACCTCGAGCACCGGCTCCCGTCGGCCCGAGCCGCCGTCGAGTCGGGAGCGCACCGATGAGCGAGCGCGAGCACATCGAGGGCGCCGAGGTCATCCCGATCGGCACCCGGGGCCGACCCGGCCGCGGGACCGGGCAGCGGCCCTCGGCGGCCGCGCGCGGCCTGGCCGGCAAGGCAGCGAAAGGGCCGGCGCAGCGGCCGCCGCGTCCCAAGAAGGCGGCCGAGCCACCGGTCGTGCAGGCGGTCCCCGAGGAGGCTGCGGAGGCGCCCGTGTCCGCGGCCGTCGTACGAGAGCGCTCGCCGATGGCCGGCATCCCGGTCAGCGACTGGCAGGCCGCGCTCGAGGGCGCGGCGCGCGAGGTCCTCGGCACCGACTGGGAGCAGCAGCTCGCTCGCCTCCTCGCCTTCCTCCGCCGCCGCGTGACGGGCGACTACGTCGTCGACGACTACGGCTTCGACGCCGAGCTCACCCAGCGCTTCCTCCTGGCCACGCTGCGCCCGATCGCGGAGAAGTGGTTCCGCATCGAGGTGCGCGGGACCGAGAACATCCCGGCCGACGGCGGCGCCCTCGTCGTGTCCAACCACTCGGGCACGATCCCGGTCGACGGGCTCATGACGATGGTCAGCATCCACGACCACACCGGCCGGTTCCTGCGCCCGCTCGGCGCCGACCTCGTGTTCCGGATGCCGTTCGTCAGCTCGCTCGCCCGCAAGGCGGGCGCCACGCTGGCCTGCAGCGAGGACGCCGAGAGGATGCTGCGCGGCGGTGAGCTCGTCGGCGTCTGGCCGGAGGGCTTCAAGGGCATCGGGAAGCCCTACAGCGAGCGCTACAAGCTGCAGCGCTTCGGCCGCGGCGGCTTCGTCTCGGCGGCCCTGCGCACCGGCGTTCCGATCATCCCGCTGTCGGTCGTGGGGGCGGAGGAGATCTACCCGCTCGTCGGGAACGTCCCGTCGCTCGCCCGGATCCTCGGCGTGCCCTACCTGCCGATCACGCCCTTCTTCCCGCTGCTCGGCCCGCTCGGCCTGGTGCCGCTGCCGTCGAAGTGGATCATCGAGTTCGGTGAGCCCATCCGCACCGACGACTACGACGCGGGAGCCGCGGACGACCCGATGCTCGTCTTCAACGTCACCGACCAGGTGCGCGAGACGATCCAGCAGACGCTCTACTCGCTGCTGATGCAGCGCCCGTCCGTCTTCCGCTGAGGGACGGCCGGGTCAGGGCTTCGGCTTCGGCGTCGGCGTCGGGCTGGCGCCGCCGAGCAGCCCGCCGGTGGCTCCGTCCAGCGTGTCGCCGAGCGCGCCCGTCGTACCGGTGACCGTGTCGCCGAGGCCACCGACCACGCCGCCGACCGTGCCCAGGAGCCCGCCGACCGGGCCACCGAGCTGGGTGCCCGCATCGCCCACGGCGCCACCGACGCCACCCACGGTGCCACCGACGGCACCACCCGCGCCGCCCACGACGCCGCCGACGCTCGTCGGAGCGCTGCTGGGGGACTTGTCGCCCTTGCCGGTCAGCTGGCCGGTGGCGTGGTCGAGCTGGTTGGCGAGCTGCTCGGCCGCGGAGGCGTCAGCGGCCCGGGTGGGCGAGGGCTTCGGCTTGCTCGCGGGCTTCTGGCCGGCCGTCGTGGCGGCGGCCGAGGGCGCCCGGTCGTTGCCGCCGCTCGTCGTGGCCGAGAGCAGGTCGACGAGGTTGGACGGGAGCTCGGTGATCCCGGCGCCGTCACAGGCGGGGCAGGCCTGGGCCGCCGAGTGGTCGATCCTGATCAGGGTGTTGAGGGCGTCGGCGAGCGAGCCGTCGACACTCGTGGGCAGCAGGTCGGTCAGCTCGCTGATGTCGGCGACGCCTTGCTGGGTGAACGTGCGGAGCTGTCCGATCTCCTGCTCGTCGCGGTGGTCGGCGTAGTCGGCCAGGATGACCGTGGAGGCGTGGTCGGCGGCGTCACTGAAGCTCTGCAGGCTCTGCGTGATGGCGTCGGTGTCCGGGTTGTCCCGGGTGCCGAGCTCGCGGGTCTCCGTGAGACGGGTGCGGGCCTGGGAGAGCAGCGCGTCGGCCTTGGCGTGGTCGCCCATGGCCAGCGAGGTCCGGGCGTCCTCGATGAGGCGCTTGACCGGGTAGAGGGTGTCGCCCGGCAGGGCGCCCTGCGAGGCGAAGGCGGAGGCGGTGGTGGCGCCGACGAGCGAGAAGGCGGCGATGGCGACGCTGACCCGCCGCTGGTGGGAGGTCTTCGACGGCGTACGACGACCGACGGTCAGCCGTGACGTCGACTCCTCGGTGGCCGGCTGCGCGAGGGCCGACGGGGCCTCGGCCATGAGGCGGTCGCGCAGGCTCGCAGCGAACTCGGCGCGCGGGGTGATCTCGGGCACGGCGCGGACCTGGTCGACGACCGCCAGGAGGTCGGCCAGCTCGGTCGACGGTGCCGTCGTGAGGTCGCCGGCCAGCAGCGCGTCGAACTCCTCGGCGCGCCGGCGGGTCGGGAACGCCGGGCTCATCGGCCTTGTCCTTCTCTCGGGAAGCGGTCGTGCGAGCACGGCACTGTGCCGCGGGACGCCGCTGTCGTCCGTACCAACGAGGGGAGGACGGGAAGGGTTACGGTCCAGATCATCTAGCCACGCAACCCTTCCGGCAGCAGCTTCGCCAGGTTGCGGACGCCGCGCAGCTGCAGCTGCTTGACAGCGCCCTCGCTGCGACCGAGGACGGCCGCCGTCTCGGCGATGCTCATGCCCTGGAGGAAGCGCATGACGACGCAGTCGCGCTGCTCCGGGGCCAGCTGGGACACGGCCTTGAGCAGGAGCTCGTTGGTGAGGCCGGCGAGCACCTCGGTCTCCGGGCCGTCCGCCGCGTCGTCGTGGAGGCCCATGTCCTCGGTCGTGAGCTCCAGCCGGGTGCGGCCGGCCTTGAAGTGGTCGGTGGCCAGGTTGCGGGCGATCGTCATCAGCCAGGCGCCGAAGTCCTTGCCCTGCCAGCGGAAGCCGGTCATCGAGCGCAGCGCGCGGAAGAAGGTCTCCGAGGTGAGGTCCTCGGCGAGCGTCTGCGAACGGGTGCGGTAGTAGAGGAAGCGGTAGACCGCGCCGTTGTAGTGGTCGTAGAGCAGCCCGAACGCGTCGGTGTCGCCCTTGCGCGCCAGCTCGACGAGGGCGATCAGCCGCTGCCGGTCGTCCTCGGACTCCTCGGACGACGTGGCCAGGTCGCCGTCGTCGGGCCCGGAGTCGCCGGGCGGTGAGGTCTCGGTCGCCGGCCCGCCCTCCATGAGGAGCAGGCCGTGGCCGGCGTACGCGGGCCGGGCGAGGAGGGCGCGCGCGACGGCGAGGCGGAGCGCGTCGAGGCCACGCTCCAGCCCAGCGCCGTGCGGCATGTCGTCCCCTCCCCAGGCCGCTCGTACCCGAGTTACTCAGCGTTAACTTCCGGCCATGCTAGACGAAGGACCGACGACTGTCAGGGGTGAGCAGCCAGGGGTCCACGACGTGAACTGATCCACCCGCACCCGTACCCGCGCGGGTCTCTGATCACGCTCGCCTGCCGCGCAGCGCGACCCCTGCGGCGGCCGCGCCGACGAGCGCCCCGCCCACGGTCGCGGTGACCAGGCCGGCCCGCGCCGCCTTGCGGCCGGTCCGGTAGTCGCGGACCGGCCAGCCCTGTCCGCGGGCGTAGGCCCGCAGCCGGGCGTCGGGGTTGATCGCCGACGGCTCGCCGACGAGCGTGAGCATCGGCAGGTCGTTGTAGGAGTCGGAGTAGGCCGAGCACCGGCTCAGGTCGAGGCCCTCGCGCTCGGCCAGCGCCACGATCGCCTCCGCCTTCGCGGGGCCGTGCAGGAGCTCGCCGACCAGCCGCCCCGTGTAGACGCCGTCATGGTGCTCGGCGACGGTGCCCATCGCGCCGGTCAGCCCCAGCCGGGCGGCGATGATCTCGGCGATCTCGATGGGCGCGGCGGTGACCAGCCAGACGCGCTGGCCCTGGTCGAGGTGGAGCTGGGCCAGCGCGCGGGTGCCGGGCCAGATCCGGCTGGCCATCCCCTCGTCGAAGATCTCCTCGCCGACCTCCTGAAGCTCCTCGACGGTGTGGCCGGCGATGAACGCCAGCGCCGCGGCTCGCGCCGACGCCACGTGCTCGGGGTCCTCGACGCCGGCGAAGCGGAAGTAGGCCTGCTTGTAGGCGGCGCCGACGATCTCGCGGGTCGTGAAGAACTTGCGCCGGTAGAGGCCCTTGGCCAGGTGGAAGATGCTCGCGCCCTGCATGATCGTGTTGTCCACGTCGAAGAACGCCGCGGTGTCCCGCTGGTCGGGCGTGGTCAGCGCGGACTCCACCTCGGCGGCTGCCGCCGCCGCCTCGCCGGCCAGCGTCGAGCGGCGGGTGAGGTTCCTGCGGGGCGGGTGCGCGGCCACGGGCCTCAATGTAGTGAACGCGTCCGGTTCCGTGATGTGCGCCAGCTCACGTTGCATAGGATCGCGCCTATGTCATTGCCCGGGAGCGTCCACGGCGTCGCCGATCTGCTCGGTCTGGCCGCCCTGGAGAGCCCCGACAAGCTGGCCCTCGTCGAGGCCGGCGGACGCAGCCTGACCTGGGCGCAGCTCGACACCGAGGTCGCCCGCCTGGCGACCGGCCTCGGCGCCGCCGGCATCGTCGCGGGTCACCGTGTCGGGATCGCGGCGTCCAACGGGCTCGAGTTCGTCGCGACCTATCTCGCCGTGCTGCGCGTCCAGGCGGTCGCCGTACCAGTGAACCCGCGGGCGACCGGCATCGAGATCGCCCGCCTGGTCGGCGACTCCGGCTCCCGGCTCGTCGTCGCGGACGGCGACGCGATCGGTGCGGTGCGCGAGGCGGTCGAGTACGTCGACCGGGCGATCGCCGGCGAGCTGGACCTCCGCCGGCTCGACGGCGACTCCTTCGAGCGCGCCGTCCGCCCGCAGGTCTACGTGGTCGGCGCCACGCTGCACCCCGGCGAGCGCTCCTACGACGACCTGCGTGCCGCGGACCCCCGGCCGCTGCCGCCGCTGACGGACCCCGAGCGGCTCGCGGTGCTGCTCTACACCAGCGGCACCTCCGGGCGACCGCGCGGCGCCATGCTCACCCACCGCGCGCTGCTGGCCAACGTCGAGCAGATCGCCGCCGTCGACCCGCCGATGATCCACGGGGACGACGTCGTCCTCGGGGTGCTGCCGCTCTTCCACGTCTACGGGCTCAACGCGGTCCTCGGGTCGGTGCTGCGCCACCGCGCCAAGCTGCTGCTGATCGACCGCTTCGATCCCCAGGGCACGCTCGACCTGATCGAGGACGAGGCGTGCAGCGTCGTACCGGTGGCACCGCCGGTCGTCGCCTACTGGATGCAGGACCCGGCGCTCGAGGAGCGGCTCGGCCCGGTGCGGCTGCTGCTCTCCGGGTCGGCGCCGCTCGACCCCGAGCTGGTGAAGGCGTTCACGGCACGGACCCGCATCCCGGTGCACCAGGGCTACGGGCTCACCGAGGCCGCGCCGGTGGTCACCTCGACGCTGTGCTCGGAGGCTCTCGAGCCCGGCTCGGTGGGTGCGGCGCTGCCCGGCGTCGGGATCCGGCTGCGGGCCGAGGACGGCGCCGAGCCGGAGCCGGGCGACCCGGGGGAGATCCTCGTGCAGGGGCCGAACCTGTTCAGCGGCTACTGGCCCGACGCCACCGGCGGACCGGGGCCCGACGGCTGGTGGGCGACCGGTGACGTCGGCTTCCTGTCGCCCGCGGGCGACCTGACGCTCGTCGACCGCCTCAAGGACCTGGTCATCGTGTCCGGCTTCAACGTCTACCCGGTCGAGGTGGAGGACACCATCGCCGAGGTCGCCGGCGTGGCCGACGTCGCGGTGATCGGCGTCCCCGACGAGCAGACCGGCGAGGCGGTCGTCGCCTACGTCGTACCCGTCGCCGATGCGCCCGGCGACCTCGCCTTCCGGATCCGGTCGCGCTGCGCGGAGCGGCTCGCAGGGTTCAAGCAGCCGTCGCGGGTCGAGCTCGTCGAGGCGCTGCCGCACACGGCGACGGGCAAGGTGCAGAAGGGCCGGCTGCGCACCATCGAGCGCCGGCGTGGCCTGGGGCTGCTCGAATGACCGCTCGCGTCACGCTCTACAGCCGCCCCGGCTGCCACCTGTGCGACGACGCGCGCGCCGTCATCGAGGAGGTCTGCGCCGAGCTGGGCGAGTCCTACGACGAGGTCTCGATCGACGACGACCCCGAGCTGCAGGAGCGCTTCACCGACGAGGTGCCGGTGACCTTCGTCGACGGGAAGCAGCACGACTTCTGGCGGGTGTCGGCCGATCGGCTGCGGGCGGCGCTGCGGCCCATGTGACGGTTACATGGCTCACACCCGCTGCGTTTTGTTCTCACGTTCACAAACTCCTAAAGTGAACGACGGCGTGCGACGCGTCCGGACCGCTGGCGGCCCCCGTTGCGCGACCGGGCAACGAGAGAGCGACGCACGTGACCGCACGGACACCCACCGACGCCGTCCGGGACATCCCCGAGGCGACAGTCGCGCGGCTCCCGGTCTACCTCCGTGCACTCACCGCCCTCGCCGACCAGGGCATCACCACGTGCTCGAGCGAGGACCTCGCGACCGCGGCCGGCGTCAACAGCGCCAAGCTCCGCAAGGACCTCTCCTACCTCGGCAGCTACGGCACCCGCGGCGTCGGGTACGACGTCGACTACCTGCGCTACCAGATCGCCCGTGAGATCGGGGTGACGCAGGACTGGCCGGTCGTCATCGTCGGCATAGGAAACCTGGGCCACGCGCTGGCGAACTTCTCCGGGTTCCGCAGTCGCGGCTTCCGGGTCGTGGCCCTGCTCGACGCCGACCCGGCGCTGCACGAGCAGCAGGTCGCCGGGATCGTCGTACGACCCTTCGACGACCTCGAGCAGATCGTCCGCGAGAACGACGTCGCGATCGGCGTCATCTCGGTCCCGGCCTTCGCCGCGCAGGACGTCGCCGACCGGATGGTGGCGGCCGGCATCAGTAGCATCCTCAACTTCGCGCCGACCGTGCTGTCCGTCCCGCCGGGCGTCGACGTACGCAAGGTCGACCTCTCCATCGAGCTGCAGATCCTCGCCTATCACGAGCAGCGCAAGGCACACGGAGAACCCGTATGAGCATCCTCGTCGTCGGCATCTCTCACAACACCGCCCCGGTCTCCCTCCTCGAGCGCGTCGCGCTCGACTCCGACGGAGTCCACAAGCTGGTCAACGACGTGGTCGGCAACGAGCACGTCACCGAGGCCACGGTGATCGCCACCTGCAACCGGCTGGAGATCTACACCGAGGTCGACCGCTTCCACGGCTCGGTCGAGGGACTCTCGCGGCTCCTCGTGGAGCGCGCGGGTGAGGGCGTCGAGTCGATGCTGCCGCACCTCTACGTCCACTACGACGACGGCGCCGTCTCCCACCTGTTCCAGGTCGCGGCCGGTCTCGACTCCATGGCGGTCGGCGAGGGGCAGATCCTCGGCCAGACCCGCGAGGCGCTCCGGCTCGGCCAGGAGATGGGCACCGTCGGTCCCGCGCTCAACACGCTCTTCCAGCAGGCGCTGCGGGTCGGCAAGCGCACCCGCGCGGAGACCGACATCGACCGCGCCGCACCGACCCTCGTCAGCACCGCCCTCCAGTCGGCGATGCCGAACGGCGTCGAAGGCGCTCGGGTCGTCGTCGTCGGTGCCGGCTCGATGGCCGGCCTCGCCACGGCGACGGTCAGCCGGCTCGGTGCCGCCAGCATCACGATCGTCAACCGCACGCTCGAGCGGGGCGAGCGGCTCGCGAGCGAGTACGCCGGCACCGCGGCTCCGCTCTCCGAGCTGGCCGCGCGGATCGCCGAGGCCGACCTTCTCATCACGTGTGCGGGGGCCAGCGGCACCCTCGTCACGCCCGAGATGGTGACCGGCCCGATGGGGGTCGTCGACCTGGCCTTGCCGCGCGACGTCGACCCCGCGGTCGCCGACCTGCCCGGCGTCACCCTGGTCGGCCTGGAGGAGCTCGCAGCAGCGCTGCACGGCACCGAGGCCGGCCAGGAGGTCGCCGCGGTCCGCCGGATCGTGACCCAGGAGGTCGCCGCCTTCCTCTCGGCCCGCCGGCAGGCCAGCGTCACGCCGACGGTGGTGGCCCTGCGGACGATGGCGACCAGCGTCGTCGACGCCGAGATGGCACGGCTCGACAACCGGCTTCCCGACCTCGACGCGAGGTCCCGCGCCGAGGTGCTGCAGGCTGTGCGACGGGTCGCCGACAAGCTGCTGCACGAGCCGACCGTCCGGGTCCGCGAGCTCGCCAACGAGCAGGGCGCCGTCTCCTACGAGCGCGCCCTCGCCGAGCTGTTCGCCCTCGACCCCGACGCGGTCGACGCGGTGACCCGCTCCGTGGTGCCGGAGGAGTCCGAATGACCGGCCCGATCCGCATCGGCACCCGCCGCTCCCTGCTCGCCACGACCCAGTCGGGCCACGTCGCGGACCTGATCCGCGACCGGCTCGGTCTCGAGGTCGAGCTCGTCGAGATCACCACCGACGGCGACCGGTCGCAGTCGGCGGGCACACCGCTCACCGAGACCGCTCCCCAGGGGACGGGCGTCTTCGTCAGCGCCCTGCGCGACGCGCTGCTGGCCGGCGAGGTGGACGTCGCCGTCCACTCGCTCAAGGACCTGCCGACGTACCCCCACCCGGGCGTCGCGCTGGTCGCGGTCCCCGAGCGCGAGGACCCGCGCGACGTCGTCGTCGCCCGTGACGGCCTCACCCTCGGCGAGCTGCCGGCGGGTGCACGGGTCGGTACCGGCTCCCCGCGACGGGCCGCGCAGCTCGGTGCCCTCGGTCTCGGTTTGGATGTGGTGGGCGTTCGTGGAAACGTGGACACCCGGATCGGCAAGGTTCGTTCCGGGGAGTACGACGGCGTCGTGCTCGCCCGGGCCGGGCTGTCCCGGATCGGCCGCCTCGACGAGGTGACCGAGACGCTCGACCCCCTGCAGATGCTGCCCGCTCCCGGGCAGGGTGCGCTGGGGATCGAGTGCCGGGCCGGCGATGAGCTCGCCGACGCCCTCGCGGCGCTCGACGACCCTCGGACGCGGGCCGCTGTCGAGGCCGAGCGCGCGGTGCTGGCCACGCTCGAAGGTGGTTGCGCAGCGCCGATCGGCACGCTCGCCGAGGTCGTCGAGAGCGACGACGGCGACGAGCTGTGGGTACGGGCCGTCGCGCTCTCCCCCGACGGGGCGAGGGCCGTGCGGAAGTCGGCCACCGGCGACCCGGACGACCCGGTCGGGGTCGGCACGCGGTTGGCCAAGGAGATGCTCGCGGAGGGTGCAGACACCCTCGGGAGCGAAGCTGGACACGACGCCTGAGCGGCGTCTAGAGCTGAAGAGGGCAAGAGGCAATGGCGCGAGAGACCGGAAACACGACGCGGACCGGTTGGGTGTCGTTCGTCGGCAGCGGCCCCGGTGACCCGGAGCTGCTGACCGTCCGTGCCGCCGACCTGATCCGTCAGGCCGACGTCATCGTCACCGAGTCACCCGAGCACGGACCGATGGTCCGCGCGCTCCTGGGTCTCCCGGAGCCCGTCGAGGGGACCTCGACAGGTGCGGCCACCGACGAGCGGGGCCCGGAGCTGGTCGACGGCGGCTTCGGCGAGGACGGCCAGCCGCTGACGCACGCGGCGCGCGCCAAGGTCGTCGTCAAGCAGGCCAAGCGCGGCCTGCGGGTCGTCCGGCTGATGACCGGTGACCCGTTCCTCTACGCCTCGGGCCCGGAGGAGGCGCAGGCCTGCGCCAAGGCCGGCATCGGCTTCGAGATCGTCCCCGGCGTCTCGTCGGTCGCCGCGGTCCCTGCCTACGCCGGCATCCCGCTGACCACCAAGGACCACCGTGAGGTCGCGGTCGTCACCTGCGGCGAGAAGGTCGACTGGTCGGCGTACGCCGACGACCGCACGCTGGTGCTGCTCTCCGGCGTCGGACTGATCGGCGAGATCGCCAAGGAGCTGATCGCCGCCGGCCGCTCGCCGCAGACGCCCGTCGCGATGACCCGCGTCGGCACCACCACCGAGCAGTCGACGGTCTGCTCGACGCTCGAGAACATCGCCGCCGACGCCCGCGCCGCCCGGATGGCCCCGCCGGCCGTCATCGTGGTCGGCAAGGTCGTCGACCTGCGCCAGACGCTGTCGTGGTTCGAGACCAAGCCCCTCTTCGGCTGGCGCGTGCTCGTGCCGCGCACCAAGGAGCAGGCTCCGGCGCTGTCCCAGAAGCTGCGCGGCTACGGCGCGGTGCCCGAGGAGGTCCCCACGATCTCCGTCGAGCCGCCGCGCAACCCGCAGCAGATGGACAAGGCCATCCGCGGCCTCGTCGAGGGTCGCTACGAGTGGGTGGCGTTCACCTCGATCAACGCCGTCAAGGCGGTGCGCGAGAAGTTCGACGAGTACGGCCTCGACGCCCGCGCCTTCTCCGGTCTCAAGATCGCCGCCGTCGGCGACAAGACGTCCTCCGCGCTGCTCGAGTGGGGCCTGCGCCCCGACCTCGTCCCGTCGGGGGAGCAGTCCGCCGCCGGCCTCCTCGAGGACTGGCCCGAGTACGACGAGCTGCTCGACCCGATCAACCGGGTCTTCCTGCCGCGCGCCGACATCGCGACCGAGAACCTCATCGCCGGTCTGATCGACCTCGGCTGGGAGTGCGACGACGTCACCGCCTACCGGACCGTCCGGGCCGCGCCGCCGCCGGCCCCGACCCGCGACGCGATCAAGAGCGGCAAGTTCGACGCGGTCGTCTTCACGTCCTCGTCGACCGTGCGCAACCTGGTCGGCATCGCCGGCAAGCCGCACCCGTCCACCGTCATCGCCGTGATCGGGCCCGCGACGGCCAAGACGGCCGAGGAGCACGGCCTGCGGGTCGACGTCCTCTCGCCGAACCCCTCGATCGAGGCGCTCGCCGACGCGCTCGCCGACTTCGGCGCCGCCCGTCGGGCCTCGCTCGTCGAGGCGGGCCAGCCGGTCACCAAGCCGTCGGACCGCAAGCCGGCCGCCCGCAGGGCTCGCGCCAAGTAGTCGCGTAGCGCACCGAGCGGACCGCCGAGTCGAGCCTCAGTCGAGGAGGAGACGCAGTTGACCGAGATCGAGAAGCCCGTGATCCGTCCCCGCCGCCTGCGCCAGACGCCGGCGCTGCGGCGCATGGTGGCCGAGACGTCGGTGGAGCCGCGCCAGCTGGTGCTGCCGATGTTCCTCCGCGAGGGGATCGACGCCCCGGTGCCGATCGGCTCGATGCCGGGCCAGGTCCAGCACACCCGTGACTCGCTGCGCAAGGCGGTCGCCGAGGCGGCGGAGGCCGGCATCGGCGGGGTCATGCTGTTCGGCGTACCGGAGACCAAGGACGCCGTCGGATCGGGCGCGATCGACCCGGAGGGCATCCTCAACGTCGCCATCGCCGACGCGGTCGCCGAGGTCGGCACCGCGCTGACGGTCATGAGCGACCTGTGCCTCGACGAGTTCACCGACCACGGCCACTGCGGTGTCCTGGACGAATCCGGCCGGATCGACAACGACCGGACGCTCGGGCTGTATGCCGAGATGGCGCTCGCCCAGGCCGCGGCCGGCGTCCACATGGTCGGCCCGTCCGGGATGATGGACGGCCAGGTCGGCGTGATCCGCGCGGTGCTCGACGCCGCCGAGCGCACCGACGTCTCGATCCTCGCCTACGGCGCGAAGTACGCCTCCGCGTTCTACGGGCCGTTCCGCGAGGCGGTCGGCTCGACGCTCGAGGGCGACCGACGCACCTACCAGCAGGACCCGGCCAACGCGCTCGAGGGCGTCCGCGAGGCGCTGCTCGACGTCGAGCAGGGCGCCGACATCGTGATGGTCAAGCCCGGCCTGCCCTACCTCGACGTGCTGCGTCAGGTGAAGGACGCCGTCGACATCCCCGTGGCCGCCTACAACATCTCGGGCGAGTACGCGATGGTCGAGGCGGCCGCCGCCAACGGTTGGATCGACCGCGAGGCGGCGATCCTCGAGACGCTGACGGCGTTCCGCCGCGCGGGCGCCGACGTCATCCTCACCTACTGGGCGGTCGAGGCGGCCGGCCTGCTCTCCCGCTGACCGACAGGCCCGCTCAGCCGAGGCCGAGCCAATGGAGCAGCCCGCTGACCGTGTTGGGGATCATCGCGAGCGCGGCCGACCGCGTCTGACCCTTGACCTTCTGGGCGCACGACTGCACGGCGGCGTTCTTGACGGGTGCGAGCAGACCGAGCGGGTCGGGGAGCGCACCGATCTGCTGGTTGCACAGGGTGAGCGCCTCGGCGGCGTCCAGCACGGCGACGACCGGCTGCGTGGCGGCGGTCGGCAGCGAGGCGTGCGGGACGGCCGACGCCGACGGCTTGGGAGCGGTGGGCGCCGGGGCCGAGGTCGGGCCGCCGCCCGACGGCGCGCTCGCGGCGCTGGGCGCGGCCGACGAGGTGTGCGCACCCGACGGTGACGAGGTCTGCCGGCGCTGCGGCTTGGCCCGGTGCTCCACGGGCGCCGGGTCGGGCTCGAAGTACGTCGCGGGGATCGTGTCGTCGGGCGCCGCGGTGTAGTCGCCGGCCAGGTAGGCCTGCATGACGCGGAGCACCGTGGCGACGTACGACGACGAGTGGTTGTAGCGGTAGACCGCGTGGGACCGGCCGGCCGACGACGACAGGTCGTCGGTGCCCGAGCAGAGGTAGACGGCCGCCGCCAGGGCCGCGTCGTTGATGTCCTGCGGGTTGCGCCGACCGTCGCCGTCCGCGTCCACGCCGACCGTCGACCAGGTCGAGGGGATGAACTGCATCGGGCCGACGGCGCGGTCGTACTTCGTGTCGCCGTCGTACTGCCCGGCGTCGGTGTCGACGATCTGCGACGTGCTGGCCCGGCCGTTGAGCGGCTTGCCGAAGATGCCCGGCTGGGCGATGCCGGTGGGGGAGAGCCGGTTGCCGTTGGCCCGGCCGTGGTTGGACTCGACCCGGCCGATCGCGGCGAGCAGCTGCCACGGCAGGGAGCAGGTCTTGTCCGCCTTGTTGATGACGGTCTCCGCACGCTGGTAGGCGGCCAGCGCGGCTGACGGGATCGACGACGCCGAAGAACCCGACACGATCTGGGCGGCGCTCTCGCCGGTCGCGCCCAGGGCGCCGGTGCCGGGGGCGGACACGCTGGCGGGGACCTGCAGCGCGCCCCCGGGGACGGTGCTGCCGTCAGGCAGTGTGGGGTGCTTGTCGCCGGCCGACGCCTCGGGGGCGCCGGTGGTGCTGATCGACACGGTCCACGCCGCCGAGAGCAGCGCGAGCGGCACCAGCGCCGCGGCTTTCTTCCACCGTGACTGCCGGGTGACCGACATCCCTTCCCCCTCTGCTCCCTCATGTGACACACGTCCCAACGAGCGTCATGGGCCCCGGGTTACGTGCGGCGGAATACCACGTCGCCGGGGCGTCACGCTGTCAGTACCCGTGAGACGCGTCTCACGTGCGCTCCAGACGCGGTCCCCCGCTTCGACTCACTTGGTCTCCTCGGAGACAATGAGCCGGTGCCCACGCTCGACCATGGATCCGTGCCTGCCTCCGAGCAGCTCTTCGCGCGCGCGAAGGCGGTGACGCCCGGCGGGGTCAACTCCCCGGTGCGCGCGTTCAACGCCGTCGGCGGGACCCCACGGTTCATCCGCGAGGCCCACGGCGCGTGGCTGACCGACGTCGACGGCAACAGGTACGCCGACCTCATCTGCTCGTGGGGCCCGATGCTGCTCGGTCACGCGCACCCTGAGGTGCAGGCGGCAGTCCAGGCGGCGGTGGCCCGCGGGACGTCGTACGGCACCCCGACGGAGCCCGAGGTCGAGCTGGCCGAGGAGATCGTGAGCCGGACGCCCGTCGAGGAGGTCCGCTTCGTCAGCAGCGGCACCGAGGCGACCATGAGCGCGATCCGGCTCGCCCGCGGCTTCACCGGGCGCGAGGTCGTCATCAAGTTCGCCGGCTGCTACCACGGCCACGTCGACGCGCTGCTCGCCAGCGCCGGCAGCGGCCTCGCGACGTTCGCGGTGCCCGGCACCCCCGGCGTCCCCGCCAGCAGCACCGAGCTGACCGTCGTGCTGCCCTACAACGACCGCGCCGCCGTCGAGGCGGCCTTCGCCGAGTACGGCGACCGCGTCGCGTGCCTCATCACCGAGGCCGCCCCCGGCAACATGGGCGTCGTCCCTCCCGAGGAGGGCTTCAACGGCTTCCTCGCCGAGATCTGCCGTCGCCACGGCGCACTGTTCATCAGCGACGAGGTGATGACCGGCTTCCGCGCCACCCGCGAGGGCGCCTGGGGCCTGGACGGCAAGCACGAGGGCTGGACGCCCGACCTGATGACGTTCGGCAAGGTCATGGGCGGTGGCTTCCCGGCCGCCGCGTTCGGGGGCCGCGCCGAGATCATGCAGCGCCTCTCCCCGGTCGGCCCGGTCTACCAGGCCGGCACCCTGAGCGGGAACCCGATCGCGACCACCGCCGGCCTGGCCACCCTCCGACTGGCGACCGACGAGGTCTACACCCACATCGCCAACGCGGCCGAGACGGTGAAGGCCGCCGCGTCGCAGGCGCTCACCCAGGCGGGTGTGCCGCACGTCGTCCAGAACGCGGGCACGATGTTCTCGGTGTTCTTCACCGACGCCCCGGCGACCGACTTCGCCGGCGCGTCGACCACTGACGTGGCGGCGTACGCCGCGTTCTTCCACGCCATGCTGGCCCGCGGCGTCTACCTGCCGCCGAGCGCCTTCGAGGCGTGGTTCCTCTCCTCGGCGCACGACGAGGAGGCGGTCGGGACGATCCTGGCGGCGCTCCCCGAGGCCGCACGGGCCGCGGCCCAGGCGTCCACGGCGGTGGCCCGATGAGCACCCCCGACACCGTCGTCCACCTGCTGCGCCACGGCGAGGTGCACAACCCGCAGGGCATCCTCTACGGCCGCCGCGACGGGTTCCACCTCTCCGAGCTCGGCCAGAAGATGGCCCAGCGCGTCGCCGACGTCGTCGGGGACCGCGACATCACCCACCTGGTCTCCAGCCCGCTCGAGCGCGCCCAGGAGACGGCGGCACCGCTGGCCAAGCGCCTCGAGCTGACGCCGACGCTGGACGAGCGCGTGATCGAGTCCTGGAACGACTTCGAGGGCAAGAGGTTCGCGCGCGGCGACAACGCGCTCCGCGACCCGCGGACCTGGCTCAAGCTCTACAACCCGCGCAAGCCCAGCTGGGGCGAGCCCTACAAGGAGATCGTCGCGCGGATGATGGCCGCCGTCGACGACGCGCGCCTCGCCGCGGCCGGCCACGAGGCCGTCATCGTCAGCCACCAGCTCCCGATCTGGACCACGCGCCTGCACGTCGAGCGGCGCAGCTTCCTGCACGACCCGCGCAAGCGCCAGTGCACGCTGTGCTCGATGACCTCCTTCCACTTCGTCGGCGACCGGCTCACGCAGGTCTCCTACAGCGAGCCCGCCGGCGACCTCATCCCCGCCAAGGACCGGAAGGCGCCGTTCTCGGCCGGTGACGCCCCGGAGCAGCTGAAGCCGTAGACCCGATGACCCGACGCCTTCCCCTCCTCCTGCTCGCGCTCCTGCTGTCCCTGGCGACGGCAGGCTGCCACGGGCTGTCCGGCACCAACTCCGGCGGCTACATCACCGGCGACGGCTCGACGACCGCCTGGGCGCCCGCCGACCGCGGCAAGCCGGTCGAGCTCAGCGGGTCGACCCTCGACGGCAAGCAGGTCGACCTCGCCGACTACCGCGGCAAGCCGGTCGTCGTGAACGTGTGGTGGTCGGGCTGCGGGCCGTGCCGCAGCGAGATGCCGCTGCTCCAGCAGGCCAGCAGCGAGCTGGCCGGCCAGGCCGCCTTCCTCGGTGTCAACACCCGCGACAACAGCGCCGACAACGGGCTGGCCTTCGAGCGCTCCGTCGGGGCGACGTACCCGTCGATCTACGCGCCCGACGGCCGAGCGCTGCTCGCCTTCCCTGGACTCTCGCGGACCCTGCCCCAGACGCTCGTGCTCGACGGGCAGGGCCGGATCAGCGCCATGATCAGCGGCCCGATCCCGAGCAAGCTCACGATCACCGAGCTGGTCCAGTGCGCGGCCTCGGACTCCGCGAAGCACTGCCAGGCCACGTCATGAGCGACTGGTTCCACTCCACGACCGCCGACGGGTCGCTCCTGCTGGCCCTGCCGCTGGCGGTCGTCGCGGGACTGGTGTCGTTCTTCTCGCCCTGCGTCATCCCGCTCCTGCCGGGCTACCTCTCCTACGCCACCGGGCTGTCCGGCGCCGACCTCGCCGAGGGCCGAGGTGGCCGCGGCCGGATGCTGGCCGGTGCCGTGCTGTTCGTTCTCGGGTTCAGCGTCGTCTTCGTGCTGCTCGGCGTCGCCGCCGGCACCGTGGGCGACTGGCTCATCGAGTACGACCGGCAGCTCAAGGTCGCCCTCGGCATCGTCTCGATCGTGCTCGGCCTGGCCTTCATGGGACTGGTGCCGTGGCTGCAGCGCGACGTGCGGTTCCACCGCGTCCCCGCCGTCGGCCTGGTGGCCGCGCCGCTGCTCGGCGTGCTCTTCGCGGTCGGCTGGACGCCCTGCATCGGGCCGACCCTCGGCGTGATGCTCAACCTCGCCGGCAACGAGGGCACCGCCTCGCGGGGCGGCCTGCTGCTGGCGTTCTACTGCATCGGCCTCGGGCTGCCGTTCATCGTGTTCGCGCTGCTCTGGCGCCGCGCGCTCGGGACGCTCGCGTTCATCCGCCGCCACATCCGCTGGGTGACCCGCCTCGGCGGCGCGATGTTCGTGCTCATCGGACTCGCGCTGCTCACCGGCTGGTGGGACTGGGCGGTGCAGTGGTTG
Organism: Nocardioides sp. CER19; assembly: GCF_029846275.1. GTDB lineage: Bacteria > Actinomycetota > Actinomycetes > Propionibacteriales > Nocardioidaceae > Nocardioides. The sequence goes on from NZ_JARVWS010000002.1 coordinate 75,810, forward strand.
CAGATCCATCTCGTCGACGGCTGGACGGTCTCCGTATGACCCAACGCTCTTCCGTGACCGGCCCGGAGGGCCGGATCCCCGACTTCCCGGGCGAGGAGTCGCCCGAGCCGGACGGCCAGGGACCCGACGGACGGCGGCCCGGCGAGCTGAACCTCCGCGAGATGCTGCGCTGGGCCTGGCGTCAGCTCACCTCGATGCGCACCGCGCTGGTGCTGCTGCTCCTGCTCGCCCTGGCCGCGGTGCCCGGCTCGCTGATCCCGCAGAGCGGCGTCGACTCGCTCAAGACGTCCCGCTGGCAGGACGCGCACACCACGCTCACACCGATCTACCGCAAGCTCGGCCTGTTCGACGTCTACTCCACGCCGTGGTTCGGCGCCATCTACGTCCTGCTGATGATCTCGCTCATCGGCTGCATCCTGCCCCGCCTGCGGGTCTACTGGCGCGGGCTGCGCGCGCAGCCGCCGGCGGCTCCGCGGCACCTGCTGCGACTGCCCGACTCGTCGTCGTACACCACCGCGGAGGAGCCGGAGGCCGTCCTGGCCCGGGCCCGCACGCTGCTCAAGAAGCAGCGCTATCGGATCCGCGCCTCGACGGGCCCGGCGACCGGGGAGACGGCCGACGACGCCGTCAGCGGCGAGCGCGGCTTCCTGCGCGAGGCCGGCAACCTCGTCTTCCACCTCTCGATCATCCTCGTGCTCGTCGGCTTCGCGATGGGCAGCCTGCTCGGCTACAAGGGCGGCGTCATCGTGGTCGTCGGGAAGGACGCCGGGTTCACCAACACCCTCAGCCAGTACGACGACTTCGACCCGGGCTCGCTGTTCTCCGAGAGCCGGATGGACCCGTTCACCTTCAACATCGACGACTTCAAGGTCAGCTGGATCAACTCCGGCCCGAAGCGTGGCATGGCGAAGGGCTTCAAGTCCGAGCTGACCTACTGCCAGAAGGCCGACTGCTCCGACGCGACGAAGTACGACCTGCGGGTCAACCACCCGCTCAAGATCGGCGGCACCGAGGTCTTCCTCATCGGCCACGGTTACGCGCCGGTGATCACCGTCCGTGACGGCCAGGGCAACGTCGCCTACTCGGGGCCGACCGTCTTCCTGCCGCAGAACCAGACGTTCTTCTCGTTCGGCGTCGTCAAGGCCTCGGCCGCGAAGCCGGAGCAGATCGGCCTGCAGGGCGTCTTCTACCCGACGTTCATCATGGACGACGACGGCAACCCGGCGACCCTGATGGGCAACGACCTCAACCCGCTCATCTCGATGCACGTCTACGCCGGCGACCTCAACCCGACCGGCGGACCGCAGTCGGTCTACGCCCTCGACACGTCCGCGGCCAAGCAGGTCATGAACCCGGACAACCCCAAGCAGCCGCTCCGGCTCGACATGAAGCCCGGGCAGACCGTCGCGCTGCCCAACGGCCTCGGGTCGGTCACGTTCGACAGCGTCGTGCGCTGGAACCGGCTCCAGATCAGCCAGTCGCCCGGCAAGGACCTCGCCCTGATCGGCGTCGTGCTCTGCCTCGTCGGCCTGCTCGGCTCCCTGTTCATCCGGCCGCGTCGGGTCTGGGTTCGCGCCCGCCGTGGCGAGGGCGGCACACTGGTCGAGGTCGCGGCGCTCGACCGCTCCGGCGGGGGCGACACCGCCGCCGTCGTACGCTCGCTCGTCGAAGCGCTCCAGAAGGAGAAGCAGTCATGACCGACACCAGCTGGGGGATGCTCTCCAACCAGGCCGTCGGCGCCGCGGGGGTCTTGTACTTCCTGGCGCTGATCGCCCACCTGGTGGAGTGGTCGGCGCTCTCCGCCCGCAAGAGGGTGCCCGCCGAGGCGCTCGTCGGTGCCGGCGCGCCCGCCGAGCAACCGGCGGTCCCCGTCGACGAGGACCGCGAGCACCGGGTGGCGCTGTTCGGCCGCCTCGGGTTCCTGCTCACGCTCATCGCGCTCGCCGCGCACTTCGTGGCGCTGCTGGGCCGCGGCATGGCGGCCGACCCGCACCGGGTGCCGTGGGGCAACATGTACGAGTTCACGCTGAGCGGCACGTTCGTCGTCGCCGCGGCGTACGTCGTCCTCTACCGCCGCTTCGACCTGCACTGGATGGCGCCGCTGGTCGTGACGTTCGTGCTGGTCTGCCTGATGATCGCCGTGCTGTGGCTCTACGAGCCGGTCGCGCAGCTCACCGAGGCGCTCAACTCCTACTGGCTGGTCATCCACGTCATCTCGGCGATCCTCGCGACCGGTGCGTTCACGCTCGGCGGCATCACCTCGGCGGTCTATCTCGTCAAGGCCCGCGTCGGGCCGAGGGAGACCGGCTGGATGTCGCGGGTCCCGTCGCTCGAGGTGCTCGACCGGGTGGCCTACCGGATCCACGCCTTCGGCTTCCCGGTGTGGACCTTCGCCGTTCTCATCACCGGCCCGATCTGGGCGCACCAGGCCTGGTCGTCGTACTGGAACTGGGACCCCAAGGAGGTCTGGGCGTTCATCACCTGGGTCGTCTACGCGGGCTACCTGCACGCCCGGGCGACCGCCGGCTGGCGCGGCCGCAACGCGGCGATCCTGGCGCTGGTCGGCATGGCGACGCTGTGGTTCAACTTCATCGGGATCAACTACTTCTCGACGACGTCGCAGCACTCCTACGCGGCGCCGGCGCCGGTCCCGAGCACCGAGCACCCGGCGCTCGCCATCCAGGGCTGAGCCCTAGGGGCTGTTGTCCGGGCCCTCGCCGTCGAGCCGCTTGCGGTCGAGGTCGCGGAGGAACTCGTCGTCGTCGTCGGGTCCCAGCGGACCGGAGGGGCGGCTCGTGCGGCGCGTGCCGGCGAGTGGCGGGGTGACGCCGCGACGCTGGACCACCCGGACCAGCGCGTACGTGGCGATCGCGAGAATGATCAGCACGAGCAGGACCTTCAGCACAGCACCCACGATAGTTCGGTTTTCCACTCAGGAGCCTAGGGTGTGGACACGTGAAGGAGTTCGTCGTCTACACCCTGTTGCGACTGGCACTGTTCGCCGCCACGTTCGCGATCATCGCCGGCATCTGGGCGGTCGCCACCGGCGGTTTCCCGTGGTTCGTGGTGCTGGTCCTGGCGTTCGTCGTGAGCGGCATCGCGTCCTACTTCGTCCTCAACCGCCAGCGGGCCTCCTTCGCCTCGCGGGTGGAGCGTCGCGCCGACGCGACGATGGAGCGCATGCGCTCCAAGGAGGACGAGGACTGATGGCGATCGTCCACGTCGACGCGACGATCTCGCCGACCAAGCCCGAGCTCGTGGCCGCCTGGTTGGCCACGCAGCCCTGGGCTGCCGGACTGGGCGACCTCGAGTACGTCGGCGGCTACCGCTTCGACGACCCCGACGGGGAGGTCGGCGTCGAGGCGCTCCTCTTCCGCGCCGGCGACCGCGTCCTGCACCTGCCGCTGACCTACCGCGGTGCCCCGCTGGAGGGCGCCGACGAGCTCCTCGTCTGCACGATGTCCCACACGGCCCTCGGGCAGCGCTGGGTCTACGACGCGTCGGGTGACCCGGTCGCGGTCCGCGCCTTCCTGACCGCCATCCTCACCGGCGGCGAGCAGGCCGCGATCGACGTCGAGCGGGACGGCGAGATCGTCGAGCGACGTACGCCGGCGGTGCGCGCCAAGGGCAGTGGCTCCGCGGCCACCGGCCCGTCGGCGGGCCCCGTGTCGGTCACGTCCCGCGACGCGACGGCGGTGGTCGAGGCCGGCGGCCACGAGCTCAGCATCGCCCGCCTGCTCCCGGTCGAGCTGTCCGGTCGCGAGACGCTGACGGCCAGCTGGGACGGTGGCGAGGCGGTCGTCGCGACGGTGGGCTGAGGGTCCTGCCTACCTCGACGGACCGTCAGACGAGCGCCAGCGGTACGGCGACCAGCACCGCCCACAGCAGCTCGGCCTTGCCGCTCGCCTGCAGGACCGGGATGAGCGCCGGCCCGACCGCGCCGGAGCTCACCGTGCGGGCGGCGCGGCCGGCGATGACGAGGAAGCCCAGGCCGATCAGCGCCCACCAGGTGGTGGCGACGGCGACGGCGACCACGGCGACGGCAGCGGCGGCGACCAGCAGCGTGTAGAGCGCACGGGTACGGCCGTCGCCGAGGATCACGGCCAGCGTCCGCTTGCCCGAGACCGTGTCTGTCGGGATGTCGCGCAGGTTGTTGGCGACGAGGATCGCGCAGGCCAGCGCGCCCACGCCGACGGCTGCGTAGAGGGCCGCCCAGGACCACCGCTCGGCCTGCACGTAGTAGGTGCCGACGACGGCGACCAGGCCGAAGAAGACGAACACCATGACCTCGCCGAGGCCGGCGTAGCCGTAGGGGCGCTTGCCGCCCGTGTAGTACCAGGCGGCCAGGATGCACAGCAGCCCCACCGCCACCAGCCACCAGGCGGTGCTCGCGGCCAGGGCGAGGCCGGCCAGACCGGCGACGCCGAAGGCGAGGAACGCGGCCCGCTTCACCGCCTGTGGGGCGGCCAGCCGGGACCCGGTCAGCCGCAGCGGTCCGACCCGTTCGTCGTCGGTCCCGCGGATGCCGTCGGAGTAGTCGTTGGCGTAGTTGACCGCCACCTGCAGCGCCAGCGCCGCGATCAGAGCGAGCAGGGCCTTCCACCACACCAGCTCGCCGTCGTACGCCGCCACGCCGGTGCCGGCCACGACCGGGGAGATCGCCGCGGGGAGCGTCTTCGGGCGCGCTCCCTCGAGCCACTGTGCTGCTGTCGCCACGAGGGGTCATTCAACACCGGGAGATCCGTCAGTGCGCGGGGTGGGGCACCTCGTCGGCCTCGGTCACCACGGGCCCGCCGGCCAGGTGCCGCTCGGCCGCCCGCGAGGCGGGCCCGATCGCGACGGCGGCGGCCACGACGATGAGCGCGATGATGATCCAGCCGGGCGCGCCGAGGGTCATCGCGAGGAACGTGTAGAGCGCGGGCGCCCAGACGTCGCCGAGCGTGTAGCCGAGCGACGAGACGCCCTGGTAGTCACCGAGCCGTTCGGGGTCGGAGAGCTCGGCCACCAGGCCCCACATGCCGGCCGACTGGAAGAGCTCCGACCCGGTGACGGTCACGTGGCCGAGCCAGACGAGCACGATCGTGATCCAGCCGGTGGTGTCGTGGGTGACGAGGACGATGCCGCAGGAGAGGACGAAGCAGGCTGCGCCGCGGTACTGCGCGTGCAGCGACTGCTGGACGGTCGTGACGCCGCGGGCGGCAGCGACCTGCAGGAGGACCGCCATCACGGTGTTGGTGCCGAACAGCCAGGCCAGCAGGACCCGCGGTGCGTCGGTCTCCTCGACCAGCCACAGCGGGATGACGGTGTTGAGGAGGACGCCGTGGGTGCTGAGCACACCGTTGAAGATCGACATCAGCAGGAAGCCACGGTTGCGCAGCGCGCTGCCCTTCTGGCCGGCGCTCTCGAGGGCCTTCTCCAGCGGCTGCTCGGGCACGTCGACCACCAGCGGGGGCAGCCGCCACACCCAGACCGTGTTGCCGACGAGGAGGGCGCCGGTGAGGATCGGCACCAGCTCCATCGCCGTGTCGGAGTCCAGCGCCAGCGCCATGCCGGCGAGCAGGGCGCCGAGGGTGTAGCCGACGTTGCGGGCGGCGCGCATGAACGCCTGCGAGGCGACCCGCTGCTCCCGAGGGAAGATCGCGATCTGGTAGGCGTTGCGGCCTGCGCGCATCGTCGACTCGACGACGCTCATCGCGGCCATCATCAGCAGGAACGTGACGAAGCCGTTGATCGCCGGCCAGAGGAAGTAGAGCGCCGCCTGGGCCGCAGCCATCCCGACCCAGGCGTGCTTCGCACCCACGCGGTCGACCCACCGGCCGGTCGGGACCGAGACCAAGAACTGCACCGCGGCCGCCACGGACAGGCCGAGGCCGACGTGCTGCGCGGAGAGACCGACGAGCTGGGTGAAGTAGAACGCCGAGCCCGTGAGGAACGCGCCGTCGCCGAAGGCGGAGATGATCGACTGGATCGCCAGTCGGCGGGTGAGGCGGTCCTCAGGCACGAGGCCGCGGAGCAGGCGCAGGATCAACAGGGTCCTCTCGAGTTATCTTGACGTCAAGATAGTGCGGTCGGGGGTGCGCTCGCCACTGGCGGCGCCGCGGCGTTCGCGACCGGAGGGGCCGGCACGGTCACGCTCACGTCCTCGAGCGGGAAGTACTGGTGCGCGAAGCGGGCCGCCACCTGGGTCGACCGGCCCAGGCCGGCGGCGGCCACCACGGCGATCGCGGCGATCACGAGCCAGCCCAGATCGCCGACCGAGATCGCCAGCCACGTGAAGAGCGCCGGCGCCCACTTCGACCCGAGCGCGCGGAAGACGTCGCCGACGCCCTGGTACTCGCCGCGCCGCTGCGGGTCCATCAGGTCGGACTGGAACATCCATGACGCGCCGGAGATCGCCAGCTCGGCGCCGGTCACCGTCACGTGGCCCAGCCACACCAGGACGATCGTCAGCCACCCGACGGTCTCGTGGGTGATCATCGTGATGAGGCAGGAGCCGACGAAGAAGCCGGTCGAGATCCACACGTAGCGCATGGCGCCGCGCAGGTCCTTGACGCCGCGCGAGGTGTACGCCGGCAGGAAGATGCACAGCACCGTGTTGGTGCCGAACAGCCAGGCGAGCAGGACCGGCGGGGCGTCCGTGGCCGTGACCAGCCACAGCGGGATGACGACGTTGAGCAGCGTCTGGTTGGTCCACATCGTGCCGTTGAAGAACGTCGTGGCCATCCAGCCGGGGTTGCGCCAGCCCGACGGGGTGGTCGGCTTGACGCGGACCTCGCCGGAGAGGATCCGCAGGTCGTGCGGCGCGGCGGGCAGGCGGACGATGGCCAGCGCGTTGACCACCATCAGCACGGCCGCGAACCACGGCGTCCAGCGGACCAGCTCCACGGAGTGGAAGGCGAGCACGCCGCCGCCGATGATCGCGCCGAGGGTGAAGCCGACGTTGAGGGACGAGTACATGTAGGCCTGCGTCTGGACCCGCTCCTTGGGGTCGAAGACGTCGAGCGTGTAGGCGTGCCGCGCGTTGTCGCCGACGCCCTCGAAGAACGCGACGACCAGCGCCAGGGCGACGTACTGCCCGAAGCCGTTGACGAACGGCAGGAGGAGGAACCCGGCGGCGGCGCCGATCGCGGAGATCGCCCACATCCGCTTGGGGCCGAACCGGTCGACGAGCCGACCGACCGGGTAGGCGAAGACGAACTGGGCGATGCCGGCGATGGTCAGCGCCAGGCCGACCTTGGGGGCCGACATCCCGACGACCTGGGTGAGGAAGAAGGCGCTGCCGGTGTTGAACGTGCCCTCGCCGGTCGAGAAGAGCATCGACTGGAGCGCGAGGCGGCGGGACAGGGGTGTGGGCGGGATCAGGCGCGCCAAGAACCCCGGAACCGGGAAGGGGGAGGGCATGGGCGCATCTGATCATGGCGGACTAGCGTTCGCCACATGAATAACACCGGTACCTCGGCGGCCGAAGTCATCGCCGCCGTCGACCGGTGGCTGTCGTCGCCGGGCGAGCCCGACCCGTGGGTCGTGGAGACCTCCGGCTCGACCGGCCGGCCGAAGCGGGTGGTGCTCTCGCGCCGGGCGATGCTCGCCTCCGCCGAGGCCTCGGCGGCCCGCGTCGGCGGGGCCGGCCGGTGGCTGCTGGCGCTCCCGGCGTCGTACGTCGCCGGGCTGAACGTCGTCGTCCGGTCGCTGGTGGCCGGGCACGAGCCGGTGGTCCTCGGCGACTCGTTCGCCGACGCCGCCGGGGCGGTCGGGCCGGGCGGGTTCCTGTCCGTCGTGCCGACCCAGCTGCACCGGATGCTCGACACCGACGCGGCCGCACTCGCCGACTTCCACACCGTGCTGCTCGGCGGCGGACCGATCGATCCGTCCCTCCGGGCGCGAGCGGCAGAGGCCGACGTGCGCGTCGTCGCGACCTACGGCTCGGCCGAGACCTGCGGCGGCTGCGTCTACGACGGCGTCCCGCTCGACGGCGTCGGCATGGCACTCGGCGTCGACGGGCGCGTCAGGCTCAGCGGGCCGGTGCTGTTCGACGGTTATCTCGGCGATCCGGAGCTGACCCGCGAGGTGCTCGTCGACGGCTGGTTCCTCACCTCCGACGCCGGCCGGATCGACGACGACGGCCGGCTGCAGCTGCTCGGCCGGCTCGACGACATGGTCGTCACCGGTGGCGTCAACGTGCCCGCACCCGCCGTCGCCACCCGGCTCCGGTCGCATCCCTCCGTCGTGGCCGCCGAGGTGCTCGGCGTACCCGACGAGGAGTGGGGCAACCGGCTGGTCGCCTTCGTCGTCGGCTCGATCTCCCTGGACGAGGCGCGCGACTGGGTGTCCGCCGAGCGGCCCCGGTCCTGGGCGCCGCGCCAGCTGGTCACGCTGCCCGAGATCCCGATGCTGCCCAACGGCAAGCCGGACCGGATGCGGCTGAGGGGGCTGGCCGGGTGAGCGGGACCGCCGCGATGCAGACCCACGTCTGGTCGATCCCGATGCGCACCCGCTTCCGCGGCATCACGGTCCGCGAGGGCATGCTCATCCGGACCGCGAGCGGCTGGGGGGAGTGGAGCCCGTTCCTGGACTACACCGAGCCGGCCGTGGTGGAGCCCTGGCTGCGCGCGGCCGAGGAGGCGGCGGCCGGGGACTGGCCCGCACCGGTGCGCACCAGCGTCCCGGTCAACGTGACCGTGCCGGCGGTCGGGCCGGAGCAGGCGCACGCCATCGTCGCCCGGAGTGGCTGCCGCACCGCCAAGGTGAAGGTGGGCGAGCCCGGCCAGACCCTCGCCGACGACCTCGCCCGCGTCGAGGCCGTCCGCGACGCGCTCGGCAGCGGCGGCCGCATCCGCGTCGACGTCAACGGGCTGTGGGACGTCGACTCCGCCGTGGCGAGCATCGCGGCGCTGGACCGGGCGGTCGGGCTCGAGTACGTCGAGCAGCCGGTCGCGACCGTCGAGGACCTGGCCCGGGTCAGGCGGCGGGTGGACGTGCCGATCGCCGCCGACGAGTCGATCCGGCGGGTCGCCGACCCCTACCGGGTCCGCGACCTCGAGGCGGCCGACGTCGCCGTGCTGAAGGTGCAGCCGCTGGGCGGCGTACGCGCCTGCCTGCGGATCGCGGAGGAGATCGGCCTTCCCGTCGTCGTGTCGAGCGCGCTGGAGTCGAGCGTCGGCATCGCCGCCGGCGTGGCGCTGGCCGCGGCGCTGCCCGAGCTGCCTCATGCCTGCGGCCTGGCCACGGTGCAGCTGCTGACCGACGACGTGGTGACCGAGTCGCTGCTCCCGGTCGACGGCGAGCTGCCGGTGGTGACGCCGGCCGTCGACACGGCGAGGCTCGCCGCCCTCGCGGCGAGCGACGACAGGCGTGCCCACTGGGAGGAGCGGCTGGCGGCGGTGAGAGAGTTCCGCGTGTGAGCAGCAGTACCGACCTCGCCCGCGCCGTCGTCTCCGCGCTGGTCGAGGCGGGCGTCCGGGAGGTCGTGATCGCCCCGGGCAGCCGCAACGCCCCGCTCTCCTTCGCCGCCTACGACGCGGCCGCGGCCGGCCTGCTCCGGCTGCACACCCGCGTCGACGAGCGCAGCGCCGCCTTCCTCGCCCTCGGGCTCACCAAGACCGGGTCCCGCGCGGCGGTCGTGTGCACCAGCGGGACCGCCGTCGCCAACCTGCACCCGGCCGCGCTCGAGGCGGCCCACGCCGGCGTCCGGCTCGTGGTGGTGAGCGCTGATCGGCCGGAGCGCCTCTACGGCACCGGCGCCAACCAGACCACCGACCAGCGGGCGATCCTCGGCCCGCTCGTGCCGTGGCGCAGCCTGGACTCGCCCGACGACGTCGACGTCGACGAGCTCTGGTCGGCTCTCGGGCCGGTGCACTGGAACGTCCACCTCGACGAGCCGCTCCTCCCGGACGCTCCCTGGACCGTGCCCGCCCTCGAGCGCCGTCCGGAGATCCAGCGACCCGAGCCGCGCATCCTCGAGTCGCTCGAGCTCGGCCCGCGAACGGTCGTCGTCGCCGGGGACGACGCCGGTCCGCCGGCCCGGGTGCTCGCCGAGGCCGCCGGCTGGCCGCTGCTCGCCGAGCCGTCCAGCGGCGCGCGCACGGGCGAGAACGCCGTCCGCACCTACCGCCTGCTCCTCGGTGGCCCGCTCGCCGAGCACGTGGAGCGCGCTGTCGTCTTCGGCCACCCGACGCTGTCCCGGCCGGTCTCGCGACTGCTCGCCCGCGACGACGTCGAGGTCGTCGCCGGCCCTGCCCCCGGCGCATGGTCGGCCCGGCCGTTCCCCGTCGCCCGGAGCTTCCTCGCCCGGCTCCACGTCGACGGCTCCGACGACCTCGACTGGCTCAGCGCCTGGCGCGAGGCCGACGCCGCGCTCGGCCGCCGGCTCGACGCGCTGGTCGCGGAGCAGCCCGCCCTCACGCCGTACGCCGTCGCCGGCGCCGTGGCCCGCGCCCTGCCGCCCGGCGGACAGCTGGTCGTCGGTGCGTCGAACCCGATCCGCGACCTCGACCTGATGGTGCCGCGCTACGAGGTGGGTGCCCGGCGCAAGGTGCTGTCGAACCGCGGACTGGCCGGCATCGACGGTGTCGTCTCGACAGCGATCGGTGCCGCGCTCGGCCGCTCGTCGACGCGCGACCTGGCGCTGATGGGCGACGTGACGTTCCTCCACGACTCCAACGGGCTGGTGCTCGGCCCCGACGAGCCGCGGCCCGACCTGACGATCGTGGTCGCCAACGACGACGGCGGCTCGATCTTCGCGACGCTCGAGCAGGGGGCGGCTCCGTTCGCCGACCGGTTCGAGCGGCTCTTCGGCACGCCGCACGGGGTCTCGATCGAGTCGCTGTGCGCGGCCACGCGGACGCCGTACACGCGCGCCGACTCGCTGCCCGCCCTCGAGCAGGCCCTCGCCACGCCCAACGGCGGCATCGAGGTCGTCGAGGCGGTCATCGGCCGGACCGACCGGCGGGCGTTGGACGAGCGGATCCGGGCGCTGGCGCAGCCGTGACCGTCAGGCCCGCCACCCCGGATCCCGCCCGATGAACCCGACCAGCCGGTCCTGCGCGGAGGCATCGTCCGGGACCGCCACGCGCGGGCCGAACTGACCGCTGCTGCGGATGACGTCCTCCATCTGCTCCATGCCGGCGAGCACCGCCGCGCAGCGCTCCTCACCGAGGTCGATGTCGAGGTCCAGCGCCCGGGCCAGGTCCCAGGAGTGCATCCAGATGTCGGTCGTGTAGAACTGGTTGATCGCCGAGCCCAGCGGCATCTCGCCGAACATCGGGCTCCGGTAGACCTCGTCGCCGCGCTCGTCGAGGACGCGCTGCACCTCGGCGGCGCGCCGGCGCCAGGCGGCCGCCGGGTCGTCGGCGACCGGCACCGGCGTCAGCGTCACGCCGGCCCGCGAGACGAAGCCGGGCAGCCACTCGACCAGGTGAGCGACCACGTCGCGCGCCGTCCAGGCGGCGACCGGCGTGGGTCGGCCCCAGTCGTCGGCCGAGGCGGCCTCGGTGAGCGCGGCGAACCGCTGGGCGTCGTAGGCGTGCTGCTCGGAGGGGCTCATGCCGGTGACGTACCCAGCAGCGCGTCGAGCTTCTCGAAGCCCTCGATGATGCCGACGTCCATGCCGCTGGAGAGCATCGCGTCGCGGATCTCGAAGGACTCGACGACGCTCCTGATCACCGACCGGGTCCGGCCGCCGGGGAGCTCCTCGAGCGTGAGGGTCTCGAGCGAGACGCCGTCGGGCGCGCCCGCCCAGGTGAAGGTCTGCACGAGGCGTGACGGCTCCCGGATCTCGTGGAAGCTGCCGTAGAACGCGGCGTAGTCCGGGTCGCCCTCGCGGCCGTCGACGTAGGCCCACGAGCCGCCGGTGCGGCAGTCCCACTGGGTCACGCGCAGCTGCGAGGCCTTCGGGCCCAGCCACTGCACGAGCAGCTCGGGGTCGGTCCAGGCACGGAAGACGAGCTCGCGCGGCGCGTCGAACTCGCGGGTGATCGTGATCGTCGGGAGGTCCTTCGCCGCCGCGATCTCCGTCTCGTGCTTCGTGGTCGTGGTCATGATGCGTCCTCTTTCCTCGTCGGTCGCTGCGCCTGCTGCATCCGCTCGAGGACGGCGTCCAGGCGCTGGAACCGCTCCTCGGCACGTTGGCGGTAGCGCTCGATCCACTTGGTCATCAGGTCGAACACCTCCGCCTCGAGGTGGACCGGCCGGCGCTGCGCCTCCCGTCGGCGCGTCACGAGGCCGGCCTCCTCCAGCACCTTGAGGTGCTTGGAGACCGCCTGGAGGCTGACGTCGTACGGCGCGGCGAGCTCGCTCACGCCCGCGTCGCCGTCGGCCAGACGGGCCACCATGTCGCGCCGGATCGGGTCCGCGAGTGCCGCGAACACCTCGGAGAGCCTGTCGTCGTCCATCCCATCCTCAACTCATCGGTTGAATACGACCCTAGGCCGCGTACGGCGGAATGGTCAACCACTTGGTTGAGAAAACTCGGGCACTAGCATGACGGCCATGCGGATCACCAAGTTCGGTCACGCCTGCGTCCGGCTCGAGCACGACGGCACCACGCTCGTCCTCGATCCCGGCATGTTCACCGACCCGGAGGCCCTCGACGGCGCCGACGCAGTGCTGATCACCCACGAGCACGCCGACCACTACTCGCCCGACCTGCTGCGCGGTTCCGAGGCGCCGGTGTTCACGATCGACGCGGTCGCCGCGAAGATCCGCGAGGAGGCGCCCGCCGTCGGCGAGCGCACCGTCGTCGTCTCGCCGGGGGAGTCGTTCGACGTCGCCGGCGTCCCCGTCACGGCGGTCGGCGAGCTGCACGCGGTCATCCACGACGAGCTGCCGCGCTTCCACAACAGCGGCTACCGCATCGAGATGGGCGGCCAGCGGCTGTTCCACCCGGGCGATGCGATCACCGAGACCGACCAGGAGGTCGACCTGCTCTTCGTGCCGGTGTCGGCACCGTGGGCAGCGAGTCGTGACCTCATCGACTTCGCGCGCGCCGTGAAGGCGCCGCGCAACGTCGCGATCCACGACCGGATCTACTCCGAGGCCGGCTCGGCGATCTTCGACAACCAGATCAACCTCTTCCTGTCCAAGGCAGGGCAGGAGTACTTCCGCCTCCAGGACGGGCAGGACCTCTGATGGCCACCTTCGCAGTCACCTACGTCTACTCGCCCGACACCGAGGCGCTCGACCGGTTGCGGCCCGAGCACCGCGCCTTCCTCGCCGCCCAGGACGGGCTGCAGCTGTCCGGGCCGACCGACGACAACGGCGCGCTGCTCATCTTCGAGGCCAAGTCGGCGGCCGAGATCGAGGAGCTCCTCGACGACGACCCGTTCTGGAACGCCGACCTGATCACCGAGCGTTCGGTGGTCGGCTGGAACCCGGTCCTCGGCTCCTGGCGCGACTCCCTCGACCTCTGACGCGGGAGGTCAGCCGCCGAGCGCGTCCCTGACCGGGACGAGCTTGGCCTGCGACTCGGCCAGCTCGGCGGCCGGGTCGGAGGAGCCGACGACACCGCAGCCGGCGAACAGGCGCACGGTGTCGCCGCTCAGCAGCGCCGAGCGCAGCGCGATGCCCCACTCGCCGTCGCCGGAGGCGTCCATCCAGCCGACCGGCGCGGCGTAGCGGTCGCGGGACATCTGCTCCAGCTCGGCGATCAGCGCCACCGCGCGGTCGCGCGGCGTGCCGCCGACGGCGGCCGAGGGGTGCAGCGCGGCGGCCAGCTCCAGCGAGGTGATGCCGTCGTGCACCACGCCGGTCACGTCGGTCGCCAGGTGCATGACATTGGGCAGGTGCAGGACGAACGGCGCCTCGGGGACGTTCATCGAGGAGCAGTGCGGCTCGAGGGCGTCGGCGACCGAGCGGACGGCGTACTCGTGCTCCTCGAGGTCCTTCGACGACCGCGACAGCGCGCCGGCCAGCTCGTCGTCGCGGGTCTCGTCGCCGGTCCGGCGGATGGTCCCGGCCAGCACCCGGGAGGTGACCAGGCCGCGCTCGCGGCGGACCAGCAGCTCGGGGGTGGCGCCGAAGAGGCCCTCGACGTGGAACGTCCAGCACATCGGGTACGACGACGCCAGCTGCGCCAGCGGCCAGCGCACGTCGATCGGCGACTCGGCGGTCGCGATCAGGTCGCGGGCGAGCACGACCTTCTCCAGCGCCCCGGAGTCGATCCGCGCCACCGCGTCCGCCACGGCGCTCATCCACTGCTCGCCGTCGAGGGCGCCGTCGGCGTACGTCACACCCTGGGGCGCCGCCGGGGACGGGACACGCTCCGGCAGGGGCGCCTCGGGCGCGCGGTCGCCGCTGCCGATCGTGGTCACCCAGGCGACGCCACCGCGGCGGCCGACGACGACCTGCGGGACGGTGAGGACCGAGTCGACGGCGTCGTCGTCGGAGAACGCGAAGGAGCCGAAGGCGACGAGTCCGGTCCCGGGCTCGCCGACCTCGTCGGTGACGGCGGACCGGGCGACGAGCTCGGCCCACCACTTGGCGGCGTCGGCGAAGCGGGTCGGCCCGGTGGTCCGCACGGAGGCGGAGGTGCCCCAGCCGACGAGGCCCTCGCCGCGTCGGACCCACGAGACAGGGGTATCGGCGGGCAGCAGCGCGATCAGGTCGGCCGCGGCGCCCGCCGGCACGGCGACGGTGCGGGCGACGAGAGCTGGCTGCACCCCGTAACAGTATCCGGACGCCGATGCGGGCGACCCCTTGGGCAGCCGGTACCGTCGGGGCCCGTGAACACACGACGCGTCGTCCTGCCCGGAGTCATCCTCGGAGCCGTCGTCCTGGCGCTGGCCGCGGTCTTCGCGATCGTGCTGCCGAAGGTCAACGGCGACACCGGTGACGTCTCCCTGCCCGACAAGCTCCCGGGCGGCTACACGGCCACCGACCTGAGCGACGCCTACAAGAACGCGCCCGGCGCGACCGACGACAAGGTCAAGCAGGCGTCGGCGACCGAGCGCTCCGCGCGCGCCTACGGCAACAAGGTGCTCAAGGCGTCCGGCGTGGAGGGTGAGACCCGCACCTACGTCGACAAGTCGCTGTCGGCCCCGCTCGTCGTGCAGGTCTTCCGTGCCTCCGGCGGCGCCTTCTCGCCGTTCCAGTTCACCGACCCGAAGACGGCCCAGCAGGGACAGCAGGTGGAGACCCTCGTCCGCAAGGGCGACGTCACCTGCATCCAGACCGGCTCGGCCGACGGCAAGGGCGGCATCCAGGCGGCGTACGTCGAGTGCCAGAAGTCCAAGGACAACCTGACCGTCCAGGTCACCAGCCCGCTCGCCGTCGACAAGGCCGTCGGCGTGGTGGACAACGTCTACGACGAGGTGGCCTGACCCCATGACACGGGCCGAGCTCGACAAGCAGCCGGGCGACGTCCGTCGCATGTTCGACGCGGTCGCGCGCCGCTACGACGTGACCAACGACGTCCTGTCCCTCGGGCAGGACCGCCGGTGGCGGCGCGAGGTGTTCGACGCCGTCGACCCCCAGCCCGGCGAGCGCGTGCTCGACCTGGCCGCCGGGACCGGGACCTCCTCGCAGCCGTTCGCCGACGCCGGTGCCGAGGTGGTGCCGTGCGACTTCTCGATCGGCATGCTGCAGGTCGGGAAGAAGGCCAAGCCGGCCCTGCCCTTCACCGCCGGCGACGGCACCAGGCTCCCCTTCGCGGACGCCACCTTCGACGCCGTCACGATCTCCTTCGGCCTGCGCAACATCGTCGACCCGGCCGCCGGCCTGGCCGAGATGCGTCGGGTCACCAAGCCGGGCGGCCGGCTGGTGGTCTGCGAGTTCAGCCACCCCACGAACCGCGCTTTCCGTACCGTCTACATGGAGTACCTCATGAAGACGCTGCCGCGCGTCGCCCGCGCGGTCTCCTCCTCGCCCGACGCCTACGTCTACCTGGCCGAGTCCATCCGGGCCTGGCCGGACCAGGAGGGGCTCGCGCGGCTGATCCGCGAGGCGGGTTGGACCCGCCCGCAGTGGCGCAACCTCTCCGGCGGCGTCGTCGCCCTCCACCGCGCGACCGCCTGACTTCCCGGAGGCTCGAGTGCCTCGACCACCCCTGGACGGTCGAGACATTCGAGCCTCTTTCCCTGTCTCCGCCGGAGATGCGTGACGCGGTGCCTGCCGAGTGGTAGAAACGTCTGAGCGGCCTTGTGATCCAGTTCACAAGATCACAAACCGTTGTCGGATCTCGAGGGCTTGGGGAGGACGTGCTGGTGCACCTCTACACACCGGTGCTCGCGCTGATGGCACTCGCGACGCTGTTCGCGGTGGGCTCCGTGGTGATGTCGAGCCTGGTCGGCCCGAAGCGCTACAACCGGGCGAAGCTCGACTCCTACGAGTGCGGCATCGAGCCGACGCCGCACCCGGTGGGTGGCGGCCGCTTCCCCGTGAAGTACTACATCATCGCGATGCTCTTCATCGTCTTCGACGTCGAGATCATCTTCCTCTACCCGTGGGCGGTGCAGTTCGACCAGCTGCGCGTCTTCGGCCTGGTCGAGATGGTCATCTTCATCGCCACCGTGTTCGTCGCCTACCTCTACGTCTGGCGCCGCGGCGGGCTCGACTGGGACTGAGGCACTGAACAGACATGGGAATCGAAGAGAAGCTGCCGTCCGGCGTCCTCCTCACCACCGTGGAGGGCGTGGCCGGCTACATGCGCAAGGCCAGCTTCTGGCCGGCCACGTTCGGACTCGCGTGCTGCGCGATCGAGATGATGACCAGCGGCGGGCCGAAGTACGACCTCGCCCGCTTCGGCATGGAGGTCTTCCGGGCCTCGCCGCGCCAGGCCGACCTCATGATCGTCGCCGGCCGCGTCAGCCAGAAGATGGCGCCGGTGCTCCGCCAGATCTACGACCAGATGCCCGAGCCCAAGTGGGTGCTCGCCATGGGCGTCTGCGCGAGCTCCGGCGGCATGTTCAACAACTACGCGATCGTGCAGGGCGTCGACCACGTCGTCCCGGTCGACATGTACCTCCCGGGCTGTCCGCCCCGTCCGGAGATGCTCATCGACGCGATCCTCAAGCTGCACGACCAGGTGCAGCACACCAAGCTCGGCGCCAACCGCGCGCGCGAGATCGAGCAGCGTGAGAACGACGCCCTCAAGGCGCTCCCGACCTCGAACATGAAGGGCCTGCTCCGATGACCGAGGGGAACGTCCCCGACAACGTCCCGGAGGACACCAGCAGCCTGACCGCACCGGAGCAGGAGCAGATCGGCGTCCGGACCGGCATGTTCGGCGGCCGGGGCTCGGGCGACACCTCCGGCTTCGGCGGCCTGGTCCGCCCGGTGCTCTTCCCGGCGCCCGCTGCCCCGCCCTACGGCGGCTGGTACGACGAGGTCGCCGGCGCACTCGGCGGCGCCTTGGAGGGGCGCGAGCCGACCGTCGTCATCCACCGCGGCGAGATCACGTTCCACGTACGCCGCGAGGACCTCGTGACCGTCGCCCGGACCCTCCGCGACGAGCTGCGCTTCGAGTTCTGCTCCGGCGTGAGCGGCGTGCACTACCCCGACGACGCCGGCAAGGAGCTGCACGCCGTCTACCACCTGCTCTCGATGAGCCACAACCGTCGGATCCGCCTGGAGACGAGCGCTCCCGACGCCGACCCCACGCTGCCCAGCCTGGTGTCGGTCTACCCGACGCTCGACTGGCACGAGCGGGAGACCTACGACATGTTCGGCCTGGTCTTCGAGGGCCACCCGAGCCTCACCCGGATCCTCATGCCCGACGACTGGCCGGGCCACCCGCAGCGCAAGGACTACCCGCTGGGCGGCATCGCCGTGGAGTACAAGGGCGCCACGATCCCGCCGCCGGACACGCGGAGGAGCTACTCATGAGCACAGGTTTCGACACCTCGGAAGGCCGGGTCTTCACCGTCTCCGGCCAGGACTGGGACGCGCTCACCGACCAACTCGGCGAGGTCGCCGACGAGCGCATCGTCGTCAACATGGGCCCGCAGCACCCGTCCACGCACGGCGTGCTCCGGCTCATCCTCGAGCTCGAGGGCGAGACGGTGACCGAGGCCCGCGCCGGCATCGGCTACCTGCACACCGGCATCGAGAAGAACATGGAGTTCCGCACCTGGGTGCAGGGCGTCACGTTCTGCACCCGGATGGACTACCTCGCGCCGCTGCACAACGAGACGGCGTACGTCCTGTCGACCGAGCGGCTGCTCGACATCGAGGACGAGGTCCCGGAGAAGGCCCAGGTCATGCGGGTCCTCCTCATGGAGCTCAACCGCATCTCCTCCCACCTGGTCGCCATCGCGACCGGCGGCATGGAGATCGGCGCGCTCACCGTGATGACGATCGGGTTCCGTGAGCGCGAGCTGGTCCTGGACCTGTTCGAGCTGATCACCGGCCTGCGGATGAACCACGCGTTCATCCGCCCCGGCGGCGTGGCGCAGGACCTCCCGCCCGGTGCGCTGGAGGAGATCCGCGGCTTCATCGACCTGATGAAGAAGCGTCTGCCCGAGTACGCCGACCTGTGCAACGCCAACCCGATCTTCAGGGCCCGGCTCGAGAACGTGGGCGTGCTCGACCTCGAGGGCTGCCTCGCCCTGGGCCTGTCCGGCCCGGTGCTGCGCTCGACCGGCTACCCGTGGGACCTGCGCAAGACGCAGCCCTACTGCGGCTACGAGGACTACGAGTTCGACGTGCAGACGTGGGACACCGCGGACGCCTACGGCCGCTTCCGGATCCGGCTCAACGAGATGTGGGAGTCGCTGCGCATCGTCGAGCAGGCGGCCGACCGGCTCGCGAAGCTCGAGGGCGCCCCGATCATGGTCGCCGACAAGAAGATCGCCTGGCCCTCCCAGCTCGCGATCGGGTCCGACGGCATGGGCAACTCGCTCGACCACATCCGCCACATCATGGGCGAGTCGATGGAGGCCCTGATCCACCACTTCAAGCTCGTCACCGAGGGCTTCCGGGTCCCGCCGGGTCAGGCCTACGTGCCGATCGAGGGCCCGCGCGGCGAGCTCGGCGCCCACGTCGTGTCCGACGGCGGAACGCGACCGTTCCGGGTCCACTTCCGCGACCCGTCGTTCACCAACCTGCAGGCGACCAGCGTGATGAGCGAGGGCGGCATGGTGGCCGACGTCATCGTCGCCATCGCCTCGATCGACCCCGTGATGGGAGGAGTCGATCGATGAATCACCCCACTCGATTCTTCGCCTCCTCCGCTTCGCTCCTCCGCCGAACAATCGATCGGGGACCCCGATGATCGACGAGACGACGTACGCCGAGCTCCGCGAGATCGCCGCCCGCTACCCGCAGGCGCGCAGTGGCCTGCTGCCGATGCTCCACCTGGTGCAGTCGGCCGAGGGCCGGGTCACGCCGGAGGGCATCCAGGCGTGCGCCGAGGTCCTCGGCCTCACCGAGGCCGAGGTCAGCGGCGTGGCGACGTTCTACACGATGTACAAGCGCCGTCCCGTCGGCGACTACCTCGTCGGCGTCTGCACCAACACGCTGTGCGCGGTCATGGGCGGCGACGCGATCTTCGAGCGGCTCAAGGACCACCTCGAGGTCGGCAACGACGAGACCACGGCCGACGGCAGGATCACCCTCGAGCACATCGAGTGCAACGCCGCCTGCGACTACGCGCCGGTCATGATGATCAACTGGGAGTTCGTCGACAACCAGACGCCGCAGAGCGCCGTCGAGCTCGTCGACGACCTGCGCAGCGGCGTCGAGCGGCACTCCACCCGCGGCCCGCGGCTGTGCACCTGGCGCCAGGCCGAGCGGGTGCTCGCCGGCTTCAACGACGGCCTCGCCGACGAGGGACCCTCAGCCGGTGCCGCGTCGCTCGCCGGGCTGAGCATCGCGCAGGAGAACGACTGGCGCGCCCCGTCCGCTGGTCGAGGAGCGAGCGCCGGCGAGCGTATCGAGACCGAGGAAGGCCAGTGACAGTGGTTTCGACGAGCTCAACCAACGAAGGACCGCTGACCCCCGTCCTCACGGCGAACTGGGCCGACGACCGCTCGTGGACCCTGGCGTCCTACGCGGCGCAGGGCGGCTACCAGGCCCTCGACAAGGCCCTGGGGATGTCGCCGGACGAGGTGATCACCGCCGTCAAGGACTCCGGTCTCCGCGGTCGCGGCGGCGCCGGCTTCCCGACCGGCATGAAGTGGTCGTTCATCCCGCAGGACAACCCCAACCCGAAGTACCTCGTCGTCAACGCCGACGAGTCCGAGCCGGGCACCTGCAAGGACATCCCGCTGATGATGGCCTCGCCCCACACCCTGGTGGAGGGCGTCATCATCAGCTCCTACGCGATCCGGGCCAACCGGGCGTTCATCTACGTCCGCGGCGAGGTGCTGCACGTGATCCGGCGCCTCCAGGCGGCGGTCGCCGAGGCGTACGCCGCCGGCCACCTCGGCACGAACATCCACGGCTCCGGCTACGACCTCGACCTGGTCGTGCACGCCGGCGCCGGCGCCTACATCTGTGGCGAGGAGACCGCGCTGCTCGACTCGCTCGAGGGCCGTCGCGGCCAGCCGCGGCTGCGCCCGCCGTTCCCCGCGGTCGCCGGCCTCTACGCCAGCCCGACGGTCATCAACAACGCCGAGTCGATCGCGTCGGTCCCGTCGATCATCGAGAACGGGGCGGACTGGTTCGCCGGGATGGGCACCGAGAAGTCCAACGGCTTCGGCATCTTCTCGCTCTCGGGTCACGTCACCCGCCCGGGCCAGTACGAGGCGCCGCTCGGCATCACGCTGCGCCAGCTGCTCGACCTCGCGGGCGGCGTACGCGAGGGGCACGAGCTGAAGTTCTGGACGCCCGGTGGCTCGTCGACGCCGCTGTTCACCGCCGAGCACCTCGACGTGCCGCTCGACTTCGAGTCGGTGGGCGCGGCCGGGTCGATGCTCGGCACCCGTGCGCTGCAGATCTTCGACGAGACGGTCTGCGTCGTGCGCGCCGTGCTGCGCTGGACGGAGTTCTACAAGCACGAGTCGTGCGGCAAGTGCACGCCCTGCCGCGAGGGCACGTGGTGGCTCGTCCAGGTGCTCGGCCGCCTGGAGAAGGGCCAGGGCAGCGCGGAGGACCTCGACCTGCTGCTCGACCAGTGCGACAACATCCTCGGCCGGGCGTTCTGCGCCCTCGGTGACGGCGCGACCAGCCCGATCACCAGCTCCATCAAGTACTTCCGGGACGAGTACCTCGCCCACCTCGAGCAGGGCGGCTGCCCGTTCGACCCCGCGAAGTCGTCCCTCTTCGAGGAGGTCCTGGCATGACGGTCTCGACAGGCGCGACCAGCGGTGGCGTCGAGAAGGCGGACCTCGTCACCCTCACCATCGACGGCGTCGAGGTGAGCGTGCCTGCGGGCACGCTGGTCATCCGTGCCGCCGAGCAGGCCGGCATCCAGATCCCGCGCTTCTGCGACCACCCGCTGCTGGCGCCGGTCGGTGCCTGCCGCCAGTGCCTGGTCGACGTACCCGACGCCGGCAACGGTCGCGGCTTCCCGAAGCCGCAGGCCTCGTGCACCATCCCGGTCGCCGAGGGCATGGTCGTCTCGACCGTCAACGAGACCGCGACCAAGGCGCAGAACGGGATCATGGAGTTCCTCCTGATCAACCACCCGCTCGACTGCCCGGTCTGCGACAAGGGCGGCGAGTGCCCGCTGCAGAACCAGGCGATGTCCAACGGTCGCGGCGAGTCCCGCTTCGCCGAGTCGGGCGGTATCAAGCGGACGTTCCCGAAGCCGATCCACCTCTCGCCGAACGTGCTTCTCGACCGTGAGCGCTGCATCGTGTGCCAGCGCTGCACGCGGTTCTCCGACGAGATCGCCGGGGACCCGTTCATCGCGCTGATCGAGCGGGGCGCCCAGCAGCAGATCGGCATCGCGGAGAACGCCCCGTTCTCGTCGTACTTCTCCGGCAACACGATCCAGATCTGCCCCGTCGGCGCGCTGACCAGCGAGGAGTACCGCTTCCGCAGCCGTCCCTTCGACCTGGTCTCCACGCCCGGCGTCACCGAGCACGACTCCAGCGGTGCCGCGATCCGCGTCGACCACCGTCGCGGCAAGGTGGTGCGACGGCTGGCCGGCGACGACCCGGAGGTCAACGAGGAGTGGATCACCGACAAGGACCGGTTCGGCTTCGCCTACCTCTACGGCGCCGACCGGATCACCTACCCGCAGATCCGTGAGGACGGCGCGCTGCGCCCCGCCTCGTGGCTCGAGGCGTTCGAGGTCGCCGCGCGCGGGCTCGCCGCCGCCGGTGGCACCGGCGTGCTGCCCGGCGGCCGGCTCACGCTCGAGGACGCCCGGGCGTACGCCGCCTTCGCCCGGGAGACCCTCGGCACCGAGGACGTCGACTTCCGTGCCCGCCCGCTGTCCGCCGAGGAGGTCCCCTTCCTCGACGAGCACGTGAGGGGCACCGGCCTCGGCGTCACGTACGCCGACCTGGAGTCCGCGCCGGTCGTCGTGCTGGCCGGTCTGGAGCCCGAGGACGAGGCCGGCACGATCTTCCTGCGCCTGCGCAAGTCCGTCCGAGCCGGGCGGACCCGCGTCGTCGCGCTGTCGCCGTTCACGACCCGCGGCCTCGGCAAGCTGTCGGCGACCGTCGTCCCGACGGCGCCCGGCGACGAGGCGGCCGCGCTGTCCTCGCTGCTCGGGCACGCCGACCACGGCCTCGACTCCCGCGCCGTGATCCTCGTCGGCGAGCGGCTGGCGACCTCGCCGGGCGCGCTCGCCGCGGCGGCCGACCTGGCCGCGAAGTCGGGTGCCCGGCTCGCCTGGGTGCCCCGTCGTGCCGGCGACCGGGGCGCCGTCGAGGCCGGCCTGCTGCCGGGCGTCGGCGGACGGGACGCCGACGAGATCGTCCGGGCTGTCCTCTCCGGTGAGATCGGCGGTCTGGTGGTCGGCGGCGTCGACCCCGACGACACCGGCGACCCGGCCGCGTTCCGTGCCGCGCTCGACGCGGCCGCGTTCGTCGTCAGCCTCGAACTGCGGGAGACCGACGTGACCCGCGCCGCCGACGTGGTGCTCCCCGTTGCGGCGATCACCGACAAGGCCGGCACGTTCGTCAGCTGGGAGGGCCGCGAGCGGTCCTTCCCGCAGATCTTCCACAATCCGCAGGCGCTCACGGATGCCCGCGTGCTGCGGGGCATCGCCGACGAGCTCGGTGCGCTCGGGTCGCGTGGTCTCGATACGCCCTCGCTCGTTCCTCGCGAGGGCTACTCGACCAGCGACAGGGTCGGCAACAGACTCGGTGGTCGAGCGGCGAGCGCCAGCGAGCGTCTCGGTGGTCGAGTAGCGAGCGCCAGCGAGCGTATCGAGACCCCCGCCAGCGAGCGGCCGTTCAAGCTGGCGACCTGGAGGCTGCTCCTCGACAACGGCGCGCTGCAGCAGGGCGACAAGGCGCTCGCGGCCACGGCCCGACCGCCGGTCGCGCGGCTGAGCGCCGCCAGCATCGAGCGGCTCGGGACGACCGTGACGGTCACCGGCGACCGCGGCTCCGTCACGGTCCCCGCCGAGGTCGCCGACATCGCCGACGACGTCGTCTGGCTGCCGACGAGCTCGACGGGACGTGGCCTGCTCGCCGACGTCGCGTCGCCGGGTTCACGAGTGGAGGTCACCGGTGCTTGATCAGTTCGGCCACGACCCGTGGTGGATCATCATCATCAAGACGGTCCTGGTCTTCCTCGTCCTGGTGCTGCTGACGCTCTTCAACATCTGGTGGGAGCGTCGTGTGGTGGCCCGGATGCAGCACCGCATCGGCCCCAACGTCAACGGCCCCTTCGGCCTGCTGCAGTCACTCGCCGACGGCGTGAAGCTGGCCCTGAAGGAGGACATCATCCCCAAGGCGGCCGACAAGGTCGTCTACCTGCTGGCGCCGATCATCGTGGTCGTCCCGGCGTTCGTGACGTTCTCCGTGATCCCGTTCGGGCCCGAGGTCAACTTCTTCGGCCACGAGACGCCGCTCCAGCTGACCGACATGCCGGTCGCGGTGCTGTTCGTCATGGCGATCGCCAGCATCGGCATCTACGGCATCGTGCTCGGCGGCTGGGCGTCCGGGTCGACGTACTCCCTGCTCGGCGGCATCCGCTCCAGCGCCCAGATGATCTCCTACGAGGTCGCGATGGGGCTCGCGCTCGTCGCGGTCTTCCTCTACGCCGGCAGCCTGTCGACCAGCGAGATCGTCGCCGCGCAGGACAACCTGTGGTTCGGCCTCACGCTGCTGCCGAGCTTCATCATCTACTGCATCGCGATGGTCGGTGAGACCAACCGGGCGCCGTTTGACCTCCCGGAGGCGGAGGGCGAGCTGGTGGGCGGCTTCCACACCGAGTACTCCAGCCTGAAGTTCGCGCTGTTCTTCCTCGCCGAGTACATCAACATGGCGACCGTCTCCGCCCTGGCGACGACCCTGTTCCTCGGCGGCTGGCACGCGCCGTTCTGGATCGACCACATCTGGGAGGGCGCCAACAGCGGCTACTGGCCGGTGCTGTGGTTCTTCGGCAAGGTGCTGTTCTTCATCTTCATCTTCATCTGGCTGCGCGGCTCACTGCCGCGACTGCGCTACGACCAGTTCATGGCGCTCGGCTGGAAGGTGCTCATCCCGGTCAGCCTGGTGTGGCTCGTCGCCGTCGCCACCGTCAAGGCGATCCAGCTCGAGGGCGGCCTCGACCGGCCGACCCTGCTCATCGCGCTCGGCGTCCTCGTCGTCGCGCTGCTGGTCGTCTCGTTCTGGCCCACCCGCAAGACCGAGGACACCGCCGAGCCGAAGGTCGGGGTCTCGACCGGCTCCACCAACGGCGGCCGCGGCTTCCCGACCCCGCCCATGCCCACCGGTGGCGCCGTCCGCGGCGCCGCGCAGCCGCTGAGCTTCACGCAGCAGGGCCGCACCGTGGTCCGAGAGGAGGCCTGATGACGCTCAAGGAGTCCCTGTGGGACCCGGTCGCCGGGTTCGGGGTGACCTTCCGGACCATGTTCAAGAAGGTCGTCACCGAGCAGTACCCGTTCGAGAAGATGCCGACCGCCCCGCGGTTCCACGGCCGGCACCAGCTCAACCGCTGGCCCGACGGGCTGGAGAAGTGCGTCGGCTGCGAGCTGTGCGCTTGGGCCTGCCCGGCGGACGCGATCTACGTCGAGGGCGCCTCGAACTCCGAGGACGAGCGGTTCAGCCCCGGTGAGCGCTACGGCCGCGTCTACCAGATCAACTACCTGCGCTGCATCCTGTGCGGGCTGTGCATCGAGGCGTGCCCGACCCGGGCGCTCACGATGACCAACGAGTACGAGCTGGCCGACGACAACCGCGCCGACCTCATCTACGAGAAGCAGGACCTGCTCGCCCCGCTGCTGCCGGGCATGGAGCAGCCGCCGCACCCGATGCGGCTCTCCGACGACGAGGGCGACTACTACCGCGGCACCTACGCCAACCCGGCGTTCGCCGCCGAGTTCGCCGCTCGCCGGGCGGAGTCGGCGGAGGTGGCGGAGTGAGCGCCGCGTTCTGGACCCTGGCGCCGATCATGGTGATCGCCGCGCTCGGGATCCTCTTCGTCCGCAAGGCGGTGCACGCGGCGCTGCTGCTGGCCGTGGTCATGATCAGCCTCGCCGTGCAGTACGCCGCCCTCGACGCGACCTTCCTGTTCGCGGTGCAGATCGTCGTCTACACCGGCGCGATCCTGACGCTGTTCCTCTTCGTCGTGATGCTCGTCGGCGTCGACGCGTCTGACTCGATCGTCGAGACGATCCGCGGCCAGCGGCTGCTCGCGATCGTCGGCGGGCTGGTCCTCGGCCTGACGCTGGTGATCGGCGTGGCGCAGATGAGCCTCGGCACGATGACCGGCCTCACGACCGCCAACAAGGGCGGCAACATCCAGGCGCTGGCGAACCTGATCTTCTCCCGCTACGTCTTCGCCTTCGAGGTCACCAGCGCGCTGCTGATCACCGCGGCGATCGGTGCGATGGTGCTCGCGCACCGCGAGCGGCTCGACCCGAAGGTCACGCAGGCCGGCCTGGCCGCCCAGCGCATCCGGGCCTTCTCCGAGACCGGCGAGCACCCCGGCCCGCTGCCGCCGCCGGGCACCTACGCCCGGCACAACGCGGTCGACACCCCTGCCCTGCTCCCGGACGGTACGACGTCCGACGCCTCGGTCAACCGGGTGCTCGCCGCCCGCGGGGCGGTCCGGACGATCCCGCAGGAGCCCGGGCTCACTGGTCTCGATACGCCCTCGCCTAGCGGCTCGGGCTACTCGACCAGCGGAAGTGAGGGCGACGCAGGCTCCGCTGGTCGCATCAAGACCGAGGGCGACGCAGGCTCCGCTGGTCGAGTAGCGAGCGCCAGCGAGCGTATCGAGACCGAGGAGGACGCCGAATGAACGACGTGACGCCGTACATCGTCCTGAGCTCGATCCTGTTCACCATCGGCGCGGTGGGGGTGCTGACCCGGCGCAACGCGATCGTGGCCTTCATGAGCGTGGAGCTCATGCTCAACGCCGCCAACCTCGCGCTGGTCGCGTTCTCCTACCAGCACGGCAACCTCGACGGCCAGATCGCGGCGTTCTTCGTCATGGTCGTCGCCGCCGCCGAGGTCGTGGTCGGGCTCGCGATCATCATGACCATCTTCCGGACCCGTCGCTCGGCCTCCGTCGACGACGCCAGCCTGCTGAAGTTCTGAGGCCGTAGATGCCCCTCCTCGATGTGAACAGCATCCCCGTCGTCGACCCTGCCCACGCGGACGGCGTCTTCACCCTGCTCTGGCTGGTCATCGCCCTGCCGGCCCTCGGTGCCGCGATCCTGCTGGTGGGCGGGCGCCGTACCGACGGATGGGGCCCGTTGCTGGCCACACTGCTCCCGATCGGCAGCTTCCTGCTCAGCCTCGTGATGTTCGTGGTCGCGCTGGGCCGCGACGACGGCGACCGGCAGGTGAAGCAGCACCTCTACACGTGGATGCACACCGGCCACCTCAACGTCGGCATGGACCTGCTCTACGACCCGCTGAGCAGCCTGTTCCTGCTGCTCATCACCGGCGTCGGCAGCCTCATCCACATCTACTCGCTGGGCTACATGGCCCACGACGACCGCAAGCGGCGCTTCTTCGCCTATCTCAACCTCTTCGTCGCGGCGATGCTCACGCTGGTGCTCGCCGAGAACTACATCGCGCTCTTCCTCGGCTGGGAGGGCGTCGGCCTGGCGTCCTACCTGCTCATCGGGTTCTGGCAGCACAAGCCGTCCGCCGCGGCCGCCGCGAAGAAGGCGTTCGTGATGAACCGCGTGGGTGACATGGGGATGAGCCTCGCGATCATGCTCGTGTTCGTCACGTTCGGCTCGACGAGCTTCAGCGTGATCAGCCAGGCGACCGGTGACGCGAGCGAGACGCGGATGAACATCCTCGGCCTCCTCCTCCTGCTCGGCGCCTGCGGCAAGTCGGCCCAGGTGCCGCTGCAGGCCTGGCTCCTCGACGCGATGGAGGGTCCGACCCCGGTCTCGGCGCTCATCCACGCGGCCACCATGGTGACCGCCGGCGTCTACCTGATCGTCCGGTCCAACTTCGTCTTCGAGCACGCGCCCGCCGCGCAGACGGTGGTCGTGATCGTCGCGGTCGTGACGCTCCTGTGGGGAGCGATCATCGGAACCGCCAAGGACGACATCAAGAAGGTGCTGGCCGGCTCCACGATGAGCCAGATCGGCTACATGATGCTGGGCGCCGGCCTGGGCGTCGCGGGTTACGCGTTCGCGATCTTCCACCTGCTCACGCACGGCTTCTTCAAGGCCAACATGTTCCTCGGCGCCGGCTCGGTCATGCACGGCATGGACGACGACGTCGACATGCGCCACTACGGGCTGGTGCGCAAGGCCATGCCGGTCACGTTCCTGACCTTCACCATGGGCTACCTCGCGATCATCGGCTTCCCCGGGTTCTCCGGGTTCTGGAGCAAGGACAAGATCATCGAGTCAGCGCTCCACGACAACTGGGTGGTCGGTGTCCTCGCGCTGCTGGGCGCCGGCGTCACCGGCTTCTACATGACCCGGCTGATGCTGATGACGTTCTTCACCGAGAAGCGGTGGCGCCAGGGCGTCCACCCGCACGAGTCACCGCAGGTCATGACGGGGCCCCTGATCGTGCTCGCCGCCCTCAGCGTCCTCGGCGGCGTCATGCTCATCGGCGACTGGATCGTCGACTACCTCGGGCCGGTCGTCGGGACCCCCGAGCACGAGTCCGGCGGGCTGCCCGGCTGGGCCGTCTCGACCCTCACCGTCGTGGTCGTCGCGATCGGCGTCGGGGTCGCCTGGCTCCTCGTCGGCCGCCGTCCGGTCCCCGACGTCGCGCCGCAGAAGGTCGCCTGGCCGGTCACGGTGGCCCGTCACGACCTCTACGGCGACACGATCAACGACACCCTGGTCGTCCGGCCGAGCGAGCACGTCACCCGCACGCTCGTCGACACCGACAAGTACGTCGTCGACGGACTGCTCACCGGCGGCCCGGTGGCCGTCGGTGCCGTCGCGGGCCTGCTCCGGCGGGTCCAGAACGGCTACGTCCGCTCCTACGCACTCTCCGTCCTCGGCGGCACCCTCGTCGTGGTCCTGGCCCTGCTGGCGGTGAACCTCACATGACGCTGACCATCCTCTGCGCCCTGCCGCTCGTCGGCGCGCTCGTCACGCTGCTGACACCCGCGGGCGGAGGCCGGCCGAAGCAGATCGCGCTCGCGTTCTCGCTGCTCGCCCTCATCCAGGGCATCATCGTCGCGGCCCGCTTCGACAAGGGTGAGCGCGGCTTCCAGATGACCGAGGACGTCACCTGGATCAAGGCCTTCGGCGCCCACTACGCCCTCGGCGTCGACGGCCTCGGCCTGCTCATGGTGCTGCTCACGGTGGCGCTCGTGCCGATCGTCCTGGTCGCCGCCTGGCGCGACACCACCCGGTCGTCCTTCTTCGCCTGGGTGCTCGCGCTCGAAGGCTTCTCGCTGGTCGTCTTCACGGCCACCGACGTGCTGCTCTTCTACGTCGTCTTCGAGGCGACCCTCATCCCGGCCTACTTCCTCATCGGCGGCTTCGGCCGCGAGGGACGTTCCTGGGCGGCATTGAAGTTCCTCATGTACCAGCTCGGCGGCGGCCTCGTGCTGCTCGCCGGCGTCATCGCGCTCTACGTCGAGTCGGCCCAGACGGGCGGCGGGCCGTCGTACCTCATCACCGACCTGCAGAAGCTGGACCTCTCGACCGACATCGAGCGCTGGATCTTCATCGCGTTCTTCGTGGCGTTCATGGTCAAGGCGCCGCTGTTCCCGCTGCACACCTGGCTGGCCGACACGACCGAGAAGGCGACCCCGGCCACGAGCGTGCTGCTGGTCTGCATCCTCGACAAGATCGGCACGTTCGGGATGCTGCGCTTCTGCCTCGGGCTGTTCCCGAACGCGTCGCAGTGGGCCACGCCCGTCGTCGTGACGCTCGCGCTGATCTCGATCGTCTACGGCGCCTTCCTCGCGATCGGCCAGGACGACCTGCTCCGCCTGGTCGGCCTCACGTCGCTGTCGCACTTCGGCTTCATCACCCTGGGCATCTTCGTGTTCACCAGCCAGGGCGGCTCCGGCGCGATCCTCTACATGATCAACCACGGAGTGGCGACCGCCGGCCTGTTCCTGGCCGTCGGGTTCCTCCTGCGCCGGCACGGCACGGTCCGCATCAGCGAGCTGCGCGGCCAGGAGCGGATGACGCCGGTGCTGGCGGGCCTGTTCCTCGTCGCCGGACTCGCGACGCTCGGCCTGCCCGGCCTCTCCCAGTTCGTCTCGGAGATCCTCGTCCTGATCGGCGCGTTCGACTACCACTGGTGGGTCGGCGCGGTCGCGGTCACCGGCATCGTGCTGGCCGCCGTCTACGTGCTCTGGGCCTACCAGCGGGTCTTCACCGGACCGGGCGGCGACCCGGCGGTGTCGCCCGCCGAGATCCCGGTGGTGCGCGACCTCGACCGGCGCGAGGTCGGCGTACTCGCGCCCCTGGTCGTCGCGCTGGTGCTCTTCGGCTTCGTGCCGGGCCCGCTCCTCGACGTGGCCAACCCGACGATCAGCGCGCTGATGGAGCACGCCGGCGTGTCCGACGACGCCCCGGTCGTCGCAGGAGGGAAGTGACCGTGAACTTCACCCAGCCGCACATCGAGTACGCGCAGCTCTGGCCGCTGTTCGTCGTCTTCGGCGTCGCCTGCGCCGGTGTGCTCGTCGAGGCGTTCGTGCCGCGGCAGAACCGCTACCTCACCCAGATCGGCCTGACCGTCGTCGGCCTGGTCGTGGCCCTGGCCGGCACCGTCTACGTCGGGGTGAACCTCGACGCGCTCCAGGGTGCCCGGGGTCTCGTCGGCGCCGAGGGTGCGCTGGCGGTCGACGGGCCGAGCGTCTACCTGTGGGGTCTGGTGCTCGTCTGCGCGATCGGCGGCGCGCTGCTGTTCGCGGAGCGCCGGGTCGAGGGGGGCGTCACCGTCTTCGCCGGCCAGGCCGCGGCACTGCCCGGCACCACCGCCGAGCGGGAGGCGTCGACCCGCGGCCTCGAGCACACCGAGGTCTACCCGCTGCTGCTGTTCGCCGTCTTCGGGATGATGCTGTTCCCGGCGGCCAACGACCTCATCATGCTGTTCGCCGCGCTCGAGGTGCTCTCGCTCCCGCTCTACCTGCTCTGCGGTCTCGCCCGCCGGCGTCGGCTGCTGTCCCAGGAGGCGGCGCTCAAGTACTTCCTCCTCGGCGCCTTCTCCTCCGGCTTCTTCCTCTACGGGCTCGCGCTCGTCTACGGGTACGCCGGCACGATGCAGTTCTCCGGCATCGCGGCCGCCGTCCAGGGCGACTGGGCCAACCACTCCCTGCTGCTCATCGGCGTCGGGATGATGAGCGTCGGCCTGCTCTTCAAGGTCGGCGCCGTCCCGTTCCACTCGTGGACGCCCGACGTCTACCAGGGCGCCCCGACGGCCGTCACGGCGTTCATGTCGGCGGCCACGAAGATCGCCGCCTTCGGCGCGTTCCTCCGCCTCTTCTACGTCGCGTTCGGCGCCGACCGGTGGAGCTGGCAGCCGATGCTCTGGGTGGTCGCCATCCTGACGATGATCGTCGGCGCGGTGGTGGCGGTCGTGCAGACCGACGTGAAGCGGATGCTCGCCTACTCGTCGATCGCGCACACCGGCTTCCTCCTCACCGGCCTCCTCGGCGTGCAGGCGGCGGGCGACCTGGGCAAGGGCGAGATCAGCAGTCTCGAGGCGGTGCTGTTCTACCTGACGACGTACGGCCTGGCGATCGTCGGCTCGTTCGCCCTGGTCTCGGTCGTCCGCGACGCGGGTGGCGAGACGAGCCGGTTCGCCGCGTGGGCCGGGCTCGGCCGGCGGGCACCGCTGACCGCCGCCGTCTTCGCCTACTTCCTGCTCTCCATGGCCGGCATCCCGCTGACCGCGGGCTTCATCGGCAAGTGGGCGGTCTTCTCCGTCGCGCTGTCGGCGGGCGCGTGGCCGGTGGTCATCGTCGCCATCGCATCGAGCATCGTGGCGGTGTTCTTCTACGTCCGCTTCATCCTGCTGATGTTCTTCACCGACCGTGAGACCGAGGGTGCGGCGGCCGTCACCGCCGCCTCGCCGCTGACGACCGGGGTGATCGCCGTGACGGCGATCGCGACCTTGGTGTTGGGGATCGTGCCGGGTCCGGTTCTCGATCTCGTGCACCATGCGGGATCATTCATCAGGTGAGCACACCCGAACTCGCACTCCCGGTCTCCGACCCCGAGCTCGAGCAGCGGCTGAAGAGCCGTCTCGCGCTGGTGGAGAAGGCGCTGGCCGGCCACGTGCAGTCACGCGCGCCGTTCGTGACCGAGGCGGCCGGGCACCTGCTCGAGGCCGGCGGCAAGCGGTTCCGGCCGCTGCTGGTGCTGCTCGCCGCCGAGTGCGGCGACCGGCCCGACAGCGACGACGTCCTGACCGCCGCGTGCGTGGTCGAGCTGACCCACCTGGCGTCGCTCTACCACGACGACGTGATGGACGAGGCGCTCGTCCGCCGGGGTGCCGACTCCGCCAACGCCCGCTGGGACAACCACGTCGCGATCCTCACCGGCGACTTCCTCTTCGCCCGGTCCTCCGAGCTGACCGCCGAGCTCGGGCCCGAGGCCGTGCACATCCAGTCGAAGACGTTCGCCCGGCTCGTCGAGGGCCAGATCCTGGAGACGCAGGCACCGCTCGCCGGCGACGACCCGGTCGCCCACCACCTCGACGTCATCGCCGGCAAGACCGGCATCCTGATCGCCACCTCCGCCCGCTACGGCGCGCTGTTCGGCGGCGCGTCCAAGGAGGTCGAGGAGGCGCTCACGGCGTACGGCGACATCGTCGGCGCGGCCTTCCAGATCTCCGACGACATCCTCGACATCGCCTCCGACGGCGACGTGTCCGGCAAGACGCCCGGCACCGACCTGCGCGAGGGCGTCCCGACGCTGCCGGTGCTGATGGCCCGACGTGCCGCCCGGCCGTCCGACTCCCGCCTCATCGCGCTGCTGGACTCCGACCTGTCCGCCTCCGACGACGACCTCGCCGAGGCGCTCGCCCTGCTGCGGGCCCACCCCGCCATGGACGAGGCCCGTGCCTACGTCGCCGAGGAGGCCCGCCGGGCCAAGGCCTGCCTGGGCCCGGTCCCCGCCGGTGCCGTGCGTGAGGCGCTCGAGGCGTTCGCCGACATCCTGGCCACCCGCACCGCCTGACCGGGTCTCGATCCGCTCGCCGGCGCTCGCACTCGACCAACGAGCCCCTGGGCGGAGCGCATCGAGATCCGGACGTGTCGACGTCAGGCGGTGTGCCGGTAGGTGCCGTAGTCCAGGTAGCCGGTCTCGTCGCCGCCGTAGAAGGTGGCCGGGTCTGCCGCGTTGAGCGGCAGGCCGAGGCGGAGCCGCTCGACGAGGTCGGGGTTGGCGAGGTAGGCGCGGCCGAAGCTGATCAGGTCCGCGCCGAGACCCAGCCAGTGGTCAGCCGACTCCCGGTTGGTCGGCACCGGCCCGTACGGCTCATCGCCACGCTGCAGCCACGTGCTGGGGTTGACCATGAAGGTGCCGCTCCAACGCCGGCGCAGCGCGACCATCGTGGCCTCGTCGGTGGTCGCCTCGAGGTGGACGTAGGCCAAACCGAGACGGTCGAGCTCGGTGAGCAGCGCGCCGTACAGGCCGGGAACGTCCTCCTCGACCACGTTCCACAGCCCGGCGCCCGGGGAGAGGCGGATCGCGGTCCGGTCGGCGCCGATCGCGTCCGCGGTGGCCTCGACGGCCTCGACCGCGAACCGGATGCGGTTGGCGATCGAGCCGCCGTAGGAGTCGGTGCGCAGGTTGGCGTTGGAGGAGAGGAACTGGCTGATCAGGTAGCCGTTGGCGCCGTGCAGCTCGACGCCGTCGAAGCCCGCGTCGAGCGCGCGGACCGCCGCCTCGGCGTACGACCGCGCCTGCTCGGGGACCTCGTCGGTGGCCAGCGCGCGGGGGACCGGGGCCGGCTGCGGCCCGCTCGGGGTGAAGACGGAGGCGCCGGCCGCCACGGCGGAGGGCCCGACCGGCTGCACGCCGCTCACCGACTCGTGGCCGATCCGGCCGCCGTGCATCAGCTGGGCGAAGATGCGGCCGCCGTTGAGGTGCACCGCGTCCGTCACCGGCTTCCACGACGCCGCCTCGCGCGCGTCGCGCAGACCCGCGGCACCGGGGTTCGCGGTGCCGACCCGGTTGGGCTGGATCCCGTCGGAGATCAGCAGCCCGGCGGTCGCGCGCTGGGCGAAGTAGCTCGCCATCTGCTCGGTCGCGAGGCCGTCCGCCGTGCCGCGCACGCGGGACATCGGGGCCATCACGACGCGGTTGGGCAGGACGAGCCCGCCGACCCGGTGGCTGCTGAAGAGACTGGTCATGGATCGTTGCTCCTATGGTGTTCGAGGGTGTGCGTCGATGACGGTAAAACCTGACACTGACGTCAGGGGCAAGTCCGTCGGCGTCGATGTGAGCCGGATCATGGAGATGGTGGGGATCGGATGAGGATCGGGGAGCTGGCCGAGCGGGCCGGCGTGAGCGCACGGTCGCTGCGTTACTACGAGGAGCAGGGGCTGCTGACGTCCGTGCGGAGCGCGTCGGGTCAGCGGCACTACGGCGAGGAGGCCGTCCAGCGGGTCGTGCTGCTGCAGCAGCTCTTCGCGGCGGGTCTGACCAGCCGGACCATCGTCGAGCTGCTGCCGTGCACCTACGAGCCCAGCGTCGAGGCGAGCGACGACGCCTTCGACCGGATGGTCCAGGAACGGCAGA
Source organism: Nocardioides sp. CER19 (assembly GCF_029846275.1). Lineage (GTDB taxonomy): Bacteria > Actinomycetota > Actinomycetes > Propionibacteriales > Nocardioidaceae > Nocardioides. Next base: position 110,008 of record NZ_JARVWS010000002.1, read on the forward strand.
AGCTCGAGGCGCACATCGACGGCCTCAACCACACCCTGCGATCGCTCGACGGCATCATCGAGATCAACCGTCGCTGGCGCGCGAGCCAGGTCGAAGAGACCGGCGTGGCGGCCGGCTGAGGTCGACCGTCAGCGGCCGCGGAGGCGGGCGGAGACGAGGGTGGCGGTCCGGCGCACCTCAGCGACGATGACGGGCAGGTCGACCGGGCCGGTGAAGGTCACCGCCACGCCGGCGGCCGGCTGGTCGTTGTGGTCGACGACCGCGGCGGCCACCGACGCGAAGCCGGGCGTCACCTCGCCGTCCTCGTCGGCATAGCCCCGCCGCCGGGTCTCGGACAGCACCGACCGGAGCGCGGTCAGGGAGGACGGCCCCTTGCCGTGACGGTCGACGAACGCGGTGCGGTCGGGGTAGAGCGCGCGCACCTGGCTCGGCGGGAGCGCGGCGAGGATCGCCCGACCGCTGGCGGTCAGGTGCGCCGGCAGGCGTACGCCGACGTCGGTGACCAGGGGCGGCCGACCCGGAGCACGCTCCTCGACGACGTAGAGGACGTCACGGCCGTGGATCACCGCGAGGTGGGCGGTCTGCCCGGTGCGGTCGACGAGCTCGGCGAGCGGGCGGCGCGCGATCCGCTGCAGCGGCTCCTGGCGCGCGTACCCGCTGCCGATCTCGTGCGCCGCGACGCCGAGCCCGTAGGTGCGCTCGTCGGCGAGGTGCACGACGAAGCCCTCGTCGACCATGGCGGCGAGCAGGTGGTAGGCCGAGCTCCGAGGCAGCCCGACGGCACGGGCGATCCGGTCGAGCGGGACCGGGCCCGGCTGGGCGGCGAGGAACCGGAGCACGCGGAGCGCGCGAGTGGCGGCCGGCACCTGGGTCACGGGGCCATTGTCTCGTATCCGAGACACCGATGGCGAGCGTGCTCTGTTCCGGGCGGCGGGCACGGTCTCCAATAGGAGACATGCAGGTCATCGAGGTCGGGATCGGTCCCGTCGCACCCGAGGAGCTCGTCGTCGTCGCGCGGGAGGGGGCCGCCGTCCGGCTGTCCGACGACGCCGAGGCGGCCATCGAGCAGAGCCGCAAGCTCGTCGAGGCGCTGGCCGACGACGTCGAGCCGCACTACGGCATCTCGACCGGGTTCGGCGCACTCGCCACCCGCCACATCGCCCCCGAGCTGCGCGCCCAGCTGCAGCGCAGCCTCGTGCTGTCCCACGCCGCCGGCAGCGGGCCGGAGGTGGAGCGCGAGGTGGTGCGGGCGCTCATGATGCTGCGCCTGTCGACCCTCGCCACCGGCCGGACCGGCGTACGGCTGGAGACGGCGCGGGCGTACGCCGCCCTGATCTCGGCCGGCATCACCCCGGTGGTCCGCGAGTACGGCTCGCTGGGCTGCTCCGGCGACCTCGCCCCGCTGGCGCACTGCGCGCTGGCGCTGCTGGGGGAGGGCGAGGTGCGCGACGCCGACGACACGCTCCTGCCCGCGGCCCAGGCGCTGGCCGACGCCGGCATCGAGCCGGTCGTCCTCGCCGAGAAGGAGGGGCTCGCACTCATCAACGGCACCGACGGCATGCTGGGCATGCTCGTCCTCGCCGCCCACGACCTGCACCGGCTGCTCACCACGGCCGACATCGCCGCCGCGATGAGCGTCGAGGCCCTGCTCGGCTCCGACGCCGTCTTCGCCGCCGACCTCCAGGCGCTGCGCCCGCACCCCGGCCAGGCCGCCAGCGCCGCCAACCTGAAGGCGCTGCTCGAGGGCTCGCTGATCATGGCGAGCCATCGCGACGGCACCTGCACCCGCGTCCAGGACGCTTACTCGCTGCGCTGCGCACCGCAGGTCCACGGCGCCGTCCGCGACACGCTCGCCCACGCGGAGACGGTCGCCGGCCGCGAGCTCGCCAGCGCCGTCGACAACCCGGTGATCACGCTGGACGGGCGGGTCGAGTCCAACGGCAACTTCCACGGCGCGCCGGTGGGCTACGTGCTCGACTTCCTGGCCATCGCGGTCGCCGACGCGGCGAGCATCAGCGAGCGTCGTACCGACCGCTTCCTCGACGTCTCCCGCAGCAACGGCCTGCCGCCGTTCCTCGCGGACGACCCCGGGGTCGACAGCGGCCACATGATCGCGCAGTACACCCAGGCCGCGATCGTCTCCGAGCTCAAGCGGCTCGCCGCTCCCGCGAGCGTCGACTCGATCCCGAGCAGCGCGATGCAGGAGGACCACGTCTCGATGGGCTGGTCTGCCGCGCGCAAGCTGCGCCGGGCGATCGACGGCCTCACCCGGGTCATCGCGGTCGAGGTCCTGACGGCCGCTCGGGCCATCGACCTGCGGGCGCCGCTGCAGCCCGCCGCAGCCACCGGCGCCGTCGTACGCGCGCTGCGTGAGGCGGGCGTGGCCGGCCCGGGCACCGACCGCTACCTCGCCCCCGAGATCGAGCGCGCCGTCGCGCTCGTGGCGAGCGGGGAGATCCTCGCCGCCGCCCAGTCAGTCACCGGCCCGTTGAGCTGAGGAGAAGCACATGCAAGGCGCACGACCGGTCCGCGCTCCCCGCGGCACCACCCTGACCGCCCGCTCGTGGCAGACCGAGGCCCCGCTGCGGATGCTGATGAACAACCTCGACCCCGACGTGGCCGAGCGCCCCGACGACCTGGTCGTGTACGGCGGCACCGGCCGCGCCGCGCGCAGCTGGCCGGCCTTCGACGCGATGGTCAGGACCCTCACCGACCTGCGCGAGGACGAGACGATGCTGGTCCAGTCCGGCAAGCCGGTCGGCGTCATGCGAACCCACGAGTGGGCGCCTCGGGTGCTCATCGCCAACTCCAACCTGGTCGGCGACTGGGCGAACTGGCCCGAGTTCCGCCGGCTCGAGCAGGCCGGGCTGACGATGTACGGCCAGATGACGGCCGGCTCGTGGATCTACATCGGCACGCAGGGGATCCTCCAGGGGACCTACGAGACGTTCGCCGCGGTGGCGGCGAAGCGCTTCGACGGGACGCTGGCCGGGACGCTGACCGTCACCGGCGGCTGCGGCGGCATGGGCGGCGCCCAGCCGCTCGCGGTGACCCTCAACGGCGGCGTCTGCCTCGTCGTCGACGTGGACGCCGCCCGGCTCCGGCGGCGGGTGGAGACGCGCTACCTCGACGAGGTCGCCGACGACCTCGACGACGCGATCGCGCGCTGCCTGGCCGCGAAGGGCGAGCGGCGGGCGCTCTCGGTCGGACTGGTCGGCAACTGCGCGACGGTGCTGCCCGAGCTGCTCCGCCGGGGCGTGGCCGTCGACGTCGTCACCGACCAGACGTCGGCCCACGATCCGCTGTCCTACCTGCCCGAGGGCGTCGCGCTCGAGGACTGGGCCGATCTCGCCGCGGCCAAGCCGGAGGAGTTCACCGACCGCGCCCGCGTGTCCATGGCGAAGCACGTCGAGGCGATGGTCGGCTTCCTCGACGCCGGCGCCGAGGTGTTCGACTACGGCAACTCGATCCGCGACGAGGCGCGGCTCGGCGGCTACACCCGGGCCTTCGACTTCCCGGGCTTCGTGCCGGCCTACATCCGCCCGCTGTTCACCGAGGGCAAGGGGCCGTTCCGGTGGGCCGCCCTCTCCGGCGACCCGGCCGACATCCGCCGTACCGACGAGGCGGTGCTCGACCTCTTCCCGGACAACGACCACCTGCACCGCTGGATCCGCGCGGCCCAGGACCGGGTCGCGTTCCAGGGGCTGCCGGCGCGGATCTGCTGGCTGGGCTACGGCGAGCGCGACCGGGCCGGCCTGGCGTTCAACGAGCTCGTGTCGTCCGGGCAGGTCAGCGCGCCGATCGTCATCGGTCGCGACCACCTCGACTGCGGGTCGGTCGCCTCGCCCTACCGCGAGACCGAGGCGATGGCCGACGGCTCCGACGCGATCGCCGACTGGCCGCTGCTCAACGCGCTCGTCAACACCGCGAGCGGCGCCAGCTGGGTGTCGATCCACCACGGCGGCGGCGTCGGCATCGGCCGGTCGATCCATGCCGGCCAGGTGACGGTCGCCGACGGAACGCCGTTGGCCGCGCAGAAGATCGAGCGCGTCCTCACCAACGACCCCGGCATGGGCGTCATCCGGCACATCGACTCCGGCGACGCCCCGGGCTTCTCCAACGAGGTGGGCCCGCTCGCTGACCACGCCGACGGCGGCGTCTCGGTCCCGATGCCATGACGTTCGAGTCGATGTGGGCCGACCTGGCCCCCGTCGGGCGGGTCGCCTCCGGCGGCTACGTCCGGCACCCCTGGACCTCGGCGACCGGTGAGCTCGAGGCCTGGTTCACCGAGGCCGCGGTCGCGCGTGGGCTGAGTGTCGAGCGGGACGCGTTCGGCAACCTGCTCGCGACGACGGCCGGCGCCGACGGCGACCGCGTGCTCGTCGGCTCGCACCTCGACTCGGTGATCGAGGGCGGGGCCTACGACGGCCCGCTCGGCGTCGTGAGCGCGTTCGCCGCGCTCGACGTCCTGCGTGATCGTGGCGTCGCGCTGAACCGCCCGATCGCGGTGGCCGCGTTCCAGGCCGAGGAGGGGTCGCGGTTCGGCCCGGCCTGCCTCGGCTCGCGGCTGGCGACCGGGTCGCTGTCGTGGGAGTCGGCCAGGGAGCTCGCCGACCGGGACGGCGTACGGCTGGGGGACCTGGTGGAGGGCGGTGACTCCGGGATCCTGCGCGACGTCGGCTGCTTCGTCGAGCTCCACGTGGAGCAGGGCCGCGGGCTCGTCGACCTCGAGGCGCCGGTCGGCGTGGCCAGCGGGATCTGGCCGCACGGCCGCTGGCGGTTCGAGTTCGCGGGGTCGGCCGACCACGCCGGCACGACCCGGATGGAGGACCGGCACGACCCGATGCTGTCCTACGCCGTCACGGCGCTCGCCGCCAACAAGCAGGCGCGGCTGGCCGACCAGCGCGCGACGTTCGGCCGGGTCGAGGCGGTCCCCAACGGCACCAACGCCGTGCCGTCGCGGGTGACGGGCTGGCTCGACGCGCGCGCGTCCACCGAACCGGCGCTGGAGCACCTGGTCGGCGTCATCTCCTCGCAGGCCCGTGACCGAGCGGGCCGCGACGGCACGACGCTCGCGGTGACGCCGGAGTCGGTGACGCCGGCGGTCACGTTCGACGAGGGCCTCGCCGCCCGGATCGGCCGCGGGCGACCGGTGCTGCCCACCCAGGCCGGCCACGACGCCGGGATCCTGCAGACCGCCGGCATCCCGACCGCGATGCTCTTCGTCCGCAACCCCACCGGCGTGTCCCACTCGCCCGACGAGCAGGCCTCGACCGGCGACTGCCTGGCGGGTGTCGAAGCGCTCGCCGACGCGCTGCAGGAGCTCGCGTCGTGAGGCTCGTCCTGGAGCGCGCGCTTCTGCCCGACGGGATCGCCGACGACGTGGTCGTCGAGATCGAGGACGGACGATTCACTTCCGTCACAGCGCCCGGCCTAGAGCGGAACTCCCGGGGTGCTGTGGCGGCCAGGGAGTTCCGGAGTACCCGGTTGACCGGGGACTCCGACCGCGACTCCGACCGCCTCCCCGGCCTCACCCTCCCCGGCCTGGCGAACACCCACAGCCACGCCTTCCACCGCGCGCTCCGGGGCCGGACGCAGCGGGAGCGCGGGACGTTCTGGACCTGGCGGGAGCAGATGTACGCCGTCGCCGGCCGGCTCGATCCCGACTCCTACTTCGCGCTGGCCCGCGCGGCCTACCGGGAGATGGTGGCCGCCGGCTACACCGGCGTCGCGGAGTTCCACTACGTGCACCACCGCCCCGACGGCCGCCCCTACGACGACCCGGCGGCGATGTCGCGCGCCCTCGTCGCGGCCGCCGCGGAGGCCGGCATCCGGCTGACGCTGCTGCCGACGCTCTACTCCAGCAGCGGGTTCGGCGAGCCCGTCGAGCCGGAGCAGGAGCGCTTCCGCCACCAGCGCGCCGAGGACCTGCTGGCGCTCGCCGACGGTCTCAAGGACGACGACCGCACGCGGATCGGCCTGGCCGCCCACTCGGTCCGCGCGGTCGCCCCCGACCAGCTGGCGACCCTGGCCGCCGACGGCCGGCTCCTGCACGTCCACCTCTCCGAGCAGCGCGCCGAGAACGACGGCTGCCGGGCGGCGTACGGCGTCACGCCCACGCGCCTGCTCGCCGACGCCGGCGCGCTCGGCCCGCGGACGACCGTCGTCCACGCGACCCACCTGACCGACGAGGACGTCGCCCTGCTCGGCGACAGCGGGACGACGGTGAGCATGTGCCCGACCACGGAGCGCGACCTCGGCGATGGCATCGGACCGGCGCGGCGGCTGCGCGACGCCGGCTGCCCGGTGACCGTGGGCAGCGACAGCCAGGCGGTGGTCGACCCGTTCGAGGAGCTGCGGGCCGTCGAGCTCGGCGAGCGGCTCGCGACCCAGGCGCGCGGCCACTGGACCGCGCGGGAGCTGGTGGACGCCGGGGCCGACCACCGCGCGCTCGGGTTCCCGGACGCCGGCGCGATCGAGGTCGGTGCCCGCGCCGACCTCGTCACGATCGACACCGGCAGCGTGCGGACCGCTGGCACCGGGGCGGCCGAGGAGACGGCCGTCTTCGCGGCGACGGCCGCCGACGTGACACGGGTGATGGTCGACGGCCGGGTGGTGTTCCGGCGCGGCGACGACGAGGCGATCGGCCGCGAGCTCGCGACCGCGATCGAGGAGCTGCTGTCGTGAGTGTCATCGTCGACAACATCGCGGAGCTGGTCACTCACGACCCCGAGCACGGCATCCTCCAGGACGCGGCGGTGGTCGCCGACGGCGGCCGGATCGCGTGGGTCGGCCCCGCCGCGCAGGCCCCCGCCGCCGACCGGCGGGTGGACGCCTCCGGCCGCGCCGTGATCCCCGGCTTCGTCGACTCGCACACCCACCTGGTCTTCGCGGGCGACCGGGCCGTCGAGTTCGCCGCGCGCATGACGGGGGAGCCCTACGACGGCGGCGGCATCGCCTCCACCGTCGCCGCGACCCGGGACGCACCCGACGACGAGCTCCGCACCCTGCTCGCGGGGCGGATCGCCGAGCTGCGGGCCCAGGGCACGACGACGGTCGAGATCAAGTCCGGCTACGGGCTGACCGTCGAGGACGAGGCGCGCGCGCTGCGTCTGGCGGGCGAGGTCACCTCGGAGACCACGTTCCTCGGCGCCCACGTCGTCCCGCCCGACCTCGACCGGCGTGCGTACGTCGACCTGGTCACCGGGCCGATGCTCGCGGCCTGCGCCCCGCTGGCCCGCTGGGTCGACGTGTTCTGCGAGCCCGGCAGCAAGCACGCGTTCGACGGCGAGGAGTCGCGCGAGATCCTCGAGGCCGGGATCTCCGCCGGGCTGCTGGCGCGCGTGCACGGCAACCAGCTCGGGCCCGGACCGGGTGTCCGGCTCGCCGTCGAGCTGGGCGCGGCCAGCGTCGATCACTGCACCCACCTGGCCGACGCCGACGTCGACGCGCTCGCCGGCGGTGAGACCGTGGCGACGCTGCTCCCGGCCGTGGAGTTCTCCACCCGGTCGCCCTACCCGGACGCCCGGGGGCTGCTCGCCGCCGGCGTCGAGATCGCACTCGCGACCGACTGCAACCCCGGGACGGCGTACACCTCGTCGATGCCGTTCGTCATCGCCCTCGCCGTCCGGGAGATGGGCCTGACTCCCACCGAGGCCCTTCGCGCGGCGACCGCCGGCGGTGCCCGGGCGCTGCGCCGCGACGACGTCGGCGTGGTGCGGATCGGCGCCCGGGCCGACCTGACGATCCTCGACGCCCCGAGCCACCTGCACCTGGCCTACCGGCCGGGGGTGCCGATCGCGCGGGCGCTCGACCTCGGCATGCAACCGTCAGTTCGGTCAGCTTCCTGAACCCTGCAGGCGTCAGGAAGAGGACCGAACCGACGGTTACCTGTGCGGCCGGGCCGACTCACCCCAGCGTGACGTCGCCGCAGAGGTGGACGTGCACGCCGAGTGCCTCGAAGAGCGCCGCCTTCGCGGTGAGCGCCTTGTCGGCGGTGGCGGCGTCGGGGGCGTAGACCACGTTGACGTGGTTGGCCTTGTGCCGCGCCATCAGCTGGTCGCGGCCGACGCCGTGCAGCACGGCGTGCATGATCGGCCACTCGGGGTTGGTCGCGTCGAGCCGCCGCCGGGTCTCCTCCTCGGGCAGCTCGACGACGGTGCCGCGGCCGAGGTCCACGTGCAGCTCGCCGTCCATGAGGAACACCCGTGACCACACGATCTCGCCGGGCTTCGAGACGCCGGACAGCGTGCCTCCGCCGAGCGGGAAGAACATCGGGGGCTGCCGCATGCTCCACGACTTGTCGTAGCCGCCGTTGTGGGAGGCGGGGACCGAGCCGGAGATCTCGAAGACCCACACGAACCGGCCGTCGTAGTCCTCGCCCCAGCGCACGTCGTGCAGCGTCGTGGACGGGTCGAGCCCCATCGCGGTCCAGAGCCGGTTGGTGACGAGGGAGTCGACGGCCACGCCCTCGTCGACCTCGTTGAAGTGGGGCAGCGCCCGGCCGGCGTACAGCTCCCGCGAGCTGTCCCGGGAGAGCACCGGCGGGCGGTGCGGGTCGTTGAGGAGACCTTCGGCGAGGTCGCTGGCGGGGACGGTGTCCTTGAGGCCCTGCTGGTACTGGATGCCGACCGCGTCGAGCCCGAAGTCGTCGGACATGCGGAGCGCGGCGATGTACATCTTGAACTGGCTGTGCAGCTGGGCGTCGGTCAGCTCGGTGGCCTCGTCGCTGCCGGTGCGGAAGTCGAGGCCCGCCTCGTCGAGCCAGCGGCGTACGGCGGCCGCCTCGTCGTCGGTCACCCGGTTCATCTCGGCGACCAGGGCGCTCTGGGAGAGCCGCTCCTTGTAGATGCCGAGCGGGTTGAGGAGCTCGTCGTCGAAGATCGCGTTGTACATGCCCATGCAGCCCTCGTCGAAGACGCCGATGATGGCCTTCTCGGTCTTGAGCTGCTCGGCGAGCGCGCGGCCGAGCCGCGTCTCGTCGCTGTCGGGGAGCGTGCCGAGGTCGCGCACGTGGCTGACGTCGTGCTGGATCGTGCCGGTCTCCAGCCAGGTCTGGAGCCGCTCGACGGCCCAGTCGTCGGTGAAGTCCTTGCTCCACAGGGTGGAGTGGGGGATGCCGGCCTTGGTCATGCTCGCGGTGAGGTTGAGCAGTCCGACGAGGCCCGGGAACTCGCCCGACCAGTTGGCGACGACCAGGATCGGACCGTGGTGCGACCGGAGGCCGGCGAGCACGTGGTGGCTGTATTGCCACACGGCCTCCACGACGATGAGCGGCGCGTCGGGCGGCAGGGTCTTGAAGACCTCGATGCCCGCGCGCTGGCTGTCGATGAACCCGTGCCCCTTCGCCTCGTCGACGGCATGGCCCCGGCTGACCGACCAGCCGAGCTTCTCGAGCGCGGCCTCGAGGTCGCCCTCGAGCTGGCGCTGGGTGGGCCAGCAGGTCCGGTTCGCCGCCGGGCGCAGGTCGCCGCTGGCGACGGTGTAGACCGTCCGCGGCGCCGCCTCGGCCGGTGCGATCGGGGTGGGCAGGGTGTAGTGGGTCATGCCGGGGCTCCTGTCGTGGGCGGGGTCAGCGCTCCTGGCGCGCCGCCAGGGCGTGCGCCAGGTCGCGGGTGCTCGTGTAGAGGTCGAGGTAGCGGGGGTAGAGGTCGGCGTACGCCGCCTGCTGGACCGGGGACCGGGTCTCCCGGACCGGGTTCCAGTCCTCGATGGAGACCTCGGCGACCGCCTGGGCGGCGAGCAGTGCGGCCCCGTAGCTGGCGCCGATGGTCTGGCTGGGGACCACCTGGTCCCGACCGGTGATGTCGGAGACGATCTGGGTCCACAGGGCGCCCTGCGTGCCGCCGCCGACGGCCACGATCCGGCGTACGTCGCCCCCGGCCGCCTCGATGGTCTCGATGTTGTGCCGGACGCCGAAGCCGATCGCCTCGAGAGCGGCGCGGTAGAGGTCGCCGCGCCCGTGGCTGAGCGTGAGCCCGGCGATGACGCCACGAGCCTGGGGGTCCATCACGGGCGTCCGCTCGCCGGCGAAGTAGGGCAGCATGAGCAGCCCGTTGGCGCCGGCTGGTGAGTCGGCGGCGAGCTTGGTCAGACCTGCGTAGTCGGCATCCCCGAAGAGGTCGCGCAGCCACGTGGTGATCGCGCCCGAGGTGGCCATGCCCCCGGCCAGGCAGCGGGTGCCGGGCAGCGCGCCGACGGTGCCCCACAACGAGGGGTGCGTGACGGCGCGCTCCACGGTGTTGACGAGGAACATCGTGGTTCCGTACATCAGCATCAGGTCGCCGACGCCGTGCGCGCCGACGCTGAGCGCCTCGGCCCAGGCGTCGATCGTGCCGGTGATGACGGGGATGCCCGCCGGGAGGCCGGTCTCCGCGGCGGCGCGCGGCGTCACCGTCCCGGCGACCTCGCCCGACCAGCGCAGCGGGGGCAGCTCGAGGTCCGGGCAGAGCTCGTCGGCCCACGGCGCGTACCAGGCCTCGGCCGTGATGTCGTAGAGCGGCGTGCACTGGCTGGCGGAGTGGTGGTCGAGCACGTAGGCGCCGGTGAGGCCGCGGACCAGCCAGGAGGCCGGCATGTAGAGGCGGCGGGCGCGGGCGAACAGCTCGGGCTCCTCGTCGGCGACCCAGGCGATCTTGGCGCCGGCTGCCTGGGTGGACAGCGACGAGCCGCAGCGGGCGCGGATGGTCTCGTCACCCCACCGCTCGGTGAGCGCGTCGATCTGCCGCGTCGAGCGGGTGTCGACGCCGTAGAGGATCGCGGGCCGTAGCGGGCTGTCGTCGGCGTCGGTCAGCAGGACGCAGGGGCCCATGCCCGAGACGCCGACCGCGACGACCTCCTCACCGCGCCCGGTCAGCTCCCGGACGATGGACACGAGCTCGTCCCACCAGACGCGGCCGTCCATCTCGACGTGGCCGGGCAGAGGCCGCTCGACGCTGTGCTCGCGGGTGGTCGACGCGACGACGCGGCCCGTCAGGTCGACCAGGACGCCCTTGCTGCTCGACGTGCCGATGTCGACGCCGATCACTGCCGCGGTCATGACGCTGGAGGTTGCCAGAAATCGATTTCACGGTCAAGAGCGAGGCGGAGCGGATTCCTTTCGCGACGGCCGCGTCAGCGGCGCGTGGAGGACTCCCCGACCTTGAGCTCGGCCGGCAGGACGACCCTCTGGGCCGGGCCGGTCTCACCCGCGACGCGGGCGAGCAGCAGCTCGGCGGCGCGCCGACCGATCTCGTACGTCGGCTGCTCGACGACCGTCAACGTGGGTCGTAGGGCCCGGGCCCACTCGATCCCGTCGAAGCTCGCGAACGCGATCTCACCGGGAACGTCTATCCCCATCTCCTGGAGCGCCCGGAGCGCGCCGAGGGCCATCAGGTTGTTGGACACGAGCAGCCCGTCCGGCCGCTCGGCGGAGCGGAGGAGCTCGATGGTCGCGTCGTAGCCGCCCTCCGCGCGGAAGTCGGCCCGCTTGACGAGCTCGGCGCCGCTGGGCAGGTCGGCCGCGCGCAGGGCGGCGCGGTAGCCGGCGAGTCGGCGCTGGCCGGTGCTGGTGGCCGACGGGCCCGAGACGAAGGCGATCCGGCGGCACCCCTGCGCGACGAGGTGCTCGGTGGCCTCGCGCGCGGCGAGCTGGTTGTCGATGCTCACGCTGTCGACGTCCAGGCCGGCCAGCTGGCGGTCGACCGTGACCAGCGGGATGCGGTACTGCTGCAGCAGCGACACGTCGGTGCCGCGCGACGACGCCGGGGCGAGCACGACACCCGCCATCTGCTCGGCGGCCGCGACCTCGAGGTAGCGGCGCTCCTTGTCGAGGTCCTCGTCGCTGTTGGCGAGCACGACCGAGTAGCCGGCCGCCTGCGCGACGTCCTCGATGCCGCGCACCATCGCGGTGAAGAACGGGTTGGTGACGTCGGCGATCACGACGCCGAGCACGGAGGTCGCCCGGGTCCGCAGGCTGCGCGCGAGACCGTTGGGCCGGTAACCGAGCTCGCCGACCGCCGCCACGACGCGCTGACGCAGCTCCTCGGCCACCTCGACCTTGCCGTTGAGGACGCGCGAGACCGTCGCCGGTGAGACCTGCGCTGCGGCTGCGACGTCGCGGATCGTGACAGCCACGCTCGACCTCCTGTGGGGAATGGCAGGCGCCACCCTAGTCCGGTCGCGGCGGGCGAGTGACGGTCGCGTGCGGCCGCGATGCCTTCCCCTGACGCGCCGACGACTACCGTCGGCGCGTGATCACCCATGACTGAGGCGGCCGAGCACCGCAAGGGCGTCGCATACGGCGTGGCGGCGTACGTCATGTGGGGGGCGTTCCCGCTCTACTGGCCGCTGCTCGAACCGGCCGGCGCGTTCGAGATCCTCGCCCACCGGCTCGTGTGGTCGTCGATTGTGATGGCGGCGCTGGTCGTGGGATTCCGCCGCACCACCCAGCTCCGCCGGCTGGTGACGACGCCCCGCACGTTCGGTCTGCTGGCGGCCGCTGGTGTCGTGGTCAGCATCAACTGGTCGGGCTACATCTGGGGCGTCAACAACGGCTACGTCGTGGAGACCAGCCTGGGCTACTTCATCAACCCGCTGGTCACCGTACTCATGGGCGTGCTGGTGCTCGGCGAACGGATGCGCCCGGTCCAATGGGCGGCGGTCGGCGTCGGGTTCGTCGCAGTGCTCGTGCTCGCGGTCGACTACGGCCGGCCGCCGTGGATCGCGCTGCTGCTCGCGTTCTCCTTCGGCACCTACGGCCTGCTCAAGAAGAAGGCCAATGCGGGCGCCATCGAGAGCCTCGCGCTCGAGACGGCGGTCGTCGCTCCCATCGCCCTGGCCTACGTCGTCGTCCTCGGTGCGACCGGTGCCGGCCACTTCACGTCCGAGGGCATCGGGCACACGGCGCTCTTCGTGTCGGCCGGCCTGGTCACCGCGGTGCCCCTCATCTGCTTCGGTGCCGCCACCGTCCGGGTGCCCCTGGTCGTGCTCGGGCTGCTGCAGTACCTCGCCCCGATCCTCCAGTTCGCCCTCGGCGTCCTGCACTTCCACGAGGACATGCCGCTCGGCCGCTGGATCGGGTTCGGCCTGGTCTGGGTCGCGCTCGCGGTGTTCACCTACGAGGCGATCCGCTACCGCCGCAGCCAGCTCCGCACGGTGGCCCGCACGTCGGTCTGACGCCGAGGATCAGACGACGGTCCAGGTGTCGCCGGCGTGGAGGAGGGCGGTCAGCCGCTCCTCGCGCGAGGCGGTCGAGGCGTCCACGGCCGTGGCGACCTGCTCGCGCGCCTGGTCGTCGTACGTCGGCCGCTGGACCTGGCGGAAGACGCCGACCGGCACCCGGTCGGTGCCCTCCGACATCCGCGACAGCGCGAACTGGTCGGACGGGTCGACGGCGGACGGGTCGTGCAGCCACGTGCGGCCGCCGACGGTCACCTCGAGCCCCGGCTCGAGCCGGACCAGGTGGTCGCCGGCCTCGGGGCCCTTGACGTCGTCGAAGGCGCCGTCGTTGAAGATCGGGCAGTTCTGGTAGATCTCGACCAGCGCGGCGCCGCGGTGCGCGGCGGCGGCGGCGAGCACCGACGTCAGGTGCTTGCGGTCGGAGTCGATGGTGCGGGCGACGAACGTCGCCTCGGCGCCGAGGGCCAGCGACACCGGGTTGAACGGGTGGTCGATCGAGCCGACCGGTGTCGACTTGGTGACCTTGCCCTCCTCCGAGGTGGGGGAGTACTGCCCCTTCGTCAGCCCGTAGATCCGGTTGTTGAACAGCAGGATCGTGAGGTTGACGTTGCGGCGCAGGGCGTGGATGAGGTGGTTGCCGCCGATCGAGAGCGCGTCGCCGTCGCCGGTGACGACCCACACCGAGAGGTCGGGTCGCGAGGTGGCGATGCCGGTCGCGATCGCCGGCGCGCGGCCGTGGATGGAGTGCATCCCGAACGTGTCGAGGTAGTAGGGGAACCGCGAGGAGCAGCCGATGCCGGAGACGAAGACGATGTTCTCCCGCCGCAGCCCGAGGTCGGGCAGGAACGACTGGACCGCCTTGAGCACGGCGTAGTCGCCGCAGCCCGGGCACCAGCGCACCTCCTGGTCGCTGGTGTAGTCCTTCCCGTTCTGCTGCTCGTCCGACGTGGGGACGAGCTCCAGCCCGGACAGCGCGTGCGTGCTCACATCAGCTCCTCGATCGCGTTCGCCACCTCGGCGGAGGTCAGCGGCAGTCCGCGCACCACGTTGAGCCCGACCGCGTCGACGAGGTAGCGGGCACGCAGCAGCAGGGACAGCTGGCCGAGGTTCATCTCGGGGACCAGCACCCGGTCGTAGCGGCTCAGGATGTCGCCGAGGTCGCGCGGCAGCGGGTTGAGGTGGCGCAGGTGCACCTGGGCGACCTCGTGGCCGGCCTCGCGGACCAGGCGGATGCCGGCCGCGATCGGTCCGTACGTCGACCCCCAGCCGACCACCAGGACCTGCGCGCTGCCCGAGGGATCGTCGACGACCAGCGGTGCGAGCGAGTCGGCGACCCGCTCCACCTTCGCTGCGCGGGTGCGCACCATCAGGTCGTGGTTGGCCGGGTCGTAGGAGATGTTGCCGTGGCCGTCGCCCTTCTCGAGACCGCCGATGCGGTGCTCGAGGCCCGGGGTGCCCGGCACCGCCCAGGGCCGGGCGAGCGTCGCCTGGTCGCGCAGGTAGGGCCAGAACGTGTCCGCCCCGTTCGCCGAGCCCGGCGAGGTGTGGTTGGGCTCGGTCGCGAACGCCGGGTCGATCTCCGGTAGGTCCGCCACGTCGGGGACCCGCCACGGCTCGGAGCCGTTGGCGAGGTAGCCGTCGGAGAGCAGCATGACCGGGGTGCGGTAGGTGATGGCGATCCGCGCCGCCTCCAGCGCGGCGTCGAAGCAGTCCGACGGCGTGGAGGGCGCGACGATCGGCAGCGGCGCCTCGCCGTTGCGGCCGAACATGGCCTGCAGCAGGTCGGCCTGCTCGGTCTTGGTCGGCAGCCCGGTCGAGGGACCGCCGCGCTGCACGTCGACGACGACCAGCGGGAGCTCCAGCGTCACGGCCAGCCCGATCGCCTCGGACTTCAGCGCCACGCCCGGACCCGAGGTGGTCGTCACGCCGAGCGAGCCGGCGTACGCCGCCCCGAGGGCCGCCCCGATCCCGGCGATCTCGTCCTCGGCCTGGAACGTCGTCACGCCCATGCCCTTGTGCTTCGACAGCTCGTGGAGGATGTCGGAGGCGGGCGTGATCGGGTAGGAGCCGAGGAAGAGCGGCAGCCCCGAGCGCACGGCGGCGGCGACCAGCCCGGAGGCTAGCGCCAGGTTGCCGGTGATGTTGCGGTAGGTGCCCGGCGCCTGCGGGGCGGGCGCGACCTCGTAGCGGACCGCGAACGTCTCGGTCGTCTCGCCGAAGTTCCAGCCGGTCGTGAACGCGGTGACGTTGGCGTCGCGGATGTGCGGCGCCCGCCCGAACCGGCGTTCGAGGAACGTGACCGTCGGCTCCGTGGGCCGGCCGTAGAGCCAGGACAACAGCCCGAGGGCGAACATGTTCTTGGCCCGGGCGGCGTCCTTGCGGGACAGGCCGAACTCCTTGACCGCCTCGACCGTCATCCCCGTGAGGTCGACGGCGTGGACCTGGTAGTTGCTGAGCAGCTGCTCGTCCTCGAGCGGGTCGCCGTCGTAGCCGGCCTTCTGGAGGTTGCGCGCGGTGAAGTCGTGGGTGTCGACGATGATCGTCGCGCCCTTGGGGAGGTCGGCGAGGTTCGCCTTGAGGGCCGCGGGGTTCATCGCGACCAGGACGTCGGGCGCGTCCCCGGCGGTGAGGATCTGGTGGTCGGCGAAGTGGACCTGGAAGGACGAGACGCCGGGGATCGTGCCCTGCGGCGCGCGGATCTCGGCGGGGAAGTTGGGCAGCGTCATCAGGTCGTTGCCGAAGACCGCCGACTCCTGGGTGAACCGGTCGCCGGTGAGCTGCATCCCGTCGCCTGAGTCTCCTGCGAAGCGAATGACGACGCGGTCGAGCCGCGTGACCTGCTGGGGCACCCTGGCACTCCTCGGACAGCTGTGTTCCGTGTCACGCCAGCCTAAACCCGGCGTTAAAGAACGGCGCTCGTCCCACGCGCACAGGCTGAGACGCAGGCGCGATTCCGCGTGGTCCGAGCCGACCCGCCCGCCATACGGACATTTTCAGCCGACTCGGGTAATTGGAGTAATCTGCTGGACATAGCCGGTGCCGACCGATGGTGCCGGCCGGCAGAACAAAGGGTGCAGACATGAAGATCATCAAGATCGCCGCGTTACTGGCAGCGGGTGCGCTCGCGCTGACCGCGTGCGGCTCGAACAACGGCGACTCGGCGTCGGCTGCGTCGACGGTGCGAGTGAACGGGTTCTCGATCCTCGAGCAGGCCAACAAGGCCGTGTTCCAGGACTTCCAGAAGACTGACGCCGGCAAGGGCGTGCAGTTCAAGACGTCGTACGGCGCCTCCGGCGACCAGTCCCGCGGCGTCGAGTCCGGCAACAAGGCCGACCTCGTGCACTACTCGCTCGAGTCCGACGTGACGCGCCTGGTCAAAGCCGGCCTGGTCGACGAGAACTGGAAGTCGGCGACGCCGACGGACGGCGTGCTCACCTCGAGCGTGGTCGTCTTCGTGGTCCGCAAGGGCAACCCCAAGAACATCAAGACCTGGGACGACCTGGTGAAGCCCGGTGTCCAGATCATCACCCCGAACCCCGGCTCCTCCGGCTCCGCCCGCTGGAACATCCTCGCCGCCTGGGCGCACGTCACCGGCAACGGCGGGACCGAGGCTCAGGCGAAGGACTTCGTGACGAAGCTCTTCAAGAACGCCATCGCGCTGCCCGGCTCGGGTCGCGAGGCGACCACTGCCTTCACCGACGGCTCCGGTGACGTGCTGCTGTCCTACGAGAACGAGGCGATCCTCGCCAAGCAGAGCGGCGCCGACGTGGACTACATCGTCCCCGACGACACGCTGAAGATCGAGAACCCGGGCGCGGTCACGAAGACCGCCCCGAAGGCGGCCAAGGACTTCCTCGCCTACCAGACCAGCAAGGAGGGTCAGGCCGAGTACGCCAAGTCCGGCTTCCGGCCCGTGGTCGACGGCGTCGACGTCCCGGAGGTCGAGGGCGCGAACGACCCGTCGAACCCGTTCCCGGCCCCGGCCAAGCTGTTCACCATCACCGACACGTTCGGCGGTTGGGGCGAGGCGGCCGACAAGTACTTCGGTGACGGCACCGAGGGCAAGCCGCTCGGCCTGATCACCGCGATCCAGCAGGCGACGGGCAAGGGCGTCGATCAGTAATGCCGTCGTCCGCCCCGTCTCTTGTCGGGCCGGCGGATGACCTGACGACCGAGCCGGCGCCCCAGGAGGGGCGCCGGCCTCGGCGCATTCGGCATACGCCCCGCTCGACCCTGACCCGCGGCGCCGGGCTCAGCCTCGGCATCGCCATGATCTGGTTCAGCCTGCTCGTACTGCTGCCGCTCGCCGCGATCGTCGCGGCGGCGGCCGAGGGTGGCTGGTCGAACTACTTCCACGTCGTACGCGACGGGCAGACGTGGGCCGCCGTCACGCTCACCGTCACCCAGGCGGCGCTCGTGACCGTGCTCAACATCGTCGTCGGCACGATCATCGCGTGGGTGCTGGTGCGCGACCGGTTCCCCGGCAAGGCCCTGCTCGACGTCATCATCGACGTGCCGTTCGCGCTGCCGACGGTCGTCGCGGGCCTGGTGCTGCTCTCCCTCTACGGCCCGAAGAGCCCGATCGGGGTGCACTGGGCATTCACGGTGAAGGGCGTGTTCCTCGCGTTCGCGTTCGTGACGCTGCCGTTCATCGTCCGGACGGTGCAGCCGGTGCTCGAGGAGCTCGACGTCGACGTCGAGGAGGCCGCCGCCTCGCTCGGCGCCTCGCGCGGCACCATCCTCCGGCGCATCCTGCTGCCGGCGCTCGTCCCGGCGATCGCCGCGGGCGCGGCGCTGTCGTTCGCGCGGGCGATCTCGGAGTACGGCTCCCTGGTCCTGCTCTCGGGCAACCGGCCCTTCCAGACCGAGGTCGTCTCGGTCCGGGTACTGAGCTTCATCGAGAACGGCTCCAAGGCGTCGGCCGCGGCCGTCGCGTCGCTCATGCTCTTCGTCGCGCTCGTCGTCATCGTCGGGCTCGACATCGTGCAGAGGGTGGTGGCGCGTCGTGGTTGAGCTCCCCACCCCCGTGAAGTGGGTCCTGCGGCTCGTGGCCGTCGGCTACGTCTTCTTCCTCGTCGCGTGGCCGGTCGGCATGCTCGCCCGCCGCACGTTCGAGGACGGCCTCTCGACCCTGTCCGATGCGCTGTCCGACCCCGACGTGACCGGCGCCCTGATGCTGACCGCACGGGTCGCCCTCATCGCGGTCGCGATCAACCTGGTCTTCGGCGTCACGATCTCGCTGCTGCTGGTCCGCTACGAGTTCCCCGGCAAGCGGGCGCTCTCGGCACTCGTCGACCTGCCGCTCGCGGTGTCCCCGGTCGTCGTCGGCCTCGCGCTGCTGCTCGTCTACAACGGACGGGACGGCTGGTTCGGCCCGTCGCTGGAGTCGGGCGGGTTCACCGTCATGTTCGCCACCCCTGCGCTGGTCATGGCGACCTGCTTCGTCGCGCTGCCGCTGGTGGTCCGCGAGGTCGTCCCGACCTTGCAGGAGGTCGGCAACGACCAGGAGCAGGCGGCCCGGTCGCTCGGTGCCAGCGGGCCCCAGACGTTCTGGCGGATCACCCTGCCGAGCATCAAGTGGGCGGTCGTCTACGGCGTCGTACTCTCCACGGCGCGTGCGGTCGGTGAGTTCGGCGCGGTCAAGGTCGTCTCCGGCAACCTGACCGGCCAGACACAGACCGCGACGCTCGCCGTCGAGGCCAAGTACCAGGGCTTCGACCAGCCGTCGGCGTACGCCATCGCCTTCCTCCTCGTCCTCGTGTCGATCGCCTGTCTGGTCGTCGTCGCCTTCCTCCGACCGTCAGCGAAGAAGTGAGTCCCATGAGCATCCAAGTCAGCAACGTCACCAAGACCTACGGCGACTTCGTCGCGCTCGACGACGTCTCCGTCACCATTCCCACCGGTCAGCTCACCGCGCTCCTCGGCCCGTCCGGGGGCGGCAAGTCCACCCTCCTGCGCGTCATCGCCGGCCTCGACTCGGCCGACACCGGCGCGGTGAGCATCGAGGGCAACGACGCCACGAAGCTGCCGCCGCAGAAGCGCAACGTGGGCTTCGTGTTCCAGCACTACGCCGTCTTCAAGCACATGTCGGTCGCGAAGAACGTCGCGTTCGGCCTGGAGATCCGGCACCGCTCCAAGGCCGAGGTGAAGCAGCGCGTCGGCGAGCTCCTGGAGTTGGTGCACCTGTCCCAGTTCGCGAACCGGATGCCGTCGCAGCTCTCCGGCGGCCAGCGGCAGCGGATGGCGCTCGCGCGGGCGCTCGCGGTCGAGCCCAAGGTGCTGCTGCTCGACGAGCCGTTCGGCGCGCTGGACGCCAAGGTGCGCAAGGAGCTGCGCGACTGGCTGCGCCGGCTGCACGACGAGGTACACGTGACGACCGTGTTCGTCACCCACGACCAGGAGGAGGCCCTCGAGGTCGCCGACGAGATCGTCGTCATCAACCAGGGCCGGGTCGAGCAGATCGGCGCGCCCGACCAGCTCTACGACGCCCCGGCCAACGACTTCGTCATGGGCTTCCTCGGCGAGGTCACCCGGCTCGACGGCACGCTGCTGCGCCCGCACGACGTCGAGGTGCGCACCTCGCCGGTGTCGGCCGACTCGGTCGAGGGCACGATCTCGCGCGTGCTGCGGGTCGGCTTCGAGGTGCGGCTGACCGTGCTCACCGACGCCGGTGAGGAGGTCGCCGTCGAGATGACCCGGACCAACGCCCGCTCGCTCGGCCTGACCGAGGGCACCACCGTCTGGCTCAACGCCGCTCCCGGTGCCACGACCGTCTGACTCCCGTACGCCGACTTTGGAGTTGTCGCCCCTCGAGATGGGGGTTGTTGCCCCTCGAATCCCGGATCGTCGCCCTCGCCGAGGGCGGTTTCCCGGATCTCGACGGGCAACAACCCCCATCTCGCTGACTAGTGGGGCTGCCAGGCATCCTCGCTGGCGGTCCGCTTGGTGACCGTCTCGGGCAGGTCGCGGGTCGCGAGTGAGGCGATCGAGACGAACTCGAAGACCTCGCGCAGCGAGTCGCGGGCGGCGATCCAGACGTGCTGGAGGACGTCGGCGCGCTCGTTGTAGGTGACCGCCTCGGGGCGCAGCCCGTAGACCGACACCAGCGGGCCGTCGACGGCCCGGATCACGTCGGCGACGGTGACCGTGTCCGCCGTACGGGCCAGGCGCCAGCCACCGGACTGGCCACGCTGCGAGATGACGATGCCGGCCTTGCGGAGGTCGGCGAGGATCGCCTGGAGGAACCCGTGCGGGATGTCCTGCAGGCGGCCCAGCTCCTCGGCGCTGACGGCACGGCCGTCCTCGCGGGCGGCCATCTCGATGAGCGCGCGCAGGGCGTAGTCGGATTTCGCGGAGACTCGCACGACGCACAGTCTCGCAGATGAGTCGACTGAAATGCTCGACTCACACGACTCGTGCTGTTCACGGAGAAGACGGACGGCGTACGCCGACCGCCGCGAGCGCCGCCACGAGGGCGAGCCCGACGCAGAGCCCGCTGACCGACGCCAGCGATCCCCACGGGATCGTCATCGGGACCGCGTGCCCGGCCAGGTCGCGGGCGATCGCCTGCCGGACCAGCCAGCCGAGGAAGACGGTCGTCGCCCCGCCGAGCAGGAGGCCGGCGGCGGTGGTGAGGCCGGCCTGCCAGAGAGCGGTACGCCGGACCTGCCGGGGTGTCGCGCCGAGCAGCCCGATCAGCCGGCGCTGTCGGCCGCGCTGGGCGGCGCCGATGAGGGTGGCGTTGACGATCGCGATGCCGGCGTAGAGGCCGGCCGGGCCGAGCAGCACCAGGAGCGCCACGTTGTTGGCGCGCCGGCTCGACGCGGTCAGGTCGTCGACCCACCGGTCGGCGGTCACGGCCGAGTCGCCGGCCACCGACCGTGCGGCGGTGAGCAGCTGGGCGTCGGAGACGCCCGGGCGCGGCATCACGAACAGGGCGCTCGGGTCGCCGGCGGCCGCACCGGCCAGGTCGCTGGACACCATCAGGTCGCCGTACAGGTCGGCGGCGTCGGGGACGACCGCCACCACCTTGAGGCGCATCGGCTTGCCGTCGAAGCGTGCCCGCACGTGCCCGCCGAGGCCCACGCCGGAGTCGAACGTCCACGACTTCGAGACCGCGAGCGTCCGGCCGTGCAGGTCGTCGAGGCTGCCGCGGACGGCGTGCAGGCGACGGGTCTGGGCCGCGCGGTCGACGTCGATCACGTCGACGTCCTCGAGACCGTCGTCGGCGATCGACATCGACACGGTGCGCCGTGCGTCGACGAGGGCGACGGCGGGGTCGCGGGCGAGGCCGCCGGCGGCGGACGGCTCGGTGACCACGACGGGGGCGGCCAGCTGGGCGCGGTCCATCGCGCCGGTCCAGTCGGCGGTGAAGCTCATGGTGAGGATCAGCGACCCGGCCACGGCGGAGATCGCCATGACGGGCGCTGCGACCGACGACGTGGTGCGTACGGCGGCCCGCAGCTCGTCCGCCGCGAGCCGCGCCTCGACCGACCGGCGGGCGAACGGCCGGGCCACGAGGCCCGCCAGCCGCGGTACGACCACGGGACCCAGCGCGGTCAGGGCGGTCACGACGAGCGCCGGCAGCAGGATCGCGACGAGCATCGCCGCCAGCGGTGCCATCCGCCCGGCGAGGACGACCGCGGCCACGATCGTGGCCGCGGTGAGGACGCCCATGAGGATCGCGACGACGCCTGGCCGACGCCGCTCGATCGCCGCCTCACGCAGCGCGGCGACCGGAGGCACCTTCGCCGCCCGCTTCGACGACCGCCAGCAGCCGGCCAGCGCCGCCAGGACACCGCACGGCGCCGCGATCGCCCAGGCCAGCCACGGCGAGGGAGTGGCGAGGTGGAGGCTGGTCGCGCCGACGGCCCGCACCGCCCACAGCGCGACCGGACCGAGCACCGTCGCGACGAGGCCGCCGACCACCGTCGCGGCGAGGGCGACGACCGACGCCTCCCCGAGCAGCAGCCGGCGCACCTGCCGCGGCGTCGCCCCGACCAGGCGGAGCAGGCCGAGCTCGCGCTGGCGGGTGGCGACCACGAAGCCGAACGTGCTGCCCACGACGAAGAGCGCCATGAACAGCGAGACGGTGGACATGAAGCCGAACATCGCGGAGAGGTCCTCGAGCTGGGCCCGCTCGGCCTCGCCGATCCCCGCGCGTCCGGTGGTGGTCTCGACCGACGCGATCATGGTGACGGTGACGGCGATCAGCACGATGCCGAACGTGAGCGCGGTGAACGCCCCGGCGTAGGCCGCCCACGAGCTGCGGACGCTCTTGCGGCTGAGCGAGAGCATCATCGTTCGAGCTCGCTCATCGCGGTGGCGATCTGCGCGGCGTCCGCGTTGCGGAGCCGTCCGACGACGAGCCCGTCGGCGAGGAAGAGCACC
This sequence comes from Nocardioides sp. CER19, assembly GCF_029846275.1. Lineage (GTDB taxonomy): Bacteria > Actinomycetota > Actinomycetes > Propionibacteriales > Nocardioidaceae > Nocardioides. Next base: position 132,556 of record NZ_JARVWS010000002.1, read on the forward strand.
TCGTCGGCGTACGACGCGGCGAGCGGGTCGTGCGTCACCATCACGACCGTCTGGCCGGCATCGGCGGTCGTGCGCAGGAGGTCGAGCACGGCCCGGCCGGACGTGCGGTCGAGCGCGCCGGTCGGCTCGTCGGCGAACAGCACCCGCGGCCGCGTGTGCAGCGCCCGCGCGATGGCGACGCGCTGCTGCTGGCCGCCGGAGAGCTCGGGTGGGCGGCGCCTGGCCAGGTCGCGCAGCCCGACCCGGTCGAGCGCGTCGAGGACGGCCGCCCGGTCGATCCGCTGGCCGGCGAGGCGGGCCGGCAGCGCGACGTTGTCGTACGCCGTGAGCGCGTCGAGCAGGTTGTAGGACTGGAAGACGAAGCCCATCGTCGTCCGGCGCAGCTTGGTCAGCTCGGTCTGGTTGAGGCCGTGCAGGCCGGTCCCGCCGACGCTGACCCGGCCGGAGGTGGGTTGGTCGAGCCCGGCGGCGAGCTGCAGGAGGGTCGACTTGCCGGAGCCGCTCGGGCCCATGATCGCGGTGAACGTGCCCGTGCGGAACGCATGCGTGACGCCGCGCAGCGCGTCGACGGCGCCTGACTTCGAGCGATAGCTGCGGGTCAGGCCATCGAGGGCCACGGCAGGGGCGTCGCCCTGCGCCTCACCGGGCGGAGGTGACTGGAGGAGGGTCATGCCTCCACCCCACCCGCTCCGGACCCTGCCGGCACTGGCTCGCGCGCGACACCCGAGGTAGCGCACGCGCTACCCCGATCGCGCTCCCCGCGCCCTAGGGTCGGCACCGTGAGCCACCCCGACGCCTGGACCGCGGTCCGCGGCCGACCGTCGCGGTTCCTGGCCTCGGCGTGGCCGTGGCGCTCGATCCTGTACGTCGGCTCGACCGTGCCCGTCGGGGTGGTTGCCCTGAGCGCCCTCTTCGTGGTGGTGGGCATCGGTCTGCTGACGGTCGTGATCGTCGTCGGCGTGATCGTGCTGATGCAGCTGCCGTTGGTGGCCCGCGCGGTCGCCGCCGTCGAGCGGTGGCGGCTCCGGCTCGTGGACCCCCGGCCGGCCGGGCGGCGTACGCCGCTGCGCGAGCAGCTGCGTGCCTGGCGCTCGCTCCCGGTCGCGTGGAGCGAGCTGGGCTACGCGGTCCTGCTGGCCACCGTGCTGCTCGTCGTGGACGCGCTCGCGCTGGTCCTGCTGAGCCTCCCGCTGGTGTTCATCGCGTCCCCGGCGCTGTGGCGGCTCGACGGGGGCGACGGCGTGGAGAGCGCCGGCTGGACCATCGACTCCGCCGCGGAGGCCTGGCTGGCGGTGCCGATCGGACTGGTCCTGCTCGTGGTCGTCCTCTACCTGCTCACCTGGCTCGCGTGCGGCCAGGCCGCCCTCGCGCGGCTGCTGCTCGACCCGCCCGAGCAGCGCCTCCAGGAGGCGGTCGTCGAGCTGCGGCGCACGCGGTCTGGCCTCGTCGACGCGTTCGAGGCCGAGCGGCACCGGATCGAGCGCGACCTCCACGACGGCGTCCAGCAGCGGCTGGTCGCGCTCACGATGACGCTGGGGAGCGCCGAGCTGGAGATGGACGACGGCGCCGGGCTGGAGCTGCTGCGCGCGGCGCACCGGCAGGCGGAGGAGGCGCTCGCCGACCTGCGCGCGACCGTGCGGGGCATCCACCCCCAGGTGCTCACCGACCGGGGGCTGGCCGCGGCGATCGACGAGATCGCCGACCGCTCGCCGGTACCGGTCACGGTCGACCTCGCGTTGCCGGACCGGCTGCCGCGACCGGTCGAGAGCGCCGCCTACTTCGTCGTCAGCGAGGCGCTCACCAACATCGCCCGCCACGCCCGGGCGACGCGTGCGGAGGTCCAGGCGTGGATGGGCGAGACTGACGGCGTGCGCGAGCTCGTGCTGACCGTGAGCGACGACGGGATCGGCGGCGCCGATCCGGCCCGCGGGAGCGGCCTGGCCGGCCTGGCCGCCCGCGTCGAGGCGCTCGACGGCACCTTCGACCTCAGCAGTCCTGTCGGCGGGCCGACCCAGATGAGGGTCGCGTGCCCGATCGAGTAGGGCTGCGGATCGTCCTGGCCGAGGACGCGGCACTGCTGCGCGAGGGACTCGTCGGCATCCTCGAGCGCGCGGGTCACGACGTCGTGGCGGCCGTCGGGGACGCCGACGCGCTCCAGGCCTACGCACGCCGGGAGCGGCCGGACATCGTCGTGACCGACGTACGGATGCCGCCGACGCACACCGACGAGGGCCTCCGCGCCGCCGTCGCGATCCGGGCGGAGCAGCCGGACATCGCGGTGCTCGTGCTGTCGGCGTACGTCGCGGAGAGCTATGTCTCCGACCTGTTGGACTCGACGCCGGTCGGCGGCGCGGGCGTCGGCTACCTCCTCAAGGACCGCGTCGGCCACGTGCGTGAGTTCCTCGACAGCCTCGCCCGCGTGGCCGGTGGTGGGACCGTGGTCGACCCGGAGGTGGTGCGCCAGCTGCTGCGCCGTCGCCACGACGACGGGCCGCTGGCCGCGCTGACCGAGCGCGAGCGGGAGGTGCTCGCGCTCATGGCCGAGGGCCGCACCAACGGCTCGATCGCCGAGGAGCTCGTCGTCAGCGAGGCGGCCGTCCGCAAGCACGTCGGGTCGATCTTCGCCAAGCTCCCGCTCGACCCGGCCAGCGACCGCCGGGTCAGCGCCGTGCTCGCCTACCTGCGTGGCTAGACGACCGGCACGCCGTCGAGGGCGGCGGTGAGCGCCTCCTCCGACAGCGGGTCGTCCTCGAGCCGCCCGGCGAGGAACGACTCGTAGGCGCCGAGCTCGAGCAGCCCGTGGCCGGACAGGCCGATGACGATGACCTTCTCCTCACCCGCGTCCTTGGCGGCCAGCGCCTCGCGGCGCGCCTGCGCCAGGGCGTGGGAGGACTCGGGCGCCGCCACGATGCCCTGGGTGCGGGCGAAGTCCAGCGCCACCTCGAAGCACTCGGTCTGGTGCAGCGCGGTCGCCTCGATCAGCCCCTCGTGGACCGCGTGCGAGACCAGCGGCGCCATGCCGTGGTAGCGCAGGCCGCCGGCGTGGATGGGGGAGGGCACGAAGTCGTGGCCGAGCGTGTACATCTTCATCAGCGGCGTCAGCCCGGCGGTGTCGCCGAAGTCGTAGCGGTAGTCGCCTCGGGTCAGCGTCGGGCACGAGCTCGGCTCGACGGCGAGGATGCGCGGTGCCTGGTTGCCGGCGAGCTTCTCGCGCAGGAAGGGGAACGCCAGCCCGGCGAAGTTGGAGCCGCCGCCGGCGCACCCGACGACGAGGTCGGCGCCCGACTCGCCGGCCTTGGCGAGCTGGCGCAGCGTCTCCTCGCCGATCACGGTCTGGTGCAGCAGCACATGGTTGAGCACCGAGCCGAGCGCGTACTTCGCCGCCGGGTCCTGCGCCGCGACCTCGACCGCCTCGGAGATCGCGATACCCAGCGAGCCGGGGTGGTCCTCGGGGAACGCCTTGCCCGACTCGGTCAGCCGGCTCGGCGAGCGGTGCACGGTGCCGCCGAACACCTCGATGAGCGTCCGGCGCTGCGGCTTGGTGTCGAACGAGGTGCCGACCTGCCACACCTCGCACTCGACGCCGAACAGCGAGGCGGCGTACGACAGGGCGGTGCCCCACTGGCCCGCGCCGGTCTCGGTGGTGAGCCGGGTGACCCCGTTGAGCTGGTTGTAGTAGACCTGCGGGATCGCGGTGTTGGTCTTGTGCGAGCCGGCAGGGGAGACGCCCTCGTACTTGTAGTAGATGCGCGCCGGCGTCCCCAGCCGCTCCTCCCAGCGACGCGCACGGAAGAGCGGGCTCGGGCGGTACTGCCGGTAGACCGCGCGGACCGGCTCGGGGATCTCGACGTACCTTTCGCCGGTGACCTCCTGCGCGATCAGCTCCGGCGGGAAGAGCGGCGCGAGGTCGTCCGGCCCCACGGGCTCGCGGGTCCCGGGGTGCAGCGGCGGGGGCGGCGGCGTCGGCAGGTCGGCGACCAGGTTGTACCAGTGGGTGACCTGCTCGCTCTCGTCGAGCGTGAACATGACCTGGTCGTCGCGCATCGGTGCTCCTTCGAGTCGGCTGCGCCTGACCGTACGCCGCCCGCCGCCGCTCTCGTCAGCGGTAGTTCACGAACTGGACCGCGAAGTCGTAGTCCTGCCCCTTGACCAGCTGCTGCACGGCCTGGAGGTCGTCGCGGCTCTTGGACGAGACCCGGAGCTCGTCGCCCTGGATCTGCGCCTTGACACCCTTCGGGCCCTCGTCGCGGATCAGCTTGCTGACCTTCTTCGCGTTCTCGGAGGAGATGCCCTCCTTGAGCGTGATCGAGATCTTCGACTGCTGCCCGGACTGCCGCGGCTCCGAGGCGTCGAGGATCTTGAGCGACTGGCCCCGCTTGATCAGCTTCTCCTGGAAGACGTTGAGCACCGCGCTGGCGCGCTCGTCGGCGGAGGCGGAGATCTCGATCGCCTCGTCGCCCTTCCACTCGATGGTCGCGCCGGTGCCCTTGAAGTCGAAGCGCGTGCTGACCTCTCGTGCCGTCTGGCTGAGCGCGTTGTCGACCTCCTGCCGGTCGATCTTGCTGACGATGTCGAACGAGCTGTCGGCCATGGGATGCCCCTCTTCCGCGTTTTTCTCCAGTCGGACTGCCTGCGCTATTGTTCCGTCCTGTTGTGCCGGGTCCAAGACCGGGTCGACATCCCAGGCGGGTTGCCCGAGCGGCCAATGGGAGCGGACTGTAAATCCGTCGCGAAAGCTTCGAAGGTTCGAATCCTTCACCCGCCACCACTGGGAGAAACGAGGCTCTGACCAGCGGAAACGCCGGCCAGGGCCTCGTTCGCTTTGTCCGGCCGCGTTCGGCCAGATCTGGTTGTGGACGGGTATCTGTGTCCCATACGTGTCCCAGTTTCAGCCATCGGTGCCCTCCGAGACCTCGTTGAGAGCCTGGCCACGACCGCTGGTCGAGTAGCCGAAGCCGCTAGGCGGAGGCGTATCGAGACCTTTCAGCACCGCGAGGCCGAGGCGCCTGAGGCGCCTGCCGTGTCAGCGGCTCAGATGCCGCGCGTCGGATCAGGAAGCTCAGGCCGGAGCTCCCGGGCGTCGGAGTAGATGTTCTGCTCGACATGGAACCGGCAGCCCAGCGCAGCCAGTCGGGACAGCACATCAGGGTCAAAGATGATTGCCGGGGTGGCGACGAGGAAGTCAGGCTTGCCCTCGCTGCTGGCCGCGACGAAGCCGTGCATGTCGATGCGCAGGCTGACGGTGTAATCGAGGTCGTAGCGGTCTCGAGCGACGGCGAGGTCCGGGGCCACCGGCTCGAACGCGGCGAGGACCTCGTCCAGCACGGCCTGGCAGCGGAACTCGGTCCGCCGCGGAACCGCCCAGGTCCACCACGAGGCGGACGTCGGCTCACCGTCGTCGTCGACCTCGCCCCGACGAGCGTACGCCTCGGCTCGATGCCGAGCGTCCGGGTGATCAGCGCGGGGTCGAAGTCGCGGCCGATCTCGCGTGCGTGCACGGAGAACTCGGCGTACTGCTCGACCCACGACTCATCGTTCACGCGACGGAGCGTGTCATCCCGAGGTGTCCCGCGCATCCGGCTTGCGCGCCACGCCCGTGGACTGAAGTCACTGAGCGATGACCTCGAGGACATAGGCGTCGTGGTCTGAGAGGCGCCCTTCGCTCAGAAGGGCGGTGTGATGCTCGACGCGGGTCTGCCAGCTCGCGGGGACCGCGACGTGGTCGATCGAGTGCAGGCCGTCGATCTGGTGCGGCGCATCGGCTGTCGGTGCCCGGAGCCCAAGGTGTTCCATCGCTGCGGCGATGTGGTGACGACCCGCCTTTGAGCCGCTGTACTCGCGGTCTCGAAGCGCGTGGTTCCAGTCGCCGCCCCAGATGGCCGGCGCGGCCCTCTCGATGACGTCGACTGCGTTCGCTGTCCGTTCGTAGGTGTTCACGCCCACCCAGGGCGTTCTGGCGCCACAGCCCTTCCACGGCAGGATGGACGAGCAGACGCGCAGGCCCATGACTTCGGCCATCGCCGTCGCATCGTGCGGATCGGGGAGCGGCTTGATCCCGCGCCGCGACCAGATGCCGCTCCAGTAGCGGCGCGGCGCCATCAGCGCTTCGGTCACGTGTCCGACGCTGGAGGGCAGCGTCACCCGGTCCGACACCTCGGTCAGCAGGAGGACGTCGCAGTCGAGCGCTTCGAGGAAATGCTGATGGCCATCGGACCAACGACCCGCCAGATTCCATGTCCCGATGCGCACCAGCCAATCCTTGCGGTGATGCGTCGCTTGAACGTGTCGAGTGCCTGCTTCGCATGGCACTCAGGAGTTCTCGTCGGGCCCCAGGAATGCCTCGATCTGTCTCATCGCCTGGACCTGATGGCCGTGCAGGCTAGACGCGTAGGCCCTCATTAGAACTGCCACACTGTGGCCCGCCCAGGCTGCGACCTGGGTCGAGTCGACCCCCGCGCTGAGCCACGTCGAGACCGCCGCGTGGCGCAGGTCGTACGGCCGACGGGCGAGCGGAGACTCGGCCTGCTCCGGCGTGAGCGCCTGCTCGCGAGCCCGCGCCCAAACCCGATAGATCGTGCTCATGCTCACCGGGTTCTGCCACGGCGCCGGGATCGGATGCCCGCCGCGACCGGCGCGGGTGACGAAGAGCCGGCCGCCGACGCCCAGCTCGTACGTCGCCAGGTGGGTACGGAGCGCCTTCACAAGATCCGGGTGCGCGGGGATCACTCGCGTGTCACGGTCGGCTCGGTGCTTGAGGTGCCGCTCCTCACCGCGCGTGCCGGCGTCTGTCCACGCCGCGCCGGACTCCTGGTAGCTGCCGTGCAGGACGATCTGACCCCACCCCGACTCCGGCAGCGTCAGGTCGCCCTTGCGGATGGCCCGCGCCTCGGCCGGCCGCAGCGCGGCGTAGTAGAGCAGCGCGAAGAAGCCGTGCACCGTCGGCTCGATCTCGCGGACCGCATCGAGCAGCGCCTTCGCCTGCTGCGGGTTGACGACCACCCGAGGATCGATCGCCTCGACCGTCTGCTGGCGCTTCACCCGGACGTCCCGCAGCGGGCTGTGCGACAGATAGCCCTTCTCAACCGCGTAGCGCAGTGGTCCCGACAGCGCGGCCCGCTTGCGAGCGAACGTTGACGCCGACGCCCGCGAGCCGTCGAGCGTCGTCGAGATCGCCTTGATGGCTCCTCGGATGCCGTCGTGCTCCGCAACCTTCTCCAACGGTAGGGAGTTGGCGGCGATCCAGCGCAGCGCATCGCGGTACTCCACCGGCGGGTCTGCCTGTCGTCGACGGGCCCCGGTGTTGAACTCCCAGTGCGTCAGTGCGGACCGCAGCGCGGTGAGATCCGGCGGCTGCCGTCCCTCGTGGAGCAACCCGCACGTCAGCGTCACCAGGCCGTCCACGGTGCTCTGCCGGTGCCTGGCCGCGAACTCGTCCCACCTCTCGTCGATGAACTCGCGCGCCAGCTGCACCCACAACCGGTCCGCCCTCGCGGCAGTGACCTCGCTCATCGGCCGCCCGGTCGCCAGGTCGAACGCCTCACCTCTGCTGGCCGCCTGCATCAGCACCGATCGGAAAGAGTCCGCCAGCTTGGCCGTGGCGAACACCTTGCTGAACCGCTTCTCACCGACCGACCACCGCACGCGATGCTTCGCCTGCCGCGTGCCCTGCCGAACGTCGATCGAGTAGATCCGGACGTCGTACGACGAGCCCGACTCGCTCACCAGTCGTCCTTGTGCTCGTCGAGCCACCGCTCGAGGTCGACCCGCCGGATTCGGATCCCGCCGTTGGGCAGCTTGATGCACCTCGGCGCCTTGTGCGCTGCACGCCAGTCGTAGAACGTCGACCTGGCGATGCCCAACTCAGCGCACAGATCGGCGACTGTCAGGTGGCTGCTGCGTACGGTCGTTGTCGTCATTCCAGTACCTCCCCTCCTGCTCCTTCGGTTATCCGCCGCACCCGAGAGACGGCGCAACCACGTCGGTGGGACGTCTCTGGACGTCCTCGACTCCGCCCGGACGTCCCGCCATCTCCAGGGAACGACGTCGAAGCCGCTTGCAACAGATGACAGCGGTTAACACGCGATCGGCCTAGCGGTTCTCCACAGGCACGGCGATATCAGGCCGCGTGTGTCGGAGAAGTCGCGACGTGGGGATGAGCGCCGGCGTCGCGTGCGAGTTGCACGGCTCGATCAATCGGTGCCTGCCGGACCCCATCCACCCACCACCCGACGTCAGCCGGACTCCCGACCGGAACCGACCTGGGCCTCCCTCCACCCGCATGTGCGGCGGTGGTTCGAGCCATTCACCGGACAGGTGCAAGAGCGTTCTCTTAACCTCGGGGGGCCCTCGAACCACGGAGTTACTGAATGCGACACATCCTCGGGAGCCTCAGCGCGCTCCTCCTCGTCCTCACCGGCGCCCTCCTCGCCACGACCGCCGGCCCTGCCTCGGCCCACGTCGACAAGGACTGCGGCGACTTCGCCACCCAGGCCGAGGCGCAGAGCTACTTCATCTCGATCGGCGGCCCGTCCTCCGACCCCGACCGCCTCGACGCCGACGGTGACGGCATCGCCTGCGACTCCAACCCCTGCCCGTGCTCGACCAGCACGAGCACTGGCGCCAGCAGCACCCCGGCGACGACCAGCCACACGAGCGCCAAGAAGAAGACCCAGCGGGACCACGCGACGATCGTCCAGGTCGTCGACGGCGACACCTATGACGTCCGCCTCGCCGGCGGGCGCAAGATCCGGGTCCGCGTCCTCGGCATCGACACCCCGGAGGTCTACGGCCACGTCGACTGCGGCGGCCCGCAGGCATCGGCCCGCGCCAAGCGCATGCTGCCTCGCGGCACGAAGGTGCTCCTGACCTCCGACCCGAGCCAGCAGCTCAAGGACCGCTACGGCCGGTCGCTGCGCTACGTCGAGAAGAACGGCACCGACATCGGCCGCCGACTCATCCGCGCCGGTCTCGCGAAGGTCTACGTGTACCACCAGAAGCCGTTCAAGCGGACCCGCACCTACAAGGCCATGCAGGCCCAGGCCCAGCGCGCCCACCGCGGCATCTGGGGCTCCTGCTGAGCTGAATGAACTCGGCCCCGCGCTTCCGAGTGGAGGCGCGGGGCTCTTCGCGTTAAGGCGGCGTTGCGCGGCGTCGGCAGGTCGCCCGCCGCTACCGTCGAGCCGTGTCTGTCAGCCACGTAGCGAGCGCCTACGACGCGCGTGCCGACGAGTACGTCGACCTCTTCGGGTCGGTCGACAAGCTGGCGGAGGCGGACCGCAGAACGATCGAACGGTGGCGGGACGAGACGCCTGGCCGGCTCCTCGACGCCGGCTGCGGCCCAGGCCACTGGAGCGACGTCCTTTCCGTGCTCGGCACTCGCACCGTCGTCGGCATCGACGGTTCCTCGCGCTTCCTCGAGTCGGCGCGGCGTCGCTTCCCGAGAATCGGTTTCGCGAGAGCCGACCTCGCTGTCCTGCCGATCGCCAACGAATCCGTCGGCGGCATCCTCGCCTGGTACTCGATCATCCACGCCGATCCCTCGGAGGTGCCGGCGATCCTGGGCGAGTTCGCACGCGTCCTGCGGCCGGAGGGGTCGCTTCTCCTCGGCTTCTTCGACGGCGACGCCGGTCAACCGTTCGATCACAAGGTGACGACCGCCTACTACTGGTCGGCCGACGCACTGGTCGAGCTGCTCGCACTCGAGGGCTTCGCCGTACGGCGCGCAGGGGCCCGCCAAGAACCCGGCGTTCGCCGCCATGGCGAGCTCGTCGCAAGCCTGATCAGCTGACACGGGCACGGATGGGTGAAGCAGTTAGATCAGAGTTGGTCCGGCAATCGAAGGAGGATCTGTGCTGCCAGTCGCGGGCTGACGCGAGGGCAGCAGCAGAGCCTGCGAGCGGTCTGTCGGAACGGCAAGAGAGAGGGGACACACCTCTTGCACCACGTCGCGTGGCGAGGGCCGGGCTCGTCGGCGTGGGCGGTCCGACTGTGCGAGTTCGGCGTTCGGGTGGGCCGACAAAACAGTCGGGATTCTTCCAGCGCGCCTAGGGCTGTGCTCGCGCAAACTTGCCGAAATGGCTCGGCCAGTTACCCGATCGCGGCCCAGTCGCGTGCCTGATCGCTCGCCTCTGCTTAGTCGGCGTCCTCGATCAGCATCGCAAGCGCCTCGCTGCCGAGGCGCTGTTCGCTGTCGGCGACTCCGTCGATCAGTCGTACGCCTTCCTCGACGAGCAGGTCGACAGGCTTCCGCTCATCGTTCGGGTCCGACCACGCGAACCCCGCAGCGATGCGCCCGTCGGACGTCAGCACTCGCCAGGGATATGAGCACTGCTGGCAGCGAGTGATGTGCGTGCCGAGCGGTTGGGGCGCGGTTCCGATAGCGTCGGCGAGGTCGCTATAAGAAGTCCAGGTTCCGGCCGGGAGCGCGGCGAGGATCTCGTGGAGTCGAGACCAATCGAACCCCGCGGGCTTGTCGGCCTTGTCCCCGCGGTACTGCGCTCGCACGTCGGCGAGCCGGCGACCGTCCGGGAGTTGCCAAAAGGTCCAGCCGTTCGTGGCTCGTCCACCCTTGGCGTGGTACCCGGCGCTCGAGGGGCTAGCGTAGGTCTTGCCCTCGAAGCTGATCTGGCCATCCGGGAGCACGGTGGCCTGAATGCCCTCCCATTGGCCGGGGCGCGACGACACGACAGTCCCGGCCTCGAGGAGGCCCGCGGCGAGAAGGTGCTTCACCTCGACCCAGGCGTTCTCCTTTGTTGGTGCATCGCTGATGGCTCCGGTGTGACCGTCGGGAACGGGCCAGATCTGGAGCAGCAGGTCGGTGAGTACGGCGGTCCGGCGGTCGATCGCGGCTTCGTCCCAGCCCTCGGCATCGCGGAAGTAACGGTTGAGCAGCATGACGTCGTTGGCCACGATCCGCTCCCGCTTGGTGCTCCACGGGCCGTTCGAGACGGTGCTGTTCAGACTGGAAGTCAGCAGGGTGAGGTTGCCGATCCGGTGGACGTGCTCGCCGCGCGCAAGCTGGGCCTCCAAGCCGCTAACGGCCCAACTCTCCTCCCACTTCTGTGGGAGCACATGCTCGATCGGATATCCGAGCCGGGCGACCTGCGGGTAGTCGTGCCTGGCGCGCAAGTGATCCTCGATCGCCTCGAGGAAGAGACGCATCCGGCCCCGCGGGTATCGGCGGTACGCCTGCTCGGTCCTGAGGTGCTCACGGACCTCGTCGTCTCCGGGCCAGTAGTTCGACGCGACATTGAGCCGGCTCAGGTGGTGCCGCACACTTGCGGCGAGATCGTCAGCCGGCGTGACTCTGTTGGTCTTGATGATGTCAGCGACGATGCGGCCCAGGTCTGCGGAGGTCAGTCGGAGGATCTGGCGCCGCACCATCCACGATTCGAGCATCGCGAGTACCTCGTCGGCGACCGCAGACGGGACCGACAGCGCCGGGTCGTAGAGCCAGATGATGGCGGGCTTGAGCAGCTCGACCCCGCCCGCCGTCATCCGATAGAACGCCAACTCCGGGCGAGTCAGGATGCGCGAACTGTCCGCCGCGTGCTCGGTCCAGATGCGGTACAGCTCGGCTTGGGCCTTGATCGCCAGTAGCAACTCGGTCATCTTCGTACCGGCCTCGTAGTCGACGTAGATCTTGAAGCGCACGAAGGTCTGACGCGGGCTGACCTCCTCGCCCAGTCGGCTGCCGAGCCATTGGCTCAGGAAGAGAGAGCTGCGGCTCATCGTGTAGCGACCGACGCTCACCTCCTGCTCCCAGAACTTCGACTCGAACGGCCAGTCCTCGGCATACGCCCGGCGCGTGTCGGCGCCTTCGGCATCGAGGCGTTGGAAGACGAAGTTCTTGATGAGGTCCGCTGCCGTGAGGGGAGTGCCTCGCGCATTGAGTGTCTCGAAGATCTCCTGCGAGTTCTCCTGAGCGAGCAGGTCGATCAGGACGAGCTGCAGCCCTTGGCTGACGGACTGTGTCAACGCGTCGGCACGTTGGCGCGCATTGTCGGCGTCCCCGAGCCACTCATCGATCCTCGCGACGAAGAACGCATGACCACGTGTAATGCGCGATCCGGCGTGCTTCAGCGACTCGTGCACGACCGGGACTTCGGCGTCCATCACCTCGCGGAAGGCGTCGCCGTCCTGGTTGGTGTGCGCGAGTTTGAGGCTAGCCTCGACCACCCCGGCGTGGCCGGGGTTGTGGGTCAACGCGGCGAGCTGCTCGGCGTGGCCGTCCAGGCCGTGACTCTCGAAGACCGCAGCCGCTGCGTCGATGAAGAGCTGAAGGGTCGTGAGCCGCTGCTGTCCATCGATGACGTTCTTGGCCGGAACCGTGCCCTGCTGACCGTCCAATGCCTGGAGTACGACGGCGCCGAGGAAGTGCGTCGGCTTCGAGTACGGATCACGCAGCCGAAGCTCCGCCAAGCGCGAGATGTCCTGCCACAGGGGGAGCCACTGCTCGGCCTCATCCCAGACGTACGGACGCTGGAAGAGCGGTACGACAAGGTGCTGCGGGAGGTAGAACACTGCCTGCGGCGTGAGTACGTCGGTCTTCACCTTCGGCACGCTACTGCCGGCTGCCGACGGATTCGCCACGTTCTGCCGATTCAGTCGGGGGGCCCTGACAGACTGCGGCCGTGAGTCAGATGACCAAAGAGGCCGAGCGCTCCGAGCTGCACAAGACCATCTGGCGGATCGCGAACGACCTTCGCGGAAGCGTGGACGGCTGGGACTTCAAGGCCTACGTGCTCGGGATGCTCTTCTACCGGTTCATCTCTGAGAACCTGACTGCATACCTGAACGAAGCCGAGCGCCAGGCCGGAAATCCTGACTTCGACTACCGCTACCTGTCGAACGCGGACGCTGAATTCGGGCGCGAGGAGACGGTCAGAGAGAAGGGCTTCTACATCCTTCCGCAGGACCTCTTCGCGAACGTGCGCGAGCGAGCCCGCTGGGACGAGAATCTCAACGAGACGCTCTCGAGGGTTTTCACCAACATCGAGGCCTCCGCTGTTGGCACGGACTCCGAGGACGACATCAAGGGACTTTTCGCCGACGTTGACGTCAACAGCGGCAAACTCGGTCCGACCGTCGCCAAGCGCAACGAGAAGCTGATCAAGCTGCTCGATGCGATCGGTGATCTCAACTTCGGCAACGACGGCTTCACCCACAACACGATCGACGCCTTCGGCGACGCCTACGAGTACCTCATGGGCATGTACGCGGCCAACGCCGGCAAGTCCGGCGGCGAGTACTACACGCCGCAGGAGGTCTCGGAGCTCCTCGCGCGGATCACCGTCGTCGGCAAGACCGAGGTCAACAAGGTCTACGACCCGGCGTGCGGCTCAGGCTCGCTGCTGCTGAAGTTCAACAAGGTGCTGCCCGGCGGGGTGCGGAAGGGCTTCTTCGGGCAGGAGATCAACCTGACCACCTACAACCTGTGCCGGATCAACATGTTCCTGCACGACATCAACTACGAGCAATTCGACATCGCCCACGGCGACACCCTGATCGACCCGGCCCACTGGGACGACGAGCCGTTCGAGGCGATCGTGTCGAACCCGCCCTACTCGATCAGGTGGGAGGGCGACGCGAACCCGCTGCTGATCAACGACGAGCGGTACGCGCCGGCCGGCGTGCTGGCGCCGAAGTCGAAGGCCGACCTGGCGTTCACGATGCATATGCTGCACTGGCTGGCAGTCGACGGCACCGCCGCGATCGTCGAGTTTCCAGGCGTCCTCTACCGCGGCGGCGCGGAGCAGAAGATCCGCAAGTACCTCGTCGACAACAACTACGTCGACGCCGTCATCCAGCTCCCGCCGGACCTCTTCTTCGGCACGACGATCGCGACCTGCATCATCGTGCTGAAGAAGTCGAAGACCGACAACAAGATCCTTTTCATCGACGCGTCGGCCGAGTTCACCCGGCAGGGCAACAGGAACAAGCTCACCGCCGATCACCAGCAGCGGATCCTCGACGTCTTCACGGCACGGGCGGACGTTGCCCACTTCGCCACGGTCGTCGACCACGACGCGATCGCCGAGAATAACTACAACATCGCGGTCAGCGCGTACGTGGAGGCCGAAGACAAGCGCGTTGCCACGGACATCAAGGCGCTGAACGCCGAGATCGCGCGGGTCGTGGAGCGCCAGGCCCAACTGAGGGCTGAGATCGACGCGATCATCGCTGGCCTGGAGGGAGAGGCGTGAGCTACATCGACCAGCTGATCGCCAAGCACTGCCCGGACGGTGTCGAGTTCAGATTCCTTCGTGAGGTGGCCCCATATGCCACAAGTCGTGTAGATGCCTCGGCGCTGGACCCGACTACGTTCGTCGGCGTCGACAATCTGCTACCAGACAAGGGGGGCCGAATCGATGCCAGCCATGACCCCAACACGGACCGGCTTGCCGCCTATGCGCCGGGAGACGTTTTGATAGGCAACATTCGGCCGTACCTCAAGAAGATCTGGCTTGCCGACCGGTCCGGTGGATGCAGCGGTGATGTGCTTGCACTCCATATCGCGGAGAACTTCCGTGAGAGGATCACTCCGGAGTTCCTGTACTACGCCATGTCCTCCGATGACTTCTTCGCGTACAACATGCGTCATGCCAAGGGCGCGAAGATGCCACGCGGGAGCAAGGAAGCGATTCTCGCCTACAAGATCCCCGTGCCACCGCTCGTGGTGCAGCGCGAAATCACCTCGATCCTGAATGTACTCGAGCGCGCCACGACTCGGCTCGCGGCGGACCTCGCGGCGGAGTCGCAACTTCGGTCACAGCAGCACGCCTTGTACCGCGGACAGGCGCTCGATTCCGTGGCAGTCGCGCCGACGGCGTTGGTCCGTGACGTTGTCGACTTCTTCAACGCCAAGGCGCACGAAAAGCTGGTGGACCCAGCCGGAACAGTCGCGCTCATGACGGCTCGGTTCGTGTCGCGAGGTGAGGCCAACCGCTTCATCCGCCCTGAAGATGTCCTGACTCCCGCTTACACCGGCGATGTGGCGCTCGTAATGAGCGATCTGCCGAACGGTAAGGCGCTGGCCAGGACGTTCTACGTCGACGCCGACGGGAAGTACGCGGCAAATCAACGGGTCGGCCTGCTCCGGTCCCGTGAGCCGGAGCGGCTACTCCCGCGCTTTCTGCGTCACGTGATGGACCGGAACCCCCAGTTGCTCGCCTACAACAACGGCATGGACCAAACGCACCTCAAAAAGGACCATATCTTGGATGTGCGAATCCCGGTCCCGTCGATCGAAGATCAAACGCGGGTCGTCACGACAATTGACGCACTGGACTCGCGAATGAGCGGTTTGTCGACGAAGTTGGAGGCGGAGATCTCGGCCCGTCAAATGCAGTACGAGTACTACAGCGCCAAGCTGCTGACCTTCGAGGAAGCGGCATGACCGAAGCGCCTGACTCCTCATTCCGCTACGAGCCGATCGCGGTCTCTGACGAGGCGACGGTCGTCGCGGCGTACGTGCCTGACCCGGCGAGCGCACAGGGCTACCAGTCCGAGGCCGCGCTGGAGGACGAGTTCATCGCGCAGTTGCAGTCCCAGGCCTACGAGCGACTGGCGGTCACCTCGTCGGCCGACCTCGAGGCCAACCTGCGCCGCCAGCTCGAGATCCTGAACGAGGTCACATTCAGCGACGACGAGTGGATGCGGTTCTTCGGCGAGAAGATCGCGGCGAAGAACGAGGGCATCGTCGAGAAGACCGCGCGCATCCAGGAGGACCCGATCCAGGTCCTCACACGGGACGACGGCACCAGCAAGAACATCAAGCTGATCGACAAGTCGAACATCCACAACAACCGGCTCCAAGTGATCAACCAGTATGAGTCGGTCGGTGAGGGCGGCGGCGTCGAGCGGCAGCACCGCTACGACGTGACGATCCTGGTCAACGGCCTCCCGCTCGTGCACGTCGAGCTGAAGCGCCGCGGGGTGCCGCTGAAGGAGGGTTTCAACCAGATCAACCGCTATCAGCGGGAATCGTTCTGGTCCGACGCGGGACTGTTCGAGTACATCCAGCTCTTCGTGATCTCGAACGGCACACACACGAAGTACTACGCCAACACCACCCGCGCCCGTAGGATTGCGGAGGCCGAGGGCGGCCGTCGCGGCAAGAAGCAGACCTCGAACACCTTCGAGTTCACGTCCTGGTGGACAGATTCCCACAACAAGCGCATCGGTGACCTGACCGCGTTCACGAAGACCTTCTTCGCCAAGCACACGCTGCTCAACGTGCTGACGAAGTACTGCGTCTTCGACGTGTCGCGGACCCTGCTGGTGATGCGGCCATACCAGATCGTCGCCGCCGAGCGGATCCTGCAGCGAGTGATCACGTCGACCAACATGAAGCAGTTCGGCACGAAGGCGGCCGGCGGCTACATCTGGCACACCACCGGATCCGGCAAGACCCTGACGTCGTTCAAGACCGCGCAGCTCGCCTCGCGGGTGGAGGGCGTCGACAAGGTCCTCTTCGTCGTCGACCGCAAGGACCTCGACTACCAGACGATGCTGGAGTACAACCGCTTCGAGAAGGACTCGGTCAATGGCTCCAGGTCGACCGCCGAGCTAAAGCGGCAGCTGCAGAACCCGAACTCGCGCATCATCGTCACCACGATCCAGAAGCTCGCCCGTTTCATCGAGCAGAACACGGGCCACGAGATCACCAGCGGCCACGTGGTGATGATCTTCGACGAGTGCCACCGCAGCCAGTTCGGCGACATGGGGTCGGCGATCCGCAAGGCGTTCAAGCGCTATCACCTGTTCGGCTTCACCGGGACGCCGATCTTCCCCGAGAACGCGACAGGCGCGAAGCTCGACACCACCGAGGCGGTCTTCGGCGACCGACTGCACACCTACACGATCGTCGACGCCATCAGCGATGGGAACGTCCTTCCCTTCCGTGTCTCGTACCAGAACACGGTGAAGGTCGCTGATCACGTCAGGGATGAGGACGTCGAGGCGATAAACACCGAGGAGGTCATGCTCGCTCCCGAGCGGATCCGGCAGATCGTCACGTACGTCCTCGACCACTTCGACGCCAAGACGATGCGCGGCCAGAGCTACAGCCTCGGCGAGAAGCGCGTCCGCGGCTTCAACTCGATGTTCGCGACCGCCTCGATTCCGGCGCTCAAGGCCTACTACCTGGAGTTCGAGAGGCAGCAGGCCGCCCGCACGGCCGCAGATCCCGCATACCAGCCGCTGAAGGTCGCCACGATCTTCAGCTACAACGCGAACGAGGAGATCGAAGAAGGCGGAATCCTCGGCGAGGAGGGCTTCGACACTGACGCGCTCGACGGCTCGTCTCGTGACTTCCTCGAGAAGGCGATCGCCGACTACAACGCGGCGTTCGGGACGTCGTACGACACCTCGTCGGCGAAGTTCGAGAACTACTACAAGGACCTCGCGCGCAGGTTGAAGGACCGCGACGTCGACCTGGTCCTCGTCGTCAACATGTTCCTGACCGGGTTCGACGCGACCACGCTCAACACGTTGTGGGTGGACAAGAACCTCAAGTCCCACGGGCTCATCCAGGCGTTCAGTCGTACGAATCGCATCCTGAACTCGGTCAAGGCCTACGGCAACATCGTCTGCTTCCGGAACCTCGAGTCGGCCGTTGACGACGCGCTTGCGCTGTTCGGCAACAGCCAAGCTCGCGGCGTCGTGCTGCTCAAGCCGTACGCCGACTACCGCAGAGCCTACGAGAAGGTCGTCGGTGAGCTGTTGGAGTCGACGCCGCCGGGGGAGGAGCCGTTCGGCGAGGCCGCCGAGAAGCGGTTCGTGGTGCTGTTCGGCGAGATCCTCAAGCTGCGCAACGTCCTCACCTCGTTCGACGAGTTCGCCGAAGAAGATGCCCTGTCACCGCGCGACCTGCAGAACTACACGAGCATCTACAACGCCTTGTGGGAGAAGCACCGAAAGAGCGAGAAGAAGGAGAAGGAGTCAATCCTCGACGACGTCGTCTTCGAGATCGAGCTCGTCAAGCAGGTCGAGGTCAACATCGACTACATCCTTATGCTGGTGGCGAAATGGCGCGACGCCAAGGCCGCCGGCACGGAGCACGTCGGCCAGGTCGTCGACATCGAGAACGCGATCGACGCGAGCCCGACCTTGCGAAATAAGCGCGACCTCATCATGGACTTCGTGAACGCGATGTCGGTCAGTGATGACGTCGGAGACGACTGGCGTCAGTTCATCTCCGAGCGACGCGATGCCGAGTTGGACGAGCTCATCACCGCCGAGGGGCTCAAGTCCGAGGAGACACGGGCGTTCGTGGCGGACGCGTTCCGCGACGGCGCCGTCGCGTCTATCGGCACCGCGGTCACGAAGATCCTTCCGCCGGCCTCGCGCTTCTCGAAGGACAACAACCACGCCGCAAAGAAGCAGAGGGTCCTGGGCAAGCTGATCGAGTTCTTCGAACGGTTTGCCGGGTTGACCTGACTGGCTCCCTTCGCACTAATCTGCACACGTCCGTCTGCGACGGGGGAGCGCATCCCGAAACACCTCGGCGGTCATCGCACAGTCGAGGCCGGTGTCGCGGGGCGCCGGGTGACATCGCGGAGGTGCGCCTCACCGTCGAACGACGCGAGTGGAGCGCATCGTGACACCCGGAGCCGGACGGGTCACTCTTCTCGGTTCGATACCGCCGTCAGGTAGGTGCCCGTCCCGGGTGCGGCGAGATGATCCACGCGCGTCATCGCCGCTGACGCCACGGACTGCGGGTCCGCCCGCGTCGGCGAAACTGGCGGGGCGCGTTCGTCGCGATGCGACGTAACTTCAGGCGATAACGCGCCAGCGTTCCTGCGCTCCGCTCCTGCGCTCAGGTACGGGCCTGCGGCTATCAGCCGGACTCGTCGCGCTTGTGAGCGGCCTGCCCGGCTGGGTTTCGGCTGCTGGGTGAGTCCTTCGAGAGTTCGGAACGTCTGCGGGCATGAGCGATAGAGACGATCTACGCGCCCCAAACGCTCCGGCGAGCGCCCGCCGAGGGTTCGGCGGGCTCAGCCGTGTGCGTGATCGCGACGCCGTATTCAGCACGTCTGTGTTCATCTGGGCCTGCAGAAGCGGAGTTGTCGGCTTCTGCAAGCGGACACCAAGATGAGCAAGTTCAGGTTCACCCGCCGGTCGTCGACGGCGACGCCGGCACATGAAGCGAATCACCGACCGCAACTAGGTCACTCCCTAAGCCCACTGCCCCGCCTCTTGCGTGGTTCAGCAACATCTCGACTAACCGCAAGCGATGCAACTCGAACCGACTGCCGGACGGCCCCAGCGCGCGCAACCTCGCTGCCTCGGTGATGTGAGGCTGCACGATGAAGACCGTAGAAGGATCTCGAGCACTGCGGGCCCGTAACAGATCGATCATGTCGTTTCGATTAGCCTCGCGATTTCCGTAGAGCCAAACCGCTGGGGATGCGACTGGCGCTCTTGCTAGAGCTAGACTCAGTCGCTCTGCATCTAGATGACGCAAGTTCTTGATCGCCTGCCCTGTTACTACCTCGAGACTGCTAGCACTAATCTGTCGATTCGGACTCAAGGAGTTGGCGCCCTTCACGTGGATCAGTGCAAGCTCTCCGTCGTCGGCGAGCAGAACGAAGTCCGCAACCTCGTTGGACCCGTCATCGCAGGTGAGGTAGCCGCGCTTGCCAAAATGTTGTAAGACCCATGTGAACAGCGAATTGTCGCCCGACCCGATTGCGTCGTGAATATCTTGGGCTACGGAAGTCGGCGGTTTCTCCCGGGTCACGTCGTACCCGTCGAACGATTCCCATCGCCATGACCGGAACTCGTGATCCTCGATCTTACTCTTATACACCGCTTCCTGTGTTACCGAGTGGCCCGATTCGTAGTGAATGGTCAGGAGCTGCGTGAAGGAAAGGGCGTCCAGCACAGGTCGAACCTGCGTTACATCCGTCGGTTCGCCGTCGAAGCCGAATGCCAGGTCCACCCTCGAATTCGTGACAGATGGCGTACAACGGAGGTTACCGCCGACGCGGCCGTCGAGCCCGACAGAAGCGGTGAAGCGTGCGTCGGTTCCTCCGGTCACGATAATGGTCGAACGGTTGAGGGTCTGGTAGGCGTCCAGTAGATCATCACTCACGTCCGCCGCGGGTAGATCGTCCGGATCGCACCAAGTCAACTCGTAAGCGCCAGCAACGCCGGCGAGGTCCCTCGCCTCCGTCGCGAGAAGCGGGAAAGGATGGTCATCTTCTGCGCCGTCGGCATATGCGCGGGCGAGCGCGCGAAGCAAGTCAAGACAGGTATCGCGGAACTCGGCAAAGGTCTGTGTTGACGAAAACCATACTTTGGATTTCCTTGGCGTTGTCCCGACGATTCCGGTAAGCGCCGTAAACTCCGGCGCAACACTGACATGAGCACGTGCCGAACCGAGCGCGAAGGTGCTGTCGTCCAAAGGATTGAGCGCCTCGCCCACGCTTTGGCCGCTTAACGTCTTCGAATCCGCCTTCGTACGCCTACGTCCATGAGCTCCGCGCAACCAGAGGTTCTTGGCGTCTCCGGAGAGTAGTGTGGCATTTATTACGCCTGCGGGTACGCGCCGAAATGCTGGGCGTGGCGGCGTGTCGAGCCACTTCTGCAGTTTGGATTCGATAGTCCCGTCACAGCCGATAGCGACCCAATTTTCGCGTGCAACCCAGGTGCAAAGCGAGTGGGTCGTGTCGACGTATGGAGAATCCTTCGTGGCCCAGCCCGGTCGCGTTTCCTTCCTGTAGGCAAACGCATCGACCGTGATCTGAACGTCCGCCCGCTCGGCTGTCTGCTCGAGCCCCGCCTCGTCGACGGGAACTTGCTCCGCCAGTCCGTCTGCGACAAGTTCGGCTCCGTTCCGGGCGTGCTGCCTTTCGACGAACCGAAGCAAGGCCTTTCGCAGGACGTCTAGCGCAGAGACGGCATCCGAGGGAAACGTCAGAACGACGACTGATACGTACGGCTTCAGCATGCTCGCATGCATCTGTGGTAGGGGCTGGTGGCCTAGCGGCATGTACCGACTTTATGCACCTTAAGGCGAAATGGTCATCGAATGGCTCAATGGTTCGGGGTCCGGTGCCTATCGAGAGCGCGGTCGGCCGGCAGGAGTCGCCGAGTCCCTGCCACGCTGCAGCGACCCGAGGCGTACGACGCGAGCGCCGCCTCCGAGTGCCGAGCCGCTGGCGTGGTGTCCTACTTGAAGTAGGGATCAGGGGCCCGCAAGGGGTGCAGCAGCATTGTGGGCGGGTGCCGGGGGACAGCCGATCGGGAAAGTGTCCGGTGGCCGTCCCGTTGCCGATCGAACGGTCCGTCAAGGCACGTCGGCCGCGGGCCAGCTTCGGATTGCGAAACCGATGACTAGAGGCTCCGGCCGATCACACCCGCCGCGGCGGTCCTTTACGCCAAGCTAGCCTCCGTGACCCGGGAGCCACTCGCCACTGGCCTGTACGAATCGCTCGTGACCTCCGAGCTGCGGGTCGCACTTGTAGACGCGGAGCATGCCGAGCTCGGTCGAGTCGATCAGGCCGACGCTCCGCACGTGCTCGCTCGGCACCTGTATGAAATTGCGCAGCGCCGCCTGGGCGAGGTGCGCGACCACAACGAACGGCTGGCGCTGGTCAACCGCCTCTTGAGCGAGCTCGGGGAGCCAACGGAAGCAGTCGAGTCACCCGCCAGCCAGCTGCTGCGGATCGGACCGCCAGCCGGTCCGGGGACTGCCAGCTACGCAGATACACGCCCGAACACGCCGCTCGCTGACGCCGCGCTGCTGACTAATGCACACGGTGAGCCCAATCTTGGCGGCGAGCTCCGGGCGGAGATGGACACGGCCGACAGAGTCGACCTGCTGTGCGCGTTCGTGAAGTGGCATGGACTTCGCCTGCTCGAGCCGGAGTTTGCCCGTCTGCGGTCGCGCCGGGCTCCGCTGCGTGTCATCACGACCACCTACGTGGGCGCCACCGAGCGCCGAGCTCTTGACCGCTTGGTGCGGGAGTTCGGGGCCGAGGTGAAGATCCAGTACGACGCCCAACGCACCCGGCTGCACGCGAAGGCGTGGATGTTCGGCCGGGCCAGCGGGTTCGACACGGCATATGTCGGGTCGTCGAACCTGTCGAAGTCCGCACTCCTGGACGGGGTGGAGTGGAACGTCCGGCTCTCCCGCGTCGGCACACCGACGCTGCTGGCCAAGTTCGCGGCCACATTCGACACCTACTGGAACGACAGCAGCTACGAGCAATACAACCCGGACCGCGACGGCGACCGGCTGGACGATGCTCTCGCGGAGGCCAGTGGCCGGAGGTCGGTCGACCGCGTGACGATCTCGTTGTCCGGGCTCGAGGTCCGGCCGTACCCCTATCAGCAGGAGATGCTGGACGCCCTCGACGCCGAGCGGGTTGTGCACGATCGACACCGCAACCTCGTCGTTGCTGCCACCGGTACAGGTAAGACCGTTGTCGCCGCTCTCGACTACCGCCGGCTCTGTGGCGAAGCGACTGGCACGCGGCCACGCTTGCTCTTCGTCGCTCACCGCCAGGAGATCCTGCGGCAGTCTCTGCGCACCTATCGCGAAGTGCTGAATGACGCGTCCTTCGGCGAGCTCTACGTCGACGGCACGCGCCCGGAGCGCTGGGAGCACGTGTTCGCCAGCGTCCAATCGTTGTCGTCCTACGGCGTTGAGGAGATCCCGCGTGACGCTTATGACATGGTCGTCGTCGACGAGTTCCATCACGCAGCCGCCAGCAGCTATTGCCGGCTTCTCGACCACTTGCAGCCGCGGGAACTACTCGGGCTGACCGCCACGCCGGAGCGTGCCGACGGCGTCAATGTTCGTGACGCCTTCTTCGGCGGCCGGATCGCCGCCGAGCTGCGGCTGTGGGACGCGCTGGGGGCGGACCTGCTCTGTCCATTCCACTACTTCGCCGTCGGCGACAACACCGACTTGAGCCACCTAAACTGGGCCGCCGGTCGCTACGACGGCGCGGAGCTCTCCAACCTGTACACCGGCAACGATGCCCGCACCCGGATCGTTCTGCGCGCGCTCGGCGACAAGGTGCTCGATCCCGGCGCGATGCGAGCGTTGGGCTTCTGCGTCGATGTCGCGCACGCCACCTACATGACGCGTGTCTTAAATGATGCGGGGATCGCCGCCCGCACGGTGACGGGTCAGACACCGTCAGCTGAGCGCGCACAGATTCTCGCCGACCTCCGAGAGCGGCGGGTCAACATCGTCTTCACTGTCGACGTGTTTAACGAGGGCCTCGACGTTCCGTCCGTTGACACCGTTCTTTTCCTACGCCCGACAGAGAGCGCGACGATCTTCCTGCAGCAGCTCGGCCGCGGTCTTCGTCGTACTCATGACAAGGCGGTGCTCACGGTTCTGGACTTCGTCGGGCTCCAGCACAAGAAGTTCCGCTGGGACCTCAAGCTCCGCGCGTTGACGGGACTCACCCGGGCCGGCGTCGAGCGGGAGATCAAACGTGGCTTCCCGTTCCTGCCGTCTGGCAGTCAGATCGTCATGGACGAGCATGCGCAGGCGGTCGTACTCGACAACATTCGCTCCCAGGTCGCCTCGAGGTGGTCGCAGATCGTCGCCGAGCTCCGCGCGTACGGCGACATGGACCTGCCGACGTTCCTGCGCGAGTCCGCGCTCGAACTCTCCGATGTCGTGCGAGGCGACCGCTCCTGGACACGTCTGCGCCGCGATGCCGGGCTCGCGACGCCGACCGGTTCCGCACGAGAGAACCAACTGCTCAAGCGCAACCGTGCCCTTGCGCACGTCGATGACGAGCGCCGCGCCGCCGCCTACGTCGAGATGCTCTCCGGCGACCGGTCCATCGACGACTTGTCTCCGGCAGAGCAGCGGCTGGCACGGATGCTGTTCTTCTCGTTGTGGCCCGATGGTGGTGGCCACAAGTCCTACGCCGAGGGATGGTCCGCGCTGCGCGCGGAGCACGCCGCTCGCGCCGAACTCAGCAGCATCGTGGACCTCTCCTTCGACGCCGCTCGACAACGGTCCATCCGGCTCGGAGGCGGGTTGGCGTCCGTGCCACTGCACGTCCACGCGCGGTACCAGCGCGAGGAGATCCTCTCGGCGATCGGCTACGCGTCCTTTGAGCGAAAGCCGACGAGCATGATGCAGGGCGTCGCTTACGCATCGGACGCCAACATCGACGCCTTCTTCATCACGCTGAAGAAGTCCGAAGCGGCTTTCTCGCCGACCACCATGTACCGCGACTACCCGATCAGCCCGACGCTGTTCCACTGGGAATCGCAGTCAACGACGAGGATCGCCTCACCGACCGGTCAGCGCTACCTCAACGGCACCAGCACCGTCATGCTCTTCGTGCGCGAACAGGAGAAGGACGACCTGGGCACCGCGCCGTACCTGTTCCTCGGACCGGCCCGGTATCAATCGCACGACGGCGAGCGACCCATTGCGATCACCTGGCAGCTCGAGCACGCCATGCCCATCGAGTTCTTTCAGGCCGCCACGCTCGCGGCCGGGTGAGCGCCTGGGTCTGTGACGCGGACGCTGCAGATCGACGGCACCCTTCCCGAGGCCAATTAGCTCAGACGCTGTGTGTGCCGGCATGCGGGAAACCGAGTGCACCCCAAGAACTCGCTGTACGGCCCCGTCCGGGCCACCAACGCGCCTTGTCCGCAGGCCGGGCACGCAACCACGGGAACTGCGGTGCTGAGCGGAGACTCGGCGAGCGCGCCTGCCTTGGCGAGCTCCGCGACAAAGGACGACTCGCGGCCACTGACCGTCATCAGCGTGACGGCTTTCCGGGCCCGGGTGAGCGCGACGTACAAGAGCCGACGCTCTTCTCCGTGAGGGAAGCGGTCGGCATCGGACATCACAAGACGAAGGACGGGGTCGTCGACGATTTCGCTGGGGAATCCGTAGGTTCCCGACACCATCCGCGGGATCAGCACGTAGTCCGCCTCGAGTCCTTTGGACGAGTGCGCGGTCCTGAACGTCACTGTCAGGTTCGGGTACGGTGCCCGGGGTAGCAGCTTCCTCTCGAAGCCGTACCGGCCGAGGATGTCGACAGTCGCCGAGCTCACCTTGGCGGAGAGGTCAGCGAGCCACGCACCGATGGCGTCGGTGATCTGGTCCTCGGACTCGAGACGGATGAGTGACACGGGAACGCCCGCGTCGGACCGGAAGGAACGGACGGTCTTCGCGATCTGGCGTGGGTTCTTCTGCACGAACGCGGCCGCGGTGTCGGCGATGGTCTGCGTGCAGCGGAAGGTGGTCTGCAGTCGCAGCGTCGGTCCCTCGCCGAACCAGCTGTTGAAGTCCGTCATGACCGAGATGTCGGCTCCGGCGAACCGGTTAATCGCCTGCCAGTCATCTCCGACGGTCATCAGGTAGCGGTGCGGTCGGTCGACCAGTGCACGTGCGAGCCGGGCGCGGGCGGGGCTGGCGTCCTGAAATTCGTCGACGAGCACCATCTCGTAGCCCATGTCGGCGCCGGCCTCGACGTGCCTGGCGGCCTCTATAAGCATGTCCTCGAAGTCGATGGATTGGTCCTGCTCCAGCCGCCGTTGCCACGCCTCGTGGATCGGCCAGTAGATATCGAGGAAGACCCGCGACCGGTAGGACCGGCGCGAGCGTCCCCACCGTTCCTCGAGCACTTCACGCGTGAAGCCGTTCGACTTCACGTGCGCCATGAACGTGCGGATCAGCTTCGCCAGGTCCTCGTGCGAGACAGCTTCCGTCCCGCGTGCACGGTCCGGGTTCCAGTCGAAGGTGATGCCTCGCTCGGCGAGCTGGTCGTGCAGCGGCCCGAACCCGGTCGTGTCGAGGATTTCGGTCCAGGTGGTCTCGAGGAGGGTGGTCCCGAAACGGCGGTGCGTTTGCTTCTTCCAGCGCATCGACTCGGCGTACCCGACGAACGCCGCCGGCGGCTCCCCGTCAGGTCCGATCGCCCAGTGCTCGTGCCACACGTCGACGTCGGGGTAGAAGAAGTCGGGTCGGTACTGGGAATGCGACTCGTCGGCGACGTCGTGGCTGTAGGGACGCTCGTACTCGTAGGTGATGCCGTTGAGGAAGAGCCAGTCGGCGATCAGGCGCTCGCCCTCCGACTTCACGACCTCGCCGCGCATCGTGCCGAACCCGGTGGTGCGGCTCTTCTTGTCGTAGGCGTCGGGCTGAGCCTCGGCGGAGTTCTCGCCCATCCGCGCGAACAGGAGCCGGTAGAGATCCCACTTGAAACGGAAACCGACGTCGGAGTCGCGCAGCTCGTCCACGATGCGGCTGACGGTGGCGACATCCTGGCCACCGTCGAGCCAGCCCGCGAGACGCGGCTTTCGCCCGGTCGCACGACCGATGCACGAGAGCCCAAAGGCATGGAAGGTGTTGGCCGCGAAGCCGGTCGAGTCCATGCCGGCTGCTGCAAAGCGGCCCTCGAGCCGGGATTGGAGCTGCTCAGCGGCATCCCTGTTGAAGGCGAGAAGGAGCACCTTGTCCGCCGGGACGAAGCCGAAGCGGATGGCGTACGCCGCCCGCGCCACCATCACTGACGTCTTCCCTGAACCGGCCGCTGCGACCACCTGCACGCGGTTGTCCATTGTGACGACCGCGGTCGCTTGCTCATCGGTGAGCGGCTGCGACTCGATGGAATCTACGAACTTCTTCCGCTCGACGAGGGCGCGTTCTCGGATGCGCCCGTTGACCGTGGCCACGAGCAGAGAGAGGTCGCCGCACACGAACTCGACGGCTGACCGCACGACGGGATCAAGGCGCTTCAAGGTCCGCGCCGACACCCTCGCCGGACGGCTCGCCGCCCATTCAAGACACTGATCACGCGTAATCCATCGGAGCTCTTGTTCTGCGTGGGCGATGGCCTCTTGGACGTCTGTGGCCCAGCGGGTGCCAGCATCGACCGCCGACGCCTCAGTCGCGGAGAGTGGCTTCGCGCTCCGGGCCCTCAGCAACACCATCCCCACGACGATGGCCAAGGTGATGAAGCCGATCGCCGCGAGCACGGCGTCACCCTAGGGCGGTCCAGCGTTGTGCACGGGCGGTCTTCAGAAACTGCTGTGTGCACCGGCTACCGTCATTAGGGTTTTGCTTTGTGAGTCAGGAGGCGCCCCTGAGCGCGGCGACGGGCAGGGATTCGCTGGTAGTGAGACGGTGGAAGCGCTATGGCATGGACCGGCTGTACGTCCAGTCCGCCGAGGAGCGCAAAGTCGGTTGGTGGGACCTCGCTACCGATGAGCCGCACCCCGAGAATCCCGATGACCTCGAGCCGTTGATCGCTGCCGTGGACGGCTGGAAGGCCGCGAATGTTCAGGTCACACCTGCGAGAGTCCCGGAGTCGGAGCCTGCGCTGGCAGCGGACGCCGTGGACGCCGTGGACGCCGTGGACGCCGTGGATGCCGTGGACGCCGTCTCCGTCGGCGGCGCCGCAGACTCGATCCCCGTCCCGGATCCCGCACCCAAAGAGTTTGGACCTGCCGCCGAGCGGCCGTGGGTTGACTTGGCGACCAACGCGCCCGGCTCTGCGGCGCGCGAACAAGCCGTTTCCGCTCAGGTCGCCGCCCCGGTGCGCACGCTGGTTGCCCGTGCGTTCAGAATCCACACCGAGGAACGAGCGTGGCGAATCGGCGCGGACGGCGAAGAGAAGGTGGCAGCCCAGCTCGACAAGCTGATGAAGAAGGATCCTCGCTGGCGCGTTATTCACGCAATTCCCGTGGGCAACCGCGGATCCGACATCGACCACCTGGTCGTCGGCCCTGGCGGCGTGTTCACCGCCAACGCCAAGCACCACCCCGGCGCTAAGATCTGGGTCGGCGGCAACACGGTTATGGTGAACGGCAACAAGCAGCCCTATGTCCGCAACAGTCGGCACGAGGCCAACCGAGCGGCCGAGACCCTCTCGCGTGAATGCGGCTTCCCTGTGTTTGTCGAAGGCCTGATCGTCACCGTCAACGCTGCAGACGTCCTGGTGAAGAGCCAGCCCGATGGGGTCACGGTTGTTCCACGCATGCAGTTGACGAAGTGGTTGCTGCGTCATGGGGAGATCCTCGACCCGTCGACCATCGAGGCGATCCACGATGTGGGTCGTCGCTCCACGACCTGGCGGGGCTGAAGCGCTCAGGCATCGTCTCGCTCGCAGGTCCTTCTCACGTCCCCGCTGAGCCCTACTTCGCCCACGTCACAGGTTGCGACGCTCCATGCGTCGGCCTGCCAGTCCGGAGCACCTCGCTGGCGCGTCCGTTATCCACAGATCGACCTCGCAGCTCTTGACGGCTGGCCTTGGAGCGGGACGCTGGTGTGGATCCGGCATACAATACAAGCGGCCTGAGCCGGTGCGTGAACACCGACCCAGGCCTCAACATCGCCTGTCTAAGAGGCAACATCGTGGCTTCATCATCATGCCTGCGGAGGCCATGCGTCACGGCCTCCGGATCTTGGAACATCGCCGCCGGTGAGACCATGGTTCATGGTCGGGGGAGGGACCGAGGCACTCGGCGAGTCCGAGTGCGATTATCGCGTCTGCGTGCGGTGGCGCCGATACGCGGGACGCGCGAGCGGTGGTCCCCATGAGCCGCCGGCCGAATCCCCAGAGCGTTGCGCTCCAGGATCAGATCGCCGCGCTGCTCGAGCGAACCACCGAGCGCATGGACGCAAGGGCAGTCGGGCGGAAGACACGAGTGCTGTTTGAGCACGGATGCGTTTGCCGTTCTTCCGCCCGCCAGCCGATCGGCGGTGCCGACCGCGTGGTCGTCCAGCACCTCGGGCATCGCTTGATCGGTGGGCGCTGGGTCGAGACCGACCTGTTGAGTGCATACGCAGAGGGTTGGATGTGCGCCCGGGTTCTTCGACGGATGCATCGGCAAGGCTTAGTCGGCCGTCACGATGCCGGTCACCGGATCTGTTGGACCTGGGCGGGGCCTGTCGTCGACATGATCGAGTTCGAACGCCTCCTGTAAGAGCGGCCAAGAATTTCGGCTAGATGGACGTCCCATTGGATCCAACTTCCTACGCCAAGGCGTCTCGCGGTGCGCTGCGAAGGCGGCGGAAGGACGCCAGCTGGAAACGCATCTGCCGCTGCGGATCCGTGCACCTCGGCGCCCGCAGCCACCGTGGCCGAGTGGACCGCGGCAGGTGTGTCCGACGGGCGGGAGACCCACGAAGCGGCGGATCGGTGACCCTCGATGCATGGCCGGGTGCCGTGCAGGCGGCGTCCCCGAGAGACTGGACCACCCCGGTACGCATTGCGCGACTGGTCGCTAGCGCAACTTGAAGACCGGCGCTATGTCCGGGTGGCCGGACAGGAGACTCTCGAGCTTGCTGTCTGGCCACGCCTCTACGCGGGGCGCGACCCCTCGCTGGTTATGCGCCTCGATCCAAGCGACGGCATCGGATGTGAAGCGGCCGCTTGTCGCGATGATGAGCCCTTCCACGAGCGGTGGTTCCCAGAGCTTCATTTGAGCCACGTTGGTGCTCACCTCGTCGACGCCGACAGACTTCGTGCGCCAATGCTTGGCTTGGACGATGACGCGCTCAGTGCGAACCGCGCCGGAGCCATCCGACAGGACCCGCTCCACGGAGAGGTCACGGCCGCGGTCGGCAGCTGTGGTGCGCATGAGCCACTGCACGTTCTGGAACCCGGGCAAGGCGTGCAGCAGGACGTACAGCAGCCGCTCGAAGTCGTCAGGGTCGAGGTTGTCCCAAGCAAGCGCAGTGACTGCGCCGCCGGTAGGACTGCTCGCGGCCGCTACGCCCAGGTCGATCGCCGGCACTTCGAGCGGGTCTGTGTCCGCGATACCCGCGGCGAGCACATCTGGACGCACCGAGGGCCAATCGAACTCCAGAACGTCGTGCCAGTCGTGGCCCTCGCTGAAGTAGAAGTGCCGGTGCATGTCGCTCCAGCGTCCAGTCCTCTGCACTGCGTCGCCGAGGAGCCGCTCGATCTCGGTGACTGCGCCCCGAATCAAGGTGACGTGGTCGCTCTTGAGTTCGTCGGTCGAGTCTCGGGGAACGCCAGCCACGATCGCGGGAAGGGTCCCATCCACCAAGGCGGTCAGTTCCTCGAGCCGAGCCCGGATTGCGCGCCGGCGAGCCTTGGCGAGTCGCTGTCGGTACTCGGCGAGTCCGCGCTGCGGCCCGACGCTCTCCTCGAAGACGCTGATCGGCGGCTCACCGCTGTCCTGGTAATCGATGAAGGCCTGGCCGATAGCAGCCGGATCGGGCAACTCGACCGTGATCCGCCAGCCGTCGATCGGTGGGATGCCAGTGAGGAGGTCGTGCCAGTCGCGCGCGAGGTCCTCATACTCGGTCGGGGTCGTCAGGTAGATAGGGCTATCAGGGATCATCGGCGCTGCTCGCAGCCACACCTGCTCAAGCTTGGCGAGATTCGCCGCAGCTCGGTCCATCACGTCAAGCAACTCGTTCAACTCCACTTCAACATGCCTTCCTCGGGGGCCGCGGGCTCTGCTCCTGCTCGATCCGTGACCGATAACTCACGTTAGTGGTCGCGCCGGCAATATCGTGGGCCGCCAGCGCAGTTCGAGTGCCCGGCGCCTAACTGGGCTGTGTGCGGCCGGGCTGGCCGGGGGAGTCAAGTCTGGGCCGCACCTTCGGCGTCCCTGCCGACGCATGTCCGCGTTCGGGATCACCAGTCCGATCGCGCAGGTGACCCCGCCAACTTCGTCGTTCTGACAATCCGGCAGCGATGGCGGACGCTGATAAGGAATTCGAATCCCTTGAGGGAATCTAAGGTGTGCGGCAGACGTGCCGGAGCGGCACGGTCGTGGAAGCACCTATCGCGAAACGGAACGTTAACCGCGACGCACCAAGTCGGCGTGGGGTCATCATAGGAAGTCCCGCCGGATGACACCGCGGTGATCGAAGGATCCCCCAACCTGCGCACGTGACATTGCATGGCTAGCTCTGACCGATGCCACGACTTCGTTGCGGTGGAACGTGGCGTAAACGCTGCTCGGGTGGCGCCGCAACCAGCCTCGCGTCCCGCTCGTCCAGGGGCCTACCAGCAGGCTGATCCGCATGGCGATCGGACGTTCGGCCCACATGGCCCGCTTTGTGTCGTGCGCACGCGGGCAGTCGCGCCGTTGCGGCCGAGGAGCGATCTCTCGGAAGTGCCGCAGTCGATCGATCTGGTCTGGGGAGGCAGACGATGGCTTCGGGCAACGGACAGTGCTTTGCCTTGAGCAGGCCCCGGGTTGGCTACGACTGCACCCGGATAGGTCATCGCCCCAGCTCAGCCATCCGGATCGCTTTAACCTTCCGGCGCACGTCAGCCCGTGAGCTCGACTCCAGCAAACCGTCTCGAAGGCCGCCGCTGCCCGGCCTGCCGAGAATCTCCTGTACGCGCTCGCCCGCAACCTTTAGTACGTCGGCGACCTCCGAATCGGCTGGAGCGGTGTCCAGGGCGACCTGGCACCATTCCTCCTGAATTTCTACTTCGGCCAGAGGCGGCGCAATGTACCCGTCGAGGTCGCCAAGCGGCACAGGGTCCCGCGACAACTGGTAGATCCACCGCTGGAGGGTCACCGCGATGCCGTAGTTGCTGAGGGCCAAGACGCGGTTGTCCAGGCTGAGTTGCGCTGTGTCTGAGGCATGGAGCGCCCCGAAGTCGACTGCCATGATCTCCGCACCCCCACTGAGGTCGAAGATCGGCATTTGGTCAAACCAGCCACGCCGCCACTTTGCCGCCTTACGCCCAGGGTATCCGGGATCGCCAAGGGAAGCCGTAACGACGGTTTGTTTGAGTTCCGTCCCGGAGCGCATCGAGCAGGGGTGCGTTACAACCATGACGAAAGGGCTAGGAGCGCCGCCCCGGATGCATGACACGTCGCGGAAGACGTCACCAAACATGATCGGTCTCGCGACCGGTACGGCAGTACCGACCTCCAAGTACATCGCTTCCGGATCCGTTGGATCCTCGAGTTCCGTAGTCAAGCCCCGCCCCTGTCTTCGCCAGACGCTATGTCACCTCTCGGGCGTCTCCCGACGCTTGAGGCTCCGAACGCCATCTCCATCCGTAACAACGTCGAACTTTCTGCGGTAGTGGTCACGCCACTCGGAATCAAACTCGTCGAGGACGTCCCGTCCACCCTTGCGCTGAAACGCGAAGTCTAGGACCAAGTCCGGTCGGTCAGCGGCGATCAGATCAAGGTGTCGGATCGTGTAGCCATCCACAACTGGAGTCAGTAGCCAGCCCGCAGCGTCTTCGATCATGGCCTCGGTTGCCAGTTCAATGAGGGCGACGAGTCGGGCGAGCGCCATCCGGTTGTCCGCTGAACAGTCGCCGCCATTCCGCCATTTGCGCACGGCTGAGAGACTCACGCCGGCCGCGGTGGCAATCTCGTTCCAGCCGAGGCCGAAATTCGAAAGCTCCTCGAGCAGAGCCGCGTGCCCACGTCGCACATGGACGGCGGCACGATCGCTCAAGTCATAGTCCTGCACTTCGCGGTGCAGTTCTTCGGCGTCTGCGCCAACGATGCGGCTCTGATCGCGAACACCGGCCGCCCGACTCCGAAGGTCGTTCCACCGCGAGACTTGGGGCGCTGTCGTGGAATCCATCTGCGGCTCGTATGAGAGTTGGGAGCTTCCGGTCGTCGTCGGTTCGGTCATAGTTGTCATCTCTACTCCGCTGCTTGCCGGCCGGCGCCAACGCCGGCGTCGGCGCGATAGTCGGCCGTGGTAGCCCAATTGAACGCAGACTTAACTGGACTGTGGACTTGCTCGATCAAGCCGAGCATGTCATCAACATCGAACGCGCGTACTTCCGCGGCTTGGCGCGGCCAATACCCGTCAAAGTCGATCACATAGAAGGGGCCGGGGTCCGGAACTGGTGCCCGCCGAAGCGGCTCATTTCCTACGATCCCAGGTCCCTGAAGGTTCGCCATTCGAAGCGTGAGTGCCGTGTTCTCTGGCATTGCGAACTGCAAGGTTGACTCCGCCGTCATCAACTCACAGCGGTTGTCGGAGCGCCGCGAGCAAGCCTCGCCCATAGTGGTCTCAAGCTCAGTGAAGGCTTCCACAAGCGTCGGCGCGATGCTCCGACTCCATGCCTGATACGTCGTAGGTGCGGCCTCGGGCCGGATCTCATTGATGTAGCGAAGACCGAGGCGGTCGATACCCACGGGGGCGGCGACCTCAGCGATGGCAGACAGGCAACGGCGGATTTCCTCGCAGAAGACTTCGTATCCGGGGTATCGCGTCGTCTCGTAGTGAATGGACGTGTTCGACAGAACTAGGTTTCTCGTGCTGTCAACGCTTAGCAGGCGCCATCCCATGCCCCCGGGCGCAAGCGTCATGACTCCGTTGGGATCCGGCGCGAGGGTCGTGCTCTGCTCCTGACGAAGGACGGGCAGGAGATCGCCCAGAATCGTCGCGAGCCGGTGGGCAGAGTCCGGAACTGTCAAGGACGGGGAGAAGGGCACCCGAAGCTCGAGGACCCCGTAGACGAGTGGATGGGTTGTCGGCATGCGTAGTCAACCCCCTTTGTGTGTTTGGATGAGTGACCGTAGCACTCGTCCCGGTACCGGATCCATCACCGGTTACGGTACCAAGAGTCGCACTGAGACCGACACTATCGGGAACGACCGACACCGAGGATCGGTTCCGCCTGAAGGCAGGCCAAACTTTGCCTTGGGGTGTCTTATCCCACAGGTCGCAACGGTGGTCCTCTTGCGTGCCCTCCGCCGTCAGCGTCGAGGCAGGGCGTTGGGCCTTGTGGGCCCCAGAGTCCGCAACCAACCCGCGGTACGCTCGACAACGAGTGCTGATTGCACAGCGGGCATACCGAGCGCTGATCGACATGGACGCCACCGACCTGGCAACCTGATCGGCGGCGTAGGCTGAGTTTCGAAGAACCGGGCGGCGCCGACGTCCCTCAAGGGCGCCTGTACAACTTCCCTCTACTTTCGGGTGTCTACGAACTGAGTCAGTCCGGGACGTTCGAATCCTGAGACGGCGGTCTCATGTCCAAGCTGTGTCCGAGCGCGAGTCTGTTCGCTTGACCGCCCAGTTCGGGAGATCTCTTTACCTAGACTGTAAATCCAGTTCGGTTGGCCAGACGCGATCGTGAAGATCGGCTCGGAGGTCGACACATTTCACGAATCAAGGTGAGGAGCTCCGCGCTGAACCTTCTTTCGCCGGCACCAGCTGAGTGTTGCACGATATTTGAGTCGGATCCGCCGGTTCACTTGTCCATCACCGCGCCCAAGCCAACGACCGCCGTTGGTCGACCACTCAGCCCTGGTCGGGCTCGATCGAGACCGAGCCATCGTCCTCGCCGCGATCGTTCTCGTCCGTGATCCAAACCGGTTCGAGAACGTCCTCCGCCGCGTCCTGTTCTGAAGCAAACGTCGCCGGTGGCGGACCGAAGACCTTCTTTGCCGTGCCCGCGATGGTCCGTCCGATGAGGTAGTTGGCGCCAGCTCCTACCCCGACACCCAGCCCCAGGGGAATCTGTTTGCTCAGCACGAGGACGCCCTGCTTCGTGCCGTACTTGGTAATGAACCGAGGCCCGAGCACCTTGTTCGCCGCGTTGACCGCCGACATAGGGATCCTCTTGACGATCCTGAACCCCCAGAAGGGGACTGCCCGACCTACGCCTTTGTTGAGGGCCGTGATCGCCGAGTCGCCGATGAGGATCGTCTGAACGAGTAGTCGCCGCCGCTCTAGGTCCTCAGGATGAAGGTCGTGGAGTTCGGCCAGGGTGAGCGCATAGAGCACCGACGCTTCGGTGAAGGCCACGACATCGAAAGCTGCTGACGGGATGCCACCACCGGGCACGGCACCGGCGGCACCCATGGCGCCGCCGGAGGTGGCCACCGTAGAGAGGTAGTACTTCGTGATTCGGCGTTGGAGTTGAACGGGTGAATCGTTCGGATGAACGCGGCGGAGTCGCTCGAAGTTCTTGCGCGCAACCGGACCCTGGAAGGTCAAGGCCTTGGTCAGCGCTTGAGAAGCTAGTTGCTTCGGGTCCACGTGGCCTCCTCGTCACCATAAGAGTAAAGGCTCTGCACCCTCCAGGGATCGGGTTCGGCCCGCTGCCTCGGAACCGAGCCGGGTGCGAGGGGAGGCGCACCGTCCTTCGAAGCAGGAACACGTGTGCTCGGCTCGGCCGAGCACCATCGGTCCACCTCCACGAATCGCCTGCGGCCGGCTGTTCTTCCTCCTTAACCTTCGGTCGACCGTTCGGAGGAAGGTGCGCTGAATGCAGGGTCTTGTGTGTCCGCTCTGCCGGGGTGAGGTCGCGGCCAACTCGTCCGGCTGCCTGGCCTGTCACCTTCCGATGAGAGATGTGGCACGGCACCAGCAGAGCTCGTCGCGAGGCCGGGCACTTGCTCGCGCGATCTCGGTTCGCATCGCCGGCCTGGTGCTCTACGGAGCAGTTGTTGTCTGGTGCGCCTATGTGCTGCAGGAGTCGCTGCCGTTCGTCGTCCCGGGTGCTGTCCTTGGGGGTGGCGTTCTGCACGCTTGGAAGGGACGTCCCTGGCTGGGTCTCGTGGTCTTCGTCATCATCGTGGTGCTCGTCCCTGTGCTGCTCTTGCCTGCGCTCGGGATCGGCACGTACGCAGACCTGAGTAACCGACTGTGACCGACGCGCACCCGGCATACCTTCCACGGCGGCCGCGGTGACTTCGACAAGGGGTTGGTACCCGGATCCTGGCAGCGACGGCGAGAGGTTCCATGACGGAACCCGTTGGACGGGTGTGACTCGCGGCGGAACCGCGACCCGACCATCGAACACGGGGCACACGGCAGTGACGAAGCGGCGCCGTCGCCGACTCCCTGGGAGCGCGGCGGTCATCACGGCGCTTCTACTGCTGGTGTTCGGGGCCTCCGCGGCTCTGCTCGGCAAGGGGCCGCTGGTGCCGCTCGCGCAGAGCCTCGGGATCGGCGGCCCCGACAGGCTTCGTCCGATCGTCGTTCCCCTTGAGACGTCGCGTGCCTACAACATCGCTAAGACCGACGCCGCTGGTGACCCTGTGACCTACGACCCGTGCAAGCCGATCCACTACGTCATCAACCCGGCGGGCGCTCCACCCGACTACCTGGCCTTCATCATGCCGGCGATCGACGCCGCCCAGGAGGCATCGGGGCTGAGCTTCGCGTACGACGGCATCAGCGAAGACAGCTGGCAGAGCCGGCAAGAAGGGACCAAACCGAGGCCGATCGTCATCGCCTTCCTTCCGCAGCTCAAGAGCGCGACGGCGACTAGCGACACCGTCGGGCTAGGCGGCAGCACAGCGCTCACGATGAACGGAATTGTGATGCCCCACTATGTGACGGGTGCGGTCGCATTGAAGCGTGACTGGTTCGCGCGACAAAGCGCGGACCACAAGACGGCCGCCGAACAGGCCGTCGTCATGCACGAGCTTGGCCACGTCTTGGGCCTCGGGCACGTCGACGACCCGAGTCAGTTGATGTCGGCCGTGAATCAGGGTCAACTCGCATATGGGGCCGGTGACCTCAATGGCCTTGCCAAACTGGGGTCCGGAAGCTGTGGGGCCTGATCGCTGACCCACACGCGACGCGGTCAGTACTTGCCCGCCGGTGGCGTCCCACTCGCGAACATGCTGTTCGACGCCGTGCCTAGCTCGGCCTGCCAGTCCGCCAAACAACGGCGCGCTGTTGCTGCCCCTATGTGGCCAGACGCAAGCCCGTCCGGGTCGCGCTGTCAGCCTCTTGGAACCGCCCGTCCGGCGGCGGACAGCTGCTCAGCGCAGCGAGGCTCGTCCGCCCCGACCGAGCCGGCTGCAGGAGATTCCTCAGAGACGTTGACGGCGAGGGTCACTCCTGTCCCGCGGCGGCTTCACCGGCTCACGTGGCGGACCGCACGAGCCGCTCGTCGGGGATGACGGCGACCCCGAGGATCTCGACCATGGCCTCCGTCTGCCAGAGCCCGGTCGTGCCGATGCCGGCCATCGCCGGGTAGACGGGACCAGCCAGCTCGCGCCACACCTGACCGATCTCCCGCCCGTGTGCCTGGTAGTCCGGGATGTCCGTCAGGTAGATCGTGATCGAGACGAGATCCTCTGGCACGCCGCCCGCCGCTCGCAGGGTCGTGAGGACGTTGGAGAACGCCTGCCGGAACTGCTCGACGATCCCGCCCTCGACGATCTGCATGTCGGCGTCGAGTGCTGTCTGGCCGCCGAGGTAGAGCGTGTTCCCGCTGAGGGTGCCGTGCGAGTAGCCGCTGGGGGCGGCCAGGTCCGCGGGGTTGACCGCGATCGGCGTGAGGTCCGAGGTCTTCGAAGTCATGCCGTCACCGTAGCCATCTATTGACATACAAGCAACGTTCGTGCGAAAACTGACATATGCGATTGGCAACGGTGGCAACGCCGGCGGGCTCGACCGCGGCGGTGTGGCAGAACGACGCGTGGCGGGCGCTGCCTGCTCCCGATCTCTCGAGCCTCTTGGCCTCCGGCGCCGACTGGGGGGTGGGCGACGCGCTCCCTGACGCCGTGCCGGTCCTCCCCCTGCCCAGGCCGGGGAAGGTGATCTGTTGCGGCCTCAACTACGGCGACCACATCGCCGAGACGGGCCGCGAGACGCCGACCCACCCGACGCTCTTCGCCAAGTACGCCGACACCCTCATCGGCCCGCACGATGACATCGTGCTTCCGGCCGGCCTCGAGGTCGACTGGGAGGCCGAGCTCGCGGTCGTGGTCGGCGCGACCCTGCGGAACGCGACGGCGGCCGAGGCGGAGCAGGCGATCGCCGGCTACACGGTCGCCAACGACATCTCGGTCCGAGACTGGCAGCGCCGCACCCTGCAGTGGTTCCAGGGGAAGGCTTGGGACGCCACGACCCCGATCGGTCCGGTGCTCGTCACGCCGGATGACCTCGACCCGACCGCGGGCGTCGAGGTGGTCTGCCGCGTCAACGGCGTCGAGCGGCAGCGCGGCGACACGAAGACGCTGGTCTTCGACAGCGCGGCCCTCCTGGCCTACATCTCCACCTTCACCGTGCTCCGTCCCGGCGATGTGGTGCTGACCGGCACCCCGGGCGGGGTCGGCATGGGCATGACCCCGCCGACGTACCTCCGCGACGGCGACGTCGTCGAGACCGAGATCGCATCCATCGGCACGCTCACCAACACAGTGCGCTTCACCCACTGACCAGACAGGACTCCCTCATGAACTCCGACTTCGGCAACTACGTCCTCGAGGGCGACGCCTCGATGTACGCCAACGAGAGCGGCCTTGTCGTACCGGTCGTCACGCGAGCGGGCCACGAGCCGGACCTCACCGGCCAGTCCGAGGGCGCGACCCGCATCAGCGGTGTGAGCATCCAACACACGCCCGCCACCAAGCTCTGGTTCGGCAAGGTGCACAACCTGGCCGGTTACCGGTCCGTGCCCCACCACCACGGTGAGGCGGAGACCGGCGGCTACGTGCTCTCCGGCCGTGCCCGGATCTACTTCGGCGAGAGGTTCGAGGACTACATCGACATGTCCGAGGGCGACTGGGTGTTCGTGCCGCCGTTCATGCCGCACGTCGAGTGCAACCTCGACCGCAACAACCCGCTCACGTGGATGACCACGCGCACGCCGGAGAACATCGTGGTGAACCTGGCCCAGGTCGACGACGCCGACCTGAAGGACTGGGTGAACCGCCCGTGACCATTTCGAACGCGACCAGCGCCGTCTTCACCGACGCCGTCACCCTCAAGCCGTGCGAGCCCGAGGTCTTGGACGTCGCCTTCAGCGCCACGACGCAGCCCTGCCCCTGGCCCAAGGCGTACGGCGGCGACATGGTCGCCCAGGCGCTCGTGGCGGCCATGCGAACGGTGGAGGACAAGTCGGTCCACTCGATGCACTCCTACTTCATGCGCCCGGTCGACATCGGTGCCGAGGTCCGCTACGAGGTCGA
Source organism: Nocardioides sp. CER19 (assembly GCF_029846275.1). Lineage (GTDB taxonomy): Bacteria > Actinomycetota > Actinomycetes > Propionibacteriales > Nocardioidaceae > Nocardioides. Next base: position 171,406 of record NZ_JARVWS010000002.1, read on the forward strand.
GGTCCTGCGTGACGGCCGCGGCTACGCCACGCGCCAGGTGCGGGCGTACCAGAGCGGCAAGCCCGTCTACGTCTGCCTGGCCAGCTTCGCTGCCGGCGAGCCGAGCGGCAGCTTCCAGGTCGACATGCCGAAGGAGGTGCCGGGGCCCGAGACCGTGCCGACCTCGGCCGACTACCTGGCAGGCCGCTCCGGCGGGACCATGACCGAGACGTCCAAGGCGTACTGGTCGGGCGGTCGCAGCTTCGACATGCGACACGTCCCCGGCCCGGTCTACCTCACGGTCGAGGGCGGCAGGGCGCCGCGGCAGTGCGTGTGGGTCCGCCCGTTCGACGCGCTTCGCGAGGTCGACGGCCTGAGCCCCGAGCAGCGCGACGTCGCCGCGCTCGCCTACGTCTGCGACTACACGATCCTCGAGCCGGCCCTGCGTTCCCTCGGCCTCGCGTGGGCCGACGAGGGGCTGGTCACGGCGAGCCTCGACCATGCGATGTGGTTCCACCGTCCGGTGCGCATGGACGACTGGCTGCTCTACGCGCAGGACGCGATCTCGGTCGCGGACGGCCGGGGCACCGCGGTCGGCCGGTTCTTCACGACCGCCGGTGTCCTGGTCGCCACGGTCGTCCAGGAGGGAATGCTCCGGGCGGGGGTGACCCTGTGAGCACTCTCAGCCCGACCGGATACCGCGACACCTTCGCCCGCGACCACCTCCCGCCGGCCGAGCAGTGGCCGACGCTGGAGTTCACCACCCCGGCGCTGAGCTATCCCGAGCGGCTGAACGCGGCGGTCGAGATCATCGACCGCCCGACCGCCCAGCACGGACCCGACCAGCCGGCCCTGATGACCCCGGACGGGGCGGTCTGGACGTACGGCGAGCTGCTGGCGCGCGCGAACCAGATCGCCCACGTCCTCGTCGAGGACCTCGGTCTGGTCAGCGGGAATCGTGTCGTCCTGCGCTCGCCCAACAATCCGTGGACCGTGGCCGCCTGGCTCGGGGTGCTGAAGGCGGGCGGCATCGTGGTCACGACGATGGCGGCGCTCCGGGCCACCGAGCTCAGCCCGATCGTCGAGAAGACCCGTCCGGCGATCGCGCTGGTCGACCACCGCTTCGTCGAGGACGTGCTCGCGGTGCAGGCCACCGGGGCGCCGGAGCTGACGGTGGTGGCGTACGGCGGCGACGGGGCCGACGACCTGTCCCGGCGTGCCGAGGGCAAGCCGACCGAGTTCGCGCCCGTCGACACCGCGGCGGACGACGTCGCCCTGTTCGGGCCGACGTCGGGCAGCACCGGGGTCCCGAAGGTCACCACCCACTTCCACCGCGACCTGCTCTCCATCGACAACACCTTCGGACGCGAGATCCTGACCCTGACCCCGACCGACGTCGTCGCGTGCACGGCGCCGTTCGCCTTCACCTTCGGGCTCGGGATGCTGGTCGTCTTCACGCTCCGGGCCGGAGCCTGCGCGTTCCTCACCGAGACGGCGACGCCCGCCGAGCTCGCCGACCTGGTCGCCGAGCGCGGTGTGACGGTGCTGGCGACGGCGCCGACGGCCTACAAGCAGATCCTCAAGGCCGGGAAGGTCGCCCAGCTGGCCAAGGTGCGCACCGCGGTGAGCGCCGGCGAGCACATGCCGCAGACCACGTGGGAGGAGCTGCGCGACACCATCGGGCTGACGGTGGTCGACGGCATCGGAGCGACCGAGATGCTGCACATCTTCATCTCCGCGGCCGGCGCCGACATCCGACCGGGGACGACCGGCCGCCCGGTCCCCGGCTATCGGGCGACCATCCTCGACGCCGACGGTCAGGAGGTCGGTCCCGGGGTCGAGGGACGGCTGGCGGTGATCGGCCCCGTCGGCTGTCGCTACCTCGACGATGCACGCCAGCTCGGCTACGTCGTCAACGGCTGGAACGTCACCGGTGACACGTTCGTGAAGGACGAGGACGGCTACTTCTCGTACCGCGCCCGCACGGACAACATGATCGTCTCCTCCGGCTACAACATCGGCGGACCGGAGGTCGAGGCCGTCCTCGACCTGCATCCGGACGTGGTGGAGACGGCCGTCGTCGCCGAGCCCGACCCCGATCGCGGCTCCATCGTCTGCGCCTTCGTGGTGCTGCGCGACGGGGTCGCAGCGGATGCGACCACGGTCAAGGAGCTGCAGGACTTCGTCAAGGCGCGGCTGGCGCCCTACAAGTACCCCCGCGACGTCCGGTTCACCTCGTCGCTGCCGCGCAACACCAGTGGGAAGCTGCAGCACTTCAAGCTGCGCCAGATCATCGAGGCGGAGGCCCGAGCATGAGGATCGCGATCGTCGGCGGAGGCCCGGGTGGGCTCTACTTCGCCGCCCTGATGAAGTCACTCGACCCGGCCCACGAGGTCACGGTCTGGGAGCGCAACGCCCCCGACGACACGTTCGGGTTCGGCGTCGTGTTCTCGGATGAGACCCTGGGCAGCATCGAGGGCGCCGACCAGGTCGTCCACCAGCGGATGGAGCAGCGCTTCGCGCGCTGGACCGACATCGACGTCACCTTCAACGGCCATCCGTTCACAGTCGGTGGCCAGGGCTTCGCGGCGATGAGCCGCAAGGAGCTGCTCCAGATCCTGCAGGAGCGCGTCGCGGAGCTCGGCGTCACGGTGCACTACCGCACGGAGGCGCCCGACCCCGACGAGCTGCGGGCGTCGTACGACCTCGTGCTGGCCTCGGACGGTCTCAACTCCTCGGTCCGCACGAAGTACGCCGACGTGTTCAGGCCGAGCCTCGATCGGCGTCACAACAAGTACATCTGGTTCGGGACCGACCTGGTCTTCGAGGCGTTCCAGTTCTTCGTCAAGCAGACGGAGTGGGGCACCATGCAGATCCACGGGTACCCGTACTCCGACCAAGGCTCCACCTTCATCGTCGAGATGCACGAGGACGTCTGGCGCCGCGCCGGCTTCGACTCGACGGAGGCCGAGAGCTTCCCGCCCGGTGTCTCCGACATGTACGCCGTCGAGCGGATCAAGGAGATCTTCGCCGAGGAGCTGCAGGGCCACGAGATCCTCACCAACAACTCCAAGTGGCTCAGCTTCCACACGGTCCGCAACGAGAGCTGGTACGACGGCAACGTGGTGCTCCTGGGCGACGCCGCCCACACCGCGCACTTCTCGATCGGGTCCGGGACCAAGCTCGCGATGGAGGACGCGCTCGCTCTTGCCGCGTGCCTGCACGAGCACCCCACGACCGAGGCGGCGCTCGAGGCCTACCAGGCGGAGCGCAAGCCCGTCGTCGAGTCGACCCAGCGCGCGGCCCAGGCATCGCTGGAGTGGTTCGAGAACATCGGCATGTACGCCGAGCAGGACCCGGCTCAGTTCGTCTTCAACCTGCTCACCCGGTCGCGCCGGATCACCTTCGAGAACCTCAAGGAGCGCGACCCCGACTTCGCGGCGCGCATGGAAGCGGAGTTCGCCCGCCACCAGGGCGCCGCCGATGTTGCCCCGGCGATGTTCCAGCCCGTTCGGATCGGTGAGCTGGAGCTGAAGAACCGCATCATGCTCTCCCCGATGGACATGTACTCCGCCACCGACGGGATGCCGGACGAGTTCCACCTGGTCCACCTCGGCTCCAAGGCGCTCGGCGGCGCCGGGCTGGTGATGACCGAGATGACGTGCGTCTCGCCGGAGGGCCGGATCACGCCTGGCTGCCCCGGCCTGTGGAGCAGCCAACAGGCCGACGCGTGGCGCAGGGTGACGACGTTCGTCCACGAGCACTCCACCGCCAAGATGGGGATCCAGCTGGGCCACTCCGGCCGCAAGGGCTCGACGAAGCTCATGTGGGAGGGCATGGACCAGCCGCTCGAGGAGGGCAACTGGGAGGTCGTCGGCCCGTCGGCCCTTCCCTACGGCGCCGACTGTCACCTGCCCCGCGCGGCGACACGCGCCGACATGGACACGGTGGTCGCCGACTTCGTCGCCGCCGCCGAGCGCGCGGTCGACGCGGGGTTCGACCTCATCGAGGTCCACGCCGCCCACGGGTACCTGCTCAGCTCCTTCCTGTCGCCGGTCGCCAACCACCGCACGGACGAGTACGGCGGCTCGCTGGAGAACAGGCTCCGCTTCCCGCTGGAGGTGTTCGCGGCGGTCCGCGCCACGGTCCCCGCCCGCATCCCCGTCACCGTACGCATCTCCGCCACCGATTGGATGCCTGACGGCAACACCGAGGAGGACGCCGTCGAGATCGCACGTGCTTTCGTCGCCGCCGGCGCGGCCGCGATCGACGTCTCCTCCGGGCAGGTGAGCAAGGAGGAGAAGCCGGCGTTCGGCCGCTCCTACCAGACGCCCTTCGCGGACAAGATCCGACACCGGGTCGCCGCGCCGGCGGACGTCAAGGTGATCGCCGTCGGCGCCATCTCGTCGTACGACGACGTGAACTCCATCCTGCTCGCGGGACGCGCGGACATCTGCGCCCTCGGCCGGACCCACCTCTACGACCCGAGCTGGACGCTGCACGCGGCCGCCGAGCAGGACTACCGCGGCGCAGGGGCCGACTGGCCCGTCCAGTGGGCCGCAGGCCGGCGCAAGCCACCGACGTCGCGCACCGACAAGGTCCCGCCCCGCCTGCAGCTGCTGCGTGAGGGCGCCGCAGAGGTCGTCCACGTGCGATGGACCCCTCGCCGGGCTTCGACCGGTGTCTGAGAGCCTGTCGGCGTGAGCGAGGGACAGCCGACCGGTGTCTTCCACACCCGCGTGGAGTGGATCGACACCGATGCTTCGGGGATCTACCACAACAGCACGGTGACGCGGTTCGTCGAGGCCGCCGAGGCCACGCTGTTCCGCTCACGAGGCATCGAGGGGTACTTCCCGAGCGCGCCGCGGGTCCGCTACGAGGCGGACTTCCTGGCTCCTCTGGTGTTCGGCCAGGACGTCACGGCCATCGTGTGGCTGGCGCGGCTCGGGACCTCGTCGATGACCTGGGAGTTCGAGGTGTGGGGCGAGGCATTCGAGGGCAGGGCACGGGTCCTCGCTGCCCGCGGCAGCTATGTGACCGTCCACCTGGGGTCGGGACCGGCGGCGTTCGGCGAGGCGCGGTCATCGCGGCCGTGGCCTGCCGAGTGGGTCGCCTCTCTCGCGGCTGGATGCGGCTCGTGAGCGAGAGCTCCGGGCCGCGGGGTCCTCAGTCCCGGACGACCCTGGTCACGTTCCTCGGCGCTGTCGTCCGCCCGCTCGGCGGCTGGGTGCCGATCGCGGCGGCGGTCGACCTGCTGGCGGAGCTCGGCGTGGACGCCCCGAGCGTGCGGACGGCGGTCTTCCGCCTCAAGAAGAACGGCTGGCTCGAGTCCCAGACGCGTGGCGGCGCCCGTGGTTACGTCCTCACCGCCCAGGCGGACCGGACGCTGGCGGCCGGTGACGAGGTGATCTGGCACGCCCGCAAGCCGGCCGAGCTCGACGACGGCTGGTGCATCGTCCACTTCGGCGTGCCCGAGTCGCTGCGTGCGCGGCGCCACCAGCTGCGGGCCCATCTGACCAGCCTCGGGTTCGGCAACGTGGGCACCGCCCTGTGGATCGCGCCCGCCCGCATGCGCGCCGCCGCCGAGCGTGCCATCGAGGAGCTGGAGCTGTCGGCGTACGCCGCCATCTTCGTCGGCGACTACCACGGCCCGCAGGACCTGACCCAGGTGCTCTACGGTTCGTGGGACCTGGCCGCGATCGACCAGGGCTACCGCGACTTCACCGCCGCCTACCGCCCGCGGGTCGAGGAGGCTCGGCAGCTGCGGGACGGCGAGGCCTTCGCCGCGTACCTGGGCATGGTCGACAGCTGGCGCAAGCTCCCCTTCCGCGACCCCGGCCTGCCGCGGGAGGTCCTCGGCCCGGACTGGAGCGCGCCCCAGGCCACCGCGCTCTTCGAGGAGCTCGTCGACGCCCTCGAGAAGCCGGCGCTCGAGCACGCGAGGTCGTTCTGGCCGCAAGCCTGAACGACGAAGCGGTGGGCGGGCGCCGAAGCACCCGCCCACCGCATTTTCCGCTGGTACGTCGACCGGGGTCAGACGGTCTCGGGGCGGAGCCCCTTCTTCGCCAGCCGGGGCATGACCTCCTGGGCGAAGTAGTCCAGCTCGCCGATGTAGTCCACGAACGCCAAGGTGATGCCTCCGAAGCCAGCCTTGGCGAACCGCTCGATCTCGTCGGCCACGTCGTCGGGAGTGCCGATGAGCGGGCACGTGCCGTGCCCCGCGGCGAACCGGCTGCGGAAGTTCTGCAGCAGGTCCTGGCTGAACGACTGGGCGTGCAAGCCCTGCAGGCGCATGAGGTTGTCGACCGCGTCCCAGTCGGCGTTCTCCTCGGCGTAGTAGTGGAGGAACTCGTCGGCCTCCTTCCGGGTCGGGCGGCACACGACGTGGGTGGGCGTGAGGACGCCGGCCCGGCGCCCGAGCTGGGCCGAGTTGGCCTGCAGCTCCTTGACGACCTCGGCACCGTCCTCGGGGCCGCCCACGATGGTGAAGACGAAGTCCGCGTTGCGGGCGGCGTACGCCTTGCCCTGCGCGGACGAGCCGGCGTTGAGGATCGGCAGTCGGCGGTTGATCGGCTTGGGCACCGACTCGATGCCCTCGAGGTTCCAGAAGCGGCCGTTGATGTCGTAGCGCCCGTCCTCAGACCACAGCCTGTTGATGGCGTCGATCCACTCCTGCGCCATCTCGTAGCGCGAGTCGTGGTCCTGCGGCAGGTCCACGCCCATGGCGACGTACTCCGGCTGGTTCCAGCCGGCGACGACGTTGACGCCGACCCGGCCCGGCGCCATCTGGTCGATGGTGGCGAGCTGCTTGGCGGTCACGGCCGGGTGGTTGAACGCGGTGTGGATCGTCGCGAAGACGTTGAGCCGCCGGGTGTTGGCGAGGATCGCGGTGGCCCACGGAATCGGCTCGAGCACCCCCTCGTGGAAGTTCGTCGAGCCGCCGTACCCGATCCAGCGGGCGATCGGCAGCATGAAGTCGATGCCCACCTCGTCCGCCAGCTTGGCGAGCGCGAGGTTGTCCTCCCACGACGCCGACCAGCGCTCCGGGATCTTGGTGACCGCGAGCCCGCCGGAGCAGTTCGAGGAGAAGAGGCCGAGGCGGAAGTGGTCCGCCTCGAGGATCGGGATGCTCATGTCGGTGTTGTCTCCTTCAGATGGGTGTCGTGTCAGCGCTTGAGGCACAGCGGGACGGCGTCGGAAGTGGTGATGGTGATGACCTCGCCGACCAGGTAGGTGTGGTCACCGGCCGGCAGCCGGTGGCTGACGCGGCACTCGAGGCGTAGGGGCACCGGCTCGACGAGGACCGGCATGCCGTCGAGGCCAGCCACCCAGTCGACGCCGCGGAAGCGATCGGTGGACGGCGTCGCGAAGTGGCTCATCAGGGCCGCCTGGTCGTGGGCGACGACGTGGACGACGTATCCGTCGGCGGCCATCCACTCGGCGAACTGGCTCGACCTGTGGTCGATGCACCAGCCCACCAGCGGTGGCTCGAGCGACGTGGCGTGGAAGCTGTTGACGGTCTTGCCGATCGGTCGTCCGCTCCCGATCGTCGTGATGACGGCGACGCCGGTCGGCCACCGTGCCATCTGCTCGCGCAGCACGGCCGGCGTCACGTCGGGTGTGGTCGGGGTCACACAGGTCATGGCTCGATGGTCTGGCGCTCCGACGTCCAGCGGCTATCCGGATGGCTTCGCTCGCTATCCGCTTTGCGCTGATCTGTCATATTCGAAACGTTCGTAAAGGATTCGTGACATGCGGCCAGGCCGCTTGTACGCTCGGCTGAGCCACGGAGCGCTGAGGAGGTCGGGATGGCCCGGTTGGCGATGCCCCTCGCGTCGTACGGCGTCCTGCGCACGCGCGACGTCGACGACGCGCGTCTCGCCGTCGCCGCCTCGCTGGCCCCGCACCGGTTGACGATGCTCGGCCCCGGCTTCGACGCCGTCCACAACGCCGCCTCGCTCGACCGGATCAGCCTCCACTACATCGACTACGGCGCCGAGGTCCAGGTCGACGTCGACGGGCTCGGTTTCCAGCTCATCCAGATCCCGCTCGCCGGCACGAGCGCGATCAGCGCCGGCTCGCGCAGTCTGACCGCGACCCCGCGCACTGCCGTCGTCGCCGCACCCGACGGGCCGCTCCGCATGCGCTACGCCTCCGGGAACCCGCGCCTGATGGTCCGCGTGTCCTCGGCGCTGTTGCGGGAGCGGCTGGACACGGCGCGCCGCACCGGTGTCGTGGTGGCCGGCCGGCCGTGCGCGTCCGTCGACATCACCCGGGGCCGCGGGCGCAGCTGGCGCAGCCTCCTGGACGTGGTGCTCGCCGACCTCGAACGCGACCGAGGGCTCGCCGGCTCACCACTGGCCGCGGCAGCCCTGGAGATAGCGATCGTCGACGGGCTGATCGCCAGCATGGCGGAGCCGTCCGACGACAACGGTCCGCAGGCACCGCACGAGCGGATCATCAAGCGGGCGGCCAGGCTCATCGACGACCACAGCGGCGAGCCCCTCGGGACACCTGACGTCGCCGAGGCCGTAGGGCTCAGCGTGCGGGCCCTCCAGGCCGGGTTCCAGACCTACCTGCAGACCACTCCGATGGCCTACCTCCGGCACGTTCGCCTGCTGCGGGTCCGGGAGGCGCTGGCGAGCGGGAACGCGGCATCGGTGACGGATGCGGCGATGCGGTGCGGCATCACCCATCTGGGCCGGCTCTCGGGCGACTACCGCGCCGCTTTCGGAGAGAGCCCGAGCGAGACGCTGCAGCGCGCCCGCTGACCGAGGCGCCCACCGGTCGGCGCAATCCGGCTCCCGCCTGCGCAATCCGGATAGTTCACCGCTGTGGGTGCGCCTAGCCTCCGAGGGTCCCGGCGTGAGTGAGGTCACATCACGTGACCTGCCCGCCGCTCGATCGGAAGGAACTGCCATGACCGTCATCGACTCGCTGCTCGCCGCGCTGGCCACGGGTGAGGTCGAGATCATCGACCTGACCGCGCCGCTCTCGCCGGACACCCCCGTGCTGCAGCTTCCGTCACCGTTCGCGAACACGATCCCGCTGTCGCTGGAGAAGGTCAGCGACTTCGACGCCGACGGTCCGTTCTGGGGGTGGAACAACATCCACACGGGCGAGCACACCGGCACGCACCTCGACGCCCCGGCCCACTGGGTGACGGGACGCGACGGCCACACCGTCGACACGATCCCGCCGTCGCGGCTCGTCGGGCCGGCCGTCGTACTCGACTTCACCGCGGAGGTCGCCGAGGACCCGGACTTCCTCCTCGAGCCGGAGCACTTCGAGAAGCACGTCGCGGACAACGGCCCCCTCCCCGACGGCGCCTGGCTCGTGTTCCGCACCGGGTGGAGCCGGTTCAACAGGGACGCGGTGGCGTTCGCCAACGCCGATGGAGACGGTCCGCACACACCCGGTGTCTCCGCCGAAGGTGCCCAGTGGCTCGCGGCCTCGGGCATCACCGGCTTCGCGGTCGAGACCGTCGGCGTCGACGCCGGCCAGGCCGGAGGCTTGGAGCCGCCCTTCCCCGTGCACCACTTCCTGCTCGGTGCCGACAAGTTCGGGCTGACCCAGCTGCAGAACCTCGACCGCGTTCCCGCGACCGGTGCGGTGATCGTCGCCTCGCCGCTGCCGATCGTCGGTGGCACGGGCTCGCCGGCCCGCGTGTTCGCGATCGTCCCTGCGTGACCCCGACCGACTGACCAGGAAGGACGCACACTCCATGGCCGAGCGGTCGTTCGCACACGAAGTGCAGAAGCTCCGCGCCGGAGAGGGCACCGTCTTCGCCGGCGAGGGGATCCTCGCCGTGACGAAGGCCCTGCTGCAGTCCGGCGTCGCCTACGTCGGTGGCTACCAGGGTGCCCCGATCTCGCACCTGATGGACGTCCTCGGCGATGCCCACGAGATCCTCGAGGAGCTGGGTGTCTACTTCGAGAACAGCGCCTCAGAGGCGACGGCTGCGGCGATGCTGGCGGCGTCGGTGCACTATCCGCTCCGCGGGGCGATCACCTTCAAGTCCACCGTCGGCACCAACGTCGCGTCCGACGCCTTGGCCAACCTCTCGAGCGGTGGCGTCAAGGGCGGCGCGCTGATCATCGTCGGTGAGGACTACGGGGAGGGCTCCAGCATCATGCAGGAGCGCTCGCACGCGTTCGCGATGAAGTCGCAGATGTGGTTGCTCGACCCTCGGCCCAACGTCGGTGCGATCGTGCGGTCCGTCGAGGCCGGGTTCGAGCTCTCGGAGGCGAGCAACACCCCGGTGATGCTCCAGCTGCGACTGCGCTCCTGCCACCTGCACGGCAGCTTCACGGCCAAGGACAACCGCCGACCGCCGATGACGGTCAAGGACGCGGTGGAGAACCCTCGCCGTGCGCTCGACCGGATCGTGCTACCGCCAGCAAGCTTCGAGCACGAGAAGGAGAAGATCGAGGACCGCTGGCCCGCCGCGGTCGACTTCATCCGCAGTCGTGGCCTCAACGAGGTGCTCGGCGCTGGTACGTCGGACGTGGGCATCATCGTCCAGGGCGGCGTCTACAACACCTTGAACCGCGCGATGGAGCTGCTCGGCTGCTCCGACCCCTTCGGCAACACGCAGGTGCCGGTCTACGTCATGAACGTGACCTACCCGGTCGTGGACTCCGAGATCCTCGACTTCTGCGCCGACAAGCGGGCGGTGCTGCTCGTCGAGGAGGGCCAGCCGGACTACATCGAGCAGAACCTCAACGCGATCCTGCGGCGAGCCGGCTCGGAGGTGGCGCTGCACGGCAAGGACCTGCTCCCGGTCGCGGGTGAGTACACCGCGGCTGCGGTCACCCGTGGCGTCCACGCGTTCCTCAGCCGCTACCGGCCCGACGTGATCGACGGCAAGCCGACCCTGCTGCTGCCTGAGTCCGACCCGAGCAGTCCGTTCGCCCCGCGCGTCGGCGCCGCCGTCGTACGACCGCGTCCACCGGGGTTGTGCACCGGCTGTCCGGAGCGGCCGATCTTCTCCGCGCTCAAGCTCGCGGAGAAGGAGACCGGCAAGCAGCACCACGTCAGCGCCGACATCGGCTGCCACCTGTTCGCGATCAACGAGCCGTTCAACCTGGGCGCGACGACGATGGGCTACGGCCTCGGTTCGGCCGGCGCCGCGGCGCTGAACTCGAAGGACGCAGACCGGCGGACCATCGCCGTGATGGGCGACGGAGGGTTCTGGCACAACGGTCTCACCAGCGGCGTCGGCAACGCGGTGTTCAACCAGAACGACCAGCTCCTGCTCGTGGTCGACAACGCCTACAGCGCGGCCACGGGCGGCCAGGACGTCCTCTCGTCGAAGGCCGACAACGTCCTGCGCTCGACCAAGCACCCGATCGAGAAGGCCGTCCGCGGCGTCGGGGTCACGTGGGCCAGGACGGTGTCGAACACCTACCGGATCGGCGAGCTGCGCGACCTCTTCGTCAAGGCCCTCACGACCAAGGAGCCCGGACCGAAGGTCATCGTCGCCCAGAGCGAATGCATGCTGAACAAGCAGCGTCGCGAGAAGCCGGCACGCACCAAGGCGCTCAAGGACGGCAAGCGCGTGGTCAAGGAGCGGTTCGGCGTCGACGCCGACACCTGCACCGGCGACCACGCCTGCATCCGGGTCTCCGGCTGCCCGTCGCTGAGCATCAAGGCCAACCCGGACCCGATGCGCACCGACCCGGTCGCGACGGTGCTCGACTCGTGCGTCGGGTGCGGCGTCTGCGGGGCGAACGCGCACGCCGCGTCGCTGTGCCCGTCGTTCTACCGCAGCGACCTGGTCTACAACCCCACCTGGCGCGACCGTCTGCTCGCGAGGCTGCGCAGCGGCTGGATCGGGATGCTGTCGTCGGGCGTCGAGCGCCGCGCGGCGCGCTATGAAGTCATGGAGGCGCGCTGATGCCGAGCTGGACCCAGGGCCGTCGGCCCGTCACCATCGCGATCCTGGCCATGGGCGGCGAGGGCGGGGGCGTCCTGGCCGACTGGATCGTCGCGGTCGGCGAGACGGCCGGCTACTACGCGCAGAACACCTCGGTCGCAGGAGTCGCCCAGCGTACGGGTGCGACCGTCTACTACGTCGAGCTGTACCCGGGCGAACAGCCACGCGTGGGCAGCGTGCGCAGCGAGCCGGTCATGAGCCTGTTCCCCACCCCAGGTGAGGTCGACGTGGTGATCGCCTCGGAGCTGATGGAGGCCGGTCGCGCGATCCAGCGGGGCTTCGCCACGCCCGACCGGACGACGCTGATCGCGTCGACGAACCGCGTCTACTCCATGGACGAGAAGCTCGCCCTCGGCGACGGCCGGATCGACAGCAACGCGCTGCTCGAGGCCGCACACGCCGGTGCGAAGAGGCTCATCGCGACCGACTTCATGCAGCTGGCCCTCGACGCGGGCAGCGTCATCAGCGCCTCGCTCTTCGGCGCGCTCGCAGGCTCCGGCGAGCTGCCGTTCACGCGCGAGGCGTTCGAGGACGCGATCCGGGCGAGCGGCAAGGGGGTGGACGCCTCCCTCCGCGCCTTCGCCGCGGGCTTCGACGCCGCCCAGGCGCCCAGTCCACGCCCCAGCCCGGAGCCGATGCCCTCGACCCCGTCGGCCGGTTCGCCGAGCGGGCCGGTGCCCGTCACGATCAGCCGACGCCGGCCCGTCGACCCCGCCGAGGAAGCGGCCGAGGCCGCCGAGCGACGGCGTCAGGAGCTCGCCGCCACCGACCCGGCGGCGCTGGTCGGCCCGAAGCTGCAGGCCCAGGCCGCCCGCATCGCGGCCGACTTCCCGGTCGCCGCGAGGTCGATGCTGCTGCACGGCGCCGTCCGCACGGCGGTCTTCCAGGACCCGGCGTACGCCGACCGCTACCTGGACCGGGTCGCACAGGTCGCCGCCCACGAACGAGGCGGCGACGGTCGGCTGACCACGGAGGCGGCCCGGTACGTGGCGCTATGGATGTGCTACCAGGACACGATCCAGGTCGCCCAGCAGAAGATCCGCCGGCGGCGCATCGAGGGGGTCCGGGCCGAGGCCAAGGCCGCGGCCGACCAGCTGATGAACGTCCACGAATACCTGCATCCGCAGATCGAGGAGATCGCCGACACACTGCCGACCCGCCTGGGCCGCTGGGTCGCCGGCTCGAGGTTCTTCAGCCGCGTCGTGGGCAGGCTGACCCGCAACGGCATCGTCGTCAACACCACCGGCATCATCGGCTTCACGCTCCTCTGGCTGATGGCCCAGTTCCGCCCGCTGCGGCCACGCTCCCTGCGGTTCGGTCGCGAGCAGGCCGCCATCGACGCCTGGCTCGCCCGCGTCATCGCCGTCGCGCCGCACGACTACGACCTCGGCTGCGAGATCCTCGAGTGTCAACGCGTCCTGAAGGGCTACGGCGCGACGCAGCACCACGGCATGGAGAGCTTCGGTCTCCTCATGGGAGCGGTCGACGCAGTCGCAGGGCGGGAGGACGCCGCAGTCGTCATCGCACGGCTGCGCACGGCTGCGCTGGCCGACGAGGACGGCGAGGCCCTGCGGGTTGCGCTTGGCTCGCTCGCCGCGGGACCGGCCCTCGCCGCCAGCAACCGCGGCTGAGCCCCGTATGCGGTCAACCCGCTCGCGCCACCGGCGCCGGTGGCGCGAGCTGGTGCAAGCCCGCGCGAGCTGGTGCAAGCCCGCGCGAGGTTTGCGACGGATCTATGGCGACTCCTTCGCAGTGCTCCGCCCATGACATCGGGGAGTCGCGTCACAGAATGGTCCGGACGATCGCCCGCGGCGGTACAGCGCGGGGTTACCTGCCCTCCGCGTGGGCGTCGACGGTCCGATCGTGAACCGTCCTACACAGGGCGCAGACGATCAACTACGCGGGGGATCGAGCAGCGTCACGCGCGGCGGCGTCGTTCGCGAGCAGCCGACGCAGCGCGACGAGGGCACGGTCGGTGCGTTCCGCATCCGGAGTGGTCGTCTGGTGGAGGACGAGCCCGTCGAGCGTCATGTAGACCGCCTCGGCGACGTCGGGGTCGTCGATCCCGTTACGCGTGAGCTCGCGTCGGACGAGCTCGCGGTAGGACTCGTCGACGCGCTCGACCATCCGCCGCAGCTCCGGCCGGCGACGCGCCTCGAGGGTGAGCTCGTACTGGAAGGCCTGGATGTCGGGGTCGCGGGTGACCATGGCGATGAGGGCGTCGGCGAAGCCGTCGAAGCCGGGGCCGGTCGAGGCCAGCACGGTGTCGGAGGCGCTGGTCTCGAGACAGTAGGCCAAGGCCTCCTCGAGCATGGTCGACCAGTCGCCGAAGTGGTAGCGCACGGACGCGTGGCTCACTCCCGCCTCGGCGGCGACCGACCGATAGGTCATCCCGCGCAGGCCCTCGCTGGCGACGACGCGAATGGCGGCCTCGAGCAGCGCCTGACGTCCGGTGCCATAGCTCACGCGCAACAGGATCCACCTCCGGCGGCAGCGTAGCGAGCGGCACAGGCGGACCGACGGCGGGTAAGGAATTCCTTCAGGGTGGCGGGAGGAAGTCTCGATGTCGGCCGAGCCCGCGGGCTCCTAGCGTCGGAGGCACGCTACGGCTGCAGAGGCCGACCGAGGAGGATCCAAGGTGACTGCGACGATGATCGAGCTGACGCCGACCCAGGAGCGGTTCCGTTCCGCGATGGCGAACCTGTCCGCGGGCGTCAACGTCGTCACGACCGACGGCCCCGCCGGACGCGCGGGGATCACCGTCAGCGCCGTGTGCTCGGTCAGCGACGACCCGCCGACGATGCTGGTGTGCATCAACCGGTCCAGCCGCAGCCACGGTGCCTTCGAGGTGAACGGCCGACTGTGCATCAACGTCCTGGGCGGTCGCCACGAGGACGTGGCGCTGCTGTTCGCCGGCGCCACCGGCGTGTCCGGTGCCGACCGGTTCGACGCGGGGGAGTGGGACTACGCCAGCGCGGACGTCCCCGTGCTGGTCGGCTCGGCCGCCTCGGTCATCGGTCGGGTGACGGAGATCAGCGGCCAGGGGTCGCACTCGGTGATGTTCGTCGAGGTCGAGCGGATCATCATGAACGAGGAGGCGGGCGGGCTCGTCTACTTCCGACGCCAGTTCCACCGGATCGGCGGCCACGGCGCCGGCTGAGCCGGAGGACCGATCTACGCTGCCACCATGAGCGTCGACCCTCGCGCGCCGGAGCTCGTCAGCGGTGACTTCGTCGCGATGATGTCGGCGGTCCAGCTGTGCGTGCTGGTCCACGACGCCGAGACGAAGAACATCCTCTGGGCCAACCCCGCCGCCTGCGCGCTGCTCGAGTGGGATGTCTCCGAGCTGCGGCCGCTGAAGGCCAACGACATGAGCAGCTCCGCTCAGCAGTACGACCGCGTCCTCGGCCGGGCCTGGCTGCAGGACGCCGTCGACCACGGCGTCAGCCGCATCGAGTGGCACTACCGGAGCCGGTCGGGGCGCATCGTGCCGACCGACGCCATCGCTACCCGGGTCGAGCTCGCCCAGGGCCCGGCGGTCATGGTGCAGTTCCGCGACATCGAGCGGGAGCAGCACATCGCCCAGGAGCTGCGGCTGGCGACGTCGTACATCGACGCGCTCGCTCGGCAGACGTCGACGGCCGCCCTGATGGCGGACCACGCCGGGGTGCTCCACTTCGCCACCGACAGCGCGATGGCGCTGATCGGCGCCGACCTCCACCAGCCGCTGGGCGCGCTGGAGCGGCATGCCCGGCTGCGCATGGACGGTGCCGTCGCGGGGTGGGACGAGGTCGTCGCCGCCGCGGTCCCGGTCACCTGGATCCAGCTCGAGGTGCGCGGCCCCGCTGGGGTCGCGTGGCTCGAGGGGAGCGTCGAGCGGCTCAACGACACCGAGGGCGGCACGTTCCTGCTGCTCCTCCACGACGTCTCCGATCGTGTCCACGGAGAGGTCGAGCGCCTGCGGGAGGCCCAGCGCGAGAACTACCTCGCGCGTTACAACGCGATGGGTGACATGGCGATGGCGATCGCCCACGAGCTCGGTCAGCCGCTGGCCGCCGCGGGCAACTACCTCGGGGGCGCCCTGGCCCGGGTGTCGAACGGGTCCGCGGACCACGGCGAGCGGGTGGACCTCGAAGGCGTCACGAGGGGCATCGAGAGCGCTCGCCGCCAGATCGAGCGGGCGAGCAAGATCGTCGAGGCCTCACGCAGCTTTGTCGGGCACCTCCAGCACGTCGCGGAGCCCGTGGACCTCCACGACGTTGTCGCCGAGTGCGAGTACTTCGTCCGCCTCCGTGCCACGGCGGCCGACATCGAGGTGGTGGTCGAGCCGAGTGCGAGTCCCGTCGTCGTCCGCTGCGAGCGCGTCCTCACCGAGCAGGTCGTGCTCAACTTCTGCTTCAACGCGATCGACGAGATGGCGGCCGCCGGCACCTCCGGGCGCACGCTGCGGATCGTCGTACGACGAGGCGACGGCGTCGGCGTGGTCGCCGTCGAGGACGACGGACGTGGCATCACCCGCGACCCGTTCGCCGACAACTTCACCTCGAAGGACCGCGGCAGCGGCATCGGCCTCGCGTTGAGCTATCGCATCATCACCCGTCAGCGCGGTTCGGTGTGGGCGGAGCGTCGCGACGAGGGCGGGTCGAGGTTCTCGTTCGCGCTCCCGCTCGCCGACTGACGCCTCGGAGGCGCTGACCGGGCTGTCACGGGACGAAGGTCCCGAGGTCGGATGAGGGATTTCTTCACAACTGTCCAATTGACAAGTTCTGCTCCTGGCGGCGAGTGTGTGCTGCGTCACGCCACCCTCCCGTCCTCCAGGAGCCCGCTTCCATGACTTCCGACGTCCTCGACATCGCCGACACGCGACCGGGCGGTGACGCCGGCCCCCGCCACCCGCTGGCCGCGCTGACCGCTGCGGAGATCGACCGGACCCGGGAGATCCTGGAATCGGCGGGGCTGATGACGGCGCAGTCGCGGACGTCGTACGTGATGCTGCGAGAGCCTGACAAGGCCGACGTCTTCGCGTGGGACGGCGTCACCGAGCTGGCGCGAGAGGTCAGCCTCCTGCACACCGACCTCGACACGCTCACGGTGAGCGCCGTGGTCGTCGACCTCGCCGCCGGCGAGGTGGTCTCGCGCGAGCTCCTCGACACGAGCCGCGACGGCTTCGGCCCGTGCCTGGACGAGGACTACCCGCTCGTCGACGCCATCGTGAAGGCCGACGAGGAGTGGCGCGCGGCGGTCGCGAAGCGCGGCGTCACCGACATCGACAAGGTGCGCCCCGTGCCGCTCTCCGCGGGCGTCTTCGGGTACGACGACGAGGTCGGCCACCGCGTCTACCGCGTCCTCTGCTTCTACGAGCCCGAGCCCGGCGCGATGGTCTGGGCACATCCCATCGGCGGCGTCATCGCCCACGTCGACGTCACCGACGGCAAGGTGCTGCGGGTCGTCGAGACCCACGTCGAGCACATGCCGACCGAGTCGGGCGACTACCTCGACGAGGCCATCCGCGGCCCCCAGCGCACCGACCTCAAGCCGATCTCGATCACCCAGCCGGAGGGCGTGTCCTTCTCGGTCGAGGACGGCGTCCTCTCCTGGCAGAACTGGAAGGTGCGGCTCGGCTTCAACGGTCGCGAGGGCCTGACGCTGCACCAGCTCTCCTTCGCCGACAAGGGCGAGGAGCGGCCGATCCTCTACCGCGCGTCCGTCTCGGAGATGGTCGTCAACTACGGCGACCCCGGGCCGACCCACGGCTGGCAGAACTACTTCGACTTCGGCGAGTACCAGTTCGGCAGGCTCGCCAACTCCCTCGAGCTCGGCTGCGACTGCCTCGGCGAGATCACCTACCTCGACGCCGTCGTCGTCGACGACTTCTGCGTGCCGCAGACGATCCGCAACGCCATCTGCATCCACGAGGAGGACTACGGCGTCCTGTGGAAGCACAACGACATCTTCAGCGGGTCCTCCGAGACCCGTCGCCAGCGCCGCCTGGTGATGTCGTTCTTCGGCACGGTCGGCAACTACGACTACGGCTTCTACTGGTCGCTCTACCTCGACGGCACCGTCGACCTCGAGGTGAAGGCCACCGGCATCCCGTTCCCCTCCGGGTACGACGGCACCGACCCGCACTTCTCCGAGCTGGCCCCTGGTCTCGGCGCGCCCGTGCACCAGCACCTCTTCTCGGCGCGACTCGACTTCACCGTCGACACCGTCCGCAACCAGGTCGACGAGCTCGACGCTGTCACCGTCCCGGCCGGCCCCGGCAACCCGTGGGGCAACGCGATCGCGCGGACCAGCACCAGGCTCACCGGCGAGCAGATGGCGCGTCGCAACGCGGCGAACGAGCGCAACCGGGTCTGGACGATCTCCAGCACGGAGCGGACCAACCGCTTCGGCCACCCGACCGGCTACGTGCTGCAGCCCGAGGGCCAGCCCGCCCTCCTGGCCGCGGAGGACTCCTCGATCTCGCGGCGGGCCGCCTTCGCCCGGCACCACCTGTGGGTCACGCAGTACGACCGCGACGAGCTGTGGCCGTCGGGCTACACGGTCAACCAGCACCCGGGCGGCGCCGGCCTGCCGACGTACATCGCGAACGACCGGCCGCTCGACGGCGAGGACGTCGTCGTGTGGCACACCTTCGGCCTGACGCACTTCGTGCGCCCCGAGGACTGGCCGATCATGCCGGTCGACTACGCGGGCTTCAAGCTGCGGCCGCACGGCTTCTTCGACCGCAACCCCACCCTCGACGTGCCCGACCTGAGCAACCGCGGCGGCTGCCACACGGCCGGCTCGGGCTGCGGCTGCGACTGAGCTCCACCCCTCATCACCCACCTCTCGGCGCCCCACAAGGAGAATCCGTGAACCTGCCCGAGCTCACCACCTCGATGTACCTCGCCGGAGAATGGACGACCGGGTCCGGCGGCAAGATCGACGCCGTCAACCCCAGCACCGGTGAGGTGCTGGCCGTGCTCGCCTCGGCCGGCGCCGACGACGTCGACCGGGCCGTCGTGTCCGCGACCGAGGCCCTCCGCGGCTCGTGGGCCGCGGTGCCGCCGTCCCAGAAGGGCGTCCTGCTGCACCGTCTCGCCGACCTGGTCGAGCGTGACGCCGAGACGCTCGCCACCCTCGAGTCGCTCGACATGGGGACGCCGTTCGGGTTCGCCCAGGCGCTGTTCGTCCCGAACCTGATCGCCTCGCTGCGCTACTACGCCGGCTGGGCGGACAAGATCAATGGCGAGCTCGTCTCCACCGACGGCTACTTCGGTGCCCCGACCCACTCGTACACCCGGCGCGAGCCCGTCGGTGTCATCGCCGCGATCGTGCCGTGGAACTCCCCGCTGATGATCCTCGGCTGGAAGCTGGCCCCGGCCCTGGCGACCGGCAACACGGTCATCGTGAAGCCCGCCGAGGACGCCTCCCTCTCGATCCTGCACCTGGGCAGGCTCGTCGAGGAGGCCGGCTTCCCCGCCGGTGTCGTGCAGGTCCTCCCGGGCCTCGGTGAGGTCGCCGGCGAGGCACTCGCCGTCCACCCGGGCGTGCACAAGGTCTCCTTCACGGGCTCGACCGAGGTCGGTCGCCGGATCCTGCGCAACTCGGCCGGCAACTTCAAGCGCACGACCCTCGAGCTCGGCGGCAAGTCCCCGCAGATCGTCTTCGGCGACGCGAACCTGGAAGCGGCGATCCCCGGGCTGGCGATGGGCCTGTTCGCCAACCAGGGCGAGGTCTGCGCCGCCGGCACGCGGGTCTTCGCCCACCGATCCGTCTACGACGCCGTCCTCGACGGCCTCAAGGGCGCCGCCGCTGCACAGGTGCTCGGCGACCCCTTCGAGGCGACGACGACGATGGGCCCCCTGATCAATGCCGCGCAGCGCGAGCGGGTCCTCGGCTACGTCGCCCAGGGCCGCGCCGAGGGCGCCGACCTCGTCGCCGGTGGCGAGAGCCCGGACCGCCCCGGCTTCTTCGTCCAGCCGACCGTCTTCGCGGGCAGCAACGACCAGACCATCGCGCGTGAGGAGATCTTCGGCCCCGTCGGCACCGTGATCCCCTTCGACGACGACGCCGAGGTCGTGGCCATGGCGAACGACAACGACTACGGCCTCGCGGCGACCGTCTGGACCCGCGACGTGGGCCGCGCCCACTCCGTGGCCGCGCAGCTGCGCGCCGGCGCGGTCGGCGTCAACGGCTGGTCCCCGCTCGCCCCCCAGCTGCCCTGGGGCGGCATGAAGGCGAGCGGTGTCGGGCGCGAGCTCGGCTACGAGGGGATCCTGGCCAACACGGAGGCCAAGACGGTCACGGTGGTGCTCTAGGAGTGAGCGTTGCGAGAGCGGCGTACGACGCGGTCCGGGGAGGGGTCATGACCTCCCCGGACCCTGTCGTCACGCCCGTCGTCCACGTCGTCGACGACGACGACGACCTGCGGCAGTCGCTGGTCTTCCTGTTCGAGAGCGTCGGCATCGAGGCGCTGACCTACCCCGACGCGACCTCCTTCCTCGAGGAGTTCGATCCCGACGAGCCGGCGGTCGTCATCGTCGACGTCCGCATGCCCGGGATGAGCGGCTTCCAGCTGCAGCAGCACCTCATCGACCGTGGCTATCCGGCGCCGATGATCTTCTGCTCGGCCCACGGCGACATCCCGATGTCCGTGCGGGCACTGAACCGCGGTGCCGTCGACTTCCTGGAGAAGCCGTACGACCACCAGCGCATGATCGACGTGGTCCAGACCCAGCTCGAGCACGCACGGGAACGCTTCGCCGAGAGCGTGCAGCGCCGGGAGCTCGCCGGGCGGCTGGACACGCTCACCGCCCGTGAGCGCGAGGTGCTCGCCCTGGTGATCCGCGGGCTCTCGAGCCGGGCGATCGCGCGAGAGCTCGGCGCCAGCGCGAAGACGGTCGACGTCCACCGCGCGCGGATCAAGGCCAAGACCGAGGCCGAGACGCTCGGCGTCCTCGTGCGCGACATCCTGGTCCTCGGCCTCGACGTCGAGACGCCCGCCTGACCGGACCTCACCGGACACGAGAAAGGCTCCGGCCCGCCGCACCCTGTGCGGCGGGCCGGAGCCTCTCGTCATGTCTCAGCGGAACGCGGGCACGGAGGCCGGCTGCCCCATCAGGACGGCGCCGGCGGCGTCGTACATCGCCGGGCTGAGGAAGGCGTGCGACTGCGGCACCAGCGCGTCGCCCAGCAGGTGCTGCAGCGGGTGACCGGTGAAGATCGGCGCCGTGCCCGAGATGCTCGTGACCTTGCCGACGACGTCGGCGCACACACGCGCGAGGTGAGCCGCGGAGAGCCGGAGGTGCGCGTTGACCCGGTCGGGCACCGGCCCCTCGAGAGCGGCCTCCCACCCCTCCTCGGCCGCCTCGAAGAAGTACGCGCGGGCCGACCGCAGCATGGCCTCAGCCTCGGCGATGCCCGTGCGGTAGTAGGGCCGGTCGGCCAGCTTCGGGGCACCGGTGATCCCGGCCCGTCCCGCCCCGATCTCCTCGGCGAAGTCCAGCGCTGCGCGGGCCACGCCGGCGGAGACGACCGACAGTGCCTGGGCGGCGTAGGTGATGGTCGGGTAGCGATAGATCGCCTCGTCGACGGTCGGCACCCCGCCGCGGATGAACGTGCGCTCCTCGGGGACCAGCACCTGGTCGAGGACCAGGTCGAAGGAGCCGGTGGCACGCATGCCGATGACGTCCCAGTCCTCGACGATCTCGATGTCGGCCGGGTTCACGAGTGCGCCGCGGGGCTTGCCGCTGGTGGAGTCGTCACCGGGGATGCCGACGCAGATCACCTCGGCCGCCTTGCACCCGCTGGCGAACTTCCACCGACCGGTCACCGAGAACCCGCCGTCGACGCGTCGTGCCTCCTGCACCGGGAAGAGGGCGCCCGCGAAGACCACGTCGGGTCCGTCGGCGTACAGCTGGGCGAGCGTCTCCTCCGGCAGCGAACCCAGGTACGAGGTCTGGCAGCCGAAGCTGGCCACCCAGCCCGCCGAGCCGTCGACCGTCGAGATCCGCTCGATCAGGCGGAGGAACTGCGCGGGCGACAGCGGCGACCCGCCGAAGTGCTCCGGAGTCGCGGCGCGGTAGACGCCGATCTGCTTGAGCCGCGCGACGAAGTCCGGTGACACGTAACGCTGTGCGTGGAACTCCTCGCGTCGCGCTCGCAGCTCGGCGAGCACGTCGTCGATCGTCGTCCCGGTGCTGGCATGGACGTCGCCATCTGGACGCACGTCTGCCTGGATCTGGGTCATCACAGCTCCCGTGGTTCTGGTAGGTCAGTCGAATCTAGGAAGTCCACGGGCCCTGGTGAATCGGGAGAACGCGAGCGTCGGTAGGTGAATCCTTCAGCGGCCTCGGTCCGCTCAGCGGTCCGAACGCGTGCGGCGTCGAGCGGTCGCCTGCCGATACTGACCGCCACGTCCGTACGTCGATCCGAGGACCAGCATGACGACGACACTCACCGGCCCGGCCACCCCGGCCACCCCGGCCGCTGCGGGGACGCTCGCCCGACCGGAGCGGCTGCCCCAGGTCGCCGCGACGGCATCCCTCGCGTGTCTCATCGCGCACGTCGCCCTGCTGGTCGTCACCCGTGGGTCGCTGCTCTCGATGACCCTTCCGATGCTGGTGCTGTCGTCGTTCTGCGGGGCCTGCTCGCTCCGGTCGTGGCGGCGCAGGTTCACCGATCTAGAGCTCGCCGTGATGCTGTGCACCGGCCTGGCGATGGTGGCGGTCCACCTGCTGCTGGCACCGATGCACGGCTCGGGCCCGCACGTCGCCGTGTCCACGACCGCCGACCTGCTCATGCACGGGGGGCTCTCGCTGGCCCTGATGGTGGAGCTCGTCGCCGGTGGGGTGCTGGTTCGACGTCTGTGTCATCCAACCGCCCGCACGTGATACTGGCTCGCAGGCCTGAGGGTGCAGGCGCTGATGCGAGAGGACGTGTTCGGGTGGTCGACGTACGACCGCGCTCCTACGGCGAAGGGCTGGGTGAGGGTGCCAACAGCGTCCTCGGGAAGGCTCGGCTGATCCTCGAGGCGTTCCGCATCGACGACGCCGACCTCTCGCTCTCCGAGCTCGCCCGGCGGACCGGCATCTCGAAGGCGTCGGTCTACCGGCTGGCCCAGGAGCTGCTCGACTGGGGCATGCTGGAGCGCTCCGGCCAGGACTACCGCCTGGGCATGCGGGCCTTCGAGCTCGGCAGCCGGGTCCCACGGTTCCGCGTGCTCCGCGACACCGTCCGACCGCTGATGGAGTCGGTGCACTTCGCGACCAAGGAGACCGTGCACCTGGCCGTGCTCGACGGGCTCGACGTGCTGTACCTCGAGAAGGTGGCCGGCGGGCCGCAGGCGACGAAGCCCTCGCAGATCGCCGGCCGGATGCCCCTGCACTCCACGGCCACGGGCAAGGTGCTGCTCGCACATGCGCCCGCCTCCGTCTTCGACGACGTCATCGCCCGCGGTCTCACCCGCCAGACGCCGGCGACCATCGTGATGCCGGGGATGCTCGCCGAGCAGCTGCGCACCATCCGCGAGCGCGGCTACGCGGTCGAGCAGGAGGAGACGACCGCCGGCTACGTCTCCGTCGCCGTTCCCCTGATGGGTTCCAGCGGGATCGTGCTGGCGTCGGTCTCGATCACGGCGCCCGTCTTCCGCGCCGACGTACCGCGCTACGTCAAGACGCTCACGGCCATCTCCGACCGGGTGGCGGCCCTCGACCAGATCAACTGACCGGCGCTAAAGAAACCCGTAGCGCGGTGGGGGAAACTCGCGCTGCTGCGAGGCGACGTCGCGACCGTAACGTGCGTCACACCTCGCGTCGACCTGCCCGGCGACGAACGCCGAGAGCGAGGTCGACCACCGCAATCCCAAGGAGTGAAACATGGCGAGCACGTCAGGCCTCAGAGGCTCGATCGGCGTCGTCGGCATCGTCTTTCTCGTGGTCGCGGCAGCGTCGCCGCTGACCACGGTCGCCGGCTCGCTGCCGGTGATGATCGCCCTCGGGAACGGAGCCGGTGCTCCGCTGACCTACCTCATCGCCGCCCTGGTGCTGCTGCTGTTCAGCGTCGGGTACGCCGCGATGAGCAGCCGGATCACCGACGCCGGCGCGTTCTACGCGTACGTCACCCAGGGCCTCGGCCGCCGGCTCGGCATCGGCGCCGCCGGCCTGGCGCTGTTCGCCTACGCGACCATCCAGGCGGGCGTCTACGGCCTGGCCGCCTCCACGGTGGAGGGCCTGGTGGTCCAGTACGGCGGACCCGACCTGCCGTGGTGGTTCTGGGCGTTCGTGATGATGGCCCTGGTCGGCGTCGTCGGCTATCGCAACATCAGCCTCGGCGCGCGCCTCCTCGGCGTGCTGCTCGCCCTCGAGATCATCGCGATCGCCGTGCTCACCGTCGCGGTGTTCGCCCACGGCGGCGCCCACGGCATCGACCTGGAGTCGTTCAAGCCCTCGACGTTCGTCTCCGGCTCGCCCGGCATCGCGATGATGTTCGCGATCGGCTCCTTCGTCGGCTTCGAGGCGACCGCGATCTACAGCGAGGAGGCTCGCAACCCGAAGCGCACGGTCCCCGTCGCGACGTACGTCGCGATCATCGTGATCGGCGTGCTCTACGCGCTCTCCAGCTGGGCGGTCGTGCTCGCCTTCGGCAGCGGCGAGGTCCAGGACGCGGCGCTCAAGGACACCGCCGGCCTCACGTTCGGCGCGGCGGCCACCTACGTCGGCTCGTGGACGTCGGACGCGATGCAGGTCATGCTCGTCACCAGCCTGTTCGCCACCCTGCTGGCGTTTCACGGTGCGATCTCGCGCTACGTGTTCGCCCTCGCCCGTGCCGGCTACGCGCCGCGCGGTCTGGCCGCGGTCCACGCCAAGCACGGCTCGCCGCACGCCGGCTCGCTGCTGCAGACGGCCTCGGCCGTCGTCCTCGTCGGCATCTTCGCCGTCGCCGGAGCCGACCCGGTCCTGCAGCTGTTCACGTGGATGGCCGGTGTCGCCATCGTGGCGATCCTCGCCCTGATGGCGCTGACCAGCTTCGCGATCCTGGCCTACTTCCGCCGCACCCGCGTCGACACCCGCGTGTGGCAGACGGTCGTCGCGCCGATCCTCGGCGGCCTCGGGCTGATCGCGATCCTGGCCCTGGTCATCGCGAACTTCACGACGCTGATCGGAGGCTCGCGGACCACCGCGGCGATCTTCCTGGCGGCAGTGGTCGTGACCTTCCTGGGCGGGGTCGTGCTGGGCGGAAGGTCGTCCGCGAGGGTGCTCGGCGACGAGGCGCCCGACCTGGAGCCGACGCCGGTTCCCTGAGCCCGGCCACGTCCCGAAGACCTCTCACCACGAGGAGACCCGATGTCGCACGACCTCCTGCAGCGACGGTTCGACGCCCTGGGGCGCAACGCGCCCCTGTTCTACGACCGTCCGGTGCACCTGGTCCGCGGCGAAGGGGTCTGGGTGGAGGACTCTGACGGGCGGCGCTACCTCGACGCGTACAACAACGTGCCCCACGTCGGGCACTGTCACCCCCGCGTCGTCGAGGCCGTCGCCCGTCAGGCCGCCACCCTCAACCTGCACACCCGCTACCTGCACGAGACGGTCGTCGAGTACGCCGAGCGGCTCACCGCGACGCTCGCCGAGCCGCTCGACACGGCGATCCTCACCTGCTCGGGCAGCGAGGCCAACGAGCTGGCCCTCCGGATGGCGCGCTTCGCCACCGGCAGGAGCGGCCTGATCGTGAGCGACTTCAGCTACCACGGCAACACCGCGACCCTCGCCTCGGTGACGACGTGCTTCCCCGTCGTCGAGGCCTTCCCGGCCCACGCCCGTGCCGTCCGCGTGCCCGACCCGCGCCACGACGGCGCGGGGCTGACCGAGGCCGAGCTGGCCGACCGCTACGTCGCCGAGGTCGTCGCCGCGGTCCGGTCGCTGGAGCAGGAGGGCCACGGGGTCGCGGTCATCCTGCTGGACTCCTTCTTCGCCAACGAGGGACTGCCCGACCCCGTCCCGGGCTACGTCGCCCGCGCGGTCGAGACCGTCCGCGCGGCCGGTGGCCTCTTCGTCTGCGACGAGGTCCAGGCCGGCTTCGGCCGGACCGGCGACGCGATGTGGGGCCACGAGCTGGTCGGGGTCGTCCCCGACATCGTGACGATGGGCAAGCCGATGGGCAACGGCCACCCGGTCGCCGGTGTGGTCGCCGGCAACGACCTGGTCTCCGACTTCCAGGCGGCGTCGACCTACTTCAACACCTTCGGCGGCAACCCGGTCTCCGCGGCCGCCGCGATGGCCGTGCTCGACGTGCTCGAGGAGGAGCAGCTCCAGCGCAACGCGCAGGTCGTGGGCGGCTACGTGCGGGGGCACCTCGAGAAGCTGGCCGCCCGACACGAGGTGGTCGGAGCGGTCCGCGGCCGCGGGCTCTTCTTCGGCATCGAGATCCAGGACGACGGCCGGCCCGCGCCCGACCTCACCAAGAGACTCGTCAACGACATGCGCGAGCGGGGCGTCCTGCTGAGCCGGATCGGCCGGCACGACAACGTCCTGAAGATGCGCCCGCCGCTGTCGTTCAGCCAGGCGGATGCCGACTTCCTCCTCGGCACGCTCGACGACGCGCTGACGGGCCTGTGACCAAGCCGTCGGAGTTCGAGGCGCTGCCCGAGTCTGACCAGGCCGCCCGGCTCGCCCAGCTCGTGCTGGCCGCCGGCGCCCACTGGGACGGCGGGTTCGCCGATGTCGAGCTCGTCAAGTACCGCGAGAACGCCGTCTTCAGCGCTCGCCGCCCGGACGGAGCGCGGGTCGCGGTCCGCGTCCACCGGCACGGCTACCACTCCGACGCCGCCCTCCACTCCGAGCTCGCGTGGATGCGCGCCCTGGGGGAGACCGGCGACGTGGCCGTCCCGCCCGTGCTGGCCGCGAGCGACGGTCGGCTGGTCGTCGAGGTGACGCATGACGAGGTGCCGCTGCCGCGCCAGGTATCGGTGCTCGGCTGGCTGAACGGCGTACCGGCCGGCACCTCGGAGGACGGCGTCGCGCTCGACGACGAGGCGGCCGCGCGGCTCTATCACCACGCTGGGGCGCTCGCGGCGCGACTGCACAGCCACGCCACGTCGTGGGCACCGCCGGAGGGATTCACCCGCCATGCCTGGGACGCCGACGGCCTCATCGGCGAGACGCCGCTGTGGGGTCGGTTCTGGGAGTACGACGGCCTCGACGACGACCAGCGACGCCTCCTGCTGGAGGCCCGCAGCCGCGCCGCCCTCGACCTCGCCGCGCTCGGCGCCGGTCCGCACAACTACGGCCTGATCCACGCCGACCTGGTGCCGGAGAACCTGCTCGACCACGACGGCAGGCTCGAGCTGATCGACTTCGACGACGCCGGCTACGGCTGGTTCCTCTTCGAGCTCGCCACCGCCTTGTACTTCAACCTCGGCCGGAGCTGCTACGAGGACGTCCGGCAGAGCCTCCTCACCGGCTACCGCTCCGCCCGGCCGCTGAGCGCGGAGGACGAGGCGAGCCTGCCCCTCTTCCTCTTCCTGCGCGGCACGACCTATCTCGGCTGGGTGCAGTCGCGGCCGGGGACGGAGACGTCCAGGAACCTCGGCCCGATGCTCCGGACCATGGCGTGCGCCGCGGCCGAGAGCTACCTGAGCGCGCGGGCGACTGGGAAGGTCGGCTAGGCACCATGCGGGGGACGACCGCCTGAAGGCGGCCCCCCAGCAGGTAGATCCTCAGCAGGTCAGTACTCCGCGACGAGCGCGGTGTCGACGCCGACGACGCCGAGCTTCTGCGCGCCGCCGGGGTTGCCGATCGGCTCGTCGCGACCGGGCAGGGGCAGCTCGAAGAACGCGCGGGAGTCCTCCATGAACACCGCCAGGTCCGGGTCCTTCCTCGCCTTGCGGTCGACGAAGACGGCGGCGGTGGGGCACTCGACCTCGCAGGCTCCGCAGTCGATGCACTCGTGGGGGTTGATGTAGCTCTTGCGGTCGCCCTCGTAGATGCAGTCGACAGGACAGACGTCGATGCAGGAGCGGTCGAGGACGTCGATGCAGTCGGCGCCGATGATGTAGCTCATGGTTCGTTCCTTCTGTGTCGCGGTGCTCAGGCGCCGTCGGTGGAGTGGCCCGGGAAGAGGGTGAGATCGGGATCGAGGTCGACGGCCACGTGGTTCATGGCCGTGGCGACCTCGCCGAAGCCGACCGACATGAGCTTGACCTTGCCCGGGTAGTCGGTGAGGTCACCCGCGGCGTAGACCTGCGGGAGGTTCGTGCGCATGCTGCGGTCGACCGCGACGGACCTGCCTGCGAGCTCGATGCCCCACTCGCGAAGGGGGCCGAGGTCGCTGATGAAGCCGAGGGCGGCGATGACGTGGTCGGCGGCGACGATGGTCTCCTCGCCGTCCTTCGTCCGCAGCGTGACCTTCGAAAGGCGCGATGCGTCGAGATCACCCTCGAGTGCGACCACCTCGCAGTCGGTGTGGATCGTCGCCGATCCGGCGCGGACCCGCGCGAGGGTGGCCGCGTGGCCCCGGAACGCGGCCCGACGGTGGACCAGCGTCACCGAGCGGGCGATCGACCCGAGCGCGTCGGCCCAGTCGAGTGCGCTGTCGCCGCCGCCCACGATGACGACGTCCTGGTCGGCATGGGCCGACGGATCGACGACGAAGTACGACAGCCCGCGGTCGAGCCACTCCTCGCCACAGGGCAGCGCGCGCGGGGTCGGCGTACCGATGCCGGCGGTGAGCACGACCGCGCGTGCCTCGATGACGGTGCCGTCGTCGAGGGTGAGGACCGGCGCGCCGTCGCGGTGCTCGAGCGTGACCGCCTGCCTCCCGAGCAGGTAGGTCGGCTCGAAGGCGGCCGCCTGCTCGGCCAGGGCGGCGACGAAGTCGCGGCCGCGGATGGCGGGGATCGCCGCGACGTCGCGGATCTCCTTCTCGGGGTAGAGCGCCGTGACCTGTCCGCCGACCGCCGGGAGGACGTCGACGACGACGGTGGACAGTCCGCGGAAGCCGGCGTAGTAGGCGCCGTACAGGCCCGTGGGTCCGGCACCGACGATCACGACGTCGGTGCGGAGGGTCGGCGAGGTGGTCATGGCGATGCCTCCAGGTGGAGAGGAGCGAACGTACGGCGGCGAATGTAGGGAGCGGCCGCTTCCGGCTTCCTCTGCTGTGGACCGCTCAGCGGACCCGCCGACGAAATCGGCCGGGCCGCCGACGTGGAGCGGGCAGCGGTTCGCCAGGCGGACCGGCCTCCTTGTGACCGGTGCCGCGCCGGTGGTCTTCTCCGGCATCGGGCCGTCCCAGAGCCGGCCCGGCTGGATGGAGCGAGTCCCCCGACTCGCGGAGACGTGGAGCAGACCATGACCGAGACCGTGAACCCGAAGCCTCCGGCGGCGCCCCGGGCGGGCGCCGCCACCGCGCCGACCAAGCGCCCGACCGCCGGCACCGCCAAGAAGCCGGTCAGCCGCCACCGGGAGGGCAAGCTGCCCGGCCGCCAGGACTGGTCGAGCTGGCCGCACTACCAGGCGGCCGCCGCCGGCTTCCGCGGCTACTGGTACCCGGTCTGCTTCGTCGACCAGGTCGGCGAGAAGCCGCACAAGGTGCGCCTGCTGGGCGAGGACCTCTTCATCATTCGTGACAACGGCAAGGTCTACGGGATGAAGGACCGCTGCCCGCACCGCGGCGTCCCGCTGAGCTATGGCAACAAGCAGTTCCCCGGCACGGTCTCCTGCGTCTACCACGGCTGGACGTTCGACCTCGAGAGCGGCGACCTGGTCGCCGCGATCACCGACGGACCGCAGTCGCCGATCTGCCGCAAGGTCACCCAGCCGACGTACGACGTCGAGGAGCGCCTCGGCATGGTCTGGGTCTACATCGGCGACGGCGAGAAGCCGCACCCGATCGACGAGCAGCTCCCCGAGGAGCTCGTGTCGAACCCGGCCGTGCTCGGCCAGCGCATCCAGCCACGTGAGGGCAACTGGCGCTTCGCCTGCGAGAACGGCTACGACGAGGGCCACGCGAAGTACCTCCACCGCACGGCGCTGTGGCGGCTCTTCAAGCCGATGCCGGTGTGGAACACGACCAAGATCGTCAAGCGGGGCCGCTGGATCTATCGCGTCCAGGAGGAGCAGCACTGGGAGGCCGACTTCCCCGGGCTGGGCACGTGGAGCGGTCAGGCCTGGTACAAGGCCAAGCCACCGAGGCAGACCTCCAACATCGGCAACACGGCGTCGCACCGCGAGGTCAACCCCGTCATCGCGGAGCAGGAGTTCCCGGGCTTCGCCTCGGTCAGCATGCCCGGCGTCCTCCGGATCGCCTACCCGACGTTCATCCACTACGAGTTCTACGTCCCGGTCGACGCCGACAACCACCTCTACGTCGGCGTGATGGCCAACTTCGAGAAGGGTGTCAAGGCCCTGCCCTTCTACGCCAAGTACCTGGGTGCGGTGCGGTGGCTCTTCCACGGCCAGTTCTCCGGCCAGGACAAGTGGATGGTCGAGGTCACCGACGCCCCGCCGGAGAAGCTCTACCGCCCCGACGACGCGCTCCTGCAGTGGCGCAAGCTCGCCGAGGACACCACCGAGGACCGTCTCGACGCGCTGCGCGAGCAGGGCCTCGAGCCGTTCGACCCGACCGCCTGACCGGAAGGAGACACCGCATGGCTTCCATCGTGCTGGGCGTCGGTGCATCGCACTCGACCCTGATGAACACCCACTGGGACAAGGTCGTCCACACCGAGCGCGCCGAGAGCTTCCGCGACGGGTTGTACGCCGCCCGCGACCGGATCGCCGAGGCCCGGCCCGACGTCGTCGTGGTGGTGGGGTCGAACCACTTCCGCGGGTTCTGGCTCGACCTCATCCCGTCCTTCACGCTGGGCGTGGGCGAGGTGATCGCCGCCGGCGACGGCGGCACCCCGAAGGGGCCCCAGCGCACCGACCCGGTGTTCGCCCAGGCGCTCGCCACCGAGCTCGTCAACGCGGGCACCGAGGTGGCGATCTCGGCGCGCCTGACCATCGACCACGGCCAGGCGCACGCGATCCAGTACCTGCTCGACGGCCTCGACGTCCCGGTCGTGCCGCTGGTCGTCAACGTCTTCGCACCGCCGCTGCCGACCATGCCCCGCGTCGTCGAGCTCGGCGCCAACATCGCCGCCGCGGTCGAGAAGATCGGCGGCGACAAGCGTGTCGTCGTCGTGGCCTCCGGCGGCCTGTCGCACCAGCTCCCGTGGCCGAGTGACTGGACCGAGCCCGAGGGCGAGGACGAGGAGTTCCTCGTCGAGGCGTGGCTCAACGGCAGGGGTGAGTGGGAGCGCTACGACAAGCGTCGCCGCGAGATCATCGTCGCCGCGCAGCCCACGATCTTCGAGGACTTCGACGAGCGCTTCCTCGCCGACCTCGAGCGAGGCGACCTGTTCACGTACACCGAGCTGACCACCGAGAAGATCCTCGAGGTCGCCGGCAACGGCGGCCAGGAGCTGCGCACCTGGATGGTCATGGTCGCGGCCCTCGGCTTCGCCCCCGGCAAGGCGCTCGCCTACGCCGCGATGCCGGAGTGGCTCACCGGCATGGGCGTGGCGGTCATCGAGCCGGACGCATCCTGACGCGCCCCACCACCCCACGACACCCCTGACAGGAAGCACCCACGTGACCACGGACAAGCTCACCTCACCCGCCGCCGGCCCGGCGCCCGAGAGCCGATTCGCGAAGGCGGACGGCGTCGAGTACCACTACTACGACATCGGTTCGGGACCGGACACGATCTTCCTCCACGGCGGCGGCCCCGGCTGCACCGCGTGGAGCGACTTCGGCCCCGTGGCGCCGTACTTCGCCCGGGACCGGCACCTCTACCTGATCGACATCCTCCAGTACGGCAAGTCCGAGAAGTGCCGGATCACCGGGCCGATGTGGGACTTCCACGCCACCAAGACGGTGGCGCTGATGGACGAGCTCGGCATCGAGAAGGCCGACTTCGTCTGCAACTCGTGGGGCGGCACGATCGCCCTCAACCTCGCGGCCAAGTACCCCGACCGGGTGAGGTCCCTCGTGATCACCGGCAGCATGCCGGTCTTCTACGGGCCCCTGGCGCCACTGCCCGAGCGGGGTCACCGGGGCCGTACGGCACGCGACGTCTACTACGGCGGCGAGGGCCCGACCCGGGAGAAGATGCGGACGCTGATCACCAAGCTCGAGTGGTACGACGCCGACCGCCTCCCCGACGAGACCCTCGACCTGCGCTACGAGCAGAGCCTGGACCCCGAGGAGCGCGCGCTCGCCGCGATGTCCGACTCGCCGCGCGGCGAGTGGCAGGACCTGACCGCCGAGCTCGGTCTCGTCGAGGCGCCGACGCTGTTCATGTGGGGACGCGAGGACGCGTTCCTGACGCCCGACTACCCGATGATGCTCGCCCGCATGGTGAAGCGCGGAAACCTCCACGTGATGGAACACGTCTCCCACCACCTGCAGGAGGAGCGACCCGGCGCCTACCACGCCGTCGTGGACGGCTTCCTCACCTCGATCGACCACCCGTGAGCACCAGCTCGCCCGCGTTGAAGGACCCACCATGACGAAGATCCTCAGCCTCCTCGCCCTCGCCCTCGCGGTGGCCGCGCTCAAGGAGGCGAGCCGACGGCTGGCCACCCACCAGGCGGTGCTGCCGGAGCTGACCACGAAGGTCAACACCCGCGTCACCCGCATCAACCAGCGCTGACCACCGCCCCCGAGTCCCACCCCAAGGAGAACCTGATGAGCACCTTCGCGCCGACCATCTGGGCCGAGCTGGCCGACATCGACTTCACGCTCGCCCACGTCGACGCCGGCGGCGTCCCCACCCGGTCGCTGCAGACCGGGACGGGGGAGGAGCACGTGATCTTCCTGCACGGCACCTCCGGCCACCTCGAGGCCTTCACCCGCAACCTGCGCGCGCACGGCGCGCGCTACCGCTGCCACGCCATCGACATGCTCGGCCACGGCTACACCGGCAAGCCCGACTACGCCTACGAGATCCCTCGCTACCGCGACCACCTCCTCGCCTACATGGATGCCCTCGGTATCGAGAAGGCCCACATCGTCGGAGAGTCGCTCGGAGGTTGGGTCGGCGGACGCACGGCCATCGACAACCCCGATCGCATCGCGTCGCTCCAGCTCCTCTGCGCCGGCGGAACGGTGGCGAACCCGGAGGTCATGGAGCGGATCCGGACCAGCACGCGGCGGGCGGTCGAGACCGACGACATCGAGCTGACGCGCAAGCGGATGCGGCTGCTGATGGCCGATCCGAGCAACGCGACCGAGGAGCTCGTCGCCGTACGGCACGAGATCTACCACCGGCCCGACTTCGTCGCGAACATCGACAACCTGCTCTGCCTCCAGGACCTGGAGACGCGGCTGCGCAACATCCTCGGGCCGGAGGACCTCGCCCAGATCACGGTGCCGACCCTCGTCGTCTGGGGTCGCAACAACCCGTTCGGCGACGTCCCCGAGGCCGCCGCGATGCATGCCGCGATCCCCGGGTCCGAGCTGGTCCTGTTCGACGACTGCGGGCACTGGCCGCAGCACGAGCAGGCCGAGAAGTACAACGAGCTCAGCCTCGACTTCATCGCCAAGAGCTCGACGAACTAGCCGGGCAGGCGTGGACGTGGAGACCGAAGGACCCGGCACGTCGAGGACCGACCTCGAGGCGGCGGTCGACGGGGTGATGAAGCACGTCACCCGCGAACGCCTCCTGCACGCGGTCACCGGCGTCGTGAGCATCCCGAGCCCCACGGGCGCCGAGGCACCGCTGGCCGGATGGATCGTCGACGAGCTGGCCAGCCCGAGGGTCCGGACGACCGTGCAGCGGTTGGACGAGTCGCAGGCGAACGCGGTCGCCGTGCTCCCGGGCACGGCGAACGGGTCGTCCCTCCTCCTCTACGCGCCCCTCGACACGTTCACCACCGGAGACCCGGCGCACGACATCCCCGGGGCCGGCGCGTGGATGCGTCCCGACATGCTTCCGCGCGCGACGGTGCGCGGTGACCTCGTGCAGGGGCTCGGCGCGGGGAACCCCAAGGGCCACGCGGCGTGCGTGATGGCGGCGATGCAGGCCCTCGACGACGCCGGCATCGAGCTCGCCGGTGACCTCGTCGCCGGGTTCGGCGCCGGCGGGATGCCGACCTTCGCCATCCCCGGCGTCGGGCAGCCCGGGCGGGCGAACACAGGTCACGGCGTGGGCGCCGCCTACCTGCTGGAGCGCGGGTTCACGACCGACCACGCGGTCATCGCCAAGCCCGGCTGGAACGTCTCCCATGAAGAGGTCGGGCTCGTCTGGCTCGACATCGTCGTGCCAGGAGAGCACACGTACGTGGGCAGCCGTCACCGGCTTCCGTACCGCAACGCCGTGGCGCTCGCCGGCGTGGTCGCGGGCCGCCTCGAGGACTGGCTCGCCGACTACGCGCTCCGCCAGGAGACCGGCACGATGCGGCCCCAAGGCATCGTGTCGTCGGTCCGCGGCGGTCTCGACCACCTGGCGGCGTCGACGGCGGCGTCCGTGCGCCTGCGCGCCGACGTGCGGCTGACCACCGAGCAGACGCCGGCCGGCGTCACCCGTGAGGTACGTGCGTTCGTCGACTCGCTCGGCCGCGAGCTCGGTGCCGACATCACCGTCGAGCAGGTCGCGGGCATCCCCGCCTCCCACACGCCGCCGGAATCGCCGGTGATCCGTGCGGCCGTCGCGTCCTGGGAGGCGGTCGCAGGGCAGGCCCACGTGCCGATCGAGGCGAACAGCGGCGCCACCGACGCCAACGTGCTGCGGATGAGAGGCGTGCCGACCGCCCGGGTCGGCATGCCCAAGGTGCTCGCCGGGCTCGACGGTGAACCCGTCGACTTCACCCTGGGGATGAACCTCGTCGACCTGGCCGAGGCCCGGCGCCTGGTCGAGATCCTCGTCCGCACGGTGCTCCTCCTCGACCGGCAGGCGCCGGCCGCACCCCGGGTCCGTTGAGCGGAACCCCCACGAAGGCCTCACCGCCGGTCGTCGCGCCCGGCGTGGTCGACGGGGTGCCGGCCGGCGCGGTGAGGATCGTCAGCCGCTGCCCGTTGCCGTCGGGGTTCCACCCGCTCCGAGGTCGACCCCGAGCGGTGTGCTCGGGGTCTGCGCCTCTGGCGGTATTCGCTGCCGGCCGTCGCGCTGATCGGTCAATGCCCCTTGCTGATGGCGGTCGGGTCGCGTGGCTTCTTCGAGCAGCACCTCGGGTGATCCCGGTCAGCGCTCGTCCCCGCCGAAGATCGGCAGGAACAGGGTGAACACGTTGAGGATGTCGAGGAAGATCGACGCGGCGAGCATCGGCGCGGACCGCACGTCGTCGAGCCGGCGGAGCCGCTGGAAGTCCACGGCGATCAGGCCGGCGAAGACCAGCAGACCGACGATCGAGTAGACGAGCGCGCCACCCGGGATCTGCACGAAGACGAGGACGACACCGAGCGCGATCAGGCCGAAGAGGCCCCAGAGCAGGGTGCGAGCCAGCCCGGACAGGTCACGCCTCGTCGCGTAGCCGGCGGCGCCGAACGCGGCGACGAACAGGGCTGTGGCGGCGCCCGCCTCCCAGACAGCCGCCGGGTCGGCCGCCGCGTAGGTGCCGATGGCTGATCCGCTGCTCAGCCCCACGAGGAGCCCGAACACGACGAGCAGTCCGACGGCGGCCGTCTCGGAACGCGACACCGCCGCCTGCAGCGCGAAGAGGGACACGAGCGCGGCGATGCCGGAGACGAGGGCGAGGGCGGCGGTGGCGTCGGCGCCGAGGTAGGCGCCGCCGGCGAAGGCGGCTGCCGTCAGGGCGACGAGGCTCATGGTGTGCCCGACCAGGCTGCCGGTGTCGGCTCGGCGGGCGGACGTAGTGAGGGACGCAGGTGCGGGAGTTGCCATCGGTGTTGCCTCTTTCCAGGAGTTTCGATGCGGATGGGTGGTGGTTCTCGGTGCTACGGGAGCGGCCTGATCGACCCGGTGAAGGAGGTGAGGACCCGGACCAGCTCGTCGACCTCGGGGAACGGGAAGACCCGGGCGATCGTGGCGACCTCGAGCGGGCCGAGCGCGGCCAGGCCGCTGAGCTCGGAGGTGTTCACCTTCATGGCAGGTCTCCTTCATCGGGGGGAGGGCGTGCTTCCACGCTCGCGTCTCGGCGCCGTCCCTGGCGCCAGGGCAACCCACCGGCCGACACACGGGGATCGACCCCGCACCCGCGGGGACACCGGCGCCCCAGGGTGCGGACCAGTGGTGCACACGGGCGTGGCGTCAGGGGGTGAGCCGGGAGGTTGCTGCTGTCCGCATTCCCTCCCGACAGGAACCGACGATGAAGAAGCTCTTCGCCCTCGGCGCCGCGACAGTGACCCTGCTCGCGACCGCCGCCGTCACCGCAGGCCCGGCCCGTGCCGTGCCT
Organism: Nocardioides sp. CER19; assembly: GCF_029846275.1. Lineage (GTDB taxonomy): Bacteria > Actinomycetota > Actinomycetes > Propionibacteriales > Nocardioidaceae > Nocardioides. Next base: position 207,699 of record NZ_JARVWS010000002.1, read on the forward strand.
TCACACCCTCAGGTCCACGGCCAGCACGCCACGGTCCCCGGTCACGACCGTCCCGGGCCGGAGCACGGTCGCGGCCGCACGACGCGCTGTGAGGCACCGGCGGTCACCGCCCCGGCGGGCGCCACCGTCGTCTCGGTCACGGCGGCCGCGAAGCCCGGCGGCACGCTGACCTTCCCCTCCGCGCCGGGCTTCCCGGCCACCCCGCCGGTGACCGAGGTCCCCGCCTTCTGCCAGGTCGACATCACGTTGACCCACGGCAGCGCGGGCGACCACGAGCTGATCGAGGTCTGGCTCCCGAAGACCGGATGGACCGGCCGCTTCCAGGCCCTCGGCGGCAGCGGCTACCTCGCCGGCGGTTTCGGTCCCGACCAGGCCTCCGCGATCAAGCAGGGGTACGCCGTCGGCACCACCGACGCCGGCGCCGTCCCCTCGTCGGGCTTCACCGCCGACTGGGCCCTGACCGCCGACGGCAGGGTCGACACCACCGTGCTGACGAACTTCGCCGAGCGCGGCCCGCACGAGCTCGCACTCGTCGGCCGGGCGGTGACGAAGTCGTTCTACAAGAAGCCCGCCTCGTACTCGTACTGGAACGGCTGCTCGACCGGCGGTCGCCAGGGGTACGTCGAGGCGCAGCGCCACCCCGACGACTTCGACGGAGTCCTCGCCAACGCCCCGGCGATCGGCTGGGACCGGTTCGCTCCCGCCGACCTGTGGCCGGCCGTCGTCCAGAACGTCGAGGGCGACCACCTCGCTCCGTGCGAGCTCAACGCCTTCACCGCCGCTGCGGTCCGCGCGTGCGACGGCCCGACCGCGGACGGCATCATCGATGCGCCGCTCAGCTGCGGCTTCGACCCGCACACGATCGTCGGCCAGCAGGTGATCTGTGATGGCCAGACCCTGACCATCACCGCCAAGGACGCCGACGTGATCGCGAAGATCTGGGACGGCCCCCGTACGACCACCGGTGAGCGCCTCGGCTGGGGCCTCACCAAGGGAGCCGACCTCACCGCACTGGCGGCCGCGCCGTTCCCGGTCGCCGCGAGCTGGGTCCAGAACTTCCTGCTTCAGGATCCGACGGCCGACGTCGCGCACCTGACGTATGCGGAGTACGAGGACCTCTTCGCCCGGTCGAAGGCCGAGTACCACGCCATCATCGGCAGCGACGACCCCGACCTCGCACCCTTCCGCGAGGCCGGCGGCAAGCTGCTCACCTGGCAGGGCGGCGACGACCAGCTCATCCCGGTCGCCGACACGGTCGAGTATCACGCCCAGGTGGAGCAGAAGCTCGGCAACGTCGACGACTTCTACCGGTTCTTCGTCGTCCCGGGCGCCTCGCACTGCCAGGCCGGCGTCGGCCCCACGCCGACCGACCCGCTGGGCGCACTGGTGAGCTGGGTGGAGAAGGGCAGAACCCCGGCCACCCTCACCGCCGGGACCCGCGCCGTCCCGTACTTCCGCGGCTGATCCCGCACCGCTGTCCCGGTCAGGCGACCAGTCGGCGCACGCTCTCCACGACGATCTCGCGGCAGCGTGCCCGGCTCGGTCGCCTGACCACCGCCAGCTCGGGGGTGTGCAGGTGCCAGCCCATCGCCAGGGCGCGGACCTGGGTCAGCAGCTCGAGCGGCGAGAACGCGTCCGTCAACGTCCCGGCCTGCTGGGCGGCCTTGATCGCGTCGAGCTTCTTCTTGTTCGACTCCACGATCGCCGGGAGCGCGCCGTCGGCGCGCTCGAGGCCGTACCAGCTGGTCAGCCGCAGCACCGTCGGGAAGCGCTCGTAGAGGTCGAACGCGCGGCCGGCGTAACCCGGGAGATCGTTCGCGTCGAACTCGACCTCGTCGACGAAGGACATCGCGCGCTGCGCGAAGACGACGTCGAAGAGCTCCTCCTTGTTGCCGAAGTACTTGTAGATCAGCGCCTTGTTGGCCGCCGCGTTCTCCGCGATCCGGTCCACCCGCGCACCGGCGATGCCGTACGTCGCGAACTCGGCCTCAGCGGCGTCGAGGATCCGCTTCCGGGTCGCGTCAGGGTCACGTGCCATGTCTCACAGCGTAGCAAGCAACTAGTTAGTTGCTATATATGCCAAACCGTGCTTCACTCGACGTAACCAACCAGTTAGTTTTAACGAGAGGAACCATCATGAAGGGCAAAGGCATCGGCCTGGCCGTCATCCTCGGCTGCCAGCTGATGATGACCCTGGACGCGTCGATCGTGACGACCGCACTCCCGCACATCAAAGAGACGCTGGGCTTCAGCGACTCCTCGCTCTCCTGGATCCAGAACGTCTACGTCCTGGTCTTCGGCGGTCTCCTGCTGCTGGGGGCCCGGGCCGGCGATCTGCTCGGCCGCCGCCTCGTCTTCGTGGCCGGCACCGCCCTCTTCACCGCCGCCTCGCTGCTCGCCGGCGTGGCCCAGTCGGCCGAGGTCCTGATCATTGCCCGTGCCCTGCAGGGCCTGGCCTCCGCGTTCGCCGTCCCTTCGACCCTCGCGCTGCTCATCTCCAGCTACCCGGAGCCGTCCGAGCGCAGCCGCGTCATCGCCATCTACAGCGCGGTGATCGGAGCCGGCGGCAGCGTCGGGATCATCGTCGGCGGGCTCTTCACCCAGTACGCCTCGTGGCGTTGGGGCCTGCTGGTCAACGTCCCGATCGGTGCGGTCGTCCTCGCCCTCGCCCCGCGCGTCCTGCCCGAGACAACGCGCCAGCCCGGCCGGGTCGACCTGGCCGGCGCCCTGAGCATCACGCTCGGCATGTCCGCCCTCGTCTACGGGCTGGTGAAGGCGGCCGAGTCCGGCTGGTCCAGTGCCCAGACCCTGGTCCCGCTCGTCTCCGCCGTCGTCCTGATCGTCGCCTTCGTGATCGTCGAGACCCGGGCCGCGCAGCCGATCGTCCCGCTGCGGCTCTTCGCCGACGTACGCCGCTCGGGCGCCTACCTCGGCCGCGTGATCAGCGTCGGCGCGACCTTCTCGCTCTTCTACTTCCTCTCGCAGTACCTGCAGAACGCGCGCGGCTTCTCCCCGCTCGAGACCGGCTTCGCCTACCTCCCGCTCACCGGCATGTTCTTCGCGATGGTCTACGTGGTGCGCTGGCTCAGCCCGCGGGTCAGCAAGACCGGCCTCCTCGTGGTGGCGCTGATCGCGGCGATGCTCGGGATGGCGTGGCTCAGCCGGGTCGACACGACTTCGTCGTACTTCCCCGACGTGCTGCTTCCGCTGCTCGTCCTGGGCGTCGGTCAGGGCATGGCGATCATCCTGCTGACCGAGTTCGGCATGGCTGACGTCGAGCCGACGGATGCCGGTGCGGCCTCGGGCCTGGTCAACACCGCCCACCAGCTCGGTGGCTCGATCGGCCTCGCCCTGCTCACCGTGGTCTTCGGCGCCGCCATCCACCACGACCCCAGCCCGAGCGCGGCGTTCGCGGCACACGGGTACGCACACGTCTTCACCGTGACGACCTTCTTCTACGCCGCCGCGGTCCTCCTCGCGATCGCCATCCACCTGGCCCAGCGCAGTGCCGCCCGGCGTACGCGCCTGGCGGTGGTCGCCGCCGCCTGACCCGACATCGCTCCACGCCCACCCCACGAAAGGAACTGACATGTCCACCTGGATCATCACCGGAGCCGCCACCGGACTCGGCCGCCTCCTGACCGAGCACGTCCTCGCCGAGGGCCACCAGGTCGTCGCCGCCGGCCTCGACGTCGTCCCCCTCGCCGACCTCACCGCCCGCCACCCCTCGACCCTGGTGCCGGTCATCGCCGACGTCACCCGGGCCGCGGACCGTCGCACGGCCGTCACCACCGCGAAGGCCCGCTTCGGCGGCATCGACGTCCTGGTCAACAACGCCGGCATCGACTTCATCGGCGCGATCGAGGAGCAGGAGGAGGCGGACTACCGAGCGGTCTTCGAGGTGAACTTCTTCGCCGCCGTCGCCATGGTCCGCGACGTGCTGCCGACCCTGCGAGAGCAGCGCAGCGGCCTGATCATCAACGTCTCCTCGATGGACGGCATCGCCAGCCTGCCGGCCAATGCCTTCTACTCGGCGAGCAAGTTCGCCATCGAGAGCATCACCGACGCGCTCGCGGTCGAGGTCGAGCACCTCGGCATTCGCACCCTCCTCGTCGAGCCCGGCTCGATCCGGACCGGGATCATCGGGCGTACGAAGGTCTCCGGGCAGCGGATCGACGACTACGAGCCCGTCATCGGCCCCTTCCTCGACGCGGTCGCGATGCCGGACGCCCCCACCCTGCTCTTCCCGGGCGACGCGGCCGCCTCGGCGGCGGCGATCTACGAGGAGGCGGTGGTCGCCAAGCCACGGCGCCGCCTGATCCTCGGCAGCGACGCGCTCGCCAACATCGAGCGCGCCGTCGCCGCCCTCGGCGAGGACCTCGCCGCCAACCGCGCGTCGGCTGGGTCGATCGACTTCGCCTCCTCAGCCAGCTGATCCACGAAAGGAATCACTCATGGAGCTCAACCTCTCCTCCAGGCGCGCCCTCGTCACCGGCTCCAGCTCCGGGCTGGGCGAGGCCACGGCCCGCATGCTCGCCGCCGAGGGCGCAGCCGTCGTCATCCATGGTCGCGACCAGAGCCGTGCCGAGGCGGTCGCCGCCTCCATCCGCGAGGCCGGCGGTCGGGCCGAGGTCGTCCTCGGTGACCTCGCCACCGACGAGGGTGCAGCAGACGTCATGCGCCAGGCCTTGGTCGGCGGGGACGTCGACATCCTCGTCAACAACGCCGGCTTCTACCGCCACCTGTCGTGGGCCGAGGCAACACCCCAGGAGTGGGCCGACACCTACAACGTGAACGTCGTCTCCGGCGTGCGCATGATCCAGCAGCTCGTGCCTGCCATGCGCGAGCGAGGCTGGGGTCGGGTCATCACGATCGGTGGCGGCCTTGCCAGCCAGCCGATGAACACCCACCCCCAGTACAACGCCACGCTCGCCGCGCGACACAACCTCGCCGTGTCGCTGGCACGCGAGCTGAAGGGCACGGGCGTCACTTCGAACGTCGTCTCGCCCGGCGCGATCCTCGTCGACGCGACCCAGGAGCTCGTCACGCACATCGGTCCGGCCCGCGGCTGGGGCGACACGTGGGAGGAGATCCTGCCGAACGCCGTCGAGGCACTCATCCCCAACGACCACGGACGGTTCGGCCGACCCGAGGAGATCGCGGGCGCGGTCGCCTATCTCTGCAGCGACCTGGCGGAGTACGTCAGCGGCGCGACGATCCGCGTCGACGGCGGCCTGATCAGGAGCGCCTTCTGATGGCGACCTGGTTCATCACGGGCTCCTCGCGCGGTTTCGGACGGGCGATCGCCGCGGGCGATCCGAAGCGGGCCGGCGAGATCATCGTCCGGGTCGTACAGCGCGATGACCGGCCCACGCACCTGTTGCTGGGCGAGCTCGCGGTCACGATGTCGCTCGACTACTCCCAGGCGCAGATCGCCCAGGCGAGTGCGTGGCGGGAGCTGTCGCTCTCGGCCGACTTCGGCCAGCCCTACCCGGTCCCGCTGCCAGCCTGATCCCGCCCGAAGTGGGTGACGCCAGCCGCATCGGGTGCGGCCGGCGTCACCACGTCACCGTCGGCTACACCTCGACCTCGGTCAGGATGCCGTCGGCGTCGAGCTCCAGCACCCGGGTCGGCTCGAGTCGTCGGATGAAGTCGTCGTCGTGGCTGACGACGAGCAGCCCGCCGCGATATCCGGCCAGCGCCTCCACCAGGTGCGTCACGGTCGACACGTCCAGGTTGTTGGTTGGCTCGTCGAGGATCAGCAGCTGCGCCGGCGGGGTCGCGAGCAGCAGCCGCGCCAGCGAGACGCGGAAGCGCTCACCACCCGACAGCGTCGAGACCGGACGGAAGACGCTGTCGCCGCGCAGAAGCAGTCGGCCGAGCTGGTTGCGGATCGCGCCCTGCTCCATCTCCGGGGCCGCCTCCCGGATCGCCTCGACCGCGCTCGTGTCCTCGTCGAGGCCGTCGAGCCGCTGCGGCAGATAGCCGACGCGCGCGGTCTCCAGCCGCCCCGACGCCGACAACTCACCGTCCGCTGGTCGAGAGGTCACGTCCGGCGCGACCAGCCGCTGCAGGAGGGTCGACTTCCCGACGCCGTTGGGACCGACGATGACGACCCGCTCGGGGCCTTGGATCACCTGCTCACGGCCATCGCTCCCGATCAGTACGGCCAGCCGGCGGCTGTTCGGCACGTCCGGGTCAGGCAGCAGCAGGCTGACGTGCTCCTCCGACCGCACGCGGTCGGCTGCCGCGGCCGCTCTCTCACGAGCCGCGGCCAACCGGGCATCGAGGCCTGACCGCATCCTGGCGGCGGAGTTCTCCGCGTCCGAGGCCCGGCCGTTCATCACGATCTTCGAGCCGACCTTGTTCGCGCGCGCCGTCGCCGCGTTTCGGGAACGGGTCGCCAGCTTCGACTCGGCTTCGGCCCGCTGTCGCTGCCCGACCTTCACCGCCTGGTCGGCGGCCCGCATCGCCTGAACCGCGGCGGCCTGCTGACCGTCGAGGTACTCGCGCCACGCGGAGTAGGGGCCGCCGAAGAAGGTGAGCGACCCGGCGCGCAGCTCGGCGGTCGTGTCCATCTCGTCGAGCAGCGCGAGGTCGTGCGACACCACGACGAGCGTGCCCTTCCACGTCCGCACCAGCTCGCGCAGGCGGGCGCGCGCGTCGCGGTCGAGGTTGTTGGTCGGCTCGTCGAGCAGCGTGATCGGGCAGTCCCGCAGCTGCAGGCCGGCGATCGCGACCAGCATCGCCTCGCCGCCGGAGATCTCGCCGACGCGGCGCTCGAGCGAGGAGCCGCCGAGCCCGAGCGAGGCCAGCGTCTCCGCTGCCCTCGCCTCGATGTCCCAGTCGTCGCCGAGGACGTCATAGAGGTCGGGATCGGTCTCACCCGAGACGATCGCCTCCAGCGCCCGCAGCTTCGGGGTGATGCCCAGCAGATCGGCCAGTGTCGTGTCCCGCGACAGGGTGAGCGTCTGGGGCAGGTAGCCGACCTCGCCCGCGACCGAGACCGATCCGCTGGTCGGCGGGATCAGTCCTGCGATCACGCGAAGCAGGGTCGACTTGCCGGCGCCGTTGTCGCCGACGAGGCCCGTACGACCTGACGAGAACGTGGCGGAGAGGTCGCTGAGCGCGACGGTGCCGTCGGTCCACTCGAGGGTGAGCGAGGACAGGGTGATGCTGTTGAACACGAGGAGGGCTCCACAAAGGGTTTCGGCGGAAGCGCCGACACCGGAGCCCACGGAGGGGTCTCGGAACGGTGTCAGCGCGGGGACTGCGCGGCGAAACCGGTGATGCCCGTCAAAACGCACCTCGTGCTCGGGAATGGGACGCCGCCAACTCTACGGACCTAGCCCAACCACTGGCCATGGGTTTCTCGCGCCCACGTTCGGCGCACCAGCCCGGTCCGCATCCCGCGCCGCGCCTCCGGGTCGCCGACGGCCTTGCTGATGTGGCCGGCGACGCCGAACCCGAGCAGGTAGAAGCCGATGTCGTGGATGAACAGCACGCCCGAGCGCGGGATCCAGGTCAGCGAGAAGCGGTTCCACAACAGCAGCCCGGTGACCACCATGATCAGGACCGCGCCGGCGATCCAGGATGCGTAGAGCTTCTGTCCCGCGTTGAACTTCCCCGCGAAGCGCCCGCGACGCCGGTCGGAGCCTCCGGCGCGCAGCCACTCCCGGTCGCCGTCGTGGAAGCGGTTGATCTCGTGCAGGTCACGGCGGAAGGCGTGTGAGGCGAGCCCGAGCAGCACCGGCACGGGGATGAGCACCCCTGCCCACTCGTGGACGGTCGCCACCAGGTGGCGTCGACCCACCAGATGGGCCAGAGGGGTGACGTAGAGGCAGGCCGCCGCGGCGATGCAGAACAGGAACAGTGCTGCGGTGGCGTAGTGGATGGCGCGCTCGGCGCGGGTGAAGCGGGCGACGTACGGGCTCTCGCGCCGCGGGATCACCCCTGACCTGGTCTCAGGCATGGCCCGGCTCCTGTCCCGGTAGCCACGCGTCGACCGGCCAGCCCGTCTTCTCCCAGTAGCCGGGCTCGACCTTCTCGGTGACCTCGATGCCGGACAGCCACTTGGCGGACTTGTAGAAGTACATCGGTGCGACGTAGAGCCGCACCGGGCCGCCGCTGTTGTGGGAGATCGGCTTGTCCTCCATCTGCAGCGCGACCAGGACATCGGGACGGCGTGCCTGCTCGAGGGTCAGGCTCTCGGAGTAGACCCCATCGAAGCAAGTGAACCGCACCGCGCCGGCGCCGCCGGTGACGCCGGCACGATCGAGCAGGTCGGAGAGCCGTACGCCGTCCACGGGCACCTGCTCGACCGACCAGCCGTCGGTGCAGACGATCTCGCGGGTGACGCGGGTCTGCCGCATGGCCTGCAGGTCGGCGAGGCTGAGCTCGAGCGGCCGGTCGACCAGGCCGCCCACCGTCAGCCGGTAGGTCGCCGGGTCCGCGCGGTCAACGTGGCCGGCCACGCTGAAGTAGCGGAAGCCGCCCGGGTTGGGCAGCAGTCCCGAGACGCCGGTCGGGTCGAGCTGGGAGAGCTCACCCAGCGTGCCGCTCCAGGCCTTCTGCACGGTCGGCGCGGCGACGATCGCCGCCGCGCCGAGACCCAGCGTGCCCAAGAAGACGCGGCGCCCGATCGGCTTGGTGCCCTCCGTCGGCATCATCGTCCGTCCTTCTCCGACGTTCGCGATCGAGCCGCCCGGTCAGGCGGCCTGGTCGGCGACGCGGGCGTTGATGCGGACCGGGACGTTGCCGGTGATCGCCTTGGAGTACGGGCAGATCGTGTGGGCCAGCTCGGCCAGCCACTGGACTGTCTGCTGGTCGGTGCCGCCCGCGACCACCGCGAGCTCGGCGGTCAACCAGAAGTCGCTGCCGTCGGTGTTGAGGGTGACGTCGGCGGTCACCTCGATGCTGCTGAGCTTCACCTTCTCGCGCGTGGCCGCCTGGCGCAGCGCGCCCATGAAACAGGCCGACCAGCCGGCCGCGAAGAGCTGCTCGGGGTTGGTGTCTCCGCCGGCGCCGCCGAGCTCGGCCGGGATGGCCAGCCGGTGCTCGAGCAGGCCGTCGCTGCTGCGCAGTTGGCCTCCGTTGCGGCCCTCGCCGGTGGTGGTGACGGTGCCGGTGTAGGTGGTGATGGACATGCTTCGTGTCTCCTCGGGTGGGCTGTGCTGACACGACGACTCTCGTGCGAGACACCCCGGGCTGACGCCCGTGACACCCACTGGTCGATGCCCTGGTGGGCGCTGGTGCGCGGGTCCGTCCGCGGGGTCAGCGCTCGGCGAGCGCGCCGGCCAGCCCGCGACGCGAGGTGATCGCGAGCTTGGCGTAGATCTTGCGAAGGTGCCACTCGACCGTGCGCGGGCTGAGGAACATCACCGCGGCGATCTCCGGGTTGGTCCGTCCGGCGACAGCCATCCGGGCGATCTGGGCCTCCTGCGGCGTCAGGTCCTCCTGCTCCCCGGTCGCGCGTCGGCGTACCGTCTCCCCGGTGGCGGCCAGCTCCCTGGCGGCACGTGCGGCGAATGCCTCGGAACCCATCTCGCTCAGTGCTTCGTGGGCGGCCCGCAGCTCGTCGCGGGCCTCGGTACGGCGGTTCTCCCGTCGCAGCCATTCGCCGTAGAGGAGATGTGCCCGCGCCAGGGTCCCGGTCACCTGCGTCGCTGAGATCACCCTGATGGCCTCGCGGTACTTCTCCTCCGCCGCGGCGGTCCGATCGATCAGCGCATCCGCGAGCGCCTGGGTGCCTCGCGCCCACGCCGTGTCGACGGCGCCGGTGCGCTCGGCGAGCCGATCCCGCGCCTCGACCGCGACCGCGTGGTCGCCGGTCCGGGAAGCGGCCTCGACCAGCTCCGACAACGTCCACTGCAGCAACGCGGGGTCGTCGTAGGTCGCGGCCTCGGTCGCCGCCGCGAGCGCGGCCGGGTAGTCGCCGAGGCCGTTGAAGAGCACGGCGCGGGCGTACCCGGCGACGCCGAGAAGCCAGCCGAGCCCGCCCGCCTCCGCGGCCCGGACCATGCCGTCGATGAGCTGTCGGGCCGGCTCCTCCCGTCCGCGGTGCGCCGCCAGAATCGCCCCGGCGGACGGGTTGGACCGCGAGCCCGTGGCCTTGGTGAACGCCTCGGCCTCGTCGAGCAGGTCGCTGGCCTCGGTGAAGCGGCCGGTCTGGATCAGCGAGGTCGCGCGGAAGGAGAGTGCGTACGGCAGCAGGGACAGGGTGCCGGTCTCACGCGCGTAGGCGAGCGCCTGCTCGGTCCTGGTGAGGAACGCGGCGTCGTCCCACACCTCGTGCATCATGATCCCGCTCAGCCAGGCCAGGTCGAGATCGCTGTCGGGCGTGATGGTGGTCAGTGCCCGCGTGAACAGCGGGACCGCGGCAGCATGCCCGTCGAGGATCCGAGTGGTCAGCGCGTTGAGCAGCAGGCCGGCCCGCTCCTCGCCCTGCGGGGCTGACCGGGCGGCCTCCGCCGCGCGACGGAGGTCGTCGCCGCCGAGGCGCCCCGCGTTCACGGCCGCGCCGAGCGCCGCCAGGTAGGTCTCCCGGGCCGCGGCCGGATCGAGTGCCTCGAGCCGGTGAGCGGCCTGCAGCAGCGGAGCCACCGCCGCCCGACCCGCGTAGGAGGCGAACGCGGTCCGCGCCCGCAACTTCTCGGCGCGAGCCTGCTCGACGGGGTCGAGGGCGACCAGCTCGGCCGCGGCCAGGAGGGCGGGCACCTCGCCGAGGGCCCCGGCGGCGAAACGGGCCTCGGCCGCCGAGATCGTCCGGCTGGCACGGGTCGCCGGCTCGGGCGTCAGCTCCGCGGCTCGGGTGAGGAACGCGGCGGCCGCGACCCGGCCACCTCGGGAGAGCGCCCGGTCGGCGGACCGCTCCAGCTCGGCGGCGACCTCCTCGTCGGGCTGGAGAGCGGCGTGTGCTCGGTGCCAGGCGCGTCGGTCGGGGTCGGCGAGCGGGTCGGTGACCTCGCCCAGTGCGCGGTGGACGTCGCGCAGCTCGGTGGGGGTCGCGGCGCGGCGCGCGGCGGAGCGGACCAGCGGATGCCGGAATCGCACGCGGGCGCCGATCTCGATCAGCTCGGCCGCCTCGGCCGGAGCCGCGGCGGCGCCGTCCACGCCGAGCAGGCGGAGGGCGCGCCACAGCAGGGGTACGTCGCCGGTCGGCTCGACGGCCGCGGTGAGCAGCAGCGTGCGCGTCTCTGGCGGCAGGGCGGAGATCCGTCGGCCGAAGCCTGCCTCGACGCGGCTGACGACCGGCGCCGTGGTCAGGCCTCCGAAGCCGAAGGCGAGCTCGGCCTGGGAGAGGTCACGCGGCAGCTCGAGGAGCGCGAGCGGGTTGCCCCTGGTCTCGGCGATGATCCGGTCCCGCACGCGGGCGTCGACCGGTCCGCGGAGCACCGACTCGAGGAGGACCCGCGCGTCCTCCTCGGCCAGGCCGTCGACCTGGAGGTCCGGCAGGCCGTCCAGGATCGGTTCGTCACCCCGCCCCCGGACGCCGAAGACCAGCGCCACCGACTCGGCCTCGAGGCGCCGTGCGACGAAGGTCAGCACGACCTCCGACATCCGGTCCATCCATTGCACGTCGTCGACGACGCAGACCAGCGGCTTGTCCGCGGCGCCCTCGGCGAGCAGGCCGAGCACCGCAAGACCGATGATCAACGCCTCCGGCGCCGCGCCCGCGCTCATCCCGAACGCCGTCGACAGCGCCGCGCGCTGCGGCTCCGGGAGCTGGTCGAGGTGGCCCATCAGCGGAGCGACGATCTGTTGCAGCCCGGCGTACGCGATCTCCGCCTCCGGCTCGACCCCGGCTGCGCGGATCACCCGGTCGCTCGCCGCCCTGCCGGCGAGGTAGTCGAGCAGGGCGGTCTTGCCGGCACCGGCCTCGCCGCGAACCACCAGGACGCGGCTCCGGCCGGCGCGCACGTCCCGGACGACGCCGTCGAGCACCAGCTGCTCCTCGCGCCGCCCACGCAGGGTCACCATGCCGATGCTCATCGGCTGCATTGTGGCGGTCGGGCACGGGCGTGCCTAGACGGATCTCAAATACGCGCGGGTAGGTGCAGCTCGCGCAGCAGTGGCTGCAGGGCGCGGTGGAAGGTCGGGTAGGCGAAGTGCATCTCCGCGAGCGTCGCGATCGGGATCCGGGCCTGGATCGCGGTGACGATCAGGGCGAGCACCTCCCCGCCCATGCTCCCCGCCACGGTGCCGCCGACCAGGATGCCGCGCTCCACGTCGGCGACCAGCTTGACCACGCCGGCGTCCTCGGCGATCCAGCCGCGCGAGCCGAGGTCGCCCGTCGCCGTCCGGACCGCCAGACCCCACGTCCGCGCGGTCTGCTCGGTCAGCCCGACCGAGCCGACCTCGGGCGAGGTGAACGTGACCCGGCTGAGCCCGCGATAGTCGGCCCACGCCGTGTCCGCGCTGCCGACCTCCGTCAGGTCGCGCACGACGAGCTCGGCCTGGTAGATCGACACGTGCGTGAACGCGCCCTTGCCGGTGACGTCTCCGATCGCCCACGCACCGTCGGCGACCCGCATCCGCTCATCCGGGTCCAGGACCCGCGCCGCCGGATCGAGGCCGAGGTGCTCGAGGCCGAGGTCCGCGAGGTTGTTGCGCCGCCCGGTCGCGACGAGCAGCCGCTCGGCGGTGACGGTCCAGCCGTCGACGTCGATGCAGAAGCCGTCGCCGTCCGCGCTGACCCGATCGGCGCGCGTCCCTGTGAGGACGGTGATGCCGTCCGCGACGAGGGCACGACGCACGACGTCGGACACCTCGGGCTCCTCGGCCGGAAGCAGCCGGTCGGTGGCCTCGACGAGGGTGACCTCGACCCCGAACGCCGCGAAGACCTGCGCGAACTCGCAGCCGACGGCGCCGCCGCCGAGCACGACGAGCGAACGCGGCAGCTCGGTGATCCGGACGACGTCGCGGTTCGTCCAGTACGGCGTCCCCGCCAGCCCGGGCACCGGTGGGACCGCGGGGCTCGTCCCGGTGTTGAGGACGATGCCGCGGGCGGCGACGTACGTCGTCCCGGCGCCGTCCGGCGCCGTGACGGTGACCTCGCGCGGGGCGGTGATCCGCCCGCGACCGCGGGCGAAGGTGGCACCGGCGGCGCGGAGCCGGTCCACGGCGACCTGGTCGTTCCAGCCGTCGGTCGCCTGGGCGCGGATCCGATCCGCGACCGGGGTCCACGACGCCCGTACGTCGGCGGTGCCGGCCACGCCCTCGATCAGCCGTCCTTCCCGCAGACGATTCGCGGCGTGGACCATCATCTTGGTCGGGACGCAGCCGTAGTACGGGCACTCGCCGCCGACCAGCCGCTCGTCGACGCCGACGACGCGCAGTCCGGCCTTCGCCAGGGCTGTCGCGACGTGCTCGCCGCCCGGGCCGAGGCCGAGCACGACGACGTCGCACTCGATCTTCGGCGTGGTCACCACGTCACCCATCACTCGCCCCGCCGCTGCTCGGACCAGTCGTGGCGGAGCCGCTCCCAGGCACCGCCGCCGCCCTCGGTGACGTCGGCCCAGCTCTCCGCGGTGTTGATCTCGTGCGACTCGAGCGCGTCGTCCGCGCTGTTGGAGAAGGTCTGCGAGCGGACGGGGCCGACGTCGGTCAGGCCGGCGACGTACTGCTCGGCGGTCAGGGTGGTGGTCTTCTTCATGCTGATGGTGGACATGGCGTGGATTCCTCGTGCTTCGGGACGGGTGCGCGGGATGGTGGGGTGATCAGAGCGGGAGCTCGGTGCCGGCCTGCTCGGCGACCATGTAGGCCGCGTACCAGGTGGGCCACTGCGCGTCGTGGAGGCGGTCGTGGAGGCCGCCGCTGCGGGCTTCGTGCTCGCCGTGCGCGACCGCTGCCCGGGTGAGCGCCTGACGCAGGTCCTCCACCGACGCATACGAGGTGGCGTCGGTGGAGGTGCGCCCGGGCAGGCGCGTGGTGACCTCCTGGAGCAGGAACGTGTTGCCGTCCGGGTCGGCGAACGTGGCGAAGGAGCCATAGCTGGCGCGGGCGTCGTCCAGGCCGGAGGCGCGCTCGGCCTCGCCACCGCGGAACTGCGCGCCGGCCGTCTTCGGGTGGAAGACCTCGCTGATGGCGACGCCCGAGGCGGCCAGCTCGTCCCGGGCGGCCCGGACGTCGGCGACGACCAGGTAGATGCCCTGGACCGAGCCTGGCTCGGCATCGGTGATCCGGCTTCCGAACTGGACCGAGGTCGGTGAGCTGGGCGGGGTGAACTGGACGACGCGGAAGCCGTTGTCGAAGGCGAAGTCGGCGTCCTGGCGCCAGCCGAGGCCGGAGTAGAACGACGCTGCGCGGTCGACGTCCGAGACCGGGATGACGATGGCCTCGAGCTTGAGGTCGGTGCTGCTCATCAGGTTCCTCCTGGGATGGTGGGTTCCACCCGAATGTCGCGGCCGACACCCGGGGGAGGCGCCCGTGGGACGCACTGGTCCATCCACTGGGGAACCCCAGGGATCGCGGAACCGCGCGAGCCGTGCGAGGGCACTCGGCGCACGCTGACGCAGCCCTGAGTCGCACCGCCTGCCGGCGCCGGCCGACGTGCTCCCAGACTCGGCCTGAGAAATCCGCCCGGCAACGGATGCGCCTGCCCGCAGCTGGCATACCCACTGGGCAGAACCCCCAGGGTTTCTGTCGAAGTATTGACGCAACCGGAGTGGCCCGACATCGTCGGGTTGGCACTGCGCACCATCTCGGGCAGCGCCGAGGCGTCCTCGCCGGATGCGGCGGGGCCGTGACGAAGGATGGCGTGGGGTGCGACAGGTCCGGCCGACGAGCACGGCGCTGCGCGCGGCGAGCAAGGCGCGCATCGTGGACCGCTCCGCCCCCGTCGGCTGGCCCCGCGCCGGCGAAGTCGCGTCCGACGCCTCCCCCTGGGGCCGCGGCACGCACCTGGTCACCGCCGGGCAACCACACGGTGGCCGTCCCCCCACCCGCTCGAACGAACAGTGAGGTTTGTCCGATGCATCCACCCCACCTGCGACCGCGCCGCTCCGCGGTAGCAGCGCTCGCCGGGACGGCTGCCGTCGTCGCCGCGACGCTCGTCCCGACATCGGCGGCCAACGATGCCGCCGCTGCCGTACCCGCGAAGCAACACCCGGCGGCCGTCGTCTCCGGCAACGCCCGCTTCGAGGTCCTCTCGCCCACACTCGTCCGCACCGAGTACGCCGGCGACGCCCACTTCGTCGACGCCGGCACGTTCAACGCGGTCGGTCGTGGTGACTTCGCGCCGACCCGCTACACGACCTCGACCGAGGACGGCTGGCTCACCATCGCCACGAGCAGGCTGACCCTGAACTACCAGGTCGGCTCCGGACCCTTCACCGACCGCAACCTGCGGATCTCGCTGCGAAGCGGCGGCCAGGACGTCACGGCCGCCCCGTGGCCGGCACCGGTCCGCTGCGACGTCGGCACGCTCTGCGAGGCCGAGAACATGCGGCTCCAGGGCCCGGGCATCGCCAAGGACCACGGCGGCTACACCGGCAGCGGCTTCGTGGCCGGCTTCTCCGGGGTCGGCGACAGCATCGGCTTCCAGACCACGTCGGCCCAGGCGGCGACGTACGACCTCGACCTGCGCTACGCGAACTCCACCGGCGGGGACGGCCAGAACACGACGCGCACACTGACCGTGGCCGTCGACGGCGGCAGCCCCCGGACGATCTCGCTGCCGCCGACGGGTAGCTGGGACACCTGGAAGGTCACGACGGTGCCGCTCTCGCTGCCGGCAGGGGACCACTCGGTCGCGATCACCCGGACGTCGGGTGACTCCGGCAACGTCAACCTGGACAGCCTCGCCCTGGTCTCTCCCGGCGCGGCCTACCCGTCGCCGACCGCGACCGGTCCGCTCGCCTGCGACTACGGCCAGGTCTGCCAAGCGGAGACCGCGGCGCTGGTCGGCGGGGCGAAGGTCGCCCGCGACCACAACGGCTACTCGGCCGACGGCTTCACCGCCGGTCTCGAGCGCACCGGCGCAGGCGTCACCCTCACCGTGGACGGCGTACCGGCGAGCGGCACCTACGACCTGCAGCTGCGCTACGCGAACGCCAAGGCCGGCTCACACCCGGTGCAGGACCGCACGATGACGGTCCAGCCCGGCTCCGCCGACCCGACGACGGTCACGCTGGCCCCGACCAGCAGCTGGGACACCTGGCGCACGGTCGCTGTCCCGGTGACGCTGCCGGCCGGCACCAGCACGATCGCGCTCGGCTGCCCGACGGACGACAGCTGCAACGTCAACCTCGACACCGCCTCGGTGGCGGCTCGGCACTCCGCCCTGCTCGCACCGCACGCCGCGCTGGGCGGCTACCGCCGCGGCCTCGACGGCGTCGACGGCTCCGCGCTCACTGCCCCCGGTCTGCTCTACCAGGACGGCTGGTCACTGCTCGACGACAGCGCCTCGGCACTCTTCGACCCCAGCACCGACAAGGTGACCCCGAAGCCGCAGCAGTCGTCGTACCAGGACGGCTACGTCTTCGGCTACGGCCAGGACTACCCGCAGGCGCTGCGGGACCTCTCGGTGTTGACCGGTCCGACGGCGCTGCTCCCGCGGTGGTCCTACGGCACCTGGTGGGCCGAGTACTACGACCGCACCGCGGCGCAGTACCAGGACCTGGTCAAGCGCTTCCGGAGCGAGGACGTGCCGCTCGACATGCTGGTGGTCGACACCGACTTCAAGGCGCCGAACAAGTGGAACGGCTGGGAGATCGATCCCACCCGGATCCCGGATCCGGAGGCGTTCCTGGACTGGGTGCACCAGCAAGGCCTGCACACCTCCTTCAACATCCACCCGAGCATCCTCGCCAGCGACCCGCAGTTCGCGGCCGCCCAGGCGACGGCCAAGGGCAAGCTGCAGCGCGGCGGCTGCGGAGGCGGCGGCAGCGAGTGCTACGTCTTCGACTTCGGCGACCCCGACCAGCTGGCGGCCTACCTCGGCCTGCACGACACGATGGAGAAGCAGGGCGTCGACGTCTGGTGGCTCGACTGGTGCTGTGACGGCTCCAGCTCGACCCTGCCGGGCGTGACCCCGGACGCGTGGATCAACGACCAGTACGCGCGCCGTGCGGACACGACGGTGGGCCGCGGGTTCGCGTTCTCGCGCGCGTACGGCTCGCTCCAGGCGGGCGGCTACGGCAGCCCCACCCCGGTGCCGACCGGCCCGTGGGCGGACAAGCGCACCACGCTGCACTTCACCGGTGACACCACCTCGGACTGGCAGACCCTCGCCTTCGAGGTCGGCTACACGCCGGGGGAGTCGGTCGCGACGGGCAACGCGTCGGTCAGCCACGACATCGGTGGCCACACCGGCGGCCTGCAGGAGCCGGGTTCGCAGCCGGGCGAGAGCAAGCTGCCCGACGACCTCTACGCCCGGTGGGTCCAGCTCGGCACCTTCCAGCCGATCGACCGGCTGCACTCCAACCACAGTGCCCGGCTGCCGTGGCAGTACGGCGAGGCGGCGGAGAAGTCGGCGAAGAGCTTCCTCAACCTGCGCGAGCGCCTGCTGCCGTACACCTACACGCTGGCGCACGAGGCCACCGCGACCGGCGTACCGATCGCCCGGCCCCTCTACCTCGCCTATCCGCAGGCGCAGGAGGCCTACGCCAGGGCCGATGCGGAGTACCTCTACGGCCCCGACGTGCTGGTCGCGCCGGTGACCACGCCGGGGACCTCCGCCACGACGACGGTCTGGTTCCCGCCGGGCAGCAGCTGGACCGACTGGTTCACCGGGAAGACCTACGAGGGCGGCACGACCGCGCAGGTCACCACCGACCTCTCGCGGATGCCGGTGTTCCTGCGCTCCGGCGGGATCGTCACCACGCGGACCGACGACGTCTCCGGAGACGCGCAGAACCCCCTCACGGCGGCGACCGTCACGGTGGCGGAGGGCGCCGCCTCCGGCAGCGCGACGCTGTACGAGGACGACGGGACGACGCGCGACCTGACGCAGAGCGCGACGACCGAGATCGACTACGCCCGGCTCGGCGCGAACCACCGCGTCACCGTCGCCCCGGTCGAGGGCCGCTTCGGTGGACAGGTCGAGAACCGCGCCTGGACGGTCGAATACCGGAACGCCGACCAGCCGCGCGCTGTTTCTGCCAACGGCCGGCCGCTGCCGGCGTCGGCCTGGTCCTACGACTCGGCGACGCGGACGTTGGCCGTCCGTACCCCGGCGCAGTCGGTGCACCAGCGGCTCGTCGTCGACTACCGGTGAGCTCGTGGCACCTCCGTCCTGGACAAGAAGAACCGTGCGGGGCGAGCGTCTGCTCACCCCGCACGGTCGGGACAGTACGTCGACCCACTCCCCGGCTTGTCGCCTCCCAGCAGCGCTTATCGCGCCGCGAGGGAGCTCGAGTCGAACTGGTTGATCGCCGACTGCGTGACGTCGTGGGACGTCGAGAAGAGGCCCGCGTCCTGCTGGGCCGCCGCCGAGGCCAGTGTCACCGGCTGCCCGATCGGGACGTAGTTCGCCCCGTCGTAGGAGTACGACGCGGCGTACGCGGTGCCGGACCGGGTGAGCTTGACCCAGATGGGTCGGTAGATGTCGGCGCTCGCACGGGCGTCGGTGTCGAGGTAGCCGTCGCCGTTGGCGTCCCACTCGAACACGACGCCGTTGCGCGCGGTGACGGCGACCACCGCGTAGCCCGCTGACGAGCCCGCCTTGGTGGTGTCGTTGCGGACCATGACCCCGGACTTGGCCCAGGCGTTCGCGTCGTTGACCGACACGACCCGGGTGGACACGCTCGCGTCCGTGCCGAACGAGCCGGCCTTGTAGATCGAGCCGAACTGGTCGTCGTGCTGACCGCCGGCGCCCCACACGTCGGCGCCTGCGGCCGCGATCCCGAAGGAGTCGCCGCTCTGGCCGAAGTACGAGCTGACGGCCGAGCCTGCGGCGGTGCTCAGGCCGGCGGTGACCGGTGCGTCGACGGCGCAGCCGGTGAAGCCGAACTCGTTCGCGTTCAGCGACGTGCGGTACTCCGGAGCGACGCCCGCCTGGCAGATCACCTCACGGCGTCGTTGATGCCCCAGCCGTAGCCGGTGTCGATGCCGTCGTAGGGGACATTGGACACCTCGTTGTGCAGGATCCGCGCGTCCGTGACGTAGGTGCTGAGGATCCCGCTGTTGTCCTTGTAGTCGACGCCGACCCGGTCGATCGTGTTGTCGGAGATCAGGATGTGCTCGTTGGTCATCCGCGGGTCGCTCGGGTGGTGCGCGTCGGGAAGGACGCCGCCGACGGCGATGCCGTGGCCCCGCGTCCTCCATGAAGCGGTTGCCGACCACGTCGATGTTGCTGACACCCAGCCCGACGGGGTCACGTCGGAGTCCGCGATGGTGCTCACGCGTACCGAGACCGCCCGTCTCGTCGGCATCGAAACTGCCCCGGGTCGGCGGGGCCGAATCCGGCGCGAGTCCTTGCTGGGGAGAGCGGACCCGGGTCCCACGTCTCCCTGTCTCGAAGCCCCGCGGAGGCCCTCTCACCGTTGGACCGACCCTTGTGACTCAGGTCACGCCTGTGCCAGGATGACGGGCATCGAGAAATGAATCGTTTCAATTTTTAGGAGACCCCTCGTGCTCGGACGATGTGCTTCGGAACGAACCGATCGGAGATCAGGCGCGCTGTCTCGCTGGTCCAGGTCCATGGCGATCGCTGCGACGATCGGGGGCGTCGCGTGCACCGGCGGCATGGCGGGGCCGGCCGTCGCTGCGGGCGCTGGAAAGGCCGACGTCGCGATCGGTGCGATGCGGGTCGACAACCGCAGCGACCGACCGCTGGGCGTCGACGACACGAGCCCGACGCTGAGCTGGCAGCTCGCGGGCAGCGGCGCCACGGCCCGCCAGACCGCCTACGAGGTGCGGGCGACGGAGGCGTCCGGCGGCCAGCTGTGGGACTCCGGCCGAGTCCCCGGGTCAGCGCAGCAGGCGACGTACGACGGGGCGCCACTGACCTCCCGCACCGCGGTGTCCTGGCAGGTCCGCGTCTGGGACGGCAACGGCACGGCGTCGGCCTGGAGCAAGCCGTCGACCTTCGAGATGGGCCTGTTGAAGCACTCCGACTGGGGCGCGGCCAGGTGGATCCAGCTCCCGCCGCCACCCCTCAACCGGGGCGTCACGGTCGACGTCGGCGACCAGAGCGCCCGTTACGTGCGCCTCGACGTGACCAAGCTCGGGCTACCGCTGAAGGAGTCGTCCTACCCCGACCCCGTCTCTCGGATCGCGCTCTCCGAGATGCAGGTGCTCGCGCCCGACGGGACGAACGTCGCGCTCGGTCGGAGCGTGTCCGTCTACGACCAGTTCGCGTGCCCGGGCTGCGGCACGAAGCTGCTGACGGACGGCAAGATCATCAGCCCGGGCTACATGAGCCGGCAGTCCTACACCCAGGACATCAGCCCCTCGAAGTGGGTGCAGATCGACCTCGGGTCGGTCCGCGACTTCGACCGGATCGTGCTCTTCCCGCGCACCGACGCCCGCACACCGGACGGCAAGATCCCGGGCTTCCCGGTCGACTTCACCATCCGCGCGTCCGCGACGTCGTCGGTGCCGACGACCGTCATCAAGACGGTCACCGACGAGCCGAACCCCCAGGGGCCCGACCTCAGCAACCCGCTGCCGATCTTCGCGCGTCCCTTCACTGCCGAGAAGACGGTCTCGAAGGCTCGCCTCTACGTTGCGGGACTGGGCGCCTATGACGCGACGGTGAACGGCAAGCCGGTCACCGACACGGTCCTCAACCCGGGCGTGACCAACCCGCTGCGCTCGGTCGAGTACGGCACCTACGACGTCACCAGGCTCGTGCAGAAGGGCGACAACACGCTCGGAGCCGCGCTCGGCAACGGCCAGACCAACGTCAACCCGCAAGCCAACGCCGCGGTCGGCCGCAACGACGTCTACACGAAGTTCAACTCCACGCCGGTCCCGACCGGCACGCTGAGCGCGCCGGTCGCAGCCGGTGACACGACGATCCAGCTGTCCGGGGTCGTGGGCTACGCCGCGGGCGACACCGTCAACGTCGACACCGGCGATGGCGGCAGCCGGCTGGAGTCGCGCAAGGTCACCGCGGTGAGCGGAAGCTCCCTGACCGTGGACACGGCCTTCGCGCAGTCCCACGCGACCGGGGCCGACGTGCTCGGCTCCGGGTCCCCGACCAAGGGCGAGATGGCCGTCTCCCCGCGACTGATCGCACGCCTCGAGCTCACCTACGGCGACGGCACCACCGAGACGGTCAGCACGGATCCGACATGGCGGGTCAAGCACGGTCCGACGACCACCGACAACTGGTACGCCGGCACCGACTTCGACGCGCGTGAGGTCCAGCCCGGCTGGGACGAGCCGGGCGCCGACCTGTCGGCCGACAAGGGCTGGGAGGACTCCTCCATCACCTCGCCCCCGTCACTGGACACCGAGCTCGTCTGGCGCCAGGCGCCGCCGGTGCGCGTGCAGCACACGTTCACGGCGGTCAGGATCAAGCCGTCCGGCACCGGCTCGTGGTCCTTCGACCTCGGCCAGAACTTCGCTGGCATGCCGCAGCTGCACATCCCCGGCGGCACGGTCCCCGCCGGAACCGTCATCACGATGACGCCCGGTGAGAGCTGGAGTGGCAACGGCGTCGTCAGCACCGCCTCGGCCGGCTCGGCGAGCGGCATCCTCGACACCTACACCACGTCGGGCGACCCGAACGGCGAGACGTTCACGCCGCAGTTCATGTACCACGGCTTCCAGTACGTCCAGGTCAGTGGACTTCCCGACGACTTCACCCCCGACCAGGACACTCTCGTCGGCCTCCAGACCAACGCCGACGTCCCGAGCGGCGGGTCGGTCGAGACCGACAACGACCTGGTCAACACGATCCATCACATGTCGGAGTACTCGATCCGCTCCAACATGCAGTCGATCTTCACCGACTGCCCGCACCGCGAGAAGCTCGGCTGGCTCGCCGACATGATCCAGTCGATGGGCGCGATCCGCTCGAACTTCGACGTGTCGTCGTACCTGCGCGGCATGGAGCGGCAGATGCTCGAGTCGCAGCAGCCCGGCGGGCTCGTCCCGGGCACGGCTCCGGAGTTCCCCAACTTCGGCGGCGGCTACCGCGACGACGTCAACTGGGGCGGGGCGTTCATCCTGACGCCGTACGAGCTCTGGAAGACCTACGGCGACACCGCCACGATGCGCGAGTACTACGCCCCGATGAAGGACTACCTCGCCTATGTGCGCGGCCAGGTCTCCGGCGGACTCCTCGTCAGCGGGCTCGGCGACTGGATCGCCGGCGACACCACCACTCCGAAGGCGGCCACCGGCACCTACGGGCTCTACACGATCGCCTCGCAGCTCGCGGAGATGGCGAGCGCGCTCGGGCACGACGACGACGCGGCCGACTACCGCGGGCTCGCCGCCGAGCTGGCGAGGGCGTTCAACACCGCGTTCTTCAACCCGACGACCCGGACCTACACCTCAGCCGGTCCGAAGGGCACCACCGGGTCCCAGGCCCTCGACGCGCTGCCGCTGGCCATGGGGATCGTCCCCGAGGGGGCGAAGGACTCGGTGCTCGACGACCTCGAAGCCCGGATCTACGCCTACCACCCCAACGGTGGCGGTCCGCACATCTCCGGCGGCGAGGTCTCCCTCCAACCGATCTACGAGGTGCTGACGAGCAACGACCGCAGCCAGGTGCTCTGGGACGCGCTGCAGGAGAGGACCGCGCCGAGCTACGCCTACTTCGTGGACCAGGGCCGCACGACGATCCCCGAGTCCTGGGACCTCGCCGGTTCCCAGAACCACATGATCCTGCTGCAGATCGACGAGTGGTTCAGCGCGGGCCTGGCCGGCATCAGGCAGGCGCCGGGCTCAGCGGGCTTCGACCGGGTGATCATCAAGCCGCAGGCGGTCGGGACGCTCACGCACGTGTCCGGCAGCCGGGAGACCCCGCACGGCACGGTGGCCAGCAAGTGGACCCGCGGCGCGCACGGGCTCTCGTCGATGCACGTGTCCATCCCCGCCGGCGTGACCGCGACGGTGTACGTGCCGGCCGACGAGGGTCAGTCGTTCGTTCCGGTCGGCGGAGACGTGACGGCCACCGGTCGCGTGCCCGGCTACCAGGTGTTCTCGGCCCGGCCGGGTGACGTGACCTTCCGCAAGGCCAACTGACCCTCCGCGGCGCCGCGGTGTCCTGGACGGGCGCCGCCGTACGACTGCCAGCACTGCTCCCGATCAAGGAGATTTCCACGTGAGACGTTTCAAAACTCGGGGTCGGCATGCCGCCCTCGGAGCCCTCTCGGCCGCCGCGCTCGTCCTGACGGTCGCGGCGAGCCCGACAGCGCCGGCCCTCGCCGGCCCCGACGACGCGCGGGTTGCGACGCCACGCGCGCAGGGGTTCGATCCGGCGGTGTTCGCCGACCCGCCCTCCGACAGCCGACCGATGATGTACTGGTACTGGACCGGGACCGTCACCCCCGCCGTCGTGGACGCGCAGATGGCCGAGATGCGCGACAAGGGCATCCATGAAGCCGTGCTCTTCCCGTACGGCGGCGACGGCATGAAGCCCGCGTACTTCACGCAGGGCTGGTTCGACATCGTCGAGCACGTCCTGCGCGAGGCCCAGCGCACCGGCATGCGCATCTGGCTCTTCAACGACAGCAACTTCCCGAGCGGCAAGGCCGGCGGGATCATCGCCAACGGCGGGACGATCGGCGACAAGTCGGTGGAGCCGAGCCCCGAGCTGAGACTCAAGGCCCTTCAGCGGTCGACCCGGGTCGTGGAGGGGCCGACGACGATCGACCCGGCCGAGTCCGGCGGCCTCAGCGTCGCGGACGGCCGGCTCGTCGTCGACGCCGCCATCCGCCAGGGCGCACACCCGATCATCGCGGGTCATGACTGGGCCGACTACACCGTGACCGGCAAGGTCCGGCTGACGGCGTCCGGCGCGCAGCTGGCCGTGCGTTCCTCCGAGGACGGGACCAGCGGCTACCTGGTCGACGTGGACATCAAGGGTCGAGCGAGCGTGTGGCGCCTCGACCACGGGACGAGGACCCGGCTCACCACCGGCATCCCGGCGCCCGGGTTCCACCCACGCAACGAGCAGACGATCACGGTGACCGTCTCCGGGGACCGGATCCAACCGGTGATCAACAAGACGGTGCAGCCGGTCGCCGTCGACACCACGTACCCGACCGGCGCGCCTGCCGTCAGCGCCGAGTACGGCGGCGTCGGCGTCCAGGACGCCGTCGAGGGTCTGCAGCGGGTCACGTGGGACGGCCTCGTCGTCACCGCCCCAGACGGTCAGCAGCTGTGGTCGCGGACCTTCGACACCGGCGACCAGGTCGACGGCTTCGGCGGGCCACTCGTGCGTATCGACGGCGCCGTGGCGGCCGCCGCACGTCCGGTCGGGTCGACAGACGCCGGCGACCTGGTCGAGCTGACCCCTGACCTCGAGACGGGCGGCTGGCACGTGCCGGCCGGGCGCTGGCAGGTGGACACCTACGGCAAGGCCGTCCTGACCGACGACTCCAGCGGCTACCACCGGGGCTACCTCGACCTGCTCGACCCCGTGGCGACCGACCGTCTCTTCGACACCGCCCAGGGCGAGTACGTCCGCCGCTTCGGCTGGGCCATGGGGACGGTCGTCCCGGGTTTCTGGGACGACGAGCCGTTCATCTCCTCCGCCGAGCCGTGGCCCTTCAAGCGCCTGCCGTGGTCGAGCAGTCTGGAGAACCTGATCGAGCAGGCCGGCTCCACGCCCGGTGTCGCCTACACCGCCGCCTTCGAACAGCTCGGCCGGACCGGTGAGCAGTACTCCGGCGCCTACTGGCGGGCCGTCAACGATGCGTTCGCCACCAACTACTACCAACGTCAGGCCGAGTGGATGGGGCAGCGCGGCCTGCAGCTCATCACCAACCCGCTGCTGGACGAGACGAGCCCGCAGCAGCGGATGAACAGCACCGGCGACCTGGCCAAGGACAACCAGTACGCACAGGTACCCGGCACCGACATGATCACCGGTGACTACGTGCCCGGACAGCAGACGACCCTGGGTCGCAACGCGGCGTCCTCCGCGCACCTCAGCGGGGCCGAGCGAGCGCTCTCGGAGGTCTTCGGCAACTCGGGCTGGGGCGTCGCGCCGGAGTTCATGCACGCCACCATCGGCGCCCTCGCCACCCGCGGGGTCAACTCCTTCGCCCTGCACGCGATGTGGACCGACGAGAACCAGGTCTACTTCGCCCCTCCGTTCGGGCCCAGCAGCACCTTCTGGGACGCGATGGGCGACGTCGACGCGTGGATCGGCCGGGTCAGCGAGCTGGCCCGGGGCGACTCCGCGGCGCACACGGCGCTGCTCCAGCCGCAGCGAGCCGCCGAGCAGACCCGGACGTCGGACGCCGCCCATCAGCTCGACAAGGATCTGAGCAGCACGGCGTATGCGCTCGAGCGTGGACAGATCGACTACGACCTGGTGAGCGACGGAGCCTTCTCCGGTGACCCACACACGCGCTTCCACGCCCAGCCCGGGCACGGCGAGCTGCAAGTCGGCCAGGCGTCGTACCAGATGGTCGTCGTCCCCCGGACGTCGATCCTTGACCTGGAGACCGTCGAGACGCTGCAGCAGTTCGTCCGGACCGGCGGTCGGGTCGTCCTGGTCGGACCGCTTCCGGTGCACGAGGCGCGCGGGCGGGACACGCGCCTGGCCGCCGGGCTCGACGCGCTGTTCACCGGTGCCACCGACGGGTGGACGCGTCACGCGGCCGGCCGGGTCGCCGTCGTCTCGGACACCGACGCGCTCGGTGCCCTCGCGCAGGAGGCCGGGGTGGCGGCCGCTCGGCTCACCCCGGCAGTGCCGGCGATCCGCGTCCTCCGCACGACCCGAGGCAACGACACCGCCTTCCTGATCAACAACGAGAGCAGCCAGAGCGTCAGCACGCGGGCGACCCTCCCGATCGACGGCGTGCCGGAGGTGTGGGATCCGCGGACCGGCGACGCCGAGGTGGCCACGACCTACGACGAGGACGGGCACGGCGCGACGAGCGTGCCTCTCGACCTCGACCCGTACGAGACCCTCGCGGTCGTCTTCCACAAGGGCACCACGGCAGGGCCGCACCTGGTGGGCGACGGCGTCGCGGAGTCGGTCACCGCGGTCCGGAACACCCTCGGTGCGCGCGTGGTCGTCGAGCAGCCCGGGACCGTCGACCTGCGCGGTCAGGCCCATGGACGGACCTATCGCGGCACGGCCACGGTGAGCGACCTCCTACGGCCGATCGTCCTCGATGGACCGTGGACCCTGCAGCTCGAGCGTGGCGGCGAGAGTCCGCAACCGACAGTCCTGGGCTCGTGGACGCGGACCGACCCGACGTTCTCCGGAAGTGGCGTCTACCGGACGTCGGTCGACCTCACGAAGCAAGACCTGGCGGACCGACGGCTCGTGCTCGACCTCGGCGAGGTGCACGACATCGCTCAGGTGACGGTCAACGGTGTGACGCTGCCGCGAGCCCTGTGGAGCCCCTACACCGTCGATGTGACCGACGCGCTCCGAGCGGGGGACAACGCCATCGAGGTACGAGTCACCAACACCTTGCTGAACAAGCGCAGCAAGACACCGCCACCCTCGGGCCTGCTCGGCCCGGTGGCCCTGCGCCCGCAGGCTGTCGTCGACGTGACCCTGAGGTAGCCGGCGGGAGAGTTCGCCTGGATGGCGGCGACGTCACCGGCCCCCACGGCCGATGGCGTCGCCGCGCCGTTCACGCGGCGATGCGTTCAGGCGCAGTCCAGGCACAGGTCAGCGGCCGATGCGGACCGCCGTGACTCGTGCTGGACCAGGAAGCATGCAGCGCAGGTGAACTCGTTGGCCCGCTCGGGGGTGACCTCGATGTCGAGGGTCTCGTGGGAGAGGTCCGCGCCGGGGAGCTCGTACGACTCCGCCGCCTCGGCTTCGTCCTCGTCCACCTTCCCCGAGGTCTTGTCTTGGTCTCCCGAAGCCAGTCGACGGGCTTCGAGGGACTCTTCCTTCTGCTCGTCCTCGGTCTTGCGGGACGCGTCGTAGTCAGTTGCCATGTCGCCGGGGTCCTCTCTGAACGGAGCGCGCAGGCTAGCCCCGTGCGGCGTCGCGGAGTCAATCGCCGACCGAGACGAGCCCGGCGCCGGCACGCGTCAGAGGACGTCGGCGAACCTCAGGAATCGTCTGAGAAACGGGCGTCAGCCGGTCGGCTCACCCTCGCGTCGCGGATCCTCCCGGAGCGCCTACAGCTTCGCCATCTTGGCGAACGGACTCGTCACCCGGACGACCTGGGAGCGGAAGTCGACCAGCACTGCACCGGCCTCGAGCTGAACTACATGACCCACCCCGTAGGCGTCGTGGGCGACGAGATCACCCAGCGCATACTGCTCGATGATCACCTCCGGGTCGGGTCGAAACGGGCTGCTGGCCAAGTGTCGCCGTGGTCTGGCTGAGGTTGTCATCACGTCGAGTATGACACCGATGTGCGTGGCGAGCAGCGACTGCGACAAAAGGTGCGTCATCGGCGCGGTCGTCGCGGTCCACACCAGGACCCCTGGGTCAACGGTGCGCGGCTGCCCAGCGGTGCTCACGCATCCACGACGATGGTGATGATCAGCGGACTTCTGCGGAACTTCTTGTACGTCCACCGCCCGACCTCTCGGGTGATCATCTGCTCCAGCTGGTGCGGCTCGCCGATACCCTCCGCCGCCGCTCGGGCCAGGGTCTTCTCCACGACGGGGACCGCCGCCTGGAACGTGTCGGGATCCTGGACGAAGCCTCGGATCAGGAAGTCCGGCGGTTCCGCCAGCTTCCCGGTGTCGGAGTCGACGAGGGCGAGCACGGTGACGACACCCTCCGCGGCCAGGGTGCGCCGGTCTTTCAGCGATGTCTCGGTAGCGCCGCCGACGGTCTGGGCATCGACGTACACGTTGCCCGCCGGGACCTTGCCGGTGATCTTCGCGCGACCCTTCACCAGGTCGACGACCACGCCGTCCTCGGCGATGACGACCCGCTCGGGATCGACGCCGGTCCTGATCGCCAGGTCGGCGTTCGCCCGGAGGTGCCGCCACTCGCCGTGCACCGGCATCACGTTGGCCGGGCGGACGATGTTGTAGCAGTAGACGAGCTCGCCGGCGCTGGCGTGACCCGAGACGTGCACCTTCGCATTGCCCTTGTGCACGACGTTGGCGCCCCACCGGGTGAGCCCGTTGATGACTGAGGAGATGGCGTTCTCGTTGCCGGGGATGACCGAGCTGGCCATCAGCACCGTGTCACCTTCGCTGACCCTGATCTGGTGTTCGCGGTTGGCCATCCGGGAGAGCGCGGCCATGGGCTCGCCCTGGGATCCTGTGCACACGATCGCCACCTTCGTCGGAGCCATCCGGTCCAGCTGGTCGAACGGGACGACGAGGTTGTCGGGATAGCGGAGGTAGCCGAGGTCGCGGGCCACGCCCATGTTGCGGACCATCGACCGGCCGACGAAGGCGACCTTGCGGCCGTGTGCTTGGGCGGCGTCGAGGACCTGCTGGATCCGGTGGACGTGGCTGGCGAAGCTGGAGACGATGATGCGTCGAGGCGCAGTCCGGAAGACGGTCTCGATCGCCGGTGCGAGCTCCCGCTCGGACATGGTGAATCCCGGCACCTCGGCATTGGTCGAGTCCGTCATGAACAGATCGACCCCCTCCTCGCCGAGCCGGGCGAAGCCACGCAGGTCGGTGATGCGATCGTCCAGCGGGAACTGGTCCATCTTGAAGTCCCCGGTGTGCAGCACCAGACCGGCCTTCGTGCGGATCGCCACCGCCAACCCGTCCGGGATCGAGTGGTTGACCGCGAGGAACTCCAGGTCGAACGGTCCGAACCTGACGCGGTCGCCCTCCTTGACCCGGTTCAGCGTGGGCTTGATCTGGTGTTCCTTGAGCTTGGCCTCGATCAGCGCGAGCGTGAGCGTGGAACCGACGACCGGGATGTCCTTGCGTTCCCGCAGGAGGTAGGGGACCCCGCCGATGTGATCCTCGTGCCCGTGCGTCAGGACGACCGCGACGACAGCGTCGAGCCGTTCCCGGATCCAGGTGAAGTCGGGCAGGATCACGTCGATCCCAGGCTGGTGCTCCTCGGGGAAGAGCACGCCGCAGTCGACGATGAGCAGCTTCCCGCGATGCTCGAACACCGTCATGTTCCGGCCGATCTCTCCGAGGCCGCCGAGCCCGACGACGCGCAGGCCGTCCGCTGGCAGCTTCCCAGGAAGCCGAAGTTCTGGATGGGGGTGGCTCACGATCTCACGCTAACTGAGGGAACCTGCGCGCCCGTGCGGGGGCGTCGGACGGCCTCGCTCGCCCCGGCCTCCGGAGCTGCAGGCCGTCCCCATCGCAGGGTTCCGGCTAGCGCGCCACGAGGCTGGAGAAGGCCGCGGTCGTGAGTTCCTGGAGCTCGCCGAGCGGGACGTCACGGAGGTGCTGGGCGAGTCCCCAGCGGTGACCGAACGGGTCCAGCAGCTGGCCCTCGCGTTCCCCCCAGAACGTGTCGCTCAGGGGCCGGATCACGGCGGCCCCGGCGTCGACGGCGCGCTGCCACGCAGCGTCGACGTCGTCGACGTGCAGACAGGTCGCGCCGTAGGTGCCTCCGAAGTGCTGCGGCCCGTAGGAGTCCATCTCGGGGAACTCGTCGGCGAGCATGACCACCAGCGATCCGATCCGCAGCTGCACGTGGATCAGCCGACCCCCGGGCACGACCAGTCGGGTGAGCTCCTCTGCTCCGAAGGCGTTCTGGTACCAGGCGGACGCCTGGCCCGCGCCGCGTGCGGTGAGGTGCAGGGTGTGGGAGTGGATCGTCATCGTGGGCTTCCTCTCGAGGCCTGGATCGGACCGGTCTGGCCGGCCCGACAGATCGACGACGTAGCCCGGCGATCTGTCAGCGGGCGACCCGAGGCCGGAGCTGGTCCCGGGTTCCGCACCGCGGCTACCGGCGGCTCCGGAACCTCTCGGAATCACACCGCCCTGGGCGTGCGGTCATCCCGCGATGGGCACACTGTCTCGGCCGGCCGATGGTCGCAGCCGCGGAAGTGCCTGGGGCGACCGTGCCCTCAGACCAGCTCGGCGACCTCGGTTCGCTCAAGCGACCCGGCCTCCGGCCCGCGATCCCGCGAGGAGAGCGGCGCCGAGCGCCTCCGCTCTCGCGCCGAGCTGGGCACGCACCACCCGGATCTCGTGGCTGGCCACCGGGGGTAGCGCTGAGTCGAGTGCCTGGCTGGCTGCGGCGAGGAGGGCGTTGCTGGAGTCGGGCCGGGCGGTGAGGTCGCCTCCGACGACGACCAGACGCGGGTCGGTGATGGTGCAGACGCCGGCGAGGGCGGTGCCGAGCACCTGCCCCGCGTCCGAGAGCAGTCGGCGCGCACCCCGGTCGCCGGCGTCCCCCAGGTCGAGCAGTGACTCGACCGTCGCGGTGGGGCCGAGCGTGTGGGCGAGCGCGGAGACGAGTGCGCGCTTGCTGACGAGCGTTTCCAGGCAACCGCGTGCGCCGCATCGGCACACCTTGCCGTCAGGGACGACGGCGAGGTGGCCGAGCTCTCCCGCCATGCCCGAGGCCCCGGTGTGCAGCCGGCCGCCGAGGATCAGTCCGCAACCCACACCCTCGCCCAGCATGACGTAGACGAGGTCGTCGACTCCGTTGCCTGCTCCCAGGCGCCACTCGGCCAGCGCACCGAGGCTCGCGTCGTTGGCGAGGTGGACCGGGAGGCCGGTGCGTTCGGCGAGGATTCCGCCGATGTCCACGCCGCCCCAGTCGAGCAGCATCGGCGGTGAGCTCAGCTGTCGGGACCCGACGACCGGGGCTGAGACGGCCACCCCGACGCCGAGGACGCGCCCGAGGTCGAGGTCCGCGTTCTCGACCAGGTCGGCGGTGCTGCGCGCGACCCGGTCCAGGGACGCGGCCGGCTGGTGATCGACGTCGAGGACGTGCCGCTGCTCGGTGATCAGCGTGCCGTCGAGGGAGGTGAGCACCACACGGAGATCGGCGTGGCCGAGGTGGATGCCGATGAGGGAGCCGGCCCGCGGCGCCAGGCCGAGGGAGACCGAAGGCCGGCCGCCGCCGGCCGGCGGCTTGGTGCCCAGTTCGAGGAGCAGCCCGGCGTCGATCAGGCTGCTCACGAGGGCGGAGACGGCGGAGGTCGAGAGGCCCGTGGCGCGTGCCACGTCGGCGCGGCTGCAGCGTGGCCGCGACTGGACGGCAGCGAGCACGGCCCGCCCGTTCCGGCTCAGCAGCGACTCGACCCCGTGCTCGCTCATCGCGGCAGCCTAGCGATTCGAGTTAGTCCAGAACAGGACAAACATGGTTAAAACCGGGTCAGATTCATCCTTGACCCGGATAAAACGATGGCCGTACGTTCATGAGACCCACGCCACACTGCCTGTTTCTCGGGGCAGGGCTGGGGGACCTATCGGCGCGCACCGTTCGGTACGCCTTCTCTCGGAGCACACATGGTCAGCAGACAACGCAGGCGTACCGTCGCCGCCCTCGGCACTGCCGTGGTCGCCGGCGCCCTCGCCGCAACAACTCTCGGCAACGCGGCCTCGGCCTCAGCACCCGCCGCCTCGTCATCGTCCGCACCCGGGGCGTCGTCCACCCCGGTCTACCTCAACAGGTCCTACACGCCAGTGGAGCGAGCCGCGGACCTGGTCTCGCGCATGACCCTGGCCGAGAAGGCCCAGGAGATGAACAGCAGCCGGGCCCCCGCGATCCCGCGCCTCGGTATCGCGGCGTGGGGATGGTGGAACGAGTCCAACCACGGCGTCAACGCCTCGACGATCACCCCGACGGGCAACGCCACGACGCTGACCAACACCACGTCGTACCCCTCCGACCTGTCGATGGGCAGCACGTGGGACCCGAAGCTCGTCTACCGGGAGGCGTCCCTCATCGGTGACGAGGCCCGGGACACCGCACCGGACAACCGGCTCAACCTCGACTTCTACGCTCCCACCGTCAACCTCTCGCGCGACCCGCGTTGGGGACGCAACGACGAGAGCTGGAGCGAGGACCCCACGCTGACCGCCGCGCTCGCGGGTCAGTACGTCGACGGCCTGCAGGGCCAGACGCCTGACGGCGTGCTGCCTGACTCGGCCAACGGCTACTACAAGGCCATCGCGACGCTGAAGCACTACGCCGCCAACAACAGCGAGGTCAACCGTCGCAACGGGTCCGCCGACATGGACCAGCGGACCCTGCGCGAGTACTACACCAAGCAGTTCGCCGACATCGTCAAGGCGGCCCACCCGGGCTCGATCATGAGCTCCTACAACTCGGTCAACGGCGTCCCGGCCGCCGCGAGCGTGCAGCTGATGAGCGACCTGGCCCGCGACACCTACGGCTTCCGCGGCTACTTCACCTCCGACTGCGACGCGGTGCGGGAGATCCAGAACGGCCACCACTGGCAGCCGCCGACGGCGAGCGCCCCGCTCGACCAGTACGGCCGGTCGGCGTACGCGATCTCCGCCGGTGAGGACCTCGACTGCAACTGGGGCTACCACGACCAGTACAGCTACGGGAACACCGTGCCGACCGCGATCGCGCAGAAGATCAAGACCGAGGTGGACACCTTCAACGTCGGCGATGTCGACACGTCCGTGACGCGGCTGTTCGCCGCCCGCATCGAGACCGGCGAGTTCGACCAGGAGAACCAGGTCCCGTGGGTCCGCGCGGCCCGCGAGCGTCTGGGCGGAGCCACCTGGACGAGCTCGCCCGACAACAACGCGGTCACCGAGACGCCGGAACGTCTCGCGCAAGCGCGTGAGAGCGCTCAGGAGGGCCTGGTCCTCCTGAAGAACGACAAGGTCGGGGCTGCGTCACTGCTACCGCTGAGCGTTCCCAAGAGCCAGGCCTTCAAGGTCGCGGTCGTGGGCTACTTCGCGCACCCGACGCAGCTCGACACGGGCGGTTACTCCAGCTTCCAGGTGAACGCCGGCGCCGCGAACAACATCGACGCCTACACCGGCATCAAGGACGCCATCGAGGCACGGAACCCCAACGCCCAGGTCGACTTCCTGCCCGGCGTCACGGGCGGCACGACCGCGTCGAAGCTGACCACCGTCGACCCCGGGACCATCGCGGCCGTCAAGGGCTACGACGCCGTCGTCGTCGTCGCCGGCACCGACCGCAGCACCGCCTCGGAGGACCACGACCGCACGACCACCGCGCTGCCCGGGGCGCAGGCCTCGATGATCAGCCAGGTCGAGGCGGCGAACCCGCACACCGTGGTCTACCTCCAGACGGTGGGCTCGGTGGACGTGCGCAGCTTCGAGGCGACCAGTCCGGCCATCCTCTGGAGCTCCTACCTCGGGCAGCGACAGGGGCCGGCGATCGCCGACGTGCTCCTCGGCAACGTCAACCCGAGCGGGCACCTGCCCTTCACGTGGTACACCGACGACAGCCAGCTGCCGGCGATCACCGACTACGCGATCCGGCCCAGCCAGTCCGCGCCGGGGCGCACCTACATGTACTACACCGGCACGCCGAGCTTCTCGTTCGGCCACGGCCTCGGCTACAGCAGCTTCCGTTTCTCCGACCTCAAGGTCGACAGGGGCACGGTCAAGGCGTCAGGCACCATCACCGCGACCGCGACCGTGACCAACACCGGTGACGTCACCGGCGCGGCGACCCCGCAGCTCTACGTGACGACACCGTTCGCCTCCGCTGCAGCGGAGCGGCCGGCCAAGCGGCTGCTCGCCTTCGATCGGGTCGTGGTGAAGCCTGGAAGGTCGGTCCGGGTGCACTTCTCGGCACCGGCCTCGCAGCTGGCCTTCCTCGATGAGCAGAGCCAGACGATGAAGGTCGACCGCGGTACCTACGGTCTCCAGCTCGCCGCGTCCTCCGCGGACGTCAGGGCCCGGGCCTCGGTGACTGTCACGGGACGCCTGGGCCGCGTGCCCACGACGGTCTCGGTGCGTCCGGTCGAGTCCGGCGACGCGGCCGCCGACGTCGCGCAGCGTGTCGCCTTCGACGCGGGCACCCGCATCGACCCGCAGGTGACCGTGGCCACCGATGACGAGGCGTTGCACGGCTACATCAGCAAGGGCCGCAGCACGCCGCTTCCGAAGGGGATGAAGGTCCGGTACCACTCCAACCGTCGCGACGTCGTCGCGGTGGAGCAGGGCGGCACCGTGCTGCGCGCCGCTGGCTCGGGGATCGCCACCGTGACGGTGGACGCCACCTACCACGGCAGGACGGCCAGCACGTCGTTCGTCGTGAACGTCGCACCGCTGCAGATCACCTCCGAACCGACGGCGACCTTCACCGCGGGCACGGCCGGCAGCTTCACGGTGACGACTGCCACCACGCAGTCGCCGACCCTGCAGGAGGTGCCGAGCCTCTCGGTCGTCGGCAAGCTGCCTGCCGGGCTGGCCCTCACCGACCACGGCGACGGCACCGGCACCATCTCCGGCACGCCGACCGCCGCCGGAACGTTCACCGTCCGAGTCCGGGCCAGCAACGAGGTCAGCCCGACGGCCACCCAGGAGGTCACCATCACGGTCAGCTGAGACACCGTCGGTGAGGACGCGGTCGCGGGCACCTGCCCGCGACCGCGTCTGCGCGCAGAGCCGTCCTCGGGCCGGCCGACCGGCGGGCCCAGCCATCGCTGAGCGCCTGAGGAGGTCACGTCAGCAGTCGGCCGACCAGCTCGAGGGAAGGCGATCGATAGAGATCGCCGGGTGTCACGAAGTTGGGCAGGGCCGGCACCGAGTGGGCGCTCGCGTCTCCGACCGGCGACGTAGGTCGGCGATCGGCGATGCTCAACAGATAAGCAGCGCCGCTACCGATGCTCGACTCCGCAAAGCATCGGTAGACGAACTCCGAGCACGTCATGGGAGTTCGGCGGCCGGCCGCCCGACGTGAGGCCACCTTCGCGATCGCTCGGACGGAGCCCCTCGATGCCGCCCTGAGGGCGCCGTCGTCGGACAGCCGCCGAGCCAGCTGCATCGCACCGGCGAGGATCACGTGACCGTAGGCGAACCGTGCCCCTCGTTCGAGGTACGAGCACGCGATGCTCGTGACAGGCGCGAGATCCGTGACGGTGTTGCTCCGCAGCACGTGGATGTCGAGCGCTGAGCCGAGCACGGCCTCCAGCCGAACGGCGCGCATGCCGGTCACTCCCGAGTGCGCGATCCACGTCGCGTCGATGACGAGGCTGACGTGCTGGAAGACCGTGGCATCGACAGCCCGCATCGCGTACGACAGGGGACCCTTGCGGCGAAAGAACAGCACGTCTCCCGGCCTCACGGCGTCGAGACCGAGTGGTTGCACCAACACCCACCATCCTGCCGAGACGCGGGCGAATCGTCCTGAACGCACCATAGGCCATCCGTCGGCGCCTCGAGTCGCCTTCGCTCCGTCTCCGACATGATGACGCGCAGGGTCCGAATCGATCAGGTCGGCACGACTCCGAGAGGCAGGAGGGAGGTGCGATGAGAGCCAGGGAGGCGACCCTGTGGGTGGCGTTCGTTGGGTTCGGCACGGCGGTCCTCGTGCTGCGTGGAGCATCCGGGCTCGTGGACGACCTCGTCCGCCAGACCGGTCTGGCGGCGGCGGGATCACCGGCCTGAGCTACCAGGCTCGGGACCAGCGACCCGTCGACGTACACGCTGGCGGCGAACGACTCGATCGACGCCTACTTCCTCCTCGGCGGCCTCCTCTTCGGGCTGGCCGCGCGGCACCAGCGTCGGCTGAGGACGTCCCCTCAGTGAGCACCGGCCGAGTTCCACCCGCGCGCTGACGCGGGTGGTTAGCATCGGCGGGCACGGGCGCGCAAGGGCGGAGGACGAGGATGGCGGGACCGGTACTGGCCCTCCCGGCGGGTCCCCGGCACGAGCCGGAGTTCGGGCATGACGCCCTGGTCGTGTGCGACAGCCTGGTGCGCATCTACCAGACCGACAGCGTCGAGGTGCAGGCACTGCAGGGTCTCGACCTGCTGATCCACGAGGGCGAGATGGTCGCGATCGTCGGTGCGTCAGGGTCGGGCAAGTCGACGCTGCTTCAGGTGCTCGCCGGCGTGGACACCCCGACCGCCGGCCGGGCCCGGGTGGCGGGTCACGACCTGGTGGACATGTCGCGGGCGGAGCGGGTGCTCTTTCGCCGGCACGTCGTCGGCTTCGTCCGGCAGCAGGCCGCCCGCAACCTGGTGCCCTACCTGACCGCGAGCCAGGTCGTGGACCTTCCGATGACGATCGCCGGAACCGCGCGCAAGGAACGGCGGGTGCGCGCCGAGGCGCTGCTCGAGAGCTTGGGCGTCGCACATTGCGCCTCCCGTCGCCCCCAGCAGATGTCGGGCGGTGAGCAGCAGCGGGTCGCGATCGCGGTCGCGCTCGCCAACCGGCCGCAGGTCCTGCTGGCCGACGAGCCGACGGGCGAGCTCGACAGCGAGACGGCCGAGGAGGTCTTCGCTGCCCTGCGCACCGCCAACCAGCAGCTCGGCGCGACCGTCGTGGTCGTCACCCACGACGCTGCCGTGAGCGGGCAGGTGGCACGGACCGTCGCCATTCGCGACGGGCGGACCAGCAGCGAGGTCCTGCGCAGCGTGGACACTGCCGACGCCGTCGGCGTGGTCGAGGAGTACGCCGTCATGGACCGCGCCGGGCGCGTGCAGGTGCCGCGGGAGTTCCGCGAGGCGCTCGAGCTGACCCGCCGGGTCCGGATCGCGCTTGCCGAGGACCACGTCGAGATCCGCCCCGGGCAGGGCGAGGTCGAGTGAGCGCCGCCCCCGACCCGATGGTCACCGTCAGCGGTTTGTCGCGCACCTACGGTTCGGGCCCGGCCACGGTGCACGCGCTGCGCGAGGTCTCCTTCGACGTCGCGCGGGGGGAGATGGTCGCCGTGGTCGGGCGGTCCGGTTCGGGGAAGACCACGCTCCTGAACCTGATCGGCGGGCTCGACCAGCCGGACGCGGGCACGGTGCGTGTCGACGGCACCGAGGTGACCGGCCTCGACGACCGGGGCCTCGGACGCCTGCGTCGCGACTCCATCTCCTACGTCTTCCAGACCTTCGGGCTGATCCCGGCACTGACCGCTGCCGAGAACATCGGTCTGCCGCTGCGGCTGCGTCGTACGCCGGTCGCGGACCGAGAGCGGCGGGTCGCACTCCTGCTCGATCTCGTGGGGATGCGTGGCCACGAGCTGCAGCGACCGTCGGAGCTGTCCGGCGGTCAGCAGCAGCGGGTCGGGATCGCCCGTGCGCTGGCCGGGTCGCCGCGGCTGCTGCTGGCGGACGAGCCGACCGGCCAGCTCGACGCGGAGACCGGGCTCTCGGTGATGGCGCTGCTGCGCGCTGTCGTGGAGTCCGAGGGCGTCACCGCGATCGTGGCCACCCACGACCCCGTGATGATGTCGCTCGCCGACCGCGTGCTCAGCATTGCGGACGGTCAGGTCCACGAATGACGGCACACCCGTGCTAGCGCTGGTCGCCCGGCGCGCGCTGGTCCAGCGGCGCCTCCTGGCCGCCGTGCTGCTGCTCGTCGCGGCCTCCGCGAGCCTGCTCGGCGTCTGCTCGCAGCTGCTGGGCGTCACCCAGGACCGCGCCTTCCACGCCGAGATCCTCCGGTCACAGCCGGAGGACGTCTCCATCACGGCGTACCTCGTCGATGTCACCGGTGCCGACCTCGCCAGCGTCCAGGAGCAGGCCAGTGACGCGGTCGGTGCCGTGCTCGCGCGGATGAGGCCGCGGGTGACGAGTGTCGCCACGGCCCGGATGCGGCGACTGGAGGGCACCGACCGGCTGGCCTACCTGGCCTCGGGCGACACGCTCGTGCATGGCGCCGAGCTGACCTCCGGTCGCTGGCCCGACGGCACGCCGGCGCACCCGACGGAGGCCGCAGTGCCGGACACGACGGCCCGCCTGCTGGGCCTGCGTCTCGGCGACCGCGTGACGCTCGGCGACGAGATCGGGCTGGGGGGCGTCGACGTCCCGGTCCACGTCGTGGTCGTGGGGACGTTCCGGCCGCAGGATCGCCTCAGCTGGCAGGGCGACCCGCTGGTGGGGCAGGGCTTCGACGCGACCTACAGCGACGGGTCGGTGACCGCGCCGGCCTACGGTCCGTTCGTGGTCGACAGCGCAGCCTTCCTGGCCACCGGTTCGTCGGTGACGGGCCTGCGGGTCACCGCCGACCCCACGCTCGCGCTGGCCGAGCACACGACGCTGCGGGCGGCCACGAACCGGCTCCACTCCGCAGACGCCGCGCTGTCCTCGCGGGTCGGCGACCGCGCACGGATCACCAGGGTCGCCTCGAGCCTTCCCGACACGCTCGACGGGTTCGAAGCGCAGCAGGCAACCACCCGCGCCACCGTGCTGGTGCTGCTGACGCTGGGCACGGGCCTGGCCTTCGCGGCCGCGCTGCTCGCCGGCTGGCTCCTCGCATCGGTCCGAGACGAGGAGAGGGCGCTGCTCGTCTCCCTCGGCCTGAGCCGCCGGCAGCAGATCGGCGTCGCGTCGATCGAGGCACTCGTGCTGGCCGGCTTCGCTGCCCTGCTGGCGGTCCCGGTCGCCGCGCTCGTGCACTCCCGCCTCACCCACCTGCGCAGCCTCCGGGTGGCCGGGCTCGCACAGCCACCGTCGGTCACGCGGGGGCTGGTCCTCACCGTGCTGGCCGGCGCGGTGGTCCTCGCCCTCGCCCTCGTCCTCACCGTCCAGGACGCGGACACGGCGCCGGACCGCAGCTCACGGGGGCGGGTCGCCGTGGCCGCGCGGTCGGGCATGGTGGTGCTCCTCGCCGGGGTCGCGGTGACCGGCTGGTGGCAGCTGCGCACGCAGCCGCCGACCACCGCCGCCCGCGGCGACCTCACGCTGACGCTGGCCCCGGTGCTCTGCCTCGCCGCGGCGACGGTGCTGGCCGTCCGGCTGGTGCCGCTCCTGCTCGCAGCGGCGGCGCGTCTTGGTGACCGGTCGCGCGGCCTCGTCCTACCGCTCGCGGCGCAGCAGGCGGCGCGGCGTCCGCACGTCGGCACGGCCATGGTGCTGATCGCGGCAGCGGTCGCGGCGTCGGTCTTCGGGCTCTCCGTGAGGACGACCTGGGAGCGCTCGCAGGACGACCAGGCCGCGCTGCGGGTGGGGTCCGACCTGTCGCTCGCCCTGGCCGCCCCGGCAACCTCCCAGGACGCGGTCGCCGTCGCCGCCGCCACCCGCGACCGTCCACCGACGACCGTCACCTCCCCGGTCGTCCACACCCCGCTCGCGCTGGGCAGCTATCTCGGCGACCCGGGCACACCGCCCATGCTGGTGGCCGTCGACACCAGGCATGCAGCGGCGCTGCTGCGGGGGCGGGTGGCATCCGGCGCGAGCTGGTCGGCGGTCGGCGCCGACCTGGCTCCCGGCACCCTGGTCGACGGTCTGTCGTTGCCCGGGGAAGCGCGGATGACGCTCGCCGGCAGAGCGCCCGACGGGGCGTCGATCACAGTGACGCCGACCGCGGTGGTGCAGGATGCCTCCGGCTTCCGCAGCGCGGTCACGGCCACGCCGCTCCCGCTGGACGGCCGCTCGCACCCGGTCGACTGGCTCGGTCCGGTCGGCGGCGACCTGGTCGCCGTACGGCTGGTGCTGGACGGCAGCCCCGGCATCGAGCCGGACGAGGCGACCGAGGCGGCCACGACCGGCGACGTGTCGGTCGGCCTCTCGATCCCGGGCGGCGCCGGTACCGGCGGCACCTGGGACCTTCGGCCGCAGCAGCGCGAGAGCTCTGTGCGCGGCGCGCAGGTCGCCGTGTCGACGCGAGGAGGCGTCACCCGGCTGACCGCGACGGCCGGCATCGACCTGAGCTACTTCGCCTACACCGGCGCGACGTTGCTGGCGACGGTGCTCCCGGCGCCGACGGCAGTCCCCGTCGCCGTCTCCCACGAGCTGGCCGACGCCGTCGGCACGAAGGTGGGCGCCAGGCTCTCGGCCACGGTCGGTGACACCGCGGTGCCGCTCCGGGTGGTCGAGGTCGTGTCGGACGTGCCGTCGGCTCCGGGCCGTGTGGCCGTGCTCGCCGACGTCGACACCCTCTCGCGCGCGCTCATCGACGCCGGCCGGCTCGACCCGGTCGTCGACGGGTGGTGGGTCGCGCGGCCCACTCCGGCCGTGGAGCAGGAGCTGCGCGCCACCGGCCTCGGAGACGTCACCACTCGCGACGGCGTGGCCGGGCAGCTGGCCCGTGGACCGTTGCGGGTGGCCGTCCCGACGGCCCTGCTCACGCTGGTCGCCACTGCGGCCGTGATGCTCCTCGCCGGCGTCGGCCTGGTGCTCAGCGCCGGCCGCCAGCGGCGCTCCGCGGACGTGGCGCGGCTGCGGGCGCTCGGCCTCACCCGCCGGCACGCTCGGCGGGTGCTGCTCGTGGAGCACGGTGCCTTCGTCGTGCCGCTCGTGCTGGCGGGCGCGTCCGTCGGGCTGGCGGCGGCCGTCCTGCTGGGCCCCCACCTGGTCCGCTCCGAGGTCGGGGCGGCGCCGGTTCCGCCCGCGGTCGCCACTGTGCCCTGGGCAGCGGAAGGCGTGCTCTTCGGCGGCCTGCTGGCCGCCTCGCTGGTCCTGACGGCGGTCCTCACGTTCCTCCAGGTCCGCCGTTCGAGCCCGGCCGACCTGCGCGCGGGTGACCTCTGATGCCGAGGTCACGGCTGCACCCGGCAACCATCCGAGGACGCCTCCGCAGCGACCGGGGGCTCCTCGTCCTCGTGGCACTCGTGGTGGCGGTCACGACCGCGCTGACCGCTGCCGTGCGGCCCCTGGGCGAGCGCACGGCCGACCGCGCCATCGCCGCCACGGTGCGCGACGCCGGATCGCGCGGCGACGTCGTGGCCACGGCGCCGCAGGGCTACGACGACCCGACCGGCACCAAGCGTGAACCGCTCTCCGACGTGCAGCTGCGCAACGATGCCGAGTACGCGCACTACGTGCTGCCACCTCGATTGAAGGCCGTGCTGCGGCCCGGGATCGCGACCCTGACCACGCCGCCGCTCCACCTCCTCGACGACGGCCCGGGGCGATACCTGAGGTTGGTCTACGTCGACACCCCCGCCGGTCCACCGGCGGTGACCTACACGGCGGGAGGTCCGCCGCGGGGCAGCGTCGGGCCGCAGCGAGCCGGTCTGACGGTGCGACCCGGCCCCGAGCCGTGGCCCGTGCAGGTCGGGCTGGCCGAGGACGCGGCGGCAGCGCTCGGCCTCGGTCCGGGCGACCGCGTGCCGGCCGAGGACGAGCAGCACCGGCGGTTCACGATCGTGGTCAGCGGGGTCTACGCCGCGACGGACCCGGCCGCGGATGCGTGGCACGCGTCGACGCAGCTGCTGCATCCGACGGTGGCGGTCGCGGACGGCGTCCCGAGCGCCTCGGCAGCCGCCCTGGTCACGGCTGCGTCGCTGCCGGACCTGCGGGTCGGCGTACCCGCCGACGACCTGACCTACCAGGTCGCGTTCACCCCGCAGCCCTCGCTCATCCGCTGGCACGAGTCGGCCGCGGTGGAGCGAGCGATCGTGGCGTTGCAGGCCTCCGGCCGCTCCTCCCGCGGTGACATCACCTGGGACAGCCTGCTGGTCGGGGTGCTGGACGCCGGACGCGCGAACGTCGCCTCCGCCCGCGGTCAGGCCGAGGTGCTGCTCCTCGGGCTGCTCGCCTGTGCGCTGCTGGTGCTCGTCCTTGCCGCCCACCTCCTCGTACGCCGCCGCCGGGGATCCGTGGTCCTGGCCCGGGAGCGTGGCGCGGGATTGCCCGGGATCGGGCTGGAGCTCCTGATCGAGGCCGTGGTCGCCGCGGGAAGCGGCGCCCTGGTCGGCCTGGCGGTCACCTGGCTCCTGGTCGGGGACGTCGGCTGGGCCTGGTCGGTGCCGGTGGTCGTCGCGGCCGCGTCGGCGACGCCGATCCTGGGCGTGCTCGCCGCTGCCCACGCCACGAGCGCGCCGCGGATCCGAGCGAACCGCTCGGCGCGGCGCGCGGCGCTTCGCGCTCGGCGACTGCAGCGCGCCGCGCTCGAGGTCGCGGTCATCGGGGTGGCGGTGCTGTCGTTCGTCGCTCTGCGTCAACGCGGCCTGGGCGACCTGACGGCCGCCAGCGCGGTCGTGTGGTGGGCGGTGGCGGGCACTGTCGTGGTGATTCGGCTGGTCCCGCACGCGGTCCGCCTCCTGCTGCGGAGTGCCCGCCGCTCGACCGGGGAGGTTCGCTTCCTCGTGGCGGCCCGGCTGGCCGAAGCCGGTGCCAGAGCACTGCCGCTGCTGGTCGTGGCGGTCGCCGTCGCCCAGCTCGCGCTCGGCGTCGTCCTCGCGGCTACCGAGCGGGAGGGCCAGTCGGCCGGGGCGCTGGAGGCCGTCGGCGGCGACGCCCGGCTCACCGCCCCTCCCGACCCAGCGGTGGCTGAACTCGCGACGTCGGTCGCGAA
Organism: Nocardioides sp. CER19; assembly: GCF_029846275.1. Classification (GTDB taxonomy): domain Bacteria; phylum Actinomycetota; class Actinomycetes; order Propionibacteriales; family Nocardioidaceae; genus Nocardioides. The sequence goes on from NZ_JARVWS010000002.1 coordinate 250,053, forward strand.
GGCGCCTGGCGTCCGCGCCGCTGTGGCCGCGCGCGTCGCCGACGACGTGGAGGCGTCCTCGCGACGCGGCGCCGAGACGGTGCGGCTGGTCGTCGTGGACCCGGCGGACTACGAACGCCTCCTCGCCGCGAGCTCGCTGCCCGGCCGCACCGAGCTCGCGCGGCTGCGCTCTGCGGTGGCGGAAGGCGGTCGCGTGCCGGCGCTGCTGGTCGGCGACGCCGACCTGCGCGACGGCCTCGTGCTGCAGTGGGAGCGGACCAGCGTCGCTGTCGACGTGGTCGGCGAGGCTCCTCGCGTGGACGCGTCGGTTGGTCCGGTCGTGGTCGTGGCCGCGGCCGCCTTCGCTGACGCGGGCGCCGTGGCGGAGCCCGACACGGTCTGGGCCCTGGGTCCGGGGGCGGCCGCCGCGGTGAGGGCCAGCGCGGGCCGGTTCGGCTCCGTCGTCACCTACGCCGACGTCCTCCACGAGCGGCGCCACGCGCCGCTGGCCTCGGGTCTCGTCGTGTTCGCCGCGGCCTCGGCCGGGCTGCTGCTGATCTTCGCAGTCCTCGGCGTGGCGCTCGCCGCCGCGATCGAGGCACCTGCCCGCAGCGAGTCGTTGGGACGGCTCCGCTCGCTCGGGCTCCCCGACCAGGGTCTTCGTCAGGTCCTGGTCGGCGAGCTCCTGGCCCCTGCTCTCGTCGCCGTGCTCGCCGGGCTCGCGCTCGGGATCGGGGGCGCGTACGCGACGTTCGGCCGGCTGTCGCTCGAGCAGATCACCGGGGCGGCCGACTCGACCGAACCCACCGTTCCCTGGTGGCTGCTCCTGAGCGGCGCGGTCGTCCTGGCGGCGGTGTTCCTGATCGCCCTCACCGAGTGGCGGCGCGTGCGCCGGCAGCCACTCGCCCAGCTGTTGCGCAGCTGAGGATCAGTGGGCGCGCCACCGACCGCTGCCGGCGTCAGGCCCCCAGCGAGGCCGGAGCCTCGACGCCCAGCTCGCGCAGCGCGGCGACGTACCGCTCGACGTTGCCGAGCTTGACCGACTCGTAGCCCCGCACCAGGTCGGGGAGCTCGGCGAGCTGCACGGCCCGGTCGTAGGACGCCTGGCCGAGGCCGGCGGCGAGGTCGGCGACCATCGCGCGATAGTGGTCGCGCAGCACGCGCTCGACCTTGCGGACGTGGGCGTACCCGAAGAGGTCGGCGCGGGTGCCGCGGAGGAACTTCATCCGGGCCAACAGGCGCAGCGATCCGTGGGAGCGAGGCCCGAACGACATCTTCTTGGTGCGCCCCATCGCGCGCAGCATCGGCGGGTGGAGCTTGAAGGAGACCGTGCCGCCCGGGAAGGAGTCGCCGGTCGCGGCAAGGAACTCCTCGTCGGTGAGGAGCCGGGCGACCTCGTACTCGTCCTTGTAGGCCGTCAGCTTGAACAGGTTGCGGGCGACGGCCTCGCTGAGTCGGGTCTCGGTGGTGACGGCGCGCTCGGCGGCGGCGACCTGCGCGACCAGGTCGACGTAGGCGTCGGCCAGCTTCTCGTCCTGGTAGCCGACGAGGTCGGTGGCGCGCTGGGTGACCAGTCGCAGCACCTCACCGTCGAGGCCCGAGCTGGACACCGAGGCCGGTACGGGCAGCTCGCGCGCCGGGGTCGGAGCAGCGACGGCCGCTCCGGCGGCGCGGAAGGCGGCCGGGTCGGCCACGGCCACGCGGCCCCAGCGGAAGGCGGCGATGTTGGCGGCGACGGCGGTGCCGTTGATCTCGATGGCCTCCTCGATGGCCGCCGCCGGCAGCCGGAGCGCACCGGTCTGGTGGGCGGCGCCGACGAGCAGGAAGTTCGCGGCGACGGTGTTGCCGAAGATCCGGTCGGCCGCCTCGAGGGCGTCGAAGTCGAACAGGTCGGCGCTCGCCGTACGGACCCGCTCCAGCAGGTCGGCCTCCTCGGGGTGCTGGACCGTCGGGTCGTAGACCATCGCACCGGTGGGGGTGCGGCTGGTCGACACCACGGTCCGGGTCGAGGTCGCGCTCCCGAAGGCGAGGTTGCGCTCCTCGGCCAGGGTCAGCAGGTCGAACCCGAGGAAGCAGTCCGCCGAGCCGGGCGTGAGCCGGTTCGCGGGCTCGAGGTCGCCGGCGGCGAAGCGGAGGTGGCCGGTGACCGGGCCGGCCTTCTGGCTCAGGCCCGTCTGGTCGAGCGACTCGGTGGCGTACCCGGCGCGGAGCGCCGCGGTCGCGAGCACCTGGTTGACGGTCACGATCCCGGTGCCGCCGATGCCGACCATGAAGACGTTCTGGGTCCCGGTCAGCGGCTCCTGGGCCGGGCCGGCAACGACGGCAGGCGGGGTCGGGAACCCTCGACGCTCGCCCTGCTTGCGCGCCCGGCGCGCCTTGCCCGACGTTCGGCGGCGCCGCGGCTCGGTCTCGACGGTCACGAACGACGGGCAGTCGCCGTCGAGGCAGCTGTAGTCGGTGTTGCAGGAGGTCTGCTCGATGCGGGTCTTGCGGCCGTACTCCGTCTCGACCGGCTGGACCGAGAGGCAGTTGCTCTTGGCGCCGCAGTCGCCGCAGCCCTCGCACACGGCCTCGTTGATCAGGACGCGCTGGGTGCGGGCCGGGAGAGCGCCCCGCTTGCGCTGGCGGCGGGCGTCGGCGGCGCAGTGCTGGTCATAGATCAGGACGGTCACGCCGGGGACGTCGCGCAGCATCCGCTGGGCCTCGTCGAGGCGGTCGCGACTCCACAGCAGCGTGCCGGGCGCGAGGTCGCGGCGACGGTGCCGGCTCGGGTCCTCGGCGCAGACGATGATCTTCTTCACGCCCTCGGTGGCCAGCTTGTGGGTCAGCTGCGGCACGGTGAGGGCGCCCTCGGCGTCCTGGGCGCCGGTCATGGCGACGACCTCGTTGTAGAGCAGCTTGTAGGTGATGTTCACGCCCGCCGCGATGCACGCCTGGACCGCCAGCTGCCCGGAGTGGAAGAACGTGCCGTCGCCGACGTTCTGGAAGATGTGCCCGGCGTCGGTGAACCACGCCTGGCCGATCCACTGCGCGCCCTCGCCGCCCATCTGGGTGACGCCGGTGACGGCGCTGTCCTCGCGGTCGGAGATGGTGACCATGACGTGGCAGCCGATGCCGCCGCCGCCCATGGACCCCTCCGGGATCGACGTCGAGCGGTTGTGCGGGCAACCGCTGCAGAAGTACGCCGACCGGCTGGTCGACAGCAGCGGGAGCGGCGTGCGCTTGGGCGCGGGCGGCGTGATGGCCACGACGTCCTGGAGCAGGTGCCGCATCGGCGCCAGCAGGCGTCCGGCGGTGAGCTCGCCGTTGGCGGGGACGAGGGTGCGGCCGTCGGCGTCGCGCTTGCCGAGGATCTGCGGAGCGTTCGAGGTGCCGTAGAGGATCTCCCGGATCTGGGTCTCCACGAACGAGGTCTTGTCCTCGATCACCACGACCCGGTCCAGCCCGTCAGCGAACGCGCGGATCGTGTCGGGCGCGACCGGGCTCATCATGCCGAGCCGCAGGACGCGGATGCCGGCGTCCTCCAGGGCCTCGTCGGTGACGCCCAGGTCGGTCATCGCCTGACGCATCGAGTCGAAGCAGCTGCCGGACGCGACGAAGCCGACGGTCGCGTGGGGCGGGTCGACCTCGAGGACGTCGAGCGTGTTCGCCACGGCGTACGCATGCACGAGCGCGGTCCGGGGGCCGACGAGGTCGGCCTCGGCGCTGACGATGGCGTCGGGCCGGACGACCATCGGGCGCTGCTGGTAGGCGTAGGGCGCGCCCTCCCACTCGACGGTGGGAACGACCGGCGCCACGTCGCCGACCGAGGGGTCGACCACCCAGGCGCCGTCGGCCACGTCGGCCACGATCTTGAGCGCCACCACGCAGCCCGAGGTCCGCGACAGCTCGATGGCGTGCAGCCCGAGCGTCACGATCTCGGCGGCGTTGCGGGGGAAGAGGACGGGGATGCCGAGGGCGGCCAGCGACCGCTCGCTGACCGCGGGCACCGTCGAGGACTTCGACGCCGGGTCGTCGCCGACCAGGAGCACGGCGCCACCGCGCGCGTTGACGCCATACATGTTGGCGTGCCGCAGGGCGTCGGTCGCCCGGTCCACGCCCGGACCCTTGCCGTACCAGAAGCCGGTCACGCCGTCGTGGGTGCTCGTGCCCAGTGGCAGCTCGATCTGGCTGCCCCACACGGAGGTGGCGGCGAGCTCCTCGTTGAGGCCCGGGACGAAGCGGACGTCGTTGGCGTCGAGGACGTCCTTCATGCCGCCGAGCAGCTTGTCGAGGCCGCCGAGCGGGCTGCCCTGGTAGCCGGAGACGAAGGACGCGGTCCGCAGGCCGCGGCGCCGGTCGAGAGCGCGGTGCTCCACGAGCAGGCGGGCGATCGCCTGGACCCCGGTCAGCAGCACCGGCGGCGCAGCGTGGCGGAACCGGTCGTCGAGGTCGTACGTCGTCCGCGGCTCGGGCGTGAGGTCGGCGGGCCGGTCGGCGGTGACGGTCATCGGCTCTCCTGGTGCAGGGGGTCGGCGCCCCCGAGCATGCCGTCGACGTGGGCCCGGTCACAACTCTTGTCGTCGTCTGTGGCGACGATCCGCAATCTCCATCGTGATCGACGGCTGTGCCGCGCAACGAACGTGGTGTCGCGGTTAGAGTTCGTTGCGTGACCGAGTTGGCGTCCATCGACCAGACCGACCGCGCGATCCTCGACCTCCTGCGCGAGAACGCCCGGCGTCCGCTGCGCGAGATCGCGGCGGCGGTCGGACTGACCGTCGCCCCGGTCCAGCGCCGGATCGCGCGACTCGAGGCGCTCGGCGTGATCGAGCGCTACACCGTCCAGGTCAACCACGGCCGGATCGCGACCGGCATCGAGGCGATGACCGAGCTCCAGTTCGCCGACGACCTCGATCTGGCGCAGATCATGGAGTTCGTCGCGCAGATCCCCGAGGTCGAGGAGGTCCTCACCCTCGCCGGCGATCCCGACGCACTCGTGCGGATCCGCGTCGAGGGCGTCGAGGACCTGCGCCGGGTCGTCAGCTCGCTGCGCTCGGGCGGGGCCATCGCCAGCACGAAGACGCTCGTCGTCCTCGAGCAGTGGACCCGCAACGCCTGACGGGGGCGACCCGACGTCGAGTGCGACGTCGGCCAGCGCGGCGCGTGCCGGACGGCTAGTGTCAGAAGGGTGTCAACGACGACGCGGCAGACATCAGAGCAGGCCAAGGAAGAACTGATCGACGAGGCCATCGAGCTGGCCCGATCAGGGAGGGGGACCGGCGGGCCACCGCACGACCAGATCGCTGATCTGCTGCGCGCCTACTACCGCCACGTGGCGCCGGAGGACCTCCTCGACCGTACCGACGTCGATGTCTACGGCGCGTTCGCCGCGCACTACAAGCTCGGCCTCGAGCGTCCCCAGGGCACCGCGCAGGTCCGGGTCAGCACGCCGACCCTCGCCGAGACCGGCTGGTCGGCCGGCGGGCACAGCGTGGTCGAGGTCGTCGTCGACGACATGCCGTTCCTCGTCGACTCGCTGACGATGGAGCTGTCGCGCCAGCTGCGCGACGTACACGTCGTGATCCACCCGGGCTTCGACGTCGTCCGCGACATCACCGGTGCGCTGCAGTCGATGGCCGTGGTGGCCGACGGCGCGCTGGAGCCGGAGGGCGAGGCGGTCCGCGAGTCGTGGATGCACGTCGAGATCGATCGGCTGCCTGCCGGTGACGACCCTGACGCGATCATCGAGGACATCCAGCGGGTGCTCCGCGACGTGCGCGAGGCCAACGAGGACTGGCGCAAGATGCACGCCCAGATGGAGGCCATCGCCACCCAGCTACGCACCGACCCGCCGCCGCTCGACGGCGACGAGGTGCGCCACGCCGCTGAGTTCCTGGAGTGGCTCGGCGACGAGCACTTCACGCTGCTGGGCTACAAGGAGTACAAGCTCGAGCGCCGCGGCGACGACGACTACCTGCGCGCGATCCCCGGCACCGGCCTCGGCATCCTGCGCGCCGACCAGGAGATGTCGGACTCCTCGGGCCGGCTGCCCGAGGCGGTCAAGGCCAAGGCCCGCGAGAAGACGCTGCTCGTGCTGGCCAAGGCCAACTCCCGGGCGACCGTGCACCGCCCGGCGTACCTCGACTACGTCGGCGTCAAGACCTTCGACGCCAACGGCGAGGTCGACGGAGAGCGTCGCTTCCTCGGCCTGCTCACCAGCGCGGCGTACACCGAGTCACTGATGCGGATCCCGCTCATCCGCGAGAAGGCCAAGGCGGTCCTCAAGGACAGCGGCTTCGACCCGCGCAGCCACGCCGGCCAGGCCCTGATGGACACCCTGGAGACCTACCCGCGCGACGAGCTGCTGCACACGCCCGTCGACGAGCTGGCGCCGATGGCCGAGGCGGCCATGAGCGCCCGCGAGCGCCGCGCGGTGAAGATGTTCATCCGGCGCGACACCTACGGCCGCTACGTCTCCGTCCTGGTCTACCTGCCCCGCGACCGCTACAACACCGCGGTCCGCGAACGGTTCTCCCGCATCCTCCAGGAGCGCCTGCACGGCGAGTCGATCGAGTTCACCGTCCGCATCAACGAGTCGACGACCGCCCGCGTCTACTTCGTCGTCCATCTCCCCACGGGCGACCACGTCCCCGACATCGACACCGTCGACCTCGAGCACCGCCTCGTCGAGGCCTCGCGCTCGTGGCGCGACGACTTCGCCCAGGCTGTGATCGCCGAGTACGGCGAGGAGCGCGGCACCAAGCTGGGCCGCCGCTACGCCCTCTCCTTCCCGGAGGGCTACAAGGAGGACTACTCCGCGCGCACCGCGGCGGCCGACCTCGGCCGGCTCGAGGCGATCCGCACCGACGGCCCCGACGACAGCGGCCTCGACCTCTCGCTCTACGAGCAGCTCGACGCGAGCCCCGGCGAGATCAGGCTCAAGGTCTACCGGGTCGGCGACCCGCTCTCCCTCTCCCAGGTGCTGCCGATGCTCGCCTCCATGGGCGTCGAGGTCGTCGACGAGCGACCCCACGAGCTCGAGGGACTGGAGCGGCGGTCGATCATCTACGACTTCGGCCTGCGGTACGGCGAGAACCTGCCCAGCGGCTCGCACGAGCTGTTCCAGGACGCGCTGCGCGCGGTGTGGGACGGGTTCAACGAGACCGACGGCTTCAACGGGCTCGTCCTCGCCGCCGGACTGACCTGGCGCCAGGCCACGGTGCTGCGCGCGTACGCGAAGTACATGCGCCAGTGCAACAGCCCGTTCGCCCAGGACTACATCGAGGGCGCCCTGCGCGGGAACGCCCACATCACCCGACTGCTCGTGTCGCTCTTCGAGGCGCGGTTCGACCCGGTCAGCGGGTCCCCGGACGAGGAGGAGCGCCTCCAGCGGCGGATCCTCGACGCGCTCGACGACGTGGCGAGCCTCGACCACGACCGGATCCTGCGCTCCTACCTCACCCACATCAAGGCGACGCTGCGCACCAACTACTTCCAGAAGGACGCGGCGACCGGCGGACCGCACCCGTACCTGTCGCTCAAGCTCGAGCCCTCGGGCATCCCGGACCTGCCCCAGCCGCGACCGAAGTTCGAGATCTTCGTCTACTCACCTCGCGTCGAGGGCGTGCACCTGCGCTTCGGCCCGGTCGCCCGCGGCGGGTTGCGCTGGTCGGACCGGCGCGACGACTTCCGCACCGAGGTGCTCGGCCTGGTCAAGGCACAGATGGTGAAGAACACGGTCATCGTGCCGGTCGGCGCCAAGGGCGGGTTCTTCTGCAAGCAGCTCCCCGATGCCTCGGACCGCGACGCGTGGCTGGCCGAGGGCGTGGCCTGCTACAAGACCTTCATCTCGGGGCTGCTCGACATCACCGACAACCTGGTCGACGGCAAGACCCTCCCGGCGCGCGACGTCGTGCGTCACGACGGCGACGACTCCTATCTCGTCGTCGCCGCCGACAAGGGCACCGCGACGTTCTCCGACATCGCCAACGGCGTGGCCCACGACTACGGCTTCTGGCTCGGCGACGCGTTCGCCAGCGGCGGCTCGGTCGGCTACGACCACAAGGCGATGGGCATCACCGCCCGCGGCGCGTGGGTGTCCGTGCAGCGACACTTCCGCGAGCGCGGCATCGACTGCCAGGCCGAGGACTTCACCGCCGTCGGCATCGGCGACATGAGCGGCGACGTGTTCGGCAACGGGATGCTCTGCTCCGAGCACACCCGGCTGGTCGCCGCGTTCGACCACCGCGACATCTTCCTCGACCCCGATCCGGAACCGAAGACGTCGTACGCCGAGCGGCGCCGGCTGTTCGAGCTGCCGCGGTCGAGCTGGCAGGACTACGACAAGAGCCTTCTCTCCGAGGGCGGCGGCATCTACCCCCGCTCGCTGAAGTCCATCCCGCTCAACAACGCCGTCCGGTCCGCTCTCGGCATCGACGCCGGCGTGGAGAAGATGACGCCGGCCGAGCTGATGAAGGCGATCCTGCAGGCGCCCGTCGACCTGCTCTGGAACGGCGGCATCGGCACCTACGTCAAGGGCGAGAGCGAGTCGCACGGCGACGTGGGTGACAAGGCCAACGACGCGATCCGGGTCAACGGCTCGCAGCTGCGCGCGCGGTGCGTGGGGGAGGGCGGCAACCTCGGCCTCACCCAGGCCGGCCGGATCGAGTACGTCCTGCGCGGCGGAGACACCGACGGTCCCAGCGAGGAAGGGGGGCGGATCAACACCGACTTCATCGACAACTCCGCCGGCGTCGACACCTCCGACCACGAGGTCAACATCAAGATCCTCCTCGACCGCGTGGTCAAGGACGGCGACCTCACCAGCAAGCAGCGCAACGGCCTCCTCGCCGAGATGACGGACGAGGTCGCGACGCTGGTGCTGCGCGACAACTACGAGCAGAACCTCGCCATCGCCAACGCCGTCGCCCACGCGCCGTCACTGCTGCACGTGCACGAGGACTTCATGCGCCGGCTCGAGAAGGCCGGGACGCTCGACCGCGAGATCGAGGGGCTGCCCTCACGCGCCGAGGTACGCCGCCGGCTCGAACGCGGCGTCGGGCTCACCCCGCCCGAGCTGTCCGTGCTGATGGCGTGGACCAAGATCGTGCTCGCCCACGAGCTGCTGGGCGGCGAGCTCCCGGACGACCCGTACCTCGACGTCGATCTCAAGGCCTACTTCCCGACGCCGATGCGCGAGCGGTTCGAGAGCCAGATCGAGGCGCACCCGCTGCGCCGGGAGATCATCGTGACGCAGGTCGTCAACGACCTGGTCAACGGTGCCGGCATGACCTACTGGCCACGACTGGCCGACGAGACCGGAGCGAGCGTCGCCGACCTGACCCGGGCGAACTTCGTGGCGCGTGAGATCTTCGGGTCGCTGCCGCTACGGCAGGAGCTCCGGTCGTGGGACAACAAGATCGACGCCTCCGTCCAGACCCGGATGCGGATCGAGATGCGGACCCTGGTCGAGCGAGCCTCCCGCTGGCTGGTCACCAACCGTCGCCCACCGCTGGACAGCGTCGCCACCGTCGACCAGTTCGCGGGCCCGGTGCAGGAGACCATGGCGCAGCTGCCGGACCTGATGACCGGCCTCGAGCTCGAGGGGTTCCAGGAGCGGCAGGCCCGCTTCGAAGGGCGTGGTGTGCCGGAGGAGCTGGCCCGCCGGGTCGCAGTGCTCCAGCCGGCGTATGTGCTGCTCGGCATCGTCGAGACCGCGCAGCGTGACGGCGTGCCGCCCCAGGAGGTCGCCCGCCTGCACTTCGCCCTCGGCGAGCGGCTCGGGCTGCCGATCCTGCTCCAGAAGATCGTGGCCCTCCCGCGCCACGACAAGTGGCAGACCATGGCCCGCGCTGCCCTGCGCGACGACCTGCACGCCGTGCACACCCAGCTCACGGCTCAGATCCTGCGAGGCACGCCGGCCGAGAACACCACTCTCGCGCGGATCGCCGAGTGGGAGGAGGGCGAGGCCGACCTGGTCAGCCGCGCCGCGGCGACGCTCCAGCAGATCTGCGGCGACGACGAGGCGGACCTGGCCCGGCTCTCTGTCGGGCTGCGGGTGGTGCGGGGGTTGCTGTCGGGCTGACGTTCCGACGACGGTCACGAACTGCTGTTCCCGCACCGGGCGCCTGCAGGACGTCAAGCCCTTGGAAGTGCGTCTCGCCGGTGCTTCGGCCACGAAAGGAATCGGCCGCCGTGGGGCCTACTCGTCGCGCCGGCGGCAGGGCACACCTGCTGGGGACGGCTTGATCGGGATCGCGGGCGTGAGACGTCAGATCTCCCCGGGTGTGAGCGTGTGAACGTCGCCGGCGGGCTCGTCGCCGGCCGTCGATCGCGTGACCGGCAGCAGCCGCGGCTCGAGCGGTGAGGGGATGCGGCCGGTCGCGATAGCAGCCCGGAGCCGGCGGCGGCGTACCTCCCGGCGGGCTGTGCGGGCTGAGGCAGTCATCGCGAACGCTCCTCAGCAGGCGAGGGGTACGAGGTGGGTGCCGGCGTGCTGGCCAGGTCGAGGGTCATGGCGTCAGCTCCTGCTGGTGCGCGGCGGTGATCCTGGCGCGCGCCTCGGCAGGCAGAGGGCTGTGCGGCTCCCAGTACCGGCCATCGGGGGCGCGCATCATGCGACCGGTCTCCACGCCGTGCTGGACCGCGTCACGGTCGCGGGCCTGCAGGGCCCGGCAGAGGGCGACGGTGACGAGGTAGCCGAGCCCAGGGGCCGCGATCGCGACCACCCGCAGGACATCGACCTGCGTCTCGAAGCCGACGTGGAACAGCGTGCTCACGATGTCGGTGCTGCCGGAGAGCCAGAGCACCCCGAAGAACGTGAACCCGGCGACGCCGAGCCCGGTGCGATGCGGCCGGTCCCTCGGCCGGTCGAGCAGGTGGTGCTCGCCGCGGTCGCGCGTCACCCACTGCTCGAGCAGCGGGTACAGCGCGACGGCCCCCAGCAGGGCCGCCGCCACCAGCTGCGGCACGAGCACGGCCAGCGGCAGCGTGCCTCCGAACCAGGTGACGTCCCAGCCGGACGGAGCCAGCCGCAGCGCGCCGTCGAGCCAGGAGGTGTACCAGTCGGGCTGGCTGCCGGCCGAGGCCGCCTCGGGCGTCGACGGTCCGTAGAGCCAGATCGGAGCGACGGTGAGCGTGGCGCCCATGACGAGCAGGATCCCGCTCGTGATCAGGAACATCCCCGCGCTCCGCACCGCCGCGGCCGGCCAGGGCAGGCCCACGACGTTCGACTCGGTGTGTCCGGCGCCCGACGGCTGCGCGGGCCGCTGGCGGCGACCGACGACGTAGCGAGCCACCAGCACGACGGCCAGGACCGCCGGGATGACCGCGACGTGGAGCCAGTAGAGCCGCGGCACGATGTCGCCGGGGAACTCGCCACCGAAGACCAACCCCGTGAGCCAGCCGCCCACGAAGGGCGTCCCGACCAGGATGCCCTGGAAGATCCGGAGCCCGGTGCCGGACAGCATGTCGTCAGGGAGGGCGTAACCGCTCCAGCCAGCGGCCAGCGCCAGCACGAACGTCGCCGACAGCAGCACCCAGGCGAGCCGGTACGGCTTGCGGAACGCGCCGGTGAAGAACCGCGTCGCCAGCTGCAGCATGAGTGAGGCCGGCAGCACCAGGGCGGCCCAATGATGCGTCTGGCGGATCAGCATCCCGCCCCGGACCTCGAGCGAGAGGTGCACCGTGGAGGCGTAGGCCGCGCTGACCGGCACGCCGCGCAGCAGCGGGTAGCTGCCGGAGTAGGTGACGGTGTCGGCGGACGGCTCGTAGTGCAGGAGCAGGAGGACACCGGTCACGACCAGGACGGCCAGGCACGCTGCGGACAACGCACCGAGCAGGCGGCTCCAGTGGTTCGGCTCGGCGCGGCGGCCGAGGCGGCCGTAGGTGGCGATCGACCGCAGGCTCTTGGGGCGGGCGCCTGCCACTCGCGGCTGGTCGCCGCGCACCCGCATGGTCGTCGAGGTCATGACCGGTTCCTCTCGGGCTGGCGGCTAGGCCGCGCGGAGCGTCTCGCTGAAGCGGAAGGCGTCCTGGATGGCGGCCGCGACCTCATCGGGCCGGGAGACCGAGATGGCGTGCGAGGCGCCCACGAGGGCCTGGACCGAACGGGCACCGGCCCGCTCGGCCTCGAAGGCCAACGCCGCCGCCGGGATGTTGCGGTCCTGCTCGCCGTACACGAACCACGACGGGATCCGCCGCCACGCCGGCGTGCCCGGCAGGCCGTCCGCGAGCGCCTGCTCGGTGACCGGCCGCTGGGTCGCGGCCATCAGCGCCGCCTCCGAGGCCGGTACGTCGGCCGCGAACTGCTGGTGGAACGCGTCGGCGCGGATGGCCAGCTCGTTGCCGCCGGAGCTGACCGGGTAGGCGATCAGCGCCTCACCCAGCGTGCTGCCGGGGAAGCTGGCGGAGAGCGTGAGGGCGCTCTCGCCGGTGTCCGGCGCGAAGCCGGCGACGTAGACGAGGGCGCGGACGGCGTCGTTGTCCGAGGCGGCGGCCGAGATGACGAGGCCGCCGTAGGAGTGGCCGACGAGGACGACGGGCCGGCCGAGACCGGCGATGACGTCGCGCACGTACTGCGCGTCTCCGGCCAGGCTGCGCAGCGGGTTCGCGACGGCGATCGCGTCGATGCCGTTGCCGTGCAGGCGGGCGAGCACGCCGTTCCAGCTCGCGGACTCGGCGAAGGCGCCGTGGACGAGGACGACGATGGGGCGTTCGGTGGACATGGGTGTTCCTTCCGGAGGGTGGGGTGGGAGGTGACGGTCAGGCGGTGTGGAACGCCTTGCGCAGGACGTGGATCGCCTGCTCGATGGCGGCGGTGGGGGCCGGGTCCTCCCGCAGCGGGTTGAGCATCATGAAGTCGTGGAGCGTGCCGTTGTAGCGGACGCACGTGGTGCGCACGCCGGCCGCGCTGAGCTTGCGTGCGTAGGCCTCGCCCTCGTCGCGGAGCACGTCGCACTCGTCGACGAGCAGGAACGCCTCGGGCAGGCCGGCGAGCTCCTCGAGCGTCGCCCGCAGCGGGGAGGCGGTGATCTCGCTGCGCCGCTCGACGTCGGGCAGGTAGGCGTCCCAGAACCAGGCCATCGACTTGGCGGGCAGGTACGGCCCGTCCGCGAACTCGACGTAGCTGTCGGTGTCCTGAGCGGCATCCGTGACCGGGTAGTACATCGACTGGTGGCAGAACTCCACGTCGCCGCGCTGCTTGGCCATCAGCGCGACGGCGGCGGTCATGTTGCCGCCGACCGAGTCGCCGGCCACCGCGAGGCGGTTGATGTCGAAGCCCTCGTCCTCGGCGCGGGCGGTGATCCACCGGGCGGTGGCGTAGGCCTGCTCGATCGCCACCGGGTACTGCGCCTCGGGGGAGCGGTCGTACTCGACGAAGACCACGGCGGCACCGGCGCCGACGGCGAGCTCGCGGACGAGCCGGTCGTGGGTCTGGGCGTTGCCGATGACCCAGCCGCCGCCGTGGATGTAGAGCACGGTGGGCAGCGGGCCGGGGGCGGTGGTCGGCCTCACCACGCGCACCCGGACGTCACCGACCTCGGCGGGGACGGTGACCCATCGCTCGTGGACGTCGGGGCGCGGGGACGGGTGGGCGATCTGCAGGTCGTCGAGGACCTTGCGGGCGCCGTACGCGTCGAGCTCGTAGATGAAGGGCGGCTTCGCGGTGGCGTCGGCGATCGCCTGGGCGGCCGGCTCGAGGTGGTGCTGGTTCATCGGATCTTCCTCTCGGGGTGGTGTCGGTGTCTCAGTGGGTGGTGCTGCGCACGGCGCGCTCGATGACGCGGACCACGGCGTGCGGGTCGGTGACGAGGCCGAGGTGGCCGGCTGCGAACGTGCTGACGGTGGAGCCGGCGCGCTGAGCCATCCGGGTCTGCGCGCTGGCCGGGATGACGCGGTCCTGGGTGCCGATCAGGTACCAGGACCGGATGGAGTGCCAGGCCGGCGACGCGGCGGGCTCGTTGAGCGCGCCGAGGGTGATCGGGCGCTGCAGGGCCGCCGACGCCTCGGCTTCGGCGGGCGACAGGCCGGTGGCGAACGAGGTCAGGAACGTGGACCGCTTGAGGTAGACGTCGGCGTCCGGTCCGGGCGGCAGCGTGCCGGGGACGAAGTCGAAGATCGTGGTCGGGTCCGGCACCGACAGGGCGGAGTCCGGACCTGCCTGCGCCGCGACCGTCTCGCCCCGGTCCGGCAGCGAGCCGTTGACGAAGACGAGCCCCCGAACCTCGGCGTTGCCGGTGGCGGCGTCGCTGATGACGGCCGCGCCGTAGGAGTGGCCGACGAGGACGACGGGCCCGGGCACGGTGGCCAGGTATTGCCTCAGGTACGCGGCGTCGCCGGACAGCGAGCGGAGCGGGTTTGCGAAGGCGACCGTCCGGTAGCCGTCGTGCTGCAGGCCGCGGACGACACCGCTCCAGCTCGACCCGTCGGCCCAAGCGCCGTGCACCAGCACGATCGTGGGCCTGTCGGTCGGCTCGACGGGTCGACCGGCGGAGGCGTCCGGGCTCGGTACGACGAGCAGGCCGGTGAGAAGGACGGCGGCGGCGAGCAGCAGCCCGCGGGTCCGGCGTGGCCGGGTGTGGCCTCGGTTCATGTCGGGCTCCCTGGTGATCGGGGTGGGCGGCGAAGCGCCTCGGTCGGCAGGGATGACCACCGAGGGGCGGCGCGTGTGACGGACTGTTGTCACGGCGAGCAGCCGGCCCTGGTCGGAAGGTCGAGGACGATCAGGCAGGAGGAGAGGGGTCGTGGACCGAGGCCAGATGGCGGAGTTCCTCCGCACACGACGGGCGGCGCTGCAGCCCGAGGACGTCGGGATGCCGCGCGGTCGCGGCCGGCGTACGCCGGGGCTGCGGCGGGACGAGGTCGCTGCCCTCAGCGGCGTCTCGACCGACTACTACACGCGCTTGGAGCAGCCGCATGGCCCGACGCCGTCGCCGCAGGTCCTCGCCGCGCTCTCGCGGGCGCTGCGGCTCACCGAGGACGAGCAGGCGCACCTGTTCCGGCTCGCCGGACAGGCCCTGACCCCGCGCGGGCGCCACGACACCGAGCCGGTCAGTCACGGCATGCTCCGCACCTTCGACCGGCTGGGGGACACCCCGGCCATGATCACCGACGAGCTGGGCCGGACCCTGGCACAGACCCCGCTGGCCCGCGCGCTGTTCGGCGACGAGCGGCGCTTCACGGGGCCGGCCCGGAGCCGCGTCTACCGCTGGTTCACCGACCCGTCCGCCCGGGCGACCTCGCCGGTCGCCGACCACGAGCACCACGGCCGCGTCCTCGTGGGCCGGCTCGCCGCCACCGCCTCGGCGCAGGGCCCTCGGTCCGAAGCGGCCGCGCTCGCCGCCGACCTCCGGCGGCGGAGCGAGGAGTTCGCGGCCCTGTGGGCCGCGCACCCCGTGGACGGCCCGTACTGCGAGCCGGTCCGCGTCGTGCACCCGCGACTCGGCGTGCTCGAGCTGCACGGTGACAGTCTCGTCGACCCCGGCCGTGAGCACGCCCTGACGGTGTTCACCGCCGAACCGGGCACTGACAGCGAGGCCGCGCTGGCCCGGCTGCGCGCCGAGAGCCTTGCCCTCTCCGACCATGGTTGAGCCGCTCCGCCGCTTGCACGGTGGAGGCATGACACTCGAACAACACGTCCGCGACATCCCCGGCCACTGGATCGGGGGAACCACGAGCACCGAGACCGCCCCACGCCTGGACATCGTCAGCCCGCTGGACGGCGCTGTCGTCGCCACCGCGCCCCTGGGCACCGCCGCTGACGTCGACCGCGCCGTCCGGGCGGCCCGCGCCGCCCTGCCCGGGTGGTCGGCGACCGCCCCGGCCGAGCGCGCCCGCATCCTCGAGCGCCTCGCCGACGAGCTCCAGGCGCGGCAGGAGGACATCGCGCAGGCCGTGACCTCCGAGATCGGAGCGCCGATCAGTCTCGCGCGAGCTGCACACGCCGGGTTCCCCGTCCTGGTCACCCGCGCCATCGCGAGCCTCGCTGACGAGGTCGGTTGGCGCGAGGAGGTCGGCAACTCGGTGATCGTCCGTGAGCCGGTCGGCGTCGTCGGCGCCCTCACGCCGTGGAACTTCCCGCTGCAGCAGGTCGTCACCAAGGTGGTGCCGGCGATCCTCGCGGGCAACACCGTCGTGCTCAAGCCCGCCGAGTCAGCGCCGCTGACCGCTCCCATCCTCGCCGAGGCGGCCCAGGCCGCCGGGCTGCCCGACGGCGTCCTCAACATCGTCTACGGCCTCGGAGGGGTGGTCGGCGAGGCGATCTCCCGGCACCCCGACATCGACATGGTGTCCTTCACCGGCTCGACGGCGGTCGGCCGCCAGGTGATGATCGCGGCGTCCGACTCCCTCAAGCGCGTCGCCCTCGAGCTCGGCGGCAAGGCGGCCAACATCGTCCTCCCCGACGCCGACCTCGACCACGCGCTGAGCGAGACCCTCGCCTACGGCTGGACGAACAGCGGACAGGCCTGCGGAGCGTGGACCAGGCTGCTGGTGCCGGCCGATCGCCACGACGAGGCCGTGACGAGACTGGTCGAGCTGGCGGCGGACTACACGGTGGGCGACCCCTGGGACGAGACGACCCGGATCGGGCCGCTCGCGTCCGAGGCGCACTGGGAGCGGGTCAACCGCTACCTCGAGCAGGGCGTCGACGACGGGCTCGACCTCGTGTACGGCGGCCCGGGCCGGGTTCCCGGGCTCGAAGCCGGTGCGTTCATCCGACCGACCATCTTCGCCGGGGTCGACCCCGCGTCCCGGCTCGCTCAGGAGGAGATCTTCGGGCCCGTCCTCGTCGTGATCCCCTACGGCACCGAGGACGAGGCGGTCGAGATCGCCAACGGCACCGTCTACGGGCTGACCGCCGCGGTGTTCGGCGAGCCCGAGCACGCACTCGCCGTGGCCGGCCGGCTGGAGGTCGGGCAGGTCTACGTCAACGGCGCCACGTTCAACCCGCTGGCGCCGTTCGGCGGCCGCAAGCAGTCCGGCGGCGGCCGGGAGATGGGCCGCGCCGGCGTGGAGGAGTTCACCGAGCTGAAGGCCGTTCAGCGTTGATCGAGCGACCCGGCGACCGCCCCGAGGTGGTCGCCGGGTCGCTCGGCCGTTCAGCCCGCGTGGGGCGGCGGCGTCTGACCGTAGAAGAGCGCGCGGTCGCCGCCATCCCAACGCTCGCGCAGGCCCGGTGCGGTCAGGTCCCAGTCGGGCCGGATCTTGCGGGTCACGGCCCGCAGGTCCTGCCACAGCTCGGTCGTCGTGGGCCGGCCCCAGAACCAGTAGCCGTTGTAGACGGAGTGGACGACCAGTCCCGGCTCGAGCACCAGCGTGTGCGGGATCATCGGGTCGTCGCCGGGGTCGGTGTACTCCTGGATGCCCAGGTCGCGCTGGACCGTCCGCTCCGGGTCGGACAAGAACGGCCACTGCGCGCCCACCGCGTCGTGGAACTCCTGGGCACCGCGCGGGCGGTCGGGCGTGATCGTGGCGACCTTGGTGTAGGCCACCGCGATCTTGGGGTAGAACGCGGCGAGCTCGAGGTGCTGCTGGTGCTCCTTGGGGCAGTACGCCCCGCGGGCCAGGGTGAGCACCATCGGATCGTTGCCCTGGATGTCGGAGAGCCGGCGCCTCGTGCGGGTGTGGTCGAGCAGCTCGTAGTCGGGGAAGGTGCCCCCGGAGGTCAGGGCAGGGTGCATGGTGCGACTCCTCAGCGGGCGTTGGTCGGGTCGGTCTGCGGGTTCAGCTCGATGACGTCGGTGACCGCCCGGACGAACGCCTCGGGGGCCTCCTGCGGCAGGTTGTGCCCGGCTCGCGGCACGCGGCGGTGCAGCCGCGGACCGGTGAACCGGTCCGCGTCGGGCAGTCCCTCGGTGACGGGGAAGTTGCCGTCGGCCTCGCCCTCGAGGGTGACGGTCGGGACGCTGATCACCGGACGCTCTGCCAGGGCGCGCTCGAGGTCGTCGTACGCCGGGTCGCCCGGTGCCTGGCCGAGCCGGTGCCGGTAGGAGTGCAGCACCACGTCGACGTAGTCGGGGTTGGCGAACGCGGCCGCGGTCCGGTCGAGCGTCGCGGCGTCGAAGTGCCAGGCGGGGGAGTTGCGCCGCCAGATCACCTCGGCGACCCCGCGCGGGTCGGCGGCCAGGCCGGCGCGTCCGCGCTCGGTGAGGAAGTAGAAGAAGTACCAGAACCCGGCCTCGAGCTGGGGTGGGAGCGGCCGTGCCGCGGCGGCGACGTCCTGGATCAGGTAGCCGTTGACGGTGACCAGCCCGGAGACCCGGTCGGGGTGGAGGGCGGCGGCCACGCAGGCGGCCCGGCCGCCCCAGTCGTAGCCGGCGAGGACGGCCTCCGGCAGGTCGAGGGCGTCGAGGAGCTCGAGCACGTCGGCGCCGAGCGCCGCCTGCTGTCCCGAGCGGACCGTCGCATCGCTGAGGAACCGGGTCGGGCCGTGGCCGCGCAGGTAGGGGACCACCACCCGGTGACCGCGTGCCGCCAGCAGGGGCGTGACCGCCTCGTAGCTGTGCACGTCGTAGGGAAAGCCGTGCAGCAGCAGCACGGCGGGGCCGTCGGACGGTCCCTGCTCGAGGTAGCCGACCTCCAGGGTGCGGGTGGTGACCCCCTTGAGCTGTCCCATGGTCTCGCCCTCTCGCGCCGGACGGTCCGGCTCACCACTACGACCACGCGGAGGAGGATTCGGTGACAGCCAGGTGCCGGGCCGCGCGGACGCGAGACGCGTCCGCGCGGCGGGGCGTCAGGACTGCTGGGCGGCGACCCACTCGTCCCAGCGCGGCCCACGGATCACCGCATCCGGCCCCGGCAGCATCGAGCCGCCGGCCATGCTGGCCGGCGCCGCGACCGCCTCGACCCGCAGGTCGTCTCCGCGGAGCTCCACGAGCCGGCGGACCTGGTCGACCAGCCCCTCCTGCTGCGGGCCGGCCAGGTCCGTGTCGACGGCGGTCTCCGCGGTGGCCAGGTCGACCAGGAGCCGGGCGATCTCTGCGCTGGCCACCGGCTGGGTGGGAACGTCGATGATCCGGGTCACCGCGCCGTCCCGGTTCCACTCGAGCATCTGGCCGGCGAACTCGTGGAACTGGGTGGCGCGCAGCACCACCGGGCCGGGCGCGGACCGGCGGACGGCTTCCTCCTGGGCGACCTTCGCGACGTAGTAACCGTAGTCGGGGCTCTTGTCGGCTCCCACGATCGACAGCACGACGGTCCGGCGTACGCCGGCCTTGGTGGCGGCCGTGCCCAGGTTGGCGGCGACGGTCTCGAAGAACTCGGTCGCCTCGGCCTCGTCGAGGGAGGGGCTCTGGGTGACGTCGATGAGGGCCTCGACACCGACGAGGGCGTCGGTGAGGCCGACGGGCGCGAGCAGGTCGAAGCCGGTCTGCCGGGCGATCCCGACGACCTCGTGCCCGGCCTCGCGGGCGAGGGCGGTGACCTGGCTGCCGATGAGTCCGGTCGATCCGGCGACGGCGATCTTCATGATGTGCTCCTAACACGGATAGTTGACATCCGTGATTGAATCACGAAACACGGATTCCCCCTATCCGGGTTATGCTGAGGTCGTGAAGATGAGCGCTGGGGTCGAGTGGGCGATCCACTGCTGCGTCGTCCTGAGCCAGGCCGACGGGCCGGTCTCTGCCCAGCGGCTCGCTGAGTTCCACGGCGTGTCCCGCACCTACCTGGCCAAGAGCCTGCAGTCGCTCTCGCGGGCCGGGATCGTCGAGACGACCGAGGGGCGGGTCGGCGGCTACGTGCTCGCACGGCCGGCCACGGACGTGACGGTGCTGTCAGTGGTCGAGGCGATCGAGGGGCGCGAGCGGGCGTTCAGGTGCACCGAGATCCGGCAGAACGGTCCGTTCGGGATGCCGCCGGAGGAGTGCCTGCGACCGTGCGGCGTGGCCAAGGTGATGGCGAACGCCGAGCGTGCGTGGCGCGCCTCGCTGAGGGAGGTCACCATCGCCGACCTGGGCGGCCAGCTCGCGGACCTCATGGACGAGCCCACCCAGGTCGCCGTCGGGAAGTGGCTGCGGCCGTGACGCAGGCAGCGGAGAGGGGCGAGTCATGACCGTCTGGGACGACGTGGTTCGGGAACCGGGCACCGCGGCCGAGCCGCTGGCGTCGTCCTCGCACCCCCGCACCGTCGAGATCGGCCGGAGTCGTTCGAGGAGTCCGATGAGCGCCACCTCGCCCCGCCTGGTCGGTCGCCGCGACGAGCGCGGGACGCTCGACGACCTGCTCGTCGACCTGCATGCCGGCCGCTCTGCGACCTGCGTGGTGCGGGGCGAGGCGGGTATCGGCAAGTCGGTCCTGTTGGAGTACGTCGTCTCGCGCGGCGGGAAGCTCACCCTCAGCCGGGCCCAGGGCATCGAGGCCGACATGGAGCTGGCCTACGCGAGCCTGCATCAGATCTGCGCTCCCTTCATGTCGGGCATCTACGACCTTCCGGACCCGCAGCGGGACGCCCTGCAGGTCGCCTTCGGGATGGCGGCAGGGGACCCGCCCGACCGCTTCCTGGTCGGCTTGGCGGTCCTCACGCTGCTGACCCGGGCCTCCGAGAACCGGCCTGTGCTGCTGGTCGTCGACGACGCCCAGTGGCTCGACCGGATCTCCCTGCTGACCTTGGAGTTCGTCGCCCGCCGGCTGCTGGCCGAGGCGGTGGCGATGGTGTTCGCGGTGCGGGAGCCGGAGGGCAGCGCCGTCCTCGTCGGCCTCCCTGAGCTCCGCGTGGCAGGCCTCGACCCGGCCGCCGCCGGTGAGCTGCTCGAGTCGTCCGTGGAGGGGGCGCTGGAGGACCGGGTCCGTGACCGGCTGGTCGCCGAGACCCAGGGCAACCCGCTCGCCCTCCTCGAGCTCTCTCGTGGCCGGAGCGCCGCAGAGCTCGCCTACGGACTGGACGCAGCCGAGACCGCCACGCTGTCGAGTCGCATCGAGCAAGACTTCGCGCGCCGGCTCACCTCGCTGCCCGAGGACACCCGCACGCTGCTCCTCATCGCCGCCGCCGAGCCCGTGGGTGACCCACGACTGCTGCTGCAGGCCGCCGACCTGCTCAGGATCACTCCGGACGCGACTCCGGCGAAGGCAGCCGGTCTCATCGAGCTCGGCGAGAGCCTTCGCTTCCGGCACCCGCTGGCGCGCTCTGCCGTCTACCGGCAGGCCGCACCCGAGGACCGCCGCGCGGTGCACCGCAGCCTCGCGACCGCCACCGACCCGGTCACGGACCCTGACCGACGTGCCTGGCACGCCGCCCAGGCGTCCGACGGACCCGACGAAGAGGTCGCCGCCGGCCTCGAGCGAGCCGCCGACCGCGCTCGGCAACGCGGTGGGATGTCCGCGGAGGCGGTGCTCCTCGAGCGGGCCGCCGAGCTCACCCCCGACCCGTGGACGCGCGGTCGGCGAGCCCTCGCCGCCGCCGGCGCGTACTTCTCCGCTGCCTCCCCTGACCGGGCCACCGAGCTGGCCTCGCTCGCCGAGCTGTGCCCCCTCACCGCGCTCGACCGGGCTCGACTCTCGCGCCTGCGCGCCCGCATCCTCTTCGCCCGTAGCAGGAGCGACGAGGCGGCTCCGCTCCTCCTCGACGCGGCCGGCGCGTTCGCCGCCGAGGGGTCGCCGCTGGCCCGGGAGACCTACCTCGAGGCCATCAGCGCCACGGTCTTCGCCGGACGCGTTCACGGCCCGGCCGGGGCCCGGGCCGCCGCCGTCGCCTCTCGACGGGCGGGCGCCAAGCCATCGAGCTCGCCGGCCTCCGACCAGCTGCTCGACGGGGTGGCGACGCTCCTCGCCGACGGCCACCAGGCGGGAGCGCCGGCGCTGCGCCGCGCCCTCGACCCGTTCCTCACCGAACAGCTCGCCAGCCGGGAGGAGACGATGCGGTGGCTGCTGCACGTGCCGGTGGCGATCGAGTCGTTCATCCACCATGCGTGGGACCTGCCCGCCTGGGACGCCCTGTCGGCCCGCGCCGTCCGGCTCGCCCGCGACATCGGCGCGCTCAGCGTCCTGCCTCCCGCGCTCATCTACGCCGGCGGCGTCCAGATCCACCACGGCGACTTCGCGGCCGCGGCCCGGATGATCGGCGAGGCCGACGCCATCGCCGCGGCGACCGGCAACGCGCCGCACGCCTACGCCGCGCTCGTGCTGGCCGGCTGGCGTGGCGACGAGCAGGCCGCGATGGACCTCATCCGGCCGGCGCTGGCCAACGCCACCGAGCGCGGCGAGGTCTCGCTCCTCGGCGTCACCGGCTACATCCGCGCGGTCCTCTACAACGGGCTGGCGCAGTACGACCGCGCCCTGGAGGCGGCCCGCGCCGGCATCGAGCACGACGGCTACAACTTCACCGGCCTGCCCCTCGTGGAGCACGTCGAGGCCGCCGTACGGTGCGGCCAGCGCGAGCAGGCTCAGGAGTCGCTGGAGCGGCTCCTCGACCTCACGAGCGCCGTCAGCAGCGGCTGGGCCGGTGGCGCGAGTGCCCGCAGCCGTGCACTGCTCGCTGCGGACGAGGACGCCGAGGCTCTGTATCGCACCGCCTTGGCTGAGTTCGACCGCGACCGGGTCGTCGTCGAGGTCGCCCGCACCCATCTCCTCTACGGCGAGTGGCTGCGCCGGTCGCGACGTCGCGCCGACGCTCGCGACCAGCTCCGCACCGGACATGACATGTTCGAGGCCATGGGCGCCCGCGGCTTCGCCGAGCGCGCCCGGCGTGAGCTGAACGCGACCGGTGAGCACGTCCGGGCGCGCACCGTCGAGGTGGTCACCGAGCTGACCTCCCAGGAGGCGCAGATCGCCGCCCTGGCCGCGGACGGCATGACGAACCCGAAGATCGGCGCCGAGCTGTTCCTCAGTCCGCACACCGTCGAGTGGCACCTGAGGAAGGTCTACGGCAAGCTCGGGATCAGCTCGCGGCGTCAGCTGCCCACCGCCCTCCGAGCGCTCGCCGGTGAGGGCTGAAGCGGAGGCCACCGCCCCTCGGGCCGCGACGCGTCGACCATGCGGCGACCACGCGTCGACCATGCGTCGACCATGCGTCGACCACGCGTCTCCCACGTGATCGCGACACGTCGCCACGCGGTCAGCGGACCACCACGCGCTGCGTGGTCGTGGCCCGTGGCCCGCCGCCACGCGGCCCACCACGCAGGTCCGTGGCGCGGCGTACCCGCCTCGGCGGCGAGCGTAGAGGCAGTGCCATTCCCGGCACGTCGCCACGAGGAGGAACCGCCATGTCACCGCTCGCCCTGGACACCGTCCCCGTCGAGACGCCACCGGCTGCAGGCGGTGCAGTCGAGGGCGTGGACGACGTGGATCGTGCGCTGCACGTCTTCCTCGCCCACCGCACCCGGCTGTTCCGCATCGCCCACCGGGTCACCGGCGACGTCGCCAGCGCCGAGGACGTCGTGCAGGAGGCGTGGGTGCGCTGGCAGCGCGTCGACCGTGCCGTCATCAAGAACCCCGCCGCGTTCCTGACCACCGCGACCACGCACCTGGCGATCAACCTGATCCAGACCGCCCGGCACCGCCACGAGACTCCCGCCGAGCCGCCCCTGATCGACCTCGTGGACACCGCGCAGGACCCGGCGGCCCGGGCGGAGGAGGCCGCGGCGGTGGAGGAGAGCATGCGGTTGATGCTCGCCCGGCTGACCCGCCCCGAGCTGACCGCCTACCTGCTGCGCAAGGGCTTCGACTACGCGTACGCCGACCTGGCGCGCCTGCTGCGGACCACCGTCCCGAACACCCGCCAGCTCGTCCGGCGCGCTCAGCTGCGTCTGGACGGCGGACCCGACCGCCCGGTCGAGCAGGCCGAGCTGCGACTCTTGACCGCCGTCTTCCTGCATGCCGCCCGCACGGGCCACGTGGAGGCGCTCGAGCGGCTCCTGGCCGCCGACGCGTCGGCCCCCGGATGCGGCGGAGTGCGCCGGCCGAGGGTCCGATACGGGCACCGGCCGACGCCCCGGATCGCCTGATCTCGCTCTCGCCTGGGCCTGCCCGTCCCCTCAGCATGGTCGCACCGCGGACACCGTGATGACTCGATCGAGAGTCACTCACTATGCTCGCGCCGAGCCATGGAACGAAGTCCGAGACCGTCGGCGGCCCTGCTCGGACGACGGCGTGAGTGTGCAGCACTCGACGAGCTGATCACGTCCGTCGAAGGCGGCCTCAGCGCGTCGCTCCTCATCCACGGTGAGGCCGGCATCGGCAAGACCGCCCTGCTCCATTACGTCCGTCAGAAGGCCGAGACCTTCCGCGTCGCGCGCCTGGCGGGGATCGAGGCCGAGGCGGAGCTCGCCTTCGGGGGCCTGCACCAGCTCTGCCGACCGTTCCTCGCGCACCTGCCTGGACTGCCCCCGCCTCAGCGCGAGGCACTCGAGACGGCCTTCGGCCTGCGGACCGGAACCCCTCCCGACCGCTTCCTGGTCGGCTTGGCCACCCTCGGCCTCCTCGCCGATGTCGCCGCCGAGCGGCCGCTGCTCTGCCAGGTCGACGACGCACAGTGGCTGGACCAGGTCTCGGCCCAGACCCTCGCCTTCGTCGGTCGCCGCCTCTCCGCAGAGCGCGTGCTCCTCCTCGCCGCCATGCGCGACCCGGTTGCCGGACACCCGTTCCAGGTCCTTCCGCAAGAGCAGCTGACCGGCCTCGACGACCACGACGCTCGAACGCTGCTGGCCAGGAGCGCTCCGGGCCGCGTCGACGAACGGGTCCGGGAGCGGGTGCTCGCCGAGGCGCGCGGCAACCCGCTGGCCCTCCTCGAGCTGCCCCGGACTGCAACGACCTTCACGGTAGGGGCCGGCGACGGCGATCGATCGGTCACCGGCAACCACGTCGAGAGGGCATTCCGTCGACGACTCCAGGCGCTGTCGCCCGACGCCCAGCGGTTCCTGCTCCTCGCCGCCGCGGACCCGGCCGGGGACGTCTCACAGCTGCGTCTGGCCGCCGAGGCGCTGCACCTCCACGTCGAGGTCGCGGCCGCCGAGGCGGAAGCGGCGGACCTGCTCACGGTGCGGAGCATGGTGCGATTCCGACACCCGCTGGTCCGTTCGGCGGCCTACCACTCGGCCTCCGCAGCGGAGCGCCGCCAGGTGCACGCCGCTCTCGCCGCGGCCACCGATCCCCTGACCGACCCCGATCGCAGGGCGTGGCACCTGGCCAACGCCACCGCGGCCGCGGACGAGCGGGTCGCCGCCGGGCTCGAGGCGGCCTCCGGGCGCGCCCGCGCGCGCGGCGGTGTCGCCGCCGCTGCCGCGTTCCTCGGCCGGGCCGCCGAGCTCACGGCCGATCCCGAGCGCCGTGGCCGGCGAACGCTCGAGGCGGCGACCCTGATGTCCCAGGCGGGGGAGTTCGGCCCCGCCCTCGAGCTCCTCGACGCCGCGCGGCTGCATCCTCTCGGTGAGCGCGACGAAGCTCGAGCCGAACTCGTCCGGGGACAGGTACTGGCCGCATCGCGCAGCGCGAGCGCCGGGCTGCCGCTGCTGCTCTCCGCGGCATGGCGGCTGGAGACGCTCGACCCGGCGCTGG
Organism: Nocardioides sp. CER19; assembly: GCF_029846275.1. GTDB lineage: Bacteria > Actinomycetota > Actinomycetes > Propionibacteriales > Nocardioidaceae > Nocardioides. Next base: position 275,499 of record NZ_JARVWS010000002.1, read on the forward strand.
CGACACTCACCTACCGCGACGCGCTCTACGCGGCCCTGACCGCCGGCAGCGTCCCCCGGGAGCCAGGCGCGGCCGAGCACGTCGCTGCGGCCATCCTGATGAGGCGACAGGCCGTCGATCGGTCCCGCGCCGACCTCCTCCTCGAAGGCGCAGCACGCCTGGTGACCGGCGACCCCGCCGGACTACCCCAGTTACAGGAGGCGCTCACGGCGTACGAGTCCGCTGACCTCGAGCCGGAGGAGGCACTCGGGTGGCTCCCCCTCGCCTGCCGGATGGCGCACGACGCGTGGGAGTTCGGCACCTGGTCGTTCCTCTCCGGCCGCCTCGTCGACCTCGCCCGGGCCGCGGGCGCCCTCGCCGTGCTGCCCTCGGCGTTCCTGCTGCGGCTCTCCAACCGGGTCTTCGCCGGTGAGCTCGCCGCCGGGGAGGCGCTCCTGGCACAGGCCACTTCCCTGGCCGAGGTCGCCGGCAGCGGATTCGCAGCCAACTACGGCGCTCTGGTGCTCGCGCCGTGGCAAGGGGAGGAGGAGTGGACGGCGGACCTCATCGGGCGCATCAACGCGGACAGCTCGATCCAGGGCGAGGGCAAGGTGATCACGGCGACCCGATGGGCGGCTGCCGTGCTCGCCAACGCCACCGGACACCACGAGGAGGCGCTTGTCGCGGGGCGGGGTGGCGCGGCGCACCCCGCGGAGATGGGCCTCTCCACCTGGTCGATGGTGGAGGTCGTCGAGGCGGCCTCCCGGGTCGGCCGTCCGCAGGAGGCGGAGGACGCCGTACGCCGGCTGCGCGCGAGTGCGCTGGCCAGCGGCAGCGACTGGGCCCTGGGCACGGCGGCCTACGTCTCCGCCCTGGTCGCGCGCGACGAGGACGCTGAAGAGCTCTACCAGGAGGCGGTCGACCGCCTCGAGCGCGCCGACGTCCACGCCCTCGCGGCACGGGCCCACCTGGTCTACGGCGAGTGGCTGCTCGGACAGGGACGCATCGACGAGGGGCGCGACCGGCTCGCGCACGCCCACGACCTGTTCGAACGGATGGGCGCGGCCGCCTTCGCCCGACGTGCCCTCGCCGCGCTCGGCACCAGCCGCTCCGCGGTCAACAGCCAGGCACGGACGGCGCCATCACCGCTCACCCCGCAGGAAGCGCAGATCGCGGCGCTCGCTGCCACCGGCATGACCAATCCGGAGATCGGGGCGGAGCTCTTCCTCAGCGCCCACACTGTCGAGTGGCACCTGCGCAAGGTCTTCGCCAAGCTCGGCATCCGGTCGCGGCGGGAGATCGCCTCGCGACTCGCTCGGTGAGGCCTGTCACGAACACGTGAGGAGTCCGGTCGTCCCAGTGACCGGGCACCGGTCCGGCACGAGACCTCCAGGAGCCACCCATGCCCGAGCAGCCTCACCGCACCGATCGCCTCCGCGACGACATCGACCTCGAGATCGCTCTCGCCCGGGCCGGCGCGGACCCCGCCGGCGACGACGAACCGGAGGCCGAGCCTTACCTGACCAGGCTGCTCAGCCTCCGGGATGCCGTCGCGGCCGGGGACACGGAGGAGGGCTGAGAACGGGGAGACCGTCAGCCGCGGTCCGCCGGCGCGACGTACTCGAAGGTCGGTCCGGCGGTGGACTCCTCGTCCTCGTTGGGCAGCTGCATGAGCGCCTGGGCCTGCGCCTTCAGCCCGTACATCTCCCCGACCGCCGCGCCCAGCAGTCCCGGGTTGCCGTTGAAGGCCTGCTCGAGGTGGTTCAGCAGCGTGCAGTACGAGACGTTGAAGCGCTCCTGCGCGACCCGGATCTCGCTGCCCGGCTCGTGGTCGGCGATCCGCGGGTTCGGCCGCATCGGCCACACGCCGTCCCAGTCCACGGTCACCGGCTCACCGCTCGGACCCGAGACCGGGGTGTCACCGCGCTGGAAGCGCCGGCCCAGCTTCAGCTCGAGGACCCGGAAGTAGTGCCCGACCTCGTCCCGGTCGGGGTGGAACATGTCGTGGTCGCCGTCCCAGACGTCGCGGTGGGCGGCGCCCTCGCCCTGCTCCACGATCTCGTCGAGCGCCTGCAGTGCCGAGTCCAGCCCGTCGACCGCGATGATGCGGCCCGAGCCGCCGTAGGGCACCGTCGGGGTGGCCTGCCGCGCACGGTCGCCGCTGAACACGGCGTCCTCGCCGAGCTCCGCGCACAGGTCGACCAGGCCTGCCCGGATCGCGGCGTAGAACTGGCCGATCGTCTCGTAGCCCTCGCTCTCGGGCGCCGCCTCGCGGACCGAGGGCCGCTCGATCCGGAGCAGCAGCTCGATCGCCTGCGGGCCGAACGGGAGGAGCTCGACGTCGAAGGACCGGTCGGCGTGCGGCAGCGTCGTCGGGTAGGCGGGCAGGAGCCGGGGCGAGTCGAGGATCGGGCTGCCACCGACCGCGTTGAGCAGGTTGGCCGCGAGCGTCAGGTGCAGCATCTCCTCGATGAAGATGCTCTCGACGACCTCGGCGGCCGCCCGGTTCCGCTGCGGATCCAGCGAGTAGAGGGCGCACAGGTACGGCGGCAGCGTCGCGTGCTCGAGCTCGATGGCCCACTGCAGGTGCTCACGCAGGCTCTCCATGCTGTCGATCCGGGCGGGCGACAGGGGGACGGGGGATGTCATCTGGTTCATGCCCCTCCGACCGGACGGAAGCCGCCGACGTGACGAGTCACAAGCCGTCCCCACCCCCGGTCATTCCTGCCGACGAAGCACGACGCAGGAGGAACCATGAACGACGTCCAACGACGCATGCGCACCGACGAGCTGGTGGACCGGCTCAGGACGGCCACCGACGAAGAACGCGCGGAGCTGGTCGACGACCTCGCTGTGACCAACATGGTGCTGGCCCGGCGCATCGCGCACCGCCTCGGACGCCACTCCCAGCACGTTCTGGATCTGGAGCAGGTGGCCTATCTCGCCCTGGTGCGGGCCGCGCGGGACTTCGACCCGACGCTCGGGCACGACTTTCTCTCGTACGCCGTCCCGTGCATCAGGGGCGCGGTCAAGCGCTACTTCCGCGACTCGGCCTGGCTCGTGCGACCGCCGCGGACCGCACAGGCGCAGTACCTGCGGTCCGACCACGGCGACGACGTGGTGGACGGCGTCCCCCTCCGGTCCTGCCTGAGGCCCTACAGCCTGGACGCTCCCGATGACACCGCCGCACCGCTGAGAGAGACGCTGGTCGACCTCGACGACCGGACCTGGGAGCAGACCGAGGCACGACTCATGCTCGCGCCGCACCTGAAAGCTCTCCCCGTCCAAGCGCGGCGGGTGCTGCACCGGCGGTTCGTCGAGGACCGCACGCAGCAGCAGATCGCGGACGAGCTCGGCGTGTCGCAATATCACGTCTCCCGACTGCTCGACCGCTACCTGCGCCAGCTGCGTGAGCGGATGACCGAGCCCGCCTGAGCCGGCCCGGCCACCGCCCGCGCGCTCACTCGACCAGCTTGCCGTCGATCGGGACGTCCTCGCGCACGAGCCGAGTCAGCTCGGCCGGGACCGGCGGGACCCCCTCCCGCACCACCCCGGTCGTCGGCGACCAGACGAGGTTCACCTGGAGCGCGGGGTCGAGCTCGGGGTGGTCGCTCCGGTTGTGGCACCCGCGGGTCTCGCGCCGCTCGAGGGCGCTCTCCAGCGTCGCTCGCGCCGCGAGCAGCGAGGCCTTGAGGTCGAAGGCGTGGGCCAGGTCCTGGAAGCCGGCGATGTCGGGGTGGATGCCGACGGACTCAGCGCGGCCCTCGATCTCCTCGAGGTCGAGCAGGCCAGCCCGCAGCCCCTCCCCGTCACGGAGGACGCCCGCATGCTCGGTCATCGTGTCGCGGACCGCGCGCTGCAGCGCGCGGACGTTCTCCCGACCGTCGGCCGCGAGGAGCGCCCGCACCTCCTCGCGCGCCTCCTCCTCGGCCTCCCGCGACCTGCGATGGACCTCCAGCCCCGCCGAGTGCTCCGCGGCGGCGCGGCCGGTGATCCGGCCGTAGACGAGCAGCTCGATCAGGGAGTTGCCGCCCAGGCGGTTCGCGCCGTGCAGCCCACTGGCGGCCTCGCCGATCGCATACAGGCCCTCGACGTCGGTGCCGTGGTCGTCCGGTCGCACCCACACGCCGCCCATCGAGTAGTGCGCCGTCGGGGCGACCTCGATCGGGTCGGTCGTGATGTCGAGCATCTGCAGGTCCATCAGCGTCTGGTAGACGCGGGGCAACCTGGTCACGATCGTCTCGCGGGGTAGGTGCGAGACGTCGAGCCAGACCCCGCCGTGCGGGGTTCCCCGGCCCGCCTTGATCTCGGAGTAGGACGCGAGGGCGACCCGGTCACGCGTCGAGAGCTCCATCCGCGCCGGGTCGTAGCGCTCCATGAAGCGCTCGCCGAGCGCGTTGCGCAGCACCCCGCCCTCGCCGCGGGCGGCCTCCGACACGAGGGTGCCGGCCGCGTTCTCCGGCGCCAGCAGGCCCGAGGGGTGGAACTGCACGAGTTCGGCGTCCCGCAGCCGGGCGCCGGCATCGACCGCGAGGCGGAAGGAGTCGCCGTTGTTCTCGTCGCGCCGGGACGACGTACGCCGCCAGATGCGCGTGTGGCCGCCGGCGGCCAGGATCACCGCGTCCGCGTGCAGCACATATCGGGTGCCCTCGGTCAGGTCGAAGGCGTAGGCGCCGAACACGACACCGTCCGCCGTCAGGATCCGCGTCACGTAGAGGCTGTCGAGGATCGGCACGCGCAGCTGCTCGGCGCGGTCGACGAGCGCCCGCTGGATCGCGAGGCCGGTGTAGTCGCCGGCGAAGGCGGTGCGGCGGTAGGTGTGCGCACCGAAGAAGCGCTGCGAGATCCGGCCGTCGTCCTCGCGCGCGAAGTCCATCCCGAACCGGACCAGGTCGGCGATCCCGCGCTCGGCGCCCTTCGCCACGACCTCGACGGTGCGGGGGTCGGCCAGGAAGTAGCTCTCCTTGATGGTGTCGGCCGCGTGCTGCTGCCAGCTGTCGGCGGGGTCCATCGTGCCCAGTGCGGCGTTGATGCCGCCTGCCGCCAGGGAGGTGTGGGCGTCCAGCCGGGGCCGTTTCCCGATCACGAGGACGTCGGTACCGACCTCCGCGAGCTCGATGGCCGCCCGCAGGCCGGCCCCGCCCGTGCCGATGACGAGCACGCTCGTCGTGATCCGCCGCTCGTTCGCGCGCATGCATCAACCTCTCCGGGCCACCCGGTGTGGCGCCTACCTGCACGACCGGACAGCGCGCCGCGCTGTGACAACGCGTAGCGGGCCGTCACAGGGCGCGCCTCCTCCCGGTCGGTCCGGCGCACCGGTCGGGGTCGAGTCGCGGAGAAGGGCGGGACAGACCGGGTTTCACCGGGGCGGCCCACGCCGCCATGCCGGAAGCAGAGAGCGACTGGTCCCACTCGCCACCCCGGCCGGGTCAGCTGTCACACGCGACCGTGGCGTCCGGTCGTCCGTGGTGCACACCCACCCCCTGCTCGTCCCGGCGATCCCGGCCGGGCAGAGGACCCACACGCCTGTCAACGAAGAGGAAAGAGGTGTCTGATGAAGGTCGTCGTCATCGGAGGAAGCGGTCTGGTCGGCTCGAAGGTGGTCAAGCTGCTGGGCGAGCACGGCCACGAGGCCGTGCCGGCGTCGCCGCAGACCGGGTGCAACACCGTCACTGGTGAAGGCCTCGACGAAGCCGTGGCCGGCGCCGACGTCGTCGTGGACGTGTCGAACTCACCGTCGTTCGCCGACGACGACGTCCTGCACTTCTTCACCGCGTCGACCACGAACATCCTGGAGGCGGAGAAGAAGGCCGGCGTCGACCACCACGTCGCCCTCTCGATCGTGGGTTGCGACCGGGCGCCCGACAGCGGCTACCTCCGCGCCAAGGTCGCCCAGGAGCGGCTCATCCAGGAGTCCGGACAGCCGTACTGCATCGTCCGCGCGACGCAGTTCTTCGAGTTCGGCAAGACGATCGCCGACTCGGCCACCGTCGACGGTGAGGTGCACCTGCCGCCGGTCGGGTTCCAGCCCATCGCGTCCGACGACGTCGCGCGCGCCGTCGGTCGGATGGCCGCCGGCAAGCCGATCAACGGGCATCTCGAGGTCGCCGGCCCGACCCGCTACCGGTTCGACGAGTTCATCGCCGGTGTTCTCGAGCGCCTCGGCGACCCGCGCCGCGTCGTCGCCGATCCGCAGGCGCCGTACTTCGGCCAGGTGCTGGCCGAGGACACCATCGTCCCGGGCGAGGGTGCTGAGCTGGCCGCGACCACCTACGAGGAGTGGGTGAAGCTCTCCGAGCAGCGCTGACCGCTCCGCGGGGCGTACGTCGCGCCGGTCGCCGGATCTGTCCGGCGGCCGGCGCGCTGCTGCCCCCGGCTGTCACACCGTGGCGGGGTGTGCGGTCTAAGAGTTCGTGAAGACCCTCACCCGTGCACACCGAGGCTCCGCGCCCCGACGGATCGTCATCGTCGGAGGCGGGTACGCCGGCTTCTACACCGCGTGGCAGCTCGAGAAGCGCCTGCGCCCCGGCGAGGCGACGGTCACCGTCGTCGACCCGCTGCCCTACATGACCTACCAACCGTTCCTGCCCGAGGTGCTGGCCGGTTCCATCGAGGCTCGGCACGCCGTCATCTCCCTGCGACGCCACCTGCGCCGCACGCGGGTCGTCAACGGTGCGGTCACCTCGATCGACCACGACCGGCGGACGGCGTACGTGCACCTGACCGGGGGTGGTGAGGTCCCGCTCGAGTACGACGAGGTCGTCGTCACGGCGGGCTCGATCACCCGCACCTTCCCGGTGCCGGGCATCCCCGACGAGGCGATCGGGCTCAAGCGGATCGAGGAGGCGGTCGCCATCCGCGACACCCTGCTCAGCTCGCTCGACATCGCCGCCGACCTGCCGCCCGGCCCAGATCGCGACCGGCTGCTGACCGTCACGTTCGTGGGCGGCGGCTTCGCCGGCGTCGAGGGCTTCGCCGAGCTGCTCAGCCTGGCTCGGGCGGTCGCAAGGAAGCGTTATCGGATCGACCCGGCCGAGCTGCGCTTCCACCTGGTCGAGGCCGCCGGCCGCATCCTGCCCGAGGTGAGCCCGTCGGTCAGCGTGTGGGTCGCGAAGCGGCTGACCCACAAGGGCGCCGCCGTGCACCTCGGCACCACCGTGACGTCGGTGTGCGACGGCGTCGTCGACCTCTCGTCCGGCGAGAGGTTCGAGTCCGGGCTCATCGTGTGGACCGCCGGCATCGCCGCGAACCCGGTGATCGCCAAGCGGACCGATCTCCCCACGAACGCACGCGGCCTGATCGTCGTACGGCCCGACCTGCAGGTCGGCACGGACGAGGCGCCCGTGCCGGGAGCCTGGGCCGCCGGCGACGCCGCGGCCGTCCCCGACCTCGCGGTCGGCGGATCGGCCGTCACCGTGCCCAACGCCCAGCACGCCGTGCGCCAGGGCAAGCGGCTGGCGAAGAACCTTGCCGCCGTGACTCGCGGCCGACGTACTCGCCCCTATCGACACGGCAGCCTCGGCGTCATCGCCACCCTCGGACTGGGCGACGGCGTCTTCGAGAGCGGCCCGGTCGTGCTCAAGGGATTCCTCGCGTGGGTCGTCCACCGGGGCTACCACGTGCTCGCGATCCCGACCTGGGAGCGCAAGCTGCGGGTGCTGGCGGTCTGGGGGCTGGGCGCGTTCCTCGGACGGGACATCGTGTCGCTGCGCTCGGTGCAGCAGCCGGGCTACGGGTTCCGGCACGAGGGGCAGGTCTGGTACCCCGACACGCGTCGCCGTGAGTCAGAGGAGCTCCGGGCGGCGAAGTGAGCGAATGCGGTCGGCACGGTCACTCCCAGGGAGTGACCGTGTCGACCCCGTCGAGCTGCTCGTGCCAGCTCAGCATGTCCTCGCGGGTGAACGGCGAACCCGCCGGTGGGAGGTCGGCCTTGTCCAGGCGCGGCTCGGCGAGCGCGACCGGCCGGACACCCACGAGCAGCAGCTGGGCGAGCAGGTCGCTGCGGACGGTGCTGACGCTCGGCCGTCCGCAGGCAGGGCAGCAGTAGAGCAGCTCGGCCGCAGGGCGAGGCTCGACGTCGACGCGGAGCACGGCGCGATCCATGTAGACAGTGACCTCGTCGTCACAGCGCGGGCAGATCAGCAAGATGTCCACCACGACCGGCTCCTTCCATGCGTTGTCACGAAGGTCCGACCGGACGCCGATCGAAGCCGTGACGATCACGCCCCGTGATCTGCGTCGAGTCCCGCAGGCGGGCTCCAACCGAAACGATCGTGCGACGCGGCGAGCTGACGCAGGCTGGAGGTGCTGGACGCCCGGCTTCAGCGCTCGTCGGTCCCGCGGATCCGCGGCAGCTGCTGCGTGACGTCGTCCGGGCTGATGTCGCGGTCGGTCGGCGGCCGGGGTTGAGCCGACGAGCGCAGCGGTGGCCGCGCGCGGCGCGGGCGCCGCAGCTGGAGCTGACGCCGTACGCGCTGCTCCAGGTCCAGCTCGCGCTGCACGCGCAGCACGGTCGACAGGACCGCCGCATTCAGCTCGGCCAGCTGGGGATCGCCACCGAACGTCGCGAAGTCCTCGAGCCGATCCCGAGCCTCGGGCAGCGATGAAATCGAGCGGTGGAGCGCTCGGAAGTCGACCGCTCCCACCTGTCGGGCGGGCGCGGCCTCCAGCCGGACCAGCTCGCCGAAGGTGTCGATCGCGTCGGCCAGCTCGCGGAACACCTGGGCCAGCCCACGCAGTACGTCGTCGGCGCCGTCCTGGCGGAGCCAGTCGGCGCGGGACGTGGCGTCGGTGAGGGCCCGGAACATCGACCGCACCGCGAGCGCGGTGTGCTCGAGTGCCTCCAGCCCGTGCCGAAGCCCCGGACCCACGTCGGAGGTAGCCACCGCCCGGACGTTGAGGCGCCGCCCCTGCTCCGCCCGCTCCAGGCTCGCCCCGACCCGGGGGACGTCGTGGTGGGTGATGCTGCGCGCCTCCCCGAGCCACGCGGGCGCGGCTGCCGACACCGACGGCGGGTCGTGGGCGAGCTGCTCGAGGGCCTGCGCCGACCGACGGAGCAGGTCGCTCACTGCGTCCGCGAGCCCCTCGATCGCGCGGCCCGCGTCCGCCGTCGGGATGCGCGGCGGGAAGAGCAGGTTCGCCACGATGCCGACCCCCGCACCGACCAGGGTCTCCGCGATCCGCTGGCCGGCGGCCGCCGTCGCCCCGAGGGCTCCGACGCCGAGCACGAGCATGCCGCTGATCGCGACCTCCATCAGGTTGGCCCTCAGCCGGAGCACCTGACCGATGATCACCGACACGAAGATCAGCAGGCCCAGGCTCCACCACTCCAGCGGGACCACGGCCGCGAAGGCGACCGCCACCGACACTCCGATCACCACCGACACGACCCGGTCGAGGCCGCTGGCCAGCAGCGACACCGGCGTCACCTGCACCACCAGCATCGCGGTGAGCGGTGCGAGCAGCGGCAGCGTGCCCGGGAAGATCAGCAGGCCGACGACGTAGCTGGCGGTCGCCGCGATCGTGATGCGCAGCGCCCACAGCAGCGCCCCGCGCCACTCGCTCTGCAGACGCCTCAACTCTCGGTCGAAGCGGACCCGCCATCGATCGGACACACGACCATCATTGCCCTCAGAGCACGGCGAGCGGGTCCTCGGCACCCTCTGCGTTCGCGCATGCCCGTCCGAACGGCCCGGCATCCGGGCTGGTAGGGGTGGACAGGGCCGGATCTAGCACTTGTCCCGACGGCATGCCTGGACGCACGATGCTGACGTCGGAGGGAGATCCCATGACCGGGAACACCACGCCGCAGACCGCACCGCCGTCCACGCTCGACGATGATGTGCCGCGGCCCGAGCGCGCCGATAGCCGCTACAGCAGCAAGGGACTGCTGAAGCGCGCGCCGTATGAGGAGGAGTTGGCCCGCCTGCAGGAGCAGCTGGTGCTGTTGCAGTACTGGATCCAGTCCCAGGGCCTGAAGGTGCTGGTCATCTTCGAGGGCCGCGGCTCGGCCGGCAAAGGAGGGGTCATCCAGGCCATCACCGCGCGCACCAGTCCACGGACCGTCCGCGTCGTCGCGCTGCCGAAGCCGAGCGAGCGCGAGCGTACGCAGTGGTACTTCCAGCGGTACGTGCAACACCTGCCAGCCGCGGGGGAGATGGTGCTCTTTGACCGCAGCTGGTACAACCGCTCGAACGTCGAGTGGGTGATGGGCTTCTGCACGGAGGCTGAGCACCAGGAGTTCCTGCGCACGTGCCCGGAATTCGAGCGGATGTTGGTGCGCTCCGGGATCGTGCTGCTGAAGTACTGGTTCTCGGTCAGCTTCGCGGAGCAGCGTCGGCGATTCGAGGCGCGCAATGCCGAGCCGCTGAAGCGGTGGAAGCTCTCGGACATGGACCTGGCCGAGCACGAGCTCTACGTGAAGTACTCGATGGCGAAGGACACGACGTTCGAGTACACCGACATCAAGCAGGCCCCCTGGTACGTCGTTCCCTCCGACGACAAACGCGCCGCCCGGCTCAACTGCATCGGGCACCTGCTCTCGCAGTTCGACTACGTCGACGTCGCACCGGATGTGGTCGAGCTGCCCCAGATGCAGGACATCCCCTATGTTCGGCCTCCGAAGCACGAGCAGACCTTCGTCCCGCAGAAGTGGTGAGCGCGAAGTGCTCCTGCGCTCAACGGCCTTCGAGCCGGCCGGCCCACTCGCCGTCGCTTCCGGTCCGGCTGGGTGATCGCGCGCACCAGGCCGACGACACCGAGCGCCACGAGCGTCATCGACGAGCAGGCGATCTGTTGAACGTTCGGCGACACACCGGCTCGGTCATCGGCGGATCCGGTTGCTCGTCGGGGGACAGGGGCGGATCGCCGCAGGGCACGACCAAGCCCCTCCCCGCGAAGCGGCGAGGTCAGGTGGTTGTCCCCTTCAGCCGTCGCCACCCACCGGCGCGATTGTTTGCCACGATGCTGCGGAGAACCGCGACAAGCGCACGTCGGTTGATCGCGTCGCCTTGGTAGAACTGGATCGCGCGGGCCGTTGCGTTGCCTTCGCCCTGATTGATGATGCCGTCAGGGTCCGGGACGGTCGGGTCGTACAAGAACAAGTTGACGTGGTCCTTGGTCGCCAACAGCGCGCAGACGTTGCCGTGGCACACGAAGTATGGCCGGACCGATCGCTTGATCGTTTCTTCGATCCCGGGGTCGGCCTCCCAGATGACGGCTCGAAGGTCGGCGCATAGTTCGCGCTGCCAAGGAGGCAGGGCAGTGAGGTAGGCGTCGACGCCGGGGTGTGCGCGATCCGTCACGCATAGCAACGTACGCCCCGTTCGAGGATGACCACTTCCGCGCACGGTCGCCGCGCTGACGACCGTCGGCGCGTCCCTCCAGAGCCGCAGCTGACCCGGGCAGCCGATAAATCAGATCGGCTTCGTGGCCCGTCGGCGTGATTCGCCCGATCTGCGTTCGTGATCGTCACGGCGCCGGTCGACCACACCCGCTCAACTACCGCAGCGTGCCGCCGAACCAGCTGCTCGTCCAGATCCGGTCGACCTGGACGACCTTGCCGGGGTACGGCGCGTGGAGCAGGTAGTAGCCAGGGCGCCGATGGCCGGCGAAGAGGCCGACGTGGTAGACGTGCCCACCGCTGGTGAAGAACACGAGGTCGCCCAGACGAAGTCGGGAGCGTTGGATGTGCCTCACGGCGCCGGCCTGTGCCGAGGACGTGCGCGGCAGTCGGAAGCCGGCATGGTGGTAGGCGTACGACGTCAGTCCGGAGCAGTCGAACGAGCTGGGGCCCTCGGCGCCGTAACGGTAGGGGTCACCCCGTTGGCGCAGAGCGATCCGGTACGCCCGTCGGACCTTCTCCAGACGGACCGCCCTGCCGGGAGCCACGCGTTCAGGGAGGCGGGCGGTCGTCCCGCGCATGAGCGAGGTGCTGGTCGTGGCGGTGGACGGCACGGTCGCCGCACGGGCCTGGGGGTGCCCGTTGGGGAGGAGGACGGCTCCTACGGCGAGGGCTGCGACGGCGAGCTCGGCCCGGCGGACCGTGCTCGACACTGTGGAGTTGAGCATGCGTGGATTCCTTCTCACGCCTGCGAGGTGAGCTGTCGGGTTCGGGCGAGAAGGTGCCCGGCCAAGGGCTGGGTCAGCAGCCTGGTTGGCTTCACCCCAAGTGCCGTCCGAGGGCGGCGCGCGGTGGGTCCCCCGCTCCTGCCCCGCGGTGCGTCGTCACTCTGCTCGGGATGAACCGGCGCTCGACAGGGGCAGGACTCGACGTGCGTCGATGCCGGCTTTTGCGGATGCAATCCGTCGAGGCTAAGCATCCGGAGCACGCCATGGAAGCCCCGTGGACAGGTCTTTGCCGTCGGCGAGGAGTTTCGGAAGGCCCTCCCGGCGCGATCAGCGGCCGGCTCGGGATGTACGCGGATCCGGCCCGCACTGCTGCTCCCAGCCGGGCCGCGGCAGAGTCGGATGTTCTCGGCGCGCGACTCCCGACCGGTCAGGTCTGTTGGGGTGCCCGGCCGGTGCGGAACATGCTCCAGAGCGCGGTCGGGGTGTGGCGCCAGCCGAGGCTGCGGGCGAGGTGGAAGGTTTCGGCGCCGGCGAGGGCGATGCCGATGAGGCCCATCAAGAATTGGATGGTCCAGACGGTGATGCGGATCCGGCCCGCATCGGGTTCGGTCACGTCGCTCACCCAGATGATGAGTTGGGCGAAGGGAAACCAGGACAGGACGAAGAGGCTGATGCCTGCACGTAGCCGGAGTGCTCGGCGCCTCATGCTGGCCTCCCGCGGGTCGGAGTGCCGCGTCGTGCGTGGTGCGGTGCTCACTGAAATCCTCCCACGCCCCGCGGTGTGATCGATCCAGCAGGTCGTCTTTTGCGGATCCCCGCCCGCTCACCTGGAACGCTCGACCCCACGGGCCTCTCACAGCGTGACCCGTCAGTGAATCGATGGAGCGACAGCAGTGGCGGCGCAGCGATCGGCGTGCTGGCGTAGCGCCTGAACGCGTGCTGTCGCTAGCGTGCGTTCATGGCAGACGTCGTGCTTCGGGTCCGGTTCACCAGCGGTGACCATACCGACGTCCGGTACGAAGACCGCGATGCCGCCGACGAAGAAGATGTTGTCGATCGCGTGGTCGCAACGCTCGCATCCGACCCCGGTGTCCTTCGCTGCCAGCACGGGGATCGACTGCTCGTTCTGTTCGCGCGTGGCGTTGCCTCCATCGAACTGGCGCCGCGGGGCGCCATCTTGTGACCCTCGTGCTGGCATCGCCCCTCGCACCCCGAGCGGTAGGCGTGCCGTAGCCTCGTGAGGGCCGGTGCGATCGAGGGAGCTGCTGTGTCTACAACGCCGACCAACCTGCTGGAGGATCTCGAGCCCGTCGTCGCCGACAACCTCGACCGCCACCTGTCGATGGCTCAGGAGTGGCACCCCCACGACTATGTCCCCTGGAGCCAGGGCCGCGACTTCGCGTTCCTCGGCGGCGAGGACTGGCGTCCCGAGCAGTCGCAGCTCTCCGAGACAGCCAAGGCCGCGATGTTCACCAACCTGCTCACCGAGGACAACCTGCCGTCATACCACCGCGAGATCGCGACTCGCTTCGGCCGCGACGGTGCCTGGGGCACCTGGGTGGGCCGCTGGACGGCGGAGGAGAACCGGCACGGCATCGCGATGCGCGACTATCTCGTCGTGACCCGCGGCGTGGACCCGGTCGAGCTCGAGCGGGCCCGGATGGACTACATGAGCTCCGGCTACGAGTCGGGCGACAAGACCGCCCTCGAGGCCGTGGCGTACGTGTCGTTCCAAGAGCTGGCGACCCGGGTCTCGCACCGCAACACCGGCAAGGTCACCGGCGACCCGATCGCCGACCGGCTGCTCGCCCGAATCTCCAAGGACGAGAACCTCCACATGATCTTCTACCGCAACATCGTCTCGGCGGCGTTGGAGATCGCGCCGGACGCCACCATGCGGGCGATCGCCGACGAGGTGATCGGCTTCGAGATGCCGGGTGCGACGATGGCAGGCTTCCGCCGCAACTCGATGATCATCGCGAAGGCCGGCATCTACGACCTCCGGCTGCACCACGACGAGGTGATCATGCCGGTGCTGCGGCACTGGGACGTCTTCGACCGCAGCGACCTCGGACCCGATGGCGAACGGGCCCGCGAGGACCTCTGCACGTTCCTCGAAGCACTCGACACGCAGGCGACCAGGTTCGTCGACCGGCGTGAGGAGAGCCGCGCCCGGGCCGCCGCGCGCGACGACGGGACACGCCCTGACATCGTCGCCTCCTGAACAGGTCGTGCCGAAGGCCTAGAACCGGCCGAACCACGACTGGGCCGACAAGAGCGCACGCGCGGGCAGCGCCGACAGGGCGGCGGAGTGACGCAGGTGCGGAGGAAGCGATCACCGATCCACAGCGCGGCTGCGGTCCTCGCCAATCCGGCCTGATCCTGGTGGAGCTATTGGCCGTAGGAGTACCGGAGGTCAGCGAACAAGAGCACGTTCATCCGGTACCGGAGGTGACCGGCGATCTTTTCGTCGGGCGGATTGTCGGGAGTTAGCAAGCCGAACTTCAGGAGCGTCTCGTCGCGAGCGGCCGCCAGGTCGAAACGCACCTCGTCGTCGGGCCTACTCGGCCACAGCGAGGACCAGACGACGCGGTTCGGTCGCTCGGACTCCAGAACGTGAGGCTCGACCTCGTCGCGGTGGAGGTTGAGCCAGGGGCGCGTCCCTGGTTTGTGTGGGTCGACGAGGGAGTCGAAGACCACCCACGGCGGCGCTGGCAGCCTCTTGGCGCGTGATCCGATCTCAATCACCGCCGCAGCGTAAGGGATGTCCAGGCGACAGATCCTGCGGTTAAGGGCGAGGAGCGTGGCCGCCTGCTGGCGGCGGAGTGACGCAGGCAGATCTGCGGCGATCGCCGCAGACGTTTGCGTGTCAGCGGGTGGACCGTTGCACCCTCTGGGTATGGCACAGGAGACAGGCCCATCGTTACTGTGTCAGCACTCGGGGCCTCGGGGTGTGGCTCCTTTAGCTCGGGAGCACCTGCATGAACCCACGCCGCATCCTTGTCGGTCTGGTCCTCATCGTTGCGCTGGGTGTAAGCCCCGCAGCGCCCGCCCTTGCAGCCAAGCCGCTGCCGGTGCCGCTGACGATCACCTCAGCGGTCGTTGTCGACACTCGCACGGTGGAGTTGACGTGGACCCCGACGAAGGGTGCCGACCATTACGTTGTCACCGGGTCGGGCGGGTCGCCGATCTACACGACCGCGACAACGACTCGGGTGACCGATCTCTACCCAGGCGACGTTCACGAATTCGTCGTCACCGCAGAGACGCGCAAGAACCAGGAGCTCGGGACCAGTGACACGGTCTACGTGGCTACGCCGCCCGAGGGACCGACCGGTCAGCTCGGCTGGGCGGCCGCGTTGGATGGTGACGTACGGATCTGGAGCGGGTCGGGGATCGGCTGTGTGACGTTCGACCTCGGCATCTTGGCGGCCGACGGGACCTACTCGTCGCTGGGGGATGGGGTGGACCAGGGTGGCCCGCGCACCTGGACGATCTTCCAAGGTTCGGGGACGACGGAGACGTACGCCGTGAGGTGTCAGGGCAGCGGGAGCCTGTGGTCGCCCTGGTCCGAGGCGACCTCGGTCACTCTTCCGTAGCACCGCACGGCCGCCAAGCTTGCCTGGACGGATCCGTGCGTCCCGCTTGCGGAGGGGTGACGCACGGTTCTTGCGGGCCCCGTGAGCGGGTACGGAACCGCTGGTCGCGCCGTACTGCGGCCCAACGTGTCCGAACGTGGGTGGGCACGCGCGACTGCCGAGATCGGTACCTACGCCGCGCCGGTCTGCAAGCCCGCCGCGCATGACCGCCCGCACGCCGGGTCGTGGACCGGTCGAGGACGTCAAACGGTCGCGCTCAGGTGACCGTGGCGCGCAGCTCGTCCTGCGCCGCGCTCAGCAGGGCCGTGGCGCGCGGGAAGTCCTTGAGCTCGCCGGCCAGTAGGTCGAGCGCCGGGAGGAGCGAGACGGCCGGCACGCCGCGGGCCGACAGGATGCCGGCGGTCCAGGTGAGGAACCCGGTGAACAGCTCCGCCTCCCCGACGTACAGGGCGGTGGCGAGGAAGTCCACGATGTGTGCGAGATCCTCAGCGGTGTGCTGGCGTTGCAGGTCGGTGTAGTCACGCATGGCCGGGACGCGTTCCTCGAGGCCGGCGAGCACGGCCCTGACGAGCGCCGCCGAGCTGCGGCTGACCATGGTGTATTCCTGGTCGGCCAGGTGTGGCAGGTCGTCGATCGGCTGGTGCGCCGCCTGCGGCCTCGGCAGCGGTCCGGCCGCGAGTCGGTCGGCAGCAGCGCGTGCGTCAGGCGCCCACGCCTGCGCCCCGAGGAGCCGGGCGTAACGCCCCTCCGGCCCGAACGCGGCCCCGCCGACCATGACCGGGATGCCGGCGCTCTGGCAGGCGGTGATGGTCGCGTGCGCGACCGGCAGCCGGGTCGGGATCGAGCCGGAGAGCGCGACGACGTCAGGACTCGTGCGGTGCAGGTGGGTGATCAGGTGTGGGGTCGGGACCTGGGCGCCGAGGTAGTCGACACGGAAGCCGCGCAGCGTGAGCACCTCGGTCAGCAGGCGCGCCGGGAGCGCGTGCCACTCGCCGTCCACGCAGGCGACCGTCACGCGACCCCGGTCCAGCTGGGGGCGGGGGAGCCGCCCGGCGAGGCTCGCCACGACCCGTTCGTTGATGGCGGTCGCAGCGTGCTCCTGAGCGACGCTGATGGTGTTGTCGGCCCACGCCAGACCGATGCGCTGCTGGACGGCGCCGATGACGTCCAGCAGGAGCTCTTCCGGGTCCGCACCGTCGTCCAGTGCCGCGACGACGGTGTCGACCGCCGCCCGCTCGTCTCCGGCGATCACCGCGTCCCAGAGCCGCTCCGCGGTGGGCGGAGCGGGGCGCGAGTGATCGTCTCGGGTGACCGGGTGCGACATGGAGCGGTCCTACCTGTCGCCATCCGGAGCACGCCTGTCCGAACCCACGGGAGCCGCGATGGCGAGCACGGCCATGTCGTCGTGGGACGCGCCCCCCAGCCACTCGGTCGCCAGCATGAGGACGTGCGCAACCATCGCCTCCGCCGGCATACCGGCGCACCCGGCCAGTGCCCGCCGCAGCCGCGCCTCGCCGAACATCTCGTCGCCCAGCGGGCCACCGCGCGCCTCGATGATGCCGTCGGTGTAGAGCAGGCAGGTCTCACCGGGGTCGAGCAGGATCTGCTCCGTCGAGCCGTCGATGACCGGGAGTACGCCGACCAGCGAGCCCCGGCCGAACACCTCCTCGACCCGGCCGTCGGCACGGATGATCAGCGGCGGTAGGTGCCCGGCCCTGGTGAGGCTCAAGCGCACCTGCTCGCCGACTCGGACGGCCGAGGCGAGGACCATCGTTGCGAACCGGGGGTCCTGCGTGCTGAGCAGCGCCGCGTTGAGCAGGTCGAGCATCCGGAGGTGGTCGCCCGCCATCGGCAGCAGGGCCTGCATCGTGTTGCGGATCTTGCCGGTGAGCACGGCCGCCTCGAGGCCCTTGCCGCACACGTCGCCGAGGAGGGCCAGCGACCCGCCGCCCTCGAGCGGGTGGACGTCGTAGAAGTCGCCACCCAGACGCGAGGTGTCCTGGGCGGGCCGGTAGATGCCGGCGAAGTCGACGCCGTCGACCCGCTGCAGCGCTGGCGGCAGGAGCCCGGCGGTCAGCACCTCGGTGATCGCACTCTGCTCCTCGAAGAGTCGGGCCGCGGAGAGCGCCGCCCCGACTCGGGCGGCGAACAGCCGGGCGACCGCCTCCTCGCTCTCGGAGAACGGCTGCGCCTCGGTGCTGCGGAGGAGGATCAGCGCGCCGGCCGGCACCCCGTGCCCGGGCAGCGCTGTCACGACCATCGACCCGGTCGCCCGGATGCTGTCCGGCAGGACCCACTCCGGCGCCAGCGCCGGGTCGATCCAGCGCGACGGCACGGGCGGAAAGCCCTGCAGTGCCTCAGCGAGACCGGGCAGGTCGTGCGGATGGATGTCGAGCGTCACGGCTCGCGCGCGCTGACCGCGTACGCACACCGCGGTGGCGTGTCGACCGCGGACCTCTGGCTCGATGACCCACGCGACGTCCGCGAGCCGAGCAGCGGCGAGCTCGGCGGCGACCTCCATCGTGCGTACGACGTTGAGGGAGCTGAGCAGGTCGTCGGACGCGGTCCGCAGGAACGTCGTGCGCTCGCGCTCCGTGCGCAGCTCATCCTGCAGCCGGGTCACGTCGGTGGTCTCCGTCAGCCACCACATCGACGACCCGTCGGGGACCCGGACCGAGGTTGCTGTGAAGGTCCGCTCACCCACAGACCCGGCGACCGCGTCGCGACCAAGGTCGATCGATGTCGAGCGGTGGGCCTCAGCCAGCCAGCCGGGCACGCAGTCGGCCAGCTCCCGACCCGGCCCGGAGTGGGGCAGGACCAGCAGGGCCGCATCGTTCGCGGCCAGGACGACACCGTCCACGTCGACCAGGAGCGCCGGGCTCGGCGCGCTCGCCCAACCGGGGTGCACAGCCGTCGGGACGGCTGAACGGTCGGCTTCCAAGGACATGCGGCACCACGAGGCTCTCTCCCTCGCGACCGGTACCGCGAGACGTCATGACGAAGTGTTACTTGCCGGTCACGCTAGTGCACACCCGGCGCCACGTCGCGCCGGAGGGCATCGCCAGCCGGACGAGCGCCGCTGACGTGCGCCGCCGAGGCGCCGGCTCGGGCAAGGCGCTCGCGGGACTGCGTCGTCCGCAAACGAGGACCGCGCACCCGCCGGTCTTGACACAGAAGGGGCCGGTGAGTCCGAATCGCGGCATGAGGTGGGGATGAACGCCGACGCCACTCGCCGGCCGGGTCGCTCGCGGCGCCGAGTGTCGCTGAGAACCACCGCAGGGATGATCCTGGTGTGCGCGGGTCTCGCGGTGTCGGCATGGCTCGGCTGGGAGTACTGGGGCACCACCTGGGTCGCCCACCGGACACAAGCGACGGTGATGTCGTCGATCGAAGACAGCTGGAGGCGCGGCAAGGACTCAGCCGTGGTCTCCCAGGGTCCGGGCGGCCGACCGGTCGCGGCGGGGGCGATCGTCCGCATCCCGCGGTTCGGGCCGGACTTCGCCGTACCGGTCCTGGAGGGCACGTCGGACGGCGTGCTGGCCGCGGGGCTCGGGCACTACGCCGGCAGTGCTCCACCGGGCGGCCCGGGAAACTACGCGCTGGCCGGCCACCGGGTCACCCACGGCCAACCGCTCCGCGACATGCCCGAGCTCCGGCCAGGGGACCGCGTCGTCGTGGAGACCCGACAGAGCGTGTTCACCTACGTCCTCGACACCGGCGGGGACGCGCTCGTGGTGCCGTTTACCGCCGGCTGGGTGCTCGATCCGGCCCCGAGCAACCCCGACGGTGGGATCGAGCCGCCAAGCGGCCCCGTCGGCCGGCGGCTGATCACGCTCACCACGTGCTCCGAGCTCTTCCACACCGACAACCGGTACGTCGCCTTCGGGCACCTCGAGTCGACCCGACGCCGGCCGTGACGGACCCGTCGAAGCGGTTCCTATCCCGCCGGAGTCTCGAGGGCGGCGTCGCGACGCCGGCGAGCCACCAGCACCAGGCCGGTGCCGACCATCGCCAAGCTCAGCGGCATCCAGACCGAAGCAGGCCCGCCGAGCTGGGGGATCAGCATGCTGGCGTGGGCACAGCGGCGAAGGTCCGCGATCGCGAGACTCGCCGAGAGGCACGACTCGTCGTTGGAGCTCGCCGGCATGACCTCCGCGCTCTCCGCTGATCCGGCCATCGCAGACCGGTGCAGCAAGTCGGAACGCATGTACGCCAGGATGAGTGCGTGGGCCGCGGCGGCCGCCGCTGGGGACACCCGCACCTGCTTCGCTCGCTCTTCCTTGCGGGCGGGTTTCCGGTTGGCGGTCGCCGGCGCACGATCCTTCACCGGCGTGACGGCGGCCGTCCGGGGCTGAGGCCCGGTCGCGCTGGGCGAGGTGCCTCCGCTCGTCGTCGGCCCGGAGGTGAGCGGGCTGGAGCTCGGCTGCTGCGGAAGGCGTCGACCGGTCGAGTTGGCGACGTGGTCCACCGTGCCGTCCACCGTGCCGCCCACCGTGGTCGTGGCTCCGCGGACCGTGCCGCCCACTGCGCGGGTGACTCCACGGACCGTGCCGCCCACACTGCCACCCGCACTGTGGGCCGCCGGTCCGCCCACCGCGCCACCTACGGCACCACCCGTACCGCCCACGGCACCGCCCACGGCACCGCCCGCGCTGCGGCCGAGGTTCTCCACCGCGCCACCGAGCGCGCCGCCGGCACTTCCGATGGCACGTCCCGCGGTGGGGGTGGCCCCTCCCGAGCCGTCGTACGCCTGGGCCGGACCGCCGGCGACCCCGGAGAACGAGACCGCCGCGCACACCACGGCACCGGCGACCACCCTCGATGTTGCAGTCATGATGGCTCCCCCCGATCACACCAACTGCAGATCTGCAGCCACCCCGAGCAACGAGCGAGCACCCCGGCGGTCACGACCCTCACGGCCAGATACCGAACTTGGGGGACGATGGCGGAGCAAGGTCAGCCGGGCGATGAGTCGCCCGGGCGCGCAGCGACCTGCTCGTCGGTGACGGCGTCCAGGGCACTCACATTCCCATCCGGTAGTGGTCGACGGCGATCATGGCGACGACCCGCTCGCGGCTGCGGTCGTAGGGCGCGTGGATGTACTTCTCGGCGATCGCGTCGACGACGGCCCAGCCCTCCTCGCCGGTGAGCCAGGTGACGACACGGCCGCGCAGGACGACTGGGTAGGACGGGTTGTCGGTCGGCGTCAGCGAGATCGCGACGCGGGGGTCGCGTCGCAGGTTGCGAGCCTTCTGCGAGCAGGGCCCGGTCATGATCACGACATGACCCTCGTGGGTTCCGGTCCAAACCGGCACGGAGTGCGGTGCGCCGTCGGGCAGGAGAGTCGCCACGTGGGCGGTGGGCGAACTATCGAGCACGTCGACGAGCTCGGTGTCCAGGGCGCGGGCGGCCATCAGCGTTCCTTTCGGAGTTCCGTCAAGAGACGCCATCACCATAGCTAGCGGAGTTCCTTGAGGGAACCCCGACTGCTAGGTTGGTTCCATGCAGCGCACGGACTTCGGCGACATGGCGTGCTCGATCGCCCGCACGCTGGATGTGATGGGGGAGCCTTGGACGCCCCTGGTGATCCGCGACGTGTTCGTCGGGATGAACCGTTTCGAGCAGATCCAGCAGGATCTCGGGATCTCCCGCAAGGTCTTGACCGAGCGGCTGAATCACCTCGTCGAGCGCGGGATTCTCGAGCGGCGTCCCTATGACAACAGGCCCAGGTACGAGTACCACCTGACGGACCGGGGAGCCGAGCTCTTCGACGTGCTCATGGCGATGGTCGGATGGGGTGACAAGTGGCTCGCCGGGAAGGCCGGTCCGCCGGTCCTGTACCGCCACCGGGCGTGCGGTGAGGTCAGCCACGTCGACCCGCGCTGCAGCCGCTGCGGGGAGCCCATGCACGCCACCGACATCGACGTGATGCCCGGGCCCGGCGCCGCACGCTGAGTGCGGGCCTCGCGCCTGAGAGGGAGGGTGTCGCCTTCGAGGACGACCCGGTCACCGTCGCGTTGGTACGGCGCAGGTTCGCTCAGGCGCGACTCGCGAGCGGCTTGCGGCTCGGGCGATCAGGACCGCCTCGGACCCGCGTGACCTGCGAGGCACTTCCAGCCTCCCGCCGAGAGGACCCACACCTGGGTCATCGGCATGCGAAACGTCTCGACGTCACCCTCGGCGAACGTCACTCGGTCGGTCACCTCGGCTCGAAGTACAGCGGTATTCCCCACAACGACGACCTCCACGTCGGTCATCGCCTGAGCATGCCAAACGGTCTGCCCTTCAGTGTTTCGCCGGACGTACTCCGTCCGATCGACGGTCTCGCCGACATGGGTGGTCCACGTGAACTCCTCATGGAGCAGATCCATCAGTCGCTCGGCATCGCCCGCGACCAGAGCAGTCGCCCGATCCTCGGCTGCCGTGCGGACCTGCTTCGCCGCATCCATCTGAGTCATCCTGACACGGCTCTGAGGTGCGTGCGCCGAACGTTCTGCATGCTCGTGGGCCTGGGCGACGACCGAACCGCACTGCCGCGAAAGCTTCTGCGGGACCGGTCCCCTTGCCCTCGGCTCCCGCACGAACCCCACGGTCGTACCCGCCGCGTCCAGCGCGGATGCCCATCTTGCGGCCAGGGCGTTCACGAGCTCCAGGCCGCGTCGGCTCGAGGTCTCGGGAACCCCAGGAATCGCACCTATCCGGGTGCTTGAGCAAAGGACCCCATCGTGATCACTCCTACGCTTGGCCACGCCCAACTGACGCCCGCGTGGTGGGAATCTCTCTTCTGAGAAACCAAGGTGCTGCATAGTCGGAACGGGCTATTTCCTGGCGGCAGCCGGTGTGTTCTCATCGAATTGGTACCAGTGTTTGGATGTGCCGCGACGGCGTCATGGGGCGCCTCCGGTCATCGGATTCGTTCAGGCCCGGTCGACAACGGCCGGGGTTCTCGAGGTTGAGCGATTCTCTGGGGGTTCGGCCGTGGCGAACTGCGAGCACACTTTCGGGGCCGGGAGGGAAAGCGGCGGCAACCTTCGTCGTCGCGATGTCGAGCGCCGACTGTCAGGATGCCGACCTCCCGGCTGATCACCCGTGGGTGGCATCTTCATCTCCTACCGTCGCGATCCGTCCGCGGCGTGGGCGGGCCGGATCGCAGACCGGCTCCGTGCGCACTTCGGCAGGCGCAAGGTGTTCATCGATGTCGTCGACATCGAGCCGGGGGCGAACTTCCCCGAGAAGCTCGCTGCCACGATCCGACACGCCGAAGCCTTCCTCGTCATCATCGACCACCACTGGGTCGCCGGCGCCGGAGAACGCCCGACGCATCCGATCAGTGCCGACGACTGGGTGACCAGGGAAGTGAGTCTGGCGCTGAGCGAAGATCGGCTGGCCGTGATCCCCGTGCTGGTCGACGGGGCCGCGATGCCGGCCGCCGATGCGCTTCCGCCGGTCATTCGTGAGCTGGCGTTCCGGAATGCTGTGGCGCTGTCGCCGACCAGCTTCGAGGCCGATCTCGAGAGACTCGTCCGGGCGCTTTCGGGAGACGGAGCCCGCAAGACCGTCCTCAAGCGGGTCGGGCTCGTCCGAGGCCTGCTCATCTTCACGGTGCTCGGTGCGCTCGCCTTGTATCTCGGTGCGCGCGCTGTCGACGCTGCCCAGCAGAGCCGACTACGAGCCGAGGCGAGAGGCCCCCTGGTCACCTACCAGGGCCTGCGATGGGAGCGCTTCGAGGTGACGAATCGCCGCTACCGGGCGTGCGTCGATGCCAGGCACTGTGATGTGCCCGGGGCGGCCCGCACCGGCGAGCGGTTCGACACTCCGGATCGTGCCGACCTGCCGGTCGTATCCGTGAGCGCTGACCAGGCTCTGGCCTTCTGTGCGTGGATCGGCCGGCGGCTTCCTACCCGCGCGGAGTGGCAGAAGGCGGCGACGCGCGACGGTAGGGCGACATGGCCCTGGGGGAACGACCCTCCCACCGCGAGCCGCGCGAATGCGATCACCCTCGCGCAAGCGCCTCCCCCGCACCCACCCGGGTCGGTCATCCGCGCTTTCACTCTCCTGGCCCATCGCGACCGGGTCGCTGCCGGCGAGGTCGCCCGGCTCATCCCCGGAGCGACCGCACGCGCCATCGACGACCTCAAGGAGGACTGGCCGTTCGCTGCTCGCGGGGAGCGGGTGGAATGGCTTTCGCAGCTCTACTTGGCGACTCGCGATGCGGCGCCCGGACCCGACCCCAGCAACCCCGACGACGTCGTCGTGGTGACCACGGATCGTGCCGGCGGCACCTCTCTGGTCAACGGCGTCGAGGACCTCGTCGGCAACGCGGCGGAATGGACCAGTACGACGCCCGACGACGAGGTGTGGCGCGGCGCGGCCGCCACGCCCCTCTATGTCGCTGGGGGGTCGTTCGCGGACCTCGCCGACTCCCTTGAGTCGGATCGCTGGGCGAGCTCGGACGAGCAGATGGACACGGTTGGTTTCAGATGCGTTGAAAGTGGGTGAGATCAGATGCCTGCGGAAAGACCATGGAGGAGCGCAATACTTCTTGCCCTCGCACTCATCGGTACCTCGTGCGGAGGATCCGATCCGTCGTCGAGCTCGAGCGACGGTTCGGTGGAGTCCTTCCACCAAGCGCCGCCGCCGGGACTGTTCCCGCAACCTGTGGAGTGCGACCCCAAATCACCGGAGTGGTCCAGGTCGAGCAAGCCCGAGCTGATCAAGAGTGCGCTCGGCGCCGCCGCTCAGGTGACCGCCTCGAACGCTGCCGACCAGACGTTCGAGATCACCTACATCAGCTCGAGTATCGAATCCCTGAACGCCTACTTGGCGGCCAACAGCGACGCAAAGACCTGCATCGAAGCACAGTCATTCGTGCCCGTCTCCGCTGACGATCCGCCGCTGCCGTCGCTGGAGGAAAGCGTCATCGACGCGATAGCGCACGCCTCCCGCAAGTCGCCGGACGAGCTCGCCGAGTACCGAGACGCGCAGACGACCTCGCCCAACCTCGAGCAGGTGGCCGCGCACTTCGGCGTGAAGAAGAAGACCGTGCTCAGCCAGGTCGTGGGCGCCGCGCACACGACGTTCTCCGGCGTGGCCGCGTCAACCGCGAAGGCGGCCGCCGAGGAGGTCCTGGCCTGGGATGACTCACCGCCCCTGATCGGCAGCTGGGAGCAACCGGTGACCGACGACGAGTTCCGACAGTGGATCGACAAGACCGGCGCGGTCCTCGTGCAGATCCGCGTCGTGGATCCCAACCTCGACCTTCCGAAGTCAGATACGCCGGACGCTGCTCTGCTCTCGATCTCGGCGATCTTCGACCCGGGCGTCAACGCGGGGAAGCACGTCTACTACGAGGCGATCTGCAGTCGCGACGCCTGGGTGCGACTTCACGCCAAGGCGGGGAGAATGTCCGTCTATATGTGGCGTCGAATCCCGTACCTCGACGTCGGTTCTCGCCGAGCTAGCGCCGCTTCTGACGCCAATCCATCCGGAATTTGGCACCAGTCGGCCGCGCGAAGGACCTACGACGTTCTCGTTCGGGGTTGGCAGGACGGCAGCAGATACACCCTGGACGGCCAGTGGAACGTGGGCTCGGGAGGTGGCTGCTGAGCGGAGTGCGGGCCCCGTTCGGAGTGACCATATCCAGCCCTGTCCACGCCGCCGCCGCCGGCGTATCGTCGATGAGGTCGGCGCTGCCGGACCTTCTCCGGGAGGACCAATGCGCAAGGTCGTCGCATCGCCAGTGGCCGTCACCTTTTCAGGAGCGGTCCCATGTCACGCATCTTCCTGAGCCACTCGAGCCGGAACTCGGCGGAAGCCATTGCGCTGAAGCGCTGGCTGGTGGAACAGGAGCCGGGACTCGCGGACGAGATCTTCCTGGATCTGGATCGCGATGCGGGCATCGCGCCGGGCGAGCGGTGGAAACGGGCGTTGCGGCAGGCCAACGAGCGGTGCGAGGCCGTGATCTGCCTGCTGTCCGAGGACTGGGAGAGCTCGAGCGAGTGCACGGCCGAGTTCCGCACGGCGGAGACCCTGGGCAAGCTGATCCTCTGCGCCAGGCTCGAGCCCCTGGACGACAGGGGAATCACGCGGGAGTGGCAGTACTGCGATCTCTTCGTCAACGGCGGCCCCTGCACGGAGATCGCCGTCGACAGCACGGGACGCTCGGTGCGGTTCCAGACGGACGGCCTCCACCGGCTCCTCCGGGGGATGCGTCAGGCCGGCATCGGAGCCGAACAGTTCGCGTGGCCCCCAGCGGATGATCCCGAACGGTCGCCGTACCGGGGGTGGGAACCGCTGGAGGAGAAGGACGCGGCAGTGTTCTACGGCCGGGACGCACAGATCGTCCGCGGGATGGATGCCCTCCGGGGCATGCGTGCCTCCGGCGTCGAATCACTCTTCGTGATCCTGGGTCCGTCCGGCGTCGGGAAGTCCTCGTTCCTGCGCGCCGGCCTGCTGCCGCGGATACGTCGGGACGATCGGCACTTCCTGGTAGCCGGCACCGTGCGACCCGGGCGCGACGTGCTCACGGGGGAACGTGGCCTTGCGCACGCGATCCACCGGTTGCGCGTCGACATGGGACTCAGGGCTCCGGCCCTGGCCGACGTCAAGGACGCCTGTTCCCGAGGGGATGCCCTCTTCGTCGCAGATCTCCTCGAGGAGGCCCGGCAGGAGGCCAGAAGGCGCCTCCTCGGTGAGCCGGATCGGACAACCCTGCCGACGGTGATCCTGCCCGTGGACCAGGCGGAGGAGCTGTTCAGCGCAGATGCCGGTCCCGAGGCCAAGCGCTTCCTCACCCTGCTCGCCAGTCTGGTGAACCACGGCGACGTGACGTCACGCGGTGTGGTGGTCGCCTGCACGATCCGCACCGACTTCTATGGTTCACTGCAGAGCGCCCCCGAGCTGTCGAGGCTGAAGAGCGTCGTGTTCGACGAGCTGCGGCCCATGCCGCCGGCCAACTTCAAGGAGGTCATCGTCGGCCCGGCGCAGCGTGCGACCAAGGCTGGGCGCCCCCTGAACGTTCAGACGGATCTGGTGGAGCGCTTGCAGCGTGACAGCGCGCATGGTGCCGACAGCCTGCCGCTCCTCTCCCTGACGCTCGCCTTGCTGTACGAGGACTACGGCAGTACGGGCGAACTGACGGCGCACGCGTACGAAGCGATGGGCGGCATGAACCACGTGGTCCAGACGCAGGTCGACTCGGTCCTCGCCCGGGATCCCATGATCAGGGCGTCCCAGCTCGACCGATTGCACCGGGCCTTCATCCCGTGGCTGGCCACCATCAATCCCGACAATGACCAGCCCATGCGCCGCGTCGCCCGTCGGTCCGACCTTCCGGCCAACGCACGCTCGGAGATCGACGCACTCGTGTCCAGGCGACTGCTGGTCCAGGGCGAACGCGACGGCGAAGTCTTCGTCGAGGTCGCCCTGGAAAGCCTGCTGCGTCAATGGGCAGACCTCGTCAGCTGGCTCGCTGCTGAGCGGGACGACCTCAAGGAGGCCGACAACCTCGAACGAGCTGCCGTGGCGTGGGAGCAGAACGACCGCAACGCCGCCTGGCTGTTGGAGGGCGAACGGCTCAGGAGGTCCGAGTCCGTGGTGTCGAAGCCCGGCTACCAGGATCGACTCGCCCACACGTCGAGCTTCCTCGCTGCCTCCCGGACGCGGGAGGACAAACGCGTCGCGGACGAGGAAGAGCGCAAGGTCGCGGAGCTCAGGGCGGCGCGCGAGAAGCAACAGCTGGCGGAAGCCCACGCGGCCGCACTCCGACGGCGAGCGCGGATCCTGAGGGTCGTCCTGGCGGCGACCGTCGTCATCGCTCTCGTCGCCCTCGCCGGATTCGTCCGAGCGTCGAAGGCACAGCGCGATGCCGCGGACCGGGCGCGGGAGGCAACGGCGCTGCGGCTGGCGGCCGAAGGCCAAGCGATGCTCGCCGGCGCCCGGCCCGGAGGCGAGCTGCGCGGGATGCAGGAGATGCTGGCGGCACAGGACCTGAAGCACACCGCCGACGGAAAGCGTGCCATCGACCACTCGGTGGTGGTGCAGCGCGACGTCGACAAGATCATCGAGGTGGGATCGCCGGTCCGGAGCGTGGCCGTCAATCCGGCGGGAACCCTGGTCGCATCGGGCGAGGAGGATGGCTCCGTCCGACTGTGGGACGCGAACACGGGCGAACCGGTGCGGGACCTCTTGGCTCCGAGCGGTGGGGACACGAATGTCGTGAACGCCGTGGCCTTCAGCCGCGACGAGCGCTGGGTCGCCGCCGCCAGCGGGGACGGCTCAGTCCGGTGGTGGGACGCAACGACCCGCCGGCTGTCCCACAGGGTGTCGAGCCCCAGTGGGGACCCCGTGAACTCGGTGGCGTTCAGCCCGGACAGCAGTGTGATCGCCACGGGCGGCGACGATCACCTCGTGCGGCTCTGGGACGTTCGCTCGGGTGAGCCGGCGGGTGACCCGTTGACGGGGAACGGCAAGTCGGTGAACGCGGTGGCGTTCGGCCCCGGTGGCGGGCTGATCGCCTCCGGCGGCGAGGACGGCACGGTGCGGTTGTGGTTCGACAGCGACACCGGTTGGCGGGACGAGCCACCGATGACCGAGGACGGATCGCCCGTGAACGCGGTGGCATTCAGCCGGGATGGCCGGCGGCTGGCCTCTGCCGGCGACGACCGGATCGTGCGCGTGTGGGACCCCGCCCACCGCACGTTGGTGAGCGAGCTGAACGCCCACAAGAACTGGGTCCTCAGCGTGGCCTTCAGCCCTGACGGGAAGCGACTGGTCTCCGCCAGCGCTGACTACACACTCCTCCTCTGGGACGTCGAGAAGGGCAAGACGATCGGAGATCCGCTGACCGGGCACGGCAAGGAGGTCTTCAGCGCGGCGTTCACCCGGGACGGCCGGCGGGTCGTGTCCGGCATGGGCGACGGCACCATCCGGTTCTGGTCAGTGCGGGCCGCCCTGCCGATCGAGCAGGGGCCCTGGCGCTACAGCATGGCGACCAGCGCCGACGGCCGCCTGATCGCCTCTGGCGGCGACGGCGCGATCCAGCTGTGGAACCCCGTCACGGGGACCTCGGTGGGCGAGCTGGGGGCGCGACACCAGGGGGACGTGCGCGCCGTGGCGTTCGCCCCGGACGGTGGGCTGCTCGCGTCCGGGGGTGAGGACGGCACGGTCCAGCTGTGGGACGTCGCGTCACGCACGCCAACCGGTGCGCCGCTGACCACGCATCAGCGTGCGGTTCTTGACGTGGCGTTCTCCCCGGACGACGGTCCGGACCCCGGTCTGCTCGCCACCGCCGGCGCCGACGGATCCGTGAGGTTGTGGGACGTGGCATCAGGCATACGGGTGGGTGAGCCGCTGAGGGGGCACCAGGGCGACGTGAACGCGGTGGCGTTCGACCCGGGCGGCCGGCTGTTGGCGTCCGCGGGCGCGGACGGCTCCGTGCGGTTGTGGGACGTCGCGTCACGAAGGCCGGTGGGTGAGCCGCTGACCGGGCACAAGGGTCCGATCCTCAACGTGGCGTTCTCCCCGGACGGCGATCGGCTTGTGTCGGCGGGTGCGGACAAGACGGTGCGGCTGTGGAACGTCCGCGAGCGCCGACCGGTGGGGGCACCCTGGGACGGACACGAGGCCGCCGTGAACAGTGTCGCCTTCAGTCCGGACGGCCGGCGCGTCGTCTCCGGCAGCGCCGACCGGAACGTGCGGGTGTGGGATGCGCGCACCGGGGACGGGATCGGTGACCCGCTCATCGGCCACTGGGATCAGGTGGTCGATGCGGTGTTCACTCCGGACGACCTCCGCGTCCTCTCGGGCAGCCAGGACGGCACCATCCGCACCTGGCCCGTACCGCCGGACGGGTACGGCGCCTTGTGCGCCAAGCTGACGCAGAACCCGAGTCGGGACGAGTGGCGGAAGGAGATGCCGCAGGGCGTCGACTACCACGCCCTCTGTCCGGGCCTGCCCCGCCGCACCGGGTGAGCCGCCGGGTGGTCAGCCGAGCCCGTCGATCGGGACGCCGAGGGCGCGAAGCTCGCTGGTGATGGCCGAGACGGCGTGCGCGTAGTTCGTGTCGATCGACCGGCCGGCGAAGTGCAGACCGAAGGCGCTGTCGCTCCACGCCAGCGCGGGGGAGCCGGAGTTGCCGCCGAGCGTGGTGGCGTCGTGGCCGAAGACCCACCGCCGCTTGTCGCGGGGGATCGATCCGAGCGGACGGTGGGTCATGCCGGGCGCGAGCCGTTTGACGCCGTACACGTTTCCGAACAGGGTCCGGGTGACCCAGGTCCAGTCGACACCCTCGACGGTGCCGGACTCGTACAGCGGCTGGGCCGGGTAGCCGACGATGCAGTGGGAGCCGAGGCGGCCGAGCGGCCCGTCGGGATCGGCGCTGACGGTGAGCGCGTCCGGGACCTCCTGCGGTCCGTCCGGTAGCGGTTCGATGCGCAGCACCGCGGCGTCGAGACGGGCGAAGATGGTGCCGTCGACCCGGGATGGGGTGGCCTCGACGACCCGGTAGCGGCGCACGTCCGAGCTGCCCGCCTCGGCGGCGAAATCGACGAAGGCGCCGTCGAGAACCCGGAACCCCTTGCTCCTGCGGGCGCGCGCGTGCGGCGACCGCTCGATCACGGCAGCCAGCACGTGCCTGTTGGTCAGCACGAGTCCGTTGCGGTCGTCGACGACCCAGCAGGTGCCGAAGAAGTCGCTGCCGCTCGGGTGGGTCGGCTCCACCCGACCGACCGCGGAGATCGCCCTGGTCAACCTGTCGCCCGCGGAGGCGAGCTGACCGGCCCAGCCCGCCGCCAGAGGCTGGGCCGGGTCCACGACGCCGTTGCGGACCAGCAGGCTCGGCCGGGTGCCGTCGGCGCGTACCACGGCCTCCAGGGCGTACACCTCGTCGGGCGGCAGCGGAGCGTCGGGGTCGTCGTCGAGACGTCGTGCGGCCCGGTCGGTGGTGCGCAGCCACAGGTCGAGTGCCCGGCGGAACTCTCGGTCGTCGACGTCCGGTCGGTCCGCCAGGTGTCGCGCGGCCTGCTCGACCCGGCCGGTCACCTCGGCTGCCCCGGGCGGAGTCACCTCGGCCCGCGGCATCGACTCGAGTGTCACCCCGGTCCCGTCGGCGAGCGAGCGCTCCGCGACGAGGCGCCCCAGCCGCTGGCCGGCCAGCGCGCCGGTCACGGTCCGCCTCCTTCGGTCGAGGCCATCCGCGCCCCCTTGTTCGTCGTCGGACGCCGTCCTCCTACGCGTCGTACCACTCCGCGGGCGTCGTCGCCAAGCGCCAGGACCAGGAAGGTGGCCAAGTCCGGATTCACGACGCATGATGAGACGGCTGGTCGACTCTGTGCGCGAAGGAGAGTGCGGCATGGCCAACGAGATTCCCCTGCGTGGAAGCTCGTTCCCGCCGATCGCCGACTATGCGCTGCTGTCGGACTGTGAAGTCTCCGCGCTCGTCGCCCCGAGCGGGAACGTCGAGTGGCTGGCGCTGCCACAGATGGACGGGCCGGGTGTCTTCTCGGCGATCCTCGACCGGCAGGCGGGGCGGTTTCGCGTCGGCCCGCTGGACCGTATGGTCCCTTCCGGCCGCCGCTACCTGCCGGGCACCATGATCCTGGAGACCACCTGGGGTACGCCGACGGGCTGGCTCGAGGTGCGCGACGTGCTCCTGATCGGCTCGTGGGACGACGACGACGGTTCCCAGCGGTACGTCCGGGCGCCGCGCGACCGTGTCGCCGAGCACGCCCTGTTGCGCACCTTCCGCTGCCTGGACGGCTTCGTCGATGTCGAGCTCGACTGCCAGCCCGCATTCGACTACGGCCGCAGCTACGGAAGCTGGCGGCACGTCGGCGACGGGTACGGCGACGCCGTCTGCGAGGCGCCGGGGGTCGAGCCGGCGCTGCGGCTGCGCACCGACGTACGGCTCGGGTTCGAGGGCGCCAGGGCGCGCGCCGAGACCAGTCTGCGCGCCGGCCAGCAGGCGTTCTGCGCCCTCGGATGGAGCGACCGCGCGCCTCCGGCCACCTATGACGACGCCGAGGCGAGGCTTGCGGAGACGCAGGCCTACTGGCACGAGTGGATCAACAGGGGCCGCTTCCCCGATCATGCGTGGCAGATCCACCTCCAGCGGTCTGCGCTCACACTCAAGGCCCTGACCTATGCGCCGACCGGAGCGATGGTCGCTGCGGCGACCACCTCGCTGCCCGAGACGCCCGGCGGCGAGCGGAACTGGGACTACCGCTACAGCTGGCTGCGCGACTCGACGTTCATGCTGTGGGCCCTCTGCACCCTCGGCTTCAACCGCGAGGCGACCGACTACTTCTACTTCCTCGCCGACCGCGTCGAGGACGGGGACCTGCAGATCATGTACGGGATCGACGGGCGCGGCCGGCTGGACGAGATCACGCTCGATCACCTCAGCGGCTACGAAGGCGCTCGTCCGGTGCGGGTGGGCAACGACGCCTGGCACCAGAGGCAGCACGACGTCTGGGGCGTGCTGCTCGACTCGGTCCGGCTCCACACGCACTCGAGCGATCGGCTCGACGACCGCCTGTGGACGCTGATCACCCGCCAGGTCGACGCGGCGCTCGAACACTGGCGGGAACCGGACCGCGGCATCTGGGAGGTGCGAGGCGATCCGAAGCACTTCACGTCCTCGAAGCTGTTCTGCTGGGTCGCCGCCGACCGCGGGGCGCGGCTGGCGCGGCTGCGCGACGACACGGCAGCTGCCGAGCGATGGGAAGCCGCCGCCCAGGAGATGCACGACGACATCTGCGCGAACGCGACCGACGCCCGTGGCGTCTTCGTGCAGCACTACGAGACGGACGCCCTGGACGCCTCGCTGCTGCTCCTCCCGCTCCTCCGGTTCCTTCCGCCGACCGACGAACGCGTGCGGGCGACGGTCTTGGCGATCGCCGACGAGCTGACCGTCGACGGCTTGGTGCTGCGCTATCACGTGAAGGAGACCGATGACGGGTTGACGGGTGAGGAGGGGACGTTCACGATCTGCTCGTTCTGGCTCGTCTCGGCGCTCGCCGAGATTGGTGAGCTGGACCGGGCCCGGACGCTGTGCGAGAAGCTGCTCTCCTACGCGAGCCCGCTGTTGCTCTACGCCGAGGAGATCGAGCCGCACAGCGGACGCCACCTCGGGAACTTCCCCCAGGCGTTCAGCCACCTCGCCCTCATCAACGCCGTGATGCACATCATCAAGGCGGACGAGAGCCTGGCCGCGGGACTGGAGAGCCGTACCGGGGCTCCCGGTCGCATGGCTGTGCAGCTCGGGCTCGAGCTCGAGCCGCCAGACGCTGCGCCCCAGCCGAACGCGGCCGGCGACGACGCCGGCGCCCCTGCTTGAGCGGGTCGAGCACGGGCTGCGCAGGTCGGGCATGGCCCGAAAGGGTCATGCCCGCTCTGGACGCCCCGGTCTTAGACTCCGATTGACGGTGGCGTGCTCGCGGACGGCCCCTCGCGAACGGCTACTCGTAGCAGGTTCGGCCCTGAGGGGAGGACCAAGATGGCAGTTCGCACAACCCAGCAGCAGCGCGATCGTTTCCGCTCCGCCGGGCCGAAGCAGGAGCTCGAGCCGGTACGCCGCCTGGAGCGCCCGGGCCTCGCGTGCTTCGTGGTCGTCTTCTGCCTGTATGCCTGCCTGGCGTGGCGAGCCTGGGAGCCGGAAGAAAGCGCCGGCCCGCTCAACTGGTACACGTCGTTCTTCTGGAGCCTCCCCATTCTCTCGTCCTCGCTCGGGCTGGCCGGGGTCGTGGTGCAGCGGCGACGTCGCCGTGTCGCTCCCCCTCTCGAGGAAGCGCCGGGACGAGTCGACGACCTGTTGATCGTCGTCGTGCCGACCGTCGCTCGGTTGGACAACGTGGTGGCCCTGGAGCGCGTCGTCCGGAGCTTCCTCCGCCAGCTTCCTGAGCACTTCTCGCAGGTGCGCGTCGACGTCGTCATCGAGGAGGGCTCCCCGGGGACCGACGACGTCGCTCGACTGGCGAGCCATCCCGGGGTTCGCGTCATCACCGTGCCACGCCGCTACAGCACTGAGCGCGGCACCCGATTCAAGGCACGTGCGAACCACTACGCCCATGAGCTGAGGGTGAGGGACGGAGAGGCGAAGGACGACGTGTGGGTCCTGCACATGGACGACGACACGGCGGTGGGTCCGGACACGGCCACGGCGCTTGCCGGATTCATCAACCGACAGGCCACCGCAGGACCCGACGTCCGTCATCTCGCGCAAGGAGTCCTGGCGTTCCCACGCGAGCTGGCGGCCAGCAGACTCCTGTGGCTCGCCGACGCTGTGCGCCCCGGATGCGACCTGAGCCTGTTCGCGGCGACAACAGGTCGAGGATCGCCTCGCATCGGTCTCCACGGGGAGCTGCTGCTCGTCCGGGCGTCGGTCGAGGCCGAGATCGGCTGGGACTTCGGCCCGTGCGCGATCGTGGAGGACGCCCAGTTCGCGCTCGAGTTCTGCGCACGGTATCCCGCGCGAAGCGAGTGGTTCACGGGTCGCTCCTACGGGGCGGCACCGGCCAACCTGCGGGACTTCCTGCGTCAGCGGGAGCGCTGGTCGTGGGGCCTGCTCTCCCTCGTCACGGACCGGGCCATCCCCTACCGTCGCCGTGCGCTCCTGTTGACGATGGTCGCCGTGTGGGCTTCCGCGCCACTGCAGCATCCGGCGATCCCCCTCGTGCTGGCCGTCGTCCTGGCGGACGCCAGCACCGGACCCGTGTCGCCGCTCATCATCCCGCTCTGGTCTCTCAACATCGCCTTCTGCGTCTGGCTCTACTGGGAGGGCCTCAAGGTCAACGCCGATGCCTCGGCGCGAGCGCAGCGGGCGTGGTGGGAGCCGGCGGCCCTGGTCGTGCTGCTTCCACTCTTCGCCCTCTGGGAAGCGGCCGGCATCGCCCGCGGGCTCACCAAGTTCCTGCGTGGCAGCGACAGGTCGTTCACCGTGATCACCAAGTCGGGCTAGCGGGGTCAAGAGTGTCCCGGCAGAGCGGCATCTTTCTCAGCTACCGGCGCGAGGAGGCCGGATATGCCGCTGGGCGACTGGCCGATCGGATCGCCACGCGGTTCGACGACACGCGCGTGTTCATCGACGTCGACTCCGTTCCCGCGGGGGAGGACTTCGTCCGGGCGATCCAGCGAGCCGTCGCCGATTGTGACGTCCTCCTCGCTGTCATCGGACGGCAGTGGACGACGATGACGGACAGCGAGGGCCGCCGACGCCTCGATGATCCGGAGGACTTCGTCGTGCTCGAGCTGAACGAGGCGCTGGAGCGCGACATCCACATCGTCCCCGTGCTCCTGGACGGAGCCGCCATGCCACGACCTGACGAGCTGCCGTCGGCGCTCCGCCCACTGTCGCGTCGCAATGCCGTCCGGGTGGACGCGGAGTCCTTCCGTCGAGACGCGGATGCCCTCCTCGAGCAGCTCACCCCGCTGCTGCCCGGCCGCCTCGAGACGCCGCTGAAGGCATCGGGCTCCACCGGACAGGAAGCCGCCGCGGCGTCTCGTGAGCAACCAGCGGCTGGTCGACGTACGGCCCCGCGGGTGACCCGGCGATCGCTCGTGCGGGCCGCGGTCGGGGTGGGTGGGCTCGCCGCCGTCGGAATCGGCGGCAGGGCAGGGTGGGCGCTCCTCGACCGCCCCTCACGCCCGAGGTGGGTCGTCACCACAGGCGGTGAGGTCTTCTCCAGCCCCACGGTGGTCGACGGGACGGTCTACGTCGGCAGCCGTGACAACCATCTCTACGCGCTGGACGCACGCACGGGGAACGAGCGGTGGCGGTATCGGACCGGGGGACCCGTGACCTCCTCGCCAGCCGTTGCCGGCGGTCGGGTCTACGTCGGGAGCAACGACACGCGAGTGCATGCCGTCGACGCCGACTCCGGCCATGTCAGCTGGACGTTTGCGACCGGCGCCGCGATCCACTCCTCTCCCGCCGTGGCCGACGGGACCGTCTTCATCGGGAGCCGCGACAACTACGTCTACGCGCTCGACGCCACCAAGGGCGATGTGCGCTGGAAGTTCCCCGGCGGCCGGCAGGAGGGCCCTGTGATCGGGTTCAACTCCTCGCCCCTCGTGGTCGACGGCGTCGTCTACGTCGGGTGCCGTGACCACAACGTCTATGCCATCGACGCCGAGGGCGGCTATCAACGGTGGCGGCGGACGACCGGGAGCACCGTGGACTCCTCAGGCACCGTCACGTCGGGAGTGCTCCTGATCGGGAGCGACGACCACAGCCTCTGGGCTCTGAGCACGGCCGACGGCACCGTCATCTGGACCTTCGTGACGCAGGGCGGAGTCGTCTCGACGCCGTGGGTGGAAGGTGACGCGGTGTTCGTCGGGAGCGGCGACCAGAACCTCTACTCGCTCGACGCGACGACCGGGCGGATCCGGTGGAAGCTGCGGACGGATGGTGCGATCAGGTCTTCGCCGACCGCGGGTTCGGGCCTGGTCTACGTCGGAAGTGGGGACTTCTCGCTGTACGCGGTGGACGCGACGACCGGCAGGAAGAGATGGTCCTTCGCGACCTACGGTCCGGTGGACGACTCGTCACCGGTTCTGGCCGACGACACGGTGTATGTCGGCAGCCTGGATCATCGCATCTATGCACTGGACGCTCGGGACGGCGCAGAGCAGAACCCACCTCTCGGACACGGGTGAGCCGGCGGTGACGATCAGCTCGGATCCTTCTCGCGCCATGTCCGCTCGAACGGCAGCCGCCAGGAGTTCGGGGCGATCAGCTGGTGGATCGCGTTCGGGCCCCAGCTACCGGGGTCGTACGGCTTGACCTCCGGCGGGGCATCCAGCAGCAGGGCGGATCTCTCCCAGAGGCTCTCGATGCCGTCCGCCGACGTGAACAGCGTCTGGTCGCCGCGCATCGCATCGAGGATCAGCCGCTCGTACGCCTCCAGGACATCGCCGGCGTAGTCGGTCTGCCCCGTCGAGAACTGCATGCTCACCTTGTCGAGCTTCATCCCCGAGCCGGGTCGCTTGCCGTAGTAGGACAGCGAGACCTTGTGCTCGTCGGCGAGGTCGAACGTCAGGTGGTCCGGACCAGCCGATCCGACCCCGGAATCCGCCGAGAACATCGAACGTGGCGCCTCCTTGAACGCGACCGAGACGATCCGCATACCTTCCGCCATCCGCTTCCCGGTGCGGAGATAGAACGGCACCCCGGCCCAGCGCCAGTTGTCGAGCTCGCAGTGCAGGGCGATGAAGG
The DNA here is from genome assembly GCF_029846275.1 of Nocardioides sp. CER19. Classification (GTDB taxonomy): domain Bacteria; phylum Actinomycetota; class Actinomycetes; order Propionibacteriales; family Nocardioidaceae; genus Nocardioides. The sequence goes on from NZ_JARVWS010000002.1 coordinate 312,357, forward strand.
TCTCGGTGTCGGAGTCGTGCGCGACTCCTTCCTCCTCGCGATAGCCCCGGTACTGACCGCGCACCACGTGCGAGGGTAGGACGGGCAGCAGGGAGTCGAAGACCTTGTTCTTCTCGTCGCTGATCGAGGTCGGCGCGAGCGCGGACGGCGGCTCCATGGCCACGAACCCCATCAGCTGGAACAGGTGGGTGACGACCATGTCCTTGTAGGCGCCGGTGTTCTCGTAGAAGTTCGCCCTGCCGTCCAGCCCGAGACTCTCGGGGATGTCGATCTGCACGTGGTCGATGAAGTTCCGGTTCCAGATCGGCTCGAACAACCCGTTGGCGAAGCGCAGGGCGAGGATGTTCTGCGTCGCCTCCTTGCCGAGGAAGTGGTCGATGCGGAAGATCTGCGACTCGTCGAACGTACGGTGCACCTGCGCGTTGAGCTCGACCGCACTCTCCAGGTCGGTCCCGAACGGTTTCTCCATGATCACCCGGGCGTTCTCGACGAGCTCCGCCTCCCGCAGCATGTTGATGACGTCGAGCGCGGCGGCGGGGGGCACGCTGAGGTAGTGCAGCCGAAGGCAGCCCTCGCCGAGCTGGTCCTGCGCTGCGGCGACCGCGTCCGCCAGCGCCTCCGGGCCCGCCGACCTCGGCACGTAGCTGAGGTTCGCGGCAAACTCCTCCCACTCATCCGAGGCGAGTGGCTCGCGGATCCGGCGCTCGAGTGCGACGGTCTCGAGGTGGCCGAACTCCGCCGCTGCGGCCTTGGCGAGAGACCGGAAGTCCTCGTCGCTCATCTCCTCCAGAGACGACCCGACCACCCGGATCGGCGGAGCGAGTCGCGAGGCGGCCAAGTGCGCGAAGCCGGGCAGCAGCTTGCGACGCGCGAGGTCGCCGGTCGCCCCGAAGAGGACGATCACGTGGGGCCGGACCGGCTCGGCCTCGGTGCGATATCGAGCCGACCTCAGCGCGGCATAGCTGGACGGTTCTCGAAAGATGTCCATCATCCATCATGGCATCGATGTAGCGGTCCGACCTACAGGAGTACACCCGCTCAAAACCCACCCCTTGCGAATTCACCAGGATGCAATTTGCTTTGGGTCGTGGGACTATGGTATGTGCCGTTCGCGACGGGCGTGGATGTCGTAGCTCGAACGGGCCGAGTCGAAGCGCTGGGTTCGTTCGTCGTCGATGCCGGTCGGTCTGGCGATGCGAGTGCAGGTCGTGCTCGCGCCCGTGACGGGATCGCATGGCCCTCCATCGATCCCCGTCCGCTGAGCGCGGCGACGATGCCGCACGACCGTCCGCCGCCTGCTCGCTCGACTGGTCCGGCGCGTCCGCCCGCCACCCGGCAGCATCAGCGCCGCCGCTAGCGGCGGCGCGAACGAGACGGCGCCGACCAGCCCGCCCTCGTTCAGTCCGAACCCTAGTGTTGGGAGATTGAGATGGCGACCGAGCAGGTTGGATCCACGGCAAGCGGAGCTGCGCGCGCGACGTTCGGAGTCGTGCTCCTCACCATCTGGACGGTCATCACCGTTCTCTGGGTCTACGACGCCATCTACAAACTCGCCCATGGTGAGGTCGCTCCCGCGATCTGGGCGGTGGTCGCGCTGGCGTTGATGTTCCTCCTCGCGTGCATGGAGGGCCTCGAGGTGGCCGTCATCGACCGTTGGAGCAATCTGTACCCCGATCGCGCGATGTCCGACCTGGCGGGGTGGCTCGCCGCACGTCAGCTGTTCGTCGCGTTGATCGTCACCGCGGCCACCATGCTCGCCGAGCGCCACTCGATCGCGATCCCGTTCACGTCGACACAGATCTCGTCACCAGCCGGGTTGAAGATCTTCAACCTCGTGTGGACCGGGCTGACGGTGCTGTGGTTCATGCAGATCTTCCCGAAGCACATGGCCGCGACGAATGCGGACCGCTACCTCGGCCTGACGCGTGGTCCACTGTTCCCGGTCGTCGAGTTCGTCCGCGTCATCGGGATCTCGTGGCCGGCTGAGAAGACCGCCAAGGCCGTCCAGAACCGGTTGAACTGGCATCCCGAGCCGACCCTCGAGACCGCAGCCGCGCGGGGCGCAGTTCCCCTGGCCGTCGGCTGGGCAGCCCTGACGCCGGAGGACCGGGCGGGCGGCTAGCGCCGGTCGAGGGCAGCCTCGATGGCGGCGGCGGCTACGCCCGTCTCACCCACGTCCGCCACCGCGGTCAGAGGGGAATCGGCGATCTCGACGGCGCGGGCGTCGGCACGGTTGCCTGCTCGGGCCGCGGAGATGGCGTCGGCCGTGCGTCCGCTTCCGGCGAGCACCACCACCGGCCGACCGCTGCGGAGGCTTGCAGCGACATCGGTGTAGGCGATCTGCCCACCGTTCATCAGCACGGTGACCGACCGCCGGCGGCCCGCGACGACACCGGCGATGTCCATCATCCACGGCGCTTCGTCCCCCCATTGCGTCCCGGGTACCAGGAGGAACAACGTGTGGTTCGGCTCCAGTCTGGCGGCGTCGCGCGACGGCGTACGGGCCCCCGGGACGAGGACCGTACCCTCGGCCGCCACGCCGACGAGCGGGAATCGACCGCCCGACGCGGACCGTGCCCGCCCGATCAACCGCATGACTCCGGAGTCCGTGCCACCGTCGATCACCACTGCGTCCCGGCGCTCGGCGACGGGCACGACCACGTCCCGCAGCACCAAGGCGACGGTCTCCGACTCCTCCTCGGTCATGGTGCCCGCGCCGCCGACCAGCACGATGACCGCCCGGTCCAGTCGCAGCCCGGCGCCGCCGAGCGCGGCCGCGACCTCGTCGGCGCCGGCGATCCGGATGACGGGGGCCTGGATGTCGCCGGCCTGGTCGTTCATCGGTGCTCCCTGTTGCCCGGAGTTCGCATGACGTCTCGAAGCTGGCCCAAGCAGTTCCGAGCGGCGGCGGGGACGTTCGACCGTCCGGCGCTGGCGCGTCTCGCGGCCGAGTATGCCGCCCATCTCTACACCGTTCCAGAACTGCCCGACAGCGTCGGCCAGGTCCTCCTGGTCCTCCGACAGTCCCGGCGTTACGAGGAGCTCGAGCTCGTCGCCGACGCCGCGCTCGCGCACGGGCTCGACGCCCCCGCCGTCCGGCGGCACTACGCGCAGGCTCTCGTGGACAGCGGCAACCTGGCCATCGCGCTGCGCCTCTACACCGCGCTGGCCGACGACGAGGCGGCGCCGCGGGTCGACCGCATCGAGGCCCGAGGCGGCATGGGCCGCTGCTACAAGGAGATGTTCCTGGTGTGCACCGAGCCGGATCGACGTCGACGCTTCCTGAGTCGCTCCTTCGACGTCTACCTGGCCGCGTACCTGGAGGACCCGGGCTTCTACACCTGGCACGGGATCAATGCCGTGGCGCTCCTCGCGCGGGCCGCGCGCGACGGCATCCAGCTCTCGTCGGGATCGCCGAACGTCGCCGTACTGGCTGAGGACATCCTGCGGACCGTCGACTCGGCCCCGGTGCGGAGCACGTGGACCGAGGTGACGGCCTGTGAGGCCGCGATCGCTCTCGGCCGGTACGACGAGGCCGTCGAACGGGGTGAGGCGTTCATCGAGACCAGGCCAGAGGGGTTCGAGGTCGCCGCGTTCCTCCGCCAGCTCCAGAAGGTCTGGCAGCTCGACACCGCCAGCCCGCTCGGTCACGATCTGCTGCCGATGCTCGGCTCCGCCCTGCTCACGGTCGACGGGGGCGGCGTCACGCTGGCGTCCCGAGACCTCCGCGCCGCTCCGCTCGCCGACGACGTCGCGACCGGACGGCTGGAGCGGATCCTCGGAGCCGACCGCTTCGTGTCGCTGACCTGGTACCGCACGGGTCTGAAGCGCTGTCGGGCGGTGGCCCGCATCCAGACTGCCGACGATCTCGCCGTCGGCACCGGGTTCCTCGTCGCGGGCCCCGACCTGCACCCGGACCTGCCCCCGCTGGTGGTCGTGACCAACGGCCACGTCGTTCCCGAGGACCTCGATCCCGGCCAGGCGCACGTGGTGTTCCACGGGCTCGATGACGATCCCGGCCGCCAGGGCCGATTCCGGGTCGCCCGACAATGGTGGTACCAGCCCTCGGCGGGCACGGGACTCGACACCACGATCCTCGAGCTCGACGGCTATCCAGCGGACGTCGTCCCCACCCCGCTTGCGAAGGGGCTGCCGCCGAAGCCGCTCGGTCACCGGCGTGCGTACGTGATCGGTCATCCCGGCGGATCGGCGCAGCCCCAGTTTTCGCTCCAGGACAACATCCTGCTCGACTACGACAACCGCGTCCTGCACTATCGATCGCCGACCGAGGGCGGCAGTTCCGGCAGCCCGGTGTCCGACGACGAATGGCGCCTGATCGGCCTTCACCACGCAGGCGGCACCGGGATGCCGCAGCTCAATGGGGCCGGCGGCACCTATGCCGCGAACGAAGGCATCACGATCGATGCCATCCGCCGCGGTCTGGCGCACCGACCCCCGGAGTGATCCCTGCCGCGATCACCGGGATCAAGAGCCGCCGTGGCCTGCTCGGGGAACTGCCTGTGGCCGTCGACGGCCGAAGCGTTTAACCTGAGCGAGCGCGCTCCATCGGCGGCAGATCGACCCGGCGCCTCCGCGGAACGCGGTTCTCTGGGGAGGCGTCGTGTTCGGACGGCGGTATGAGGGGAGTCGGGCACCGGGCCTGCGCCGCAAGGCGGCCCGGCGGGTCGGCGTGGCCCTGGCGGTGGTGATCGCGGCCCTGGTGATCCCGGCGGCGCCAGCTCTCGCTGCGCCTTGCACCGAGCCGCAGAACGACCCGGTGTCGCCGGCTCTCTGGGGCGGGTTCGAGATCGACGGCAACCTGTGCTCGAACACGACGGGCACGACCGGCAGCCTCGAGTGGGACACGGTGGGCGGCCAGCCGGTCGCCACTGACCCGGTCGGCAGCACCGACATCTCGGCGTTCACCGGCGGGGCGGACGAGAGCAGCGGGCCGAACTGGACCGTGGCCCAGAGCACCAACGCCAGCGGCATACCGCCGGGGCAATCGCGAGATGACGTCGGGAACGTCTACGCGTCCACCCAGGTGACGGGCGGCGATGTGTTCGCCTACTTCGGCGTCGAGCTCGAAGGCGGTAGCGGCACGGCCAGCCTGCACCTGGAGCTGAACCAGAAGCCGAACGACGACCCCTCCTGCCCTCGGGGCACCCGCGGAGTACCCAGCCCCTGCCGCACCGTCGGCGACCTGCTGCTCGCGTTCGACAAGAGCGGCGGCAGCCCGATCACCCTCGCGCGCGTGTGGAGGTGGAGCGGCTCGGCGTGGGTCGAGCTGCCCGATCTCGCCGGGGTGGCGGCCGGGCGGGCCAACAACGCCAACGTCACGACACTCGACAACCGGACGCTGACGGCGGGTCGGTTCGGAGAGGTTGCTGTCAACCTCACCAACCTCTTCGGTCCGGCCAGCTGCAGCGGGAACTACGGCACGCTGAACGTGCGCACGAGCGCCTCGACGTCGCTCACCTCCGGCCTGATCGACTGGGTCCGCCCGATCGATCTCAGCGTCCCCAGCACGTGCCCCACGGTCGTCCTGCAGAAGCGCTGGGTGAACGGGTCCCCGGACGACACCGCCCGGCTGTCCGTCGACGGCGCCACCACCACTCCGGGGGCCGTGACGTCGACGGTGACCGCCGACACCGGCGCCACGTTCACCGACACCGTCAACCAGGCGATCGCTCCCGTCGAGCCGGGCTCCGTCGTCGACGTCGCGGAGGCCCTCGGGACCGCGAACACCGGCGCCTACGGCAGCACGATCGGCTGCGACAACGGACTCCTCGCGCCGCCTCAGCCCGGCCGGGCCGGCTCGTTCACGATGCCCGCCACCGCGGACGCGGGAACCACCGTCACCTGTACGTTCGTCAACACCCGCGCCCAGACCACCCTGACCTTGACCAAGGTGTGGGCGAGCTCGACACCCGGCGACACGGCCGACCTGACCATCGGCGCGTCCGAGCATGCACTGACCGGCCCGACCACGTCGACCGCGCCGACGACCACCACGATCAGCACGCCCGTGTTCTCGGGGGAGGCGGTCACCGTGGCCGAGGCGCTGGGTGACGCGAACGCCTCGTCCTACGAGGCCGTGACGGCATGCACCAATGTCGACGCCTTCGACCCCGGCGACTACGGCGCGTCGTTCGTCGTCCCGGACACGCCGACAGCGATCAGCTGCACGATCACGAACACTGCGGTCCCCGCCCGGTTGGTGCTGTCGAAGGAATGGGTGAGGGGCGCTCCGGCCGACAGCGCCGAGCTGACGATCACCGGCCCCGACGCCAGCGACTCTGCCGTGTCGATCGTCCCGGCCAGCCTCACGGGGCGCTCGACGGCCTCAGCGAGCCTGCCCATCATCGCCGGGCAGACGGTGACCCTCGCCGAGGCGCTGCCCGCCACCGGCCGCACCAACACCGGCACCTACGTGCCCACGACGCTGGAGTGCAACGGCCAGCCGGTCGCGTTCGACCCGACCGCGACCGGGGCGACCGCCCAGTTCACCGTCCCGTCCTCCGCCCCGGTGAGCTGCGTCTACAGCAACACCCGCCAGCAGGCGACAGTGGTCCTGCAGAAGCGGTGGGTCAACGGCGCCCTCGGTGACGCCGCCAACCTCTTCATCGCCGGCGCGAGGCAGACCCGCCTCATCACCACCTCGACGGTGACGGAGGCGACCGGGCCCACCTTCACCGACGAGGTGAACCAGGCCCGGCTCGTGGTGCTCACCGGCAACCGGGCCACGCTGAGCGAGAGCCTCCAGGACGACAACACCGGCGCCTACGACGCATCGTCCCCGACGTGCGACAACGGGGTCGTCCCGGATGCAGCCGGATCCTTCGTCGTCACCGGGCCCCTGGCCGACACGGTGGTCACCTGCACGATCACCAACAGCCGGACCGCGGGCACCGTGACCGTGCACAAGATCTGGCACAACGGGGTGGCGGGCGATGTCGCACGCCTGACGATCGGCGGCGCCGCGGCTCCTGCCGACAGCACGTCGACCGTGCCGAGCCCAGCGCCGCCGGTCCTCGACGACACCGGCCACCCGGCGGCCGCCCCGACCCTCTCCGGTCAGATCGTCACCGTCGCCGAGGAGCTCGGGACCGACAACACCGGCACCTACGACTCGAGGGTGGTCTGCGACAACGGCGTGTCCGGGACGTCCTCGGTCACCTTCGCCGTGGGCGCCGTTCCGGGCAGTGTCGCCTGCACGGTCGTCAACACCGCCCGGCCGACCCCGCCGACGCCGAGCACGCCCGTTCTCCGCACGGTCACCTCGGCCCGCAGGGTCACACCCGGGAGGGCGTTCTCAGACCGGATCCACGTGAGCCGGCTCGCCGGCGCACGAGGCGCCCAGGCCGTCGCGCGGCTGTATGGGCCCTACGCGTCCCGCGCGGCAGCCACCTGCACCGCCGCGACGCTGGCCCGGACCAGCACGGTGCACGTCACCAACGGCTGGAACCGGACACCGTCGGTCCGCGTCACGGCGCCGGGCATCTACACGTGGAGGGTCACCGTCCTCCCGAACGCCGCCAACCGAGCGGTCACCCATCCCTGCGGGGAGGTGGCCGAGACGACAGTGGTGGCCAAGCGCGCCTACGACGCACCGGCGATCGTCGCCGGCTTCTCCGGCACCGTCGACCCGTCGGAGCTCGACCGCAGCGTGCCCGTGACGATCCGGATGCCCGCCGTCGGCCTGCGCGCCGCGGTCCACGCCGAACGCGTGGCCCACGGAGAGATGACGCTGCCCGGCGACGTCGGCGACGTGGGCTGGCTGCGGAAGTCAGCGGGGTTCGCCGACAAGATCGGCACCACCGTCGTCGCCGGCCACGTCTCGGACCGGCACGACCACCCCGGCGCGATGTTCCGCCTCAGCCGGGCCCATGCCGGGCAGCGGGTCACGGTCCGGCAGGGCGCGAACCGGGTCCGGTTCGAGGTGGTGGGCACGAAGGTCTTCGACCGGCGCCACCCGCTCCCGCAGCGCTACTTCGCCACCACCGGTGCGCACCGTCTGGTCCTGGTCAGCTGCACCGATCGGGTCGTCTTCCCCAACGGGCACTTCCACTACACGCGCTACGTCGTGGTCGTCGCCAAGCAGCTGCGCCGATAGCGGCGGCGCGGGACCGCCACCGTTGTGTGCGCGAGCGCTCGTGCTCCGACCGGCGAAGATGGCGCCATGACCGTGGACCTCGACCGCATCCGCCGCGACTTCCCGGCTCTCGACCAGGAGATCGCCTACTTCGACGGGCCTGGCGGCACCCAGGTCCCACGCCAGGTGGCCCAGGCGATGGCGGCGGCCATGACGTCAGGCATCTCCAACCGTGGACGGGTCACCGCCGCCGAGCGGCGTGCCGACGACGTCGTGACCGGCGCGCGCCAGGCCATCGCCGACCTGCTCGGATGCGCCCCGGGCGGGGTCGTGTTCGGGCGCTCGATGACCCAGGCGACGTACGACGTCTCGCGGGCGCTCGCGAAGGAGTGGGTGCCGGGGGACGAGGTCGTGGTGACACGTCTCGACCACGACGCGAACGTGCGGCCGTGGGTGCAGAGCGCCGGCGCGGCGGGGGCGACGGTGCGCTGGGTGGGGTTCGACCGGGAGACCGGGGAGCTGACCGTCGACGACGTCCGCGCGGAGCTGTCCGACCGCACCAAGCTGGTCGCCGTCACCGGCGCGTCGAACGTGCTCGGCACCCGCCCCGACCTGCCGGCCATCGCCGACGTGGTGCACGAGGCCGGCGCCTACCTGTACGTCGACGGGGTCCACCTGACGCCGCACGTCCCGATCGACGTGGCGGCGACGGGCGCCGACTTCTACGCCTGCTCGCCCTACAAGTTCTTCGGGCCGCACCACGGCGTCGTCGTCGCCGCGCCCGAGCTCCTGGAGCGACTCCACCCGGACAAGCTGCTGCCCTCCGCCGACGCGGTGCCCGAGAGGTTCGAGCTGGGCACGCTGCCCTACGAGGCGCTCGCCGGCACGACCGCCGCGGTCGACTACCTCGCCGGGCTCGCCTCGGACGCCCCCGACCGCCGGACCCGGGTGCTCGAGTCGATGCGCGCGATCGAGGAGCACGAGGACCGGCTGTTCGACCTGCTGCTCGGCGGCCTCCGGCAGATCGGCGGCGTCACCGTGCACGGAGCACCTCGGCGCCGTACCCCGACGGCGTTCTTCTCGGTCGCCGGCCATGAGGGTCGCGAGGTCTACGAGCACCTCGCGTCAGTGGGGGTCAACGCGCCAGCCAGCAACTTCTACGCGATCGAGGCGTCCCGCTGGCTCGGCCTCGGAGACAGCGGCGCGGTGCGCGCGGGCCTCGCGCCCTACAGCAGCGACGAGGACGTGGAGCGGCTCCTCGCAGGCGTCGCCGAGGTCTGCTGAGCGACCGTCTGTCCAACCCTCGGAGGTCGACGAGCGGCGGGCACCTGCGCCGTCAGCCGGCGGGATGTCGAACGGAGCGGGTCCTCTCCGTAGAGGAGGTGAGGGGCACGGACCGGTGCCTCGCGACCACGAGGAGGGCAACCATGACCACGACCTACACCTTCGACGTCTTCACCAGCCTCGACGGCTACGGCACCGCGACGGGCGGGTGGAGCGGCTACTGGGGCAAGCAGGGCCCCGAGCTGCTCGACCACCGGCTCGCGCAGTACTGCGCGCAGCAGCGCATGGTCTTCGGCGCCAACACCTACCGGACGTTCACCTCGCTGCTGGCTGCGAACACCGAGGAGACGCTGCACGACCCGTGGGTGACCCGGATGCTGAGCCTGCCGGCGACGTTCGTGTCGACCACGCTGGAGGAGCCCCTCGACTGGCCGGACGCGACGCTCGTGAAGGGCGACGCCGTCGACGTCGTCGGCCGCCTCAAGGAGGAGTCCGACGTGCCGTTGCGCTCCCACGGCAGCCTGTCGATGAACCGGGCGCTGATGGCCGCGGGCCTCGTCGACCTCGTGCAGGTGACGGTGTTCCCCGTCGTCACCGGTCAGACGGGCGCGACGCCGGTCTTCGAGGGCGCCGCGGACTTCGACCTGGAGCTGGTCAGCACCCGCACGCTCGACGGCCGGACGCAGGAGCTCGTCTACCGGCCGACGCTCCACTGACGTCACGATGCGGCTACCTCGCAGGCGCCACCGGCCTCGGCGGCCGCCCGCGGACCAGCGGCTCGGGCAGCCGGACGACCACCGGCGTCAGCGAGGAACGACCGGCAGAAGCGGCGCGAACGCTCCGATGCGGGTTCGGGTACCGGCACCTCCAACGACCGAAGGAGGAGACAGCCGGTGGCACCCATGGAGCCCATCCCGGAGACGCTCGAGGCCCTCACCGAGCTCGAGTCGACCGACGACGAAGGAGTGCGGCTCCGCCAGCTCATGAGCCTGGGCGCTCGGGCCAAGGACGTCGTCCCCGACCTGGTCGGGGTGAGCATCGCGCGCGTCGACCACGGGCTCACCTTCACGCTGGTCGCGAGCGCCCGCGAGATAGCGGTCCTCGACGCCATCCAGTACGCCGCCGGGGGACCGTGCGTCGACGGGGCGTTCGCCCAGAAGCCGCACGCCTTCGACACTGCGGACGTCCTCGACGAGGAACGGTGGCGACTGTTCTCCGAGGCGACCGCTGCCCGCGCCGTGCGCAGCACGCTGACCCTGCCGGTCACCGACGGCGACCACGTGATCGGCAGCGTCAACCTCTACGCCGCCTCCGGGCGTGCCTTCGGCGGTCACTATGACGAGCTGGCCCGGATCTTCGGGGCCTGGGCGATCGGGGCGGTCGCCAACGCCGACCTGTCGTTCAACACCCGACGCGAGGCCGAGGCGACCCCGAGCCGCCTCCGGGAGCGCCACGCCGTGGAGGAGGCGGCCACCATCATCGCCGGTGAGCGCGACGTCGACCTCGAGGCGGCGGAGGAGATCCTGCACGACTCGGCCACCCAGGCCGGCGTGGACATCGTCGAGCTGGCACGTCAGGTGCTCCGGGCCCGCGGGCAGCGCGAGGACAACGGCAACGGCGCGTGATCGGCGGGCGACGTACGACGACGCGCGTGCCTGACGTGGGCACCCGGTCGGTCCGGTCCGGCGGGCCGGGAGAATAGGCGCGTGGACGTCTCGACGGTGCTCGTGCTGGTGCTCGCGGCTGTCGCGGCGATCGTGGTCACTCACCGGGTCGCGGAGCGCACGGGACTGCCGGCGCCGGCGGTGCTGACCGTCGTCGGCATCTGCTACGCACTGCTGCCCGGTCCCAACGCCGAGCTCGACCCGCACGTGGTCCTCACCCTGGTCATCCCGCCGCTGCTCTACAGCGCGGCGCTGAACTCCAGCCTGCGCGGGATCCGCGACAACCTGCGCACCGTCATCAGCCTGTCGGTGCTGCTGGTCCTGGCGACGGCCCTGCTGGTGGGCGCGGGCTTCGCGCTCTTCGTCACCGGCGCGACCCTGGCCGCCGGCGTGGCGCTGGGCGCCGCGATCGCACCGCCCGACCCGGTCGCCGCTCTCGCCGTCGGCCGCAAGGTGGGTCTGCCGCCGCGGCTGCTCTCGCTCATCCAGGGCGAGGGCCTCCTCAACGACGCGACCGCGCTGACGGTGCTCACGGTCGCCGCCTCGGCGGCCACCGGCAGCGGGTTCTCGGCCTGGTCGGCACTGGGCCGGTTCATCGAGGCCGCTGCCGGCGGCGTCGCGGTCGGACTGCTCGTCGCGTACGCCGTCCGCTGGCTGCGCCGGTGGTCCCAGGAGCCGCTGGTCCTCAACGCGGTGTCGCTGGTGACGCCGTTCGTGGCCTACCTCCTCGGCGAGGAGATCCACGTGTCCGGCGTGCTCGCGGTCGTGATCGCCGGGCTCGCCATCGGCCACCAGGGGTCGCGCAGCGTCTCCGGCGCGAGCCGGCTCCAGGTCAACGCCGTGTGGCAGCTGATCGACTTCATCCTCGAGGGCATGGTCTTCCTGCTCATCGGCCAGCAGCTGCCCACGGTCGTCCGCGGTCTCGACCACTACGACGTCTCGACGGTCGTGATCGCCTCCGCGATCAGCGTCGGCGTCGTCCTGCTCCTGCGGCCGCTGTGGTTGCTCGTGACGCAGTTCATGCCGCGGCGGCTGCACGCGCGCCTCGGCGGCGAGGGCAGCGAGCGGCTCACGGCCCGCGAGGTGCTCGTGCTCAGCTGGGCCGGCACCCGCGGGGTGATCACGCTCGCGGCGATCTACACGCTCCCGCTGGTCACCGACTCGGGGGCGCCCTTCCCCGATCGCGACCTCCTGCTCTTCTGCGCGTTCCTGGTCGTGCTCGTCACCCTGGTCGGGCAGGGCACGACGTTCGCGCCGCTGGTCACCGCCGTCGGGCTGCGGGCCAACCCCGTCGACCAGGCGAGGCTGCGCAACGAGGCGCGCTCGGCGGCCGCGCGGGCGGGGCTCGACCGGCTCAACGAGCTGCAGGAGACCAAGCACGAGGCGGACGAGGACGAGGCCTTCGCCGCGCTGCGGGCGCAGATCGAGAACCGTCTCGACCGCTACCAGCGGCGGCTCGAGTCGCTGGAGGACGCCGACGACGTCATCCCCACGAACCCGGAGTACGAGGCCGCCTTGCGCCTCCACGCCGCGGTCATCGACGCGGAGCGCGAGGAGCTGCTGCGACTGCGGGAGATCGGGCAGCTGCCGGACTCGAGCCTGCGCGTGCTCGAGCACGAGCTCGACCACCGCGAGGTGCTGCTGCCGCAGCGCCACCCGCGCTGAGGCGTCGCCCGAACGTGGGGGAGGGCTGTCAGGGACGGAGAGCGGCCAGCGCCAGGTTGGTGTAGCGCTCCCAGGTCGCCGGGTCGGTCACGCCGAGCTCGAGGAGCACGTGCGCGGTCCCCCCGACGAGGACCTGGAGGTCCATCATCGTGACGTCGTCGCGGAGGGTGCCCTGCTGCCGGCCGAGGTCGAGGATCCGCTCGGCGCTGCTGTCGGTCGCGCTGTCCGGCTCCCAGTCCTCCATCCGGGTGAGGACCTCGACCATGAGCCGGTCCTTGGCCAGCCGCGTGGTGATGGCGAGCACCGCCTCGGACAGGGCACGGTAGGCGTCGACCTCGGCCTCCTCGGCGGCGGCCGTGATGACCGACTGCAACCAGCCGAGGTGCAGCTGGGCGATCGCGTCGATGAGGTCGGCCTTGGCGGGATAGCTCCTGTAGACCGTGGCCTTGCCGACGCCGGCACGCGCGGCGATCTCCGGGACGGTGGCGTCGAGCCCCTGCTCGGTGAACACCTCGATGGCGGCGGCCAGCACGCGCTCGTGGTTGCGCCGGGCGTCGGCGCGGCGACCGGACCAGTCCTCCACCGTGGGGCTCCCTTCTCTCGGCCCGAAGTCTCGCAGGCGAGGTCGGGCACCGACACATCGTGACCGGGTTCACCGGGCGACAACTGGACCGATGGGTCCGGTTAACCCTAGGCTGAGCGATAACTGGACCGATGGGTCCGATTCGTACGTTCTGGGAGAGCTCCGATGGCGTTGCACCTGTTCCGGCTCGGCCGCTGGTCGTTCCTGCACCGCAAGGTGGTCGCGAGCGTCTGGGTGCTGCTGCTGATCGGCCTGGCCATCGGCTCGGCGACCCTGTCCGGCAAGACCAACGACAACTTCGAGCTGCGCGGCATCGAGTCCACCCAGGCCTTCGACCTCATCAAGGAGCGCAGCCCGCAGGCCTCCCCGGACGGCGCCACCGCCCGGGTCGTCTTCGAGGCACCGAAGGGCAGCGCGCTGACGGAGCCGGCGTACAAGACGGCCGTCGGCGACGCCCTCGCCGCCGTCAAGACCGCCGACGTCGCGTCGATCGTCGACCCCTTCGCCGCCGGCACCGTGTCGCAGGACGGTCGGGTCGGCTACGCGACGGTCACCTACACGAAGCAGTCGGTCGAGCTCACCCAGGCCGACAAGGACGCGCTGTCGGACGTCAAGCAGGCCGGGTCCGACGCCGGCCTCGGCGTCGCGATCGGCGGCGACGCGCTCCAGGCGGAGACCTCGCCGCCGACGGCCGAGGCGATCGGCATCGTCGTGGCGTTCGTCGTCCTGACGCTGACCTTCGGCTCCCTGGTGGCCGCCGGCATGCCCCTGGTGACAGCGATCGTGGGCGTCGGCATCGGCTTCCTCAGCATCAGCGTCCTGACCGGCTTCATCGAGCTCAGCTCCACGACACCGGCCCTCGGCACGATGCTCGGCCTCGCCGTCGGCATCGACTACGCGCTGTTCATCATGTCGCGCTACCAGCACGAGGTGCGCCGCGGGCGCTCCCTCGAGGACGCCGCCGGCCGTGCCGTCGGTACGGCGGGCTCCGCCGTCGTCTTCGCCGGTCTGACCGTCATCATCGCGCTCGCCGGACTGTCGGTCTGCGGCATCGGCTTCCTCACCCAGACGGGTCTGGCCGCCGCGTTCATCGTCGCCCTCGCGGTGCTCATCGCCCTCACCCTGCTGCCCGCGATCCTCGGCTTCGCCGGCCACCGGACCACGTCCGGCCGGCTGCGCTTCCTCCGGTCCCGTGACACGGAGGGCGACGACGCCGTCCGGACCAACGGCCGGCGGTGGGTCGGGCTCGTGAGCCGCGCGAAGTGGCCGGTCCTGGTCGCGGGCGTCGCCGTCGCCGCCATCGCGTCGATCCCGGTCGCGTCGATGCAGCTCGCCCTGCCGGACGACGCCAGCAAGCCCGCGGGCAGCGACGCCCGGGTCGCCTACGACCTCATCGCCGACAACTTCGGCGCAGGTGCCAACGGTCCGCTCGTCGTCGTGGTCGACACCAAGAACGCCGACGACCCCGCGGGCGCCGTCGCCGCCGTCACCGCCGACCTGCAGCAGCTCGCCGGCCGGCCGGGGTCGGACATCGCGGCCGTCGTACCCGCACTGACCAGCGACACGCCTGAGGCCAAGCAGGCCTTCGCGCAGCAGCTCGACGCCGTCCAGCTCGCCACCATCACGGTGATCCCGAAGTCCGGTCCCTCGGACGAGTCGACCAAGAACCTCGTCGCCGACATCCGCGACTCCGTCTCTGGCCTCGCGGACCAGACCGGCGCACGCGCCCTGGTCACCGGCCAGACCGCTGTCGGCGTCGACATCGCGGACAAGCTGACGGCCGTCTTCCCGGTCTACCTGCTCGTCGTCGTCGGCCTCGCGGTCTTCCTGCTGATCGCGGTCTTCCGGTCGATCTGGGTGCCGATCAAGGCGGCCCTCGGGTTCCTGCTCTCCATCGGCGTCTCGCTGGGCGCGACGGTGGCGGTCTTCCAGTGGGGCTGGCTCAACGACCTCCTGGGTCTCGACACCACGTCGCCGGTGCTGTTCATCCTGCCGATCCTGCTGACCGGCATCCTGTTCGGTCTCGCGATGGACTACGAGGTCTTCCTCGTGACGCGGATGCGTGAGGCGTACGTCCACGGGACCCCCGCCCGGCAGGCGGTGATCGACGGCTTCGCGCACAGCGCGCGGGTCGTGGTCGCGGCCGCCTTCATCATGGTCGGCGTCTTCATCGGCTTCGCGCTGTCCGACGACGTCATCCTCAAGACGATCGGCTTCGCGCTGGCGGTGGGCGTCCTCGCCGACGCCTTCCTGGTCCGTATGACGATCGTGCCGGCGATCATGGCGATCGCCGGCGATCGGATCTGGTGGATGCCGCGCTGGCTGGGCCGGCTGGTCCCGGACCTCGACATCGAGGGCACCAAGGTCGACGCGCTCGACGAGGGTGGGCGGCACGCCGAGCCGGTGGGGGTCGAGCGGGCGCAGTAGCCGGAGGACCGGCTCAGCGCCGGTGACCGAGCCGGATCCGCCGGCCTCGCGCGATGTCCTCCTCGGCCTTGCGGGCGGCCTTGTCCGACTTGCGGGTGTCGCGGCGGGGGAGCTGGATGGTCTCCTCCGCCGCGATGCCGGCCTGCAGCTGGCGCGCTCGCTCGAGCTCGGCATCGAGCTCCGCGCCGAAGAGCAGCGCGAGGTTGGTGATCCACAGCCACAGCAGGAACACCGCGACGCCGGCCAGGGAGCCGTAGGTCCGGTCGTAGTGCGAGAAGTTCGCGACGTAGAAGCCGAACCCGAGGGAGACGACGATCCACGTGAGGATGGCGACGACGGCGCCCACGCTGATCCAGCGGAACCGCGGCTGGTCGACGTTCGGCGTCACGTAGTAGAGCAGCGCCACGATGAGGATCACCACGGCGAGCATCACCGGCCACTTGGCGATGTTCCAGACGGTGACCGCGGTGTCGCCCAAGCCGATGATGTTGCCCACCGACTGCGCGGCCGGGCCGGTGAGGACCAGCGCCAGGCCGACGGCGGCGACGAGCACGACCAGCACGAGGGTGAGCAGGAGCATGACCGGCCGCAGCTTCCACATCGGCCGTCCCTCGCGCACCTCGTAGATGCGGTTCATGCCCCGCCCGAACGCGCCGACGTAGCCGGAGGCCGACCAGAGCGCGGTCGCGAGACCGATGACGAGGGCGATCCCGCCGGACTGGCTGGTCGCGAGCCGCGTGAGCGTCGGCTGGAGCGTGTCAGCGGCGGAGGAGGCGCCGATGTCGGAGAGGATCTTCAGCAGGTTGTCCACGGTCTTGGACGGATCGCCGACGAGGCTGATCAGCGACAGCACCGCCACCAGCGCGGGGAACAGCGCCAGCACCGAGTAGTAGGTGAGCGCGGCGGCCAGGTCGGTGCACTCGTCCTTGCCGAACTCCCGCATCGTCTTGCGGGCGACGTAGAGCCACGAGGTCTTCTTCAGGTCGGTCGGCGACTCGGGCTTGCCGGGGGCGTCCGGGTCGGGGTAGTCGTCGGCCTGCTTGTCGGTCGTGTCCACGGTGCCCTCCCGGTCGGCGCAGGGAGGGCCGAGCCCTCCCATCGGTACGCCGATCAGTGCCCGGGTCGGACGGCGCCCATGCCCCGCCTGCGCGGGCGTGCGGTCACAGCTTCGCGGCGACGTCGAACGGCGAGTCCTTGCGCGACAGCAGCTCCCGGCGCTCCTCGGCCGAGAGGGCGAGCAGCTGGTCGGCGAGGTCGGCGCGGACGCTGTAGACCTCGGGCGACTCGCTCAGCGGCACCACCGTGTGCACGACGCGGTCGTCGTAGAGGTGGACCATGTTGATCGACGTACCACCGTCGACGGCGTGGATCAGGGCGCTGCGCGGCGCAGGGTCGAGGGTGTAGCAGCTCGCGGCGACGACGGAGACCGGGATCCCGGCGAGCGTCGAGTACGTCGAGTAGTGCAGGTGCCCTGCGAGGATGCTGCGGACGTCGGTGCCGCGCAGCACGTCCGCGAGCGCCTCCTGCGCGTAGAGCTCGATGACCGCCTCGGCCGGCGCCATCGGCAGCGGCACCGGCGGGTGGTGCAGGGCGAGCAGCGTGCCGTGCGGCGCGGGGGTCGCGAGCACCCCGGCGAGCCACTCCAGCTGCGCGGGCGAGACCTCGCCGTGGTGGTAGCCGGGCACCGTGCTGTCGAGGCTCACGATGCGCAGGCCGTCGACGTCGTAGACCGCGTCCTGCGGTTCGGCGCTGGCCCGGCCGAACAGCGCCGCCGAGTAGGCGAGCCGCTCGTCGTGGTTGCCCATCACCCAGACCACCTGGGCCCCCAACGCCGCGGCGGCCGGCTCCACCAGCTCCTTGAGCCGCGCGTAGGCCGCGGGCTCGGCGACGTCGGCGAGGTCGCCCGTGACCACGATCGCCTGGGGCGTCGGCACCATGCGCGCGAGCCGGTCGAGCGCGAGCCGCAGCCCCTGCTCCGGGTCGACGACGCCGTACTGCAGCTTCCCGTCCGCGAGCAGGTGGGTGTCGCTGAGATGGGCGATGGTGTGGGCGGGTTCGGGGTACTGGCCGAGCTGCACACGCACAGGGTAGGGGGCGGCCCGCCGCCTGCGGCCTCGTATTCGCTTCGGCGGTCTGCTCGGCGGCGATATCGTGACGACGCCGGGCTCTTCCGACTCGAGGAGTGACCACATGCGCGTGGCGGGCTGCACGAGCCTCGTCACCGGCGCGTCCGGCGGCATCGGCGCCGCGACCGCGCGCCGGCTCGCGGCCGCGGGCAGTCGGGTCGTCGTGCACGGGCGGGACGCGGCTCGCACGGCCGCGGTCGCCGACGAGGTCGGGGGTACGCCGGTCATCGCCGACCTGCTGCTCGGGACGCACCTGCTCGACGTGCTGGCCGCCCGCGTCCCGACGCCGATCGACCTGCTCGTCGCCAACGCCGGACGCGGCTGGTCGGGCCCGTTCACCACGATGGAGCCGGACGAGATCGCCGAGCTGGTCGCGGTCGACCTCACCGCGGCGGTGCAGCTGACCCGGGCGCTCCTGCCCGGGATGGTCGAGCGCCGGCGCGGCCACGTCGTGTTCGTCTCCTCCATCGCAGGGCGCGCAGGTGTCGCCGGCGAGGCGGTCTACGCCGCCACCAAGGCCGGCCTGGACGCGTTCGCCGACAGCCTGCGGATGGAGCTGCGCGGCTCGGGTGTCGGGGTCGGCGTGGTGGTGCCGGCCGCCGTGGACACCGGCTTCTTCGCCGCCCGAGGACGCGGCTACGACCGGCGGCGGCCGCGCCCGGTGCCGGCCGACCTCGTGGCCCGCCGCATCGTCGAGGCGGTCGAGCACGACCGCGCGGAGACGTGGGTGCCCCGCTGGACGCGGGTGGTCCCGGTGGTGCGGGCGGTCGCTCCCGGCCCGTTCCGCGCGCTGTCGGCGAGGTTCGGCGAGCAGGTCGCGCCCGAGCGTACGGCGGGTTTGGGATGAGCCGCGCCAACCTGGTCATCGTGCTGGCCCTCGTCGCCGCGCTCGCCTTCGCCGTGTCGGCTTTCCTGCAGCGCCGGGCCAGCGAGCACGAGTCCCGCGAGAGCATCTCCGGTGCCGCACAGCACGGGCTGCCCGGTGCGGTCGCACTGACGCTGCGACTGGTCCGGCGCCCGGTCTGGATGCTCGGCTGGGGGGTCAACCTGGCCGGGTTCGGGGTGCAGGCGCTCGCGCTCAGCCTCGGGTCGGTGGCCGCCGTACAGCCCGTGCTGACCGCGCAGCTGCTCTTCACGATGGTGCTGGCCTCGTGGGAGCGGCGACGCTGGCCGACCGTGGTCGACTGGCTCTCCGGCCTGGCCATCTGCGGCGGCATCGCGATCCTGCTGTCCGTCGACGGCGCGGCGCCCCTCGGCGGCGTCGCCGACCGCAGCCGGGTCCTCTGGGCGGTGGGCGCGGCGGTCGTCGCGGGCGCCCTGCTGGTGTCGACCGCCCGGATCCTCCCGAGCGTCGCCGTCTCGGCCGTGCTGCTGGCCTGCGCGGCGGGGCTGGCCTACGCGTTGAGCGCCGTCTTCATGAAGCTCACGGCCTCCTCCCTGGTCGACGACGGCGTCGGCGCGACGGCCCGCGACTGGGTCGGCTACTCGCTCGCGGTCTCCACGCTCCTGGGACTCGTCCTCGGTCAGGCGGCGTACGCCGCCGGCCCCTTGCCGTGGGCGGTCGCGGCGATGAACATCGTCAACCCGGCGGCCAGCTTCGCGATCGGCGTCCTCGCGTTCGAGACCGACCTGCCCAGCTCGCCCGGCGACCTGGCCGCCCTGACCGGGACGGGCGCGCTGCTGCTGCTCGGCGTGATCGGGCTGGTGAGGTCGCCGTCGCGCGGGACGTGGACCGGGCACCAGCTGGACCAGGACGTGCGGGTGCTCCATGGCTGAGCGGCGGCCGGTGGCCGGCGGCCCGCGGGTGGTGGTGTGGCGCCAGGTCGCCCTCGGACTGGCCCTCTTCGCCTGCTACCTGCTGGTCGACGCGCTCGCGTCCGACGCCCGCCGCCTCGCCGCTGACCGGCACGGTCGGGACGTGTGGCGGCTGGAGCGGTGGCTCCACCTCGACCTCGTCCGGCCGCTCAACGACTGGCTGGCCGGTCGCGGCTGGCTGCAGACGGCGGCGAACTACGAGTACGCGTTCATGTACCTCGTCACCGCCCTCGGGACCATCGTGTGGCTGCTCTGGCGGCACCCGGAGGCGTGGCCCCGGGCGCGCACCAGCTTCGTGCTCGTCAACCTCGTCGGCATCGTCTGCTTCTGGCTCTACCCGGTCACCCCGCCGCGGCTGCTGCCGGGCTCGCCGGTCACCGACACCGTCACGACCGGCCAGACCTGGGGGTCCTGGGGCTCGAGCCTCGTCTCCGGGGCCAACCAGCTCGCCGCGATGCCGTCCCTGCACTTCGCGTGGGCGCTCTGGGTGAGCCTGGCGCTGGCGTCGGTGTCCGCATCGATGCGGCTGCAGGCCGTCAGCGCGCTGCACGTCGCCCTGACGCTCTTCGTCATCGTCGCGACCGCCAACCACTACGTGCTCGACGCCGTGGTGGCCGCCGTCCTCGTGGTGGTCGCAGACCTCGTCGCCCGCCGCGTCCACGATCCGGCGGTGGTCGGCTCGGCCGACGCGTTCTTCCTCCACGTCGAGGGCACCGGCGCGCCCCAGACGGTCGGTGGCCTGGTGCTGCTGGGCCGGATTCCCGGCGAGCCCGACGGCCCGACGCTCGCGGCCGTCCGCGACCTCGTCAGGGGCGAGCTGCCCGGGCTGCCGCGCTTCACCCAGCGGGTGACCACGTCCCGGTGGCGACGCCCCCGCTGGGTCGACGCGCCCGACCTCGACTGGGACTGGCACGTCCCCGAGGTCACCGTTCCCGACCGGGCCGGCATGGACCGCCTGGTGGCCGACATCGCGGAGCAGCCCCTGCCGCGGGACCGGCCCCTGTGGCGCTTCCTGGTCGTCAGGTCGCCGGAGCGCTCCGGCGTGCTGCTGCTCATGCACCACGCCGTCGCCGACGGCATCGGCACCGTGATCCAGGCGCTCAACCTGCTCCGCCCGCGGATCGCGCTCCCGGAGCCGCCGGCCGCGCCCTCGTCCCTCGCGATGGCGGCGGCGACGGTGGTCGGCGTCGGCCAGCTGGCGCTCGACGGCGGCGTGTCCGAGTCGCTCGGTCCCACAGGCGAGGCGCGGGACTTCGCGACCGACGGCATCCCGCTCGCCGAGCTCAAGGCGACCGGCCACCGGGTCACCGACGTCCTGCTGGCGGTGACGGCCGGTGCCCTCGCCGACATCGGCTCGCCGCCGGAGCGCCTGCGGATCGCCGTCCCGCTGATGGTGCGCGCACCGGGCGACGGGGCCGAGGGCAACGTCACCGCCGCGGTCATGGTCGACGTACGGTCCCGGGCGGCGCCGACCTCCGAGCTCCTCGCCGGGCTGAGCACGTCGCGGCTGCGCAGCCCGAGCCGGGCCCTCGCCAGCCGGTTCGTCATGGCCCGGCTGATCCGCGTCCTGCCCGAGCCGCTGATGGGCTGGTTCGCCCGCACCGTCTACGGGCGGCGCTTCTTCCACGCGATCGTGTCGAACATGCCCGGACCCGACGTCCCACTCACCGTGGCGGAGGCGCCGATGGACGCGGTCTACCCCGTGCTGCCGCTGGCGCCCGGCGTACCGGTCGTGCTCGGCGGGCTGAGCTGGAACGGCGTGCTCGGGCTGGGCCTCGCCACCGCGCCCGAGTCGTACGACGCCCGGGCGGTCCTGGCCGCCATGCGCCGCCGCCTCGCGGAGCTGCGTGAGGACGCCGCCCCGGTCACCCGACCTGCGACCAGCCCAGCGCGAGGAGGAGCCGCAGCCGCTCCCGCGGCGAGTCGAGCCGATCGCCGAACAGCTCTCGAAGGCGGCCCAGACGGTAGCTGACCGTCTGCGGGTGCACCCCCAGCTGCTCGGCCATCGCCGCCCGGTCGCCCTGATGGACGAGCCACGCCGTCAGCGTCTGGGTCAGCCGCGCCCGGGCGCCGTCCGAGAGGCCGTCCAGCGGCGCGAGCACCCGCTCCCCGAGGAACGTGAGCATGCCGCCGTCGCGGTGCACGATGACGGTGTCGAGGTGGTCATCGACGAAGACGGGGTCGTCGGCGACCACGCCCGACGAGCGCAGGCGCAGGGTGATCCGCGCGCCGGTCAGCGTCCGCCCCAGCAGGCCGACCGGCACGTTGACGCCGACGACGGCGCCGGTCCCGGCGAGCTCCTGCGCGAGGAGCGCTCGGCGGGCACCGCCCGGGTCGGGCACGACCGCGCCGGTGAGGTCGACCTGGCGCACGGGCAGCGCGTAGGAGTCGAGCCGCGACATCAGCTCCGGCACGCCCGGCCCCGACCCGTCCACCAGCACGATCGCCGCGGTCGCCGGCAGCGGCCATTTCGCGCGGGCGGCCGCCGACCGGATCGCCTCCATGCTGGCGCGCTCGGACAGGAGCAACCCGACCAGCTCGTCGCGGTGCCGGTCACGGTCGCGCGAGTCCTCCTGCTGGGCGAGCACGAAGCCGCGGGCCGAGGCCTGGGAGAGCCGGCTGACGAAGTCGAAGACGGCCTCGGCCAGCGCGCCGACGACCTCGCGGGAGACGTCGACCTCGTCGGCGGTGGTCGCGACGTAGCGCCACGCGACGCGGGCGCCGAGCTGGTAGGCGGTGAGCAGCCGGGTGAGGTCGTGGCCGACCTCCCACTGTCGCCGCCCGATCTGCTCGAACAGGGACTGCACGCCCGGCTCGCTCGCCTCCTGGTCGGACGCGCCGGGCGGCCGGGTCGCGAGCAGGAGCAACCGGTGCACGAAGAGGCCGGCGCCCTCCTGCACGCTGCCGGTGTCGCCGTCGAGGAACTCGGCGTAGTCGGGCCAGCCGTCGGCCAGCAGGTCGCGCACCTCGCCGAGCAGCTCGGGCAGCCGCTCCGTCAGGCGCCGCTCGAGCAGCTCCACGGAAGCCGCTTCCGAAATTGTCACCTCGTGCTAAGTATCTCGATCCAATTGATCAGCGCAAGGCACAGAAATGATCCTGCGCTGCGGTCGACGCTGGGGACATGGCCGCAGGCGGGGCGGTGGGAGACGTCGACGTACGCGCCGGGGAGGAGAACTTCCCGGTGGCGCTGCGCGTGCTGCCGGCCCGGCACCGGCGGCACCTCGTGGCGGTCTACGGCTACGCCCGGATGGTCGACGAGCTCGGGGACTCCTACGCCGGCGACCGGGTCGCGGCGCTCGAGCGGGTCCGCACCCAGGTGGACGACCTCTGGGCCGGTCGGACCGTGGACGACCCCGTGCTTCGGCGGCTGGCCGCCACGGTGGTCGAGTGCGGGCTGGGTCGCGAGCCGTTCGTCGACCTGATCGAGGCCAACCTCCTCGACCAGCGGGTCGTGGCCTACGCCAGCTTCGAGGACCTGCTCGGCTACTGCCGGCTCTCGGCGAACCCGGTCGGGCGGATCGTGCTCGAGGTCTTCGGACAGTCGACGCCCGCCCGGGTCGCGCTCTCGGACGACGTGTGCACGGGCCTGCAGCTCCTCGAGCACTGGCAGGACGTCGGCGAGGACCGGCGAGCCGGTCGGGTCTACCTCCCCGAGCACGACATGGCGGCGTACGGCGTCTCGGCGGCCGACCTCGACGCGCCCGTCGCGTCGCCCGCCCTGCGCGAGCTGCTGCTCGTCGAGACCGAGCGCGCGGCCGCGCTGCTCGGCTCGGGCGACCCGCTGGTCCGGCAGCTGCGTGGGTGGGCCCGACTGGCCGTCGCCGGCTTCGTCGCGGGCGGCGAGGCGACCGCCGCCGCGCTGCGCCGCAGCGGCGGCGACGTCCTGAGCGTCACGCCGCGTCCGCGCAAGGCCGAGACCCTCGCCCGGCTGCTGCGCGGTGTCGTGTGGCAGCCGCCCGGGGGAGCGCGATGAGAGGGGAGTCGATGACCGGAGCGCTCGGCGAGGCCTACGCCGCCTGCGAGCAGATCACCCGCACCGAGGCCGGGAACTTCTACTACGGCATCCGGCTGCTGCCGCCGGAGAAGCGCAGCGCCCTCTGCGCCGTCTACGCCCTCGCCCGGCGCATCGACGACATCGGGGACGGCGACCTGCCGCGCGCGGAGAAGGTGACCGAGCTGGACCGGGTGCGTGCCGACCTCGCCGCGCTCTCGGCCGGCCACCGCGGGAGCGACCCGGTCCTGGTCGCGCTCGCGGATGCGGCCGAGCGCTACCCGATCCCCCTCGATGCGTTCGGCGAGCTCGTCGACGGCGTCGTCATGGACCTGGGCGACGTCAGGGTCAAGGACGTCGACGAGCTGATCGGCTACTGCCGCCATGTCGCCGGTTCGATCGGCCGGCTCTGCCTGTCGATCTTCGGCGCGCAACGGTCCGACCCCCGGCTGGAGCTCTTCGCCGACCAGCTCGGCATCGCCCTGCAGCAGACCAACATCCTGCGCGACGTCCGCGAGGACCTCGGCAACGGTCGCGTCTACCTGCCGGCCGACGAGCTCCAGCGCTTCGGCGTCGAGCTGCGGACCGACGCCGCCGGGGACCTCGACGACCCCGAGGGTCACCTCGCGGGCTACCTGCGGCACGCGGCCGCCCGGGCCGACGATTGGTACGCGCTCGGGCTGCGCCTGGTGCCGCACCTCGACCGCCGCAGCGCCGCGTGCTGCCGGGCGATGGCGGGCATCTACCGGCACCTCAACCGCGTCATCGGAGCCGACCCGGTCCAGGTCTACGACAAGCGGCTGCGGCTCTCGACCGCACACAAGGCAGGCGTCGCGCTGGCGTCGCTGGCGGGGGTGCGCGGATGACGGCCGCGGGGGCGAGCCGGGAGCAGCCGCGGGTCGCCGTCGTCGGTGGTGGGCTGGCGGGGATCACGGCGGCGCTCCTGCTGGCGGACGCGGGGCACCGGGTCGTGCTGCACGAGGCACGCCCGCGGCTCGGCGGCCTCACCCACTCGTTCCGCCGCGACGGGCCCGGGGGAACGATGTGGGTCGACAACGGCCAGCACGTCTTCCTGCGCTGCTGCACGTCCTACCGTGCGCTCCTCGACCGGCTCGGCAGCACGGGCGGGACGATCCTGCAGCCGCGGCTCGACGTCGTCGTGCGCAGCGAGACGCGGCCCGCGGTCGGCCGGCTGCGGCGGACGGGCCTCCCGGCACCCTTGCACCTCGCCGCGACGCTGGCCCGCTACCGCTGGCTCACGCCCGGAGACCGCGCCCGGGTCGTCCCGGCCGCTCTCGCGCTCGGCAGGGTCGACCGTGAGGACCCGGCGACCGACGAGGTGTCCTTCGGGGACTGGCTCACCCGCCATGGCCAGTCCCCGAAGGCTGTGGAGGCGGTCTGGGACCTGATCGGCGTCGCCACGCTCAACGCACCCGCCGAGCGGGCCAGCCTCGCGCTGGCCGCGACCGTCTTCCAGCTCGGGCTGCTCGACCGGGCCGACGCCGCCGACATCGGCTGGGCCGACGTACCGCTCCAGCTGCTGCACGGCGACGCCGCCCAGCGTGCGCTCGCCGAGGTGGGGGTGGAGGTGCGGCTCGGTGCGCGGATCGCCGACCTCGACGGGCTCCACGCGGCCGCGGACCACGTCGTCCTCGCCGTCCCGCCGACCGAGGCGCAGCGGCTGGCCGGGGCCGCCGTGATCGCGCCCGACGACTGGGCCGCCGAGCTCGGCAGCAGTCCCATCGTCAACCTCCACCTCGTCGTGGACCGGCCGGTGCTGGAGCACGACTTCGTCGCGGCGGTCGACGGGCCGCTGCAGTGGGTCTTCGACCGGACCGCGCCCTCGGGGCTCGCGACGGGCCAGTACCTCGCCGTCTCGCTCTCGGCCGCCGACGCCTTGATCGACGTCCCCGTGGCGGAGCTGAAGAGCCGGTTCTGGCCACACCTCGTCGGCCTGCTGCCCGGGCTCACCCGCGCCGAGGTCATCGACTTCTTCGTGACCCGCGAGCGGCACGCGACGTTCCGTCCCGCCCCGGGCAGCGCCCGGTTCCGGCCGGGCACCCGCACGCACCGGCCGGACCTGCACCTGGCCGGCGCCTACACCGCCACCGGCTGGCCGGCGACGATGGAGGGTGCGGTCCGCAGCGGCGAGGCCGCAGCCGGCGCGGTGCTCAGCCAGACCCCCAGGAGGGCTGCCGCATGACCGTGACCGTGGAATCTCTGGGACGCTACCGGGAGCTGTTCGAGCCGGGCCTGCGCGCTGCCGTCGATCGGCTCGACCCGCTCACCCGCCGGGTGGTCGCCTACCACCTCGGGTGGTGCGACCCCGAGGGTCGGCCGGTCGACGCCAACCCCGGCAAGGCGGTACGGCCCACGTTGGCGCTGCTCGTCGCCGAGGCGCTGACCGGGGCGCCGGCCGCGGCGGCGCCGGGCGCCGTGGCGGTCGAGCTGGTCCACAACTTCTCGCTCGTCCACGACGACCTCATGGACCGCGACGCCGAGCGTCGGCACCGTCCGACCGTCTGGGCGCTGTGGGGCGACTCCACCGCGGTGCTCGCCGGCGACGCGATGCTGTCGCTCGCGCACGAGGTGCTGACGGAGTCGGAGTCGCCGTACGCCGGTGCCGCCGGGCGCGCCCTGGCCGCGGCGACCCGCGAGCTCATCCGCGGCCAGGTGGAGGACCTCGCGTTCGAGGCCCGCGACGACGTGACGCTCGCGGAGTGCGAGGCGATGGCCGCCGGCAAGACCGGCGCGCTGCTCGGCGTGAGCGCCGCCATCGGCGCGATCCTCGCCGGTGCAGGCCCGAGCACCGTCGAGGCGTTCGACACCTTCGGCCGGGACGTCGGCCTGGCCTTCCAGCTCGTCGACGACCTGCTCGGCATCTGGGGCGCGCCCGAGCGGACCGGAAAACCCGTGCACTCCGACCTCGCGGCCCGCAAGAAGACGCTCCCCGTCGCCTGGTCCTTGACGCGCGGCGGCCGGGCGGGGGAGGACCTCCGGGACTGGTTCGCGACCGCGGTCGAGCCGGGCGAGGCGTCGCTGCGCGAGGCGGCCGACCTCGTCGAGGCGGCGGGCGGGCGGGCCTGGGCGCAGCGCTGCGCCCAGGAGCGCGTGCGCCGCGCCCTGGCCGCTCTCGAGCCGCTCGACCTGCCCGCCGAGAACCACCAGACCCTCGCCGACCTGGCGCGCTTCGTGACGGAGAGGACGACATGACCGCGAACCCGCACGCCCCCGAGCCGGTGCTCATCGCGAGCACGCTCCCGGTTCCTCCCCCCTCCGGCGCACCGGACACCGCCGCCGCCCGCGCCACGCTCGACGCGGCGGTCGTCCACCTCCGCTCGCTCCAGCACCCTGACGGCTGGTGGAAGGGCGACCTGGCCACCAACGTGACGATGGACGCCGAGGACCTGATGCTGCGGACGTTCCTCCGCGTCGCCACGCCGGAGACCACCGAGCAGACGGCCCGCTGGATCCGCTCGCAACAACGGTCCGACGGGACATGGGCGCTCTACCCCGGCGGACCGGGTGACCTCTCCACGACCGTCGAGGCGTGGGTGGCGCTCCGCATCGCCGGTGACCCCGCTGAGTCCGTCCACCTGCAGAAGGCGGCCGCCTACATCCGCGACAGCGGCGGGCTCGAGAGCGCGCGCGTCTTCACCCACCTGTGGCTCGCGCTCTTCGGCCTGTGGCGCTGGGACGACTGCCCCACGCTGCCCCCGGAGCTGATCCTGCTGCCCAAGCGGGCGCCGCTCAACATCTACAACTGGGGGTGCTGGGCCAGGCAGACCATCGTGCCGCTCACCATCGTCAGCTCGCGGCGGCCGGTCCGGCAGGTCGGCATCCGCGTCGACGAGCTGCGAAGCGGCGCCGAACCGCCGCGGACCGACCCGCTGTGGACGCTCGCCGGAGGCTTCCAGCGACTCGACCGCGGGCTGCGCGCCTTCGGCAAGCTGCTGCCCAGCAGCCGCAACCCGGTGCGGAGGATCGCCGAGCGGCAGGCGGCCGAGTGGATCCTGGCCCGGCAGGAGGCAGACGGCGGCTGGGGCGGCATCCAGCCACCGTGGGTCTACTCCCTGTTGGCCCTCCACGTGCTGGGCTACCCGGTCGACCACCCCGCCATGGCGGCCGGGATCCGGGGTCTCGACGGCTTCACCGTGCACGCCGAGACCGACGAGGGCCCGGTCCGCTGGCTCGAGGCCTGCCAGTCTCCGGTGTGGGACACGGGACTGGCCGTGACCGCGCTGCTCGAGGCGGGCGTCCCCGGCGACGACCCCGCCGTGCTCACCGCAGCCGGCTGGCTCCTCGACGAGCAGATCACCGCGGGCGGGGACTGGCAGGTCCGCCGCCCCGAGCTCCCCTCCGGCGGTTGGGCGTTCGAGTTCGCCAACGACGCCTATCCCGACACCGACGACACGGCCGAGATCGTGATGGCGCTGCGACGCGTCCGCCACCCCGACTGCGAGCGACTCAACAAGGCGGTCGACCGGGCCATCGCCTGGACGGTGGGCATGCAGTCCGCCGACGGCGGCTGGGGCGCCTTCGACGCGGACAACACGCACGAGCTGCCGCTCGCCCTGCCGTTCTGCGACTTCGGCGCCGTCATCGACCCGCCGTCCGCCGACGTCACCGCGCACGTCGTCGAGATGATGGCCACCGCCGGGCTGGTCGATCGGCCCGAGTGCCGCCGCGGCGTCGCGTGGCTGCTCGACGCCCAGGAGCCCGACGGCTCCTGGTTCGGCCGCTGGGGCGCCCACCACGTCTACGGCACCGGAGCCGTCGTACCCGCACTGGTGGCCGCGGGCATCCCCGCGCACGACCCCCACGTCCGCTGGGCCACCGAGTGGCTGCGCCGGCACCAGAACGACGACGGCGGCTGGGGCGAGGACCTCCGGTCCTACGACGACCCCGACTGGGTCGGCCGCGGGGAGTCGACCCCGTCGCAGACCGCGTGGGCGCTGCTCGCCCTGCTGGCGGCCGGCGACTCACCCGACGCGGTCGAGCGCGGCATCCGGTACCTGGTCAGCACCCAGCTGCCCGACGGGTCGTGGGCGGAGGAGCTCTACACCGGGACCGGCTTCCCGGGTGACTTCTACATCGGCTACGGGCTCTACCGGCAGGTCTTCCCGCTCTGGGCGCTGGGCCGCTACCTCGCCGGTCGCGCCGACTCCGGTGGAGGCGAGCGCCCGTGAGCTCCGGTCGCGTGCTCACCCCGCTGCGCAGCGAGTGGCTGGCGGTGTCCCGGCTGCTGTCCCAGCCGGCGATCAGGTCGGGGCGGTCGCGGGGCGCCAGCTCCGACGGCCCGGTGCTGGTCGCGGGCGTGGCGGGCGCGCTGGCGCCGGAGCTGCGCGCGGGCGACTTCGTCGTCGCGTCGGCCGTGCTCACGCCATCGGGGGAGCGCACCGACCTCCCCGTCGCCCCGCTCCTCGCCGGGGCGCTGCGCCGGGCCGGCCTCGACGCCCACATCGGGCCGGTCGTCACGACCGAGCGCATCGTCGACGACCCGGCCGGGCGCGCCCTGCTCGCCGAGAGCGGTGCGGTGGCGGTCGACACCGAGTCTGCCCTGCTGGTCGCGGGTGCCCCGACCGGCCAGGCGGCCGTCGTACGCGCCATCGTGGACACGCCCGAGGCGCGGCTGCTCCGCCCCGGCATGCTCGTGCGCGGTGTCGGGGCACTGGCCGCGCTGCGCCGAGCGGCGCCGGTGCTCGACGCCTGGCAGCGCGCCACCGGCCCGCGGGAGGTCGTGCTCGCCTCGCCGCGATCGTTCTGCGCGGGGGTCGAGCGCGCGATCGAGATCGTCGACCGCTCGCTCGAGCGGTTCGGCAGCCCGGTCTACGTCCGTCGCCAGATCGTGCACAACCGCCACGTGGTGGCGGCGCTGGAGGGCAAGGGCGCGGTCTTCGTCGACGAGGTCGAGGAGGTCCCCGAGGGCGCGACGGTGGTCCTCGCCGCGCACGGCGTCGCACCGACCGTCCGCCGCGACGCGGTCGACCGGGGGCTCCAGGTGGTGGACGCGACCTGCCCGCTGGTGAG
Organism: Nocardioides sp. CER19; assembly: GCF_029846275.1. Lineage (GTDB taxonomy): Bacteria > Actinomycetota > Actinomycetes > Propionibacteriales > Nocardioidaceae > Nocardioides. The sequence continues at coordinate 342,037 of NZ_JARVWS010000002.1, forward strand.
CAAGGTGCACACCGAGGTGCGGCGCTTCGCCGGCCAGGGCTACACGGTCTTCCTCATCGGGCACGCCGACCACGAGGAGGTCGTCGGGACGCTGGGCGAGTCGCCGGAGCACGTCGTGGTCGTCAGCGACGCGGAGGCGGCGCGGACGGTCCGCGCCGCCGACCCCGACAAGGTCTCCTACGTCATGCAGACGACGCTGGCCGTCGAGGACGCCGAGCGGACGGCGGCCGTCCTCCGCGAGCGCTTCCCCGCTCTGCGCGCGCCGCGCAGGGACGACATCTGCTACGCCACGAGCAACCGCCAGGACGCCGTACGCGAGGTCGCCCGCGGCGCCGACGTGGTCATCGTGCTCGGTTCGACGAACTCGTCGAACTCCCAGCGGCTCGTCGAGGTCGCGGCGGCCGAGGGTACGCCGGCCCACCTGGTCGACGACCTCGCCGAGGTCGAGCTCTCCTGGCTGGCCGGCACCCGCCGCGTCGGCCTCACCGCCGGGGCCTCCGCGCCGCCGCGGCTGGTCGACGAGGTCGTCGCCGGGCTCTCCGGCCTGGGCCACGTCGAGGTCAGGGAGGCGCACGTCGCCTCCGAGAACGTGCGTTTCACGCTGCCCCGCGAGGTGGGCTGAGGGAAAGGATCTTCCATGTCGATGCCGTTGCGACAGTCGCTGCAGGTCGGTGCCTACCTGGCCAAGCAGAAGCTCCAGGGGAAGGAGAAGTTCCCGATCCTCGTCGAGCTCGAGCCGCTGTTCGCCTGCAACCTCAAGTGCGCGGGGTGCGGGAAGATCCAGCACCCGGCGTCGGTCCTCAAGCAGCGGATGCCGGTGGAGCAGGCGGTCGGGGCCGTCGTGGAGTCGGGGGCGCCGATGGTCTCCATCGCGGGCGGCGAGCCGCTCATGCACCCGCAGGTCGACGAGATCGTCCGGCAGCTGCTCGACCTCGGGAAGGTGGTGTTCCTGTGCACCAACGCGGTGCTGATGCCCAAGCACCTGCACCGCTTCCAGCCGCACCGGAACTTCTCGTGGATGGTCCACATCGACGGGCTGCGCGAGCGCCACGACGCCTCGGTCAGCAAGGACGGCGTCTTCGACCAGGCCGTGGCGGCCATCAAGCTGGCCCAGTCGCAGGGCTTCCGGGTGATGACCAACACGACGTTCTTCGACGTCGACACGCCCCAGGACGTCATCGAGGTGCTCGACTACCTCAACGACCAGCTGAAGGTCGACAACATGCAGATCTCGCCGGGCTTCGCCTACGAGAAGGCGCCCGACCAGGAGCACTGGCTGGGCCCCGAGGACACCCGGGCGCTGTTCGCCACGGCGTTCGCCGACGGTCGTCGGAAGAAGTGGCGGCTCAACCACTCGCCGCTGTTCCTCGACTTCCTCGAGGGCAAGGTCGACTTCGAGTGCACCGCGTGGGCCATCCCGTCGTACTCGCTCAAGGGGTGGCAGAGGCCGTGCTACCTCATGGAGGACGGCTACGCGTCGAGCTACCAGGAGCTGCTCGACGAGACCGACTGGGACAAGTACGGCCGCGGCAAGGACCCGCGCTGCGCCAACTGCATGGCGCACTGCGGCTACGAGCCGACCGCCGTCGTCGCCACCATGAGCTCGCTGCGGGAGACGATGCGCGCCGCAGTCGCTTCCTGAGCTCCGCGAAATGGCCGCTGCCCGGCACCGCGAGCGGTGCCGGGCAGCGGTCGATCCTTCGGCTCAGGGAGCCACCGGCTGGCCGGTGAGCTTCTTGAACGTGTAGGCCGTACCGATCGTCGCGACTGGGAAGGTCACGAGCAGGCCGACGAAGCAGAAGCAGACGCCGACGATGGTGACGACGAACGCGACGATCGCCCACACCAGCGCCGTCCCGAGGTTGCGGCGGACGAGGTCCACGCTGGCCTTCATCGAGTCGACCGGGGAGAGGTTCCTGTCGAGCAGGAAGTAGGTCGCGAAGTAGAGGAAGAGCAGTGCGACCAGCCCGGGGATGATGCAGAGCAGGAAGCCGACGGCCTCGATGATCGCGGTCAGGATGGCGAGGATGAGGACCGGCCCGAAGGGGATCCGGCGGAAGATCGGTCCGACCTCGATCGTGCGGCCCTCGGTGAGGTCGAGCGCGGCACGTACGACGGCCGCGCCCAGGATCGCCTGGACGAAGGCGCTCAGCAGGCTCGAGATCGCGCTGCTCGTCTGCTGGGCCCAGAGGCCGCCGCCGTCGCTGATCGACCGGTCGATGATCGCGCCGATGACGCCGAACACGGCGATGCCGAGCCAGACGATGAGCGCGAGCACCAGGATCGGCCCGAGGTTCTGCGTGAACTTCCGCCAGCCGTAGCCGAGCGCGCCGCCGATGCTCCACTCATCGCCGGCGAGCCCGTAGCCGCCTCCGGGCGGGGGCGGCGGGGCGCCGTACGGGCCTCCCGGCGGAGGCGTGCCGTAGCCGCCCGGCGGCGGGGGCGGCGTGCCGTAGCCGTAGTCCGGCCCGGACGGCGGGGGCGTTCCGTAGTCGGGCCCCGACGGCGGCGGGTTGCCGTAGTCGGGCCCCGAGGGCGGCGGGTTCGAGCCGGGGGTACCGGTCGGCTCGTCCGGCGGTGTGGTGGACATCGTGTGGCCTTCCCTGTCGTGGGGCGGCCCCGAACTGCCGCGCCCGCGGTGATGGCGAGCAACGTATCGTTCCCGGCCGCCGTCGAACAGGTTCGAGGGGTTGTCGCCGGCTCGTGTCGCCGGGCGACAATGACCGGGTGACCAACCTGGAGACGCGGCCCGCGGAGATCACCTGCGAGGACCGGGAGCACGGTCGGCTCGAGGTCATCGAGCCGCGCGACGTACCGCTCGGCGGCCCGCGGGCGATGAACGTACGACGCACGCTGCCGTCCCGCGAGCGGTCCCTGATCGGCGCCTGGTGCTTCCTCGACCACTACGGGCCCGACGACGTCTCGGTCACCGGCGGGATGAAGGTGCCGCCGCACCCGCACACCGGCCTGCAGACGGTGTCGTGGCTGTTCACCGGCGAGATCGAGCACCGTGACTCCGCCGGCAACCACGCGATGGTCGTGCCCGGCGAGGTCAACCTGATGACCGGCGGTCACGGGATCAGCCACTCCGAGATCTCCACCGACGCGGTCCCGATCCTGCACGGCGCGCAGCTGTGGGTGGCGCTTCCGGAGGAGCACCGCGACACCGCGCCAGGCTTCGTCCACCACGTCCCGACGCCGGTCACCGGACCCGGCTGGACGGTCCGGGTGTTTCTCGGCTCGCTGCTCGGCGACACGTCGCCGGTGCCGACCTACACCCCGCTGCTCGGCGCCGAGATCCTGCTCGAGCCCGGGACGTCCCTGACCGTGCCGGTCGACGCGTCCTTCGAGCACGGCGTGCTCGTCGACGCCGGCGGGGTCGCGCTGGCCGGTGACGGTCCGACGGGGGAGGTGTCGACGCTCGTCGCGACGGACCACCTCGTGTATGCCCCGCCCGGCTCGACGTCGATGACCCTCGAGGCGGGCGGTACGTGGACGCGGCTGCTGCTGCTCGGCGGGCCGCCGTTCGGCGAGGCGATCGTCATGTGGTGGAACTTCATCGGCCGCAGCCACGAGGACGTCGTCGGCTACCGCGACGCGTGGCAGCGGGCGATCACCGACGGCTCCGGCGCCGTGGTCACCGACTCGCAGCTGGTCTCGGAGTCACGCTTCGGCGTCGTGGTCGGCGACCACCTGCCGCCGATCCCCGCCCCGCCGCTGCCGGGGGTGCGGCTGCGGTCGCGGCAGTAGCTGTCACGGTCACATGCGCCGGCCGGTTGTGACGGCGATCACTCCGACCCGTTGCATTCAGCGCCTCGTCTTCTTACTGTTCCAGTGACCAGAAGATCGATTCCACGATGCGAAAACTCGGGGTGGAGCGATGCACGTTCCCAAGGGCGTCGAGATCAGGGGACCGCTGGGCGAGCGCTTCGACGAGGTGCTGACTCCCCAGGCCCTGGAGCTGGTGGCGCTGCTGCACCGACAGCTCGAGGGTCGCCGCGAGCACCTGCTGGCGCGACGCGGGGAGCGGGTACGCGAGTTCGCGGAGGGCGGCACCCTCGACTTCCTGCCGGACACCCGGGTGATCCGCGAGGACGACTCGTGGCGGGTCGCGTCGCCGGCGCCCGGCCTGGTCGACCGGCGGGTGGAGATCACCGGGCCGACCGAGCGGAAGATGACGATCAACGCGCTCAACAGCGGCGCGAAGGTCTGGCTGGCCGACCACGAGGACGCCAACACCCCGCTGTGGGAGAACGTCGTCCAGGGCCAGCTCAACCTCCTGGACGCGGTCCGGGGCACGATCACCCACACGGACCCGGGGAGCGGCAAGCACTACGCGGTCACGGCCGCCGACCAGCCGACGATCGTCGTACGGCCTCGAGGCTGGCACCTCCCGGAGAAGCACCTGCTCGTGGACGGTACGCGGACCAGCGGCGGCCTCGTCGACTACGCGCTCTACCTCGTGACGTGCGGGCGGCTGCAGCTCGACCGGGGCAGCGGGCCCTACTTCTACCTGCCCAAGATGGAGTCCCACCTCGAGGCGAGGCTGTGGAACGACGCCTTCAACATCGGCCAGGACTTCCTCGGCATCCCGCGCGGCACGATCCGCGCCACCGTCCTCATCGAGACCTACCCTGCGGCGTTCGAGATGGAGGAGATCCTCTACGAGCTGCGGGACCACTCGGCGGGCCTCAACGCCGGGCGGTGGGACTACATGTTCAGCGTCATCAAGTCCTTCCGCACCCGCGGGCGCGAGTTCATGCTGCCGGACCGCAACAGCGTGACGATGACCGTGCCGTTCATGCGGGCCTACACCGAGCTGCTCGTGCGGACCTGCCACCGGCGCGGCGCCCACGCGATCGGCGGGATGGCCGCGTTCATCCCGAGCAAGGACCCCGCGGTCAACGAGAACGCCTTCACGAAGCTGAAGGAGGACAAGACCCGCGAGGCGGGCGACGGGTTCGACGGGTCGTGGGTCGCCCACCCGGGCATGGTCGAGGCGTGCCGGGAGGTCTTCGACAAGGTCCTCGGCAAGAAGCCCAACCAGCTCGACCGGCTCCGTGGCGACGTCCACGTCACCGCCGACCAGCTGCTCGACGTGAGGTCGACGCCCGGTGAGATCACCGAGCAGGGGCTGCGCAGCAACATCAGCGTGGGGATCCAGTACATCGAGTCCTGGCTGCGCGGCATGGGCGCCGTCGGCATCAACAACCTCATGGAGGACGCCGCGACCGCCGAGATCTCCCGCAGCCAGGTCTGGCAGTGGCTCCACAACGGCGTCGTCCTCTCCAACGGCCACCAGGTGACCCGAGACCTGGTCGAGCGCCTCATCCAGGAGGAGATGGGCCGCATCGCCGAGCGGACCGACATCACGCAGGGCCGCTGGGCCGACGCCCGCGCCATGTTCACCGAGATCTCGCTGGCCGACGACTACGCCGAGTTCCTCACCCTTCCCGCCTACGAGCGCATGCCATGACACCCCTGGAGCAGCTCACCGCGTCGGCGCGTGACCTCCTGCCACCCGAAGCGGTCATCACCGACGCGGCCCGGCTGCGCACCTACGAGTGCGACGGGCTGGCGCACTACCGCGTCACGCCGGGGCTGGTGGTCATCCCGCGGGACAAGCACCAGCTGGCCGCGATCGTCCGGTGCTGTGCCGAGCTCGGGGTCCCGTACGTCGCCCGCGGCGCCGGCACCGGGCTCTCGGGTGGTGCCCTGCCCCATGCGGAGGGCGTCCTCGTGGTGACGTCGAAGATGCGGACGATCCGCGAGGTCAGGCCCGAGGACCAGCGCGCCGTCGTCGAGCCCGGCGTCATCAACCTCGACGTGACCCGGGCGGCGACGCCGTACGGCTACTACTACGCGCCCGACCCGTCCTCCCAGCTGGTCTGCTCGATCGGGGGCAACGTCGCGGAGAACTCCGGCGGGGCGCACTGCCTCAAGTACGGCTTCACCACCAACCACGTCACCGGCGTCGAGATGGTCACGCCCGACGGCGACCTGGTGCGGCTCGGCGGCGACGCGCCCGACACGCCCGGCTACGACCTGCTCGGCGCGGTGGTCGGCTCGGAGGGCACCCTCGGCGTCGTCACCGAGGTGACCGTCCGGCTCACCCGGCTTCCGGAGCACGTGGTCACGGTGCTGGCCGGCTTCGACTCCACCGACCGCGCGGGCGGCGCGGTCTCGGCGATCATCGCGGCCGGGATCGTGCCCGCCGCGATCGAGATGATGGACGCGCTGGCGATCGAGGCCGCCGAGGCGGCGGTGCAGTGCCACTACCCGCCGGGCGCCGGAGCGGTGCTGGTCATCGAGCTCGACGGGTCGCGGGCCGAGGTCGAGGCCGAGTACGACGACGTCGTACGGCTCTGCCGCGGCAACGATGCCTTCGAGGTCCGCACGGCGACCGACGCCGCCGAGCGGGCCCTGATCTGGAAGGGCCGCAAGTCGGCGTTCGCGGCCGTCGGCCGGATCAGCCCTGACTACATCGTCCAGGACGGGGTCATCCCGCGCACGGCGCTGCCGGAGGTGCTGCGGCGCATCGCCGAGCTGGCGGAGAGCTCCGGCGAGTCGGGAGTACGCGTCGCCAACGTCTTCCACGCCGGCGACGGCAACCTGCACCCGCTCGTGCTCTTCGACGACACCGTCCACGGCGCCGGTGAGGCGGCCGAGGAGGTGAGCCGGGCGATCCTCGACCTCTGCATCGAGCATGGCGGCTCGATCACCGGCGAGCACGGTGTCGGCGCCGACAAGGCGGCCCACATGCCGAAGATGTTCGGTCCCGACGACCTCGACACCATGCAGCTGGTCCGCTGCGCCTTCGACCCGGCCCACGTCTCCAACCCCGGCAAGGTCTTCCCGACCCCGCGGCTGTGCGGCGAGGCGCCGGGCCGACGCAAGGGCGCTCACCCGCTGCAGGAGGCCGGCCTGGCGGAGGTGTTCTGAGTGGTGCCGGACAGCGTCGATGGTCGAGTGGCGAGCGCCAGCGAGCGTATCGGGACCACCGCCTCGATCGACGGCGTCGCCGCCGGGACCGTCGTCGCACCGACCAGCACCGACGAGGTCGCCGCCGTGCTCCGGGAGGCGGCGGCCGAGCAGCAGACCGTCGTCGTCCAGGGCGCCGGCACGAAGCTGACCTGGGGGCTACCGCCGCGCTCCGCCGACGTGCTGCTCGACCTGTCCGGCCTCGACCAGGTGGTGGAGCACGCCGCCGGCGACCTCATCGCGACCGCTCAGGCCGGGACGCCGCTCACGGTGCTCCAGGCGCACGTCGGCGGTGCCGGCCAGCGCCTGCTGCTCGACGAGACCGTCCCGGGCACGACGGTCGGTGGCGCGCTGGCCACCAACGCCAGCGGGCCGCGGCGCCTGGTCGCCGGCACCGTGCGGGACCTGCTCATCGGCGTCACGTTCGTCCGGGCCGACGGCGTCGTCGCGCGGGCAGGCGGCAAGGTCGTCAAGAACGTCGCCGGCTACGACGTCGGCAAGCTGCTCGTCGGCTCCTTCGGCACCCTCGCCGTGGTGACCGAGGCGACGTTCCGGCTGCACCCCGTGCCCCCGGCCACCCGGTGGCTGACCGCCCACGTCGCGTCGCCGGCCGACGCCCAGCGGCTGGTGCAGTCGATCCTCGGCGCCCAGGTCGTGCCGGCCGCGATCGGCGTCGCGTTCTCGCCGGCCGGCGCGTCGCTCAGCCTCCTCCTCGAGGGCCGGGCCGACGGCGTGGACGCCCGCGTCGAGGCGGCCCGCGAGCTGCTCCCCGGCTCCGCGGTCTCCGACACCGGACCGGACGGCTGGGGCACCTACCCGTGGGACCTCTCCGCCACCGGCGACGACCGGGCGGTCGCCCTCAAGCTCACGTTCCGGCTCTCCGGCCTGGCCGACGTACTCGCGGCGACCGACGGGTTCCGGGTCACCGGATCCGCCGGTGCGGGCGTGCTCTACGCCGCGGTGCCCGGCGAGGACCCGGCCTGGGTGGCCGCCACGGTCGCCCGGCTGCGGGCCGTCTGCGCCGGCCACGGCGGCAGCGTCGTCGTCGTGGACGCCCCGGCCGCCGTCAAGCAGGCCGTCGACGTCTGGGGACCCGTGCCGGGCCTGGACCTGATGCGCCGTGTCAAGGACGAGTTCGACCCCGACCACCGGCTCGCACCCGGACGATTCGTGGGAGGCATCTGACGTGTCTCGTCACCTCTCGCCTACTGCGCGGCGTCCAGCACGCACGCTGGCCGCGTTGTCGTCGGTCGCCGTGGCTCCGCCACGGCTCCCTCCACCGCCTCGCCAGCGCACGCGCTGGACGCCGCTCGCGACGGCGACAAGCAAGGAGACACGCTGATGGCTCAGCTCGGCGAGACCGGATCGATCACCGCGCAGTCGTCCTACGGCCCGGGCGCGTTCGACGCCCACCGTCCGCCCGACGAGGCGCTGCTCGGCGACTGCGTGCACTGCGGGTTCTGCCTGCCGACCTGCCCGACCTACGTGCTGTGGGGCGAGGAGATGGACAGCCCGCGCGGGCGGCTCTACCTCATGAAGGAGGGGCTCGAAGGCGCCTCGATGAGCGACTCGATGGTCGAGCACTGGGACAACTGCCTCGGCTGCATGTCCTGCGTGACCGCCTGCCCGTCCGGCGTCCGCTACGACACGCTCATCGAGCAGACCCGCGCCCAGGTCGAGCGGAACCACCGTCGCTCCCGCTCCGAGAAGGCGCTCCGCGGGCTGATCTTCGCGCTGTTCCCGCACCCGGAGCGGCTCCGGCTGCTGCGCGGCCCGCTGCGCACGCTCCAGCGCACCGGCCTCGACCGCGCCCTGCGGCGTACCGGCCTGCTCGAGCGGATGGCGCCGCACCTGGCAGCGATGGAGCGTCTCACGCCGCCGCTGTCGAAGGCCGAGCGACTGCCGCTGCGCATCCCGGCGGCCGGCACCCGTCGCGCGACCGTCGGCCTCATCACCGGCTGCGTCCAGGGTGCCTTCTTCCCCGAGGTCAACGCCGCCACGGCCCGCGTCCTCGCGGCCGAGGGGTGCGACGTCGTGATCCCGCCCGGGCAGTCGTGCTGCGGCGCGCTGTCGGTCCACAACGGCCGCGAGGCGGAGGCGCAGCGACTCGCCCGGCGCACCATCGACACGTTCGAGGAGGCCGAGGTCGACGTCGTGGTCATCAACGCCGCCGGCTGCGGCTCGACGCTGAAGGACTACGCCCGGCTGCTCGCCGACGACACCGGCCCGCACGGGTACGCCGACCGGGCCCGCCGCTTCCAGGAGAAGGTCCGCGACATCGCCGAGCTGCTCGCCGAGCTCGGGTCGGTCGCCGAGCGGCACCCGCTGCCGGTCACGGTGGCCTACCACGACGCCTGCCACCTCGCGCACGCCCAGGGGATCCGCGAGCAGCCGCGCCGGCTGTTGGCCGGCGTCCCGGAGCTGGAGGTGCGCGAGATCGCCGAGGCCGAGCTGTGCTGCGGCTCGGCCGGCATCTACAACATCCTGCGCCCCGAGGCCTCCCGTGAGCTCGGGGAGCGGAAGGCGGCGAACATCGTCGCCACCGGCGCCGAGGTCCTGGTCACCGCCAACCCCGGCTGCCTGCTGCAGGTCACGTCCGCGCTCTCCCGGCCAGGGGCGGAGCCCGGTCACCCGATGGGCATGGCCCACCTCGTCGAGGTGCTCGACGCCTCGATCCGGGGCCTCGCTCCCGACCGGCTCACGCAGGCCAGGTCGACCACCTAGAACCCCCGCACCAGCTCGGGAGTGACGCCATGTTCCAGCAAGTACTCGACCCCGTCGGTGGCTCTCTTGCCCTCAGCGCCCTCTGCGGCGCGCTACCCCTCCTCGCCCTGTTCCTGCTGCTCGGCGGGCTGCGCATGAAGGCGTGGCAGGCCGGGCTGCTGTCCCTGCTGGTGGCGCTCGTGGTCGCCGTGTGGGCCTTCGACATGCCGGTGGACCAGGCCCTGCTCGCCGGGACCGAGGGCGCCGCGTTCGGCTTCTTCCCGATCCTCTGGATCGTGCTCAACGCCATCTGGGTCTACAACCTCACGGTCGCCACCGGTCACTTCGACGTGCTGCGCCGGTCGTTCGCGACGGTCAGCCCCGACCAGCGGATCCAGGCGATCATCATCGCCTTCTGCTTCGGTGCGCTGCTCGAGGCGCTGGCCGGGTTCGGGACACCGGTGGCGATCACCGTCGTCATGCTGATGGCGCTCGGGTTCCAGCCCCTGAAGGCGGCCGCGGTCGCCCTCATCGCCAACACCGCGCCGGTCGCGTTCGGTGCGCTCGCCACACCCATCACCACGCTCGCCACCGTGTCCTCGGGCGCGAGCAACGACCCCCGCCTCGACGTCGACACGATCGGCGCGATGGTGGGCCGCCAGACGCCGATCCTGTCGCTGGTGGTGCCGCTCATCCTCGTCGCGGTGGTCGACGGGCACCGCGGCGTACGCCAGACCTGGCTGCCCGCCGTGGTCTGCGGCGTCGCGTTCGGACTGGCCCAGTTCGTCGGCGCCAACTACATCTCGGTGCAGCTGGCCGACATCCTCGCGTCGCTCTTCTCGGCGCTCGCCGTCGTCGTGCTGCTGCGCGGCTGGCAGCCGCAGGAGACGATCACCGCTGACACCACCGCGGACGGCGGCCCGGCGGCCGACGTCGAGGACGCGGGCGGCGCGACCGGCGGCACGACGCCGGCGACCACGCCCTCCGCCGGCGGCACCCGGACGAGGGTGACCCCCGGGACCGGCACCAGCATGCCGCCCCTCGACACCCGCGCTGACGTCGTCCGCGCCTACGCGCCCTACGTCGTCATCATCGTGCTCTTCTCGATCGCCAACATCACCGCCGTCAAGGACAGGCTGGCTGAGAAGCCGTGGACCACGACCTTCCACTGGCCGAGCCTCGACGTCCTCAACACCCACGGCGAGCCGGTGTCGACGACGACGTTCAACCTCAACTGGCTGCCCGCCGCCGGCACCCTCATGATCATCGCCGGCATCATCACCGCCGTGATCCTGCGGGTGTCGCCGGCCGTCGCGGCCAAGGCCTACGTCAAGACGTACGTCGACCTGCGTCTCGCGATCGTCACCGTGATGGCCGTCCTGGCGCTGGCCTACGTGATGAACCTGTCCGGCCAGACCGCGTCCCTCGGCGCCTGGCTCGCCGGCGCCGGAGGCGCCTTCGCGATCATCTCCCCGCTGCTGGGCTGGATCGGCGTCGCCGTCACCGGCTCCGACACGTCGTCGAACGCGCTCTTCGGGGGACTCCAGGTGCAGACGGCGGCCAAGGCCGGACTCGACCCGCTGCTCATGGCGGCCGCGAACTCCTCCGGCGGTGTGCTCGGCAAGATGATCAGCCCGCAGAACCTCGCGATCGCCGCCGCCGCCGTCGGCCTGGCGGGCCGCGAGGGCGACATCTTCAGGAAGGTGTTCGGCTGGAGCATCGTCATGGTGGCGTTCATGTGCGTGCTCGTCGCGCTGCAGGCGACGGCCGTGCTCGACTGGATGGTCCCCTAGGTGCCGAGCGTCCCGGGCGGGGTGCAGTCGGTCGACCGGTCGCTCGACCTGCTCGACGCGCTCGTCGCGGCCGACCGCCCGCTCGGGATCGCCGAGCTGGTCGACCTCTGCGCGCTGCCGCAGGGCACGGTCCACCGGCTCCTCCAGGCGCTCCAGAGGCGCGGCTACGTGCGTCGTACCCCCGCCCGCAAGTACGCCCTCGGCACCGGCTCGCTCCGGCTGGCCGACGCCGCCCAGCGTGCGCTCGTGCGGTCGGCGCGGCCGGTCCTCACCGAACTGGTCAGGATGTCGGGAGAGACCGCCAACCTCGCGGTGCTCGAGGGCGACGAGGTCGTCTACGTCGCCCAGGTCGCCTCGCCCCACACGCTCCGCATGTTCGCCGAGGTCGGCCGGCACGTACCCCCGCACTCGACCGCCGTGGGCAAGGTCCTGCTCGCCGCGATGCCGCCCGACCGGGCGGCGGGCGTGGTCCGACGCTCGGGTCTCGCCCGGCGTACGCCGACGACGATCACCGAACGGGCGGCGTTCCTCGCCGAGCTCGACCGGGTCCGCGCTCAGGGCTACGCCGTCGACGAGCAGGAGCACGAGACCGGCGTCCGCTGCGTCGCCGTCCCCGTCGGTCCCGGAGACCGCGTCGTCGCTGCCGTGTCCGTCTCAGGTCCCGCCGACCGCTTCGCCGGCGCCGCGACCGAGGGGTTGGTCGAGGCGATGTGCCGGGCGGGTGAGGAGCTCGGGGCGGGGTGACGGGTCCTCGCGCGTGTTCGTCGAGGTATGCAGGGAAATGCGCACTGCCCGTGCGGAACTCCGCACGGGCAGTGACGATTCGGCTGCATACCTCGATGAACAGCCAGCGGGCGCGCTCACCCCAGCGCCGCAGCCTCCGCGGCCAGCCGGGTGACGGCGTCCCAGTCACCGGCGTCGAGCGCGGCCTTGGGCGTGAGCCAGCTGCCGCCGACGCAACCGACGTTGGGCAGCGCGAGGTAGTCGGGCGCGGACGCGGCACGGATGCCGCCGGTGGGGCAGAACCGAGCGGACGGGACGACGGTCGGCAGCGAGCCGAGGTACGCCGTCCCGCCGGATGGCTCGGCAGGGAAGAACTTCATCTGCGTGACGCCGTACTCCAGCACCGCGATGACCTCGGACACGGTGGCCGTGCCGGGCAGGAACGGCAGCTCGGTGTCGAGCATGGCGTCCATCAGCCGCGGCGTGGCGCCGGGGGAGACGAGGAAGGTCGCGCCGGCGTCCTTGGCCGCCTTGGCCAGGTCGGGCGTGGTGACGGTGCCGGCGCCGACGGCGATCTCCGGGACCTCGGCCGCGATGGCGCGGATCGCGTCGAGCGCGACCGGGGTGCGCAGGGTGAGCTCGATGACCGGCAGCCCGCCGGCGACGAGCGCCCGGGCGACCGGGACGGCCTGGTCGACGGACTCGACGACGACGACCGGGACGACGGGGGCGAGCGACAGCAGGTCAGGCGTGGACAACAGACAGCTCCTCGGGGGCGGGGGTGACGGGGGCGAAGACAGAGGCGCCAGTGTCCGCCGAGCCGACCGATGCACGGAAGGCGGCGAACAGCTCGCGGCCGGTGCCCGCCCACTCCTCGCCGATCGGGGCGCGGCCGGTGGCCTCGCGGGCGTCGAACTCGGCGGGGTCGACGTCGATGGTCAGCGTGCCGGCGACGGCGTCGACGGTGATCACGTCACCGTCGCGCACCCGCGCCAGCGGGCCGCCGAGCGCCGCCTCCGGCGTCACGTGGATCGCGGCCGGCACCTTGCCGGAGGCACCGGACATGCGGCCGTCGGTGACGATCGCGACGCGGTGACCGCGGTCCTGCAGGACGCCGAGGGCGGGGGTCAGCTTGTGCAGCTCGGGCATGCCGTTGGCCGCCGGGCCCTGGTAGCGGATGACGGCGACGAGGTCGTGGTCGAAGCGGCCGTCGGCGAACGCCTCGAGGAAGTGCGCCTGGTCGTCGAAGACCATCGCGGGCGCCGTGACGACCTGGTTCTCGGGCTTGACCGCCGAGGTCTTGATCACCGACGTGCCGAGCGGGCCGTGCAGCACCCGCAGGCCGCCATCGGCCGAGAACGGGTCGGTCGCCGGACGCAGCACGTCGAGGTCACCCGACGCGGTCGGCCCCTCGACCCACGCGATCCCGGCCGCCTCGGGAGCCGACCCGAGACCGTCGGCCGCCAGGCGGGGCTCCTGCGTGTAGCGCGACAGGCCCGGCCCGACGATGGTCTGCACGTCCTCGTGCAGGAGGCCGGCGGCCAGCAGCGTGCGGATGAGGAAGCCGATGCCGCCGGCGGCGTGGAAGTGGTTCACGTCGGCCTGGCCGTTGGGGTAGACCCGGGCCAGCAGCGGTACGACGGCGGACAGGTCCGACAGGTCCTCCCAGGTGAGCTGGATGCCGGCCGCGCGGGCGATCGCGACCAGGTGCAGCGTGTGGTTGGTCGACCCGCCGCTGGCGAGCAGCGCGACGCAGGCGTTGACGATCGCCCGCTCGTCGACGATGTCGCCGATGCCGAGTCCCTTGCCGGCCAGCTCGGTGACCCGGGCCGCGGCGGCGCGGGTCAGCGCCTCACGCAGCTCGCCGGTCGGGGGCGTGAACGACGCGCCCGGCAGGTGCAGGCCGAGGACCTCCATGAGGAGCTGGTTGGAGTTCGCGGTGCCGTAGAACGTACAGGTGCCGACGGAGTGGTAGGACGCCGACTCGGCGGCGAGCAGCTCCTCACGGCCGACCTTGCCCTCGGCGTAGAGCTGGCGCACCCGGGCCTTCTCGCCGTTCGGCAGGCCCGACGCCATCGGGCCGGCTGGCACGAACACGGTCGGCAGGTGGCCGAAGGACAGCGAGCCGATGAGCAGCCCGGGCACGATCTTGTCGCAGACCCCGAGCATGAGGGCGCCGTCGAACATGTCGTGGGAGAGCGCGATCGCCGCGGACATCGCGATGACGTCGCGCGAGAACAGCGAGAGCTGCATGCCGTCGCGGCCCTGGGTGATGCCGTCGCACATGGCCGGCACGCCGCCGGCGACCTGCGCGATGCCGCCGGCGCGGAGCACCGCCTTCTTGAGGACCGGCGGGTAGTCGGCGTACGGCGCGTGCGCGGAGAGCATGTCGTTGTAGCTCGTCACGATCGCGAGGTTGGGCTTGGCGGCGGGGCCGACGACCTGGAGCTCGGCCTTCGACTCCGGCTCGGCGCCGGCGAAGCCGTGGGCGAGGTTGGCGCAGGCGAGCCGGCCACGGGCCGGGCCCTGCGCGGCGGCCGCGCGCAGCCGGGCGACGTACGCCGCCCGGGTGGACGCGCTCCGCGCGGCGATGCGCGCGGTGACGGATGCGATGGTGGGGTTCACAGGTGGTCCTCCTGCCAGGAGCGGCCGTCCCGCTCGATGAGGGTGATCGCGGTGGTGGGGCCGGCGGAGCCCGCGGCGTACCGCTTGGGCGGCAGCCCGGTCTCCGCCCAGTGCTCGATGATCGGGGCGCACCACGCCCACGCGGCCTCGACCTCGTCGCGGCGCATGAACAGGGTCGGGTTGCCCTTGACGACGTCCATGAGCAGCCGCTCGTAGGCGTCGGGGGAGCGCTGGCTGAAGGCCGACGCGAAGTTGAGGTCGAGGGAGACCGGCTTGAGGCGGTAGCCGCCCGGGCCCGGCTCCTTGGCGGTCAGGTGCAGGCGCATGCCCTCGTCGGGCTGGACCTGGATGTGCAGCCGGTTGGGCGCGGTGACGCCGGTGCGGTGCGGGAACACGTCGTGCGGCGGCTCCTTGAAGACGATCACGATCTCCGAGGAGCGCCGGTCCATCCGCTTGCCCGTGCGCAGGTAGAACGGGACGCCCGCCCAGCGCCAGTTCTGCACCTCGACCTTGAGCGCGACGAACGTCTCGGTCAGGCTGACCTCGCTGGTCGAGTAGCCCTCGTGAGGAGCGAGCGAGGGCGTCTCGAGACCCACCTCCTCGTCGTACGACGACACCTGCCGCCCCTCGACGAGGCCGCTGCCGTAGCGACCCCGGACCGTGTCCCGGTCGATCTCGGCAGGAGTCATCGGCTTGAGGGCTTGGAGCACCTTGAGCTTCTCGTCGCGGACGTCCTCGCGGCCGACCTCGATCGGCGGCTCCATGGCGACCAGGCAGAGCAGCTGGAGCAGGTGGTTCTGCACCATGTCGCGCAGCGCGCCGGCCTGCTCGTAGTAGCCGACCCGCTCGCCGACGCCGACCGTCTCGGCGACGGTGATCTGGACATGGTCGATCCAGTGGCTGTTCCACAGCGGCTCGAGCAGCGTGTTGGCGAACCGCGTGACCAGCAGGTTCTGCACGCTCTCCTTGCCGAGGTAGTGGTCGATGCGGAAGATCTGCGCCTCGTCGAAGACCTCGCCGACGACGGCGTTGATCGCGCGCGCCGAGGCGAGGTCGTGGCCGATCGGCTTCTCGAGCACGACGCGGGCGGGCGCGGCGGTCATGCCGCCCTCGTCCAAGCCGCGGCAGATCGGGCCGAACAGGGTCGGCGCGACCGCCAGGTAGTAGACGCGCACCGTGGCGTCGACGTGCGGACGGTCCTTGAGCACGCCGTAGAGCCGGTGCCAGTCGGATCCGTCCTGGATGTCGAGCCGCACGTGGTGCAGGCGGCCGAGCAGGCGCTCGGCGGTGTCGTCGTCGAGGTCGCCGACGTGCTCGAGGAGCGCGTCGTGGACGGTCGCCCGGTAGGCGTCGTCGTCCAGGTCCGCGAGGGAGACGCCGATGATGCGGGTGTCGTCGGGCAGGTGCCCCTCGAGGTCGGACTGGTAGAGCGCGGGCAGCAGCTTGCCGAGCGCGAGGTTGCCGGTGCCACCGAAGACGGTGAAGTCACACCGCTCGGGCATCACGGGCACGCCGGGCTGGGCCGCGCCGGCGGCGGAAGCATGGGGCATGTGAGAACGGTGACAGGTATTTTGGATCGATACAAGCAGAACTTAGGTATTGGCGCGGCAAAAGTTCTGCCTTAGCATCCTCTGTCATGTCCGAGCTCGCCGCCCCGTCCGGCTCCACGCTCCCCACCGCCGGCGACCTCCTCGACCTGGTCCGCAGCGGCCGAGCCGTCACCCGCAGCGACCTGCAACGGCTCACCGGCCTCTCCCGCACCGCCGTCGCCGCCCGCGTCGCGGCGCTCGCCGACGCCGGCTTCGTCGTGCACGGCGATGAGTCGGTGTCCACCGGCGGGCGCCCGCCCGGAACGCTGCAGTTCAACGCCGACGCGGGCGTGGTGCTCGCCGTCGCCATCGGCCGTTCGCGCAGCCAGCTCGCCGTCTTCGACCTCGAGGGCCGTGAGCTCGCCGGCGACACCAGCGACCACGAGGTCGGCGCCGGAGCGCCCACCCTGATGCCCCAGATGATCGACCGGCTGCACGCCATGCTCGAGGGGCTGCCGACGCCGCCGATCATCGGCGTGGGCGTGAGCCTGCCCGGAGTCGTCGACCCGGTGCGCCTGGTCAGCGTCGACTCCCCGGTCATGGGCCGCTGGGACGGCGTCGAGCTGGCGCCGTACTTCCGGGAGATCACCGACGCCCCCGTCTTCCTCGCCAACGACGCCGACGTACTCGCGCGCGCCGAGATGTTCGGCGGCAGCCCGCACCGCGACCTGCTCGTGGTCAAGGCCTCCACCGGCCTCGGCCTCGGCGTCGTCGCCGACGGCCGGGTGCTGACCGGCCACCTCGGCGCGGCCGGCGAGATCGGGCACACCCGTACCGAGGCCAACGACCTGCCCTGCCGCTGTGGCGGCAGCGGCTGCCTCGAGACCATCGCCGGCGGCTGGGCGCTGGTGAACACGTTCAACGACTCCGGTCGCCAGGCCGGCCACATCCGCGACCTCGTCGCCTTCGCCCTCGCCGGCGACGCCGTCGCCCGCAAGCTGCTGCGCGAGTCGGGGCGCCGGCTCGGCGAGGTGCTCGCCGTGGCCATCAACCTGCTCAACCCCGAGGCCGTCGTGATCGGCGGCGACATGGGCCAGGCGTTCGAGGTGTACGCCGCCGGCGTACGCGAGTCCGTCTACGCCCGCTCCACCGCGCTGGCCACCCGCGACCTGCAGTTCCTGCCCTCGGCGCAGGGCGACTCCGCCGGCCTGGTGGGCTGTGCGGCGCTCGCGATCGACCACGTCCTGGCCCCCACCGCCGTCGACGCGCGCCTCGCCGACGCCGCCGACGACCGGCACGTCCCCGCCTGACCCCCACATCCGGGTTCTTGCCCGTCGAGATTGGGGGTCTTGCCCGTCGAGATCCGGCTTGTTGCCCGTCGACATCCGGCTTGTTGCCCGACGAGATCGTGGTTCCCGTCCATCGAGCCAGCGAGGTAGCGCCTGAGGGCGACAACCCCAATCTCGAGGGGCAAGAACGCCAATCTCGAGGGGGCAGGAACCCCGATCTCGAGGGGCAAGAACGCCAATCTCGAGGGGGCAGGAACCCCGATCTCGACGGGCAAGAACCCCGATCTCGAGGGGCGGCAACCCGGGATTCGACCGGCATGCGCCGTCATGTAGGGAGGACGGCCGCTACGGTGACCTGTCATGGTGGACGCCTTCGCCGACGACGCACTGGGACATGACGATGCGGTCGGGCTCGCCCGCCGCCTGGCCGACCGTGAGGTCAGCGCAGACGAGCTGGTCGAGGCCGCCATCGCGCGCATCGAGAAGGTGGACGGCGAGCTCAACGCGATCGCAGTCCGGGACTACGACCGTGCCCGGCGAACGAGGGGCGCGGGCGGCTTCTTCCACGGCATCCCGACGCTCATCAAGGACAACGTCGACGTCGGCGGGCTGCCGACCCAGCAGGGTTGCGACGCGTACGTCGGCCGCCCGGCCGCGCACGACGGCGACATCGCCCGGCTGTTCAAGTCGATGGGCGTCGTGGCGCTGGGCAAGACCCAGCTCTCGGAGTTCGGGTTCTCGGCAGTGGCGGAGCACCCCCGGATCGGCCCGGTCCGCAACCCGCGTGACACCACCCGCTCGGCCGGCGCCTCCTCGTCCGGGACCGCCGCGCTCGTGGCGACCGGCGCGGTGCCGTTCGCGCACGGCAACGACGGCGGCGGGTCGATCCGGATCCCCGCAGCCGTGAACGGCCTGGTCGGCCTGAAGCCGTCGCGCGGCCGGCTGCCGCTGGATGCGATGAACCGCCAGATGCCTCTGCGGATCGTCGTCGACGGCGTCCTGACCCGGTCCGTGCGCGACACGGCCGCCTTCTTCCGGGAGGCGGAGCGTCGACACCGGGCGCCCGGCCTCGCCCCGATCGGGGACGTCACCGACCCCTTGACCGACAGGCTGAGGATCGCCTACTTCACCGAGGCCGCTGGCCGCTCGGCATCCCCGGAGGTCGACGCGCTGACCCGGCGTACCGCCGAGCTGTTGGAGTCCCTCGGCCACAAGGTCGAGGAGGTCGACGCCCCCGTCACACCCGCGTTCGCCGACGACTTCGTCCTCTACTGGGGCTTCCTCGCGCTGCTCATCGTGCGCACCGGCCGCCTCGTTGCCGGCCGCAGCTGGGACACCCGCAAGCTCGACAACCTCACCCGCGGGCTCGCCACGCACACAGGACGCCGGCTGCACCGACTGCCCGCGGTGCTGCGCCGGCTCCGACGGTCGATCTCGACCTCGACCGACTTCCACGCGACGTACGACGTGGTGCTGACGCCGACCCTCGCCCACGAGACGCCGCTCATCGGGCACCTGGACCCGATGCAGGACTTCGACACGATCATGACGAGGCTGCGCGACTGGGTGGCCTTCACCCCGTGGCAGAACATCAGCGGCGACCCGGCCATCTCGCTGCCGCTGGCGACCACCGCGAACGGGCTTCCGCAGGGCATGATGCTGGGCGCAGGACTGGGTCAGGAGGGGCTGCTCCTGAGGCTCGCCTACGAGCTCGAGGAAGCGGTCGGATTCCCCACCCTGGGGTCCTGAACGGCGCCGGAGAAGCGGGAAGCGACGCCGATTTCGCGAACCGGGGACTCCCTCTGTAATGTTCTCGCTCGTTGCCCCCTTAGCTCAGTCGGCAGAGCGACTCCATGGTAAGGAGTAGGTCTACGGTTCGATTCCGTAAGGGGGCTCTGAGGCAGGCTCGCAACGTGCGATGCTTGCCGATGTGGCGGGGTAGCTCAGGCGGTTAGAGCGCACGACTCATAATCGTGAGGTCGCGGGTTCGATCCCCGCCCCCGCTACCACAGCACAGCACCACCATTCTTCGACGAAGGACTTCTGATGGCCTCCAAGAGCAGCGACGTTCGCCCCAAGATCACTCTGGCGTGCACCGAGTGCAAGGAGCGCAACTACATCACCAAGAAGAACCGGCGCAACGACCCCGACCGGCTCGAGATGAAGAAGTTCTGCCCGCGCGACCGCAAGCACACGGTCCACCGCGAGACCCGCTGATCTCAGCAGATCTTCCGCGAGACCCGTCCGGCGCACGCCGGGCGGGTCTCGTCGTTCCTGGTCGCCCCTCTAGGGTGGTCGCCGTGGACAGCTCGATCGTCGGCCGGCAGTTCCCGCCCGTCGGCCCCTACCTCGTGTCGGCGGAGAAGGTTCGCGAGTTCGCGACCGCGATCGGGTGGGAGTACGACAGCGTCCCTCCGACCTTCCCGATCGTCCTGGCCGGTGCCTCGATGAACGCCTTCCTCGACGAGCTCGGCCTCGAGCTCTCGCTGATCGTCCACGGCGAGCAGCGGTTCGCCTACGAGCGGCCGCTCGCGGACGGCGACGAGCTCACCTCCACCCTGACGGTCGCGAGCCTGCGGCAGATCGGCGGCAACGACATCATCGGCACGAGCACCACGTTCACCGACGCGTCGGGCGACCTGGTCTGCACGGCCACCGCCACCCTGGTCCACCGCGGAGCGGCCGCATGACGCTCGACCTGGCCGCCGGCGACGCCCTCGAGCCGCAGAGCTATGCGGTCACCCGCGCCGACCTGGTCCGCTACGCCGGTGCCTCCGGTGACTTCAACCCGATCCACTGGTCCGACCGGACCGCCACGGCCGTCGGCCTGCCCGGGGTGATCGCCCACGGCATGTTCACCATGGCGCTGGCCGGCCGCGCGGTGGCCGCGTGGACCGGCGGCGCGCCGGTCGTCGACTTCGGCGGCAAGTTCACCAACATGGTCGTCGTACCCGACACGGACGAGGGCACGACCGTCACGGTCGCCGGCACGGTGAAGTCGGTCGCCGACGGGCTGGTCACCCTCGCGCTCGAGGTCACCTGCGACGGTCAGAAGGTGCTCGGCAACCCGAAGGCAGTCGTCCGTGCCTGAGGTCCTGGCCGACCACACCACGCTCCGGCTCGGCGGTCCCGCGTCGTCGTACGTCGTCGCGCGGACGGTCGACGAGCTGACCGAGGCCGTCACGACCGCCGACGCGGCAGGCGAGGACCTGCTGGTCCTCGGCGGCGGCAGCAACCTGGTGGTCGCCGACGACGGCTTCCCCGGCACCGTCGTCGAGGTCGCCACGAGCGGTGTGAGCTCTGACCTCGACGACGCCGGGCCTGCCTGCGGTGGCGCCCTGGTCACCGTCGCGGCCGGCGAGAGCTGGGACGACCTGGTCGCGACCGCCGTCGACCGCGGGTGGGCCGGTGTTGAGGCGCTCGCCGGGATCCCCGGTCGGGTCGGCGCGACGCCGATCCAGAACGTCGGCGCCTACGGCCAGGACGTCTCCCAGACCATCGCCCAGGTGCGGGTGTGGGACCGGCTGCTCAAGGGCTTCCGTACCTTCGCGAACGCCGACTGCCGCTTCGGCTACCGCACCTCCCGCTTCAAGGCCGACCCCGGCCGCCACGTCGTCGTCGACGTGACCTTCCAGCTCCGCGTCGGCACGTTGTCCGAGCCGGTCGGCTACAGCGAGCTGGCGCGCACGCTGGGCGTCGAGATCGGTCAGCGGGCGCCTGCGGCCGACGTCCGGCAGGCGGTGCTGGAGCTGCGCCGCGGCAAGGGCATGGTCCTCGACGCCGACGACCAGGACACGTGGAGCGCCGGCTCGTTCTTCACCAACCCCGTCGTCGAGCCGGACCGGGTGCCCGAGGGCGCGCCGGCGTACCCCCAGCCCGACGGCAGCGTGAAGACCTCGGCCGCCTGGCTCATCGACCACGCCGGCTTCTCGCGCGGCTACCCGGGCCACGGCCCGGTGACCCTCTCGACCAAGCACACCCTCGCGCTCACCAACCGCGGCGGCGCGACGACCAAGGACCTGCTCGCCCTCGCCCGGGAGGTCCGCGACGGCGTCGAGTCACGCTTCGGGATCCGGCTCGTCAACGAGCCGGTGCTGCTGGGCGTCGAGCTGTAGCTCGCCCTGTCGGAGTACCCGGTCAACCGGGAACTCCGGAACTTCCGGGGGTTCATGACACCCCGGGAGTTCCGTTCTCCCCGGTTGACCGGGTACTCCGTCACCCCCGCGACAGCAGCACCAGCACCTCGTGGTGGTCAGTGTGCGGGAACATGTCGAGCAGCTGCGCGGAGACCGGGCGCAGCGACGTCATCGAGGTGAGGTCCCGGGCGAGGGTGTCGACGTTGCACGAGGAGTAGACGACGTGCCGCACCGACGACGCCTCGAGCCACGTCGCCAGGTCGCGGCCGATGCCGCGCCGGGGCGGGTTGACGATCACCAGCTCCGGGACCTCCGCGGAGGCCAGGGCGTACGCCGTCGCGTCGCCGGCCAGGAACGTCGCCGCGAGGCCGAGGTCGGCGGCCGTCAGCGTCGCGGACTCGATGGCCTGCTCGCTGGACTCGACCCCGACGACGGTGCGGCCGGGAGCCGCGACGTGGAGCCCGAAGCCGCCCACGCCGCAGTAGAGGTCCCAGACCGACGCGGGGCCGACCGAGGCGACGAGCCCGGTCGCCTCGTGGTAGAGCCGCGCCGCCACGGCGGTGTTGGTCTGGAAGAACGACTGGGGGCGCAGGTGCAGGTCGAGGTCGTTGACCCGCATCGTCAGGGTGTCGCCGTGCAGCGCGATCTCCTCAGGTCCCTCCAGCACCGCCTTGTGGGCCGGCTGCAGGTTGACCGAGACGACCGCGACCGGGAGCGAGGCGAGCAGCCCCGGCAGGTGCTTGCGCAGGCGCGGGACCGCCTCCGTCGAGCGAAGCACGAACCGCACCATGAGCTCTCCGCTCGGCGCGACCGTGACGAGCACGTGCTTGAGCTCGCCGCGCCGGTCGGGGACCGAGTACGGCGTCAGGCGGGCCGCCCTGACCAGCTCGGCCAGCACCGGCAGGGCCGCACGCAGGCGCGGGTCGTGCAGCCCGCACTCCCGCAGGTCGACGCCCCGGCCGCGCGGGTCGAGGATGCCGAGGGTCGGCTCGTCGACCGTGCCGCCGACGACCATCTTGGCCTTGTTGCGGAAGCCCTCCTCAGGGCTGGCGACCGGGTCGCGCCACGGCATCGGCGGCAGGGCCGACAGGACCCGCGCCTGCTTGGCGGCCAGCTGGTCGGCGTACGGCAGCTCGATCCAGCGGCAGGAGCGGCAGACGTGGGCGTCGTAGTAGGAGCAGTGCACGGGACGGTCAGGCCGCGGTCCCGGAGGACCCGCCGTCGTAGGTGTCCCAGTCGATCGCGAGGCCGACGACCACGATCACCGTGATCACGGCGAGGATCAGCAGGACGAGCAGCACCGTGCCGATGATGCCCAGGACGAAGCCGGCCTGCGCGTTGGGGCGCCCGACGAGCTGCCCGCCGGACGCGTCGATGCGCCGCTTCGCCTGGTGGCCGAGGTACCACGCCACGGGCGAGCCCAGGAAGCCGATCCCGCACCCGAGGAGCCCGAGCCCCAGGGCGACGATCCCGACGATCATCGCGGTCTGGGCACCGCCGTCCGGCGGCCGCCGGTAGGTCGGGTAGGCGGGATAGCCCTGGTAGCCCTGGTAGCCCTGATAGGTCGGCGCCGGCGGATAACCCTGCTGCCCGTAGGGCTGGCCGGGCTGGCCGTACGGCTGGCCCGGCTGGCCCGGCTGGCCGTACGGGGGCGGGGGAGTGCCCTGGCTCCACGGCTGGTCGGCGGGCTGGCCGTAGGGCTGGGCGTAGGGCGCGGTCGGCGGCGGGCCATACGGGCCCTGCGCGCCCGGCGGCTGCCCGAAGGGGTCGTCGGCCCGACCCGGCTGCTCGCCGGACGGGTTCTCGTTGCTGCCGTCGCTCATGCCGACATTGTCGCCCCAGGAGCGGCGAGCCACGCGTCGACGTCGGCCAGCAGCTCCTGCTTGACCGAGTCCGGCGCAGCCGAGGCACGTACGGACATCCGGGCGAGCTCGGCCAGCGTGTCGTCGGTGAGGTCGTGGGCGGCGCGTACGGCGGCGTACTGACCGAGCAGCCGCGACCCGAAGAGGAGCGGGTCGTCGGCGCCGAGGGCGACTCTCGCACCGGCGGCGAGGAGCGCCGGCACCGGCACCTCCGTGAGGGAGGAGTAGACGCCCAACGAGACGTTCGACGTCGGGCAGACCTCCAGCGCGATGCCCGCCGAGACGATCCGGTCCAGCAGCGCCGGGTCCTCGCCGGACCGTACGCCGTGCCCCAGCCGCTGCGGGTGGAGCGCCTCCATGACCACGGAGATGTGCTCGGGCCCGCGCAGCTCGCCGCCGTGCGGCACCAGCATCAGCCCGGCGCGCTCGGCGATCGCGAACGCCGGCGCGAAGTCGGGCGTCGACCCGCGTCGCTCGTCGTTGGAGAGGCCGAAGCCGACGACGCCGCGGCCGGCGTACTGTCCGGCCAGCCGGGCGAGCGTGCGGGCGTCGAGCGGGTGGCGGGTCCGGTTCGAGGCGATGATGACCGCCATCCCGAGCCCGGTCTCACGCGACGTGGCGTCGACGGCGTCGAGGACCAGGTCCGTGAACGCGGTGATCCCGCCGAACCGGGCGGCATAGCCGGACGGGTCGACCTGGATCTCCAGCCACCGACCGCCGTCGGCCACGTCGTCCTCCGCCGCCTCACGGATGAGCCGGCGTACGTCGCCCTCTGTCCGGAGCACCGAACGGGCGACGTCGTAGAGCCGCTGGAACCGGAACCAGCCCTTCTCGTCGGCGGCGCTCAGCTGCGGCGGCCAGTCCCTGACCAGCTGGTCGGGCAGCCGGATGCCGTCGCGCTCGGCGAGCTCGAGCAGCGTGGAGTGGCGCATCGACCCCGTGAAGTGCAGGTGCAGATGCGCCTTGGGCAGCGCGCGGAGGTCGCGCACTCAGGCGAAGAGCTTCTGGAGGCGGGTGATGCCCTCGACCAGGTCGTCGTCGCCGAGCGCGTAGGAGAGCCGCAGGTAGCCCGGAGCGCCGAACGCCTCGCCCGGGACGACGGCGACCTCGGCCTTGTCGAGGATGTACTCCGCCAGGTCGGCGGAGGTGTCGATGACCCGCCCGTCGTGCTCCTTGCCGAGCAGCCCCTTCACCGAGGGGAACGCGTAGAACGCGCCCTGCGGGGTCGGG
This sequence comes from Nocardioides sp. CER19, assembly GCF_029846275.1. Classification (GTDB taxonomy): domain Bacteria; phylum Actinomycetota; class Actinomycetes; order Propionibacteriales; family Nocardioidaceae; genus Nocardioides. Next base: position 366,908 of record NZ_JARVWS010000002.1, read on the forward strand.
CAGACGACGCCGTCGATGTCGTTGAGCATCGAGACGATCGTCTTGCGCCGCCGGTCGAAGGCCGTACGCATCTCGTCGACGGCGGAGAGGTCGCCCTCGAGCGCCGCGATCGCCGCGCGCTGGGACACGTTCGCGACGTTGGAGGTCGCGTGCGACTGCAGGTTGGTCGCGGCCTTGACGATGTCGGCCGGCCCGATCATCCAGCCGACCCGCCAGCCGGTCATGGCGTAGGTCTTCGCGACGCCGTTGAGGACGACGGTGTAGTCGGCGATCTCGGGGCACAGGGTCGCGATCGAGCCCGTCTCGACGCCGTCGTAGAGCAGGTGTTCGTAGATCTCGTCGGTCACGACCCACAGCCCGTGCTCGGCGGCCCAGGCGCCGATCGCCCGGATCTCGTCGGAGGTGTAGACGGCACCGGTCGGGTTCGACGGCGAGACGAACAGCAGCACCTTGCTGCGCTCGGTCCGGGCGGCCTCGAGCTGGTCGACGGTGACCTTGTAGTCCTGCGTCTCGTCGGCGAACACCTCGACCGCGACGCCGCCGGCGAGCTGGATGCACTCCGGGTACGTCGTCCAGTACGGCGCCGGGAGCAGCACCTCGTCGCCCGGGTCGAGCATGGCGGCGAACGACTCGTAGACCGCCTGCTTGCCGCCGTTGGTCACCAGCACCTGAGCCGGGGTGACCTCGAGGCCGGAGTCGCGCTTGGTCTTCGCGACGATCGCGGCCTTGAGCTCGGGCAGGCCGCCGGCCGGCGTGTAGCGGTGGTTCTTCGGGTCACGGGCCGCGTCGACCGCGGCGTCGACGATGTAGCCGGGCGTCGGGAAGTCGGGCTCGCCGGCACCGAACCCGATCACGGGGCGACCTTCGGCCTTGAGCGCCTTCGCCTTCGCATCGACCTTCAGCGTCGCCGACTCGGCGATGGCGCCGATCCGCTGGGAGACACGTCGTTCGCGCGGGGAGGAGGTCATGGGCCAACTCTATCGGCCGCGCCGATCCGACCCTGGACCGATTTGCGCCTCGGTCAGCCCTGCCCGGCGTTCTCGTCGCCCATGGCGCCGACCGGGCCGGGTGCCTGCCCGTTGCCGTGGCTGTCGAGGATGTCCATGACGAGCATGGCCGCCGGCGTCGACTCGCCGCGGTCGCCGGACCACGTGATCGCCGTCATACGGGGTACCGAGCGGGAGCTCGGTCCGGATCGGGTGACCGAGGTGTGCCAGAGGACATCTCGCATCCGGGCCGAGCGCGCAGAGCCGGCTCCCTCCTCCGGCTCTCCGTCCCGGCCGCGAGCACCCGATTGGTGCTCCTGACGGCCGACCCGTAGACTCCACGACTGGTGGAATTCCCACATGCTGGTGCGCGCCTCCAACCGGGCTCGACACCGCGGGACTTCATCGGAGGGCACTAGCTCAACTGGCAGAGCATCGGTCTCCAAAACCGAAGGTTGGGGGTTCAAGTCCCTCGTGCCCTGCAGGACGGAACAACGAGGAGAGGCATGTCCGAGAGCACCACGGCTCCGGCCCCCAAGAAGCGGGACCGGTCCGAGAAGCGCACAGGCCCCTTCCTGTTCTACCGACAGGTGGTCGCAGAGCTGCGCAAGGTCGTCTGGCCCACGCAGCAGCAGCTCACCACCTACTTCATCGTCGTTCTCGTTTTCGTGCTGGTCATGATGGCGATCGTCTCGCTCCTGGACCTCGGTCTGGGCAAGGCGTTCTTCGAGATCTTCGGCGGCCGGAACTGACGAGCCTGAATCACATGGAGTTTGGAGCGAAGCGTGTCTGAGCAGGACTTCGAGGCGGAAGCCACCGAAGCCGCCGAGGTCGACGAGACCACGGCCGACGAGGCGACCCCTGAGACCGCCGCCGAGACGCCCGCTGAGGACGTCGCGGCCGAGCCCGCCGAGGAGGACGACCCGCTCGAGGCGTTCCGCCGCGAGCTCTGGGCCAAGCCCGGCGACTGGTACGTCGTGCACACCTACTCCGGCATGGAGAACCGGGTGAAGTCCAACCTGGAGCAGCGCAAGGTCGCGCTCAACATGGAGGACTACATCCACGAGATCGTCGTACCGACCGAAGAGGTCGCCGAGATCAAGAACGGCCAGCGCAAGCTCGTCAAGCGCACCGTCCTCCCCGGCTACGTCCTCGTCCGGATGGACCTCACCGACGAGTCCTGGGCGGCCGTGCGCCACACCCCGAGCGTCACCGGCTTCGTCGGCCACCAGCACCAGCCGGTGCCGCTGTCGATGACCGAGGTCGAGAACATGCTCGCGCCCGCCGTCGTCGCCGCAGCGGAGGCCGAGGCCGCCGCCGCCGGTACGCCGACCGCCGGCTCGCCCACCACGCCGGCCAAGAAGCCGATCGAGGTCGCCGACTTCAGCGAGGGCGACTCGGTCATGGTCGTCGACGGGCCGTTCGCGACCCTGCACGCGACGATCACCGAGCTCAACGCCGAGTCGCAGCGCGTCAAGGCGCTCGTCGAGATCTTCGGCCGCGAGACGCCGGTCGAGCTCAGCTTCTCGCAGATCCAGCGGGTCTGAGCTCTGCAGATTTGGCCCAGTGTCACCCCAGCGGTGACACTGGGCTTCTGCTGTGTGTGGTCCCGGTCCGCCGGAAGACGCACGCCGCAAGTGGCAGAGGCCGTCAGGCCCTCGTCATGACCACGAGAAGAAAGAGATAGAGGAATGCCTCCCAAGAAGAAGATCGCCGCGCTGGTCAAGGTCCAGCTCCAGGCCGGCTCCGCGACCCCGGCTCCGCCGGTCGGTACCGCGCTCGGTCCGCACGGCGTCAACATCATGGACTTCTGCAAGGCCTACAACGCCCAGACCGAGTCCATGCGCGGCAACGTCATCCCCGTCGAGATCACCATCTACGAGGACCGGACGTTCACCTTCATCACGAAGACCCCGCCGGCCGCCGAGCTCATCAAGAAGGCCGCCGGTCTCGCCAAGGGCTCCTCGGTCCCGCACAAGGACAAGGTCGGCAAGCTGACCAAGGACCAGGTGCGCGAGATCGCGACCACCAAGCTTCCCGACCTCAACGCCAACGACATCGAGGCCGCGATGAAGATCGTCGAGGGCACCGCCCGCTCCATGGGCGTCACCACCGACTGAAACCGTGGGAGAGCCGCGCTGGCTCGCTAACCACATCTCCTGACAGATAAAGAGGAACATCATGCAGCGCAGCAAGACCTACCGCGCGGCGGCCGAGTCGTTCGACAAGAACGAGCTCTACGCCCCGCTCGCCGCGATCAAGATCGCGAAGGACAACTCCAAGAAGAAGTTCGACGAGACCGTCGACGTCGTCATGCGCCTGGGCGTCGACCCGCGCAAGGCCGACCAGATGGTCCGCGGCACCGTCAACCTGCCGCACGGCACCGGCAAGACCGCCCGCGTGCTCGTCTTCGCGCAGGCCGACAAGGCCGACGCCGCCCGTGAGGCCGGCGCCGACTTCGTCGGTGCCGACGACCTCATCGAGAAGGTCGCCGGCGGCTGGCTCGACTTCGACGCCGTCGTCGCGACCCCGGACATGATGGGCAAGGTCGGTCGTCTCGGCCGCGTCCTCGGTCCGCGTTCGCTCATGCCGAACCCGAAGACCGGCACCGTGACGCCGGACGTGGCCAAGGCCGTGTCCGACATCAAGGGCGGCAAGATCGAGTTCCGCGTCGACCGTCACGCGAACCTCCACTTCATCATCGGCAAGGCCTCCTTCTCCGAGGTCCAGCTCGCGGAGAACTACGCCGCGGCGCTGGAGGAGGTCCTCCGTCTGAAGCCGGCCAGCTCCAAGGGCCGCTACGTCAAGAAGGTCACCGTCTCCACGACGATGGGCCCGGGCGTCCAGGTCGACCCCAACCGCACGCGCAACGTCGCGGTCGAGGACGAGGCCTGAGCCTCAGCTGACACCAGAACCGGCCGTCACCCCTCGGGGTGGCGGCCGGTTCTGCATCTGCGGGCGTCAGGCCACGTCGGGGCCCTGCCGGCGTACCTCCTGCACGTGTGCGAGCGACTCCTTCAGGTCGCTCAGCCACTCGTCGCTGTTGCGGCGCACCAGCCGGACGCACCAGCCGAGCGCCTCGCTGCGGCTGCGGGCGACCCCGCCGTCGATGAGCAGGTCGAGCACCTGCCGCTCCGGCTGCCGCAGACGGGTCATCACCGGCGCTGCCACGTTGGTGTAGAGGAACTGCCTGCCCTCGCACTGGACGCCCCACGAGACCTTCCGCTCGAAGCGGTGCTCGGCCTCACGGGCGACCGCCATCCGGTCGCCGCGGGTCCGCTCGCGGAACTCACTCACCTTGCCCTCGACGGCGGCGGCCCGCTCGGCCTCCGACGTCTCGGACGTGACCGCCGGCCCGGGGATCCGTCCGATGACGGTGATCTCCTCGCGGTCGACGGCGACCTCGACCAGCTCCTCGAAGAGACCTTCGGGGAGGCGTCCGGAGAACCAGCCCCGGACGGCTTCGAGCTCGGATGTAATCATGTAATCAAACGTACGCCGGCAGACTGAGGGCGTCGAGCGGTCTCGATACGCTCGCTGGCGCTCGCTACTCGACCAGCGAGAAAGCCCTCGACCAGCGAGGGGCGCGGCCTACTCCAGGACGAGGCGCTCGTCGACGAGCTGCTCGCGGACCAGGCCGCCGTGGGTGTCGAAGCGGTTCTGCTCGAAGTGCTTGCGGAACTCCAGCTCGAGGCCGGAGCGGCCGTTGCGGTTCTTCTCCACGCTGAGCACGACCCACTGCCGGAACGTGTCGGCGTTGGCCGCGAAGGTCAGGTGCTGGCGGGAGACGATGTCGTACTTGCTGTTGAGGATGAGCAGGACGTCGCACTCGTAGGCGAGGGCCGTCGAGCCGCGCAGGTGGTGGGCGCGCATCCGCTTGCCCGCCTGCAGGCCCGCCTTGTCCGAGGCGCTGATCGCCAGGACGGGGATCTGGTGCATGATCGCCAGGTCCTTGAGGTCCTCGACCACCTCGGCGGCGCGCTCCGACTCGGACGCCGACTCGGCCTTCACCTTCTGCAGGTAGTCGACGACGACGAGCGGGGACTGGCCGGTCGCGGCACGGACCTGCTCGACCGCCTCGGCGATCACCTTGATGTTCGTCGTGCTGCCCGTCGAGCGGTGGACGTGGAACAGGTCCTGGTAGCGCAGCACCGCCTGCACGGCCTCGGTCGCCGTCGGCAGCGTCTGCAGCCGACCGACGAGACCGTCGGGCGTCGGGACCGGGTCCTCGAAGAGGTGGCGGAAGCGGTCCTGGTGCGGCGCGTGCGACTCGTAGCGGAGCCCGGCCTCGAGCGAGACCAGCCGCCCGAGCATCACCTCGGGGTCGTGCTCGTAGCAGAAGTAGAGGACGGCCTGGCCGGCGCTGGCCACGTTGCGCGCGACCTGCAGCGCCATCGTCGTCTTGCCCTGGCCCTGGGGGCCGGCGAGCAGGATCAGGTTGCCGCCGCGCAGCCCTCCGTCCAGGAGGTCGTCGAGCATCCCGAAGCCCGTGGGCCACAGGAACGGGGTGTCCGCGCCGAGTCGCGCACGCTCGTCGATGCGCTCGAGCACGCCGGCGAGGGAGTGCAGCTCCGGGTCCATAGCGCCATCAGAGCAACGTTCACGTCTGCGGGCCGGCGTTTCGCCGAGCTTGGCCACACCGGACGGGGCTGGAACGTCAATCAGGACGGTCCTGGGACCGCTCGATTGGGCCATCGGGTCCCGGTTCCCCGTAGGGTGCACGCATGAAGTCTCGGGTCATCACCGCCCTCCTGTCCGTGACCGTCCTCGCGCTCGGCGTCGCCGGATGCGCCAAGGACGACAGCTCTACGACGACCAGCTCCGGGATCAAGGTGGTCAAGAACGGCACGCTGACGATCTGCACGCACCTGCCGTACGCGCCCTTCGAGTCGACGCAGAACGGTCAGGTCGTCGGCTTCGACATCGACGTCCTCAAGATCGCGGCTGACGCGGAGAAGCTGAAGACCAAGGTCGTCGACACCCCGTGGGACACCATCGTGTCGGGCGAGGCGCTCAACACCGGCAAGTGCGACGTCGCCGCCGGTGCCATGACGATCAAGCCCGAGCGCGAGAAGGTCATGGACTTCACCGACCCCTACTTCGACGCGAGCCAGGCGCTGCTCGTCAAGAAGGGCGCCAACATCACGTCCCTCGACCAGCTGGCCGGCAAGACGATCGCCGTCCAGGAGGGCACCACCGGTGAGGACTACGTCAAGCAGCACACGCCGAAGGGCGCGAAGGTCGTCTCCTTCGAGGACTCGGTGCTGACGATGCAGGCGGTCAAGACCGGCAAGGCCGACGCCGGCGTCAACGACAACGGCCTGCTCTACAACTTCGTCAAGCAGAACCCGGACACCGAGGTGTCCACTGAGTTCCAGACCGGCGAGAAGTACGGCTTCTCCGTGAAGAAGAACGGCAACGACAAGCTGCTCGCCGCCGTCAACAAGGCGATCGCCGACAAGGCCGCCTACGGGCAGGCCTACAGCAAGTGGTTCGGCGAGGCCGCGCCGCAGTGAGCGGCCATCCGGTGAGCGGCGCCGGCCGGGCGGGGGTACGGTCATGGCGCTGAGTCCGCGCAAGCGCGCCGCGCGCAACCGCTACATCCAGTACGCCGTCCTGGCGGTGATCGTCCTGGTCATCGCGTTCGGCGCCAACTGGGGCGAGCTGCACCGCGCGTTCTGGGACTGGGACATCGTCAAGGCGCAGTTCCCCGACGTCATCACCACCGCGCTCAAGTGGACGATCATCTACACCGCGTGCGGGTTCGTCTTCGGACTCGCGCTCGGTCTGGTGCTGGCGCTCATGCGGCTCTCCAGCGTCGGCCCCTACCGGTGGATCGCCACCGGGATCGTGGAGCTCTTCCGAGGGCTGCCCGCCCTCGTGGTGTTCCTCTTCCTCGGCGTCGGCTTCCCGCTGGCGTTCCCGGGACGCGAGATCCCGGGCGGCAACGTCGGGACGGTGACCCTCGCGCTCGGGCTGGTCGGTGGCGCCTACATGGCGGAGACGATCCGCGCAGGCATCCAGGCCGTCCCGAAGGGCCAGCTCGAGGCGGCCCGGTCGCTGGGCATGTCCCACACCCGGGCGATGCGCTCGGTCGTGCTGCCGCAGGCACTCCGGATCGTCCTGCCGCCGCTGACCAACGAGCTGATCCTGCTCACCAAGGACTCGTCGCTGGTCTACATCCTGGGCCTGTCGATCGACCAGTACGAGCTGACCAAGTGGGGGCGTGAGGGCATGAACAGCTATGCCAACCTGACGCCGATGGTCGTCATCGGCCTGTGCTACCTGCTCATCACCGTGCCGTTGTCGATCGTCGTCCGGCGGATGGAGGCCTCGGCCGGGAGGGCCCGCTGATGACCACCACAGCAAACGAGCGCGCCGGGGCCGCGATCGACGTGCGCGAGCTGCGCAAGTCGTTCGGCAGCAACGAGGTGCTCAAGGGCATCGACTTCCACGTCTCCAACGGCCAGGTCGTGTGCGTCATCGGGCCGAGCGGCTCGGGCAAGTCGACGCTGCTGCGCTGCGTCAACATGCTGGAGGCGCCGACGAGCGGTCAGATCTTCGTCGAGGGCGACGAGATCACCGACCCGGATGCCGACGTGGACGCGCTGCGCTCGCGGATCGGCATGGTGTTCCAGCAGTTCAACCTGTTCCCGCACATGACGGTGCTGCGCAACCTGACGATCGCGCAGGAGAAGGTCAGGGGACGGTCGCGCAGCGAGGCCGTCGAGGTGGCCCGGCGCAACCTCGCCAAGGTCGGTCTGGCCGACCGCGAGGACGCCTACCCGGCCCACCTCTCCGGCGGGCAGCAGCAGCGCGTCGCCATCGCCCGGGCGCTGTCGATGGACCCCGACATGATGCTCTTCGACGAGCCGACGTCGGCGCTGGACCCCGAGCTCGTCGGCGACGTGCTCGCCGTCATGAAGGAGCTCGCCACCGAGGGCATGACGATGATGGTCGTCACCCACGAGATGGGCTTCGCCCGCGAGGCGGGGGACAAGCTCGTCTTCATGGACGACGGCGTCATCGTCGAGGAGGGCGACCCGCGCGAGGTCCTCGCCGACCCGAAGCACGAGCGGACGAGGGCGTTCCTGTCCAAGGTCCTCTGATTTGGCGTTCGGGCGCACGGCCCGCATACTTGTCGACTGAAACCAGAGACCGCCGGTTGTGACTCCGCCAGGGGTGACCGAAGGTGCCGCGGAAGCGGACGGCCAGCGCAGGTGACAGAGCAAGACGCCGAGTCGACGCCCTGAGCCTGCGCTCAGGGCGTTCGTGATTTTCCGGCCGAGCGCGGTGGTCTCGTTCCACGGAAGAAGGAGACCCATGGCGCGGGCAGACAAGCAGGCCGCCGTCGCCGAGATCGCTGACGAGTTCAGCGCCTCGGTCGGTGCCGTGCTGACCGAGTACCGCGGTCTCACCGTCAAGGAGCTGAAGGACCTCCGACGCTCCCTCGGTGCGAACGCCGACTACGCCGTGGTCAAGAACACGCTGGCCAAGATCGCCGCCAAGAACAGCGGCATCGACGGCTTCGACGACCTGCTGACCGGCCCGACCGCGATCGCCTTCATCAAGGGCGACGTCGTCGAGACGGCCAAGGGTCTGCGTGACTTTGCCAAGGCGAACCCGAACCTTGTCATCAAGGGCGGGGTCTACGAGGGCAAGACGCTCGACGCTGCCGAGGTGGCCAAGCTGGCCGACCTCGAGTCGCGCGAGGTCCTGCTGGCCAAGCTGGCCGGCGCGATGACCGCGTCGCTCTCGCAGGCGCTCTACGTCTTCAACGCCCTCCCCCAGAAGGCCGCGCAGCTCGCTGCCGCCCTCCAGGAGAAGGCCGCGAACGACCCCACGATCCTCGCAGGTGGTGCTGGTACGCCGGCTGCCGCCGAGGAGGCTGCGACCGAGGCTCCCGCCGACGTCGAGGCTCCCGCTGCCGAGGCCGAGGTCGCTGAGGAGGCTGCCCCCGAGGCCGCCGCCGAGGAGACCACCGAGGCCTGAGGCCCGGGAACAACCACCACCTGTAACCCGGCCGTGCCGTCGTCCGACGAAGCGGCCAAGCTGAAAGGAATGCCAATCATGGCGAAGCTCACCACCGACGAGCTGCTCGACGCGTTCAAGGAGCTCACCCTCATCGAGCTCTCCGAGTTCGTGAAGGCCTTCGAGGACACCTTCGGCGTCACCGCCGCTGCTCCGGTCGCCGTTGCCGCTGCTCCGGCCGCCGGCGGCGCCGCGGGCGCCGAGGAGGCCGCTGCCCAGGACGAGTTCGACGTCGTCCTCGAGGCCGCTGGTGACAAGAAGATCAACGTCATCAAGGAGGTGCGCGCGCTCACCAACCTCGGCCTGAAGGAGGCCAAGGACCTGGTCGAGGCCGCCCCGAAGACCCTCCTCGAGAAGGTCAACAAGGAGGCCGCGGACAAGGCCAAGGAGGCCCTCGAGGCCGCTGGCGCCACCGTCACCCTCAAGTGAGCAGCGCGGGAGTGAATCCCGCGTCTCACCGATCGGCCCGACGTACGTCGGCCGCCTGATCACCCGCCGAACGGGCGGTCACCCTCCGGGGTGGCCGCCCGTTCGCCATTTCCGGTCCGGCTCGGTCGGGGGTGACGTGGGTCACAAGCGACCCGGCCGTTCGGCAGGCTACCCGCGGGTACGAGCGACCCGGGGGAAGTGACCGCCGCCTCACTCGCCCGTAACCCCGGCCGTACGGCGCCGTTGTTACTGCCGAGTGGAGGGCGGTCGGTCCGCCGGCTGCAGCAACGGAGGGAGTGACGTTCGCATGGGCGTTGACATCAGGATCGAGCATCTGACGAAGAGCTTCGGGAAGCAGCTCATCTGGGGTGACGTCACCCTCACCGTCCCGGCCGGGGAGATCTGCGTGATGCTCGGCCCCTCCGGTACCGGCAAGTCGGTCCTGCTGAAGACGCTCATCGGCCTCCTCAAGCCGGACGCCGGCTCCGTGGTCATCGAGGGCACCGACATCTGCTCCTGCTCCGAGAAGGACCTCTACGAGATCCGCAAGCTGTTCGGGGTGCTGTTCCAGGACGGCGCGATGTTCGGGTCGATGAACCTCTACGACAACGTCGCGTTCCCGCTGCGCGAGCACACGCGGAAGTCGGAGTCGGAGATCCGCAACATCGTCATGGAGAAGATGGACCTCGTCGGCCTGATCGGCGCCGAGGACAAGCTCCCCGGCGAGATCTCCGGCGGCATGCGCAAGCGCGCCGGCCTGGCGCGTGCGCTGGTGCTCGACCCGGAGATCGTCCTCTTCGACGAGCCGGACTCAGGTCTCGACCCGGTCCGCACCGCGTTCCTCAACCAGCTGATCGTGGACCTCAACGCCCAGATCGACGCGACGTTCCTCATCGTCACCCACGACATCAACACGGCCCGGACGGTGCCGGACAACATCGGGCTGCTCTACCACAAGCACCTCGCGATGTTCGGCCCGCGGGAGATGCTGCTCTCGAGCGAGGAGCCGGTCGTGCGGCAGTTCCTCAACGCGCAGCGGGTCGGCCCCATCGGCATGTCCGAGGAGAAGGACGCCGACCAGCTCGCCGCCGAGAAGGACATGGACCTGCCGCCGCTGCCGCCGATCGCCATGCAGCTCGAGCCGTCCAACGGCATCCCGCGGCGCAGCCAGCGGGCGCCGGGGGAGTGGTGCCGGCTCAACGGGATCACGCCACCGCCCGGATCGTTCCAGCCGGATTCTGTCCTTGCCGGGGGAGCGCGAGCCTGATCGTGTCCTCCTTGACCGCCGCGAGAGCCCTCAAGCCGGTCGGGACCGTCGGCAACTTCTTCGCCTTCGGACTCGACGTCGCCCGGGGCCTGTTCCAGCGGCCCTTCCAGTTCCGTGAGTTCATCCAGCAGGCGTGGTTCATCGCCTCCGTGACGATCATCCCGACCGCCCTGGTCGCGATCCCGTTCGGTGCCGTGATCGCGCTCCAGGTGGGTGGCCTCATCAAGCAGTTCGGCGCGCAGTCGTTCGTCGGCTCCGCGAGCGTGCTGGCCGTCGTACGTGAGGCCGGGCCGATCGCCACCGCCCTGCTCATCGCCGGCGCCGGCGGCTCCGCGATCGCCGCCGACCTCGGTGCCCGCAAGATCCGGGAGGAGCTCGACGCGATGATGGTGCTGGGCATCGACCCGATCCAGCGCCTGGTCGTCCCTCGCGTCCTCGCCTGCATGCTCGTCTCGGTCTTCCTCAACGGCCTGGTCAGCGTCGTCGGCGTGGCCGGCGGCTACGTCTTCAACGTCCTCCTCCAAGGCGGTACGCCGGGCTCCTACCTGGCCAGCTTCACCGCGCTCGCCCAGCTGCCGGACGTGTGGCAGGGGCTCGCGAAGGCGCTCGTGTTCGGCATGATCGCGGCGATCGTCGCCGCCTACATGGGCATGAACGCCGGCGGTGGACCGAAGGGCGTGGGCGACGCCGTCAACCAGTCGGTGGTCGTCACCTTCATGCTGCTGTTCGTCGTCAACTTCGTCATGAGCGCCATCTACTTCCAGCTCGTGCCTTCGAAGACAGGGTGACCCGATGTCCAACGTGAAGGCCGTCTACGAGCGACCCCTCGAGACCCTCGACAAGCTCGGTGAGGAGCTGTCGTTCTACCTGCGCGCGCTGGCGTGGACGCCGCGCACGGTGCGCCGCTACAAGAAAGAGGTCATGCGCCTGCTCGCCGAGGTGACCCTCGGCACCGGCGCCATGGCCGTGATCGGCGGCACGGTGGGCGTCATCGCGGCGATGACGTTCTTCACCGGCACCGAGGTCGGTCTCCAGGGCTACGCGGCCCTCAACCAGCTCGGCACCTCCGCGTTCTCGGGCTTCGTGTCGGCCTACTTCAACACCCGCGAGATCGCACCGCTGGTCTCGGCGATCGCCCTGGCCGCCACGGTCGGCTGCGGCTTCACCGCCCAGCTCGGCGCGATGCGGATCTCGGAGGAGGTCGACGCTCTCGAGGTGATGGCGGTCCCGTCGCTGCCGTTCCTCGTGACGACCCGGATCCTCGCGGGCCTCATCGCGATCGTCCCGCTCTACGTCATCGGCCTGCTGTCGTCCTACTTCGCCACCCGGCTGACCGTCACCTGGGTCTTCGGGCAGAGCTCGGGCACCTACGACCACTACTTCACGACGTTCCTCCCGCCGGGCGACGTGCTGTGGTCCTTCGGCAAGGTGCTCGTCTTCAGCGTCGTCGTGATCCTGATCCACTGCTACCACGGCTACAACGCGTCCGGCGGTCCCGCCGGCGTCGGCGTCGCCGTCGGCCGCGCCGTGCGGACCAGCATCGTCGTCATCAACGTGCTCGACCTGTTCCTGTCGATGGCGATCTGGGGTGCGTCGACCACCGTGAGGCTGGCGGGCTAGTCGTGCTCAGCGTCCTGCGCCTACGCGTCCTCGGCATCTGCTTCCTCGCCCTCGTGGTGGGCGGGGTGTGGCTGACCTATGCCGTCTTCACGCAGAGGTTCTCGCACTTCGACGAGGTCACCCTGGAGACCTCGCGGGTCGGCCTGCAGCTGCCCGACCGCGCCGACGTCAAGGTCCGCGGCGTGCTCGTCGGGCAGGTGCTCAAGCAGGAGGCCAGCGCCCACGGTGCCAAGCTCACGCTGGGCATCAAGCCCGACGAGATCGGCACGATCCCCGCCGACGTCACCGGCTCGATCCTCCCGAAGACGCTCTTCGGCGAGAAGTACGTCTCGCTGGTCGTGCCCGACCAGCCCGAGAGCACTGTTCTGCGGGCCGGTGCCGTCATCCGGCGTACGGCGGTCTCGACCGAGCTCGACAGCGTGCTCTCCGACCTCTACCCGCTGCTGCGCGCCGTCCAGCCGGCCGACCTCAACGAGACGCTGAACGCCCTGGCGACCGCGCTCGAGGGCCGCGGCGAGGAGCTCGGCAGCACCATCGACACGGCGGACGCCTACCTCAAGCGGCTCAACCCGCAGATCCCGGCGCTGGTGGAGGACCTCAAGAAGTCGGTCAGCGTCGCCGACACCTACAACGGCATGATCCCGGAGCTGAGCAGCATCCTGCGCGACACGATCAAGACGACCGGGACGCTCGAGGACAACAGCGCCCAGCTGCACGCGCTGCTCACCAACGTGACGTCGGTGTCCGGCACGGCGCGGGACTTCCTCGCGACCAACGAGAACAGCCTGATCCACCTCGCCGACATCAACGACGGCCTGCTGAAGACGGCGGCCCGCTACTCGACCGAGTACCCCTGCCTCCTCGGCGGCCTCGAGAACCTCGGGAGGCGCGAGGCGGACGCGTTCCGCGACTACACGCTGCACATCGTCCTGGAGACCCTGCCGCAGCAGCCGCGCCGCTACACCGCGGCCGACAAGCCGCGCTACGGCGAGGACCGGGGTCCAGCTTGCGGCCACCTGCCCAGCCCGCCGTGGAGCCAGAAGAACCCGCTGACCGAGGTCCCGTCGATGAACGACGGCGTCGCCGGCCCCGTCCGACGCGCTCCCGTCAACCACGACTTCTTCCGCAACGGCTTCGGCTACGCCGGCAGCCCGGCCGAGACCACGGCGCTCGACGAGCTCCTGGCACCCGGTCTGGGCGTCTCGTCCGGCGACGTGCCCGACCTGGGTGGCCTGCTGGTCGGCCCGATGGCGCGCGGCGCCACCATCGGCTTCGACGAGGCCTCGCCCGGGGGGAGCAGGCCGTGATGCTCCTCGACAAGCGGACCCGCGGCGACCTGGTCAAGCTCCTGGTCTTCGTGGTGGTCACGACGCTGGCCACTGGACTGCTCGTGCTGACCATCGGCAACATCTCGTTCGGCGGGACGCACGACTACAAGGCGGTCTTCAGCGATGCCACCGGCGTCAACAAGGGCGACGACGTCCGCATCGCCGGCGTCAAGGTCGGCACCGTGGGCAAGGTCGAGATCACCGACCGGACCCGCGCGCTCATCACGTTCTCGGTCAAGGACGACCAGGCGCTGAGCCGGGCCACGCACGCGGCGATCCGCTACCGGAACCTCGTGGGCCAGCGCTACATCGCGCTCACCGACGAGATCGCCGACGGCGCGCAGCTCAAGCCCGGCCAGACCATCCCGGTCGGCCAGACCACGCCGGCGCTCGACCTGACGGTGCTGTTCAACGGCTTCAAGCCCCTCTTCCAGGCACTGTCGCCGAGCGACATCAACAAGCTGTCCTACGAGATCGTCCAGGTCTTCCAGGGCGACGGCGGGACGCTCGACAGCCTGCTCGCCCACACCGCCTCGGTGACCCAGACGCTGGCCGATCGCGACCAGGTGATCGACTCCCTGATCGACAACCTCAACCAGGTGCTCGACCACCTGGGCGACCGGGACCAGCAGCTGTCCTCGCTGATCACGACGTTCCGCGGCTTCGTGCACGGGCTGACCGGTGACCGGCAGGCGATCCTCTCCTCGCTGGACCAGATCTCCGGCCTCTCGGTCCAGACCGCCAGCCTGCTGAAGGGCATCAGGTCGCCGTTCGTGCAGGACATCAAGCAGCTGCGGCGGGTGGCCGGCAACATCGACGACAACAAGGCCGAGCTCGACCGCCAGCTGCAGGTCCTCCCGATCAAGCTCAACAAGGTCGGCAACACGGCGACGTACGGCTCGTTCTTCAACTTCTACCTGTGCAACTTCACCGGAACCGTGAAGCTGCCGGCCGGCGCCGAGCTCCCGGTGAGCTACAAGACCGGCGGAGCGAGGTGCTCCCTCGGATGAAGACCCTTCGAACCGTGTCCCAGCGGTCGTTCACGCCTTTCAGGGAGCGCAACCCCGTCAAGGTGGGCGCCGTCAGCCTGGCGGTGCTGGCGCTGGTCATGCTGGCCGCCTTCAAGGCGCAGGACCTGCCGCTGATCGGCGGTGGCGACACCTACTACGCCGACTTCTCCGAGGCCGGCGGGCTGAAGGCCGGCGACGAGGTCCGCATCGCCGGCGTCCGCGTCGGCAAGGTGACCGAGGTCGGTCTCGACCACGGCCACGTGAAGGTCGCCTTCAAGCTCGAGGGCGATGCCGAGTTCGGCGGCGACACCCGCGCGAGCATCAAGGTGAAGACGCTGCTCGGCGCCATGTACCTCGCCCTCGAGCCGGCCGGCGCGGGCCAGCTGGCCAAGGGCGGCGAGATCCCGGTGGAGCACACCAGGTCGCCCTACGACGTCGTGGAGGCGTTCACCGGCCTGGCGGAGACCTCCGGCGACATCGACACCAACCAGCTGGCCAGCGCCCTGAACACGCTGTCCGACCTGACCCGGACGACGCCGGACTCGTTCCGAGCGGCCCTGACCGGGGTGTCGGCCCTGTCGAAGAACGTCGCGGCGAAGAACGAACGGATCGGGACCCTGCTGACCAACCTCAAGCGCGTCTCCACGGTGCTCGACCAGCGCGACGGCGACATCGTCGGGCTGATGAAGGACTCCGACGTCCTGTTCCAGGCACTGGTCCAACGCCGCCAGTCGGTGCACCAGCTGCTGGTGTCGACCGCCAGCCTGTCGACCGAGCTGAGCGCGCTCATCGACCAGAGCCGTGACGACCTGAAGCCGGCCCTCACCAAGCTCCAGAGCGTGCTCGCGGTGCTGACCAAGAACGAGGACAACATCGACAACAGCCTGCGGCTGATGGCGCCGTTCTACCGCGTCTTCGCCAGCACGCTCGGCAACGGGCCGTGGTTCGACACCTACATCCAGAACATGCCTCCGGCACCGGCGGTGGGCTGATGAGCAAGGTGCTGCGGTGGCTCGTGCCCGGCCTCATCGTGATCCTCGCGGCGACGGCGGGTCTCACCATGTTCACGGGCGGTGGGGAGCGCACCCTCGTGGCCCACTTCCCCCGGACGATCTCGATCTACGAGGGCAGCGACGTGCGGGTGCTCGGCGTGCCGGTCGGCAAGGTCGACTCGGTCACGCCGAACGGCACCGACGTCAAGGTGACCATGCACTACTCCGACGACGTGCAGGTGCCGAAGGACGCGAAGGCGGTGATCGTCGCCCCGTCCGTCGTCGGCGACCGCTACGTCCAGCTCACCCCCGCCTACACGTCGGGTCCCGTCCTCGGCGACGGCGCGGTGCTCGACACCAGCCGGACCGCCGTACCGCTCGAGCTCGACGACGTCTACGGGAGCCTCGACAAGCTCGTCGTGGCCCTCGGCCCGACCGGCGCCAACAAGAACGGCGCCCTGTCCGACCTGCTCGACCAGACCGCCAAGAACTTCGGCGGCCAGGGCGCGCAGGTCCGGCAGACGATCGGCGACTTCGGCAAGCTCAGCAAGACCCTCGACGACAACAAGGACGAGCTGTTCGGGTCGGCCGCCCAGCTGCAGAGCTTCATCAGCACGCTGGCGAAGAACGACACCACGGTGCGCGACTTCAATGCCTCGCTGGCGAAGGTCTCGACCATGCTCGCCGGGGAGCGCGGCGACCTGGCCGCCTCGCTGCACGACCTCGCCACCGCGCTCGGCGACGTGACGACCTTCGTGCGGACCAACAAGAGCGTGCTGCACTCCGACATCGGCAGCCTCAACCGCGTCGCGAAGGTGCTCGTCAAGCGCCGCAAGGAGCTGAGCGAGACCCTCGACGACGCCCCGCTCGCACTCAACAACCTCTTCTACGCCTACGACCCCCACACAGGGACGCTCGACACGAGCGCCAACGTGCCCTCGGCGATCGGGAACGCCGTCAACAACCCCGCCCTGACGCTGTGCACCTTCCTCAACCAGGCCGACAAGAGCGGCGGACTCTGCAAGCTCGTCGACAGCGTCCTGCCGCGGGGCAGCGTCTTCGGCGCCGGCACCGGCTCGTCGGTCGACAAGCCGACGGACCCGACGCTCGGCGGTTTGGTCCGTACGCCGGCCGAGGGAGGCTCGCGATGAATCACCCCACGCGATTCTTCGCTTCCCCGCTTCGCTCCTCCGCGAACAATCACGCGGGGACCCCGATGAAGCGACTCCTCGCCCTCCTGGCGGCGGTCTGCCTGTCCTTGACCGCCTGCGACTTCGACGTCTACGACCTGCCGCTGCCCGGCGGCGCCGACACCGGGTCCGACCCGATGACGCTGCACGTGGAGTTCGCCGACGTCCTGGACCTGGTGCCGGACTCGGCCGTCAAGGTCGACGAGGTGTCCGTCGGCAAGGTGACGTCGGTGAAGCTCGTCGACGGCCACGCCGACGTCACCGTCGAGGTGCGCCGCGACACCAAGCTGCCCGCCGACGCGACCGCCGAGATCCGGCAGACCAGCCTGCTGGGCGAGAAGTTCGTGTCGCTGGTGGCGCCGGCCTCCGACCCGAGTCCCGCCCTGATGAAGAGCGGCGACACGATCCCGCTCGCACGCAGCGGACGCAACCCCGAGATCGAGGAGGTCCTCGGCGCACTGAGCCTGATCCTCAACGGCGGCGGCGTGGCCCAGCTCAAGACCATCTCGACCGAGCTCAACAAGGCGCTGGCCGGCCACGAGGACTCCGCGAGGTCGGTGCTCACCCAGGTCGAGGTGCTGATGAAGAACCTCGACGACAACAAGGCGTCCATCGTCCAGGCGCTGGAGTCGATCAATCGGCTGTCGAAGTCGGTGCGGTCGCAGGAGAGCACGATCGACGCCACCCTCGGCGAGCTGCCGAGCGCGCTGAAGAGCATCGACGCCCAGCGCAAGGACCTCGTCACCATGCTCCAGGCGCTCAGCCGCCTCGGGGACGTCGGCGTCCGGGTCATCAACGCGTCCAAGACCGCCACCATCCAGGTCGTCCACAACCTCGAGCCGACGCTCACCCAGCTCGCCGACGCCGGCGACAGCCTGGTCAAGTCGCTCAACACCGCCCTGACCTACCCGTTCGTCGACGAGGTCGTCGGCCGGGACCCGCAGGTCGCGCGCAACCTGCACATGGGCGACTACGTCAACCTGTCGATCGACCTGCAGGTCGACCTCGGCGGACCTCTCGAGGCCGCGGCGAGCGGCTCGGTCCTGCCGTCCGACCTCGACCCGACCAAGACCGTCGGGAACGTCGCGAAGTGCCTGGCGAGCGGCAGTCTCAGCAGCCCGGCCTGCAAGGCGGTCCTCAACTCGGTCACCGCGCTGGTCAACCTGACCAACGAGTGCAAGAAGCCCGGCAACCGAGACACGGCCGTGTGCAAGGGCCTCAACCAGCTGCTGATCGGGCTGCCGGTCCCCGGCCTCGGCGGCACCTCGCAGCCGGGCGGCAGCTCGACCAACCCGCTGGGTGACCTCGTCGGCGGCCTCGGGCTGCAGCGCGCCGCGCCCGACGGGCACCTCGTCACGAGGTCCACCCGGTTCAGCTACGAGGGGCTCGCGGGGATCTACGACCCCACGCTCGTCAAGCTCCTCGTCCCCGGCCTCGGCGCCGGCTCCGACGCGAAGGGGGAGGTGGCACCGTGATCACCCATCGGACCAAGCTCCAGCTGCTGGTCTTCGCGATCATCACGCTGCTCGGCGTCTCCTTCGCCGGCGCCCGCTACGCCCGCCTCGACCGGCTCTTCCTCGACGACCACTACACGGTGGTCGGGCACTTCCTGTCCTCCGGCGGCATCTACACCGGCGGCGAGGTGTCCTACCGCGGGGTGAAGGTCGGCCAGGTGGGCGCGATGAAGCTGACCCACGACGGTGTCGACGTCTCCCTCGACATCGACAACAAGTACGACAAGATCCCGTCGGACGCCCTGGCCGTGGTCGGCAACCGGTCGGCGGTCGGCGAACAGTACGTCGAGCTCCAGCCGCAGACCGACGCGGCGCCGTACCTCCGGGACGGGTCGGAGATCGCCCCGACCGACACGCGTACCCCGCTCCCGACCGAGAAGCTGCTGGCCGACGCCGCCGACACCGTCTCCTCGGTGAACACCGACGACCTGAGCACGACCGTCAGCGAGCTCGGCAAGGCGTTCGGCGGCGCGGGCGACGACCTGCAGCAGATCCTCGACACCAGCAACTCGTTCGTGAAGACCGCCGACGACAACTTCGACGTCACCAGCGCCCTGATCCGCGACGGCAACACGGTCCTGAGCGGCCAGGTGGCCAGCGAGGGCTCGCTGCGGACGTTCGCGCGGGACCTCTCGCTCTTCAGCGGCACCCTGGCCGGCAGCGACGCCGACCTGCGCAAGCTCCTCGTCAACGGCTCCGCCGGTGCCCAGGAGGTGCAGGCCTTCCTGCAGGCCAACAAGGTCGACCTGACCGAGCTCCTCAGCGAGTCGGTCACGACCGGCGACATCGTCCTCAAGCACCTGCCCGGCCTGCGCCAGGTCCTCGTGCTCTACCCCTACGTGGTCGAGGGCGGCTTCACGGTCCTCGACAAGAACAAGGCCGGCCATTACGACGCGCACTTCGGCCTCGTCCTGACGCCGGCCAAGCTCTGCAAGAACGGGTACCAGGGGACCGTGAAGCGGCCTCCGCAGGACGGAGCGAACAAGCCCATGAACACCGACGCCCGGTGCGCCGAGTCGGCCTCGCAGAGCAACGCCCGCGGTGCGCAGAACCTCAACCGGCCGGCGCCGGGCGGCTCCACCGCCCAGGCGCCCGTCGTGGGGGCCTACGACAGCGCGACCGGCGAGCTGCAGTGGGGTGACCCCCGGACGGCCTCAGGGGCGCCGAGTACGTTGGCGCGGCAGACGCCAGGGAAGGACACGTGGAAGTGGCTGTACCTCCGATCCTCGACGACCTTGAAGGAGTGACGACCCCCGAGACCGACGCCCCTGCACCCGCCCCCGCCGTCCTCCGGTGGGGAGTGTTGGCGGTGCTCGGGGTGCTCATCGTCGGCTCGCTCGTCGCGCTCGGCATCCAGGCCGTCCACCGCGGCGGGAACCCGTTCTCGACGACCGACAAGGTCCAGGCCGCCCGCGACGACGTGATGTCGCAGGCGCGCCGGTTCATGGTGCGCGTCAACACCTACGGTCCCGACCTGCTCGAGGGCAGCAAGATGCCGAAGTACCGCAGCGGGGTCGCCGACCTGGTCACCTCGAAGTTCGGCGCCGACTTCCAGAAGAACGTGCCCTACGCCGAGGCGACCGTCGCCCAGGCGGGCCTCGCCCGCACCACCGAGGTGTACGCCGTCGGGGTCGGCGACCTCGACCTCGACCGGGGCCGGGCGACCGCGCTGGTGGCCGGCTCCTTCACGAACTCCTTCCCCGACCCGCAGGACAAGACCAAGCGGGTGCCCGCCGACCCGCAGCCCTACCGCGTCGAGGTGACGCTGGTGCGGCAGGGCGGCACGTGGAAGGTCGACGCGTTCGCCCCCGTCGGCGCTGACCAGAGCGGCCAGAGCGGCCAGAGCGGCCAGCAGCAGCCGACGCCCGCACCGACGCCGACGGCGCCGGCAGGAGGCGCCCAGTGAGCACAGCACCGACCTGGTACGACCTGCTCGACGTCGAGCCCACCGCGTCGACCGAGGAGATCCGCGCCGCCTGGAAGAGCGCCGTCGTCGACCTCGACCCGACCGACCGGCGCTTCCAGCGGCTGTCCGAGGCCGCCGCCGTGCTCCTCGACGAGGAGCGCCGGCGGGACTACGACCGCAGCCTGCCGACCGCCTCGGTGGTGGAGGCCGACACCCGCGACCTGCCCGCCGAGCTGCCCCGGGGCGCGGCCGCGTCGTCCGTCGGCGACCTGCCGACGACCGAGCCGGGCATCTCCGAGATCGAGCCGGCCTCCGTCGAGGTGGAGCACGACCCGGCGGTGCCGGAGCGTCCGGAGCGGTTCCAGCGGTTCGTCCCGACAGGGACGGTGCCGCTGTGGCTGCTCGGCGCGGCGGCCGTCGTCGCGCTCGTCCTGGTCGCACTGGCCGCGTTCGCCTGGACCCGGCCGGACCCGAAGGCGATCGAGCGCGACGCCGCCGGCGCTCGGGAGGCGGCCGAGCGCGCCGTCGTACCGGTGCTGTCCTACGACTACCGCACGCTCGACCAAGGGCAGCGCGACGCGGAGTCCCACCTGACGACCCACTACCGCGACAAGGCGTTCCGCCCGCTGTTCGCGACCATCAAGAAGAACGCGCCGGGCACCCAGGCAGTCGTCACGACGAAGGTCGTCGAGTCGGCGATCGTGCGGGCGGGGGAGGACCGGGTCGAGGTGCTGGTGCTCGTCGACCGGCCGACCACGAACAAGAAGCAGACCACGCCGGTCACCTACGAGGACCATGTCACGGTGACGATGGAGAGGAGCGACCACGGCTGGCTGATCGACGACATGACGACCTGACCGATCGGTCGATCCCTCGGCCGTTCGTCGGTGAGGTGCTTGACCTCGGGCCCGGACAGGCGCATCATCGTCCGCGCAGGGTGGCAGGGACCGGGTCTGGTGTCGGCGCCGAGGTTGTGGCGCCCCCAATTTTGCGGTAATGTTGCGCTTTGCGCGTGCCCTCAAATGCCCTTCAGCCTGCCCGGTGGCTGATCGAGTGGGGGGCATCGTCGCTCACCACCAGCGAAACCTGTCGAAGGATTCCTCTTGGCCGCGCGCAGCACCTCCGCTGACTCCAAGTCTCGCCGCATTTCTTTCGCAAAGATCACCGAGCCTCTCGAGGTTCCCCAGCTCCTCTCCCTCCAGACCGACAGCTTCGACTGGCTCGTCGGCAACGAGGTCCACAAGGAGCGGATCGCCGCCCGCAAGTCTGCGGGCGAGGACGTCTCCGAGAAGTCCGGACTGGAGGAGATCTTCGAGGAGATCTCCCCGATCGAGGACTTCTCCGAGACCATGTCGCTCTCGTTCGAGAACCCGGTCTTCTACGACCCCAAGTACACCGTCGACGAGTGCAAGGAGAAGGACTTCACCTACTCCGCACCGCTCTACGTCTCCGCGGAGTTCACCAACAACGACACCGGTGAGATCAAGGGCCAGACGGTCTTCATGGGCGACTTCCCGCTCATGACCGACAAGGGCACCTTCATCATCAACGGCACCGAGCGCGTCGTCGTGTCGCAGCTGGTCCGGTCCCCGGGCGTCTACTTCGAGCGCACCGCCGACAAGACGTCCGACAAGGACATCTACACCGCCAAGCTGATCCCCAGCCGCGGCGCCTGGCTCGAGTTCGAGATCGACAAGCGCGACATGGTCGGCGTCCGTCTCGACCGCAAGCGCAAGCAGAACGTCACGGTGCTGCTCAAGGCCCTCGGCTGGACCAACGAGCGGATCCGCGAGGAGTTCGGCGAGTACGAGTCGATGATGCTCACGCTCGAGAAGGACCACACCGCCGGTGAGGACGACGCCCTTCTCGACATCTACCGCAAGCTGCGCCCGGGCGAGCCGCCGACGCGCGAGGCCGCGCAGACGCTGCTCAACAACTACTACTTCAACCCGAAGCGCTACGACCTCGCCAAGGTCGGCCGCTACAAGATCAACAAGAAGCTCGGCCTGACCGAGGCCTTCGACCAGCAGACGCTGACCGTCGACGACATCGTCGCCGCGATCAAGTACATCGTCGCGCTGCACGACGGCCGCACCCAGCTCGAGGCTCCGCAGGGCACGATCGACATCGACCCCGACGACATCGACCACTTCGGCAACCGTCGCATGCGCACGGTCGGCGAGCTGATCCAGAACCAGCTCCGCACCGGCCTCGCCCGCATGGAGCGCGTCGTCCGCGAGCGGATGACGACGCAGGACGTCGAGGCGATCACGCCGCAGTCGCTGATCAACATCCGGCCCGTCGTGGCGGCGCTGAAGGAGTTCTTCGGCACCTCGCAGCTGTCGCAGTTCATGGACCAGACCAACCCGATCGCCGGCCTGACGCACAAGCGTCGCCTCTCGGCGCTCGGGCCGGGTGGTCTGTCCCGTGACCGCGCCGGCATGGAGGTCCGAGACGTCCACCCGTCGCACTACGGCCGCATGTGCCCGATCGAGACGCCGGAAGGCCCCAACATCGGTCTGATCGGCTCGCTCGCGTCCTACGGGCGGATCAACCCGTTCGGCTTCGTCGAGACGCCCTACCGCAAGGTCGAGAACGGCCAGGTCACCGACAAGATCGACTACCTGACCGCCGACGACGAGGACCGCTTCGTCATCGCCCAGGCCAACGCCGTGCTCGACGAGAAGGGCCGGTTCGCCACCGAGCGCGTGCTGGTCCGCCAGCGCGACGGCGAGGTCGCCGAGATCTCGGCCGGCGAGGTCGACTACATGGACGTCTCGCCGCGCCAGATGGTGTCGGTCGCGACCGCGCTCATCCCGTTCCTCGAGCACGACGACGCCAACCGTGCCCTCATGGGCGCCAACATGCAGCGTCAGGCGGTCCCGCTGGTCCGCAGCCAGTCGCCGCTCGTGGGCACCGGCATGGAGTACCGCGCCGCCGTCGACGCCGGTGACGTCGTCACCGCGACGAAGGCCGGCGTCGTCAAGGAGGTCTCGGCGGACATCATCGAGACCCTCAACGACGACGGCACCTACTCGACGTACCGCCTCGCGAAGTTCAAGCGCTCCAACCAGGGCACCTGCATCAACCAGCGCCCGCTGGTCAACGAGGGTGACCGCCTCGAGGTCGGCAGCCCGATCGCCGACGGCCCGTGCACCGACCAGGCGGAGATGGCTCTCGGCCAGAACCTCCTCGTGGCGTTCATGCCGTGGCAGGGCCACAACTACGAGGACGCGATCATCCTCAGCCAGCGTCTGGTCCAGCAGGACTACCTCACCTCGATCCACATCGAGGAGCACGAGGTCGACGCCCGCGACACCAAGCTGGGTCCGGAGGAGATCACCCGGGACATCCCCAACGTCTCCGAGGAGATGCTGGCCGACCTCGACGAGCGCGGCATCATCCGCATCGGCGCCGAGGTCACCACCGGTGACATCCTCGTCGGCAAGGTCACCCCGAAGGGCGAGACCGAGCTGACCCCCGAGGAGCGGCTGCTCCGCGCGATCTTCGGTGAGAAGGCGCGCGAGGTCCGCGACACCTCGATGAAGGTGCCGCACGGCGAGGAGGGCACCGTCATCGGTGTCCGCGTCTTCGACCGCGAGGAGGGCGACGAGCTCCCGCCGGGTGTCAACCAGCTGGTGCGCGTCTACGTCGCGCAGAAGCGGAAGATCTCCGTCGGTGACAAGCTCGCCGGCCGCCACGGCAACAAGGGCGTCATCGCGAAGATCCTGCCGATCGAGGACATGCCGTTCATGGAGGACGGCACACCGGTCGACGTGATCCTCAACCCGCTCGGTGTTCCGCGTCGTATGAACATCGGACAGATCCTGGAGCTCCACCTCGGCTGGCTCGCCAAGCAGGGCTGGGACCTCAACCTGTCCGGCGACAAGGACGACGCCGAGTGGAAGCAGCGCCTGATCAAGATCCACGCGGACAAGGCGGAGCCTGACACCAAGGTCGCCACGCCGGTCTTCGACGGCGCCCGCGAGGACGAGATCACCGGTCTGCTCAGCTCGACGATCCCGAACCGCGACGGCTTCCGGGTCGTCGGCGAGGACGGCAAGGCCCGCCTCTTCGACGGCCGCTCCGGCGAGCCGTTCCCGGAGCCGGTGTCCGTGGGCTACATGTACATCCTCAAGCTCCACCACCTGGTCGACGACAAGATCCACGCTCGCTCGACCGGCCCCTACTCGATGATCACGCAGCAGCCCCTGGGCGGTAAGGCCCAGTTCGGTGGCCAGCGGTTCGGCGAGATGGAGGTCTGGGCGATGGAGGCCTACGGCGCCGCCTACGCCCTCCAGGAGCTCCTCACCATCAAGTCCGACGACGTGCCGGGCCGCGTGAAGGTGTACGAGGCGATCGTCAAGGGCGAGAACATCCCCGACTCGGGCATCCCGGAGTCGTTCAAGGTCCTCGTCAAGGAGATGCAGTCGCTGTGCCTCAACGTCGAGGTGCTCAGCCAGGACGGGTCGAGCATCGAGCTCCGTGACGCGGAGGAGGACGTCTTCCGCGCCGCCGAGGAGCTCGGCATCGACCTCTCCCGGCGCGAGCCCAGCTCGGTCGAAGAAGTCTGAGTCGTGGTCTCGGTACGCCTCGCCGGCGCTCGGCACTCGACCAACGAGCTTCGTTGGTCGAGTGGCCGGAGCCGCTAGGCGAAGGCGTATCGAGACCCCTCAGTCCACCTGACTTGAATTTCGAGAACTAACGAAGGACTAGAAGCCACCGTGCTCGACGTGAACTTCTTCGACCAGCTTCGGATCGGCCTGGCCACCGCGGATGAGATCCGCGCGTGGAGCCACGGCGAGGTCAAGAAGCCGGAAACCATCAACTACCGCACGCTCAAGCCCGAGCGTGACGGTCTCTTCTGCGAGAAGATCTTCGGTCCCACCCGGGACTGGGAGTGCTACTGCGGCAAGTACAAGCGCGTCCGCTTCAAGGGCATCATCTGCGAGCGCTGCGGCGTCGAGGTGACCCGCTCCAAGGTCCGCCGTGAGCGGATGGGCCACATCGAGCTGGCCGCCCCGGTCACCCACATCTGGTACTTCAAGGGCGTCCCGTCGCGCCTGGGCTACCTGCTCGACCTGGCGCCGAAGGACCTCGAGAAGGTCATCTACTTCGCCGCCTACATGATCACCTCGGTCGACGACGAGGCGCGTCACCGCGACCTGTCCTCGCTCGAGGGCAAGGTCGGTCTCGAGCGCGACCGCCTCACCAACCGCATGGAGACGGCGCTCGCCGACCGCCAGAAGAAGCTCGAGGAGGACCTCGCGGCGCTCGAGGCCGAGGGTGCCAAGGCCGACCAGAAGCGCAAGGTGCGCGACGGTGCCGAGCGTGAGCTCGCCGCCATCCGCAAGCGCGGCGAAGCCGAGATCGCCCGCCTCGACGAGGTGTGGGACACCTTCAAGAGCCTGAAGGTCCAGGACCTCATGGGCGACGAGCTCCTCTACCGCGAGATGAAGAACTGGTTCGGCAAGTACTTCGAGGGCCACATGGGCGCCACGGCGATCCAGAAGCGCCTCCAGGACTTCGACATCGACGGCGAGGTCGAGGCGCTGCGCGAGACCATCGCGACCGGCAAGGGCCAGCGCAAGGTCCGTGCCCTCAAGCGGCTCAAGGTCGTCGACGCGTTCCGCAAGACCGGCAACCAGCCGATCGGCATGGTGCTCGACGCCGTCCCGGTCATCCCGCCGGACCTGCGCCCGATGGTGCAGCTCGACGGTGGCCGCTTCGCGACCTCCGACCTCAACGACCTCTACCGCCGGGTCATCAACCGCAACAACCGCCTCAAGCGACTGCTCGACCTCGGCGCCCCCGAGATCATCGTCAACAACGAGAAGCGGATGCTGCAGGAGGCCGTCGACTCGCTGTTCGACAACGGCCGTCGTGGCCGTCCCGTCACCGGTCCGGGCAACCGCCCGCTGAAGTCGCTGTCCGACATGCTCAAGGGCAAGCAGGGCCGCTTCCGTCAGAACCTGCTCGGCAAGCGCGTCGACTACTCCGGTCGTTCGGTCATCGTCTCCGGTCCGCAGCTGAAGCTGCACCAGTGCGGTCTGCCCAAGCAGATGGCGCTGGAGCTCTTCAAGCCGTTCGTGATGAAGCGCCTCGTCGACCTGTCGCACGCGCAGAACATCAAGTCGGCCAAGCGCATGGTCGAGCGTGCCCGTCCGGTCGTGTGGGACGTCCTCGAAGAGGTCATCACCGAGCACCCGGTGCTGCTCAACCGTGCACCCACGCTGCACCGTCTCGGCATCCAGGCGTTCGAGCCCCAGCTGATCGAGGGCAAGGCCATCCAGCTGCACCCGCTGGTGTGTGGCGCCTTCAACGCCGACTTCGACGGTGACCAGATGGCTGTCCACCTGCCGCTGTCGGCGGAGGCGCAGGCCGAGGCCCGCGTGCTGATGCTGTCGACCAACAACATCCTCAAGCCGTCCGACGGCCGTCCCGTGACCATGCCGTCGCAGGACATGATCATCGGCCTGTTCTTCCTGACCTCCGACCGTGACGGCGAGCCCGGCGAGGGCCGCTCGTTCGCGTCGCCGGCCGAGGCGATCATGGCGTTCGACCGCGGTGAGATCACCCTGCAGAGCAAGGTGAAGATCCGCCTCGACGACATCGTCCCGCCGGTCGACTGGGAGGCTCCGGAGGGCTGGGCCGAGGGCGACCCGATCTTCCTCGACACCAGCCTGGGTCGGACGATCTTCAACGACACGCTCCCGGCGGACTACCCGTACGTGAACGTCGAGGTCGGCAAGAAGCAGCTCGGCGCGATCGTCAACGCGCTCGCCGAGCGCTACCCGAAGGTCGTCGTGGCGGCTTCGCTGGACGCGCTGAAGGACAACGGCTTCCACTGGGCCACCCGCTCGGGTGTCACGGTCTCGATCGACGACGTCACCACGCCGTCGGACAAGGCCGAGATCCTGGCCGGCTACGAGGACAAGGCCGCCAAGATCCAGAAGCAGTTCGAGCGCGGCCTGGTCACCGACGAGGAGCGCCGTCAGGAGCTCGTCGAGATCTGGACCGAGGCCGCCAAGGAGGTCGGTGAGGCCATGGAGAAGGCCTTCGACCGCCGCAACCCGATCTTCATGCAGGTCATCTCGGGTGCGTCCGGTAACTTCAACCAGATCCGCCAGGTCGGCGCCATGCGTGGCCTCGTGGCCAACCCGAAGGGCGAGATCATCCCGCGGCCGATCAAGGCCAACTTCCGCGAGGGTCTCTCCGTGCTCGAGTACTTCATCTCGACCCACGGTGCCCGCAAGGGCCTGGCCGACACCGCGCTGCGTACGGCCGACTCGGGCTACCTGACCCGTCGTCTGGTCGACGTGTCGCAGGACGTCATCATCCGCGAGGAGGACTGCGGCACCGAGCGTGGCTTCGTCGTCGACATCACCAACGAGGACGTCGAGACGACCGCCTACGCCCGTACGACGGCCGAGGACGTCCTCGACGCCAACGGTGACGTGGTCGCCCCGGCCGGCACCGACCTGGGCGACGTCAAGATCGCCGAGCTCGTGGCCGCCGGCATCTCCGAGGTGAAGATCCGCTCGGTCCTCACGTGTGAGGCCGTCACCGGTACCTGCGCCAAGTGCTACGGCCGCTCGCTGGCCACCGGCAAGCTGGTCGACATCGGTGAGGCGGTCGGCATCATCGCCGCGCAGTCCATCGGCGAGCCCGGCACGCAGCTGACCATGCGTACCTTCCACACCGGTGGTGTGGCGTCGGCCGACGACATCACGCAGGGTCTGCCCCGCGTCGTCGAGCTGTTCGAGGCGCGCACCCCGAAGGGTGTCGCCCCGATCAGCGAGGTCGCCGGCCGCGTCCAGATCGAGGAGACCGACAAGGCCCGCAAGGTCCTGGTCACGCCCGACAACGGCGACGAGGTCAAGGAGTACGTCGTGTCGCGTCGTGCCCGCCTCAACGTCGCCGACGGCGACCACATCGAGGTCGGGCGCACCCTGACGGTCGGCACTCCCGACCCGAAGGAGGTCCTCCGCATCCTCGGTGTCCGCAGCACCCAGAAGCACCTCGTCGACGAGGTCCAGGGCGTCTACAAGAGCCAGGGTGTGGCGATCCACGCCAAGCACATCGAGATCATCGTGCGGCAGATGCTGCGTCGGATCACCGTGCTGGAGTCGGGCGAGACGAACCTGCTCCCGTCCGACCTGGTCGACCGGGCCAAGTTCGAGATCGAGAACCGTCGCGTCGTGTCCGAGGGCGGCAAGCCGGCCTCGGGTCGTCCCGAGCTCATGGGCATCACCAAGGCCTCGCTCGCGACCGAGTCGTGGCTGTCGGCCGCGTCCTTCCAGGAGACCACCCGCGTCCTCACCGACGCGGCGATCAACGGTCGCTCGGACTCGCTGCGTGGTCTGAAGGAGAACGTGATCATCGGAAAGCTGATCCCGGCTGGTACCGGCCTCGAGCGGTACCGCAACATCCGGGTGGAGCCGACCGAGGAGGCCCGCGCCGCTGCGTACTCCGTCACGGGCTACGACACCTACGACTACGAGTTCGGCAACGGTGGCGGCCAGGCCGTCGCGCTGGACGACTTCGACTTCGGTCAGTACCAGAACTGAGCGCAGCGAAGCTCTGGTCTGACTGACCGGATCGAGTAGCGAAGCCCCGCCCGAGCTTGCTCGGGCGGGGCTTCGGTGCATCGAGATCACGTCGTGCCAGCGACGCATCGCCGGAGCGACGTCGCGCCGGCCGGGCCGGTCACGGGACCAGCACCCACCGCCCCCGCTGGCCGCCACCGGCGACCTTGTCGTACGCCGTCGACGCCTCGCCCAGCGGCACGGCACCGGCGACCCGGACCGCGAGCGTGCCGTCGGCGTGCAGGGCGAGCAGCTCGGCGAGCAGTGCGCCGTCGGGGTCGGACTGGACGGCGGTCGCCGTCACCCCGCGCTCGGGCGGCACCGGTGCCCCCGGCAGGACACCCACGAAGAGCCCGCCGTCGCGGACGGCGGCGATCGCCGCCTCCTGGAGCCCGGCGGCGTCGAGCACCGCGTCGAAGCGGGGACCGGGGAGCTCGGTGAGGAGCTCACCGGCGCCGGACCCGAGGACGAACCCGCGGTCGTGCTCACGGGCCAGGCCGGTGACGACCCAGCCCGCGCGACGGGCGAGCGGGACGGCGTACCCGCCGACGGCGCCCGCGGCGCCCGTGACCAGGAGCGTGCGGTGGTCACCGGGGCCGAGCAGGTCGACGGCCTGCGCGGCGGTGGTCGCGTTGAGCGGGATCGACGCGGCACCGACCGGGTCGAGCCCGTCGGGAAGACGGGCGGCGGCCGCGGCCGGCACGACCGTCTCGGTGGCGTGGGCACGGACGGGCGCTCCGGGATCGCCCAGGTGGGCAGCGACGGTGTCGCCGACGCGGAAGTCGGCGACGGCGGTGCCGACCTCCCGGACGACGCCGGTCAGGTCCCAGCCGAGGCCGACCGGGCCGTCCAGGCCGAAGACGGCCCGGCCGGGACCGGCGGCGACGAAGGCGTCGACCGGGTTGACGCCGGCGGCGACGACCTCGACGCGAAGGTCGCCGGGGCCGAGCGGGGGCAGCGCGACCTCCTCGAGCTGGGGGCTGGCAACGCCGGGGCGGCTGATCAGCGCGGACATGGTGACTCCTCCTTGACGAATGGTTGCCACCCCACTGTCGGTGACCTACTCTCTGTTGGGAAGTAGGCACTTTGCAGTGGGGTACGCACCCGGAGGTGAGCCATGACCACGACACTCGAGCCCGCGCCGGGCTTCAACGCCTTCGAGGCGTCCTGCCCGAGCCGGCGGCTGCTCGACACGATCGGCGACAAGTGGGTGAGCCTCGTCGTGGTGGCGCTCGGACTGCGTGGACCGCTCCGCTACTCGCAGCTCTCCGCGCAGATCGCCGGCGTGAGTCAGAAGATGCTCACGCAGACGCTGCGCGGCATGGAGCGCGACGGCCTGCTGACGCGCACGGTCACGCCGTCGGTCCCCGTGCGGGTCGACTACGAGCTCACGCCCCTCGGCCTGTCCCTGCTCGACGTGCTGCAGCACCTCAAGGACTGGGCCGAGGAGCACATGGGCGAGGTCGACGCCGCCCGGGCGTCGTACGACGCGGCGAACGTCTGAGGCGCGCGCCGCGCCGGTGTCTCAGCGTCGCCAGCGCAGCCAGAGCAGGGCCGCGGCGTAGGTCACGCCGGCGAACCCGGCGAGCTGGAAGTAGGGCGACCCGTCCTCGCCGCGGGCGGTCTCGACGAGGGCCATCGCGATGATGACCAGGATCAGCACCACGCCGGTGAAGACCGTCGCGCTGCGGTCGAGCGCGTTGATCCGCTCGTCCTTGTGGTCGAGCAGGCCCTTGACGGTCTCGCTGTAGCGGCCGGCCAGCACCATGGCCGCCCCGATGACGATCATCGTGACGAACCCGCCGATCCCGAAGCCGCGCTCGCCCGCGGCCAGGCCGGTGGCCAGGTAGGCGATCCCGGCGGCGACGCACGCGCCAGGGGCCATCCAGCGGCTGCAGTACCAGGGCCTGGTCGCTTCCTTGGTCGCGGGACTAGTCGACATCGAACACCTCTTCCACGGTCAGGTCGAAGAACCGCGCGATGGCGATCGCCAGGGGGAGCGACGGCAGGTAGCGCCCGGTCTCGATGGAGTTCACGGTCTGTCGCGAGACCCCGAGCGCTCCGCCGAGGTCGGCCTGGGAGAGCCCGCGCGTGGAGCGCAGCTCCCTCACGACGTTCTTCATGTGTCAAGGATGTTTGACACTGGGATCGGATGTCAAGCATGTTTGACATCGGCGGCTGCCGGACGCCCACGGCCGTCTGGAAGGATGGGCGCATGACCGCCCCGCTGCCCGCTTCGACAGACGTCCTGGTCGTCGGGGCCGGCCCGGCGGGCTCGGCGGCTGCCGCGTGGCTGGCGCGGGCGGGTCTGGACGTCCTGCTCACCGACATGGCGGTCTTCCCGCGTGACAAGACCTGCGGCGACGGCCTCACGCCGCGCGCGATCGACGAGCTGGTCCGGCTCGGGCTGGAGGACTGGGTGCGTGCGCACCCGGTCAACCGCGGCCTGCGGGCGCACGGCTTCGGCCAGACCCTCGAGCTGCCGTGGCCCGGCGACTCCTTGCCCGACTGGGGCTCGGCGGTCGCCCGGACCGAGCTCGACGACCACCTGCGCACGACCGCGATCAAGTCGGGCGCGACCGCCGTGGACGGCGTCAAGGCGGTCGACGTACGCCGGGACGGCGGGCGCGTCGCGGCGGTCGTGTTCCGGGTGCCGACCGGCTCCGCCGGCGAGGACCGCCTCGTCGAGGTGGCCTGCCGGCGGCTGATCGTCGCCGACGGCGTGCGGTCCCCCCTCGGGAAGGTGCTCGGGCGCGAGTGGCACCGCGACACGGTCTACGGTGTCGCCGGCCGGTCCTACGCGACGTCGTCCGCGACCGACGACCCCTGGATCAGCTCGCACCTCGAGCTGCGCGGCCCCGCGACGGGCTCGGGGACCAAGGGGGAGGTGCTCTCCGGCTACGGGTGGGTCTTCCCGCTCGGGACCGGCGAGGTGAACCTCGGTGCCGGCACGCTGGCGACGGCGAAGCGCCCGGCCGACGTGGCCATCAAGCCGCTGATGCGGCTCTACGCCGAGTCCATCCGCGACGCCTTCGGGCTCGAGGGCGACCTCCGTGCCGAGGCCTCGGCGCTGCTGCCGATGGGTGGCGCGGTCACCGGCGTCGCCGGGCCCAACTGGGCGCTGATCGGCGACGCGGCGGGCTGCGTGAACCCGCTCAACGGCGAGGGCATCGACTACGGGCTCGAGACCGGCCGACTGGTCGCCGAGGAGCTGCTCTCGACCGGCGACCTCGCCCGTGTCTGGCCCGCGCTGCTGCGCGACCACTACGGGGAGGCGTTCTCGATCGCCCGTCGTCTGGCCGGCATCGCGACCAACCCGCGGCTGGTCGCCGCGCTCGGGCCCGTCGGCATGCGCTCCGACGCGCTCATGACGCTCGCCCTGCGCTGGATGGGCAACCTGGTCACCGACGAGGATCGCGACCGTGCGGCACGGGTGTGGCGCTGGGCCGGACGCCGGTCCCTCGCCCGGGACCACCGGCCGCCCTTCTCATGAGCACCGCATGAGCCCGGCCGCACCGCGTCGGCGCCGTCTGCCCCAGGTCCAGCGCGTCGCCGCGTACGCCGTCATCCTCCGCGACGACCGGATCCTGCTCAGCCGCCTGTCGGACGCGCTGACGCGCACGCCGCTGTGGACGCTCCCGGGAGGCGGGCTCGACCACGGCGAGGACCCACGCGCGGCGGTGGTGCGCGAGGTCTACGAGGAGACCGGCCTCGCCGTCACGGTGGGCGAGACCGCCTGGGTGCTGTCCGCGCACCGTGCGAACACCTGGCGGCGCGGACGCAACGTGGACGCCCATGCTCTGCGGATCGTCTACGACGGCTGGGTGCCGCTCGACTCCCCGGAGCCGAAGACCGTCGAGGTCGGCGGGTCGACGGCCGAGGCGGCCTGGCTGCCGCTGGGCGAGGTCCTGTCCGGCGAGGTGCCCACGCTGCCGCTCGTGCTCGAGGCACTCGAGCAGCACCGGATCGCGCGGGTGCAGCGGGTGGCGTCGTACGCACTGATCCTGCGCGGACGGGCGCCGGACCAGGAGGTGCTGCTCACCCGGATCGCGCCGCACGCGGTCCACGGCGGGAAGTGGCACCTGCCGGGCGGCGGTCTCGACTTCCAGGAGGACCCGCGCGACGGGCTGGTCCGCGAGGTCCACGAGGAGACCGGCCTGGCCGTCACGCTCGGCGACCCGCTGGAGGTGCACGACATCGCGCTCACGGGGGTCGCGCCGAGCGGGCGGTTGGAGGAGTTCCACGGGATCCACCTGATCTTCGTCGGCACGGTCGCACCGGGCGAGGACCCGCGGGTGGTCGAGGTGGACGGCACGACCGACGCGGTCGCCTGGGTGCCGCTCGGGTCCGTCCACGACCTGACCGTCACCAGCACGGTGACGGCGGCGCTGGACGCCTACGCGCGCCGAGCCTCCTCCGAGTGAAGGGCTGACAGGCCGGCTCCGGGGCTTTACTGTCAGCGGCGTGAGGCACGCGCTGCTCCTGCTGGTGCCGGTGATGGTGACCGCCGGCTGCACCGGTTCGTCCGACGACCGGCCCGCGGCCGGCGCCTCGGCGCCCCCGCACGCCGCGGTCACCACTCCTCCCCAGCCGGCCGTGACCTGCGAGAAGCCCTCGAAGCGGCTGCTCCGGTGGGCGGGCGTGTCGGTCGCGAGCCAGCCAGGCCCCATCACGGCCTCGGCGCTGGTCCATGCGGCGCACACGTCCAGCGGCGACTGGTACGTCCTCGCCGTCGAGCGCGCCTACGTCCACGACGATGGCAGTCTCGCGGGCGGTACCTCCCGCAGCCTCGCCCTCACCAACGCCGCCGGGGCCGGCACCAGCGACCCGCACCTGATCGACATCGGCTTCCCCAGCAAGGACGGCGGGGTGGAGCAGGACTGGCACCACGTCAGCTGGACCGGGGAGACGCTCACCTCCGGCCGGCACGCGGCCGACGTGGCGCTCGGCTGTCTCGATCACGCTTGACGGCTGCCGGCGTGCGGCGTCAGCTCAAGGGATGGCAGAAGTCGCCACGTGGCCGATCCGGACGTCCACGCCCTCGGCTGCGTCCGGCCGGCCGTCGCCCGTCTGGGAGAATGCCAGGCGTGACCGCCGTTGCCCTCGACCTCGCCGCGGAGCTTCGCAGTCGCGGCGTCAGCGGAGTCGACGACTCGACGCTGGCGACAGCGCTCTACAGCTCCGACGCCTCGCTCTACCGGCTGGTGCCGCAGGTCGTCGTCAAGCCGCGGCACACCGACGAGCTGGTCGCGATCCACGAGGCCTCGCGGGCCCTCGGGGTGCCGGTCACCCTCCGCGGCGCGGGCACGAGCATCGCCGGCAACGCGGTCGGCACCGGCATCGTCGTGGACACCCGGCTGCTCAACCGCGTCCTCGCGATCGACCCCGACGCCCGCACCGCGCGCGTCGAGCCGGGCCTCGTCCACGCGGACCTGCAGCGGGCGGCGGCGCCGTACGGCCTGCGCTTCGGACCCGACCCGTCCACGCACCCGCGCTGCACGATCGGCGGCATGATCGGCAACAACGCCTGCGGCTCGCGGGCGCTGGGCTACGGCCGCACCGTCGACAACGTCGAGGCGATGACCGTCGTGTGGGGGAGCGGCGAGGTCGCCACGTATGACGGCTCGGCCCCCGCCGGCGCCGCGGCGACCGGCCTGCTGGAGATCGCCGACGCCAACCTCGCCCACCTGCGCACCGAGTTCGGCCGGTTCGGGCGGCAGGTCAGCGGCTACTCGCTGGAGCACCTGCTCCCGGAGAAGGGCCGCCGGATCGACCGGTTCCTGGTCGGTACGGAGGGCACCCTCGCGACCGTCCTCGAGGCGACCGTGCGGCTCGTGCAGGACGAGCCCGGCCGCCTGCTGCTCGTGCTCGGCTACCCGACGATGCACGAGGCCGCCGACGCGGTGCCCGGCCTGCTCGCGGCCGCCGCCGGCCGGCTCATCGCGTGCGAGGGGATGGACGCCCGGATCGTCGAGCTCGTCCGCGCCAAGGGCGGCGCCGTCCCCGAGCTCCCGAAGGGCGGCGGCTGGCTGATGGCCGAGGTCGCCGGCCCCGACGCCCCCGACCTCGTGGAGCGGCTGCGCGCGGCGGGCGGGGCGCTCGACGCCCGCCTGGTCACCGACACCGCCGAGGCCGCGACACTGTGGCGGATCCGCGAGGACGGCGCGGGCCTGGCCGGGCGCTCGCTGCCCACGCCGGCGTACTCCGGCTGGGAGGACGCCGCCGTCCCGCCCGAGCACCTCGGCGCCTGGCTGCGCGACTTCGACGAGATCCTGGCCGGTCACGGGCTCCAAGGCGTGCCCTACGGCCACTTCGGCGACGGCTGCATCCACTGCCGCATCGACTTCCCGTTCGCGCCGGGCGACCCGGCCTCTGCCGGGGTCTTCCGCGACTTCATGACCGCGTGCGCGCACAAGCTGAAGGACTACGGCGGCTCGCTCTCGGGCGAGCACGGCGACGGCCGGGTCCGCTCCGAGCTGCTGCCGCTGATGTACGACGACCACTCGATCGCCCTCTTCGGGTCGGTCAAGCGGCTGGTGGACCCGAACGCGCTCATGAACCCGGGCAACATCGTCGACCCGGCCTCCATCACCGAGGACCTGCGCCCGGTGCGCCCGCGCGCCAGCGTCCGGCCCGCGCTCCGGCTCGTCCACGACGACGGCGACCTCGGCGCCGCTGTGCACCGCTGCACCGGCGTCGGCAAGTGCGTCGCCCCGCACACGAACGGCGTCATGTGCCCCTCCTACCTCGCCACCGGCAACGAGAAGGACGCCACCCGCGGCCGCGCCCGCGTGCTTCAGGAGGCGCTCGACGGCGGCCTGGTGCACGGCCTGTCCGACCCGGCGGTCCACGAGGCGCTCGACCTGTGCCTGGCCTGCAAGGGCTGCGCGTCGGACTGCCCGACGGGCATCGACATGGCGACGTACAAGTCCGAGGTCCTGCACCAGAGCTATGCCGGCCGGCGCCGGCCCCGGTCGCACTACCTGCTCGGGCGGCTGCCGTTCTGGGCGAGGCTGGGCGCCCCGTTCGCCAGGCTCACCAACCTCCTGATGCGGCTCGCGCCGCTCGCCTGGATCGCGAAGTGGTTCGCCGGCATCGACCAACGACGGTCGGTCCCGCGGTTCGCGCCGGTGACGCTGAAGCGGTCGGCGGCCACCGCGTCGTTGGGCGAGGCCACGCCCGACGTGTGGGTGTGGGCCGACTCGTTCACCGACCACTTCTTCACCCGGTCGGGGCAGGCGGCGATCCGCTACCTCGAGGCCCAGGGCCTGACCGTGCGAGTCATCTCCGACCGGGCCTGCTGCGGCCTCACCTGGATCACCACCGGCCAGCTCGACCAGGCCCGCTCGATCATGGAGCGGACCGTCCGCACGCTGGCGCCGTACGTCGCCTCCGGTGTGCCCGTGATCGGGCTGGAGCCGTCGTGCCTGGCCACCCTGCGGTCGGACTCGGTGGAGCTGTCGGCCCTGCCCGAGGCGCGCACCGTGGCGGACGGGATGCTGACCTTCGCCGAGCTCGTGACGCGCCTCGACCTGCCGCTGCCCGACCTGGCCGGCGTCGAGGTGGTCGCCCAGCCGCACTGCCACCAGCACGCGGTGCTCGGCTGGGCCGCCGACCAGCGCCTCCTGGAGAAGGCAGGTGCGACGGTCACCAAGGTGGCGGGCTGCTGCGGCCTGGCCGGGAACTTCGGCGTCGAGGAGGGGCACTACGAGGTCTCCGTCGCCGTCGCCGAGACCCACCTGCTGCCCGCGGTCCGGTCGCACCCCGACGCGGTCGTGCTCGCCGACGGCATGTCCTGCCGGGTCCAGCTCGACGACCTGGCGCAGGTACCGACCATGCACCTGGCCGAGCTGTTCGCCTCGCGGCTCTGACAGGCCGGTCGCCGTCCACAGCCCTGCGCTGAAGCCGGCTCCTCCACACGCCGGGGCCGGGCTGCCCGGGACTGTCGGTGGCGAGGCGGATGCTGGAGGCATGACCGAGCAGACCTTCCGGCCGGTGTTCCGCACCCAGGCCGATGTGGAGAAGTTCTGGACAACGATCTGCCACCCGCTCGGGTGGCGGACCCGCGAGCTCTGGGTCGTCCTCGTCGACGAGGACGGAGAGCCGTTCCCCTCGGTGCACCAGATCTCCGACCTGCCCCAGGAGCCCGACGCGCACGACGTCGGACGACTGCTCGACGGATGCCGCGGCCTCCTCGAGGAGTTCGACCCGGGTGGCAGTGTCGCAACCCTGCTGTGTCGCCCGGGCGAGCAGCGCCTCACGGCCTCCGACCGCGAGTGGGTCAGGGCACTGACCGGCATCGCCCGCGGCAGCGGAGTGGTGCTGGAGGTGGTCCACGTCGCCAGCGACGCGGCGATCACCCCGGTGCCGATGGACGCGGTCGCGTGATCGTGGCCAGCGATGCGGCCCGCTCGCCACCCGGCTCCTAGAATCGAGGGGTGAACCCCCGCCACCGCCGACTCGTCATCCCGGCGGCGCTGGTGGTGCTCCTCCTCATCGTCCTCATCGCCCAGGTGTTCAAGTGACCACCGCATGACCGAGCCGCTGCTGCGTGCGCTCAACCGCATGCGCACCCTGATCCTCGACCCCGAGACGCTGGTCAAGGCGGTCGCGTCCGGGCGCCAGAAGGGCGAGCAGGCGCCGCCGTGGCGGCGCGTCGAGCTGCGCTACGTCGACCTCAAGGCCGGCCGCCAGCTGCAGGTCACGAAGTACGACGCCACCCAGGCGTTCACCTCCAACCACGACGCGGACAGCGCGCGGGAACTGGTCGACGAGCTCATCGACCTGCCGTTCGGGCACTGGAACGTCGCCACCACGACCGAGGACCACGCGCTGCGGGTGACGAAGAAGCTCGAGGCGGTCGTCAACACGAGCCCGCGGACGGCGCCTGTCGAGGCGGTCCGCGGCCACGACCAGCCGAAGGCACGGCTGCTGCCGGAGGACGACCCGGTCTTCGTCGCGCTCGGGATCTCCGACCAGCAGGGCCGGCTCAAACCGAGCCGCCAGGCCAAGTACCGGCAGGTCGAGGAGTTCCTCCGACTGCTCGACGCCTCCGTGACCGAGGCGATCGACAAGGGGCACCTGCGCCGCCCGGCCGCTGACGAGCCGCTGCGCATCGTCGACCTCGGTTGCGGCAACGGCTACCTGACGTTCGCGGCACAGCGCTACCTCACCAGCGTCAGGCAGCTCCCCGTCGTCGTCACGGGCGTCGACGTCAAGGAGCAGTCGCGCGACCACAACGCGTCGGTGGCCCGCGACCTGGGCGTCGAGGCTGAGTTCGTCGCGGGCACCATCTCCGGGGTCGACCTGCCGCAGCTGCCGGACGTCGTCCTCGCGCTGCACGCCTGCGACACGGCCACCGACGACGCGCTCGCCCGAGCGGTCGAGTGGGAGGCCCCGCTCGTGCTGGCCGCGCCCTGCTGCCACCACGACATCGCCGCCCAGCTCCGCAAGGCACCGACCCCGGCGCCCTACGCGATGCTCACGCGGCACGGCATCCTCCGTGAGCGCCTCGCCGACACCCTGACCGACGCGCTGCGCGCCTCCCTCATGCGGCTGTCCGGCTACCGCGTCGACGTCGTCCAGTTCGTCGAGAGCCAGCACACGCCGCGCAACACGATGCTCCGCGCCGTCCGGACGAGCGGGCCGGTCACGGGCGGCTCCGTGCGCAAGGAGTACGACGACCTGGTGGACACCTGGGGTCTCAAGCCGAGGCTCGGGGAGCTCCTGGGTGCCTAGGTCGGGGCGCCCGGAGCGGGCGCTGCTCGTCCTCCTCGTCGTCCCCTTCCTGCTCGGCGCCGCGGCCGCCCCGAGCAGCCAGGAGCATGTCGAGTTCTCCTTCCAGGACAAGCGGATCACGGAGTCCAGCGGGCTCGTCGCGCTCGGCACGGGGCTCTTCGTCACGACGAACGACTCCGGCGACTCCGCCCGGGTGTTCACGGTCGACGACCGCGGCCGCACGGTCGGCGTCACCGAGTGGTCAGGCGACGCCCACGACGTCGAGGCGCTCGCGCCGGCCGGCGGCGGCGAGGTGTGGGTCGGCGACATCGGCGACAACCGGGCCTCCCGTGACTCGATCCAGGTGACGCAGGTGCCGGCCGGCCGCGGCGACCGGCACTCCGACGAGCCGGTCTACGACCTGACCTACCCCGACGGCGCCCACGACGCCGAGACGCTCCTGGCGGCGCCTGACGGGCGGCTCTACATCGTCACCAAGGGGTTCCTCGGCGGCGCCGTCTACGCCGCGCCCGCCGAGCTCAGCGCCGACCACCCCAACCGTCTGGTACGGGTGGCGGACGGGATCCTCCCCATGGCGACCGACGGCACCTTCCTGCCCGACGGCCGGCACGTCCTGATCCGGGGCTACGTCGGCGCGGTGGTCTACTCCTTCCCCGACTTCGGCCGCATCCGGCCGGTCCCGCTGCCCGACCAGCCGCAGGGCGAGGGCATCGCGGTCGCCACCGACGGCACGATCTACGTCAGCAGCGAGGGAACCTACGCCGACGTCCTCCGCCTCCCCGAGTCGGGTCTGTGCACGGCCGCCGCGGGGATCTGCGTGCGCGGTGGGGCGGCCACCGCCGTTCCGGCACCCGATCCCGCACGGGAGACGCCCGAGGCGGGTGGGCAGCACCGGACGAACCACACCTGGTGGCCCTGGCTGCTGGTCGGCGGCGTCGGAGCGGCCGTCGTCTGGCTGCAGATGCGGGTCCTTCGCTCACGCTGAGTGCACATCGGGCGCCGGGGGCGCATAAGGCCCTGACCGCGCGGCAACCTGAGCGCATGGTCCGGCTGCGTCGCACGTCCCCCGAGCAATCGGGCTGGAGCCGACGACGCGCGGGCAAGGGGTTCGTCTACCTCGACGAGCGCGGCGAGCGGCTGTCGGCGCGCGACGCCGAGCGGGTCCGGTCGCTGGTGATCCCGCCGGCCTGGGAGGACGTCTGGATCACGCCGTACGAGAACGGCCACCTGCAGGCGGTCGGCACCGACGAGGCCGGGCGCCGACAGTACCTCTACCACCCGGACTGGCGCACCCGGCGCGATGCGCAGAAGTTCGACCGGGTGCTGGTCTTCGGCGAAGCGCTCGGCAAGGCGCGCGAGCAGGTGCTCGTCGACCTGCGCCGGCAGGGGATGCCCCTCGAGCGCGCCTGCGCGGTCGCCGTACGGCTGCTCGACCTCGGCTACTTCCGGGTGGGCAACGACGTCTACGTCGACAAGCACGGCAGCTTCGGTCTCACCACGCTGCAGCGCCGGCACGTCCGGCGGCAGCGGGACGGCCTGGTCTTCAGCTTCACCGGCAAGTCGGGGATCGACCACCGCATCGAGATCGACGACGCGACGGTCATCAAGGCGATCGAGGCGATGCGCCGGCGCCACTCCGACGACGGGTCGCTGCTCGCCTACCGCGTCGGACGGCGATGGCGTGCGCTGCAGCCCGCGCTGGTCAACGACTACGTCCGCGAGGTCACCGGCGTCGAGGCGTCGGCGAAGGACTTCCGCACCTGGCACGCGACGGTCATCGCGGCGGCCGGGCTGGCGGCGCGGCTCGACGAGGCAGGCGGCAGCGTCTCGCGGACGAAGGGCAAGCGCCTCGTCACGGCGACCATGCGTGAGGTCGCCGACTTCCTCGGCAACACCCCCACCCTCGCCCGCACGTCGTACGTCGACCCGCGGGTCGTCTCCGCCTTCGAGGAGCACCGCACGATCGCGACCGCGGTGCGGCGCCGCCACCACGGCCCCGACGAGCGACAGGCCGCCCTGGAGCGTGCCACGCTGCGGTTGATCCGCAACGAGGCCGAGGAGGGCTGAGCGATGGAGATCGCCGTCGTGCACGGCGACATCACGCGTCAGGACGTCGACGCGGTCGTCAACGCGGCCAGCAACGCGATGCGCGGCGGTGGCGGAGTGGACGGGGCGATCCACCGGGCGGGCGGCCCCGCCGTGCTGGAGGACTGCGTCCGCCGCTTCCCCCACGGGCTGGCGACCGGTGACGCGGGGTGGACGACCGCGGGCGACCTGCCCGCGCGGTGGGTCATCCACGTGGTAGGGCCGGTCCACGGCGTCGGCAGCCGCGACCAGCTGACCTCGTGCTACCGACGCGCGCTCGAGGTCGCCGACGAGCTCGGGGCGGCGACGGTCGCGTTCCCGCTGGTCAGCGCCGGGGTCTACGGCTGGCCGAAGGACGACGCGATCGACGCTGCGCTCGAGGTGCTCCGGACCGCGCAGACGTCGGTGGCCGAGGCCCGGATGGTGGCGTTCGACCGGTCGACGTACGACCTGATGACGGCGCGGGTGTCCTAGAGGCGCTCGACGACCCAGTCGATGCAGCGGGTGAGGGCCTCGATGTCGGCGGGGTCGACGGCGGGATACATCGCGATCCGGAGCTGGTTGGTGCCGATGCCGCGATAGGCGTCGAGGTCCACGATGCCGTTGGCGCGCAGCTCCTCCATCACCCGCGTCTTGTCGACGGACGCGTCGAGCTCGAGGGTCGCGACGACCGCGGACCGGTGCGCTGGGTCCGGCACGAACGGGGCGACGTACGACGACTTCTCGGCCCAGGCGTAGAGGTGCTCGGCCGA
This sequence comes from Nocardioides sp. CER19, assembly GCF_029846275.1. GTDB lineage: Bacteria > Actinomycetota > Actinomycetes > Propionibacteriales > Nocardioidaceae > Nocardioides. The sequence goes on from NZ_JARVWS010000002.1 coordinate 408,344, forward strand.
CGCGGACGTCCGCGCGGCCATCGCGTCGAGACCGCCCTCGGCGAGCATCCAGTCGAGCTGCTCCGCCATGAGGAAGAGCGTGGCGACGCTCGGCGTGTTGTAGGTCTGGTCGAGGCGGGTGCTCCTCAGCGCGCCCATCAGGTCGAAGAACGCGGGGACGTAGCGGTCGGACGCGGCGATCCGTTCGGCCCGCTCGACGGCGGCGGGGGAGAGCGTGGCCAGCCAGAGGCCACCGTCCGAGGCGAACGACTTCTGGGGCGCGAAGTAGTAGACGTCGGTGTGCGCCAGGTCGACGGCGAGGCCGCCGGCCGCCGACGTGGCGTCGATCAGCACGAGCTGGTCGGCGGTGGCGCCCTGCGGGCGGACGACCGGTGCGGCGACGCCGGTCGAGGTCTCGTTGTGGGTCCAGGCGTAGACGTCCACATCGGCCTCCGCGACCGGCAGCGCGAGCCCGCCCGGCTCGGCGCTGAGCACGGTCGGGTCGCCGAGCCAGGGCGCCTTGCGGGCCGCGGCGGCGAACTTGCCGGCGAACTCACCGAACACCGCGTGCTGGCTGCGCCGCTCGACCAGCGCGAACGTCGCCAGGTCCCAGAACGCCGCGGAGCCGCCGTTGCCGATGGCCACCTCGTAGCCGTCCGGCAGCGAGAAGAGGTCGCCGAGACCGGTCACCACCCGGCGTACGAGGTGCTTGACGGGGGACTGCCGGTGCGACGTGCCCATCAGGGAGGCGCCGCTGGCAGCGAGGTCGTCCAGCCGTCCCGCTGGAACCTTGGACGGACCGGAGCCGAACCGCCCGTCGCGCGGCAGGAGGTCGGCGGGGATCCGTAGCGTCATCGGGGCAACCTTCGGTTTGATGGGACCGTCAGAGGAATTGTCCCAGCACGACGGCAGCGGCTCACCGAGGAGTCCTCATGACGAACGACGACCCTCCGGAACGGACCCCGGTCCGGAAGGGTCTCTGCGTCCTGGGCGTGCTGCTGATGCTCTCCGGTGCGGCCGCGATGGTCGGCGGCGCCTTCGTGTTCACGCGCGGCTCGCTCGCCGACGACATGGCGTCGCTCGCCCGGAGCGTCCTGGCCGGCATCCTGCTCTTCGCTGGCGGTGGACTGATCGCCATGTCCGGGATGAGCGCCTGGAACGACGGCTTCCGCGGCGCCCGCCGCTGATCCCGCCGCTGATCCTGCCGCGCATCCTGCCGTGGAGGTCGATGTCGGACGACCGAGGTCGCACCACGAGCCACGTGTAGCACATGATTTCGTCCCTCGTGGGCAGAATTCTCACATCGGCATTGCTGTTCTAGACCACTTTCTGACAGGGTGAGCCGCCAAACCCCCGGTCGTGGCTCCGAGTCGCGGTCGCGGGGACAAGGGAAGGGCCGGCACTACCCGGGAGGGGCAGGCCGGTCCTTGGGTTGTGGGGGCAACGCCAGGGAGAGGGAGCATGGCCGACACAACGGACGCCCGTAGTTCGAGCAGGAGGGCGTGGCGCGGCATCCGGCCCCGACTCCTCGGGATCATGCTGGTGCCGACGATCGCGGCACTCGCGTTCGGAGCACTGCACATGGAGTCGGCGATCTCCGCGAGCCGGGCTGCTGCCCGCGCGGAGAGCGTGGCCGTCACGCTGCCGGACAGCTTCCGGCTGGCCGTCCAGCTGACGGTCGAGCGCGACGCCGCCAGCGCCGGGGCCTCGGCGGCGACGCTGGCCCAGGTCGAGGCCACCACCGACGCGGCCGTGACGGCGTGGCGGCGTGATCTCCCGGGTGTGGACACGACCGGCAACCCGGCGCTCGCCCGTGACCTCGCGACGTCGCGTGCCGCCATGGATGGCCTCGCGAACCTGCGCAAGCAGATCACCCGTCCCAACACCCAGGAGCAGGCGCGCGCCGACTACACGACCGCCCTCAACGTCCTGCTCGGCATCGCCGGTCGGCTTCCCGAGCTCGACGACGGCGGGATGTACCGCCAGACCTACGCCCTCGCCGAGATCCGGACCGCCTCGGAGGCGCTCGGCGTCGAGCGCACCCTCATGGGCAGGGCGCTCGCCCAGGGCCGCATCACCCGCGCCGACCAGGTGGCCCTCGCCCAGGCCCAGCGCTCGTGGGCCGAGGCGAGCGAGAAGTTCTACGCCCGTACGTCGCCCGCGGCTCGCGCGGGCTTCGACAAGATCACCGGCGACACCAGCACCAAGGGCTCCACCGGAGCACCCATGCAGGGAGCCGTGGCCCAGGTCGTGTCGACCGGCGACGTGAGTGACCTCGACATGTCACCGACCGACTGGCAGGCCGCCTCCGCGGACTTCATCAGGAAGATGGTCGGCGTCATCGTGCAGGCCGCGACCGATCTGTCCGACGACGTGTCAGCCAGCGGCGACGCCGCCCGTCGGACCGCGATCCTCAACGCCGTCATGGTCGTCGTCGTGCTGCTGCTCGCGCTCATCGCCGCCTCGCTCGCGGCGCGCTCGATCCTGCGTCCGCTGCGCCGGCTCCGGCAGGCAGCGCTCGACATCCATCGGGAGCTGCCCGACCGGGTCCGCCGCATCGAGCTGGCCGAGGAGCCCGTCGACGTGACGGTCGAGCCGATCGGCGTCGCCCGGGGCGACGAGATCGGCGAGGTCGCCGAGGCGTTCGAGGCGGTGCACGCCGAAGCGGTCCGCCTCGCCGGCGAGCAGGCCCACATGCGCGCCAACGTCAACAGGATGTTCGTCAACCTGTCCCACCGCAGCCAGAGCCTGGTCGAGCGGCAGCTGCGGCTCATCGACGAGCTCGAGGCCAACGAGCAGGACCCCGACGACCTCGCGAACCTGTTCCGGCTCGACCACCTGGCCACGCGCATGCGCCGCAACGACGAGAGCCTGCTGGTCCTCGCCGGCGGCGACGCCGCCCAGGCGAACCGGGGCGACGTGCCCGTGCTCGACGCGCTGCGCGCCGCCTCCTCCGAGATCGAGCACTTCGCCCGCGTCCAGATCGAGTGCCGCGTCAGCGCCAGCTTCCGCGGTCCGGTCGTCGCGGACGTCGTCCACCTGCTGGCCGAGTTGATCGAGAACGCCACCAACTTCTCGTCGCCGGACACGTCGGTCCTCGTGCGCACCACGCGGGCCACCTCCACCGGACCGATGGTCATCGAGATCGCCGACCACGGCATCGGGATGTCGCCCGACGAGCTCGCCGCCGCCAACGCCAAGCTGCGCAGCAGCGCCGGCCTCGACGCCGACGTGGCCCGCATGATGGGGCTGGTCGTGACCTCGCGGCTCGCCCACCGTCACGGCCTGACCGTCAAGCTGCACGCGAACTCGCCGTCCGGCGTGGTCGCGACCGTGCTGCTGCCCGCCGACGTCTTCGTCGCCTCCGACCCGGCGCCGCTGCCGAGCCGCGCGCCGTCGTACGCCGCCCGGCCGGACGTGTCCGCCAAGGCGCTGGTGACCGCCGGTGCCCCCGCGCCCACCACGCTGTCGGCCGCGGTGCGCGAGCAGTTCGCCCCCTCGACCTTCGGCCACCTCTCGGGGCGGGTCTTCGAGGTCTCGCTCAATCGCAAGCAGGGGACCGTGCCGGGACCCCGGACGGCGAAGGGTCCCGTCCTCGGGTCGATCGCGCCGACCGCCCTGGACCTGCCCGCCGTGCGGCCGGAGAACGAGTCGACGCCGATCTACGCGCTGCTCCAGTCCGAGTGGTTCCGCGGGCGCACGGCCGGGGGCAGCAGCACCGACACCGCGGTCCGGGCCCGGACCTGGCAGTCCCCGGGCGACGCCGGCTGGCGTCGCGCCGCGGAGGTGGGCACCCAGGCCACGGCGGCGGCGCAGACGCCCGAGGGCCTGCCGGTGCGTGTCCCCGGACGCAACCTGATCCCGGGTGGCGCCGGCGCGCCGGCCGCACCGCCGCCGGCTCCGCGGGCCGACCCGCAGCGCAGCCGAGGTCTGGGCAGCTTCCAGCGCGGCGTCGGCCGCGCCCGGCGGGGCGAGACGCTGGACGACGGCGACGACTGAGCAGCCTTGCGACGCTGACCGGCTCGGCGGGGCCGGTCAGCGGCAGGTGAGCGGCCGGTCAGCGGCCGGTCGGTGACCAGGCGCCGTCCCAGCCCTCGACCGAGCTGGCCGGGCGGGACGCCGGGCCGGTGTAGACGGCCGACGGCCGGATCAGCCGGCCGGTCGTCTTCTGCTCGAGGATGTGGGCCGACCAGCCGCCGGTGCGCGCGCAGGTGAACATCGACGTGAACATGTGCGCCGGCACCTCGGCGAAGTCGAGCACGATCGCCGCCCAGAACTCCACGTTGGTCTCGAGCACGCGGTCGGGGCGGCGCTCGCGCAGCTCGGCCAGGGCGGCCTGCTCGAGGGCCTCGGCCACCTCGTAGCGCGCGGCGCCGAGCTCGCGCGCGGTGCGACGCAGCACCCGGGCGCGCGGGTCCTCAGCACGGTAGACACGGTGGCCGAAGCCCATGAGGCGCTCGCCCGAGTCGAGGAGCGACTTCACGTAGCCGCGGGCGTCGCCGGACCTCTCGACCTCCTCGATCATGCCGAGGACGCGGGATGGCGCGCCACCGTGCAGCGGGCCGCTCATCGCGCCGATGGCGCCGGAGAAGGCCGCGGCGACGTCGGCGCCGGTGGAGGTGATGACGCGGGCGGTGAAGGTGGAGGCGTTCATGCCGTGCTCGGCGGCCGACGACCAGTAGGCGTCGATCGCGTGCGCGTGCTTCGGGTCGGCCTCCCCGCGCCAGCGGATGAGGAACTTCTCGGCGAGGGTGCGGCCCTCGTCGACGAGACGCTGGGGCACGACCGGCAGGTGGATGTCGCGAGCCGACTGGCCGGCGTACGACAGGACCATGACGGCCACCCGGGCCAGGTCCGCGCGGGCCTGCTCGTCGGAGATGTCGTAGGTCTGCCCGAAGCCGAACGCCGGCGCGAGCATCGCGATCGCGGCCTGGACGTCGACGCGCACGTCGCCGGTGTGCACCGGCAGGTTGTAGGCCTCGGCCGGGGGCAGGCCCGGGGCGTAGGCGCCGTCGATCAGGAGCCCCCAGACGTTCTCGAACGGGACGCGGCCGGCGAGCTCCTCGATGTCGACCCCCCGGTAGCGCAGCGCGGAGCCCTCCTTGTCGGGCTCGGCGATCTGCGTCTCGAACGCGACGACGCCCTCAAGGCCGTGGTGTACCTCGGTCATTGCTGCTCCTCACGACTGCATTGCCCGCGACTCTCCAGGTTCTGGCGCATTCTGCCCCAGGGTCTGGGTGAGCGGCCCTACTAGGGTGCGGGTCATGACCTCCGACGGCCCCCTGGACACGATCGCCGCACGGCGCGAGGACTACGCCCGCGGAGGCCTCGCCGAGTCCGACCTGGCGGCCGACCCGATCGTCATGTTCGAGCGGTGGTACGCCGAGGCGGCCGGTGCCGGCCTCCACGAGCCGAACGCGATGGCGGTCGCGACGGCCACGCCCGACGGCGCCCCCTCGCAGCGGTTCGTGCTCCTCAAGGGCGTGTCGCCCGACGGCTTCGTGTTCTTCACCAACCTGCGCTCCCGCAAGGGTCACGAGCTGTTCGCGAACCCCCGCTGCGCGCTGCTCTTCCCCTGGCACCCGCTCGAGCGCCAGGTCAGGGTCGAGGGCCTCGCGGCCGAGCTGCCGCGCGCCGAGGTGGAGGCCTACTTCGCCTCCCGGCCCCGCGGCTCCCAGCTCGGCGCGTGGGCGTCGCACCAGTCGGCGGTGGTGAGCGGCCGCGACGAGCTCGACCGGGAGTACGCCGCAGTGTCGGCCCGGTTCGAGGGCGTCGACGTGCCGGTGCCCGACGAGTGGGGCGGCTTCCGGGTCCGTCCCGACGTCGTCGAGTTCTGGCAGGGGCGCACCGGCCGCATGCACGACCGGCTCGTCTACCGGCGTACCGACGACGGGTGGGCGACCGAGCGGCTGGCCCCCTGATCCACGGGTAAAACCGTTTGTGAGTGAGTGCTCACTCATTTAGAGTCGTCCGATGTGGAAGCACGACGCGAGCGGGCCCGACCGCTGACGCCCGACGAGCGCCGCGAGGCGCTCGTGTCGGCGACCCTGCCGCTGCTCTACCAGCACGGTCGCGCGGTGACCACCAAGCTCATCGCGGAGGCGGCCGGCGTCGCCGAAGGCACCATCTTCCGGGTCTTCGACTCCAAGGAGCAGCTCGTCGACGCGGCCATGGCGAAGGCGTTCGAGCCGGGGCAGATCGCCGACCGCATCGCCGAGATCGACCCCGCCGAGCCGCTGCGCGAGAAGCTGCTCAAGATCACCAGCATCCTGCAGCAGCGGTTCCGGGCGACGTTCGGGCTGATGCGTGCGATGGGGGAGATGGGCCCGCCCCGGCACAAGCACGTCCACCCCGAGCGGCGCCACGACGAGATGCGGGCGGTCCGCGAGTCGATGGCCGCGCTCCTCGAGCCGGACGCCGCCCGGCTGTCGGTCGAGCCCGCGATGCTCGTCCACATGCTCCGCCTGCTGACGTTCGCAGGCAGCAACGAACAGATCGCCGACGGTCAGGTGCTCACACCCGACCAGATCGTCGACACCCTCCTGCACGGAACCCTCAGAAAGGACTGACGTGCTGCTACGTCTCCTGCGGACCTACCTGAGTCCGTACCGCCGCTGGCTCGGCGTCATCGTCGTGCTCCAGTTCATCGCCACGGGGGCCGCGCTCTACCTGCCCAGCCTCAACGCCGACATCATCGACAAGGGCGTGACGCAGGGCGACCAGGGCTACATCCTCCGCACCGGTGCGTGGATGCTCGCCGTCTGCATCGTCCAGATGGTCTGCCAGGTCATCGCCGCCTACTTCGCGTCGCGGTCGGCGACCGCGTTCGGCCGCGACCTGCGCCGTTCCCTGTTCCACCAGGTCGGCGGCTTCGGCGCGTTCGAGCTCGGCCGGTTCGGTGCGCCCAGCCTGATCACCCGGACGACCAACGACGCCCAGCAGGTGCAGATGCTCGCCTACATGCTGTGCGCGATGGCGGTGCAGATCCCGATCATGATGGTCGGCGCCGTGATCATGGCGCTGCACCAGGACACCCATCTGGCCTGGATCTTCGCCGTGCTCATCCCGGCACTCTTCGTGACCGTCGGCATCGTCGCCACCCGGATGATCCCCAACTTCGCCCGGTTGCAGGCCCGGCTCGACAACGTCAACCGGATCCTGCGCGAGCAGATCACCGGCATCCGGGTCGTCCGAGCCTTCGTGCGCGAGCCGCAGGAGCGGGTCCGGTTCGACCGGGCCAACGACGAGCTGACCGACGTCTCGGTGCGGGCCGGTCGCTGGCTGGCCACGTTCTTCCCGCTGATGATGCTCATCGTCAACGTCGCGGCAGTCGCGGTGATCTGGTTCGGCGGCCACCTGGTCGACTCCGGTCAGATGCAGGTCGGCCCGCTGACCGCGTTCCTCGCCTATCTCATGCAGGTGATGATGAGCGTGATGATGGGGACGTTCCTCTTCATGCAGGTACCGCGGTCGTCGGTCTGTGCCGACCGGATCGGCGAGGTGATCGACACCGAGCCCTCGATCGTGGCTCCGCTCTCGGGCCTCGACACGTCAGCGGTTCGCGGCGAGCTCGCCTTCGACGGCGTCGACTTCACCTACCCCGGTGCCGAGCAGTCAGTGCTCACCGGCATCAGCTTCGCCGCCAGCCGCGGCCAGACGCTCGCCGTCATCGGCTCGACCGGTGCCGGGAAGTCGACCCTGCTCAACCTCGTGCCCCGGCTCTTCGACGCCACCGGGGGCAGCGTGCTGGTCGACGGGATCGACGTACGCGCCTGGGAGCCCGACGCGCTCGGCGGCCGGCTCGGGCTGGTGCCGCAGAAGGCGTTCCTCTTCTCCGGGACCATCCGGTCCAACCTGCGCTACGGCAAGGACGACGCGACCGACGAGGAGATGTGGCACGCGCTCGAGGTCGCCCAGGCGGCCGACTTCGTGCGGGCACTCGCCGAGGGGCTCGACGCCCCGGTCGTCCAGGGTGGCACGAACTTCTCGGGCGGTCAGCGGCAGCGCCTCGCCATCGCGCGAGCCCTCGTCCGACGCCCCGAGATCTACCTGTTCGACGACTCCTTCTCGGCGCTCGACCTCGCGACCGACGCCCGGCTGCGCGCCGCGCTCAAGCCCGAGACGGCCGAGGCCTGTGTGGTGATCGTCGCTCAGCGGGTCTCCACGATCCGCGATGCCGACCTCATCCTCGTCCTCGACGACGGCAGGATCGTCGGCCGCGGCACCCATGCGGAGCTGCTCGCCGACAACGCGACCTACCAGGAGATCGTCGCGTCCCAGCTCAGCGCGGAGGAGGCAGCCTGATGGCCACGACCCAGACGTCCGGCCAGGCTTCGGGGCAGAGCCCCAAGCAGAGCCCCAAGCAGGGCCAGCAGCTGAAGGCGACCGAGCGGATCCAGATGGCCGGCGGGCCCGGGCGCGGCCCGGGCGGCATGGTCGGCCAGAAGGCGTCCAACTTCGGGCCGTCGGCCAAGCGGCTCATCGGCCGGCTCGCGCCGCAGCGCCTCAAGCTGGCGGCGCTCCTCGTCCTCGCCGTGACCAGTGTGGTGCTCTCGGCGCTCGCGCCGCGCTACCTCGGCCACGCGACCGACCGCGTCTTCGCCGGTGCGATCGGGCGGCAGCTTCCGGCCGGCCAGACGGTGGACCAGGTCGTCGCGGGCCTGCACGCCCAGGGCCAGGACCGCCTCGCCGACGTGGTCGGCGGCATCGACCACCTCGTGCCTGGGCAGGGCGTCGACTTCGGCGCGGTCGGCTCGATCCTCCTCTTCGTGCTGGGGCTCTACCTCTTCTCCAACCTGTTCTCGTTCCTCCAGGGCCTCATGCTCAACGGGCTGGTCAACTCGACGGTGCGGGACCTGCGCGGCGAGGTCGAGGACAAGCTCAACGTCCTGCCGCTCGAGTACTTCGACTCCCAGCCGCGCGGCGAGATCCTCTCCCGCGTCACCAACGACATCGACAACCTCAGCCAGTCACTGCAGCAGACGATGTCCCAGCTCCTCACCTCGATCGTCAGCGTCGTGACGATCCTCGTGATGATGTTCTGGATCAGCCCGCTGCTCGCGCTGATCGCGCTGGTGTCCGTACCGGTGTCGATGACCATCGCCCGGCAGGTGATGAAGCGCTCGCAGGGCCAGTTCATCAACCAGTGGCGCTCGACCGGCCAGCTCAACGCTCACATCGAGGAGACGTTCTCGGGCCACGAGCTCGTCCGCGTCTTCGGCCGCCAGGCGGACGCCGAGGCGACCTTCGCGGAGCGCAACGACTCGCTGCACGACGCCGGCTTCAAGGCACAGTTCATCAGCGGTCTGGTGATGCCGGTGATGTTCTTCATCGGCAACATCAACTTCGTGCTCGTCGCGGTCGTCGGCGGTCTGCGGGTCGCCCACGGCGCCCTGACGATCGGCGAGGTGCAGGCGTTCATCCAGTACTCCCGCCAGTTCAACATGCCACTGACCCAGGTCGCGTCGATGATGAACCTGCTCCAGTCGGGCGTCGCCAGCGCCGAGCGGGTCTTCGAGCTGCTCGACGCGCCCGAGCAGGTGCCCGACCGGCACGGCTCGCTGCCCGACGTCAGGCGCGGCGAGGTGCGCTTCGAGCACGTCTCGTTCTCCTACGACCCGGAGAAGCCGCTCATCGAAGACCTCTCGCTGGTCGCGCAGCCCGGTCAGACGGTGGCCATCGTCGGTCCGACCGGCGCCGGCAAGACGACGCTCGTCAACCTCATCATGCGGTTCTACGAGCTGGACGCCGGCCGGATCACGCTCGACGGCGTGGACATCACCGACATCCGGCGTGCGGACCTCCGGGCGCAGACCGGCATGGTGCTGCAGGACACCTGGCTGTTCGAGGGCACCATCCGCGAGAACCTGCTCTACGGCCGCCCGGACGCGACCGAGGAGGAGCTGCTCGCGGCGGCCCGGGCGACGTTCGTCGACCGGTTCGTCCACTCCCTGCCCGACGGCTACGACACCGTCGTCGACGCCGAGGGCGGCTCGCTCTCGGCCGGCGAGCGTCAGCTCCTGACGATCTGCCGGGCGTTCCTGGCCGAGCCGTCGCTGCTGATCCTCGACGAGGCGACCTCGTCGGTCGACACCCGCACCGAGCTGCTGCTCCAGAAAGCGATGGCCGCGCTGCGCACCGACCGCACGTCGTTCGTGATCGCCCACCGGCTCTCCACGATCCGCGACGCCGACCTCATCCTCGTCATGGAGGACGGCGCGATCGTCGAGCAGGGCAACCACGACCAGCTGCTGGCGGCGGACGGCGCCTACGCGCGGCTCTACCAGTCGCAGTTCGCGGCGCCGGTCGACGACGAGCAGGTGGCGTGAGCGTCGGATAACCCGTTGAGTGGCGGCCCCGCCGCGCGTAAGGTTTTCGTACACGGGAAAGGAGGTGATCCGAAGAATGAATTCTTCTTGGACGCGTGAGGTGGCTGCCCGCTAGCAGCCCCCAGCAGGGACGTCGGGGTTGAGACACCCCGCCGGCTGCTGGCGAATACCTGGCAGCTACCCGACCCGCAGACGACCGGGAACACGTCCCCCGGTGCGGCCCCCTTCCGAGGGGCGCCACGTCTGCGGGTCGCTGCATTTCCGGTCGACCACTCACCGCTCCCTCGAACCCGGAAGCGAGGTCAGCCGAGCGCCAGCTCGTGCAGCCACGGCGGGTCGGCGCCGTGGCGGCTCACCGTCACCGCCGCGACCGACGCGGCGAAGGCGCCGACGTCCGCGAGCTGCGCCGCGGTGAGCGCACGACCGTCCCGCAGGCCCCCGGTCAGCTCCCGGGCGATCAGCTGCTGGACGAGCGCACCCATGAACGAGTCGCCAGCCCCGATGGTGTCCGCCACACGCACGGCCGGAGCGGCGACGGTGACGACCTCGTCGCCGCTCGCCAGCAGTACGCCGGCCGAGCCCCGGGTGACCCCGACCAGCCCGAGCCCGAGGCCGAGCAGCCGCGTCACGACGGCTTCGAGCGTCAGCCCGGGGTAGAGCCACGCGGCGTCCTCGTCGCTGAGCTTGACCACGTGCGCGTGGCCGCAGAGCTCCTCGAACGTCTCCGTGGTCGCAGCCGCGTCCGGCACGATCGTCGGCCGGGCGTTGGGGTCGAGGGTGACCAGCGACTGCTCGGCGGCCTGCGCCAGCCGGGCCCGCACGACGTCAGCCCCGGGCGGCAGGAAGAGGCCCAGCGAGCCGGCGTGCACGACCGTCGCCGGGGGGAGCGGGCGGTCCGGCACGTGCCAGTGGATGTCGAAGTCGTACGTCGCCGCGCCGTCCGCTCCGAGCCGGGCGACCGCCGTGGACGTCGCGTCGAGCGTGTGCGCCCCCGCCGCGAGCGCGACGCCCGAGGCAGCCACGTGCTCGGCGATCCGCTCGCCGCGCGGGTCCTCGCCCAGCGCGGTGACCAGCGTCGTCGCGACGCCGAGCCGGCCCAGCGTGACGGCCACGTTGAGCGGTGAGCCGCCCGAGGCCTCGGCGACCCGACCGTCGGGGGTGACGACGACGTCGATGAGCGCCTCGCCGATGACGACGGCGGTGCCGGTCGCGTCCATGGGGCGCACCCTATCGGCCCGCTATCGGCCTCTGTCGGCTCCGAAAGTTGTCGATGTCAACCAACCGGGAATATAGTTGCCGTAAGCAACCTTTTACTAGGCGAGTCCACCGCCCGCACCGTACGAATCGAGAAGCATGTCCCAGGACATCACCACGCAGACCGCGCCACAGAGCGCGGTCCCCATGACCCACAAGGAGATCCTCGAGGCGCTCTCGGGTCTCCTCGTCGCGATGTTCGTCGCGATCCTCTCCAGCACGGTCGTCACGAACGCCCTGCCGACGATCGTGTCCGACCTGCACGGCTCCCAGACCGGCTACACCTGGGTGCTCGTCGCGACCATGCTCGCGATGACGGCGACCACGCCGATCTGGGGCAAGCTCGCCGACCTGTTCTCCAAGAAGCTGCTGATGCAGATCGCCCTGGTCGTCTACGTCGGCGGTTCGGCGCTGGCCGGCGTGGCGCAGTCGATGACCTGGCTGATCGGCGCCCGCGTCATCACGGGCCTCGGCGTCGGCGGCGTGATGGCGCTCATCCAGATCATCATCGGCTCGATGGTCTCCCCGCGCGAGCGCGGCCGCTACTCGGGCTACATCGGCGCCTCGTTCGGCCTCGCGACCCTCATCGGCCCGCTCGTCGGCGGCGTCATCGTGGACAGCGCTCTGGGCTGGCGCGGCTGCTTCTACGTCGGCCTGCCGTTCGCGATCATCGCGTTCCTCGTGCTGCAGTTCAAGCTGCACCTGCCGACCACCAAGCGCGAGGTCAAGATCGACTACCTCGGCTCCGTCCTCATCATGGGCGGCGTCAGCATCCTGCTGGTCTGGGTGTCGCTGGCCGGCCAGCAGTTCGACTGGGCCTCGACCACCACCGTCTACATGGTCGGCGGCGGTGTCGTGGTGCTCGCCCTCGCCGCCTTCGTGGAGGCCAAGATCGCCACCGAGCCGATCATCCCGATGCAGCTCTTCAAGGACCGCACGATCTCCCTGGCCACGCTGGCCGCCGTCTTCGTCGGCATCGCCATGCTGACCGCGACCACGTACCTCTCGGAGTACTTCCAGACCTCGCGCGGCATGAGCCCGACCCACGCCGGCCTGATGTCGCTGTCGATGGTCGTCGGCCTGATGGGCACCAGCATCGTGTCCGGCCGCCTCATCAGCCAGACCGGACGCTGGAAGATCTGGCTCGTCTGGGGCATGGTCGGCGTCGTCGCCGGCGCGGGCCTGCTCGCCACGATCGACCACTCCACCTCGCTGTGGCTCGTCGGCCTCTACATGTTCGTCCTGGGCGCCGGCCTCGGTGCGACGCAGCAGAACCTGATCCTCTCGGTCCAGAACAACGTCGACCAGGCCAACATCGGCGCGGCCAGCTCCGTGGTCGCCTTCTTCCGGACCCTCGGTGGCGCCATCGGCGTCAGCGCGTTCGGCGCCGTGCTCTCCCACCGCGTCACGACGCACGTCGTGGACGGCCTCGGCGCCCTCATCGCCGGTGGCAACGTGACGCCGCAGCAGGCCAAGTCGCTGGGTGACGGAGGCGTTCCGAACGTCGCCACGCTGCCCGCGCCCCTGCGCAACCTCTTCGAGGGTGCCTTCGGCGACGCGACCGGCCAGATCTTCCTGCTGACCGTGCCGTTCGCCGTGCTGGCCCTGATCACGGTCCTCTTCATCAAGGAGAACCGCCTGCGGACCACGCTCGACAAGATCGAGGAGCCGGAGATCAACATGGACATCGCCGCCGAGCTGGAGGCGGGGGAGCTGGGTCGGCGATGACCAGCACCGCGGTGGCTCGGGTCGACGCCCTCCGGGCGATCGAGGACGAGATCGGTGTCCTGGTACGTCGGCTCAAGCGCGCGATCGGCGAGCGGGCCCACGCGATCCACCGTGACCTCGGTGGGGCGTCGTACCTCATGCTCGGCTGGCTCGCGGAGAACGGCCCGGTGCGGGCGTCCGCGATCATCGAGGTCTTCCGGATGGACAAGGGCGCGCTCAGCCGGCAGCTCCAGCACCTCGAGGAGCTCGAGCTCATCGAGCGGACGCCCGACCCGGCGGACGGGCGGGCCACGCTGATCTCGCTCAGCGCGGAGGCCGCCCGGCGACTCGACGAGGTCGACGCCGAGCAGCGCGTGTCGCTCGACGAGCGCCTGGGCGACTGGTCGGTGGCCGAGCTGGACGCGTTCGCCCGCTCGCTCGCCCACTACAACGAGGCGCTCGACGCCTGATCCACGCCGAGTCGGCGCATCCCGGCAGCTCGTCTGCCGGGATGCGCCGACTCTCTGTGTCTAGACGAGCCAGGCCGAGGCGTTGGCCGGGAGCGTCGCGCCGTCCAGCGGCTCGCTGCTGAGCACGACCTCGCCGGCCGGCAGCTCGACGGGCTCCTCGCCGCAGTTGAGGACGACGGTCAGCCCGCCGCGGCGGAAGGCCAGCACCTGGTGGCCCTCGTCGAGGATCTCGACGGTGTCGCCCCTGTCTGTGCCGGCGTGGCGTCGGCGGGCGTCGAGCGCGCGGCGGTAGAGCTCCAGCGTGGAGTCGGGGTCGCCGGTCTGCGCCGCCACGGTGAGACCGCCCCACGACGCCGGCTGCGGGAGCCACGGCTGGCCCTCGCCGGGCCCGAAGCCGTACGGCGGCTCGGTGCCGCTCCACGGGATCGGGATCCGGCAGCCGTCGCGGCCCTCCTCGGGCGCCGCGGTGTTGCGCGTCCGGAGCCAGGTCGGGTCCTGCCGCTGGTCGGGCGCGACCTCGACCTGCTCCAGGCCGAGCTCCTCGCCCTGGTAGACGTAGGCCGATCCGGGCAGTGCGAGCATCGCCACGGTGGCCGCGCGGGCCCGGGCCAGGCCGAGCGCACCGCCGCCGTAGCGCGTCGCGTGCCGGATGACGTCGTGGTTGCTGAGGACCCACGTCGGGGACGCCTTCACGTCGGAGAGCTCCTCGAGGGTGCCGGTGATGACCTCGGCGAACGCCTTGGCCGACCACGGCGCCAGGAGCCAGGCGAAGTTGAACGCCTGGTGCATCTCGTCGGGACGGACGTAGCGAGCCAACGAGACGGCCGTCTGGGTCCAGGCCTCGGCGACGAGGATCCGGTCGCCGGGGTACTCCTCGAGCACCCGACGCCAGCGCCGGTAGACGTCGTGCACCTCCGGCTGGTCCCACATCGGCTCGTCGGTGAGCGCCCGCTCGATCATGGCGCTCGCGTCGGACGACGGGTCGACGCCGTCGGGGACGACCTGGTCGCGCAGCGACTCCTCCTTGAGCAGGCCGTGCGCCACGTCGATCCGGAAGCCGTCGACGCCCCGGTCCAGCCAGAACCGCAACACGTCCTCGAACATGTCGCCGACCTCGGGGTTGCGCCAGTCGAGGTCGGGCTGGGAGCTGTCGAAGAGGTGCAGGTACCACTGGCCGCCCTGCCCCGAGCCCGTCGAGTGGTCGGGCACGCGGGTCCAGGCCGAGCCGCCGAAGACGGATCGCCAGTTGTTCGGCGGTTCGTCGCCGTTCGGCCCGCGGCCGTCGCGGAAGAGGTAGCGCGCCCGCTCCGGCGAGCCCGGAGGGGCGGCGAGCGCCGCCTTGAACCACTCGTGCTCGCTCGAGGTGTGGTTGGGGACCAGGTCGACGATCAGGCGCAGGCCCAGCTCGTGGGCGCGGGCGATCAGGGCGTCGGCGTCGGCCAGGCTGCCGAACAGCGGGTCGACGTCGCGGTAGTCGGCGACGTCGTACCCGTGGTCCTTCTGGGGTGACGTGTAGAACGGCGAGATCCAGAGCGCGTCGACGCCCAGGTCGCGCAGGTAGGGGAGGCGCGAGGTGATGCCCGGCAGGTCCCCGATCCCGTCGCCGTTGGCGTCGGCGAAGCTGCGTGGATAGACCTGGTAGGTCACGGCGTGGCGCCACCAGGGCGCTGCGGCGGTGTCAGTCACGCATCAACCCTAGAATGGACAGGTGAGCGACCTGATCGACACCACCGAGATGTACCTCCGGACCATCTACGAGCTGGTCGAGGAAGGCATCGTCCCGCTGCGTGCGCGGATCGCCGAGCGGCTGCACCAGAGCGGCCCCACCGTGTCCCAGACCGTCGCCCGGATGGAGCGCGACGGCCTGCTCACCATCGAGGGCGACCGGCACCTGCAGCTCACCGAGGAGGGCCACCGGCTGGCCACCCGCGTGATGCGGAAGCACCGGCTCGCCGAGCGTCTGCTCACCGATGTCATCGGGCTCGACTGGGAGCTGGTCCACGAGGAGGCGTGCCGCTGGGAGCACGTCATGTCGGAGACCGTCGAGAAGCGGCTGCTCGACCTGCTCGGCCACCCGACGGAGTCGCCCTACGGCAACCCGATCCCCGGGCTCCACGAGCTGGGCTCCGACACGCCGGGGGAGGGCTTCATGGACGGCGTCGAGCCGCTCTCGAAGGTCGCCACGGACGAGAAGGGCATGGTGCTCGTGCGACGCATCTCCGAGGAGATGCAGAAGGACGAGTCGCTGATGAGCGCGCTGCGTCGCGTCGGTGCGCTGCCCGACCGCTCGATCACCGTGGTCGCGACCACCGAGGGCGTGCTCGTCGGGTCGGGTGGGGAGAGCGCCGAGATCGTCCCCGAGGCGGCCGAGCACATCTTCGTTCGTCGGCTCTGACGCACGGATCGGCGCAATTCGGCACCGAACGCCACGGATTCGGGACTCGTGCCGGTCGTGCGCTGATGGTTGACTTCTCCCCGTCGGCGCGTCGGAGGGACGCTGCGGGGGTGGCCGGCCTCGGAGGGAGTGCCAGATGGAGCTGTTCCATGTCGACCGGTCGTCCGTCGACCTCGTCTCCGGACCCGGGCCGCTCGTCGTGACCCACGAGTCCACCGGGCTCCTGTCGGTCCTCGTCGAGGGCCAGGACGTCCTCGTGAGCGACCGGGACGGCGAGTTCCACGCCGCCGTCGTTCTCTCCGTCGACTCGAGCCGGGGTGAGCCGGTCTACGCGCTGCACGTCGGCGCCCGGCTGCCGATGGACATGGCCGCGCAGCGGCTCACCGACGTCGACGTCTACCCGGAGAACCAGGGCCTGCACGAGATCGTCGACCTGCTCGGCGACCTGCGCCGCGCGCAGGCCTTCACGCGACAGCGGTAGGCGCTTCCGCCAGGTCGGTCAGGAACTCGCTGCAGCCCTCGTCGAGCTTGTAGGTCGCCAGGTCGTCGCCGCGTGTCGTGCCCCGGTTGACGATGACGACCGGCGTGCCGTTGCGGGCCGCGCGTCGCACGAAGCGGAGCCCGCTCATCACCGTGAGGCTGGAGCCCGCGACGAGCAGCGTCCCGTCCGCGCCGAGCGCGTCCACCGCTGCGTAGCACCTGTCGACGCGCTCGCGGGGGACGTTCTCGCCGAAGAAGACGACGTCGGGCTTGAGCACGCCGCCGCAGATCTCGCACTCCGGCACGACGAACCCGTCGGTGGTCTCCAGGTCGACGTCGCCGTCAGGACGGACCGCGACGTCGGCGTGGGCGGCCGCCCAGCCCGGGTTGAGCTCGTCGAGGCGCCGCTGCAGGTCGGCGCGGGAGGACACCCGCCGGCAGGCCAGGCAGACGACGTCGGAGATGCGCCCGTGCAGCGCCACGACGTCGCGGCTGCCCGCGCGCTCGTGCAGGCCGTCGACGTTCTGGGTGATGAGGAGCGTCGGGTCGAGCGCGGCCACGGCGTGGTGGCCCGGGTTGGGGTCCGCCGTACGCATCCGGCCCCAGCCGAGGTGGCTGCGCGCCCAGTACCGCTGCTGGGCGCCGGGGCCCGAGACGAACTCCTGATAGGTCATCGGGGTGCGGTCCGGGGCACCCGGGCCGCGGTAGTCGGGGATTCCGGAGTCCGTCGACAGGCCGGCGCCGGTGAGCACCACGAGCGGCCGGTCGCGCAGCAGGTCGAGGGCCGCGTCGCGGTCAGCCCGCATAGCGGGCCTCGGCGCGGGCCCGCCGCTTGGCGGCCTCGACCTCGCGGTTCTTCGGCGGCGCGGTGGTCACCAGGTCGTCGAGCAGGTGCCGCGTGATGTGGGCGATCTCGGCGACCGCTCGATCGAAGGCGTCCTGGTTGGCGGTGGACGGCTTGGTCGTCCCGGCCACCTTCCGCACGAACTGCAGTGCTGCGGAGGTGACCTCGTCGTCGGTCGCCGGCGGCTCGAAGTTGTGGAGCGGGCGGATGTTGCGACACATGTCGCCAGGGTACGTCGGCAGCCGGCCCTCCTGGGCGGTCCCGGTTCGCCTGGTCCGTCCGGGGGGTTCTCCCGTGCTTCCGGTCCCACCGTTTCTTTACCTCTGTCGGCCGGTCCGGGCACCACATAGGGTGGCTGGGTGCAGGGACGCCACCGGGCGGCGGCCGTGAGGGGTCTGCCCGACGACGTGACGAGAACCCACGCGCTGCTGGACGCCATCGACCTCATCGGGTCCGCCCCGGACCTCGACGAGACGCTCCGACGCATCGCGTCGGTCGCGTGCACCCTGGGGCAGGCGGCGTACGCCGCCGTGGAGCTGACCGGCGCCGACGCGCTCGTCCGACGCGTCGACCACGGCGACCTGCCGACCGGCGACGACCGCTCCCTGACCGTCGACCTGCTGGCCCACGGCGCCGTCCTCGGCCAGCTCACCGTCGGCCGACCGGATGCCGGCATCGACGGGGACGACCGCAGCCTGGTCGAGCGGCTGGCGGCCCTGGCCGCGCCACTCGTCGCCAACGCCGTCGCGTTCGACGAGAGCGAGCGGCATCGGCGCTGGCTCGAGGGCACCGTGAAGGTCGCCGCCGCCCTGGCGCCGACGATGCGACTGGAGGACGCCCGCACCCAGCTCGTCTCGGGCGTGAGCGCCGTGGCGGGCGCGGCGCTGGTGGCCCTGCTCGAGCCCGACGGGCGCGGCGAGGACCGGTGGCAGTTGGTCGCCCACCAGGGCGACGAGGCCCAGGCCGCCGCCGCCGCCGAGGCGCTGAGCGAGGAGGTCGCGGCCTCCGGCGCCGGGGGACAGGTGCGGCTCGTGCGCCGGGTCGCCGGCAGGGAGTCGCTGCTCATCCCGCTGCAGACCCAGCACGCCCCGGCCGGCGTACTCCTCGTGGAGCAGGCCGGTATCTCCTCCTCGCTCGGTGCGCTGGAGCAGCACCTCCTCTCGACCTTCGCCGGTCAGGTCAGTCTGGCGCTCGACCGCGCGCACGCGATCGGGGAGCGCCAGGAGCTGCTCATCGCGGCCGACCGCGACCGGATCGCCCGGGACCTGCACGACCTCGTCATCCAGCGGCTCTACTCGACCGGCCTGCAGCTGCAGGCGGCGCGCAACGGCGACGCCGCCGGCATGGGCGCGGCGATCGCCGCCAGCGTCCGGGACATCGACACCAGCATCCGCGACCTCCGCGCCACGATCTTCGAGCTCGGCCGGGGACTGACGAGCACGCTGTCCGGGGAGGCGCGCGGGCTCGTCCAGGAGTACGCCGCAGCGCTCGGCTTCCAGCCGGCCCTGCGGCTCAGCGGACCCGTCGACACCGCGCTCACGGCGTCCGTCGCCGACGAGGCGCTGCTCGTCCTGCGGGAGGCGCTGTCCAACATCGCGCGGCACGCCCACGCGACCGCTGCCCAGGTCGAGCTGACCGCCTCCGCGGCCTGGTTCATGCTGCGCGTCGCCGACGACGGCGTCGGGATGGCGCCCGACGCCGGCGTCGCCAGCGGCCTCCGCAACGCCCAGCGCCGGGCCGAGTCGCTGGGCGGTGTCATCCGGATGGGCGCCGCGACCCCGCACGGCGCCAGCCTGGTCTGGCTGGTCCCGGCGGCCCGCTAGGAGCGTCGTCGGACACCGAAGGGTGATGACGCGGCGGCCTTCCGGGTGTTAGGTAGGGCACGGCGCGCCCCACTGGGGGGCGTGTCCTGCATTTCTCGGAGGTCCACGCATGAGACGAGTCTTGTCCGTCGTGGCCGCAGCGGTGATGGTGGGCTCAGGGCTCGCCACCGCGTCGGCCCAGGCCCGAACCGCCGGCAATCCCGGCCACGGCACTCCCGGACACCACGACCCCGGCACACCGGCGTACACCCCACCGCCGATCACCTGGGGCACCTGCCCGACCACGAGCCTGCAGAAGGCGGGCGCCGTCTGTGGCATGCTCACCGTGCCGCTCGACTACGCCCACCCCGACGGCCAGAAGATCCAGCTCGCGGTCTCCAAGATCGCGCACAAGACCAGCGACGCCGCCGCGCAGGGCCCGATGCTGGTCAACCCCGGCGGCCCCGGTGGCTCCGGGCTCGGGCTGGCCCGCCTCGGCGCGAGCGTGCCGCACGGCGGCGGCGACCCCTACGACTGGATCGGGTTCGACCCGCGCGGCGTCGGGCGGAGCATCCCGTCGCTGAGCTGCGACCCGTCCTACTTCAAGGCCGGCCGGCCGTCCTACAACCCCGTGACGCCCGACATCAAGACCTACTGGCTCGACAAGGCCGCCGGCTACGCGGCCGACTGCAAGGAAGCGGGCGGTGCCCTGCTCGACCATGACAAGACCACCGACTGGGTCAACGACATGGAGAGCATCCGCAAGGCGCTCGGCGCCTCGCAGATCAACTACTACGGGTTCTCCTACGGCACCTACCTCGGTCAGGTCTATGCGACCCTGCACCCCGACCGGGTCCGCCGGTTCGTCTTCGACGGCGTCGTCGACCCGCGCCAGGTCTGGTACGAGGGCAACCTCGCCCAGGAGAAGCAGTTCGACCCCAACGCGGACACGTTCTTCCAGTGGGTGGCCGACAACGACGCGGCCTACGGTCTCGGCAGCGACGGCAAGGCCGTCCGGAAGATCTACTACGACACGCTCGCCGACCTGACCGCCCACCCGGAGGCCGACTTCGGCCCGGCGGACTGGAACGACGTCTTCGTCGGCGCCGCCTACTACGTCTACGACTGGGACTACTACGCCCACGTTCTGGCCTCGGCGGCGAAGGGCGACCTGGCGCCCGCCAAGGAGGCGTACGGCGCCCCGGGTGACGCGACCTACGCGACCTACATGGCGGTCGAGTGCACCGACGCGGCCTGGCCGCGCTGGAAGCGCCAGGAGCACGACGCCGACAAGATCGCCTCCTCGGCGCCGTTCCTGGCCTGGAACAACACCTGGTACAACGCCCCCTGCCTGACCTGGCCCGCCGCGCCGTCGAAGCCGGTCGACGTCGACGGGAAGGGCGTCTCGCCGATCCTCCTGATCGAGGAGACCAACGACGCCGCGACCCCGTGGTCGGGCGCCATCGAGGTGCGCAAGCGGTTCCCGAAGTCGGCCCTCATCGAGGGCGTCGGCGGTACGACGCACGCCGGCTCGCTCTCCGGTGTCTCGTGCACCGACGACGCGATCGCGACGTACCTCCTGACCGGCGTCGTGCCGAAGCGGCAGCCGGGCAACAACCGGTCCGACCTCAAGTGCGACCCGGTGCCGCCGCCGGCACCGACCCCCGTCGCCGCCGCCGCCACGGTGGCGCCGGCCGGCTCGGCCGTGCACGACCGGCTCGGCAGCGGTCTGCGCAAGCTGATCACGGATGCAGCGATGCCGCAGCCATGACGCAGCCATGACGCAGGCATGACCCGGCCGTGACCCAGGCTCGGTGAGCGGAGGCCCCTGACCATGTCGTCGGGGGCCTCCGTCGTTACACCTGGTCGACCGCCCGGACGTGTGATCTAGCCCACAGGTGCGGTCCCGGGACCCCTCCCTCTAGGCTCTGCGCCTGGGGGACTCGGCGGTGTAGGCGACACCGCGGTGACCTGCAGGTGAAGGACCTGCAAGAGGGAGATCGGTGGTCCATGGAGATCATTCACGTCCAGTTCTCGGGTGCTGCGCTGGCGGCGCGCAGGGGTCCGGTCGAGGTGTCGCACGACGACACCGTGCTCAGGCGCCGGCTGACGCCGCGCGAGGAGGTCGTCCTCACCGATCTCGACGGGGACTTCCACAGCGCGCGGGTGCTGATGATCGACAACGCCGGTGTCGATCCGATCTACTTCCTGCACCTCGGCCGGCGGCTCTCGCTCGTCGAGGCGGCCCGCCGCCTCAACGAGATCGACCTGCACGGTGCGCTGACGCAGATCGGCAACGCGCTGCAGTACTAGACGCCTGACGCACGAAGGCCCCCGAGGAATCCTCGGGGGCCTTCGTCTGCCTGTGGCCAGGGGCGGGGTCGAACCGCCGACCTACCGATTTTCAGTCGGTCGCTCGTACCAACTGAGCTACCTGGCCGGGCGGGGAGAGACTACCGGACCGGTCACGGGCGGGACCAATCGGGACCCGGGGCGGTTTTGAGGGCAGTCCGCTCCCGGCCCTAGACTGACCGCGCTTGGAGCCCCCTTCGTCTAGCGGCCCAGGACCCCGCCCTTTCACGGCGGTAGCGCCGGTTCGAATCCGGTAGGGGGTGCGAGGGTCGTCGACCGCATGGTCGAGCGCTGCAGCGCAGGTCACATCGTTTCGCGAGAGACCTTGCTCAGGCCGACCGGCCGCACCCGAGGGGAGAGGCGTTCCCCTCCTGCGGTCGGCTCCGGCCTGCGCGAAGGAGCATCCACGCCAGTCCCGGGAGGCAGCTCGTCTTCGTGTCGCCCCTCGTCGACCATCACGATCGTCCCCCACGTCGTCCATGCGATGTGCGCCTGGAGACCCGGCGACTCGTCGGTCGCCTGGGTCATGGGCGTCACCGGCTCGACGCGACGAGCAGAGTGCGGTGACGCCGCCCGCGGTCGTCGGCGACCCCCTGGAGATGCCCTCCGTCGCCTGAGGCAGCAGGATGCACCCATGCGTGCGGTCGTCCAACGGGTCCTCGAGGCATCGGTCGCCGTCGGCGGGCAGTCCGTCGCCGAGCTGGGCGCACCGGGCCTGATGGTGCTCCTCGGCGTCACCCACGACGACGGGCCGTCGGACGCCGCCTGGCTGGCCAGGAAGATCTGGGGTCTGCGGATCCTGCGGGACGAGCGGTCCTGCTCCGACACCGGCGCGCCGCTGCTGGTGGTCAGTCAGTTCACTCTCTACGGCGACGCCCGCAAGGGCCGGCGTCCGACCTGGGAGGCGGCCGCCTCCGGGCCCGTGTCCGAGCCCCTGTACGAGGCGTTCTGCTCCGAGCTGCGTGCGCTCGGGGCCGACGTCGGACAGGGCCGCTTCGGGGCGGACATGCAGGTGTCGCTGGTCAACGACGGCCCCGTCACGGTGGTCCTGGACTCGCCCCGGCCGTAGTCACGCGGGGTCCGGCTGGCGCTTCACGCCGCGTTCACGGCGGTTCCCATCAGGAGACCGGGCGGGTGGCCTTGCCGTCGAGCCAGAGCGTGTCGGAGTCGTCGCGGTGGCTGCCGGTCGACCCCACATGCTTGTCGCTGATGGCCGGACCGTTCTTGAGCACGTGCCAGAACGCCATCGCGTGACCTCGACCCAGCCCGTACTCGTCCTTCAGCCACGCCGCGACGTCACCCGCCTTGGTCGTCGGGGCGTCGAACCCCTTGCTGCGGGCGGTTTCCAGCAGCTGCCGCGGCGTCTGCCCGGTCTTGTCCTCGATCGTGTCGAGGTAGGCCTGGAACGACATGGGGGAGTCCTCCTGGTGGGGGCGCGACCTGGTGCCACGCGACGTGGGGAGAACCTTGGCACGGGTGACGCCTGGGGCACAGGAGGTTTTCGAGCCGCGCGGGTCGTCCGCCGCTCAGCCCTCCTCGAGGAGCGTGGCCAGCAGGGTGACGGCACTCGTCGTGCGCGACCGCTCCCCGGTGGCGAGCAGGTCGAGGAGAGCCCCTCGGAGCGTCGCCAGCGCGAGGGTACGCCGGCCCGGGTCCGCGTCGCCGGACCGACCGAGCAGCCGCAGCCAGTCCTCGACCGTTGCCGCGGCGAACTCCGCCCATGGTCCCGCCGGGTCGACGAGCGAGCGGCCGTAGGCCTCCACCCACAGCCGCAGCAGCCGGTCGTGCTCGGGGGCGGCCAGCCACTCCCAGAGGTGTCGGACGGTGTCCGGGAGGTCGAGCGCTCGGGCGTCGTACTGCTGCAGCCAGGCGAGCTCGTCCTCGCGGGCCCGTGCCAGGAGGCGCCGGATGAGGCCGTCCTTGCTGCCGAACAGGAAGAGGAGGACGCGCGGGCTCGAGCCGATCGCGCCGGCGAGGGGGCGCAGGGAGAGGTCGCTGAGGCCCTGCTCGAGCACGTAGGCATAGGCAGCGTCGAGCAGCTCGGTCTCGCGTGCCGAAGGCTCCCGAAGGGCGGTTGAGTCGTCGGCGGCCATGTCCCTAGACTGGCATACTGAAACAGTCGTGTCAGTAGGAGGAGCGATGTCGACGACGATCCGCACGCTGGGTGCACCCGGGGACCTCGGGTGGGTGGTGATGGCCCACGGCGAGGTCTACGCCCGGGAGTACGGCTGGGACGCGACGTTCGAGGCGCTCGTCCTCGAGATCGTTGCCGAGTTCGTCGCGAAGCGGGACCGCGCTGGTGTCGAGGCGTGGATCGCCGAGGTCGACGGTGAGCGCGCCGGGACCGTCTTCTGCATGCCGGGCGACGACGGCGAGGCGAAGCTGCGGATCCTTCTCGTGGACCCGCGCTTCCGTGGTCACGGAGTGGGCCGGCTGCTGGTGGACAACTGCCTCGCGTTCGCCCGCGGTGCCGGGTACCGTCGGGTCGTCCTGTGGACCAACAGCGTCCTGGTGTCGGCGCGTCGGATCTACGAGACCGCCGGCTTCGGGCTCGTCGAGGAGGACCCGCACCACAGCTTCGGCCACGACCTGGTCGGGCAGACATGGGCGCTGGACCTCTGACCCGGGCGCCGATCGGTGCCGATCGGTGCCGATTGGGATGCGACAAGCACCATGGGTTAGAGTTCCATCGCTCCCGCAGGGAGCAGAAGCAAGGCCCCGTAGCGCAGTTGGTTAGCGCGCCGCCCTGTCACGGCGGAGGCCGCGGGTTCGAGTCCCGTCGGGGTCGCTTGACACGAGAGCCGCTCAGGAAACTGAGCGGCTCTCGTGCATTTCCGTACGCTCGTCCCGTGCCCATCGAGGTGTCGCCGGAGCGGTTCGACGAGCTGGTGGACGACGCGCTCGACCAGATCCCCGAGTCGCTCGCCACGCTCGTCGAGAACCTCGTCGTGCTCGTCGAGGACGAGCCGCCGGAGGACGAGCCTGCCGACCTCCTCGGCCTCTACGACGGCGTCGCCCTGACCGAGCGGGACAGCCGCTACGCCGGCGCGCTCCCGGACCGGATCCTCATCTTCCGCGGCCCGCTGCTCGACTACTGCGACTCCGAGGAGCAGCTCGTCCGGGAGGTCCGCGTCACGGTCGTCCACGAGGTGGCGCACCACTTCGGGATCGATGACGACCGGCTGCACGAGCTGGGGTGGGCGTAGCTGTCACCGCCGGTTCGGTCATCTACCTAAAGCCTGCAGCCGTCACCCAGATGACCGAACTGAGGGTCACATGGAGCCGACCCAGAACCCCAGCGCCACCGCCCCCAGCCCCGCGGCGACGGAGAGGCCGACGTTGAGCACGGCCGCGCGCCACTGCCGCTCGTCGAGCAGTCGGAACGTCTCGAAGGAGAACGTCGAGAACGTCGTCAGGGCCCCGCAGAAGCCGGTGCCCAGCAGGGTGAGGACCCAGGTGGGCGCGTGGTGGACCGAGGTCAGGCCGGCCACGAGGCCGAGGACGAACGAGCCGACCACGTTGACGGTCAGCGTGCCCCACGGCATCCGAGACGAGTGCCGCGACTGGACCAGGAGGTCGGCCAGGTAGCGCGCGGGAGCGCCGACCAGCCCCCCGAGGACGATCAGCAGGGCGGTCACGACCGCGCTCCCGCCGTACGTCGGGCATCGATCGCCGCTCGTCCCGCGACCACGCCGACGGTGACCGCGACGAGTGCCGCCACGACGGAGCCGCCGACGTAGACCAGCGCGAGCACGGGATGACCGGTGGCGAAGAGACCGCGCGCGTCCAGCTCGTAGGTCGAGAACGTGGTGAAGCCGCCCAGGACGCCGACGCCGACGAACGGCCGGACGTAGCGTCGGTCGGCCCAGACGTCGAGCACGAACGCCATCAGCAGGCCGAGGAGGAACGAGCCGGCGACGTTGACCACCACCGTGCCCCACGCCACCTCTGACAGCCGGTGGGGGAACGCGTTGGCCAGACCCCAGCGGGCAAGCGACCCCAGGGCGCCGCCGACGGCGATCACCGGCAACAGGTCGGCGTGCTCGCGGAGCAGGTCGCGCAGGCTCGCGCGGGTCGGCTCGGCGGTGACGTCGGAGTCGAGCGGGAGCCGGTGCAGGTCGGCCTCGACCTCGTGCTCCAACGCGTGGCGGTGCTCGTGGGCCTCGTGGGGCTCGTCGGGCCGGTGCGCCATCGGGACGGACTCCTCCTACCTCGTGATCAGGTAGGGACTGTTGGCGACTGATCGGTCGCGGTTGTCGGCGAGCCCCACCGCCATCGCGGTGGGAGTCTACTGAGCGTGCTGCCGAGCCGGCTCGGCCAGGCCCGGCCAGGGGTGCGGCTGACCGCCGGCGGCCTGGCGGACGTACTCGCTGAGGAACCAGGTCTGGAAGGCCCGCTGCTCGTCGGTACGGGCGAGGGAGAGCAGCCGCTCCTGGCGGCAGAACTCGTCGGCGAGGTCGAGGAGGCTGACGAACCGCTGCAGCGTCGGCGCCGCCGACCGCGGCATCCGGACGGTCAGGTCGGCCACGGCGGAGCCCTCCGCCGGTGCCTCGAGGAACTCGGTCAGTCCGATGCCGGAGTGGAGGTCGGCCTCGAGGGCGGTGAAGAGGTCGGAGAGGTCGTCGGCGAGCGGGTAGTCGACGGCGTGGGCGAGCGCCAGGAGACGGACCTCGCGGCGCAGCTCGCGGAAGTGGGCCTGGAAGCCGACGTAGAGCTTGAGCGGCACGCCCAGGATCACGATGTCGAGGGCGTCGGCGTCGACGTGCTTCTCGGCGGGCGGGGTGAGGACGCGGATCGTCCCGTCGACGCCCTCCTCGGCGATGTCGTCCGACGGCTCGAACCAGACCACCTTGCCGTCCGCCTCGATCTCGGCGCCCCAGGCCTTGGAGCAGCGGGAGACGATCGAGAGCCCGCGGCCGAAGGTCAGCAGCAGGTCGTCGTCGTGGTCGAGGGTGAGCGGGGCGGGCAGCACGGGCGTCTCGACCGAGGCGTCCCGGACCTCGATCCGGGGATGGCTCGCGGTGCCGCGTACGCGGACCTGGATGGGGTCGGAGCCGTGGAGGATCGCGTTGGAGACCAGCTCGGAGACGCCGAGCTCGGCGCAGTCGACCAGGTCGTGACGGTCGATGTCCTGGTAGGTGCGCACGACCCACCGGCGCGCGTCCTGGACTCCTTTGGGTCCTGGCGCCAGGGTGAGAGCCGGTCTGCTGAGCGGCACGCGGGGGTCCTCCGGTGAAGCTGAGACGATCCGAGAGCTTTGTGGCATATACCCGACCGCTTCGTCCCCCAAACCAAGCGGCTGGTCATCAGCACCGCGGGCCGCCACATTCCCGCACCGAGTGTGAGGATACAGACGGGGTACCGCTTTGAGCCTGGGAAGCGCGCGCGAGAGAATGGTCTTGAACGTTCAAATAGCTCGCGTTCTGTCGGCTACGGAGAGGTAGGGACATGTCAGATCGTCACCAGGTAGTGGTGATCGGATCCGGATTCGGCGGCCTGTTCGGCACGAAGGCGCTCAAGAACGCCGATGTCGACGTCACGATGGTGGCGAAGACGACCCATCACCTGTTCCAGCCGCTGCTCTACCAGGTGGCGACCGGGATCCTGTCGCAGGGCGAGATCGCGCCGCCGACGCGCGAGGTCCTGCACCGCCAGAAGAACGCCACCGTGCTGCTGGGCGAGGTCACCGACATCGACCTCGACACCCGCACCGTCACGTCGCAGCTCCTGGGCCGGGAGACCACCGTCGGCTACGACTCGCTCATCGTCGCGGCGGGTGCCGGGCAGTCCTACTTCGGCAACGACCACTTCGCCGAGTTCGCCCCGGGCATGAAGAGCATCGACGACGCCCTGGAGCTCCGCGGCCGCATCTTCGGCTCCTTCGAGCTGGCCGAGCTCGCCGCGCAGCGTGGCGAGCCGTTCGAGCACCTGCTCACCTTCGTGGTGGTCGGCGCGGGCCCGACGGGTGTGGAGCTGGCCGGGCAGATCGCCGAGCTGGCCCGTCGTACGCTCAAGCGCGACTTCAAGAACATCAGCAGCAAGCAGGCGCGGATCATCCTCGTCGACGCGGCGCCGCAGGTGCTGCCTCCGTTCGGTGCCAAGCTGGGCGGCTCGGCGAAGTCCTCGCTGGAGAAGCTCGGCGTCGAGGTGGTCCTCGGCGCGATGGTGACCAACGTCGACGAGCGCGGCCTGGAGTGGAAGTTCAAGGACGGCCGCACCGAGCGCGTCGAGAGCGTCACCAAGATCTGGGCGGCCGGCGTGCAGGCGTCGCCGCTCGGCAAGACGCTGTCGGAGCAGACCGGCGCGCCGCTCGACCGCGCCGGCCGCATCGCGGTGAACCCGGACCTCACGCTTCCGGGCCATCCCGAGGTGTTCGTCGTCGGCGACATGATCAACCTCGACCACCTGCCGGGCGTCGCCCAGGTCGCGATCCAGGGCGCCAAGTACGCCGCGCACGAGATCGAACGTCGTCTCGACGGCAAGCCGTCGCAGGGCCCGTTCAAGTACTTCGACAAGGGCTCGATGGCCACGATCAGCCGCTTCAAGGCGGTGGCATCGATCGGGAGCATCAAGCTCACCGGCTTCCTGGCCTGGGTGACCTGGCTGGTCGTGCACCTCTTCTACATCACCGGCTTCAAGAACCGGATCACCGCGGTGCTGCACTGGCTGGTCTCTTTCCTCGGCCGCGACCGCGCCGAGCGGACGACCACGATGCAGCAGATCTTCGGCCGGTCGGCGCTGGAACGGCTCGAGGGCGGCGCGTCGTCGCTCGTCTCGCCGCCGGGACAGTACGACGCCGAGCGGGCCGCGGCCGACGAGGCTCGGCGCCGCGAGCTCGAGGAGACCGCCGCCGAGGAGGTCCGGCTCACCGACGCCGGCGAACGCGGCGTCCACCTGCCTGCGTGACGCTCCGCTACTCCGCCCCGGCCTCGACGCCGGGGCGGTAGTAGCGCAGCACCCGCATGAACTCCGCGGGGTCGACCATCGACTGGTCGATCACGAAGGGGCTCATGTCGCGGCGCCGGAAGACCACCTTCCAGCCGTGCTTCCCGGGCCGGCCGTGGACCTCGACGGGCGTGTAGGTGCTCGTGAGGTCGATGGTCGTCCGGAGGCCCTGGCGCACCACCTGGAGCTGACCGCCGCGCACCGACAGGCGCGTGACGCTCGTGCCCGCGTGGACCGCCCAGATGATGCCGGTGAGGATCCAGAGCGTGGCGGCGATCCCGATGCTCGGCATGTCCTGCTGACGGACGGCGACGTAGCAGCCGATCACCCCGGCCCCGGCCGCGAGCAGCGTGCCGATGCCCACCGCCGTACGCGCGCGGGTGCGGGGCCGGAAGGTGAGCCGGATCGGAGGCTCTCCGTCCCGCACCGTCTGGGGCTTCGCGATCGGTACGACGGCCGGCGGCGTCCGCTCGACCACGGGCTCGATGAGGGGCTCGATGACGGGCTCGGCGACCGGCTCGGCGACCCGCTCGACCGTGACGAGCTCCGTCGTCTCGGGCTCCGGGTCGGGCTCCGGCTCAGGCTCGACCGCCTGTGGCTCGGGCTCGATCACTTCCGGTTCCTCGACGGCGGCCGCTGCGGTCGGAAGATCGATCGCGGCCGGTGGCTCCGGTGGCTCCGGTGCCTCCGCCGGGGCCTCGGGCTCCGACCGGGGCGTGACGACGCGCGGCGCCCACCGGGGCGGTTCGGTGGTGGCGCGGAGCTGGCCGGCGGATTCACCGTCGCGGTGCGCGAGCCACCGCTCGAAGAGATCGCCCCCTCCGGCCGTGCCCGGTGCCGACTCGTCCGCCATGGTCCGACGCTAGAACCCCGTCGGCCCGCCCGGAATCGTCCGATCGGACGCAGTCCGGCACGGACCTAGGTCCTGGGACCGACGTACGACCGTGACCCGTCGCGGTCGGCCCCGGCCCGCGACCTCCAGCGTGCCGTCGGCGAACGCCGGCCGCACGGCGCCGGCGAGCGCGAGCGCATCCGGCCACGCCGGTCGGGTAGGCCCCGTGGGACTCGAACCCACAACTAACGGATTAAAAGTCCGCTGCTCTGCCAATTGAGCTAGAGGCCCCGGACATGCGGGGATCGATCGGGAGAAGCCTGAGGACTTCAGCCGAGTCGACTCGGCCCCCACGTGCCGGGTCAGTATCGCAGTTCGCCGCGGGCGACGCGGTGCTGGGCCGAGAACCTCGAGCGACTCAGACCTGGCGCGTCAGCCAGGTCGGTGCGCCCCGAGGCGGTGATGTCCGCGACGGCGTCGGGCTGATGGTCGGTCCTCGAAACGCCCGGGGCAGCACGTCGACGATGCCAACGGAGGCCGCGTCGGAGCGGGCGGCGGTCAGTGGCTGGCCTTGCCGCCCTTGCGGCCGGCCTCCTTCTTCTGCGCCGTGGTGCCGCCCTGCTTGCTGTCGCCGCCCTTGCCGGACTGCTGGCCGCCGTGCTTGGAGGAGTCCTTCGCATTGGCGATCTTGGCCGCGCGCTCCTTCGACATGCC
This sequence comes from Nocardioides sp. CER19, assembly GCF_029846275.1. Lineage (GTDB taxonomy): Bacteria > Actinomycetota > Actinomycetes > Propionibacteriales > Nocardioidaceae > Nocardioides. The sequence continues at coordinate 438,446 of NZ_JARVWS010000002.1, forward strand.
CTTGTCCTTCAGGGCCTCGTACTGCTTCTCGTTCTTGATGTTCGATGACTTGCCACCCGGCATCGTTTCCTCCTGGTGTGCGCGTGCGACCGGCCGGCCGCGCCTCAGAGTCGGTACCCAGGAGGTTTTCGGCACATCACAGGTAGTCCTCGCGGCGCAGCCAGCGAAGTGAGAACGAGCCGATGACGGGCGGGAGGTAGGAAGTCGCGATCCGCTGGGTGACGGCGATTGCGAACGCGGGAGCCGAGGGCACCCCGACCAGGCCGAGCGTGGCGGCGATCGCCGCCTCGCCGACGCCGACGTTGCTGGGCACGGGGATGATGCTCGCGATCAGGCCGGACGTGGCGGTCACCGCCAGCACGGTGGGGTAGGAGAGCCCGGGATGGATCGCCTGCACCATGCAGAGCATCGCGATCGCGGTGACCATGAGCGAGGCCAGGTTGGTGCCGAGGAGAAGGGCGGTCCTGGCCGGGCTGGACGTGACGACGTCGAGGGCGTCGCGCAGCTGGTGGAGCGTCTTCACGACGGAGCGGCGCAGCTTGGGCACGGTCGCGACGACGACCGCGGAGGCGACGGCGGCGAGCGCGAGCAGGACGAGCAGCCGGACGACGTGGTCGGCGTCCAGGCTCAGGGAGGAGAGCAGGTCGCCGTCGACCAGCAGGAAGACGGCGGTGATGACGATGTTGACGACCGACCCGGCGGCGGAGTCCAGCGCCGTCACGGTCACGCCGACGGCCGGCCTCTCCCCGAACTTCGTGACGAACGTGGCCGTGAGCGCGGCCCGGCCTGCCGTGGCGGAGACGGCGAGACCGACCAGCTTGATCGCGTACTGCAGGTGGACGAGCGGCACCAGCGGGAGCCGGGTGCGGACGACCGACATCGTCGTGGCCGCGTCGCACACCGTCGTGACCTGGGCGACGAGCACGCCGACCACGATCCACGCCCAGGTGGCGTTCGCCCACGACTCCAGGACGAGGTTCCAGTCGAGCTGCACCAGCGCCGTCAGCAGGGCGTACGCCGCGAGCAGCACGATCGTCACGCGCAGCAGGTCCTTCCAGCCGACCCTGACGATCGGGGCCGGCGGCGCCGGCGCGACGCCGGTCCGTTCGCCGATGACGCGGCCGAGGTCGCTCAGCACCGTTGCCGGACGTCGTACGCCGGCTCGGAGACCGCGCGGGAGAGCCGCACGCTGGAGATAGGGCTGCGCGCCCGCGACCGCCTCCGGTCCGAGCGTCTTGACGGCGGCGTCGACGGCGCGGTCCGGTCCGACGCGGAGCGCGGTGCTGGTCAGCAGCGTGGCCACGTCCTGCTGGAGGCGGGCCGCCGGGGCGGCGACGGCGCCGTCGCCGAGGTCGAGCACGACGACGGATCGGTCGGGGGCCGAGCCGCCCGGGACGACGAGGTGCTCCAAGGTGAGCTGACCGTGGCACAGCCCGGCGCCGTGCAGCCGGCCGACCGCCTGCCAGGTCTCGACCAGCCGGTCGTCCGAGAGCGGCTCCTCGGCGGCGTCGGCGGCGTCGGCGGCGTCGGCGACGGCTCGCGGAGGAGCGAGCACCAACAAGGCGTCGCCGCCGGTCTCCGCGGCCGCGACGACCGGTGCGACGGGGACGCCCGCCTGCTCGGCCAGCAGGGTCAGCAGCGCCTCGTGCTCGACGAGCTGGAGCCGGGTGGCGCCGGGGATCTCCTGGTCGCGGTAGACGAGCGTCCGCCACCATCGCGAGGCCCGATAGGCCTCGAGGGCGTCGCGCCCGTAGACCTTCACGTGCAGCAGCCCACCGTCGGCCGCCAGCCCGTGCACGACCCTGGCCCCCATGGGCTGCCGGTCGGCGAAGTGGAGGTCGTGCGCCTCGACCCCCAAGCTGCGCAGCGAGGCGGCGACGTCGGCGAGGTCGGGATGGCCGCCCGGCGAGCCGACCACGAGGAGGCCCGCGCCCGCCCCGGCGAGGCCCCAGCCCAGCGCGCTCGCGACGAGGGCCGGCTCGGCAGTCCCTGCGGCCCAGGCGCCGACGGCCACCAGCACGACGAGCGTCGCGTCGTAGCGCCGCAGCGGCTCGACCATCCACGCCCGCAGCACGAGCAGTCCTGCGGTCAGGGCCGCGACCGGAAGCACCGGTTCCCCCCACCGCCCACCGGGGGTCGCCTCCGAGATCAGGCCCGGCAGCCGACCGTCGAGCACGAGCGAGGTGATCGCCGACCCGACCGCGGCGACCGGCACGGCGACGAGGAGCGTGAGCGCCAGCGGGGTGTGGCGCCAGGAGGAGAGGACGGCGACCAGGACCACCGCGACGGCGTACACCGCGGCGAGCGCGTACGCCGCCCGCCCGAGGGTCACCCCCCAGTGCGGCAGCGAGTCGGCCAGCTGGACCACGGCATCCTGGACCGGGCCGCGGTCGAGGGCCGCTCGGGTGCCGAGGACCCCGACGAGCGTCCCCACCGCCGTCGCGGTGACGTCCAGCGGTCGGCGACCGCGCCGACTGTCGGGATCGACGAACCAGCGGGCGAGGGGACGGCGACGGGTCTCGTTGTTCACGGTTCACCGACGGGTCATCCGGGCAGCTTCGCCGTCAGGTTCGTACGGTGGCCGAGCTTGTCGAGCCATCCGACGAAGACCCGGTGCAGCTCGTGGGCACCCACGACCATCTCGTCCGGCAGCGGCAGGTCGACGGGATGCACGACCATCGCTCGGTCCTGCCAGCCGCCGAGCCCGCCGTGGCAGCCGACGAGGTCCTCGAAGGCGGCGACCTCGCCCAGCTCGTCGATGAGGCTGTTGACGTAGAGGTCCGGCGCCTCGGGCATCGCGTCGACGCGTCGGATGAACGCCGCGGCGTGCGGCCCGAACGGCGCCAGCGGGTCCTTGCCGACGACCAGCCCGTCGCGTAGCCGGTGCTCACCGTCCGCGCCGAGCACGACGGGCCCGTGCTCGGCGGAGCGCCCGACGACGAAGCCGATCCCGGGGTGGTCGGCGAGGCCGGGCACGAGTCCCGGGAACCGGGCCGCGAGCTCCTCCAGGGTGAGCCGGTGCGACTCGCCGGACACGTAGACGAGCCCGAGGTTGCCCGACCCGAAGACCATGAACCGCTCCGGGGCCACGTCCGACGTCGCCGGCTGCTCGACGCTCCGGTCACCGTCGCCGACCGAGGTCTCGTCGGTCAGGTGGTCGGAGACGCGGTTGAGCGCGCGGCCCATGACCGTGTCTCCGCCACCCGCCGAGGCGACCATCGAGTTGAGGGAGCCGCTGCTCTCGGCGTTGCGCACCGCGTCCAGGGCCGGCGCCTCGGCGAGACGGGAGACGAGCGTGGCGAGGTCCTCGCCGTACCTGTCGGCGAAGATCTCGCCCTGCGACTGGCCGTGGTCGGAGAGCACGACCAGGCGGTAGCGGCGCGGCGCGACCGCGGCGACCTTCTCCAGCTGGGCGAGGACCGCGTCGATGCCCTCGAGCGCCGAGAGGGACTCGGGCTGCAGGAGGCCGGCGTGGTGAGCAACGGCGTCGTAGTCGACGTAGTCCACGTAGATCGACCGGTTGCCGCGCAGCATGGCGTCGGTGACCAGGGTGGTGTTGAGGTCCCGCAGCACACCCACGAGCGCTGCCCGCTCGCCGGCGAAGCTCCAGCCGCGGCGGATCCGAGGACGTACGTCGCGCCGGCGGGCGCGGGTGGCCTGGTAGCGCTCCCGCACGACCTCGCTCAGCGTGCGGTTGAAGCTGCGCGCGAAGCCGGCGGGCCGGCCGAGGAAGTCCGAGATCGCCTCCCGGGCCTGCCGTGTCTCGCGGGACCGCTCGACGGCACTCATCGTGGCGACGGCCGTCGGTGCGTCCCCGGTGAACAGGTTGCTGATCGAGACGCCGTCGTCGGCGAGCAGGCCGTGCCCGTCGGAGTGCTGTGCCTCGATCTCCGCGGCGTCGCGCGGCCGGTTGGCTACCAGGACCCGCTGCGAGGCCCGGTCGACCCAGCGGAACGCGGGGATGCCGTCGATCGTCCCGTGCAGGATGCCCATCTGGCTCGCCGGGGTCGTGGCCGGCAGCATCGGACGCCACTCCGCCATCCGATGGGTGCCGCCGCGGAGCCAGCGGGACACGGTCGGCATCGTCCCGGCGCGGATGCCGACATCGAGCACCGGGAAGGGGACCCCGTCAGCCTGCACGAACACGACACCGGGCACGTCCGGATCGGGGACGGTCACCGAGGACCGCCGCGCGCGGCGGAGCAGCGACGCCGTCACGGCGTCGTCGGTGCCGGCGGTGAACAGCCAGACCAGGACGGTCGACACGGCGGCGACCAGCCACGCGGCCAGGACCGACCACCAGAACTCCGCCCAGCCGGTGTCGGCCGACGGGTAGAGCACCAGCCAGATCGCCAGCCACTGACCGCCGAGCCCGAGGAGCACCGCACCCGCCCAGCCCAGCCGCACGGCCAGCGGCGTCAGCACCAGCCGCAGCACGAGGCCGCCGACCGACACGAGCAGGCCGCCGACGACGACCTGCCAGGCGCTCTGGACCTGCGTGCCGGGGGCCAGCCACGCCGCCAGCAGGAGCCCGAGCGTCGCGCCGAGCACGCCGAGGAGCGCGGCGGCGAGGTCGCGGGCGCCGAGTGTTCGGAGCGCGGACGGTGGCTGTCGACCCATGCCACCACTCCTCACCGGTCCAGCGTGGCTCGCGGAGATCCTGGTCGATCATGGCGACGGAGCGCGGCGGCGGCGTTCCCCTGAACCGGGTGAACGTCTAGAGCGTCACCCGCTGGCCCGGGGTGAGGACGACGGCCTCGGCCTCGCGGCCCGCCATCGCGGCGGCGAACCGCTCGCCCGGGGTCACGAACATGCGCTGGTGCGTACGCCTGGCGACCAGTGCCAGTCCCCGCGGGAAGAACGTGCCCCAGTGCACCGGCACCGCCCAGCGCGCGCCGACGGCCGCGACGGCCTCGGCCGCCTCCTCCGGATCCAGGTGCTCGTCACCGAGCGAGTGTCCCCAGCCTCCGACCGGGACGAGCGCCAGGTCGACCGGCTTCACCGACGCGAAGTCGACCTGCGACCCCGTGTCGCCCGGGTACCAGAAGGCCCGGTCACCGCAGTCGACCCGGAACCCGAGCGCCGGGCCCCGGTAGCGCGAACCGGGCAGTCGCCGGCCGTCGTGGAAGGCGGGCAGCACGGTGATCCGGGCCCCGGCTACGTCGAGCTGGTCGCCCGGCCGCACCGGCCGGACGTCGGCCCGGTCGCGCAGGAGCCGCTCGCCACCGCGGGGGAGCACCACCGTGGCCTCGGGCGCGACGCGACGCAGGGACGGCAGGTGGCAGTGGTCGTGGTGGAGGTGCGACACCAGCACCAGGTCGGCCGAGATCGCATGGTCGACCGGCGCGTCGGCGTACCGGCGCAGGTGGAAGAGCCGCTCGGCCAGCACCGGGTCCGTCACGACCCGGAGGCCGCCGATCTCCACGGTCGTCGACGCGTGGCCCCACCAGGTCACCGCGAGCGCGTCGGTGCTCATGTCAGTCCTGGTCCCGCTCGGCGAGCGCATTGGCGCCGCCGACGATCTCGGTGATCTCCTGGGTGATGGCCGCCTGGCGCGCCTGGTTGGCGATCCGCGTGTAGAGCCGGATCAGCTCGTCGGCGTTGTCGGTCGCCGCCTTCATCGCCCGCTGGCGTGCCGCCTGCTCGCACGCCGCGGCCTGGAGCAGCACCGCGTAGATGCGGTGGTGCACGTAGTTCGGCAGCAGCGCGTCGAGGACCGCCTCGACGCTCGGCTCGAAGTCGTAGAGCGGCAGCAGCTCCTCGGGCGGCGGGACAGACACCCCCTCCACCACCTCCGTCGGGAGCATCCGGGCGGCCACCAGCTCGTGGTCGATCATCGAGTGGAAACGGGTGTAGACGAGGTGGACGTCGTCGACCCCGGTGTTCTCGGTGAGGAACTGGGCGACGAGCGCGTCGCCGATCTCGCAGGCCAGGTCGTAGGTCGGCCGGTCGGAGTGCCCGACCCAGGAGTCGACGACCGGCCGGTCCCGGAACGTGTAGTAGGTGAGGCCCTTCCGGCCGGCACAGTAGAGGGCGACCTCGCGGCCCTCCTGGTGGATCTTCGCGATGAGCCGCTCGGCGGTGCGGATGACGTTGGCCGAGTACGCGCCGGCCAGCCCCCGGTCCGAGGTGACGACCAGGATCGCCGCCCGGCGCGAGTCGTCGGTCTTCTCCGCCAGGAGTGGGTGGTTGGTGTGCGTCATCGTCGCCGCGGCCGAGATCGCCTGGGTGATCTTGCGTGAGTACGGACGGGCCGCCGCCGCCTGCTGCCGAGCGCGGACGACACGGGCGGCGGCGATGAGCTCCATCGCGCGCGTGATCTTCCGGGTCGACTCGATCGTCCGGATCTTGGCGCGGTACTCGCGCAGGGAGGCGGGCACGTCACGTCACGCTACGCCCGCGCCCGGGTCGACGGCACCCGGTGACCGTTCGACTACGGTCGAGCCATGACTGACGCGTGGCAGGTGTTTCGCGACCGGCTCGGCAGCGAGCTCGTCGCGCTACCGGTCGACCACAGCCTCCTGGTGAGCGAGCCCGACCCGCCGGCGGGGCCGGCGCCGGCGCGCAAGTGGTGGCAGCTCGGCGCCGCGGGCCCGCGTGCGGTCCCGGGCCGCTACGTCCAGTTCCTGCGCTGGGAGGACGTCGTCCGCGCCGAGTGCGTCTCCGGCGCCTACCGCGACGTCAGCGAGACCCAGCATCGGGCGCTGCTGGACCTCGGCTGGTCGGACCCGGCCGCCAACCCGAAGCGGTGGGGAACCGACAACTACGTCTACGACGCCGCGCCGGCCGAGCTCGCGCAGCTGGCCGATCTCTGCGCCCGGTCGCTCGACGTGCTCGGCGCGCGCCCGGACGCCGACTGGAGGTGGCAGGTCACCGACTGAGCCGGTGACCCGTCAGCGGCCGGTCACCGACTCGACGTCCCGGCCGAGCAGCGGCAGCACCGCTGCCAGCTGGCGGAAGAGGACGGTCGGCGAGACCGGGGCCGCGACGAACGCCTGGTCGGCCAGCTCGACCAGCCAGGCGCCGCCGTCGCTTCCGTCGGCGACGACCAGCACGAGGGGCTCCTCGGTGGAGCCGACGGCGTGCGCCACCAGCCGCCAGGCCCGGTCGGCTCCGAACGGCGCCAGCGCGGAGCGGCGTACGTCGGCGTCGAGGGCGAACCAGCCGGCGAGCACCTCGTCCGCAACGTCTCGCGGGTGGCGGGGGATGTCGTCCCGCATCCGGTCGCGCGGGCCGAGTCCGGTCAGCCTGGCCAGGGCCGCGGTGACCTGGTCGTGGGGGAGTGGCACCACGTGGCGGTCGGTTCCGTCGGCGGTGTGGACGAGCAGGGCGGCGGCGTCGGACCCCAGCCACACCTCGTGGTTGCGGACGCCGCCCGGCGTGGCCGTCTCCAGCTGGAGCACGGCCAGCGGGTGCGCGACCGCCGCAAGGGCGCGCTCGCCGCCGGGCACCTGGCGTGCCGCGTCGACCGCGCCGGGGGACGGCGCCGCGCCGATCATCGCCGTCCAGGCGGCGACGTCGACGTGCAGCTCGCCGTCGCGCAGGGTGAGGCTCACCGGCCGGCCCCGTCCGGGAGGGTGAGGCCGGCGGCGCACTCGTCGAGGGTCGCGGCGAGGAGCGGGTAGCGCAGGGCGTCGACCGTCGCGGTCAGCGTGTAGCCGGTGCTGCCCACCTGGGCGAACCACTGCTCCATGACGAGACCTGCTCCCTCGCGGCTGGTGTGGTGGGCGAGCCTGCGTCCGCCCGGTCGGCCGTCCACGTCGAGCCGCTCGAGGTCGAGCAGGAGGAAGTCGACCAGCTCGTGGCGGAGCAGCACGTCGGTGCCGTTCTGCCAGTCGCGGAAGCTCAGGTCGCCGTTGTCGCCGACGGTGAGCACGAGGTTGGCGCGGAAGCCGCCGTCGGCCCGGTCGGGCTCGATGACGATCGTCGCGTCGGGGGCGGGCGTGACGACGTCCCACCCCTCGGGCGCCGGGAAGGAGGCGCCGTCGTGGACGACGTTCACCGGAGCCAGCCCTCCTTCTCGAACCGCAGCGCGATGGTGTGCCGCGCCCAGCCGGGCACGGCCCAGCGCGGGTAGGGCAGCCGCATCATCCCCCAGCCGAAGAGGAGCAACGCCCCGGCCAGGACCAGGACGAGGAGCAGCAGCCCGATGGCCGGCACGTCGTCGGCCCACGGGCCGAGCCCGAGCGCGAGCGCCAGCAGCCCGATCCCGGGCAGCACGAACAGCGCGAGCCGTACGCCGCCCTCGCCGGCCGCTCCCGACCACGCCCGCGCGCTGCGTCCCCGGCCCAGCCGCTGCCACACGCCGAGCCCGGTGAGCACGATCCCGACGGCCAGGCACAGGTAGGACGTCGCGCTGGGTTCCATCAGAACAACCCTCCCACGAAGTCCCCGACGGCGTGGGCCGCGCCGCCGATGGCATCCCCGGCCGCCCCGACGCCTTCCGAGATCGCGTGCCCCGCCTCGCCGCCGAGGTCCTTGAGCTGGTCGCCGACCCACTGACCGGCCTCGGAGCCGACGAAGCCTCCCACCAGACCGCCGATGCCGGCCCCGATGACGGTGCCGACACCCGGACAGATGGCCGTGCCGATCGCGCCTCCGGCCCAGGCTCCGACCTCGGCCCCGGCCCAGGCGCCCGCGGCGGTCGTCGCCCCGACCGTGGCGGCCCGCCCGGCGCGCTCGTCGGTCGGGTACTTCGCGTCCTGCTCCCACTCGCCCCAGGCCGAGGTGGCGAACGTGAGCACGGTGCCGCCCCGCGACAGCCACTTGCCGGCGGTGCCCCACCCCTCGGCCGCGCCGCCCTTCCAGGGGCGCGCGCTGAAGTGCCCCTTCGGGTCGAAGCCGGTGAGGCGCTCCAGCGGGTTGAGACCCTGGCGGGTCGGGAACCGGCCGGCGCCGTACTTGAGGCGCTCCCAGAAGCCGAGCCCGGCCTTCGGGATCGTCTGCCCGGCGGCGTTGATCGGGCGGAAGTGGGAGAAGCGCTGGTCGGCCATCCAGCCGGTGACGCTCGACGCGGCGAACTGGGCCTGGCCGAGGGCGTAGAGCGTCGTTGCGATCGGGCCGCCCTCACCCGGCGGCTTGAAGCCGCCCCACTCGCTGACGAACTTCTCGCCGAGGGAGGCCCCCGCCTTCACGAGGCCGCTGAGCGCGTCCCACGCGGCGTCAGCGGTGAGCGCGCCGCCCACGAGCGCGGCGCGTGCCGACCCGAGGTCGGACTGCGCGTGGACCCGGCGCGCGACCTGGTCGGGCGTCAGCCTCACCGCGCCGGGGACGATCAGGCCCGTCGCGCTGTCGAGCGCGGCCGCCGTGGCGCCGGCGTCGCGCTTGATCCGGTCGCGGATCTCCTCCGCGTGCTCCCGGAGCCTGCTCACCGCGCCCGCGGCGCGGCTGCGTGCGGTGGCGGTCGCGGGGTCGCCGTCGGGCAGGTCGGCGACGTCACCGAGATGCCGCTCGGCCTGCACCCGCAGGTCGTCGATGTCGGTGCGGGCCCGCGCCAGCCGCTGCGCGTAGCCCGCGAGCTGCTCCTGCGCTCCCTGCAGGACGGCGCCCGCGCCGTCCAACGCGCCCAGGATGCCGGTCCCCGCGTCGACGAAGTCCTTCTTGCGGGGGCCTCGCCAGGTCGACGACGCGTCGTCCACGCCGCCGGCGATGGTCGTGCCGTGGGTGCCGAGGTCGGTGTGGATCGTGCCGAGGGTCGCCGCCGCCGACTTCAGCGGCCCGGGCTCACCCTCGGGGTAGTCGAAGCCCTCGACCATCAATGTCCCCCGGACGCGGCGACGACGTCCTGGGCGGCGGCCTCGGCGAGGGCGGCGCCGATCTTCGTCTGGGTGCCGAGGTCCTCGATCGCCGTCCCCGTCGCGGCGCCCAGGCGGCGCAGCGCACCGGCGAGGTCGGCGTACCCGGCGCTCCCGGACGCCTGCGCCACCGCGTGCGCGAGGCCTCGGCCGGCCTCCTCGATCTTGCCGCCCGCCCCGTGCAGGGACTTGGCGCCCCCGGTCATCGCGGCCGGATCACCACCGACGTTGCCGCTCATCGTCGCCCCCGAAAGCTCGTCAGAACAGGCCGTGCTGGCCCTGGTTCTTGCAGGCTGCCCCGATCAGGGGTTTGCCAAACCCGAGCACCCGGCGCCACGCGGGCCGCAGCCGACGTCCGGCCGGTCGCCGGCGGGCGAGCCACGGCGTTCTTTGGGTTTTCCCCTCTTTGGGTGACCTCACCAGGCGCCGATGGACGCAAGGTGGACGTGGGGGCGATGGCGCTCCCCGCTCGGGAGGCGACGACATGGGGAACGACGAGGATGCGCTGGGACCGGCTCCGGAGAGGCCGGCGCGAGACACCGCGCTCATGTTCGGCGGTGGCGTGGCAGTCGGGGCGGCCGTTCTCGGCCTGATCTGGATGTTCATCTCGCTGGTCGGGGGCGGCTCCGGGGACGCGCCTGAGAGCTCCGGCTCCGGACAGGTCGCGCCGTTGAGCGCGTCCAAGCCGGCCCAGGCGCAGCCGACCCGGATGGAGCTGTGCCGAAGCGCAGCGAGTGCGCTCACCGCGCCGCTGGAGGCGGCGGGTCCGGCGATGGACCAGTGGGCCGTCCACATCGGGGCCATGAACAAGCTCGTGGTGGGCGCGATCTCCCTGAAGCAGGCGACTGCCTTCTGGAACCAGACGCGGGTGGGTGCCCAGGGCCGGATCGAGCACTTCCGCGCAGCGGTCCGCACCCTCCGTGGGCACGACGTCTCCTGCCCGTCACCGAGCCTCGTCCGGCCGAGCGAGGGCGTGGCGCTACGATCCTGCGCCCGCCAGGTCAGCGCCGATCTCCAGACGCTGGATGCCGCGCGTACGGCGGTCCACACCTGGCACATGCACGTCCTCGACATGGACCGGCTGCGGGCGGGGACGCTGGCGCCGGCGACGGCGACCAAGATGTGGCTGGCGATGTGGCAGCGTGGCCAGGCCCAGCTCGACGCCTACCGTGACGCCGTCCGCTCCGCCCGGCGCGCGGGCGGATGCTCGACGGCGCAACCGGGCCTGCCGCAGCCACCTTCCATGACCATGTCGAACGACCTGCCGGGCACGTGATGACGGATTCGCTCGTTCCCCGCCGCAGCCGATAGGGTCGCCGCCGGACGGGAGTAGTCCCTCGACCGGATGTCGACATACTGGCTGGCCAACCAGCCCGGTGTCCGGGGTCGCCACAGCGACCGGACGAGACGTTCGGACCACCAGCCATGCCCGGCTGGCGTCCGGACCGATCCCGCGGGTCGACTTCGGACCCAGCCGTCTGACCACAAGGACGACCTTCATGATCGAGCTCGGCGTCATCGCCGTGACCTTCGCCCTCATCTTCGTCGGCGAGCTCCCCGACAAGAGCGCCATCGCCGCCCTCGTGCTCGGGACACGGTTCCCGTGGCGATGGGCCTTCACCGGCATCGCCGCGGCGTTCCTCGCCCACGTCGTCATCGCGGTGGCGGCCGGGTCGCTGCTCACGCTCCTCCCGCACCGCGCCGTCGAGGGCGTCGTCGCGGTGCTGTTCGTCATCGGCGCCGTCCTGATCTGGCGCGAGGGGCTGGAGGACGAGGAGGAGATGGAAGCCGAGGAGGAGGCCGAGATCCCCGAGCTCCCCGACACCGCCGGGTTCTGGAAGATCGCCTCGCTCGGGTTCGGCGTCATCTTCGTCGCCGAGTGGGGCGACCTCACCCAGATCCTCACCGCCAACCTGGCCGCGAAGTACCACGACCCGCTCTCGGTCGGCATCGGCGCGACGCTCGGCCTCTGGGCCGTCGGGCTCCTGGCGATCCTCGGCGGGCGGAGTCTCATCCGAGTGCTTCCGATGCGCTGGATCACCCGGGTCGCCGCGGCCGTCATGGTCGTGCTCTCCGTCTACAGCCTCCTCAACGCCGTGGGCGTCATCGGGGGCTGACGAGAGCGCGCGACGCGGCCGACGCCGAGCGCGGCGAGCAGTGAGCACGCGGCCACCTCGGGTGCGTCACTCCACGCTCGCCCCGGCGCCGTCGAGGGCGGCGCGGACCGTCGCCCACTCCTCGCCGCGCTGCTCCAGGTCGGCCCGCCACCGGCGGCCTGCCTCGGCCGCACCGCGGCCCGCCTCATCGAGGAGGCCCGCGAAGCGCGGGTCGAGAAGCCAGGAGCCGGTGTCGGCGGCGTGCCAGGCGACGGCGTCGAGGAAGATCTCGAGGGCACGTGCCCGTTGGGGCAGGTCGTCGCCGGTGAGGGTGAGCCAGTCGAGCTGGTCCTCCCACAGCTCCCGTCTTGCCTCGTCGTCATCGACGTCGAGCACCGTGGCGACCGGCCCGGTCAGTCCGCAGTCCTCGCGGAAGACCTCGACCTCGCGGACCAGCCGGATGACGTTGTCGTCGTCGAGCGAGGCGCCGACGAGCATGAGGTGGCGGGTCATGAGGAGCGCCTGCAGCAGGGCGCCGGCCGGACGGGCGCGAGCGTCGAACCGGACCAGGTCGCGCCTGGTGAGCGTGACGGTGTCCGGGCGGGCGATGTCGCCGTGCATCTTCAGCACCCACGAGCCGACCGCCTGCTCCCACGGCAGCGCCGCGGGTGGACGCCGGCCGGTGGCGCCGACGGCACGCTCGTAGAGGTCGTCGTAGTTGGTGGTCGCGGCCTCGCGACATCCCAGGCCGGCGAGCAGGGCGTGGCCGAGCGAGGGGCGCTCGGGTCGCCCGAGCGCGCGGACGACGGCCTCGCCGAGGTGTGGCAACCGGCGCTGTAGGAGCTGCGCCTGGTCCAGGCGGGACAGCCGGTGGAGGTGGGTCGGGTCGACCCTTGCCTCCTGCGCGAGCAGGCACAGCATCGCCTCCCAGCCGGGCAGACCCGCGGGAACGCTGAGCCCGGCGCCGAAGAACAGCGCGAGCTCGCCACGCCGCGCCAGGTCGCCGAGCCTGGCCGCCTCCCGGGCGTGGGCGGCGGGCAGGTCGGCGGGACGCAGCTCCCCGCGGACGTGCTGGGCGGCGCCGTGGATCGAGCGCTCCGGTGCGACGACCGCGATGTCGAGCCGGCAGGACTCGACGACGCCGCGCAGCAAGTGCAGCTGCTGGCGGATGACCTCGCCGCGGTCGTCGGAGTGGCCGCCGCCCTCGATGCCCAGCACAGGCACTGCCAGCAGCGGGATGACCCGGTTGCGGCCCGCCGTCACCTCGGACTCGGCGACGTCGCGCGCCGCGGCGGCGACGCGGTCGGCGATCTCCCGGGTCGACAACCCGGGGCCGACGCTCACGAACCAGAACGGGCGCTCGTCGCGCGCACGGGCCCAGCCGCTGCCGGGCCAACCGTCGGGGCGCAGGCCGTCGCGGTCCGAGCCGCCCACCAACGGCGACCACGTGTCCGCGAAGGTGAACCGATCGTCGGTCGGCACCACCGCGGCGTCGTGGACCAGCATCTCCAGTCGGCCGTGGACGACGAACAGGTGCCCACCGGCCACGCGCTAGCCGTTCCGGAACGCAGGATGGCGCGTCGACACGCGCCGGCCGGCGGCCAGGTGGCCGCCGAGGTAGCCCCCGACCGTCGCGGCGGACGCTCCGGCGAGCCCGAGCAGGACGCCGGCCGTCCAGCGCTCCCGCCGACGGGCGACCCACGACGCGGTGTAGCAGGTCAGCGCGACGACGTTGCCGAGCGCGTGGGCGCTCGCCGTACGCCGGTCCCGGGTGACCTGCAGCGCCGCGAACTCGGCCAGCCCGGTGATCGCGGTGGGCACCGCGCACGCCACGCCCAGTCCGACGAGGCGCCGGGCGGCCGGTCGCGCGGCGCGGCCGCCGACGAGGTCCAGCACGTTCGCCGACGTCCAGAAGCCGATGGGCAGGTCGGTCAGCAACGGGTGGAGCGCGTGCCCCAGCCACTCGCCCTGGAGCAGCCGGCGCCGCTCGGGGTCGGCGACGAGCCGGTCCGCCAGCGGTCGGATGACCTCCGCCAGGGAGTCGAGGGACGCGTCGCCCTCGAGCTGCTGGGTCAGGCGGACCAGCACGTCGGGGTTGTCCTCCCGCGTCGACAGGTGACTCACGCCGTCGTCCCCTGCGGTGCGGTGTTGTCGGTGCCGCCGAGCCGCCGCAGGAACTCGTGGACCTGGTGGGCGCGCTGGGCGTCCTCGTCCATGACCTGCTTGAAGAAGTCGGCGATCTCCTGCTCGCCCGCGTTCTCGGCGTCGCGCACGTACTGCCCGTAGTCGTGCCCGGCCTTGAGCGAGTGGTACTGCACCGAGATCAGGTCGAAGGTGACGTCGTCGAAGCCGGTCTCGCCGGTTGCCATGGCTCTGCCCTCCTGCGGATCCGTGATGGTCGTTGGGTCCCACCGGTGCCCCATCTGGCCGCGGGGAACGCGTCCTCGGGAGCGCCGGATCCCGACTCAGGCGAGCGGCACGGTCTCGCCCCGCCCGACCGTCCGCACCCGGCCGGCCAGGCCGCGGTCCCGGCACGCGCGGAGGAAGTCGCCGAGGGGCGAGCGGAACACCGTGTAGTCGTCGTGGTGGACCGGCACGGTGACGGGCGACGCGATGAGGTCGACGAGGTCGGCGCCCTGGTCGCCGTCCATCGTCACGAGGATCCCGAAGGCGCGGGTGCCGCCGAGGTGGATCACCATCGCGTCGAGCGGTCCGAGCCGCTCGGTCACCTCCCCGAGGAACGGACGGTAGAGCGTGTCGCCGGTGACGTAGACGCGGAACGTCCCGGTCCCGTCGCTGGCCTCGATGACGCTGCCCATCACCGGCGGCAGCAGCGCTCGCGCGTACGACGGCGCGTGCTCGCCCGGCACCGAGGTCACCGTCAGGCCGTCGGCGAGGCCGGCGACCTCCCAGGTGCGCATCCCGTGCGCCTCGTGGAAGCCCCAACGGGTGAGCTTGCGACCGGCCGCCGGCGTCGTGAGCACCGGCATGTCCTTGCCGAGCCGCGCCCGTGCCACCGGGTCGAAGTGGTCGCCGTGCAGGTGCGAGAGCACCACGCCGTCGACCGGCGGCAGCTCCTCGGGCTGCCGGGCCGGCTGGGTCCGCCGCTTCGAGAAGAGGCCCTTCCCGAGGTAGGCGCGCTTGCCCCGTGGCCGGAAGTCCGGGTCGGTGAGGAGCGTGTGCGGGCCGAGCCGCAGCAGCGTGGTCGCCGTACCGATGAACTCGAGGGAGGCCTCCATTCCGCGCCGGTGCCCACCGCGGCCGCGGGCTATCGCGCTTCACCGGCGGGCGGGTGGGCACTTGTCAGGTATGACAGCCGACCCGCTCGAGGTCTACCGCCGCAAGCGCGACTTCACGCGCACCCGCGAGCCCCGCGGCGCGACGCCGGCCGCGGGAGAGGGCCGGCGCTTCGTCGTGCAGCGGCACCGCGCCCGGCGGCTGCACTACGACCTCCGGTTCGAGATCGACGGCGTGCTCGTGAGCTGGGCGGTTCCGAAGGGGCCGACGCTCGATCCGTCGTCGCGGCGGCTGGCGGTGCACGTCGAGGACCACCCGATCGAGTACCTCACGTTCGAGGGCGTCATCCCACACGGCGAGTACGGCGGCGGCGACGTGATCGTCTGGGACCTCGGCACCTGGGAGCCGGTGCACACCGACGACCCCGCGGCGGCGGTGCGCGACGGGGAGCTGCATGCGGAGGTGCACGGCGACAAGCTGCACGGGCGGCTCGTGCTCGTGCGCCGTGACGGCGACGAGAAGAACTGGATGCTCCTGCACAAGCACGACGACCACGCCGTCGACGGTTGGGACCCCGAGGACCACCCGCGCTCGGTGACGAGCGGGCGCACCAACGACGAGGTGAAGGCCGATCCCGACCGGCTGTGGCGGTCGGACGCCCCGGCGGCCGAGGCCGACGTGTCGCTGCTTCCGGAGCCCCTCGACGACGACGCGATCGATGCGCTCGGCGAGCTGGGCAAGCAGGGCACGTGGGAGGTCTTCGGGCGGTCCTTGAAGGTGACGAACCTCGACAAGGTGCTCTTCCCCGCGCCCGACCGGCACCGCCCGCCGGTGACCAAGCGCGAGCTGCTCGCCTACACCGCGCGGATCGCGCCCGTCGCGCTGCCCTACCTGGAGGGCCGGGCGCTCAACCTGCACCGCTACCCGGACGGAGCCGACAAGTCAGGCTTCTGGCACAAGCAGCGGCCGTCCCATGCGCCGGAGTGGGTCGGCGCCTGGGCGAACCCGGACGCCGATCCCGGGGAGACCGACACCTACGTGGTCGTCGACGAGCCGGCCGCGCTGGTCTGGGCCGCCAACTTCGGCGCGCTGGAGTGGCACCCCTGGACATCGCGTACGACGGCGCCGCACGAGCCGTCGTACGCGCTGGTCGACCTGGACCCGGGGGAGCGCACCGGCTGGGACGACCTCCTGACGCTGGCCCGACTGCACCGGACCGCGCTGGAGCACCTCGGGGTGACCGCGCGGGCCAAGGTCACCGGGCGCCGCGGCATCCAGATCTGGATCCCGGTCGTCGAGGGTTACTCCTTCGACGACACCCGGGCCTGGGTGGAGAAGCTGTCGCGGACGGTCGGGAAGGTGGTCCCCGAGCTGGTCAGCTGGAAGTGGGAGGTCAAGTCGCGCGGCGGCCTGGCCAGGCTCGACTACACGCAGAACGCGATCAACAAGACGCTCGTGGCGCCGTACTCACCGCGCCCCGCACCGGGTGCACCCGTGTCGGTGCCGATCGGGTGGGACGAGCTCGACGACCCCGAGCTGCGCCCCGACCGTTGGACCATCCGCACGGTGCTCGACCGGCTCGCGGAGCGCGGCGACCCCTTCCGCGCCGTGCTCGGCGCGGCGCAGGAGCTGCCGGAGATCACCTAGGTC
This sequence comes from Nocardioides sp. CER19, assembly GCF_029846275.1. GTDB lineage: Bacteria > Actinomycetota > Actinomycetes > Propionibacteriales > Nocardioidaceae > Nocardioides. Next base: position 455,223 of record NZ_JARVWS010000002.1, read on the forward strand.
GGCCGGTCGCCGATCCGGGTACCGGCTCTCCATGACTGAGCCCAACGCACCTGAGACGCGCGACGCTCCGGGGACGCGCGGCGTCGACCCCGGCGTGGATCCGGACATGACGACGACGCAGCCCCAGCGCGGGCACGACCCCCTCAAGGCCACGCGGACCGGCCGCGCGTGGGTCGGCGTCGTGGCGCTGGGAGTCGTGCTCGTCCTGCTGATCGTCTTCATCGCGCAGAACACCCGCTCGGTGACCGTGTCGTTCCTCGGGTGGAACGGACAGACCTCGCTGGCGGTGGCGCTGCTCATCGCGGCCGTCGCCGGGCTGTTCCTGGCGGCCGTGGCGGGCAGCCTGCGGATCCTCCAGCTGCGGACGCGCGTACGCCGCGACCAGAAGCGCCGCGCCTAGCGGTGCCCCCGGTCAGCCGTCAGTGGTGCGCGGCGGGCCGCTTGTCCATCACGCCCTCGACGACGCCGATGAGGAGGACGGCGGCGATGATCGCCACGATCGAGCCGAGGATGTTGAGCTCGAAGATGTCGCCGGTGCCGAGCGCGGAGGCGACGATGCCTCCGATGAGCGATCCGAGGACGCCGAGCAGGAGGGTGCCGAGGAACCCGAGGTGCTGGCGACCCGGCTTGATCAGGCGCGCGAGCGCGCCCACGACGAGACCGAACACGAGAAAGCCGATGATTGCCATGTCGACGCGGTACCCGGCGAGCCTGGTTCTCACGTGGTGACGTCGCCCCTACGGTGAGCGCGATGGACTCCTCGTCGCTCGCCCGGCCGGCGGACCTGGACGTCGTACGCGACTCGTACGACCGCGTGGCCGACAGCTATGTGCAGCTGCTGGAGACCACCGGCATGGCTGACGTTCGCCAGGACCCGTGGCTCAAGGCGGCCATCGACACGTTCGCGGACGCGGTCCGCGACCTGGGGCCCGTCCTCGACGTCGGCTGCGGGCCGGGGGCGGTCACCGCCTACCTGCACGAGCGCGGCGTCGACATCTCCGGCGTGGACCTGTCGCCGCGGATGATCGAGCACGCGCGCCGTCGCCATCCGCGGTGCGCCTTCAGCGTCGGCTCCTCGACGGACCTCGACCTGGAGCCCGGATGCCTCGGCGGGGTCCTCGGCTGGTGGTCGCTCTTCAACCTGCCGCGCGACGTGCTCCCGACGGTGCTCGCGACGTTCCGCGACGCGCTCGTACCCGGGGGTCAGGCGATCATCGCGACGCACGTCGGCGACGACGACGCGGTCCGGACCGAGGCCTACGGCGGTGTCCCGGTGCAGTGGACGACGTACCAGTGGCGGCCGGAGCAGCTGACGGCGCTCGTGGAGCGGGCGGGCCTCCGCCCGGTCGCCGAGCTGCGCATGCCCGCACGCGGTCCCTACGGGCCGGGCGTGGTGCTCGTGGCACAGCGCGAGGCGTGAGCCTCCTCGAGAAGATGAGGCATGATCGCTCTTCCTGAGCCCGCGTCCACCGACGACCTGCGCGGACTGCTGCTGGACTACCTCGACTACTACCGCTCCGTCATCGCCGCGAAGGTCACGGGCCTGACCGGCGGCGACCTCCGCGGCTCCCGGGTGCCGTCGGGCTGGACCCCGGCGGGACTGCTCACCCACCTCGCCCACATGGAGCGCCGCTGGATGGAGTGGGGCTTCCTCGGCGAGCAGGTCCCCGAGCCGTGGGGCGACAGCGACGGCGACGGCTGGGTCACTCCTGACGAGGGCCTGGCCACCCTGCTGGAGCGCCTCGAGGGCGTCGGACGCCGCACCCGCGAGATCGTCGAGGCCCACGCCCTGACCGATCAGGCCGCTCCGGGAGGCCGGTTCGCGACGCCCGCGGAGGCGCCGCAGCTGCAGTGGATCCTCCTGCACGTGCTCCAGGAGTACGCCCGCCATGCCGGCCACCTCGACATCGCCCGTGAGCTCGCCGACGGGGCGGTCGGCGAAGACGGTTGACGCATTCCCATATAGGAATATGATTGATCTATGGCACGTGCGGCGACGACCTCGGACGTCTTCAACGCGATCGCGGAGCCGCAGCGGCGGGAGATCCTCGTGCTGCTGCGGGGCGGCGAGCGACCGGTGACCGACCTCGCGCAAGAGCTGGGGATGGCGCAGCCGCAGGCGTCCAAGCACCTGCGGGTCCTCCGGGAGGTGGGGCTGGTGGGTGTCCGTGAGGCCGGCAGGCAGCGGCTCTACGGCCTGGACGCCCGCGGGCTGCGGCCCGTCCACGAGTGGGCCGGCGGGTTCGAGCGGTTCTGGAACGAGAGCTTCGGCCGCCTGGACGACTACGTGCAGGAGCTCAAGCAGGCACAACAGGAGGAAGCACGCGATGACGACCAGTAACGCCGGCGAGCCGGCGTACGCGACCGCTGACCGCGAGATCGTGGTCTCCCGGCTGATCGGTGCCCCGCCGGGCCCGGTGTTCGAGGCGTTCACGCTCGTCCGGCACCTGTCGCGGTGGTGGGGACCGGAGGGGTTCACCACGACGACGCGCTCGTTCGAGTTCCGCGTCGGCGGGGAGTGGGACTTCGTGCTGCACGGGCCGGACGGGACCGACTACCAGGAGTGGATCACCTGGACCGAGATCGTCCCGTCCGAGCGGATCGCGCTGGCGCACGGCGCATCCCGCGACGACCCGAACGCGTTCTCGTCGGTCCTGACCTTCGAGCCGGTCGGCGAGGAGACCCGGATCGTGATGCGGACGCTGTTCCCCACCAAAGAGCTTCGCGACGAGGCGGCCGAGAAGTACCACGCGATCGAGGGCGGCCAGCAGACCCTGAGCCACCTGGCGACGTACGTCGCCGAGCTCGTCCGGATCGTCCGGGCGGGAGGGGAGGACTGATGGCCGGGAAGGTGTTCTTCAGCGTGTCGATGTCACTGGACGGCTTCATCGCGCCCGACTCGCCCGGCGAGCTGATGGGACGCCAGTGGATGGAGCTGCAGCGGTGGGTCTTCCCGCAGCGGTTCTTCCGGGAGAACCTCAAGCGCGGCGGCGGTGGCGAGGAGGGGCGCGACAACGACATCCTCCGCGAGACGTACGAGCGCACCGGGGCGAGCGTGATGGGCAAGCGCATGTTCGACGCCGGCGAGGAGATGTGGCCCGAGGAGGCACCGTTCCACACGCCGGTGTTCGTCGTGACGCACGAGAAGCGGAACCCCTGGGAGCGGCCGGGCGGGACCACGTTCCACTTCGTCAACGACGGGATCGAGGCCGCGCTCGACCTGGCCCGCGACGCAGCGGGCGACCGCGACGTGCGGATCGCGGGAGGCGGCGCGACACTCGTGGAGTACGTCAACGCCGGCCTGGTCGATGAGTTCTCGGTCGCCCTGTCACCCGTGCTGTTCGGCTCCGGGGTCCGCCTGTTCGATGGCATCGACGCGGGCCGCATCGCTCTCGAGCCGGTCGGCGTGGAGTCCTCCCCGCGGGTGACGCACCTGGCCTACGCCGTCCGGCAGCGGTAGCCGCGTTCCCAGGCCCGCGGTCCTACGCGGCGTGGATGCGTCGGATGAGGTCCAGGTCGTCGTCGGTGAGGTGTGGTCGACCCGGCTGGTCTCGGTGCCGGTGGCGTGGGGGAGGCGTGGCCGAGGAGGGTGGCGGACCTGGTCGAGCAGCAAGTGCCCAGGCATTCGAGAGGATGCGGCCGCCGGGCCCGGGTTACCTTCTGAGTACGGCCTCGGGATGGCCTCGGAAAGTGGGGCACATGGAGCTGCGGCGGGCAGGCTGGATGCTTGCCGCGGAGATCGACTCGATCCCCTTGGCCCGCCGGCTGGTTGCGAGTCGTCTGCGCGAACTGCCCGCACCTTCCTTGGACATCGTCCTCGTCTTGACCAGCGAACTCGTGACGAACGCGGTCCGCCACGGGGCGGGCCCAGTGGAGCTGCGCCTGACCTGGGGCGCAGGACCGGTCCGTGTCGAGGTCCAGGACCAGTCGGCAGAGCGTCCAGTGCTGCGGAGGGTGGACCGAGAGGCGACCAGTGGCCGGGGCCTCGTGCTCGTCGATGCCCTGTCGGGTAGTTGGGGCGTGGAGCAGGCGGGGGCCGGCAAGACCGTCTGGTTCACGCTCGACCGTTAGGCGAGCAGGAAGTCCAGCCTGGTGGCCGTCAGCAGCCGCCGCGGGAGATTGGTGTGACAGCTGACCTGCAGCTTCGCTCCCGTGGCGGAGAGACGGTTGTGTGTCTCCGCCAGCCAGTCAAGCGTGGCGGCGTCCAGGAAGGTCAGCCCGTCGAGGTCCACGATGAGGCGCCGCAGGTCGCCAGCTGCCGCGTCGTTCCCGACTTCTCGAAGAGCAGGCGCGGTGGAGATGTCGGCCTCCCCGCGCAGCTCGACCACCATGGTCTCCCCGTCCGGCCGGCGCACTTCGATGCTCAGCGCCTCGTCGTGCCCCCGCCCATCCGGCGGGTGAAGCTGGTTCGGCTCCGACAGCATCGCGATCACCGTGGTCTCCCCGGGGCCCTCCCGCAGCTGGTGCGCGGCTCCCGTGTTGATAACTCGCCGGGAATGCCGCCGCTGGTGCGGAGAACGAAGAAGACTCGGTATCTCGACGGTACCCCACCATCGTGCTGTCACGCACGCCGGACAGCACGCGCCCTCGACGGCAGGGTGTGCGGTCCGGCGATGCACGCAGTCCGGTCTGCGAGGGTTCACTCAGCTCGCTTGACCGCGACCACGGGGCACTTCGCGTCGAGGAGGACCTGCTGGGAGCTGCTCCCGAGGAACAGCTTGCCGACCGGCGACCGCCGCCGGAGGCCGATCACGATCAGGCCCGCGTCGACCGCATCGGCCACGGTGAGGATCTCCTCCGCCGGGGACTGCGCCTGCAGCGACTGGCGGAGCTCGTGGTCGATGCCCAGTGAGCTGAGCCGCTCCTCGAGGGCGTCCCAGTCCGCGGCGCTCGCGAACGCGGGGTGGGCGTCGTTGCCGCGTACGCCGGAGTTGACCACGACGACCCGATCGCCGTCTCGTCCGGCGAGGGTCACGGCGTAGTCGATGGCTGCGGTGCCCTCCGGAGACGGGACGTATCCGACGACGATGTTCATGTTGATCTCCTTGGGCTGAGCTTCGGGGTCTGTCTCCTCATCGCCGACGGGTCGAGAACCTCGTCCGTGGCGCGCTACGAGCTGCTCGACACTCTGCACGACAACGTGGAGCGTGCGAAGTCCCGGCAGCAGCTCGTCTCAGTCCGCTCCCGCCCCCGGGTGCGAGCCCGCCTCGAGGACCTCGCCGGTGAGGCCGTCGATCAGCTGGGTGCCCTCACCGGCCGAGCGCAGGGCGCGCAGTGCGATGGCGCGACGGTCGAACGACTGGGGCTCGACACTGCGGTCCGGCCCGGCGAGGATCCAGCGGCGGGCGGGTCGGGTGCCGCGCGCAGGTCGTTCGGGTTCAGGGTCCCGGTCCACGGGTGCGACGTACCCGCCGCGCAGCGCCTCGGCGAGCCGCGCGGCTCGCACCCGGCCGATGCCCGGGTGGTGGCGGAGACCCTCGGGCGCGGCCTCGGCGACCGCTGCGACGCTGCCGTAGGCGGCGAGCAGGCTGCGGGCCATGGTCGGACTGATACCCGGGACGACGGCGAGCATCACCTCGGCCTGTGCTGACGGATGTCGCGGGACTCGTCGGGGGCCGTCGCCGCGGTTGGTCGGCGCGGCGCGCCGGGCCCGCTTGGCGAGTCGGAGGAGCCACGCAGCACTGTCCTCGGCGTCCAGGCTGTGCAACACGGTGAACCCGTCCTCGACCAACCGGCACACCGCACCCCGCCAGGCGTCCTCGGCGATCCAACGGGGCTCACCCTCGATCAGGAGGACCGCCTGCGGGAACGCCGACTGCAAGCGCACCGCTTGGTCGAAGATGCGCCCGTCGCGGATCGACGCGCCCAGATCACCGGGACCCTTGCGCTCGATCGCCAGCCCGGGTCCGAGCACGTAGTCGCCCACCGGCAGGTCCGTGAGCCGTACGTCGAGGCCGGCGGCCATGAGTGCCTCCGGGATGCCGCTGCCCCTCTCGCGGTGGTCGACCAGGACCGGACCCATCTCGACCACGCCACGACGCTACCCGGACGCCTTCGCCGCCAAACGACAGCGGAGCGGGCCCGCTCAGAGGCGGGCCCGCTCCGCGGTGAGGCATCAGCGGGGGAGGGCCCGTTCCCACACCCGGTGCGCGCCCATGAGGGTCGAGACCTCCGAGAGCACCTCCAGCGGAGCCGAGGAGTTCACGATGCCGGGACCGGACGGGTCGACGCCGGCCGCCGTGAGCGACTCGGACCCGTCGCCCCAGACGCCGATCGCCTTGCCGTGCCGGAAGCACTCCTGGACCAGGAGGACCACGTGCGGGTCGACGGCGTGGGCGCCGGTCCCGTCGGCGACGAGCAGGGCGTCCAGCTCCACGGACCGCGCCGTCGTGTAGCTGCGCTGTCCCGGCGTCCCGTCGCCGAGCACGCCGCCGGTCGGGGCGATGAGCAGCGGCACCATGCCGGCCTCGAAGACGGCCGCCCGCAGCTCGCCGACCTGCTCCAGGGAGGTGCCCGGCGCGACGACGACACCGATCATGCGGCCATCGAGCGGCCAGGTCTCGCCGACCATCGACAGCGCCGGGCTGGGCTGCGGCTCGGTCAGCGGCTCGGTCGGCTCCGGCGCGGCCATGCCCAGCTGCTCGGCGACCTGCGCGCAGAGCTCGCCGTCGATGTTGGCCAGGCACTGCAGCTGCCGGGCGCGGATGGTCTGCTCGTAGCACTTGCCGAGCTCGAAGGCGTACGCCGCGACGATGTGCTCCTGCTCGACCGGCGTCATCGACTTCCAGAACTGCCGCACCTGCGTGTAGTGGTCGTCGAACGACGCCGCCTGCGCGCGGCTCTTCGGTCCCGAGACCTGCACCGGCGCCTCGACGAACGCGTTGTCGTCGACGCCGGCGTGGAACGGGCAGCCGCCGTCGAGGGAGTTGGGCCGGTACGGCGCCACGCCACGGTGCACGCCGTCCTGGTGGAAGCCGTCCCGGAGCATGTCGTTGACGGGCGCGTGCGGCCGGTTGATCGGGATCTGGTTGAAGTTCGGGCCGCCCAGACGGGTCAGCTGCGTGTCGACGTACGAGAAGAGGCGGGTCTGCAGGAGCGGGTCGTCGGTGACGTCGATGCCCCGGACGAGGTTGCCGACGTGGAACGCCACCTGCTCGGTCTCCGCGAAGTAGTTGGAGGGGTTGCGGTTGAGCACGAGCTTGCCGATCCGCTGCACCTCCGCGAGCTCCTCGGGGACGATCTTCGTCGGGTCGAGCAGGTCGATGCCCTCGAACGTCTGGTCCGGCGTGTCCGGGAAGACCTGGATGCCGAGCTCCCACTCGGGGTAGGCGCCGGCCTCGATGGCGTCGGCGAGGTCGCGCCGGTGGAAGTCGGGGTCGAAGCCCCCGAGGAACTGCGCCTCCTCCCAGACCAGGCCGTGCACGCCGAGCTTGGGCTTCCAGTGGAACTTCGCCAGCGTCGTCTCCCCGGCCGCGTTGACCAGCCGGAAGGTGTGAACGCCGAAGCCCTCCATCATCCGGTAGGAACGCGGGATGCCGCGGTCGGACATGTTCCACATCGTGTGGTGCTGCGCCTCGGTGTGCAGCGAGACGAAGTCCCAGAACGTGTCGTGGGCGCTCTGCGCCTGCGGGATCTCCCGGTCCGGGTGCGGCTTGGCCGCGTGGACGACGTCGGGGAACTTGATGCCGTCCTGGATGAAGAAGACCGGGATGTTGTTGCCGACGAGGTCGAAGTTGCCCTCCTCGGTGTAGAACTTCGTCGCGAAGCCGCGGGTGTCCCGCACCGTGTCGGCGCTCCCGCGGGACCCGAGCACTGTCGAGAACCGGGTGAAGACGGGCGTCTCGACACCCTTCTGCAAGAACGCGGCGCAGGTCACGGAGTCGGCGTTGCCGTAGGCCGTGAAGACCCCGTGCGCCGCGTAGCCCCGGGCATGGACGACCCGCTCGGGGATGCGCTCGTGGTCGAAGTGGGTGATCTTCTCGCGGAGGTGGTGGTCCTGGAGCAGCGTCGGGCCACGCTCGCCCGCCTTGAGCGAGTGGTCGGTGTCGCGCAGCCGGGCGCCGACCGAGGTCGTCAGCCACTCGCCCTGTTGGGCGTTGACCGCCTGGTCCTCGTCGGCGACCGCACCGCTCGCGGTGCGGACCTCGGGACCGGTCTGGTCCGGCTTCGGCGGCAGCGGGCCGCGCGGTTCGGTGGGCTCGTCGAACGAGGGCTCCTCGGAGCCGGGCGCGCCGGGGACGTCGAACTTGTCAGGCATGGGGACCTCCGAGACGTGGATGGGTCGGACCCGGCGCGTGTACCCGATCCCTCCGGCGATACGCGCCGCGCCCGACGTTCCGGTGTGGGTACCGCACCGCATGTCCGCCTACGTCCCGCGCGTCCCGCGCCGCAGGAACGACCTCGCCCTCAAGCTCTGGCGCGAGGGCTATCGCGCCCTGCCCGCCGAGCGGCTGCGCCACGAGGACCCGGACGCCTTCGCCGGGTCGCTCCTCGGCCGGCGTACGGCGGTCGTCCGGGGACCGGCCGGCGCGAGGCTGTTCTACGACGACGCCGTCGTGAGCCGGAGGCGCGCGATGCCCGCCCCGCTGGCCGGGCTGCTCTTCGGTCGAGGGGCGGTGCACGGGATGGACGACCGCGCGCACGCCGAGCGCAAGGAGATGTTCATGGACCTCCTCGCCGACGAGCGGATCGCCCCGCTCGCGTCCGCGGCGTGCGACGACCTGCGGCGGCGGGCCGACTCCTGGCGGGGGCGGGAGGTCGTCGTCTTCGACGAGCTCGCCGAGACGTACGGCGCCGCCGTGCTGCGCTGGGCGGGGGTGGACCTGTCCCCGGCGGATGCGCGTCGGTGGTCGCGCCGGCTGGCGGCGATCGTCGACGGCTTCGGCTTCGCCGGCAGGGCCTACCCGCGCGGCTGGGCGGCCCGCGTGCTCGCCGACCGGTGGGCGACACGGCTGGTGGAGGACACGCGCTCCGGGCGGCGGACGCCCGAGCCCGGGACGGTGCTGGCCGTCATCGCGGGCAGCGAGCTCCCGGCGCGAGTGGCCGGGGTGGAGCTGCTCAACGTGCTGCGCCCCACGGTCGCCGTCGCCTGGCTGGGGACGTTCGCGGTCTTGGCGCTCGCCGAGCACCCGCAGTGGGCCGCCCAGCTGCGCGGCCCCGACGCCGACCCCCGGCGGGTGGCGTTCGTCCACGAGGTGCGTCGGCTCTACCCGTTCGTGCCGGCCCTCGCCGGCCGGGTGACGTGTCCGGTGAAGGCGGGTGATGTCGACCTGGGCCCGGGCGACCGGATCGTGCTCGACGTGGTCGGCACCGACCAGGACCCCCAGCAGTGGCGGGCACCGGGCGAGTTCCTCCCCGAGCGGTTCCAGGACCTCGACCCCGACCCGTACGCCTTCGTCCCGCAGGGCGGCGGTGACCCGGCCACCGGGCACCGGTGCCCCGGCGAGCCGCTGACCGTCCGGCTGCTGGCCGACACGGTCGGTGTCGTCGCCGACCTCGACCTGCAGGTCGTCTCGCGGCCGGCGTACGACCCGACGCGGATGCCGTCGTGCCCGGACCGGGGTCTGGTGGTCAGCGTCGCTCCGTGACGGGACCGGGAGTCCGGTCAGGTCACTCTGCGCCGAGCCGGCGCGGGCACGGAGGACGACCGGGGGCTGCTGGCGGGGGACCACTCCAGGTCGCACCAGCGGTTCCGCGTCACGACCACGGTGGTGACCCGGGAGCTCATGCGGTCGTCCGGTCGACGCGCGTGCCGAGGACGTCGACGCCCGTCAGACCGCCTTCGAGAGGGCGTCCTTCACCCGGTCCACCATCGAGGCGAACGGCCCGACCATCTTCTGCTGCGGCGATCCGGGGTCGACGTGGGGGTGCGGGTGGGTCGGCGCCATCGCCTCGGCCGCCTTGATCTTGGTGCCGAGGGTGCGCCGCTCCTCCTCGTCACGGCTCGCGAGGAGGGGCTCGAACTCCTCGGTCTCCTCGGCCTCGGCGTGCTCGTCGACCGACTTGCGGAACGCCTCGAGCCTGAGGTCGAACTCGGGGTCGTCCAGGTCCATCTTCTCGAGGTCGGCGAGCACCGCGTTGGCGTCCGCCTCCTCGCGGTTGCGCGCATCGACGACGTGCTGCCCGGCGGCGTCCGCGGACACCGGGCGCAGCACCATCTCCTCGGCCGTCTCGTGGACGGCGAGCAGCGCACGCAGCGAGTCGAAGGCCTCCTGCTTGTCCGTACCGTTCGAACGCTTGACCTCGGCGAACAGGTCCTTGATCTGGGCGTGCTGCTCCAGCAGCACGCGGATCACGTCACCCTCCGGCAGCCGGGCCGCCTTGGCGCGGTCCTCCGCAGCGTCACCCATGTCATCTCCTCCGTGTCGGTGTCCGGCGATCACCGGACCGGGATCGGTACCCCACCGGCACGAGTCACACGTACCCGGCCCGGCATGTCGCCGACCGGTTGCGGGTAGCGGGACGCATGACCTTCGACGTCGCGCTCCTCGACATCGACGGAACGCTGCTGGACTCGACCTACCACCACGCCGTCGCCTGGGCGCGCGCCTTCGCCGGCGCTGGTCATCCGGTCCCGGTGTGGAAGCTGCACCGCCACATCGGGATGGGTGGTGACCGGCTCATCCCCGCGGTGTCCTCCGACGAGGTCGCCGAGCGGCTCGGGGAGGAGCTCAAGGAGCGCCACACCAAGGCCTACGACGACATGATCGGCGAGACCGGGCTCCTGCCCGGCGCCCAGGACCTGCTCGACGGCCTGCGCGCGGCCGGCCTGCGGGTGGTGCTGGCGAGCTCCTCCCAGCCTCAGCACGCGCGCCACGCCCTGGACCTGCTCGACGCCGGAGAGCGTGCCGACGCGTGGACCACGAGCGAGGACGCGTCGGAGTCGAAGCCCGACCCCGAGCTGCTCGAGAAGGCGCTCGAGCGGGTCGAGGGGTCCCAGGCGGTGATGATCGGCGACGCGACGTGGGACGTCTACGCGGCCTCCGAGGTGGGCATCCCCACGATCGGGCTGCTGTGCGGTGGCTTCGGCGAGGCCGAGCTGCGCTCCGCCGGTGCGGTGGCCGTGTACGCCGACCCGGCCGACCTGCTGGCCTCGCTGGACGAGGCGCTCAGGGTCGCGGCCGGCGGGTAGCGGCGACTCGGTCCCGCAGGGGCTGTCGCCGCTCAGTGAGCTTCGAGGATCCGCCCGGCGCGGCGCAGGTCCGAGGCGATGGCGGCGGGCGCGAGCGCCTGGAGGACGAGGCTCGCGAGGCGCCAGCCGCCGATCTCCACGGTGCCGCTGACACGGGTCCCGCGGGGGTCGGTCTCGAAGGTCAGGGCGAGCTCGGCGCGGATGCCGTGCCACCGGCCGACCTCGCGCCAGGTGCCCGCCCGCGCGTCGTCGGGCGCCCGGAGCTCGACGATCTGGAGCCGGGGTCGCGCCCCGACGACCGTGTGGTCGATCCAGCGCATGTGCAGCCGGACCGGTCCGTGGTCGAGCACCTGGACCGAGTGCAGGCTGGCCTGCCACTCCGGGCGGCGGCGCGGGTCGGTGAGGTAGTCGAACACGGCCTGCGGCGGTGCGGCGACGGTCGTGGAGATGCTCGGCATCACCGCGGCTCCCGGCTACCGCCGCTGCTCCGGCTCGTCGCTGGGTGGCCCGCTGCCGTCGCGCGACCGCAGGTCGCGCTCGATGCCCTCCGCGCGCTTCCGCTCGAAGAGCAGGATCAGCACCACCACGAAGACCACCGCGACGATCATCAGGATCAGGCCCACCATGTCCATCGGAGCCCGGTACCCAGGCGGGCGCTACTCCTTCGGTGTCGGGCAGGGAGTGCCGCGTCGGAGCGAGTAGGGCGCGGCGATCCGGTAGGTGCCGCGGTGCGGCGCGTCGAGCACGACCCAGTCGTCCTCCGGCGTGCCGGGGATGCGCAGCACCGAGAGGCAGCCCTCGACGTTGTCCTCCGGCGTCCGCGGCGGGGGCAGCGCGTGCCCGGAGGAGTCGAACAGGGTGAGCCACGGCGACGTCGGGATGCGCACCCAGACCTTGGCGGGGTAGGCGACCCGCACGGTCACCTGCGCCTGGCCGAAGGAGATCAGCTGGCCGGGCGGGTCGACCAGGGGCCGCGGGCTCTCGACGGCGTACACCCGCCACGAGGCGTTGGACCACACCGGCCGCAGGTAGGACAGGCCGCCCTCCACGAGCGCCGCCTCCTGGCGGGCGGCGTTGTCCGGTCGGCCCGGCGTCAGGACGACGTAGCGCACCGCCCAGCGGTCCAGCCAGGCGCGGTAGGCGTCGGCCGTGAGGGGGACCTTGCGGTCGTAGAACAGCGGGTTGCGCTCGGCGTCGGCCTGGCGGTTCCAACCGCGCGCGAGGTTGAAGTACGGCGCCAGGGCGGCCGCGTCGCGGTGCGACTTCGGCGGCACCACCTCGACCCGGCCGTCGGCCGCGTCGGTGCGCTTGAGGTGCCGGACGAGCGCGTGGATGTCGGCCGACCACGCGGCGTCCGGTGCTGTCGTGACGACGTCGCGCGCGGCCACGCCGACCTGCCACGCGGCCGACGTGATGAGGGTCGCGACGAGCAACGGAGCCGTGCGGCGGCGCATCCCGCCCGTCGTGGCAACGGCGGTGAGGATCACCCCGGCGAAGAGGAGCGGGAGCCGGGTCACGTTCGTGCCGACCGGCGAGGGGACGAGCCAGCAGAGCACCGTGCCGACGGTGTAGACGGCGGCGCCGAGACGGACCGCGCGCCACGTGCGCGGCGTCAGGACGAGCACCATCACCCCGAGGATGACCGGCAGGATGATGGAGATCCAGCTCATCGGCTGTCGTCCCGAGAACGGGAAGGCCAGCGTGCTGAACGCGACGACGACGACCGGCGGCACGCCCAGGCAGTACGCCGCCGCGCGGCGGCGTCCCAGCCAGAGGCCGGCCGCCGCGACGCCGAGGAAGAGGCCGGCCACCGGTGAGCTCGCGGTGGCCAGCGCCGACAGCACGACGGCGAGGACCGCCCGCGGGAGCCGGTAGCGCCAGCCGTCGGTGCGCCACTCGGTGGGCCACGCGAAGACGACGGCCAGCGCGCCCAGCCCGAACATCATGCCGAGCCCGAACGTCACCCGCCCCGAGATGGCGTTGCCGACCAGCGCGACGACGCCGACCAGCGAGGCGGCCAGCGGGTGCCGCACGGCCTTGCTCCGCACGACCAGCAGCGCCAGCAGCGCGGACGAGATCGTCCCGACGATGACCATCGTCGTGCGCACACCCAGCACCGCCATCACGAACGGGCTGACGAGGCTGTAGGACGCGGCGTGGATCCCGCCGTACCAGGACAGGTTGTAGGCGCTGCCCGGGTGCGCCCGTGCGAACTCGGCCCACGCGTCCTGCGCGGCGATGTCGCCGCCGCTGTTGGCGAGCAGCAACCACCACAGCAGGTGGAGCACCAGGCCCACGAGGAGCGAGGCCGTGACCGGGTGCGTCGTGAGACCGCGGACCTGGACGGTACGGCGGGCCGACTCGGTCAGCGCGGTCATGTTCGTCCGGGCCGCACCATCACATGCCCGATGGCGACGGCGACCGCGGCGACGAGGAGGCCGGCCACGTCGTCGAGAGTGAAGTGCCAGCCCCAGTAGATGGTCGAGACCATGATGGCGACGAGGTAGACGGCGACCGCCGAGCCGAGCCACTTGTGGCCGTAGTAGAACGCCATGAAGCAGACCAGGGCGGTGAAGCCGGTGTGCAGGCTCGCGAAGGCGGAGATGCTCACGAACGACGTCGGCGCGGTCGGGTCGGCGAGGAAGTCCTGGCGCTGGCTGAGGTACTCGGCCCACGTGTCGGTGATCGCCGTGTGGGGGAGCCGGGAGAACTCGTCCGGTGCGCTCGCGAACGGGCCGAGGCTCGGGATGAGGTAGTAGCTGGCCGTGCCGAGGATCCAGGTCCACATCGCGGCGACGAGGAACACGTAGCCGCGCCTGATGTTCCGGCTGAAGACGAGCGCGATCACGACCGAGCTCGCGGTCAGGTAGGTGAAGGACCGGTAGATGTCCTCCAGGACGTATGCCGCGGTGTGCGTGCCGAGCAGGTCGTGCAGCAGCACGGCGGGGCTGTGGCCGCCGAAGAGGTTGCGGTCGGCCCGGAGCAGCCAGTCGTCGCGGGGGGTGTTGAAGGAGTCCCAGCTCTTGAGGTTGCGGTAGAAGAAGTAGACGAAGTGGTAGGCCGCCAGCCCGCTCACCAGGAGGAGGAGCCGCTCGGCCGACCACCGGTCCTCGAGCGTCCGGCGCACGCTCCGCTCGCCTCGCGGCGTGCGCCACCAGCGCCAGGCCGCGTCGGCGACGAGCGCGACGACCAGGCCGCTGAGCGAGGCGGTGATCTTCCCGCTGAACATCCGGCCGCCGGGGTCCTTGAACCCGACGCCGACGTGGCGCGACCAGAGGACGGCGACGATCCCGAACGCGAGGACGGTCAGCCAGACCCCGGCGAGGTAGCCGTAGCGCCGCGGGACGCTCGGGCCACCGAGCTCGGGCTCGGCGACGTCGACGACCGTTGCGGGCTCGTTGGCCGGGATGCTTGCCACCTGGGAATGGTACGGCCCCGGCCCGGGTCGGACCTCATGCACGGCGCCCCTCCGGGGCGCTCACTCCTCGGCGGCGAGCAGCGCGAGCGCGGGGTCGGCCGGCGCACCCGGGGCAGTGGGCATGACCAGCGTGTCGGTCACCGTCGCGTCGACGGCCTCGCCCGCCTGACCGCCGGCCGGCTCCTGGGCGCCCGCGTGCCGAAGCAGCCGCCGGGCGGCCTCGGAGACGAGGAGGCAACCCAGCGCGATGACGACGTACCGCTCGAGCATGACGTGCATCGGCACCGTGTGGCGGACCAGGCACTGCCAGATCGCGGGGGAGGCCACGAGGGCGGCGAACGCGAGCACCGACAGGCTGAGCCCGCCCGGCGTCACCGGACGGACCGTCGGCGGCAGGTCACGGACCGCGTGCGGGTCGAGCCGCTCGGGCTCGTCGAACAGGCTGAGCGTGGTCATCGTGTTCCCCGTTCGGTTGTCTGAGGGATGGTCATGCCGAGACCGCCAGGGCACCGCCGGCGACCTCGGCCCGCTCGCCGGTGACGGTGCCGACCGAGCGCACCGAGAGCGCGCCGGCGATCTCGCTGTAGGACAGGACGGGCAACCGGTCGAGGGCCGGCGCGACGAGCCGTCGTACGGCGGCCCGCAGCTGCGGCGCGCAGACCAGGACGGGCCGGACGCCGGTGTTCTCCGCCGCCGTGGCGAGGCCGTGCAGCGAGACGAGGATGTTCTGCGCCAGCTCGGGGTCGAGCGCCAGTACGGCCCCGTGGTCGCTGGCCCGCAGCGCCTCGAGCATGCCCTGCTCCAGGCGCGGGTCGAAGCTGATCGCGGAGACCGCCCCGTCGGTGAGGTAGGGCGCCACGATGGCCTGCCCCAGGGCGGTGCGGGCGGCCTCGACGAGCTGGTCGTTGTCCTTGGTGACGGCCGCGCGGAGCGAGAGGGCCTCGAAGATGCGGACCAGGTCGCGGACGGAGACCTGCTCGTCGAGGAGCCCCCGGAGGACCCGCTGGATCTCGCCGAGGGAGAGCAGCACCGGGGTGAGCTCCTCGATGACGACGGGGTGGCTGCGCTTGACCACGTCGGTGAGCAGCCGGACGTCCTCGCGGCCGAGCAGCCGGCCGGCATGGGTGTTGACGACCTCGGCGAGGTGGGTCGTGATGACGCTGGCCCGGTCGACGACGGTCGCCCCGGAGATCTCCGCCTGGTGGCGCAGCTCGGCGGGGATCCACTTGGCGTCCAGGCCGAAGACCGGCTCGCGGGTCGGCGTACCGGGCAGGGCGCCGAGGTGGTCGCTGATGGCCAGGACCGTGCCTCGCGGTGCCTCGCCGCGGGCGACCTCGACGCCGAACAGCGTGATCGCGTAGCTGTTCATCGGCAGCTCGAGGTTGTCTCTGGTGCGCACCGGCGGGATCACGATGCCGAGCTCGCCGGCGACCTTCCGACGCAGGGCCTTGACCCGGTCGAGCAGGTCGCCGCCGGTGGAGGCGTCGACCAGGTCGATGATGTCGGCGGCCAGCTCGAGGCCGAGCGGGTCGACCAGGATCTCCTGGGCCAGCATCTCGGGGGAGTCGGGGGACGGCACCAGCTCGTTGCCGGTGGTGAGCTCCTCGGCGGCCGGGGTGCTCTCGTCGATCCTGCTGGAGGCGAGCAGCAGCAGGCCGCCGGCGACGATGAAGGGGATCTTCGGGAGGCCGGGGATGAGGCAGAGGGCCAGCGCGGCGAAGCCGGCGATGCGCAGCGGGAGCTTGCGGCGCGTGATCTGGGCGAGGATGTCGGAGCCCATGTCGTCGTCGCTGACCGAGCGGGTGACGATGAGGCCGGTGGCGACGCTGAGGAGGAGCGCGGGGATCTGGGAGACGAGGCCGTCGCCGACGCTGAGCAGGGAGTAGGTGTTGACCGCCTCCGAGAAGCTCATCCCGCTCTGGGCGACGCCGATCGCGAAGCCGCCGAGCAGGTTGACGAGGGTGATGACGATGGCCGCGATCGCGTCGCCCTTGACGAACTTCGACGCACCGTCCATCGCGCCGTAGAAGTCGGCCTCCGCGTGCACCTCCGCGCGGCGCCGGCGGGCCTGCTCCTCGTCGATGAGGCCGGAGTTGAGGTCGGCGTCGATGGCCATCTGCTTGCCGGGCATCGCGTCGAGGGTGAAGCGGGCGCCGACCTCGGCGACGCGGCCGGCACCGTTGGTGATGACGACGAACTGGATGACCAGCAGGATCGCGAACACGATCAGGCCGACGATCAGGGAGCCGCCGACGACGAAGTGCCCGAACGTGTCGATGACCTTGCCGGCGAACCCGTGCAGGAGCACGAGCCGGGTCGCGCTGACGTTGAGCGCCAGCCGGAAGAGCGTCATCACGAGCAGGACCGACGGGAACGCGGCGAAGTCGAGCGGCCGCGGCACGAACATCGCGGTCAGGAGGATGAGCAGCGCCCCGGTGATGTTGAGAGCGATCAACAGGTCGAGCATCATCGCCGGGAGCGGGACGACCAGCATCACGACGATCAGGACGATGCCGACGGGCACGCCGAGCTTGGTCAGCGACTTCATCAGGGGACGGCTCCAGGGAGGGCTGTTCTCTCAGTGCCGTCCGTGGCGCTGCGTGGAAAGGCCCACCGTCCTGGCGGTCCTCAGGCCCCGCATCGGCACCGAGCCGGGGCGATCTGAGGAATTCGGGACAAGTCAGTCCTGCAGGCGGTCCTGGATGGCGCGGCCGAGGGAGAAGCGGGAACCGGCCCCGAGCTCGGCCATGACGCGGGCGATGTCGCTGCGGACCGTGCGCACGCTCACCCCGACCGCCTCGGCGATCTGCTCGTCCGACAGGTCGGCCGACATGAGGGCCATCACCTGCCGCTGCCGGTCGGTGAGCTCCGGGATGCACTCCGGCGCCTCGGAGCACGGGAAGGAGGTGTCGAGCACCGCGCGCCAGTAGGCCAGCGCGGCGGTCAGGCACGCCTGGTCGGAGGTCAGCATGACCGTCGGCCCGCCGTCGATGGTCGGTCCCTCGAGCAGGACCTGCTCCTCGTCGATGATCTTCATCTGCAGCGGTGCGTAGGCGAACAGGTACGTCGGCGGCGCGGGCTCCGCCCCCAGGAGGAGGCGTGCGGTGGGCGTCGTCGCGCGGTAGTCGAAGACGCTGGTCATCTGGTTCCCGGCCTCGACCGACCGCCGGTTGGCGGGGAGGCTGACACGCAGCTCGTCCACCCGCCCGAAGGGCCGCACGGACAGCAGGTCGTGCCGCTCGGACGCCAGGGCGAACAGCCAGCGGTTGATCTCGACCGGGCCCCGGGCGATGACCCGCGTGTCGTCGGTGTCGCCCCAGATCACGGACGCAGCCAATGCGCTGCGCCGCGCCTGCAGGGTCGCGAGCGCGTCCAGGACGTGCGTGACCTTCTTCGGAGCGAACATCGGCGTCTTGTCGAAGACGCCCAGGTCGAGGTCGTGCTGGGACGAGGCGTCGTCGGTCATCGTCGGCTTCCCTGCCAGGCGGGGAGTCGCCTCCCCTGGTTCCTTTACCTGGCGGAGACTACCCAGCCGATCGTCGCCGTGCCGGGGTTCGCGTCAGATCGTCGTTCCGGTCGTCGTTCCGGTCGCGAGTCCGGTCGTCGGTCCGGTCGGTCCGGTCGCCGGCCGCCGGCGCGGGCCGACGCCGCCGCCCCGCCACGGGTACGTCGGGCAGCGGCTGGTCGGCGCGCGGGCTGCGGTGGTGGCCGCCGTACTGACCGGCGCGCCGGCGGCTGATGACGAACGCGAGCACCTGCGCGACGGCCGTCCACAGCTCGCGGGGGATCTCCTGGCCGACCTCGCACGAGCGGTAGAGCGCGCGGGCCAGCGGGACGTCCTGCACGAGCGGGACGCGGGCCTCGGTGGCGGTCTCGCGGATGCGGGCGGCGATCGCGCCGGCGCCGCGGGCGACCACCCTGGGTGCCGCCTCGCCGCTGTAGCGCAGCGCGATCGCGACGTGGGTCGGGTTGGTGAGCACCACGTCGGCGTTCGGGATGTCGGCGATCATCCGGTTGCGGGCGGCGGCGAGCTGGCGGGAGCGGATCGCGCTCTTCACGAGCGGGTCGCCCTCGGACTGCTTGTGCTCCTGCTTGACCTCGGTGCGGCTCATCCGCATCTGCTTGTTCACGCGGCGCCGCTGCACCGCGTAGTCGGCGGCGGCCATGACCAGCGCCGCGAGGGCGGCGTTGCGGATGAGCCCCAGCGCCTTGTCGTGGACGATGTCGATGGTCGTCGGGATCGGCACGAGCCCGCCGACCAGCGGCATCACCGACTTCACGGTGAGGTAGCCGAAGAGCGCGACGACCGCACTCTTCAGCAGCATCTTGGCGCCGTCCCACAGCGCCTTGGGGCCGAAGACCTTCTTGAAGCCCTTGATCGGGTCGAGCTTCTTCAAGGACGGCTTCACCAGCTTGGGCGAGACGATCATGCCGCCCTGGGCGATCGCCGAGGACACGCCGACGACGAGGACGATCCCCGACATCGTGAGGAGCGCGAAGAACGCGTGGCGGGCGCCGTTGCCGAGGAGCTGCATCGCCAGCGGCACACTCGGGTGCTCGGCGGCGGTCAGGCTGGCGGTGATGAGCCGGCGCCACGCGTCGACCTCGTGCCCGAGGAGCGGGCCGACGGCCAGGCCGAGGACCAGGATCGAGAGCCAGCCGCCGAGGTCCGGCGTACGCGCGATCTGCCCCTCCTTGCGCGCCTCGCGCCTGCGCTTGGGTGTGGGCTTCTCGGTCTTCTCCTCACCGGAGCCGGCCATGGGTCACCCCGATCCCGGCCCGGCCGATGACATGGCCGACATGGCCTGCAGCGAGTAGTCGACGAGCTTGTCGAGCGCGTGCGGCAGGACGGGGAAGGAGAGGCCGACCAGGAGCAGGGTCAGCCCGATCTTGGCGGGATACATGATGTTGATCGCGCTCAGCTGCGGTGCGACCTTGGTGAGCAGGGCGAGCGAGAGATCGGCGAGGAACAGCACCGCGACCAGGGGCAGCGCGATCTGGACCGCAACGGTGAAGAACATCCCGAACGCGGTGACCAGCACGGGCTGCCAGCCGGCGAGGTCGGGCATGCCGGAGAGCGGCAGGAACGAGAACGTCTTGAGCAGGCCGCCGATGACGACGAGGTGGCCGCCGCTGACGACCAGCAGCGCGGTGCCGAGCCATTGATGCCACTTGCCGAAGACGCTGGTCTGGTTCATCGCGAGCGGGTCGAAGGCGGCGGCCAGGGCGAAGCCGCCGAACACGTCGACGAGCGACCCGGCCGTGGAGACGGCGCTGAACAGCAGCATCGTCACGAAGCCCATGCCGAGCCCGACGACGACCTGGGTGAGCACCACCAGGAGCAGCTCGGGGGTCGATCCCGGCAGTCGGCCCTGCGCGAGCGACGGCGCCACGACGAAGGAGAGCCCCAGGGCGAGCACGACCTTCGCCATGGACGGGACCGACCGGGACGAGAAGGGCGGTACGACGGCCAGCCACGCGATGATCCGGACCGAGGCGAGCAGGTAGGCCATGAGGGGCGCACCTTGGACGGTGATCGTCATGACAGCAGCGACGGGATGCTCTCGAAGAGGTTCTGCGTGAACGCGATGAGCGTGTGCAGCATCCAGTTGCCGCAGACGAGCAGCGCGATCCCGACGCCGATCACCTTCGGGACGAAGGAGAGCGTGACCTCCTGGATCTGGGTCATGGACTGGAACAGCGAGATCGTGAAGCCGATGACGAGCGAGGTCGCCAGGATCGGCGCCGACAGCTCGAACGCGACCAGCATGGTCTTCAGTGCCAGCCCGATGATCGCGGTGTCGGTGAGCTCGAAGGGGATCATCCGTAGCTCCCCACCAGCGCCCTGATCACCAGCGCCCAGCCGTCGACCAGCACGAACAGCAACAGCTTGAACGGCAGCGACACCATCACCGGCGGCATCATCATCATGCCGAGTGCCATCAGCGCCCCGCTCACGACGATGTCGATGACGAGGAAGGGGATGAAGATGATGAACCCGATGATGAAGGCGTCCTTGAGCTCCGAGAGCACGAACGCGGGCACCAGGGTCGACAGCGGCACGTCGTCGCGGGTCTTCGGCAGGTCGCGCTTCGCGACGCTGGTCAGCAGCTTGAGCTCGTCGTCGTCGGTGTTGTCGAGCATGAACGTGCGCAGCGGCTTGATGCCGGCGTCCCAGGCCTGGCTCGTCGTCTTGTCGCCGTTGAGGTAGGGCTGCACACCGGCGTCGTTCACCTGCGAGAGCACCGGCGCCATGATGAAGAGGCTGAGGAAGAGCGCCAGCCCCGCGAGCACCTGGTTGGGCGGACTCTGCTGGAGGCCGAGGGCGTTGCGGGTCAGGCCGAGCACCACGAGGATCTTGGTGAAGCTCGTGCAGGTCAGGATGATCGCCGGCGCCACCGACAGCAGGGTCAGCGCGATGATCGTGACCAGGCTGTTGCTGGGCTTGTCGGTCAGCCCGTCGAGGTTGACCGAGACGGTCGGCCCGCTCGGGTTCTTCGGGCCGTCGGGACCGTGCGGAGCGGCGTACGCCGCCCCCGGTGCCAGGACGAGGGCAGCGACCGTCGCCCCGACCAGCCAGAGGCGCCGGCCGAGGGCAGTCCATGAGGTCATGAGGCTTGGTTCTCCGAGGCGGTCGAGGTCGCGCCGGAGGCGCGGGTCGCGGCGGCGAGCGCCTGCTTCCAGGTCTGGGGCGAGAGCAGCGAGCCGTTCAGCGGCCCGGTCCCTGCGGGGACCTGACCCTTCGAACCGCGCGCCGGCGTGTCGGCGTCCAGAAGGTCAGGCGCCTGCTCAGGCAGGTCGATCTCGTCGGGCTCGAGCTCGGTCAGCAGCGTGACCTGCTGCTCGGTCGTGCCGAGGACGAGGACCCGCGTGCCGACGGTGACGACGGCGACCGAGCTGCCGCGGGTGATCGGCTGCCGGTGCAGGACCTGGACCGGCGCACCGGCGCGGCCCTGGAAGCGCCGGCCGGCGAACCGCGCGATGAGGAGCAGCAGCCCGAGGACGATCGCGAGCGAGAAGACCAGGCGGACGACGAGCCCGAGCATGTCCATCGTCGGCCTCAGACCGCGGCGGCGTCGTCGAGGATCTCGGTGACGCGCAGGCCGAAGTCCTCGTCGACGACGACGACCTCGCCGCGGGCGATGAGGCGTCCGTTGACGAGCAGGTCGGCGGGGCTGCCGGCGGCCCGGTCGAGCTCGAGGACCGCGCCCGGGGAGAGGGCGAGCAGGTCGCGGACCGTCATCCGGGTGCGGCCCAGCTCGACGGTCACCTCCATGTCGACGCCGTGGAGCATCTCGAGGCCGCGCTGGCCGGCGACCGACGCCATGTACGGACGGGCGCCCGGCTCCTCGAGGGGCGCCGTGAACGCGGGCACCGGCTGGGCGGCTGCCTGCGGCTCGACGACCGGCTCCGGCTCCGCGACGGGCTCTCGGGCGCCGGCGAGCGCGTCGTCGGTGACGAGGACGGCGGCGTCGATGCCGATGCCGATGAGCGGGACGGTCGTGAACGAGCCGCCGAGCTCGCCCACCACGGCCTCGAGCTCCACCGTCCGCGCGGAGCGGGCGCGGCTGCCCAGCTGGCCGGCGACGGCCTCGAGCGTCGGGAGGATGGCGGCGTGCAGGTCGAGACCGCCGAGCGGGCTGTTGTCGAGCGCCGTGACCAGGTCGTGGCCGACGAGCACCGCGATCCGGCCCGGCACGGGAGCCTCCAGGTCGGCGACGGCCGCGCGTGCGAAGGCGGCGGTGACGTGCGGCGAGCCGGACTGCGCCGGGCCGACCGTGAGCGGCTCGACGGCGGGCAGCACCTGCGCGGCGGCCTCGGCGGCGGCGGTCGCGTTCGCCTCGGCGGCGGCCGCGGCGAGATCCGTGGTGCTCATCGGGGTCCCCGCTCGATCGCTCGCGGAGGAGCGAAGCGGGAAAGCGAAGGATCGCGTGGGGTGGTCATGACTTCTCCTTGGGGGTGTCCACGATGAGCGCGGCGAGGCGTTGCCCGCGGGCTCCGGCGGTGGCGTGGGCGAAGGTGTCGCCGGCGACGGTGACGTCGAGGGGGAGCGACGCGGAGTGAGCGAGCCGGACGACGTCGCCCGGCTTCAGGGCGCTGATGGCGTCGGGGCCGAGCTTGGTCGGCCGGAACCGCACCGAGACCTGGACGGGGACCTTCTCGAACTGCTGCTGCAGCAGCTGGGCCGACATGGCGCGCTGCGTGCGCTCGCGGTCGGACATCGGGCCGGCCTGGGTAGCGCTGGTCAGGTGGGGGACCAGCCCGCTGAACGGCAGGCAGATCGTCATCCGGTGGTCGCGCTCGTTGATGCGCAGGTCGAAGGTGACCACGACCATGACGTCGGCGGTGCCGGCGACCTGGGCGAACTGCGGGTTGTACTCGACGCCGGTGATCGTGGGCTCCAGCGGCACGACGGGCGCGAGGTAGTAGCGCATCTCCGAGAGCAGCCGCTCCACGAGGCCGCGGGCGACCCCGCCCTCGATCTCCGTGAGCGGGCGCTCGGGCTGGGTGTCCGACCCGGGGCCGCCGAGCATGTGGTCGACGCAGGAGAAGACCGCGAAGAGCGGCAGCTCGATCATGCCGACGCCCGGCATGGGGTCGGCCGAGAACAGGGTCATGTAGGTGCTCTGGCCGAGCGAGTCGACGTACTCGGCGTAGGTGCGCTGCTGGATGTCGTTGAGCGTCACCGAGCACACGGTCCGCAGCGACGACGTGAACACCGTCGTCGCCTGGCGCGCGAAGCCGTCGAAGCCCAGCTGCAGCGTGCGGGAGTGCTCGCGCGAGAGCTGGATCGGGCGACGGAAGTCGTAGGGGACCGGCTCAGCATGCTCCCGCCGCCGACGCTGCCGCGGCGCGGCGCCACCGGGCTGGGACGCGCGGGTGCCGGGCGAGGGGGTGGCGGCAAGGGTCACGCCCCTGGTGATCGGCGGTGCGCGGGCGCACCTGAGCAGAACCGGGACCGTCGAACGGATGGTCCTGGGTAGTCCGAACGGGCCTGGGGCCCCTGGTCACTGCGTGACGAACTCCGTGAAGTAGACGTCCATCACCTCGTCCTCGTAGCGGTGCTCGAGATCGGTGAGCAGCTTCTTCTTCAGCGCGTCCCGGGCCCCGGTCTTGGTGACCTGCTCCACCGACAGACCGCTGAAGATCCCGATCGCAGCGTCGAGAGCCTTGCTGCCGTCCACCTCCTCGGGGGCCTTCGCGGTGAGCTGGAGCGCGACGCCGAGGCGCAGGTAGTGGCCGGCGGCCAGGTTGATCTGCTGCGAGTCGAGCGCGAGGACGGCGCCCGGCTTCGGCGCCTCGTCCTTCTTGCCCTTCGGCGCGAGGACCAGGAAGTAGCCGGCGGCCGCGGCGACGACCAGGACGAGCAGGAAGGCGATCAGCTTGATCGGCTTGCGCTTCTTGGTCTCCTGCTCCTCCTCGCCCTTCGGCATGGCGGTGACGGTCATGATGTCCCTCCCTGGACGGTGACGCTGGTCTGCTTCGGTTGGAGCTCGTTCTGGATCTCGCCGAGCTTCTCCCGGGTCTCGGCGGGGACCTGGGAGAGGATGACGACGTCGACGCGCTTGTTGACCTGCTGCGACCCGGGCGTGCGCGGGTCGACGAGTGGCTTGGTGTGACCGAACGCCGAGGCGGTGAGCCGGCCGGCGCGGAGTCCGTCGACCTCCTGCAGGTGGCGCAGCGCCGTGATCGAGCGCGCCGAGGAGAGCTCCCAGTCGGTCGGGTAGTACTTCGGCTTCACCTTGACCTGGTTGGTGTGGCCGTCGACCTCGATCGGCTCGGGGAGCCGGGCGAGCACCGGCGCGAGCGTGTCGAGGATCCGCCGGCCACGGGGGGTCAGGGTGGCGACGTTGGGCTCGAAGACGACGTGCCGCGAGACGAGGCTGACGACGAGCCCCCGCTCGTCGATCTGCGCCTGTACGTCGTCCTGGAGCCCCTGCTTGCGCAGCGCCGCCTGCATCTGGTGCCAGACCGCGAGCAGGTTGTCGACCTCGTTCTTCGCGTCGGCGTACTGCCGCTGGATGCGCTGCTGCGCGGACTTGTCGACGATCTCCTGCATCTTGGCGCGTTCGTTCTGGGGCAGCTCCTCGAGGAGCTGGTCGTAGCTGGTGGAGGCCTGCTCGATGGAGCCCTTGTTCTCGATCGTCTTGCTGGCGCCGTCGAGGATGCTGAGCGAGCGGCCGAACCCGTCGGCGAGGCCGCTCTTGAGCTGCTCGTACTTGTCCGCGTCGACCGTCGACATCGCGAACAGGACGATGAACAGCACCATGAGCAGGGTGAGCATGTCGGCGTAGGTGACGAGCCAGCGCTCCGACCCCTCGTCGTGCTCCTCCTCCTCCTCACGGCGCTTGCGGGCCATCAGGCTGCCTCGCGGTCCTGCTGTCCGGCGGGGACGAGGGAGCGGAGCTTCTCGGCGACGAGGCGCGGGTTGGAGCCGGCCTGGATCGCGGCGATGCCCTCGATGGCCATCTCCATCCGGGCGGCCTCGAGCTGGCTGAGCCGCTTGAGCCGGTTGGCGATCGGGAACCACACGACGTTGGCGAGCATGACGCCCCACAGGGTGGCGACGAACGCGCCGGCGATGAGGTGTCCGAGCTTCTCCGGCTGGGCGAGCTGCTCGAGCACGTGCACGAGACCCATGACGGTGCCGATGATGCCGATGGTCGGCGAGTAGGCACCGGCGTCGGCGAAGAACTTCGCGGCGTGCTTGTCCTCGGACTTCTTCGCGTGGACCTCGGCCTCGAGGATGTCGCGGACCTCCTCGGGGTCCGTGCCGTCGATGGCCATCGTGACGCCCTTGACGAGGAAGGGGTCGTCGATGTCCTTGAGGCCGTCCTCGAGCGCGAGCAGGCCCTCGCGGCGGGCCCGCTCGGCGAGGGAGACGACCACGGGGACCATCGCACCGGCCGGCTCGACCTTGGCCGTGAACGCGCGCTTGAGGCTGGTCACGACGTTCTTCGCGTCCTGCATGGTGCCGCCGGCGATGCTGACCATGATGGTCGTGCCGATGACCAGGAGCATCGGCGGCAGGATGAAGAGGCTCGCCGGGTTGCCGCCCTCCATGACGTTGGAGGCGACGATGACGGCGAATCCGAGGCCGATGCCGATCGCGGGTGCCGGATCCATCAGTCATCTCCTGCGGTGCTGGCGCCGAGGTCGGCGGAGGCGTGTGCTGCTGGGTGCGGCGCGACGGCGGCCAGGCGCGGCCCGGACCTCGGCTCGCGGCGGTGCTGCTGGGCGGAGTGGGCGGCGTCGAGCAGCGAGCCGAGCGCGACGATCTCGCCGCGGTAGCCGACGACCGCGTCCATGACCTCGCCCATCGTCTCGGCGACGACGTACTTCTTGCCGTCGACGAGCGTGATGACGGTGTCGGGCGTGCTGTCCACGCGCTCGATGAGGTCGGCGTTCAGCAGGAACACCGACCCGGAGAGCCGGGTGAGCGTGATCATCGGGTGCACCGTCCTTGTGCCGTTCGTGTTGCTCGTTGCTCGCCGTCCGTGGCGGGTCTTCTCACTCTTCGGCGAGTTGCGGCAGGACTTGAGCGGGAGAGAGTGCAAAATGCGCGCCGGCGCCGACCCGGTCCGTGGACAGGGGCGGCGCCGGACGTGTCGCGTGCGTCAGCGCTTGATGTTGACGAGGTCCTCGAGGACCTGGTCGGAGGTGGTGATGACCTTCGAGCTGGCCTCGAAGCCACGCTGGGCCAGGATGAGGTTGGTGAACTCCTGGGCGAGGTCGACGTTCGACATCTCCAGGCTGCCGACGGTCAGCGTGCCCATGCGGCCGGTGCCGGGGGCGCCGTACGTCACGGAGCCCGAGGCGGACGTCGCGGCGAACTGCGTGTCGCCGACCTTGTTGAGGCCCTGGGGGTTGACGAAGTCGGCGATGGCGACCTGGCCGATCGTGCGGCGCTGGTCGTCGGAGTACATGCCGGTCACCACGCCGTCGGACCCGATCTCGTAGGAGACCAGCTCGGTCGGCGGGGTCGTGACGGGCGGCGCCTGGACGGGGTTGTTGAGGTTGATCTTCACGAGGTTGCCGGTGGCGTCGAGGCCCATCACGAACTTGCCGTCGGGCGCGGTCAGGTTGCCCGCCGGGTCCCAGTGGAAGGCGCCGGCGCGGGTGTAGTTGAGAGTCGTGCCCTGCTGGACCACGAAGAAGCCGTCGCCGTTGATCATCATGTCGGTCGGGCTGTTGGTGGTCTGGTTGGCACCCTGGTTGAAGTTGCCCGACGTCGCGGCGACCTGGACGCCGAGGCCGATCTGGATCGGGTTGGTGCCGCCGCGCTGGGCGTTGCCCGCGGTGCCGGCGGTGAGCATCTGGCTGAGCGTGTCCTGGAAGACGGTGCTCGAGCTCTTGAAGCCCGTGGTGTTGGCGTTGGCGATGTTGTTGCCGGTGACGTCGAGCATCGTCTGGTTGACGCGCAGGCCGCTGATGCCGGCGAAGAGCGAGCGAAGCATGGGATCTCCTTGGTGAGGGGAAGGCGGTCAGGCGGAAGTGCTGGGGGCGGTCACGGAGGTCACCGACGTCAGCGGGACCTCGGTGCCGTCCACGGTGAGGACGGGACCGGTGGACGGGAAGCCGGCGCCCGTGGCGATGCCGGTCTTGCTCGCGCCGGTGGCGTCGGTGTAGGTGACCTGGCGGCCGATCATCCCGGCGGCGCCGAACGACAGCTGGAGCGACGTGAGCTGGCTGATCCCGTCCGCGACGTCCTGCATCTTCGACAGGGCGGTGAACTGGGCGTTCTGCGACAAGAACTCGGTCGAGTCCGTCGGGTTCATCGGGTCCTGGTACTTCAGCTGCGCGACGAGCAGCTGCAGGAACATGTCCTGGTCGTCGGTGGCCTTGCTGGACCCGCTCGACGAGGAGTTGGCCAGGGCCAGCAGGCCCGACGACACCCCTTCGGTGCTAGAGACTGACAACTGTCCTCCTCACATCAACCGGTCGACGCGACCGGAGTGGACGGCGGTGCTGGCCCCGTTGCCCTCACTGGCACCGGTGGGGCTGCCGGGGCGGATGCCCCGGGGGCTGGTGGGCTCGTCGACGGACCCACTGGTCGTCGTACGAGCGTTGCGACCCGAGGCGCCCGGGTCGCCGGAGCCGCCACGGTCGGCCGACGGTGCGTACGCCGCCTGCTGACCGCGCTGGTCCGCGCCGCGCTGGTCGGCGCTGGTGGACGTGGTGGCCGAAGCGGAGGCGGCGGAGGCACTGCTCGAGGACGCGTCCCTCACGACGACGCGGGCGTCTCCGCCGGCGACCTCCAGCAGGCGGTGCAGCTCGGGCGCACCCTGCAGCAGCGCGTCGTGGGCGGCGCCGCTGCCGGCGGCCAGGTTGACGTGGACGGCGCCGGCGCGGATGACCAGGGTCACGTTGACCTCGCCCAGGTTCTCCGGGTGCAGCGTGATCGACAGCCGGTGCGTGCCCGGGCCGGCCTGCGTTGCGACGCGGGTGACCTCGGGGAACACCTGGCGGAGGACGGCGGTGGTCGGCTCGCCGGTCCCGGTCGCGTCGACGGCGACGTTGACGGGGGCGGTCACCGGGGCCACCGGGGTCACGGTCACCGGCGCAGCCGGGAGGGGCACGGCGGTGACGGCCGGCGGGGCCGAGCCCGGCGGCTGGTCGTCGGTCCCGTCCGAGTCGCCCGGGTCGGAGTCGGAGAGCGGTGAGCCACCCACCGTCGAGGCGGGCGGAAGCGTTGACTCCTCACCGCCGGCGGGCGCGTCGGCCGGGAGCGGTGACTGGTCGACCGTCGGCGGCGCCGGAACGGTTGCTGACGCACCGCCCGGGGTGCCGGGCGGGTCGCCCGCGGACGGTGCGGACGACGTGGACGGCGTGGTCGGGCCGGTCGTGCCGGGAGCCGGGGTGGTCGGCACGACGGTCCCGGGCAGGGCGGCGTCGAAGGGGTTGCCGCCGCTGCCCGGGAGGCCGCGCATTGCCGCTGCGATCGCCGAGACGGACTCGGCCGGCCCCGAAGGGCTCGGGGTGACTGACCCATCGGCAGGGACGGGCACCGGCTGAGCAACGGCGGTCATCGCGGTGCTCAGCGCCGCGAGGAAGCCGTCCAGGGTCTCGGCGCCGGTGGACTTCTCGGTCTTCTCGTCCGAGGAGGGCTTCCCGGTGCCGTCGGCCTTGCTCCCCTTGCCCGGGGCAGAGGTGGTCGGCAGGGTCGGGACGAAGGGTGTGACGCTCATGCGGCGCCCTCCTGAGCGGCGGAGAGGAGTGATTGGAGGTCGAACGACGCGCGCGAGGCCGCGACTCCGTCCGAGGAGCTGAGCGAGCGGCTCGTGGAGCCGTTCTCGGAGCCGTTCTCGGAGTCGGGGAGGATCCGTCGGATGTAGTCGGGGGTCGACGGCACGTCGACCAGCCGCACCTCGGCGCCGCTGTGCGGCGCCTCGATCATCTTGCCGTTGCCGACGTAGATCGCGATGTGGTCGGCGCCGTTGTTGCGCGAGCTGTTGTTCCACGCGAGCAGGTCGCCGGGCTGGGCGTCGGCCATCGACGCGATCGGCCGGCCGGACCTGGCCTGGTCGGCGGAGAGACGGGGCAGGTCGTAGCCCAGGCTCTTGTAGACCGACTGGACCAGCCCGGAGCAGTCGACACCGGAGGTGATCGAGGTGCCGCCCCAGACGTAGGGGAGACCGAGGTACTTCTCCGCCTCGTCGACCACCGCCTGCTGCGAGTCGGTCGGGGCGACGGTGCTGCT
The DNA here is from genome assembly GCF_029846275.1 of Nocardioides sp. CER19. Taxonomy (GTDB): domain Bacteria; phylum Actinomycetota; class Actinomycetes; order Propionibacteriales; family Nocardioidaceae; genus Nocardioides. Next base: position 484,473 of record NZ_JARVWS010000002.1, read on the forward strand.
GTCGGCACTCGCGTCCGTCGTCGACGCGACCCGCGAGGTCGCGGTCGCCTCGTCGAGGGTGGTCGCGAACGCCGCGCTGGTCGCGGCGTCGGTCGACTGGTAGCTCTGCAGCTGCTCGATCTGCGACTGGATCTGCTGGATCCGGTCGGTCACTGACGCGATGCTCATCGGTGGTCTCCGGTCGTGCGCCGCAGCCAGCCCTGGGCGGCGGTCTCGTCGGTCTGTCGGTCCTCGGCCCGCCGGGCCTCGTGCCGGCGCTCGGTCGTACGACGCTCCAGCAGCTGCTCGACGGCCGAGAGGTCGCTCTTGTCGCGCTCCCAGCGGTCCCGGGCGGCGTCGGTGAGCACCTCGGCGGAGGCGAGCTCCTCGCGGGCCAGCCGGGTCGACTCGGCGAGGTGCCCGAGCGTCATCCGGAGGGTGAGCAGCGCGCCCGGCGTACCGCTGCCGCCGAGGATGTCGGCCTCGAGCGCGGCGGCCGCGGTCAGCTGGTCGCGCAGCTGGGCGAGTCGCTCCTCGTGCTCGCGCTGGGCGGTCAGCGCGCGCTGGAGCGCGATCAGGCTGTCCTGCTCGCGCACACCGCGCACGCGCGCGACGGCGTGCAGGCCGGGGTCGTGGGTGGTCGTCATGCCACGAGCTCCTTGAGCCGGGCCCAGGTGTCGCCGGCCGGCTCGTCCATGCGCTGCCGGAGGAACCCGTCGATCCGGGGGAGCAGCGCCAGCGCTGCGTCGGCGTCGGCGTCGGACCCGGCGGCGTAGGCACCGATCTCGACGAGCTCCTTGACGCCGCGGTGGGCGGCGAGCAGGCGGCGCAGGCGGGTCGCGTCCTGCTGCTGGTCGGCCGTCGTGACGGCACCGGTGAGGCGGGAGATCGACTCGAGCACGTCGATCGCCGGGAAGTGGCCGCCCGTGGCGAGCGAGCGGGACAGCACCACGTGGCCGTCGAGGATCGAGCGGGCGGTGTCGCCGATCGGGTCCTGCAGGTCGTCGCCCTCGACGAGGACGGTGTAGAGCCCGGTGATCGAGCCCTGCGGCGACGTGCCGGCGCGCTCCAGCAGCCGGGGCATCAGACCGAAGACGCTGGGCGGGTAGCCGCGGGTCGCCGGCGGCTCACCGGCCGAGAGGCCGATCTCGCGCTGCGCCATGGCGACACGGGTGAGGCTGTCCATCATCAGGACGACGTCGCGGCCGGCATCGCGGAACCACTCGGCGATGCGGGTGGCGACGAACGCGGCGCGCATCCGCTCCACCGCCGGCGCGTCCGAGGTCGCGACGACGACGACCGAACGGGCCAGGCCCTCCGGGCCCAGGTCGTTGTCGAGGAACTCCCGCACCTCGCGGCCGCGCTCCCCGACGAGCCCGATGACGTTCACGTCCGCGTCGCCGCCGCGGGCGATCATCGACAGCAGCGACGACTTGCCGACGCCCGAGCCGGCCATGATGCCGATCCGCTGGCCGCGCCCACACGGCACCAGCGCGTCCAGCGCGCGCACGCCGAGGGGGAGCGGGGTGGTGATCAGGGGGCGGGTGTAGGCCGACGGGGCCTCGAGGTCGACGCCCACCCGGGGCAGCCCCTCGATCGAGACGCCGCCGTCGACGGGGCGGCCGAGGCCGTCGAGCACCCGGCCGAGCAGGGCGTCGCCCACGTGGATGCGCAGCGGCCCGCCGGTGTGACGCACCAGGTCGCCGACGCGGACGCCGGCGATCGGGCCGAGCGGGAGGCAGACAGCGGCCGACGGCCGCAGGGCCGCGACCTCGGCGAGCAGGCGGCCACCGGCCGAGCCGGTCGAGACCTCGACCAGGTCGCCGACGGCGACCGGCAGGCCGGTCACGACGAGGTGCAGACCGACCAGCTCGGCCACGGTGCCGAGCCTGGGCGGCCGGGCGGCCTCGCGGGCGCGCTCGGCGACGGCGGTGGTGAGGACGCTCACGAGAGCACCTCGCGGAGGCGGTCCATGGCGGTGGAGATGCGCAGGTCGGTGACGGCGCCGTCGCGCTCGACGACGGCGTCGGCCTCCCCGAGCGTCGGGTCGGCCGCGATGACGAGGCCGGCGTCGACGAGCTCCTTGGCGTCGACGGACGCGGCGACGGAGGGGTGCAGCCGGACGGTGGCGGACGGCGTCCCGGGGGCGATGGCGAGCACCCGCCGTACGACGTCGGCGTCGGTCATCGCCGACACCTCCCGCGCGACGATCGTCTCGGTGATGGCCCAGGCCAGCTCGGTGCCCTGCTCCTCGATGCTGCAGCACAGCTCGGTGAGCAGGCCGCGCACCTGCTGGGCGGCCTGACGCAGCGCCGTCACGGCGGCCTGGTGCTCGCCCTGCCGGCGCTCCTCGGCCGCGCGACGCTCCTGCTCGGCCTGCTCCGCCGCCACGGCGGCGGCCTCCTGGGCGTCGCGCCGACCGCGGGCCCAGCCGACCGCGTACCCCTGCGCGTGCGCCTCGGCGCGCGCACGCTCGGCGACCTCGCCCAGGACCGTGCGGGCCAGGGCGTTCGTGTCCGTCCAGCCGTCGCGGGGGAGCTCGGCGAGGGGGAGCGGCGTGACGCGGCTCATCAGACCACGAACTCCTCGTCGTTGCCGCGGCGCACGGTGATCTGGCCCTGCTCCTCGAGCTGGCGGATGGTGCGGATGACGCTCTGCTGCGCCTCCTCCACCTGTGCGAGGCGGACGGCGCCGAGGAGCTCGACCTCCTCGAGGAGGTTCTCGGCGGCGCGCTCGGAGAGGTTGCTGGTGATCTTGTTCTTGACCGCGGCGCTGACGCCCTTGAGCGCCAGGGCGAGCTCGCCGGTGTCGACCTGGCGCAGCACCTGCTGCACGGACCGGTCGTCGAGGCCGACGATGTCCTCGAACATGAACATCCGGCTCTTGACCTCGTCGGCTAGCGCCGGGTCGAGGGCCTCGAGCCCCTCGACGATGAGCCGCTCGGTGGGCCGGTCGGACCGGTTGATGATGTTGACGAGGGGGTCGACGCCGCCGACGCGGGAGACCTCGGTCGGCTGCAGCATCGAGGACAGCTTGCGCTCGAGCACCGCCTCGACCGACCGGATGATCTCCGGCGAGGTGCGGTCCATGACGGCGATGCGGTGCGCGACCTGCGCCTGCAAGTAGTTCGGCAGGCCGGAGAGCAGCAGCGACGCCTTGTCCGGTGTCATGTGCGCCAGCACGAGCGCGATCACCTGCGGGTGCTCCTCGGCGATGAAGCCGCGCAGCTGGGCCGGGTCGGCCCGGTGCAGGAACTGGAACGGCATCTGCACGGCGGCCGCGTGCAGCCGGTCCATGATCTCGGCCGCGCGCTCCTCGCCGATGGAGTTCTGCAGCAGCTGCTGGGCGAAGCTGAAGCCGCCCTGGGCGATGTGGGCGCGGGCGACCATCATCTCGCGGAACTCGCCGAGCACCTGGTCGGTCTCGTTGGAGGTCACCGCGTCGAGCCGCGAGATCTCGGCGGTGATCGCCTCGACCTCGGCGTCGGACATGTGCCGCAGGACCGCTGACGCGCGCTCCTGGCCGAGCTGGATGAGCAGGATCGCGGCCTTGCGCAGCCCGGCGGAGCCGGCCAGCCCGGTGCTTCCGTTCGAGGCCATGACCGCGAGGGCGGGGGTCATCACGCTCATGACTTCGGCTCCACGAGCCAGCCGCGGAGCAGGGCGGCGACGTCGTCGGGCTGGCGCTCGACAAGGGCGTTGAGCTCGTCGCGGATCTCGTCGGCCGGGTTGGGCAGCATCGGCGGCTCGAGCTCGTTGAGCAGCTGCGCGGCGGCCAGCTCCTGGGCCTCGGCCCGGGCGGCCGCCTCGGAGCGCAGCTGCTCGACGACGTACGACGTCGCCTGCTCGCGCGCCTTGCTGCGGCGACGGGCCCGGATCCACGCGAACAGGATCATCAGCGCGACGACCGCGCCCAGACCGATGTTGCGGTAGAGCTTCATCCGCTGCGCGCTCTTGTCGGCGGCCTCGGCCTGGGCGAGCTCCTTGGCGCTCGCCTGCTCCGCGGTGTGGTCGAACGCCATGGAGCTGACGTCGATGGTGTCGCCACGGTTGGTGTTGATGCCGGTCGCGGCGGCGATCACGTTGCGGATGTCCTGCGGCTGGATGGTGCCGATCGCGGAGGCGTCGAGGACGACGCCGACGTGGAGCGACTTCACGCCGCCGGGTGCGGCGACGCGGTCCTCCTCGGTGGAGCCGACGGCGTTGTCCTGAGTCTTCGTGCCGTTCTCGTACGTCGACGGGGAGCTGCTCGTGGTGGAGCTGTCCATCTGCCCGTCGGGGCCGACGACCCCGCCGGCGGCGCTGTTGGTGGAGCCGTTGGTGCCGTTGTACTTCTCGGTCTGCTCGGTCTGCGAGAGCGGCGGCACCTTCGGGTCGTAGATGTAGCGCTTCGTCTTCGTCGTCGTCTGGTCGAAGTCGAGGTCGGCGGTCAGGTTCACCGTCGAGTGCCCGGGGCCGACCACGCGGTCGAGGACCGCCTGGATGTTGCTCTTCATCTGGTCCTGGAACTCGGTGACCTGCTGCATCCGGGTGCTCGCAGCGCCGGCGGCCGTGTCGTCCTGGAGGGTGAGCACCTTGCCCGACGCGTCGGCGACGGTGACGTTCTTGGGGTCGAGCCCGTCGATGCTCGAGGCGACGAGGTGCACGATGGCCTGCACCTGCTCGTCGCTGAGGGTCGTGCCGACACGGGTCTTGACGAGCACCGAGGCGGTGGCGGGGTCCTGCTCGTCGGAGAAGACCTTCTTCTCCGGCAGGGCGAGGTGCACGACGGCGGTGTCGACGCCGTTGATGGCCTCGATGGTCTTGGAGAGCTCGCCCTCCATCGCCCGCTTGAAGTCGTTCTGCTCCTGGAAGTCGGAGGTCGAGAGGGACTCGTTGTCGAGGAGGGAGTAGCCGTTGTCGTCCGAGCTCGGCAGCCCCTTGCCCGACAGGGCGATGCGCGCGGAGTAGACCTGACCCTGCGGCACCATCACCGTCGTGCCGCCGTTGGAGAGCTGGTACTTCACGCCCTCCTTGTCGAGCTCGTCGACGACCGCCGAGGCGTCCTCGCCGGAGAGGCTCGAGTAGAGCGGCGCGTACGTCGGCGCGGCGGCCCAGCGGAAGACGAGGAACCCGCCGAGGAGGAGGGCCGCCGTACCGATGAGGGCGACGGCCTTCTGGCCGGTGGTGAAGTCGGCGAACGCCCGCGTGTAGCGCGTGAGCGTCCGGGTCAGGTTGTCGCGCATGTCAGACGCTCATCTGCATGATCTGCGTGAAGGCGGCGACGGCCTTGTCGCGCACGGCCACGGTCAGCTGGGTCGCGACCTGGGCCTCGGTTGCGGCGATCGTGTAGTCGTGGATCGCGTCGAGGTCGCCGGTCGCGGCCTGGACGGACAGGTCGGAGGCCTTGTCTCCCATCGCCTCGACCGAGTCGAGGCTCTTGATGAGCAGGTTGCCGAAGTCGCCGCCGGTGCTCGCGCCGGCCGCGTGGGTCTGGTCGGTGCCCAGGGTGGAGTCGGTGCCGCCGACGGTGGGCATGGTCGGGAGCTGCGGCATCGTGGTGGCGCCGGCGAGCGCCTCGATCCCCATGGAGCTCACTTGCCCTCCCCGATGCTCAGGGCGGCGTTGTAGGTGTCCTGCGCGGTCTTGGTGACCTGCACCGAGGACTGGTAGCCGCGCTGGGCCATGATCAGCTGGCTCATCTCGCTGGACATGTCGACGTCAGGCGCGCGGACGTAGCCGTCCGCGTCGGCGAGCGGGTTGTCCGGCATCGAGGTGACGCGCCCCTCGGCGCTGCTCTCCGCGAAGCCGGCGACGTCGACGCCGCCGTCCTGACGGGGCTGGAAGACCACGAACTTCGCCTGGTAGGCGCTGTCGTTCATCGACCGCACCGTGTTGATGTTGGCGATGTTGCCGCCGAGGGCGTCCAGCCAGGTCTGGTGCGCTCCGAGCCCGGTGTTGGCGATGCGCAGCATCTCGAACGCGCCGCTCATCAGGAGCCCGCCGCGATCTTGAGCAGACCCAGGTGGTCGGTCATCGCCCGGCCGAGGATCTGGTAGCTGTACTGGGTCTGCAGCGCCGCGATGGTCTCCTTGCGGAGGTCGACGTTGTTGCCGTTGGCACCCACCGGGGTGTCGGTCGGCACCTCCGTCGCGACGACGTGCGCGGCACGGGCGCTGGAGGAGTCGAAGGAGCCGCTCTCGATCGCGCTGCGCAGCGAGTCCTCGAAGTCGATCGACTGCGCGCGGAAGCCAGGGGTGTCGACGTTGGCGATGTTGTCGGCGATGACCTGCTGGCGTTGGGACAGGCCATTGAGCGCGGTGTGCAGCGCAAGGCTGACACCGTCGGACACGGCGAAAGACACGACTGTTCCTTCCCCTCGGGGGTGGGGCTGGTCGGGTGCCGGTCCTTCGGCTGAGTTGTCGAGCTAGTCCGTGCTCACCTGGGTTGTCGGCCGCGCCGGAGCGGACCTGAGAAGTTTCTTCGCCGTCAGGCGACCATGACGATGGAGAGCTGCCCCTTGCCGTAGCCACCGATCTCCAGGGAGACGTCCTCGCGGCGGCCGAGGGTGAGCGCCTGGGCGCGGACCATCGGGGCCAGCGGGGCGCCGGCGGGATGCAGCTCGTGCAGGCGCAGGTGCTCGGCGCCGGGGGCGTTGAACAGCGACGCCGCGATGTTGAGCACCTCGTAGAGGTTCTCCGCCAGCGTCTCGGTCAGACCGCCGGCCTCCACCGCCGCCTCGGCCCCGCCGGGCGGGACCAGACCGAGAGCGGCGCCGGCGTACGCCGAGAAGCGCAGGTCGCACGCGATGAGCGCGGTGACGCGCAACGAGTCGTCGACGTACATCGCGACGCTCGCAGGCACCTGGGGTCCGGGCGCGAACGGCGCGGCCGGCGCGAGCGTGATGTCGCGGCCGAGCACGCCCTCGAACAGGTCCTTCAGCTCCTTCGGCTCGGGGAGGTGCGAGGGCATCAGACGAGCACCCCGGCGAGCGCCTCGGTGAAGGTCTCGGCGGTGAACGGCTTGGCGATGAGGAAGCGCGCCCCGGCGGCGGCCGCGCGGGCGCGCATCTCGTCGGAGCCCTCCGAGGTCACGAAGCCGAACGTCACCTGCGAGCCCTGTGCGCGCAGCGCGGCGAGGCAGTCGATGCCGTTCATCTCGGGCATGTTCCAGTCCGAGAGGACGAGGTCCGGGCTCTCGGTGGCGACCTTCTCGAGACAGTCGCGACCGTTCTCGGCCTCGACGACGTCGTGGCCGCCGAAGCCGGCCTGGCGCAGGGTGCGGATCACGATCTGTCGCATGACCTTGCTGTCGTCGGCGACGAGGATCTTCATGGGGCTCTCCGAGTGCTGTCGTGGGGGTCAGGGCTGGGGGATGACGTGCACGGCGACCCGGACCGGCTGGCCGGCCCGGACGCCGTCGAAGCGGGCGACCTCGGCGGCGCCCGACGGGTGGGCGGCGCGGCCGGCGGCGACCGCGGGCAGCGACAGCACGCTCGGGCCCGGCATGAGGCTCTTGATGTTGCCGCCGATCATGTTGACCAGCTCGCCGACGGCGTCCGCGACGTCTGCGTCGAGGGGGCCCTCGGCCGTCTCGTCAGCGGTGAGCCCGAGCATGGTGGTGGTCAGCGAGAGGGCGAGCGGGGTGGACAGCTCGACGGTGACGGCGGCGTCCCAGCCGCCGGAGATCGACACGGCGGCCGACCACGCGTCATCGGCAGGGAACGCGCGGCCCGGGGCGACCGGCGCGGGGAGCAGCGGCTCGGCCTCGCCGAGGAAGCTGGACCAGACCTGCTCGACGATCGCCTGGACGTCGGTGATCGCGGGTGCGGCGGTCATGCCAGGACCTCCCGGTTGACGAGGCCCAGCAGCTCGAGCTTGTCGACGATGGCGTCGGGGGTGAACGGCTTGATGACGTACTCGTGCGCACCGGCCGCGAGCGCCTTCACGATCTGGCCCTGCTCGCTCTCCGTGGTCACCATCATCAGCGTCACGTCGCGCCAGTCGCGGTTGGCCCGCACCTCGGTGATGAACGTGTAGCCGTCCATCAGCGGCATGTTCCAGTCGACCAGGCACAGGTCGGGCACCTGGCCCGCCTCGAAGAGGTCGAGGGCCTCCCGTCCGTTGCCGGCCTCGAGGGTCTCGAAGTCCAGGCCGGCCAGGATGCGACGCAGGATGCTCCGCATCGCCCGGGAGTCGTCGATGATCATGGCGCGCACGGTCAGGCTCCGATCGGAGTGGGAGAGGCGACGGGTACGGCGGCGACCGGCCGGTGCGCCTGCACGCGGCCCAGCTGCTCGCGGCTCCACAGCCCGGCCACGTCGGCCGGCATGTCGAGGGTGGTCTCCGACGAGCCGAGCAGCAGGTAGCCGTCGGGTGCCACGTGGGGACGCATCCGGCGCAGGATGTCGTACTTGGTGGCCTGGTCGAAGTAGATGAGGACGTTGCGCAGCAGCACCACGTCGTAGGTGCCGATGGCGGTGAACGCGTAGGCGTCGGCGAGGTTGAGGTGCTGGACCCTGACCATCCGCCGGAGCTCGGGGGAGACCTCCCACTCGGTGCCGGCACGCGTGAAGTACTTGACCAGCGTGGTCGCGGGCAGGCCGCGGTTCATCTCCACCTGGCTGTAACGGCCCGCGCGAACCCGCTCGAGCATCGCGGTCGACACGTCGGTGGCGAGGATGTCGGCGGTCCAGCCCGGCGGCAGGTGCTGGTCGAGCAGCATCGCGATGGAGTAGGCCTCCTGGCCGCTCGAGCACGCGGCGGACCAGATCCGCAGCCGCCGGGTCGCCGCGCGGGTCTCGATCAGTCGCGGGAGCATCGTCTCGGTGAACGCCTGGTAGGGCGTCTGGTCGCGGAACCAGCTGGTCTCGTTGATGGTGAGGGCGTCGAGGGCCTTGCGGCGCTCGGCCAGGTCGGTGCTGATCCGGGCGATGTAGGCGTCTACGTCAGGGCAGCCGGCGGCGGTGGCGAGCGGCGTCAGCCGGGCCTCGACGAGGTACTCCTTGCCCGAGTCGTAGACCATCGCCGTCTCGCGCCGCACGAGAGCGGCGATCAGCTGGAAGCTCGACGTCGAGATGGTCACGCCGTGTCCATCGGAAAGTGGTCCTGGGTCCTGAGCCGAAACGTCCACCTCCAGGTCACATCCGTGTCATCCCGGTCTCGGTGGCTCAGGAGCAGCGTGCAGGGGCCGATGGGCGACGCATGATCCGAGTCCTGGTGGTCGACGACTCCGCCCTCATCCGTCGCCTGATCTCCACCGCCCTCTCGGAGGCCGCGGACATCGAGATCGTCGGCACGGCCCGCGACGGGCTCGAGGCGGTCGACCGTGTCGACGAGCTGCAGCCCGACGTGGTCACCCTCGACATCGAGATGCCCCGGCTGGACGGGCTCGGCGCGCTCCAGCGCATCCGCGAGAAGCACCGCCGACTGCCGGTCATCATGTTCTCCACGCTCACCGAGCGCGGCGCCGCCGCGACGCTGGAGGCACTCTCGCGCGGTGCGTCCGACTACGTCACGAAGCCGTCCAACACCGGGTCCGTGGCCGAGGGCCTGGCCAGCGTCCGCGACCAGCTCGTGCCGCGCATCCGCGCGCTCGCCGGACGGAGCACGCTCGTCCCGTCCGCGGCACCGGTCCGGCGTACGCCGCTGGTGGCGAAGCCCGCCGCAGGGGTCCCGCAGGTGCTCCTCGTCGGCAGCTCGACCGGAGGCCCCGACGCCCTGGCGACAGTCCTCGCGCAGCTTCCCGCCGACCTGGGCGTGCCGGTCCTGATGGTCCAGCACATGCCGCCGGTGTTCACGACGATGCTCGCGCAGCGGCTCGACCGGATCTCACCCCTCAAGGTGCGCGAGGCGGTCGACGGCGACGTCCCGCGTGCCGGCGAGGTGCTGCTCGCGCCCGGCGACTTCCACCTGCGGCTGGCCACCGCGGCGGGCGGCGTCCGCGTCCGCCTCGACCAGGGCCCGCAGGAGAACTTCTGCCGCCCCGCCGTGGACGTCCTCTTCCGCACCGCCGCCGAGGCGTACGGCGGCCGGGCGGTGGCGACGGTCCTCACGGGGATGGGTCAGGACGGACTCGAGGGGGTGCGCGTCCTGGCCGCCCGGGGCGCCCGCGTCCTGGTGCAGGACGAGGCCACGTCGGTCGTCTGGGGCATGCCGGGCGCCGTGGCCCACGCCGGCCTGGCGGACGAGACGCTGCCGCTGGCCGAGCTGCCGGCGCGCATGGTGGCGGCCGTGCGCGGCGGGATCCGCGCCGGCCGCTGAGCCAACCGCTCAGCCGGCGGCTTCGTCGTCCTTCAGCGCGCCGAAGAAGTCGAACCCGACAGGCTCGCGCGGGCCGTCGTAGAGGTGGCCGACGCGGTCGTGGAGGGTGAAGCCGTCGGCCGACCGCTGCTCGCCGGTGGGCCGCAGGCTGGCCAGCCGCTGCTGCCGCTCGACGAGCGCCTGCGCGCGGGCGAGCAGGTAGCGGGGGATCACGTGGAGCGAGGCCGGGAGACCGAGCTCGAGGTCGAGCGCGTCGAGGGTGGTGCCCATCCGCTCGGCCCGGTTGAGCCGGACCTCGAGCCGTTCGAGCGCCGCCTCCCACTCCCGCGCGGTCGGGGTGTCGTGCTCTGGCATGTGGGTGCTTCTCCCTGTCATCGGCGTGGCGATCGGCGTCGTGATCGGCGTCGCCCACGAGCGCGACACGAGGTGGCCCGAGCGTAGTTCGGGGGCGCGTCCGGAGGCAGTGCCCGATCGGACCCCCCGATACCGGACCGAGGGGTCCCGGGTCGCCCGCCGATCGGACGACGCCGAGCGGTCAGGCGGTGACGTCGACGTACACGGGAGCGCTGGGTCGCGTCGTCGCGTCGCCGATGCGCCGGCCGACCTGGTGCTGTTGCCGCGTGGCGTGGAGCAGCGGCGGGATGCGGTCGATCACCGTCTGCTGGCGCTCGACCAGGCTCTGGGCGCGGGCGAGCAGGTGGCGGGGGAGCGGGCCGAGGTGGGCAGGCGGCTCCCAGCGGGTCAGGTCGTCGGCCTCGGGCGACGCGATCAGCCGCTCGGCACGTTGCACCTGGCGCTCGAGGTCGTCGAGGACCGACTCCCAGGTGGTGGCGGCGGTCATCAGGCGCTCGCAGCGGCGAGAAGGGCGGCCTGGCGCCAGGTGTCGCGGAGCTCGCGGGACAGCTTGACCGCCTCGGCGGCCGCCACCTGGTCGCGGGCGACGTTGGCCTTGATCAGCTGCCGCTGGAGGTAGTCGTAGAGCGCCAGCAGCTCGCGCCCGGCCGGCATCCCGTCGACCTCGAGCGTCGACTGCAGCTCGGTGACGATCGCCTGCGCGTGCTGCAGCTGGCGGTTGGCCTCCTCCGCGTTGCTCGCGGCGAGGGCCGTCTGGCCGCGCTCGGCGTCGAGCACGAGCCGGTCGAGCAGCATCACGAGGAGCTGCGCCGGACCGGCGGTCGCGACGGCGTTGGACGTGTAGGCGGACCGGATGTCCCGGGCTGATCCCATGGTGGCGCTCCCGCGTTACTTCGAGCTGGTGAGTCCGTCGAGGGACTCGATCTGGCTGGCGAGCCAGGACTGCTGGGTCTGCAGCCTGCTCAGCTGCGTCTCGAGAGCGGTGTAGATCTGCTCGAGCGATGCCTGCTTGGCCGCCAGTCGGTCGGTCCATGCGGCGATCTGGTCGTTGTAGCGAGCGATCTCGTCGTTCTCGTTCTTGATGTACTGGCTGATCGAGCCGTCGTAGGCGTCGCTGGCCAGGTCGGCGACCTTCTTGACCCGCTGGGCGAACCCGTCGACCGCGGGCGTGGCCCCACTGGCGGGGACGCCCACGAGGGCGGCCTGCACCTTGGCGGGGTCCTTCGCGTAGGCGGCGGTGAAGGTGTCGGCGTCGAAGGTGAACTGGCCGTAGCGGTCGATCGAGATGCCGTAGTCGGAGAGCGAGCCGGCGCCGGCGGGGAAGACCGTGTTGATCAGCTGGTCGGCCACCGAGCGCAGGGTCGAGTCGCCGGGCAGCACGCCGCCGCCCGTCGAGGCCTGGCCGGCGGTGATGGTGCCGTACGACGTCGCGCTGCTGAGCTGCGTCAGGACGTCGTTGAGCTGGCCGATGAAGGCCTTCATCGCCGTCGCGCGGCTGGCGCCGTCGGCCGCCACGGAGATCGCCGTCGTGGTGCCGCTCGTGGCGCCGGCACCCAGCGTCACGTCGATGCCGCCCATGAGGCCGGTGAACGTGTTGGTGGACGACTCGACGGTGATGCTGTCGTTGAGGAGGACGCTCGCGTTGGTGCCCGTCGCCGTCGCGAAGCTCGCGTTCCCGGTGGTCGCGACCGTGAGGCTGACGTTCTTGCCGGTCGACGTGGTGGACAGGAGCAGGACCGAACCGCCGACGGCGTCCTTGACGACCTGGGCCTGCAGGCCGTTGGTCTTCGAGTCGGCGTTGATCTTGGACGCCATCGTCTCGAGCGACGTGCCGGCTGCGAAGGTCGCCGAGGCGCCGGTCCCGGTGGTGATCGTGACGTCGCCACCGTCGGCGCTGAGCGCGGACGCGGAGAGCGTGACCTGCGCGGCGGTCGCCTGTGCGCCGACCTTGAGGCTGAACGACGCAGGGGCCGCGCTGTTCGACGCGGTGACGGTGACCGCGGAGTTGCTCGACGTGGCGGAGAGCTGGGTCCAGGTGCTGCCCGTGGCGAAGCTCTTGGCCGAGTCCGACAGGGACGACAGCGAGGTGTTGAGCTGCTGCAGCGCGCTGACCTGGGTCTGGGTGTTCGCCAGCCGGGTCTTGAGCGCGGTCTGCGGAGCCTTCTCGACGTCCATCAGGGCGCTGATGATGCTCGAGCTGTCGAAGCCGCTGAGGCCGGAGAACTGGATCGTCGACGCCATCGTGGTCTCCCTGTCTGGCGGGGTGCCGGTCGGATCGTGCGAGGAAACGTGCGGGGGGCTTGCGGGAAAAACAGCGGTGCCGGTGGGGCCGGGTGGGCCCCACCGGCACCGACGGGTGCGTCAGGCGGACCTGACGACGTGGTACTGCTGGGTCAGGATCACTGCAGCAGCGAGAGCACGCTCTGCGCGGCGGAGTTGGCCTGCTTGAGCATCGACGTGCCCGCCTGCGAGAGGATCTGCGAGCGGGTGTAGTTGCTCATCTCCGCGGCCATGTCGGTGTCCTGGATGGCGGAGTTGGACGCCTGCAGGTTCTGCTGCGTGACGGCCAGGTTGTTGATGGTGTGCTGGAAGCGGTTCTGCAGCGCACCGAGGTCGGCGCGAGCCGTCGAGACGGTCTTGATGGCCGTGTCGAGGGTCGCGATCGCCGCGTTGGCGCCCGACTGCGACGCCAGCGAGATGCCGCTGAGGCCGAGGCCGTTCGCGTCGAAGCTCTTGCCGCCGCTGGCCGACTGGATGTCGACCGTGATGTTGTCGTCCTTGGCGTAGCCGACCTGGATCTTCTTGCCGGTGAAGCTGCCGTTGAGCAGGTTCACGTTGTTGAAGGTGGTCTTGTTGGCGATCCGGTCGAGCTCGGAGCTGAGGGCCGTGACCTCGGACTGGATGGCGTCGCGCGAGTTCTGGTCGTTCGAGTCGTTGGCCGACTGGACGGCGAGGGTGCGCATGCGCTGAAGGATCGAGTGGGTCTCGGTCAGCGCGCCGTCGGCGGTCTGAACGACGTTGATGCCGTCCTGGGCGTTCCGCTGCGCCTGGCCGATGCCGTTGATCTGAGCGGTGAGGCCCTGCGAGATCGCGAGGCCGGCGGCGTCGTCGGCGGCCTTGTTGATCCGCAGGCCGGAGGACAGGCGCTCGATCGAGGTCGACATCGAGTTCTGCGTGGTGCTGAGGTTGCGGTACGCGGTCAGCGCGTCGACGTTGGTGTTGATGCGGAGGCTCATGGGTGGTTCCTTCCTGGATCACGTGCCTAGGTTCGAAGAGCCCGTCCGTGGGCCCTTGCGGTGGGTCATTCGGCGTTCGGTGCGGTGGCCTGAGGGATTCGGGCCACAAATTCCGGACCGGTCAGGTTCGGCCCTCGCGCGTCGATGGTGAGGGCGTGAACATCTTCGTCTGGAGCAAGCTCACGCTCGGCAACGGCAGCTTCCACTACCGCGTCAACGCTCCGATGACGGAGATCGCGTGGCAGCAGCTGGCCAACGTGTCGATCGGCGGCGACCCGACGGTTCCCGCGGGTGCCGACGCCGACGTGCTCGTCGTGCACGGCCTGGTGCAGCACGACCTCGAGGAGGCGCTGGCGGCGATGCCGGACCGCCCCCGTCTCGTCGTCATCGAGAACGACGACAACCACCTCGACGTACGACCTGACAACCCGATGTTCAGTGCCGAGGGCGGGGGCGTCAGCTTCGACCTGTACGTCGAGGAGGTGCTGCCGCGGATCCGGCGGTCGCTCGAGCTGGCCGACCTCGTCACCGTCACGGTGCCGTACCTCGCGGAGATCTACGCCCAGCACACCGACGCCCCGGTCGTCGTGCTGCCCAACACCATCGACGAGGTGCTCCTCGAGGTGCCGCAGCCGGTGCGCGCACCGGGCGAGCAGCTCCGCGTCGGCTGGGCGGGCAGTGCCAGCCACACCCTGGACTGGCGGCTCTGCGCGGACGGCGTCCGCTACGGGCTGGCGAAGACCCAGGCGCACCTGGTGCTGATGGGCGCCGACTACCGCAGCCTGATCGGCTACCGCGACGCCGAATACCTCCCGTGGGCGGACTCGATGGACGAGTACTACCTGCCGATGACCACGTGGCACGTCGCGCTGGCGCCGCTGGGCGACGACGCCTTCAACCGCTCGAAGAGCCCGCTGAAGGCGCTCGAGGCGGCGGCGTTCGGGATCCCGGTCGTCGCGAGCGACGCGGGGCCCTACCGCGACTTCGTCGTCGACGGCGAGACCGGCTTCCTCTGCCGGAGCGACACCGACTGGATGAAGGCGATCCGCGCCTTGGGCAACGACGAGGAGATGCGCCGGGAGATGGGGCGCAAGGCCCGCGAGGTCGCCCGCGACCTCACCACCCAGGCCTGGGCGCCGCGCTGGGTCGAGGCCTACCGGCAGGCCCAGCTGGAGCCGGCTGCCGGTCGCTGACGCTCAGGTGCGCGGCGGCGGAGCCGATGGGTCCACCATGCGAGTCACCGCGTGGCGCGACGCCGTCGAGTTCTGCTTCCTCTACCGCCTCGGCCTCCCGCTGAACGCGGCCGCGGACCAGGGCCTGCTCGAGGTCGCCTTCGACACCGGGTGGTCCGAGACCGGCGGGGCCGACGTACTCGTCGGGCAGCGCGCGATGAGCGACCAGACGGTCAGGCGGTGGCGGGCCGCCGAGGCTCCGCTGAAGGTGCTCGAGTACGACGACGACCTCCTGTCGCTCCGTGCCGACAACCCGGCCTGGGCCACGATCGACCGCTCGGTCTACCTGCGCGAGTGGGTGCCGGCGATCCGGGAGGCGCTGGCGGAGGCCGACCTGGTGACTGTGTCGGTCCCGCACCTCGCCGAGCGCCTGGGCGAGCACACCGACGCCTCGATCGTCGTGCTGCCGAACACGATCCATCACAGCCTCCTCGACGTCGCGGCTCCCGTCCGCGCACCGGGCCAGCCTCTGCGCGTGGGCTGGGCAGGTACGGCGACCCACCAGCCCGACTGGGAGGACAACGCGCCCGCCGTGGCCCGCGCGCTGCGCGCCGTCGACGCCACCATGGTCGTCGTCGGCGCCGACTACAGCTCGCTCATCGGCTACCCCGTCGAGGTGCGTCCCTGGGAGTCGCGGCTGACCGGCTACTACCAGTGCATCTCTGACTTCCACGTCGCCCTGGCGCCGCTGCGCGACGACGAGTTCAACCGCTGCAAGTCGCCGCTCAAGGCGCTGGAGGCCGCGGCGCTCGGGATCCCGGTCGTGGCGTCGGCCGCCGGGCCCTACCTGGACTTCGTCGTCGACGGCGAGACCGGCTTCCTGTGCCGCAACCGCGCCGACTGGGAGCGCGCGATCAGGACGCTCGCGCGTGACGAGCCGCTGCGTCGGGCCATGGGGGAGCGGGCCCGCGACGTGGCGCGGAGCCTGGTCACCCGCGACTGGGCGCCGCGTTGGGCGGAGACCTACGCGACGGCGCTGAGCCGCCAGCCGGCGACGGCCTGACGGCGACGCCGCACGGACGTGGAAGGCCCCGGGGGAGAACCCCGGGGCCTTTCACGTCGTGGTCGTCAGCCGTCGTCAGCCGGCGGCATCGAGCGACGTCGGCCGCATGCCGCGACGAGCGGCGTCGGCGTGGCGGGCGGCGACGGCGGCGAAGTAGGCCTCCCGCCGCCGGCTGGCGCAGCCACCGGGCTTGCCGACCGGCTGCACGAGGCTCGGCTCGAGCGCGTGGTTGAGCGCGTCCCGCAGGAGGACCAGCGCCTCCGCACGCATCTGGGAGATGCGGGAGTCGGTGACGCCCAGCTCGGCGGCGATGTCGGCCATCGGGCGCTCGGCGAAGAAGTAGTCCTGCACGACGATGCGCAGCCGCTCCGGCAGCTCGGCGATCGCCTCGACCAGGTAGGTGAGCTTCTCCTGGTGCTCGATGAGCTCCTCAGGGCTGGGCGCGCGGGTCGGCAGCAGCTCGTCCAGGGAGGACGACGTCGTGCCCTGTAGCGAGAGCACCTGGGCGCGGTTGACGTCGTCGTCGTTGGCGACCACCTCGTCGACCGACATCCCGAGCGCGCTGGCGACCTCGGCGACCGTGGGGGTGCGCCCGAGGGCGTTCGACAGCCGGGTGCGGGTCTCCTCGAGGTCGCGGGCCCGGCGGCGTACCGAGCGCGAGGCCCAGTCCACGCTGCGCAGCTCGTCGAGGATCGCTCCGCGGATACGGGTCGCGGCGTAGCGCTCGAAGGGAACGCCTCGCTCGGGGTCGTAGGCCTGAGCGGCCTGCACCAGTGCGGTCAGGCCGGCAGAGGTCAGGTCGTCACGGTTGACGTGGGAAGGCACCCGGCCCATGGTCTCGCGGACGATATGTCCCACCAGCGGCATGTTGCTGGTGACGAGACCCTCGGCGCGGGGGTCGCCGTTGTGATCGGTCACAGAGAGGACTGTGGCAATCCTTTTCCCCAATTTGGAGTAAAACCGGCCAGTATCGGTCGTTCGGCCTAGGTAAAGGGGGCCTGTCGTCCTAGTCACGGCACGGGTGGCATCCCCCGAACGGACTACGTGCGGACTATGTCGAGGAGAAATCCACCCGATGGCAACACTGAGGTAACAAACCCTCAGCTCTCGCACGTCGTGGGCGATCAGTCCCGCGAGACCCCGAACAGGGTGGGTCCGCCGACCGAAAGGTTACGACGTGGAGAAGCTGTCGCTCATCCTCTGGCGTGAGCGTGAGCTGCTCGAGCTGCTGGCCTACAAGCTGGAGCTCGAGAGGCTGGTGCTCGGCAGCGGCCACTCCCGCTGGCTGAGCCAGGCCAACCGAGAGGTGGAGGACGTCCTGGTCACGCTGCGCGAGACCGAGGTCCTCCGTGCGATGGCGGCCGACGAGGTCGCGCAGACCGTCGGCCTCGAGCCCAACCCGAGCCTGTCAGCGCTGGCCGACGCCGCGACCGAGCCGTGGCGCACCATCCTGCTCGACCACCGCGACGCCTTCCTCGCGATGACCCGCGAGATCGCCGAGCTCTCCGACACCAACAAGGGCCTCATCACCGCCGGCTTCCGCTCGGCCCACGAGACGCTCCTCGCGATCCGCGGCACCGCCGAGGGCTACACCCCGGACGGCGCCGCCGTGACCGCCGCCCCCGCCCGCCGCCTCGTGGATCGGAGCCTCTGAGATGACCGGCACGTTCGGGGGGCTCAACACCGCCCTCAGCGCGCTGCGCTACCAGCAGGTGGCGCTCGACGTCGCCAACAACAACATCGCCAACATCAACACGGACGGGTACGTCCGGCGCCGTGCCGAGGCCGGCGCGGTGGCAGCGCCCGACCAGCCGGCGATGTGGTCGAGGTACGACGGACACGGCGACGGCGTCCGCACCCAGCAGGTCAGCCGCCTGGTCGACCCGCTGCTCGACACGCGCTCGCGCCGCGAGAACGGCACGCTGTCCTACCTCACGGCGCAGCAGACGGTGCTCAACCGCGTCGAGACCGGGATCAACGAGCCCGGCGACAACGGCGTGACGGCCGCGCTCAAGGAGCTCAACAGCGCCTTCCAGGACCTCGTCTCCGACCCGGGCGGCACCGCTGCCCGCGAGACGGTGCTGGCGAAGGCCGCCGCCGTTGCGACCGCCTTCAAGGCGCAGTCCGACAACATCACCGCCGAGACGGCCGACCAGGAGCAGCACGCCAGCACCGTCGTGCAGCAGGTCAACGACGCGGCGACCGAGCTGGCCCGCCTCAACAAGACGATCAGGGTCGCGGAGCTCAACAACACCGACGTCGGCACCCTCTACGACCAGCGGGACCTGCTGGCGCTCAACCTGTCCAAGCTCACCGGTGCCGAGGTCAAGGTCCAGGACGACGGCCAGTACAACGTCACCGTCAAGGGCGTCGCCCTGGTCACGGGCGGCACCGCCAGCACGATGGCGGTCGCCGGCACGAGCCCGTCGGTCGCGGTGACGATCGGCAGCGACCCGGTGAGCGGGTTCAGCGGCGAGCTGGGGGCCGTCGTCGACGTGCTCAACAAGACGCTGCCGACCTACAAGGCGTCGCTGGACAAGATCGCGTCCGACTTCGCCGACGCGATCAACACCCAGCACGCGAAGGGCACCGGGCTCGACGGCAGCACCGGCCAGCCGCTGTTCACCATCGGCGACTCCGGCAACCCGGCCGCCTCGCTGACCGTCGCGGTCACCGCCCAGCAGCTCGCCGCGGCGGGCCCGGGCACGGGCACCCTCGACGGCAGCAACGCCGACGCGCTGAGCCGGATCACCAAGACGGCCAAGAACGCCGACGGCACGACCGTGGAGTCGGCGTACTCGGCGCTCGTCACCGGCTTCGGCACGACCGTGGCGAGCGTCAACCGGCAGACCAGCAACCAGCAGGCGCTGACGCAGCAGGTCGACGACGAGCGCGAGCAGATGGCCGGCGTCAACCTCGACGAGGAGACGATCAACATGGTGGCCGCCCAGCACGCCTACGAGGCAGCCAGCAAGGTGCTGTCGATCATGGACTCGATCCTCGACACCCTCATCAACGGGACAGGAGTGGGCTGATGGCGATCACACGCGTGACCCAGCGAATGATGTCGCAGCGGTCGCAGAACGCGGTGCAGGGTGGCCTGACCAGGCTCGCCAAGGTGCAGGAGCAGATGGAGACGGGCCGCAAGCTGAACCGGCCGTCCGACTCGCCCGCCGACACGGCCACCGCCCTGCGAGTGCGCAGCTCGCTCGCCGACCAGACGCAGTTCCTCCGGAACGCGGACGACGGCAAGGCCTGGCTGAGCACGGTCGACACCGCGCTGAGCGGCATCACGTCCCAGGTCCAGCGGGCCCAGGTGCTCGCCCAGCAGGGCGCCAACACCGCCTCGATGTCCCAGACGGCGCTGGACGCGCTGGCGACCGAGGTCGACCAGATCCGTGCCAGCGTCCTGCAGCAGGCCAACACGCAGTACCTCGGCCGACCGGTCTTCGGCGGTACGACGGACAAGGCGACGGCCTTCGGCACCGACGGCACCTACCAGGGCGATGCCGGACAGGTCCAGCGCCGCGTCGGCACCGACACGACCGTGCAGGTCAACGCCGACGGGGTCGCGACGTTCGGTCCCGACGCCGACAACCTGTTCAGCCACCTGGCGGCCCTGTCGACCGCGCTCCGCGACCCGAACGGCGCCGCCGGGGTCCAGTCGGCGATCGCCACCCTGGGCGCCGACCTGACCAACCTCAGCGCCGCCCAGGCCACCGCGGGCGCCCGCTTCAACCGCATCGACAAGGCCAGCGACCTCGCGTCGCAGTCCCAGCTCCAGCTCAAGTCCTCGCTGTCCGACGTCGAGGACGTCGACCTGGCGGAGGTGGCGATCGACCTGAAGACGCAGGAGGTCGCCTACCAGGCGGCGCTCGCGGCCACCGGCAAGACGATCCAGCCGAGCCTCTTGGACTTCCTGCGATGATCGCGACCATGACCAAGTCGGCGGCGGCCCCGGCCAGCGTTCAGCACGAGCTCCCCGTCATCGAGCTCATCCACCCGATGCCGGGCTTCCCCGACAGCCACCGGTTCGCCCTGCAGCCGCTCGACGAGACCGGGGTGCTCAGCGCGCTCCGGTCGCTCGACCACGCCGACCTGCAGTTCCTCGTGGTGCCGCCGGGGAGCTTCCACCCGACGTACGCGCCGGAGATCGACGACGAGATCGCCGCGGAGCTGGAGCTGTCGGCCGCCGAGCAGGCGCTGGTGCTGCTCGTGGTGCACGCCGGCCCCGACCTGGCGTCGACGACCGTGAACCTGCGGGCGCCGATCGTCGTCAACATCGGCACCAGCCGCGCTGCGCAGATCGTCCTGGAGGACGTCTCGCTGCCGGTGGCCGCGCCGATTCTCGGCTGAGCGGCACGGTAGCGTGGGCCCATGCTGGTCCTGAGCCGTCGCGTTGGTGAGAGCGTCGTCATCGGCGACGACGTCACGGTCACCGTGCTCGAGGTACGCGGCGACGTCGTCCGCGTCGGCATCGACGCGCCCCGCTCGGTCAGTGTGCACCGGGCCGAGCTGCTCGCCGAGCTGGCGGCCAGCAACCAGGAGTCCGCCTCGCCGAGCCAGGACGCCGTCGAGTCGCTCAGCGCGGAGCTCGCCCGCGCGCTCCGCAAGCCGTCCTGACCGGCCGTCCCCGCGCTGCCCGACTGTCGCGGTGACCCCTGGGCGGACCACCACCGCCAACCGGCTCAGACGGTCCGTCCCTCCGCCGATAGGTCGGCGGAGGAGGGCCGTAGAGCATGATGGACGACGACGCCGAGATCATCGCCGAGTTCCTCGTGGAGAGCCACGAGAACCTGGACCAGCTGGACCGTGACCTGGTCGAGCTGGAGCAGCACCCGGGTTCCCGGGAGCTGCTGTCGAGCATCTTCAGGACGATCCACACGATCAAGGGGACGAGCGGCTTCCTCGCGCTCGGTCGCCTCGAGAAGCTGACCCACGTCGGCGAGACGCTGCTGTCGCAGCTCCGCGACGGGCAGAAGACGATGACACCGCCGATCGCCGAGGCGCTGCTGCGGATGGTCGACACCGTCCGCGCGCTGCTCGACGTGATCGAGCGGACCGGCAAGGACGAGGACGCCTCCGTGGACGTCGCGCCCGTGGCCGCGCTCATCGAGGCGCTCCTCGCCGGGGAGGAGCAGGCCGCCGACGTACCGGAGGTCCTGCTCGTGCCCGCCGCGGCGGTGGCCGAGCCGGACGGGGTCCGCCACGCCGGCTCCAACGGCGTGGCCGTGCTCGAGCGCACCGAGGTCGCCGACGTCCCCCCGGTCCCGCCGGCGCCGCGCGCCCCGGAGGCGCAGGTCGCCCCCGAGCCGGAGCCCCAACCGGTGCCGGCCGCCGAGGAGCCGGCCGCGCCGGCGGAGGTCGAGGAGGACCCCGCCGAGCGGCGCACCCTCGTCGACGCCTCCGTCCGCGTCGACGTCGACCTGCTCGACAACCTCGTGCAGCTCGTCGGCGAGCTGGTGCTCACCCGCAACCAGCTGCTGCAGCGGACGCTGGTCTCCGAGGACGTCGAGCTGATCCGGGCCGGCCAGCGGCTCGACCTCGTCGCCAGCGAGCTGCAGGAGTCGGTCATGAAGACCCGCATGCAGCCGATCGGGCAGGTCTGGTCGAAGATGCCGCGCATGGTGCGCGACCTCTCGCACCAGCTCGGCCGCGAGGTCGAGCTGGTGATGGAGGGTCACGAGACCGAGCTCGACCGCAGCCTGCTCGAGGCGCTCAAGGGCCCGCTGACCCACCTGGTCCGCAACTCGATGGACCACGGGATCGAGAAGCCCGACGAGCGGCTCGCCGCCGGCAAGTCCCGCTCCGGGAGGCTGCACCTGCGCGCGTTCCACGAGTCGGGCCAGGTCGTCGTCGAGATCACCGACGACGGCAAGGGCATCAACCCTGACAAGATCGCCAGCGTCGCGATCGAGCGCGGCGTCGTCTCCCGCGAGCAGATCGCCCGGATGGACACCCGGGAGATCGTCAACCTGATCTTCCGTCCCGGCTTCTCCACCGCCAGCGAGGTCACCAACGTCTCCGGGCGCGGTGTCGGGATGGACGTCGTCCGGACCAACATCGAGCGCATCGGCGGCTCGGTCGACCTGCAGAGCGAGGCCGGGCGCGGCACGACCGTCCGGGTGCGCATCCCGCTCACCCTCGCGATCATCCCGGCCCTCGTCGTCGGCGAGAACGGCGAGCGCTACGCGATCCCGCAGGCCAACCTCGTCGAGCTGGTCAGGCTCGAGGCCGACGACCGGAACCTCGAGTTCCTCGACGGCGCCCCGGTGCTCCGTCTGCGCGGCCGGCTGCTGCCGCTCGTCTCCCTCTCGGAGGCGCTCGGCGGCCGGCGCGTGGACGGCGAGGCGCTCAGCGTCGTGGTCCTGCAGTCCGACGACGTGCGGTTCGGCCTGTGCGTCTCGGCGGTGCACGACACCCAGGAGATCGTGGTCAAGCCGATCGGCCGCCAGCTCAAGAGCCTCGCGATGTACGCCGGCGCCACGATCATGGGCGACGGCCGGGTCTCTCTGATCCTCGACGTCGCGGGCCTGGCCCGCGAGCAGAGCATCGACGCGACCCAGACCGACGCGACCGAGGTGCGGGCCACCGACGACGACCGCACCCAGCTGCTCGTGCTCGAGGTCGCCGGCGGCCGTCGCGCCGCCCTGCCGCTCGCCGCTGTCGCCCGGCTCGAGGAGTTCGACCGCGACCGCGTCGAGCGCTCCGGCGCCGCCGAGGTGGTGCAGTACCGGGGCGGCCTGCTGCCGCTGGTCAGGCTCGCGCCGACGATCGGCCTGCCCGACACCTCCGACAGCCATGACCAGATGTCGGTCGTCGTCCACGAGAGGGCGAACCGCGCGGTCGGCATCGTCATCGACCGGGTCCTCGACGTGGTCGAGATCGCCGTGTCGTCCTCGCAGGTGGGTAGCCGGCCGGGTGTGACCGGCACCGCCGTCGTCCAGGACCGGGTCACCGACCTGGTCGACATCGAGGCCGTCGTGGCCTGGGCAGGAGCCTCCGCATGAAGTCGCTGACCGACGTCGCGCAGTACTGCACGTTCTGGATCGACGACCTCTTCTTCGGGGTCGACGTCGACGACGTCCAGGAGGTGCTGCGCCACCAGCCGATGACGCCGGTCCCGCGCGCCAGCGAGGGCGTCCAGGGACTCATCAACCTGCGCGGACAGATCGTGACGGCCGTCGACCTGCGGTTCCGGCTCGGTCTGCCGCCGCGCGGCGACCGGCTGCCGATGAACGTCATCGTCCGCAGCCGCGGCGAGGTCGTCAGTCTCCTGGTCGACGACATCGGCGACGTCGTGGACGCCGCCGGGCTGGCGGTCGAGCAGATCCCGTCGAACATCCCGGGGGAGGTCCAGCAGGTCGTGCGCGCCGTGCGTCCGCTGCCCGACAAGCTCCTGCTCGTCCTCGACTCCGACAGCGCCGTCGAGGTCCGGGCCGCCGAGCCCGCGGGCGCGACCGCCTGATCCCAGCAGCACGAAAGCCGGGCCCCTGCGTGCAGGGACCCGGCTTTCGGCGTTCGAGTGGCGTCTGTCAGTACGCCGGCTCGGCGACCGGGGCGACACTGCGCGGCGCGGGGACGCTGGCGTGGCCCCCGCCCTCGCCGCGCAGCTTGAGCGCGAGCACGGCCGCCTGGGTGCGGTGCTGCACGCCGAGGCGGGCGAGCAGGCCGGTGACGTGGTTCTTGACCGTCTTCTCGGCGAGGAACAGACGCTCGGCGATCTGCCGGTTGGTGAGGCCCTCGGCGATGAGGAAGAGGATCTTGCTCTGCTGCGGCGTCAGGTCCGTGAGCAGGTCCAGCGACCGGCGGTGGAACTGCACCTGCTCCACGACCCGCGCGGCGACCGCGGGATCGATGAGGCTGTGGCCGCTCGCGACGAGCCGGACGCCGCTGACCAGCGAGCTGCCCTCGATCTGCTTGAGCACGTAGCCGGCCGCGCCGGCCAGGATCGCCGCGGAGATCGCGCTGTCGTCGTCGTACGACGTCAGGATGAGGCCCTTGATGCTGGAGTCGACGGCACGCACCTCGCGGCACACGTCGATGCCGGAGCCGTCGGGCAGGTGGGCGTCCAGGACGCACACGTCCGGACGGAGAGCGAGGATCGCCTCCTTCGCCTCGGCGGCGGTGGCCGCCTCGCCGACGACCTCGATGTCGCCTTCGGACTCGAGCAGGTTCTTGACTCCCCGCCGGACGATCTCGTGATCATCGACGAGGAACACGCGGATGTGGCCTCCCATGGCGGGGATTCTGGCGAACCGGAGACCCCGTCCGCAGGCAAATGGCAGACCCCGTCCCAGGATCGGTCGAACGTCCCGATCCGTAGCCCGATCGGGCTACGTCACAGTGCCTTGTCGGCGCGGCGGCGCCGGGCGGCGGCCGGGAGCGTCGCGGAGGACGACCGGAGCCTGCCGAGCAGGTCGAGGAGGTCCTGCTTCGTGATCCGCTCGCCGATGGGCTCGGGGACCCCGTGGAGACGCTCGTGCGCCTCCTCGTCGGTGAGCCGGACGCCGATCTGGATGCGGTAGACCGTGTCCTCCGGCTCGAAGGCCAGGTCGGCGACGAAGCCCGAGTAGTAGCCGCGCACGCGATCGTGCAGCACGACCTGCTCGCCGGGCTCGAGCCCGCGGGGGAGCGAGGCCGCGACGTGCGACACGGACGCCGAGCGGCAACGCATCGTGAAGTCGCTCAGGTCGAGGTCGATGGCCTCCATGGACGGTCCCTCCTCAGTGGGGCTCGGCGGGGGCTCTTACCCAGACGGAACTCCCACGAAACTTCCTACTCGAGGGTAACGACCGATCCAGGAAATGGGGACGAAAGTCCCGAGGATGTGCTCCATGGCACGCTGTGCCGATGACCAGCGACCGCGAACTCGACCTCGTCCTCTTCGGCGCCACTGGCTTCACCGGCGCCCTCACTGCGGCCTACCTCGCCGAGCACGCGCCCGACGGGCTGCGCTGGGCGCTCGCCGGACGCAACCAGGCGCGGCTCGCCGAGGTGCGCGACGGCCTCGGCCCGGCGTACGCCGACCTGCCGCTGCTGCACGCCGACGTCTCCGACCCGGCGTCCCTGGCGGCGCTGGCGGAGCGGACCCGCGTGGTGATCACGACCGTCGGCCCCTTCCTCGAGCACGGCGAGCCGGTCGTCAGGACGTGCGCCGACGCGGGCACCGACTACGTGGACCTCACGGGCGAGCCCGAGTTCGTCGACCGCATGTACCTCGCCCACCATGCGACGGCCGTCCGCACCGGCGCCCGGATCGTGCATGCGGGCGGGTTCGACTCCGTGCCCCACGACCTCGGCGTCCTGCACCTGGTCCGCGAGCTCGAGAAGAGCGGGCCGATCAACGAGCCGCTCGTCGTCCGCGGCGTCGTCAGGAGCGGTGCGGCGCTGTCGGGAGGGACCTTCCACTCAGCGCTCGGCCAGTTCGCCCGGCCGCGGCAGATGGCCGAGGCCGCGCGCGCCCGCCGTGCGGCGGAGCCGAGGGCCGCCGGGCGGACGTCGCGGGCCGTGAGGGGCAAGCCCGGCCGCGACGCGGAGCTGGGCCACTGGCTGGTGCCGCTGCCGACGATCGACCCGATCATCGTGGCGCGCAGCGGGGCGGCCCTGCCGGCGTACGGTCCGGAGTTCCGCTACTCCCACTTCGCCGGCACCAAGACGCTGCGCTACGCCGTCGGTGGTGCCGCGCTCGTCGGCGGGCTCGCCGTCGCGGCCCAGCTGCGTCCGCTGCGCGAGGCGCTCGGGCGGCGGCTGCCGCAGGGGGAGGGGCCCTCGGAGCGGCGCCGCGACACGTCGTGGTTCACCGTCGACCTGCTGGGCGAGACCGGCGGCCGCCGGGTCCGCACGCGGGTCGCCGGCGGCGACCCCGGCTACACCGAGACCGCCAAGATGCTCGCCGAGTCAGGGCTCTCGCTCGCCTTCGACGACAGTCCGCCGACGGCCGGCCAGGTCACGACGGCTCAGGCGATGGGCGATCACCTCCTGCGGCGCCTGCAGCGCGCGGGCATGAGGTTCGAGACCCTCTCCTGAGCGGCGACCACGTCTGCTCAGGTGGAAGTGGGGACTGCCGAAGGTAGGTGCGGTGACCGCCCGGGGGTTGCCCTTCCGACACCCGCACCGTTCTTCGAGGTCTCCATGACTGCCGTGAGCATTCCCCCCAGCTCCGCCGCCCTCCCCGTCGCCCGGCCCGCCGGCGCCAAGCGTCTGGTCGCCTGGTTCGCCGACCGTGGCATCCAGACCAAGCTGATGACCGCCGTCGGCCTCCTGGGCGCCGTCGCCATCGTGAGCGGCGTCTTCGCCGCCCGCGGCCTGACCGCCGCCAGTGACGACCTCTCGACGCTTGCGACCTCCAACGCGACCGTCACGATGCCGCTGGGCGCCGTCCACCAGAACGAGATCAAGGCGCGGATGCAGATCGCCATGTTCGCCGCTCAGACGACCGCGAAGGGCCGCGACGACTGGAAGGCGCAGATCGCGTCGAACGACGCCGACGTCGAGAAGTCGATCGCGCAGGTCGACGGGGTCCTGGCCGGCCAGAGCTGGTGGGACGCGTTCAAGGCGAGCTGGGTCGAGTTCAAGGACGTCCGCGACAACGAGCTCATGCCGGCCATGAAGACCAACGACGACGTCACGTTCCTGAGGATCTACAACGCGAAGATGGCGCCGGTCGTGAGCAAGATGGCCGACGCGATGGACGCGGCCGATGCCTCCGGCGTCGCTTACTACAAGAGCCAGGCGAGCGCTGCCGTCGCCCAGGCCAAGCACAACTACCGGCTGCAGTTCATCATCCTCGGCCTCGGGCTGGTGGTCGCGTTCGCGCTCGCCTTCGTCATCGCCCGCAACACGCTGCGCCGGATCCGCTCGGTGCAGACCTCGCTCGAGGCGATGGCCAACCGCGACCTGACGGTGGCGGCGCACGTGGACTGCGCCGACGAGGTCGGCCAGATGGCCAACGCGCTCCTCGAGGCGCAGCGCAACTTCAGCGAGGTCATGGCCCAGGTGGTCGGCTCCGCCGACGCCGTCGCCGCGTCCGCCGAGGAGCTGTCCGCGTCGTCGGTCCAGATCGCCGCCGCCGCCGAGGAGACCAGCGTCCAGGCCGGCGTCGTCGCCAACGCCTCGGAGCGGGTCTCCAGCAACGTCCAGACGGTCGCCGCCGGGTCGGAGCAGATGGACGCCTCCATCCGCGAGATCGCCCGTAACGCCACCGAAGCGGCTCGGGTCGCCTCCACCGCCGTCAGCGCCGCCCAGACCACCAACGACACCGTCCGTCGGCTGGGCACCTCCTCGGAGGAGATCGGCAACGTCGTCAAGGCGATCACCTCGATCGCCGCGCAGACCAACCTGCTCGCCCTCAACGCCACCATCGAGGCCGCTCGTGCCGGCGAGATGGGCAAGGGCTTCGCGGTCGTCGCCAACGAGGTCAAGGACCTCGCCCAGGAGACCCAGAAGGCCACCGAGGAGATCATCGCCAAGGTCCAGACGATCCAGGCCGACACGAGCGGGGCGATCGAGGCCATCGGCCAGATCACCGAGGTCATCGGCACGATCAACGAGTCGCAGCTGACCATCGCCTCGGCCGTCGAGGAGCAGACCGCGACGACGATGGACATGAGCCGCAACGTCACCCAGGCCGCCACCGGCGCCGGCGAGATCGCCGAGAACATCGGCGGTGTCGCCAGCGCCGCCGCGAGCACGACCGAGGCGGTCACCCAGTCGCGCAACGCGACCGACGAGCTCGCTCGGATGGCCGCCGACCTGCGCGCGCAGGTCGCCTCGTTCGTCTACTGAGGCAGGGAACCACCCGCCCGAGACGCGGCTCGCCCCTCTCACGTACGCCGCACGGCCACGTGCGACGTCGCGGAGCGGACGGGCCGCGTCCTGGTGCATCGGCCCCCGCGGCAGGGGTACAGGCCGACCATGAAGATCGGCTACTTCCTCTCGTGCGAGGAGTACGACCCCCGCCAGCTGGTCGAGCAGGCCGTGCTGGCCGAGCAGGCGGGGTTCGACGGACTCTGGATCAGCGACCACTTCCACCCGTGGAACGACGAGCAGGGCGAGAGCCCGTTCGTCTGGGGCGTGATCGGTGCCCTCTCCCAGGCGACAACGCTGCCGGTGACCACCGCCGTCACGTGCCCGACGATGCGGCTCAGCCCGGCGATCACCGCCCAGGCCGCCGCGACCGCGGCGGTGATGCACGAGGGCCGCTTCCGGCTCGGCGTCGGCAGCGGTGAGGCGCTCAACGAGCACATCCACGGCGACGCCTGGCCCTCGGCCGACGTACGGCTGGAGATGCTCGAGGAGGCCGTCGCGGTGATGCGGAAGCTGTGGACCGGCGAGGAGGTCACCCACCACGGCCAGCACTACACCGTCGAGAACGCCCGTATCTACACGCTGCCCGACGCTCCGCCGCCGGTCTACGTGTCCGGCTTCGGGCCGAAGGCCACCGAGCTGGCCGGGCGGATCGGCGACGGCTACGTCACGACGTCGCCCGACACCGAGCTCCTGGACCTGTTCCGCCGGGTCTCGAGCGGGAAGCCGGCGATGGCCGGATTCAAGGCGGCGTACGCACCCAGCGAGGACGAGGGCGTCGACCACGCCCATCGGCTGTGGGCCACGGCCGGCCTGCCGGGCGAGCTCGCGCAGGTGCTTCCCTCGCCCCGACACTTCGAGCAGGCGGCCACGCTCGTCACCCGCGAGCAGACCCGGGACGCGATGGTGGCCGGGCCTGACGTCGAGCGCCACGTGGAGTCGTTTAAGCCCTACCTCGACGCGGGCTTCGAGGAGGTCTACGTTGCCAATATCGGCCCGCACTACCGGGAGATGATCGAGGTGTTCGGCAAGGAGGTCCTGCCCGCCGTACGAGCCCACGCCGACGACAGCGGGCTGATCGGAGCGACGTCATGAGCCTCTGGTGGTTGGTTCCCGTGGCCGTCGTGATCGTCGTCGTCTGGGCGGCGTTCTACATCGGCGCCTTCATGAAGGACCGCCAACGCAGCCGTGACACGGCGAACGACGCCGAGCGGCTCCACGTCGACCCGCACGGTCCCACGTCGACCCCGCGCCACCAGCAGGACCGAGACACGTGAGGCGCCCGGACGTCGCGACGCCGGGGGCACGTCCCGCCCTCGGACGCCGCGTCGTCGGGCTCCTGACGACCACCGACCACAAGACGATCGGTCGGCTCTACCTCACCACGTCGTTCGTGTTCTTCATGATCGCGGGCGTGATGGCGCTGATCATGCGTGCCGAGCTCGCCTATCCGGGCATGCAGATCGTGAACGAGGACCGCTACAACCAGCTCTTCACGATGCACGGCACGATCATGCTGCTGCTGTTCGCGACCCCGCTGTTCGTCGGGTTCGCCAACGTGATCATGCCGCTGCAGATCGGTGCGCCGGACGTCGCGTTCCCGCGGCTCAACATGTTCAGCTACTGGCTGTTCCTGTTCGGCGGGATCATCGTGCTCTCGGGCTTCCTCACGCCCGACGGCGCGGCGAGCTTCGGCTGGTTCGCCTACACGCCACTGTCGGACGCCGTGCGCTCGCCTGAGGTGGGCGGCGACCTGTGGGTGATGGGGCTCTGGATGGCCGGCGTCGGCACGATCCTCGGCTCGATGAACTTCGTGACGACGATCGTCACCATGCGGGCGCCGGGCATGACGATGTTCCGGATGCCGATCTTCACCTGGAACGTGCTGCTGACCTCGATCATGGCGCTGATCGCGTTCCAGGTCCTGGCGGGCGCGTTGCTCATGCTGGAGGCCGACCGCCAGCTCGGCGCCCACGTCTACGACGCCAACCACGGGGGAGCGATCCTCTGGCAGCACCTGTTCTGGTTCTTCGGCCATCCCGAGGTCTACATCATCGCGCTGCCGTTCTTCGGGATCGTCTCGGAGGTGCTCCCTGTCTTCTCCCGGAAGCCGGTCTTCGGGTACGTCGGCCTGGTCGGTGCGACGATCACGATCACGCTGCTGTCGATCTCGGTGTGGGCGCACCACATGTTCGTCACCGGTGCGGTCAACCTGCCGTTCTTCTCCGGCATGTCGTTCCTCATCGCCGTGCCGACCGGGGTGAAGTTCTTCAACTGGATCGGCACGATGTGGGGCGGCTCGGTCAGCCTGGACACGCCCATGCTGTGGGCGATCGGCTTCCTGACCACGTTCCTGTTCGGCGGTCTGACCGGCGTCATCCTGGCCAGCCCGCCGCTGGACTTCCACGTGTCCGACTCCTACTTCGTGGTCGCCCACTTCCACTACACCGTCTTCGGGACGGTGGTGTTCGCGATGTTCTCGGGCTTCTACTTCTGGTGGCCCAAGCTGACCGGCCGGATGCTGGACGAGACGCTGGGCAAGATCCACTTCTGGCTGCTCTTCATCGGCTTCCACACCACCTTCCTCGTGCAGCACTGGTTGGGCGTCGAGGGCATGCCGCGGCGGTACGCCGACTACCTGCCGTCGGACGGGTTCGAGCGGCTCAACCAGGTCTCGACGGTCGGCGCGTTCCTCCTGGGCCTCTCGATGGTCCCGTGGTTCGCGAACCTCTGGGTCTCGCGCCGTCACCCGCTCGTCACGGTGGACGACCCCTGGGGCTGGGGCCGCTCCCTCGAGTGGGCGACGTCCTGCCCGCCTCCCCGCCACAACTTCGCCGAACTGCCCCGGATCCGCTCCGAGTCGCCCGCCTTCGACCTGCACCATCCCGAGATCGCGGCGGTGGGGCAGGAGCGGGAGCACGAGCCTGCGGGCGAGGTGGGGGCTCGGGGGTGACCCTTCAGCCTGTGGTGCCCCGGGCGAGAGTCGAACTCGCGACCTTTCGCTTAGGAGGCGGCTGCTCTATCCACTGAGCTACCGGGGCGAACGCCTGTCATCTTGGCATCACGCGGCACGGAGGGCGAAACCGCCTCCGTTTGGGGTTCTCCCGTCTGGCCAGTCACAATTGAACGATCCACGTACATTCTCGGAGGACGCACGAGGGATGCGCCCGAGACCCCGACCTGAGCGATGGTGAAGATGACCGACGTCGAGCAGAGCTCTGCCCACGTCGGTGGGTCGTCCCGAGATGACATCGAGGACACCGCCATCCGTCCGGTCGACCCGCGGATCGCGCGACGCGGATCGTCCCGCGGGCCCCGGGGCGGCCGGCGCCGGGCCACGACGCGCAAGCGCCACACGGTCTTCAAGGTCGTCCTCACCACGGTGGTCGTGCTGGCGATGATCACCGGTCTGGGCGTCGCGTATCTCTACCGCGACCTCAACGGCAACCTCACGATCGCCAACTACAAGGACCAGTTCGTCGAGAAGGCCCCGAAGAAGGTCGAGTTCGCCGGCCCGACCGACCCGATCAACATCCTGATCATGGGTGAGGACTCGCGCGACTGCAGCGGCTGCGGTGTCGACAAGGAGAAGACGGCCGGGCTCTCCGACACCACGATCCTGCTGCACCTCTCCCGCGACCGGAAGCACGCCTACGGCATCAGCATCCCGCGCGACTCGCTCGTCGAGCGGCCGGAGTGCAAGAAGGAGGACGGCAGCATCGTCCCGGGTTCGAGCCGGACGATGTGGAACGCCGCCTTCGCCTACGGCGGACCGGCGTGCACGATCAGCCAGTTCCAGCACGACACCGGGATCCCCGTCGACTACTCGGTGGTGGTCAACTTCGGTGGGTTCAAGGGGATGGTCGATGCCGTCGGCGGCGTCGACGTCTGCGTCCCCGAGACGTTCTACGACTCCTACACCAAGACGACCTTCGAGGGCGGCACCCACAAGCTGGACGGCACCAAGGCACTGGCCTACGTCCGCGTCCGGCACGGCATCGGCGACGGGTCGGACATCGGGCGTACGCGCCGCCAGCAGGCGTTCATCGCCTCCATGGTCAACCAGGTGATGTCGGCCAACACGCTGGCCAACCCGATCAAGGTCGTGAAGTTCCTCCGGGCAGCGACGAAGTCGCTGGAGCTCTCCGAGGTCGGCTCCACCGGCCTGGGCAACATCAAGGAGCTCGCCGGCCTCGCGCTGCAGTTCAAGAACATCGGCCTCGACAAGATCGAGTTCCTCACCGTCCCGTTCGTCTACGGCAGTGGGGACGAGCGTGGCCGTGTCCTGTGGACGTCTGACGCCACGAAGGTCTGGGACCGCATCAAGAACGATCGCCCGCTGGGCGACGTCCTGACGGCCAACTCGATCAAGGTGAACCACGTCCCCGGCCAGGCCGCGAGCACCAACCCGGCCTCGCCGAGCTCGTCCTCGTCGCCCTCCTCCTCGCCGAGCGGCGGGGCCTCGTCCTCGCCGACTGCCGGCGCCTCGGCCGGCGGCTCGCCGTCCTCGTCCTCGACCGGGAAGTCCGACGGGCTGACGGAGACGCAGAAGAGCGATCTCAAGCAGGTCGGTCTCTGCACGTGAGCGACGAGCGCCTGACCGAGGACGAGCCGGACTGGGAGCGCAGGCGCCGGCTCGCCCGGATCTTCGGTGACGTGCTCCCCGACACCACGCGCGACGAGAAGGACGACCCCGAGACCACCGAGCGGGGCACCGACGCCTGGCTCCGGGCGCAGGTCCCCCCGCACCACGGTTCCTGAGGAGCGCGCATCCGGGAGGTCGGCTCCCGACGCCGGCGTCGCGGCGGGGCTCAGACCTGGCGCGCGGCGAGCAGGTCGCGGATCTCGGTCAGCAGGGCGACGTCCTCGGGTGTGCCCGGCTCGTCGGTGGCGGGGAAGTAGCGCGCCTTCGCCTTCGTGTAGGGCATGACGATGAAGAAGTACACGACGGCCGCGAGGATGAGGAACGAGATCACCGCGGTGACCCAGGCGCCGAGCGAGACGCCCTCGGGCCGCCACCCCGAGAAGTCGGGCTGGTCCCCGAGCTTGCCGATCAGGTCCATGATCAGCGTGACGGTCGCGGTGACCACGGTGGCGAAGGCGCCGCCCATGATGAAGGCGACGGCCAGCTCGATCAGGTTGCCGCGCAAGAGGAAGTTCTTGAAGCCGGTCATCTGGTCGTCTCCGTGTCGTCGGTTGAAGTCGTCGGTCGATAGGGAGATCTCCCCGAGTCGGCCTCGACCCTAGTGAACGAACGCGAACGTCAAGAAAGCGCGTACCGCCGCGTCGGTGACGCGGGGCACGGCCTCGTCGGGGACCCCGGCGACGATGAGACGGCCGCTGAGGCCGGCCGTGTCGGACGTGCCCCGACCTCCTGGCGGCGGCACCGCGAGCACGAGTACGTCGGCCGCGACCCGGGTCGCCTCCTGCGACGAGGCGGCCGCGTCGCCGGCGGCGGCGACGGCGTAGAGGTCGATCCGGTCGCCGCTCTCGAGGAGCCCCGCCATCGCCGCGTCCGAGAGCCGCACCGGCAGCGCGACCAGTCCCGGATGGCCGGTCGAGAGGGCCGGCCCGACCAGGCGGGCGTCGGTGATGGGCTCGCCGCGCCGGACCGGCGCAGCCAGCACGGCGTCGGCCGGGTCGCGGACCGTGCCGTCGGGCACCGCGCCGGGCGGGACGCTCGTCGTGGTGAGGTCGGCGGCCGAGAGGGTCTCACCGGCGGCGAGGTCGTGCGCCGCGACCGTCATCGCGACGGTTCCGGTCTCCGGAGGCCGTACCGCCGCCAGACCCGCCGTGACGGCGACGGCTGTCAGCAGGCCGGCGAGCAGCCGCCGGTGGGCGAGCAGCCGACGCCGGAGGCGGGGGAGGAGGCGGGACGTCGCGGCGAGCA
The DNA here is from genome assembly GCF_029846275.1 of Nocardioides sp. CER19. Classification (GTDB taxonomy): domain Bacteria; phylum Actinomycetota; class Actinomycetes; order Propionibacteriales; family Nocardioidaceae; genus Nocardioides. Next base: position 518,215 of record NZ_JARVWS010000002.1, read on the forward strand.
CGCCACGACGCTAGGCCGGATGCCGGATCGGTGTCTCCGGCTCTCCACAGCCTCAGTCGGCGGAGGACGCGGCGGCGGTCGACGTCGTGGACCCGCCGCTCGACGAGCCGCTGTCCGAGGAGGACGAGCCGCTGTCCGAGGAGGACGAGCCGCTGCTCGACGCGGTCGTGGTGCTCGAGGACGAGCTCCGGCTGTCGGTCCGGTAGAAGCCGGAGCCCTTGAAGACGACGCCGACCGCGTTGTAGAGCTTGCGCAGCTTGCCGCTGCACGACGGGCAGACGGTGAGGGCGTCCTCGGAGAAGCTCTGGAACTGCTCGAAGGCGTGGCCGCACTCGGTGCAGGCGTACTGATAGGTAGGCACGATGATCTCCTGGGTCTAGCACTCGCCGGTGGCGACTGCCAGATTCTAGAACGTCTGGCGCAGTCGCACGATTCCGGACGGTGTCACCGCTCCCGTGACCGGTCGGTCGTGGGCCTCGACGGGTACCGGCACGCCGACCTCCTCGTCGTAGAGCAGGATCCAGACGGGCGTGCCGGCCGGCACCCGGGCGAGCGCACGGTCGTAGGAGCCGCCGCCGCGGCCCAGCCGCTCACCGGCGCCCGAGACCGCCAGCCCCGGCACCAGCACGAGGTCGGCGGTGGCCACAGCGTCCACGCCCAGCAGCGGCCCGGCCGGCTCGAGCAGGCCGCGCCGCGCCGGGACCAGGGTGCCGGTGTGCACCGCCCAGTCCACGTCGTTGTCCGGTTGGAGCACGGGCAGGATCACCCGCGTGCCTCGCAGGAGCAGCTCCTCCAGCAGCAGGCCCGTTCCCGGTTCGGTGCCCATCGACACGTACGCCGCCACGGTCGCCGCCCGACGTACCTCCTCCGAGGCGAGCAGGTGCTCGGCGATCGCCGCGGCCGCCTGACCGACCTCGGTCAGCGAGCGGCGACGCCGGCCGGCGAGCAGCTGGTCGCGGGTACCCAGCTTGCGCACGGACATGCCTGACGCGCCGTGTGACTCGTTTCCGTCCCCAGATGTGGAGAACGATTGCCGGTCGGACACTCCCTCAGCCTACGATCGAAGGCATGGGTAGCGCAGGGCTCCAGAAGGCGGCCGCGAAGATGCGGGACGCCGGGGTGGACGAGGTCGCGGTCGAGACCTTCGCCCACTACTACCGACTGCTCGAGCACGGCGAGACGGGCATGATCCCGGAGTCGACGATCGACCCCGTCGACATGCCGGCGCTGGCCGACGTGACGGTGTCCGACGAGGACGCCGCCGCCGCGCTGCGCACCACCGCCGTCATCAAGCTCAACGGCGGTCTCGGCACCTCGATGGGCATGGACCGGGCCAAGTCGCTGCTGTGCGTGCGCAAGGGGCTGTCCTTCCTCGACGTCATCGCGCGCCAGCTCCTGCACCTGCGGAAGACCTACCAGGCGCCGCTGCCGGTCCTCTTCATGAACTCGTTCCGCACCTCGGCGGACACTCTCGACGCCCTGGCGCGCTACACCGACCTGCCGGTCGAGGGCCTGCCGCTGGAGTTTTTGCAGAACAAGGAGCCCAAGCTCCTGCTCAAGGACCTCTCCCCGGTGAGCTGGCCGAAGGACCCCGAGCAGGAGTGGTGCCCGCCCGGCCACGGCGACCTCTACACCGCCCTCCGCGGCACCGGCCTCCTCGACCTGCTCATCGAGCAGGGCTACGAACGGGTCTTCGTGTCCAACTCCGACAACCTCGGCGCCGTGCCCGACCCGAAGGTGGCCGGCTGGTTCGCGACCAGCGGGGCGCCGTTTGCGATCGAGGCGGTCCGCCGCACCCCCAGCGACCGCAAGGGCGGCCACTTCGCTCGGCGCAAGTCCGACGGCCGGATCATCCTGCGCGAGACCGCGCAGACCCTGCCCGAGGACGTGGAGGCGCTGCGCGACCTCAGCCGCCACCGCTACTGCTCGACCAACAACCTGTGGTTCGACCTGCGCGCCATGAAGGAGACGCTCGACATGCGTCACGGCATCCTCGGGCTGCCGCTGATCCGCAACGTCAAGAACGTCGACCCGTCGGACAAGACCTCCCCGGAGGTCGTGCAGATCGAGACGGCGATGGGCGCCGCCATCGAGGTGTTCGAGGGCGCGGCGCTCATCGAGGTCGGTCGCGACCGGTTCGTCCCGGTCAAGACCACCAACGACCTGCTGGTGCTGCGTTCCGACGTCTACGACCTGGCCGACGGCTTCGTGCTCGACCAGACGGTCGAGTCGATCCCCTTCATCGACCTCGACGACCACTACTACAAGGTCGTCGGCGAGTTCGAGAAGCGCTTCCCCGAGGGCATCCCGTCGCTGCGCAAGGCGACCTCGCTGAAGGTCGACGGCGACTGGACCTTCGGCAAGGGCGTCCAGGTCATCGGCGAGGTCGAGCTCAAGGGTGCGGGGGCTCAGCGGGTCGAGCACGACTCGGTACTGTCCTCAGGTGGCCACTAGCGATCTGATCTCCGTCGACGAGCTCCGCGAGCGGATACTCGCGGACATCGAGCCGCTGCCGGCCTACCCGCAGCCGCTGATGGACGCCTACCGGCTGGCCTGTGCCGAGGACGTCCACGCCGAGATCTCGCTGCCGAGCTTCGACAACTCCTCGCACGACGGCTACGCGGTCCGCTTCGAGGACGTCGCCGCCGCCACCGACGAAGCGCCCGTGCACCTACCGGTCGTCGGCGAGATCGCCGCCGGCCAGGCGGGCCTGCTCGCCCTCTCACCGGGTACGGCGGCCAAGATCATGACCGGCGCTCCGATGCCGACCGGCGCCGACACGGTGGTTCCCTACGAGTGGACCGACCGGGGTGTCGCCCGGGTCGTCATCACCCAGGGGCCCGACGACAAGGGCGAGCATGTGCGGCCGGTCGGCGACGACGTCCGGTCCGGCGACCTGCTCGTCGAGGAGGGAACCGTGCTCGGTCCCCGCCAGCTCGGCCTCCTCGCGGCCGTCGGCCGGGCCACCGTGGCCGCCCGGCCGCGCCCACGCGTCGTGATCCTCTCCACCGGCAGCGAGCTGCGCGACCCGGGGCAGCCGCTCGGCCACGACTCGATCTACGACGGCAACTCCTACCTGCTCGCCGCCGCCGCCCGTCGCGCGGGCGCCATCGCCTACCGCGTCGGCATCGTCCCCGACGAGCCGACCAAGTTCCTCGAGGCGCTCAACGACCAGCTCGTCCGCGCCGACCTCGTCATCACGTCCGGCGGCGTCTCGCAGGGCGACTACGACGTCGTCAAGGAGGCGCTGCGGCCCGAGGGCGTCTGGTTCGGCGGCGTCGCCATGCAGCCGGGCAAGCCGCAGGGCTTCGGCCGCGTGGGCGAGGACCGGATCCCGATCTTCACGCTGCCGGGCAACTCGGTGTCGTCGTACGTCTCGTTCCAGGTGTTCGTCCTCCCTGCGCTGCGCCGGATGATGGGCATGCGGCCGGAGGTGCGGCCGGTCGTGCCGGCCCGGCTCACCCACGCGATCTCGTCGCGACCCGGGCTGCGCCAGTTCCTGCGGGGCGACTACGACGGCTCGTCGGTGAGCCCCGTCGGCGGTGCCGGCTCGCACCTGATCGGCGACCTCGCCAACGCCAACTGCCTGATGGTGATCCCCGAGGACACCACGTCCGTCCCGGCCGGCGCGACCGTCGACGTGCTCCCACTGGACGAGGAGTTCTAGGACATGCCACCCGAGTTCACCCATCTCGACGCGTCCGGCGCGGCCCGCATGGTCGACGTCACAGGCAAGGACGTCACCTCCCGGACGGCCACGGCGACCGGCCGGGTGCTGGTCTCGGCCGAGGTGGTCGCCCTGCTGCGGGGCGAGGGCGTCCCGAAGGGCGACGCGCTCGCGGTCGCGCGGATCGCCGGGATCATGGGCGCCAAGCAGACGCCGTCGCTGATCCCGCTGTGCCACCCGCTGGCGATCTCGGGCGTCACCGTCGACCTCGCGGTCACCGACGACCTGTCGACAGGGTCAGGAGGAGGCGCCGTCGAGATCACGGCCACCGTGCGGACCTCCGACCGCACCGGGGTGGAGATGGAGGCGCTGACCGCCGTCTCGGTCGCCGCGCTGACCGTGGTCGACATGGTCAAGGCGGTCGACAAGCGTGCCGTGATCACCGACGTCCGCGTCGAGTCCAAGACCGGCGGCAAGTCGGGGGACTGGACCCTTCGACAGGCTCAGGACGACGCCCCATGACCCACCACTTCCCGGCGGGCGTCGTCGTGGCCTCCAACCGCGCCGCGGCGGGGGTCTACGAGGACACGACGGGGCCGCTGCTCACTGTCTTCCTCACCGACCTGGGCTACCTGGTCGGTGAGCCCGCGGTGGTCCCGGACGGCGAGCCGGTCGGCACCGCGATCCGCGGCTTCATCGGCGCCGGAGCGCGCGTGGTGCTCACCACGGGCGGCACCGGGCTGACGCCCACCGACCAGACGCCCGAGGTGACCCGCCCCCTGCTCGACCGCGAGGTCCCCGGCATCGCCGAGGCGATCCGCGCCGCGGGCGTCGCGAAGGGCGTGCCGACCGCGATGCTCTCGCGCGGCCTCGCGGGTCTCGCGGGGGACTGCCTCGTCATCAACCTGCCGGGCTCGCGCGGCGGGGTGAAGGACGCGATCGAGGTGCTGCGTCCGGTCCTGGAGCACGCCGTGGAGCAGTCGGTGGGCAGTGATCACTGAGTCGAGGCCCGGCGCCGCGTGGCCCGTGACGCTGCGCTCCGGCGAGGTGACCGTCCGGCCCCTCTCGCCACGTGATGCGACCGAGTGGCGGGCGGCTCGCCAGCGCAGCGCCGCCTGGCTGCGACCCTGGGACGCGACCGTGCCGCCCGGCGGCGACGCCCGCCCGACGACGTTCCGCTCGCTGGTGAAGCGGCTGCGCAAGGCGGCCCGGCAGGGGACGGCGTACCCGTTCGCGATCGAGGTCGACGGCCACTTCGCGGGTCAGGTGACGGTCTCCAACATCGTGCGCGGCTCGGCGATGTTCGCCTCCGTGGGCTACTGGATCGACGTCGCGTACGCCGGCCGCGGGATCGTGCCGCGCGCCGTCGCGCTCGTCATCGACCACTGCTTCGCGACCGGGCTGCACCGGATCGAGGTGGCGATCCGGCCGGAGAACTCCAACTCGCTCCGGGTCGTCGAGAAGCTCGGCATCCCGGAGGTGGGGTACGCCCCGCGCTACCTCCACATCGACGGTGACTGGCGCGATCACCGGCTCTACGGGATCACCGCCGAGGACGTTCCGCCGGGTGGTCTGATCCGCCGCGTGACCTGAGTTCAGTCCCACCAGTCACAGCAGCAATTTGCGACACACCTGTGGACATCCGACCCACCGTGCGCTACCGCTTCTAACCTCTCGTACGTGGATCCCAGCGCCCTCATCTTCGTCGGCCTCGCCCTCGCCTGGGCGGCCTATCTCATCCCCAAGGCGCTCGAGCACCACGAGGCGGGCGCGCGCAGCCGGACCGTCGACCGGTTCTCCCACACGCTGCGGGTGCTCGCCCGTCGCGAGGCGGTCGACCGTCGCCAGACCCAGCTCGTGCGGAACCGCAAGCCGGCGGCGCCCGCCGCCGACGTGCCCGAGCCCGCCATGGAGCCGGCCACCGCCACCGGTTCCGAGACCGAGCGCCCGGTCGACCACTCCGCCGCGCCGGAGGTGGAGCAGACCGGCTTCTTCGCCGCCCAGACGTTCGTCCGCCGCAGCGCCGCCTCCCACGCCGCGCGCCGGCGCCGCCGCGTGCTCGGAGTGCTCCTGCTCGTGACCGCCATGGTCGGCGCGATCGCCGCGGGCCGCGTCATCAGCGCCTGGTGGATCGTCGCGCCCGTCGCCCTGCTCGCCGGCTGGCTGGTCGCCTGCCGGATGATGGTCAAGGGGGAGCGGGCCGCGCGTCGCCCCGTCCAGCGGATCACCGACCCGAAGGAGCCGGAGCCCATCGGCATCGAGGACGCCGTCCGGTTCGACGAGACCGCCGAGGTGCCGGCCGTGCGGGCCGAGGTCGCCGACGCCGAGCCGATCGCCTCGGGCGACGGCTGGGAGCTCGTGCCGGTCACGCTGCCGACGTACGTCTCGAAGCCGGCGGCGCGCCGTTCGGTCAACGCGATCGATCTCGACTCAACCGGCGTGTGGACGTCCGGTCGGACCGCGGCCGACAGCGCGCTGGCCCAGCAGGCCGACGCCGTGCGTGCCGCGGGAGCTGCCGGGGCTGCCGGGGCTGCCGGGGCTGCCGGGGCCGACGCGGCTGCTTCGCACAGGCGCGTGAGTGGGGCCTGATTTCAGGTCGGGCGTCGGGTGCTGCTAGCCTTTCCGACGCACTCGGGGGTGTGGCGCAGTTGGTAGCGCGTCTCGTTCGCAATGAGAAGGCCAGGGGTTCGAATCCCCTCACCTCCACCGAGTAGAGAACCCCGCTTGACCTGCTGAAAGGCAGCTCAGGCGGGGTTTCTGCTTGAGCGGACCCGGGAGCGCGGCCGGCTCGCCCCATGGTCGAGCGAGGTCCTGCCCTCCAGCTCGGGGTGGGCGTCGGCCAGGGTGCCCGTTCCACCCCGGCAAGCGCTACGAGGACTGGGTCCTCGAGGATCGCGCGGGCACGACATCCAGCGGGTGCGCCCCCTCCGCGACGAGATCCGACGACGCGTCGAGACGCTGATCGGGGAGCTGGTCCCCTGAGGGCGTCTCACGGCCGGCCGGTGCTCGCCGCGGAAGGGGCGACCCGGGGTGGGCCGCCGGTGGCTAGCCGTTCAGCAGCTTCTTCAGGGCCGAGGCGGGCTTGAAGCCCGCGCTCGTCGATGCCGCGATGTCCATCGACTCGCCCGTCTGGGGGTTGCGGCCGGTGCGAGCCGCGCGCTCGCGCGTCTCGAAGGTCCCGAAGCCGGCCAGGGCGACGGACTCGCCCTTGGACAGCGCGTCCGAGATGCCCTTCAACGCGGCGTCCAGGGCACGGCCCGCCGCGGCCTTGTCCGTCCCGGCCTCCTGCGCGATGTGCTCGACGAGGTCGCTCTTGTTCATGTCTCCTCCGAATCTGACGGGTGTTCCTGGCGTTTCCGCCTGCTCATGCGTGCCCGCCTCGAGCAGGTGCCATGCATCATCGTTGCCTCACGTGCGCGTGTTCGCGGTCCGGCGGGCATGCGGACACGCGTGCCTGCCATGCGGACGTTCAGCCCTGATAGCCCTCGACCGTACTAGTAGAACGGACCTCGGCGCCGGACTCCGGCTGTCCGAACTCCCGCTTGGCGCGCCGCTGACGGAGCAGGTCCCAGCACTGGTCGAGCTGCTCCTCGAGGTGGCGCAGCCGCTCGGGGTCGTGGGCCTCGCCGCTGCGGAGGCGGTGCTCCTCGTCGACCAGGTCGTCGATGCGCGTGAAGATGTCGTTGTCGGCCATGGGCCCACTGTGGCACTCCGTCGTGCTCTCCGAACACCTCTGCTGGGCGAAGATCGTGCCCTGGCGGGGCCTCAGCGCTCGGTCGCGAGCCGCGCGCCGAGGCCGACGAAGCACGCGGCGAAGGCCTGCCGCAGCCGGCGCATCACCCGCTCGCTGCCGAGGACGCGCTCGCGGAGCCGACCGGCCAGGGCGGCGTACGCGACGAACACGACGAACGTCATGAGCATGAAGACGGCGCTGAGCGCCAGCATGAGCGGCAGCGAGCCGTCGCCGGCCGGGACGAACTGTGGCAGGAAGGCGACGAAGAAGATGGTGAGCTTCGGGTTCAGCAGGTTGACCGCGACGCCGTTGAGCAGCACCGACGCGGTGGTGGTCCGGTGGGGCGCTGCGTCGAGGCGGAGGGCGCCGGTGTCGCGCCAGGTCGACCAGGCGAGGTAGAGCAGGTAGGCGACGCCCGCGTACTTCACGGCCTGGTAGGCGACCCCGCTCGCGTGCAGGAGCGCGGCCAGGCCGGTGATGGCGGCGAGCAGGTGCGGCAGGATGCCGAGGGTGCTGGCCGCCGCAGCGACGACGCCGGCCCGCGTCCCGCGGGCCAGCGCGGCCGCGACCGTGTAGACGGTCCCGGAGCCGGGCAGGAGCACGATGACGAGCGAGGTGAGCAGGAACGTGGGGGTCACGGCGTCAGTCTCGACGCCGTGGGCGGACGATGTCGACCCTCGGATGGCTTTACCCTGGGACCGACCTGCCGATAGACACCCAGGACGTGCGGACGACGGACGTCGGCGAGCGGTCCAGGAGGACTGAACATGCGCGACGAGCACCGGACGTCGGGAGCGTGCCGATGACGGCCGACCGTCGCCAGCCCGTCGCGCGCTACGTGGTCTTCGCCGACGAGGCGACCCAGGAGCAGTTCGGGGACGTCGCCGAGGAGGCCTATCGCGACCTGGCCAGGCTCGACCAGTGGACCGGGCAGGTCCCGCTCGTGCTGTCCGCTCCCGAGACGGCGAAGGCGAAGCGCCGCCTGCTGCGCCGGGCCGTCCCCGAGACGCACGGCCCGCCCGAGACCGTCAACGTCACCGGCGCACTGGCCGCGGCCGGCGAGACCGGACGGGACGTGCCTGGTCGGGTCGGGGACCTCGACGGGTGCGCGGCCGAGCGCAAGCTCGCGGCGACGATGGGCGACGTGGTCCTCGACCTCACGCGCGACCTGGCCCGCGAGGGCCTGGCCGAGCAGCGCGCACACCCGGCGTACCGCCAGACCCTGCGCCTGGCCGCCGAGCTCCGGGCGCTGCACACGGTGCTCGTCTCCGTCGGCTGCTCCCAGTCGTCCGGGTGCGTACACCTCCGGCAGCCCGAGCACTGGGGCCGGCGCGCCGAGGACGTCGAGATCGCCGAGGTGCGGGCGGTGCTCGTCGAGCTCGCCGCGCACGCGGAGGGCTGACCGGCTCTGGCCGCGGGCTCTGCGCTCACACCTTCCCGAAGCTGAGCAACGCGACCGGGTCGGAGGTCGGGGCGGGCGAGCCTCCGGTCGGCTCCACGGTCATGCCGGCCCCGACCGCACGGGCCGCGGATCCGGCCAGCACCATCTCCGTCGTGCCGACCCCGGGCGGGATGACGCCCGCCGGGGCCATCGTGCCGGCGGCGTCCTGCAGCCACATCTCGTAGACCTTGCCCTCGGGGAGCGTCGCGAGGTCGGCGACGACGACGGCCGCCTTGTCGAGGCGGGCGGAGCGGTAGACGGTGACCGTGCCGCCGTCGGCCAGCGTCTGGGTGCTGCGCTGGGCGTCCGGAGCCTGGGCGATCCGGTCGACCGCCGACACGACGACCGACGACGACGGGCGGTCCCACGGGTGCCAGGCGACACCCGCACCGACCAGGACGAGGGCCGCGGCCGCCGCGACCAGGGCACCCCAGCGCCGGCGGCGTCGGGCCCGGTCGACGGCGGGCGGGAGCGGGCGCACGACTGCTGCGTCGGCGAGGACCCGGTCGCGCAGGCCGGGAGGCGGCGACGTCTCGGCGAGCCCGGCCAGGCCCGCCGCGGTCTCGCGCAGGCTCTCGATCTCGGCCCGGCAGGTGGCGCAGCCGGCCAGGTGCTTCTCGAACTCCGCCCGCTCGGCGGGATCGAGAGCGTCGAGGGCGTACGCGCCCGACAGCGCGTGGATGTCATTGCTCATCGCGCACCCCCATTCCCATCGTGTCTCGCAGCCGGATCAGTCCGTCCCTGATCCGCGTCTTGGCCGTGCCCACCGGGAGGTCGAGCAGACCGGCGACCTCCGTGTGCGTGTAACCCCCGAGGTAGGCCAGCGCGACGGCCTCGCGCTGGATCGGCGTCAGTGTCTCGAGGGCGCCCCGCACCCGGCGGGCATCGAGGGAGGCCTGGGCGGCCTCGGCCGTCGAGTCGTGGCTCACCGGCTGGTTCCTCTGCTCGTAGACGACGTCGCGTCGGCTCGCCGACTCGGCGGACCGGACCCGGTCGACCGCCCGCCGGTGCGCGATGGTCAGCATCCACGCGAGCGGGCTGCCCCGGTCGGGGCGGTAGCGGGCCGACGTACGCCAGATCTCGAGGAACGCCTCCTGGGCGACCTCCTCGGCCTGCGCCGGGTCGCGCACGACGCGCAGCGAGAGTCCGTAGACCTTCGGCGACACGGCGTCGTAGAGCATCGCGAACGCCGCCTGGTCCCCGCGCGACGACCGGCGCAGCAGGTCGGCGAGGTCAGGCCCCGACGACGCCCCGGGCTCGGGGGCGTCGTCGGGTACGGGCCGGAGGTGCTCCACCGTCCTAGTCTCCGCGCTCGGTCACGCCGCCGGCGGCATGAGGACGGTGTCGATGACGTAGACGGTGGCGTTGGCGGTGGGGATGTCGCCACAGAGGACGTTCGCGCCGTCGACCTTCATGCCGTCGGTGCCGCCGGTAACCGTCACCTCGTCCTTGTCGAGGGTGGTGTGCGTCCCCGCGACGGAGCTCGGGTCTAGCTGTCCGGCGACCACGTGGTGGGTGAGGATCGCGGTCAGTGTCGCCTTGTCGGCGAGGACCTTGTCGAGCTGTGCCTTCGGGATCTTCGCGAACGCGTCGTTGGTCGGCGCGAAGACGGTGAGCCCGTCGGCACCGTTGAGGGTGTCGACGAGACCGGCCTTCGTCACGGCCGTGACGAGCGTGCTCAGCAACGGGTTGTTGCTCGCCGCGGTTGCGACCGGGTCCTTGACCATGCCGTCGAACGAGCCGGCTCCGCTCGCCGGGATCGCCGAGCAGCCGGGCCCGAACGTCTGCGAGGCGGCTCCGCTCATGGCGTCCGAGCTCATGGAGGAGGACGGGGTCGTCGACGAGGACGTCGAGTCGCCGCTGGCGGCGGCCGCGTCACCGGAGTCGCTCCCGCCACAGGCGGTGAGGCCGAGAGACAGCGCGGAGGCCAGGGCGACCGCGGCCGCCGGGCCGGTGGGACGGATCTTCATGGCAGTTGCCTTCCGTGTCGAACGTTGGTGGATCGCTGGTGGATCGCTGGTGGATCAGTGGGTGATCGGTGGTGAGTGGCTGTCCGTCATGACGTTCACCAGCTGTTCGGAGACGCCGCCGGTCCGGATGGGTCAGGAGCCGACCGTGACGTCGATGGTGTGGAGGCCGCTCGCGCCCGCGGGGAAGGGGTTCGCACGCACCGGGGTCTGGGCGTGACCCTGGGCGTCGACGACGCGGGTCGACAGCGTGTGCGGCCCCGGACCGGCGTTCCAGCGGAGGAACCACTGGCGCCAGTAGGCGTCGCCGGCGGTCGGCCCGAGGCGGGCCGGCTGCCAGGCGCCGCCGTCGATGCTGACCTCCACCCGGGCGACCCCGCCGGCGCCCTGCGCCCAGGCGACGCCGCCGATCACGACCTCGCCGACGTCGAGCCGGGCGAGCGGTCGGGGGATGTCGATCCGGCTCGCGATCTTGATCGGCGCGTCGGTCGCCCAGCCGCGGTCGGTCCAGTACGCCGACTGGTCGGCATACGTCGTCAGGGTGAGGCGGGTCAGCCACTTGGTCGCGCTGATGAAGCCGTAGAGCCCCGGTACGAGCAGTCGGGCCGGGAACCCGTGCTCGCGCGGCAGGGGCGCGCCGTTCATGCCGACGGCGACCATGGCGTCGCGACCGTCCGCCGCGAGGGCCAGCGGCGTGCTGATCGTCATCGCGGCGACGTCGGTGCTGAGGATCTGGTCGGCGCGGTCGCCCACGCCGGCACGGTCGAGCAGCTCGGTCAGCCGTACGCCGAGCCAGCGTGCGCCGCCCGCGTAGGGCCCGCCGACGCTGTTGGAGACGCAGGTGAGGGTGATGTCGCGCTCGATGAGCGGCATCGCGAGCAGGTCGTCGAACGTCAGGGTGAACGGGCGACGTACGTCCCCGTCGACGCGCAGCGTCCAACCCGCGCTGTCGATCACCGGCACGTCGAGCCGGGTGTCGACCCGGTAGAACTCGCGGGTCGGCGTGCGCAGCGGCGTGATGCCCGGGACGACCCGGTCCAGTCCGGCCGGGAACGGGCCCGCGGGCTCGGTCGGGGCGGGGAGTGCGACGGTCTCGGACCGCTGCCGGCGCGCGATCGTCCGGCGTCCCGCCTCCCCGACACCCGCTGCACCCAGCGCCACCATGCCCATGCCCAGCAGCACGGCGCGCCGCGCCGAACCGTCCCGGGCGGTCGCCGGGAGCCGGGTCAGCTGGAGCAGCACACCGGCTGCGACGACAGCGGCCGCGAGGCTCGGCAGCACCGCGGCCGGGCCCGCCGCCGGACGGAGCAGGGCGAGCACCGCCGCGACGCAGGCGAGGGTGGCCAGCGCCGCCGCGCCGTGGACCGGACGGCGCCGCGCCAGGAGGCCCGCACCGACGGCCGCGAGCAGCACGACCGCGAGCACCGAGCCGACGAGGAACGCCTTGTCGTCGGTCCCGAACCGGGCGATCGCCCACTCCTTGACGGGCGTCGGCGTCCGGTCGATCACGGTCGAGCCGACCACCAGCACCGGCGACGTCGCCGGGGAGGTGAGCGCGGCGAGCAGGTGCCCGACCGCCAGTCCGGCGGCGGCCGCGAGCGGGCCGGCGAGGGCGGTGGTCAGGGTGCTGCTCCACGGGCGGGCCATGCCCGGGGTTCGGAGCGGGCGGCCCGGCCGGATCGGCCGCGTGCCGTCCGATCGTCAGCGGCGGGTCAGTGCGTGGACGGCTCCGTCTCGATCTCGCGCCGGTCGTCCGACCAGAGCGTGTGGAAGACGCCGTCCTTGTCGACCCGGCGGTAGGTGTGCGCCCCGAAGAAGTCCCGCTGACCCTGGATGAGCGACGCGGGCAGCCGGTCGGAGGCGAGCGAGTCGAAGTAGGCGAGCGCCGAGGCGAAGCCCGGTGCCGGTACGCCGGCCGTCGCCGCCGTCGCGACCACCCGCCGCCACGCCTCCTGGCCGGACGCGACCGCGTCGGCGAAGTAGGGGTCGGCGAGCAGGGAGGCGAGACCCGGCTCGTTGGCGTAGGCGTCGACGATGCGGTTGAGGAAGCGGGCCCGGATGATGCAGCCGGCCCGCCAGATCTTCGCGATCGCGCCCAGGTCGATGTCCCAGCCGAACTCCCGCGCACCCGCCACGATCAGGTCGAAGCCCTGGGCGTAGGCCACCACCTTGGAGGCGTAGAGCGCCGCTCGGACGTCGTCGGCGAACGTGTCCGGCACGTCCGGCGTCGACGGCCGCTCCCGCACCGTCTTCCGTACGGCGGCCCGCTGCTCCGGCTTGCTCGAGACCGCCCGGGCGAAGACCGCCTCGCCGATCCCGGAGACCGGGATGCCGAGGGCGACCGCGTTCTGCACCGTCCAGACGCCGGTGCCCTTGGACCCGGCCTCGTCGAGGATGACGTCGACCAGCGGCTTGCCCGTCTCCGCGTCCGTCTGGGAGAGCACCTCGGCGCTGATCTCGATGAGGTAGGACTCCAGGTCGCCCTCGTTCCAGCTCCGGAACACCTCGACCAGGTCAGGGACGGAGAGGCCGCCGACCCGGCGGAGCAGGTCGTAGGCCTCGGCGATCAGCTGCATGTCGGCGTACTCGATGCCGTTGTGGACCATCTTCACGAAGTGGCCCGCGCCGTCGGTGCCGACGTGCGTCACGCAGGGCTCGCCGTCGGGCGCGACCGCGGCGATGCTCCGGAGGATCGGGCCGAGCGTCTCCCACGCCTCCGCCGAGCCGCCGGGCATGATCGACGGACCGCGCAGCGCGCCCTCCTCGCCGCCGGAGATGCCGGTGCCGACGAAGTTGAGCCCCCGCTCGCGCAGCTCACGCTCGCGCCGGATGGTGTCGTGGAAGTTGGCGTTGCCGCCGTCGACGATGATGTCGCCCGGCTCGAACCGCTCCGCGAGCTGCTCGATCACCGCGTCGGTGCCGGCACCCGCCTGGACCATGATGATCGCGGTGCGTGGCTTGCTGAGCGACGCGACGAAGTCGTCGATCGACTCCGACCCGACGAAGCCCAGGTCCCCGTGTTCCTCCAGCAGCTGCTGCGTGCGGGCGTAGGTGCGGTTGTAGACGGCCACCGTGTTGCCCTCACGGGAGGCCAGGTTGCGGGCCAGGTTGGAGCCCATGACGGCGAGGCCGACGACGCCGATGTTCGCAGAGGTCATGTCAGGCAGTCTGTCGTGAGCGTGGTGGGTCTCGCCAGGGTCACCCGGTCCGCTCCTGCGGGCGTACGACGGCCGGGCGGCGCGGGAACCGAACTGTCACCGTGACCCTTCGCGCTGAGAGTGACACTTCCGAACGGTCACGCTCGTCGCGGGCTGTCACGGTGACACTTCGCGGCTGTCACGGTGACACTTTGCTGCTGTCCCCGCGCACGCCGGAGAGCCCGGCCCTCAGGCGTGCGCGCCCGCCTCGTGGTCGGCGTGGCCGGGAGGCTCGAGCTGGAAGGTGCTGTGCTCGACGTCGAAGTGTCCGGCGAGGCAGGCCTGGATCTCGTCGAGGATCCGGGGAGCGTGCCCGTCGGCGAAGCAGGCGTCGTCGATGACGATGTGCGCCGAGAGCGTCGGCAGCGACGAGGTGACCGTCCACACGTGGAGGTCGTGCACCTCTCGCACGTGGCTCACCTCCAGCAGGTGGGTGCGCATCGCGGCCAGGTCGGTGTCGGCGGGGGCGGCCTCGAGCAGGATCCGACCGGAGTCCCGCAGCAGCCCCCAGGCGGCGTAGAGCATCAGCGCGACGACGAGCAGCGACGCGACCGGGTCGGCCCGGGTCCACCCGTTGGTGATCACCAGGACCCCGGCGACGAGCGTGCCGACGAAGCCGTAGAGGTCGGTGAGCACGTGCTGGTAGGCGCCCTCGACGTTGAGGGAGCGACGGTCGGCGCGGGCCAGCATCCAGGCGACGACGACGTTGACGACGCAGCCGGCGACGGCGGTGAGCACCATCGGCCACCCCGCGACGTCGGGCGGGTCCACGAGCCGGCGTACGGCCTCGACGGCGACGATGACCGACACGACGAGCAGCGTCACCCCGTTGATGGCGGCGGACAGGATCTCCGCGCGGTGCATCCCGAACGTCCACGTGCCGGCCGCCGGCCGCAGTGCCAGCCGGGCCGCGACGAGGGCGAGCGCGATCGCGCCGACGTCGCTGAGCATGTGCCCGGCGTCGGAGAGCAGCGCCAGCGATCCGGCGAGGACGGCGACGACCACCTCGGCCACCAGGAACGCGACGAGGAGCACCAGCGCGGCGACCAGGTAGCGCCGGTCGGCACTCGGCGTCGGCGCCTGGCTGTGGCCGGCGTGGGAGTGGTCAGGCACGCTCGCCATCCTCCCAGAGTCGCCCCCGAGTCGACCTGCTGATGCCACGATCTCGTTGTTGCGATAGGTTCGCAATAACCAACGAGAGGAGCCACCGCCGTGAGCATCGCCGTCGCCGAGCGGACCCGCGCCGCACTGACCGTCGCCGACAAGCGGTCACTGTGGTGGATGGGCGGCGTCGTCGTCCTGCTCCACGTGGTCGGCTTCGGCCTGCTGCTCGGCGTCGTCGCGCCGCAGCACTTCAAGCTCGGCGGCGACCATCCCGTCTTCACGGTAGGGGTCGGGCTGCTGGCCTACACGTTCGGACTGCGGCACGCCTTCGACGCCGACCACATCGCGGCCGTCGACAACACCACCCGCAAGCTGCTCTCCGACGTCCAGGCCACCGAGGCGGAGACCGGTGTGCCGCAGCGCAAGCCGCTGTCGGTCGGCTTCTGGTTCTCGCTCGGCCACTCCACGATCGTCTTCGCGCTGTCCTTCCTGCTCATGCTCGGCGTGAAGGCGCTGGTCGGCTCGGTCGAGGACGACGACTCGACGCTGCACACCATCACGAGCCTCATCGGCCCGTCCGTCTCCGGCGTCTTCCTGTGGGTCCTCGGCCTGCTCAACCTGGCCGCCCTCATGGGCATCCTCAAGGTGTTCCGCCGGATGCGGCAGGGGGAGTACGACGAGGCCGAGCTCGAGCGCCAGCTGGACTCCCGCGGCTTCATGAACCGACTCCTGGGTGGGCTCACCAAGTCGGTCCGCAAGCCGTGGCACATCTACCCGATCGGCGTGCTCTTCGGCCTCGGCTTCGACACCGCGACCGAGGTCGGACTGCTCGTGCTGGCCGGTGGTGCGGCGGTGTTCAACCTGCCCTTCTACACGATCCTCGTGCTGCCGGTGCTCTTCGCGGCCGCCATGTGCCTGATGGACACGATCGACGGCGTCTTCATGAACCTCGCCTACGGCTGGGCGTTCGCCAAGCCGGTCCGCAAGGTGTTCTACAACCTGACGATCACGTCGATCTCGGTCGCGGTGGCGCTGGTCATCGGCACCATCGAGCTGGTCGGTGTCTTCGCCGACCGGCTGGACATCACCAGCGGCCCGCTCGCCGCGATCGCCGACGTCCCGCTCGACTACGTCGGCTACGGGATCGTGGTGCTCTTCGTCGTGACCTGGATCGTCGCGATCGCCATCTGGAAGGGCCTGCGGATCGAGGAGCGGTGGTCGGCCGACCTGGCCGGCTGAGCTAGATCCAGCGCTGGAACCAGATCCGGTCCAGCCACGACGCGTGGGTGAGCAGCGCGTTGGTGTAGATGGGCCAGAACCACGCGAAGTTGAGGATCACCAGCACCAGGTAGGCACCGGAGAGCACGACGCCCGCGGTGCGACGCGGTGACGGTTCGCGCTCCCGGCCGATGAGCTTGCCGATCGCGAGCGCGAGGGCGAGCACCAGGAACGGCAGGGTGACGATCGCGTAGTAGCTGAAGATCGGCCGGTCGTCGTACAGGAACCACGGGAGCCAGGTGGAGGCGACGCCGACCACGGCCACGCCGAAGCGCCAGTCGCGCCCGCCGAGCCACATGGCGACGGCGTAGAGCAGCGCCACGACCCCGCCCCACCACAGCATCGGCGTACCGAGCAGGATGACCTGCTTGATGCAGTCCGAGCCCTGCGGCGCCGTACAGCCCTGGTCGCCCGGCTTGATGTCGGTCGTCGCGGCGACGCCGACCGGCCGGTTGAGGAGCAGCCAGCCCGCCGGGGAGGAGGCGTAGACGTGCGTCGCGCAGTTGAGGAAGTGGGTGTGGAAGGTCCACACGTCCTGGTGGTAGTACCAGAGCGAGCGCAGCGACTGCTCCACCTCGCCGAGCCCGTGCGCGTCCGGCTCGGTCGCCGTGGGCCAGCGCTTGTCGGTGTCCGGGTTGTCGGCGACGTACGTCGTCTTCTCGCAGTGCCCCTGGCCCGCGTAGGTGGTGTACTGCGTGGAGGACAGCGCCTGCTCGTAGGTGTGCGCGTGCATCAGCCAGCCGGTCCACGACACGGTGTAGACGAGCGCGGCGACCACGACGAGGTGCACGAAAGCGGGCACGCCGTCCGCGAGAGCGCCCTTGAGCAGCGGCATCCTCACGCCGAAGGACCGGCGAGCACCGGCGCTCCACACGAACACGAGCACGCCGAACGCGGCGAGCGGGTACATCGCCGTCCACTTGGTGCCGACGGCGAGCCCCCAGAACAGGCCGCTGGCCAGCAGCCAGGGCCGCCACAGGACCCGCGGGCCCCAGCCCGTCGCCGGGCCCTCGAGCCGGCGCGCCAGCCGCTCCCGGAACCAGTCCCGGTCGGCGACCGCGCAGGAGACCGCGCAGAGCGTGAAGAACGCGACGAAGATGTCGAGCAGGGCGAGCCGGGACAACACGAACTGCAGGCCGTCGAAGCTCAGCAGCAGCCCCGCCACGACGCCGATGAGCGTCGAGCCGGTCATCCGCCGGGCGAGCCGGATCATCACCAGGATCATCAGGGCGCCGACGACGGCCGACGAGATCCGCCAGCCGAACGGGTCCATCCCGAACGCCTTCTCGCCCAGCGCGATCAGCCACTTCCCGACCTCGGGGTGGACCACCATCTCGGGCGAGCTCTGGAAGGAGCCCGTCGTGTGGCCGCCGAGGATCTGCTCGTTGGCGTTGTCCGCGTAGTTGCGCGCGTAGCCGAAGTGCAGCAGCGACCACGCGTCCTTGGCGTAGTAGGTCTCGTCGAACTGGAACTCACGCGGGGTGCCGAGGTGCCACAGCCGCATCACGAACGCGAGCACCGTGACGAGCACCGTCGCGACCCAGCCGACGAGCGGGTCGCGCAGGCGCAGCAGGGCGCGCGCCCGCTCCCAGGCCGTGGGCACCTCCGCGCCCGACGCCGTCCGGGACAGGGAGGCCACCGGCTGCTCGTCGATGACCGTCACGACGGGCAAGGGTACGGGGGCTGACATGATCGGACGCGTGACCGGAACGCTTGTCCTCGCCGCGACCCCGATCGGACGGGTCGAGGACGCGCCTCCCCGTCTGGCGTCCGAGCTCGCCACCGCCGACGTCATCGCAGCCGAGGACACCCGCCGGCTCAAGCGGCTGGTCGGCGACCTCGGCGTGACGATCGCCGGCCGGGTCGTGTCCTACTTCGAGGGCAACGAGTCGGCCCGTACGCCGGTGCTGCTGGAGTCCCTGCTGGCCGGGGAGCGCGTCCTGCTGGTGACCGACGCCGGGATGCCCTCGGTGTCCGACCCGGGCTACCGGCTGGTGGCCGCCGCGGTCGAGGCCGACGTACTCGTGACGGCGGTGCCGGGCCCCTCGGCCGTGCTGACGGCGCTGGCGGTCTCGGGTCTGCCGGTCGATCGGTTCTGCTTCGAGGGGTTCCTGCCCCGCAAGGCCGGCGAGCGGGCTCGGCGGCTCGCGTCGCTGGCCGCCGAGGAGCGGACCATGGTGTTCTTCGAGGCGCCGCACCGCACCCAGGCCGCGCTGGAAGCGATGGCGACGGCATTCGGCGACGACCGTGCGGCCGCCGTCTGCCGCGAGCTCACCAAGACCCACGAGGAGGTACGGCGGGGGCCCCTCGCCGCGCTCGTCGAGTGGGCCGCCGAGGGCGTGCGCGGCGAGGTGACCGTCGTCGTGTCCGGGGCGACCGCGGCGGCCGCGTCGTCGGAGCCGGAGGATCTGCTGGCCGCCGTCGCCGGGCTGGAGGAGGGCGGCATGTCGCGCAAGGAGGCGATCGTGGAGGTGGCCCGCCGGGCCGGCGTACCCAAGCGCGAGGTCTACGACCTGGTGCACAAGTCGTGAGCGCGGAGAGGAGCACCTTCCCGCCCGTCCCCGACACCGTGCTGCCGCACCCCGTCGTCGACAACCACTGCCACCTCGACATCGCCCGCGACGGCGCGGCGCTGCCGCTCGCCGACGCGCTGGCGCGCGCAGCGTCGGTCGGCGTCTCCCGCTTCGTGCAGGTCGGCTGCGACCTGCCGTCGGCCCGCTGGGCGGTCGAAGCGTCCAGGGAGCACCCGCAGATGATCGCCGCCGTCGCGCTGCACCCCAACGACGCGCCGCTGCACGGCGGGCCCGCGCGTCTCGATGCCGCGCTCGACGAGATCGAGCGGCTCGCGACCGCCCACGACCGGGTGCGGGCCGTGGGGGAGACCGGCCTGGACTTCTTCCGGACCGGCGAGGACGGGATCGCCGACCAGAAGTACTCCTTCCGCCGGCACGTCGACATCGCCAAGCGGCACGACAAGACGCTGCAGATCCACGACCGGGACGCCCACGAGGCGATCCTGGAGGTGCTCGACGCCGAAGGCACGCCCGACCGCTGGGTGATGCACTGCTTCTCCGGTGACGCGGCGTTCGCCCGGGCCTGCCTCGACCGGGGCGCCTACCTCTCGTTCGCCGGCACGGTGACGTTCAAGAACGCCGACGGCCTGCGCGAGGCGCTCGCCATCGTGCCGCGCGACCGAGTGCTCGTGGAGACCGACGCCCCGTTCCTCACGCCGGCGCCCTACCGCGGCCGGCTCAACTCGCCCTACCTCATCCCGCACACGCTGCGGGTCATGGCGGAGGTGCTCGGGGAGGACCTCGGCGAGCTGTGCGCCGCCATCGACGCGAACACCGAGGCTGCGTTCGGCGGCGCCTGGTAGCGCGCCTCTCGCAACACCCTGGAGACACGAACCGGGGCCCGGCACCTCGCGGTGCCGGGCCCCGTGCTGCGCTATCGCGCGGGCGTCACTTGACCTTGATGATCACGGTCTTCGTGGCGCTCGAGTAGCCGGTCGACGGCGTGTAGACGACGACGAGCTTCTTCTTGCCCTTCGACCTGGCCGGCATCTTGAAGCTGGCCCGGCCGCCGGAGAGGGCCTTGGTGACCTTCTTGCCGGAGAACCGCACGGTGACGCGGCCGGCGGGAGCCAGGCCCGGCGACGACACGATGACCGTGACCTTGGCCTTCTTGTGCGGCCGCACCGTCCGGTTCGCCTTGACCGACAGGCCGACGGCGGCCGGGAGGACCCGAGCGGCAGCCGTCGTGGCCGTGCCGGTGGGGTGCTCAGCGGTGGTCGCGGTCACGCGCACCGTCAGCACCTTGCCCAGCAGGGCCATCGGCGGGGTGAAGGTCGCTCCGGTGGCGCCGGCGATCGGGCTGCCGTTGGCGTACCACTGGTACTTCAGCGACGGGCTCTGCGTCCAAGCGCCGGCAACGTGCAGTCGCATGCCGACCCGGGGCGCGGGGGAGATCGTCAGCTTGGTGACCGGTCGGGGAGCCACCGGGGCGACCTGGATGGTCATCCGCCCCGTCGACTCGTTGTTGGCGACGACGCGGATCGTCGTGCCGGTGCCCGCGACCTTCACGGAGGAGTCGGGCTTCGCCGCGTCGTAGTACGCCGACGGCACCGAGTCGTCGAACGTCGCCACGCCGGGACGAGCCGGGGACGTGAGCGTGACGGCGTGGAGCCGTCCCTTGGTGTCCTTGTACTCGCTGTGCAGGTTCAGCGGCGTCGTCGACGCCAGCCCGAAGGTCGAGTCGAACGTCTGGATCCGGGACCGGGCTGCGTCACGCGTCGACCAGCGCAGCGCCGTCGGGTGAGCGTCGACCGGCAGGGCCAGGCCACCCCCGGGGTGGGCACTGGTGTTGTTGTTGTCGTACAGGCCGTTGACGTACCAGACCAGCAGGCCGTCCTGGAACGGGAAGTTCTCCAGGTAGTTCGGCTTGGAGACCGGCCACCCGCGGTTGTACGGGCCCTGCTCGAGCGTCTGGTCGTAGCCGCCGTACACCCGGTTCTCGGCGACGTAGAACCGCGGGAACGACACGTCGTAGCCGGTGCCGGTGATCGTGTAGAACTCGTCGGCGGTGCCCTGGGTCCAGCCCGCGAAGCCGTTCTCGAAGTTCGTCGACAGCGCGCTGCCGACCGCGACGTTGTCGACCTTGAGGCCGAAGTCGTTGTAGGCCGCGTCGTTGACGTGCTTGAACCGGATCTGGGCGGTCTGGCCCGCGTACGCGCCGAGGTCGGCCACCAGCTTGACCCACGTCGTCGGCGGCTGCCCCGTGAGGTTGCCGGCGATGTTCGGGTTCGAGTAGCCGGTGATGCCCTCGCCCTCGTTCTGCTCGTTCGGGTCGTCGCTCGTCGAGAGGTTGGTGTGGACCTTCTTCCAGGTGGTCCCGCCGTCGGTCGAGATCTCGACGTAGGCGTAGTCCCAGTCCTGCTCGATGTTGTAGGCCACCTGGGCAGTCAGCTGCGCCGCCGCCGGGACCGTGAACGACGGGCTCTGGATGGCGGAGGTGCGCCAGTCGTCGCCCCGGCCGCTGTAGAGGTAGCCCTTGCTGCCGGCGTAGCCGGTGCCGGTCGTCACGAAGGCGTCACCGTCCGGCAGGTCGACGACCGCCGCCTGCGGCAGGGTGCTCGCGTGGTACGACGGGCCGAGGTCGATGCTCGCCGTCTGGAACGGGTCGACCTTCTTGTAGTCCAGCCAACCCAGCAGGAACTTCGAGACCGCGTCCATGTGGTTGGGCGTCGTGCCGGCACCAGGGCTGTCCTTGACGCCGTGGCTGAGCCAGGAACCGGCGCTCATGAGGCTCCAGAAGTCGACGCTGTTGTCGTCGGGAGCGGTGTCGGTGGCGGTGTCGTAGTAGTCCGGCAGGCCGAGGTCGTGGCCGAACTCGTGGGCGAAGACGCCCAGGCCGCCGTTCTCCGGCTCCGTGGTGTAGTCGTAGATCCACTTGCCGGTGTGGCCGATCTCGACGCCGCCGATCGGGGCGCAGGCGGCGCACGAGCCGACCGCCGGCCCGTCGACGCCGTAGCCGTTCACGTTGGTGGCCGAGCGGTGCGACCAGATGGCCCAGGCCGGCGAGCCGTCCTCCTCGCCGGTGCCGGCGTGGATCGCCTGGAAGTGGTCGATGTAGCCGTCGGGCTCGTTGTAGTTGCCGTCGCCGTCGAGGTCGTAGCGGTCCCACTGGTCGAACTGGTCGAGGTAGGCGGCGATGTCGGCATCGGTCTTGCCGGCCTTCACCTGGGCGTCGTACCAGGCGTTGCCGGAGTCCGCGAGGAAGTCGTCCATGCCGGTCTCGTTGCCCTTGGCATCCTGGTAGGAGGCCTCGGTCTTCGGCACCGTCACCCAGTCGCTGACGTCGCCCTCGAGGTCGAAGCGACCGGACGACATCTCCTTGTAGACGCCCTTGAACGACTCGTTGTTCTGGTCAGGCATGCCGTTGAAGAACATGTCCAGGTAGTGCTGGCGGTCGAAGTGCTGCTTCCAGTACGTCGAGTTGTCCTTCGCCCGGTCGGGCTGCGGGATCTGGTCGTGGACCGGTCCGCTGGCGTTCGCCGGGAAGGCGGTGTTGGTGTTGGTGTCGCCGAAGTCGACGAGGAACGTCAGCAGCTGCTGGGTCTCCTCGGTCTGGTACTCCACCCAGTCACCGTCGCCGATGTCGACGACCTTGCTGCCGTTCTTCGTGACGGTCTTGGCCTTCCCGGACGCCAGCTTCTCGGCGGCGATCTTCTTCGCCGCCCGTCGCTTCTGCTCGAGCGGGCTGGGCCGGTCGTCGCTCCTGGTCGCAGCGCCGGCGTCGGTCTTGAGCGCCTTGACGTGTGCGGGCGACGGGGTGGCGTGCGCGCCGCCTGGAACCGTGGCGGCCGCGAGTCCGAGGACCGCGGCCGCGCTCAAGACGCCAGTGATGCGTCGATTCACATGTGCCTCCGAGGAAAGAAGACCCCGGCCGGCTCGGACGCGACGGTCTCGGGGAGCAGACGTTGTGCCTGCAGGGGCACCTCACCAGAGAAGCGGTGGCCGGCGAAGCAAAATCCGGGAAAAACGCCTCAGATTCCTGAGAACAGGCTGTGGGGCGGGCTCGCGCCGGGCCCGCGCGGGTCGAGAATCCCCGTACCCGGGACGGTCCCGACTTGCCAATCGCGGCGGAATTTGTTCGGGTGGACGGTTGACAGCCGGGATCGGTAGCCAGTAGCCACTGGCGCCACCGCGGCGGGGGTGCCTTCGGGGGCTGCTGCCCGCGGTGCCCGAGGCCCGGGTAGCACGAAGTCTGGAGCCCTGTGTCCTTCGCCCAGAGCCGCATGTTCAAGTTCGCTCTGGCCCGTGGCAGCCGACCGCTGCTCATCGGCCTGAGCACCCTGGCCCTCCTCGCGGTGGTCGGCGTCACCGCCGGCTACACCGCCCTCGCCAAGGACGTCAGCCTGACCCTCGACGGGAAGACCCGTGAGGTGTCGGCCCGAGGCGACACCGTCGCCGACATCCTCCGCGACCAGCACATCCGCGTCGGCGACCACGACCGCGTCGCTCCCAGCCTCGACGACAAGGTCGAGGACGGCACTCGCATCAGCGTGAAGTTCGGCCGCCCGCTGACCGTCGACGTCGATGGCACCAAGCAGACCTACTGGGTCACCTCCACGGGTGTCTCCTCCGCCCTCTCCGAGATCGGCCGCAGCTTCAACAAGGCAGCCCTCTCGGTCAGCCGCAGCGCGACGATCGGCCGCGCGGGGCTCGCCCTCGAGGTCGTCACTCCCAAGACGCTGACGCTCGACCTGGCCGGGCACCACCCGGTCCGGCGTACCGTCACGGCCAGCACGGTCGCCGAGGCGCTGCAGCAGGTCGGCGCGAAGCCCGACTCGGACGACAAGGTCCGCCCGGCCCTCGACGCCGTCGTCAAGGACGGCACGAAGATCACCTGGACCCGCCTGCGCACCGCGACCAAGCACGTCGGGTCCGAGCCGGTCCCGTTCGGCACCGTCGAGAAGCCTGACGCCTCGGCGCTCAAGGGCGCCCGCGCCGTGGCTCGCGGGGGGAAGGACGGCGTCCGTGACGTCACCTACCGCCTGGTCTTCAAGAACGGTGAGCTGATCAAGCGGACCGTCGTGTCGTCGTCCGTCACGCGACGCCCGGTGCCCGAGATCGTCAAGGTCGGCACCAAGTCGGCTCCCGTTGCGCCCGCCGCGCCCGCCGTCGCCGACGGCTCCGTCTGGGACCGCCTCGCCGGCTGCGAGTCCGGCGGCAACTGGCAGACCAACACGGGCAACGGCTACTACGGCGGCCTGCAGTTCAACATCGGCACCTGGCAGGCCAACGGCGGGTCCGGCCGGCCCGACCAGAACAGCCGCGAGGAGCAGATCCGGGTCGCCACCCGGGTCCGTGACAACGCCGGCGGGTACGGCGCCTGGCCGGCCTGCGCCGCGAAGCTGGGCCTGCCCCGCTGAACCGGCGGTCGGGAGCCTCGCCCCTCCCGTCGGGCTCTGACGCAGAGCCCCGACCCGAGGGTGCGAGGCTCCCGACCCGCCGCCGATAGGGTGACCTCCATGTCCGAGCCCACCCCGCCGCGCCTGCTCGGACCGGCGGAGGTGCGGGCGCTCGCGGCCGAGCTGGACCTCCGGCCGACCAAGCAGCGTGGTCAGAACTTCGTCATCGACCCCAACACGGTCCGGCGGATCGTGCGCGAGTCGGGCGTCGGCGCCGACGACGTCGTCGTCGAGGTCGGCCCCGGGCTCGGGTCGCTCACCCTGGCGCTCCTGGAGGTGGCCGGCCGGGTCACCGCCATCGAGGTCGACCCGGTGCTGGCCGAGCGGCTGCCGCGCACCATCGCGGAGTTCGCACCCGCCCAGGCGGCGTCCTTCGAGGTGGTCCTCGCCGACGCGCTGCGGGTCACCGAGGTCCCCGGGCCGCCGCCGACCGCGCTGGTGGCCAACCTCCCCTACAACGTCTCCGTCCCGGTCCTGCTGCACCTCATGACCCTGCTGCCGTCCCTGCGACACGGGCTGGTGATGGTCCAGTCCGAGGTCGCCGACCGGCTGGCGGCCAAGCCGGGGTCGAAGGTCTACGGGGTTCCCAGCGTCAAGGCCGCCTGGTTCGCCGACGTACGCCGGGCCGGCGCGATCGGCCGTAACGTCTTCTGGCCCGCCCCCAACGTGGACAGCGGTCTCGTCTACTGGAAGCACCGCGAGCCGCCGACGACGACCGTGCCGCGCGAGCGGGTGTTCGCCGTCGTCGACGCGGCCTTCGGGCAGCGGCGCAAAGCCCTGCGGGGCGCGCTCAAGGGCCTGGCCGCGCGGGACGCGCAGGGCGTCGAGGCGGCCCTGAAGCGCGCCGGTATCGACCCGCTGGCGCGGGGCGAGTCGTTGGAGATCACCGACTTCGTGCGGATCGCCGAGGAGCTGGAGTGAGCGAGCTGGCCGAGCCGGAGAGCAGCGCCGTCACGGTCCGCGCGGCCGCCAAGATCAACCTCCACCTCGGCGTCGGGCGGGTGCGCGGCGACGGTTTCCACCCGCTGGCGACCGTCTACCAGGCCATCGGGCTCTACGACGACGTGACCGTGGCCGAAGCCGCCGACTGGTCCGTCCACACCGTGGCCGACGACGGGATCGACCTCGCCGCAGTCCCGGACGACGAGACCAACATCGCGATCCGCGCGGGGCGTGCGCTGACCGCTCACCACGGCGTGGCCCTGACCGCACAGATCCAGATCCACAAAGGCATCCCGGTGGCCGGCGGGATGGCCGGCGGCTCCGCCGACGCGGCCGCGACCCTGGTCGCCCTCGACCGTCTCTGGGGCCTCGAGACCCCCGACGACGACCTCCTCGCGATCGCCGCGGACCTCGGCTCGGACGTCCCGTTCGCCCTGCTGGGCGGTACCGCGATCGGCTCTGGCCGGGGGGAGCTGGTCACGCCGGTCGCCGATGCCACCGAGCTCTGGTGGATCGTCGTGCCGCATCCCGAGGGCCTGTCGACCCCTGCTGTCTACCGCCACTTCGACGCGCTCGTCGAGCGTGGCGTCGTCGACGCGGCGGATCCGGAGGTCCCGGCCGACCTCCTCGACGCCCTCGCCGCCGGCGAGTCCGAGGCGCTCGGGGCCGAGCTGTCGAACGACCTGGCCGCGGCGGCGTACGACCTCCGGCCGGACCTCGTGGAGGTCCGCCGCCGGCTCGAGGCGATCGGCGCGAACGCCGTGCTGCTGTCGGGCTCCGGCCCGACCCACCTCATGCTCTACGACGACGTGGAGGGTGCTCGTGCGGCCGCGGCGGAGCTCGTCGACGCCGGCATCGGGCACTGGCTCGCTCCGGCGCCGGTCGCCGGATGTCACGTCGTCGACCTGCTCTGAAACACTGGGGAGGTCATGGCGAACCTCCTCAACCTCGAGCACGTCTCGAAGTCCTACGGCATCCGTCCGCTCCTGTCCGACGTCTCCCTCGGTGTCGGCGCGGGGGACCGGATCGGCATCGTCGGCCGCAACGGCGACGGCAAGACCACGCTGCTCGAGGTGATGACCGGCCTCGAGGAGCCCGACACCGGGCGGGTGTCGCGGCAGCGCGGGCTGCTGGTCGGCTACCTGCACCAGGGCGACCAGCTCGTCGACTCCCACACGGTCCGGGAGGCGGTGCTCGGCGGCCGCAGCGACCACGAGTGGGCGGCTGACCCGCGTACCCGCGAGGTCGTCGAGGTGCTGCTCGCCGGCGTCTCGCTGGACCGCGCCGTCCTCGGGCTCTCCGGCGGTGAGCGCCGCCGCTGCGCGCTCGCCGAGCTGCTCCTCGGCGACCACGACCTGATCGTCCTCGACGAGCCCACCAACCACCTGGACGTCGAGGCCGTCGCCTGGCTGGCCGAGCACCTCGCCGCCCGGCCGTCGGCGCTGGTCGTCGTCACCCACGACCGGTGGTTCCTCGACGCCGTCTGCCAGTGGACCTGGGAGGTCCACGACGGCCAGGTCGACACCTACGAGGGCGGGTACGCCGCCTTCGTGCTCGCCAAGGCCGAGCGGGCCCGACAGGCCGCCGCGTCCGAGGTACGCCGGCAGAACCTCATGCGCAAGGAGCTGGCCTGGCTGCGCCGCGGCGCCCCGGCCCGCACGTCGAAGCCGAAGTTCCGCATCGACGCCGCCAACGCCCTCATCGAGGACGAGCCCGCGCCGCGCGACGACCTCGCGCTGTCGCGGATGGCGAGCCAGCGGCTCGGCAAGGACGTCATCGACGTCGAGGACGTCGACCTCTTCCGTGGTGAGCGGCAGCTGCTCTCACACGCGACGTGGCGGATCGGCCCCGGTGACCGGATCGGCATCGTCGGCGTCAACGGCGCCGGCAAGACCTCGATCCTGTCCCTGCTCGACGGGTCGCTCGCTCCGTCGGCGGGCCGGGTGCGGCACGGGCGCACGATCGCGCTGGCGCACCTGACCCAGCACCTGGACGACGTGGACGCCACCGCCCGCGTGCTCGACACGGTCGAGTCGATCCGCCGGGTGACCAAGACGCTCGACGGCCGCGAGCTGTCGGCGACCTCGCTGCTGGAGCGGTTCGGCTTCACCGGCGACCGCCTCACGGCGCGGCTCGGCGACCTCTCGGGTGGCGAGCGGCGTCGGTTCCAGCTGCTCCGCCTCCTGCTCACCGAGCCCAACGTGCTGCTCCTCGACGAGCCGACCAACGACCTCGACATCGACACCCTCAACGTGCTCGAGGACTTCCTCGACGGCTGGCCCGGCACGCTCATCGTCGTCTCCCACGATCGCTACTTCCTCGAACGCGTCACCGACTCCGTCTGGGCGCTCCTCGGCGACGGCCAGATCTCGATGCTGCCCCGGGGTGTCGACGAGTACCTCGAGCGGAGGGAGCAGGGGGGCCCGAGGAACGAGGGCGCCCCGTGGGCGGGCGAAGGTCGAGCAAGCGTCGCCACCGAGGAACGAGGTGGCGGCAGCGCGTCGAGACCTGGTGAGCCGGACGCTCACCGTGACGACAGGCGAGTCGCCAAGTCCGGCTCGGCCGAGGAGCGCAACGCCCGCAAGGCGATGACCCGCATCGACAAGCAGCTCGCCCGCATCGCCGAGCAGGAGGCCCAGCTCAACATCGCGCTCGCCGAGCACGTCTCCGACTACGAGAAGCTGGCCGAGCTGGGTCGCCGGCTCGACGAGCTCCTCGCGGAGAAGGCCGATCTCGAGCTCGAGTGGCTGGAGGCGGCGGAGGTCCTCGACTGACTGTTCATCGAGGTATGCAGGCGAATGCGCACTCCCCGGGCGGAACTCCGCGCGGGAGGTGTTGGTTCGTCTGCATACCTCGACGAACCAACGCCCGTCGCCTCAGCTGAACGGCGACAGCAGCTTGCGCAGCAGGTCGGCCAGGTCGGACTGCTGGCGCGCGGTGAGGTCGGTGAGGAACGCCCGCTCGGCCTCGAGCAGGGACGTGAAGGCGCCGTCGACCGCGTCCTTGCCCTCCGGGGTCAGCCGCACGAGCACGCCACGGCGGTCCTCCGGGTCGGGGTAGCGCTCGACGAAGCCGCGCGTGGCGAGCCGGTCGACGCGGTTGGTCATCGTCCCGCTCGTCACCAGCGTCTCCCGGAGCAGCCGGCCGGGGGAGAGCTCGTACGGCGACCCGGCCCTGCGCAGCGCGGCCAGCACGTCGAACTCCCACGACTCGATGCCCTGCGCCGTGAACGCCTCGCGCCTGGCCAGGTCGAGGTGGCGCGACAACCGGGAGAGCCGGGAGAAGACTGCGACCGGAGCCAGGTCGAGGTCGGGGCGCTCGCGCGCCCATGCCTCGGCCAGGTCGTCGACCTCGTCCCTCATGGGCACGAGGGTAGCGGATCGAGAATCTTGACATCGAGACACACTCGGGCCAAGGTTGAGATATCTCGACATCAAGATATCTGGAGGCGACCACGATGGCGCAGCCCTGGGACCCCGACCGCTACCTGACGTACGCCGACGAGCGCGGCCGTCCGTTCGTGGAGCTGATCGCCCGCATCCCCACGCCCACCCCCGCGACCGTCGTCGACCTCGGCTGCGGCCCCGGCAACCTGACCCGGCTGCTCACCGACCGGTGGCCGGGCGCGAAGGTCACCGGCGTGGACAGCAGCCCGGCGATGATCCAGCGGGCGCGCCACGAGCACGACGGCATCGACTGGCAGCTCGCCGACGTCCGCGAGTGGGACGGGAGCGCCGACGTGGTCGTCTCCAACGCCACCTTCCAGTGGGTGCCCGACCACCTCGAGCTGCTGCCGCGCCTGGCGGCCGGCGCCCGCGAGGTCTTCGCGTTCCAGGTGCCGGGGAACTTCGACGAGCCCAGTCACGCGCTCCGCGAGGAGCTCGCCGCCGAGGAGCCCTACCGCCGGCACACCCTCGACCTGCAGAAGCCGAGCAGCCACGACCCGGCCACCTACCTGGAGGTGCTCGAGGCGGAGGGCTTCGAGGTCGA
Source organism: Nocardioides sp. CER19 (assembly GCF_029846275.1). GTDB lineage: Bacteria > Actinomycetota > Actinomycetes > Propionibacteriales > Nocardioidaceae > Nocardioides. The sequence goes on from NZ_JARVWS010000002.1 coordinate 547,506, forward strand.
CGCCTGGGAGACGACGTACCTCCACGTGCTGCCGGGCGCGGACGCGGTCTTCGACTGGATCAGCGGTACCAGCCTGCTGCCGACGCGCGCGGCCCTGCCGGAGGACCTGTTCGAGCGGTTCGCGGCCCGGCTCAAGCGGCGGCTCCGTGCCGCCTACCCCGCCAGGAACGGCCAGGTCGTGCTGCCGTTCCGTCGCGTGTTCGTGGTGGGAGTGCGTCGATGAGGCTCCACCACGTCCAGGTCGGCATGCCGGCGGGCGGCGAGGACGAGGCGCGTCGGTTCTACCGCGACGGCCTCGGCCTCGCGGAGGTCGACAAGCCGGCCGGGCTCGCCCAGCGCGGCGGCGCCTGGTTCCGCAGCGCAGGCGGCGCCGAGATCCACCTCGGCGTCGAGGCCGACCCCCGGCCTCCGGAGCGCGCGCACCCGGCCCTCGCCGTCGACAGCACCGCCGAGCTCGAGTCGCTGGGTGCCCGGCTGGAGGACCTCGGCTTCGAGGTCGACTGGTCGCAGCGCTACAACGCCTTGACCGAGACCGGCGGGTTCGAGCGATTCCACGCCCATGACCCGTTCGGCAACCGGGTCGAGGTGGTGCGCGAGGTTACCGACCAGTAATCTCTGGTGCATGAGCCAGCTCGAGTCCCTGTGGAACACGACCAGCCGGATGCCCGTGATCGGCAAGAAGGTCTTCTCGCTGGCGTTCAGCCAGAAGGCGCCGTACTTCGGCTCGATCCGGCCGCTGGTGACCGAGCTGCGACCCAACCGCGCGGCGGTCCGGATCCGCCACCGGCGGCGCGTGCACAACCACCTCGGCACGGTGCACGCCATCGCGCTGTGCAACGGCCTCGAGATGGCGATGGGCGCGCTGGCGGAGGTGACCATCCCGACAGACAAGCGCTGGATCCCCAAGGGGATGGAGGTCGCCTACACCGCCAAGGCGACGAGCGACATCACCTGCATCGCCGAGACCGACCAGGAGCAGTGGGACACCGCCGACGGCGACCTGCCGGTGCGGGTCAAGGGCGTCCGCGACGACGGGACGGTCGTCGTCGAGGGCGTCATCCGCCTCTGGGTCACCCCGAAGAAGCGCTGACGACGCCGGTCAGCGTGCCGTGCGCGACCGCGTGCTCCTCGATGGCGTCGAGCGCCTCGACGGTGCCGGCCCCGGTCGCGAGCCCTGTCTCCGCATCCAGCGCGTAGACCGTGAACCGGTAGCGGTGCCGACCGCTCGGCGGGCACGGTGGCGTCCACCCGGTCGTGCCCTTCGAGTTCCGGGCCTCGTGCGCGGCCGGGCCGTCCAGCGAGGTGGACGCGGCCGGCAGGTCGAGCGCGATCCAGTGGTAGTAGTCGTGCGCGTCCGGGTCGACCACGACCAGCGCGAGCGCCGCCGCTGAGGGCGGCGCCCCGGTCCACGCGAGCGGGGGAGCGGTCCCAGCGCCGCGGCAGGTGAACTGCTCCGGGATCGACGCGCCGTCGGTGAACGCGCTCGACGTCACGGCGATGGTGGCCGGGCCCGCGTCGGCGGGCGGCGCGGGGCGGTCGGCGCCGCAGCCCGACACCGCCACGGCGAGTACGCCGACCAGCAGCGCGCGCATGGGGACAGGCTCTCAGACAGTGCTTCTCTGCGTCTCCGCACCCGCGGTCGAGATCGCGGTCATGCCGACGTCGAGCGGCTTCTTCTCCCCGACCAGCCTCCGCTGTGCCCAGGTCGCGGCGAGCGTCAGCAGCAGGTTCACGGCGATGTAGAGCGCCGCCATGACGATCGCGGTCTGGAACTGGTTGTGGAACTGGTTGTAGATCTGCTTGCCGACGAAGGTCAGGCCGGGCGCGGCGACGTACATGCCGAGGCTGGTGTCCTTCACCGCCACCACGCACTGGCTGATGAGCGCGGGCAGCATGATCTTCACCGCCTGCGGCAGCAGGATCGAGGTCATCACCTGCGTCTTGCGGAGGCCGATGGCGTACGCCGCCTCCGCCTGTCCCTTCTGGACGGCCTGGATGCCGGCTCGGAAGACCTCGGCGAGAACGGCGCCGTTGTAGAGCGTCAGAGCGATGACGACGCTCCCGAGGCGGCCGAACTCGTCGTGGGTGATGCCCCAGTAGAAGAACACGAAGATCATCAGCAGCAGCACGGGCACGGCCCTGAAGAACTCGACCACGAGCAGGCAGATCCACCGGAGCCAGGCATGGTCGGAGAGCTTGCCGACGCCGAAGACGACGCCGAAGACGATGGCGAAGAGCACCGATGCGAACGCCATCTCCAGCGTCTTCAGGAGCCCGTCGACGAGCAGCGCGCGGACGTACTGCGGGGTGACGAAGGGCTCCCACAGGTGGTAGGCCAGAGCGCCCTTGCTGTTGAGGTAGGCGATGAAGCCGACGACCGCGGCCACGATGGCGACGGCCGTCACGACCGTGTAGAGCCGGTGTCGGGCGCGCGTCCGCGGGCCAGGCGCGTCGAAGAGGACGGTGGTCATCGGGCCGCCTTCCAGCGCCGCTCGAGGCCGAAGGAGCCGAGCGAGAGCACTTCGACGAGGATGATGTAGCCGATCGCGAAGACGATGAAGATCGTGATCGTGTCGTCGGTGTAGCGGTTGGTGAACCACCGCATCCGGGCGGTGGCCTCCATCAGGCCGAAGACGGCGGCGACCGAGGTGTTCTTCGTCATCGCGATCAGCGTCGAGGCCAGCGGCGGCACCGACGCGCGGAACGCCTGGGGCAGCACGACGTGGCGCAGGTTCTGCCCGAACGTCATGCCGATCGCGCGCGCCGCCTCCGCCTGACCGAGCGGTACGGCGTTCACGCCGGCGCGCAGCGACTCGCACACGAAGGCCGAGGTGTAGAGCGTCACCGCGATCACGCCCTTGACCAGGAACGGCGTGTGCACGAACCAGCCGAGGTCGGGCGCCGCGATGAAGATGAAGATGAAGATGATGAGCAGCGGCGTGTTGCGCAGCAACGTCACGTACGTCGTCGCGATGCCGCGCAGCACGGCCACCGGCCCGATCCGCATCGCGACCAGCAGGGTGCCGAGCACCATCGACGCGATCCCCGACAGGACGGCCAGCTGGATGGTCAGCCAGAACGCGCGGAGGACCAGGTCGAAGTTGTCGAGGATCTCGCTCAACTCATCACCTTCCGAGAGTGTCTCGATACGCCCCGCTCGTTCCTCGCGGGGCTGCTCGACCGGCGACCGCCGGTCGAGCAGCCCGAGCGCCGGCGAGGACGTATCGAGACCGGGTGGGGATCACGCGGACGGGCAGGCGTCCATCTGCGGCGGCTCAGGGGTGTCCACGCCCGACTTGCCGAGCGTCGCCTCGAAGGCCTTGGCCCAGTCGCCGTCGTCCTGCGCCTTCTTGATCGTGTCGACGATCCACTGGCACATCTCCGGGTGGTCCTTGCTGTAGCCGACGCCGTAGCGCTCCTCGGAGAACGGGTCGACGACCACCTTGAGCTTGTCCGGGTTCTCGGCGGCGTACCCCATGAGGATCGCGCCGTCCGTCGTCATCGCGTCGACGGTCCCGTTGAGGACCTGGTCGACGCACTCGGAGTAGGTGTCGAAGCCGCGCGGCTTGGCACCCTTGGCCTCGATCTGGTCCAACGACGTCGAGCCGGTGACCGAGCAGACCTGCTTGCCCTTGACGTCGTCCAGCTTCGAGATGTCGCTGTCCTTCTTCACCAGGAGCTGCTGGCCGGTGACGTAGTAGGGGCCGGCCTGGCCGACGATCTTCTGCCGCTCGGGGGTCATCGAGTACGACGCGATCACGAGGTCGACCTGGCCCTTCTGGAGGAACGGCTCACGGTTGGCCGAGATCGTCTCGGTCCACTCGACATCGTCCGGCTTGATGCCGAGCGAGGCGGCCAGGATCTTGCCCATCTCGGGGTCGAAGCCGCTCGGGATCTTGTCGGTCGCGCCCTTGAAGCCGATGCCCGGCTGGTCGAACTTCACGCCGATCTTGATCTTGCCGGACTGGGCGAGCTCCTTCATCCGGCTGCCGTCGGCGAAGCTGTCGGCGGCGTTCTCGCTGACCTTCACGTCCGGACCGCTGTCGCTGTTGTCGTTCCCCGCGTTGCCACAGGCTGCGAGCCCGAGCACCAGGAGGGTCGCGGCGGTGGCCGCCTTGATCCTGGTCATGCGCATCCTCTGTCTCCTTGTGTCGTTGATCAGTGCTTGAGGATCTTGGAGAGGAAGTCCTTCGCCCGCTCGCTGCGCGGGTTGTCGAAGAACTCCTCGGGCGTGTTCTCCTCGACGATGCGGCCGTCCGCCATGAAGGCGACCCGGTCCGCGGCGGTGCGCGCGAAGCCCATCTCGTGGGTGACGACGACCATGGTCATGCCCTGCTTCGCCAGGTCGACCATGACGTCGAGGACCTCCTTGATCATCTCGGGGTCGAGGGCCGAGGTCGGCTCGTCGAAGAGCATCACCTTCGGCTCCATCGCCAGCGCGCGGGCGATCGCCACGCGCTGCTGCTGACCGCCGGAGAGCTGGGCGGGGTACTTCTCCGCCTGCGCACCGACGCCGACCCGGTCCAGGAGCTCGCGCGCCTTCTTCTCGGCGTCAGCCCGCGACTGCTTGCGGACCTTCATCGGGCCGAGCATGACGTTCTCGAGGATCGTCTTGTGGGCGAAGAGGTTGAAGCTCTGGAACACCATGCCGACCTCGGCACGCAGCTGCGCCAGCGCCTTGCCCTCCTGGGGCAGCGGCTGGCCGTCCAGCGTGATCGTGCCCTTGTCGATCGTCTCCAGGCGGTTGATCGCGCGGCACAGCGTCGACTTCCCCGACCCGGAGGGCCCGATGACGACGACGACCTCGCCGCGGGCGATCGTCAGGTTGATGTCCTGCAGCACGTGGAGCTCGCCGAACCACTTGTCCACGTGGTCGAGCGTCACCAAAGGGCCACGGCCGACAGTTCCGAGCTCTGTCATGGCGGTAGACCCTACCCATACTGAGGAACGCCTTAACACGACGCATAGGCGATCGATCGTTCGAACAGTCGCAGACTCAGCGTCGCGGGCGGCTCACGGCGACGACCGCGAGGGCCACGGCGCCGACGACGGCAGCGGTCGCCGTCCAGGGCGGAAGCGCCCCGGACGTACGCCGGCCACCGAGTGCCCGGCTCGACTGGCTGGACGCCACGGCGCCGTCCGACTGGTGCGCGAGCACCGAGCCGCGCGACTGGAACGACCAGAGCGAGCCGAGGGACATCGACGAGCCGATCGAGAACGCCGACGCGAACGACCCGACGCTGCCCACCGACGCGCACGAGCCGACGCTGCCGATCGACAGCACCGACCCGCGCGACCAGAGCGAGAGCATGGAGTCGGTGGAACCGATCGACCAGCCAGCCATGGACCCACGATCGCAGATTCCGGCGGCGTCGGCGGGTCGCCGTACGCTTTTCCCGTCATGACGCGCACGTATGAGGTCCGCACCTACGGGTGCCAGATGAACGTCCACGACTCCGAGCGGCTCTCCGGACTGCTCGAGAACGCGGGCTACGTCGCTGTCCCCGACGGGGAGCAGGCCGACGTCGTCGTCTTCAACACGTGCGCCGTGCGCGAGAACGCCGACAACAAGCTCTACGGCAACCTCGGCCACCTCGCGCCGGTGAAGGCCAAGCGCCCGGGCATGCAGATCGCCGTCGGTGGGTGCCTGGCGCAGAAGGACCGCGCCACGATCACGAGCAGGGCACCGTGGGTCGACGTCGTGTTCGGCACCCACAACATCGGCTCGCTGCCCGTCCTGCTCGAGCGCGCCCGCGTGCAGGAGGAGGCGCAGGTCGAGATCCTCGAGTCGCTCGACGTCTTCCCGTCGACGCTGCCGACCAAGCGCGAGTCGGCGTACGCGGCCTGGGTGTCGGTCTCGGTCGGCTGCAACAACACCTGCACGTTCTGCATCGTCCCGTCGCTGCGCGGCAAGGAGAAGGACCGTCGACCCGGCGAGATCCTCGCCGAGGTGAAGGCGCTCGTCGCCGAGGGCGTCTCCGAGGTGACCCTGCTCGGGCAGAACGTCAACGCCTACGGGGTGGAGTTCGGCGACCGGCAGGCGTTCTCGAAGCTGCTCCGTGCGTGCGGTGAGATCGAGGGCCTCGAGCGGGTCCGGTTCACCAGCCCGCACCCGGCCGAGTTCACCGACGACGTCATCGAGGCGATGGCGGAGACGCCCAACGTGATGCCCTCGCTGCACATGCCGCTGCAGTCGGGCTCCTCGAAGGTCCTCAAGGACATGCGCCGGTCCTACCGGCAGTCGAAGTTCCTCGGGATCATCGAGCGGGTCCGCGCCGCGCTGCCCGACGCCGCGATCACGACCGACATCATCGTCGGCTTCCCCGGGGAGACCGAGGAGGACTTCCAGGAGACGCTGAAGGTGGTCCGCGAGGCGCGCTTCTCGAGCGCATTCACGTTCCAGTACTCCAAGCGCCCCGGTACGCCGGCCGCCGACCTGCCCGACCAGATCGAGCCGTCGGTGGTGGCGGATCGCTACCAGCGGCTCATCGAGCTGCAGAACCAGATCTCCTGGGAGGAGAACCAGAAGCTCGAGGGCCGTGTCGTCGAGGTGCTGGTCGCCGAGGGCGAGGGCAGGCGCGACGAGGCGACGGGCCGGCTGTCCGGGCGCGCGCCCGACAACCGGCTCGTGCACTTCTCGTCGGCGCTCTCTCCGCTGGTCGAGCGCGTCGAGATCCGACCGGGCGACATGGTGACCGTGCAGATCACCCGGGGCGCGCCGCACTACCTCGAGGCCGACGGTGCGGTCCTCGCGGTGCGCCGCACCCGGTCAGGTGACGCCTGGGAGGCGCGGCACGCGGCACCGACCGCTCCCGCCGGCGTCTCACTCGGGATGCCGACGGTCGGCGTACCGGCGCCGCTGCCGGACGCTCCCGTCTGCGGCTAGGTGTCCGAGGACCGCGGGTCGAGCGAGGGGTAGCCCGCCTTCGGCTCGAGACCGACCGGGTTGGTCTCCTCGTTGCCGGGCCGTTGCTCCGGTGGGACGTCGGTGTCGCCGTCGTTGTCGACGGAGGTGTCCTTCACGCCGTCCGTGGCGTGCTGGCCCGGTCCGGTGTGACCGACACGCTCGCTGCTCACGCCCATGCCGCTGCTCTCGTCCCCGCCCGTCGGCGGGTTCGAGGCGCGGATGTCGCGCACCACGCCCGTTCCTGCATACGGCGGTGCGTCGGGGCCGCCGGGCTCCGGCTCCCCGGGCTCCGCCGCGGGCCGTGGCTGTGGACCCAGATCCATCGTGTGCCTCCCTCGTCGAACATCACTTGCTCCGACGACCGGTAACCGGTCGAGCGGTGAGGTATGGCACTGAGGGCCCATTGGGGCGCGATTGACTGCCGTGGCCGGTGAGGCGCCCCGTCGGTCACGCCGTTCCCGCCCGCCCCAGAAGGTCCGCGGGGGCAGGGCGGAGGTCGGTCAGCGGATGTCGTCGTCCTTGCCGTCGAGCCCGTCGAGCGCGTCCTTGGTCCGGTCCGCGCCTTGGTCGAACTGCCGGCTGTGCTTGCCGCCGGTCTTCTCGTCGGCGATGTCGGCCGCCTTGTCGACGCCCTGGCCGACCTTCTCGCCCTGGGTGTCCACGCCCTTCTTCAGTGCGCCCTTCGCCTTGTCCAGGAAGCCCATGTCGTTCCCCCGTCGGTCGGTGGCTCCGAGCGGAGCCGGGCCGTTTGAAACACTAGTCCTCATGGCGGTGGGAGGGCAGGGCGTCGGCGACGCGAACGCGATCCCGGTCGTCGCCGTGGTCGGCGCCACGGCCGCCGGCAAGACCGGGCTCAGCCTCGACCTCGCGGAGCGGCTGGGCGGCGAGGTCGTCAACACCGACGCCATGCAGCTCTACCGGGGGATGGACATCGGCACCGCCAAGCTCCCGCTCGGCGAGCGTCGCGGCATCCCGCACCACCTGCTCGACCTGCTCGAGGTGACCGAGCCGGCGACCGTGGCGGAGTACCAGCGACTGGCCCGCACGACGATCGCCGACCTGCGCGGCCGCGGGTGCACCCCGGTGCTGGTCGGCGGCAGCGCCCTCTACACCCGCGCGGTCCTCGACCGGTTCGACTTCCCCGGCACCGACCCGACGGTCCGCGAGCGGCTCGAGCGCGAGCTCGAGGAGCACGGCGTCCGCCCGCTCTTCGAACGGCTCCGGCAGGCCGACCCGGTGGCGGCCGGCCGCATCGAGCCCGACAACGGCCGCCGCATCGTCCGCGCACTGGAGGTCATCGAGATCACCGGCGCTCCGTTCAGCGCGCGGCTCCCCGTGCAGGAGTACGTCGACCCGCACTCGATCCAGATCGGCGTCGACATCGACCGGGAGACCCTCGACGCCCGGATCCTGCAGCGCGTCGAGGAGATGTTCGACGCCGGCTTCGTGGCGGAGGTCGAGAGCCTGCTCGACGAAGGCCTCGCGCGGTCGCGCACAGCGGCCACGGCGATCGGCTACCGCGAGGTGGCGGAGCACCTGGCCGGCGTACTGACGCTGCCGGAGGCGAAGCGGCGCACGGCCGTGAAGACGCGGCAGTTCGCCCGGCGCCAGGACGCGTGGTTCCGCAAGGACCCGCGCGTGGTCTGGGTCTGGTTCGACGACCCGGGCCGCGTCGACAAGGCGATCGAGGCGATCGAGGCGGTCGAGGCGGTCGGGCAGGCCTGAGCGGGTGCACCCTGGTCCCATGGTGACCGCGTACTTCACCGCGAGCAGTCTCGACGGCTTCATCACCGACGAGCACAACGAGCTGGGCTGGCTGTTCAAGCAGCCGATCGACGCCAACGGCCCCATGCACTACGGCCCGTTCATCGATGGCGTCGGCGCGCTCGTCATGGGCGCCACGACCTACCTCTGGATCAAGGAGCACCACGTCGACGCCGGCGACGAGTGGGGCTACTCGCAGCCGGCCTGGGTGATGACGCACCGCGACCTGCCGGTCGTCGAGGGCGCGGACGTGCGGTTCCGGCGCGGGCCGGTCGCGCCGGTGCACGCAGAGATGACTGCCGCCGCGGGCGGCAAGGCGCTCTGGGTGGTCGGGGGTGGCGACCTGGCCGGTCAGTTCGCCGACGCGGGGCTGCTCGACGAGGTGTGGGTGCAGTACGCCCCGGTCACGCTGCGTGGTGGCGCCCCGCTGCTGCCGCGGGCGCTCGACCTCGAGCTGCTCGAGATCGCCCGCAACGAGGCGTTCCTCTGCGGTCGTTACCGGGTGGTCGATCAGATCGACCGTTAAAGAACCGGTCCCGCGGGGCACTGGAGATCCCATGCGTCACCGGATCCCCACCGTCGCGATCGCCCTCGCCGTCATCAGCTCGACCAGCCCCGCGCTGGTCGCACCCGGATTCGCCAGCGCGCGCGCCGCCGCGGCAGCGGCGGTGAGGCAGGCCCCGAACGCGCCACCGAAGATCCCGACGAGCGTCGGGCGCGGCGGCGCGATCAGCACGGTCGACCCCGACGCGACGCGGATCGGCCTCAGGGTCCTGCGGAACGGCGGCAACGCGGTCGACGCGGCCGTCGCCGCGGCCGCGGCGCTCGGCGTCACGGAGCCCTACAGCTCCGGCATCGGTGGCGGGGGCTACTTCGTCCACTACGACGCGAAGACGCACAGGATCGGCACCATCGACGGTCGCGAGACCTCGCCGCACGGGATGAGCCATGACGCGTTCATCGAGCCGAAGACGGGGAAGCCCTACAACTTCACCCCCGAGCGCGTCTCGAGCGGGGTGGCGGTCGGCGTGCCCGGGACCCTCAAGACGTGGCAGCGGGCCCTGCACCGCTGGGGCACGCGCAGCCTGGCCGGGTCGCTGAAGCCCGCCACCCGGCTCGCCCGGAAGGGCTTCGTGGTCGACCAGACCTTCCACGACCAGACCGCCGACAACGAGAAGCGGTTCGCGCAGTTCCGGCCGACGAAGCGGCTCTTCCTCAAGGGCGGGCACCTGCCCCGCGTGGGCAGCCGGTTCCGCAACCCGGACCTGGCCCGCACCTACGACCTGATCGCCCGTCGCGGCGTCGACGCTCTCTACCGTGGCCCGCTCGCCGGGCAGATCGCACACACCGTCCAGCACCCGCCGACGGTCCAGGGCGCGACCCTGCCTGCCATGCCGGGCACGATGACCCGGCAAGACCTGCGCCGCTACCGCACGATCGACCGGAAGCCGACCGAGGTCGGCTACCGCGGCCTGAAGGTCTACGGCATGGCGCCGTCCTCCTCCGGCGGCTCCACCGTGGGCGAGATGCTCAACATCCTCGAGCGCTACAAGCTCGCGGGCATGGACCCGGGCGCGCTCTACCACCACTACATCGAGGCCTCCGCGCTCGCGTTCGCCGACCGCAACGCCTACGTCGGCGATCCGAAGTCGGTCCACGTCCCGCTGACCGACCTGCTCAGCGACACCTATGCAGCCGAGCGGGCCTGCTCCCTCGACGAGCACCAGGCCGCGCAGAAGCCGGTGGCGGCCGGCACCGTGTCGTCGTACGACGGGAAGTGCGGCACGGCCGCCGCCCGCGGCCAGGCCGGCAGGGAGACCGAGAACGTCGAGACGACGAACCTGACCGTCGTCGACCGCTGGGGCAACGTCGTCGAGTACACGCTCACCATCGAGCAGACCGGCGGCTCCGGCATCGTCGTGCCCGGCCGTGGCTTCCTGCTCAACAACGAGCTCACCGACTTCAGCGCCGCCTACGACCCGAAGGACCCCAACCGCATCGAGGCGAACAAGCGCCCGCGCAGCTCGATGTCGCCGACCATCGTGCTCGAGGGCGACCGGCCCTGGCTCGCGCTCGGCTCGCCCGGCGGCGCGACGATCATCGACACCGTCAGCCAGCTGCTCGTGGACCGGATCGACCGCGGCCTGACGATCGCCCAGGCGATGGCCGAGCCGCGCGTCGCCAACACCAACACGCAGGTGAGCACGGCCGAGCCCGCCTTCATCGCCGAGTACGGCGCCGCGCTGGCGCCGTACGGCCAGCAGCTGAAGGCGTCCGGCGACACGTTCACCGGCGCCCAGGAGATCGGCGCGGCGACCGCGATCGAGATGGGCAGGCACGGCCAGCTCACCGCGGTGGCCGAGCCCAAGCGCCGCGGCGGCGGCTCCGCAATGGTGGTGAAGCCGCGCCGCTGACCCCCGTACGATCAGCGGGTGACCGCAGCGACCTGGACCGAGATCAGCACGCTCGACGAGCTCGTCGGCCTGGTCGGGGAGCCCAACGAGCGGGCCCGCACCAAGGGTCGCGAGCGGCTGCTCCAGGTCGACCGCGACTGGTTGGCCGCGACGCCGTTCTGCGTGCTCGCCACCGCCGACGCGGACGGGCGCTGCGATGCCTCGCCGAAGGGCGACCCGGCCGGCCGGCTGGTCCACGTCATCGACGACACCACGATCGCGATCGCCGAGCGGCCCGGCAACAAGCGGGTCGACGGCTACCGCAACGTGCTGGCGAACCCCCACGTCGGGCTGGACTTCCTGATCCCGGGCCGCGGCGACACGCTCCGCATCAACGGCCGCGCCCGGCTGGTGTCCGACGCACCGTTCTTCGACGAGATGATGGTCCGGGGCAAGCGGCCGGTGCTCGCGCTGGTCGTCGAGATCGAGGAGATCTTCTTCCACTGCAGCAAGGCGCTCCTGCGCAGCGCGCTGTGGAAGCCGGAGACCTGGGCGCCGGACGCCCGCGTGCCGCGGCGCGCCGTCATCGCCAAGGAGGTCGAGAACGCCCCGGGCACGCTCGAGGAGCTCGAGGCCTACTACGGCCCGTCCTACGAGAAGGGCCTCTACTGATGGCCTATCCCTTCCTCAAGGGACACGGCACGGAGAACGACTTCGTCCTCCTGCCCGACCACGACGGCACGGTGCACGGCGAGCTGGCGGCCGAGCGCGTGCGAGCGCTGTGCGACCGCCGGGCCGGCATCGGCGGCGACGGCGTGCTGCGTGTCGTCCGCAGCAGCGCCCACGCGCCGGAGTACGCCGACCGGGCCGAGTGGTTCATGGACTACCGCAACTCCGATGGCTCCACCTCCGAGATGTGCGGCAACGGGATCCGGGTCTTCGCCCGCCACCTCGTCGACGCGGGCCTGGCCGACCCGGCCGGCGGTATCCCGATCGGCACCCGCGCGGGCCTGAAGACGGTCTACGTCGACGGCGACCAGATCACCGCCGACCTGGGCACGCCGCAGCTGTTCGGCTCGTCAGCGGTCTCCGTCGGCGACTGGACGTGGAGCGCGCGCCACGTCGACATGGGCAACCCGCACGCGGTGGTGTTCCTCGACAACCCTGCCGACCTCGACCCGCACGGGCCGGTCGGTCCGCTGCTCGACCCGCCGGAGCACGACGAGGACGTCTACCCCCACGGCGTCAACGTCGAGTTCGTCGTCCGCGTCGCCGACCGGCACGTCCGGATGCGGGTGCACGAGCGGGGGAGCGGGGAGACCCGGTCCTGCGGCACCGGCGCCTGCGCGGTCATGGTCGCCACGGCCGACGCCGACGGCGCGGCCCGCGAGACGCCGTACGTCGTCGACGTTCCCGGCGGCCGGCTCACCATCACGTGGACGGCCGACGACCGGGTCCTGCTCGCCGGGCCGGCGGTCGTCGTCGCGGAGGGTGTGACCGACCTCTGACCGCCGACTACCGCACCGGGACGCCGAACGCCTTCGCCAGCGACGGTGCCGTGCGGGCCTGGCGCAGGTGCCGGACGTGCAGGACGTCCTCGAGGAAGCCGGCCAGCGAGTAGTGGCTGAGCGGGGTCCGGACGACCTGGGGGCGCTGGTCGGGGGTCGCGACGACGGTGAGCACCTTGTTGCCGCTGTGCCTGTCGTCCTCGTCGGCAGTGACGACGATGGCCAGCCGCCCCGCCCTCCAGTCGGGTCCCGCCGTGAGCACGTCGATCTGGTGGGAGATCCAGCTGTCGGCCTGGGCCAGGGTGCCGTCGTGGGCGTCGTCGATGACGTCGGGGATCACGAAGCCGACGTTCGGCAGCGCCCCGGTCGCGGCGTCGTGGGCGAGGCGGGTCGCCGGGACGTCGTACCGGCGGCACGCGGCCCGGTCCTGGGCGGAGGAGAAGTAGGTCCACGGGTTGTGCCGGACGGCGTAACGGCCGCTGTTGGTCAGCGTGCAGGGTCGCGGCATCGACTCGGCGTACACCTTCGCGGTGTGGCCCGAGCGGCGCGCCTGGCGGAAGACGTTGTTGCCGGTCAGCCGGTGCGCCGAGGGGTTCGCGTCGTCGGCGACGCCGAGGGTCGACCCGGCCGCGATCGCGATGTAGTTGGGCAGCGACGGGTGCCGGGTCGCCCGGTAGCTCGTGGCGTAGGCATGCCTCGACGCGAAGCCGTAGGTCTTCGGCATGCCCGCCCGCATCTGGGCGAGCGAGTGGTTCTCGACGACGAAGACGAGCACCTTGGTGACTCCCGACCCCTCCCGCGACGGTGGGGCCGAGGGCGTGGGCGTCGCGACCGAGGGTGACGCTGCGGTCAGCGACGCCTTCGCCTCCGGGGAGGGTCGGTCGCTTCCGCCGCACGCGGCGAGGAGCGGGCAGAGGAGGGCGGTGAGCAGGAACAGGGGGCCGAGACGTCGCACCTGGGGACGGTACCCGCTCCCGTTAGAGTCCCGCCCATGGATCTGACCAACAGCACCGCCATCGTGACCGGCGGCGCCAGCGGCATCGGCGCCGGCTGCGCCCGCGCCCTGGCCGCCCGGGGCGCGACGGTGATCATCGCCGACCTGCAGGCCGACAAGGGCGAGGCCCTCGCCGAGGAGATCAAGGGCGTCTTCGCCCAGGTCGACGTCACCAACACCGAGCAGATCACCGCCGCGGTGGAGCAGGCCGCCTCGATCGCCCCGCTGAAGGCCTGCGTCAACTCGGCCGGCATCGGGAGCGCGATCCGCACGATCGGTCGCGACGGCCAGATCGACAGCGCCTTCCCGATCGAGAGCTTCAAGAAGGTCGTCGAGATCAACCTCATCGGCACCTTCGACGTGGTCCGGCAGGCCGCCACGGTGATGAGCCGCCACGAGCCCGACGCCAACGGCCAGCGCGGCGCGATCGTCAACCTGGCCAGCGTGGCCGCCTTCGACGGCCAGATCGGCCAGGCTGCCTACTCCGCCTCCAAGGGCGGGATCGTCGGCCTCACCCTGCCGCTGGCGCGCGACCTCGCTGCGGTGGGCATCCGGGTCAACACCGTCGCGCCGGGCCTCATCGACACCCCGATCTACGAGTTCGTGCCGAACCCGGCCGAGTTCAAGGAGAACCTCGGCCGGAACGTCCTGTTCCCCAAGCGCCTCGGCAGCCCCGACGAGCTCGCCTCGATGGTCCTCGAGCTGATCACCAACGACTACATGAACGGCGAGACGATCCGCGTCGACGGTGGCATCAGGATGCCTCCGAAGTAGACCGCTGCGCCGTCACGCCGTCGCCGCCCGGCACCGGGAGCACGTACTCAGGCGGCGACGGGCTGGCCGCGAGGATCAGTCGCAGCTCGGCGTACGCACGGCTGGCGTAGTCCTGCTCGCACGGTCGCGACCGGCCGAGCTGGTCGACCAGGCTGACCAGCTCGGCCAGCACCCAGTCCTCGGTCGGCGCGTCCGACCCCGTGCTGACATGCTCCGCGCACCAGCTCCGGAACGAGTCGTACGTCGGGTGCTCGGCCATCCGCGCGGCGAGCACGCTGCGCGCCCGCAGCACCATGCGGGCGTTGTAGCGGCCCAGGTCGCGGTAGGCGGCGAACTGGGCGACGTGGAAGAACTGGTCGACCGTGCTCACCCGCGGGAAGGTCGGGTCGACCTCGCGGTAGGCGAGCAGCTGCGGCGGCATGTCCTGGGTCAGCGCCGGCTTGGTGTACCAGAGCAGGGTCAGGTGGTCGCCGTCGCCGACCCGGCGGCGCACGACGCCCACGTTGACCGAGCGGCGCGAGTAGTCGCGGCCAGGCGTCGGGAGCGGGTCGCTGCGCAGGCAGTCGAGGTTGAGCACGATGGTCGCGCCGCACTCCAGCTGGGCCAGGTCGATGGCCTTCGAGATCGACTTCGCCGTGTTGCCGGGCCCGGAGTCGGCGTCGACGCACACGACCTCCCGGTAGAGCCGGTCGCGGAGCAGCTCCACGAGGCCGGTGTTCTCCCAGTGGCCGCCGTCGGTGACGTAGACGTAGAGGTCGCTCGGCTCGTGGAAGCCGATGAACTCCTTCAGCAGGTAGCCCAGCCCGGGTCGGGGCAGCGACACGTGCGCCGCGGCCAGCTTCTCGGCGTAGCGCGGGTTCGGGATCCACATCCCGAGGCGGACGTTGAAGAACGCCAGCAGCATGCTGACCGGCCCGATCTTGAACCTGCCCATCGCCGGCGACACCGCGGCCGAGGACAGGCCCACCGCGAGCATCGTCGTCAGCCGCGGCCGGAGACCGGTCCAGAAGCGCCGCCGCTGGTGGCGCATCAGCTCGCTGATCGACGCTGTCGACGCGGCGTACTGCTTCCACCGGCCGTCGCCCTCGAGCGGGACGTACATCCGGACGTCCTGCGGGTCGAACGTCACGCTGAGCGCCGGGATGCCGGCGTGGGTGCGGATGCTCCTACCGGTGACCGTCGCCGACGCGCAGATCGTCAGCGGCGTGCCCTCCATGCGGTCGTCGCGCAGTGTGAGCTCGTGGAGGAGCGGCTCGGGACGGCGGCCTTCCACCGCCCCGCCGCCGTTGTCGTAGGGGCGGGCCACGACTCGCGCCTCGTCGTCGACCTGCGGCCGGTAGGTCGCGAACGCGGCGCGGATCTTGCCGCGGTAGAACGCCGCGAGCGACCAGAACTCGATGGCGCCGAGGAAGTGGATGACCAGCAGGCCGACCACGACGACGAGCATCAGCTCGTAGTGCCGCTGCGCCGGGTCGGCGGTCATCCCGTCGAGGGTGAAGAGGAGGGCGACGTACGCGAGCGCGAGGCCGAACAACGTCCCGCCGATGGCGGGCGCGAGGTTGGCGAGCGGCTTGCGCAGCAGGCGGAGCACGGCGGCGCCGGAGCCGAGCCAGCCGACGACCGCGACCAGGCCGGTGATCAGGGCGTGCGCGCCGAACGGGCGCCAGAGCAGGTCCATCGCCGCCGGGATGCCGGCCAGCAGCACCGCCAGTGTGGCCGCGAGCGCGAGCCCGCTGTAGCCGACGAGCTTCGGGACCGCGAGCCAGGCGGGCGGGACGGCCGCGCCCCTCACCTCGGCGACCTTCGCCGCGAGGACCCAGACGAGCACGCCGAGCAGCCCGATCGCGAGCCAGCCGAGCACCGGCCAGCCGGGTCGGCTGGTCGCGGTGAGGCAGCCGTGGTTCGCGGCGAAGTCCAGCCCCCGCGTGCTCGAGCGCCAGCCCGGGCAGGCGAGGGCGTAGTACCACCGGTAGGTCCAGCCGGCGAGCTGCGCGGCCGTCCACAGCATCGCCAGGAAGACGAAGCCGTTGAACACGATGCCGGTGATGACGGTTGCGAGCACGCCTGGCGTGCGCTCCGCCCGGTCCAGTCGCACCCGCTCGCGGGCGCCCTCGCCGTTGACGTCGGTCATCGTGTCGCGGGAGCTGCGCCGTGGGGTGTTGGACAGCAGGTAGCCGAGGTTGGCACGCAGGTGGCGCTCCTCCGGCCCGGGCTCGTTGCCCGGCAGGTCGGTCCAGGGCGCCGGCTCGCGGTGCTGCTCGTCCAGGCTGCGCGCCAGGCTCCACCCGCCGGTCATGTAGGACCCGCCCGACACGGCCGTCACGGACCTGGCCCGGGCCCAGCCGAGACCCGGACCGGTCTCCTCGAGGGCCTGGAGCGCTCCGAGGCTGATCGAGGCGGCCCGGATCCCGCCGCCGGAGAAGGCCAGCCCCAGCTCGTCGTGCCGGGTCTCCCGCTCCGCGTGCTTGACGACGCCCGGGTCGTTCTCGTCCCCGGTGCGGTCGGCGTCGTGCAGCGCCTCGGTGATCGCTGACCCGGTCAGTGCCGACATGAAGCCCGCGACCGCGTAGCCGACGACGCCCAGCAGGACGAGCAGCCCGCCCCAGGAGGCGACCGCCGCGATCTGCCAGCCCAGGAGGAAGCCGCCGTGGATCTGCTGGAGCAGGACCACGTCGGCGACGACGTTGAGGCCGCCCGCCGCCAGCGCGGCGAGGGCCAGCGGCACGACCCAGTGACGGATCGTCACGGTGCGGAAGTAGCGGCCGGCCAGCAGCACCGCCAGGGCCAGGAAGGCCGCCCAGGCGAGCGCGAACGGGATGTCCCACCAGAGCGCCTTCGTCATCGAGGTGAGTGGGTACTGGCCGCGCACCC
This sequence comes from Nocardioides sp. CER19, assembly GCF_029846275.1. Classification (GTDB taxonomy): domain Bacteria; phylum Actinomycetota; class Actinomycetes; order Propionibacteriales; family Nocardioidaceae; genus Nocardioides. Next base: position 564,717 of record NZ_JARVWS010000002.1, read on the forward strand.
ACTGATGGGCGACCGCCGCGGAGCCGGCTACCGAGAGTCGCAATCGGTCGGGAAGCGCTCGGTCTCCGGGGTCCGCAGCGGCGCCCGGCCAGGCGAGGAGGGCGACGACGGCGAAGAGCACCGCGAGGACGACGTACGCCGTCCGGCGCCTGCGGGGGCCCGTCACGGGGTCCTGCAGACGCTGGTAGATCCGGTCCGGCGTCCCCTCGGTCGTCGTCACGAGCCTGCCCTCCCTCGGCTCGTCACGGCGGTCCCCAGGGTCCGGTGGTGCCACCGTGGCATCTTCCGAGTGTGAGCCCGTTGCGGCCTGGGGTGCATAGCCCGAAATGACTAGGTGGGCGCGGGGCGTCCTCCGGCGGGGTTAAGCGTTCGCCCGGCGCTGGCAGGCCGCCGTACCCTTGTCCTTGTATGACGAACGCACCTGACTTCAACCTCCGCGACGAGCTGGAGGACACCGCCGACTGGGACGACGACGAGACGGTCGTCGACATCGACGCGACCGGCGACGACCCCGAGGACGACCCGACGATCGGGGCCATGGAGCTCGCCGAGCGGCACGCGCTGCGTCGCGTCGCCAGCCTGCGCACCGAGCTCGAGGACATCACCGAGGTCGAGTACCGCCAGCTGCGCCTCGAGCGCGTCGTGCTGGTGGGCGTCTGGACCGAGGGTACCGTCGAGGACGCCGAGAACTCCATGGCCGAGCTCGCACTGCTCGCCGAGACCGCCGGCTCCGAGGTGCTCGAGGCGATCTTCCAGCGCCGGCAGGCGCCCGACCCGGCGACCTACATCGGCCGCGGCAAGGTGGAGGCGCTCGGCGAGATCGTGCAGGCCACCGGCGCCGACACGGTCATCTGCGACGGTGAGCTCGCCCCCTCGCAGCTGAGGAACCTCGAGGACAGGCTCAAGGTCAAGGTCGTCGACCGGACCGCGCTCATCCTCGACATCTTCGCCCAGCACGCGAAGTCCAAGGAGGGCCAGGCGCAGGTTGAGCTGGCCCAGCTCAACTACCTCAAGCAGCGACTGCGCGGCTGGGGTGGCAACCTCTCGCGCCAGGTCGGCGGCCGGGCCGCCGGTGGCGTGGGCATCGGTGGCCGTGGCCCCGGTGAGACCAAGATCGAGACCGACCGGCGCCGCATCAACAGCCGCATCGCCAAGCTCAACCGTGAGCTGCGCGAGATGAAGGGCACCCGCGACACCAAGCGCGCCTCCCGGCAGCGCCACCAGATCCCGGCCGTCGCGATCGCCGGTTACACCAACGCGGGCAAGTCCTCGCTGCTCAACCGGCTGACCGACGCCGGCGTGCTCGTGGAGAACGCGCTGTTCGCGACGCTCGACCCGACCACCCGGCGTACGACGACCGCCGACGGCCGCGTCTACACGATGTCCGACACCGTCGGGTTCGTGCGCCACCTGCCACACCAGCTGATCGAGGCGTTCCGCTCGACGCTGGAGGAGGTCGCCGATGCCGACCTGGTCCTGCACGTCGTCGACGGGTCGCACCCGGACCCCGAGGGTCAGCTCTCGGCGGTGCGTGAGGTGTTCGCCGAGATCGGCGCCGCCGACGTACCCGAGCTCGTCGTGATCAACAAGATCGACGTCGCCGACCCGCTGGTCGTCCAGCGGCTGCTGCGGGAGGAGCCGCACAGCGTCGCGGTCTCCGCCCACACCGGCGAGGGGATCGCGGAGGCGCTCGCGGCCGTCGAGGCCGACCTGCCGCACCCGGCGGTCTCGTTCGAGGCGCTGCTGCCCTACAGCCGCGGCGACCTGGTCAACAAGATCCACCAGCAGGGCGAGATCGACGAGATGGAGCACACCGCCGACGGCACGCTGGTCAAGGGTCGCGCGACCGAGGCGCTGGCCGGCGAGCTCGCCGCATACGCCGTCTAGGGCATTTTCTCGATCTTCATGCGCAACTCATGAACCGAGCGGATCATTGACGCCGTGCCTCGCGCTCACAGCCGGGCCGCTGTCTCGGTCTTCCTCGCTCTCGTCCTCGCCGCCGGGCTCGTGCTCGCCGGCCTGGTCGTGCTGCGTGGACGCGCGGAGGCTTCCCACGCCGCGGGGTGCCATGCCTTCTCGGCAGAGCACGCCACCCGGCTGCGGCACGTCTCCGGCTCGGGCCGCAGGATCGTCGTCATCGGCGACTCCTGGTCGGTGGGTTACAAGCTCACGAACCCCGAGCGGGGCTGGCCCTCCCGTCTGCCCGGCCGCGTGCGGGTCGACGGCTTCTCCGGCTCCGGCTTCAGCGCGCACGCCTCGCCGTGCGGTGCCGTCTCCTACGCGACCCGCACCCGCACGACCGATGGCGCCGACCTCGTCGTGGTCGAGGGCGGGCTCAACGACTACGACCAGCCGTACGCGGCGGTCCGGAACGGCTTCCGGCTGCTGATGTCCCGGCTCGGGGGACGTGACGTGGTCGTCTTCGGCCCGGCTCCGGCGCCCCGGCGGCTGGCGGGCGCCCGCCGCGTGGACGGCTGGCTGGCATCGCTGAGCAAGGCGGCCGGGGTCGACTACGTCTCGTCGATCCGCCTCACCCGGCTGTCCTACCTCCCCGACCGGCTGCACCTCACGCCCGCCGGACACCGCGCCTACGGCGACTGGGTCGCCCGGCACCTGCCCGCCTGACCCACACGTGTCCGCCGCCCGCACGGAGAGCCCGGCCGCGGTGACGGGCGCGCCACAGTGTCACGGTGACAGTCCGCGGGTGGAGTGACACCTCTGACCTGTCACTCCCACCGCCAGCTGTCACCGTGACACTTTGGGATCGGCCCTCGGGTCAGCGCGGCGCGGCCTCGAGGTCGTCGTCGGGCTGCTCGGCGTCGGGATCGGCGGCCTCGACAGCGAGGACGAAGTCGTCGCCGTGCTCGGTGACACCGGCGATGACGGCCTGCTGGACGACCTCGCGGCCGTACTCGCGGCGGACGATCAACGGGTCGGAGCGCAGGTCCTTCACCAGCGCGACGGCCAGGCCGACCATCACCACGACGAACGGCAGCGCGGCGACGATGGTGATCGACTGCAGCCCGTTGAGCGCGTCCTCGCCGCCGACGAGCAGCATGACCGCGGCGACGGCGCCCGTCGCGACGCCCCAGAACACGACGGTCGCGCGGGTGGGCTCCTGGGTGCCGCGCTCCGAGAGCGTGCCCATCACGATCGAGGCGGCGTCGGCGCCCGACACGAAGAAGATCCCGACCAGCACCATCACGAGCACCGAGGCGACCTTCGCCATCGGGAAGGAGTCGAGGGTGGTGAACAGCTGCGACTCGATGCCGCCGGCGCCGGCGATGTCGGTGCCCGACTTCTGCAGGTCGAGGGCGGCGCCGCCGAGGATGCAGAACCAGATGACGCTGACCAGGCTCGGCACGAGCAGGACGCCGGTGACGAACTGGCGGATGGTGCGCCCGCGCGAGATGCGGGCGATGAACATACCGACGAACGGCGTCCACGACAGCCACCAGGCCCAGTAGAAGACGGTCCAGCCGGCGAGCCAGTCCTGGGTGTCCTTGCCCTCGGCACCGGTCCGCGCCGCCATCATCGGCAGGTCCTGGATGTAGCTGCCGATCGAGGTCGGCACGAGGTTGAGCATGAAGACCGTGGGGCCGAGGACGAACAGGAACACGGCGAGTACGACGGCCAGCACCATGTTGATGTTGGACAGCCACTGGATGCCCTTGGCGACTCCCGAGACGGCGGAGAGCACGAACGCCACGGTGAGGACGCTGATGATCCCGACGATCACCGCGTTGCCGGTCGACCCGACGCCCGCGACGATGTGCAGGCCGCTGCGGATCTGCAGCGCGCCCAGGCCGAGCGACGCGGCCGAGCCGAACAGGGTCGCGAAGATCGCCAGGATGTCGATGACCTTGCCCCAGCTGCCGTTGGCGTGGCGGCCGAGCAGCGGCTCGAAGGCCGCCGAGATCAGCTGCAGACGACCCTTGCGGTAGACGCCGTAGGCGATGGCCAGGCCGACGACGGCGTAGATGGCCCACGGGTGGAGGGTCCAGTGGAAGAGCGTGGTCGCCATCGCGTGCTGGACGGCCTCGGCGTTGCCCGCGTCGCCGGTGCCCGGCGGCGGGGTGACCAGGTGGCTGACCGGCTCGCTGACGCCGTAGAACATCAGCCCGATGCCCATGCCGGCGCTGAACATCATCGCCACCCACGAGGAGGTGCGGAACTCGGGCTCCTCGTCGTCACGACCGAGCTTGATGTCGCCGAAGCGGCTCGCGGCCAGCCAGATCACGAACACCACGAACCCGCTCGCGGTCAGGACGAAGAGCCAGCCGGCATCGCCCATCACCCACGACAGGGCGCTGGACGAGGCGTCCGCCAGCGAGCCGGTGCTCACGAAGCCCCACACCAGGAAGGCGACGGCGAGCAGCGCCGTCACGCCGAAGACGACCTTGTCCAGCCCCTCGCGCTGGGAGCGCGGTGGGGTCGGGACGTCGAGGGCGGGGTGCGGCACGACGTCCGACGCGGGCGTGGTGAGCGCGTCGACGACGTGATGTGTGCGGTCGTGTTGCTGGGTTGTCATGCATTCCTCTTCAGTTGTCCGAGCCTGAAACGGGCCATCTACGTTTTCAAAGGTGCGGGCGGCGATCCAAACCCAGGAGTAACCGGAACGACGGAGTGCGCCGCTCTCGAGGCAGTCAGTGCAGGTCAGCGAGCCGTTGTGACGGTCGCCACCGTGACCGGTCCGGGCCGCGCTGTGGAGTCGCGGGGCCGGTTGTCGGGGGCCGCGGTTAGGGTTCTCCGGTGTCCTCCGACCAGTCCCCGCAGCACGTGCGCGAGCTGCTGGCGGCCGCGGTCGAGACGCTGGGCGGCTCCGAGCGGGCCGGGCAGATCGAGATGGCCGAGGCGGTCGGTCGGGCGCTCGCCGAGGAGGAGCACCTGCTCGTCCAGGCCGGCACCGGCACCGGCAAGTCGCTGGCCTACCTCGTGCCCAGCCTGCTCCACGACCAGCGGGTCGTGGTCGCCACCGCGACGCTGGCGCTGCAGCACCAGCTCGTGGAGCGCGACATCCCGCGGCTGGTCGAGGCGGTCAAGGGCAGGGGGCTCGACACGAGCTTCGCGGTCCTCAAGGGCCGCTCCAACTACGCCTGCCTGCACCGCATCCGCGAGGGCGTGCCCGACGACCAGGGCATGCTGCAGATGGACGTCCCGATGGGCGACATGGCCACGAAGGTGCTCGAGCTGCGCGCGTGGGCCGAGAAGCAGGCCGAGGACGAGGGCACCGGCGAGCGCGACTTCGCGCCGCGGCACAACGACCGGGAGTGGCGTCAGGTCAGCGTCACCCACCGCGACTGCCTCGGTGCCGCGAAGTGCCCGTTCGGCCAGGAGTGCTTCGCCGAGCGCGCCCGCGAGAAGGCCCAGCGCAGCCACCTGATCGTCACCAACCACTCGCTGCTCGCGATCGACGCGATCGAGGGCATCCCGATGATCCCCGACTACGACGCCGTGGTGATCGACGAGGCCCACGAGCTGGTCGCCCGGGTGACCCAGGCGGCGACCGACGAGCTCAACTCGTTCGACGTCGAGCGGGCCGCCCGCCGGAGCCGGCGCTACGTCGAGGGTGACGAGGCAGAGGACCTCGCCGACGCCGCCGATGCGCTGCGAGTCGCGATGATCGACGCCAGCCCCGGGCGCTTCGAGGCGCTGCCGGTCGACCTCCACGACGCCCTGGTGCTGGTCCGCGACGCGGCGAGGTCGACCCTGTCGGCGTACCCGAAGAAGCAGGGGGACGACGCCGATGCCGGCTTCCAGCAGGCGAAGGGGACGGTCCAGGACGTCTTCCAGATCGCCGAGCGGATGGCCGCCAACACCGAGCACGACGTCCTCTGGATGAGCGAGGGCGGCGACCGGGCGCCGAGCCGGCTGCACGTCGCGCCCCTGCAGGTGTGGGGTCCGATGCGCGACAAGCTGCTGACGGAGAAGACGGTCGTCTTCACCAGCGCGACCCTGCGGCTGGGCGGCGAGTTCGACAGCGTCGCCGGCAGCCTCGGGCTCAAGCCGGGGGAGCGGGTGTCGGCGAGCTCGACCAGCGACCTCGAGCGGACCGAGGACGTCCTGCCGTGGCTCGGCGTCGACGTCGGCAGCCCGTTCGACTACGGCAAGCAAGGCATCCTCTACGTGGCACGGCACCTCCCGCCGCCGGGCCGCGACGGGCTCGGCCCGGCCCAGCTCGACGAGATCGTGGAGCTGGTCGACGCGGCCGACGGTCGTGCCCTCGGCCTCTTCTCGAGCCGCCGCGCGGCCGAGGCGGCGGCCGAGGTCGTCCGCGAGCGGCTGCCTCACCTGACGACGCTCGCGCAAGGCGACGCCCAGCTGCCGGAGCTCGCCGCGCAGTTCGTCAACGACCCGCACACCGTGCTCTTCGGCACGCTCAGCCTCTGGCAGGGACTCGACGTGCCCGGTGACACCTGTCAGCTGGTGCTCATCGACCGGATCCCGTTCCCGCGTCCCGACGACCCGCTGATGAGCGCCCGCCAGCGCGCCGCCGACAAGGCTGGCGGCAACGGCTTCATGCAGGTCGCGGCGACGCACGCCGCGCTGCTGCTCGCGCAGGGCGCCGGCCGCCTGATCCGTACGACGACCGACCGTGGTGTCGTCGCTGTGCTGGACCCGCGGCTGGCCACCGCGCGCTACGGACGTTTCCTGATGGCGAGCCTGCCGCCGATGTGGCCGACCAGCGACCCCAGCACCGTGCGGCAGGCCCTGAAGAGGCTCAGCTCACCTTCGCGCTGAGCGTCTCCTTGACGCCGTCCTTCGCCGGGATGCCCGAGCACGAGTAGGCCGTGTTGACCCAGCAGCGCGAGAAGGCGTGGTTGGCGTTGACGAGCACGAGCTCGACCCGGGCGACGGTCCGCGAGCTGAACGGCAGCCGCACCTTCCCGTTGCCCTTGCGGCCGAGGTGCACGATCTTCGTGGTGATCGGGCCGCTCTTGGCGTAGACCAGCGCGACGGCGTACGAGCCGGACCGCTTGTCGGCCATGTTGACCGACAGGGTCAGCCGGTGGCGCTTGGCCGGGAGTGCGCGGGGCACGAAGCGGGTGGTCGCCGAGGCCAGGTGGTCGATCCGGTACGTCGCCGAGGCGGTGCGCTTGCCCGGCTTGAGCCGGATCGTCTTGCGCGGCCGCGCGATCGGGTAGAGCCGCTGGGTGCCCTCGTCGGAGTAGGCGCTGGCCGGGTGCCGGTTGGCGGCGGCGTACTGGGCGAACAGCCGGTTGAAGTCGGCGCCCTTCTCGCGGAGGGCGGCGGCGATCGCCTGGACCGAGTAGAGGTCCGGGCCGGTCACGGAGTCGGCGTACTGCCACATCCGCCGCACGAGGGTGGGCAGCTCACCGGTGCGTCCGGGGAGCCGCTGGGTCAGGTAGGCGAAGTAGATCCAGTCGCCGTACTGCAGCGTCCCGCCGGCGCCGAAGAAGGTGTCGAGCGAGATGCCCGGGTGACGCAGCTGGCTGCCGCGGAGGTACTGCAGGTTGTCGTTGATCGAGTCGTAGACCTGGTCCTCGGCCCACGTCGCCGTCGCCTCCATGAACCAGCGGTCCTCGAAGTAGTCGTAGGCGAACTGGACGGCATGGAAGTACTCGTGCGCCGCCGTGACCTCGAGGTCCTGCTGCCAGCTGCGACCGGTCGGGAACTGGCTGGCCTTGAAGTCGTTGTCGAGCACGCAGAAGGCCGGCAGGTCGGATCGGCGCTGAGGGTTCGGCGGCGGGAAGTCCGGGTGCAGCTTGCCGTCGCTGCCGCGCGAGGCGTCGATCGTGCAGTAGCCGTACTTGCCCTCCGAGCCGACGTCGGCGAGGTAGACGTCCGTCTTGTTCAGCGCGTCGGGCGTCGATCCCCCGCGGGTGCCGTCGGCACGGGGGTAGCGGTAGCCGGCGTCGTGGTAGACGCCGGAGACGTGGACGAGGGTGGCGAGCACGGTGGCGGCGTAGGAGTCGCTCGCGACGTCGGCGCCGGTGTAGCTGGTCGACGAGATCCAGTGCACGCAGATGTTGGCCTCGCACTTGATGCTGTACTGGCCGTTGCCCCACGGACGCTTGTAGACGTCGAAGTCGACCGCACCCTGCTGGTTCTTCGACAGCGACCCCATCCGCAGCGACAGGTCGCGGAGCGCCATCGTGGCGTCCTTGCTCCCGCCGGAGGTGATCAGCTCGCGGGCCTGGCTGCGCGACATCGGACCGAAGAGGTCCTGGACCTCCTCGAGCGACTGCGCCGCCTCGTCCCGGGAGGCGGGCACCGACAGGGCGCCGTCGGCCAGACCGTCGGCTGCGTGACCGGACGCGTCACCGGATGCATCGGCCGTGCCGTCGGCACCGGGGACGACCTGACCGACCGTCGGGGACGGGTGGGGTGTCGGGTCCTCAGCTGCTCGCGCCGGGCTCAGCAGCCCGAGGCAGAGCCCCGTCAGCAGCAGGAAGGACGGGGCGGAGCGGCGCAGGCGCATGTGTTCTCCGAGACGCGGGGGAAGCAGGACGAGTCTCGACTATAGGCGTGAACGGCGCGACGGCGACACATCCCACCAGCACCACGATCCAGCCGACGATGACGTCGAACATCCAGTGGTTGCCCGTTCCGATGATCACGACGGCCGTGAGCGCCGCGTGCGTCCACCCCAACGTGCGCAGGACGCGGTTGCGCGTGACCTCGTGGATCGCGATCGCCACCCACAGCGACCAGCCCGCATGGAGGGACGGGAACGCGGCGAGCTCGTTGGTGAACTGACCCAGCCCCCGCGGGGCCGACGCGTCGGCACCCCACCAGCCTTGCGAGGCGTGCAGGTTGAGCACGTCGACGAAGCCGCCGACGAAGCGGGGAGGAGCGGTCGGCAGCATGAGGTAGAGGCCGAGTGCCAGCACGGTGGCGACCAGGAGCGCCCGGCGCAGCGTGACGTACTGCGAGCGGTGGGAGAGGTAGACCCACAACAGCACGGCGGGCGTGACGATGTAGTGGGCGGCCGAGTACCAGTAGGACCCGAAGAGGCCGAGGCCGTCGTGGTCGACGAAGAACCGGTTGATCGGCCCTTCCCAGTCGAGGCGGACGTACCGCTCGAGCTTCACGATCTCCCGCGCGCGGTGCATCGCCGACGACATGTCGTCGGAGGCCAGCAGCCGGGACAACGTGTAGGACGTCCAGAGGGCGAAGATCAGGAAGATCTCGAGAAGGCCGGCGAAAATGCCAGAACGACGCGCATGGAGCGCCCTCAGGCCTCGCCAGTCCATCCGATTCCCCCCTTTGGGTGTACGCAAAGGAATCCGAGATTTCCCGTCAGCGTAACGGAGCCGATGCTGCGGTTTCTTCCCGATTAACCCCTAGATCAGGGAGGGATCAGGGGTATCCCTTGATACGTGCTTCCGACCACATGACACCGCGGCCCTGTCTGGTGTGACGGGGCCGCGGTGGCGGATCGGGGGATGGTCAGAGACTGCGGAGCACCGCGGTGACCTTGCCGAGGATGGTGGCGTGGGTGCCGTCGATCGGCTCGTACGCCGGGTTGTGCGGCAGCAGCCAGACCTGACCGTCCTTCTTCTTGTAGGTCTTGACCGTCGCCTCGCCGTCGATCATCGCGGCCACGATCTCGCCGTTCTCGGCGGTCGGCTGCTGGCGGACGACGACGTAGTCGCCGCTGCAGATCGCCGCGTCGATCATCGAGTCACCGGAGACCTCGAGCAGGTAGAGCGCGCCGTCTCCGACGAGCTCCTTCGGCAGCGGGAAGACCGCCTCCGTGTGCTGCTCGGCGAGGATCGGCCCGCCGGCGGCGATCCGGCCGATGAGCGGGACGTACTGCGCGGTCGGGGCGGTGTCGCCGATGTCGGTCTCGTCGAACGCGCTCTCCTCCGCGGCGCCGATCGACTTGCGGGCCGCGAGCACCTCCGGCAGGAAGACCTCGAGGGCGCGCGGCCGATGGGGGTCGCGCTTGAGGAAGCCCTTCTCCTCGAGCACCTTCAGCTGGTGGGCGACACTGCTGGTGCTGGTGAGACCGACCGCCGCGCCGATCTCGCGCATGCTCGGCGGGTAGCCGCGCTGCTCGATGCAGTCCTTGAGGTGGGCGAGGATCCGCTGCTGACGGGGTGTGAGACCCGTCGCGTCGGGCGGGCCGTCCGGCAACTCGCTCACCGGGCGCCCCGACGCGCCGGCCTGCCTGGTGCCCCGGCGGGGGCTCTGGGTGCTCATGAGCCCACGGTAGACCCTCGGCGCGCTGGACTTCAAACATCTGTTCGAACCGCGTGTCTCGAAAAAATGTTCGAATCAGTCCTTGAATCTGTTCGAACACCTGCTCTAGTCTCGCTCATGTGTTCGATCGAACAGGTGATCGATCAACGCCGTCGACGAGGAGTGTCGGTGGCCGCCGATAGACATCTTCCGACGACGACGAAAGCCCTACTTCCCCAGGAGCTGACCATGAGCACGATGACCCTCACCCCGACCGCGATCCAGGAGCGCCCGGCCGCCCGCCGGCCGGCGGCCCGACGTTCGACGGTGCGGCTGACCCGGCGCGGACGCGCGGTGGTCTTCCTCGTGGGTCTCGCCATCGCGCTGGTCGCCGGCTTCGTGCTGGCCAACGGCTCCACCGCCACCGAACGGCCCGAGTCGACGACCGTCATCCAGGTGGGGCCGGGCGAGACGCTGTGGGACATCGCGCAGACCGTCGCGGTCCAGGGTCACACCGCTGACATGGTGGAGCACATCAAGGACCTCAACGGCCTCTCCGGCGGCGCTCTGCAGGCCGGCCAGGAGCTGCGCGTCCCGCTCTCGCGCTGAGCGCGTCCAGACCACCCGCGGTGCACCGCGGGCACAACTGAATAGGTGACCTCTGCCGGCTGCCTCGACCCCAGCCGGTGGGATCAACGGGGAACCCTGTCTTATGCAGGGGAGGGGCGGAGCCGCTGGGAAGACGGCTCCGCCCCTCGACCATCTGTCGGCCTCAGCCGGTGATGTCGACGACCAGGATGGCGACGTCGTCGTCGCTCGCCCCGCCGAGCGTGGCGAGCTCTTGAGCGAGGCCCTCCGCGGTCAGGCGAAGGCCGGCTCGCACCGCGTCGGAGAGGCGTTCCAGGCCGTCCCCGAGCGCCTCACCGCGGCGTTCCACCAGCCCGTCCGTGACCAGCACCAGCCGGTCGTCGGGCTCCAGGCCGATCGTCCGCGGCTCGTGCTCCATCCCGATGCCCAGCAAGGTCCCGGGCGTCTCCACGTACGTCGTCTCGCCGGCCCGGCACAGCAGGATCGGGAGATGCCCGGCGCTGACGATCTCGAGGCTCCGTCGGTCGGCGGCGACCTTCGCGATGCAGGCGGTCGCGATCAGCTCGGCGTCGTTGCGCTCCAACAGGGTGTCGACACGGTCGAGCACGTCGGCCGGGGCGTGGCCGTCGTACGCGTAGGCACGCAAGGAGTAGCGCAGCTCCGCCATCACGACGGCGGCCTCCAGGGAGTGCCCCTGCACATCGCCGATGACGAGCAGGCAGTCGTCGTCGACGGTGAACGCGTCGAAGAAGTCGCCGCCGACCTCGGCGTGACGTTGGGAGGCGCGATATCGCGCGGCGATGCTCAGGCCCGGCGGCTGGGGCAGGACCGCTGGCAGGAGGCTGCGCTGCAGCAGCATCGCGGTCTGGTGCTCGCGCTCGAGCGCGAGCAGGTTGTCGGCGGCGACCGACGTGAGCTGGGCGAGCCGCTCGACGAGTCCGCGCACGGTGTCGGTCAGGTTCGCGGACGGCACCGCGATGAAGCCCAACGGCGCGGTAGCGCCCACTACCGGCCACAGCGCCCACTCGTCGCCGGCCGCGACGGGCAGGACCTCTGACCACGGCTGCTCCGAGGAGTGTGCGACCGGCCGCTCGGCGGCCTCGACGAGCGCCTTCGCGCGGGCTTCGTCGATCACGACGCTCGACGCCTCGGCGCCACCGGAAGGCGCCGCCGCCCACAGGGCGGCGGCATCGTGACGGACGAGGATCGCGGCGGTGTCGTCGGTCACCTCGGCGGCCGCCCGCGCAGCCGCCTCGACCAACCGCGGCATCGTCGTCGCGAGGTGGAGTCGTACGGCGGCCCGGTTGAGCCGCCCGGTCCGGGTGGCCAGGTCCTCGGCATTGCGGCGTGCGCCCGAGGAGCGCAGCAGGGCCCGCACCGTGGACAGCATCTCCTCCGGCTCGATCGGGTCGACGAGGTAGGCGTCGCCGCCCCGGTCGAGCCCCGCGACCCGGTCGTGGGTCTCGATGGCGACCGCGGAGATGTGGATGACCGGGACGGAGGAGGTCTGCGGGTCGGACTTGATCCTGTGCGCGATGTCGAGGCCGCTGCCGTCCGGCAGGTGCACGTCGAGGACGGCGAGGTCGACGGGCTGCTCGCGCAGGACCTCGAGGGCCTCGGCGACGGAGTCGGTCTGGATGACGGTGTAGCCGGCGCGGCGCAGCCAGCTGGTGATCACGTAGCGCTTCGCCGGGGTGTCGTCGCAGACGAGGACGCGCGGCACTCCGTCGCTCATGCGATCGCCGCCGCGGCCGGGGGCTGGACGGGCAGGAGCAGGGTGAACGTGCTGCCCACCCCGGGCGTGCTCTCGACCTCGATCGACCCGCCGAGCGCGCGGGCCACGCGCTGGGCGAACGGGAGGCCCAGCCCGGTCCCCTTGGCGCTGGTGTGGAGCGGGGTGCGGACCTGGTAGAACTCCTCGAAGATCCGAGCCAGGTCGGCGTCCTCGATGCCCACGCCGGAGTCGTGGACGGACACGGCGACCAGCTCGCCCTGGCGCGACGCGGCCACCTCGACGGTGCCTTGCGCGGTGAACTTGGCGGCGTTGCTGAGCAGGTTGCGCAGCACGTGCCGGAGCATGTCGCCGTCGGTGGTCACCGTGAGCGCGTCGCCGATGACCAGGCGCACTCCCGGTCGTAGCAACGACTCCGTCGGCCCGCGCAGCTCCTCGAACAGGGCCACCAGGTCGACGGGCGCGGGGTCCGGCCGGAGCGCCCCGGCCTCGGCCCGGGAGAGGTCGAGCAGCTCGTTGACGAGCCGCAGCAGGTCGCTCGCGCTCGCCCGGATGAACTCGATCTGCTCGAGCTGCTCCGCGCTGAGCGGTGCGCCCGACGGATCGGTGAGCAACCGGGTGAGTCCGAGCACCGAGTTGGCGGGCGTGCGCAGCTCGTGGCTGATGCTGCGCAGGAACCTGCTCTTGGCCTCGCTGGCCTCGCGCAGCTGCTCGTTCTTGTCCTCGATCTCGGCGTAGAGCGCGACCACGCCCTGGTTCGTGCGGTCCAGCTCCGCCGACAGCTCGTGGTAGAGCGCCATCACCCCGCGGTTGGTCTCCTCGAGCTCGTTGTTGACGACCTCGAGCTCGGCCTTCTGCCGGCGCACCTCGTCGAGCGCGGTGATGAGCTCGTGGTTCTGCTCGCGCAGCTCATCGGTGGGCGTGGAGGGGGCGTGCGCGCGGATCCGGTGCCGCAGCGAGCTGACGATGCTCGGAGTGAGCGGGACCGGGCGCGGCAGTCGCTTCAGCAGCGTGATGCGTCCGTCGCCGGTGACGAGCTCATCGACGAGCCGGCCGACCGGGCCGGCCACGCCGCACAGGTCGCGCGCGGAGTGCGTGTCGAGATCCAGCAGCAGCTCGCCGCGCCCGAGGCGGACCGTGAGGTGCCCGCCGTCGCGCGTCACGACCTCGCGGCCCAGCTCGGAGACGGCGGTCGCGACCCGGATCGCGTCCAGGCGGTCGAGGCCGAGCTCCTCGGCGCAGACGCGGGCCACCTGCCGCGCGGCGAACACGTCGTCCTCGCCGGAGAGCACCAGGACCGTCAGCGTCTCGCTCACGGAGCGGTCCTCACCGCGAGCACGCTGGCATCGTCGCGGCGTACGCCGGCCTCGCGCAGGACGGCGGCGACCAGCACGCCCGGACCGTGGTCGAGGGCGCCGGGCATGGAGTCGATGGACCACTTCTCCGAGATGCCGTCGCTGTGCAGCACCAGCATGCGGGTCCCGTCGAGGGTCTCGACCTGTTCCCGGACCCGCGGCATCCGGTGGCCCACGATGCCCGGCTGGGCCGCGAGCGTCCGGTTCCGCTCGCCACCCAGGAGACGGCCGGCCACGTTGCCGACGGACGCGTGCACGATCCGACCCGCCTCCGCCTCCAGCCGTACGACGGCCACGGCCGCGCCGCGGGTCGAGCCGAGGGCTCGGTTGATCTCGGTGAGCAGCGTCCCCGGTGCGGTCGACGCGGACGACTGGAAAACCTCGACGGCTCGTGTCGAGGCCGCGGCGGCCAGGGGACCGTGTCCCAGGCCGTCGGCGAGCAGCACGAGCCGTCCGTCGGGCAGGTCGCGGAAAGCGACCGAGTCCCCGCACGGGCCAGTGCCGCCGAGCGGCCGGGTCAGCGAGGCCACGTCGATCGCGCCCCCGTCGGACGAGCCGGCGAACTGCGCCTCGGCGATCGTCCCGACCGCGGGGACCGAGTAGAGCGCCAGGTGGGTGGCCAGCCGCCGGGCGGCGCCCAGCCCGATGCCGAGCGTCCCCGAGGTCGAGACGCCGTCGGCGACGAGGGCTTCGATGTCGCGGCTGCCCGGGCCGGAGTCGATCGCGACGACCCGCAGCAGCGCGGCCGGTCCCTGGCCGACGACGCCGATCGCCAGGTCACCGCCACGCGCGTGCTTCACGACGTTGCTGGCGAGCTCGCTCACGACGATCTGCGCCTCGCCGGTCCGCGCCTCGCTGAAGCCGAGCCGCTGGGCGAGGGTGGCCACCTCGCGACGCGCGCGCGGGATCGCCGAGACGTCGTCGAGGGCGAACCAGAGGTCGCCGACGGACCCGCCGGGGGCGAGGTCGGCAGGCATGGTCAGCGCTTCCACTTGACGATGCGGACCCGCGTGCCCCGCCCGGGAGCCGAGTCGACCTCGAAGTCCTCCACGAGCCGCTTGGCGCCCGAGAGCCCGAGCCCGAGTCCCGAGCCGCTGGTCCAGCCGTCGGTGAGGGCGAGGTCGAGGTCCGGGATCCCCGGGCCGTCGTCGATGAACTCGACCTCCACGCCCTGGCGCCCGCCCTCGGACACGATCGAGGCGCGGAGCTCGCCGCCGCCGCCGTAGACAAGGGTGTTGCGGGCCAGCTCGCTGGTCGCGGTGACGAGCTTGGTCTGGTCGACCAGGCTCAGCTTCGCCGAGACGGCCAGGTCACGGACGGCCTGACGGCCGCGGACCACGTCGCCGTCGTTGACGATCGCGAGGGTGAGGGTCGCCTCGGACTCACTCGTGGGCGAGGTCATCGACTTCCACATCCGAGCCCGCCTTCCCGAGCGCGGAGGAGAGCAGGGCCAGGCCGCGGTCGACGTCCAATGCAGTCCGTACGCCGTCGAGCGTGAGGCCCAGCTCGACGAGGGTGATCGCGACGGCCGGCTGCATGCCGACGACGACCGTCTCGGCGTCGAGGACGCGGGAGACGGCGGCGGTCGTCGAGATCATCCGGCCGATGAAGCTGTCGACGATCTCCAGCGCCGAGATGTCGATGAGGACGCCCTTGGCGCCGGTCTCGACGATCTTGCTGCTGAGGTCGTCCTGGAGTGCCAGCGCGGTCTGGTCCTGGAGGTCGATCTGGATGGAGACGAGCAGGACGTCGCCGATCCGCAGGATCGGGATACGGTCCATCAGCGGCTCTTCACGACGTCGAGGCCCGAGCGGCGCATCGCGAGGAGGATCGCGTCGGCCAGGCTCGCCTTGGTGTGGATGTCGCCGAACTCGATGCCGAGCGCGACGACGGTCTGGGCGATCTGCGGCCGGATGCCGGAGATGATGCACTCGGCGCCGAGCAGCCGCGCGGCCTGGACCGTCTTGAGCAGGTGCTGGGCGACCTGCGTGTCGACGGCGGGTACGCCGGTGATGTCGATGATCGCGTGCTCGGAGCCGGTGTCGACCAGCGTCTGGAGGAGCGCCTCCATGACGACCTGGGTGCGGGCGGAGTCGAGCGTGCCGACCAGCGGGAGCGCGACGATGCCGTCCCACAGCTTCACGACCGGCGTCGACAGCTCGAGCAGCGCCTCGGCCTGCTCGGCGATGACGGCCTCGCGGGTCGTCGCGTAGGTCTCGAGCATGAACATGCCGAGGTCGTCGACGATGCGAGAGAGCCGGGCGAACGCGCGGTAGCCGGGCAGATCACCGTGCGCCTCGAGGATCTCCAGGACGGCGTCCTTCAGGGCGTAGACGCCCACGGCCGTCTCGGTCGGGGAGAACCCCTGGCGGGCACGCGTGCGGCTCAGCTCGGTGAGCAGGCTGCGCAGGTCGGCGTACGCGGCGCTGCGGATGTCGATCTGGTCGCCGGTGTCGGCGCGGACGAGCGCGCTGTAGATCTCGTCGACGTCGCGGCCCATCTCGGCCGGGGTCATCCGGCCGCCGAGGTTGGCCGCTGCCGTCTGCGTCCACTTCTCGAGTACTTCCTCCCTGTTCGTGCGGAGGAGGGAGCCCCAGCTCTGCTCGGTGGGGTCGGGGGAGTGGAGGTCGTCCATGTGTTGCCTTCCTCGGCGGGGCCTGCCGCTGGTCATGGCAGGTCCGCGCATCCTGACAGAGCGAAGCGGTAGCGGGGCTCTTACCCCCCTCGATTCAGTCTGCTATCCACCCCTAGGGGTGAGGGAGAGACCCGAATCCCTCACCCCCGGGGGCCATTTCGAGTTCGCGGAGGTTCCGGGTCGTGACGGCGGGGGGAAGGTCAGGAACATGACCGCCAACCCCACATGGCACGGTCTCCGTGAGGAGCTTCCGCGTGAACAGCGTCAGCGTGAGACCCACCGCCTGATCGCCGCAGCCAAGGACGTCGACGGACCCGAGCGCGAGAACCTTCTCGCCGAGGTCGTCCTCGTCAACACCGGTGTCGCCCGGTCACTGGCCCGCCGCTACGCGCGTCGCGGCGTCCCGCTCGAGGATCTCGAGCAGGTCGCCTACACGGCACTGGTGCGCGCGGCCCACAAGTTCGACCCGGACGTGGCCGACGACTTCCTGACCTTCGCGGTCCCGACGATCCGCGGCGAGCTCAAGCGGTGGTTCCGCGACCACGGCTGGATGGTGCGCCCGCCGCGCTCCCTGCAGGAGCTCCAGGCAGCGGCGATGCAGGTGCGCGACGAGGCGTCCGCCCAGGGCGACGAGCTGCGCTCGGCGCAGATCGCCAACGTGCTCGGCGTGACCGAGCGCGAGGTCGACGAGGCGCTCGCGATCCGTGGCTGCTTCACGCCCACGTCGCTGGACGCGCCGACCGAGACGGTCGAGGAGGGCGCGAGCCTGGCCGACCTGCTGCCGACGTACGACGACGACCTGGCCGCCATCGAGGTGCGCCTCATGCTCGAGCAGGCGCTGGCGAACCTGACACCGCGTGAGCGGCTGATCGTCCGGCTCCGCTTCAACGAGGAGATGAGCCAGAAGGAGATCGGCGAGGTCATCGGCGTCACCCAGATGCAGGTCTCGCGACTGCTCAGCAAGGTGCTGCGTCGGCTGCGCGAGCTGCTCGAGGACGACCCGATGGCGCGCGGGGAGAGCTGGACGCTCTAGAGACGGTTCAAGGGGACAGAACCGAAGACGACGGTGCGGCGCGGGCTCCGGCCACGTGCCGCATCGTCGTCCTGTCCTCAGCTGCGTGAGGGGTAGACGCCCTCCATGCAGATGACGTAGGTGAGGCCGTTGGGCGCCGCCTGCCGCAGGTCCGGCAGCTGGAAGGTCGTCTGCCCGTTGCCGCCGTAGTACGTCCCCAGCACCGAGAACAGCGCGGTGTACTGGGCGATCGGCAGGATCTGGCCCGCGGCTGGGACACCCGAGGAGACGACGCCCGCGGTCAGCCACACATCCCCGATGGTGCAGTCGGCTCCGCGCCCGGCGGCGGCCCACGAGGTGTTGGCTCCCAGGAGAGAGGCGCCGGGCCCGGGCGTGCCCTGCAAGCCGGTCGCGCCCACCGGTCCCGGCGGGCCGGCAACCCCCTGCGGCCCCTGGGCGCCCGTGTCGCCCTTGGCGCCGGCAGGACCGGTGGCGCCGGTTGCTCCGGTTGCTCCGGTGTCGCCCTTGGCTCCGGCCGGGCCGGTGGCGCCGGTTGCTCCGGTGTCGCCCTTGGCTCCGGCCGGACCGGTGGCGCCGGTCGCCCCCTTCGCGCCCGTGGCTCCGGTCGCACCGCGCGGCCCCTGGGTGCCCACCGAGATCTTGTGGCTGCCCTGGGGACAGGTGGAGCCCCGGTGGGCGCCGACGACGACGTTCTTCTTCGTCACGCAGACGCTGACGGCCGACGGGCTGCCGGCACCGGAGGCCAGCGCGGCGCCGTACCCGAGGCCGACGAGGACGAGTGCGCCGGCCACGACGGCGACGACGCGGTGGCGAAGGACGTTGGTCACGGGGTCGATACAACCGGCCATCACCCCAGGTGGGACATGGCCGGACCGGGTGGTTCCCGGCAAAATGTCTCAGCGCAGGGCGCGCTTGCCGCCGCCCGACCGTGGCGTCGGCGTGGGGCTCGGGTCGCGCCCGAGGGTGCGGACCAGCCGGGTGACGAGTATCAGCCCCACGAACAGGCAGGCGACGGCGCCGAGGGCGGCCAGCCCGAGGAACCACCAGGCGCGGCCGTCGCCGCCGCGGGCGTCGGAGCCGAAGTCGATCGCCGCCCAGACGAGGTAACCCCAGGCGACGAGGGCGACGGTGATGCCGAGTGCGTAGCCGAGAACGGCGGGTCGACGTCGGCGGGGCGGTGGGGCGCTCCTCCGTGACCCTGCCCTCTTGCCGGCCGTGACAGGCGGCCGGCCGACCCCCTCCTGCTCCGTCACGCCGACCATTGTCACCCCTCCGTCGCCTCCTCCGGACCTGAACGCGCCGGATCAGTGCATCGCACACGTGAGCCGCGTCGCAGACCGGGTGGCGGTAGGCGACTATCGGCCGGCGACACGGCCGGCTGAGGAGAAGGCCCGAAAACTCCTGTCCCACCGGTCACAACCGCAACACGCCCGCGCGACACGCCGAGCGGCTTGACACGTCTTGCGATGGCCGGGCTAGGGTTCCACTACATCTAGTAGTTACAGGCATGTAGTTCTCCACATCTAGTGCACAGAACGAGTGCCGACACTGCACAACCGGAGCCGGGTTACCCACACCGTCTCCACAGATCCGTCCCCAGGGACGCGCGAGAGGAGGACCCTGATGCACTGCCCTTACTGCCGGCACACCGACACCAAGGTCCTCGACTCGCGAGTCGCCGAGGACGGCGGCTCGATCCGCCGCCGGCGCCAGTGCCAGGGCTGCGACAAGCGCTTCACCACGGTGGAGCTCATGCAGCTGACGGTGCTGAAGCGCTCGGGCGCGACCGAGCCGTTCACGCGCGACAAGGCGATCGCCGGCGCCCGGAAGGCCTGCAAGGGCCGCCCGGTCACCGAGGACCAGCTGCAGTGCCTCGGCCAGGAGGTCGAGGACGCACTGCGGGCGAGCGGGTACGCAGAGGTGCCCGCCCACGAGGTCGGCATGGCCATCCTGGGGCCGCTCAAGCGGCTCGACGAGGTCGCCTACCTGCGGTTCGCGAGCGTCTACCGGCAGTTCGAGAGCGCCGACGACTTCGAGGACGAGATCGCGATGCTGCGCAGCGAGCGTGCTGTGTTCCGGCAGAGCGACGACGGGTCCGAGATCCCGGCTGCCGAGCTGCTCACCTCAGCCCCACCGGGCTGACCACGTACGGCCCGGGCAGGTTGTGGGGAAGCGACCTGCCCGGGCTTCCAACAGCGGCATACCGGGGGCTGCCGCGGTGTTGTAACTGAACGGGGAAATCCGTGCGTACAGCACTGTCGGTGGTCCCCGGGAGACTTCCCATCAGAGATCACGACAACGTCACGAGACGGGACTGAGGAATGACCGAGACGGTGAGCGGCACGACCCGGAAGGGTGCGGCCGGGGCGGGGCTCCACATCGAGCGGGTGTTCAGCACCGAAGGTGTGCACCCTTACGACGAGATCGCCTGGGAGCGACGCGACGTCGTCCAGACCAACTGGAAGACCGGTGAGACCGTCTTCGAGCAGCGGGGCGTCGAGTTCCCCGACTTCTGGTCGGTGAACGCGTCCACGATCGTCACGACCAAGTACTTCCGTGGCGCCGTCGGGACCGACGTACGCGAGTGGAGCCTCAAGCAGCTCATCGACCGCGTCGTGAAGAAGTACGTCGCGAGCGGCGTGGAGAACGGCTACTTCGCCACCACGACCGACGCCGAGACCTTCGAGCACGAGCTCACCTGGCTGCTCGTGCACCAGTACTTCTCGTTCAACAGCCCCGTCTGGTTCAACGTCGGCACCGAGGCGCCCCAGCAGGTCTCCGCCTGCTTCATCCTCTCGGTCGACGACTCGATGGACTCGATCCTCAACTGGTACAAGGAGGAGGGCTTCATCTTCAAGGGCGGCTCCGGTGCCGGCCTCAACCTCTCCCGCATCCGCTCCTCCAAGGAGCTGCTCTCCTCCGGCGGCACCGCCTCGGGCCCCGTCTCCTTCATGCGCGGTGCCGACGCCTCGGCCGGCACGATCAAGTCCGGTGGCGCCACCCGTCGCGCCGCCAAGATGGTCGTGCTCGACGTCGACCACCCCGACATCGAGGAGTTCGTGCAGACGAAGGCGCGCGAGGAGGACAAGATCCGCGCCCTCCGTGACGCCGGCTTCGACATGGACCTGGGTGGCGCCGACATCCACTCGGTGCAGTACCAGAACGCCAACAACTCGGTTCGCGTCTCCGACGA
Source organism: Nocardioides sp. CER19 (assembly GCF_029846275.1). Classification (GTDB taxonomy): domain Bacteria; phylum Actinomycetota; class Actinomycetes; order Propionibacteriales; family Nocardioidaceae; genus Nocardioides. The sequence goes on from NZ_JARVWS010000002.1 coordinate 585,402, forward strand.
GTTCATGCGCGCCGTCGAGGACGGCAAGAAGTTCGGCCTGCGCGCCCGCATGACCGGTGAGGTCATCGAAGAGGTCGACGCCCGCGAGCTGTTCCGCAAGATCGCCGTCGCCGCGTGGGAGTGCGCCGACCCGGGCCTGCAGTACGACGACACGATCAACGACTGGCACACCAACCCGGAGACGGGCCGCATCACCGGCTCCAACCCGTGCTCGGAGTACATGTCGCTCGACAACTCCTCCTGCAACCTGGCCTCGCTCAACCTGCTGAAGTTCCTCAACGAGGACAACACCTTCGACGTCGTCCGCTTCCAGCAGGCCTGCGAGCTCGTCTTCACCGCGATGGACATCTCCATCTGCTTTGCCGACTTCCCGACCGAGAAGATCGGCCAGACGACGCGCGACTACCGCCAGCTCGGCATCGGCTACGCCAACCTCGGCGCGCTGCTGATGGCGCTCGGCCTCGGCTACGACACCGAGGGCGGCCGCACCCTGGCCGCCGGCATCACCTCGCTGATGACCGGTGCGGGCTACAAGCGCTCCGCCGAGCTCGCCGGCGTCGTCGGCCCCTACGCCGGCTATGCCCGCAACGCCGAGGCGCACCAGCGCGTCATGCGCAAGCACCGCGCGGCGTCCGACGAGATCCGCTCGGTCAACGCGGTCGACGCCCCGGTCATCAAGGCCGCGGCGAAGGCGTGGACCGACGTCGTCGAGACCGGCAAGCTCAACGGCTTCCGCAACGCGCAGGCCTCGCTGCTCGCGCCGACCGGCACCATCGGCTTCATGATGGACTGCGACACCACCGGCATCGAGCCCGACTTCTCCCTGGTGAAGTTCAAGAAGCTCGTCGGCGGCGGTTCGATGCAGATCGTCAACCTGACCATCCCGCGTGCGCTCAAGAAGCTCGGCTACCAGCCGGAGCAGATCGAGGCGATCGTCGACTACATCGCCGAGAACGGCCACGTCGTCGACGCGCCCGGCCTCAAGCCGGAGCACTACGAGGTCTTCGACACCGCCATGGGTAAGCGCGCCCTGGCGCCGATGGGCCACGTGCGGATGATGGCGGCGGTCCAGCCGTTCCTGTCCGGCGCGATCTCCAAGACCGTCAACCTGCCGGAGACGGCCACGGTCGAGGAGATCGAGGACGTCTACATGGAGTCGTGGAAGCTCGGCCTCAAGGCCACCGCGATCTACCGCGACAACTGTAAGGTCGGCCAGCCGCTCTCCGACGCCAAGGCCGAGGTCAAGACCGACGCCGCCTCCGCGACCGAGGTCGTCGAGAAGGTCGTCGAGAAGGTCGTCTACGCCCCGACCCGCAAGCGCCTGCCGAAGTCCCGCGTCTCGCGCACCACCTCCTTCACGGTCGGTGGCGCCGAGGGCTACATGACCTCCGGTGCTCACGAGGACGGCTCGCTCGGCGAGATCTTCCTCAAGCTCGGCAAGCAGGGCTCGACCCTGGCCGGCGTCATGGACGCCTTCTCGATCGCGGTGTCGATCGGCCTGCAGTACGGCGTCCCGCTTGAGACCTACGTCTCGAAGTTCACCAACCTGCGCTTCGAGCCGGCCGGTCTGACCGACGACCCCGACGTGCGGATGAGCCAGTCGATCATGGACTACATCTTCCGACGCCTGGCGCTCGACTACCTGCCGTTCGACCAGCGCTCCGCCCTCGGCATCTACACCGCCGACGAGCGCCAGCGCTACCTCGAGACCGGCTCCTACGAGCCCCTCGAGGAGACCGGCTCGGCGGCCGAGCTCATCGCCTCCCCCGAGCACACCATCGAGGCCGAGGTCGTCGAGGAGACCGTCGTCGAGGACGCGACGGGTGTCGAGGACGTCACCGGCGCCGAGGACGCTCCGGCCGCCAAGACCGCCCACACCACCGCCGAGCTCCTCGAGCTCATCAGCGGCACCGCGGTCGACAGCCCGCTCTGCTTCACGTGCGGTACGAAGATGCGCCCCGCCGGGTCGTGCTACGTCTGCGAGGGCTGCGGCAGCACCAGCGGCTGCAGCTGATCAGTCACTGATCGCCCCTCTGTGGAGCGCCACGGTCACCAGGTGACCGTGGCGCTCCTCAGCTTTCGGGCCGAGTAGGCCGCTACACCTCGAGAGGTTCGCGGGTCGTGCCCAATGTCGGGTATGGCCGACCGGCGTTCCAGCAGCCCTCCGCCCCGCGTTGCCAAGATCGTTGGTGCCGTTGTGGCGGACTGTGGCGCCGCGCATCGTGACGCCACCACGAGGTCATCAAGGTCTCGGGAGGCAGAGGTGACTCAGCACAGCAGAGCCCGGGTGCGGTGCAGCCTGCGTCTGCTGGGTGGGTGGCAGCTGACCGCCGGTGGAGAGCACATCGTTCTGAGCGATCGCCAACAGCGAGTCACCGCCGTGCTCGGCCTCACCGGACGAAGCAGCCGGGTGCGCGTCGCCGGCCTCCTCTGGCCCGACAGCTCGGACGACCGGGCGCTGATGAGCCTGGATCGTGCCGTTCTCGAGACAGAGAGGCACTGTCCCGAGCTGCTGCGGGCCGACCACCTCGGCGTCTGGCTGGATCCTGACGTCGAGGTCGACGTGGACGAGCTCAGGCGTACCGCGGCGGCGACCGAGGACGCGCTGGCCGAAGGCTCGGCCGGGGCACTGCTGGGCCGGCTGGTGGGGGAGCCCCTCCTTCCCGACTGGTACGACGAGTGGGTGCTGCCCGAGCGCGAGCGCCTCGAGCGGCTGCGGGCCCGAGCGTTGGCGCGGGTCGCTCGATACGCGCTCGAGGCCGGTGACCTGGCGCTCGGTGTCGATGCGGCGAGCGCCGCCACCCACGCCGATCCACTCCTCGAGTCGGCGGCTGAGCTCGCGATCCGTGCCCATCTCGGACGTGGTGACCCCGGCAGTGCCCTGCTCGAGTTCGACCGCCACTGCGACGCCGTCAGGGAGGAGTTCGGCGTCCTGCCGTCGAGCGCCGTCCTCGAGCTGATCGAGTCCGCCTTCGCGGAGTCGCGGACCGCAGCGGATCGCCCGGGAGGGGAGAACCCGGAGTTCGCCGCTCTCGTCGATCCTGAACTCCCGACGTCGGACCTCCCGGAGGCGGAGACCGCGGGTCGACCGGGTGAGCCGGTCGGGTCCACCGGTGGTCGGGGCCGGGCCAAGACCGTGCGGCTCCTGGGTGCGGTCGCGTTGCTGCTGGCCGCCTCGCTCACCGTGCTCACCGTGCTCGCCGTCAGCCTCACGCCCGGTGACGGCGACAACGGTGCCGACGACGGTGCGGGTCGCGACACCGGTGCGTCGGCGACACCGGTGCACCCGCAGACGAAGGTGCTTCCAGCCGCCCACGTGTCCCGCAAGAGCACGATGCTGGTCCGCGTCGTCGGTGCCGCCGGCGGCCGTGCCGCCTTCCTGGTCCGGACGGCGACGCGGCCGGCGCTGGTCCGTCTCGAGCTTCGCGGGGACGACGGCAGGACGATCGTGCGCAGGGTGTGGGTGCGCAGCTCCGAAGGCCGCCCCCTGACGCTGGGCGGTCTCCGACCGGGGACCTACCTCTGGCGGGCGACCTCGCCGGTCGCGTCCACGGTGCGTGGACGGCTCCGCGTGCCCAGCCCGCCTGTCGCCGTACCCGTGGACGCTCGCGCGGGCACCACCATCGAGGCTGCCGGATCACCGTCTGGCGCCCGGTCGGCCCCCGCGACCCCGGTGTCGACCGTGTCCACCACCCCTGCGGCGCCGGCCCCACCGTCCAGCGGCGGCAGCTCGCAGCCGCATCCCAGCTCACGACCTCACCCCGCCGGCCAGCCGAAGGACCCCGGCACCCGTCCGCCGCCACCCGTCGGCTGAGGAGGCAGTCATGTTCCGGTCCACCGCGATCCCCCGTTGGGGTCTCCTGCTCGTCACCCTCCTCCTGGGTGCGGTGCCGCTCGTCGCGGTGCCCACCGTCGTCGCCGGGTCGTCCCCGCACTCAGCCGCGCGCTGGGCCGGCTACCCGATCCCTCGCACCGGCCTCGCGGCCGGGGGCTGGATCGGCGGGTACCGCATCGGGCACACGCCGATCTTCCTGGTCACCCCGACCCGCCTGCCCAACCGCACGGGTTACCAGCGCGCCCGCCTCGTCGACGATCTCGACGGTCGGCGCGGGGCCACGCGCGCCGAGACGAAGCGCGCGGCCTGGATCCTGTCCAAGTACGGCGGCTACCGCGACGCCGCGCAGGCGGCCGCCGTCGACGCCAGCGTCTACGCCTTGCTTGTCGGCGGCCGCTGGAGGATCAACGGCGCTCAGGGTTCCCGGCGCATCGACCGGGCGGGTGACCCGTCGACGGTGCGGCGGTTCGCGCGGATCATGCTCAACCAGTCGCGCCGGCACGCCGGGCAGTACCGCGCGCGCGTGGCGGCGACGAACGCCGACGCCGGCGGCACGACCGAGGCGACGGTCACCGTCACCGACGGGCACGGACGGCCCGCCGCCGGCCTGCCCGTGACGGTCGCCGCCACGGGCGCCGCGCCGGTCCGGGCGGTGACCGGTGACAACGGCAGGGCGGTGGCGCGGTTCGCGGCTCCCCGGCCCGGGTGGCGCCGCATCACCGCCACCGTGGGACAGGTCCCCGAGCACCGTCTCCACCTGAGGTTGCCGATCCGCTCACGTCAGGCGGCCGCCGCCGAGGGAGGCGTCCGGAGGACACTCGTCGCCGGCACGCGAGCCGGCGTACGGGGCTCGCAGACGCTGAGTCTCAAGGCCAGCCCGGCCACCGTGCTCCGGGGCTCGCCGGCACGGGTCACCGCCACCGTGACCGGCGACGGTACGACGCGCTCCGCCACCGGGACCCTCTACGGACCCTTCGCCGCGGCCTCGGCCGTCCAGTGTGCTGGTGCGGCGGTCGGGACCGTGAGGTCGAGCGTGCGGGGCAACGGCGCCTACACCCTGCCGGCCCTCAAGCCAGGCACCGCCGGCTACTACGTCTGGCGCGTGGCGGTCGCAGGCACTCCCACGGCGATTCCTGTCTCGGGGTGCGGGGCGACCACCACGGTCAAGGCGGTGGCCGCAGTCTCGGTGAAGGCGCTGAAGACGGAGATGGCACCCGGTCCCGCACCGGTCCAGGTGGGCCTGTCGGGCCTACCCACCTATCCGCCTTTCGACGTGACCCTCAACGTCTACGGCCCGTTCGCCACGAAGCAGGCGGTGACGGCCAGCAGCTGCTCGGGGGCGATCCACGCGACCGCGGTCCAGAAGATGAACGGAACCGACACGCTGACGCTCAACCCCTACCTGGACGCGACCGGCTGGTACGCGCTGCAGGCGACGGTCCCCGCGGGGGACCTCCGCCAGGGTTCGCAGTCGGCCTGTGCCGCCTCGGGCACCGTGCTGCACGTCTCCTGAGACATCCCGCGCCCAGCTCGGGATGCGAGGGAATCAAACGGCTGGTGGGATCCTTGACCCGACCAGCGGGACACCGGTGTCCGCGCTCCCCGAACACCGACCGCTGAAAGAACCTCATGACGACGACCGCCGAGCGTCCCAGCGCGGCCGCCACCACCGACGAGCCCCAGGAGTCACTCGGGCTGACGCTCGTGCTCGGGCTGCTGGTAGCCCTCGGGCCGTTCACGATCGACCTCTACCTGCCGGCCCTGCCGACCATCACCGACGAGCTCCACACGACGTCGTCGGCGGTACAGCTGACGCTCACCGGCACGCTGGCCGGTCTCGCGGTCGGGCAGCTCGTCCTCGGGCCGCTCTCGGACGCCTTCGGGCGCCGACGGCCGTTGCTGGCGGGCACGCTCGTGCACGTCCTGGCGTCGCTGGCCTGTGTCTTCGCGACCGACGTCGTGACGCTCGGCGTGCTGCGGGTGCTGCAGGGGTTCGGCGCGGCCGCGGCGTCGGTGGTGGCGATCGCCGTGGTCCGCGACCTCTTCGACGGGCTGCGGGCCGCACGGATGATCTCGCGGCTCATCCTCGTCATCGGCGCGTCCCCGGTGCTGGCGCCGACCGTCGGCGGCGAGCTGCTGCGGTGGACCGACTGGCGCGGCGTGTTCGTGGCACTGGCCGTGCTCGGCCTCGGTGTCACCGTGCTGGCCGGCGTACGGCTGCCCGAGACGTTGCCGCCCGAGCGTCGGCAGACCGGCGGCGCGCGCGGGACCGCACGGGCGTACGCCGCCCTGCTCGGTGACCGGACGTTCGTCGCGCTCGTGCTCGTCGCCGCCCTGATGATGTCGGCGCTGTTCGCCTACGTGGCCGGGTCGTCGTTCGTGCTGCAGGAGCAGTACGGGCTCAGCGAGCAGATGTTCGGGCTGGTGTTCGCCGTGAACTCCGTGGCGGTCATCGGCGCCAGCCAGGTCAACGTGTGGCTGCTGAACAGGTGGACGCCGGCCCAGATCCTCGTCGCCTCGACGGCGGTCGCAGTGGTCGGATCCGTGGTCCTCCTCGCTGTCGTCGTCGCGGACGTCGGCGGCGTCGTCGGGATGCTCGTCCCGCTGTTCGTCGTGCTCGGCGGCGTCGGGTTCGCCGGGCCGAACGCCCCCGCGCTCGGGCTCTCGCTGCACGGTGAGACCGCCGGCACCGCGGCCGCCCTCCTCGGCGCCGTCCAGTTCGGCCTGGGCGCGGTCACCGCGCCGCTCGTCGGCGCGCTGGGCAACGACAGCGGGGCCATGGCCGTGGTCATCATCGGTAGCACCGCGCTCTCGGCGGTCGTTCTCGTGTTCGGCGTACGGCTGCCCGTGCTGCACGCGATCGACACGAGCGAGGCCGACGCGTTCGTCGGGCACTGACGCCTCTCGGCGCTTCACCCCTTCCAGGGTGGGGCGCGAACCCGTCGGGCGTGGTTCGGTGCCCTCATGTGCAGATGGATGGCGTACTACGGCGACCCGATCCTGGCGGAGGACCTGATCTTCCGGCCGGTGCACTCGATCATCGACCAGAGCCTCGACTCCAAGATGGGCGCGACGACGACCAACGGCGACGGCTTCGGGATCGGCTGGTACGGCGAGGGGCCCGAGCCGGCGATCTACAAGAACATCAGTCCCGCCTGGAACGACGCGAACCTCCACGAGATCGCCCGGCAGATCCGCAGCCCCCTGCTCTTCGCGCACGTCCGTGCGTCCACGGGGACGGCTGTGCAGCGCAGCAACTGCCACCCGTTCCGGTGGGGGCGTTGGATGTGGATGCACAACGGCGTCCTCGCGAACTTTCACGACATGAAGCGCGACCTCATGCTCCACGTCGACCCGACCATCTACGCCGACATGGAGGGCTCGACCGACTCCGAGATGCTGTTCTTCCTGGCGCTGTCCTTCGGCCTCACTGACGACCCCGTGGGCGCTGTCGAGCGTGCGGTGGGGCTCGTGGAGAAGGTGGCTGCCGACCACGGCATCGTGCACCCGGTCCAGATGACCGTCGCCACCGCCAACGGCGAGTCGATCTGGATCTTCAGGTACTCCAGCGAGGGCAAGTCCCGGAGTCTCTTCTTCTCGCTCAACGTGGACCGGTTGAAGGAGCTCTACCCGGACAACGAGGTCATCGCCCGCGCCGGCGAGGAGACGCGGCTGGTCGTCTCCGAGCCCCTCGGAAACCTCCCGGGTGCCTGGAACGAGGTCCCCGAGTCGTCGGTCGGCGTCATCCGGCCGGGCACCGACGAGATGCTCCCGTTCCGCCCGGTGGCCTGACTACCGCCCGAACATCGCCGGCGGCAGCGCCTGCAACGCCCGGCTGCCGAGTCCGCGGGTGGCCTGAGCGACCTGGTCGGAACGCCAGGGCGCAGCCGGCATGACCTTGCGGGGCTCGCGGGTGCTCCAGGAGAACGTGACCGAGTAGCGGTCGCGGGCGACCGGCGGCTTGGCGCGGTGGAGGATCTGGCAGTTGTCGGCCATGACGGCCGTCCACTGTGGGCCGACGGCCTGCACCCACTCCGAGCGGGGTACGACGGCCTCCATCCGCTCGTCGGGGACGAACCCGCCGACGTACCGCAGCTCCCGGACCGCGTCCCGCGAGCGGGGGAGCGGGACGTAGGTGAACGGGCCGCCGTCGTCGTCGACGTCGTTGAGCCACACGAGGATCTTGAGGTTGCGCTCGTCCTCGACGTCGCGGTGCCACTGGCGCACGCCGACGGTCTTGGCGTCGGCGACGTCGCGGCGGACCAAGGCGCCGAAGTAGTAGGCCGGCATGCCCAGGTGGTGCTCGACGAGGTCGAGCACCTCGTCCTGCAGGCCCCACTGGAAGAGCCGCTCGTCTGAGAGCATGTCGTCGCGGGACAGGCAGATGGAGCCGTCGCCGTCCACGGGTGTGTCGGGTCCGACCGCGGCGAGCATCTTGGCGTGCTCGCTGAGGAGTGGCTTGACCTCGTCGATGCCGGGGAGCGCCAGGTCGTCCCAGGGGCCGACCAGGGCGCCGTACTGCTCGAGGGTCGCCACCTGCGCCCGGCCGCGCTCGTCGAGCGGGCGCAGACGCGGTCGGTAGGCGGCCATCTGCGCCGCTCGCCGGGACTCCGCGTAGTGCGTGGCAGGAGGGAACTTCGCGATCAGCTCACGCTTGGCGCGGTTGCTGACGCGGTCGAAGGTTGCGCGCATCGTCAAACTCCTGATTGGGGGGAGGTTGGGGCTCTGCCCGCTGCTGAGCGAGCCGACTGCGTGTCCACGGGCCAGACTCCTCCGCTGCGAGCGGCGCTCTTCGCGTGCGGGCGGGGGTCACCACTATTGGGTACGACGCCGGGGCCGTCACATGAGCGACGAGAGCCGCGCCAGCCCGGCCGGCGTGTGGGCGGCCAGCCGCTCGAGGACACCGTCCAGCGCGTCCGACGGGCCGTAGTCCGGCGGGACGCGGGCCGGGTTGATGGCGACCCGGTCGGCCCACGCCTTGATGTCGGGCTCGGCGGAGAAGGACTGCGCCGCACGGGTCCCGAGCACGGTCATCCGGGCCCAGTCGGCCAGCGAGTTCCCGTAGGGGGACGAGGGGCAGAGCCGGTTCTTCTCGGCGTCGTCGGAACGGGTCGCCTCGACGTAGCCGACCAGCGCGGCGCCGAAGCACGGGAAGCCCGACCTGATCGGCTGCAGGGTGATCGCCTCCGGGCCCCAGACCGGGATCGGCGGCCGCAGCCTCAGCCCGTCCCCGGCGCAGTGCACCACCACGGCCTTGTCGGCGATGCTCACCGACCCGTCGGCGAAGCCCAGCTTGCCGCGGTCGACCGACTCCAGGTGTCCACGGCGTACGACGTTCTCGACGGTGCGCAGCAGGTCCAGCTCCCAGGTCGCCAGCGTCGGCGCCTTGGCCATCGTCGGCGTGACCCGGGGATCGATCCGGATCATGATGCCGGCCGCCTCCATCCGCAGGAAGAGGTCGTCGAGCGACGTCGCGTCCGAGGCGGACCGCATGATGTCGGCAGCCATGCCGAGGAAGACCGCCGGATCGGGCTGGACGACGGCCCGGCTGAGCATCCACGGGTCGCGCGGTCGCACCCAGCAGATCGCGTCCGGGTCCACGCCGCGGGTCAGCAGGAAGACGATCGCGTCGGTCGCGGTCTTGCCCGAGCCCACCACGACGTACTCGCGCGGCGCCTCGTCCAGCCGGACCAGGTCGTTGACCGGCACGACGTGGGCGTCGGCGGCCACCGCGAACGGCGGCGGCGTCTCCGCCGGGATGACGGGGGCCAGGTAGCGAGCGTCGACGATCCGGCAGCCGGCCGGCACCGTCAGGCGCTCGCCGGAGAGATGGGAGACCACGGTGCGGTCACCGACGTACTCGCTGCTGCCGAGGAGCTCGACCCGCCCCGACGACACCATCCGCCGGAGCACGTGCTCGTAGTAGTCGCAGATCTCCGGCTGGGAGGCCCGCTCGTGCAGCCCCTTCTCCGGACCCTCCTGCTGGATGGCACCACCGAGGACCGTGGAGGCCACGCCGTAGAACGCGGAGGCCTGGTGCAGCCGGACGAACGGGTAGGCCTCGAGCCAGTGCCCGCCGACGCTGTGCCGCCGGTCCACGAGCGCGACGCGTACGTCGGCGTGGTCGGTGAGCGCGTCGACGAACGCCATCCCCGCGGCGCCGGCGCCGATCACCACGTAGTCGGCCTCGATCGTGCGCGTCACGGACCAACGGTCGCACCCCGGCGTCGTGGCGTCCATGATGCCCGGACTGTCGGCGCCGGGTCCTACTCTCCCGGCATGGACCTCGCCCGCGCCCGCGAGCTCGCTCACGTGCTGATGGACGAGCACGGGCTCGTCGGGTGGCGGTTCGAGCTCGACCGGGCCAAGCGGCGGGCCGGCGTCTGCCGGCACGGCCAGAAGGTGATCGGCCTGTCCGCGCCGATCACCCGGCTGCACCCCGAGGCCGAGGTCCGCGACACGCTCCTCCACGAGATCGCCCACGCGCTGGCCGGGCCGCGTGCCGGGCACGGTCCGGCCTGGGTGGCGACGGCGCGGCGGATCGGCTGCTCGGGAGAGCGGTGCGTGCCCGAGGAGGCGCCGACGGTGCCGGGCGCGTGGGTCGGCGTGTGCGAGCGCGGGCACTCCGTCGACCGCCACCGCCGTCCGGAGCGGGTCCTGCTCTGCACGCTCTGCCGCGACCGGCCCCACCCGGAGCGCGTCTTCAAGTGGCTGCACCACGGCCGTCCGGCGGCGATGCACCCGAACTACACCGACGAGCTGCGCGCCCTCCGCGAGGGCCGCCGGCTGATCAGGCTGGGCGTCGGCCACAAGGCCCGCATCACGGTGCCCGGCGACTACTACGGCCGGGTGGGGACGGTCGTGAAGTCCGGTCGGACGAGATACCACGTGAAGCTCAGGGAGGGCGTGCTCCAGGTCGTCCACGCCGGCGTCGAGCCGGCCTGACACGGGATCAGCAGGAGCCCAGCATCTCCTGCAGGGCCCGCCGCTCGCTGGCGTCCACCGCGAGCTGCCAGCGGCTCTTCGTGTCGATCCAGCGGACGGCGTACTGGCACTGGAACGCCTTGCGGGGTCGCCACGCGGCCGGGTCGCCGTCGCCCTTGCCCATGTTGGTCGGGCCGTCGACGGCGAGCAGCTCGTCGAGATCAGTGGCGAACGCACGCCGCCGCTCGGGGAGCCACGCGGCGGCGCCCGAGACCCACGCCTCGGCCAGCGGTACGACGTGGTCGATCTGGATCGCCTGGGCCTGGCGGGGGTCCTTGAGGTCGGTGAAGGTGAGCGTGCGGCCCGTGTAGGCGTCGTGCCACGTGCCGGCCAGCACATCGTGGTCGCAGCGGCCCTGCTGCTGCGTGCGGACCGTGCCGGGCGTCGCGTCACGCAGCAGGACGTCGTCCCGCTGGTTGCAGCCGTTGTGGTCGGTGTCGGCCCACGCCGTGCCGAAGGCCTTGCGGTCGTACGCCGGCGTGGCCGGGTGCCGGTCGACGGTCGACAGCCGCGCCAGCTCCGACGCCGCGCCCGACGGCGGCACCGTGGAAGGCGCGGACGCCGGTGTGGTGACCGGTCGGCCCGGGTCTGGCGCCACCGGCGTCTGCAGGTTGGCGCAGGCCGAGAGGGAGAGCAGTCCGGCGACCGCGAGGACCGACCGAACCTGCTGCACGGCGCACACGATGTCGGACGGCACCGACAGTCGATGTCCCGGGGTCCGCTAGCGCGCGGCCCGCTCCCCGTCCTGGTCCTGGCGCATGACCGGGAGCAGGTCGGCGAGCGGCATCGGGCGGTACATCAGGTAACCCTGCGCCATGGACGTCGGCGCGTCGTCGCGCACGACCTGCAGCTGGGACTCCCGCTCGATGCCCTCGACGATGACGTCGTAGCCGAGCGAGCGACCCATCAGCATGACCGAGCGCAGCAGGGCCCGGGCGCGGACGTCGTGGTCGACGCCCTGGGAGAGCGCTGCGTCGGCCTTGAGGATCCGGGCCGGCAGGTCGTGCAGATAGCTGATGGAGGAGAACCCGACGCCGAAGTCGTCGATCGCGAAGACCACGCCCAGGCTCTCGATCCCGCGCATGACGGCCAGGATGCCGTCGTCGAGGTCGATGCCCTGGCGCTCGGTGATCTCGAGGACGAGCCTCGTGCCGTGCATCGCCTCCACGGCCCGGGCCACGGTCTGGATGAACTCCGGCGCGCGCAGCTGGACCGCCGAGATGTTGACGTTGATCGACAGGTCACCAGAAGCGGCGGCCAGGAGGGCGGGGGCGTCGGCGGCGACCTTGTCGAGGATCACCTCGCCGAGCGGCACGATGAGGCCGGTCTCCTCGGCCACGGCGATGAAGACGTCGGGGGCGACCTGCACGTCGTTGCGGCGCCAGCGCGCGAGCGCCTCGACGCCCACGATCTCCTCGGTCCCGACGGCGACGACCGGCTGGTAGACGACGTCGATCTCGGCCTCGTCCACGGCCTGCCGCAGGTCGTCGACGAGCTCCAGGCGCTCGAGCCGGGCCCGGCCCATGGCCGGCTCGTACTCGACGTACTTGGCCTTGCCGCTGGTCTTGGCCTCGTACATCGCGAGGTCGGCGTTGCGGAGGAGGGAGGCGGCGCTCTCGCCGGCGACGCCGTAGGCGAGGCCCACGCTCGCGCCGAGCCGGATGGTCTGGCCGGCCATGTCGATGTCCTCGCTGATCGCGCCGAGGACGCGGTCGCACATCAGCGGCATCAGCACCCGGTCGACGTCCTCGAACAGGATCGCGAACTCGTCGCCGCCGAGCCGGGCCACCGTGTCCGAGGACCGCACGCAACGGCGCAGCCGGGTGGCCAGGAGCACGAGCACGTCGTCGCCGACCGCGTGGCCGTAGCGGTCGTTGACCGGCTTGAAGCCGTCGAGGTCGATGAACAGCAGCGCGACCGGGTCGTGCCGCTGCCGGGCGAGCGCGTGGGTCAGCCGGTCGAGCAGGATGCCGCGGTTGGGCAGGTCGGTGAGCGGGTCGTGCCGCGCCACGTGCACCATCTCGTCGGTCAGCTCGAGCCGGGAGATGGCGTCAGCGGCCACCGCGGCGAGCGCCCGCAGCGCCTGCTCGTCGCCGGCCACGGTCGCGCGGGCGCGGTTGCGGGCACGCGCGACGAGCCAGCGGCTGTCGTCGCCGAGCTGCACGGGCACCGCGATGGCGCCGTCGACCGGCGGGACGTCGCGGAGCCGGACGTCCTTGAGCTTGAGCAGCTGGCGGGCGTCACGCAGCAGCGAGTCGATGACCGCCTCGCGGTCGACCAGTGCCTGCGCGCGTACGGCGGCCGAGAACAGCACCGTCAGGCGGCGGGCGTTCTCCTGGCCGCGCGTGACGGCACGGGTGGCGATCAGCAGCGTCACCAGTGGCACGCCGAGCAGGCTGAGCGTCCACCACGGCGTGGCCCGCTGGACGACGGCGCCGAGGTAGCCGAGCGAGTCCAGCGGCACGAAGCAGGCGATCGCGAGCAGGGTGCCCCGCTGCAGGAGCTCCTGTCGCAGCCGCGACCGCGCCCAGATCGTCACCGAGACGGCGGAGAGGACGAAGTCGGTGATGAAGTAGGTCGCCGCCGCGAGCAGCATCGTCACCAGCTCGCGCGGCGTTCCGACGGCGTCACCGGTGCCGACCGAGTAGACGGCGGTGGCGAGGCCGCCAGCGATCATGCCGAGGCCGATGTTGAAGGACCTGGCGCTGGCCGTCTTCTGGGTGGTCAGCTGCGTCGCGAGCACGCCGACCGACCAGGCGACGAGGGCGTCCGACGGGTCGAGCGTGCACATCAGGAAGATCAGGATGCTCGAGTCGAACCCGACCTCGATGGCGCCCGAACCGCTGTCGAGGACCATCGGGAAGCGGGCGACCACCATGATCAGCGGTGCGCCCACCAGGATCGCGAGCCCGAGGTCCCAGCCGAAGCCGTCGTGGACGACGTCGACGGCGGCCACCCCGAAGACGAGGAGGCCGATGGCGAGGATGACGAGGTGGTAGCGCCACCTCCACACCTCACCCGCGTTGGACACGGTGGACATGGGCGAGCTCTCCATTAGATGGACCCGGTCGCCCCAATATCCCGTACGTGCGGCCCCGACACGGGGGATCGGCCCAGGTCGGGACCAGGGTCCCGGGTCGATGGGTCACAACCGGCCGTTCAGGAAGGCGGCGACGTCGGAGAGCGCCTCCCGCGCGGCGGGGACGACGCCGGGCAGTGAGACGAACCCGTGGATGCCGGCGCTGTAGTCGCGCACCTCGGCCTCGGAGCCGGCGGCGCGCAGGACCTCGGCGTACTTCGCGCCGTGGTCGCGCAGCGGGTCGTGGAAGGCGGTGAGGATGAGTGCAGGGGGGAGCCCGGCGTGGGAGGCGGCCCGGATCGGGGAGGCCTGCCAGTCCTCGATGCCGTAGGACGCGCCCAGGTAGAGGTGGCCGAACGTGTGCATCTGCTTCGACGTCAGGACCGGCGGGTGCGCGTTGGCCTCCTCCGACGGGTAGCGCTCGTACATCTCCACGGCCGGGTAGACCAGCACCTGCGCACGCAGCGCGGGGCCGCCGGCGTCCCGCGCCATCAGGGCGGTCACGGCCGCGAGGTTGCCACCCGCGCTGTCGCCCATCACGGCGATCCGGGCGGGGTCGCCGCCCAGCTCGGCGGCGTGCTCGGCCACCCAGCACAGCGCCGCCCAGGCGTCCTCGACGGCGGCGGGGTAGGGGTGCTCGGGCGCCAGTCGGTACGTCGGCGAGACGACCACGCTCCCGGTCAGCTCGGCCACGTGGCTGGCCAGCCAGGCCGACTGCTCCGGTGTACCGATGCACCAGCCGCCGCCGTGGAAGTTGACGACGATCGGCAGGGGCCCGGCCGCGCCCGTCGGCCGGTGGACGTGCAGCCGCGAGCCCGTCTCGATCTCGACGTCGGCGGTGTCGACGGCCGAGGACGGCCGTCCGAAGACGACCTGCCCCGCGGGGGTCCGGCGCAGACGCTCGCGCCTGGCTCGCAGGTCGACCATCTGGTCGGCGCTCGCCGGCTCGGACACGAGCAGCTTGAGGATCGCGGCGAAGGCGCGCGTGCGGGGGGCCAGCGAGGTCTGGGCGCGGGACGTCACGAGGGCTCAGCCTGCCGTACGGCGACCCGACGCGGGGCAGGGCCTTCCGACCAGCGGGCATAGTCCGAAGTGACGACATTCGGCGAAAGGCCTGTCATCCGGAAGCGGCCCGGCTTACGGTCTTACCTCATGCGCTAGCGAGGGAGAGGAATGCCGAACGACTCGGGCGAGTGGCCCACCAGGGCACTCGTCGGCCCACGGACGAGCGGTGACACCGCCACCTCGGCCATCCTCGGCGCGCTGCCCAGCAACGAGTGGACGGTCTTCGACGGGGTCCGGTTCCCGGGCCGGCGTACGCCACTCCAGATCGCGGTCGGCCCCCAAGGCGTGTTCGTCGTCGAGTCTCGGCAGCGACCGTGGATGTCCGGCCGCGACGAGCTGCGCCCGGGCGGCGTCCGCCAGGACGTCGTCGTCGCCGCCGGCCGCGGCGCCAACGCCGTCAGGGCGCTCACCGGCCTGCTCGACGCCCAGGACGTCACGCCGGTCGTGTGCTTCCTCGGCCGCGAGCTCGCCCCCGTCGTCGCGGGTGACGTCGTCATCTGCTCGAGCCGCAACCTGCTCGCGATCCTGACCACCGGCCCCACCGTCCTCGACGACGCGCAGCGCCAGCTGGTCGCGCTCGACCTGGACACCTCGATCGGAGCCTCGTCGCGGACCGGGTCGCGCAGCACCCTGCCGCGACGCCGGTGGCTGCGCGCGCAGCTCTTCGGGATCGTGCTCGCCTGCGTCGGCTCGGTCGGGCTGTGGCAGGTCGCCGACGCGGCCGCGGGACCCGACCGGCCGATCGACTCGACCAGCGCCGTCGCGCGCTGATCACCCGTTGGTCACCCGCTGATCGCCCCCGGATCACCCTCGGATCACCCTCGGATCGGGCGCTGACCCGGCGCGTATCCGCCGCGTGAATTCCGCATGACGGCCGCCATATCGCTTGGCTGTTCGACCGCACACACCTACCGTGAGTATTCAGAGGAGGTGTGTGCCATGGCGGCAACCAACGTGGCACTGCTCAACGCCTCCTACGAACCGCTCGGGAAGGTGACCTTCCAGCACGCGGTCCGCATGCTCTTCCGCCAGGTGGCGATCGTCGAGGAGGCTCACGACGACAGGATGATCGGGCCGCACCCGTGGCCGCGCGTCATCCGGCTCGTCCGCTACATACGCATGCACTGGATGTACCGGCCCGCCGCCTACAGCCGCGAGTCGGTGCTGCGCCGCGACGGCCACCGCTGTGCCTACTGCGGCCGCCACGCCGCCACCGTCGACCACCTGGTGCCGTCCTCGCGCGGCGGTCCATGGACGTGGCTCAACACCGTCGCGGCCTGCCGGCTCTGCAACGGCCGCAAGGCCAACCGCACGCCCGCGGAGGCGGGCATGACACTGCGCGTCAAGCCCTACGTGCCGACGCGCGCACAGCTCGCGGCCCTCGAGTGGTCGTGACCGGGGGCTACTTCTCCCAGGGGACCTCGTCGCCCATCTTGCGGTAGTAGCGCTTCACGTGGTTCTTGGCCCGCTCGACGTCGCCCTCCGGGATGTCGACGCCGCCCCGGGCGCCGTCGAGCACGCCGGCCGCCGCGATGATCCCGCGCGGCACGGCCTGGAGCTTCCCGTCGACCACGTCGGCGTACAGCAGCTTGTAGCCGGTGAAGTTGTCCTTGCGGTCGGGGTCGTACCAGAGGTGGGCGTCGCGGTACTTCGCGTTGGGCCCGTCCTCGGCGTCCGCCCACGAGCGGACCCGCTTCTCGGCGGCGGCGCCGTCCCACTCGCGGTCGCGCGCTGCGAGGGGCAGGTCCTGGAAGGTGGTCACGGCCATCGGTCCTCCCGGTTGTCGACTCTTGCCGGAGACATCTCGGTATCCAGGTGGCAGGTGCCCTACTCCGTCCTGCCGACGCTGAGCGATTCCTGAGAAATTCCTGGGTCCAGGACCTTTACCAACTCACCGAGTTCGTGATGAGGTGCGGTGGCGGTCAAGTAGAGGCCGCCCCTTGCGAGGCCTGGGGCCTCTTCGTAGTTCTCGGAGGAACACACACGTGAATCGACGCATCTCGGGCGTCATCGGTGCGGCCGCCAGCCTCTCGCTGGCGGCTTTTGCTGTGCCCGCATCTCTGTCGCCGGCCAGCGCGGTCCCGGCGGAGGCCGGGCAGGCACCGAACGCCCACCAGAAGCAGGACGACCGTCCCGACCCGAAGGCCAGCCACTGGCGCGCCCTCAAGCAAACGGCGGTCGAGCAGGTCGCCCGCGGCGAGAAGAAGCCGCAGGCCAAGGGCGGCGGCCAGGCGGTCCAGGTCGCCCCCGGTCAGTGGGTCGAGTACGGCACCCAGCAGACCGCCCAGCTGCTCACCTTCCTCGTCGACTTCGGCAACAAGGGGGACTCGCGGTTCCCGGACGCGCCGACCAGCGGTCCGGTGCACAACCAGATCCCGCAGCCGGCTGCTGACGACAACTCCACCTACTGGGAGCCGCAGTTCGACCGCGAGCACTACAAGGAGATGTTCTTCACCGGCCTGAAGGACCAGAACGGCGAGTCCTTCCGCGACGTCTACAAGGAGATGTCGAGCGGCCGCTTCGACCTCCAGGGCGACGTGAGCGACTGGGTCACCGTGCCCAACAGCGAGGCCTCCTACGGCCAGACCGAGTCCAACCAGGACATGACCCGGTTCATCCAGGACACGGCCGACGCGTGGTACGCCGACCAGCTGGCCCAGGGCAAGACCAAGGACGAGATCGTCGCCTACCTGAAGTCCTTCGACCAGTGGGACCGCTACGACCTCGACGGCGACGGCAACTTCAACGAGCCCGACGGCTACATCGACCACTTCCAGGCCATCCACGCCGGCACCGGCGAGGAGGCCGGCGCTCCGGAGTGGGCGATCTGGTCGCACCGCTGGGCGGTCAACCCCAGCGGCAAGCAGGGTCCGACCGACTTCGCGCACGCCGGCGGCATCAAGATCGGTGACACCGACCTCTGGATCCGTGACTACACCACCGAGCCGGAGAACGGCGGTCTCGGCGTGTTCTCCCACGAGTTCGGCCACGACCTCGGCCTGCCGGACTACTACGACACCGCAGGCGGCGACAACGGCACCGGCTTCTGGAACCTCATGAGCTCCGGCTCGTGGATGAACCACGGCACGGACACCATCGGTACGACGCCCAACCACATGGGTGCGACCGAGAAGCTGTTCCTCGGCTGGCTCGACTACGCCACCGTCGCGGCCGGCAAGAAGGCGAAGATCGACCTCGGTCCGTCCTACCACGCGACGAAGAAGCCGCAGGCGGTCTTCGTCGACCTGCCCGACGGCAAGGCGTTCACGGCGACCGGGCCGGCGTACTCCGGTGACAAGTACCTCTACTCGGGCACCGGCGACAACCGCACCGCCACCGGCACCTCGCCGAGCTTCACCGTGCCGGCCGGCGCCCAGCTGACCGCCAAGGTCAACTACGCCTTCGAGAAGGACTGGGACTACGCCTACGCGGAGATCTCGACCGACGGCGGCAAGACCTACACCCCGCTGGCGACCAACCTGTCGACCGACGTCAACACCAACAACCAGAACGACGGTCACGGCATCACCGGGACGTCGAGCGACCAGTGGGTCGACCTGACGGCCGACCTGTCGTCGTACGCCGGCCAGACCGCGACCCTCCGGTTCCGGTCGTTCAACGACCCGGGCTCGCACGAGCTCGGGCTCAAGGTCGACAACGTGGCCGTCGGCACCGCGCTGAGCACCGACTTCGAGAACGGCTTCGACGGCTGGACGCTCTACGGCTTCTACGGCATCAGCGGCGGCGGCTACAACACCGCCTTCAAGCAGTACTACCTCGCCGAGAACCGGGTCTACGCCGGCTACGACAAGACCCTCGCCGAAGGTCCGTACAACTTCGGCTGGCTCGTGAGCCACCCGGACCAGGTGGAGCGCTTCCCCTACCAGGACGGACTGCTGGTCTGGTACAAGAACGGGCTCTACTCGGACAACAACACCAAGCAGCACCCCGGCTACGGCCAGGCGCTGCCGGTCGACGCCCACCCGAAGGCGCTGAAGTGGTCCAACGGGGCGCTCGCCCGGGCCCGGATCCAGTCCTACGACATGACCTTCGGGCTGCAGAAGACCGACCCGCTCAGCCTGCACCTCGAGTCGGTCGTCAACGGCCAGACCGTCGCGAACACGCTGGTCCAGCCCTCGCAGCCGGCCGTGTCGACGTTCGACGACACGGACCCGAACGCCTACTACGACGCGTCGAACCCGCAGGGCTCGACCAAGGTGGCCGGCACCGGCACGAAGATCAAGGTGCTCTCGCAGAGCACGTCCGACGGGACGATGACCCTCCAGGTCAACTGACCGCTGACACACGCGGCCCCCACGCCCTCACGGGTGTGGGGGCCGCGTTGCGTCGTCAGAAGCTCCAGTAGAGCGGCGTCACCACGACGGTGACGACCATCGTCCAGATCAGGACGGGCACGCCGATGCGCCAGTAGTCGCCGAACCTGTAGCCGCCGGGGCCGTAGACCATCAGGCTCACGCCGTTGGCGAAGGGCGTCAGGAACGACGCGCTCGCGCCCATCGCCACCGACATCACCATCGGCAGCGCCGAGACGTCCATGTCGCTCGCCGTCGCGAACGCGATCGGCATCATCACCAGCGCGGTCGAGGTGTTGGAGATGAACTGCGTGATGATCGTCGCCGCCAGGAAGAGGCCGGTGAGCACGGCGGTCGGCCCCAGGTCGCCGAGCAGGCTGACGATGTGGTCGCCGATCATGCCGGCGGCACCGCTCTTCTCCATGGCCCGCGCGGGCGCGATCATCGCGCCGATGAGGAGGACGGTGTTCCAGTCGATGCCGCGGTAGACCTGGGGCAGGCGGACGACGCGGGTGATCACCACCAGGCACGCGCAGACGAGGCACGCGATGGGCGCGGGCGTGATGTCGAAGACCAGGAGCACGACCAGCAGTGCGAGGATGGCGAAGACCCGCTTCGCGCCGCGCCCGAGGGCGACCGCCTGGGTGCGGACCTCGTCGGGGGAGTCGATGACGATCAGCTGGGCGCTGGACAGGTAGCGCTCCAGCGCCGGCCAGCTGCCCTGCAGGAGCAGGTGGTCGCCGGAGCGGAGGGTGAGCCGCGGCCGGACCAGCTCGGCACCGCCACGCTGCACCGCCAGCACCATCACCTCGTGGTCGGCGCTGGTCATGCCCGGGAAGACGGTGCTCCCGATCATCGCCGACCGCTCCGGGACGACGGCCTCGGCCAGCCCCGAGTCCCGCGAGAGGAGTACGTCGCCCAGGGCCGCCTCGGCGCCGTGCTCCCGCACCTCCAGCCGGAGGTCGGCGGCCAGGCGGTCGACCTCGTGGCCGTCCCCGCGGACGAGGATCAGGTCGCCCGCCTCCAGAGCATCCCTCTCGAGCGGCCGGTCGTCCTCATGGTCGAGGACGGCCACGGCCCGCAGGCCGGCGTACGCCGCGAGGTCGAGGGCCTGGCGCGCCGTCCCGACGAGGGGAGAGGTCGGCGGCACGACCAGCCGGTGCAGGCCGTGCTCGAGGTTGTAGTGCTGCACGAGCGTCTGGGCGTGGCCGCTGAAGTCGGCGGGGATCGACTCGCTCTGCCGGACCGGCAGCAGCCGCTTGCCGAGGAAGACGACGATGAGGATGGCCCCGGCCAGCTGCGGGATGCCGAGGATCGCCCACTCGAAGAAGCCGATGTGGCCGGCCCCCGCCTCGTCGGCCTGGGTGGCCGCGATGACGTTGACCGGGGAGCCGAGCAGGGTGAGCTTCGCGCCCTTCAGGCAGGCGAGCGCGAGCGGGATCATGAGGAGCGACGGGGGCGTCCCGGTGCGGACGGCGATGATGACGGTGACGGGCAGCATCGCCGCGACCGCGCCGTTCATGCCAATGAGGCCGCTGAAGATCGCGGCGACCACCATGAGCGCGACGACCAGCGTCGTCTGGCTGCCGCCGGTCCGCCGCAGCAGCAGCTGGCCGGCCCAGGCGCCGACCCCGGTGAGCTCGACCGCGACGGCGATGGCGAGCAAGGAGGCGATGAGCACCACGACCGGGTCGCCGAACCCCGTCAGCGCCTCCGGCATGGTCAGCACCCCGGTGAAGTAGAGCGCCAGCGAGGCGCCGATCGCGACGACGACCGCCGGGACCGGGTTCCAGGCGAAGAGCACCAGCGCCAGCCCGATGATCGACAGCGTGATCGCGACGTCACTCATCAGGCGCGCCTTCAGTAGCCGAGCGCCGCACCGTCACCGCGCGGGTCCGCGCCCGCTTCGTAGAAGCCTTCCTCGCGATCGACGCGGATGGCCTGGGCGTGGCCCATGTTGTCGTTCCAGTCGGTGACCGCTTGGACGGGCTGTCCGCGCCGCTTGAGCTCCCGGACGACCTCGTCGCTGATCCGGCCCTCGAGGGACAGGTTGCGCGATGGCGTGCCCCAGGTGCGGCCCATCAGCCAGCGTGGCGCCTCGATCGCCTGCTGGACGTCGTAGCCGAAGTCGACCATGCGGGTCACCATCGCCACCTGCGACTGCGGCTGGCCCTCGCCGCCCATCGACCCGAACGCGAGATGCGGCCGGCCGTCCCGGAGGAGCAGAGCGGGAACCAGGGTGTGGAAGGTGCGCTTGCCGGGCTCCAGGTGGTTGGGGTGGTTCTCGTCCAGGGAGAAGAACGCGCCGCGGTTCTGCAGGATGATGCCGGTGTCGGCGCCCACGACCGCGCTGCCGAAGTCGTGGTAGATCGACTGGATGAGCGAGACGACCAGCCCGTCGGAGTCCGCGGCGTTGAAGTAGCACGTGTCACCGTCGGGCGGCCGCCGCTCGTGCGGGTGGGCGAAGGGGATCCCCGGCGGTACGGCGCTGATGTCGGCGGCCCGCTCGGGGTCGATGAGGCGGCGGCGCTGGTCGGCGTACTCCTTGCTGATCATGCGCTCGACCGGGATGTCGACGAACCGGGGATCGGTCAGCCACTCGTCGCGGTCGGCGAAGGCGATCTTCACCGCCTCGACGATGTGGTGGTAGTAGTCGGCGGTGCCGTCGCCCCAGGAGGCGACGTCGAAGCCCTCGACCAGGTTGAACAGCTGCAGCACCGCGAAGCCCTGGGTGGCCGGCGGCATCTCGTAGACGTCGTAGCCGCGGTAGCTCGTGGTGATCGGCTCCACCCACTCCGCCTCGTAGTCGGCGAAGTCGCCGCCGGCCAGCGGCGAGCCCTGCGACTGCAGCGCCCCGGCGATCCGCTCCGCGGTGCTGCCGCCGTAGAAGCCCTCCCGCGCGCCCAGGCTCGCGAGCCGCTCGAAGGAGCGGGCGAGGTCGGCCTGCACGAGCCGCCGACCCTCGCGCAGCACCCGGCCTCCGGGCAGGTAGATGGCAGCGGTCTCGGGCTGCCGCTCCAGGATCGGCCGGTCCTGGACCAGCCAGTCGGCGAGCGAGCGGCTGACCGGCATGCCGTCGCGGGCGTACCCGATGGCGGCCTGGAAGAGCGAGTCCCACGGGAGCCTGCCGTACCTCTCGTGGGCCAGCCGCCAGCCGTCGACGGCACCGGGAACCGTCAGGGCCGCGAGCGCGCCGCGCGAGGGGATCTCCCCGTTGGAGCTGCGCGACCGGTAGTGGTCGAGCGTCGCGCCGGCCGCGGCCGGCCCGCTCGCGTCGATGGCCCGTACGCCGCCCGTCGGCTCGGCGACCAGCCAGAAGCCGTCCCCGCCGAGGCCGGCCATGTGGGGGTAGACGACGCAGAGGACCGCGTTGGCGGCGATCGCGGCGTCGACGGCGCTGCCGCCGCGCTGGAGCGCCTCGAGCCCGGCGGAGCTGGCCAGGTAGTGCGGCGTGGACACGACGCCGTTCGCCGCACAGGTCGGAGGACGGCCGGTGCGCGGGCCGTTCGGATGACTCATCAACGCCTCCTGGGTCGGCTAGGACGTGCGGTCGTCGTACTCCATGCCCATGTCGGTGGGCTGGTCGGTCGAGTGGTCCATGAAGCGGGTCCAGATCGGCAGCACGCCGGCCACGACCACCGCGACCAGTCCGAGGATCCAGACCGCGGTGCTGTCGTGGTCGGTGCCGAGGCTGATCACGGGGAAGGCGAGGATGAGCAGCGCGAACGACGTCGTCTCGATGATCAGCTTCTTGTCCATGGTCAGCTCACGTTCACGAGGATGATGGTGGCGATGCCGGTGAGCACCAGGACGACGGCCGTCCAGCCGATCGTCAGCCGCAGCACCGAGCCCTCCTGGCCCTTGATGCCGGCGATGCTCGTGCCCAGGACGATGTTGGCCGGGGCGACCGCGTTGCCGTAGGCGCTGCCGGCGGCCTGGGCGGCGATGATCGCCTCGGGCCGCAGGTCGTGCAGCAGGGCGACGTCGTACTGGACGCGACCGAACAGCACGTTGGACGCCGTGCTCGACGACGTCATGAAGGCACCGAGGGCGCCGATCACGCTCGCGATGAACGCATACATCGTCGGTGGCGAGACGTCGGCGATCCCGTGCGCGATGGTCAGCGTCTGGCCGCTGTGGTCGAGGATGCGACTGGTCACCAGGAAGCAGATCACCGGGACGGAGGCCGGGATGGCGTCGACGAGCAGCGCCAGGCCGAGCCGCTCCCTCTCGGCGACGCGCCCCCAGGCCGTGTAGTAGCCGCGGCTGCGGTAGACGATCCAGACGACGATCGTCGTGACGAGCAGCATCGTGCCCGGGTGGGTGAGCACCGTGATCGGCGAGTACTCGTCGATCGCCGCGTTGTGGACGCCGTAGCCGGTCGTGACGTCGGGGAACGGCAGACCCACGCGCCACCGGGTCAGCTGGTCGTTGAGCGGGTCGATCAGCAGCGCGCTCAGCGTGACGATCGGCAGGACGACGTACGGCAGTGCCGACCAGCCCAGGCTCATCACCGGCGGGTGCTCCTGCTCGGCGTCGAGCCCGCGCTCGGCCATCGCGGGCCGGTTCGGGATGCCGGTGATCGGGTCGCGGTAGCGGCGCCAGCGCGAGAGCGGGTAGAGCGCCACGAGCGCGACGGCGGCGGCGAGGAAGGTGGAGAGCTCGGGGCTGAACAACGTCGCGAGCATCTGCCCGACGCCGAGGATGGTGCCGAGGATCAGCACCAGCGGCCACGCGTGCTTGACCGCGGGCCAGCGGCCGTAGAGCCAGACGACCAGCAGGCCGCCGAGGTAGCAGGAGATGAGGATCAGCAGGCCGGACTCGAAGGCGGCGCGGGTGACGTCGTAGGAGTTCTCGCCGTCCTCGCCGGCGGTGACCCGGAGGGTGGCGAGCCAGCCGACGCCCAGGGTGCCGAAGAAGCGGGCCCACGCGTGGGCGAGCACGCCGAACGCCACCGCGTAGACCGGCCGCACGCCGACCGCCATCAGCAGCGGGACGACCACCGCCACCGGCGCGCCGAAGCCGGCGATGCCCTGGAGGAACGAGGAGAAGACCCAGGCCAGCGCGAGGATGATGAAGAGCTCGTTGCGGCTGAACCGCGAGATGCCCTTGCGCAAGGCGTCGTAGGCGCCCGCCTGCTTGGTGACCTGATAGAGCATCAGCGCCGGCCAGATCACGTAGAGGATGAAGATCGCGTCCCACACGCCCTTGCCGGTGGCCACGGTGAGCGTGTGCCAGGGCGTCTTGAAGGCCGCGAGCGCCACGATCCCGGCGATGAACATCGCGACGGGCGCGGCCTCGGGTGCCCGCCAGCGCAGTGGCACGAGGAGGACGAGCAGCGCCACGACCGGCAGGATCGCCAACACCCAGTGGAGGACATCGACAGGTACATCCATCGTCACGAGCCTCCCGAGAAGGATCACGAGTCAAGCTGTGCTGCGTCTCACACTGTAGCCACAGCGTCCGTCCGTCAGACCAACGAGCGGTAGATGGCCACGGTCTTCTCGGCGATCGCGCCCCAGCTGAACGCCTCGATCGCCCGGCGCCGGCCGGCCCGGCCCATCTCCGCCGCGCGCTCCGGCTCGGCGACCAGCTCGTTGAGCGCGGCCGAGAAGTCGGCGACGTAGGCGGCCGGGTCGACGGGGGTCCCGGTGCCATCGGTCAGCTGCTCGATCGGCACCAGCAGGCCCGTCGTACCGTGCTGGACGACCTCGGGGATGCCGCCGGTCGCGGTCGCGACGACGGCCGCCTCGCAGGCCATCGCCTCGAGGTTGACGATGCCGAGCGGCTCGTAGACCGACGGGCACGCGAAGACCGTCGCCGTGCTGAGCAGGGCGACGACGTCGGCCCGTGGCAGCATCTCGGCGATCCAGACGACGCCCGAGCGGGTCGCGCGGAGCTCCTCGACGAGGCCGACGACCTCGGCCTCGATCTCGCGTGTGTCGGGCGCGCCCGCACAGAGGACGACCTGGACGTCGTCGGGGAGGGAGGCGACCGCGCGCAGGAAGTAGGGCAGCCCCTTCTGTCGGGTGATCCGCCCGACGAAGACCACCGACCTGCGGTCCGGGTCGACGCCGAGCGCGCGCACCCGGTCGGGGTCGTCGACGGGCTGCCACAGGTCGGTGTCGATCCCGTTGTGCACGGTGTGCACGCGGTCGGGGTCCACCGCGGGGTAGGCGCGCAGCACGTCCTCGCGCATGGCACTGGAGACGGCGATCACCGCCGCGGCCGCTTCGAACGCCGTCCGCTCGGCCCAGCCGCTCAGGGCGTAGCCGCCGCCCAGCTGCTCGGCCTTCCACGGCCGCAGCGGCTCGAGCGAGTGCGCCGTCAGGACGTGCGGGATGCCGTGCAGCAGGGCGGCCAGGTGGCCGGCCAGGTTGGCGTACCACGTGTGCGAGTGCACCAGGTCCGCCCCGGCGCAGGCGTCGGCGATCGCCAGGTCGACACCGAAGGTCCGCAGGGCGGCGTTCGTGTCGCTGAGCGCCGGCAGGTCGGCGTAGGAGAAGGTGCCCGGCTCGTCGCGGGGCGCACCGAACGCGCGCACGACCGTCTCGACGTCGCTCGTGGCCCGCAGCGCCCTGACCAGCTCGGCGACGTGGACCCCCGCGCCGCCGTAGATCTCGGGCGGATACTCCTTGGAGAGGATGTCGACGCGCACGGCGTCACGCTACCGTTTCGACATGGCACTGCCTCTTCGCAAGAAAGTGTTCACGATCGTGCTCGCCGGCGGAGAGGGCAAGCGGCTGATGCCGCTGACCGCCGACCGTGCGAAGCCGGCCGTGCCGTTCGCCGGGACCTACCGGCTCATCGACTTCGCGCTGTCGAACGTCGTCAACTCCGGGTCGCGCCAGGTCGTGGTGCTGACGCAGTACAAGTCGCACTCCCTCGACCGGCACGTCAGCCAGACCTGGCGGATGTCGACGCTGCTCGGCAACTACGTCGCCTCGGTGCCGGCCCAGCAGCGCGTCGGCAAGAACTGGTACCTCGGCAGTGCCGACGCCATCTACCAGTCGCTCAACCTCATCGGCGACGAGAAGCCGGAGATCGTCGTCGTGGTCGGCGCCGACCACGTCTACCGGATGGACTTCTCGCAGATGATCCAGGCGCACTGCGAGTCGGGCGCACCCTGCACGGTCGCCGCGATCCGGCAGCCGATCGAGCTGGCCGACCAGTTCGGGGTCATCGACGTCGACCCGGAGGACCCGCCGCGCATCCGGGAGTTCCTCGAGAAGCCGAAGAACCCGGTCGGCCTCCCGGACAGCCCGGGGGAGGTGCTCGCCTCGATGGGCAACTACGTCTTCGACGCCGACGCGCTGGTCGAGGCCGTCACCCGCGACGCCACCGAGATCGGCTCCAAGCACGACATGGGCGGCGACATCGTCCCGGCGTTCGTGCGCCGCAACCAGGCGGCCGTCTACGACTACCGCGACAACCAGGTGCCCGGCTCGACCGACCGCGACCGCGGCTACTGGCGCGACGTCGGGACGCTGCGCTCCTACTACGACGCCCACCTCGACGTGGTCTCCCCGCTGCCGGTGTTCAACCTCTACAACTACGACTGGCCGATCTACACCTCCCACGGTCCCTACCCGCCCGCGAAGGTCGTGCACTCCAATGTCGACGAGGTGCTGCTGTCGCCGGGCGTCGTCGTGAGCGGCGGCTCGGTCCAGCGGTCGGTCCTGTCGCCCGGCGTCTACATCGCGGGCGCCGACGTGACCGGCTCGGTGCTGATGAACGACGTCCACGTCGGGGAGGGCGCCGTCGTACGCAACGCCATCCTCGACAAGAACGTCGTCATCCCGCCGGGCGCCCGGGTCGGCTGCGACCCCGAGGAGGACGCCAAACGGGGGTTCGTGGTCCAGGACGGCCTCACCGTCGCCGGCAAGGACCAGCCCTACGACTGACCGTTGAGTGTCTCGACCACCCCTGGGTGGTCGGGACACTCAAGCCTCGGGGAGGACGCCGGCGGCGCGGGCGGGAGCGGCGTAGGCCTCGGCCAGGGACGCGACGGTCTCGTGGGCGTTGAGGCCGCTGGGGTTGGGGACGACCCAGACCTCGGCGTCACCCCAGGCGGGGTCATGCGGTTGCCGCCCGGCCAGGGACTTGGGCTGCCCGAACGCGGAGCGGAACGCGGTGATCCCGGCGACCGCGACGACCCGCGGCCGCTCGCGCCGGACCAGCTCCTGCAGGCGGAGGCCGCCCTCGACGAGCTCGGCCTTGGAGAGCTCGTCGGCGCGGGCGGTGGCTCGGTGCACGACGTTGGAGATGCCGACGCCGCGGCCGACGAGGTGGGCGCGGTCGGCGTCGGTCATCCCGGCGGCCGGGTCGATGGCGTGGGTGATGATGCCGGCGGCGTACAAGGCGGGGTAGAAGCGGTTGACCGGGTGCGCGAAGTGGGTCTGGGTCGCGGCCGTCCAGAGCCCCGGGTTGATGCCCACGAACAGCAGGCGCAGGTCGGGACCGATGAGGTCGGGGACGGTGGCGTCGCGGAAGGACTCCAGCTCGGCGCGGGTGAAGCGGCGGGTCACGCGGTCACCCTGCCACGGCGTACGCCGGCCCCGGGAACCAGGCTGACGGGGATAACGTCTCATCGTCATGACGCGACTTCTCGGTGTGCTGACGGCGGTGCTGCTCCTCGCGGCCTGCGGGAATGGCTCGTCCCCGGGCGACGCTCCCGCGACCCGGACCGCGCAGCCCGACACCGGCTTCGTCGCGAGCGAGCGGCTCGTCTCGCAGACGGCCGGCGGCGGAGCGGTCGCCGACCGGGCGACACCGCTCCCCGACGCCGCCGCCGTCGCCGCGTTCACCCGGGACTTCGAAGCGGCGCTGGCGGCGAAGGTGCGCGCTGCGGCAGGCGCGATCTCCGTCGCCTCCGGACAACAGCTCCTCGGGCAGGTCGTGAGCGTCGGCTGCGACGTCCCGCCCGGCGTCACCGTCGAGCGCGATCCCCTCGCCGTGCGGGCCGACCCGGTCGCCTCCCCGAAGAAGGAGTGCTTCGCGCCCGTGACAACGGTGGCGCTCGTCGTGGTCACGGCGGGCTAGGCCGGGCCCGCCTCCCACCGCTGCGGTGCCGCGATGACTAGCGTGTGCGTTCGTGGAGCCGTGGAACACCTTCGTCGAGGGCGACAACCTCGAGGTGCTCCGTCGCTTGGCGCAGGAGGGCGAGCGGTTCGACCTCGTCTACATCGACCCGCCCTACAACACCGGCAACGACTTCGCCTACGTCGACGACATCCGTGGCGCCGACGGCCGGCGCCGCGGCCGGCACGACGCGTGGGTGGCGATGATGCGGCCGCGACTGGAGGCCGCGCGGGCGGTGATGAGCGAGCGGGCGGCGATCTACGTCAGCATCGACGACAACGAGGCGGCGTACCTCCGGCTCCTGCTCGACGACGTCTTCGGCGAGGAGTCCTTCCTCGCGCAGGTGGTCGTCAACCTCAACCCCAAGGGCCGCCAGCTCGGCGGCGGGTTCGCGACGTCGCACGAGTACCTCCTCGTCTACGCCCTCGACCCCCGGACCTGCGCGCTCGACGCGAGCAGTGCCGACCTGGTCGACGAGCGCGACTTCCCGCTCGTGGACGCGGCCGGGCGGCGCTACCGCCACCTGCCGCTGCGCAACACCAACAAGAAGTTCAACCCGGTCACCGCCCCCACCCTCCACTTCCCCGTGTACGGCGACCCGGAGTCCGGCCGCGTCGCGACCGCTCCGTTCGACGGGTCCCACGAGGTGACGCCGGTCTTCGGCGACGGGAGGCCGGCGGTCTGGCGCTGGTCGCGGCCGCTGATCGACGAGCGCCCCGACGACCTGGTCTGCCGCCGGATCGCCGGGCGGCAGGGGGAGCGGGTCGACGTGTTCCAGCGCGACTGGCTGCACGGCGTCGACGGTGGCGGGCGGCGGAAGAAGCTGCGCACGATCTGGCTCGCCGAGGAGGTCGGCTCGACCGACACCGCCGTCGCGGAGCTCAAGGCGCTGGTCGGCCACGTCTTCGAGTCGCCGAAGCCGACCGGCCTGATCCGCCGCATCCTGGCGACGATGCCGGACGACGCACGGGTGCTCGACTTCTTCGCGGGGTCAGGCACGACGGGTCACGCGGTCGCCCTCGCCAACGTCGCCGACGGCGGTCGCCGCTCCTGTCTCAGCGTCAACTCCGCCGAGCCGACCCGACCGGGCTCCAATGCCGCCAACGCCGGCCTGCTGACCGTCGCCGACATCACCCGCGCCCGGCTGCGCGCCGTGGCCGCCGCGGTCGGCGGTGGCCTCGACGAGCGCTCCTGACCCCTCTGCCAAGATTCGAGTCATGCAGCGGGACGTCCTCGACGGTTGGCGCCACCGGGGGCGTACGTCGGTCAGGGCCCGCCTCATCCGGTGGCGATCGAAGCGCTGGGCGATCGCGCAGTGCGCGGTCGCGGCCGGCGTGGCGTGGTTCGTGGCGCACGACGTGCTCGGCCACCAGGCGCCGCTGTTCGCCTCGATCGCGGCGGTGGTCAGTCTCGGGACGTCGTACGGCCAGCGGCTGCGGCGGGTCGCGGAGGTCACGATCGGCGTCGCCATCGGTGTCCTCCTCGGCGACCTGCTGGTCAGCTGGCTCGGCTCGGGTGCCTGGCAGATCACCCTGATCGTCGGGCTCGCGATGTCGGCGGCCCTGCTGCTCGATGCCTCGCAGCTGTTCGTCAACCAGGCCGCGGTCCAGTCGATCTTCGTGGCGACGCTGGTGCCCACGTCGGGTGCGGCGGTGCTGCGCTGGACCGACGCGCTCGTCGGCGGCGGTGTCGCGCTGCTGGCCGCGTCCGTCGTCCCCGCCGCGCCGCTGCGCCGCCCGCGCGAGCGGGCGGCGGTCGTCATCCGCAAGATCGCCCAGCTCCTGCGGGCCGCCGGGGACGTCATGCTCGAGGCCGACGCGGTGCACGGGATGGCCGTGCTCGCCGAGGCCCGGTCGACCGACGGTCTGATCCGGGAGCTGCAGGCGGCCGCCGACGAGGGCATGGCGGTCGTGGCCTCGTCGCCGTTCCGGGTCAGGCACAAGCCGTCGGTGCGGCACATGGCGGACCTCGTCGAGCCGCTCGACCGGGCGCTGCGCAGCACGCGCGTCCTGGTCCGTCAGGTGGCGGTCGCCGCCTACCGTGGCCGCCCGGTACCGGCGTCCTACGCCACCCTCGCCTTCGACCTGGCCGACGCCAGCGACGTACTCGCGGAGGAGCTGGTCAAGGCGCGCGGCACCTCGGAGTTCGCCGAGGCGGCCCGTCCTGCGCTGCTCGCGCTCGGCGAGGCGTCGGCCGCCGTGGAGCGCAGCAGCGAGATGACCGCCGAGGGGGTCCTGCTGCAGCTGCGCAGCGTCATCGTCGACCTGCTGCAGCTCACCGGGATGGGGCAGTTCGAGGCGACCGACGCCATGCCGCCCCCGCCGCGCTGACCACGAGCCCTACCGCAGCGACTCGCGCAGCTCCCGCACCACCGAGTCGACGACCGCGACCAGGTCGCCATGCGTCTGCTCGGCGACCACGCGCTGCCGCTGGTACGACGCCCCGCGACTCACGACGTCGGCGACGGAGGCCAGCTCGGGAGCGCAGCCGAGCCGCTTCGCGACCGGCTCGAGCCGGACGAGCAGGTCGGCCAGGTCGTCGGTGACGAGTCGCTCGTTCGACCTCTCGTCGAGGATGACGATCGCGTCGAGCCCGTAGCGCGCGGCCCGCCACTTGTTCTCCTGCACGTGCCAGGGCGGCATGGTGGTCAGCTGCTCGCCGGCCGCGGCCCGCGCGTCGAGGTCGACGACGAGGCAGTGGGCGAGGGCGACGACGGCGGCCAGGTCGTCGAAGGTCGAGACACCGTCGCAGATGCGGTTCTCGAGCGTGCCGAGGTGGGGCGAGGGCCGCAGGTCCCACCTGATCTCCGACAGCTCGTCGATGACCCCGGTGGTCAGCTGGTCGGACGCGAACGACTCGAACTGCTCCCACGTCTCGAACTGGAACGGCAGGCCGGCCGTCGGGAGCTGCTGGAACATCAGCGCCCGGTTGGACGCGTAGCCGGTGTCGACGCCCGCCCAGATCGGGCTGGAGGCCGAGAGCGCCTGGAAGTGCGGGTAGTAGGTGAGCAGCCCGGACAGCACCGGCATCACCCGCTCCTGCGCCGGCAGCCCCACGTGCACGTGGACGCCCCAGATGAGCATCTGCCGGCCCCACCACTGGGTGCGGTTGATCAGCTCCTCGTAGCGGTGGCCGGGGGAGAGCTGCTGCTGGGTCCAGCTCGCGAACGGATGCGTCCCGGCGCCGTAGAGGTCGACGCCGAGGTCGTCGCACGCCGAGACCACCGGAGCCATGCTGCGGCGCAGGTCGTCCATCGCGGCGGCGACGGTGGGGCAGATCCCCGTCACGAGCTCGACGGTGTTGCGGAGCAGCTCCTGGTGGAGGCGGCCGGGGTCAGGCATCCGCGCCTTCGCGCGGGCGAACAGGTGGGCTGCGTTGTTGGACAGGTCACGCGTCTGCCGGTCGACGAGCGCGAGCTCCCACTCCACGCCGAGCGTGGGCTCCGGGGACGGATGGAAGTCGATCCGCACGGGCCCAGGTTCCCATGCCCCCGGCCGTGCATGCCGCTGCCGTGCCTGGCAACCTTCGAGCGTGGACGCACGAGAGGTGAACCTGACCTTCGACTTCTGCCTCAAGGTCGGCGAGCTGTTGCTCTCATCGGGCGCCGGCGCCGCCGACGTGACGGCGACCATGCGGGCGCTGGCGCGTCACCTCGGGCTACGCAGCGCCGACGTCGACATCACGTTCACCAACCTCGAGATGGCCTACCAGGAGAGCCCGGACATGGTCCCGGTCTTCGCCACCCGGCAGGTCAAGCAGCGGGCCATCGACTACGAGGACCTCACCCGCGTCGACCACCTGGTGCGCGCGGTGCTGCGCGACGACGTCGATCTCAAGGACGCCCGCAGCGAGCTCGCCCGGATCATCTCGACCGGGCACGGGCGACACCGCTGGGCGGTCACGGCGGGACTCGCCGTGATGGCCGCGGGTGTGGCCGTGCAGCTCGGCGGCGCCGGGCCGGTCGTCGTACTCGCCGCTCTGGCCGCGACGGTCATCGACCGGCTGCAGCTCGTCATGGGCCGGCGGCGGGTGCCGGTGTTCTACCAGCAGATCGCGGGCGCGGGCGTCGCCTCGCTGCTGGCGGTGTGCGTCGCCGTGCCGTTCGACCTCGAGGTCTCGACCGCCATCACCGCCAACATCATCGTCCTGCTCGCCGGGCTCGGGTTCATGGGCGCGCTCCAGGACGCCCTGACCGGCTTCTACATCACCGCCGGGGCGCGGATCACCGAGGTGATCCTGTCGACCGCGGGCATCATCGCCGGCGTCAGCGGCGGTATCTCGGTGGCGCGGGCCTGCGGGCTCCACCTCCCCGAGATCGTGCCGGCCGCCGTGGACCTCAGCTCGGTCAGCCGGGCGCTCTTCGGCGCCGCCGTGGGCGCCGCCGCGTTCGCCTACGTCTCCTACGGGCCGCTGCGCAGCCTGCTGCCGATCGCCGTGATCGCGGCGCTCGCGGAGGGCGTCACGCTCGGCTTCCCGGACGAGTTCGCCGGCACCTGGGCGGTCGCCGCGGCGGCCTTCTTCGTCGGTCTGGTGAGCTATTGGGTCTCCGGCCGGCTCCGGGTGCCGCCGCTGGTCATCGTCGTACCGGCGGTCGTCCCGCTGCTGCCCGGCCTGTCCATCTACCGCGGCCTGACCCTGCTCACCGGCCGTGGCGACGAGGGCACGTCGCCCGGCCTCCTGGCGATGTTCACCGCCGCCTCGATCGCGGTCGCCCTCGCGTCCGGCGTCATCCTCGGCGAGTACGTCGCCCAGCCGCTGCACCGCGGGACCCGGCGCCTGGAGAGCCGGCTGGCCGGCCCGCGCCTGGTCGGCCCGATCAACCCGACCATCGGGCGCCGCAGCCGTCGCCAGCGGGCCCGTCGCGAGGCGCGGCGGGCCGCCGAGTCGGCCATGGTCGACTGACGGTCCTCTCCGCTGCCCGGGGCGCCGGCGTCGAGGTCAGCCGTGCTTCTTGGGCATCACGCGCTTCGCCCCGAACGCGACGATGTCCTGGT
Source organism: Nocardioides sp. CER19 (assembly GCF_029846275.1). GTDB lineage: Bacteria > Actinomycetota > Actinomycetes > Propionibacteriales > Nocardioidaceae > Nocardioides. The sequence goes on from NZ_JARVWS010000002.1 coordinate 618,753, forward strand.
AGCGCGAACCCGTGAACTTGCCGAAGTTGTGGATGAGGTGGGCATCGAGGCCGACCAGCACCCGGGCCTGGTTCTTGAGGATGCCCTTCACGATGATCTCGGCCGCCTTCTCGGGCGGCATCTTGGCGAGCTTCTCGTCGAAGAACTTCGCGGAGGCGGAGGGGTCGTCCTTGGCCGAGTAGCGCGCCGAGCGGGCGACGGCGGTCTTGATGCCGCCGGGGTGGACCGACGTCACGCCGACCCGGTGACCGTCGATGAGCATCTCCTCGCGCAGCGCCTCGGTGAAGCCGCGCACGGCGTACTTCGCCGCGTTGTAGAAGGACTGGTCGGGCATCGACACCAGCCCGAACAGCGACGAGATGTTGACGATGTGGGCGTCACCGGACTCGATGAGCGCCGGCAGGAAGAGCTTGGTGCCGTGGACGACGCCCCAGAAGTCGATGCCGATGATCCAGTCGATGTCGTCCCACTCGAGGTCGTTGACCCGCCCGGACAGGGCCACCCCGGCGTTGTTGACGACGACGTTGACCCGACCGAAGTGGGCGAGCACCTCGTCGGCGTACGACCGGAACGCCGCGCGGTCGGCGACGTCGAGCCGGTCCGACTTCACCTGGACGGCGCCGGCCTGCTTCGCCAGCTCGACGGTCTCGGCGAGGCCTGCCTCGTTGACGTCGGAGAGGGCGAGCAGCCCCCCGCGGCGGGCGATGTCGACCGCCAGCGCGCGCCCGATGCCGGAGCCGGCACCGGTGATGACGACGACCTTGTCCTTGAGCGACTTCATGCGTTCACGATCTCCTGATCCTCGGTGGTCCCGCCCGCGTCGTCCTGAGCCTGTCGAAGGGCGGGGACCCGGGCGCTGACGGTGTAGCTCTTGACGTCGAAGCTGCGCAGCAGGCGGCGGAGGACGAAGGTCGTGCGCGGCCAGAGGGTGGTGTTGCGGCCGTGCTCGTCGAGGTACCACGACGAGCAGCCGCCGCTGCTCCACACGGTCGATGCCATCCGGGCCTGCAGGTCGGTGTTCCACGCGGCGAACGCGGCCTCGGTCGGCTCGACCGTCGCGTACTGGTTGATTCGCATGCTCCGCAGCGCGTCGCGGATGTAGCGCACCTGCGACTCGATGACGAAGACCATCGAGCTGTGGCCCAGGCCGGTGTTGGGCCCGACGATGAAGAAGAAGTTGGGAAACCCCGGAACCGTCGTGCCCTTGTAGGCAGCGGTGCCGGTCTCCGCGAAGCGGTCGGCCAGCAGCTTGCCCTCGCGGCCTCGCACGTGGTGAGCGATCGGCAGGTCGGTCGTGTAGAAGCCGGTCGCCACGATGAGTACGTCGACCGGCCGCTCCGTGCCGTCGGCGGTCACGATCGCGTCGCCGGTGACCTTTGCGATCGGGTCGGTCACGACGTCGCAGTTGTCGGCGTCCAGCGCGGGGTAGTAGCTGTTGGAGATGAGGATCCGCTTGCAGCCGATCTCGTAGGTCGGGGTGACCTTCTCGCGCAGGAGCGGGTCGCTGATGCCCTTCTCGATGTTCTTGCGGGCGGCGCGTTTGGCCGGCGCGGCGAGCGCGGGCTTCCAGGTGAACGCCGGCACGTAGGCCTCGCGGCCCCAGTAGATCGCGGTGCGGGCGGCGCGCTGCAGGCCCGGCACGTGGCGGAGAGCGCGCTTCTCGAACGACGAGTAGTGGTGCTCGTTGCGGGGGATCACCCACGGGGCGGTGCGCTGGTAGACGTCGAGGTGTCCCGCGACCTTCTGGACCTCCGGCACGATCTGGATCGCGCTCGCGCCGGTGCCGATGACCGCGACCCGCTTGCCGGCCAGGTCGACGTCGTGGTCCCACCGGGCGGAGTGGAAGATCTCGCCCTGGAAGTCGGCGATCCCCTCGATCTCGGGCAGCCGCGGCTCCGAGAGCGCGCCGGCCGCCGCCATCACCGTGCGGGCGGCGTACGTCGTCGGGCCGTCGGGACCGTCGGTGCGCACGATCCACCGCTGGCTGTCCTCGTCCCACGTCGCGTCGGTGACCAGCGTGTCGAACACGAACCGGTCCAGCACCCGCGACTCGCGGGCCACGCGCTGGATGTAGGCCTGGATCTCCGGCTGCGGCGAGTAGCTCATCGACCAGTCGGGGTTCGGCGCGAACGAGAAGCTGTAGAGCTGGCTCGGCACGTCGCACGCGGCGCCGGGGTAGGTGTTGTCGCGCCAGGTGCCGCCGACGTCGCCGGCCTTCTCGACGACGACGAAGTCGCGCTCGCCGTCCTCGTCGAGCTGGATCGCCGCGCACAGGCCGCCGAAGCCGGCGCCGATGATCAGGTGGTCCACGAGCTGGGTCATGGCGACCACCGTAGGGAGGTTGTTGAACGAGCGTCAATAGCGGTGTTGAACATTTTTCAATAGAGTGGCGGTCGTGACCACGGCACCGCGTACCCGGCTCCGCTCCGACGAGCGCCGTGCGCAGCTGCTCGACCTCGGCGTGCGGCTCTTCGCGACGCGCTCGCTCCCCGAGATCTCCATCGACCTGCTCGCGGAGACGGCAGGCATCTCCCGCGGGCTGCTCTACCACTACTTCGGAGGGCTGGCCGGCTTCCAGGAGGCGGTCGTCCGCCGCGCGGCCGCCGACCTGATCGCCCGTACCGCGCCGCCCGCCGAGGGCGACGCGTTCGAACGACTGCTGGTCTCGGTGCGCGCCTACGTCGAGTTCGTCGACGAGAACTACGAGGGCTACCTCTCCCTCGTGACCGGGGCCAAGAGCGGCAACGAGTCGCTGCGGGCCATCTACGACGAGGCCCGCGCCGCGCTCACCGACCGGATCTTCGCCTCCGACAGCGACCACCTGCTCGAGGACAACGCGTCGATGCGGCTCCTCGTGCGCGGCTGGTCGGCGCTCGCCGAGGAGATGGTCCTCGACTGGAAGGTCAATGGCGGGGTGGATCGCGAGGAGCTGGTCGGCCTGATCACCGGGGCGCTGGCGGCGCTCGCGGGGGTAGGGGTGGCGGGCGAGTCGTCCTTGACGGATGCATGACCGCCCGGCGCCGGCTCTCCGCCCCCGCGGGCACGGCGCCGACGGCCTGCTCGGGGTCCGACGGGTACCCGCAACGCCCGGGGGTGGGCTCGAACCAGGGACCCGGCCAGGGCGTCGACCACCGGGACTTCGGCGGGCAGGGCTCCGACGGTGGCGCCGTGATCCGGTACGTCGAGCTGAGCTCCGCGCGTTCACAGGACTGGCACAGGTCGACCGTGCACTCTTGACCCATGAGTGACCAGAGCAACGGGCCGACCGGTCGGCCGCCGGTCGACCCGCCGGGATCGGTGCCGCCGGGATCGGTGCCGCCGGGTTCGGCGTACCCGCCCCCCGGGAACCAGCCCCCCGGGCCGGATCCCTACGGCGCCTACGCCTCGGGCGGCGCCTACGGAGCCGGCGGTCCCGCTGGCCCCGCCGGCCCCGCCGGCCCGACCCACCCGATGCCGCAGTGGTATCCCGCCACCCCGCGGCAGCCGTTCCGCGACCGGATCGTCAAGCTCTGGATCGCGCTCGTCGCGGCACTCGTCTGCCTGCTCGTGGGCCTGGGGATCGGCATCGCGATCGGGCACGCCGTCGGGCACGACGACGACCGGATGCCCGGCCGCTACCGGATGTTCCCGGGCGACGGCTTCGGTCCTCGCGACGGTCAGCGGTTCGGCTTCCGCAACGGGCCGGGGCAGAACGGCATCCCCAGCCCCGGCCAGGTGCCGTCGCCGCAGCAGCCGAGCCCGAGCCCGACCGGCTGAGCCGGCGTACGGCTCGCCGTCGGCAGGGAGCCGCCCGCGCCGCCGCTGACCGGCGATCGGGGAGAATGGCCGCGTTATGACTGAATCCCCGGTCCCGCAGCTGACCATCACCTATCCCGAGCAGCTGCCGGTCACCCAGCGCCGTGAGGACATCGCCGCCGCGATCCGCGACCACCAAGTGGTGATCGTGGCGGGCGAGACGGGGTCCGGGAAGACGACCCAGCTGCCGAAGATCTGCCTCGAGCTCGGGCGGACGATGATCGGCCACACCCAGCCGCGCCGGATCGCGGCGCGCTCGGTCGCCGAGCGGATCGCCGAGGAGCTCGGCACCGAGCTGGGCGACCTGGTCGGCTACCAGGTGCGGTTCACGGACCGTACGTCGAGGGCCAGCCGCGTCAAGCTGATGACCGACGGCATCCTGCTGGCCGAGCTGCAGCGCGACCGGGACCTGCGCCGCTACGACACGATCATCATCGACGAGGCGCACGAGCGGTCGCTCAACATCGACTTCCTCCTCGGCTACCTCAGGCGGCTGCTGCCGCGCCGGCCCGACCTCAAGCTCATCATCACCAGCGCGACCATCGACCCGGAGCGGTTCGCCGCGCACTTCTCCGCGGCCGACGGCACGCCGGCGCCGATCATCGAGGTCAGCGGGCGCACCTACCCGGTCGAGGTCCGCTACCGGCCGCTGATGGAGCTGCCCGAGGCCGACGAGGAGGGGGAGCCCGTCGTCCGGGACCAGACCGAGGCGATCGTCGACGCCGTCAAGGAGCTCTCAGCCGAAGGCCCGGGCGACATCCTCGTCTTCCTGCCCGGCGAGCGGGAGATCCGCGACACGGCCGACGCACTCTCCTCCGGCCTGGGGCTGGACCGTGGCCGGAGTGCCGGGCTGGTCGAGATCGTCCCGCTCTACTCCCGCCTCTCCGCGGCCGAGCAGCACCGCGTGTTCTCCTCCCACACCGGCCGCCGGATCGTGCTGGCCACCAACGTCGCCGAGACGTCGCTGACGGTGCCCGGGATCAGGTACGTCGTCGACAGCGGGGTCGCCCGGATCAGCCGCTACTCGGCGCGGACGAAGGTGCAGCGACTGCCGATCGAGCCGATCAGCCAGGCCAGCGCCAACCAGCGCTCCGGCCGGTGCGGCCGTGTCGAGGCCGGCATCGCCGTCCGGCTCTACTCCGAGGAGGACTTCGAGGCCCGCCCGGAGTTCACCGACCCGGAGATCCTGCGGACCAACCTCGCCAGCGTCATCCTCCAGATGGCCTCGCTCGGACTGGGCGACATCGAGCGGTTCCCGTTCGTCGAGGCGCCGGACCGGCGCAACATCGCGGCCGGCGTCCAGCTGCTCGAGGAGCTCGGTGCCCTGGGTCTCGACACGCCTGCTCGTTCCTCGCGGGCTACTCGACCAGCGGACGGGTCCGGCCGTCGAGCAGCGAGCGCCGGCGAGCGTTTCGAGACCTCCACAGGTCCACGGCTCACCAAGCTCGGACGGCGCCTCGCCCGGCTGCCCATCGACCCGCGGCTGGCCCGGATGGTGCTCGAGGCGGAGCGGCTGGGCGTCGTACGGGAGGTCATCGTGATCGCCGCTGCGCTGAGCCTGCAGGACCCGCGCGAGCGGCCCGGCCCGGACCGCCCGAAGGAGCAGGCGCAGGCCGACCAGTCGCACGCCCGGTTCAAGCACGAGTCCAGCGACTTCCTCACCTGGCTGAACCTCTGGCGCTACCTGCGCGAGCAGCAGCGCGAGCTGTCCTCCAGCGCGTTCCGCCGGATGTGCCTGCGCGAGCACCTGCACTACCTGCGCGTGCGCGAGTGGCAGGAGTTCGAGTCGCAGCTGCGGCAGGTCTGCAAGGAGATGGGGATCCAGATCGGGCCTGGTCTCGAGGCTCGCTCCGCTCGCACCTCGACCAGCGGCAGCGAGGGAGGCGCGGTGGACGAGGACGGCATCCACCAGGCGCTGCTGTCGGGGTTGCTCTCCCAGATCGGCGTCCTCGAGGAGCGCGACAGGGCCTCGACCGGCTCGACCAACGACCGGCGCGAGCGCGGCAAGCGGCCTGGGCCGCGGGAGTACCTCGGCGCCCGCAACACCAAGTTCGCGATCTTCCCCGGCAGCGTCCTGAGCCGGAAGAACCCCGGCTTCGTCATGGCCGGCGAGCTCGTCGAGACCGGTCGGCTCTGGGCCCGCCAGGTGGCGGCGGTCAAGCCCGAGTGGGCCGAGCGGCTGGCCGGCGACCTGGTCAAGCGGAGCTATTCGGAGCCGCACTGGAGCCGCCGGCGGGCGGCGGTGATGGCGCACGAGAAGGTCACCCTGTACGGCGTCCCGCTGGTCGCCGACCGGCTCGTCCCCTACGGCCGGGTGGATGCCGAGGTGGCGCGCGAGCTGTTCATCAGGCACGCGCTCGTCCAAGGGGAGTGGAGCAGCAACCACCGGTTCCTGCGCGACAACGCGAAGCTCCTCGAGGAGGCCCGGGAGCTGGAGCACAAGGCCCGACGCCGCGACATCGTCGTAGACGAGCACGCGCTCTTCGACTTCTACGACGCTCGAGTCGGCGCGGGCGTCGTCAGCGGCGCGCACTTCGACCGCTGGTGGAAGGACAAGCGCCGCGAGGATCCGAGCCTCCTGACGTTCGACCCGGCGATGCTGGCGCGTGACGTCGACGTCTCCGACTACCCCGAGGAGTGGCTGGCCGGCGACGCCTCCAGCCCCTTGACGTTCAAGGTCAGCTATCACTTCGAGCCGGGCGTGGCCGAGGACGGCCTCACCATCGACATCCCCGTCGGCACGCTCAACCGCGTCGAGGGCGAGGACTTCTCCTGGAACGTCCCCGGACTGCGGGAGGAGCTCGTCACGACGCTCATCCGCAGCCTGCCGAAGCAGCTGCGGGTGCACTTCGTGCCGGCGCCCGACAAGGCGCGCGAGTTCCTCGCCACCGTCCCGCCGGGCGAGGAGGGTCTCCTCGACGCGCTCGAGCGATGGGGGCGCAGCACGGCCGGCGTCGTCATCCCGCGCGAGGCGTGGGACTGGTCGAAGGTCCCGGAGCACCTGCGGCCGACGTACCGCGTCGTCGACGAGAGGGGCCGTGAGCAGGCCCGCGGCAAGGACCTCGAGGCGCTGAAGGCGCCCCTCGCCGGCGAGTTCCGCAAGGCGATCGCGGAGGTGGCCGGCGACGCGGGTCTCACCGCGACCGGGCAGACGTCGTGGACGTTCGGGACGATCCGCCGCACGGTCACCGAGAAGCGTGCGGGCCACGAGGTCACCGTGCACCCGTGCCTGGTCGACGAGGGGGCGAGCGTCGGGTTGACCGTCGTCGGCACCGAGGAGGAGGCCGAGGCGCGGCATCGGCTGGGCGTCGTACGCCTGCTCCTGCTGGGCCTCGACCGGCTCGACCACCGGGGAACCGCCAAGCGCATCCTCGACTCGCTCAGCACCACCGACAAGCTCGGTCTCGCGGCCGCGCCGTACCCGTCCGCGGCCGACGTCATCGAGGACTGCCGGGCCGCTGTCGTGCGCGCGGTCGTCGACGCGCGGCCGGCGGCCCGGTCCGAGGAGGAGTACGACGCCCTGCTGGCCGCGCTCGGCACCGCCGCCGAGCACGAGGCGGCCGTGCGCGCCGTCCTCGGCGACGCCCTCCGCGCCCTCGCCGCGCATCGCGAGGCCGACAAGGCGCTGTCGGGTCGGGTCGACATGTATCAGCTGCCCGCCGTCACCGACATGAAGGCGCAGCTCGCCCGGCTCACCGCGCCGGGCTTCATCGCCGAGGCCGGCCCCACGTGGCTGCGTCGCTTCCCGACCTACCTCCAGGCGATCGTCATCCGCCGGCGCCGGCTCGACGAGAGCCTCCGCGCGGACGCCGACCTGATGGCGCGGTTCACCGACCTGCAGGAGCTCTACCTCCACCAGGTCGCGGCGCTGCCCGGCGGCCGTCCGCCGGGGGACCGGCTGCGCGAGGTGCGGTGGCTGCTGGAGGAGTACCGCGTCTCGCTGTGGGCGCAGCAGCTCGGTACCGCGGTGACGGTGAGCGACGCCCGCATCCGCAAGCTGCTCGCCGTGTGAGGCGCCGCACCTGAGGTGAATGACGGCCGTCGCGTTTCGTGAGGCCCCGGATCGGGCACAGTCCCTTCTGGATCGGCCCCGGGGCCGACGGAGGCGTACGGGGGTCTCCGTCGGTTCCGGGGCCCCGCAATTTCCGGCGGTTAGTGTCGGTCCCATGCGCGACCACCACCGTCCGATGCAGCCCGGCGATCGGTTCTTCGACGCGATCGAGAGCGGCACCGACCCCGCCCGGGTGCGGGAGGCGGCGGATCAGGCCGCCACGCTGCTGGTCCGGGGCGCGCGCGACTCCGACGACCCGCGGATGGCCGAGCGGCTGCTGCACCTGGCCGACAGCGAGGGCATCGAGACGATCGCCGAGGTGTGGTCGGGAGCGCCGTCCGACACCTTGTCCGGCTGCCTCTGGCGGCTGTTCCTGCTCCGCTCGTGGGTGCATGCCGCGCCGGCCGAGGTCGCCCGCGAGTTCGAGGCCGGGCGTGCCTCGGCCCAGGTCGCCCGCGTGGTCGCCGGCGTCGCCGATCCGCCCGGACCCGAGCAGCTGAAGACGATGGTCGACGAGGTGCTGCGCGGCATCGCGGGCAGCGACTTCGCGGACGTGCTGTTCCGTGCCGCCGCGTTCTCGCGCGTCGTCGCCGCCGGCCGCGCGGCCCTGCACGACGCTCCGGAGGACGACGTACGCCGCATGCTGGCGCTCTCCGAGCAGCTCGAGGCGGCCGGACATGTGGAACTGGAACACGGGCTGGTGTAGGCCGGTTAAAATGGCGGTGCACGTCGGGCCGTGGCAGCCCCGGGTCCCAAAATTAGCCGCTACGAGCGGCCACGCGCCGTGAGGCGCTCCCGGTCCGGCGTGCACCTTCTCTTGCGGGGCGGCAGCCTGCCGACGACGTACGTCGCGATGCTTGCCCGGCCAGCGTCGAACGCTGTTTGCCGACTCGGTAGGGTGAGCGGGTTGCCCGAGCCCTGAGGAGGACCTGCGTCGATGACCCTGCGCACCACCGCCGCCCGCGCAGCAGTAGTCGTCGCCGCCGCGCTGTCGCTGGGCCTGTCGGCCTGCAGCAGCGACGCGCAGCCGACGAGCCAGCCGACCCCGTCGCCGACCAAGACGACCACCGCGCCGCCGACCAACCCGGCACAGCTCACCTTCGGCGTGTGGGGCAACCCCACCGAGGTCGCCTCCTACAAGCAGGTCGTCGACACCTACAACAGCAGCACCGACCTGGCCGACGTCACCGTGAAGTCCTGGACCGACGACGCCTCGATGATGCAGGCGATCACGGCCGGCCAGCCGGTCCCCGACGTCTTCCTCGTCTCCCGCGGTGACCTGCAGTCGCTCTGGGACGCCAAGCGGCTCGAGCCGGTCGACTCCTACCTCGACGCACGCGCCGTCGACATCGGCGACGAGTACTCCCGCGACGCGCTCGAGGCCTTCTCGGCCGAGCACCACCTGCAGTGCATGCCGTACTCCGTCTCCCCGCGGGTCATCTACTACAACACCGACCTCGTCGACTTCGCCCGGATGAAGGCGACCGGGCTGAGCGTGCCCGGCTCGACGAACAAGAGCTGGTCCCTGGAGGACTTCCAGACCGCCGCGACCTTCGCCACCACCGGCCGGAGGAACGTGCGCGGCTTCGCCATCGACCCCACCGTGTCCGGGCTGGCGCCGTTCATCTACTCCGGCGGCGGCAAGGTCGTCAACGACCAGCAGACGTCGCTGGCCTTCTCCGACGGCAGCACCAAGGCGGCGCTCCAGAAGATCCTGGGGACGCTCAGCAACCCGCAGCTCACCCTCACCCAGCAGCAGCTCGCGAAGCAGCCGGCGCTCAAGTGGTTCGAGCAGGGCCGGGTCGCGATGATCGCGGGCGACCGCAGCCTGGTGCCGGCGCTGCGTGGCGTGCAGAACCTGCACTGGGACGTCATGCCGATGCCGACGGTCGACAAGGCCGCCACGGTCGGTGACTACACCGGCCTGTGCCTCTCCAAGACCTCCAAGCGCAAGGAGGACGCCGCCGACCTGCTCGTCGCGCTCTCCTCGGAGCCGATGGTCAAGACCGTGGCGCAGACCGGCTACATGGTCCCGGTCAACCAGCAGGTCGCGCTCTCCGAGGACTTCCGGCAGCCGCTGCTCCAGCCGCTGCACGCCTCGGTCTTCGTCAACAGCGTCCGGAGCATGCAGGTCCTGCCGCGGACCCAGGAATGGCCGGCCCTCGAGCAGGCGGTCGCCGGCCCGCTGCAGCAGCTGCTCCTCGGTGGTCCCACGGCCGACCTCGACGGCCTCACGTCACAGATCGACTCGTTGTCGCAGGGCCCGTTGACGCCCCCGCCGACTGCCTCCCCGAGCGCGACGCCGGCTGGCTGAGGAGTCGACGGTTCGCTCGGCGCGGATGGTTGACGGAGCACCGCCCGGCGGTCACGCCTCCGCGTCGAGGATCGCGGTGGTCAGCAGGGGAGCGGTCAGGGCGATCTGCCAGCCGCGGGCGCCGTACGTCGACAGCTGGGCCGTGACGTCGTCGATCAGGTCGCCCGGCTGACGGGTGGACGGCGGCGTCCACAGGGTGCGTCGCAGGTAGTCGGGCGTCAGCAGGTTCTCGACCGGGACGTGGAGCCGTTCGCTGAGCTCGGCGATGGCGTCCCTGGCCAGCGCGAGCCGGCGCGCGGCGACGGGGTCGCGCTCGGCCCAGGCCCGGGGCGTCGGGGGGCCGTCCCCGCGCGGTGCGCGGGTGGGGAGCTCGTCCTCGGGCAGCTCGGCCGCCCGCTTGATGGCGGCCCCCCAGCGGCTGGAGTACCGCTCGGCGCCGCGACCGTGGAAGCCCTTGGTGCTGAGCAGGGCGCTGCGGTCGGTGGGCATCTCGACGGCGGCCGCGATGATCGCGGAGTCGGGCAGGACCCGCCCGGGCGTCACGTCGCGCTGCTGCGCGATCGCGTCGCGCGCCTCCCACAGCTCGCGGACGGCGGCGAGGCCGCGCCGGCTGCGGACCTTGTGGGTGCCGGAGGTGCGCCGCCACGCCTCGACCCGGGTGGGGGGCTGGAAGGAGCGGAGGTACTCGAACTCCTGGCGGGCCCACTCCTCCTTGCCGGCGGCCTCGAGCTCGCCGGCCAGCGCGTCGCGCAGCTCGACGAGGACCTCGACGTCGAGGGCGGCGTACTCGAGCCACGACTCCGGCAGCGGGCGGGTCGACCAGTCAGCGGCAGAGTGCTCCTTGAGCATGGAGTAGCCGAGGACCTTCTCCACGAGCGTGGCCAGGCCGACCCGGGGGTAGCCGAGCAGGCGGCCGGCGAGCTCGGTGTCGAAGAGGGTCGCCCGCGGTCGGATCCCGATCTCGCCGAGACACGGCAGGTCCTGGGTGGCGGCGTGCAGGATCCAGTCGGTGCTCTGGAGCGCCTGCTGGAGCGGCGCGACGGTCGAGAGCCCGATGGGATCGATGAGCCACGTGCCGGAGCCCTCGCGGCGCAGCTGGATGAGGTAGGCCTTGTTGGAGTAGCGGTAGCCCGACGCGCGCTCGGCGTCGATGCCGATCGGCCCGCTGCCGGCGGTGATCGCGGCGCACGCGGAGCGCAGCGCCTCGTCGGTGTCCGTGACCCGGGGCAGGCCGTCACGGAGGGTGAGCAACGGCGCGGGCGGAGCCTCGGGCTCGGCGCTGGTCTCCGGCTCGGCGGTGTTCTCGTCGGGCTCGGTCGGTGCGTCGGCGGAGCTCATCGACCCCGCTGACCTCGCCGACTCGGCATGACCGCGACGCCCTCGGGGACGGGAGGGAGGCCGACGGCCGTGCAGAGCAGCTCGCCCCACGCCTCGACGTGGGCGCCGACGCGGAGGTCGCCGTCCTCGCCGGCGACCGGGGTCCAGGAGGCGCGGATCTCGAGCTGGGCCGTGCCGCCCTCGTCGGCCATCCCGCCGAAGCTCTCCGTGGCGACGCGGGTCACCGTGCCGGAGGCGGCGGTGTGACCGGCCTCGTGGGCGGACAGCGCCTCCATCAGCCACGACCAGCCGACCTCGCCGAGCATCTGGTCGGAGACCAGGTCGACGTCGATGTCGGCGCGGGCGTAGGCGACGCACCGGAACGTGCCGCCGCCCCACGCGTCGTTGCCGTCCGGGTCGTGCAGCAGGATGAGGCGGCCGGTGCCGACCTCGGTGTCGTCGACCGTGACATCGGCGCTGAGCGCTGACGCGTACGGCGCGATCCGCTGCGGCGCCGGCATCTCCTCACAGAAGATCTCGGGCCGAAGCGTCGCCGCCTGCATCGCGAGGACGGCCGCCCGGAACTCCGGCGGCACCTCGCCGCTCCCTGAGGACGCGCCCGTGCCCGGGCGCGTCTCCTGACGCACCACCATGCCCCCACCCTAGGTCGGCCTGACTCGTACGGATGTGCGAACACGCCGGAGGGGGTGGGACCATCGCACCGTGACTGCATCACCGGGCCTTGCCGACTCCGCTTTCCTCAAGGCCGCGCGTGGTGAGGAGGTGCCTCACACGCCGGTCTGGTTCATGCGGCAGGCGGGGCGCTCACTGCCGGAGTACCTCAAGCTCCGCGAGGGCGTCGGCATGCTCGAGTCCTGCCTCGACCCCGACCTGACGACGGAGATCACGTTGCAGCCGGTCCGGCGGTACGGCGTGGACGCGGCCATCTTCTACTCCGACATCGTGCTGCCGCTCAAGGCCATCGGTGTCGACCTCGACATCAAGCCGGGCGTCGGCCCGGTCGTCGCCCACCCGGTGCGCACCCTCGCCGACGTCGAGGCGATCCCCGACCTGACGCCTGACGCCGTGCCGATGATCACCCAGGCGGTCCGGCAGCTCGTGGCCGAGCTGGGGCCGACCCCGCTGATCGGCTTCGCCGGCGCGCCGTTCACCGTGGCGTCGTACCTCGTCGAGGGCGGGCCGTCGAAGGAGCACGCGCTCACCAAGGCGATGATGTTCGGCGCTCCGGACGTGTGGGACGCGCTGATGCGCAAGATCGCCGGCATCGCGGCCGCCTTCCTCGAGGTCCAGGTCGCGGCCGGTGCGTCGGCGGTCCAGCTCTTCGACTCGTGGGCCGGCGCGCTGACGCCCGGCGACTACGCCGCCCACGTGATGCCGCACTCCGCGGCCGTCCTCACCCGCATCGGCGAGCTCGGTGTCCCGCGGATCCACTTCGGCGTCGGCACCACCAACCTCCTCACGCTCATGGGCGAGGCCGGCGCGGACGTCGTCGGTGTCGACTGGCGCACCCCGCTCGCCGACGGCATCGCGCGCGTCGGCGGCCCCCAGGGTCGCTGCGTCCAGGGCAACCTCGACCCGACCCTCGTCTTCGCGCCGACCGACGTCATGCTCGCCCGCGCCGGGGAGATCATCGAGGCCGGTCGATCCGCCCGGGGCCACATCTTCAACCTCGGTCACGGCGTGATCCCGTCGACGAACCCGGACCAGCTCAAGCGGCTGACTGACTACGTGCAGTCGTACCCGCTGGGCTGAGACTCGCGGGGCCAGGTCACACCGCGTCCGGAGACGCCGCCGGGGGACGAGTACGCCGCGCCCGGCGGACCAGCAGCCACACCGGAACCCCGATCACGGCGATGACCGGGGTCCAGGGCAGCAGTGCGCCGACCACGGTGCCGACGCCCGTCGCGAAGGCACGCAGCGCGTCCCAGCCGCCCTCGAGACCGGCCATGAAGCCGGTCCGGCCGGGCACCGTCCGGGTGTGGTGTACGGCCGCCGGCCGGTCGATGCTGACCGAGATCGTCGACAGCGACGTCTGGTCGGCGAGGTGGGCCTGCTGGCGGAGGAGTGAGTTCAGGTCGGCCTCGCGGGCGGAGAGCTGCGACTCGATCGCCATGATGTCGCCGATCTTCTCGGCCCGGGAGAGCAGCGTCGTGATGCGGTCGATGCTGGCCCGGGCGGACTTGACCCGCTCGTCGACGTCGATGACCTGGGTCGACACGTCGGTGCTGGTCGTCTTCGAGTCGACGAGGGTCGCGGCCTTCTCGAGATCGCCCATCGCGTCGTCGAAGGAGCGGGACGGGACGCGCAGCACCAGGCGGGCGAAGCCCATCTTCTTGTCGTCGGCGGTCGCGGTCTCCTGGTCGGTGACCTGGCCGGCGTACGTGTCGGCGACGTGCTCGACGGCGATGCGGGCCTGGGCGACGTCGGGCGCGGTGAGCGAGACCGAGCCGGTCGAGATGATCGACGCCTGCTCGACCACGGGTGCCGCACCGGTCTGGGAGGCGACGTCGGCAGCCTGCGGGACACTGGCCGGAGCACCGGCCGCGCCGCTCGCCGTCTCGCCGAGCTGACGACTTCCCGAGGCGGACTTCTGCGCGGCGGAGTCGGAGGAGGAGCCGCCGGACGAGCCGGACGAGCCGGACGAGCAGCCGGCGAGGAGGAGGAGCGGGACGGCGAGAGCGGCCGCGACGCGCGGGAGTGAGGGCTTCATGTCCATCGGACGGGCATGCGGCGGATCCGGTTCCCAGGCTGCTAATCTGTCCATTAAGTCAAGAAAGATGATCAACAATAGGAAGTGGGCGAGAGACCGTGAAGTTCCACTGGTTCCTCCCGACCAACGGCGGCGACGGGCGGGCCGTCGTCGGCGGCGGCCACGGCGCGGCCGTCGAGGGCGCGGGCGGCCGCCCGGCCTCGGTTCCCTACCTCGGCCAGATCGCCCGCAGCGCGGAGCAGCTCGGCTTCGAGGCGGCGCTCACCCCGACCGGCGCCTGGTGCGAGGACGCGTGGATCACGACGGCCATGATCAGCAGCCTCTCGGAGCGGCTGAAGTTCCTCGTCGCGTTCCGGCCCGGCATCGTGTCGCCCTACCTCGCCGCCCAGATGGCCGCCTCCTTCCAGAACCTCTCCGGCGGCCGGCTGCTCCTCAACGTCGTCACCGGCGGCGAGGACGCCGAGCAGCGGATGTTCGGCGACTTCCTCGACAAGGACGCCCGCTACGAGCGGTGCGGCGAGTTCCTCCACATCGTCAAGGAGCTCTGGACCGGCGAGAAGGTGACCTTCCGCGGCGAGCACCTGTCCGTCGAGGACGCCGTCCTCCAGCTCATCCCCGACCCGTTGCCGGAGATCTACTTCGGTGGCTCGTCGCCGGCGGCGGTCGAGGTCGCGGCCCGGCACGCCGACGTCTACCTGACCTGGGGCGAGCCGCCGGCCGCGGTCGCCGAGAAGATCGCCCGGGTCCGGGCGGCGGCCGCAGCCCACGGACGTGAGCTGCGGTTCGGGATCCGGCTGCACACCATCGCCCGGGACACCTCCGCCGACGCGTGGGCCGAGGCCGACCGGCTGCTCAGCCAGATCTCGCCCGAGCAGATCCAGCGAGTCCAGGACAACCTCCGCCGCAGCCAGTCCGAGGGCCAGCGCCGGATGCTCGAGCTCAACGGCGGCACCAAGGACGCCCTCGAGATCCACCCGCACCTGTGGGCCGGTGTCGGCCTGGTGCGCGGGGGCGCCGGGACGGCGATGGTCGGCAGCCACGCGGAGATCGCCGACCTCGTCGAGGAGTACGCCGCCGTCGGCATCGAGGAGTTCGTCCTCTCCGGCTACCCGCACCTCGAGGAGGCCTACTGGTTCGGCGAGGGTGTCCTGCCCGAGCTGGCCCGCCGCGGGCTGTGGCAAGGGGCGCCCGCCTCTCGCCCGGCGGCCGTCCCGTTCGCCGGGAAGGCGGCCGCCTCGTGACGACGGCCGTCGTCGTCGGCAACCCGAAGCCGGCCAGTCGCACGCTCGCCGCCGCGACGTACGTCGCCCGCGAGCTGTCCGGCTCCGAGCCCGACCTCGTCGTCGACCTGGCCACCCTCGGCCCGGCGCTGCTCGACTGGACCGACGAGACCGTCGCCGAGCTGGTCAAGGAGGTCGGCGCCGCCGAGCTCGTCGTCGTGGCGAGCCCGACCTACAAAGGTGCCTACACCGGGCTGCTCAAGCTCTTCCTCGACCGCTTCGCGGGCGGTACCGGCCTGTCCGGACTCGCCGTACCGCTCATGCTCGGCGGCAGCCCCGCCCACTCGCTCGCGCCGGAGCTCACCCTCCGGCCCGTGCTCACCGAGATCGGCGGCACCGTCCCCGGCCGCGCGCTCTACGTGGTCGACGCGCAGCACGACGACCCCGCGGCGTACGCCGACTGGCTCGCCGCCACCTCGCCCCTCGTCGCCGCCTTCCTAGGAGCCCGCGCATGACGCTGCAAACGAACCAGGACCTCGACCCGGCTCGCCTGCGCAGCGCCTTCGGCAGCTTCCCGAGCGGCGTCGTCGCCGTGGCGGCCGAGGTCGACGGGCGGCTGATCGGGCTCGCGGCCAGCTCCTTCACCTCGGTCAGCCTCGACCCGCCGCTGGTCTCCTTCTCGGTCGCCAACAGCTCCAAGACCTGGCCCGACCTCCGGCGTACCGCCCACCTGGGCGTCACCGTCCTCGCCGACCACCACGGCGATGTGTGCCGCCAGCTCGC
Organism: Nocardioides sp. CER19; assembly: GCF_029846275.1. Lineage (GTDB taxonomy): Bacteria > Actinomycetota > Actinomycetes > Propionibacteriales > Nocardioidaceae > Nocardioides. The sequence continues at coordinate 634,964 of NZ_JARVWS010000002.1, forward strand.
CGGCCCCGTCGACGCACGCTTCGAGGGGATCGCGGTCAGCGCCACCGACGACGGCGCGGTGACGCTCGACGAGGGGCTGGCCCGGTTCGACTGCACGATCTATCGCGAGGTCGAGGCGGGCGACCACCTCATCGTGCTGCTCCAGCTGCACGCGGTGGAGCACCCCGAGACCGGCAGCCCTCTGATCTTCCACCGCTCGGGCTTCGGCCGGCTGGCCGAGTCCGCCTGAGCGACTCCCCACAGACCCCTCGCGCGGCGGCGGCTACGCACCCAGTTCGTCGCCGCGCGAGGCTCCTTCCGCCCGCGGGGCCCCGCGAGGTCGATGACCCACCGCCGCTCGCACTCTGCGAGACTGCCGGACGTGAAGGTGGTCGTCGTGGGCGCGGGCGTTGCCGGATTGGCGGCGGGGCACTTCCTCGCGGAGGGCGGCCACGAGGTCGTCGTGCTCGAGGCCTCGGAGCGGGTCGGCGGCAAGCTCCGCCGTGCGTCGGTCGCCGACGTGATGGTCGACGTCGGCGCGGAGGCGATGCTCGCGCGGCGCGCCGAGGGCACCGACCTCGCCCGTGACCTCGGACTGCCGATCGTGCACCCGACCAAGGCGACGTCGAAGCTCTGGGTCGACGGCGCGCTGCGGCCGCTGCCGCCCTCCCTCATGGGTGCGCCGATGGACCTCGACGCGCTCGAGGCGTGCGGGGTGCTCTCGCCGGACGGGATGGCGCGCGCCCGGGAGGAGGCCGAGCGACTCGCGCTCGCGCCGATCGGCGACGGTGACGACAGCGTCGGGTCGATCGTCGACGAGCGGTTCGGCCCCGAGGTGACCGACCGGCTGGTGGAGCCGCTGCTCGGGGGCGTGTACGCCGGCCGGGCGCGGGAGATCTCCGTCAAGGCCGCCGTGCCCCAGCTCGCCGCGCTGCACGACAACGGACCGCTCACACCGCAGCTCGCGGCCATCCCGCGGGGGAGCGACATGCCGGTCTTCGCCGGCATCGAGGGCGGCATGGGGCTGCTCCCGGAGACGCTCGCGGCCGGGCTGGACCTCCACACGGGGCAACCGGTCCGCTGGGTCGACCCGGTCCAGGTCGGCGTCGTCGTCGAGACGTTGGACGGCGCCCTGACGGCCGACGCCGTCGTGCTCGCGACCCCGGCCCATGCGACCGCGCAGATCCTCGCGGGGCCGCTCGGGGCCGCGCCGGCCGACGACCTGGCGCTCATCGACCACGCGTCGGTCGCTGTCATCACGCACGCGTTCCGCGTCGAGGACTGGCCGCTCGGCCACGACACCAGCGGCTTCCTCGTCCCGCCGGACCAGCACCGCCGGATCAAGGCCTCGACGTTCTCGTTCGCGAAGTGGGACTGGGTCCGCCGCGCCGGCGAGGGCGTGGGCGTCCTCCACCTGCGCACCAGCATCGGCCGCGCCCGCGAGTCGCACACGCTGGACTACACGGACAACGAGCTCATCGCGCAGTCGCTGGGCGACCTCGCCGCGGCGACCGGCGTGCGGGCGACCCCGGTCGACAGTCACGTGCAGCGCTGGCCGCTCGGCCTCCCGCAGTACGCCGTCGGACACTCCGCCCGCGTCCAGCGGATCCGCGAGGCCGTCGCCGGTCGCACCGGGCGCACCGGTCGCGTGCTGGCGATCGCCGGGGCGGCGTACGACGGCGTCGGGATCCCGGCCGTCATCGCCTCGGCCCGTCGCGCGGTCGACGAGCTGCTGACCCGCATGTAGCTGACGGCTACCTGCCCCGCCCCGGCGTCCCGCCGAACATTGCCCCGTTGTCCCTGGGCCGCGGGACACCCGGCCCGCGAGGGTCTTCTCAGATCGGCAACCACGCCGCAGCACCTCTGAGGAGAACCCACCATGAGCACCCACGTCACCACCCATCGACCGGCCCGCGACGACGTCACCTTCGGCCGTGACGCCACCCCGACCCGCAGGGGCGGCCGGTCCTGGTCGCTGGCCGGCATCGGAGCCGGCCTCGCCGGCTTCGGCATCCTCGCCACGACGACTGCCGTCAACGGCGTCTACGACAAGGACCTGGCCGGGCACCCGCAGGAGATCGCCGACAAGATCGCCGGCCAGACCGGCGCGATGTTCGCGTTCCACTCCATCGCCGTCGTGGGCGCGCTGCTGCTGATCGTCTTCGGCGTCGGCCTCTTCCACCGGCTCCGCGCCGTCGCCGCCGACTCGGCCGCCCCGCTCGTCGCGCTGGCCGGCCTGGTCGGTACCGCCGTCGTCGTCGTCATGGGCAGCGGCCTCGACACCGAGTTCATGATGAGCCTGTCCCAGGACGACAAGTCGGTCGACATCTACAACGCGGCCCTCTACAACCACTGGATCGGCACCATCCCGTGGGTGTGGGTCCTCGCCGGCCTCGCCGGGCTGGCGACGTACGTGGTCTCGCGCCGCGGCGGCGTGCCGCGCTGGATCGGCCGGGCCGGTCTGGTCCTGGGCGGCCTGACGGTCCTGCTCGGCATCTCGCCGCTGGAGTACATGGCCGGTCTCACCGGGGCCCTCCTGGTCCTCGTCACCGGGATCGGCTTCACGGTCGGCGACAAGCAGTACCGACTGTGAGTGCAGTTTCCGCCGGTCCGGCCCCTGTGGGGCCGGACCGGCTCCACAATGGCCCGGTGCATCCCACCGGCGCCCGTCGCCCGGCCGCCCCGTGGGCGGTCGGGTTCGTGGTGCTGCTGACACTGGCGGCGTTCGCCGCGAGCGTCGCGCTCGACCTGCACACCGACGTCGACGGCCCGGGCGCCCGGATCGCGGCGGGCTGGGGCTGGAGCTACACGCTGCTCGGGCTGCTGCTGGCCGGCCTCGCCGCCGTGATCCTGGTCAGGAGCCCGCGCCAGGGCATCGGCTGGGGGCTGGCGTGGACGGGCCTCTTCTGGGCGCAGGACGGCCTCAGCCAGTCCTACGCCCGCTTCGCCATCAGACCCGACGACGCGCTCCCGCTCGCCAACCTCGCGCTCTGGTCGTTCAACCGCCTCGGTGCGTTCCTCCCGCTCACCGGGGCGCTCCTGCTCCTCCTCTTCCCGACCGGACGGTTCCTCCCCGGTCGCTGGCGCGTGACCGGCTGGGTCACCACGCTCGCCATGGGCCTCGGCGCCCTCGTGGTGGTCGTGACGCGCGCCGACGGTGCGCTCCCCGACGTGAGGCTGCCGAGCGAGGTCGACGTCGACTGGGGCTCGCTGCCGTTGCCTGCCTCCGACGCGGTGCTGTCGGCCAGCATCGCCGTCCAGGTCGCCGGGCTGCTCTCCGCCATGCTCGCGGTGGTCGTCCGCTACCGCCGCTCGACCGGGCTCGAGCGCGACCGGATGCGGTGGCTGCTGTGGAGCGTCGTCGCGATCGCCCTCGTCCTCGTCGTCTCCGCCGGCCTGGACATCCAGGCGGTCAACGACGCCGCCATCTTCGTCATCATGGTGCTGCCGGCGACCGCGATGACGATCGCCGTCGTCGACCCCCGGCTGGTCGCGATCGACGACCTGCTCGCCCGCACCCTCGTCTACGCCGTCCTCGCCGGCATCATCCTCGCGGTCGACCTCGTCGCGATCGCGCTGCTCAGCGCCATGCTCGACGACTCGCTCACCGAGCGACAGCTGGTCCTCGTCGTGCTGCTCGTCTCCGTCGTCCTCTACGGCCCGCTGCGCGGCCGGCTCGCCCGCTGGGTGCAGGTCCTCATGCTCGGCAAGCGCTCCGACCCCTACGACGTCGTCGCCGGCCTGGCCTCCACCCTCGAGTCGATCGACCAGGGCCCCGAGCAGCTCGCCGCGGTGGCGCGCGCGGTCGCCACGGCCTTCCGGGTGCGGTACGTCGCCGTCGAGGTCGACCGCGGCGACGGCGAGCGGCTCGTCGCCACCCACGGGGCGCGGCCCGCACAGACCCGGAGCCTGCCGATCGTGTACCGCGGCGCCGAGGTCGGCCGGCTCGTCCTGCCGTCCCGCGGGGCGCGCAGCTGGCTCTCGCGCCGTGACGGCCAGCTGCTGGCCGACCTGGTCCGCCAGGCCGCGAACGCCGCCCGCACCACCGGCCTGGCCGAGGAGGTCCAGCGGAGCCGCGAGCGGCTCGTCACCGCCCGCGAGGAGGAGCGCCGGCGGATCCGCCGCGACCTCCACGACGGCCTCGGTCCGGTGCTCAGCGGCGTCGTCTTCCAGCTGGAGAGCGCCCGGCTGCTGGTCGAGAAGGACCCCGCCGCCGCCGGCACCCGGCTGCTCGAGGCCAGCCGCACCGTCCAGGACGCCGTGGCCGACGTACGACGGCTCGTGCACGACCTCCGCCCGCCGGCCTTGGACGACCTGGGTCTCGTGGGTGCGCTCCGGCAGCTGGCCGACCAGCTCGCCCGAGGCGGCCCCGCGATCTCCGTCGCCGACGACGGGCTGTCCGCGCTGCCCGCCGCGGTCGAGGTCGCTGCGTACCGGATCGTCGCCGAGGCACTCACGAACACCGTCCGCCACGCCGGGGCGACGCGGGCCGGCGTGCGGCTGTGCGCGGCCGACGGCGCGCTGCGGCTCGAGGTCGCCGACGACGGGGCCGGCCTCGGCGAGGACGTGCCGTCCGGCGTCGGGCTGCGCTCCATGCGCGAACGAGCGCTCGAGCTCGGCGGCCGCGTCGAGGTGGCCTGCCCGCCGACGGGTGGGACTGTCGTGACAGCCGTGCTGCCGATCGCCGGAGGAGAGCGATGACCGAGATCAGGGTGCTGGTCGCCGACGACCACCAGATCGTCCGGGACGGGCTCAACGCGCTGCTGGGCGCGCTCGACGGCATCGAGGTCGTCGGGCTGGCCGCCGACGGCGTCGACGTGCTGCACCTCGTCGAGGAGACCGCCCCGGACATCGTCGTCATGGACATCCAGATGCCACGGCTCGACGGCCTCGAGGCGACCCGCCGCATCACGGCGCGCCACGCGGGGGTCAAGGTGGTCATGCTGACGATGAACGAGGACGACGAGACCGTCCTCGCCGCCATCCGCGGTGGGGCGAGCGGCTACCTGCTCAAGGGCTCCGGGGCTGACGAGGTGCAGCACGCGATCCGGGCGGCCGCCGCCGGCGGGATGGTCTTCGGGGCGACGCTCGCGACCAAGGTGGCGGCGTACTTCTCCGGCGCCCTCCGCAGCGAGGCGCCCCAGCCGTTCCCCGAGCTGACCGACCGGGAGCGGCAGGTGCTGCAGCTGCTCGCCGCCGGGCGCTCCAACGACCAGATCGCGGGGGAGCTCTACGTGTCGTCGAAGACGGTCCGCAACGCCGTGTCGGGGATCTACGCCAAGCTGCACGCGGCCGGGCGCGCGGAGGCGATCGTGAAGGCGCGCGAGGCGGGCTACGGCCGCTAGCGAGCGTGCCTCCGGACGCGACGAGCACCACACCTCCCCGCCTCGTCCCCGGAGCAGGCCCGGCGAATAATGGGGGCATGACCGAGACCGACCCGCAGGCCCACATCAAGTCCAACGCCGCCCGGATCAACGAGCTCAACGAGCTGATCCGCTACACGATGTGGTCGGTCTTCCGGTTCGAGGAGCCCTTCGACGAGGACGAGGACGACGCGAAGCTGGAGCTCTCGGAGCTCAAGCGCTTCCTCGACGGTCTCGCCGACCAGGACGTCGTCGTCCGTGGCCTCTACGACGTGGGCGGCCTGCGTGCCGACGCGGACGTCATGATCTGGTGGCACGCCGGCTCCTCCGACCAGCTGCAGAAGGCCTACCACGCCCTGCGGCGCACCCGCTTCGGCTCGCGGCTCGCGCCGGTCTGGAGCCAGATGGCGCTGCACCGCCCGGCGGAGTTCAACCGCAGCCACCTCCCGGCGTTCCTCGCCGAGGAGCGGGCGCACTCCTACGTCGCGGTCTACCCGTTCGTCCGCTCCTACGAGTGGTACCTCCTCGAGGACACCGAGCGCCGCCGCCTCCTCGCCGAGCACGGCCAGATGGCGCGCGACTACCCCGACGTCCGCGCCAACACGGTCCCGGCCTTCGCGCTCGGCGACTACGAGTGGATCCTCGCCTTCGAGGCCGACGACCTCTCTCGCATCGTCGACCTGATGCGGCACCTGCGCGGCTCGGAGACCCGTCGCCACGTGCGCGAGGAGGTGCCGTTCTACACCGGCCGGCGCATCACCGCCGACGAGCTCGTCGACCTCCTGCCGGTCAGCGCCTTCTGACCGCGTGGTACGCGCTCCCGCTCACCATGCTCAGGCGTCGTCGGCGAGCTCCAGCGAGATGCTGATCGAGTTGATGCAGTAGCGGTCGCCGGTCGGCGTGCCGTAGCCGTCGGGGAACACGTGCCCCAGGTGCGAACCGCAGTTGGCGCACCTGACCTCCACGCGCTTCATGCCGTGGGAGTTGTCCTCGATGTACTCGATCGTGTCGGTGATCGGCTGGTAGAACGACGGCCAGCCGCAGCCGGAGTGGAACTTGGTGTCGGACTCGAAGAGCTTCGCCTGGCACGCCTTGCAGCGGTAGACGCCCTTCGTCTCGGTGTCGGTGTACTCGCCGGTGAACGCACGCTCCGTGCCGGCCTCGCGCAGCACCTGGTACTCCGCGGGGGACAGCTCCTCACGCCACTCGGCGTCACTCTTCTCGACGTTGTAGGCCACGGCTCGATCCTACGCGGGAGGTCCTACGCCACCCGCGGCTGAGGGTGCCCGTCCGCCGGACGTCCCGGCTAGGTTGTCGCCCATGGCGAAGACACCAGCAGCCGAGGTCGTGGCCGGCGACCGGGCGGTGCGCATCTCGAGCCCCGACCGGGTCGTCTACGAGGCCACCGAGCGGACGCCCGAGGTCACCAAGCTGATGGTCGCGCAGTTCTTCGCCGACGTCGGGGAGCGGCTGATGCGCGCCGTCGGTGAGCGGCCGGTCGCGCTCGAGCGGTGGCCGGACGGCTGGCGCGAGGGGATGCGACTCGCCACCGGCCCGACCGATCGCGAGGCCGACGGCTTCTACCAGAAGCGTGCGCCGAAGGGCGCTCCCGACTACCTCGAGACGGTCCAGGTCGCCTTCCCGAGCGGCCGCAAGGCCGACGAGATCTGCCCGACCGAGCCGGCGATCCCCGTCTGGTGCGCCCAGATGGGCGCGCTCACCTTCCACCCCTGGCCCGTACGCCGACCCGAGGTCGACCACCCCGACGAGCTGCGCATCGACCTGGATCCGCAGCCGGGTACGTCGTTCGCGGACGCGGTCCGCGTCGCCGGTGTCGCGAAGGAGCTGCTGGACGAGCTCGGCATCGTGGGCTACCCGAAGACCAGCGGCAACCGGGGCGTGCACATCTATGTCCGGATCAAGCCCGAGCGACCGTTCGAGGACGTCCGGCACGCCGCCATCGGCTTCGGCCAGGAGCTCGCCCGGCGCGACGCGGGCGTCACCGTCAACTGGTGGAAGGAGGAGCGGGGGGAGCGGATCTTCGTCGACTTCAACCAGAACAACCGCGACCGCACCATCGCGTCGGCGTACTCGCTGCGGCCCCGGCCCGGCGCGCCCGTCTCCACTCCGCTCACCTGGGCCGAGCTGGCCGACCTGACGGACCCGCGCGACCTCAACCTCTTCACCGTCCCCGAGCGGATGAAGGACGCCGACCCGTGGGCCGGTATCGACGACGTCGCGCACGACCTCGACCCGCTGATCGCGCTGTGGGACGGGATCGAGCAGAGCTTCCCGCCGGACTACCCCAAGATGCCGGGGGAGCCACCGCGGGTCCAGCCGAGCAAGAAGGTCGCCGAGCACTGGGACGCCGACGGCAACCGCGTCGAGAAGGCGACGGATCGAGCCACCGAGCAAGGCTGAGGGCCCGCTGGTGATCCCCCGACGACCAGCGGGCCCTCCACAAGACAGCGCGCCGGCCCGCGCCCCCCGACGCGGTCGTCGCTCCAGGAGCGGGAACCCCCTGGTGCCTCGGTGGGTGCGGCCGCGCGGCCTCCGTGGAGACCGGCCGGCTACCAGCCCTCTGCCGGGTAGTCCCCCCGGACGCCCCGACCCGGCAAGGTTAAAGAAGGACCCGCCAAGCCCGTTCCACTCCGACGCCACCACTCGGTAACAGGTCGGAAACGCGTCGCATGTCGGCGTTGACGGACTCTCAGAGACCGGTGACGCCCTCGCCCTCGCCGGCCTGCTCGTCGAAGTTCTCGTGCTCCAGCAGGTGGAGCACGGGTACGCCGATCTTGCGCCTGGCCTGCGAGGTCCAGTCGACGTGGAAGAACTCGGAGACCACGTGCGGGCGGGTGAGGATGATCGCCTCGCGGCCGTCGACCTCGGCGACCTTCGCCTTGAGCGCCTCGATGGGCGGCGCGTCGACGACCTGGCCCTCGGCGGTCGCACCGGCGGTGCGCAGCGCGTCCAGCGTGTCGGACAGGTCGTCAGTCGCCCGGTCGAGGCAGTCCTTGCGGACGGCGTCGAGGTCGACCTCGTTGACGAGCAGTGACGGCGTCCCGAGCAGCTCGCCACCGCTGAGCGTGCCGAGCGAGGCCTCGATCCTCGCGGCGGCGTCCTCCATCGGGAGGATCACGTGGTAGGCCACCGGCTCGTCGAGACCCTCGTGCAGCGTCCGCACCTGTTTGGCGTCCGCGGCCGAGAGCGCCTGCTCGACAAGGAGAACGACGTCGTAACTCATGATCTAAGGCTAGAGCCCGCGCGGGCCGCTGGCACCTATCCCGCGCCATCCGGGCGGGGCGGGCTCAGCCGTTCAACACCTCGCCGAGGTCGTAGGAAACGGGCTCTTCGAGCTGGTCGTAGCCGCACGACTCGGGATCGCGGTCCGGGCGCCAGCGCTTGAACTGGGCGGTGTGCCGGAAGCGCCGGCCCTCCATGTGGTCGTAGCCGACCTCGAGCACCCGGTCGGGGCGCAGCGGGACGAACGAGAGGTCCTTGCCCTGCGACCAGCGGGACTGCGTGCCGGGCACCCGGTCGGGGTTCGCGGTGAGGAACTCGGCCCAGTGCCCCCACGGATGCTCGTCGAGCGGTACCTCGAGCGGGCGCAGCTCCTCGATCAGCTCGGCGCGCCGCTTGGCGGTGAAGGAGGCAGAGACACCGACGTGCTGGAGCTGACCGTCCTGGTAGAGCCCGAGGAGCAGGCTCCCGAGCAGCGGCTCGTCGTCGGTCGAGTTCTTGTGCAGCCGGTAGCCGGCGACCACCACGTCGGCGGTCCGTGCGTGCTTGATCTTGAGCATCGTCCGCTGGTTCGGCGCGTACGGCGCCCCCAGCGGCTTCGCCACGACGCCGTCGAGCCCGGCGCCCTCGAACTGGCGGAACCACTGGTCGGCCTCGGCGGGGTCGGTCGTGGTCCGGGTCAGGTGGCACGGCCCGTCGGCGGGCAGGTCGGCGAGCGCCGTCTCGAGCGCCGCGCGCCGCTCGCTGAACGGCCGGTCGACGTACGACTCGTCGCCCAGGGCCAGGAGGTCGAAGGCGACGAACGAGGCCGGGGTGCTCTCGGCGAGCAGCTTGATGCGGGAGGCGGCCGGGTGGATGCGCTCCTGCAGCACCTCGAACTCGAGCCGGTCGCCGCTGGCCACGAAGAGCTCGCCGTCGAGCACGCACCGCTCGGGAAGCTGCTCCTTGACGGCGGCGACCACCTCGGGGAAGTAGCGCGTGAGCGGCTTGGTGTTGCGCGACGCGAGCTCGACCTCGTCGCCGTCGCGGAAGACCAGGCATCGGAACCCGTCCCACTTCGGCTCGAAGCTGTGTCCGCCGGTCGTCGGGACCGCGGACACGGACTTGGCTAGCATCGGCAGGACCGGGGGCATCACCGGGAGATCCACGGGCCGAGCCTAGTGGAGCGGTGCCTGCGGCCGGGCCGATCGCTCGGACGGTTGATTGGCTGCCTCCAGGTGACGTCACCTAGGCTGGCCGGGAAACGCAGGAAGACAGGAACGGTGCATGAGCGAGATCGTCGGGTACGTCCCGGGCGTCTTCGACCTCTTCCACGTCGGGCACCTCAACATGCTCCGGCAGGCCCGCAGCCGCTGTGACGTGCTGGTCGCAGGCGTTGTGTCGGACGAGATGTGCGAGCTCGGCAAGGGGATCCGGCCGACCGTTCCGCTCGAGGAGCGGGTGGCGATCGTCGACGCGATCGGCATCGTGGACGCGACCTACGTGGAGCTGACGCTCGACAAGCGCGACGCCTGGCGCGACGTGGGCTTCCACCGCCTGTTCAAGGGCGACGACTGGAAGGGTCTGCCGAAGGGCGACCGCCTCGAGAAGCAGATGGCCGAGGTCGGCGTCGAGGTCGTCTACTTCCCCTACTCGATCCAGACGTCCAGCACCGCGCTGCGCAAGCACCTCGCCCGCGGCGGAGAAGCGGCTTCATGACCCAGTCGGCTGTGCCGACTCGCGCGACGGCCGGCCGGGTGGCGATCAACGAGGCGGGGCTCTTCGTCAGGGGCCTCGGCGCCGACGCCCCCGCCGTCCTCGTCCACTTCGACGACCAGCACATCTGGTCGTTCACCCCCGGCGCCGACGGGCAGCCGGGCCGCGGCGGGACCTCGATCGCCTGGCCGGCGGTGCTGCAGCCCTACCTGGACGGCACGACGCGGGTCCGGCTCGCCAACCTCGACGGGTCGGTGGTCTACTGCGACGAGGAGCACCGGTTCGGCGCCGGTGCGGGCCGCGTCCGCTTCGTCGACCGGGCCGGCCACCCCTTGGCCGTCGACAAGATGGGCCACCTGACCCGCTCGTTCGAGTCCACCCCCGACGCGGTCAAGCGCGAGATCCTCGAGGGCACCCAGGTCGTCATCCGCGAGCTGCGCGAGCGGTGCGGCGTCGAGGCCTTCCTGGGGTACGGCGCCCTGCTCGGCGCCGTCCGCGAGGGCGGCATGATCGCCCACGACTCCGACACCGACGTCTGCTACTTCAGCCGCCACACCGACCCGGCCGACATCATCCTCGAGACGTTCCGCATCGAGCGTGACCTGAAGGAGCTCGGGTGGGAGGTGCTGCGGATGTCCGGCGGCGACCTCAAGGTGATCTGGCCGCTGAGCGACGGCCGCCGGGTCCACATCGACATCTTCTCGTCGTTCTTCGTCGGCGACGTGTTCTACGTCCTCGGCAACCGCAGCGGCGAGCTCGACCTCGCCGACCTGCTGCCGCTCGGCACGGTCGACCTGGACGGCCACGAGTTCCCGGCGCCGCGCAACCCCGAGGCCCTGCTCGTCTACTGGTACGGCCCGTCCTGGCGGGTCCCCGACCCGGCGTACACACCGGCCGAGGACCCGCACGCCATGGTCCGGCTCGACGGCTGGCTGCGCGGGTTCCGGCAGGGGATGAGCGGCTGGACCCCGCTGCTGCGCGGGTCGTCCCGGCCCGACTCGAAGCTGCCGACCGGCGGCTCGGAGTTCGCCGCCTGGGTGCACGGGCAGATCGGGCCGGAGGAGGCGGTGCTGGACCTGGGTGCCGGCAACGGGCGCGACAGCATCTGGTTCGCGGCGCAGGGGCACCCGGTGAGGTCGTCGGACTACTCGCGCCGATCGGCCGTCGAGGTCCGTGGTCTCATGAAGCGCAGCGGCATCACCGACGTCCGCCCGCGGCAGGTCATCCTCAACGAGACCCGGCACGTCTTCCACCTCATCGCGCTGCTCTCCCGCGAGCCCCACCACATCTACGCCCGGCAGCTGGTCGGCTGCCTCGACGCGGCGGCCCGCGAGAACCTCTTCCGCCTCGGCGCCTCGGTGCTGCGCGGCGGCCAGTCGATGTGGCTCGAGTTCGCGGTCCCGCACCCCGGAGCGGCGGCCCCGGAGCCGGTCGGGCTGGTGACGCGGTTCGATCCCGACGTACTGACAGGTGAGATCGAGCGGAGCGGCGGGCGTGTCGTGAGCCTCGAGGTCGCCCCCGGTGTGGACATGTTCGATAATCCAGACCCGGCCGTGGCGCGCATGCGCGTCACCTGGCGTGCTGGGCAGAGTGCCGAGACGGCCGACGTGAAGGAGAGTGTCTGATGGCGAGCGCTAGGGCTGCGAAGACGAAGGACCTCGCACGCAGGGTCCGCGACCGCGTGCGCACGAGCAGCGTCTTCGACCGCAGTCTCCGTGGCCGCGTGCTGCGCCTCGAGAGGGAGCTCGAGGCCGATCGTCAGCTGCACCGCAAGATCGCGGAGCTGTCCGACGTCGTCGCGGAGCTCCTCATCCCCATCCAGGACCGGGACGAGGAGCGGGTCACCGAGGTGCTCTCCCAGTACCGGAAGTCGATCTGACAGGACATCCGTCAGTGACAACCGGTGAGAGCACCGCGCAGATCACGGCGGAGGGCATCTGGCTCGCGGAGCCGCCCTCCGAGCCGGTGATGGTCCACTTCGACGACCGCTACCTGTGGTCGTTCACGCCCGCCCGCGACGGGCGGGCGAAGGGCGGGGGCACGTTCGTGCCGTGGCCCGGCAACCTGGTGCGGTTCCTCGACGGCGTCGTGCAGATCCGGCTGCAGGACGTCGAGGGCGAGCAGGTGTGGTGGGACGCCGAGCACCGGTTCGGTACGTCGACCGAGCGGGTCGCCGTCGTCGACAAGAGCGGCGCGCCGCTGTCGGTCGACAAGGTCGGTCACCTCGGCCGCGCGTTCCTCGAGACACCCGACGAGATCAAGCAGGAGCTGCTCCAGGCGACCGTCGAGGTGCTGACCGTGCTGCGCGAGAAGTGCGGAGCCGATGCCTACCTCTGCTACGGCGCGCTGCTCGGCGCGGTGCGCGACGGCCACATGATCGGCCACGACTCCGACGTCGACGTCTGCTACTACAGCCACCAGGCGACGCCGGTCGACATCATCCTCGAGAGCTATCGGATCGAGGCGGTCGTCCGCGCCGAGGGCTGGACCGTCACCCGCATGTCCGGAGGCGACATCAAGGTGGTGCGGGGGCTCTCCAACGGCGCCAAGTGCCACATCGACATCTTCGGGGCGTTCACCGTCGCCGGGACGTTCTACCAGCTGGGCAACCGCAGCGGTGACTTCGACGCCGCCGCCCACCTGCTGCCGCTCGGGACCGTGACGCTGGAGGGCGTCGAGTTCCCGGCGCCGAAGGACCCCGAGGCGATGCTGGCCTTCATCTACGGCCCGCACTGGCGCGTGCCCGATCCCTCGTTCGTCCACCGGGACAACCCGCACGGCGTCACCCGGCTCAACGGCTGGCTGCGGGGCTTCCGCACCGACCTGCCGGCGTGGAACGACGTCTACGACCAGCGCGCCGGCGAGATCCGGCGTACGCCGTCCGACTTCGCGGAGTGGGTCGGCGCGCAGATCGCGCCGGGGGACAACGTGGCCGACCTGGGCGCGGGGACCGGGCGGGACACCCGCTGGTTCGTCGACCAGGGTCACGCCGTCCGGGCCGTCGACTTCTCGCGGCGCTCGTTCGCGCGCACACGCCGGATCGAGGGCGTCCGCTCCGACCAGACCATGTTCAACGAGCTGCGCCGCGTGCTGGTCCTCGGTGCCCGGCTCGCCCGCAACCCGCACCACCTCTACGGGCGCCAGCTGCTCGGCTGCCTCGACGCGGCGGCCCGCGCGAACCTCTTCAAGGTCGGCGCGATGTCGTTGCGCAACGGGCACGCGATGTTCTTGGAGTTCTCGGCCGTCGCGGAGGGCGCTCCGCGCCCCGACCCGGGTCACCTGGTCGCCCGTCTCGACCCCGCCCAGGTGGCCGCGGAGATCGCGGCCAGCGGCGGCAGGATCGACTACCTTGAGACCGCCCCGGGCGTCGACATGTTCGACGGACCCGACCCGGCCGTGTGTCGCATGCGCATCACGTGGCCACACCCGAAGGAGAGCGACTGATGGCCGGCACGGAGAGCCTGCGCGAGCGCGTGGCGCGTCTCGAGAAGGAGGTCGCGGACAACCGCGTCCTCCGGCGACGGGTCGAGGACCTGACCGAGCAGCTCGCCCAGATCCTGGTCGCCGTCGAGGACAAGGACCACGCCCGGGTCGAGGAGCTCCTGGCGGCTCTGCGTGGACCGATCTGACGTCGACGAGCAGGGGCTGGTGCTCGCCGACGCACCGCGCGTGCCCCTGCTGGTGCACTTCGACGACCAGTACGTCTGGTCGTTCACGCCCGGGCGGGACGGCAGTGTCGACGGCGACACCTTCCGCATCGACTGGCCGGGAGCGATGCGCCCGTTCCTGTCCGGCACGACGCGCGTGCGGGTCGCGACCTACGACGGTGAGGTCGTGCTCCACGACGACGAGGTCACCTTCGGAGCCGGCGACGGGCGGGTCGCGTTCGTCGACGAGGAGGGGGCGCCGTACTCGATCGACAAGGTCGGCCACCTGGCCCGCGCCTTCGACGAGACGCCGGACGACGTCAAGCGCGAGCTGCTCGAGGCGACGCAGGCAGTGCTGCGCGAGCTGCGCGAGGGTTGCGGCGTCGAGGCCTACCTCTGCTACGGCGCGCTGCTGGGGGCCGTGCGCCAGGGGACGATGCTCGGGCACGACTCCGACGTCGACCTCTGCTACTACACCCATCACACCGCGCCGGCGGACATCATCGCGGAGAGCTATCGCATCCAGCGCCAGCTGCGCTCGCTGGACTGGCGGGTGCTGCGGATGTCGGCCGGCGACATCAAGGTGCTCTGGTCGCTCTCGGACGGGCGGACGGCCCACATCGACATCTTCTCGGCCTTCACGATCGACGGCACGTTCTACCAGTTCGGCAACCGCAACGGCGTCTTCGACGCCGCCGAGCACCTGCTGCCGCTCGGGACCGTGACGCTGGAGGGCGTCGAGTTCCCGGCGCCGAAGCACCCGGAGGAGATGCTCTCCTTCATCTACGGTCCGAGCTGGCGGGTCCCCGACCCGGGCTTCCGCTACCAGGACAACCCCGTCGGCACCCGGCGGCTCGACGGCTGGTTCCGCGGCTTCCGCACCGAGGTTCCCCCCTGGGCGGACGTCTTCCGACCGCCGGCGATCGAACGCGTGCCGAGCGGACCGTCCTCGTTCGCGCAGTGGGTGGAGCCGCAGCTCGGAGCCGGCGCCCCGGTGGTCGACCTCGGCGCGGGCACCGGGCGGGACGCCTTCTGGTTCGCCGGCCAGGGTCACCCCGTCCTCGCCACCGACTTCTCACTGGCCGCGCTCGCCCACATGCGCGCGCACCGTGACGCGACGGGGGAGGACCGGGTCGTCCTCGAGATGCTCGTCATGAACGAGATGCGCCGCGTCATGTCGCTCGTGGGACCCCTCGCCCGCGACCCGCACCACCTCTACGCCCGGGGCCTCATCGGGTCGCTGGACGAGCAGGCGCGCGAGAACCTCCTCCGCCTCGCCGGCGCCGTGCTGCGACGTGGGCAGTCGCTGTTCCTGGAGTTCTCGGCGACGGTCCCCGACGTCGAGCTGCCGCTCCCGGAGCCGTCCGGTCTCACCCGGCGCTTCGACCCCGAGTGGCTGCGCCGCGAGATCGAGCACCACGGCGGCGTCGTGGCATTTCTCGAGATCGGTCCGGGGACCGATATGTTCGACGAGCCGGATCCGGCCGTGGCACGCATGCGGGTGGTCTGGCCCCATCCGTGAGGATGGGTCTGTGCGCCCATCGATCCCCGGTTGGTCTGCCGGCAGGGCCCGCCTGACTTTGAATCAGGATTAGCGACGTAGGTTCGACTCCTACCCGGGGAGCAAGTCCGTACGGCACCGCACGGCAGCAGGCAATCCGCTGGCAGGGCTCGGGTCCTGACCCGGATGATGTCCGCCATGGATGATCGTGGCCGGTTCCTCACCGCCTATGACGAGCAGCTGCGGACCGACGCAGAGACCCCGAGCGCGGTGTCGGTGACCGTTCTCGGTCCGGTACGGCTGGTGACGTTCGCGGGAGGTCGCGGCTTCGTCACCTACCAGGACCTCGGCGGAGCCGATGCGGAGGAGATCGACGGGTTGGTCGACGCGGCGCTCGCGCACTACGCGAGGGATCCCGAGATCACCCGGGTCGAGTGGAAGACGCGGGGCCACGACCGTGCGCCGGGACTGCACGAGAGCCTGCTCGCCCACGGCTTCGTCGCCGAGGACCCGGAGTCGATCATGATCGGTGAGGCACAGCGGCTCGCGGTCGACGTGGCACTGCCCGACGGCGTGACGCTGCGGCAGGTGAGCGAGGAGGCCGACGTACGCGCGATGTGTGCGATGGCCGCGGTGGCCTTCGGCGACCCGGAGAAGGAGGGTGCGGCGATCGCCGAGGCGCTGCTGCGCCGGCTCTCGCTCGACGACGGCATGGAGCTGTGGGTCGCCGAGGCCGACGGGCGGATGGTCTCCGCGGGTCGGCTCGAGCCGGTGGCCGGCACGGACTTCGCCGGCATCTGGGGCGGCTCGACGCTCGAGGAGTGGCGCGGTCGCGGGATCTACCGGGCCCTGACGGCTGCGCGGGCGCGCTCCGCACTGCGCGGCGGCAAGACCTTCATCCACAGCGACTCGACGGAGTACTCACGCCCGATCCTGGAGCGGTACGGCTTCGTCAAGGTGTCGACCACGACGCCGTACGTGTGGCACCGCTGACCGGCCGCCGGGCAGGGCCGAGCGTCACTCGCCGCTCTGCTGCTCGGGCGTCGCGGAGACGCTGGGGCTCCCGCCGATCGTCGGTGCCGGCGACTGCGAGGCGCCCGACCCGACCGACGGCGAGGCCGTCTCGGTCGGCTCCTGCGACGGGCTGCTCGACGGCTCGCTCGTCGGCGTCGGAGAGGTCGTGGGCGAGCTCGTCGAGGTGCTGGTCGGGCTGGGCTCGGCGGTCGGTGAGGGCGTGCGATGGTTCGTGCCGCCGCTCCCACCACCGGGGTCGGTGACCCGCGAGATGGTCGTGCCGCCGTCGTCCCCGCCGCCCACGGTCGAGGCGAGGGTACGGCCCGAGATCAGCTCGAAGGCGGTGACGAACGCGATCACCACGAGGAACATGACCAGCGCCGTCGGCAACAGGCGCTTCCAGGGGAGGCCGCGCAGCCGGTCGACCCGCCGGCGGGAGGCGGATCCACCGTCGGGCCCCGTTGCCGAGGTCGCCGAGGCCGCGGAGGTCCGGACGGTGGGTGTGACCCGGGTGGCCTGCGTGGTCCGGGCCGGATCGTCCGGGGTCACGTACTTCGTGGTCGCGTACTTGCGCACCGACGCGCGACTGCGGGCCAGGCCCTGGCTGTAGAGCGCGGTCGCGACCGTCGCCGCGATGCTGCCCAGCGCTGCCCCGATCAGGGTTCCGGCTGCGCCGAGGGTCGAGAGGAGCACCGTCGTCGAGACGGCCGCCAGCGCGCCGGCGACCGTCTTCAGCCAGTCGACGCCGAGCAGTGGAGGCTTGTCGGAAGGTGTGTCACTCATGTCGCCTATCGACGGTACCGAGGCCCCCCGAGCAATTCTCCGAGACGTCCGTCACCCACCGGACCGGACGTCGGGACGAATCAGTTCGCCGTGGGGTCGGTTGGCGGTACGACGAGGGTGCCGTCGGCGATGCCGTCCGCCAGGTCGTCGTACGCCACCTGCAGGTCGCGCTCGACGGAGGCGAAGATGGGGGTCTCGTTCATGCGCCCACAGTTCCCCGAGGGGGCCGGAGTCAACCCCTAGGCCGCACAGGGAACGCTGCCGGGCAGGTGCGTCGGCGCGCACGCACACGTGTCGCTGCAGGCGAGGTAGGTGTGCACGGCGTGGCCGCAGCGCGGGCACGGGAGGTCGTGCGACAGGTGGATCTCGTTCGTCTGGACGGTGTCCCACATGGCCGTGCCTCCTGTCCGTTCGCGGTGACGTGCTCTCATGTACACGACGAAGCGGGCCGTCCGGATGCGACAGCTCGGCAAGAAAAGAGGCAAAAAGTCGGCGAGCCGGCTGCGGGTCGGCTGCGGGTCGGTGCGCACGAGCCGCGCGTCGGCCCGACCCGTAGGCTCGGGACCGTGACCGAGCTGACTGTTGTCGTCCTCGCCGCCGGCGGCGGAACCCGGATGAAGTCGAAGACCCCCAAGGTCCTCCACGAGGTCGCCGGGCGGAGCATGGTCGGGCACGTCCTGGCCGTCGTACGCGCTCTCGAGCCGACCCGGGTGGTCACGGTCGTCGGTCATCAGCGCCAGCTGGTCGAGCCGCACGTCAGTGACGTCCTGCCCGAGGGCGTCGTCGCCGTGCAGGAGGAGCAGCTGGGGACGGCGCACGCGGTGCGGATCGCGGTGGAGGCGGCCGGGGACCTCAGCGGCACCGTCCTCGTCGCGTACGGCGACACGCCGCTGCTGCGGTCCGACACGCTGCGGCTGCTCCTCGACGACCACGAGGCGCGCGGCAATGCCGTCACGATCCTGAGCGGCATCGTGGCGAACCCCTTCGGCTACGGCCGGATCGTCCGCGGCAGCGGGGGAGCGGTCGAGGCGATCGTCGAGGAGAAGGACGCGACCGACGAGCAGCGGGCGATCGCCGAGATCAACTCGGGCATCCTCGCCTTCGACGCGGCCTTCCTCGACGAGGCGCTCGGGAAGATCGGCAACGACAACGCCAAGGGCGAGTACTACCTGACCGACGCCGTCGCGCTGGCCCGCGCGGCCGGCCTCGCGGTCGGTGCCCGCCCGGTCGACGACCCGATGGAGATCGAGGGCGCGAACGACCGGGCCCAGCTCGCGACGCTCGGCCGTGAGCTCAACCGGCGCATCGTCACGCACTGGATGCGCGAGGGTGTCACCGTCATCGACCCGGCCACCACCTGGATCGACGCCGACGCCGAGCTGGCCGCCGACGTGACGCTGCTGCCGGGCGTCCAGCTCCTCGGCGCCACCAAGGTGGACGAGGACGCGGTCGTCGGACCCGACTCGACGCTCAAGGACTGCGAGATCGGCGCCGGCGCGCACGTCGTACGGACCCACGCCGAGCTGGCCGTCATCGGGGCCGGCGCGACCGTCGGCCCGTTCTCCTACCTGCGACCGGGGACGGTCCTCGGAGCCGACGGCAAGATCGGCGGCTTCGTCGAGACCAAGAACGCCCGCATCGGCGCCGGCGCCAAGGTGCCGCACCTCTCCTACGTGGGCGACGCCGAGATCGGTGAGGGCGCCAACATCGGGGCCGGCACGATCTTCGCGAACTTCGACGGGGTGGCCAAGCACCGCACGACCGTCGGGAAGCACGCGAAGACCGGCTCCAACAACACGTTCGTGGCTCCTGCGACGATCGGCGACGGCGCGTCGACCGGTGGCGGCACGGTGGTGCGTGGGGACATCCCGGCCGGGGCGCTCGGCGTCAGTGCGGGCCCGCTGCGGATCATCGAGGGCTGGGCGCAGCGGCGCCGGGCGGGCACGGCCCAGGCGGCGGCTGCGGAGGCCGCTGCGGAGGCGGCTGCGGAGGCGGCTGCGGAGGCGGCCTCCGCGGGAACGGCCGATGAACATGAGGCGTCTCACGAGTCCGACCCTGGAGTTGGGGACTCGCCCGTCGGTGGGAGAGACTGAGTGGCGTCCCACGACACCGGCGATCTCTGCGGCAGGAGCGGCTTGTGACCGGAATGAAGAAGACCACCGAGAAGCACCTCATGGTCTTCAGCGGCCGGGCGCACCCCGCGCTCGCGGAGGAGGTCGCCGACCTGCTCGGCACCGCCTTGGTCCCGACCAGCGCCTACGAGTTCGCGAACTCCGAGATCTACGTGCGCTACGAGGAGTCCGTCCGCGGCTCCGACGCCTTCGTGATCCAGAGCCACACCGCTCCGATCAACGAGTGGATCATGGAGCACCTCATCATGGTCGACGCGCTCAAGCGCGCCTCGGCCAAGCGGATCACCGTCGTGATGCCGTTCTGGGGCTACAGCCGCCAGGACAAGAAGCACCGCGGCCGCGAGCCGATCTCGGCCCGCCTCGTCGCCGACCTCTTCAAGACCGCGGGCGCCGACCGGATCATCAGCGTCGACCTGCACGCCGACCAGCTGCAGGGCTACTTCGACGGCCCGGTCGACCACCTGATGGCGCTGCCCGTCCTGGCTGACTACATCAAGGGCAAGTACGGCGACCAGGAGCTCGCGGTCGTCTCGCCCGACGCCGGCCGGATCAAGGTCGCCGAACGCTGGTCGGCCCGCCTGGGCGGCGTACCGCTGGCGTTCATCCACAAGACGCGCGACATCACCCGCCCCAACGAGACGGTCGCCAACCGCGTCGTCGGTGACGTGGCCGGCAAGATCTGCGTGCTGACCGACGACATCATCGACACCGGCGGCACCATCGTGAAGGCCGCCGACGCGATCATGGCCGCCGGCGCCGCCGGCGTGATCCTCACCGCGACGCACGCGATCCTCTCCGACCCGGCCGTCGACCGGCTGAAGAACAGCCCCGCCGTCGAGGTCATCGTCACCAACACGCTGCCGGTGGCGGAGGAGAAGCAGTTCGACAAGCTCACCACGCTGTCGATCGCGCCGATGCTCGCCCGCGCCATCCGCGAGGTCTTCGAGGACGGGTCCGTCACGTCGATGTTCGACGGGCACGCCTGACCGTTCGCTGCCCCCGGCCCCCTGGGGTCGATTGGGCCGCGGCTGCTGGTTCATCGAGGTATGCAGGGAAGTGCGCGCCTCCCTCGCGGAACTCCGCACGGGAAGTGCACATTCGGCTGCATACCTCGACGAACAGACACGACCGGCGGCCCGACGATTTCGACCGACCGCCGCGCGTCTCCTAGACTGTCGAAGTTGCCTCGGCGAGGGAGCACCGACTCCGTGATCGACAGGGCTGGCTGATACGCCGCGCGCCCTGATGCTCGCGGCGTTCGTCGTCTCTCGGCCGGAGCGGCCGACACCCGACACGTTGACACCATCAGGAGCACGAGCATGACCAGCGAGAAGATCACCGCCGAGAAGCGCACCGAGTTCGGCAAGGGCGCGGCCCGCCGCATCCGTCGCGAGGACAAGATCCCCGCCGTGGTCTACGGCCACGGGTCCGAGGCGATCCACGTGACCCTGCCGGGCCACGAGACCATGATGGCGCTCAAGCACCACGGCCAGAACGCCCTCCTCGAGCTCAGCATCGACGGCAAGACGCAGCTCGCCCTGACCAAGCAGGTCCAGGTCGACCACATCCGCCGCGTCATCGAGCACATCGACTTCGTCGCCGTGAAGGCCGGCGAGAAGGTCACCGTCGACATCCCGGTCGTCACCGTCGGCGAGGCCGGCCCCGACACCCTGGTCACCCTCGAGCACGCCGAGCTCACGGTGGAGGCCGAGGCCACCCACGTGCCCGAGTCGATCGAGGTCTCCGTCGAGGGCATCCAGGCCGGCAACATCATCACCGCCGCCGAGGTCACCCTTCCGCAGGGCGTCACCCTGGTGACCGACCCGGAGGCCCAGGTCGTCAACATCGCCAACGCGCCGACCGCCGCCGAGGTCGAGGCCGAGCTCGAGGCCGCCGAGGCCGAGGCCGGCATCGTCCACGAGGAGGCTGAGGTCGAGGCCGAGGCTGCTCCGGCCGAGGAGGCTCCGGAGGCCGAGGCCACCGAGGCCGAGTGACTCCTTGAGCACATCTGACGAGGTCTGGCTGGTCGTCGGCCTGGGCAACCCCGGGCCGGCGTACGCCGGGCACCGTCACAACATCGGGTACCTCGTCAACGACGAGCTCGCCCGGCGGCTGGGCGGGACCTATCGGTCCCACAAGACCGGCCGCGCCGACGTCGTCGAGGGCCGCCTGAGCATCGGTGGCCCTCGACTCGTCCTCGGCCGTCCGCGCACCTACATGAACGAGACCGGCGGCCCGGTCAAGGCGCTCGCCACCTTCTACAAGGTGCAGCCCGACCACCTCGTCGTCATCCACGACGAGCTCGACATCCCGTTCGACACCATGCGCGTGAAGATGGGCGGCGGCGACAACGGCCACAACGGGCTCAAGTCGCTGCGTGGCAGCCTCGGCACCGGCGACTTCTACCGGATCAGGGTCGGCATCGGCCGTCCGCCGGGTCGCCAGGACGTCGCCGACTTCGTGCTCACGAACTACTCAGCGGCCGAGCGCAAGGTGCTGCCCTTCCAGATCGACACCGCGGCGGACGCGGTGGAGTCGCTGATCACCGAGGGTCTCGAGAAGACGCAGTCGCGCTTCAACTCCTGAACGGCAGCGCTCCGACGAGGGCGCGCCGGTTAGGCTGCCCTTCATGCCTCGACCCCAGCGTCCCGCCATCGACCTCGTCGTCACGAGCAGCGAGCGGCTCAGCCCGGGCATGATCCGGCTCCGGTTCGCCGCGGCGGATCCGGCGGCCTTCGCCGACGCGTTCTCCGACAGCGTGTTCACCGACCGGTACGTCAAGCTCGTGCTCGCCGACGCCGACGCCGACGGGATGCCGGCGGTCCGGACCTACACGGCCCTCGAGCCGGACCTGGAGCGCGGCACCCTCGCCATCGACTTCGTCGTCCACGGCACGGAGGGCATCGCCGGTCCGTGGGCGGCCGCCGCCGCGCCTGGGGACACGCTGAGCGTCCGCGGCCCGGGTGGCGCCTATGCCCCCGACCTCACCGCCGACTGGTACCTGCTCGCCGGCGACGAGTCGGGACTCCCGGCGATCCGGGCCGCGCTGGCCGCGCTGCCCGCCGACGCACGTGGGTACGTCGTCGTCGAGCTCCCCCACCTCGACAACGTCCAGCCCCTGCCGGCCCCGCCCGGCGTCGCCATCACCTGGGTCGTGACCGCCGACGACGCCGACCAGCTGGTGGCCGCCGTACGCGCGCTGCCGTGGCTGTCCGGGCGGGTGCAGGCGTTCGTCCACGGCGAGGCGGAGGCGGTCATGCACGGGATCCGTCCCTACCTCCTCCGCGAGCGGGAGGTGCCGCGCGCCGACGCGAGCATCTCCGGCTACTGGCGCAAGGGCCGCACGGAGGAGACGTTCCGCGAGTGGAAGGCGGAGCTCGCGGCCGTCGAGGGTGCGGCCTAGCGCTGCCTCACCCGCCTAGTAGGCGCCGCGGTGCCCCAGCACCGCCTGGAACGTCCGACCGACGATGGAGAGGTCGCGCGGCAGGGACCAGTTGTCGACGTAGTCGAGGTCCAGCCGGACCGACTCCCGCCAGGACAGGTCGGAGCGGCCGGAGACCTGCCAGAGACCGGTCAGCCCCGGGCGGACGGCCAGCCGGCGCTGCGGGTCGTGGTCGTAGGCGGCCACCTCGGCGGGCAGTGCCGGACGAGGTCCGACGAGTGACATGTCGCCGCGCACCACGTTGATCAGCTGCGGCAGCTCGTCGAGCGAGTAGCGCCGCAGGATCCGGCCGATCCGGGTCACCCGCGGGTCCTGGCGGACCTTGAAGAGCACCTCGTCGACCTCGGAGTCGAGCTCCTCGCGGACGGTCTCCGCGTCGGTGCGCATCGTGCGCAGCTTGAGCATCGTGAAGTGCCGGCCGTCGCGTCCGACGCGGGTCTGGCGGAAGAGCGCCGGGCCCGGCGAGTCGAGCCGGATCATCAGCGCCAGGCCGAGGAGCACCGGGGAGAGGAACGCCAGCGCCAGGCAGGCGGCGGCGCGCTCCCACAGGATCTTGGCGAAGCCGGAGGGGCCGGTCGGGCGGGAGACGAGCACCTCGGTGACACCGAGGCCGCCCAGGCTCACGGGCCGCGCCCGCTCGACGGAGACGTCGTGGAGACCGGTGAGCAGCAGCAGCGGCAGCGCCGCGCCGTCGGTGCCGCGCTCGAGCTGCCAGGACAGCCGCTGCAGGGCGCGGCCGGAGAGCCGCGCGCTCGGCACGGCGACGACGAGGTCCGGACGCGTCCGGTCGAGCGTGACGGCCAGCTCCTCCGAGGTGCAGCCGCCGACGATGTCGAGCTCGCGCCCGGCCATGACGGCCACCTGCGACATGGCCACTCGCAGGCCGGTGAGGTCGCCGACCACCAGCGCCCGAGGCCGTACGCCGGCACGGCGCCGTGCCGACTCCGTGAGCGCCGTGCCGACCAGCGTCACCGTCGCGAGGCCGGCGACCGTCGCGAGGAGCACGACCGGGTCGACCGCGAGCCAGGCGTCGAGCACCCACTGGACGAGGGCGAACACGACGATCGCGCGGAGCAGGCCGCGGCGGTGGTGACGCCCGAGCGATCCGGCCGCCGGCGGCGGCCCGGACACCAGGCGCAGGACGAGGGGCCAGCCCGCGGCTGCGGCGAGCACGGGCCAGGTCAGCCAGTCGGCGCCGGCGGCGAGGGCGATGACGCCCGCCGCGGCGAGGATTCCGGCGAGGGGCAGCAGCACGGCCGCCTGTCGCGCACCGGCGAACCAGCGCGGCCGCGCGATGGTTCCCGACGGCAAGACGGTCGGAACGGTGACCACGAGAACCCCCCTCACGGCTGATCGGACGACCGGCCTGCGCCCAACCTAAGAACACCCTGTGGAGCGGGGCATGCCGCAAATGCGGGAAGAACCCGACCAGTCCCTGGGAGGTGGTCAGAGCGCCGGCGGCCGCCAGCCGATCCGGTGGGCCAGACCGACCGCCGCGAGCTGTGACGACACGTGCAGCTTGGCCAGGATCGCCTTGACCTGGGTCCGGACCGTGGCCTCCGAGACGACGCCCGCCGTCGCGATGTCGTGCACGCTGCGTCCGAGCATCAGGTGGCCCAGCACCTGCGCCTCGCGCGAGGTCAGCTGGGCGAACCGCTCCTGGATGCCCTGGGTCTCCCGCCGCTTCTCGTGCCACAGCCGGAGCAGCTCCTCGCGCTCCTCGTGGGTCATCACCGGCAGGCCGGCGTTGATCCGCCGGACGGTGGCGAGGATGTCGTTGAGCGGCTGCGACTTGGAGAGCGCCGCCCGGGCACCGTGCCGCAGCGCCTCGCCCCAGCGGCCGCGGTCGGGGGACGCGGTCACGATGACCACGTTGATGCCCGCCTTCGCGAGCGGCGCGATCAGGCGCACCCCGTCGCCGAAGGCGCCCAGGTCGAGGTCGAGCAGCACGACGCGGGGGCGCAGCCGCAGCAGGGTGGACAGCAGCGTCCCGGCGCCGGCGCCGTCCACGGGTACGTCGACCCGCCGGACGTCGTACCCCTCGACGGTGAGGGCCAGGTCGAGGGACTCCGCGAAGAGGACGTGGTCCTCGACGATGACGATGCGGACCTGGCTACGCGAGGTCTGCTGCGGCTTCTGAGTCATCGTCGTCGCCATCTCGTTGCTCGTGGTGGTCGACCTGGTCGACGTGACCGCGGGGAAGACCCATCACGAACGTGGCACCCCCCGACCTCCCGTCGCGAATCTCCAGGTACCCACCCTGCCGCTGCATGAGCTCGTGGGCGATGTGCAGGCCGATGCCCTGGCCGCTCGAGCGGGGGCCCCGCGCGCCCCAGTCGAAGAGGCGGGTGCGCAGCGCGTCGTCGACGCCGGGCCCGTCGTCGTGCACGGCGATCTCGACGATGTCCCCGACCAGGCTGACGGCCACCTCGGCCGACGACCGGCCGTGCTTGGCCGCGTTGTCGAGGAGGATGTTGATGACCTCGGCCACGGCGTCGGGCTGGGCGTTGACGCGGAGACCGCACGGTGACCAGTGGACCCGGTTGCCCCGGGCCTGCTGCGAGAGCACCAGGGTGTGGATCGTCTCGTCCAGGTCCATCACGCGTCGTGCGGACGCGTCGGCAGGCCGGGCCATGAGCCGCTCGAGTCGGCTCAGCTCAGCCAGGATCATGTCCTCCAGGAGGAGCCGACGCTGGTCGGTGATACCTCCGGCCGAGCGGAGCAGCCGGCTCGCCGAGGTGATGCCGGCGATCGTCGAGTTGATCTCGTGGAACTGGGCGCGCTGGACGCGGATCGCGCGCTGGGCGCGCTCGAGCTCGTCGTTGAGGTTGCTCCGGTTGCGCTCGTCGACCGCCACCTCGAGGAAGAACAGCGAGAGCGACGTGCTGACCAGGGCGACGGCGCCGAGGGTGTCGCCGACGATGGCGATCAGGTGCGCGGTCGGGCTGTCGCCGAGGTAGAGCGCGACGTGTGCGCCGCCGATCAGCAGGACCGTGACCGCCGTCCGCTGGCGTGCCCAGAGGGGGATGG
The DNA here is from genome assembly GCF_029846275.1 of Nocardioides sp. CER19. GTDB lineage: Bacteria > Actinomycetota > Actinomycetes > Propionibacteriales > Nocardioidaceae > Nocardioides. The sequence continues at coordinate 660,790 of NZ_JARVWS010000002.1, forward strand.
ACCGCACCCTCAGCAGCGACCACGCGGCGACGACGAACGCGACGACGGAGAGGACGGCCACGGACACGAGGGGCAGGTCGTGGCCGAGCGTCGGGCTCTGGTCGAGCCACGCCAGGCGCAGCACGGCCACCACCGCGCCCAGGGCGAAGCCGGCCGCGGCGGGGTCCGGCTGGAACCGCACGTGGCGTCCGACCGTGACGGAGAGCAGGATCACGAGCGCGACGGTCAGGTCCGCCGCCAGCACCCACAGCCCCTCGACGGGGTGGGGGAAGCGGATGAGCTGGACGGCGGCGAGCATCAGCCCCTGGCAGCCCAGGAGCGTGACCGCGAACGAGGTCCAGGCCAGTCCCGGCCGCGGGTTGACCCGCCAGGCCGCGTAGCAGGCGATCGCCGAGACGAGCGCCGCCGGCGACACGATCACGCCGTCGAACTGCGCGATGCCTGCGAGCCGGTCGCCGTCGGCGAAGAACATGCTCAGCGAGAGGGCCGGGACCAGCACCACGCCCAGAACCAGGCAGGTACGGCGCCAGGACCAGCTACCCCCCGGTATTCGTGCCGACGTCATCCAAGGCCCCCAGCCCCTCGCGGGGGATCGCACCGACGGACCCTCCCCTTTCGAGTCGTCGGCTCGCGGCCAGGCCGCTACCCCCGTGTCAGACAATCCTCCAGAAAACCGCTTGAAGGTATGGCGACCCCGAGAAGCCCTCCCTCCTCGACCGAGACGCTATACCACAATTTGGGGAGTGGCCCGCGAATGGTGTAGGGGCGGGACCCCAGAGTCCGGGCCAGAGTCCGGCCCGGACTCCGGGGCAAGCACCAGCCGCCCGGTGGACGCCGGCGTCGCCGTGGGGGTGATGACGCCGAGACGAGGCCGACCCGCCTTCCCTTGGGGGACGAACGGGGAAGACGCGACGAACGAGGCCTCACGCTCGCTTCGGCTCCCTCCCGAGCGGCTGGTGGCGGATCCAGGATCTCCCTCGCCCACGCAGGAGGCATCCCCAAATCTAGGGGACCGGACCTCTGAGCGGCCGCGGCGTGGCCACGCACCCGCACGATGGCGACGACGGGGAGGGCCGTCGGTCCAGCCGGGTCACCGTGACCCACACACAGTCCACGCGGGGTGAGCCCATGGCAACGTCGCCGGCACCGGAACGCCTGAGGGTGCTGGTCGCCTCAGACCAGGCACTGATCGCTGATGCCGTCCGCGCGGCACTCGCCAGCCGAGGACACGACGCGCTCGTGGTCAGGTGGCCGGGTGACGCACGCCTGCCGAGCCCCCGCCGCCAGGTCACCCAGCCCGCTGCGGTGGAGGTCGGCCTGCTGCTGAGCGACCTCGACCGGTGGTCACGGATCCGCGCGGCGACGCTCATCGTCGAGCGCGTCCGGGTGCCCTGGGTCGCCTTGACGACGTCGCCGCGCGGCCCGGCCTGGGGTGGTCTCCTCGCGGCCGGTGCCCGGGTCGTGCTGCCCGGTGCCACCCGGCTCGAGTCCATCAGCGAGCTGCTCCAGGCGGTCGTCCGGCACGAGATCGACACGCCGGAGGACGAACGTCTCGAGCTCGAGGAGGCCTGGCGGGAGATGCGCGCCCGGCACGACGAGGTCGCCGAGCGGCTCTCGCGGCTGACGCCGCGAGAGCGCGAGGTGCTGCGCCTGATGTACGCCGGCCAGTCGGTCGCGCGGATCGCGGAGATGCTCGAGGTGGCACCGGCGACCGTGCGCAGCCAGGTCAAGTCGGTGCTGCGCAAGCTCGACGTGAACACCCAGCTCGCGGCCGTCGCCGCCTTCGACGACGTGCTGGACGTCTTCGACGGCAGGACCGTGCACCGGCTGCCGAGGCCGCTCCCGACCGAGCAGACCCGCTGAGCGGCGCTCCGGCGCCGCCCGGGCCGGGACGACCCGGGCGGTGACTCTCAGAGCGTCGGCGGGCGCCAGCCCACCTGGTGGGCCATGCCGACGGCGGCCAGCTGGGAGGACACCTCCAGCTTGGCGAGGATCGACTTCACCTGCGTGCGCACGGTCGCCTCGGAGACGACGCTCAGCGCCGCGATGTCATGGACGGTGCGGCCCTGCATCAGGCGACCGAGGACCTGCGACTCGCGAGCGGTGAGCAGGGCGAGGCGGGAGAGCAGCTCCTGGAGCTCCGAGCGCTGCTGGTGCCACGTCCGGAGCAGGTCCTCGCGCTCCTGGTGGGTCATCACCGGCAGTCCCTCGTTGATGCGGCGGACCGTCGCCAGGATGTTGCTGAGCGGCTGCGCCTTGGACAGCACCGTGCGGGCGCCGTACCTGATCGCCTCGCCCCAGCGGCCCCGGTCGGACGACGCCGTCACGACGACGACGTTGATCCCGGCCTTGGCGAGCGGTGCGATGAGCCGGACGCCGTCGCCGAAGCCGCCCAGGTCGAGATCGAGGAGCACGATCCGCGGGCGGAGCCGCACCAGGGAGGACAGCAGGGACCCGGGGGACCCGGCGTTGTCCGGGACGGCGATGCGGCGGACGTCGTACCCCTCGACGGAGAGCACCAGCTCGAGGGACTCGGCAAAGAGCATGTGGTCCTCGATGATGAGGATGCGCAGCTGTGCCCGAGAGGACGGCGCCTGGGTGATCGGCATCGTCATGGTCATGCCCAACGCTCCTCGCCGGGGCGAGGTGCTCGGGCGGTGCGGATGTGGGCATGCGTGCCCAACGCGCTGAACGCGTACATACTTCGGCCCCCTCGTGGCTGACGTGTGGGGCGGCCCGACCGTCTCCGGTACGGACCGCTTGTGCCCCCGAGGGCCCCCCCATGTGACCAGGACCTTCGTCCCGAAGCGGGATCATGTCCTGACGAGGAACCTAGTCATTTCGGGCGGTCATACCGCATGAGGCGGATGCCTTACCCCAATTTTGGGATCCGCGGTGGGAGGCGCGCCGTTCCTGGGGGTTCGCGCGGGCCCTCCCCAAAACTGGGGGATGGCCCGTCCGGCCCGTCGCACCGGGCGCAGCGGCATCGGACGATGAGTCATCGGCGGTCGATGTACCGCCTGGCCATGCCTCCGATGAATGCAGGTGGTGGATGTCCGGATCGAAGCCGGCAAGGCGATGGAGCGTCGCGGTTGCCTCTGAGCAGGCGTTGGTCGCCGACGCGGTGCGCGCCAGTCTCGGGAGCCGCGACTTCGAGGCGTCGACGATGCGCTGGCCAGGCGACCAGCACACGGTGCCGCGTCGAATGACCCCCCACGACCGGTGCGACGCCGGCCTGCTCATCAGCGACCTCGACCGGTGGCCGCGGCTGCGGGCTGCGTCACTGCTCGTCACGAGGTTCCCGACGCCGTGGGTGGTGCTGACCGCCGCCCCGAACGGGCCGATGTGGGGCGCCGTCCTCGACGCCGGCGCGCGCATCGTGCTGCCCAGCAGCACCGGCTTCGACGACGTCTGCGACGTCGTCGTCGGCGTGGCCGAGGGTCGCGTCGCGACGCCGCCCGCGGAGCGCGAGCGCCTCGTCGACATGTGGCGGGAGCTGCTCGAGCGTCGTGAGCTCGTCGGGCAGCGGGTGCAGTCGCTGACGCCGCGCGAGCACGAGGTGCTCACGATGCTGTATGCCGGGGACCCGGTCGCCCGCATCGCCGAGCTGCTCGAGATCTCCCCAGCGACGGTGCGCAGCCAGGTGAAGGCGGTGCTGCGCAAGCTGCACGTCAACACCCAGCTCGGCGCGGTCGCCGCCCTCGACGACCTGCTGGAGATGGACGTCAAGGAGCCGGACGAGCCGGTCGAGCTCTGGGCCTAGACGGTGGGAAGTGACCACTCACAGGCGAGCGGTCACTTCCCACCGTCTAGGTGTCGGTCGGCCGGGCCGGCACCCGCTGCCCGCTCCGGTCGACCCACCCGATCTGCCGGGCGGGGACGCCGGCCACCAGCGCGTACGCCGGCACGTCGCGGGTCACCACGGAGCCGGCCGCCACCATCGCCCAGGCGCCGATACGCACCGGCGCGACGCAGACCGCGCGGGCGCCGATGCTGGCACCCTCCTCGACGATGACGCCGACGCAGTCCCAGTCGTCGGAGCCCTTGAGCCGGCCGTCGGGCGTCACCGCGCGCGGGTTGAGGTCGTTGGTGAACACCACCGCCGGCCCGATGAACGCGCCGTCGGCGACGACCGCCGGCTCGTAGACGAGCGCGTGGTTCTGGATCTTGCACCGGTCGCCCACGATGACGCCGGGGCCGAGGTAGGCGCCGCGTCCGATGACGCAGTCGGCGCCGACCCGGACCTCCTCCCGGAGCTGGGCCAGGTGCCAGACGAGGGTGCGGTCGCCGACCTTGGCGGCCGGGTCGACGTCGGCGGATGCGTGGATACGGGCTGTCATGGCTTCCTCCGGGCGGTGTGGGTGCTCGGCGGTCATCGGACGACCGCGGGTGACCAGGCCTGCTCGACGTAGACCTGCGGCTTCGCACCCGCGGCGACGTCGAGCGACCAGATGTCGGTGACGCCCGCCTGGTCGGCGCGGGCGAGGCCGTAGAGCAGCGTGTCGCCGTCGAGCCACGCGATCTGGTCGTCGACGTTGCGGGCCTCACCGGCCAGCACGGTGCGCTTCATCGTGGACAGGTCCAGCACGGCCGGCGTCCACCACGTGCCGCTGCCGTGGTCGACCTTCTGCTTGAACGCGATCCGCGTGCCGTCGGGGGAGAGCGAGGGGCACTCGACCTTGTCGGCGACGGTGGTCAGGGTGCGCTTGGTGAGGTCACCCCGGGCCAGGTAGGTGACGCCGTGGGTCGCGACGGTGGCGTAGAAGGTGTTGTCGTCGGCGGCGAACGTGACGCCCCAGATGTTGCGGTCCGTCGGCTCCGACCGCTTGCCGTCGAGGTAGAGCGTGAAGGTCTCGAGGTTGCCGAGGCTCTTGCCGCCGACCCGGTGGATCTCGGTCGCGGTCGAGAAGCCGGTGGTCATGTAGGAGTGGCCGGTCACGAACGACGTGCTGCCGGCCAGTGTGCCGTCCGGTGAGAGACGGGTGCGGCTGGGGATCCCGGGCAGCCCGGCCTCCCGGACCTGCTGCCAGTCGGCGTCGAGGTCGACCTCCTGGAAGGTGGTCACCACGCCGCGCTTGGTCCGCAGGCAGGAGGCAGCGGTGGCCGTCGCGTAGACGCGGTCGCAGGAGACGTCGGTGAACGTGCGGGCACCGCCGGGGTCGTCGAGGGGCACCTCGGCGACGACGCCGTACTCCTCGTCGAGGCCGGTGTGCCGGAACACCAGGCGCGGCCCGGTCAGGGCGTCGCGCGTCGTCGTCGGCACGGTCGGCGGACGGGTGCTGACGGCGCGGGAGCGGTGCAGCTCGGCGAGGGCGTACGCCGTGCTGCCGGTCGCGACGACCAGGACGGCGACCAGCAGGACGAGCAGTCGCTGGCGTGTCGTCACGGGCGCCCTCGCAGCACGACCGCGCCACCGGCGACCGCTACCGCGAGCGTCCCGGCGACGAGGACCAGCGCCTGCTGCGGCCCGATCGCGAACCACAGCACGCCGAACCCGACGCTGGCGCCCATCCGGGCGAGGGCGACGACCGTCTGGGCGCACGCGATGCCGCTGGTGCGCAGCTCGTCCGGGACGGTGCGGGCGGCCACGGCGGCGAGGACGCCGTCGGTGCAGGCGTAGAACGTGCCGAGCAGCGCGAGCGCGGCGAGCGCGCCGGGCACCCCGGTCGCCAGGCAGGCGGCGACGTAGGCGCCGGCCAGCGGGAGGTGGCCGAGGACGAGCACCCGGGTGCGACCGACGCGGTCGGCGAGCCGGCCCATCGGGACCGCGAGCGCGAGGTAGGCGATGTTGGTGCCGACGTAGAGGACCGGGAACCAGCGGGCCGCCGCGTCGGTGCTGTCCAGCAGGGCGAGGTAGACGAAGCCGTCGCCGACCGTGAGCAGGGCGAGGAAGCCGGCGACGACGAGCAGCCGCACCATCGGCCCGCTCAGCGCCTGGCGCCAGTGCACCTGCTCGTGCCGCTGCACCCCGCCGGCGTCGCGCGGGACGAACAGGGCCAGGACGACGACACCGAGGACGGCGAAGCCGAGGGAGACCACGAGCACGGTGTGGTAGCCGTCGGGGATCGCCCAGAGGATGAGGAAGGCGAGCAGCGGGCCGATCGCGGCGCCGACGGTGTCGAGGGCGCGGTGGACCCCGAAGCTGCGGCCCAGGTGGGCGGGGTCGCTGGCCGCGGTGATCATCGAGTCGCGCGGCGCGGTGCGCAGGCCCTTGCCGATCCGGTCGGCCGAGATGACCGTCGAGATCGTCGCGACGCCGCCGGCGAAGAGGAGGAAGACGCGGGCGACCATGCTGAGGCCGTAGCCGGCCAGCGCCACCCGCTGCGGGCGCCCGCTCTTGTCGGCGACCCAGCCGCCGGCGATCCGCACCAGCGCGCTGACGCCCTGGTAGAGGCCGTCGACGAAGCCGTAGGCGACGGTGCTGAGCCCGATGACGCTGGTGAGGTAGAGCGGCAGGATCGCGCTCACCGACTCGCTGGAGATGTCGGTGAGCAGGCTGACCACACCGAGCGTGACGACGAGCCGGGCGACCCGACCTCGCGGCGCGCGCCGGGGGGTGGTCGGGGCGGTTCTCGCGGCGGACGGGCGGTCGCTGAGCGAGAGGTACATCAGTCCTCGGCGTCCTTCGGCCGCAGGATGGCGAGCAGGTAGGTCTTCCCCTCCTGCGTGGTGACCGTGACGTTGTCGTCGCCCTTGGCGAAGGCGATGGCGGGTGAGTTCTCGACCGCCTGGGTGGGCTGCTCCGCGTAGCCGCGTTCGGTCAGCAGCTCGCGGTAGTGCAGCAGGATCGACTGCGGGTCACCGCCCGTGGCGACGAGCGCCGCCTGGAGCACGTTGCTCGCCACCGCGACGCTGCTCGACTCCACCTCGGTGCCCTTCGGCGGTGCGAGCGCGCGCGGGAAACCGTTCACGAGCCGGCCGCGGGCCACGCCCGACTTCGGCAGGGTCGGGCTCAGCAGCGGGTCCGGCTCGGTCGTCGAGGGGTGCGGCAGCACGTAGCCGGTGGTCGTCGGGGCGCTCGAGGCGCTCGGCAGCAGCTCCGAGGTCGGCCCGGTCGTTCCGGCGTCGGAGCCCGCGGTCGACGTAGTCGACGCCGAACCGGCCTGGCCCGGCGTTCCCGTCGCCGGCGGTGTCGTCGCGCCGCCGCCCCCGCCCGCCGTCGGCCTGCTGGTCGCGCTCGCGCTGGGCCGGCCCTCGTCGGCGTTCGTCGTGCCGTGGTGGTCGCCGGCGGTCGCCCCGATGACGGCGGCGGCCACCACCGCGAGGACGCCGGTGGCCCCGAGAGCCATCGTCCGGGTCGTGGCCATGTCATCCCCTTGCTGTCGGCAGGTCCGGGCGCGCTGCTCGCGAGACGCGCGGGACGGCACCAGTGCAGTCGGTCAGCCGGCGGCCTCGTGGCCGCCGTCGCCGGCGATCCCCTGATTTGGGGAGCCCTCAGGGAACGACGTCGCCGGTGAGCTCCCGCCAGTGGACGGCCGCCCACTGGTCGATGCGATCGGTGCGCAGGTCCTGCCACAGCTCGGCACCGGCCGGCCCGTCGAGCCGTACGACGCTCTGCGACCCGATCCGGGCGGTGCCGAGCGTCGGCGCCGTGAGGAAGCGCAGGTCGGCCGTGCGGAAGCCCCGCATCGAGAACGCCAGCTTGGCCATCTCGGTGCTGGACCACCCGGAGTCCACGCTCAGGCTGCCGGCCATCGTGTCGAGGAACCCGTAGAGCATCCGCGGGCTCTTGCGCATCTCCTGGTGCAGGCTCGCCTCCAGGACCGCGCGCAGGAACGCCTGCTGGCGCTTCACCCGGTCGAGGTCGCCGCCCGGCAGGCCGTAGCGCTGACGGACGTAGAGCAGGGCCTGTCTCCCGTCGAGGTGGTGCCACCCCGCCGTCCAGGCCACGTCGTTGGCGGAGTCGTGGACGGTGTCCGGGACCTGGAGGTCGACCCCGCCGACGCGATCGGTGAGCTCCGCGAAGCCCGTCCAGTCGACGACGGCGAGGTGGTCGATGCGCACGCCCGTGAGCTGCTCGACGGTCGCCACGGTGAGCGACGGACCGCCGAAGGAGTAGGCCCAGTTGACCTTCCCGTAGCCGTGGCCCGGGATCGGCACCCAGGCGTCGCGCGGGATCGAGACCACCGCCGCGGCCTGTCGGCTGCCGTCGAGGTGCAGCAGCATCAGGGTGTCGGAGCGCTGGGCGCCGGGGACCCACGCCGGTGCCTCGGCGTCGTCGCCGGTCGTCGCGACATCGGAGCGACGGTCGGTCCCCATCAGCAGGATGTTGACCGCCTTCGCGCCGGGCGTGCCCGGCGCCGGCCGGGCCGGTCGCTCGCTGGCGTCGAGCTGGCGGAAGACCCCGTCGATGCGACCGATCTTGCTGGTGAGCTGGTGCTCGAGGTACCAGCCGATCCCGAGCGGCACGGAGCCGAGCACGAGGAGCACGGCGGCCGGGACGACCACGAAGCGGCGCAGCCGGTGGCGGCTCCGCCGGGATCGCCGCGGCAGTGGCGCAGCCGGCCCCTCGTCGTCGAGCCCGGGCTCCTCCTCAGCGGTCAACGTCACGCCGGAATGGGACGCTGACCGCGCCGCGCGGACGCCGTCGGGGCCGTCAACTACACCATATTCGGGTCGGCGCTCGGGTCGGCGCTCGAGGCGGCCCCGGCCGCCCGCGTCAGCCAGGCACCAGCCACCGGCGGGCCGTCGACCTGTCGACGCGGTCGGTCCGCACCAGGTCCCAGAGCGTCTCGTTCCCGTCGCCGGACCGGGGCGTGGCCACGAACATCATGTCGGCCGACCGGAGGTGGCGCAGCGAGAAGACCAGTCGGTTCATCTCCCACGCCGACCACTGGTCGTCGACCGTGCTGTGGCCCGCGAGCCTCCGGAGGAAGCCGTAGAGCATGCGCGGGTGGCGGGCCATCTCCTGGTGCAGGCTGCGGCGCAGCACCTCGCCCAGGACCGCCTGCTGCCGTCGTTCGCTCGCGACCTCGTCGCCAGGCACACCGGGACGCGGCCGGGCGTAGTCCAGTGCGGAAGGCCCGGTGAAGTAGCGCAGGCCCGGCAGCCAGACCGACCCGTCCAGGTTGTCGCGCACGGGCTGCGGCACCTCCAGCTCGATGCCGCCGACCTCGTCGGTGAGCTCGCCGAACTCCTGCCAGTCCACGATCGCGACGTGGTCGACGCGGATGCGGGTCGCCTGCTCCACGGCGCCGACGACCGACGCGGTCCGCGGGCGGGCGGGGGTCGCGTCGGCGCCGGCACCGGTCCACACGGCCGGCGACAGCGCCGCGACGACGGCCGATCGGCGATCGCTCGAGAGGTGGACCAGCATGGCCGCGTCGGAGCGGTCGGTCCGGGGCAGCGTCGCCCAGTCGGCCCGGTGGTCGGTGACGACGAGCAGGAGGTTGACGGCCCCGGCTCCCGGTTCGGCGCCGGTCGGCCGGGCCGGTCGGTCGTGGAGCCCCGCGAACGCGTCGTCGATGCGGTCGAGCCGGCCGATGATCCGGTGCTCGAGATACCACCCCGAGGCCACCGGGATCGCGACGAGCAGGAGCACCAACCAGAGGCCGACCGTGCGCCGGCGGGAGCCCGGCCGCCTCGACCGGCGCTCGGACGCCGGGACCAGCGCGATCACGGTGGCAGGTAAAGCCATGCGCCCCGTCGTGGCGAGCCCGCGCCCGCCAACTACTCAATATTCGGGTGATCCGGGCGGGCCGCCGGGGTGCGGCGCGTGCGCGCCCGATGCTGGGGCGGTCGACGACGGCTCGGGGCCCGGTCCCCGCACAAGGGGTGTCACATGAACACGGCTGCCTTCCTGTTGGACGCGGCGCACGGTGCCGCGACCGTCATGAGCGAGGCCGGCCGCGAGCACACGTACGACGACCTGCGGACCGAGGCCGCTGCGCTGGCCGCCCGGCTGGCCGCCGCCGACCTGCCGCCCGGGACACCGGTCGGCCTGGTCGCGCCGAACGGGATGTTCTGGGCGAGCGCCTACCTCGCCGCGCTGTCCCGTGGCCTGGTTGTCGTTCCCATCCCGGTGACCCTCACACGGGACGAGGCGCTGGCACGGCTGCGCTGGGTGGGCGCCCGGGCGGTGTTCCTCGGCCGGCGCCAGGTGCGGGAGCTCCCCACCGAGTCGCTGACCGACGTCCTCGTCGTCGCCGAGCAGGCGCCGGGGGACCCCATCGGGTCGCCGGGTCCGCTCGAGCACGTCGCGGTGGATCCGGACGCCGACGCCGTCTACATGTTCACCTCGGGCACGACCGGCCGACCGCGCGTCGCCCGGCTCACCCACCGCAACCTCCAGGCCAACACGGAATCGATCCTCGGTTATCTCGACATCCGGCCGGACGACCGGATGCTGGTCGTGCTGCCGTTCTCCTACGTGTTCGGCGCCTCCCTGCTCCACACGCACCTGCGGGCGGGTGCCGCGGTGGTGATCCAGCCCAACTTCGTCTACCCCCAGTCGGTCGTGGAGAAGCTCGTCGCCGAGCGGTGCACCGGCTTCGCCGGCGTACCGTCCACGTTCCACCTGCTGCTGCGCAGCAGCTCCTTCGGCCACGAGGCAGTGCCGGGTCTGCGGAGCGTCCAGCAGGCGGGCGGACGGCTCGAGCCCGCGGTCCTCCACGAGCTGCTCGCGGCGCAGCCCCAGGCACGGGTCTTCGTCATGTACGGGCAGACCGAGGCCACCGCCCGCCTCTCCTACCTCCCGCCGGAGGAGCTGCTGCGCCGGCCCGGCTCGATCGGGCGGGGCATCCCCGGGGTCGAGCTCAGCGTGCGCGACGAGCACGGCGAGCCCGTGGCACCGGGCCAGGTCGGCGAGATCTGGGCGCGGGGTGCGAACGTGTCGCCGGGCTACCTCGACGACCCCGAGGCGACCGCGCGGAAGATGCCCGACGGCGTCCTCCGCACCGGCGACCTCGCCCGCGTCGACGAGGACGGCTACCTCTACGTCGTCGACCGCAGCGAGGACTTCATCAAGTCGTGGGGGCACCGGGTCGCCAGCCAGGACGTCGAGGCGGTGGCCATGGAGCTGCCCGACCTGGTCTCCGCCGCGGCCGTCGGCGTTCCCGACGCCGCCGCGGGCGAGCGGATCGAGGTCGTCGCCGTCAGGCGGCCGGGCTCGGAGGTCCAGCCGTCGGACGTGCAGGCACACTGTCGCACCCGGCTCGCCAAGCACCTGGTCCCCGAGGCCGTCCACTTCGTCGACCGGCTGCCGCTCAACGCGAACGGCAAGGTCGTCAAGCGGGAGGTCCGCGCCCTCTGCGTGCGACTGGCCGAGGAGTCCGTCTCAGGGCTGCGCGCGAGCTGAGGGGTGGACGATGATGCGGGTGACCTCGGTAGCGCGAGCGGCGGTCGGACCGATCGTCGTCCTGTTGTTGGTCACCGCCGCGGTGACCTGGTTCGGAAGGAGCCCCGGCGTGACTCGACCGGTCCAGTTCGATGAGCCCACCGCGACGGAGCTGCAGACGGTGGCCCGCACGAAGATCCTGTTCGGCCACCAGTCCGTGGGCGCGAACCTCCTCGGTGCGCTGCCGGACGTCTACCGGCAGGCCCACCTGCCCGCGCCGCTCATCGTGGAGACCCGCGACGTGGCGACGTCGGCACGCGGCTTCATCGCCCATGCGTACGTCGGCCGCAACGGCGACCCGCTCGGCAAGCTCGCTGACTTCTCCCGGCTCGTCGACGGGCCGCTCGGCGACGACGTCGACGTCGCGCTGGTGAAGTTCTGCTACGCCGACATCGTCGCCGGCACCGACGTCCGAGCGGTGTTCGACGCCTACACGTCGACCATGGCCGACCTGGCGGCGCGCCACCCCGACGTGCGGTTCCTCTACACGACCGCGCCGCTGACCGCCGACCGGAACGTCAAGGCGAAGATCAAGGCCGTCCTCGGCCGCGACGACGGGATGGGGCCCGACGACAACCGAGCGCGGCAGCGCTACAACGAGCTGATCCGCGAGGAGTACGGGATGTCCGGGCGGCTGTTCGACATCGCCGCCGTCGAGTCGACCATGCAGGCCACGCCGACCAGGCGCGGCGACGGCGACGGGACCTACTACGTCCTCAACGACAACCTCCGCTCCGACCGCGGTCACCTCAACGAGCAGGGTGCGGAGGCGGCCGCCGCCGAGTTCGTCCGCGTCGTGTCGGCCAACGCGCCCGCCCGGTGAGCATCCACGGCGTCGGGATCGACGTCGCCGACACCCACCGGTTCTTCCGCCTGGTCGAGCGACGCGGCGACTCCTTCACGGCCAAGTGGTTCACGGCGGAAGAGATCGCCCAGTGCCACGAGCGGCGCGGCGACCGGGGCGCTCGGGCGCTCGCCGCGCGCTACGCCGCGAAGGAGGCGGTGTGGAAGGCGCTCGGCCCCGAGGACTGGAGCGCGCCGCTGCCCTGGCGCGAGATCGCGGTGCTCGACGCCGCCGCGCCCGGCCGGCTCGAGGTGAGGCTCAGCGGGGGAGCCGCCGAGCTCGCCCGGCGTCTGGGCGTGGACTCTGTCGAGGTCGCGCTGTGCCCCGGGCGCCCGGACGGCCCGGCCATCGCCGTGGCGGTGGCCGGGCGCCGCACCACCCTTCCTAGTGGTGTCCTACCTCGCTGATCTCCGCGACCAGCGTGGGCGGCTCGTGCAGGTAAGCCGTCGTCCGGCGCTTCTGCTCGGTATCACGGAACACCCGCTCGACCTGTTCAACGGTGAGGCCGGTCGCCTCGGCGATCTCCTCGACGGGGACGCCGTTGTTGAGGCCGTAGAGGCACAGGTCCATGCGCTGGTAGGGGAGGGAGAAGTAGAACTCCTCCTGCGACTGCGGCAGGGAGTAGGTGTCGGTGGTCGACGGCCGCTCCTGGATCTCCGACGGCACGCCGAGGTAGGCGGCCAGCGCGTAGACCTGCGACTTGTAGAGGTGGGCGATCGGCTTCACGTCGGCCGCCCCGTCCCCGAGCTTCACGAAGAAGCCCTGGTCGTACTCGAGGCGGTTGGGCGTGCCGGCGACGAAGTAGTTCAACCGGTCCGCGTGGTAGTACTCGAGCATCTTGCGCGTCCGCTGCTTGAAGTTCGTCGCCGCGACGATCTCCAGGTAGGCGTCGGGGGTCAGCCGGCGGCTCTCCTGGTGGCCGTCGGGGTCCTCCACCACCACCGAGTAGAGCCGGAACGCGTCGGAGTCCACGACGCTGGGCAACACGATCTTGGACTTGTAGCCCGGTCCGTAGTCGGGGAAGATCCGGCGGATCGCGTCGTCGCGCCGCTCGTAGCAGCCGACGCCGGCCAGGATCGGCGAGATGTCCTCGAGGACCGAGTCGATGCCGAGGGAGTCGGTGAGCTTCATGCTGTAGGTGAGCGTCTCGGAGGACGACTCCTGCTCGGGCATGTGCAGCCCGAACACCCGCTCGGCGCCCAGCGCACGGACGCACAGGGCCGCCACGACGCTCGAGTCGATGCCGCCGGAGACCGCGACGACGGCCCCCTTGCGCTTGTTCCGGGCGGCGTAGGCGCGGATCGTCTCGGCGATCCGGGCGACCTCCGCGGCCTCGTCGATGACGAGGCTGTCGGTTCCGAACTTGGTGCTCATGGGTCAGGTCCTCACTTCGTAGTGGTCGATCGAGGGAACGTCGGGTGTGGTCGGGTCGAGGGAGTCGAAGACGGCGACGGGAGCCGGCGGCTCCGCGAGTGCCGTCCGGCCGCCCGCGACGAGCTGGCGGTGCAGCAGCTGGACCGAGAGGATCGCGACCAGCCGCATGTTGTCGGTGTTGCTGATGCCGCGGCCGCCGTTGCGCCGGCACTTGTCGAGGAGCCGGTCGACGATCACCGGGGAGAACACGCCGGCGTCGACGACGGCCCCCGGCGACGTCACGTCGTCGAGCCAGTCCGGCGAGCCGCCGGCGAAGAAGCTCGCGGCGTCGGGGGCGCGGTAGGGCTGCTTGGGGCGATCGACGATCTCGCGGGGGAGCAGGTCCTCGAACGCGCGCTTGAGGAGGTGCTTCTCGTCGAGGCCGAGGATCTTCTGCCGGGCCGGGAACCGGCTCGCCAGCGCCGCCACGTTGCGGTCGAGGAAGGGGAAGCGGCCCTCGACCGAGTTGCCCATCAGCATGCGGTCACCCTGCGAGGCCAGGATGTAGCCGGGCAGGAGCGTCGTCATCTCGAGCCACTGGGCGCGGGCGAGCGGGTCCCAGCTCGCGCTCGCCGCCGGCATGCCGGCGACCAGGTCGTCGGCCGAGGAGACCTCCGCGCGGGCGCCCGGCGTCAGCATCGACTTCAGCGTCGCCGTCGAGTCCCAGCGCGGCCGGTGCGACAGCGCCGGGTCCCCCGGGTCGAGGTTGCGCCCGAAGAAGCTCTTGGCGAAGGCCGGCGCCTGGTTGGGCGAGCGCCGCATCCACGGGTAGAGCAGCTCGACCGCGCGGGCCCGGCTCGGCGACTCGGGGTCGCGCGCCCAGAAGGCCCTGACCTTGGCCTCGCGGAAGATGTCGTAGCCGGCGAGCACCTCGTCCGAGCCCTCCCCGGTCACCACGACCTTGAACCCGGAGTCCCGCACCAGGCGGGACAGCAGGAACATCGGGGCCGGCGCCGTCCGCAGCAACGGGTTCTCCGCGTGCCACACGACGTCGGGGAAGACGTCGGCGATGTCGCGCTCGGTCACGACGATGTCGCGGTGCACGGTGCCGAGGCGCTTCGCCATCAGGCCCTGGAAGCCGCCCTCGTCGAACTCGTCGTCGGCGAACCGCAGGGAGAAGGTGTGCAGCTCGGCGTCGGTGTAGGCCGCGATGGCGCTGGCCGTGACGGCGGAGTCGATGCCGCCGGACAGGTAGGCGCCGACGGGGACGTCGCTGCGCAGGAACCGCAACCGGGTGGCCTCGACGACCTGCTCGCGCAGCTCCTCGACGTTGGTCGCCAGGTCCTGCTGCGGCTCCGCACCCGCGGCCGGGAACGTCGGCTCCCAGTAGCTGTGCAGCGTCTCGGTGCCCTGCTCGACCACCACGTAGCTGCCGGGCGGCACCTGGCTCACGCCCGCGAAGACCGTCCGCGGCGCGACGACCGACCAGAACGTGAGCACCTGGTCGAGGCCGACCGGGTCGAGGGCCCGCGACACCGCCGGGTCGACGTACAAGGCCTTCACCTCGGAGGCGAACAGCAGCCGCCGCCCCGCGCGCGTGTAGTAGAGCGGACGTACGCCGAACCGGTCCCGCGACAGCACGAGCCGGTCCGTGCGGCGGTCCCAGATCGCCAGCGCCCACTGACCGTTGAAGCGCTCGAAGCAGCCCGGCCCCCACTCCTCCCACGCGTGCACGATGACCTCGGTGTCGCTGTGGGTGCGGAACGTGTGCCCGCGGTCGCGGAGCTGGGCGGCCAGCTCGACGTAGTTGAAGATCTCGCCGTTGAAGGTGACCCAGACGCGGCCGTCCTCGTTGCACATCGGCTGGACGCCGTGCGCGGTGTCGATGATCGCGAGCCGGGTGTGGCCGAGCGCCACCCTCTCGTCGCGGAAGAGCCCGCTGCCGTCGGGGCCGCGGTGGGAGAGGGCGCCCATCATCCGGGTGACCAGCCCGCCGTCGGGTCGCTCGGCGGGGGAGTAGACCCCGCAGACACCGCACATCAGGCGGGCCCGAGCAGACCGTCGAGGGTCGTCGCCAGGGCCTCCGGCGTGCCCAGGTGGGCGGCGTCGAGCAGCCGCGGCGGCAGCGTGATCGCGAGGGCGTCCTCGAGATAGATCGCCACGCGCACGGCCGTCAGGTCGGCGTCCTCGTCGCCACCAAAAAGGGCTATGTTCTCGTCACCGACCCGGTGACGCAGATCGTGCGACATATCGTCCCCTTGCATGTCGTCCACGGTGTGCCGGACGGGCCCTCGACCGAGGACCCGTGGCCCCCAATAGGACCGACGAAAGCTGCTCACAGCCGCGTGAAGGGGACGGAAATGGCTGATATTAGGGATAGGCTCGAGAAGTTCATCCTCGAGGACCTGCTGCTCGCCGACGAGTCGCGGATGCCGGCGCCGACGGACTCGCTGGTCGAGACCGGAGTGATCGACTCGACCGGCATCCTGGAGCTCATCGAGTTCCTCGAGCAGGAGTTCGGCGTCAAGGTCGCCGACGACGAGACGGTCCCGCAGAACCTGGACGGGATCGACCGGCTCGAGGCGTTCGTGACCCGGAAGACGGCCACCGCGGGCGTCTGACGGGGATGACCGCCGACCTCGTGCACGCGCCCGGCCACGGCCGCGGCGCTGGTGGACCGATGAGCGACTTCGACGTCGACCTCGCCAAGACCTACCACATCGTGCTCGGCCGGGACCGGCCGTCACGGAGGTCTCGGGTGCTCTTCTGGCTGCTCAACTCCGAGCTGCAGGGCGTGGCGTGCTACCGCTTCGGCCGATGGGCCCGCGAGCTCCGGTCGCGGGACCGGGTCCGCGGCCTGGCGGCCGTCGCGCTCCACTGGATCTGGAACCGCCGGGTCACCCACCGCGACCACCTGGAGATCAGCAACCGGGCCGACATCGGCCCGGGCCTGCTGCTGATGCACCGGCACGGCGTGACGATCGGGCCGGTCGTCATCGGCAGCAACTGCGTGCTCCACCAGAACGTCACGATCGGGCAGCGGGTCGCCGCCGGCGACCAGGGCGTCCCGCGCCTCGGCAACGACGTGTGGATCGGCCCCGGCGCGACCATCACCGGCGACGTCACCATCGGTGACGGCGTCACGATCTCGGCCGGCACGATCCTGTCCAGGGACGTGCCAGCGGGCTGCCTCGTCGGCGGCAACCCCGGCCGCGTGCTGGCCCAGGACTACGACAACAGCGCGATGATCAACTTCGTCCTCCCCGGGGGCGTCGAAGGCTGAGCCGCGCGGCCCGGGCGCCCCTGTCGAACAGGGGCGGCCGGGCCTTTCGGTTTCCTGGGGAAACCTCCCTACTCAATATTGGGTGATGCGGCGAGCGGGCCGCTGGATCGGCCCGCATCCCGCCGAGGCTGCGGCCCATGACGGATTCGACGCGGCATGCCTCGGTGAGCGTGGTGATCCCCGCCCACGACGAGGCCCGCGGCATCCGCGCCAACCTCACCGAGCTGCTCAGCGGCCTGCCCGCGGGGACGCTCGACGTGGTGGTCGTCTGCAACGGCTGCACCGACGACACCGCCGCGGAGGCCCGGACCGTGGCCGGCGTACGCGTCCTCGAGATCCCGGAGGCGTCGAAGGCCCGCGCGGTCGAGGTCGGCAACCACGCGACCGACGTGTTCCCGCGGGTGCACCTCGACGCCGACGTGACGCTGGCCGGACCGGCCGCGGTCGCGCTGGCCGACGCGGTGCGGGCCGAGGGCGTGCACGCCGCCGGGCCCGCCCGGATCGTGCCGCTGGAGGCCTCCTCCTGGCCGGTGCGCGCCTACTACGAGGTGTGGGAGCAGCTGCCGCACGTGCGCGGCGGGCTGTTCGGCCGCGGTGCCGTGGCCCTCTCCGCCGCCGGGCAGGAGCGCGTCGACGCGTTCGCCGGGCTGATGGGTGACGACCTCGCGATGTCGGAGGCGTTCGCCGAGCAGGAGCGCCGCGTCGTCGACCGGGCAGTGGTCGTCGTACGCCCGCCGCGCACCGTGCGCGACCTGCTCCGCCGCCGGACCCGCGTGGTCACCGGGAACGCCCAGTTCGACGGTGCCAGCACGACGCGGTCCTCGACCTCGGTCTCGACCCTCGTCGGCCTCGCGCGCCACGACCGCAGGGTCGCGCTCCGGCTCCCCGTGTTTCTCGGGATCTCACTGCGTGCGCGATGGGGCGCCCGCAAGGCCGTTCGGGCGGCCGACTTCACCACCTGGTTGCGCGACGAGAGCTCGCGCGCGTGACCCACACCCGAAGGAGCACGACCATGTGGCCGTCTCACCCCGTCGGGAGCCGTCGGCTCTTCGTCCTGGCCCTCGGGCTGATCCTCACCGTCGCCGGACTCGTCGGCGTCGCCGCCAGCAGGGCGAGCGCGGCCACCGATCCGTGCGGAGCGGGGGGCAACCCGATCGCCTGCGAGAACCAGAAGACCGGCAACTCGCCCGACGAGTGGGACATCACCGGTGCCGGCTCGAACACGATCCAGGGCTTCTCGACCGACATCAGCGTCAACGTCGGCTCGCCGATCTCGTTCAAGATCGACACCGCGGCGTCGAACTACACGATCACCATCTACCGGCTGGGCTACTACGGCGGTGACGGCGCCCGCCAGGTCGACACGGTGACGCCGTCGGCGACGCTGCCCCAGACGCAGCCGAACTGCATCACGGACGCCTCGGTGGAGCTCTACGACTGCGGCAACTGGGCGGTCTCGGCGACCTGGAACGTGCCGACCAGCGCCGTGTCGGGCGTCTACATCGCCAAGCTCGAGATCCCGTCGACCGGAGCGCGCAGCCACATCACCTTCGTCGTGCGCAACGACGCGAGCCACTCCGACGTCGTCTTCCAGACGTCGGACACCACGTGGCAGGCCTACAACACCTACGGCGGCTCGGACTACTACCAGGGCGCAGCCAACGGGCGCGCCTACAAGATCAGCTACAACCGCCCGGTGATGACCCGCGGCGACAACGGCGGGCGCGACTTCTTCTTCTCCAACGAGTACCCGCTGGTCCAGTTCCTCGAGCAGAACGGCTACGACGTCAGCTACATCGCCGGCCTGGACACCGACCGGCGCGGCGACCTGCTGACCAACCACAAGGTCTTCCTCTCGGTCGGGCACGACGAGTACTGGAGCGGCACCCAGCGTGCCAACGTGGAGGCGGCCCGCGATGCCGGCGTGAACCTGCAGTTCCTCAGCGGCAACGAGGTCTACTGGAAGACGCGCTACGAGGCGTCGGCCGACAGCAGCCACACGGCGTACCGCACGATCGTCTGCTACAAGGAGACCTGGGCCAACGCGAAGATCGACCCGTCGGACCAGTGGACGGGTACCTGGCGCGACCCGCGGTTCGCACCGGCGAGCAAGGGTGGCGGTCGCACCGAGAACCAGCTGACCGGCCAGGCCTACATGTCGAACTTCAGCGACCTGGCGATCACCGTGAACGCGGCCGAGGCGAAGCTGCGCCTGTGGCGTGGCACGTCGCTGACCAGCATGACCGCGGGGCAGTCGACGGCGCTGCTGCAGAGCACGATCGGCTACGAGTCCGACGAGGACCTCGACAACGGACTGCGACCGGCGGGTCTCATCCACCTGTCCACGACCACCGGCGCGGTCCCGCAGTACCTCCAGGACTTCGGCAACACCACCGCGGCGGGCACCACCACGCACCACCTCACCGAGTACCGCGCCGCCAGCGGCGCCCTCGTCTTCGACGCCGGCACCATCCAGTGGACCTGGGGACTCAGCGGTGAGCACGACCGCGGTGGCGGCACCGCCGACCCGCGCATGCAGCAGGCGCAGATCAACCTCTTCGCCGACATGGGCGTGCAGCCGACCACGCTGATGGCCGGCCTGACCGCGACGACGAAGTCCACCGACACGACCGGTCCTACGGTGACGATCAACGCACCGGCCGCCGGGTCGACCCAGGCAAACGGCACCAACGTCACCGTGTCCGGCACGGCGACCGACACGGGCGGCGGTGTCGTCGCCGGCGTCGAGGTCTCCACCGACGGCGGCCAGACCTGGCACGCCGCCAACGGCGGCTCCACGTGGAGCTACACCTACATCCAGTCGGGCGTGGGCGCGGCGTCGGTACGGGTCCGCGGCATGGACGACAGCGCGAACATCGGCGCGACCGCGACCCGGTCGTTCAGCTCCGCCTGCCCGTGCAGCATCTTCGGCGCGGCCACACCGCAGACACCGGCCGTCCAGGACGGCAACGCCGCCGAGCTCGGCGTACGGTTCGTGCCGACCGGCGACGGTGCCATCACCGGCGTCCGGTTCTACAAGGGCACCGGCAACGCTGGCACGCACGTCGGCACCCTGTGGTCCGCGACCGGTCAGAAGCTCGCTTCGGTGACCTTCGCCAACGAGACCGCCTCGGGCTGGCAGACCGCCTTGTTCTCGACACCGGTCTCGGCCACGGCCGGACAGACCTACATCGTGTCCTACACGGCGCCGAGCGGGCACTACGCGGCCCAGTCGTTCGGGTTCTCCTCCGGCCCGACCGATGCCGGCGCACTCTTCGTCGCCGGCGGGTACGGCGCCCAGCCGGCCGGCGTCTTCGGGACCGCTGGCGGCTTCCCGGCGCAGAGCTACCAGAACACCAACTACTACGTCGACGTCGTCTACTCCACGACCGACAGCTCGCCGCTGGTCGCGACGAACCAGTGGCCGCTGCCCGACTCCTCGAGCGTGCCGACGACCACGACGGTCTCGGCACAGTTCCTCAAGCCGATCTCGGCCGGCAGCCAGAGCGTGACCCTCAAGGACTCGCTCGGCAACGCGGTCGCGGGCACGACCGGCTATGACGCGGCGAGCAAGACCGTGACGTTCACGCCGAACGCCGCGCTCAGCGGCTTCGTCCAGTACACCGCGAAGGTCGACGCGACCGACGCCAACGGCAACCACCTGACGGCCGGCGGCAGCTGGACGTTCCGCACGGCACGGCCGCCGAACGCGCCCGGGGTGTGCCCGTGCACGCTCTTCGACGAGACCACGACCCCGACCGTCCTCGATGCCACCGACGGCCAGGCGCTCAACCTCGGCGTGCGGTTCACGTCCTCGAAGGACGGCGTGATCACCGGTGTCCGGTTCTACAAGGCGCCCGGCCACGGCGGGGCCCACACGGCCACGCTCTGGTCCGCCGGCGGAGCCGCGCTCGCGACCGGCACGTTCGCCAACGAGACGTCGAGCGGCTGGCAGGAGCTGCTCTTCACCCAGCCGGTGCCGATCACGAAGGACACGCAGTACGTCGCGTCGTACTACTCACCGAGCGGCGTGTTCTCGATGACGCCGAACGCGTTCACCACCTCGAACCTGTCGCGTGCGCCGCTCACGGTGACGTCGACGGCGGGCGCCTACGCCTACGGCTCGGGCTTCCCGCAGGGCTCGTCGGCCAACAACTACCTGGTCGACCCGATCTTCGAGCTGGCCAAGCCCACGATCGCGATCGCCTCCCAGAGCCCGGCCCCGGGTGCGGTGGACGTGGCCAGGGGCAGCCGGGTGACCGTGCGTTTCACGGCCGCGCTCGCCGCCGGCTACTCCGTCACGGTCAGCCAGGGGAGCACCCAGCTCGCCGGCGGCACCAGCCTGTCCGGTGGCAACCAGCTGACCTTCACGCCCGCCCAGGCCTTCGCCAAGGACGTCGACATCACCGTCAAGGTGTCCGGCATCGCCTCCACCGACGGCGCCACCCTGGCCGACCAGACGTGGGCGTTCCACACCAGCGGTGATGACTCCATCGCGGCGCCGCAGTCGATGTTCGGCGACCTCACGCCGGCGACCGCGTCGGCCAACGACGGCTCTGCGGTCGAGCTGGGCGCGGCGTTCGTGCCGGCCCAGGACGGCAAGATCAAGTCGGTCCGGTTCTTCAAGGGCGACGGCAACGGCGGGACCCACACCGGTTCCGTCTGGGACTCCGCGGGCAACCGTCTCGGCACGGTGACCTTCGCCAACGAGACCGCGAGCGGCTGGCAGACGGCCAACTTCGCCACGCCGATCCCGGTCAGCGAGGGGAAGACCTACGTGGTCTCCTACCTGGCGCCGCAGGGACACTACGCGACGACGCCGAGCTTCTTCACCAGCCCGTACGTCTCCGGTGACCTGACGGCACCGGCCACGACGAACGGTCGCTACCTCTACGGCGGTGGCCTCCCGACGTACAGCTACAACGCGACGAACTACTTCGTCGACGTCGTGTACGTCGCCGACCCGCCGTCGATCTCGGTGGCCGGCCGGACGCCGACGAACGGGGCGACCGACATCGGGACGGGCGCGACGGCGTCGATGACCTTCTCCACCGCGATCGCGAACGGCTGGTCGATGACGGCGAGCGCCGGGCCGAACCCGGTCGCCGGGACGGCGGCGCTGTCCGCGGACGCCAAGACGCTCACGTTCACGCCGAGCTCGGCGCTGCCGGCCGACACCGACATCACGGTGACGGTGAGCGGGGTGGTCTCGATGAAGGGGGCCGTGCTGCCGACGCAGACCTGGACGTTCCACACCGAGCCCCAGGCAACCGCGTTCGCCACCCTGTTCACCACGCAGGTGCCGGCGACGCCGTCAGCGTCGGACTCGTCCTCGGTCGAGCTCGGCACCGTGTTCACCCCGTCGGTGGCGGGCCAGGTGACCGGCATCCGGTTCTACAAGGGCACCGGCAACACCGGCACGCACACCGGCTCGATCTGGAGCTCGACGGGCACCCGCCTCGCGACGGTCACGTTCACCAACGAGACCGCGACGGGCTGGCAGCTCGCCAAGCTGGCGACGCCGCTCGCGGTGTCGGCCGGGCAGAGCTACGTCGTGTCCTACTACGCGCCCAACGGCCACTACTCGACCACGAGCGCGTTCTTCACCGGCGGCTTCACCAACGGTGTGCTGTCGGCGCCGGCCACCGGCAACGGGCGCTACCTCTACACCGCGAACGGCGGGTTCCCGACCAACTCGTGGAACGCCACCAACTACTTCGCCGACATCGAGATGCGATACGCGGTGCCATGACGGCCGACGTGACAGAGACCGCGGCGCCCTCCCTGGAGGGGCGGATCAGGAAGGGCGCCCTGTGGGGCGTGCTCAACAACCTCGGGCTGCGCTTCGCCAACATCGCCGTGATGGCGGTCGTCGTACGACTGGTGACGCACCACGAGTTCGGCGTCTTCGCGGTGGCGCTCACCGTCGCGGTGGTCGTCGGTGGCTTCGCGGACTGGGGGGTCTCGGCGTTCCTCATGCGGGGCGACCACGACCCCGACGAGGTGGCGCCGACGGTCACGTTCATCTCCGTGCTCAGCGGCGCCGTCCTGGCCGGGCTGGTCGCCCTCGCGGCGCCGTGGCTCGCCAGCGCGCTGGGCGCCCCGGACGCGACCGGTCCGATCCGGGTGATGTCGCTGTGCCTGCTGTTCGGGGGCATGGCCGCGGTGCCGACCGCGCTGCTCGCCCGGGAGTTCCGCCAGGACCGGATCATGCTGTCCAACGTCGTCGGCTTCGTGCCCGCGAACATCCTCCTGGTCGTTCTCGCCTTCCACGGGTCGGGCGCGATGGCCTTCGCGTGGTCGCGGGTCGCGACCGTGGTCTTCCAGTGCCTCGCGGCCGCGTTCCTCGTGGGGCGCGTCTACCTGCCCCGGCTGGAGACGCGGCACCTGCGCGTCGTCCTCGTCTTCGGGCTGCCGCTGGCCGGTGCCAACCTCGTGAACTACGCGCTGGTCAACGCCGACTACGCGCTCATCGGCCACCAGCTCGGCCCCGCCCTGCTCGGCGTCTACCTGCTGGCCTTCAACGTCTGCTCGTGGTCGATGGCGGTGCTGAGCGCCGCCATCAACGGGGTCGCGATGCCGGCGTTCTCAAGGGTCGGCGACGACGGCGACCTCCTGCACGCCGCGCTGCGACGGTCGGCGCGGGCGGTCAGTCTCGTCGCGCTGCCCATCTCCGTGCTCACGTTCGCCCTCGCGCGCCCGCTCGTCACCACGCTCTACGGCGGCACGTGGGCGGCGTCGATCCCGGTCCTCGAGGTGCTGTCGGTCTACGGCGGCCTGTTCGTGGTCATCTCGCTGCTGTCCAACCTGCTGGTCGGCCGGGGGCGCACGGCCCGTGCGCTGGTGATCCAGGTGGCGTGGATCCTCACGCTGGTGCCCGCGATGCTGGTCGGCTCCCACCTGACCGGCCTGCGGGGGGTGGCCTGGGCGCACGTCGCGGTGCTCGTCGCGATCGTCCTGCCGCTGTACCTCTGGTCGGTCGGTCAGCTGGTGCCGCGCGCGGTGCGCGCGGTCGCCGTGGCGACGCTCCCGCCCCTGTTCACCGCCACCGTCGCCGGCGCCGCGGCGGCAGCTGCCGCCGCCCTGCCCGGACCGCCCGCGACGCGACTGCTGCTCGGCGGGCTCGCCGGCGGGGCGACGTACGTCCTGCTCTCGGCGCCGATGCTGGCCGACTTCGTGTCGCCGCACCGGCTCGGGCCGCTGGCGCGGCTGATCGACCCGCTGCGCGACCTCGGCCGCCGCGTGATGCCCGACGGCTCCCGCGCGGCGCAGGAGCAGTGATGGCCCCGGTGATGGCATCGTGACGACCGAACCCGAGACCACGCGCCCGCGGCTGCTCTTCTTCCGGTGGACCCGGCCGGGCCAGCCGGGGTTCCTCCTCCAGCACCTCGAGGAGCAGCTGGCCTGCCTGCGGCTGTTCTTCGACGTCGTGCTCGTCGACCGCGACTGCGACTACGACGAGGAGTGCGACCGCCACCAGCCCGACCTGGTGCTGTTCGAGTCGGGCGTCTACGTGGGTCCGCGGCAGGTCCGCAACGTGCACACGCACCCCGAGATCCCGAAGATCGGCTTCCTCAACGGCGACGCGTTCGACCCGGTCCGGGCCGTGTTCGTCTCGGACATGGCGCAGTGGGGGGTCGAGACGTTCTTCACCGTCTCGGCGTCGATGGCTGACTACACCCCCGAGATCGCCGACCGGCTGTTCTGCTGGCCCAACTTCGTCGACCCCGCCGTCCACCGCGACCACGGGCTCCCGAAGGTCGTCCCGATCATCCTGACCGGGAGCCAGGCGCGGCACTACCCGTGGCGCAACCGGGTCAGCCGCGTGCTGTCGCAGCACTACCCGGTGCTGACGATGCCGCACTTCGGCTGGGCCGAGTCGACCGGAGCCCGACGGATGTCGATCGGCGAGTCCTACTCGAGGCTGATCGGGTCGGCGGCGCTGGCGCCCAGCTGCGGCAGCTTCACGCGCGACCTCGTGCGCAAGCACCTCGAGATCCCGGCCGCCCGCACCTGCCTCATCGCCGAGCGGACGCCCGTGCTCGAGGCGGCCGGGTACGTCGACATGGTCAACTGCGTCTTCGCCGACGCCGACGACGTGATCGACAAGGTGGACCACCTGCTGGCCGATCCCGACGAGCTGGCGGCGATCACCGACGCCGGGCACCGGCTCGTGCACGGTCGGCACACCGCCGCGCACCGACGGCAGATCAGGGACTGGTACGACCTCGTGTCGGCCACGGGCTCGACCGACGGCATCGTCCAGGAGCACCCGCTGGCGCCGTTGACGCGTCCGGCGGCGTCGGCTCGCTCGACCGAGCCCTCGGCCCGGCCCTCGGTCGGTGCGGGGGAGGCCGTCGACCGGGAGCTCGTCCGGCGCGGTTGGGCGGCCCTGGAGCGAGGCCGCCGCGACGCGGCCGTGCGGGCCTTCACCGGCGCCTCGAACTACCAGTACATGCCCGAGGCCGAGGTCGGGAAGGCGGTCGCCCGCCTGCTCGACGGAGACGCCGCCGGTGCCGACGCGACCGTCGTGACGCTGCTCGACCACAACGACCGGCTCTACGGGCCGGTGGACCCCGACCCCGTCCAGTGGGCGGTGCACGTATGGGCGCTCCTCTGCCGGGGAGCCCTGGATGAGGCGTCCGCAGCGGCGGCACAGCATCCCGGTCTGCGGCATCCGACGCTCGAGCGTGTCCGCGCGGTCGTCGAACAGGTGACGGGCGTGCCTCCGGCCCGCGTCGCCGCGCCGGTCCGGGCGTCGGTCAGCCCGTTGCCTGCGAGCTCCTGGGCCGAGTGGCTCGACACCGTCCGCACGACGCTGGTCCGCAACGGGCAGGGCGAGGTCGCCGCCGGCATCGCCCGGCTGGCCGACGAACCCGACCCGGCCGACCGGACCGACCGGACCGATCCGGTCCCCGGCGCCGTCCGTCCGGTGGCGGCCGCGCCCGCCCCGCCGGCACGGCAACCGCGCCGGCGGCAGTCCGTGGCCGTCGTACGGCGGGGGTGGGGGGCGGTGCGCGCCGGCCTGCGCGAACGGGTCCGCGAGACGGCCCGCCGATGGGTGAGTGCCGCCTGGCTCGCGGCGCTCGACGACGCCGTCGAGCGCGAGGACCTGGACCGGCTGGTCGTCGTCGGCCGCTCCCGGCTGGACCTGCACGAGCGCTCCCTGCGGCTGGCCGCGGCGCGGAACCCGCGGATGCCGGAAGTGGTCCCCGTCGCCGCCGGTGAGCCGACGCCGGTGCCGGACCTGGCGACCCTCGTCTACCTCGGCCCGCGCTCTGATCTGCCGGAGGCCGACGCCGAGGACCTCGCCGGCACCCTGGCCGCCGCGCGCGTCGTCGTGGTCGTCGGCACGCTCCGCCCCGGCGCCGTCCGCCTCGTCGACGAGCTGGTCGACACCGGCGACTTCGAGATCGTCGACTCCGCCACCAGACGCGGCGGCTACATCGTGCTTCGACACCGCCTCGGCCACCTCCATCGCGCCACCCGTTGACTTCCGGGTTCTTGCCCGTCGACTTCCGGGTTCTTGCCCGTCGACTTTGGGGTTCTTGCCCGTCGACTTCCCGGTTGCTGCCCGGCGCCAGGACAGCAAACCGGAAGTCGACGGGCGACAACACCCCTCTCGACGGGCACGAAAGCCAATCTCGAGGGGCACGCAAGCCGATCTCGAGGGGCAGGAACCCCGATCTCGAGGGGCAGGAACGCCGATCTCGAGGGGCAGGAACGCCGATCTCGAGGGGCAGGAACCCCGATCTCGAGGGGCAGGAACCCCGATCTCGAGGGGCAGGAACGCCGATCTCGAGGGGCAGGAACGCCGATCTCGAGGGGCAGGAACCCCGATCTCGAGGGGCAGGAACGCCAATGTCGAGGGGCAGGAACGCCGATCTCGAGGGGCAGGAACGCCGATCTCGAGGGGCAGGAACGCCGATCTCGAGGGGCAGGAACGCCGATCTCGAGGGGCAGGAACCCCGATCTCGAGGGGCAGGAACGCCGATCTCGAGGGGCGACAACCCGGGTCTCGGCGGGGTGGGGGAGAGCAGGCGTGCGGGCCGTCACGGGGTGGGTCGGGCGCTCCCCAAGTTGGGGGATAAGGCGGTCGCACCGACCGCGGCGCGACGTGCGTCCGCCGAAATGGACCAAGCAAGCTCGTCGAACGCCGAAGAGGAACGATGACGACAACGGAGCCCCTTGGGGTGGGGGTGGTGGGCGCCGGTTACTGGGGCCCGAACCTCATCCGCAACTTCCGTACGAACGCCGACTGGGACCTCGTCGCCGTCTGCGATCTCGACACCGCCCGGGCGGAGGGAGTGGTCGGCGCCCGCAGCGGCGTGCTGGTCACCGACAGCCTGGACGAGGTGCTCGACCGCGACGACGTGGACGCGATCGCCATCGCGACCCCGGCGCGGACCCACCAGCCGATCGCCGAGGCGGCGCTGCGTGCGGGCAAGCACGTCCTGGTCGAGAAGCCGCTGGCCGACAGCGTCGCCGCCGGCCGCTCGATGGTCCAGACCGCCCGGGAGCAGGGCCTGGTCCTGATGACCGACCACACGTTCTGCTACACGCCGGCGGTCCAGAAGATCCGCGAGCTGGTGGCCGGCGGGTCGCTCGGCGAGATCCTCTTCGTCGACTCCGTCCGGATCAACCTCGGCCTCGTGCAGCCCGACGTCGACGTGTTCTGGGACCTGGCGCCGCACGACCTGTCGATCCTCGACTACATCCTGCCGGACGGGCTGCGGCCCACCGGCGTGGCGGCGCAGGGCGCCGACCCGATCCGCGCGGGCAAGCCGTGCGTCGGCTACCTCTCCCTGCCGCTCGCCGGCGGCGCGCTCGCCCACGTGCACGTCAACTGGCTCAGCCCGACCAAGATCCGCCAGATGGTCATCGGAGGCAGCGAGCGCACGCTGGTCTGGGACGACCTCAACCCGCAGCAGCGGCTGAGCGTCTTCGACCGCGGCGTCGACCTCGTGCAGCAGACGGTGGACAGCGCCGACCGGCGTACCGCCTCCATCAACTACCGACTGGGCGACACCTGGGCCCCGGCCCTCCCGGAGCGGGAGGCGCTCGGGCAGATGGTCACCGAGTTCGCCGCCAGCATCCGGGAGGGCCGATCCCCGGCCACGGACGGTACGGCGGGGCTGCGGGTGCTCTCCGTGCTCGAGGCGGCCGCCACCAGCCTGCGGGCGCGGGGCGCTCAGGTGGACGTCGCCGACCTCGAGCCCACCCTGGAGCTGGTCCGATGAACCTCCAGGGAGCCCGCGTCCTGGTGACCGGCGGTGCCGGCACCATCGCCTCGACGATCACCGACCAGCTCGTCGCGGCCGGCGTCGCCCACGTCGACGTCCTGGACAACCTGGTCCGCGGACGGCGGGCGAACCTCGACGAGGCGATCGCCAGCGGCCGGGTCACGCTCGTCGAGGGGGACATCCGCGACCGCGACCTCGTCCACGACCTCTCCCGCGGCAAGGACCTGGTGTTCCACCAGGCGGCGATCCGGATCACCCAGTGCGCCGAGGAGCCGCGGCTGGCGCTGGAGGTGCTCGTCGACGGCACCTTCAACGTGGTCGAGGCGGCGGCCGACGCGGGCGTCGGCAAGCTGGTCTACGCCTCGTCGGCGTCGGTCTACGGCCTCGCCGAGGAGTTCCCGACCACCGAGCGGCACCACCACCACAACAACGACACCCTCTACGGCGCGGCGAAGTCCTTCAACGAGGGCCTGGTCCGCAGCTTCCGCGCGATGCGCGGCCTCGACTACGTCGGCCTGGCCTACTTCAACGTCTACGGCCCGCGGATGGACGTCCACGGCGCCTACACCGAGGTGCTCGTGCGTTGGATGGAGCGCATCGACGACGGCCTCCCGCCGCTGATCTTCGGCGACGGGCGGCAGACGATGGACTTCGTCTGCGTGCCCGACATCGCCCGTGCCAACGTCCTCGCCGCCGCCAGCGACATCGTCCAGGGGCGCTACAACATCGCCAGCGGCACCGAGACCAGCCTGCTCGAGCTGGCCGAGGCCCTGCTCCGGGTGATGGGCTCCGACCTCGGGGTCGAGCACGGCCCCGAGCGGGCCGTCAACGGCGTCACTCGCCGGCTCGCCGACATCGGCGCCGCCCGGCGCGACCTCGGCTGGGAGCCGACCATCGGGCTCGAGGACGGGCTTCGCATGCTCGTCGACTGGTGGCGGCCGCTCCGCGACGAGATCGCCGCCGGCCGCTCGCTCCTGGTGACGTCATGACCCGCGTCAACGTCATGCAGCCGTGGCTCGGCGAGGAGGAGGCGGCCGCGCTGGCCGACGTCATCGCCTCGGGCTGGGTCGCCCAGGGTCCGCGGGTCGCGGCCTTCGAGCAGGCGTTCGCGGAGAGCCAGCAGGCGTCGTACGCCGTGGCGACCTCGAACTGCACGACCGCGCTCCACCTCGCCCTCGTCGTGGCCGGGATCGGCCCGGGCGACGACGTCGTGGTGCCGTCGTTCTCGTTCATCGCCACCGCCAACGCCCCGACGTACGTCGGCGCGCGACCGGTCTTCGCCGACGTCGACGGGACGACCGGCAACCTCACCGCCGGGACCGTCGAGCAGGCGCTGACGAGCCGGACCCGTGCCGTCATCGCCGTCGACCAGGGCGGCGTGCCCGTCGACATCGGCGCCCTGCGTGCCCTCTGCGACCCGCGCGGCATCGTCGTGGTCGAGGACGCCGCCTGCGCCGCCGGCTCGACCTACCGCGGCCGGCCGGTCGGCGTCGAGGCGGAGATCGCCGCGTGGTCGTTCCACCCCCGCAAGATCCTCACCACGGGAGAGGGCGGGATGCTGACGACGTCGCGCGCCGACTGGGCCGACCGCGCCCGCAAGCTGCGCGAGCACGCGATGAGCGCATCGGCGGCCGCCCGGCACCAGAGCGTGCTGGCGCCGCCGGAGCAGTACGACGAGATCGGCTTCAACTACCGGATGACCGACCTGCAGGCCGCGGTCGGGCTGGTCCAGCTGGCCCGGCTGCCCGAGGCGGTCGCCCGGCGACGTGAGCTGGCGGCGGCGTACGCGAAGGAGATCGGCGAGATCTACGGCCTGCGCGCCGTCGCCGACCCGTCGTGGGGCACCTCCAACTTCCAGTCCTTCTGGGTCGAGGTCGGGCACGGCTACCCGGTCGACCGCGAGGGCCTGATGGCGGCCCTGGCCGCCGCCGAGATCTCGGCGCGGCGCGGCATCATGGCCGCCCACCGCCAGCCGGCGTACGCCGACCGCGACACCGGCGGTGTCGCGCTCCACGTCACCGAGTGGCTCACCGACGCGACGCTGATCCTCCCGCTCTTCCACCAGATGTCCGAGTCGGAGCAGGCCCGCGTCATCGACGTCCTGCGTGACCCGAGGAGCGTGCTGTGAGCGTCCTCCTGCTGCTCGCCGCCGGCGGACTCGCCCGCGAGGTCATCGCCCTCGAGGCGACCATGCGCCGCTACGACGACCTGTTCCTGCTCGACGACGACCCCGCCCTGCAGGGCAAGGCGATCGACGGCGTGTCGGTGATCGGGCCGATCTCGCTGGCGGCCGACGAGTTCGACGGCGACCTGCTGATCTGCGCCGGCAGCGGCCACGCCCGCCGGCACATCGCCCGCCGGCTCGGCGCGATGGGCGTCGGCACGAGCTCCTACGGACGCGTCATCCACCCCAGCGTCGAGGTGCCGCCGGGCTGCACGGTCGGCCCCGGCTGCATCCTGCTCGCGTCGGTCGTGCTGACCGCCGACGTGCACCTGCACCGCCACGTCGTCGCGATGCCCAACGTCACGCTCACCCACGACGACGTCGTCTCCGACTACGCCACCCTCTGCGCCGGCGTCTCCCTGGGCGGTCGCGTGACCGTCGGCCAGGGCGCCTACCTCGGCATGAACGCCAGCGTCCGGCAGGGCGTCACCATCGGGCACGGCGCCGTGCTCGGCATGGGCGCCGTCCTGCTCGAGGACCTGCCCCCCGGCGAGACCTGGGCCGGCGTGCCCGCCCGCAGCCTGTCCCGCAACCACGACCCACGGAAGCAGCCGATCTCATGACCGTCCCCTTCGTCGACCTCGCGGCGCAGCATGCCGAGATCGAGGACGAGGTCCAGCTCGGCCTCGCGTCCGTCTTCGAGCGAACCGCCTTCATCGGCGGCGCCGAGGTCACCGACTTCGAGCACGAGTACGCCGGCTACGTCGGCGTACGGCACTGCGTCGGCGTCGCCAACGGCACCGACGCCCTCGAGCTGGCGATGCGCGCTCTCGGCATCGGCCGGGGCTCGGAGGTGATCCTCCCGGCGAACACGTTCATCGCCACCGCCGAGGCCGTGTCCGCCGTCGGCGCGACGCCGGTCCTGGTCGACGTCGACGACGAGCACCTGCTCCTCGACCCGGCGGCCGTCGAGCGGGCGGTCACCGACCGCACCCGACTCGTCGTCCCCGTCCACCTGTTCGGCCAGACCGCACCTGTCGAGGAGCTGCTCGGACTCGGCATCCCCGTCCTCGAGGACGCCGCCCAGTCGCAGGGCGCCCGCCGCGCCGGCCGCCCGGCCGGATCGCTGGGGCGCGTGGCCGCGACCAGCTTCTACCCGGGCAAGAACCTCGGTGCCGCCGGCGACGCGGGCGCGGTGATGACCGACGACGCCGGCATCGCCGACCGGGTCCGGGTGCTGAGCGCGCACGGCTCGCCGAGCAAGTACGTCCACGAGGTGGTCGGCCGCAACTCCCGTCTCGACACCGTCCAGGCCGTCGTGCTCCGGGCGAAGCTGGCCCGGCTGGAGAAGTGGAACGAGATGCGGCGGCAGGCCGCCGAGCGCTACGCCCGGCTCCTCGCCGACGTCCCCGGCGTGCGCGTGCCGACCTCGGCACCCGGCAACGAGGACGTCTGGCACCTCTACGTCGTCCGGGTCGCCGACCGCGACCGGGTCCTCGCCGAGCTCGCTGCGGCCGGGATCGGCGCCGGCATCCACTACCCGACCCCGGTGCACCTGACCGCGGCGTACGCCGACCTCTGCCTGCCCGCCGGGAGCTTCCCGGTCGCCGAGCGCGCCGCCGGCGAGATCCTCTCGCTGCCGATGTTCCCGCACCTGACCGTCGAGCAGCAGGAGCGCGTCGTCGAGGTGCTCGCCGGGGCGGTCGAAGGCTCGTCATGACGTCGGTCGTTCTCTCCCTCGCCTTCCACACCTGGGCGGACGGCGTCCCGCGGCAGATGTCGTGGTCGCCGGACCGCGTCGCCCAGCAGCTGTGCGACGACCCCACCGTGGACACCCTCCTGGTCGCCGACCCGCTCCGGAGCCAGCTGGCCCGGCTGCGGCGGCGCGCCGTCGCCCCCGACGAGGGGTTCCCCGCGGGCCCGTCGCGCCGGTTCGTGCAGCCTCGTCGGTGGCGCCGCGGCGACACGCATGACCGCGCCGGCTCGACGCGGGCCTACCAGCGGCTCGATCGCTGGCTCGCCGACCGCAACGAGGAGGCGGGGTGGCCGCAGGCCGTCCTCGTCACCTGCCATCCCGTCCTCGCCGCCGTCGCCGACCGGAGCCGGTGGGCCGACGTCGTCTACTACGGCTGGGACGACTGGCTCACCTACCCGCCGATGGCGGCCGCACGGGACCTGATGGCGTGGAGCTACGCCGAGATGGCGACCCGCGACGTCAAGGTCGTCGGGGTCACCCAGGCGATCGTCGACCGGGTCGGCGCGAGCCGCTCGGCCGTCGTACCCAACGGGATCTCGCTGGCCGACTACGCGTCGCCGGCGCAGACGCCGGACTGGTTCGAGGCCGTCGAGAAGCCGGTCGCCTTCTACGCAGGAGCGATGGAGGACCGTGTCGACGTCGAGGCGCTCGAGGACCTGGCCCGCGACCTTCCGGACTGGTCGCTCGTGCTGGTCGGCCACATGCAGGACCCGACCCGCTTCGAGCGGCTGCTGCAGCAGCCCAACGTGGTCTTCCACGAGCTCCAGCCGCGGCCCGAGGTGCTCGCGATGATGGCGGCCGCCGACGTCTGCCTGGTCCCGCACCGCCGGACCCCGATGTCGGTCGCGATGAGCCCGCTGAAGCTCTACGAGTACCTGGCCGCCGGCGCACCGGTCGTCGCCGCCGACCTGGAGCCGATGCGCGGGGTGTCCGACCGGTGCCTGCTGGTCGAGCCCGGTGCCCGGCTCGCGCCGACGGTCCGGCGTGCCGCGCAGCTGCCGCGCGCCACGGCCGACGAGATCGCCCGGTTCCGGGGGGACAACGACTGGAGCAGCCGCTATCGCGACTGGGCCGCCGCAGCGCTCGGGACGCCCCGTACTCCGGGGCGGGCGGGGGACGGACATCTGCCTCTACGGCGTGGGGCGTAGCTCAAGGAGGATGCACATGTACTTCATGGATGCAGTGAGGCTGCTGCTGAGACGGTGGTACGTCGCCGTCATCGGCCTCGTGCTGATCGTCGGTGGGGCGGCGTACGCGATGAAGACCCTGCCGACGCAATACCAGGCGTCGGGGGAGATGCTCTTCCTGCTGCCGCCGGACGCCACCGGCCACGCGACGCCGTCCAACCCCTACATCAACCTGGTGCCGGGCCTGACGACGACCGCGTCGCTGATCGCGACGGAGTCGATGACCAAGGACGTGATCGCCCAGTTCGCGAGCGAGGGCTTCAAGACCGAGTACTCGGTGGCGCTGGTCCCGTCGACCGGTCCGCTGCTCACGATCAGCACGACCGACGTCGACCCCGCGAAGGCGGTCGCCATGCGCGACCGCGTCATGAAGTGGCTGAAGGAACGGCTCGACCAGCGGCAGAAGGCGGTCTCGGTACCGGCGTCGCAGTCGATCTACACCGAGGACACCAACGTGGGGAAGGGCGCCGAGGTCGTGCCCGGCAACAAGATCCGTGCGCTGGCCGGAGTGGCAGCCGCCGGCGGGATCCTGACCCTGATCGCGGCGTTCGTGCTCGACAAGCTGTTGTCGCGGCGCAAGTTCGTGCGAGACCTCAAGCTGGCCAAGGTGGAGGACACCGACGCCGAGGAGGCAGACCCGGCGTTCGAGGCTGACAAGCGGGTCAAGGCGCGGCGCGGGCCGTGACCAGGGTCCTCCGCGTCCTCCGCCTGGAGGGGCTGCGCGCCTACGTGCGCAGCCGTCCGGGTGCCAAGCGCGTGCCCGCGGTGCTCGTGGTGTGCCTCTACATCGCGATGCTGCTCTGCATCCCGTCCGTCCTGATCTTCCGCCCGCTGGGCGCGCCGGGCACGCCGGCCAACATGCTCGGGATGGTCGCGCTGGCCTGGTGGGTCTGCGCGACGCTCGGCGGTCAGAACCCCATCCGCGGGCTCACGCCCACCCGGGTGGGCGCGGCGCTGATGGCCGTCGCGATCCTGATCCCCTACGCCAACGGCACGGCGACGGGGTGGTTCGCGCCGCCCGCGGTGCGCAGCGGCATCGACAACTGGACGCTGCTGGCGCCGACCGTCGACGAGATCAACGCGATGGTGGCCAAGGCGGCGGACCGAGGCCTGCTCTCGGTCGTCGGGTGGCTCGGCATCATGCTGCTGGCCGCCGAGGGCATGCGGTCGTGGCGGGACATCGACACCGTCGTCAACTGGGTCAGCTGGCTGGCCGCCTTCATGGCCGGCCTCGGCATCATCCAGTTCTTCACCGGCCTCGACATCGCCGGCCTGTTCCAGATCCCGGGGCTGAGCGCCAACTCCGACTTCGGGGCGGTCGCGTCGCGGTCGGTCCTCAACCGGGTGGCCAGCACCGCGGCCCACCCCATCGAGTACGGCGTCGTGCTGGCCGCCCTCTTCCCGCTGGCGCTGCACCGGACGATCTTCCGCTGGGGCGAGCGCTACGCCCTGCTGCCGACCTTCCTCATCGGCCTGGGCATGTTCCTGTCGGTCTCGCGCGGAGCCGTGGTGGCCGTCCTGTGCGCCTTCCTCGTGCTCCTCATCGGGTGGCCGGCGCGATGGAAGCTCCGCGCGCTGGCGATCCTGCCGTTCGCCGTCGTCGGTCTACGCGTCGCCGTGCCCGGCCTGGTCGGCACCCTGCTGTCGTTCTTCGTGAACGCCGACAAGGATCCGAGCGTCGAGGGACGCACCCAGGACTACGCGGCGGTGCACCTGCTCTGGGGCGAGCATCCGTGGTTCGGGCGCGGTCTGTTCACGCTCATGCCGCAGTACTACCGCATCCTCGACAACGAGTACCTCCTGCTGCTCGTGGAGCTCGGTGCCATCGGACTGAGCATGTTCCTCATCGCGCTGCTCATCGGCTACTTCTGTGCCCGCGGCACCCACCACCACGCCGCCGACGAGCGCTCCCGCAACGTCGGGCTCAGCATCTCGGCCGGCCTGTTCGGCCTCCTGGTCGCCCATGCCACCTTCGACGGCCTCGGGTTCCCGATGGCCGCCGGCGTCACCTTCCTGCTCACCGGTCTCGGTGGTGCCACCTGGCGGCTGACCCGCCTGGGCGTGCCGCCGGAACCGGAGCTCGAGCGCCAGTCCCGCACGCCCGTGCTGGAGGGAGCGGCATGACCCACGTCTCAGCGACCGTGACCGTCGTCGTGGTCACCTTCAACAGCGCCCACCTGCTGCCCGCGTTCGTGGCCTCGCTCGGACCCGGGCTCGGGGAGGTGCCGTGGCACCTCGTGGTCGCCGACAACGCCTCGGCGGACGGCACCGTCGAGCTCCTGCGCGAGCTCGCGCCGGAGGCCAAGATCGTGGAGATGGGCCGCAACGCCGGCTACGCCGCGGGCATCAACGCGGCGGTCCAGGCGGCGGGAGCGTCCGGTCCCACCATGGTGCTGAACCCGGACGTGCGGCTGGACCCCGGGTGCGTCCCCGAGCTGCTGCGCGTGCTCGAGGAGGAGGGCGCCGGGATCGCCGTACCCCGGCTCACCGACGCGGACGGCCGGCTGACGATGTCGATGCGGCGCGAGCCCACCGTGCTGCGGGCCGCCGCCGATGCGCTCATCGGGGGCCGCCGCGCGGGCCGGATCCCGCTCCTCGGCGAGCACATCACCGACCCGCGCCGCTACGACCGCCCGACGACCACCGACTGGGCGGAGGGCTCGACGCAGCTGATCAGCGCTGCCTGCCTCGCCGCGTGCCACCCGTGGGACGAGAGCTTCTTCCTCTACTCCGAGGAGACCGACTTCCACCTGCGCGCCGGTGACGCCGGCTTCACGATCCGCTTCGTGCCGACGGCAGGTGCCGTCCACCTGGGTGGGGAGTCGGCGACGTCGCCGGCCCTGTGGTCGCTGCTGGTCGCCAACCGGGTCAAGCTGTTCGCCCAGCGCCACGGCCGCGCGGAGACGACGCTCTACTGGGCGATGCTGCTGCTGCGCGAGGGCACCCGCGCCCTCCTGGGCAAGGAGACCTCGCGCCGCGCCACGCGCACCCTCCTCCACCCGCGCCGCCTCACCGGCAGCCGGGGACCGGGGTGGGTCGCATGAGGTCAGCGGTAGCGCTTCACGAGGCCGATCGCCCCGCGCTTGGCCCGCTCGATGACCGACGGAGTGGCCAGTACCCGCTGGCGCACGCTGTCGGGGGTGTCATCGCTGTGGACGCTGAACCGCGGCTGCAGCCAGGCGCCGTCGCGGGCCCAGCGACGGTCGCTGGTGTGCACGGAGAGGTAGCCCTCGCGGCGCAGCGCGTCGAGCACCCGCCGGTCGTAGCGACCGAGCGGCAGGGCCGCGTCGAGGACGGGCGTGCCGGCCGCCTCGGCGATCGCGATCCTGGCGTCGACGAGCTCGCGCCGCAGCGACGCGTCCGACAGGCCGCGCCAGGGGACGTGGTCCATCCCGTGCGTCCCGATGCGCATGCCGGCGTCCACGAGCTCGCGCACGTCGGCCGAGGACAGGCTGCCGGGCCGGTCGAGCCGTCCGGCCAGCACGAAGAACGTGGCGGTCATACCGCGCTCGCGGAGCGCCGGGAGACCGAGGGCGAGGTCGGACGCGTTGCCATCGTCGAAGCTGATCCGCACGCGCGGATCGGAAGCTGCGACGTCCAGGACCTGCTCGAAGAGGCTCGGGTCGATCCAGTAGGCGTCCTCGCCGGGCTCCATGGGCCGAGCCGGGCGACCGATGCCGTGGAGGCAGATGTTGACGAGGCGTTGATCCGCTCGAGACGCCATGGACAGGTCGCCCCCTCGCCGTCGGTACCTGTGACCAGAATCGTATCGGCTCCCGAAGCGTTCAGGATCTCGCGATCTCAGGAACGCCGAGGCCTGACCCACCGGAGGAACGCATGAGCGTCGCCCTCGCGCCCATCACGACCGCCGACCTGCGCGCCGTCGGCTGGTTCCTCCACGAGAACCTGAACCGGTCGGTGCCCATCAGGTCGTGGGTGCGGGCGCTGCAGGTGCCGTGGAAGGTGCCGCAGCCCAACCACGGCTACCTCCTGGCCGAGGAGGGCCGGGTGGTCGGCGCCTACCTCGCCTACTACTCCGAGCGCGAGATCGCGGGCCGGTCGCTGCGGGTGTGCAACCTGGGCGCGTGGTGCGTGCTGGACAGCCACCGGCACCAGGGGCTGCGGCTGCTCACCACGCTGCTGAAGCAGAAGGGCTACGCCTTCACCGACTTCTCGCCGAGCGGCAACGTGGTGCCGCTCAACCGGCGTCTCAAGTTCGTCGACCTCGACACGACCACCGCCCTGCTGCCCAACATCCCCGCGCCGCCACGCCGCGGGGTCAAGGTCACGAGCAACCCCGAGGCGCTGCTCGAGCGACTCACCGACCAGGAGCGGCGGGTCTACCTCGACCACCGCGACACCGCGGCGGCGCGGCACCTGCTGCTCGCCACCCCGCACGACCACTCGTACGTCGTCCTGCGCCGTGACTCCCGCAAGGGGGTCCGCGCGTTCGCGACGGTGCTCCACGCCAGCAACCCCGAGCTGTTCCGCCGGCACGCCCGCAACGTCGCCGGCCACCTGATGATCCGGCACGGCATCCCGGCGACCCTCGTCGAGCTGCGGGTCGCCGGCGGGCGACCGGCCGGCTCGGTGCTGCTGTCCACCTCCCGACCCAAGATGTTCAGGAGTGACGACCTCGATCCCGAGCACGTCGACTACCTGTACAGCGAGCTGACCTGCTTGGAGTGGTGACCGTGACCCAGATCGACCGACGCACCATGTCGTTCCCCACCGCCGGCAGCGAGCTGCTGGTGGGTGGCATCCCCGTCAGCCGTCTCGCCGAGCGGGTCGGCAGCACGCCGTTCTTCGCCTACGACCGCTCCCGCCTCGACGCCCGGGTCGGGCAGCTCCGCGCCGCGCTGCCGCACGACGTCCACCTCAGCTATGCCGTCAAGGCCAACCCCATGCCGGCGGTGGTCCAGCACCTGAGCACGATCGTCGACTCGCTCGACGTCGCCTCCGGCGCCGAGATGCGCGTCGCGCTGGACACGCCGGTGCCGCCGGCGGCCATCAGCTTCGCCGGACCGGGGAAGTCGGTCGCCGAGCTGACCCAGGCGGTCGCTGCCGGCGTACTCGTCGAGCTGGAGTCGCCGCTGGAGGCCGAGCGGCTCACGACCGCGGCCGAGCGCCTCGGCGTGCGCCCGCAGGTGGCCGTGCGGGTCAACCCGGACTTCGAGGTCAAGGGCTCGGGGATGCGGATGGGCGGTGGCGCCCAGCAGTTCGGCGTCGACGCCGAGGAGGTGCCGGCCCTGCTCAAGGAGCTCGGCGACCGGGACGTCGACGTGGTCGGGTTCCACGTCTTCTCCGGCTCGCAGAACCTGCACGCCGACATCCTCGCCCAGGCGCAGGCTCGCACCGTCGAGCTGGTGCTGCGGCTGGCCGACGACCTCGCCGACGAGCCGACGTACCTCAACATCGGCGGCGGGTTCGGCATCCCCTACTACGACAAGGACGTGCCGCTCGATCTCGGGACGGTCGGCGCCAACCTCGAGTCGCTGCTCGCGGCGCGGGTCCGGCCGCGGCTGCCCGGCGCCCGCGTGGTCGTCGAGCTCGGCCGCTACATCGTCGGCGAGGCGGGCGTCTACGTCACCCGCGTCGTCGATCGGAAGCTGTCCCGCGGCAGCACCTTCCTCGTCGTCGACGGCGGGATGCACCACCAGCTCGCGGCCTCGGGCAACTTCGGCCAGGTCATCCGCCGCAACTACCCGATCGCGGTGGCGAACCGGATGGACGAGGCCGACTCCGAGGTGGTGCAGGTCGTCGGGTCCCTGTGCACGCCGCTCGACCTGCTCGGCGACAAGGTGGCCCTGCCCCGCGCCGAGGTGGACGACCTCGTGGTCGTGCACCAGGCCGGCGCCTACGGCCTGACCGCGAGCCCCACGGCGTTCCTCAGCCACCCGCAGCCGCTCGAAGTGCTCGTCTGACCCGCACCCATCTCCGACCCGGAAGGCACCCCATGACCAGCGACACCGTCCCGACGACCACCACCGTCGACCGCCTGGCCGACGCCCTCACGCACGTGCTGGGGGAGGACCACAGTGCCGGGACCTTCACCGCCGACACGCTCCTGTTCGGCAGCCTGCCCGAGCTGGACTCCCTGGCGCTCGTCGAGCTGATCACCGTCATCGAGGAGCGGTTCGACTTCGACATGGACGAGGACGACATCACCGCAGAGGTGTTCGAGAGCGTCGGCTCGCTGTCGGCCTACATCGACCGTCAGAGCAGCTGAGCCCGTTCAGTCGCCCTCGGCTCGGCGGGCGTCGGCGTCCAGCGCCAGCCGCTGCGCCTCGCCGTGGTCGAGCTTGCCGTTGCCGAGCCGCGGCAGCTGCGCGACCGCGACCAGCGCCTGGGGCACGCTGTCGGGACGCAGGACGCCGCCGAGCCGGCGGCGCAGCTCCTCGAGCTGCGCCTCGGGTCCCTCGACGAGGCTGACCAGCTCACCGCTCGCGGTGGCGGTCGTGTACGTCGACACGCCGAGCCGCTCCCGGACCGACGCGTCCAGCTCGTCGAGGTCGACGAAGCTGGCGCTCCGCTTGACGCGCCGGCCGGCGCGTCCGAGGCAGAAGAGGTCATCGCCCACCCGTCCGCCGGTGTCGCCGGTGAGGACCTGCCCGGCGCCCTCCCAGCGCGGGTAGTCGCCGCTCGGGCTGCCGAACAGGTAGCCGCCGGGCAGGTGCGGCGACTCGATCGCGAGCATGTCCTGGTCGCCCCGCCGGTGCAGTCCGGTGTGCCACGGGCCGACCGTGCCGCGCCCGATCGTCACGGTCCCGTGCAGCGAGGGGAGCTCGTCGTCGGGTGTCATCCGCCCGGCGCTGGCGAACCCGATCGTCTCGCTGGTCCCGTAGGTGTTGACGAGCAGGGAGACCCCGAGCCCGAACACCTGACGTGCTCCCGCCTCGGAGAGCCGGTCCCCGCCCGAGCCCCACACGCGCAGGGACCGCGGACCCGGGCCGGGCCGCTCGTTGACCGCCAGCTCGATGAACCGCGGCGCGAGGCGCAGGTGGGTGGCGCCGGCCTTCTCGGTGAAGGCGAGCGGGCGCAGCCGGTCGCCCAGCGCCGACGACAGCCGCAGGCTGCTGCCGGCGGCGAGCGCGACCAGGAGGTTGGTCATCGCGAGGTCGTAGGAGAGGTGCGAGACCTCCGCCCACACCGACCCCTCGTCGAGGTCGAGGGCCTCGGCGCCGTGCGGCACGAACTGCGCGATGTTGGACCAGGAGGACAGCACGCCCTTCGGGCCGCCCCCCGTCGAGCCCGACGACATGGCGACGTACCCGGACGGCAGGTCGTCACGGTCGACGCCGGTGCTGCGGCGCAGCCCCGAGCCGTCGACGACGACGTCCGGGCCGAGCGCGTCCAGGACGGCGGCCCGGCGCTCCTCCGGCGCGGCAGGATCGACGCAGCACAGGGTGAGGTCACCGAGGACGGCGGCGGTCAGCAGCACGAGCGCGTCGGTCGCGAGGGGGAGGACGGCGGCGACCACCGGCCGGGCCCGATCGGTCTCGGCCCGGATCGTGCGGACCAGGTCCTCGGCCGACCGGAGCAGCTCGGCGTCGGTCAACGTGGCCCGCCGGTCGACGACCGTCGCCTCCGACAGCGCCCGCGCGCGCACGGACCGGATGCGGTCCGCGAGAGCGTTCACGGCCGTCATGCTAACGGCCACGGCCGCCCCCGCGAGGTGGTTTCGGGCGTCGTCGACGGCCCTCGACCAGCGATACCCAATCTGGGTCATCGAGGGGTGCAGCGGCCCACCCCGGCCTCCTACCGTTCGACCGTCGTGTCCAGCCCCACACGGATCGGTACTCCATGCCAGTTCGCGAGCGCAGTCTCGCTGGCCACGCTCCTGGTCGGCGACTGCCGACCCTGACCCGGCGGCAGCGGGTCGTGATCGGCGTGGTGGCGCTCGCTCTCGTCGTGGGGGCAGGCGTCCTGGTCCTCACCGGTGGGGGCGACCGGTGGAGCGGCGCGGTCAGCCTGCTGCCCGACGACGAGGTGCCGAAGGTGCTGACCGAGCCCGACGGTCGGCCCGTCGAGCTGGGGCTGCGGTTCCGTGTCGACCGGTCGGCCGAGGCGATCGCCGCCCAGTACTACCGGGGGCCCGGCGACACCGGGCCCCACCCCGCGACGCTGTGGTCGGGCGACGGCCGCAAGCTGGCCGTGGCGACGTTCGCCGACGGTTCGGCGGCCGGCCTGCAGACCGCGCGGTTCGGTGACCCGCCGACGCTGCGGCCCGGGACCGACTACGTCATCTCCTACACCGCGAACGACGGCCGCTACTCGGCCGACGAGCACTACTTCACCGACGCCGTCTCCCGCGGCCCGCTCTCCGCACGGCCGGACGCGGGCGTCTACGACTACGCGCCGGGCGGCTTCCCGTCGAAGACCCACGAGGCCGCCAGCTACACCGTCGACATCGTCGTGCGCCCGCCCGGCTCCTCGAGCCAGCCGCCGACGCCTCCGGCCGGGACCACGGCGCCGCCTGCCGCGGGCGCCACCCCGGTGCCGACGCCGAGCCCGACCGACACCCCGAGCCCGAGCGGGACGCCGCCGCCGACGGTGAAGGGCGGCCGCAGTCCGCGGTTCCCGACCGCCGACACGGCCGGCGTACCGGCGGGCTGGAAGCCGAGGAAGACGGTCGACGGCCGCTACGTCGTCAGCAGGCCGGGCGCGGTGGTCGAGGATCTCCGCGTCAACGGCAGCATCGAGATCGCGGCCGACGACGTGACGCTGCGCCGCGTCGAGGTCGTCGGCGGGTCGATCGGCAACTGGCCCTCGGGTGCGTCCTGCACCACCGGCCTCCTCCTGCAGCAGGTGTCGGTCCTCGCGGGGCCCGGCGAGGACACCGCCGGCCTCGGCGCCGCGATCTCGACCGGCGGCTACACGGCCGACCGCGTGAAGATCGACGGGCTGCCGGAGGGCATGCGGGTCGGCGGGAAGCCCCAGGGGTGCGGACCCGTGGTGGTGCGCGACTCCTGGGTCCGCGTGACGGCGCCCGCCGACTGCGCCGGCCTCGACTGGCACGGCGACGCGATCCAGGGCTGGGAGGGCGCCCGGCTCACCGTGCGCGACAGCGTCTTCGTCCTCGCCGACCGCCGCGACTGCATGGGGACCGCACCCTTCTTCTACCCCGACCAGGGCAACACGTCGGTCGACATCGACGGCCTCCTCGTCCAGGGCGGCGGCTACTCGTTCCGTCTCGGGACGCCGGGGTCGGTGCGCAACCTCGACGTCGTCGCCGACGCCTCCTGGTTCGGCCCGCTTGACGTGAAGTGCGGGCTCCTCAGCGCCTGGGACGCCAGGCTCGTCCGCCTCGACCACGGACAGCCGGTGCCTGTCTCCGTCCTTCCGTGCGACTAGGCGTTCGTGTTGACTCCACCGAGACCCCGACGAAGCGGAGGTTGCCGCCCATGACCCACGCCCTCACCGACCGCGCTCCCCGACGGCGCCGACACGTCCTGACGGTGCTCCTCGCTGTCGCCG
Organism: Nocardioides sp. CER19; assembly: GCF_029846275.1. Lineage (GTDB taxonomy): Bacteria > Actinomycetota > Actinomycetes > Propionibacteriales > Nocardioidaceae > Nocardioides. The sequence continues at coordinate 703,432 of NZ_JARVWS010000002.1, forward strand.
CGGTCGCCGTCGGCACGCAGCTGCTCCTCGGCGCCGACCCCGGCGGCGGAGGAGCTGCCGTGGCGGCGCGGGCACCGCTGGCGGCCGACACGCCCAGCTCGGCGGAACCGCAGGCGGCCAGGACCGCCCCGGCGGCGTACGGCATCTGGCGCAAGGCGAAGCCGCGTGCCTCGGACCGGCGCACGACGGCGACGACGGTCGGCACGCGGTTCCGACCGACGAGGTCGGGCCGCGTCACCGCGCTGCGCTTCTACAGCGTGCGCGCGCCCCAGGCGGCGGTCAGGATGCGGCTCTTCACCGCCGGCGGGAGGCGGTTGGGCCAGGTGCGCATCCCCAGGAGCGGGGCGGCCGGCTGGCAGGCCCGGGCCCTCGCGCGTCCCGTCGCGCTGCACACCGGACGGACCTACGTCGTGAGCTACACCGTTCCCGGCCGCCACGTGTCGCGCCGTGGCAACGTCTTCGCGAAGGGACGCGTCGTCCGCAGCGGGGCACTCGTCGCGACCGGGGCGCGGGTGGCCACGCACGGTCAGTCGTTCCCGACCCGGTCGTCGACCTCGGCGTTCTTCGCCGACGTGGCGTTCGTGCCGGATGTCCTGCCGACCGAGTCGACGGCCGGCGTGCCGGCGGGCTGGCGGCCGAAGCGGACGGTCAACGGCACCTACACCGTTCGCACGCCGGGGGCGGTCGTCGAGGACCTGCGCGTCAACGGCGGCCTCGAGGTCGCCGCCGACAACGTGACGCTGCGGCGCGTCGAGGTCGTGGGCGGCTGGATCGGCAACTGGCCCGGTCGGACCTGCACCACGGGGCTCCTGATGCAGCAGGTGTCGGTCGTGCGGGCACCCGGCCAGAAGACGGCCGGCCTCGGTGCCGCCATCTCGACGGGCGGCTACACCGCCGACCGGGTCAAGATCGACGGCTTCCCGGAGGGCTTCCGCGTCGGAGGCAAGCCTCAGGGCTGTGGCCCGGTGGTCGTGCGCGACTCCTACGCCCGCATCACCCCGCCGAACAACTGCGAGAGCGTCGACTGGCACGGCGACAGCCTCCAGGGGTGGCAGGGCAACGCGCTCACCGTGCGCAACAGCGTCCTCATCCTCGAGGGGACCCGGACCTGCACGGGCACGTCGCCGTTCTTCTACCCGGACCAGGGCAACACCTCGGTCGACATCGACGGCCTGCTGGTGGAGGGCGGCGGCTATTCGTTCCGGCTCGGGACGCGGGGGTCGGTCCGCAACCTCGAGGTGGTCGCCGGCTCCTACTGGTTCGGTCCGTTCACCGCCGACTGCAGCCTCCTCAGCACCTGGGACGCCCGGCTCGTCCGCCTCGTCGACGGGCGGCGGGTGACGGTCAGGAAGCTCCCGTGCGGGTAGGCCCGGACGGGGGCTCACCAAGATGAGGTAGCCGCGCCACCATCGCGGCCAGCGTTCGAGCGGGCGGCGGAACCTGCGGGCATGGACCAGCCCGGCTTCGCCGCGCTCTCCCTCGCGGCCGGCGCCACCCCGCCGCGCGGGGTGGCGGGGCCGACGCGCCGCGCCTGGTGGCAGGAGGGCGGCCCGGGGACGGGCCCCGGCCTGCGGCTCGCCGTGTGGGGCGACGGGGCCGTCCGGCCCAGCACCTCGGCGGTGATGCTGCTCTGCGGCGACGCCCGCAGTCGCGATCGCCGGCTCGGGCCCGAGTCCGTACGACGGGTGCTGCTCGGGCCAGACCAGGACCTGCTCCCGACGCTGATGCCGCCGTTCGCCGCGGTGACGCTGCGCGACGCCGGGACCCTCGTCGCCGCGACCGACGGGCTCGGCTTCCGGCACCTCTACTCGACCGGCGGCCCTGGCTGGGGCGCCGTCTCGACCTCGGCCCGCGCGCTGGCGGCGCTCACCGATGCGCCCCTGGACCGCGAGGCGCTCGCCGTGCAGACCATGCTCGGCTGGCAGCTGGGCACCCGCACGCTCTTCGACGGGGTCACGAAGGTCGGACCCGGGGGGCTGGTCACCCTCGGCGACGGCCGGCTCGTCGAGACGTCGTACGCGTCGCCGGAGCCGGAGCCGACGACCCTCGAGGCCGCCGTCGTCCGGATGCGCGAGATGCTGCGCGGCTATCTCGGGGCCTATCTCGACGACCATCCCGACGCCGTCCTGCAGCTGACCGGCGGGCAGGACTCGCGGCTGCTCCTCTCCGCCATCGCGCCGGCGCGGCGGCCGTCGGTCGCCGCGATGACGCTCGGTCCGCCGGACTGCGCCGACCAGGTGATCGCCGGAGCGCTGGCCCGCCGGTGCGGTCTGCAGCACGAGACGCTCACCCTCGACGGCCTCGACGAGCTCAGTCCGGCGGAGGCGCACGAGCTGTGCCTCGACGCGGCGGCGCGCCTGGAGCTGATGGCCGACCCGCTCGCGGCCGCCGCCCTCGACTACGCCGAGCTGCGGGCCCGGCCCGGTCGCCGCATCTCCGGCCTCGGCGGCGAGCTCGCGCGCGGCTTCTACTACCTCGGGCCGGTGGCCCACGAGAAGCCGACGATGCGGCGCACCCTCCAGCTGACCCGGTGGCGGATGTTCGTCAACGACGCGGTGCCCCCGGACGCGCTCGAGCCCGAGTTCCATGACTGGGCTCGCGACTTCACGACGCAGGACGTCCACCGGATCCTCGCCGCTACGGGCCACGGCTGGTCGGCGGCGACCGACGACCTCTACCTGGAGCACCGGATGCAGCGGTGGGCGGGCGGCACCGAGACGGCGGTGTGCACCGACCGGGTCTCGACGAACCCGATGCTCGACGACCGGTTCATCGCCACCGTGCGGGGCCTCGCGCCGGAGGACAAGCGGAACTCCCGGTTCCTCGCCCGGCTCCAGGTCGCCCTCGACGAGGACCTGGCCCGGATCCCGCTCGACGGTCGGCCCGCGCCCGCCACGATGGCCGAGCCCGGGCTGCACCGGGCGGTCGGCAACGCCCGCGGCGTGATCCGCCGCGGCGGGCGCAAGGTCACGCAGCGCCTGGCCGGCAGGCGGCGCCCGCCGGTCGGCGGTGCGGTGCTCGCCGCGGCCGTCGTACGCCACTGGCGGGAGCGGCCCCAGCTGCTCGAGTCGGTGGCCACCGCCGGGTTCTTCCGGTCCGACTGGCTGGCCGGCGTCGTCGACGGCACCTGCACCCCCGAGCCGAGCGCCGTCGCGTTGCTCATCAACCTCGGCGCCGCGCTGGCCGGGCGGACGGCGGCCGCCGCCGAGAGCACTCCCTCATATGAGTGATATCCCAGGCGTGGCCCGACCCGCCCGCTGACCTGCTCAGAAGGTGGGCCCATGGTTGCCAGGATCCATGCCCTCGTCATCGTGCAGAACCTGCCCGTGCCGCTGGACCGCCGGGTCTGGCTGGAGTGCCAGGCGCTCCGCGCGGCCGGGTACGACGTGAGCGTGATCTGTCCCAAGGGTCCCGGCGACCCGGGTCGTGAGGTCATCGACGGCGTGCGGATCTACAAGTACCAGCCGCCGCCCCAGGCCTCGGGGGTGCTCGGCTACCTGCTCGAGTTCGTGTACTGCTGGCTGCGGACGGCGCTGCTCAGCAGGAAGGTCTGGAAGCGGCAGCACTTCGACGTCATCCAGGCGTGCAACCCGCCGGACACCTACTGGGCGCTGGCCCGGCTGTGGCGCCGCAAGGGCGTGCGGTTCGTGTTCGACCAGCACGACCTCAACCCCGAGCTGTTCCTCTCCCGGTTCGGCGAGCCGCGCGGCCGGATGGCGCGCGCCCAGTACAACTGTCTGGTCTGGCTCGAGGCGATGACCTACCGCACCGCCGACCACGTCATCTCCACCAACGAGTCCTACCGGCGCATCGCGCTGACCCGCGGTGGCATGGCGGGCGACCAGGTCACCGTGGTGCGCAGCGGGCCGGACACCCGCGTGATGCGACCGGTGCAGCCCTCGGCCGAGGTGCCGCGGCGGCACTCGCTCGTCTACCTCGGCATCATGAACCCGCAGGACGGGGTCGACCTGGTCCTCGAGGTGATGGACGAGCTCGTCCACCGCCGGGGCCGGACCGACGTCGAGGCGACCCTGCTCGGCTTCGGCGACTGCTACGACGACCTGCGCGAGCAGTGCACCCGACTCGGCCTCGACGAGGTGGTGACGTTCACCGGCCGCGCCGACGCGGGCATGATCGCCGAGCACCTCAGCCGGGCGACCATCGGCGTCTGCCCGGACCTCAAGACGCCGCTCAACGACGTGTCGACGATGAACAAGACGATGGAGTACATGGCCTACGCCCTGCCGTCGGTCTCCTTCGACCTGGTCGAGACCCGCGTCTCCGGCGCCGACTCGTGCCTCTACGTCGCGTCCGGCGACGTGTCGGCGTTCGCGGACGCGGTCGAGCGGCTGCTCGACGACCCGGAGCAGCGGCTCGACATGGCACGCAAGGCCCGCGCGCGGGTCTGCCGGCACCTCGACTGGCGGGCGCAGTCGGAGGCCTACGTGGGCGTCTACGACGGGCTGTTCGGCATCCCGGCGCGGATCACGGTCGCCGGCCCCGTCGCCGGGGACGGCTTCGGTCACACGTTCGTCGACGTGGACTCCGAGGCCGAGTTCGACCGTTTCCTGCGCAGCCGCGAGCCCGCCGGCGCCGTCCCCGCGCCCCGCACGTCGGGCTCGGAGCTCGACCCGGCGATCGATGTGGAGACCGTCGGCGCCTGACCCGCTCCGTCGCCCGCCGTTCACCTGCCGTTGCGGGACCCTGAGCCCGCGATCCCCGGCCGTCTAGCCCCTCTGGGCTAGGCAGCCGGCCTCACGTCATCTTGTTGGCCAAAAGCCGCCACGTTGTTCGGTCGCCATTCACCGTCCGCGGCCCCCCGGTTCGCCTCGCTTCTCGACACTCACGACGTTCGACCGCCGTCTCGGGCGTGAGTGAAGAAAGCCACCAGGTGACCACCCTTCCCGTGCCGGACGCCCCCGCTGGCGTCCGCCCCCGACGGATCTCCCGCAAGCCGACCGGCGGTGACGCGGTCTTCGCGCACACCTTCCGAGCGATCGGCGCCTCGGTGCTCGTCATCACCGGCGGCATCGGCGTCTTCCTCGCCTACCAGTCGTGGCCGACGTTCCGGCACTACGGATTCTCGTTCCTGACCGAGACGCAGTGGCAGCCGGAGGCCGACGTGCTCGGCATCGCCGCGGTCCTGGTCGGCACCCTGTCCGTCGCCCTGGTGGCGATGTCGTTCGCGTTCCCGCTCTCGCTGGCGACGGCCCTCTACATCAGCGAGTACGCGCCCGACCGCTGGAAGGCGACGCTCGTGTCGCTCGTCGACCTCATGGCGGCCGTCCCCTCGATCGTCTACGGCCTGTGGGGCTTCTTCCTCATCCAGCCGCACGCGAGCGGGTTCGCCCACGTCCTCCACCAGCACCTGGGATGGATCCCGATCTTCTCCGTGGGCACCGACGCCGATGCCGCTGTCCCGGACGCCAGCCGCTACACGGCGTCGGCGTTCGTCGCCGGCATCGCGGTGGCGATGATGGTGCTGCCGATGGCCTGCGCGGTCATGCGGCAGGTGTTCTCGCAGACGCCGGCCGGCGAGAAGGAGGCAGCGCTCGCGCTCGGTGCGACGAAGTGGGGGATGATCCGCACCGTCGTGCTGCCGTTCGGCAAGGGCGGCATCATCGGCGGCACGATGCTCGGCCTGGGCCGGGCGCTCGGCGAGACCATCGCCGTCCTGCTGATCATCAGCCCCGAGTTCGTCATCAAGCCGCGCATCCTCGAGATCGGCACCGACACCGTCTCCGCTCTCATCGCCGGCCAGTTCGGCGAGGCCAACGGCATCCAGCTCTCGGCCCTCCTCACCGCCGGCTTCGTGCTGTTCCTCATCACGCTCGTCGTCAACACGCTGGCCGCGATCGTCGTGAACCGCAGCCGATCGGGGGCGGAGACCTCGTGACCATGACCGTGTCCGCGCCCGTCACCGAGGCGACCGACGACCCCCAGCCGCGCACGCACCTGCCGGCGAGCGGTCAGGAGACGCCCGCTCCCGTCCCGCGGGCCGGTCTCGGCGCCATGCCCGAGCAGGACCGCCTCGTCATCTGGGGCTCGCGCCTGTCCGCGGCCGCGCTCGCCTGGGTGATCACCCAGCGCCTGCTGCCGACGCCGGGGCCCGCGTGGTTCCTCGTCGTCTTCGGCGCCATGAACCTGCTCGTGCTGTCCGTGACGACGGCGCTGACCGACGACCTCGTCGTCGTCAAGGACCGGATCGCGCAGTGGCTCGTCTCCACGGGCGCGCTGGTCGTCTTCAGCGCCCTCGCGTCGACGATCTTCTTCGTCTTCCATCGCGGCTGGCACCCGCTCGTGCACCTCAACTTCTACATCCACGACATGACCGGCGTCGGTCCGAGCGACCCGCTCGACAAGGGCGGCATCCTGCACGCGATCGTCGGCTCGCTGATCGAGATCGGGATCGCCGTCGCGATCACGCTGCCGCTCGGCGTCGGGACCGCCGTCTTCATGACCGAGGTGGGCGGCCGGTTCGCGCGCGTCGTACGCACGGTCGTCGAGGCGATGACGGCGCTGCCGTCCATCGTGGCCGGTCTCTTCATCTACACGACCCTGATCATCGCCCTCGGCGTGCCCCGCTCCGGTCTCGCGGCCGGCCTGGCGATCTCGGTGATGATGCTGCCGATCATCGCCCGCGCATCCGACGTCGTGCTCCGGGTCGTGCCCGGTGGCCTCCGCGAGGCGAGCCTGGCCCTCGGGGCCAGCCGCTGGAAGACGGTCTGGCACGTCGTGCTCCCGACCGCTCGACCGGGTCTCGCGACCGCGTTGATCCTCGGCATCGCCCGCGGCATCGGGGAGACCTCGCCGGTGCTCATCACCTCGGGCGCGGCGGCGTTCCTCGTCACCGACCCGAGCCAGGGCGTCATGAACTCGCTGCCGCTCTACATCTTCTCGACCGTCCGCAGCGGCGTCCCGATCGCGATCGAGCGGGCCTTCGCCACGGCGTCGGTCCTGCTCATCCTCGTGCTCGTCCTCTTCGTCGTCGCACGACTCCTCGCCAGGCCCAGGAAGTGAGTACCTCCGTGAACCCCCCGACCCCACGCGCCCGCCGCCGCGGGGCGTTGCTGTCCGCCGTGGTCCTGATGGCGCTGGTCGCCCTCCGGCCGGCGCCCGCCTTCGCCCAGTACGACAAGCTCGAGGGCTCCGGCTCGACCTGGTCCTACGTGATCCTCCAGCAGTGGATCGCCGACGTGAGCTCGAGCGGCATGCAGGTCTCCTACAACAACAACGGCTCGTCGCAGGGCCGCAAGGACTTCGCCAACTACGTCACCGACTTCGGCATCTCCGAGATCCCCTACCAGGGTGTCGACCCGGTGACGAACCAGGCGGACACGAGCAAGCGGCCCTACGCCTACCTACCGATCGTGGCCGGCGGCACCGCCTTCACCTACCACGTCGAGGTCGGCGGCAAGCTGGTCAAGTCGCTGCGGCTCTCGGGCGAGACGATCGCCAAGATCTTCACCAACAAGATCACCAACTGGAACGACCCGCAGATCACCAAGGACAACAACGGCCACGCGCTGCCGTCACTGCCGATCCACCCGGTGGTGCGCTCCGACGGCTCCGGTACGACGGCCCAGTTCACGCGCTACCTCGACACGATGTACCCGTCGATCTGGCGGCCCTACAACGGCCAGGCCGGCCTCACCTCGCAGTTCCCCCGCAAGGGCACGCAGATCGCCGCGTCGGGCTCCGACCAGGTCATGAACACGATCAAGGGCCCCGCCGGCAACGGCACGATCGGCTACGTCGAGTACTCCTACCCGATCAACGCCCACTACCCGGTGGTCAAGGTCGAGAACAAGGCCGGCTACTTCGTCGAGCCGACCCAGTACAACGTGGCCGTCGCCCTGACCCAGGCGAGGATCAACCAGAACACCAGCTCGCAGGACTACCTGACCCAGATCCTCGACGGCGTCTACAAGTACGACGACCCGCGCACCTACCCGCTGTCGTCGTACTCCTACATGCTCCTCCCGATCGACGCCGCCGACCGGCGGATGACGACCGGCAAGCGGCAGACGCTGGCCGACTTCCTCACCTACTCCCTGTGCTCGGGTCAGTCCAAGGCCGGCCCGTACGGCTACTCGCCGCTGCCGCTCAACCTGGTGCAGGCCGGCTTCACGCAGGTCGCCAAGCTGAAGGCCGCCGACCCGAAGGTCGACCTGACCAGCCGCGACGTGACCAAGTGCAACAACCCGACGTTCGTGGCCGGCAACCTCAAGGCCAACCACCTCGCGCAGATCGCACCGATGCCGGAGGCGTGCGACAAGGTCGGCGCCGGCCCCTGCGGCACCACCGCGACCCCGACCGCGACCAGGACGACGACCGCCGCGACCTCCGGGGGCACCCCCGTCGCGCCGACGGCCGGGGCTGCGCCGACCGCGGGCGCGGTGCCCGCCGGCACGGCCGTCGACCCGGGCGCCGTCGCGGCGGGTCCGGGCGCCGCCCCGGTCGCCACCGACGGCGGCACGGCGACCGACGCGGTCGCGAGCCCGTACGAGCTGACGGCCGACCGTGCCGGCGACCGACGCGTCTTCGGCGTGACAGCGGTGCTCGAGCTGCTCGCCATCGTGCTGCTGCCCGGCGTGTACGTCGCGTGGCTCCGCCGTCGTCGAGGTGCGGCGTGAGGCGCGGAGCGGTCCGGGCGCTCGTCGCGCTCGGCCTGGTCGCCGGCTCCCTGACGTTCTTCTCGGCCGGCACTGCCACGCCGGCGGCGGTGGCCGCCACCGGTGGCGGCTGGTCCCAGACGAAGAAGCTGACCCGGGACTACTACGTCAACAGCCGGACGGTCGAGGACCCGGCCGACCCGTCGGCTCCGCCGACCGTGGTCGGCGACCAGGCCAGCGACTCGCGCACCGTGACCGTCCGCGTCGACAAGCACACCGACCTGCAGTCGCGCGAGCGGATCCACGTCACCTGGTCGGGCGCGCACCCGAGCGGCGGCCGCGCGGCGAACCCGTTCGGCGAGAAGGGCCTCAGCCAGGAGTATCCGGTGCTGCTGCTCGAGTGCCGCGGCGTCGACGACCCGTCGCTGCCGGCGGCCCGGCAGATCCGGCCGTCGACCTGCTGGACGAGCACCGCGGCCCAGCGCACGCTCTCCCAGAGCGCCTCGGTCGCGTCGTGGGTCCACGACGCGGCCGCCAGCGACGCCGACCGCGCCCACGTGTCCGGCATCGACCCCGACAAGGTGCCCGCCGACTGCCCGGTCGCCGACAGCGAGACCTACCACATCACCCCGTTCGAGGGCGCGGACGGCAAGTTCTACGCGGGCTGCAACGCCAACAACATGCCGCCCCAGGCGGCCGCCGGCACCGCCGACCCGCCCAACGAGACCGCCGCGTTCACCGCCCTCGACGGCACCGGGTCGGCGGACTTCGAGGTCCGTACCTCCACCGAGAACGAGGCACTCGGCTGCTCGCACACCGTCGCCTGCACGCTCGTCGTGATCCCGATCATGGGCATCAGCTGCGACGCGCCCGGTGGCTTCTGCAACGAGACCGGCAACTACCTGCCGGGCAGCACCAACGACGGCAGCGTCGGCCCGGCCGAGGCCGTGAGCCCGGCCCTGTGGTGGTCCCCGTCCAACTGGGACAACCGGTTCAGCGTCCCGCTGGACTTCGCGCAGCCGCCGAACACCTGCAGCCTGCTCGGCCAGGGCGACCCGGTGCCGTTCTACGGCAGCGAGCTGATGAGCCAGGCGGCGCTGCAGTGGGCGCCGGCGTACTGCCTCAACCGCAGCCGGTTCAACTGGCAGGCCAACTCCATGCCCGACGAGGCGGCTTTCACGCTCATGAAGACCGGCGGCGCGGCCGCGGCGCAGATCAGCGGGCGGCAGGACGGCGACCGCGGCATCGGCTACGCACCGACGGCGGTGACCGGCTGGGGGATCGGATTCGTCGTCGACAAGCCCGGCAACGCGGGGGAGCAGCAGAGCCTGCGGCTCAACGCGCGCCTCATCGCCAAGCTGCTCACCGAGTCCTACCCAGGATCACCGACCGGCGCGAAGCGACCGGGGCTGGGCGACAACCCGCTCTCGATCAACCTCGACCCCGAGTTCGAGGCGCTCAACCCCGGTCTCGACACCGACCACTTCAGCGAGGCCGCGTCCACGCTGCTGGCGCTCAACACCAGCGCCCAGCTGGTCGTCCAGCTCACGTCCTACCTGCAGACCGACCCCGACGCGCGGGCCTTCCTCAACGGCAAGGCGGACCCGTGGGGGATGACCGTCAACCCGGCGTACAAGAAGATCCAGCTGCCGGTGGACACCTGGCCGCTGCTCGACACGTGGTTCCCGCAGAAGACGGGCAACGGCTGCCTCGACGCCAACCCCGGGCCCTACCTGCCGAAGATCGCGGCCCCCGTCAGCAACCTGCGGCTGATCTCGATCGCGCTGCTCCTCGGCTGGCCGAACGTCAACACGCTGTGCGACTACGACCCGTCGGCCAACATCTACAAGATCGGCCGGATCGCCCAGCAGGGCATCGGGCAGCGGTTCATGCTCGGGATCGTCTCGCTGAGCGACGCCCAGCGCTACGGCATCCGGGTCGCGTCGCTGCAGGCCGCGAAGGGCGCCTACGTCGCCGGTGACAACGCCGGGATGCGGTCGGCCGTCGGGCTGATGGACCGGGTCGGCACGTCGCGCACGTCGAAGCGGGAGGACCTGTCGCTCAGGCCCTACGACCTCGACCAGGCGAAGGTGCGCAGGAGCAGGACCGCCTACCCGGGCACGATGGCGGTCTACACCGCGGCCAAGACCTACGGCCTCGACAAGACGACCGCCCGCCACGTCGGGCAGTTCATCTCCGTGTCGCTGACCGAGGGGCAGAAGCCCGGTCGCGGCAACGGCCAGCTCCCCGCCGGCTACCTGCCGATCGTCGACAGCGGTCCGACGAAGAAGCTGTACGACGCTGCGCTGGCCGTGCGCAGGGCGGTGCTCGCGCAGAAGCCGCCCGCGGCGGCGACGCCGACGAGCCCGTCGACGACACCCACCTCCACCGGGGGCACGACCACGGGACCCTCCACCGCCGCGCCGGGGAACGCGCCGACCTCGGCCGCCCCGCCGGGCGCCGCCCCCGCCTCGAGGCAGCCCGGCAGCGGCTCGGTCGCGACCGCGGCGGCGAAGACGGCACCGGTCAGCTCCTCCCTCGGCAGCGGCCTGCTGCCGCTGCTGCTGCTCGGCGGCCTGGCCGCCGGCCTCGTGGCCTCGGTGTCCCGCCTGCTGCTGCGCGTGCGAGGTGTCCGATGAGCGCGATCGCAGCGCTGCGGCGGCCCGGCCGCCGGGCCGGCTCCCGCCTGCGCCGTCCGCTGCGCGATCCGCTGCGCGATCCGATGCCCGCGGCCAAGCCGATCCGGCCCGGCGAGGTCGAGGAGACGATCGCCGTCGCCTCCTCGGCGTTCACGGTCATCGCGGTCATCTGCGCGTGGATGCTGCTGCAGCTGCTCGTGCTCGGCGGGCTCAGCGCGCAGCGCAGCCAGGACCTGCTCTACGGCGAGTTCCGCAAGGAGCTCGCTGCGGGCACCGCGCCCACGGGCGCGCTCGACTACCAGGGCAAGCCGCTCGAGCCGGGGTCGCCGGTCGCGCTGCTGTCGATCCCGCAGCTCGACCTGGAGCAGGTCGTCGTCGACGGCACGGCCTCGGGCGACCTGCGGGCCGGGCCGGGCCACCTGCGCAGCACGCCGCTGCCCGGGCAGGCGGGCGTGTCGGTCGTCATGGGTCGCGCGTCGTCGTACGGCGCCCCGTTCCGCGACCTCGACCGGCTGGCGCCCGGCGACGCGATCACCGTGCGCAACGCCGAGGGCGAGGTGACCTACCAGGTCAGGTCGGTCCGCCGGGCCGGTGACCCGGTCCCGACCGCGCCGACCGGAAGCGGCGGCCTGCTGACGCTCGTCTCGGCGGAAGGCTCCGGCGCCCTGTCCGCCCTGCGTCCCGGGCAGGTGCTCTACGTCGACGCCGTCACCGAGAAGGCGCTGCCCGCGGGTCCGGTCGCGGCTGCGGTGCCGGCCTCGGAGCGGGTCATGGCACGTGACACGAGCGCACTGCCGGTGCTCGTCCTCCTGCTGGCCGGCGTGCTGGCGCTGGTGCTCGCCGTGAGCACCGCCCGCCGCCGGTTCCCGGCGCCGCTGGTGTGGGTGCTCGCCACCCCGCTCGCGATCGCGCTGGCGTGGTCGGCGACCGACGAGGTCGCGCGGCTGTTACCGAACTTGATGTGAGAGCCACATCGAGAACGTCCCATCCAAGGAAGAGATCAGGGAGCAGATTGATGTCTGTACGCAAGATCAGGGCAACGGTCGGGGCGGTCGCCGCCGCCTCGGCGCTGACCCTCTCCGTGGTGGGTCCGGCTCTCGCCGACCCCGCGGGCACGCCCAACGCTGCCGGTTCGGCGACCTCCGACTACGTCGGCGTCGGCTCGGACACCACGCAGTACGTCATGCAGGCCCTCTCCGACGCCTACAACGCCACGGCGTCGGGCCCGAAGCTCTACTCGTGGGACGCCTGCGTCACCACGCCGGCGAACTCGGCCACGACGTTCCCGTGCGACGCGGGCAACGCCGCGGCGCCGAAGTCCTTCACGCCGCGCGCCGGTGCCGCCGCCGAGTTCCGCCACACGGTGGCTGGCTCCGGCAACGGTCGCAAGGCGCTCTACGGCGCCACCAGCGCCCAGTCGGACCAGTACACCTTCGCCCGCTCCTCCGGGGCGCTCGACCCGAGCTCGGCCGACGTCGCGCAGCAGGGCCTGGTCGCCTACCCCTACGCGCTCGACACCATCGTCATGGTGACGGCGCCGGGCGGCAACGCTCCCGCGCAGCTGACCGCGGCTCAGGTCCTCGGCATCTACGCCGGCACGATCACCGACTGGGCGCAGGTCGGCGGCAAGCCCGGCACCATCAAGCCCCTCATCCCGTTCACCGGCGGCACGCACGACGACTTCGTCAAGCGCCTCACCAACCTCAACGGTGGCACCGCCCTCGCCAACGGCGGCAACGGCGTCGCCATCAACAAGGTCGGCAGCGACAACGTGCAGGAGCACGACCCGTCGTTCATCTACAACGACCCGAACGCGATCGCGCCGTTCTCCTTCGGGCGTGCCGGCTTCGCCAACAAGACCAGCAAGAAGGTCAGCATCCTCAACGGCTGGTCGTTCAACCGCGCCATGTACAACGTGCTGCGCAGCAAGCAGACCGACAAGACGGTCCCGGCCGAGTGGCTCGACTCGAGCGCCCAGATGCAGGCCCTCTTCGGCCCCACCGGCTTCATCTGCAGCTCGGCGGCCACGTCGATCATCGCCCAGCAGGGCTTCTGGCAGCTCGACTCCAGCGCCAACGGTGGCGCCTGCGGCGTGAAGACCAACGCCACCGCCGCGAGCCTCAAGGCCAAGGGCAAGGGTGCTGACACCACGACGGCCGCGACCGTCACCAGCGGTCCGGCCAACCGGACCCACCCGGTCGCCGTGTCCGTCGTCTCGGCCGCCGGTACGCCGGCCGGCAAGGTCGTCGTCAACGTCGGCTCCTACGTGTCCGCCCCGGTCGCCCTCGACGGCACCGGCAAGGCCACCGTCACCCTGCCGGCCACGCTCCGGGCCGGTGCGAACCAGCCTGTCGCGGTGTCGTTCATCCCGACCGACGCCACGAAGTTCTCCACCTCCGGCGCCGACGCCAAGATCACCGTCTCCGCGGCGACCCCGCCGCCGGTCGTCAAGAAGCCTGCCGGCAAGCTGAAGGAGACCTTCCCGTCGGCGGTCAAGAAGGGCAAGAAGGCCACCGGCCAGATCAAGATCGTCACGCCGGCGAAGTTCACCGGCACCGTGAAGATCTACGACGGCGCCAGGCTCATCAAGACCGTCAAGGTCACGAAGGGCGTCTCGAAGAAGGTCACCCTGCCCAAGCTGAAGAAGGGCCGTCACGCCCTCAAGGCGGTCTGGGCCGGCAACGCCACCTACGGCGTCACGACCCTCAAGTTCGCCATCAAGCAGAAGTAGCAGACCCCTGCGAGAACAGCCGGGCGGCCGATCGGGCGGCCCCCCGGCGTACTCGTGCCAGCAACTCGATGTGGAGACTCTCGTGACCGACCCCGCGACCGCCGTCATCCCGGACCTGCCGCTGACGACCCTCGGTGGGCCCATGCCTGCGGCACCGACGACCCCGCTCGCCGAGCTCGAGGCGCGCTCCGTCTCGTGCTGGTTCGGCGACCGCCTGGTCCTGGACCGCGTGTCGCTGACGATGCGCGCCGGCAGCATCACCGCCCTGATCGGCCCGTCCGGCTGCGGCAAGTCGACGTTCCTCCGCACCCTCAACCGGATGCACGAGCTGGTGCCGTCGGCGAAGCTCGCCGGCGAGGTGCTCCTCGACGGTGAGGACATCTACGCCCCTGACAAGAAGCTCACCGACGCCCGCCGCGAGATCGGCATGGTGTTCCAGAAGCCCAACCCGTTCCCCGCCATGTCCATCCGGGAGAACGTGCTCGCCGGGTTGAGGCTCACCGGCAAGAAGGCATCGAGGTCGGAGAAGGACGAGCTCATCGAGCACTGCCTGCGCCTGGGCGGCCTCTGGAACGAGGTCAAGGACCGGCTGGAGGCTCCCGGCGGTGGCCTGTCCGGCGGTCAGCAGCAGCGCCTGTGCATCGCGCGGAGCATGGCGATCAAGCCGCGCGTGCTGCTCATGGACGAGCCCTGCTCCGCCCTCGACCCGACGTCGACCCGCGTCATCGAGGAGACGATGAAGGAGCTGGCCCAGGAGGTCACCATCGTCATCGTCACCCACAACATGCAGCAGGCAGCGCGCGTCTCGGACGAGTGCGCGTTCTTCCTCGCCGCCCAGGGCACGCCCGGCGTCATCGTCGAGCACGGCGACACCGAGGCGATGTTCACCAACCCGCAGGACCAGCGCACGCACGACTACGTCAACGGGCGGTTCGGGTGACGGTCGGGTGAGCCTGCGCACCCTCCTTCCTCCGGTGGTGGCGGCCACCGCGCTCGCCCTCCTCGGGTACGTCGTCCTCGCGAGCGGTTCCGGGTCGCGCGACCTGCCGGTCGCCGCACCCGCCGGACCCGCCGTAGCGCCGACGGCGCCCGCCGAGCCCGCCCCCGCGATGTCGCCGGCCGCCGCGCAGGGCCGCTCGCTCGGGGCGACCGTCTCCTCCGACTGGCTGTCGGCGACCGCCGCGAAGGCAGGCATCCCGGCGCCCGCGCTGCGCGGCTACGCGACCGCCCAGCTCCGCCTCGCCGGCGACGACGCCGGCTGCCACCTCGGCTGGACCACGCTCGCCGGGATCGGCTGGGTCGAGTCGCAGCACGGCACGTTCGGGGGCCGGACGCTCGGCGAGGACGGCGTACCGTCCGCGCCCATCCTCGGGCCGACCCTCGACGGCTCGGCCGGCGTGGCCGCGATCCCGACCGACCAGGGGGAATGGGCCCAGGCGGCGGGACCGATGCAGTTCATCCCGTCGACGTGGTCCGGCTGGGCCTCCGACGGCGATGGCGACGGCGTGACGAACGTGCAGGACCTCGACGACGCGGCCTACGCCGCCGGCCGCTACCTGTGCGCCTCCGGCCCGCTCAGCAGCGGCGCCGGCTGGGCCAAGGCCGTGTTCTCCTACAACCACAGCCAGGCGTACGTCGACCAGGTCTACGCCGCCGCCCAGGTCTACGCCCAGCGCACCGCGTCGGTGGTCGAGTAGCCCGAGCGCCTGGGCGAGGGCGTATCGAGACCGCCGGGTCTCGATGCGCTCGCTGGCGCTCGCTCCTCGACCAGCGAGTGAGCGGTCAGGTGCCGTCCTGGCTGAAGTGCTGGAGGTCCTTCAGCGTGTGCCAGCTGCCGCCCCAGCCCCAGCCGTTGCGGGCGAAGGCACGCACGACGGGGCCGTCGGCGAGGATCATGCCGGGGCGTACGTCGCTGCGGTCGAGGTAGGCCGACGCCAGCTCGGGGAGCACCAGCGAGCCCTTGACGTAGGGGTTCTGGAAGGGGTTGATGTCGACCGCGAGCCCGTAGGCGTGCTGGGAGAACCCGCTCGTCTGGCCGGCCTTCGGTCGGCAGTTGAAGACGCCGGTGTTGTTGCCGTCGCCGGTCGGCGGGGCGTCCAGCTCGGCCCGGGTCGTGATGCGCATCTCCTCGATGGGGAAGCGGGCCCGGTAGAGGTCGCGGAACGCCGTGACCAGGTCGCCGGCGGCCGACGCGTTCACGAGCAGCTCGCCGGTGTGCCGGGCGCCGTCGAAGCCCCGGAACGTGAGTCGCACCCACGCGAGGTCGGACGCGTCGACCGGGCAGCCCGGCACCCAGGTCGAGCGGGCGATGACGTCCGCCGGCGCGGGGGAGGTGATCCGGCTCGCGAAGCCGTCGCCAGGGAGCATCGGCACGGTGTCGGGCAGGGTGAACCGGCGGTTGCGCAGCTCCTTCGGCGTGGGTCGGATCTCGCCGTACCCAGCGGCGGTCGTCGGGAGGACTCGGGTGCCGAGCCACGTCGGCGGGACCGTGCCGGGCGCCGGCGCGGCCGAGTCCGTCACGGCCGGCGGCGGCGTCGTCGCCGGAGCCGTGGTCGGCGAGGCAGGGGACGTGGTGGGCGTGCTGGTCGGCGACGTGGTGGGCGACGTGGGCGACGCGGGCGACGCGGTCGGCGATCCCGGGGCTGCCGTCGGCTCGCTCGAGCACCCCACGACCAGTCCGAAGACCGGCCCGGCGACCAGCACCGCAGCCGCCAGCGCCGCCCTCTTCGACCTCACGTGCCAACCGTAGACTGGGCCCGTTCCCACCCCCTGTCGCCGGTCGACCGGGGGCTGTCGTCGTGCTGCCCAGGAGTCCGCATGCCCCTCCCGCTCGCTGCTCTGGCCGATGCCGTCCTCGCTGAGCCGACCCTCGCCGACGTCATCGAGGACGCCCGCGGGGGCGGGGTCGCGACGCTCGACGTGACCGGTCCGGAGGCGCTGCGCCCGTTCCTGGTCACCGGGCTGGCTCGAGCCGACCGCCCGGTGCTCGCCGTGACGGCCACGGGCCGCGAGGCGGAGGACCTCGTCGCTGCCCTGGCCGGCCTGCTCGAGCCGGACGAGGTCGCCTACTACCCGAGCTGGGAGACCCTCCCGCACGAGCGGCTGAGCCCGCGCTCCGACACCGTCGGACGCCGGCTGGCGGTGCTGCGCCGGCTGACGCACCCCACGCCTGAGCACCCGGCGATCCGGGTCGTCGTGGCGCCCGTCCGCTCGGTCCTCCAGCCGCAGGTGAAGGGTCTCGGCGACCTGGAGCCGGTCGAGCTGGTGCCGGGGCAGACGGCGCCGCTCGACGACGTCGTACGCCGGCTCGCCGACGCGGCCTACAGCCGGGTCGACCTGGTCGAGAAGCGTGGCGAGTTCGCCGTCCGCGGCGGCATCGTCGATGTCTTCCCGCCGACCGAGGAGCACCCGCTGCGCGTGGAGTTCTGGGGCGACGACGTCGAGGAGATCCGCAGCTTCTCCGTCGCCGACCAGCGCGCGATGGACAAGGCGGACCGGCTGTGGGCGCCGCCGTGCCGCGAGCTCCTGCTGACCGACGAGGTGCGGGCGCGGGCGAAGGTGCTCGGCGAGGTGCACCCGCAGCTCATCGAGCTCACCGACAAGATCGCCGCCGGCATCGCCGCCGAGGGCATGGAGTCGCTCGCGCCGGTGCTCGTCGACGACATGGAGCTCCTCGTCGACCTGATGCCGGCCGCCACCCAGGTCCTCGTGCTCGACCCGGAACGCGTGCGCCGGCGGGCGCACGACCTCGTCGCGACGAGCGAGGAGTTCCTGGGGGCGAGCTGGGCGGCCGCGGCGAGCGGCGGCAGCGCGCCGATCGACCTGGGCAAGGCGTCGTACTGGGACCTCGGCGACGTGCGCTCGCACGCCCTCGCCCGACGACACACCTGGTGGTCGATGAGCCCGTTCGGGCTGGCCGACGACGCCGCCGCGATCGCGGCCGACACGGCCGACACCGCCGGCGTGCCGGTCCGCACCCTGCCCCACCACCCGGTCGACCCCTACCGTGGCGACGTCGAGAAGGCCATCGCTGACCTCGACACCTGGCGGCTCGGCGGCTACCGCACCGTCGTCGTCCACCCTGGCCACGGCCCCGCCCAGCGCACGGTCGAGGCGCTGGGGGAGCGCGACGTGCCGGCGCGCCTCGACGCGCCTCTCGTCGACGGCCCTGACCCGGCCGTCGTGACCGTCACCTGCGGCTCCATCAGCACCGGCCTCGTGGACGACGTCACCAAGCTCGTCATCGTGACCGGTGAGGACGTCTCCGGCCAGAAGACCTCCACACGCGACATGCAGAAGATGCCGGCGCGCCGGAAGCGGCAGATCGACCCGCTCGAGCTCAAGACCGGCGACTACGTCGTCCACGAGCAGCACGGCGTCGGCCGCTTCGTCGAGATGAAGCAGCGCGAGGTCGGCGGCGCGGTCCGCGAGTACCTCGTCCTCGAGTACGGCGCCTCCAAGCGCGGCGGCCCGCCGGACCGCCTCTACGTGCCGGCCGACGCGCTCGACCAGGTCACCCGCTACGTCGGCGGCGAGCAGCCCTCGCTCGACCGGCTGGGCGGCGCCGACTGGCAGAAGCGCAAGAGCCGGGCCCGCAAGGCGGTGCGCGAGATCGCCGCCGAGCTCATCAAGCTCTACGCGGCGCGCCAGGCCACGAAGGGCTACGCGTTCGGTCCGGACACCCCGTGGCAGCGCGAGCTCGAGGACGCCTTCCCGTTCCAGGAGACGGCCGACCAGCTCTCGACCGTCGACGAGGTGAAGGCCGACATGCGCCTGTCGGTCCCGATGGACCGCCTCGTCTGCGGCGACGTGGGCTACGGCAAGACCGAGATCGCCGTCCGCGCCGCGTTCAAGGCGGTGCAGGAGGGCAAGCAGGTCGCCGTGCTCGTGCCGACCACGCTGCTGGTCACCCAGCACCTGAGCACGTTCTCGGAGCGGATGAGCGGCTTCCCGGTCGTCCTCAGGGGCCTGAGCCGGTTCCAGACCGACAAGGAGTCGAAGGAGATCATGGCCGGGATGGCCGACGGCTCCGTCGACATCGTCGTGGGCACGCACCGGCTGCTCAACCCGGACATCAGGTTCAAGGACCTCGGTCTCATCATCGTCGACGAGGAGCAACGCTTCGGCGTCGAGCACAAGGAGCAGCTCAAGCGGATGCGGACGGCCGTCGACGTCCTCAGCATGAGCGCGACGCCGATCCCGCGCACGCTCGAGATGGCGATCACCGGAATCCGCGAGATGTCGACGATCACCACGCCGCCGGAGGAGCGCCACCCCGTGCTCACCTACGTCGGTGGCTACGAGGACCGGCAGGTGGTCGCCGCGATCCGCCGTGAGCTGCTCCGCGAGGGGCAGGTGTTCTACATCCACAACCGGGTCCAGTCCATCGAGAAGGCCGCGGCGCGGATCCGCGAGCTCGTCCCCGAGGCCCGGGTCGCCACCGCGCACGGGCAGATGAACGAGAAGCAGCTCGAGCAGGTGATGCTCGACTTCTGGGAGAAGCGCTTCGACGTCCTGGTCTGCACGACCCTGGTCGAGTCGGGCCTCGACGTGTCGAACGCCAACACGATGATCATCGAGCGCGCAGACACGCTCGGCCTCTCGCAGCTGCACCAGCTCCGTGGCCGGGTCGGGCGCTCGCGCGAGCGCGCCTACGCCTACTTCCTCTATCCGGCGGAGAAGCCACTGACCGAGACGGCGCACGAGCGGCTCGCGACGCTCGCCCAGCACTCCGACCTGGGCGGTGGCATGGCGATCGCCATGAAGGACCTCGAGATCCGCGGCGCCGGCAACCTGCTCGGCGGCGAGCAGTCCGGCCACATCGCCGACGTGGGCTTCGACCTCTACGTCCGGCTGGTCGGCGAGGCGGTCAACGACTTCAAGGGCGAGACCGAGCCGGAGCTCAACGAGGTTCGCATCGAGCTGCCCGTCGACGCGCACCTGCCGCACGACTACATCCCCTCGGAACGGCTGCGTCTGGAGATGTACAAGCGGCTCGCCGAGGTCCGCACCGACGAGGACGTCGACGCCATCGGCGAGGAGCTCGACGACCGCTACGGCGAGCCGCCTCAGGAGGTCGCGTCGCTGCTGCTCGTCGCCCGGTTCCGGGCCCGGGCGCGGAAGGCGGGAGTCGGCGAGGTGACGATCGCGGGCAAGAACGTGCGGTTCGCGCCCGTCGTACTCCCCGAGAGCCGGCAGGTCCGCCTCCAGCGGCTCTACCCCAAGTCGCTGGTCAAGACCCAGGTCGACACGATCCTGGTGCCGCGACCGATCTCCTCCGGCTTCCCGGCGAAGCCGCTCGACGGCGTCGCGCTGCTGCAGTGGGCGCGCGGGGTGATCGACGCCGTCATCGACCCGGTGACCGAGCCGGCCGCTGGTTGAGGTGCGAGCGGAGCGAGCCTCGAGCCCCGGCCGGATAGGGTCGCGCCATGACGATGGAGGCGTTCGGTGAGGAGTTCGGCGAGGAGTCGTCGCGCTGGGAGCTGGGGGAGGACACCGAGCCGGGCTGGATGACCGACGGCGAGCTTGCCGAGACCCGCGGACGCGTGCCGATGCTGTACGTCGAGGCGCTGCCCGTCCGCGTCGAGCCGTCCGGTCGGGTGTCGAGTGTCGGCCTGCTCCTGCGGGGCTCGTCGACGACCGCCCTGATCACCCGCTCGCTGGTGTCGGGCCGCGTCCAGCACGGCGAGCGGATCCGCGACGCCCTGATGCGCCACCTGGAGAAGGACCTCGGCCCGACCGCCTTCCCGGTCCTGCCGGTGAGCACGGTGCCGGCGGCCGTGGCCGAGTACTTCCCGTGGCCCGACCGGCTGCAGGACCCGCGCCAGCACGCGGTCGCGCTGGCCTTCGTCGTGCCGGTGTCGGGGGAGTGCCAGCCCCGGCAGGATGCGCTCGAGATCACCTGGCTGACGCCCGAGGAGGCGGCGTCCGACGCGATCGCCTCCGACATGGAGGGCGGGCGCGGCTCGCTGCTGCGGCAGTTGCTGCACCACGCCGGGGCTCTCTGAGTAGGGTGTCCGGCGTGCGCCGCGTCACACTCCTGACCGTTCCCGTCCTCGCTCTCGCCCTCAGCGCCTGCGGTGGTGACCCCGGCCCCCGGCCCGGCACCGCGCTGCAGATCGACGGGATGCGCGTGACCACCACCCACGTCCACGACGTCGCGACCGAGTACTGCGACGCGGTGGCCAAGACCGGCAGCTCGGCGAGTGCCCAGACGGTCCAGAACGAGGTGGTCAGCGCGCTGGCCGCCCGCCTGGTCGCGGAGCGGTACGCCGAGATCCGGGGGGTCCAGCCGGACGCGTCCTACAAGACCCAGGTCAACCAGCTGCGGCAGCAGCTCGGCGACTTCGACCAGGCCACCCAGGACGCGGTCGTCGAGGTCGGCGGCGCGCAGGCCTACGTGAGCTCGGTGATCAGCCAGACCGGCGAGCAGGCGTTCACGCAGTGGCTCGACGAGCAGCACGTCGCCATCAACCCCGTCTACGGCCTGACGCTGCACGGCGGCCAGTTCACCCACGTCGACTCCAGCCTGTCGCTCGCCACCAGCTCGCAGGCGAAGACGGCCGTCAAGGCGGCCGCCGACCCGTCCGCCGCGCCTGCGGAGGGCAGCCGCAGCTGTGGCTGAGGGCCGCGCCACGGGGGAGGGACTCGTCGAGTTCCTCGACCTGATGCGGCTCATGCGCGAGCGCTGCGCCTGGAAGGCGTCGCAGTCCCACACCAGCCTGGCGCGGTTCCTCCGCGAGGAGTCCGACGAGGTGCTCGAGGCGATCGACGAGGGCGACCCCGAGCACCTCGCCGAGGAGCTCGGGGACCTGCTGCTGCAGATCTACTTCCACGCCGCGATCGCCGAGGAGGCCGGCGAGTTCACGATGGACGACGTGATCGCCGGTCTCACCGAGAAGATGAAGCGGCGCAACCCGCACGTCTTCGGTCCAGACGCGCAGCAGGTGTGGGAGTCCGGTCGCCGCTACACGATCGAGGAGATCGAGGAGCTCTGGCAGGCCGCGAAGGCCGCCGAGAGGCGGTGACGGAGCCGGCGCATCCCCGACGGGACCGGATGCGGGGATGCGCCGACCCGCGCTCAACCGGCGGCGACGACCGGGTCGCGCCACACGACGGCGGTCCCGTCCAGGACGACGACGCCGTCCTGGTTGGTGATCGCCGTCGCCAGCGTCGTGACCGGCTTGTCCGTACGTGCCGCCGTCACCTCGACGGTCGCCGTGATCTCGTCGCCCGGCCGGACCGGCGCACGGAACCGCCACGAGACCGCCAGGAACACGCTCCCGGGTCCCGGCAGCTGCTCGGCGACCACCGCGTTGAGGAGCGCCGAGGTCACACCGCCCTGGACGACGATCCCCTCGAACCGTGACCGGGCGGCCAGGTCGGCGTCGTAGTGGATCGGGTTCCGGTCGCCGCTGATCTCGGTGAACAGCTCGATGTCGTGCCGACTGACCCGCCGGGTGCGTCGGGCGACCGTGCCGACCGGCGGGGTGGTGAGGCTCGTCATGGCCCTGACCTTCCGTCGCCGACCTTCCGCTGACCTTCCACTTCCCAGCGGGCGCGGAAGGTGTGCGGAAGGTGTCGCTGCCACGGTCGTGGACGAGCGGGCCGCACCGGGCGGCACCGCCGCACCGAAAGGTTCACGCGCATGACCGTCACGACCACCCCTCGTCCGCCCCGCAACGGTGTGGACGTCCCCACCCTCTTCGCCACCCTGGACGTGGTGAAGGAGAACCCCGCCATCGCCGCGTTCCAGTTCCGCGCCCGCAACACCTGGGAGGCCGGCACCCACAGCCGCAGCGTCTACTCCGACTTCCACGGCGCGATGCAGGAGCTGCAGCACCGCCAGGAGACGGTGGTCGAGAGCGACCACCCGGAGGTGCTCGTCGGCACCGACCACGGACCGACGCCGGTGGAGTACCTCCTCCACGCGATCGCCGCCTGCATCACCTCGGGCCTCGTCAACGTGGCGTCCGCCCGCGGTGTGTCCCTGACCAAGGTGTGCTCCACGGTGACCGGTGACATCGACCTGCGCGGCATCCTCGGGCTGTCCGACGACGTCCGCAACGGCTACTCGGGCATCGCGGTGTCGTTCGAGATCGAGGGCGACGCCGACGAGGAGACGCTGCGCGGCATCGTCGAGCAGTCCCGGCGCCGGTCGGCCGTCTTCGACGCGCTGACCAACCCGACCCCCGTCCAGGTCGACGTCGTCGCCCGTCGTACCGCGGCCTGAGGCCGGCCACCATGGTCAGCCACGTCGACACCGTCGTCGTCGGGGCCGGGCACGCCGGTCTCGCGGTCAGCCGCCTCCTCACGGGCGCCGGCCGCGACCACGTCGTGCTCGACCGGGGCCGGGTCGCCGAGTCCTGGCGCTCCGAGCGCTGGGACTCGCTGCGGCTGCTCGCTCCCAGCTGGATGTGCCGGCTGCCGGGATGGCGCTACGACGGGCCCGACCAGGACGGCTACCTGAGCGCTGCCGAGCTGGTGCGCCACCTGGAGGCGTACGCCGCCGCGGCACCCGTCGAGACCGGACGCGACGTCCGCTCCGTCGACGCCGCTGACGACGGCTACCGGGTCGTCACCGACGGCCGCACTTGGGTGGCGCGCCACGTCGTGATCGCGACCGGCCCGACGGGTCGGCCGGCGGTCCCGGCGGGGCTCGCCGGTCTCGACCCGGCGATCACCGTGCTCAGCCCGCTGGAGTACCGCCGCCCCGACGCGCTGCCACCCGGCGGCGTGCTGGTGGTCGGTGCCAGCTCCTCCGGCGTCCAGATCGCCGAGGAGCTGGCCCTGGCCGGCCGGCGGGTGGTCCTCGCGGCCGGGACGCACGCCCGGATGCCGCGCCGCTACCGCGGCGTGGACGCCTACTGGTGGCTCGAGCGGGCCGGCCGGTTCGCGCGGACCATCGACTCGATGCCCGACCACGCGGCGGCCCGACGCGAGCCGTCCTTCCAGCTGGTCGGACGTTCGGCGGGAGCGGGGCGCACCGCCGACCTCGACCTCCGGACGCTCCAGTCCGTCGGCGTGGAGGTGGTGGGCCGCTTCCACGAGGCCTACGGACACCGGATCCACGTCGCGAGCGCGGAGGAGCTGGCGGCGACGGTCGCCAGCGCCGACGCCCGGCTCCACCGCTTCCTCGACACC
This sequence comes from Nocardioides sp. CER19, assembly GCF_029846275.1. GTDB lineage: Bacteria > Actinomycetota > Actinomycetes > Propionibacteriales > Nocardioidaceae > Nocardioides. The sequence goes on from NZ_JARVWS010000002.1 coordinate 727,560, forward strand.
GCCGACCGGCACCTGCACGAGGCCGCCGCGTGCGGGCGGCTCGACGAGTGGCCGGCCGCGCCGGACGGCCCGGCGGACCGACCCGGCCCCGTGCCTATCGGTCGGACGCGCGAGGTCGTCGACCTGCGGGCCGACGGCATCGCCACGGTGATCGTGGCGACCGGCTACCGGCCCTCGCACCCGTGGCTGCAGGTCCCGGTGACGTCACCTGACGGGTCGATCCGCCAGGTCCGGGGCGTCACCCCGGCACCGGGGCTCTACGTCGTCGGTCAGCGGTTCCAGCACCGGCGCGACGCGGCGTCGATCGACGGCGCGCGCTACAGCGCCCGCGACGTCGTGACCCACCTGTGCGCCGACGACGCCCGTGGCCTGGGCTCGGCCCTCGCGGAGATGGAGGAAGCAGGATGAGGTACGACGTCATCGTGGTCGGCGCCCGTGTCGCGGGCGCCTCGACCGCCATGCTGCTGGCTCGCGCCGGCCTGCGGGTCCTGCTGCTCGACCGCGGCCGCCGCGGGACCGACACCCTCTCGACCCACGCGTTCATGCGCGCCGGCGTACTCCAGCTCTCCCGCTGGGGTCTCCTCGACCGCATCGTCGCGGCCGGGACACCGCCGATCGCATCGACGACGTTCCGCTACCCCGGGGAGGAGCCGGTCACGGTCGGTCACCGGCCCAGCCCCGGCGTCGAGGCGCTCTACGCGCCCCGGCGGGACCTGCTCGACGAGATCCTCGTCGCCGCGGCGGCAGAGGCCGGCGCGGAGGTCCGCCACGGCTACGCCGTGACCGACCTGCTGCGCGACGCGACCGGCCGGGTGTGCGGCGTCGTCACCCCGCACGGGGCGTTGCGGGCCCGGTTCGTGGTCGGCGCCGACGGGATCCGCTCGCTCGTCGCGACGGCGGCCCGCGCCAGGGTGCTCGCCTCCGGACGGAACCGCAGCGCCGTGCGCTACACCTACCTCGACCTGGCCGTCCCCGGCACCGAGTGGTTCTACGGCGACCACGCCGGCGGCGGCGTCATCCCGACCAACAACGGCGCTGCCTGCGTCTTCGTGGGCAGTACGCCGGCCCGGTTGCGGCAGCTGTGGACCGGCGATCCCGATCGCGCCTGGCGCGCGGCGCTGGAGCAGGTCGCGCCCGGGCACCCGGTGGCCCGGGCCCGGCGGACCGAGCGGTTTCGCGGGTGGAGCGGCCTCCCCGGCTTCCTGCGCCAGGCGTCCGGCCCGGGGTGGGTCCTCGTCGGCGACGCCGGGTTCTACAAGGACCCGATGAGCACCCATGGCATGACCGACGCCCTGCGCGACGCGGAGCTCGCCGCGAACGCCCTCGTCGCCGCGTTCGACGGCGGCACGGACGGCGGCACCGACGGCGGCACGGCGGCGTTGGCCGACTTCGCCCGGCAGCGCGACTCCCTGGCTCGGCCGATGCTCGAGGCGAGCGACGAGATCGCGTCGTTCGACTGGCGCGGCGCCGAGGTCGCGCCGCTGGTCAAGCGGCTCAGTGTCGCGATGGCCGACGAGGTCACGCTCCTCGAGGGGCTCCCGGGCGTGGAGGAGGGCGTCGCCTAGTCCAGCTCCACGACGCGGCCGATGCCGCGCGCGGTGATGTTGGCGGCGACGTGGTGGAGCATCCGCAGCGACGCAGGGTCCGCGGCGGCGAGGTCGTCGATGACCAGGAGGAGCGTGCGCGCGTGGCGCCTGCCGTGGTGGTGGCCGGCGAGCGCGCGCACCGAGCGGGCGGTCCTGTCGCGCAGCCCGTCGGCGGCATCGTCCGGGTCGTCCGGCTCGCCCGGGTCGCCCAGGTAGCCCGCGCGGCCGGTCAGCCGCTGGAGCCGGTCGCGGAGCACGCCGACGCTCTCGCGATGCGGGGCCGCCCACTCGGCGTAGAGGTCCTCGGGAAGCAGGTCGGCGGGGTAGTCGGCGAGGACGTCGTCTGCCGCGTCGGGCGTGCCCAGGGTGAGCGCGCGCTCGGCGCGAAGACGGAACTCCAGCGCGTCCACCCGGACGTCGGCGTCGGGGAGCAGGTGCACCCGGTCGCGGCGCAGCACGACGCCGTCGCGCCGGCCGAGCGCGTTGCGGGCGTAGTGGGCGGCCTGGTGCAGGCGCGGCAGCGCCGTCGCGGCCGGCAGGTGCGGCCACAGCAGGTCGACCACCTGCTCGCGGTGGAGGGCGCGGCCCTCGCTCAGCGAGAGCAGCTTGACGACGGCGCTCGCGCTGCGTCGCCGCCACGCCCCGTCGGCCACGGGCGCGCCGGCGACCAGGACGGAGAACCCGCCCAGGAGGGTGATGTCGACGCGCATCCCACCACCCTCACGCGTCGGCGGCGTCGGCACATGGGTGTCGACCCCCCACATTGCGTTCGTCACCGCGCCGCGATGTCGGTCCGGGCGGCCGCCGCCGTGCGCGACTCGACCCCGAGCTTGGTCAGGATGGCCGACACGTGGTGCTCGGCGGTCTTGGCGGAGATGAACATCCGCTCGGCGATCTCGACGTTGGTCAGCCCCTCGCGCAGCAGCGCCAGCACCTGGAGCTCGCGGTCGGTCAGGCCCGACGGGTTGGCGGCCGTCGTACGCCGGGGGCGTCGTGGGACCGGGACGTGGAGCGCGCGGAGCCGGTTGGCGACGCGGTCGGCGTCGCCCCGGGCGCCGAGCTCGTCGAGGGTGGCGAGCGCGGCGCGGAGCGCGCGCGGGTCACCGAGCTCGGAGCGGGCCAGCGCTGCCTCGTAGCGGCACCCGAGCGCGTCCCAGAGCGCGGCCGCCTCGGCGTCGCGGCCGGCGATGAGGGCGGCGTAGGGAGGCGCCGCCGGCGCGAGCCGCAGGTCGTCGGGAGGGAGGACACCGGCCCTGACCAGGTGCCAGCCGAGCTCGCCGACCGCCCAGGCGTGCCGCAGCGACGCCGCCTGCTCGAAGACGGGGAGCACCCGGTCGGGCAGGGGCGCGCCGTGCGCCCACGCCGCCTCGGCCAGCCCGGCGGCCGCCGGCCACAGCCGCTGGAGGTCGCCGGTCGGCTCCGCGAGCGCCCACGCGGTGTCGAGGTGGTCGCCGGCGTTGCCGAGCCGGACGTCGAGACGACCCAGCGTGGTGTGGGCGACGATCCGCGTGACGAGGTAGGGGCCGTCGGCGACCGAGGTGGCGAGGATCTCGGCCTGGCGGAAGTCGGCCTGCTCCAGGCACACGCGCGACAGCCAGGCGGTCGCGTAGCCGACGTAGATGTCGATGTCGCGGTCGGTGCAGTAGACCAGCGCACGGTCCAGCCAGTGCCTGGCCTCCGCGTAGTGGCGCACCTCGCCGGCGCCGCAGCCGAGGTTCACCAGGGTGAGGCCGGCGTGCTCGTCGTCCTGCATCGCCTCCGCGAGGTCGTAGGCCTGCAGCATGAGCTTCTCGGCGTCCTGCGGCCGGGAGAACCAGGACGCGGTGCCGACCGCGTGCAGGGACTGCGCGAGCAGCCGGTCGTCGCCGCGTGTCTGCGCCAGCTCGATCGCCCGCCGGCCGGTGGTGATCGACTCCTCGATCTCCCGGGACAGCATGTGGAACGTGCTCGACATGGCGAGCGCCGCCAGCTCGCCGGCGCTCCCGGGCGCCTCGGTGGCACTCTCCAGAGCGGCCCCCAAGGCGCTGCGGGCGTCGGCGCCGCGGCCGCTCCGCCACAGCATCTGCGCGTGGGCGGCGAGCTGCCCGGCGAGCACGTCGGGATCGCCGACGGTGCGGGCGTAGGCGACGGCCGCCTCCGACGACGACACCGCGGCGGGGACGTCCCCGCCGAGGGTGAGGGCCTCGGCGCTGGCGCGCAGGAGCGACACCGCCTGGGCCGCCTCGAGGTGGTCGATGTGTGCGGCGGCGCGAGCCAGGTGGACGCACGCCTCCTTGCGGGCGCGCTGCCGGCCCGCGGCCTGGGCGGCCCGGAGCCCGTAGGCGACCGCCACCTGGTGGTCGCCGGCCAGGTCCGCGTGGTAGGCGATCGCCGCGTCCTGGGCGCCCGGCCCGGCGGTGAGAGCGGCGAGCACGGCGACGTGCCGGTCGCGTCGGCGGGCGCCCGGCAGCGAGGTCTCGACGGCCTCGCGGCCCAGCTGGTGGCGGAAGCTGACGGTCCGCCCGTCGGAGACGAGCAGGCCGGCCCGCTCGGCCTCCTCGACGTCGGAGGGGTCCGCCGGGCCGGCGGCGTACACGACGTCGAGCTCGGCCCGGTCGGGCACCACGGCCACGGTCTCGACGGCGCGCCGGGCGCCGGGGGAGAGGAGCGCGACGCGGGCGAGCACCGTGTCGCGCACCGAGGCGGGGAGCTCGCCGTCCGGCGTCGCGACGACCTGGGTGACGAAGAAGGCGTTCCCGCCGGTCACCTCGCGCACCCGGACTGCGTCCAGCCCGGTGCCGGCGGTGAGCTGGGCGACCTCGCCCCGTGTCAGCGGCGGTACGACGACCCGGTGGCTGCCGGGCAGGGAGGCCAGGTGACGCAGCACGTCGGCGACGCGGGGACCGGCCGACGGCTCGTCGTCGCGGGCTGTGACGAGGAGGGTGACCGGGCGGCCGGCCAGCCGGCGGCCGAGGAAGACCAGCAGGTCGAGGGTCGCGTCGTCGGCCCAGTGGACGTCCTCGACGACGGCGATCGTCGGCTCCACCCCGATCTCGGCGAGCGTCTCGATGAAGACGTCGTGCCGGGGGTCGTCGCTGGCGAGGGCAGCGGCGACCTCGCCGTGGAGCGTGGCCGCCCAGTCGTAGAGCGGCATCAGCGCACGCGTCGTGGCGAGCGGCTCGGAGGCGCCCCACAGCACCCGCTCGCGGCGTCCGGTCAGGAGCGCCCGCGCCATCGTGGTCTTCCCGATTCCGGGCTCGCCCGAGACCACGACGACCCTTCCTTGACCGGTGGAGGCCTCGTCGACGAGCATGCCCAGCTGCCCGAGAAGAGCCGAGCGGGTGACCGCTGGCACCTCCCCATCGTAAGACGACGAGTCGGGGGCCCCGCACCTCGACGGTGCAGGACCCCCGACTCAGGGGAGGGACGGGTCAGGCCCAGGCGACGGCCTTGTCGACGGACACGCGGGGGAGGCGGTCGAACCAGGGGCTCTCACCGGGGTGGCCGATGTTGACGACCATGAGCGTGGTCCAGTCGCCCTCGGGGAAGAACTCGGCGTCGATGCCGTCCTTGTCGAAGCCACCCATCGGGCCGGCGGCGAGGCCGGCGGCACGGATGGCGAGGATGAAGGCACCGGCCTGCAGCGCGGCGGAGAAGTTGCCGGCGCCGTGGCGGGCGGCCTCGTCGGCCTCGAAGTGGTCCTTCATCTCCGGGCGGATCGGGAAGACGTTGGGGATCTCTTCGTGCCACTTCTTGTCGTAGGCGACGATGGCGGTCACCGGGGCGGACGCGGTCTTCGCGCGGTTGCCCTCGGCGAGGTGCTCGACGAGGCGGTCCTTGCCCTCCGGCGTACGCACGTAGACGACGCGGAGCGGCTGGGTGTTGGCCATGGTCGGCGTGAAGCGGGTCAGCTCCCAGATGTCGCGGAGCTCCTCGTCCGACACGGGGGTGTCGGCGAAGGAGTTGACGGTACGGGCGTGGGTGAAGACGATCTCCCGGCCTCGGGCGTCGAGCGGCTCGAGGGTGACGGTCTCAGTGCTGGCGGTCATGGTGCTCTCAACTTCCGGGTTGCTTCGACTATTCCTGTAACTCCGGAAATAAAAGTAACACCCGGATCCGAGGGCCTTGCCCGTACGCTGGAGGCATGACCACCGAGGAGCTCCGCCACGAGCCGCGCGAGTGCGCCGCGGCCCTGGGGCGCGCCTTCGGCTTCCTCGGGAAGCGGTGGAACGGCCTCCTGCTGGGCGTCCTGCTCGACGGTCCGGCCGGGTACGCCGAGATCAAGCGCGCCGTCCCCGGGATCAGCGACTCCATGCTGTCCGAGCGGCTCTCCGAGCTGACCGCGGCGGGGCTGTTCGAGCGGTCCGTCGACGCCGGCCCGCCGATCGCCGTGACCTACCAGCTGACCCCGTCCGGCCAGGCGCTCGCCCCCGCCTTCGAGGCGATCACCACCTGGGCCGAGGAGAACCTCCCCGGCAGCTGTCCCGACCAGTCCTGACGACCACTAGGCTGACGGGCGGTCCCATCGACCCCATCGACCTAGGAGTTCATCAGTGTCTGCGATCGAAGCCGTCGGAGCCCGCGAGATCCTCGACTCACGCGGAAACCCCACCGTCGAGGTCGAGGTCCTCCTCGAGGACGGGACCTTCGCGCGTGCCGCCGTCCCGTCCGGCGCGTCCACCGGCGCGTTCGAGGCCGTCGAGCTGCGCGACGGCGACGAGCGCTACGCCGGCAAGGGCGTTCAGAAGGCCGTCGACGCCGTCGTCGAGACGCTCGCGCCCGTCGTCGAGGGCCTCGACGCCGACGACCAGCGTCTCGTCGACCAGGCGATGATCGACGCCGACGGCACCCCCAACAAGGCCAACGTCGGCGCCAACGCGATCCTCGGCATCTCGCTCGCCGTCGCCCGCGCCGCCGCCGACAGCTCGGGCCTCCCGCTCTACCGCTACGTCGGCGGCCCCAACGCCCACCTGCTGCCGGTGCCGATGATGAACATCCTCAACGGCGGCTCGCACGCCGACTCCAACGTGGACGTCCAGGAGTTCATGATCGCGCCGATCGGCGCCCCGACGTTCCGCGAGGCGCTGCGCTCGGGCGCCGAGGTCTACCACGCGCTGAAGTCGGTCCTGAAGAAGAAGGGCCTGTCGACCGGCCTGGGCGACGAGGGCGGCTTCGCGCCCAACCTCGACAGCAACCGCGCCGCGCTCGACCTCATCGCCGAGGCCGTCGGCAAGGCCGGCTACGAGCTGGGCAAGGACATCGCACTGGCGATGGACGTCGCGGCCTCCGAGTTCTTCAAGGACGGCTCCTACACGTTCGAGGGCGCCGCCAAGACCACCGACGAGATGATCGCCTACTACGCCGACCTCGTGTCGTCGTACCCGATCGTCAGCGTCGAGGACCCGCTCGACGAGGAGGACTGGGACGGCTGGAAGGCCATCACCGACGCCCTCGGCTCGAAGACCCAGCTCGTCGGCGACGACCTGTTCGTCACCAACGTGGAGCGGCTCGGTCGCGGCATCGAGGGCGGGCAGGCCAACGCGCTGCTGGTCAAGGTCAACCAGATCGGCTCGCTCACCGAGACGCTCGACTCCGTCGACCTGGCCCACCGCAGCGGCTTCCGCTGCATGATGAGCCACCGCTCCGGCGAGACCGAGGACACCACGATCGCCGACCTCGCCGTCGCCACCAACTGCGGCCAGATCAAGACCGGCGCACCCGCCCGGTCCGACCGCGTCGCGAAGTACAACCAGCTCCTGCGCATCGAGGACGAGCTCGCCGAGGCGGCCCGCTACGCCGGCCGCGGCGCCTTCCCGCGCTACCAGGGCTGACCCACCCCGCCGAGATCGGGGTTGTCGCTCGAGGGGCGACAACCCCGATCTCGGCGTCTGCGTTTCACTCCCGGGATCGACCCACCGCGTCAGGGAGAATCGCGGGCATGGCCGACCAGCGACGCAGCTCCGCACGGGGTCCTCGCGGCCGCACCGGCCCGGGCCGTACGCCGGCCGCCCGCCGCGCCGCCGAGGCGCGGGCCGCGGCGGCCGCCGCTGCCGACCGGCTCACGAAGATCGACCCCCGCGCCAACCCGAGGCTGACCGGCCGCGCCGCCGTGCTCGTCCTCGTCGTCGCGGTGCTGGTCGTGTCGTTCGCGTCCTCGCTGAAGGCCTACCTGCAGCAGCGTGACCACATCGACACGATGCGGGCGCAGATCGCCCAGCGCACCCAGGCGATCGACGAGCTGCAGAGCGAGAAGGAGCGCTGGAAGGACCCGGCCTACGTCGAGCAGCAGGCGCGCGAGCGGTTCGGCTACGTGATGCCGGGCGAGACGGCGTACGTCGCCCTCGACGCCAACGGGAAGCGGATCGAGCCGGAGTCGACGCTCACCGCGCCCGACGCGGTGGGGTCGCACCAGCCGAAGGCGTGGTGGGAGGATGCCTGGGCGTCGGTGGCGCTCGCCGGCGACCCGCCCGCGCTCGACGAGCGCGGGCCCGCGAGGAAGATCAACGGAGCGAAGGAAGAGAAGGAGTCTCAGTGATCGATCCCGCCGACGAGGCGGCCGTCGCCGCTCAGCTCGGGCGGTTGCCCCGCGGCATCCACGAGATCGGTCACCGGTGTCCCTGCTCCCTGCCCGACGTGGTGACGACTGAGCCGAGGCTGCCGGACGGCACTCCGTTCCCGACCACCTACTACCTGACCTGCCCGCGCGCCGCGTCCCGGATCGGCACGCTCGAGGGCGGCGGCGTGATGAAGGAGATGCAGGACCGGCTCGGGACCGACCCAGAGCTGGCCGCCGCCTATCGCGGCGCGCACGAGCGCTACCTCGCCGCGCGGGCCGAGCTGGGCAGCGTCCCCGAGATCGAGGGCATCTCGGCCGGGGGCATGCCCGACCGCGTCAAGTGCCTGCACGTCCTCGCCGGCCAGGCGCTGGCCCAGGGACGCGGCGTCAACCCGCTCGGCGACGAGGTGCTCGACGCGCTCGGCGAGTGGTGGGAGAGCGGGCCGTGCGTCGAGGTCGACCCGGCATGAGCGCCGTCGCCGCGATCGACTGCGGCACCAACACCATCAAGCTGCTGATCGGGACCCACGGCAGCGGAGGGCTCGATGTCGCGGTGCGCGAGGCCCGGATGGTCAGGCTCGGTCAGGGCCTCGACGCCTCGGGCGTCATCGCCGACGAGGCGCTCGGGCGTGCGTTCGCCGCGATCGACGAGTACGCCGGCCTCATCCGCGACCACGGCGTCGACCGTGTCCGCTTCGTGGCCACCTCGGCGACTCGCGACGCGGGGAACGCCGACGCGTTCACGGCCGGTGTCCGCGACCGGCTCGGGGTGGAGCCGGAGGTGGTGTCGGGTTCCGAGGAGGCCGCGCTCGCGTTCGACGGAGCGGCCCGCCACCTGCGTCACGCCCCCGACCTGCCGGTGCTCGTCCTCGACATCGGCGGCGGGTCGACGGAGCTGATCCGCGGCTCCTCGCTGACCGCGCCGCCGTCCGCCGCGCACTCCATGGACGTCGGGTCCGTCCGGCTCCACGAGCGGCACCTGCGCTCCGACCCGCCCACGATGGTCGAGGTCTCGGCCTGCGTGCGCGACATCGACGACCACCTCGACCAGAGCCCGGTCTCGCCGGCTCGGGCGGCGACGGTCGTCGGCGTCGCCGGGACGATCACGACCATCGCCGCGGGGGTGCTCGACCTGCCGGCGTACGACCGTGCGGCCATCGACCAGGCGGTCCTCGCGGTCGAGGACGTGCACGCCCTCGTCGACCGGCTGGTCGCGATGACCGTCAACGAGCGACTCGCCCTGCCGTGGATGCACCCGGGGCGTGCCGACGTGATCGCTGCGGGCGGCCTCATCCTGAGTCGCGTGCTGCGGCGCGCACCCGTCGACGCACTGGTCGTCTCGGAGAGCGACATCCTCGACGGCATCGCCTGGTCGCTCGTCGACTGACACCGCTACCCCCGGCACGGCAGACTGGGCACCGCACCAGCGTCCTCGTTCCCTCGGGAAGGCCCCCTGCCATGAAGAAGCTGCTTCTCCTCGTCGGCCTCGCCGCGCTCGTCACCGTCGCCGCCGCCGTCCTCAAGACCCGTCAGGAGAACCCGCCGGTCCTCCTCGCCGAGCGGGCCGCCCAGGCGGTGGAGGAGTTCGAGGACGTCGTGCTCGACGACTCCGACGACGGCGACGACACCAACGACGAGCCGGACCCCGCGCCGGTCGGGAGCTGAGCCCCACTAGCCTCGGGACGTCACCAGCGACGTGACGCCCCGAGGCCCCCGTATCCCAATCGGCAGAGGAAGCCGCCTTAAAAGCGGTTCAGTCTGGGTTCGAGTCCCAGTGGGGGCACCTGCATCGACGGCCGATGGGAAGATCAGCCGATTCTCATCCTGTGGCCGGAACGTCCCGGTGGGACCGGGCGTTCAAGCACTAGGTGGTGCCTAGGATGGCTCCATCAGGTGCCGTCAGATCGACGGCCCTCGTCGGCCTCCAAGGAGAGACCAACATGCAGAGCAACAACCCGGTGTTCCGCAACTCCGAGGGTTTCAGCAAGAACGCCTACGGCAACCCGACGTACGCCGGCAACGGGCAGGCCCACTCGGGCTACGGCTCGGGCTCGGGCTACTCCGACCCCAGCACGTGGGGCGTCGGCACGCCCGGTGCGCCCACACGCACCGCCAAGCCGATGACGATCGACTCGGTCGTCCAGGCGACCGCGATCTCGCTCGCCGTCGTCATCGTCGCCGCCGCCGCGACCTGGATCGTGACGCCCGACGTCACGGACCCGACGGTCGACATCAGCTCCCTCGCCGCCGCCGGCACCATCGGCGCGCTCGGCGCGTTCGCGCTGTCCTGGGTCAACTCGTTCAAGCGCGTGATCAGCCCGGCGCTCGTCCTCATCTACGCCGCGCTGCAGGGTGTCGCGCTCGGCGCGTTCAGCAAGCTCATCGACGGCGCCTACGGCGGCGGCCTCGTCGTCCCGGCCGTCGCCGGCACGTTCGCGGCGTTCGCGGGCACCCTGGCGGCGTACAAGTTCTTCGACATCAAGGTCGGCAACAAGTTCCGCATGATCGTGATGGCCGGCGTGTTCGGCATGATCGGTCTGTCGATCCTCGAGCTCGTCCTGAGCATGTTCGGCGCCGGTCTCGGCCTGTTCGGCATCGGCGGCATCGGCCTGCTCACCGCGGTCGCCGGCCTCGCGCTCGGCATCTTCATGCTGGTGCTGGACTTCGACTTCGTCGAGAACGGCATCCGCAACGGCCTCGACGAGCGCGAGTCGTGGCGGGCGGCCTTCGCGATGACGGTCAGCCTCGTCTGGATCTACCAGAACCTGCTGCGGATCCTCGCCGCCTTCCGCAACTGACCCACGCAACGACAGCGGCCGCCGGGACTCCCCGGCGGCCGCTTCGTCGTTCCGGGGTTGCTCACGCACGTGTCACGGTGATCGTTCGCGGGACCGCGCCGAAGTGTCACCGTGACACTTCGCGCCGTCGGTGACCCTTCGGAACGGTCACTCACACCCCCACGTGTCACGGTGTTCGTTCGCGGAACCGCGCCGAAGTGTCACCGTGACACTTCGCGCCGTCGGTGACCCTTGGGAACGGTCACTCACACCCCCACGTGTCACGGTGTTCGTTCGCGGAACGGCGCCAAAGTGTCACCGTGACACTTCGCGCCGCCGGTGACCCTTCGGAACGGCACTCACACCCCCAACTGTCACCGTGACAGTTTGGCGGGGTCGCGGGCAGACCCCGGCGCACCTGTCCGACCCGTCAGGCCGACTCGACCTCGGGCGCCTCGCGCGGCACGGCCCGCCGCCGGCGGCGGCGCAGGGTGACCCAGAGGCCGCGTACGCCGAAGCGGCGCGGCGGCATCTCCGTGGGGTCGAGCTCGGTGCCCTGCCGGTTGACGGCGCGCAGCGCGGCGGCGGCGATGGGCAGGACCACCCGGCCGCGGACCGCCTCGAGCTCGGCCTCCTCGTCGCCGACCACCCCGAGCGCGGCCAGGGTCGAGGGGACCAGCACGGCCGCGAGCGCGGCGTAGCCGGGCGCGCTGGGGTGGAACTTGTCGGGGCCGAAGAAGAAGCCGGGCTGCGCGCGGAACTCGGCACCCAGGATGTCGGCGAGCGACAGGGTGCGACCGCCGGCGCGGATGGTGTGCAGGGTCTGCTCGGCGGCGACACGGCGCGACCAGGCGCGGGCGATCTGGCGCAGCGGCGGCAGGATCGGCTGGACGGTGCCGAGGTCGGGACAGGTGCCGACGACGACCTGGATGCCGCCGTCCCGGAGCCGGCGTACGGCGCGGGCCAGGTGGCGCGACGACGACGTCGGCCGCTTGAGCCGCACCACGTCGTTGGCGCCGATGAGGATGACCGCGACGTCGGGCCGCAGCGAGAGCGCCCGGTCGACCTGTAGGTCGAGGTCGGCCGACAGGGCCCCGACGACGGCGATCTCGTCGAGCCGGACCGGCCGTCCGGTCTGCTCCGAGATGCCCCCGGCGAGCATCGCGCCCGGCGTCTCCTCGACGACGTCGAGGCCGTAGCCTGCGGCCGACGAGTCGCCGAGCAGCGCGACGCGGATCGGCGTTCCGGGCTTGCTGTGGCCGTACCAACCGCTCGCGTTCGGCGGCGGCTGCAGCTCGACGGCGTGCACCGCCGCGTAGGCGAACTTCGCCTCGGCGGCCAGCACCGCGAACAGCCCCGCAGCGGTGACGCCGAGCCCGCCGGCCGTGACGGCGGCGGTCCTGGTGGGGAGGCCTCGGCTGCGGGAACGCACGACCCACACCTTAGAGAACGCGGCGATCGTTCTCGTACGCGGCCGTCACCGTACGCTGGCCACGTGGAGTACGTGAACTCGTTGATCGACCTCATCGGCAACACCCCGCTGCTGAGGCTCGGACGCACCCTCGACCTGCCGTCCGGCGACACCCAGGCCGGCCCGCTCGTCCTCGCCAAGGTGGAGTACCTCAACCCCGGTGGCTCGGTGAAGGACCGCATCGCCACCCGGATGATCGAGGCCGCCGAGGCCTCCGGGGCGCTCCAGCCAGGCGGCACCATCGTGGAGCCGACCTCCGGCAACACGGGCGTGGGCCTGGCCATGGTCGCCCAGAAGAAGGGCTACAAGTGCGTCTTCGTCTGCCCCGACAAGGTGAGCGAGGACAAGCGCAACGTCCTGCGCGCCTACGGCGCCGAGGTGGTCGTCTGCCCGACAGCGGTGCCGCCCGAGCACCCCGACAGCTACTACAACGTGAGTGACCGGCTGGCCAGCCAGCCGGGGGCCTGGAAGCCCGACCAGTACTCCAACCCGGAGAACCCGCGGTCGCACTACGAGACCACCGGCCCCGAGATCTGGAAGCAGACCGACGGGCGGATCACCCACTTCGTGACCGGTGTCGGCACCGGCGGCACGATCAGTGGCATCGGTCGCTACCTCAAGGAGCAGAACCCCGAGATCCAGGTCATCGGCGCCGACCCGGCCGGCTCGGTCTACTCCGGCGGCACCGGCCGCCCCTACCTCGTCGAGGGCGTCGGCGAGGACTTCTGGCCGGAGACCTACGACCGGAAGGTCGCCGACCGGATCATCGAGGTCTCCGACGGCGACTCGTTCGCGTTCACGCGCCGGCTCGCGCGGGAGGAGGCCCTCCTCGTCGGCGGCTCGTCCGGCATGGCGGCGTACGCCGCCCGCCAGCTCGCCCACGAGCTCGCCGAGGCCGGGCAGACCGACGCCGTGATCGTGGTGCTGCTGCCGGACTCCGGCCGCGGCTACCTCACCAAGGTCTTCAACGACGCCTGGCTCGCGCAGTACGGCTTCGCGACCGGCGGCGAGACCCCGACCCAGACGGTCGGCGAGGTGCTGCGCGGCAAGAGCGGCCGGCTGCCCGACCTGGTCCACACGCACCCGAGCGAGACGGTGGCCGAGGCCATCCACATCCTCCAGGAGTACGGCGTCAGCCAGATGCCCGTCGTGCGGGCCGAGCCGCCGATCGTCGCCGCCGAGGTGGCCGGGTCGGTCTCCGAGCGCAGCCTGATGGACGCGCTCTTCACCGGCAACGCGACGCTGACCGACTCCGTCGAGCAGCACATGTCGCCGACGCTCCCGACGATCGGCTCCACCGAGGACGCCCGCGCCGCGGTCAAGCTGCTCGAGACGGCCGACGCGGTGCTTGTCCACGAGGACGGCAAGCCGGTCGGGGTCCTCACCCGGCAGGACCTGCTGGCCTACCTCAGCGCGAAGTAGGGGCCACCCCTCTCACGACGGGCCGCAGCCACCGGCTGCGGCCCGTCGTCCGTCTCCACACCTTCATCACCTTGTGAATACATTCACAAGGTGATGAAGGTCCCATCGGGAAGTCCGCTTGCGACCTTGTGAATGCATTCACAAGGTGTACGGTCCGTGACGTGGACAGCGTCTTGGATCTCGCGCGTTGGCAGTTCGGCATCGTCACCGTCTACCACTTCTTCTTCGTCCCGCTCACGATCGGGCTCAGCTTCCTCGTCGCCCTCATGGAGACGCTGTGGTTGACCACGAAGCGTGAGGAGTGGCTCCGGCTGACGAAGTTCTTCGGCAAGCTCTTCCTCATCAACATCGCGATGGGCGTCGTCACCGGCATCGTGCAGGAGTTCCAGTTCGGCATGAACTGGTCGGACTACTCCCGCTTCGTCGGCGACGTCTTCGGAGCACCGCTCGCGATCGAGGCGCTGCTGGCGTTCTTCCTCGAGTCGACCTTCATCGGCCTGTGGATCTTCGGGTGGGACAAGCTCCCGCGCGGGCTGCACGCCGCGTGCATGTGGATCGTCCACCTCGGCACCCTCGCCTCGAGCTGGTTCATCCTCGCCGCCAACTCCTGGATGCAGCACCCCGTCGGCTACGTCTACAACCCCGACACCGGCCGGGCCGAGCTGCGTGACTTCTGGGCGGTGATGTTCAACAAGGTCCAGCTCGGCACGTTCCCGCACGTCATCGGGGCGGCGTACATGACCGGCGCGGCGTTCGTCATCGGCGTCAGCGCCTGGCTCTACGTCCGGGGCCGGCGCGACGACCAGCGGCTGCACCGGCGCTCGATCCGCATGGGCGCCTGGGTGCTCTTCGGGGCCGGGATCGTCGTCGCGTTCACCGGCGACGTGCAGGGCAAGATCATGACCGACGTACAGCCGATGAAGATGGCCGCCGCGGAGGCCCTGTGGGACACCTCCGACAGCTGCGCGCCGTTCTCGGTGTTCACGATCGGCACCCGCGACGGCAAGGAGAAGAAGTGGGCGCTCGAGGTGCCGTGCGTCCTCTCCTTCCTGGCCACGGGGCACTTCGACCAGAAGGTCCACGGCATCAACGAGCTGCGTGAGCAGTACCAGCAGCAGTACGGCTCCGACCCCGGCGCCCGCTACTACACGCCCGACGACTACACGCCGATCGTCCCCGTCACCTACTGGACGTTCCGCTGGATGATGGGCCTGGGCGCCGCCGGCGCTGGGGGAGCGGCCCTGATCCTGTGGCTCACCCGCAAGGGGCGTACGCCGACCTCGCGGTGGTTCGCGCCGCTGGCGATCTCCGTGCCGCTGTTCGTGCTCTTCGCGAACTCGATGGGCTGGATCTTCACCGAGATGGGCCGCCAGCCATGGGTCGTCTTCGGCGTGATGACCACCCGCAACGCGGTCTCGCCGGGCGTCTCCGCGGGTGAGGTGTGGGCGTCACTGCTGTCGTTCTCCCTCCTCTACCTCGTGCTCGCCGTCGTCGAGATCAGCCTCCTGCGGCGGGTGATCCGTCAAGGGCCCGACGAGTTCGTCGAGCCACCGTCGCCGAGCCTGCGACCGCCGGCCGACGACGCCGACCGCCCGCTGACCTTCGCCTACTGAGGAGACTGACCCGTGTTTGGCCTGGAGCTGTCCACCGTCTGGTTCTGCCTCATCGCCGTCCTCTGGGTCGGCTACTTCACCCTCGAGGGCTTCGACTTCGGCGTCGGGATGCTGTTGCCGGTGCTGGCCCGCGACGACCGCGAGCGGCGCGTCATGATCAACACGATCGGCCCGGTCTGGGACGGCAACGAGGTCTGGGTCCTCACCGCCGGCGGCGCGACGTTCGCCGCGTTCCCGGAGTGGTACGCCACCTTGTTCTCCGGGTTCTACCTGCCGCTGCTGCTCATCCTGCTGGCGCTGATCGTGCGCGGGGTGGCGTTCGAGTACCGCCACCAGCGCCCCGGAGCCACCTGGGCCGGCTGGTGGGATCGCGTGATCATCGTCGGCTCCTTCGTGCCGGCGCTGCTGTGGGGCGTGGCGTTCGCCAACATCGTGCACGGGGTCCCGATCGACGCCGACAAGGAGTTCGCCGGCTCGCTGTGGACCCTGCTCAACCCCTACGCCCTCCTCGGCGGGCTGGTCACGCTGACGCTGTTCCTGACCCACGGCGCGATGTTCGTCGCGCTCAAGACGGAGGGCGACATCCGCCACCGGGCGCGCGCCCTGGCGGTGAAGGTCGGCGCCGTCGCGGCGGTGCTGGCCGTCGTGTTCCTCGTCTGGACGCAGGCGCACACCGGCAACGGCGGGTCAGCGGTCCTGTTCGCGCTCGCCGCACTGGCCCTGGTCGCCGGGCTGCTCATGGCAGCCCGCGGCCGAGAGGGCTGGGCCTTCCTCGGCACGTTCGTCACCCTCGCCCTGGCGGTGGCCGGCCTGTTCGTCGCGCTCTTCCCCGACGTGATGCCGACGACCCTCGCCGACGGTCTCTCGCTCACCACCTCGAACGCGTCGGCCACCGACTACACGCTCAAGGTGATGACCATCGTCGCGCTGGTCTTCACGCCGCTGGTCCTCTGCTACCAGGCGTGGACCTACTGGGTGTTCCGGCGCCGGATCGGCGTCCACCACCTGCCCGACGCCGAGCTCGAGCACGGCGGACCGCGGCCGACAGCCTCGCCGGCATGAGGCCGACCGACCCGGCGGTGCGCCGACAGCTCGCCGTCGCGACCCGCCCGCTCGCCGTCGTGCTGCTGTGCGGAGTGGTCGGCGCCCTCCTCCTCGTCGGCCAGGCCTGGGCGGTCACCGAGCTGATCATCGCCGCGCTGCACGCCGAGCCGCTGACGGCGTGGGCGGCCCTCGTGGTGGGCGTCTTCGCGGCGCGCGCCCTGGTCGGCTGGGCCTCCGACGTCGCCGCGGCCCGTGCGGCGGCGCTCGTCGGGGCCGACGTACGACGGGGGGTCGTGCGCGCCGCCCTCTCCAGCTCGCTCCCCGGCTCGTCTGGCTCGGTCACCGCGCTGGCGACCCGTGGGGCGGCGGCGACCGAGCCGTACCTCACCCGCTACGTCCCCGCCCTGGTCCTCGCCGGCGTGCTGCCCTTCCTCGTGGTCGTGGCCATCGCCGTCCTCGACCCGCTCTCCGGTGTCATCGTGCTCGCGACGCTGCCGCTCATCCCGGTGTTCGGGATCCTCGTCGGGCTCGCCACCCGCGACCGGGCGGAGTCCCAGTGGCGGGCGATGGCCGACCTCGCCGGGCACTTCCTCGACGTCATGCGGGGGCTGCCGACGCTGGTCGCGTTCCGTCGCGCGCGGGCGCAGTCGTCGGTCATCGCCGCGGTGACCGACCGCTACCGCCGCCGTACCCTCCGCACCCTCCGGATCGCGTTCGCCTCCTCGGCGGTGCTCGAGCTGGTCGCGACCATCTCGGTGGCGCTGGTCGCTGTCACCGTCGGCCTGCGCCTGGCCTCCGGTTCCCTCTCCCTGCAGACCGCCCTCGTCGTGCTGCTGCTCGCGCCCGAGGCCTACTGGCCGCTGCGCCGCGTCGGTGCCGAGTTCCACGCCGCCGCCGAGGGCGCCGCCACCTTCTCCAGCGTCGCCGAGACCCGGGTTGTCGCCCCTCGACTTCCGGGTTCTCGCCCCTCGACCTCCGGGTTGTCGCCCGTCGAGTTCGGGGTTGTCGCCCCTCGAGATCCGGAGAGCTGCCCGTCCGTCGCGCTCGAGGGCGTGTCGGTGACCTATCCCGGGCGCTCGGTGCCGGCCCTCGCGCCGATCACCCTGTCCGTCCCGAGCCGGGGCGTGACCGCGATCGTCGGCCCGTCGGGCTGTGGCAAGTCGACGCTCCTCGCGGTCGTGGCCGGCCTCCTCCCGCCGACCACCGGGTACGCCGACCTCCCGGCGCCCGACCGGATCGCCCTGCTGCCCCAGCGACCCGTCTTCCTGGCCGGCACCGTCGCCGAGAACCTCCGTCTGGCCCGGCCCGACGCCACCGACGACGAGCTCCGGGCGGTGCTCGCCCGGGTCGCCCTCGACCACCGGGTCGAGCTCGGCGACCAGCTCGGTGAGGACGGGCTCACGCTCTCCGCGGGGGAGCGGGCCCGGCTGGCGCTGGCCCGGGTGGTGCTCTCCGACCGGCCGTGGGTGCTGCTCGACGAGCCGACCGCGCACCTGGACGCGGACACCGAGCGGGTCATCGCGGACACGGTCGCCGAACTCGGACGGTCGCGGGCCGTCGTACTCGTGGCGCACCGGCCGGCCCTCGTCGCGCTCGCCGACCACGTCGTCGAGCTGCGGCCGGTCGTCGACGGACGGCGACAAGCCGGATCTCGAGGGGCGACAACCCCCGTCTCGAGGGGCGACAAGCCGGATCTCGAGGGGCGGGAACCCGGAAGTCGAGGGGCGACAACCCGGATCTCGGCGGTGCTGGGGGGACTGGCGAGCACGGCGGGGGTGGCGCTCACCGCGACGGCCGGGTGGCTGATCGTGCAGGCGTCCTACCAGCCCGCGGTGCTCACGCTCCTGGTCGCGATCGTGGGGGTGCGGACGTTCGGGATCGCCCGGCCGGCCCTGAGGTACGCCGAGCGGCTGCTGTCCCACGACAGTGCGCTGCGGCTGCTGGCCGCCCGGCGGGTGCAGGTCTTCGACGCGGTCGTGCCGCTCACGCCCGGCCGGCTCGGGAAGCGCCGGGGCGACGTGCTCGCCGCGATCGTCGACGACGTCGACGCGGTGCTCGACCGCGAGCTGCGGGTCCGGCTGCCGGTGCGGTCCTTCGTCGTGACAGCCGTCGTCGCGACCGCGGTGACGGCGCTGCTCGACGCCCGGGCCGCGGCGGTCGTGGTGGCGCTCTGCGGGGTCGGCGGCGTCGCCTACGCGCTGGCCCGGGCCGGTGCGCGCACGGCCGAGCGGAGGGCGGTCACCGCGCGTGCCGCCGTCTCGGAGCGGGTCGCCGAGGCGGTCCAGGCGACCACCGAGCTGCGGGTGTGGCAGGCGGAGGAGCGGGCGGTCGCCCGCGTCGACGAGGCCGGCCGCGACCTCGCCGCCGCGACGGTCGCGAGCGCCACCTGGCTCGGGCTCGCCCGCGCGCTGGTCCTTCTCGCCGCGGGCGCCGGCGTCGCGGCGACCACCGCGCTCGTGACGGGCGAGGTCGGCGGACCGATCCTCGCGCTGCTCGCCCTCACACCGCTCGCGCTCGCCGAGCCGGTCGGCACGCTGGCCGACGCCGGCGCAGTCGCGGCGCGCACCGCCGCTGCCGAGGGACGACTGCACGACCTCGAGACCCGCGACCCCGCGGTCAGCGACCCGGCGAGCCCGGCCGAGCCCGACGGCTCGGCGGTCCGTGGCCGTGAGCTCGCCGTCAGCTGGGGGGAGCGACGGGTGCTCGACGGACTCGACCTCACCCTCGCGCCCGGCGAGCGGGTGGGCATCACCGGCCCGAGCGGCTCGGGCAAGAGCACGCTGGCCTCCCTCATGCTCCGGTTCGTCGACCCGGACGCCGGCGAGCTGCGGCTCGGCACCCGGCCGATGAGGTCGCTGGCGCTGGACGACGTACGCCGCACCATCGGCCTCGTCGACGACGACCCGCACGTCTTCGCGTCCAACGTGGTCGAGAACGTCCGCCTCGCGCGCCCCGGCGCGGGCGACGCGGACGTCGAGGCTGCGCTCCGGAAGGCGCACCTCGGCGGGTGGCTCGACGACCTCCCGGAGGGCCTCGGCACCCGGCTGGGCGACGGCGGCGCGCAGGTGTCCGGCGGGGAGCGGGCCCGGCTCGCGATCGCCCGCTCCCTGCTCGCCGGGCAGGACGTGCTGGTGCTCGACGAGCCGACGGCCCACCTCGACACCGCGACGGCGGAGGCGCTCGCACGCGAGGTGCTGCAGGACGAGGACCGCAGCATCCTGTGGATCACCCACGAGACGTCTGGGCTCGACCTCGTCGACCGGGTGGTGGAACTGGCGGGGGAGGAACGATGACCGAGGTCTTGCTGCTCGACGACGACGAGGCGCTCCTCGCCGCCATCATGGCCGGTGCGTCGGTGCCGGGTCGGCGCCGTGCGGTCGATGCTCGTACGCCGCCTGGCCGTCGGGCAGGGCCGGACGTCCCCGGTCCGGCCGGCCGGCCGGAGGTCAGTCCCGCGCGAGCCGCCTGCGCTGCACCTGCTCGGCCATCATCGCCCGGCGCAGGTCACGGGCCTGCGGCTCGGGGAGCTCGAGGACCAGCACGACGTCGGTCGCGTCGTCGCCGTTGGCGCGGGCGCTCGGCCAGCTGCGCAGGACCCTGCCCGCCACCCCGAACCGCTCCTGCCTGATCTCGAAGGCGGCGGTCACGGGCGAGCCCGGCCGGAACGCCCGCGCGTCCTGGGGCGTCAGCCGGACACGCAGCCCGGCCTCGCTCACGTCGACGAGGTGGCCGTCGAACGCCTCGTCCTGCACGGTCAGCGCGACGTCGCCGTCGAGGTCGAGCCGGAAGTGGGCGCGCCGCTGGGACCGCGTGGCCTCGCCCTTCGGCGTGACCACCCAGAGCGCGACGTGTCCGTCACGGACGGTCTCGGCGAGCTCGACCGGCAGGCTGAAGGAGCCCCCGTCGGAGCCCCAGGTGAGCTCGAGCGGCGAGCCGGTGGTCGGGCCGCCGTCGAGCGGCAGGTCGAACGGTCGGGCGACGGTCAGGGCGTAGGGGTCGATCGCCTCGACCCGGCTCTGCCAGTCGCGGCCCTCGCCGTCGCTGAGGACGAGCTGGGCGTGCAGAGGAGGGAGCATCGTCGGCATCAGGGAAGTCATCATCGAGAGGGGGGAGCGGTGCGTCGATTCTCCCCGAAGCCCGGGTCGCGCGGGGACGAAGCCGGCAACACGGGACCTTCGGCCCAGCGTTCCGGAGGGGCTCAGTCGACCTCGCCGTCGACGTAGACCCACCGTCCCGCGCGCTGCTCGAACCGGCTGCGCTCGTGGAGCCCCCCGGCCACGCCGCGGGACACGTAGGACGCCGTGAACTCGACCCAGTCCTCGCCGTGTCGATCGACCCTCAAGCCGGTCCACATCAGATCCGGATCGAGCGTGACGTCGTCCGGCCGGGTCCGCGGGTGCCAGGTGGCGAAGACGAAGCCCGCCTCGCCGACGGCGTACGCCGCGTAGCGCGCCCGCATCAGCTCCAGCGCGGTGGTCGCCGTCGCCGCCCCGCGGTGCAGGCGACCGCAGCACTCGTCGTAGCGCGTGCCCGAGCCGCAGGGACAGTCCCGAACCAACACAGTCGGAGAGACTATCCGCTTGCGCGCCGGGCGTAGCGTGAGGAGCGTGTCTGATGCCCCCACGATCGCCACCCTGGGAGAGCTCCGCGCGAGCGGTCACGTCCACCGTCCGCTGCGCGCAGAGATCCGCGACAACCTGCTGGCCAAGCTGCGGAGCGGGGAGGATCCGTGGCCCGGTCTGCACGGGATGGAGGAGACCGTCATCCCGCAGTTCGAGCGCGCCCTCATCGCCGGCCACGACATCGTCCTCCTGGGCGAGCGCGGCCAGGGCAAGACCCGGCTGCTGCGCACCATGGTCGGCCTCCTCGACGAGTGGACGCCGGTGATCTCCGGCTCCGAGCTGGGCGAGCACCCCTACGAGCCCATCACCGTCGGGTCCCGGCAGGCCGCCGCGACCTACGGCGACGAGCTGCGCGTCTCCTGGCGGCACCGCGACGAGCGGTACGCCGAGAAGCTGGCGACCCCCGACACGTCGGTCGCCGACCTGATCGGCGACGTGGACCCGATGAAGGTCGCCGAGGGCCGGTCCCTGGGCGACCCGGAGACGATCCACTTCGGCCTGGTCCCGCGCAGCCACCGCGGCATCGTCGCCATCAACGAGCTGCCCGACCTCGCCGAGCGGATCCAGGTCGCGATGCTCAACGTGATGGAGGAGCGCGACATCCAGATCCGCGGCTACGTGCTGCGGCTGCCCCTGGACGTGCTCGTCGTGGCGAGCGCGAACCCCGAGGACTACACCAACCGCGGGCGCATCATCACGCCGCTGAAGGACCGGTTCGGCGCCGAGATCCGCACGCACTACCCGGCCGAGCTGGCGGCGGAGGTCGCGGTGATCAGGCAGGAGGCCGAGCTGGTGGCCGACGTACCCGACCACCTCGTCGAGATCCTCGCCCGCTTCACCCGCAACCTCCGGGAGTCGTCGGCGGTGGACCAGCGCAGCGGCGTGAGCGCGCGCTTCTCGATCGCCGGCGCGGAGACCATCGCGGCCGCGGCGCTGCACCGGGCCACCATCCACGGCGAGGAGCCGGTCGCCCGCGTCGTCGACCTCCAGACGGCCGTCGACGTGCTCGGCGGCAAGGTCGAGTTCGAGTCGGGGGAGGAGGGCCGCGAGGCCGAGATCCTCACCCACCTCCTGCGCACCGCCGTGGCCGAGACCGTGCGGCTGCACTTCCGCGGCCTCGACTTCGCGCTGCTGGTCGACGCGATCGAGAGCGGCGCGATGGTGACCACCAGCGGCCGGATGACTGCGATCGACTTCCTCTCCGGCCTGCCGCGGCTGGGCGAGTCCGACCTCTACGACCAGGTCTGCGACCGGCTCCGGGCCCGCAGCGACGGCGAGCGCGCCGGCGCGATCGAGCTCGCCCTCGAGGGCCTCTACCTGGCCCGCAAGATCGGCAAGGACACCGACGGCAACGAGGTCGTCTACGGCTGAACATCGAGGTCGAGCAGCCCGCGACGGACGAGCGGTCGTATCGAGACCCGGGAGCATCCATGAGATACAAGAAGTACGCCGGCGGCGACCCGCTCGCCCCGCCCGTCGACCTCGCCGAGGCGCTCGACGCGATCGGCCAGGACGTCATGGCCGGCTACAGCCCCGAGCGGGCGATGCGCGAGTTCCTCCGCCGCGGCCCTTCCACAGGCGCAGGGACCGATCGCGGACGCGGGCTCGACGACCTCGCCCGGCAGGTCGCCGAGAAGCGGCGGGAGCTGACCCAGCGGCACAACCTCGACGGCACGCTCAACGAGGTGCGCGAGCTGCTCGACAAGGCAGTGCTCGAGGAGCGCAAGCAGCTGGCCCGCGACGCGATGATGGACGACGGCGACCGCGCGTTCCGGGAGATGCGCCTGGACTCCCTGCCGCCCAACACGGCAGCGGCGGTGACCGAGCTGTCGTCGTACGACTGGCAGAGCCGCGAGGCCCGCGAGGCCTACGAGCAGATCAAGGACCTGCTCGGCCGTGAGCTGCTCGACCAGCGCTTCGCCGGGATGAAGCAGGCGCTGGAGGGCGCCACCGACGAGGACCGGGCGGCCATCAACGAGATGCTCACCGACCTCAACGAGCTGCTCGAGAAGCATGCGATGGGTCAGGACACCCCGGAGGACTTCCAGGAGTTCATGGACAAGCACGGGGACTTCTTCCCGGAGAACCCGCAGGACGTCGACGAGCTCCTCGACGCGCTCGCCCAGCGCGCGGCCGCCGCCCAGCGCATGCTCAACTCGATGTCGCCCGAGCAGCGTGCGGAGCTGATGGAGCTCTCGCAGCAGGCGTTCGGGTCACCGGCGCTGATGGAGTCGCTGGCCCGGCTCGACTCGAACCTGCAGATGCTCAGGCCGGGTGAGGACTGGGGCGGGTCGGAAACCTTCGACGGCGAGGAGGGCCTCGGCCTGGGCGACGGGACCGGCGTGCTGCAGGAGCTCTCCGAGCTCGACCAGCTCTCCGAGCAGCTCTCGCAGTCCTACGCCGGCAGCCGGCTCGACGACATCGACCTCGACGCGCTCGCGCGACAGCTGGGCGACCAGGCGGCCGTCGACGCGCGCACGCTCGCGGAGATCGAGCGCGCGCTGCGGGACACAGGACAGCTCGAACGCGGCTCGGACGGCGACCTGCGGCTGACCCCGAAGGCGATGCGCCAGCTCGGCAAGGCACTGCTCAAGGACGTCGCCGACCGGATGAACGGCCGGCAGGGCCAGCGCGACCTGCGTCGCGCCGGCGCCGCCGGCGACCTGTCCGGGGCGACCCGGCAGTGGGCGTTCGGTGACACCGAGCCGTGGGACGTCCCGCGCACGATCACGAACGCGGTGCGGCGTACCGCCGGTGAGGGCGGCGGCCCCACCGTCCGCCTCACCGTCGACGACATCGAGGTCCAGGAGACCGAGGACCGCACCCAGGCCGCCGTCGCGCTCCTCGTCGACACCAGCTTCTCGATGGCGATGGACGGCCGGTGGGTGCCGATGAAGCGCACCGCGCTCGCGCTCCACACGCTCATCAGGTCGCGGTTCCGGGGCGACGACCTGCAGCTCATCGGCTTCGGCCGGGCGGCCCGCACGATGGAGATCGAGGAGCTCACCGCGCTCGACGCCATGTGGGACAAGGGCACGAACCTGCACCACGCCCTGCTGCTCGCCAACCGGCACTTCCGCAAGCACCCGACCGCGCAGCCGGTGCTGCTCATCGTCACCGACGGCGAGCCGACCTCACACCTGGAGCCGAACGGCGAGGTCTACTTCTCCTACCCGCCGCACCCGCTCACGATCGCCAACGCCGTCCGCGAGCTCGACAACGCCCGCCGGCTCGGCGCCCAGACCACGTTCTTCCGGCTCGGCGACGACCCCGGTCTCGCGCGGTTCGTCGACTCGATGGCCGACCGCGTCGAGGGCAAGGTCGTCGCGCCGGAGCTGGATGACCTCGGCGCCGCCGTCGTGGGCTCCTACCTCGGCTCGCGCTCGGACCGCTTCGGCGGCCCGGACGGGTTCGGCGGCTGGGGTGGTCGCGGCTGGTGGGCGGGCTGAGGCCCACGCGCACATCGGATCACTCCGGCAGCGGCTGCATGAGCCGGAACGAGTTGCCCGACGGGTCGCGGAAGCCGCAGTCGATGCCGTAGGGCCGCCGTTCGGGCAGGTCGGTGAACTCGACGCCCTTGGCGGAGAGGTCCTCGTAGACCTTCTGCACGTCGTCGGTCTGCATGAAGATGCCGCCGGAGTGGCCCTTCGTCAGCAGCGACTTGATCTCCTGGACCGTCGAGTCCGGGAAGACCGGCGGGCCGGGAATGGCCATGAGCACGAGCTCCGGGGAGTCCTGGCCGGGCGCCCCGACGGTGACCCAGCGGAAGTCGCCGAGCTCGGGGAACGAGGCGTCCTGGCGGATCTCGAAGCCGAGCTTCTCGGTCCAGAACCGCACGGCCTCGTCCTGGTCGAGCACCCACACCTGGGCGGTCGTGATCTTGATCATCTGACTGCTCCTCACAAGTCGTCGGACCCGGGCGGGTCCGTGGGAACCGACGCTAGGGTTCCCGTGCCGTCGCCGTCTTCTCGAAACGTGCGCCGCTGCGGGCGGCCGTGCACCCGGACGACGCAGCCCGGCAGCGGCACGCGGTCGGCGATCGCGGGATAGGCGGCGCGGTAGTCGGTCGGCGTGGCGCCGAACATGCGCTTGAAGCTGGTCGTGAAGCTGCCCACCGAGCTCAGGCCGACCATCATGCAGATCTCGGCGACGCTGCGGTCGGTGTTGCGCAGCAGCGCGGCGGCCCGCTCGAGTCGGCGGGTGAGCAGGTAGCCGTGCGGGCTCTCGCCGAACGCCTGCTTGAACAGCCGGCTGAAGTGCGCAGGGGACAACCCGGCCGCACGGGCGTGGGCGGCCACGTCCAGCGGGTCGGCGTACCGCGCGTCCATCTGGTCCTTCGCCCGCAGCAGGTGCCGCTCGACCGGCAGGCTCACCGACGTCATGCGAGCCGGTCCAGGTTGACGACGATCGCCTCCTGCGTCGTCCGTGCGATCACGACGACTGCCTCCTCCTCGGGGTCGGGGTTCTCCTCGCGGTGGGGCGCGTACGGCGGCACGAACACGTAGTCGCCCGGCGCGGTCTCGATCCGGCGCTCCACCGGCGGGTCGACGTCATGGTCGACGAAGACGAAGACCGGGTGACCGGACACGACGTAGATCGCCGTCTCGGACTCCCCGTGGTGGTGGTCGGCCGACGCGGTCGCGGCCGGGACGTGCGTCTGCCCCATCCAGAGGTGCTGCGCCCCGACGCTCTTGCCGCTGATCGCCTCGAGCCGCCGCATGCCGGCGGACTGCGAGGTCTCACCGGTCAACCCGCTCGGAGCGACGTGGTGCAGGCGCTGGTGGAAGGGGTCGGCCACCCCACGAGTCTGCACCCTCCGCGAGGCGCCCGGCGAGCCCTTGGACAATGGCCGGGTGTCCGACCCCACCCTGACCGTCCTGGCCCTCCTCGGACTGGCAGCGGTGGCGGCGGGGTTCGTCGACGCGGTCGTCGGCGGCGGCGGTCTCATCCAGCTGCCGGCGCTGCTGCTCGGGCTCCCGAACGCCGCCCCGGTCCAGGTGCTCGCGACCAACAAGCTGTCGTCGATCTTCGGCACGACGATGGCGTCGACGACCTACTACCGCCGGGTGCGCCCCGACCCGCGCACGTTCGTGCCGCTGATGATCGCCGCGTTCGCCGGCTCGGCGGCCGGCGCGGCCGTCGCCTCCCACCTGCCGTCGAGCGTCTTCGAGCCGATCGTGCTGGTCGCGCTGATCCTGGTCGGCGCGTGGGTGCTGTTCCGGCCCAGCCTCGGCGAGATCACGCAGCTCCGCTTCGCCGGGCACCACCACACGCTCGCCGCGGTGGCGGTCGGCCTCGGCGTGGGCTTCTACGACGGCGCGCTCGGCCCGGGCACCGGCAGCTTCTTCGTGATCGGCCTCGTGGGCCTGCTCGGCTACAACTTCCTCGAGGCCTCCGCCAAGGCACGCATGGCCAACGTCGCCACCAACCTCGCCGCCCTGGTCGTGTTCATCCCGCAGGGAGCAGTGATCTGGCACGTCGGCCTGGTCATGGCCGCCTGCAACCTGCTCGGTGGCTGGCTGGGCGCGCGCGTCGCTGTCTCGCGCGGCACCCGGTTCGTGCGGATCTTCTTCATCCTCGTCGTCTCCGGCTTCATCGTGAAGATCGGCGGAGACATCATCGGGGTGTGGTGACGCGCTACCTCACGATCGCCCGGGACGGCGAGGCCGAGATCGAGGTCAAGCGGTCCCGCTTCCGGGCGACCCTGCGGCGGGTGGAGACCGAGGCCGACGCCCGCGCCCTCCTCGAGCGACTCCGCAAGGAGCGCTGGGACGCCCGGCACCACTGCTCCGCCTTCCGGCTCGGGTCGCCGCCGCAGCCGGTCGAGCGGTCCAACGACGACGGCGAGCCGGCCGGCACCGCGGGCGCGCCGATGCTCGAGGTGCTCCGCGGCCACCAGGGTGGTGCCGGCGTCTCCGACGTGGTCGCCGTCGTCACCCGCTGGTTCGGGGGCACCCTGCTCGGCGCCGGCGGCCTGGTGCGCGCCTACTCCGACGCCGTACGGGCGGGGCTCGACGAGGTCGGCACGCTGCGCCGCGAGCTGGTCCGCGAGTTCTCGCTCGCGGTGCCCTACGACACCGCCGGCCGGGTCGAGACCGACCTCCGGTCGGCAGGGGTCACGGTCCTCGGCACGTCGTACGACGCCTCGGTGCTGCTCACCGTCGGAGCGCCGCCCGCCGACGAGCGGCGGCTGGCGGCGCTGGTCGCCGAGCTGACCGCCGGGACCGGGGTGCTCATGGCGGGCGAGGACCGGTGGGTCGACCGTTCCTGAGATGTCGCACCGGCGGCAGCGCCGGCGTGCCACACTCCGTGCGTGCTGGGCGTGACCGACCTCGGGACCTACTTGGTCGGGACCGTTCTCATCGTGCTGCTGCCGGGACCCAACTCGCTCTACGTGCTCTCCGTGGCGGCCCGTCGCGGAGTGCGCAGCGGCTATGCCGCGGCGGCCGGGGTGTGGACGGGCGACACGGTGCTGATGACCCTCTCGGCCGGCGGCGTGGCCTCGATGCTGCAGGGCAACGCGTTGCTGTTCGGGATCGTGAAGTACCTCGGCGCCGGCTACCTCGGCTGGCTCGCCCTCAACATGCTCCGGGGCGCCTGGGCGCTGTGGCGGGCGCGGCGCACCCCCGTGCAGGAGGCCGTCGCCGAGCAGCCGGCGGTCCCCGGCGAGCGGCCCTACCGGCGCGCGCTGGTGATCAGCCTGCTCAACCCGAAGGCGATCCTGTTCTTCGTGGCGTTCTTCGTGCAGTTCGTCGACCCGGACTACGGCATGCCGGCGGTGTCGTTCCTGCTGCTCGGGGTCATCGCCCAGATCGCCAGCGCCACCTACCTGACCCTGCTCATCCTGAGCGGCGACCGGCTGGCCGACACCTTCCGTCGGCGTCGTGCGGTCTCCGCCGCGGCGACCTCGACGATCGCGGCGCTGTTCCTGGGCTTCGCGGTCAAGCTCTCCCTGGCCAGCGCCGGCTGACGGGCTCTAGCCTCGAGGACATGAGCTATCCGGTCGCCGCGGCCGACCTGGGCCGCGCCCTGGAGCAGTACGCCGAGGGCTACCTGCTCACCGTCACCACCGACGCCACCACGCGTGCGGTCGCGGTGCGGCCCCGCCTGGTGGACGGCCGGGTCGTCGTCGGCGCCGGCCGGTCCAGCAGCGCCAACGTCACCGCGAACCCCGCCGTCACGGTGCTCTGCCCGCCGTCGGAGGAGAAGGGCTTCACGCTGCTCATCGACGGCACGGCCACCGTCGAGGGCGACGAGATCCGCATCGAGCCGGCGAGCGTGGTGCTGCACCGGCCGCCCTACTCCGCCGACGGTCCGCCGCCGCCCGACTACGCCGGCGGCAAGGCCGTCTGCTGACCTCTGGGAGACTGGCGGGATGCCGCCGTCGACGACCGCCGTCAGCCTGCCCGCCCACTGGACCTCGCGGCCCCCTGAGCTCGACGACCTGCCGGCCCTCGTCGCGCTCCGGTCCGCCGACAAGGAGCCCTACACCGGCTCCGGCTCCGTCGACGCGTCCCGGGTCGAGTCGGAGATCGCCGGCCTGCGGTCGTGGACGCGACGGCAGCTGGTCGCGGTCGACCCCGAGGGCGTCGTACGCGCTTGGGTGGCCGTGCACGACCGCGCCGCCGGTCGCACGATGGTCCACCTCTACGTCGACCGCTCGGTGGAGCAGGCGGCGCAGGTGGCCGCGGCGCTCTACGCCTGGACGGCCGACCGCGCGCGTGGGATCGCCCGGATGCGCGGCCTGCACGCCACCCAGCTCGACGCCAGCCCGTTCGCCGACGACACCGTCCAGCGGCAGTGGCTCGCCGACGCCGGCTACCGCAAGGTGCGCACCTGGCTCCAGATGAGTCGCCCGGTCGAGACCGACGAGAAGCCGCCGGAGCCGCGCCCCGGCGTGACCGTGCGGCGCGTACGCCGGCACGACAACGGGCTGCCGGTCGCCGCCGACCTGTGGACGGTCCACCAGATGCTGGAGGAGTCCTTCGCCGACCACTTCAACTCCTACCGGGAGAGCTTCCCCGAGTTCGTGCAACGGCTCCGTGAGGAGCCCGGTCACGACTGGGACCAGTGGTGGCTGGCCTTCGTCGACGACCCGGACCGACCCGACGCCGAGCCGCGCGCGGCGGGGGCCCTCGTCGCCACCGTCCTGCCCGGCGGCAGCAGCTATGTCGAGTACATCGGGGTCAACCGCCACGCCCGCGGCCGCGGCGTCGCGAAGGCCCTGCTCGGTGCCGTGATCCGCGACGTCGCCGAGCGCGGCCAGGACAGCGTCGGCCTCGAGGTCGACGCCGACAGCCCCACCGGCGCCGACGGCCTCTACCGCGCCATGGGCTGGACCACCGACTTCGTCACCGAGTCGTGGCACCGCGACGTCGACGTGACCTGAGCATGGGGCTCCTCGCGAACGCCGTGGACGAGGCAGCCGCACGCACCGGGTTCTCCGGCGCGGTCCGCGTCGACCGGTCAGGGGTGACGGAGCTGTCGGCGGCGTACGGGCTCGCCGACCGCGCCCACGGGATCCCCAACACCATCGACACACTGTTCGCGACCGCGAGCGGGTCGAAGGGCCTCACGGCCCTGGCGGTGATGAGCCTGGTCGAGCGCGGGACGCTCGAGCTCGGCACGACCGCCCGGTCGCTGCTCGGCGACGACCTGCCCGCGATCGCCGACGACGTGACGGTCGAGCACCTCCTGGCCCATCGCTCCGGCATCGGCGACTACCTCGACGAGCACTCCGTCGGCGACATCACCGACTTCGTGATGCCCGTGCCCGTGCACGAGCTCGCGACGACCGAGCAGTTCCTGCCGGTGCTCGACGGGCACGAGACGGTGTTCCCGGCGGGCGAGCGCTTCGCCTACAACAACGGCGGCTACGTCGTGCTCGCCCTGCTGGCCGAGCGGGCGAGCGGCCTCGCCTTCCAGCAGCTGGTCGGCACCCTCGTGTGCGAGCCCGCCGGCATGGTCGACACCGCCTACCTGCGCTCGGACGAGCTGCCCGGCCGGGCCGCGCTCGGCTACCTGGCCGTCGACGGCCCTAGGACCAACGTCTTCCACCTCCCCGTCGTCGGGAGCGGCGACGGCGGCGCCTACGCGACGGTCGCCGACTTCAGCAGCTTCTGGACGTCGCTGTTCGCCGGACGGATCGTTTCCTCGGATCGGGTCGCCGAGATGGTGCGACCGCGCAGCGACTGGCCCGAGGAGCAGGAGCGCTACGGCCTCGGCTTCCACCTCCACGCGACCCACGACGCGGTCTGGCTCGAGGGCTACGACGCGGGCGTGTCGTTCGCGAGCGTGCACCGGCCGTCCACGGCGACCACCTACACCGTCGTCTCGAACTGGTCGCAGGGCGCGTGGCCGATCACCCGGCTGCTCCGTGAGCGCCTGGGCACCTGAAGCACCGCTCGCTGGGTACCTGCACCTCATGGCGAAGGTCATCATCCTGGGTGGACACGGCAAGGTCGCGCTTCGGCTGGCCCCGCTCCTGGTCGAGCTCGGCGACCAGGTCACCAGCGTGTTCCGCAATCCCGACCACCAGGCGGCCGTCGCGGCGACCGGCGCGCACCCCGTGCTCGCCGACATCGAGACCCTCGACACCGCGCACCTCGCCGACCTGCTGCGCGGCCAGGACGCGGTGGTGTGGTCCGCGGGCGCCGGAGGAGGCGACCCCGTGCGCACCTTCGGCGTCGACCAGGACGCGGCCATCCGCAGCATCGACGCGGCCGAGGCCGCAGGCGTGCAGCGCTACGTCATGGTGTCCTACCTCGGTGCGCGGCCGGACCACGGCTTCGAGCGGAGCGACCCGTTCTTCGCGTACGCCGAGGCGAAGGCGAGGGCCGACGAGCACCTGCGCCGTTCCTCGCTGGCCTTCACGATCGTCGGGCCGGGCCACCTGACCCTGGACGAGCCGACCGGACGGATCGACGTCGTCACCGCGGAGACCGCCGGTCGGGACACCGCGGTCTCGCGCGCCGACGTCGCGGCGGTGGTCGCGGCCGTCCTGCACGACGACGCGACCGTCGGCCGCAGCATCGAGTTCCGCAACGGGGCGACGCCCATCGCCGACGCCATCCGGGGATAGCCCGGCGGGGGAGGCCGCTCGGTCGATAGCGTCCGCCCATGACTCAGGGGGCGCGCGCCGTGGTGGCCGGCTGGAGCGGCTTCATCGGGCGTCGCCTGGTCGACGACCTCACCGCGCGGGGGTACGACGTCGCACGCGTCGGGCGCGACGGTCCGGAGGGCCGCTGGTCGGACCCGGCGTCGCTCGCCGCGCTCGTCGACGGCGCGGCTCTGGTCGTCAACCTGGCGGGCAAGAGCGTCGGGTGCCGCTACACCGACCGCAACCGCGACGAGATCCTGCGATCACGCGTGCTCACGACCCGCGGGCTGCGCGAGGCCATCGCGGCCGCTGCCGAGCCGCCGCGGCTGTGGCTCAACGCCAGCACGGCCACGATCTACCGCTACGCCCTCGACCGGCCGCAGACGGAGTCCGCCGGCGAGCTCGGCACCGGCTTCTCGGTCGACGTGGCGCGGAGCTGGGAGCGGGAGCTCTTCGCCGGCGAGCTGCCCGGGACCCGCCGCGTGTCCCTGCGCATGGCCGTGCTCGGCGGCCCCGCCTCCGACATGCTCGCCCGGATCGCCCGCCTCGGCGTCGGCGGCACGCAGTACGACGGCCGGTGGTTCCAGCACCGTCGCTACCGCGGCATCGG
The DNA here is from genome assembly GCF_029846275.1 of Nocardioides sp. CER19. Lineage (GTDB taxonomy): Bacteria > Actinomycetota > Actinomycetes > Propionibacteriales > Nocardioidaceae > Nocardioides. The sequence continues at coordinate 759,339 of NZ_JARVWS010000002.1, forward strand.
GGACGAGCCCACCGGCGGACCGGTACCGATCCACCACTCGCACGGCCGGCAGAAGTTCTCGTGGATCCACATCGACGACGTGCTCGCCGCCGTGCGCTTCCTCGAGCAGCGCGACGACATCGACGGGCCGGTGAACCTCTCCTCGCCGAACCCGAGCGACAACCGGACGCTGATGGCCGAGCTGCGCCGTGCCGTGCGCATGCCGGTCGGGCTGCCGGCTCCGCGCTGGCTGCTGGAGCCCGCGCTGTGGGCGCTGCGCAACGAGTCCGAGCTCGTGCTCAAGAGTCGGTGGGTGCTGCCGGACCGGCTCACGTCCGCAGGGTTCGACTTCGCCTGGCCCGAGCTCGGGCCGGCGCTGGACGACACCGTCGGACGGCGCCGACGCGTCGCCGCCACGACCTAGGGCGGACCCGTCCACGGCCGTCCCGCGGCCGCCGGCGCGCGTATCATCGAGCGTCAGATCTCCTCTTCACCAGGAAGTGGAGGGAGCACGTCATGCCGACCTACGCACTGGGTTCCAACGACGCCGAGCTGGCCCGGCTGGAGGCACAGGCCGCCTTCATCGCCGAGCCGACCCGGGTCCTCCTCCAGGCGTCGGGGATCGCAGCCGGCATGCGGGTGCTCGACCTCGGCACCGGCCTGGGGCACGTCGCCTGCGCGGTCGGCGAGCTCGTCGGTCCGGGCGGCGAGGTGGTCGGCGTCGACGTCGACCCGCACATGCTCGAGGTGGCCCGCTCACGGTCCGCGCACCTTCCGCACGTGCGGTTCGTCGAGGCCGACGTCACGCAGTGGTCCGACGGCGCGTCCTACGACGCCGTGGTCGGTCGGCTGATCCTGTTCCACATGGCCGACCCCGTCGGCGTCCTGCGCCACCACCTCAGCGCCGTCCGTCCCGGCGGTCGCGTGGTGTTCCTCGACTTCGACATCGGCGGCCTGCGCAGCGAGCCCGCCAACCGGCTGAGCGACGAGCTGACCTCGCTGGTGATGACCGCCTTCCGTGCCGCCGGCGCGGACCCGGTGATCGGCTCGCGGCTCAAGCTCGTCCTGGCGCAGGCAGGGGTCGAGGACGTCGCCGGGCTCGGGATCGCTCAGTACCTCTCACCCGACGACCCGGTCGGGCCGCCCATGCTCAGCGCGGTGGTGCGTTCCCTGGCGCCGGTGATGGTCGCGCACGGACTCGCGACCGAGGAGGACCTGGCGCTCGACACGCTGCCCGCCCGGCTCGCGGAGTCGCTGCGGTCCACCGGGTCCGTCATCGTGCCGCCGCTCCTGGTCGGCGCCTGGGGCCGGCGTCCCTGAAAAGGGAGCGTTCCGGAGTCCGCGGGATCAGTAGCATCCGACGGGTGACCGCGCCCACGCCGTACCTCCACCTCCCCGGAACCGCCCGCGAGGCCCTGACGTTCTACGGAGACGTCTTCGGCTGCGCCGTGCAGCTGCACACCTACGCCGAGTTCAGCAGGACCGACGGCCCCGCCGACGCCATCGCCCACGGCTACCTGCACGACGGACCGGTCGCCCTGTTCGCCTCCGACGTCGCGGGCGACGAGCCGCCGTACCGTGCCGAGGGGCTGATGCTCTCGCTGCTGGGCGCGGCCGCGCCGACCGCGTTGCGGGACTGGTTCGCCCGGCTCTCCGAGGGCGGCCGCGTCGTCGACGACCTGCAGGTGCGGCCGTGGGGTGCCTCCGACGGCCAGGTCGTCGACCGGTTCGGCCTGCACTGGCTGGTCGGCTACGAGGAGGACGACCGCCAGGCCGCCGTCTCGGCCTGACTCGCGGGATGACGTAGGTCACCCGCGCACCCGCATCAGGCGCTCGCTCCGCCGACGTCTCACCAGCAAGTGACGCTGGCGAGAGGAAGCACCATGTCGACGCCGTTCAACACCCGGATGCTCCGGGCCGCCGACGCGCCCGCCTGGGCGGTCTGCCTGGTGACGGGCATCGCCCTGACCACCACCGCGATCGTGGCCGAGCACAAGCACGCAGCGGCCGACGAGGCGCGGGCGACCACGACCGAAGCGCCCCGTGGACCCGCGACCGTCGCGCCGCAGCACCCGGCCCTGCCGGTCTCGCGCTCCGTCTCCGGCGGATCCGACCGGCGTACCCTCGCGCGGTCCGGTGCCTTGGCGGCGACGCACCAGCCGAAGCGGGCCGCCCGGTGGCGGCCGCGCGTACGCCGGCCGCACCTGCCCGCGCCACGGCGACCACGGTTCCCGATGGCGCGGAGCAACGCGGCCCAGATCGTCGCGAAGGCCATGCACTCGGTGTCCAACGTGCCGGGCATGTGCCTGGTGTGGTCGCGCCACCAGGCGGGCATCCCCTCGAAGTACTCCGACGCGGCCACCGCGTGGCGGCACGCGACCGGCCGGCGCCCGCGGGACCCGAACCCGCCCCGAGGAGCGGCCGTCTACTGGACCGGCGGGAGCCACGGCTTCGGGCACATCGCGATCTCGGTGGGCCACGGGAAGGTCAGGTCCTCCGACGCCGGCGGCCAGGGAGACGTGGCGACCGTCCCGATCCACCACCTCAGCCGCGAGTGGGACCTGCACTACGCCGGCTGGGCGAACTCCATCAACGGCTACCGGATCCGCGGCATCACCGCTCTGACCCATCCTGCGTAGGCTCGCCGGCGTGGATGCCTATGACGTGGTCGACTGGCGCCGTCGGGTCTTCGAGCTCTATGCGGCCGTCCGCGCCGAGGCGGACCCCGCGGCCGGTCACGACCTGTGGCGACGGGGTCGCGACCAGCTCTTCGCCGAGCACCCCGCGAGCCCCCTCCTGCCGGAGCGGCGGACCGGCTTCGACGGGCTGACCGTCGCGCCCTACGACCCGTCGTGGCGCTTCGAGGTGGAGGTGCGGCCCACGGCCGCAACACCGTGGGACGTCCAGACCGGCACGGACGGGGTCGTGCCGTTCGAACGGCTCGGCGTGGTGTCGCTCCCGGGCGTCGGCGACCTCGACGTGTGGCGCCTCAGGTCGTACGCCGGCGGGGTGTTCGTCCCGCTCCGCGACGGCGGCAGCGGCACACCGGGCGGCAGCTACGGCGGCGGGCGCTACGTCCTCGACACCGTCAAGGGCGCCGATCTCGGCGGCGACGGCGACCGCCTGGTCATCGACCTCAACTTCGCCTACGCGCCGTCGTGCGCCTACGACCCGGCCTGGGCGTGCCCGCTGGCGCCGGTCGGCAACCGGGTCGACGTCGTGGTCCCGGTCGGCGAGCTCCAGCCCTGACCCCGGCTCGGCCCCTCCGCTGGCGCCCGCCCCTGGCGCCGGCAGGCCGGGGGTGGCATCGTCGAGGCATGATGCGCTGGTGGGCACGACGCCACGCAGAGACGTCACCGCGAACGTGCCGTTGCGGTGAGCCGCTCCACGCCCGCGTCGTCGGCGTCGCGCAGCGAGCCGGTGCCGAGCCGGTCAACGTGGCCTGGTGCTGGCACTGCGCGCGCTGCGGCGACGTCGAGCCGCCGGCGGTCACAACGCTCGGATGACGCGCACCAGGTCGACGCCGCTCCCGACCAGGACGACCTGGCCGGCGAGGTCCTCGGGCAGGTGGGGCCGCTGGGCCTCGTCGGTGACGCACGTAGGGCCGTCGGTCGGCATGATGACCCACCCGGCCGCGCGCGCCCCTTCGACCAGCAGCTCCCACGGCTTCTCGCCGACGACGTGGTTGACCATCATCGAGTCGTCGTCGAGGTAGACGTCGGCCGAGCCGTCGCCGTACTCCACGAAGGCGAACCGGTGCTCCGGGTCCTCCTGGACGATGTAGGGCTCCAGCGCCCGGCGCATCGCCTCGCCGCCGCCCGGCGCCGCTCGACCGTCCTGGAAGCGCTGGAAGAAGACGTCGAAGGACACGGGGGACACTGTGGCATCCCGGTGCTCCCGGAGCCAGGTCTCCCTGCGTCGGGCCGAGGCGCGTGACAGCCACGCGTCCTGCACCACCTCGGCGAGCTCGCCATAGCTGATCTCCCCGACGCGGCTCGCCCGGAGGAGGACCGAGAGGTGCCCGTCGAAGTGCGAGGTGGTGAAGAACGGCGACGACTCGTCCTGCACCATCGCGAGCTTGTCGCCCTCGTCGGGCACCCAGAACACGATGACGTCGTCGTAGCGCTGCCCCGTCCCCGGGTCGACGGCGTCGGGCCGCGGGTTGCGGAAGAAGACGAACGACCGGCCGCCGACCTGGTAGACGGGCCTGCCCTGCGTGCCCGGGTAGATCGTCACGTGCGGCATGCCGAGGGCGAGCTCGTGCACGTCCGCGACCTGGGCCGGCCGGGCAGGATCTCTCGCCACGAGGCCCAGGCTACGGACGAAGCGACGCGGTGCGGGTCAGTCGACCCTGGCGTCGTCGAGGCAGAGGATGTTCCCTTCGCTGTCCTTGAACCAGGCGGCGCTGCCCATGCCCTCCATGTTGGCGACGTCGCCGTCCCAGCTGACGCCGGGCATGTCGTAGTGCTCGAACGTCACGCCCTTGGCCGTCAGGTCGCGCACCTCGTCGACGACGCTGCCGACGTGGAACTGGGCGATCGTGTGGCCGGACCGGCCGGCGTACTCGGTCTCGTAGAGGAAGAACGTCGTCCCACCGCTCGTGCTGTAGACGAGGCCGCCGGGGTTCTCCTCGCTGGGGACCAGGCCGAGCTTGTCGGCGTAGAAGCTTCGCGCCCGGTCGAGGTCTGCGGCCGGAACGTTGGCTGTCACCTTGCTGTCGTTCAGCATCGCTGCTCCTTGGGTCGGGAAGTGCCCGAGCCGCTTCCCTTGCACGGTAGACCCGACGGCGCGGTCTGGCCATGGCCCGCGGACGGCTCAGGCGGTCGCCTCGACCGCGGCGGCCACGCCCTCCCAGCGACGTACGGCGACGGTGTGCGGCTCGCCCACGACCCGGTCGGCCGCGACGGCCGAGAGGAGGTCGTCGGCCGGCATCGGGCGGTACATCAAGAAGCCCTGGGCGCAGAGCCCGGCCGCGTCCTCGCCGAGCGCGCTGAACTGGGTCTCGCGCTCGATGCCCTCGATGATCACCCCGAAGCCGAGCGTGCGGCCCATGGCCATCACCGAGCGGAGCAGCCCACGGGCACGGTCGTCGATGTCGATGTCCTCGGCCAGGGACGCGTCGGCCTTGATGTAGTGCACCGGCAGGTCGTGCAGATAGCTGATCGAGGAGAAGCCCACGCCGAAGTCGTCGATCGCCAGCTGGGCGCCGGCGGCGCAGATCCCCTCCATCCGGGCCAGCACGTGCGGGTCGAGGTCGATGCCCTGCCGCTCGGTGAGCTCGAGGACGAGGGTGATCCCGCCCATCTCCGCGACCGCCCGCCGGACGCTGTCGACGAAGTCGGGGTCGCGCAGCTGCCGCGCGGAGATGTTCACGGTCATCCGGAACGGGCCGTCGACGGCCCCGCGCAGGGACGCCGCGTCGGCGGCCACCCGGCGCAGCACCTGCTCGCCGAGCGCGACGATGAGGCCTGCGTCCTCGGCGGCCGGGATGAACACGTCAGGAGGTACGGCGACGCCGTCGCGCGTCCACCGGGCGAGTGCCTCCGCGCCGATGATGCGGCCGGTGTCGACGGCGACGATCGGCTGGTAGGCGACCTGGATCTCGGCTCGGGCCACGGCACCGCGCAGGTCGTCGACCAGCTCGAGGCGCTCCAGGCGGGAGCGGCCCATCGCCTCGTCGTACTCCTCGATCTCGCCCTTGCCCGCGAGCTTCGAGGTGTACATCGCCAGGTCGGCCTTGCGCACCAGCCCCGCGGCCGTGTCGCCGGCGGTCGCGAACGCGATGCCGGCGCTGGCGCCGATGGAGAACGCGTGGCCCTCGACGCAGAGGTCCTCACGGATCGCCGCGACGACGCGGTTGCACATCGCCTCCACGTCGGGCGGCCGCAGGTTCTCCAGCAGGACGGCGAACTCGTCACCACCGAGCCGGGCGACCGTGCCGACGTCGCCGACGCAGGCGCGGAGTCGGTCGGCGAGCTGGACGAGCACGTCATCGCCCGCCTCGTGGCCGAAGCGGTCGTTGACGGGCTTGAACCCGTCGAGGTCGATGAAGAGCAGGGCGACCGGCTGCTGGTCGGCGGTCCGCAGGGCCTCGGTCACGCGGTCGAGCAGGATGCCGCGGTTGGGCAGGTCGGTGAGCGGGTCGTGCCGCGCCACGTGCACCATCTCGTCGGTCAGGCCGAGCCGATACAGCGCCTCCGCGGCGACCGCGGCGAGCGCCTTGAGGGCCTGCTCGTCGGCGCCGGAGGTCGAGACGGCCCGGTCGAGGGAGCGCGCCACCACCCACGTGGGCGGGTCGCCGGCGTCGACCTGGGCGCCGATCTCGCCGCGGCCGGGCGGCGTCGACCGCACCGACACCTGGGGCTGCCGGAGCAGCCGCCGGGCGTCGCCGGCGAGGGCCTGCTCGACGTCGGCCCGGGTGGTGAGGGTCTGCGCCCGTACGGCGGCCTCGAAGAGGGCGGAGAGCCGGCGCGCGTTCTCCTGGCCCCGGGTGACCGCCCGGGTCGCGACGAGCAGCGTCACGAGCGGCACGCACAGCAGCGTGAGCGTCCACCACGGCGTCACCCGGTAGACCACCGCGGCCAGGTAGCCGAGCGTGTCGAACGGGACGAAGCAGGCGACCGCCAGCAGCGACTTGGGCTGCATGAGGTGACGCCCGAAGCCGCCGCCGGCGATCGTGACCGAGACGGCGGAGAGCACGAGGTCGACGGCGAAGTACGCCGTCGCGGCGAGGGCCACGCCGCCGAGCTCGCGCGCGGTGCCGATGGCGTCGCCGCGCACGCTCGTCAGGATCAGCGCCGCGAGCGAGCCGGCGACGATCTGGACGCCGACGTTGAAGACCTTGGCCGCCGCGCGCCGGTCGGTGATGAGCTGGGTCGCCACGATGCCCAGCGACCACACCACCAGCGCATCCGACGTGTTCAGCGTGCACACCATGAACATCAGGACGGCCGAGTCGAAGGCGATCTGGACGCCGCCGCCGTCGCCCGGGTCGAAGACGATCGGGAACCGGCCGACGATCACGATGAGCAGCAGCCCGCCGATGCACATCAGCGCGGGCACGGTGTCCGTGTCCGACACGGCGAGCACCGCGGCAACGGTCGCGATCGCGACGCCGACGCAGCAGACGGCGATGTTGAACAGCCAGCCGAGCGCTCGCCGAGAAGCAGGCGTGACGGGCATCGAGGGGTCCCCGCGATCTCTACAGGGCAGTGGTCGGAACTCCCGTTCGGCCCCGCGGCGGCCGAGCTGAGCCTTTCAGGCCAGCGGGTTCTCCCGCGTTCGGGCTCGCGTTCGGAGCGGGGGCGGGGCGTCTCGCCGCCGGAGACGGCCCCGATCCCGGCTAGCCTCCTGGGATGGGCTGGCTGCACGCGGTCGTCGACGTCCCCGTCGAGCACCACGCCAGGACGGCCGCCTTCTGGGCGGGCGTCCTCGGGTGGCCGGCGGGCCCGACGTGGGCCGGGCATCCCGAGCTGCGCAGCTTCGAGCCGCCGGGCGGGGCGCCCTACCTGCACCTCCAGGAGATCGACGGGCCCCCGCGGGTGCACGTCGACGTCGCGTCGGACCGGCCCGAGCAGACGGTGCGCGACGCGGTCCGGCTCGGCGCCGTGCTCGTCGGCGAGGCGGACCGCTGGCAGACCCTGCGGTCACCCGGCGGCCTGCCCTTCTGCGTCGTCCCGAGCGGTGAGCAGGAGCCGCCGGCGCCGACCTCGTGGCCCGACGGCCACCGCTCCCGCATGGTGCAGGTCTGCATCGACTCGCCGCAGGCGGCGCACGATCGCGAGGTGGACTTCTGGCGCGCAGTCCTCGGGGGACGGTGGTTCCCCGCCGCCGAGGCGCACGAGTTCGCCGGCAAGCTCCACGACGACCGCGGCTCGCCGCTCCAGCTGCTGTTCCAGCGGCTCGACGAGCCGGACGGTCCGGTGCGTGCGCATCTCGACCACGGGACCGACGACGTCCCGGCCGAGGTCGGCCGGATCCTGGCGCTGGGCGCCGAGGACGTGCGTCCCGGCCGCGGCTGGCACGTCCTGCGCGACCCCGCCGGCCTCCTGTTCTGCGTGACGGAGAACTCCCCGGAGCAGACCCTCCACCGCGACCTCCGCGACCTCGGCTGAGAGGCTCCTCGGCGGTCGGGCGGCTCCGACGGGCACCGGTCAGCCGCGGTCGGGCCTCGGCTTGAAGCGGCGGACCTCCTGGGGCCAGCCGCACGCCTCGGCGATCTTGCCGGCCCAGACCTTGGCCGCCGCGTCGTCAGGGACGTCGACGATCGTGAGGCCGCCGAGATACTCCTTGGTCTCGGCGTAGGGCCCGTCGGTGAAGGTCAGCGTGCCGCTGGTCGCGTCGGCGCTGAAGGCGGTCTCGATCTCCTCCTCGAGCCCCCCGGCGAACACCAGGACGCCGGCTGCCTCCATCTCGTGCACGACCGCCATGGCGAGCGGCCCGCGACTGTGGAACCACTCCTCGGTGTGGTCGCCCACCCACTGCTGGTTGAAGAAGATGGCGTACTCGGTCATGCCTGCTCCCTTGCGTCAGTCAGTCGCGGACCCGATGCCCGCCAACCCTTCCACGAACGGCGACCGACGGATACGACATCCTCGAGCGAGAAAGTCGAAGCCCTTTTGCCCGTTCGACGAGCCCGTCGACGGGTGTCGGCTCAGAGGGGCGTCGCGTGGATCCCGTCGATCTGCACGGGTCTCCCCGTCGAGATCACCTTGATGACGAGCGTCCCGCTCCGGGCCGCCGGGAGCACGCCGAGCGGGATGTTGCGGTAGTCGTTGCCGTTGACGGAGGCGCTGCGCAGGGTGACCCGCTTGAGCAGCCGGCCCCCGAACCGCACCTCGACCCGGCCGCCCCTCGGCATCGCGTCGGCGAGCAGCGCGAACCGACGGGCGCGGACGGCGGGCATGCGGAGGGTCGCGCCCCGCTTCCTCGTCACCAGCGCGGTGTGCTGCCAGTAGTGGTTCGTCCGTACGTGCCAGCCACGGCTGCGCCGCATCTGCCGGTCGTCGATCGGCACCGAGTAGCAGCTCTCGTCGGTCGACAGCGGCCCGACGTTGCCGCCGCCGTCGACGGCTCGGACGCGGGCGCAGTAGGTGCGGCCCGGCCGCTCGGTCGGGTTGTCGATCACGCTGTTGCCGTCGGTGTGCACGCCGTCGGTGCCGATCGGCGACCAGCCGGTCCACGGGCCGCCGTTCCAGCCCACCGACCTCGCGAGGTACTCGAACCCGGCGACGCCGACGCCGCCGATGTCGTCGGTCGCCGTCGCCCCGATCCCCGTCTGGTACGTCGGCAGGAGCGGTGTGCCGCCCAGCATCCGCGCCGTCGGTCCGTGGACGTCGAGCCGACGTGAGACGACCGCCCCGCTGCCGCATCCGCCGACGACCTCGATGCTGCCGCGCGGTGCCGCGGCGACGGCGTCCGGGAAGAAGCAGCCGTCGCCGGCATACTCCTCGCGCCACCGACCGTCGGCGTCACGCAGGGAGGTCCAGAAGCCCTGCTCCGCCGTGGAGCTGCCCGACTGGTGCCAGCTGGCGAGCCACCGGCCGTCCGACAGGGGCTGGATGCGGAGCCCGGAGACGTCGGTCGAGGTCAGTCGGGCGCTGTGGGCGCGTCGCGGCGCGCTCCACCGGCCCGCGTCGTACTCGGCCGTGAAGACGGTGCCGCCTTCGTGCCACGCGGCGACGATCTCGCCGGTCGCGGACATCTCGACGACGGTGGTGTCGTTGCCCGGGAGCTCGAACGGGACGTCATCGGTGCCCTCCGGTCCCACGGTGACCAGCGTGCCGGCGACGCCGTCGCCGGACGCCGCCTTGCCGCCCGCCACGATGCGCCCGGTCGGGTCGACACCGACGCGTGGCCACGTGGAGCCCTCGACCACTGCCGAGGTGCCGATGTCCTGCCATCCGTCCGCGCCGAGGCGGGCGACGCGGACCGTGCCGCCCGACGAGTAGCCGTCCCGCCACGACACCACGAGGCCACGGCCGGCGTCGGACCCGCCGACCACGGCGACGTCGCTGCTCAGGCGCGAGAGCTCCAGCGTGGGCAGCGACGTCCACGTGCCGGTGCCGGGGTCGAGGCGTCGTACGTCGACCGAGGAGGAGCCTCTCCAGACGAGGATCGTCTCCCCGCCGGCCGCCTCGGCGAACTGCGGCCGGTGGCCGCTGCCCAGGTCGACCGGCGATCCCCAGGCCCCCGTCCGGGTGCGACGAGCCGCCCGGATGTCGGTGCCGTCGGTCGTGTCGGCCCAGGCGATCGACGTGGTGCCGGAGCCGTCGACGGCGAGGTCGAAGTCGACCGAGAAGCCGGAGAACGTCGTCACCCCCTCGGCAGCCGCCCAGGCGCCGCCGGAGGACCGCCGGGCGGTCCACAGCGACACGGAGTCAGCCGACTCCTTCGCCTCCCAGGCCGCTGTCGCCTGGCCGTCCCGGTCCACGACGACGCGCACGCGGTTCCCGGCGACCTGCGGCAGAGTGCCGCTCCACACACGCTGGTAGGCGGGCCATCGCGAGGTCTCGGCAAACGCGGATCCCGCGGGCGCCACGACCGCAACGAGGACCGCGACGAGGAGCGTAACCAGGACCGCGACCGGGACCGGGACGGCGCCAGGGCCGGGGACAGGGAGGACGGGCGCGGTCGCGGACGGCGCCCCGGGACGAGCCGACACGTGTTCTCCCAGCCTCGACGCGGTGTCTGTGGACGCCGAACGCTACCGCGGGCCACACACCGAGAGCCCCGGCCTTCCGGCCGAGGCTCTCGGTGTGTGGGTGAACGTCAGGCGGACGCCGGGAACGGAACGCCCGTCTTCGCGTGGCAGCGGTAGCCGTGGGGCACCCGGTCGAGGTACTGCTGGTGGGCCGGCTCCGCGTAGTAGTAGATCGGCGCCTCGCGCACCTCGGTGGTGATCGGGTCGAAGCCGCGACGCGCCAGCTCGTCGCCGTACACCTTGGTCAGCTCGCGCGCGGTCTGCTCCTGCTCGGGGGAGGTGAAGTAGATCGCCGAGCGGTACTGCGTCCCGACGTCGTTGCCCTGCCGCATGCCCTGCGTCGGGTCGTGCACCTCGAAGAACGTCCTGACGAGGTCGGCGAACGAGATCACCGAGGGGTCGAACACGATCCGGATCGCCTCGGTGTGGTTGGTACGGCCCGTGCAGACCTCCTCGTACGTCGGGTTGGGCGACGTGCCGCCCTGGTAGCCGACGGAGGTCGAGTAGACGCCGGGCTTCTGCCAGTAGATCTCCTCCGCGCCCCAGAAGCAGCCGAGGCCGAAGTAGGCGACCTCGTACGACTCGGGCGTGGTGCCGTCGCCGGGCGTCGCGTCCAGCGGTGTGCCGAGCACGCGGTGCTGGGCGGGCAGGTCCCACTGAGGGGCCTCGTGGCCGGGGAGCGTCTGCTCGGGGGAGAAGAGTGCGGTCGGACGACCGAACATGGTGGTCCTCCTTCAAGGGTCTGATGGTGGCATCCATCCAACACCGCGACCCGTGCAGAAGTTCCCACCCTCTAGGCTCGATCCCGTGACCCAGGAGCACCGGAACAAGTCAGGCTTCGAGACGCGTGCGATCCACGCCGGATACGAGCCGGATCCCACGACCGGAGCGGTGAACCCGCCCATCGTCGCGTCGAGCACCTACAAGCAGGACGGTGTCGGCGGCCTGCGCGGCGGCTACGAGTACAGCCGCTCCGCCAACCCGACCCGCACCGCGCTCGAGGGCGCCATCGCGGCGGTCGAGGAGGGGGAGCGCGGGTTCGCGTTCGCCAGCGGGCTGGCGGCCGAGGACACCCTCCTGCGGTCGCTGATGACGCCCGGTGACCACCTCGTCTTCCCCGACGACGCCTACGGCGGCACGTTCCGCCTGGTCGACAAGGTCGCGCGGCCCTGGGGCCTCGACTACACCCCGGCCGCGATCCACGACGTCTCGGCGGTCGCCGAGGCCATCCGGCCGGGCCACACCAAGCTCGTGTGGGTCGAGACGCCGACCAACCCGCTGCTCAACATCGCCGACATCGCGGCGCTCGCCAACCTGGCCCACGCGGCCGGCGCGCTGCTGGTCGTGGACAACACGTTCGCGTCGCCCTACCTCCAGCAGCCGCTGTCCCTCGGCGCCGACGTCGTCGTCCACTCGACCACCAAGTACGTCGGCGGCCACTCCGACGTCGTCGGGGGCGCGCTCGTCGTGCGCGACCTCGAGCTGGCGTCGAAGATCGGGTTCCACCAGAACGCCATCGGTGGGGTCGCCGGCCCGTTCGACGCCTTCCTCACCCACCGCGGCCTCAAGACGCTCGCGGTCCGGATGGACCGACACTGCGACAACGCCCAGCGGGTCGTCGAGTTCCTGTCCCACGACTCCCGCGTCGCCGAGGTCATCTACCCGGGTCTCGAGAGCCACCCGGGCCACGCGGTCGCCTCCCGCCAGATGAAGCGGTACGGCGGCATGGTGTCGTTCCGCGTCGCCGGCGGCGAGAGCCAGGCGCTGGCGGTGTGCGAGCGCGCCGAGGTCTTCACGCTCGGCGAGTCGCTGGGCGGTGTCGAGTCGCTCATCGAGCACCCGGGCCGGATGACGCACGCCAGCGTCGCCGGCACCGACCTCGAGGTACCGGCCGACCTGGTCCGGCTGAGCGTCGGCATCGAGACCGCCGACGACCTCGTGGCCGACCTCGATCGAGCCCTGGGGTGACCCTCGCCGCCACGCTGACGCTCGACCCCGCCTTCGTCGTCGGCCCGGTCCGTCGGCGTACCTTCGGCTCTTTCGTCGAGCACCTCGGTCGATGTGTCTACACGGGCATCCACGACCCCGACCACCCCACGGCGGACGGCGACGGCTTCCGTGAGGACGTCGTCGACCTGACCCGCGAGCTGGGCGTCAGCACGGTGCGCTACCCGGGCGGGAACTTCGTCAGCGGCTACCGCTGGGAGGACGGTGTGGGACCGCGCGAGCAGCGGCCGCGGCGCCTCGACCTGGCCTGGCACTCCACCGAGCCGAACTGGGTCGGCGTCGACGAGTTCGTGCGCTGGTGCCGCAAGACCGGAGTCGAGCCGATGATGGCGGTCAACCTCGGGACGCGCGGCGTCCAGGAGGCGCTCGACCTGCTGGAGTACTGCAACGGAACGGCGGACACGGCGCTCGTCGACCTGCGCCGGTCCCACGGATCCGAGCAGCCGCACGACATCAGGATCTGGTGCCTCGGCAACGAGATGGACGGGCCCTGGCAGCTGGGTCACAAGACGGCGGCGGAGTACGGACGACTCGTTGCCGAGACGGCCCGCGCGATGCGCATGATGGACCCGAACCTCGAGCTGGTCGCCTGTGGCTCGTCGTCCTCCGACATGCCCACCTTCGGCGAGTGGGAGCGGGTGGTCCTCACCGAGGCCTACGAGCACGTGGACTACGTCTCCGCGCACGCCTACTACTGCGAGCAGGACGGCGACCTGGGCTCGTTCCTCGCCTCGGCCGTCGACATGGACCGCTTCATCCAGGCGGTGACGGCGACGGCCGACGCGGTCCGGGCCGTCGGTCGGCACCGGAAGCGGATCCATCTCTCCTTCGACGAGTGGAACGTCTGGTATATGCATCGCGCCACGTCGAAGCCGCCGTCCGGGGACGACTGGCCGGTGGCGCCGGTGCTCCTCGAGGACCGCTACAACGTCGCCGACGCGGTCGTCGTCGGCAACCTGCTCATCGCCCTGCTCCGGCACACCGATCGGGTGCATGCCGCCTCGCTCGCGCAGCTGGTCAACGTCATCGCGCCGATCATGACGGAGCCGGGCGGACGCAGCTGGCGGCAGACGACCTTCCACCCCTTCGCACTCACCTCGCGGTACGCCGTCGGCGACGTGCTCCGGACTGCGGTCCAGACGCCCACCTACGAGACCTCCAGGTACGGCGAGGTGGCGCTGCTGGACGCGGCCGCGACCCACGACGCCGCGACCGGTGACGTCACCGTCCTGGCGGTCAACCGCTCGCAGGACGACGAGCTCGGGCTGACCGTCGACCTCCAGCGGTTCGACGACCTCGAGGTCGTGGAGGCGCTGACCCTCGCGCACGCGGACCACAGCTGGTCGGCGACTGCCGACGACGCCACGTCGGTCCTGCCGCGTCCCAACGAGTCGGCGCGGATGTCCGCCGCAGGCGTCCGGATCGAGCTGCCGCCGGTGTCGTGGTCGGTGCTCCGACTGTGTCGCGTCACACCGGCCTAGGCTCCTCCCCATGACCGAGGAGAACCCGACCGATCCGGCGCCGGGACCGCAGCCACCGCCGCCGGACGACCCGAGCTTCGCCGCCCGGCTGTTCCACCAGTGGAGCCAGCTGCGCGAGGAGCGTCAGGCCCAGCTCGCCGTCCCGGTCACGACGGTCGCGCCGCTCGGCCGGCCGGAGGTGCCGCGCGGGGTCGAGCTGGCCGCCCAGTGGGCCTGGCGGTTCCTGGTCATCGCAGCCGCCGGGTACGTGCTGGTCCGCGCGCTGGGCTTCCTCGAGGTCGTGGTGATCCCGATCGTCGTCGCGATGCTCATCGCCGCGCTCGTCGTACCCGTGGTGGGGGCGCTGCAGCGCGTCGGCCTGCCGCGGGGTGCCGCCGCGCTCCTCGTCGTCATCGGCGGCCTCCTGTTCGTGGGGGCGCTGCTGACCTTCGCCGGGCAGCAGGTCGCCAACGGTGCGAACGACCTCGCCGACCAGACGGTCAAGGGCCTCGGTGAGATCAAGGACTGGCTCAAGACCGGCCCGCTGCACGCCAGCGACAGCCAGATCAACGACTACATCGACCGCATCCAGAAGGCGATCACCGACCGCACCACCAACGGCGGCAACGTCGTGGGCCGGGTCGGGGAGGTCGGCAGCGCGCTGTCGCACGTCTTCGCCGGCATCTTCATCACCCTGTTCGCCACCTACTTCTTCCTCGCCGACGGCGACCGGATCTGGGCGTGGCTGGTCCGCCTCTCGCCGCGGGCGGCCCGCGGCCAGGTCGACGGCTCCGGCCGGGTCGCGTGGATCTCGCTGACCCAGTTCGTGCGGGCGACGGTCATCGTCGCGGCCGTCGATGCGATCGGCACCATGATCGTCGCCGCCATCCTCGGCGTGCCGTTCGTCGCCGCCATCGGCGTGCTCGTCTTCCTCGGCGCGTTCGTGCCACTCGTCGGCGCGACCGTCGCCGGCAGCGTCGCTGTCCTGGTGGCGCTGGTCGACCAGGGCCCCCTCACCGCGCTGCTGATGCTGGGCGGCGTCATCCTCGTCCAGCAGGTGGAGGCACACGGTCTCCAGCCGTTCCTGCTCGGCCGCTGGGTCTCCGTGCACCCGCTCGCCGTCATCGTCGCCATCGCGACGGGCGTGCTGGTGGCGGGCATCGCCGGCGCGCTGGTCGCGGTGCCGCTGGCGGCCGCGCTCAACGCCGTCGTCCAGCACCTCGCCGCCGGGACCGAGGTCGGTGCCGACGCCGAGGAGGAGCTGGCCGAGGATTACACCGAAGACGTCGATCCCGAGGATGCGGAGGTGACCGGTGACCGACCCGGTGACTGACCCTGGCCTGATCACGCTCGCCGACATCGAGGCCGCGCGCGGCCTGCTGGGTGACGCGATCATCGAGACGCCCGTCCAGGGCGCCCGCTGGCTGGAGGCTCTGACCGGTGCCCCGGTGCGGTTCAAGTGCGAGAACCTGCAGCGCACCGGGTCCTTCAAGTCCCGGGGCGCCTACGTCCGGATCGCCCGGCTCAGTCCCGAGGAGCGCGCCCGCGGCGTGGTCGCGGCCAGCGCCGGCAACCACGCGCAGGGCGTCGCGCTGGCCGCTCAGCGGCTCGGGATCCCCGCCACCGTCTTCATGCCGGAGGGCGCTCCGATCCCCAAGGAGAAGGCCACCCGCAACTACGGCGCCACCGTCGTGTTCGAGGGTCGCTACCTCGAGGACAGCCTCGTCGCGGCCAGGCGGTACGCCGAGGAGACCGGCGCCGTGCTGATCCACCCGTTCGACCACGTCGACATCGTGGCGGGGCAGGGGAGCGTCGGCCTGGAGATCCTCGAGCAGGTGCCCGACGTACGCACCGTCGTCGTGCCGACCGGTGGCGGCGGCCTGCTCTCCGGCATCGCGCTCGCCATCAAGGCGAAGGACCCGTCCGTCCGCGTCGTCGGCGTCCAGGCCGAGGGCGCTGCGGCGTTCCCCGGGTCGCTGGCGGAGGGCCGCCCGGTCGCGCTGGAGGCGATGACCACGATGGCCGACGGCATCGCGGTCGGGCTCCCGGGCGACATCACGTTCGCCGCCGTACGCGACCACGTCGACGAGATCCGCACCGTCTCGGAGGAGTCGCTCTCGCGCGCGCTGCTCGGTGTCCTGGAGCGGGCCAAGCTCGTCGTCGAGCCCGCCGGCGCCGCGGGTGTGGCCGCCGTGCTGGACGACCCGGCCGCGTTCCGCGGGCCGACGGTCATCGTGCTCTCCGGCGGCAACATCGACCCGCTGCTCCTCAACAAGGTGATCAGGCACGGCCTGGCGTCCGCGGGCCGCTACCTCACGCTGCGCGTGGTGATCCCCGACCTGCCCGGCGAGCTCGCGCACCTGCTCGCCGAGGTCGCCGGTGCCGGCGCCAACGTCCTCGAGGTCGTCCACGCCCGCAACAGCCCGATCCTGAGCCTGACCCAGGTCGAGGTGCTGCTGCAGCTGGAGACCCGCGGCGAGCCGCACGCGGTCGACCTCATGGAGCGGCTGCGCTCGCGCGGTTACCGCGTCGAGACCACCTGATCGGGCTTTCCCCAGGCGCCTCGGATCTACCTGCGTCGCGGCCGAGTACTTGTTACACTGGACGATCTGACAGTCCGCTGGGCCGTCGAGAAAGGATGCGCCCGCCGACTGTTGTTGTCACTCATGGCGATCGTGTTTTTCCCGATCGGCCCAGTTTCCTTCGTTTCACTCAGGAGTGCCCCGTCATGACGCAGCAGACCGAGACCTCGGCCACCGTGTGGCTGGCGAAGTCCGCCTACGACCAGCTGGCCGCCCAGCTGGAGGACATGAAGGGTCCCCAGCGCCAGGCGATCGTCGCCGAGATCAGCGCCGCGCGCGATGAGGGCGACCTGAAGGAGAACGGCGGCTACCACGCCGCTCGCGAGGCGCAGGGCCGTCTCGAGGGCGAGATCCAGGCGCTCGAGGCGCTGCTGCGCACCGCCGACACCACCGAGGCCGCCGACGACGGCACCGTCGCCGCCGGCAAGGTCGTCACCTACAAGTACGACGGCGACGCCGACGACGAGGCCGAGACCTTCCTGCTCGCCTCCATCGAGATGAAGCCGTTCTACGACGGCGACGTCTTCAGCCCGCAGGCCCCGATCGGCCAGGCGCTCCTCGGCCACAAGGCCGGGGAGACCGTCGAGTTCACCGGCCCGACCGGCAAGGCCATCAAGGTCCAGGTCCTCAGCGCCGAGCGCTTCGACGGCTGACGCCCCGCGACTCCCGCGCGACGCCCGCTGACGTCCCCGACACCCCGGGGCGTCAGCGGGCGTCGTTCTGTCCGGCGGTCGTGCAGCCGATCTTCTCCACCGAGGTGGCCAGTCGCTCGGTCCTGATCGTGACGTCGTTGCGGCCGTTCGTCGGCGTGAACGCCGCGTCGCCGACGGGCGTGTGGTCCTCGGCGTAGGCCCGCAGCAGGCACTGCGGGTCCTTCGACCCGGACCGCAGGTCGACCTGCAAGGTGGCGTTCACCGAGTGCTGGTCCACGACCTTCCAGGTCGTGAGGCTGGAGGTGACCTCCGGCGTCGAGTGGACCCAGACCGCCCAGGCCAGCCAGCCGGCGAGCAGGAACGAGAGCAGCACCCCGAGGAC
Source organism: Nocardioides sp. CER19 (assembly GCF_029846275.1). Lineage (GTDB taxonomy): Bacteria > Actinomycetota > Actinomycetes > Propionibacteriales > Nocardioidaceae > Nocardioides. Next base: position 777,104 of record NZ_JARVWS010000002.1, read on the forward strand.
CAGGAAGACCTTGGGCCACACGGAGGGGTTCGAGGCGTAGCGCTGCGCGATGCGCGGATCCTGCTGAGTCACCGCCCTACTGTCCCACCTAGGATCAGGGCATGCCCCAGCACCCCCGAGCCGCCGACTGGGCCGGTCTGCGCCTGATGCACGTCCACGCGCACCCTGACGACGAGTCGAGCAAGGGCGCGGCGAGCACGGCCATGTACTCCGCCAACGGCGTCGACGTCCACGTCGTGACCTGCACCGGTGGCGAGCGCGGCTCGATCCTCAACCCCAAGATGGACCGGCCGGGGATCCTCGAGAACATCCACGAGATCCGGCGGCAGGAGATGGAGCGCGCGCGCGACATCCTGGGCATCACCCAGGACTGGCTCGGCTTCGTCGACTCCGGCTGGCCCGAGGGCGACCCGCTGCCCCCGCTCCCCGAGGGCTGCTTCGCGCTCGTCCCGGTCGAGGAGGCGGCGGTGCCGCTGGTGCGGCTCATCCGCTCGATCCGGCCGCACGTCCTGACGACGTACGACGAGCGCGGCGGCTATCCCCACCCCGACCACGTGATGTGCCACCAGGTCAGCGTCTACGCGTTCGACAAGGCGGCCGACCCCACGTGGCACCCGGAGCTGGGGGAGGCGTGGCAGGTCCTCAAGCTCTACTACCACCACGGCTTCAACCGCCCGAAGACCCTGGCCCTGCACGAGGCGATGCTGGCCCACGGGCTGGAGTCGCCGTACGCCGAGCGGCTCGAGAGCTGGAAGCCCGAGCCGGAGTGGGACGAGCGGATCACCACGAAGGTGCCATGCTCGGACTACTTCGGGGTCCGCGACCAGGCGCTGCTCGCGCACGCCACCCAGATCGACCCCGACAGCTCGTGGTTCGCGATCCCGCACGAGATCCAGGCGACGGTCTGGCCGACCGAGGACTTCGAGCTCGTCACGAGCCACGTCGAGACCACCGTGCCGGAGGACGACCTGTTCGCCGGCATCAGCACAGAGGAACACGCATGAACACCCTGATCGCCACCCTGGCCACCACCTGGGCCACCGACGGCCCGAAGCCGGAGGACGTCAAGGCCGGCTGGACCGCCTTCGCGGTCTTCATCCTGCTGCTCGTCGCCGTCGCGCTCCTCGGTTGGAGCCTGTCGCGTCAGCTCAAGAAGGCCCAGCGCAACAAGGACGCCGGCATCCTGCCCTCCTCCAAGGACCGGCAGAAGGAGCGCCACGCGCCCCACGCCTGACGGCTCAGGCCCGACGGATCACCCTGACGAGGCAGTCCCAGGCGATCCGGTCGTCCCCTGCGTGCTCGTGACCGGGCTCGGCCACCGGCCGCGCGACCCGGCCCGCCTTGACGACGTCGTACGACGCCCCCGCGGCGTCGAGGTCGGCGAGGATGTCCTCGGCCGTCATCAGGACTGCCGGGTCCTGCGGGCCGCCGGTGCCCTCGGTCAGGTTCGTGCTGTCGTGGCCGACCAGCAGGAACGTCCCGCCCACCCGCAGCGACCGGAACGCGTTGTCGGTGGTGACGCGTCGGGCGGCCGGCTCGACGTGCAGGTAGGCCTCGACGACCAGGTCCACCGGCTCCGCGGCGGTCCAGGCCGTCGCGTCGGCGCACACCCACGTGACCGGCAGGTCGCCCGCCACGGTGCGGCCCTTGTCGAGCGCGACCTGCGAGAAGTCGACGGCCGTGACCTCCCAGCCCAGCCGGGCCAGGTGGAGGGCGTTGCGGCCCTCCCCGGCGCCGAGGTCGACGGCGCGGCCGGGCGGCAGGTCGGCGACCTCCTCGGCCACGAAGCGGTTCGGCTGCGCCGACCAGACCAGCTCCGTGCCGGCGTACCGCTGGTCCCACTCGCTCGCGTCCACGCCATCACGCTACCGGCGACCCGCCTGGTCGGGGGCGACCAGCGGCGTGCCACAATGGGCGACGCATGGAGGGGAGTATTCCTTCGCGGCGGTGTCGTCAGTACGGCTCGTTCCTCGGAACGGACCCGGTGCCGTCGATCCACGGTTCTCGTGGGTGGAAGAGACCTCCGGAGTTCCGTCACGCACTCCGGAGGAGATATCTCGCATGAACGCATTCGGTGACTCGGTCGCCTCCCCGACCGTCTGGGCGGTCACGACCGTCGTCCTCGTCGCTGTCCTCGCCCTCGACATCTTCGTGATCGCCCGCCGGCCGCACGAGCCGACGATGGCCGAGGTCGGCCGTCACCTGGCCGTCTTCATCGGCCTGGCGGTCCTGTTCGGGATCGGCCTGGCGATCTTCGCGGAACCGCACGCGCTCTCGCACAACCCGTCGGCGGAGTTCTTCGCGGGGTGGCTGACCGAGTACTCGCTCTCGGTCGACAACCTGTTCATCTTCATCATCATCATGGCGAACTTCAAGGTGCCTCGCGAGTACCAGCAGACCGCCCTGATGGTCGGCATCGTCCTCGCGCTCATCATGCGCGGGGCCTTCATCTTCCTCGGCGCCGCGGCGATCAACCAGTTCAGCTGGGTCTTCTACCTGTTCGGCCTCTTCCTGGTCTACACGGCCGTCAAGCTGGCCCGCGAGGGCGGCGAGGACGAGGACGAGTACGAGGAGAACCGGCTCGTCCGCTTCGCCGAGAAGAACCTGCCCGCGACCTCGGACTGGCACGGCACGCACCTGCTCGCCAAGGTGGGCGGGAAGCGGCTGATGACGCCGATGTTCTTCGTCGTCCTCACGCTGGGCACGACTGACCTGCTGTTCGCGCTCGACTCGATCCCGGCGATCTACGGGCTGACCCGCGATCCCTACATCGTCTTCACCGCGAACCTGTTCGCGCTGATGGGCCTGCGCCAGCTCTACTTCCTCATCGGCGGCCTGCTCGAGCGGCTCATCTACCTGTCCTACGGGCTCGCGTTCCTGCTCGGCTTCATCGGCGTGAAGCTCATCCTGCACGCCCTGCACGAGAACGAGCTGCCGTTCATCAACGGCGGCCACCACGTCGAGTGGGCGCCCGACATCCCGATCTGGCTGTCGCTGGCCGTCATCCTCGGCACCCTCGCCATCACCACCGTCGCCAGCCTCATCGGCTCCCGGCGGATGAGCGAGGCCGAGCGCGACGCCGTCACCGGCCCGCGCCGGGACTGGGAGCACGACTGAGCGATCTGGGTACCGGACGCGCATGTCTGCCGTACTCGTCGCCGCGATCGTGGTCATCATCCCGATGGTCGTCATCGTCGCCGCCGTCTCGGCCCTCAGGCGTCGTGACGCCGCGGTGAAGGCGGAGGCGTTCTCCCCGACGACCGACACGCTGTGCTACCACGTGCCGGAGGGGCAGGACCCGGCCGCCGTGATCGCCGCCCTCGAGACCGAGGGATACGCCGCCACGCTCTCACCCGCCCCCGCCATCCACGACGTGCTGATCCCGTGCCGCAGCGGAGCCGACCGCGAGCGCGCGCACGTCCGCTCCGTCATCTCCCACGCGGCGCTCAACATGGAGGGCACCCCCGGCGATCGTCCGGTGGTGTTCGCCGACGAGCCGGGCGGCGCCGGGGCCTGAGCTGCTCGTTGGGGCGGTGAGTGATCAACCGATCGGCGCTGAGCAACGGTTGGTCACTCACCGCTGGGGGTGCAGCTGGGGTTGGGGCGGTGAGTGTTCAACCGATCCGCGCTGAGCAACGGTTGGTCAGTCACCGCTGGGGGTGCCGCTGCGGTTGGGGCGGTGAGTGTTCAACCGATCGGCGCTGAGCAACGGTTGGTCACTCACCGCTGGAGGTGGCGCTGCGGTTGGGGCGGTGAGTGATCAACCGATCGGCGCTGAGCAACGGTTGGTCACTCACCGCTGGAGGTGCAGCTGGGGTTGGGGCGGTGAGGGTTCAACCGATCGGCGCTGAGCAACGGTTGGTCACTCACCGCCCACGACCGAGACCATCCCTCAGCCCGACAGCGGCCTGACCCACGTCGACACACCCTCGTCGAGCGCGAGCTCGGCGTCGGCCTCCTCTGCGGCCTCGGGGTCGTGGGTGGCGAGCACGACGACGGCGCCGCGCTGGGCCTCGCCGCGCAGGGCGGCGATCATCCGCTCGCGGTTGCCGGCGTCGAGGTCGCTGGTCGACTCGTCGGCGAGGATGACTGCCGGCTGCTGGGCGAACGCCCGCGCCAGGGCGACCCGCTGCTGCTGGCCGCCGGAGAGCTCGTCGACGAGATGCCGTCCCGACTCGGCGAGGCCGACCAGTGCGAGGGCGTCGGCCGTACGGCGTCGGGCCTCCGCCGGGGGGACGCGGCGGGTCAGGAGCGGGACGAGCACGTTCTCGTCGGCCGACAGCGAGCCGGCCAGCCCGTTGCCCTGGGGGATGAGGGAGATGCCCAGCGCGGCGGCGTGGTCGCGGCCGTCCACCGGTGTCGCGCCCAGCGTCACGGTGCCGGTCGCCGGGGCGAGCGCCGCGGCCAGCGCCCACAGGAGCGAGGACTTGCCGGCGCCGGAGGGTCCGGTCACGGCGAGGAAGGAGCCGGGGGACAGCCGCAGGTCGAGCGGTCGTACGGCGACGAGGCCGTCGTAGGACACGGAGAGGCTGTCGGCGACCAGGTCAGTCATGGGTCTCCTCCGGGACGATCTCGTAGCGACCGTCAGTCTGGTGGAACCGGACCAGCGTCCCCGGCGGCAGGTCGTCACGGACGTGGGCGGGCAGGGGGAGGAAGCCGTCGGCGGTGACGACGGCGTACTCCTCGCCGCTGCGGCCCTCGCCGCCGACCCGGCCGTCGCGGATGGTGATGGTGCGGGGGAGGAACGCGGCGACGTGCGGGTCGTGGGTGACCAGGACGACCGTGGTGCCGTAGGACTCGTTGACCGAGGCGAGCTGGTCGAGGACGCGGTCGCGAGCCCCGTGGTCGAGCTGGCTGGTGGGCTCGTCGGCCAAGAGGAGGCCCGGACGCGGCGCGAGGGCGACGGCCAGCGCGGCGAGCTGGAGCTCGCCGGGGGTCAGGGCGCTCAACGGCGCGTCGGCGTCCTTCGTCAGCCCGACGTCGGCGAGTACCTCGAGGGGCTCGGGCAGGTCCTTGCCCGTCGTCCTGGCCGCGCGCTGCGCGAAGCGCACGTTGTCGGCGGGGCTTGCGTAGGGCAGCAGGTTGCGGGCCGCGCCCTGGAGGGTCAGCGACACCTCGGTCGCGCGCAGCCGGTCGATCTCTCGGGTCGTGGCAGCCGACAGCTCGGTGTCGCCGACGTGGATCTTGCCTGCGGAGGGTCGGAAGACACCCGCGAGCAGGTTCATCAGCGTCGACTTGCCGGCGCCGGACGGACCGAGCAGGCCCATCAGCTCGCCCGGGGCGACGTGCAGGTCCACGCCCGAGAGCGCGGCGACGTCATGGCCCTCGGCGCGGTAGATGTGCACCAGGCCGTGGGTGCTCACGCGCAGCCCGGTCATGCGCCCTCCTTGAGTCGGTCGAGGTCGGCCCGGCGGAACACCGCCCGGCCCGCCACGGCGCCGATGGCGCCGAGCAGCACGAGACACACCACCGTCGCCGCGCCGACCGCGAGCCACGGTGTGGCGAGGTCGAGCGTGTCGACCTCGGGTGTCTCGGCGAACAGGGGGATCGCCGACATCGAGACCGCCGATCCGACGAGGCCCGAGACCGCTCCGGCGAGTACGGCGACCGCGATGGTCGGCAGCTGAGCGGCGACGGCGAGCCGGCCGACGGTGCGCCGGGGAACGCCGCCGACCCAGAGCGAGGCGAGGTCGCGGGCGCGGACGCGCCAGCCACTGACCGCGGCGACCGCGAGCATCAGCACGGCGACGCCGAGCGCGGCGAGGCCGGTGAGGACGCCGAGCTGGACGCTCCAGGTCGGGATCGACTGGTCGTAGCCGCGGCGTACGTCGGCGAGCGTGCGGGTGCTGGTGACGGCGACGTCGTGGTCGGCGAGGGCGTGCTCGACCCGCTCGACGAAGGCGTGGTCGGAGCTCCCCAGCCACACCGACACGCGGGCGTCGCTGCTCGGGCGCGCCGCGCGCTGGAGCACGTCGAGGTCGGTCAGCACGGCGCGGACGGGCGCGCCGGGGAGCCGGTCGGCCCTGCCGACGACCGTCGCGGGGCGCGACTTCCCGTCGATCCCGGAGATGGAGAGGGTCTTGTCGGTGACGGAGGTGCCCTTCGTGGCGACGGCGGCGGCGGTCGTCCCGAACCAGGCCTGGGTCACCGCCACCGCGTCGGGGCCCTGCGTCCTGATCGTGAGGGTGAGCGGGTCGCCGCCGCTGGGCACGACGGCGCCGCCGTCAGGGTCGTCGTAGCCCGCCCAGGTCTGGGATGCGCCCAGGCTGACCGGCTTGCCGTCGACGGCGACGCGATCGAGGGTCACCTCGCCGACCAGGGAGGCGCCGACCGTGGTCGTCAGCGTGAGCGCCTCCAGGTGGCACGTCTTGTCGCACGGGATCGCCGTGGCGAGGCGCGCGGTCCCCGACGCGGGGAGCGGGCCGAGGTCGCGGTGGAAGGCGAGCCGGTTGGTGACGAGGTCGACCCCGAGGACGGCTTCCACGGGGTTCGCCCGCAGGTCGACCGCCGAGACACCGCCGCTGACGGTGACGCTGAGGTGGCGGCCGGTGACGTCGACCGGGTCGACCCCGCTCGGTGAGATCGCCTTCGCCCACCCGGCCGGCAGCACGCCGGGCGGGATGAGGGCGGCCTTCGCGAACCCCTCGGGCCGTACGGCGAGCGTGGTGACCGCCCCCGCGCCCGGCGGCTGGATCGTCACCACCGGGGTCACCCGCGGGTCGCCGACCTCCTGGAGGGCCTCGTCGATGGCGCCGACGTCGGTGGTGGAGACGTCGAGCACGGCCGGCGCCCCGGCCTCCTGGCGCGCGGCCGCGTCCCGGTTGCGGTCGGCCACCAGCACCGCGTCGACGGAGAACACCGTGAGCGCCGTCGCGACGGTGAGCACAGTGACAGTGCTGCGCAGGCTCTGGCTACGCGCGGCGTCGAGCAGCCCCAGGGCGCCGCCGGTCGCCCGGCGGCGGAGCAGGGCGCGCCCGCCGGCGGCCGCGAGCGGCGTCAGCAGGTAGGCGAGGACCAGGCCGACCAGGAGCGCGAAGAGCGCGGGTGCTGCGTAGGCGAACGGGCCGCTGAGGCTCCCGGTCACGAAGGCAGCGGCGGTGACGCCGCAGCCGGTCAGGAGCACGGCGTCGAGGACGCGCAGCCGCCAGCCACGCCGGACGGTGGAGCTCCGGCGGACCAGTGCGTCGACCGGCGTACGCGCCACACGGACGGCAGCCACGAGGGTCGTCGCGACCAGCACGAGCAGGACACCGACCAGGGCGAGCCAGACGGGAGGACGCACCTCGAGACCGGCGTCGCCGGGGAGCGCACGAGCCGCCAGCCAGGCGCCGACGAGCGCGGCGAGCGCACCCGGCACTGCTCCGAGCAGTACGGCGGGCAGCAGCTCGGTCGTGAGCAGCCGGCGTGCCCCACGCACCCCCTGGCCACGCAGGCGGGCGACGGCGACCTCGGTCCGGCGCAGGTCGGTGATCGTCAGCAGCACCAGCCACAGCACGACGAGGCACAGGACGCCGAGGGGGAGCAGGATCAGCGGGACGAGCACCCGCGAGTCGTCGACCTGGGAGGCGACCGAGGTGGCGATCGCGGGCAGCCCGGTGTGGACCTCCGGGAGCGCGGTGGTCTCGCGGAGCACCGGCGCACCGCTGAGCCCGGCGAGGGTCGTCAGCTTGCGGAGCTGGTCGATGCCGACGCGGCCCTTCGCGAGCCTGAACAGGACCGACGAGCGCAGGTCGGGCAGCGGCGACGTCGTGGTGTCGGTGAAGGTGGCGTCCGTCGACAGCCACATCTCGTGCCGCACGAGCGACGGGACGGTCTCGGTGGAGCTGCCGGCCCAGCCGGTCAGCGGCTCGTGGAACCAGTCATCGCCGGCGATCGGCGCGTAGGTCCCGACGATGGCGAGCTCGCGCTGCGGGAGGGGCTGGCCGTCGGGGACGTGCTCGGCGGGCTGCTCCGCGACCGTGACGCTCTTCCCGGGGTTCAGCCCGAGGACCTTCTGGTCCTGCGTGGACACGAGGATCTCGCCGGCCTTCGCGGGACAGCGTCCGGAGACGATCCGGACGTGGTCGCAGGCGGCGGTGCGGGAGGTGACCTGGCCGGCGAGCGTGCCGCCGACGCGCGGGTCCTCGTCGGCGGTCGCGGTCCAGCCGAGCGTCGGCGCCCGGAAGTCGTGCCTGATGTCCGTGGGGACGGCCGCGACCAGGTCGTCGGGAGCGGGGATGTGGGCCGGGACGTAGCCGTCCCCGGAGAGGGCCTGCACCTGCATCCGGAGCGCCGTGTCGAGCACGGGCGCCTGGTCGAGCTTCACGTCGACGAGCGCCTGCTGCATGGCGCGGTCGTAGAGCGGCGCGAACACGGCGCACGCCGTCACGAGTGCGGCGAGGACCGCGAGTGCAGCGGCCTGGCCCTTGCGATACCCGAGCGCGCGCCACACGCCGGAGACTCTCCCACGTCGGCGGGTGTTCGTGGTCACGGTTGGGTAAATATCATGCGGTCTCCCGGACCCGTTCGAGCGAGGCGCGCCTGGCCACCGTCCAGCCGATGCCGGTGCTGCACGCGGCGACCACGGCGAGCACCGCCGCGGCGACGACGGTGACCGGGACCCATGGCGTTCCGAGGTCGAGGGTGTCGACGCCGGGCGCCTCGGCGAAGAGCGGCACGATCGGCATGGACATGGCGGCTCCGACCAGGCCGCACGCGCCGCCGGCGAGCACGCCGAGGACCACGGCGGGGAGCTGCGCGGTCCAGCCCAGCCGGTGCACGTCCCGACGACGTACGCCGCCGAGCCAGAGGGTCGACAGGTCCCGGGCCGTGCGCCGCCAGCCGCTGACGGCCAGCACGGTGAGCAGGATGAGCGCGACGCCGATGGCGGCCAGGCCGACCACGAGCCCGAGCGAGACGCTCCAGGCGGGTGCCGACTGGTCGTAGCGCTGCCTGATCTCGGCGAGCCGCGTCGTGCTCACGACGCCGATGCCGTCGTGCTCCAGCGCGTCGACGACCGGGCCCAGGGCCGCGGTGTCCTTCGCCCACAGCTCGACCTGCAGGTCGCTCCCCGACGAGGCGGCCCGCCGGAAGACGTCGAGGTCGACGAGGGCGGCCCGGTCGGGTGCGCCGGGGATCCTCGGGACGACCGCGGCGGCCCGTCCGGCCTGCGGGCGACCGTTGAAGCCGGTGAGCACGAGGTCGGGCGTCGCGGCAGGGGCCGTGACGAGGGCCGGGACCTCCTCCGGCAGCCAACCCTGCGAGACGGAGACGCGCTCCTCGCCGCGGGTGTCGACGGCCAGGGTGAGCCCGTCGGCGATCCGGTGCGGGGTGGCCCGGTCGTCGGGACCCGGGCTCCAGGCGTCGCCGAGGGCGACGGGGGCGCCGTCGCTCCGGACGTCCTGCACGGTGACCGACCCGGTCACCCGCGACCCGCCGGTGGTCGAGAGCGTGAGACCGACGAGGTCGCAGCCGTCGTCGCAGCTCACGGGCGCGGTCAGCCGTCGCGAGCCCTCGCGGGGCACCGGCCCGAGCTCGGTGTGGGACCGAGAGCTGCCGGAGGCGAGGTCGGCGCCGAGCGTGACGGCGCCCTCGCCGGGCTCGCTCAGCCCCGGTGCGGTGGCCGTCACGGAGAGCGCCGTGCCCGTGAACGCCACCGGTGCGACGGCGCCGGCCTCCAGTGCCGCCCAGGCCTTCGTCCGCGCCAGGTCGTCCGCCAGGTCGCCCGGGAGCAGCGCGATGCGGCGGAAGTCGGCGGGGCGGACGGCCAAGGTGGGGACCGTCTTCGTCCCCTGGATCCGTACGACGGGCATGACGCCTGGCCTGTCACCGACCGCCTCCTCGACGGCCGTCAGGTCGTGGCTGGCGACGAGCGCGACGACCGGCGCGCCGGCCTCCTGCTCGGCGGCGGCCGTGCGGTTGCGGTCGGCGACCACCACCGCGTCGACCGAGAACACCGCGAGCGCCGCGGCGACCGTGAGGACGGTGACCGTGCTGCGCAGCGCCGGGCTGCGGCCGGCCTCGAGCAGTGCGACGGCGGTCCGTGCGCGGCCACGGCGCAACAGCAGGCGCCCCCACGCCGCCGTGAGCGGTGTCAGCAGGTGCGCCAGGAGCAGCCCGGTGAACAGCGCCACGATGCTGGGCGCCACGAGCGCGACCGGACCGTCGAGGCCGCCGCCGACGAAGAGGACGACCACGACCCCGCAGGCGACGACCAGCACCGCGTCGACCGCGCCCACCCGCCAGCCGCGCCGGGCCGAGGAGCTCCGGCGCAGCAGCGCGTCGACCGGCATCCGGCCGACCCGGCTCGCGGCCAGGAGGATCGTGAGCACGAGGACGGCGATCACGGCGGCGACCGCGAGGAGGACCGGCAGCCGGAGCTCGACGCCGGCGTCCCCCGGCAGCAGCCGTGCTGCGAGCGCCCCGCCGGCCCAGGCGGCCGCGACGCCGGGGACCAGACCGAGACCGACCGCCGGCAGGAGCTCGGTGAGGACCAGCCGGCCGCCACCCCGCACGCCGCGGCCCCGGAGCCGGGCGACCGCCACCTCGTTGCGGCGCAGGTCGGTGACCGCGACGAGCGCGAGCCAGAGGACGACCAGGCAGAGCAGGCCGAGCTGCGCCATCAGCAGCGGCACGATGACGTGGGCGTCGTGCTGCTGGGACCGGACGTCGGCGGCGGTGTCGGTCAGCCCGGTCGTCAGCTGCACGCGCGGCCCCGACGTCGATCGCGCGAGGCTCGTGCGCAGTGCGGACAGCTGGTCGCCCAGCCGGAGCAGCTCGTCGACGCCGACGCGCTCGGGGCGCAGGCGAAGGCCGACGTACGACGTGGCGACCGGGAGCCGTCGGCCGCTCGTGAAGGTCTGCTCGACGGTCAGCCACGCCTCGTGCCGTTTCATCACCGGCACGTCCTCCGTGGTCGTGCCGGAGAAGCCGGTCAGGTCCTGCACGAACCAGGAGGCGTCGGGGTCGCTGTAGGCGCCCACGACGGTGAGGTGGCGGCCCGGGGGAGCCTCCGTGCCGGGGGAGAGCTCCGAGGCCTGCACGCGTCGTCCGACCGCCAGGTGGAAGTAGTCGGCGTCGGCCGCGCTGACGAGGATCTCGCCCGCCGCGCGCGGACACCGGCCGTCGACGATCTCGACGTGCTCGCACGCGGCGGTGCGCCACATCAGCTGTCCGACCGACACCTCCGTCCCGACGCGATGGGTCAGCGTGTCGGTCCACCCCAGCACCGGCGGTCCGTACGACGCCCGGGCACCGGGCGGCACGCGGTCGAGCAGCTCGGTCGGCTCCGGCGGGACGGCCGGCTTCTCCGTCGACCACCGGGCGGCCTCACGCTGCGCCGCCTCGAGCTGGACGCCGGAGAGCAGCGGCGTCGTGTGCGCCAGCCGGACGTCGACCAGGCTCTGCAGCATCACGCGGTCGTAGAGCGGCGCGAACACGGCGCAGGCGGTGACCAGCGCCGCCAGGACCGCCAGGGCGGCCGCCTGCCCCTTCCGGTACCTGAGCGCCGCCCACACGAGGGCGAACTCTCCCATATGACGTGGGTCACACTCGGGAACCGATGGACCAATGCTTGGTAACAGAGCCATGACATACTTGGTGTGGCTCAAGAAGTGGGCCTCCTGACCCGAGGAGGTTCCTTTGACGACCCCACCCGCAGGACTTCCCGAGGCGGATGCCGTGACAGAGCAACTGCCGTTCGATGAGGCGGCCAAGGCCTTCCGGGCCCTCGCCGAGCTCGTCTACCAGGCCGACTCCTACGCCGAGGTCTACGACGCCATCTGCCGGACCGCGCTGAGCGCCGTCCCGGGCTGCGACCGGGCGTGCGTCATGACGATGCGGGCCGGCGAGCCGCCGGTCTGCGAGGCCGCCACCGATCCGATCGCCCGTCGGATCGACGAGATGGAGCGGCAGGTCGGCGAGGGGCCGTGCGTCGACGCGATCCTGACCCAGCGCTACGAGTGCGACGCCGACATCAGCATCGGCCCGACCTGGCCCCGGCTCGCCGAGCGGGTCCTGGCGGAGACGCCGGTGCGGGGGATGGTCGGCTACCGGATCCTCGTCGGCAGCCGGAAGGCGGGCGCACTCAACCTCTTCTCCGACACCCCGGGAGCCTTCACGGCCGAGGCCGGCAGCATGGGCGCGATCATGGCTGCCTTCGCGTCGGTCGCCCTCGCGGCGGCAGCTGAGCACGAGAGCGCGCGGAGCCTCCGTGACGCCCTCGACAGCAACCGCGAGATCGGCAAGGCGATCGGCCTGATGATGGCCACGCACGGCATCAGCGACGAAGACGCGTTCAACATGCTGCGGGACGCCTCCAGCAAGCTCAACCTCAGGCTGGCGATCGTCGCGCGGCGCCTGGTCGAGAAGCACAACGACGATGCCCCGGACGCGGTCTGAGGTGACGGCGCAGCCTCCGCAGAGGCCGTTGCGCGTCGTCGTCGCCAGCCATCGCGAGATCCTCGCGCGCGGACTCGTGGCGATCCTGGCCGACCATCCCGAGGCGGTCGCCGTCAGCGTCGGCGCGAGCCTGCGCGGTGTCGGGCCGGCCGTCGACGTCGTCCTCTACGACCTCGCGCTGCTGGACGACTCCGGCCCGACCCCGCTCCGGGAGCTGGTGCGGGCGTCGGCCGGTCGGGTGATCGGCCTCGCGGAGTCGATCGACGGTCCGCACCGGCACGTCGTCGACGAGCACGGGCTCGCGGGGTTCCTCCCCACCGACGTGCACGCCCAGGAGCTCTTCGGCGCCATCGCGGCCGTCGCCGCAGGCCGCCTGCTGCCTCGTGCCGTCGAGGACGCCGGGCCGCTCACCCGGCGCGAGGCCGAGATCGTGGGCCTGATCGCGCAGGGGCTCTCCAACGACGAGATCGCCGCCAAGCTGGTCATCAGCCACAACACGTTGAAGAGCCACATCCGCCAGGCCTATCGCCGGATCGGCGTGTCCACCCGGGCACAGGCGGTGGCCTGGGCCAACCAGCACGGGCTGGGCTGAGTCGCCGGCCGTTCGTCCGGCTACTCATCCGGCAGGGCCTCGGCGGTTACCGGCAGCCCATGACGTCCTCGCCCGAAGCGCTCGCCGAGCCTCTCGTCCCCGCTCCACCCGGGCCTGCCCCCGACGGTCCCGAGGGGTTCCTCGACTGCCGCGGGCACTGGCACTCCTGGAGCGAGGAGGAGGCGTGATGCACCTGCCCAAGCCGCGTGGCGCGTTCAGCGAGCAGGTGGTGGCGACGCTCGCCTCGGGCGACCCCACCGGTGTCGGCCGCGCCCCGGAGCCCGAGACTGCGGAAGACGCGGCCCTCGCGCTGTGGTCTCTCTACGAGCTGTCTTACCGCGGCTTCGAGGAGGTCGACGACCGGCTGGAGTGGGCGCCGGAGCTCGTCGCCGTCCGGCGCGCCCTCGAGGAGGACCTCGAGGCACGGCTGCGCTCGCGCTGGAGCGGCACGCCGTCGTACGAGGGTGACTTCGCGGCCGCCTTCTTCGCCGAGGTGGAGGGTCACGACGGCCCGTCGCTCGCGCGCTTCGTGCAGCGCGACGCGACCGCCGACCAGGTGATGGAGCTGCTGCAGGCGCGCTCGGTCTACCACTTGAAGGAGTCCGACCCGGTCGCTTTCAGCGTGCCGCGGCTGCCGGTCGCGCCGCGGGCCGCCCTGATGGAGCTGCAGTACGACGAGTACGGCGGCGGCCGGCCGGACCGGCTGCACGCCCACCTGTTCGCCGGGGGACTCGCCGCGCTCGGCCTCGATCCCCACGAGGGCGCCTACGTCGACCAGGCGCCGCTGTCGGTGCTGGAGCAGAACAACGCGATGAGCCTCTTCGGGCTCAACCGGCGGCTCCGGGGCGCCTCGGTCGGCCACCTGGCCGCCTTCGAGGCGACCAGCTCGGGTCCCTGCCGACGCATGTCCCAGGGCCTCGCGCGGCTGGGGCTCGCGGAGGAGATGCGGGCCTACTACGACGAGCACGTCGAGGCCGACGCGGTGCACGAGCAGCTCGCCGTGCGCCTGATCTGCGCACCGCTCGTCGCGGCGGAGCCCGAGACGGAGGGCGACGTGTGGTTCGGCGGGTTCACGTGCCTCGACCTCGAGGACCGGGTCGCGCGTCACTACCTCGAGCGCTGGGGGGTCTCGGCATGAGCGAGACCGCGACGCCCGACGTCGTCATCTGCCCCGGCGGCCCGCTGCTGCTGCGCGGGGAGCACCTGGTCCAGGACGAGGACGGCGTCGACCACGAGACCACGCGGCCGGTCTCGGCCGTGTGCCGCTGCGGGCGCTCGGCGACCAAGCCGTGGTGCGACGGGACGCACAAGGTCATCCCGGAGAAGCTGCGCCCCTAGGGTGGCCCCATGCCGGCTCGACCGGGGGCCGTGGGGCCGCCGCACCTCGTCCTGCCGGACTTCGACGCCGTCGTACGCCGGGCGCGGGCCGTGGCGGGAGACGCGGGGCGCCACGTCATCGGCATCACGGGCAGTCCTGGGGCCGGGAAGACGACGCTGGCCCTGGCGCTGGTCGGTGCGCTCAACGCCTCGGCACCTGACCGGCGGCCGTGGGTCACGCACGTCCCCATGGACGGCTTCCACCTGGCCGACGTCGAGCTGACGCGGTTGGGTCGGCTCGACCGCAAGGGCGCGCCCGACACGTTCGACGCCGAGGGCTACGCGGCGCTCCTGGAGCGCCTGCGGGACGCCCGAGACGGTGAGACCGTCTACGCGCCCGCCTTCGACCGTGACATCGAGCAGCCGGTCGCCGGGGCGATCCCCGTCCCGCCGGACTGCCGCCTGGTGGTGACCGAGGGCAACTACCTGCTGGTCGACGAGCCGCGGTGGCGCCGGGCGCGGGCCGCGCTCGACGAGGCATGGTTCTGCGACCTCGACGACGAGACGCGTCGGCGGAGGCTGGTCGAGCGGCACGTGGAGTTCGGGAAGACCCGCGCCCAGGCCGAGGCCTGGGTCGCCGGTGTCGACGAGCCCAACGCGGTGGCGATCGCGGCGACGCGGGCGTTCGCCGACGTCGTGGTCGCCGCCTCGGCGTCCGAGCCGCGGTAGCCGGCAGCGCTGTCGGTGCCCTGTGCGAGGCTCGGGACATGCCCGAACGCCCGGATGTGCCGCCGGAGTGGGTCCGCCGGTTGAGCGACCTGCTGCTGCGGTTCCCCGAGTGCGTGGAGCGGGACGCCTGGACCGGTGTGTCCTGGCGGGTCGGCCAGGCGACGGTGGCGCACGTCTTCGGCGGTGAGGACCAGCTGTTCCGGGTGACGTTCCGGGCCGAGCCCGACGAGGTGATGGCGTTCGAGCACCTCGGGGCGCCCTACTTCCGCGCCTCCTGGGGCCGCAACGTCGTCGGTCTCCTCCTCGACGACGACACCGACTGGGGCGAGCTGGCCGAGCTGCTCACCGACTCCTACTGCCTCCAGGCGCCCGACCGGCTGGCCAGCCAGGTCCCGAGACCGGCCTGACGGCGCCCCCGCGGCGGGGATGTGTGGTCCCACAGCGGCGGGGCGCCGCGCTTCCCCGGCCTGCTCTTGCTACGGTCGGCGTAGGTATTGTCCGATGGGGGGGTCGCGTGGACCTGGGCACGACGGTGTCGGGGAGCGTCTCATGACGTGGCGCGAGAGGTCCTTCGACCTGCCCTTCGCTCCTGAAGCCGCGCGGCACGCGCGGTCGCTGGTGCGCCAGTGCGCGGCCGAGCTCTCGGCAGACGTCGCCGACGACGCCGAGCTGGTGGTGTCGGAGCTGGTCACCAACGCGGTCGTGCACGGCATGCCGAGCATCCGGCTGACGGTCGTCGTCGAAGACGACCGGTTGACCGTCCGCGTCGCCGACGGCAGCAGCCGCCTTCCGGCACGAGCGGCGACCCCGACGACGGATGCGCTTTCCGGGCGCGGACTCGAGATCGTGGAGCTGCTGTCCGCCGCGTGGGGGACGGAGCCGGATCGGGTGCGCGGAGGCAAGACCGTATGGTCTTGTGTCAAGGACTCCGCGCGGACCGATGCGGACCGCGTCATCGGAGTGGGACAGATAGAGGGTGGAACGGCATGGAACTGACGATCGCGACGGCAGGGTCGGAGCTCACGCCGAAGGGCTCCATCGATCTCGTGAGCCGTCACGAGCTCGTCGACGCGGGCCGGGCGGTGCTCGACGAGCACGGAGCCCTGGTCCTCAACATGAAGGGTGTCGACTTCATGGACTCGGTCGGGGTCGGCGCGGTCATCGAGCTGGCCAAGACGGCCTCCTCGCGCGGCGCCACCTTCGCGCTCATCGAGCCCTCGCCGCCCGTGCAGCGTGTTCTCGCGGTGACCGGTCTGGCTGACGCGTGGCCCCTCGAGAACCCCACCGACACCGTGTGATGACCCGTCTCGGACCCGGTGCGCCCCGCCAGGTGTCGTGTCGCCGTACGACGCCTTGGCGGTCGTGCCGGTGATCGCCCATGCCGTCGCGCCCGGCGACAGCGCCGAGACCTATCCGGGTCTGAGCAGCCTGCTGGACCGGGTGCGCTCCACGATGCGGGCCGACACCGCGACCGTCCTGGTGCTGGACCGCACCCGGACGCTCCTGGAGCCGGCCGCGACCGTCGGCCTCGACCGCACGTTGCGCCGGGCCCGGCGGGTCCCGCTGGGTGAGGGGTTCGCGGGTCGGGTCGCCCAGACCCGTCAGCCCGTGTCGTTGACCCACGTCGACCGCTCGACGGTCCTCAACCCGGTGCTGCTCGACCACGGGGTCCGCTCGTTGCTCGGCGTACCCGTCATGGACGGCAGCGAGCTGCTGGGCGTGCTGCACGTCGGCTTCCTCCAGCGGCACGACGCCACCGACGCCGAGACCCGGGCGCTGACCGAGTTCGCGGCCGAGCTCGGCGCGGTGCTGCACGACCGCTTCGTCGACGCGGCGCACACCGCCGCGCTGACGCTGCAGCGCAGCCTCCTCCCCACCGCCGTCAGCGCGCCGAGCGGCATCTCCATCGCAGCCCGCTACGTCCCGGCCGACGGCGAGCTCGGCGGTGACTGGTACGACGTCTTCACACTGCCCGACGGGCGGCTTGGCGTGGTGATGGGCGACGTCGTCGGCCACGGTTTGGACGCCGCCATCGTGATGGGCCGCCTACGGAGCGCGCTGCGCGCCTACGCGCTCGACCACGACGACCCGGCCGAGGTCCTCTCCCGCCTCGACCGCAAGATCTGCCACTTCGAGGCGGGGGCGCTCGCCACCGTCTCGTTCGGCGTCTCCGCCGCGCCGTTCACGACGTGGCGCTTCAGCTCGGCGGGGCACTACCCGCCGCTCGTCGGTACGCCGGGGGAGCCGGCGACCGTGGCCGACGTGCCGAGCGATCGACTGCTCGGCGTCTCGCCCGACGCCGCCCGGCGGAGCACCGTGCTGACGGTGCCGCCCGGCGGCTCGCTGTGCCTCTACACCGACGGTCTCGTCGAGCGCCGCCCGGCGGCCGACGCCTTGTTCACCGACGCTGTGGCCGACAACACCGCGCGGCTGGCGACCGCCCTGATGGATGCCGGGGACCCCGAGATGGCCTGCATCCGGGCGCTCTCCGACGTCGTCGGCGATCACATCGCGGAGGACGACATCGCCGTCCTCGTGGCGCACGTCGACGCCGTCTGAGCGGTGCGGCTAGCGTGCTCGACGTCGGGCCAACCGCGCGAGTTCACGACAAGGGGCACCCATGTCCGCCGTCATCGAGATCGACAAGCTCACCAAGACCTTCGGTCCCGTCCGTGCCCTGGACGAGTTCGACCTGACGGTCCAGCCCGGTGAGATCGCCGCGTTCCTGGGCCCGAACGGCGCCGGCAAGTCGACGGCGATCAGGGTCCTGCTCGGCCTGCTGAAGGCGGACTCGGGGTCGATCGACCTGCTCGGCGGCGACCCGTGGCGCGATGCCGTCGCCCTGCACCGGCGGATCGTCTACGTGCCGGGCGACGTGAACCTCTGGCCGCAGCTCACCGGGGGAGAGGCGATCGACGTCCTGCACCGACTGCGCAGCGGCGTGAGCATGCGCCGCCGCGACGAGCTGATCGACCGCTTCGAGCTGGACCCGTCGAAGAAGGGGCGCACCTATTCCAAGGGCAACCGCCAGAAGGTGGCGCTCGTCGCCGCGCTCTCCTCCGACGTCGAGCTCTACGTCCTCGACGAGCCGACGTCGGGGCTCGACCCGCTCATGGAGAAGGTCTTCCAAGACTGTGTACGCGAGCTGCGCGACCAGGGCCGCACGGTGCTGCTCTCCAGCCACATCCTGGCCGAGGTCGAGAAGCTGTGCGACACCGTCACCATCATCCGCAACGGTCGGACCGTGCAGGCCGGCCGCCTCGCCGACCTGCGGCACCTGACCCGCACCCGGGTCGCGGCGACGGTGAGACGGGACCCGGCAGGGCTGGCCACGCTGCCGGGCGTCCACGAGCTCGTGGCCGAGGGCGGCGGCGAGGTCTCCTTCAAGCTCGACTCCGAGCACACCGGTGAGGTCATGAAGGCGCTCGCCGCGCTCGACCTGGTCGGCATCACCAGCAACCCGCCGTCGCTCGAGGAGCTGTTCCTGCGGCACTACTCCGACGAGACCGACCGATGAACCGCGTGTCCTCGTCCTACGCCGGCTTCGCGGCGCTGCTGCGGCTCGCGCTGCGCCGCGACCGGGTCAAGCTGCCGGTCTGGATCGTCGCCCTCGGGATCATGGCGTTCTACGTGACCAACGCGCTCCGCGTCGCCTATCCGCACGAGAGCGACATCAAGGCGATCACCGGCTTCATGAACAGTCCGGCGGGCACCGTGATGAGCGGTCCGGGCTACGGCCTCGACCACCCGACGCACGCGACCGCCTTCGCCGCCGTCTACACGCTCTACCTCTTCCTCGGCGCGGCGTTCATGTCGGTGCTGCTGGTGTCTCGGCACACGGCCGCTGAAGAGGAGTCGGGGCGGCTGGAGCTGGTGCGGGCGGCCGAGGTCGGGCGGCACACGCCGCTGGCGGTGGCCGGCGCGCTGGTGGCCGGCTCGAGCCTGGCGCTCGGCGTGGTCAGCGCGCTGTGCGTGCTCCCGGCCGGCTACGGCGCCGCGGGGACGTGGCTGTTCGGCGCGAGCATGGCGATGATCTCGCTCGTCTTCGGCGCCGTCGCCCTCGTCACCGCCCAGATCACCGAGCACTCGCGCTCGGGGACAGGGCTGGCGTCGCTGGTCATCGGTGTCGCCGTGGTCGTCCGGGGAGCGGGCGACGTCCTGCAGGAGCACGGGAGCTGGCTCTCGTGGCTGTCGCCCATCGCGTGGGCCCAGCAGACCCGGATGTTCTACGACGACCGCTGGTGGCCGCTCCTCCTCGGTGTCGTGCTGGCGGTGGCGCTGTTCGCCGTCGCCGGCGCGCTGCAGGCGCACCGCGACCTGGGCGCCGGTCTGCTCCGGCCTCGGCCCGGGCACACGCACGCGCCGGCGTACCTGCGGAGCGTGCTCGCCCTGGCGCTGCGTCTGGAGCGGGGAGCGATGCTCGGTTGGGGAGCGGCGACGCTGCTCCTCGGCGCGATGTACGGCGCCCTCACCGACTCGGTCCAGTCCTCGCTCGGCGACGTCGACAACGACCTCCTGGTCCACGCGCTGGGCGGCGACGCCGACCGTCTGGTCGACGGCTACCTCGCGACTTGCACGCTCGTGAACGGCTACGTCGCCCTCTGCTATGCGCTCGTCGCCGCCCACCGCCTGACCACCGAGGAGCGCGCCGGCCGGTCCGAGATCGTCCTCGCGACCGCGGTGAGCCGCCCCGGGCTCCTGCTGGCCGGCTTCACGACGTCGATGGTCGGGACGACCGTCCTGCTGCTGCTCTCCGGCCTCGGTCTCGGCGGCACCGCCGCCCTGGTGACCGGACGAGGCGGCTATCTCGGCGACGGCCTCCTGGGAGCGATCTGCTACCTCCCGGCGATCGCGTTGCTCGTCGGGATCGGCGTGCTCGGCTTCGGGTTCCGGCCGGGCTGGCTCAACCTCGCCTGGATCGCCGCGGTCTACGCGATGGTGGTCGGCTACCTGGGCTTCGCGCTCGACCTGCCGGACGCGCTGCTCGACCTCTCGCCGCTCAGCCACGTCGCCGCCGTACCCCTGGAGACGCAGGCGCCGCTACCCCTCGTCGTGCTCGCCCTGATCGCAGCGGCTCTCGTCGCGGCGGCGGTGGCGCGCTTCCGGAGCCGGGACGTCGTCACGGGCTGACACCGCCGAGGCGACGACATCCGTGCGGCCGCCACGCGATCGCGCGGGAGCCCGCGCTGCGTGACCGCGACAGCCGACGGTCACCCCGGTGCTCGTCGCCGACGTGTGCGAGAGCCAGACCCCCACAGGATCGAGCGCGCGGACCACCGGCCCTGGCGCGGTCAGGGTGGCGCGTGATGATGGAGGGGTGAACCGTCTCGGAGCAGCGACCAGCCCCTACCTCCTGCAGCACCAGGACAACCCGGTCGACTGGTGGGAGTGGGAGCCGGCGGCCTTCGACGAGGCCCGTCGGCGGAACGTGCCGGTGCTGCTGAGCGTGGGGTACGCCGCCTGCCACTGGTGCCACGTCATGGCGCACGAGTCGTTCGAGGACGAGGCGACCGCTGCCTACCTCAACGAGCACTTCGTGCCGATCAAGGTCGACCGCGAGGAGCGGCCGGACGTCGACGCCGTCTACATGGCGGCCACGACGGCGATGACAGGGCAGGGCGGCTGGCCGATGACGGTAGTGCTCGACCACGACGGCAACCCGTTCTTCGCCGGCACCTACTTCCCTGACCAGCCGCGGCACGGGCAGCCGGCCTTCACCCAGGTGCTCCAGGCGCTGTCGGACGCGTGGGAGAGCCGGGGGGACGAGATCCGTCAGGTGGCCGAGAAGGTCCGCTCCCACCTGTCCTCCGTGGGCGCGTCGCTGGGTGGGTCGGCGCTGCCGACGGACCGGATCGTCGCGGGGGCCGTGGACAGGCTGGCCGAGGAGTTCGACCCGATGGCGGGTGGTTTCGGCGGCGCACCGAAGTTCCCGCCCTCGATGGTCCTGGAGTTCCTGCGGCGCGAGGGCTCCGACCGCGCCCGGCACATGCTCGACCGGACCGTCGCGGCGATGGCCCGAGGCGGCATGTACGACCAGGTGGGCGGCGGCTTCGCGCGGTACGCCGTCGATCGCGGCTGGGTGGTGCCGCACTTCGAGAAGATGCTCTACGACAACGCCCAGCTGGTCGGTCTCTACGCCCGGCTCGGCACCACCCTCGGTGACCGCGTGGCGCGGGAGACCGCCGACTTCCTCCTCCGCGAGCTGCGGACGCCCGAGGGCGGCTTCGCCTCGGCGCTCGACGCCGACACCGAGGGCGTCGAGGGCCGCTTCTACGTCTGGACGCCCGCGCAGCTCGTCGAGGTGCTGGGGGAGGAGGACGGCGCGTGGGCGGCCGAGGTCCTCGAGGTGACCGACGCCGGCACGTTCGAGCACGGCGCCTCCACGCTCCAGCTCCGCCACGACCCCGTGGGGGCGGAGGAGCGCCTGGCCGACGTACGCCGCCGGCTGTTCGAGGCACGCGCCCAGCGGACCGCGCCCGCCCGTGACGACAAGGTCGTCGCCGCCTGGAACGGACTCGCCATCAGCGGCCTGGTCGCCGCCGGGCTCCGCCTCGCCGAGCACGCGTACGTCGACGCCGCCATTGCCGCGGCCGACCTGCTCGTCCGCCTGCACGTGCCCGAGGACGGGCGGCTGCTGCGGGTCTCCCGCGACGGCGTGGCCGGCCGGCATGCCGGCGTGCTGGAGGACTACGGCTGCGTCGCGGCCGGCTTCCTCGACCTGCTCCAGGCGACCGGCGACCCGGTCTGGCTGCAGCGGGCGACGGCGCTGCTCGACACCGCGCTCGAGCGGTTCGGCGCCGTGGACCCCGAGACGGGGTCGGGGCAGGCGGGGTTCTTCGACACCGCCGCCGACGCCGAGACCCTGGTGGCCCGGCCACGCGACCCCTCCGACAACGCCTCGCCGAGCGGCCTGTCGGCGACGGTCCACGCGCTGGCGACGGCCCACGCCGTGACCGGGGAGGGCCGCTACCGCGACGCCGCCGAGGCCGCGCTGGCGTCGGTGAGCGGGCTCATGGAGCGCGCCCCACGCTTCGCGGGCTGGTCGCTGGCCGCCGCCCTGACGATGGCCGACGGCCCGCTCGAGGTAGCGGTCGTCGGCCCGGCCGGCGCCGAGCGCGACGCGCTCGCAGAAGCGGCCCGGCGGCTGCCCGGCGCGGTGGTGCTGGTCGCCGACGGACCCCGCGACGACGTCCCGCTGCTCGCCGGTCGGGTCCCGCTCGACGGTCGGCCGGCGGCGTACGTCTGCCGCGGCTTCGTCTGCGAGCGTCCCGTCACCACGCCGGACGACCTCCTCGCCAGTGTCGGCTCGTGATGCTCAGATGAGTGCGTGATCTCGGACCTGCGCCCGCAACCCCACCGCTTCCACGACGGCGGCACCGACAGCGAGCCGCCCGACGTGGACGCCCCGCCGCAGATCGTGCTCGAGCGCGAGGTGCAGGGTGAGCGGGAGGTGTTCCGGATGCTGCGCCGGATCGGCTACAGCGACGAGGAGTACGGCGAGCTGCTGGTGCCCGCCCACCTCGACTCGTTCCGCACCGACCTGGCGTCGGTCCCGACACTGTTCACGTGGCTCGTCCCCAAGACCGGCAGCATCCTGCCGCCGGCGCTGCTCCACGACGGCCTCGTCGACCGGCCGCAGGACTATCTCGGCCGCCCGCTGGACCGGCCGGCGGCCGACCGGGTGTTCCGCCGGGCGATGCGTGACACCCACGTCGGCGCAGTGCGCCGCTGGCTCGTGTGGGCGGCCGTGACGCTGGCGACGATCCACGTCGGCACACCGTCGTGGAGCCGGCTGCGCCACGTGCGCTACGTCGTCGCGGCCGACGGCACGCTGGCCGTCATCGCCGCGCTCGGCACGATCGCCACGCTGGACCTCTTCGACGTACTGGACTGGCTGCCCTGGATGGGTGACCGGCCGTGGGAGCTCGAGCTCGTCGGCGGGCTCGCCGGCGCCGTCGTCATCCCGCTGCTCCTGGCGCTGACCTGGGGCCGGTTCGCGGCCGCAGGCGCGATCGGTGGGATCTCCCTCGCGGTGCTGCTCCACGTGACGGTCGCGCTCGTCGCCATCACACTGCTCTACCAGGCGACTGAGGTGCTCGCGCGCCGTACCCCGGTCGCGGTCGCGATGGCCGGAGCGGTCGTCGTCCTGTCGTGCGCGGTGCTGACCGGGCTGCTCGTGGCCTCGGCCTAGGGAGTCGTCACCGCAGGGCGTAGGTCGCCATCGAGACGCCCGTGTAGTGGGCGACGAAGGCGAGCACCGTGAACGAGTGGAAGACCTCGTGGAAGCCGAACCAACGCGGCCACGGGTCGGGGCGCTTGAAGCCGTAGACCACGCCGCCGAGGGTGTAGAGCGCGCCGCCGACGCAGATGAGCGTGAAGACGGCGATGCCGATGCCGACACCGAGGGCCGTGGCACCGCTGAAGAACGACGGGAGGAAGAAGATGGCCGCCCAGCCGAGCGCGATGTAGATCGGCACGTAGAGCCAGCGCGGGGCGTTGGTCCAGAAGACCCGGAACAGCACGCCGAGCACAGCGCCCGACCAGACCACCGACAGCAGCCACACGCGGGCGCTGCCGTTGAGCAGCAGCAGTGAGAACGGCGTGTAGGAGCCGGCGATCAGCAGGAAGATGTTGGAGTGGTCCCACCGCTTGAGGAAGGCGTGGGCGCGGGGGCCCCAGTGGCCGCGGTGGTAGACCGCGGAGACGCCGAAGAGCAGCAGCGCGGTCGCCGTGTAGGCGATCGCCCCGACCTTCGCGCGGCCGGCCGGAGCGAGCACGATGAGCACGGTGCCGGCGGCCAGGATGAGCGGCACGCTGGCGGCGTGCAACCAGCCGCGCAGCTTCGGCTTCACCTCGGCGATCGTGTCGCTGACGCTCTCGGTGAACTGGTCGAACCGGTCACGAACGGCGTCGCGGCCACGCTCGCGAGCACGGTCGAGGCGGACGTTGATCGGGTCGCTCATGTGCAGACGGTACCCGGCGCGTGGTTGCCGCACCGTGCCGACTCCCACCGTTTACGCTGGGAGTCGTGGCCGATTGGAAGCGAGGGCTCCGCAGGGTGCTCTACCCCGCCTACGAGGCGCGCATGGTCCGCAGGCTGCCGGACGACAACCTGCCGAAGCACGTCGGCGTCATGCTCGACGGCAACCGACGGTGGGCGAAGGCGGTCGGCCGCGACACCGCGCACGGACACCGCGCCGGCGCCGCCAACATCGAGCCGCTGCTGACCTGGTGCGACGAGGTCGGCATCGAGGTGGTCACGCTCTGGCTGCTCTCCACCGACAACCTCAACCGGTCCGAGGCCGAGCTCGGCCCGCTCCTGCAGATCATCGAGGAGGCGGTCGACTCCCTCGTCGACCAGCGCCGCTGGCGGCTGCACCCGGTCGGCGCGCTCGACCTGCTCCCGGCGCACACCGCCGAGCGGCTCAAGGCGGCCGAGGAGGAGACCCGCGACGTCGACGGCATGCTCGTCAACGTGGCGGTCGGCTACGGCGGGCGGCGCGAGATCGCCGACGCCGTACGGTCCCTCCTCATCGAGCACGCCGAGCGCGGTACGTCGCTCGAGGAGCTCGCCCAGATCATCGACGTCGAGCACATCGCCGACCACCTCTACACCAAGGGCCAGCCCGACCCCGACCTCGTCATCCGTACGTCGGGGGAGCAGCGGCTCGGCGGGTTCCTGCTGTGGCAGAGCGCGAAGTCGGAGTTCTACTTCTGCGAGGCCTACTGGCCCGACTTCCGGCGGGTCGACTTCCTGCGTGCGCTCCGCGCCTATGCCCAGCGCGAGCGCCGCATGGGCCGCTGACGGCACTCCTGAACAGGTCCTGAAGCGCTCCCGTGGCGAAATCAACTGTTCACCCACGCATGCGGGCGTGTCGCGATTTCCGGGTACCGGTGCGGCGTACTTTCACACCAACGGCGAGTGGGGAAGCTCGCCGCGCTGGGAGGGCCGTTCGTGAGCATTCACGACCTGGAGATTCGACACGGTGACCCGTGCCGTCTCGCGGGAGGCCGGCACCCCGGCCTTCGGTCGACCCGGTCCGTCTGCGTGAACTGAGGACCGGGGCGAGGGGTGCCTGCCTGCGGTCCGTGAGGGGTGAACCGCGTGGCAACCCAGGCCAAGACCTCCCGTTCCACGACGACCTCGGCCACCAAGCCGTCGGTGCGGACCTACGTCCTCGACACCAGCGTGCTGCTCGCCGATCCCGGGGCGCTGCGGCGCTTCGCCGAGCACGAGGTCGTGCTGCCCGTCGTCGTCATCACCGAGCTGGAAGGCAAACGGCACCACCCCGAGCTGGGCTTCTTCGCGCGGGCCGCGCTGCGCACGCTCGACGACCTGCGCGTGTTCCACGGCCGCCTCGACCAGCCCGTCCCCGTCGGTGACGAGGGCGGCAGCGTGCGCGTCGAGCTCAACCACACCGACCCCACGGCGCTGCCCTCGGGCTTCCGGCTCGGCGACAACGACACGCGGATCCTCGCCGTCGCCAAGAACCTCGCCGAGGAGGGCGCCGACGTCGTGCTGGTCTCCAAGGACCTGCCGCTGCGGATCAAGGCGTCGGCGGTCGGCCTGGAGGCCGAGGAATACCGCGCCGAGGCGATCTCGGACTCCGACACCGGCTACTCGGGCATGGCCGAGCTGGACGTACCCGCCGGCGAGCTGGACGAGCTCTACGACGACGGCGTGGTCGACCTGGAGGAGGCGCGCGAGCTGCCGTGCCACACCGGCCTGGTGCTGCTCTCCGACCGCGGTACGGCGCTCGGGCGGGTCGGACCCGACAAGCAGGTCCACCTCGTCCGCGGCGATCGTGAGGCGTTCGGCATCCACGGTCGCTCGGCCGAGCAGCGGATCGCGCTGGAGATGCTGCTCGACCCCGAGGTCGGCATCGTCTCGCTCGGCGGGCGTGCCGGCACCGGCAAGTCGGCGCTCGCGCTCTGCGCGGGCCTCGAGGCCGTGCTCGAGCGCCGCCAGCACAAGAAGGTGGTCGTCTTCCGCCCGCTCTTCGCCGTCGGCGGGCAGGAGCTCGGCTACCTGCCGGGCACCGAGGCGGAGAAGATGGGGCCGTGGGGCCAGGCGGTCTTCGACACGCTGGGCGCGGTCACCTCGCAGGAGGTCGTCGAGGAGATCCTCGCCCGCGGGATGCTCGAGGTGCTCCCGCTGACCCACATCCGCGGTCGATCGCTGCACGACTCGTTCGTCATCGTCGACGAGGCGCAGTCGCTGGAGCGCAACGTCCTCCTCACCGTGCTGTCCCGCATCGGCGCGAACTCCAAGGTGGTGCTCACCCACGACGTCGCCCAGCGCGACAACCTCCGGGTCGGGCGCCACGACGGTGTCGTCGCCGTCGTCGAGAAGCTCAAGGGCCACCCGCTCTTCGCCCACGTGACCCTGACCCGCTCCGAGCGCTCGCCGATCGCAGCGCTCGTGACGGAGATGCTGGAGAACTACGTGCTCTGACCTGACCTCGCGATCCGGCCCCACGCGCCGAGGCCCTGTGACATGGGCCTCGGCGCGTCGTGCTGATGAGATGCGTGTTACGGATGTGACTCGAGGGAATGATTTCGTTCACTTCGTGCACGAAATTCGCGCGTTCCGTTTGCAGGCCTTGGATCGGTCAGGCATGGTGTTCGACGTTGTGTCCCGAGACCCCGAGGGTTAAATCTTGTCGAAGCATGCCGCACCCAGGCACCGCAAGGCGTCTGAGCGCTCGGTCCTCGACGCACCCCGGAAGGCGGTCCGCACGACCGTCGTGCTCGGTGGCCTGGCCGCCGCAGCGACCGGCACCGTCGTCGCCGGGGGCCTGACGATCGGAGGCGGCGACAGCTCGCTCGCCGCCGCCAACGTGAGCGGACCGACCCAGCACACCGCCGATCCCGCGACGTCGTCGACGTCCACGCCGACCGCCGCCGCGCCCGTACGCCGGCAGGTGAGCGTCTCCCGGTCCAGCGACCGGCGTGCCGCCGCCGACCCCGCCAAGGCCGCCGCTCTCGCGGCGGCCGCGCCGTCGCGGGTCCAGGCGTTCGCCAAGACCGAGGACGCGGCTGCCGGCGACCCCAAGGCGATCGCCAGCGCGCTGCTCGGCGACTTCGGCTGGGACAGCTCGCAGATGAGCTGCCTGGACAGCCTGTGGACCAAGGAGAGCGGCTGGAACGTCCACGCCGACAACGCCTCCTCCAGCGCCTACGGCATCCCGCAGGCGCTGCCCGGGTCCAAGATGGCGTCGGCCGGCCCGGACTGGCAGAACAACCCGGTCACCCAGATCAAGTGGGGCCTGGGCTACATCCAGAGCCGCTACGGGACCCCGTGCAACGCCTGGGGCCACTCCGAGTCCAGCAACTGGTACTGAGCCCCCGGAGCCGCCCGCTGCGGCTCAGGGGTGCGTCATCGACTCCACGTCGAGCGCCTCGTCGAGCTGGTCCAAGGTCAGCACGCCCCGGTCGACGTACCCGAGCTTGAGCACGGTCTCGCGGATCGTCGCGCCGTCGGCGAGGGCCTGCTTGGCGATCTTCGCGGCGTCCTCGTAGCCGACGTACTTGTTGAGCGGCGTGACGATCGAGGGCGAGGACTCGGCGTAGGCCCGGAGCCGTGCGCGGTCGGCCGTGATGCCGTCGACCGTACGCCGGGCGAGCACCGTCATCGATGCGGAGAGCAGCCGGATCGACTCGAGCACGTTGCGGGCCATGACCGGCATCGCGACGTTGAGCTCGAAGGCGCCCGAAGCGCCGGCGGCGGTCACCGCCGCGTCGTTGCCGATCACCTGGAAGGCGACCATGAGCGTCGCCTCGGGGAGCACCGGGTTCACCTTGCCGGGCATGATCGAGGAACCCGGCTGCAGGTCGGGCAGGTGGATCTCGGACAGGCCGGTAGTGGGCCCGGAGGACATCCAGCGCAGGTCGTTGTTGATCTTGATCAGGCCGACGGCGAGCGTCTTGAGGACGCCGGACAGCTCGACGAGGGAGTCGCGCGTGCCCTGCGCCTCGAAGTGGTTGCGCGCCTCGGTGAACGGCTGCGCCGTCGCCTCCGAGAGCACGCGGATGACCGCCTGCGGGAAACCGGCCGGGGTGTTGATCCCGGTGCCGACGGCGGTCCCGCCGAGGGGCAGCTCCCGCACGCGGGGGAGTACGGCCTCCAGTCGCTCCGCCGCGTAGCGGACCGTGGCGGCATAGCCGCCGAACTCCTGCCCGAGGGTCACCGGCGTCGCGTCCATCAGGTGGGTCCGCCCGGACTTGACCAGGCCGGCGAACTCCTCCGCCTTGCGCTCCAGCGAAGTGGCCAGCACGTCGACGGCCGGAAGGAGCTGCTCCGTCACCGCGACGGCGGCCGCCACGTGGATGGCGGTCGGGAACGTGTCGTTGGACGACTGGCTGGCGTTGACGTGGTCGTTGGGGTGCACGGAGACGCCGTCGCGTGCGGCCAGCGAGGCGATCACCTCGTTGGCGTTCATGTTGGAGCTCGTCCCCGAACCGGTCTGGAAGACGTCGATGGGGAACTGGTCGTCGTAGCGACCGCTGACGATGCCGGCCGCGGCCTTCCGGATCGCGGTCGCCTGCTCCTCGCCGATCACGCCCAGGTCGGCGTTGACGGTCGCGGCGGCGGCCTTCACGTGGGCGATCGCGTGGATGAGGTCCGCCTCGAGCGGGGTGCCGGAGATCGGGAAGTTCTCGACCGCGCGCTGCGTCTGGGCCCGCCACAGGGCGTCCTTGGGCACCCGGACGTCGCCCATGCTGTCGTGCTCGATGCGGAACTCGTCAGTCACGTCTGGCATAACCCCGTTGTACCCCGTCACGCGCCGGTCAGTGTCGGGGTGTGACCGGTCAGACGTGGCCGACGTAGAGCCAGTAGGTCTCCGCCCGGCCCTGCAGGTCGACGTCATAGGCGACCGCCTCGCTGCGCCAGCGCCCGAAGACCCGCTCCATCGTGGCCCCGAGGCCGGGCGCCTGCGCCGCGCTCCACACGACGACCGTCCCGCCCGGGCGCGTGGCGCGCCTGGCCTGCTCCAGCGCCGCCGCCTCGTAGAGGTCGGCGTTGGCGTCGTGCACGAGGTAGCCGGGGCCGTTGTCGACGTCGAGCAGCACCAGGTCGTACGTCGACCCGGCGCTGACCGCCAGGACCTGCGCCACGTCCCCGACGGTCACCGTGACCCGCGGGTCGGCGAGCAGGTCGCTGCCCGGCACCGTCCCGTCGCGCATCCAGCCGGGGAGCGCCTCCTCGATCTCGACGACGGTGACCCGCTCGACCCGCCCGTCCTCGAGCACGGCGCGCAGGGTGAAGCCCAGCCCCAGGCCGCCGACCAGCACGGTCGCGGGGCGGGCGTGCAGCTCGAGCGCCCGGGTCGCGAGCGCCCGCTCGGTCGACGTCTCGACGGTGTCCATGACGAACACGCCGTTGGCGCGCAGCTCCAGCGTCCCGTCGGGTCGTCGTCGGAGGACCAGCTCGCCCCGCTCGGACTCTGCGCGTGCGACCTCGTCCACCGGACGATTGTCTCATGCTGGTTTGTTCTAGTAACATGCGAACTATGTTGCTGCGCGTCGATCCCGGCTCGAGCGTCGGGCTGGCCGAGCAGATCGCCGGCCAGGTCCGCGGGCAGGTGGCGGACGGGGCGCTGCGGCCCGGTGACCGGCTCCCGCCGGCGCGGCAGCTCGCCGCCGGGCTGGACGTCAACATGCACACGGTGCTGCGCGCCTACGCGATGCTCCGCGACGAGGGCCTGGTGGAGCTGCGCCGCGGTCGCGGTGCCCACGTCACGGCCGCCGCCAGCGAGCAGAGGACCGCTCTGCGCAACCAGGTGCGCGAGGTGGTGTCGAGCGCCACCCGACTGGGGCTGTCCCGTGACGAGCTCCTGGACGAGATCAGGAAGGCATTCCCATGACGACACGGCTCCGGGCCCTCGCGGCCGCCACCGTGCTGGCGGTCGCGCCGACCGCCCTGCTGGTGGTCTGGCTGGTCGTGCGCGACGACCTGCCCGCGCGACTGGCGACCCACTTCGGCCTCGACGGCACCCCGAGCGCGTTCCAGCCCGCTGGTGTCTTCGTGGGCTGGATCCTGCCGCTCACCGCCGTGATCGCCGCGGCCGGCGTGGTCGTGGTGACCAGGCTCCGGGCGCCCGGCACCCCGGTGCTCGCCGGAGTCCTCGGCTACCTCGCCTGGCTCTTCGCAGCAGTCGGCGCGGACACCCTGCTGTCCGCCCGCGGGGTCGCCGACCCCGGGGACATCCGCTCCGGCGCCGGGCACATCCTCGCGCTGGTCGCGGTCGGCGCAGCCGCCGGACTGCTGGTCTGGCGCCTCACCCCCCTGGGGCCGCGGCCGGACACGACCGGGGAGCGTCCCCCGGCTGTCCCGGTCGCGCCGGGGGAGCGGGTGGTCTGGCTCGGCAGCGCGACTTCCACGGTCGCCGGTCGGATCGCCGGCGCCCTCGCCCTCGGCGGCATCGTGCTGTTGGCCCTGTCGTGGTTCGTCCCGAGCGACGCGTTCGTCCTGCTCGCCCTGGTCGGTGGCACCCTGCTGCTGGTGGCGCTGGCCGTCGGCTGGTGCCGCTGCGTGCACGTCAGGGTCGACAACGACGGCGTCGTAGCACGGCTCGGCGGACTGCCCTGGCCGGCGTTCGCGACGCCGATGGAGCGGATCGAGGGCGCGAGCGTCGAGATGATCGAGCCGCTGAGGTGGGGCGGATGGGGCTACCGCCTGGGGCCGCGCGGGTCGGCGATCGTCGTCCGCCGTGGCCCGGGGATCGTGCTGAGGCGGACGGGGCGGAGCGACCTCGCGATCACCGTCGACGACGCCGAGACCGCGGCTGCGCTGGTCGACGGGCTGGTCGCCGTACGTCGCTGACGTCGGCGGTCGGCGCGCCCCTGATCGGCGCCGGCCGGGAATGATGCGGGCATGGACATCGCGCTCATCGCGGTCATCGGCGTCTGCTGCATCGCGGCGGTCGACGTCTTCTCGTCGCGTCTCGGCGTCGCGGCGCCGCTCCTGCTCGTCCTCGTCGGAGTCGTGGTCAGCCTGGTGCCCGGCGTGCCCACCATCGAGGTGGAGCCGGAGGTGATCCTCGCCGGCGTGCTGCCGCCGTTGCTCTACTCGGCGGCGGTCTCGATGCCGGCGATGGACTTCCGACGCGACCTGCGCGCGATCAGCGGCCTGTCGGTCGTGCTCGTCGTCATCAGCTCGCTGGTGCTCGGGGTGTTCCTCACGTGGGCGATCGACGGCATCGACCTGGCGACCGGCATCGCGCTCGGCGCGATCATCAGCCCGACCGACGCCGTCGCCACGTCGATCGCCCGCCGGCTCGGCGTACCCCCGCGGGTCATCACCGTCCTCGACGGCGAGAGCCTGCTCAACGACGCGACCGCGCTGGTGCTGCTGCGCTCGGCGATCGCCGCGACCGGGGTGGGCGTGTCGCTCC
Source organism: Nocardioides sp. CER19 (assembly GCF_029846275.1). GTDB lineage: Bacteria > Actinomycetota > Actinomycetes > Propionibacteriales > Nocardioidaceae > Nocardioides. Next base: position 808,517 of record NZ_JARVWS010000002.1, read on the forward strand.
TGGGTGTCGCCGGCGACTTCGTCTGGGCGGTGGTGGCCGCGGTCGTCGTCGGCGTCGTGGTCGGCTGGGCCAACCTGCGGGTGCGGGCGCACGTCGAGGACGCGGTCGTGAGCACGGCGATCTCGTTCGCGGTCCCGTTCGTGGCCTACCTGCCGGTCGAGCACCTGGGCGGGTCCGGCCTGGTCGCCGCCGTCACGGCCGGCCTGTTCACCGGCCAGGGCGCCCCGCGGCACCTCCCGCCTCGTCACCGGCTCGCCGAGGACCAGAACTGGCGCACCGTCGAGCTGCTGCTCGAGGGCGGCGTCTTCCTCCTCATGGGCCTCCAGCTGCGTGGCGTCGTCGAGGACGTGCAGGACGCGCACGGCGTCCTCACCGCGGTGTGGATCGCCGCGGTGGCCGCGCTGCTCGTCAACCTCGTCCGGACCGTGTACGTCGTCCCGCTGCTCGCCAGGCTGCACCGGCGAGCCGCCCGGGCCGGTGGCCGCCGACCGCAGGTAGCGGCGATCGGCTCCCGGCTCGACGCGGGGGAGCTGCAGCCGCCCAGACGGCGCAACGAGCGTCGAGCCGAGCACCACGAGGAGCGCGTCGCGTGGCGAGCGGAGATGCTGCGCACGAGGATCCGGCGCAGCCTCGCCGACATCGACTACCTGGCCGGGGCGCCGATGGGCGTGCGTGAGGGCGCGGTCCTGGTGTGGGCCGGCATGCGCGGTGCCGTCACCGTCGCGGCGGCCCAGACGCTCCCTCGCGACACGCCGCAGCGCTCGCTGCTCGTCCTCGTCGCGTTCGCCGTCGCCGCCGGCACCCTGCTCGTGCAGGGCGGCACGCTGCCCTGGCTGGTCCGCCGGCTGGGGCTCGCGACCGGTCAGACGGACGACGACCCCGATCGGCTGGCACTCCTGGAGCTGCTGTCGGCCGCCGCCGAGTCGACGCTGGACGACCCCGACCTGCGCCGTCGCGACGGGTCGGCGTACGACCCGAGGGTGCTGCGACAGATGCGGCGCCGCAACGTGCTCCCCGAGGAGGAGGCGGACTACGAGGCGGCCCGTGAGCTCGGCGACCAGTACACCGAGCTGCGGCTGCGCGTCATCGACGCCATGCGCGAGTCGCTGCTGCAGGCCCGCTCCGACGGCGTCTACGCCTCCGCCACCATGGAGGAGACGCTCCGGATCCTCGACGCCGAGCAGATCACCACCGAGCTGCGCGGTGGGCGGGTGGAGGAGTGAGGCGCCGCGTCCGTGGGTCCCGGCCAGGGCGCGCACGGACGCCTGAATGTGGCTCTGCGGACGCGGGTAACGGTCCCCATGACCGATCCGAGCGACCCCACTCCCGAGCGCCCCGGCATGCAGGACGAGACCGCTGCCCACCCCGGCACACCCCGCGAGTCCGAGGCCGAGGAGACGAGCGGCCAGGTGTCCGAGGCCGGCGGCCTGGGAGGCGGCGCGATCAGCGACGGTGACAGCGTCGTCGGCTCTCCGTCGGGCGAGAGCGGACAGACCGATCGCGGCGCGGTCGGCCCCGACGGTGTCCCCCCGGAGAACCGGCGCGACAACGACTTCAAGAAGCCCGGCCCCAAGCACCGCCGGGCTGACGAGTCGGTCGACGACGCCTAGGCCGCACCACGAGCGGCCGGTCGGGTGGTAGCCGGACCTCCCAGCCCCCACGCCACGAGTCTCGGACAGACACCGGACCGGCGCTGTGCGTCATCCCCAGGCCACTCGATGCGGGCCCCGGCGGCGACGGGCCGAGCGGGTCGGCGTGTCGGACGCCCGGTGCGCATCGACCGGCCCGCTACTGCGCCGACCGCACCCGGATGCCGGTGAGCGGGATCGTGGTGGTCCCGGAGGGGTCGGTGAAGAAGTCGTTGCCCTTGTCGTCGACGACGATGAACGCGGGGAAGTCCTCGACCTCGATCTTCCAGATCGCCTCCATGCCCAGCTCTTCGTACTCGAGCACCGAGACCGACTTGATGCAGTCCTGCGCGAGCCGGGCGGCGGGGCCGCCGATCGAGCCCAGGTAGAAGCCGCCGTGGGCGTGGCACGCCTCGGTGACCGCCCGTGACCGGTTGCCCTTGGCGAGCATCACGAGTGAGCCGCCGGCCGCCTGGAACTGGTCGACGTAGGAGTCCATGCGGCCGGCCGTCGTCGGACCGAACGAGCCGGACGCCATGCCGGTCGGCGTCTTGGCCGGACCGGCGTAGTAGACCGGGTGGTCCTTGAGGTACGACGGCATCTCCTCGCCGGCGTCGAGGCGCTCCTTGATCTTGGCGTGCGCGATGTCGCGCGCGACGACGAGCGGACCGGTGAGCGAGAGCCGCGTCTTGACCGGGTGCTTCGACAGCTCGGCGAGGATCTCCGACATCGGCTGGTTGAGGTCGATCTGGACGACCTCGCCGGCCGCGATGTCCTCGGCGACGCCGGCGGCCGGCATGTAGTGCGCCGGATCGGTCTCGAGCTGTTCGAGGAAGACGCCCTCCGGCGTGATCTTGCCCAGGGCCTGCCGGTCGGCGGAGCACGACACGGCGATCGCGACAGGACACGATGCGCCGTGGCGGGGGAGCCGGACGACGCGGACGTCGTGGCAGAAGTACTTGCCGCCGAACTGCGCGCCGATGCCGAAGGACTGGGTCAGCTTGAAGACCTCCTCCTCGAGCTCCAGGTCGCGGAATCCGTGCCCGGAGGCGTCGCCGGCCGTCGGCAGGTTGTCGAGGTAGTGGGCGGAGGCGTACTTCGCCGTCTTGAGCGCGAACTCGGCCGAGGTGCCGCCGATCACCACCGCCAGGTGGTACGGCGGGCAGGCCGCCGTACCGAGCGACTTCAGCTTCTCGTCGAGGAACTCGAGGATCCGCTTCGGGTTCAGGATCGCCTTCGTCTCCTGGTAGAGGAAGGACTTGTTGGCCGAGCCGCCGCCCTTGGCCATGAAGAGGAACTTGTACTCCGGCTTCGGGCCGGGCGTCGAGTAGATCTCGATCTGCGCCGGCAGGTTGTTGCCGGTCGGCTTCTCGTCGTACATCGTGATCGGCGCCAGCTGGGAGTAGCGCAGGTTGAGCTTCGTGTAGGCGTCGTAGACGCCGCGCGAGATCACCTCGCCGTCGTCGACGCCGGTGAGGACGCCCTCGGACTTCTTGCCCATGACGATCGCCGTGCCGGTGTCCTGGCACATCGGCAGGACGCCGCCGGCGGAGATGTTGACGTTCTTGAGCAGGTCGAGCGCCACGAAGCGGTCGTTGCCGGATGACTCGGGATCGTCGATGATCTTGCGCAGCTGGGCCAGGTGCGCCGGCCGCAGGTAGTGCTGGATGTCGTGGATCGCCTCGTAGGTCAGCCGGCGGATCGCCTCGGGCTCGACCTGGAGGAAGGTCCGGGTGGTGCCGTCCGCCTGCGGGACGTCGAAGGTCGAGACCCCCTCCGTCGTGATCAGCCGGTACGGCGTCTCGTCGGCGCCCGTCGGCAGCAGGTCGGAGTACAGGAACTCGGGGTCGCTCGCCACGGCGAGCAACATTAACGCCGCCCGTGGACGCGCCGGGCAAAAGGTCCCTTTTTCCGGGTAGAACGAGGTCCAATCGGATGCGTGACCTGCACTTACGGGTCACGCTACGTTTCCCTCCCAGACCACGGGCTGCGACAGCGTCCGCCCTCGGTGACACGAGACACCGAGTCCCCGACAGGAGAGTCATGAAGATCCGATCAACACTCGTCGCGCTCACCGCGCTGGCGACCGTCTCGGCCATGGCGGCGTGCTCGGCGCCGGAGAAGAAGAAGGACAGCGCGACCGCTGATGCGGCGTCGGCGACCTCAGCCGACGACTTCGGCAGCATGGACAAGCTCGTCGCGGCCGCGAAGAAGGAAGGCGCGCTCAACGTGATCGCGCTGCCGCCCGACTGGGCCAACTACGGCAAGATCATCGAGGGCTTCACCAAGAAGTACGGCATCAAGGTCAACTCCGCACAGCCCGACGCCTCCAGTCAGGAGGAGATCGACGCGGCGAAGCAGCTCAAGGGTCGCGACACCGCGCCCGACGTGTTCGACGTCGGCCAGGCCGTCGCGCTGGCCAACCTCGACCAGTTCGCGCCCTACAAGGTGGCCACCTGGGACGACATCCCGGAGGCGTTCAAGCAGGCGGACGGCACGGCGGTCAACGACTACGGCGGTTACATGGCGCTCGGCTACGACTCGGCCAAGGTCCCCGACATCACGAGCCTCGACGACCTGATGAAGCCGGCCTTCAAGGGCAAGGTCGCTCTCAACGGCGACCCGACGCAGGCCAACGCCGCGCTCAACGCCGTCCGGATGGTCTCCATCGCGAAGGGCGGGAGCTCCTCCGACATCGCGCCCGGCGTCGACTTCTTCAAGCAGCTCAAGAAGGCCGGCAACTTCGTGCCCGTCGACGCCACCGACGAGACGATCCTCTCCGGCCAGACGCCGGTCGTCTTCAACTGGGACTACCTCAACGCCGCCACGACGGCGAAGCTGCCGACCTGGAAGGTCTACGTCCCCGAGGGCTCCCCGGTGGCGGGCTACTACTTCCAGGCCGTGAGCAAGGACGCCGTCCACCCGGCCGCGGCCCGGCTCTGGGAGGAGTACCTCTACTCCGACGAGGGCCAGAACCTCTGGCTCGGCGGTGGCGCCCGCCCGGTCCGTGCCGACGCGATGGCCTCGGCCGGCACGATCGACAAGGCGGCGTACGACAAGCTGCCGCCGGTCTCGGGCGACCCGGTCCTGCCGACGCCCGACGATGACGCCAAGGTGGCCGACTACCTGGGCAAGAACTGGGCCAAGGCGATCGGCTGACCTTGGCCACCCAGCCCATCACGCTCGCCGAGCCTGTCGAGGACACACCCCGACAGGCTCGGCGAGGGTATGCCGGGGCACTGCCGGTCCTCGGCCTGCTCCCGTTCCTCGCCTACATCGTCGTGTTCATGGTGATCCCGACGATCAACGTCGCCGTGGGCGCGTTCCGCGACAACGACGGGGCCTTCACGTCCGACAACGTCAGCGGCCTGTTCGACGCCACCATGCTGCACACGCTCTGGAACAGCGTGGTCGTCTCCGGGGTGAGCGCCGTGCTCGGCGGCGTGCTCGGCGTCGTGCTCGCGTCGATCATCGTGGCGGCGCCGGCGACCAGCCTGCTGCGCCGCATGGTCATGGCGATCGCGAGCGTCTTCGCGCAGTTCGGCGGCGTCAACCTGGCCTTCGCGTTCATCGCCACGGTCGGCGCCCAGGGCGTCCTCACCGTCTGGCTGCGGGGCCACGGCGGCTTCGACCTGTACGGCAACGGCTGGCTCTACGGCGTGTGGGGACTCGTCCTCGTCTACCTGTACTTCCAGATCCCGCTGATGGTCGTGGTGTTCATCCCGGCCCTCGAGGGGCTCAAGCCGCAGTGGCGCGAGGCAGCGGTCAGCCTGGGCGCGAGTCGCCGGCAGTACCTCACCGGGGTCGCCGTTCCGCTGCTGCGCCCGGCGTTCCTCGGCAGCGTGCTGCTGCTCTTCGCCAACGCGTTCGCCGCCTACGCGACGGCGGCCGCGCTGGTCAGCCAGGGCCAGATCATCCTGCCCCTCATGATCCGCGCCGGCCTCACCAGCGAGGTCCTGCTCGGCCGCCAGCACCTGGCCTACGCGATCGCGCTGGAGATGATCGTCGTCGTCGCGATCGTCATGACGGCGTACGCGCTGCTGCTGCGCCGCGCCGCGAGGTGGCTGCGATGACCTGGGTCGGGCGCAGCGTCCGCGGCCTGGTGCTGCTCGCGTTCGCGGTGTTCTTCCTCGTCCCGCTCTGGGCGCTGCTCGACCTCAGCACCAAGCAGGTCGTCACCGGTGGGCGCACCGGTGCGCACTGGAAGGCGCTCGTCGAGAACGAGCAGATGCGCTCCGCGATCATCACCTCGCTCGAGCTCGCGGTGCTCACCGTCGTGCTGATGCTGGTGCTGCTCCTCCCGACGATGATCTGGGTGCGGCTGCGCGTGCCGCGGGCCAACCGGCTCGTGGAGTTCCTGTGCCTGCTGCCGCTCACCGTGCCACCGCTGGTCATCGTCGTCGGCATCAACGGCGTCTACTCGTGGGTGAACTACTTCTTGGGCGGTTCGCCGCTGACGCTGACGTTCGTCTACGTCGTGCTGGTGCTGCCGTTCGCCTACCGGGCACTCGACGCCTCCCTGTCGGCGATCGATGTGACGACCCTGGCGGAGGCGGCCCGCTCGCTCGGTGCGGGGTGGTTCACCGTGATCGCCCGGGTGGTCGCTCCCAACATGCTCAGCGGCGTGCTCTCGGCCGCGTTCATCGGCGTCGCGCTCGTGCTGGGGGAGTACACCTTCTCCTCGCTGATGCACTTCGACACGCTCCCGGTGACGATCGTGCTGCTCGGGAAGAGCGACACCGGCGCCTCCATGGCGGCCGCGCTGGCCACCATGCTTCTCACCGCCCTGCTGCTCGTGGCGCTGTCGCTGCTCGACCGGCGCCGCTCGGAAAGGAACTGACGTGGAGTCCAACGGCGTGACCGTCGAGCTCGACGACCTGCACCGTCACTACGGCGAGGTCAGGGCGCTGGACGGGCTCACCCTCCAGATGCAGCCCGGGGAGCTCATCGCCCTGCTCGGTCCCTCGGGCTGCGGGAAGACCACCGCGCTGCGCATCGTGGCCGGCCTCGACACCGCCACGTCCGGATCCGTCCGGGTCGGCGGCCGAGACCTGACCCGGGTGCCGGCGAACAAGCGGGACATGGGCATGGTGTTCCAGGCCTACTCGCTCTTCCCGCACCTGACCGTCGTCGACAACGTGGCGTTCGGGCTCAAGCTGCGCGGGCGGGCGACCGCCGAGCGCCGTCGGCGCGCGCACGAGATGCTCGAGCTCGTCGGCCTGGAGCAGCATGCGACGCGCTACCCCCGCCAGCTGTCCGGCGGCCAGCAGCAGCGGGTCGCGCTCGCGCGGGCGCTCGCGATCGAGCCCTCGGTGCTGCTGCTCGACGAGCCCCTGTCCGCGCTCGACGCGAAGGTCCGGGTGCAGCTGCGCGACGAGATCCGCCGCATCCAGCTCGAGGTCGGCACCACCACCCTCTTCGTCACCCACGACCAGGAGGAGGCGCTCGCCGTCGCCGACCGCGTCGGGGTGATGAGCGACGGGCGGCTCGAGCAGCTCGCGGCTCCGTCGGTGCTCTACTCCGCGCCGGCGACGCCGTTCGTCGGGTCGTTCGTCGGGCTCTCCAACCGCATCCCCGCGACCGTCTCGGACGGTACGGCGACCGTCCTGGGCCAGGCGATCCCGGTGCTGCCCGGCTCCGCGGAGTCCGCGGGCGTCGCGCTGGTCCGGCCGGAGGCGGTGTCGGTCGCCGCCGACCCAGCCGGCTCCGCCACCGTGGTCGCGGTCTCGTTCCGCGGCGCGGTGTCCCAGGTGACGGTCGAGGTGGAGGGCACGCTGGTGATCGCCCAGGTCGGCAGCGGTGCCGCGCTCGCACTCGAGGCGGGGCAGCGGGTCAGCGTGTCGATCGACCCGGCGCCGGTTCTGGTCGTCGCCGACTGAGGGAGACGCGCTCGGCCGTCACAGCATGGCCGCGGTCGGTGTCTTGATGTCGACACCCACCCCAGGAGGAGACATGCCCAGGATCCCGGCCACCGAGATCACCGGCCTCTACGGCGCCGTCGTGAAGGCCTTCAGCAAGCGGATGTTCGGCAGCGTGCCGGAGTCGCTCGGCGTGATGTGGCACCACCAGCCCGTGCTCAAGGCGAGCATGTCCTACGGGCAGAAGCTGAAGAAGTGGGACCGGTGCGATGAGAGCCTGAAGGCGTTCGCGCACATGGCCGTCGCGTCCTACATCGGCTGCACGTGGTGCCTGGACTTCAACTACTTCGAGGCGCACCACCAGGGCCTCGACATGGACAAGGCGCGCGAGATCCCGCGCTGGCGCGAGTCCGACGTGTTCACGCCGCTGGAGCGCGAGGTCCTCGCGTACGCCGAGGCAGCCAGCGACACCCCGCCCACGGTCACCGACGAGATGGTCGCGAGCCTCCTCGCGCAGCTCGGCCCGGACGGCCTCATCGAGCTGACCAGCGTCATCGGCTTCGCCAACCTCACGACCCGCTCCAACGTCTCGCTGGGCATCGAGTCGGAGGGCTTCGCGGCGGCCTGCGGCCTCGCGCCGCTCGCCGAGCGGACCCACTGAGCATCGGCTGCGCTGAAGCACGCGGCCCACTAGCCTGAGAGACGTGGACCAGCAGGACCCCTCGCAGCTGCGGATCTCCGACGACGACCGGCACCGTGTCGCCGAGTTCCTCAAGCAGGCCGCCGGTGACGGCCGCATCGACCTGACGGAGCTCGACGAGCGGCTCGGGCAGACCTACGCCGCCAAGACGTACGCCGACCTGGTGCCGATCACGCTGGACCTGCCCACGGCGCCCGGCCAGGCGGTTGCGGTCCCGGCCGCTCGCGGTGCCTTCGTGCCCGCGACCGGGGGAGCGCGCTATGACTCCAGCCTGGCGATCCTCAGCAGCCAGGACCGGAAGGGCTCGTGGGAGGTCGGGTCGACGCACACCGCCTTCGGGATGCTGGGCAGCATCACGCTGGACCTGCGTGAGGCGCACTTCAGCGCGCCCGAGGTGGTCATCAACGCGAACACGATCCTCGGCAGCATCAGCGTCGTCGTGAACGCCGGCACCCGCGTGGTCGTCGAGGGGGCCGGGATCATGGGCACGTTCACCGAGAACCGTCCGAAGGTCGACGCCGAGATCACCCCGGGGTCGCCGTTGGTGCGCGTCCGCGGGCTCGCCCTGCTGGGCAGCGTCGACGTCACCCGCAAGCCGATGCCCGGCGAGCGGTCGCGGCGCAGACTCGGCCGCTAGGCGGTCGTCTCCAGCTCCGGGATCGTGCCGGCACGCTCGGTGTCGACGGTCAGGTTGCGACCGGTCTCGGGGTCGAAGAGGTGGACCCTCGACGCGTCGACCCAGATCTCAGCCTCCTCGCCCTCGCGGATCCGGCTGCCTCCGGAGAGCGCCGCGACCAGCTGGGTGTGCATGGCCTCGCTGTCGAGCTCCCGCTCGAGCTGGCGCAGCTTCTCGGTGATCTCCGGCGGGGCCTCGTAGGGGATGTAGGCGTAGGTCTCGTTGCCGAGCCACTCGACCACCTCGACGGTCGCGCGGAACGTGGAGCCGCGGGCGCCTTCCCGGGTGCTGGCGTCGTCGAAGTGCTCGGGCCGGATCCCGGCGAGGAGCAGGTCGTGTCCCTGCGCCCGCTCGGCCTTGTGGGGCGGCAGCTGGACGTCGCCGAAGGGGAGCTTCGCCGTCGTACCCTCGACCGTCGCGGGCAGGAAGTTCATGGGCGGCGAGCCGATGAAGCCGGCCACGAAGAGGTTGCCGGGGTTCTCGTAGAGCTCGCGCGGCGTGGCGAGCTGCTGCAGGATGCCCCGCTTGAGCACGGCCACCCGGTCGCCGAGCGTCATCGCCTCGGTCTGGTCGTGGGTGACGTAGACCGTGGTGATGCCGAGCCGCTTCTGCAGCCGGGAGATCTCCGTGCGCATCTGGCCACGCAGCTTGGCGTCGAGGTTGGAGAGCGGCTCGTCGAAGAGGAACGCGTCGGCGTCGCGGACGATCGCCCGCCCCATCGCCACGCGCTGCCGCTGGCCACCGGAGAGATTGCCGGGCTTGCGCTCGAGGTGCTCCTCGAGCTCGAGGGTCGCCGCTGCCGCCCGCACCTTCTCGTCGACGTCCTTGTCGGAGGCGCCGGCCAGGCGGAGCGGGAAGGCGATGTTCTCGTAGACGCTCAGGTGCGGGTAGAGCGCGTAGTTCTGGAAGACCATCGCCAGGTTGCGGTCGCGGGGCGCGAGGTCGTTGACCTGGCGGTCGCCGATGATCATCTCGCCCGACGTGATGTCCTCGAGGCCGACGATCATCCGTAGCAGGGTCGACTTCCCGCAGCCGGACGGGCCGACCAGGATCATGAACTCGCCGTCGGCGACGTCGATGCTCACGTCGTTGACGGCGGGGAAACCGTCGCCGTACTTCTTGACGATGTTCTTCATCTCGATCTTCGCCACGAGGTCACCCCTTCACAGCGCCGGAGGTGAGGCCGGCGACGATCTTTCGCTGGAACAGCAGGACGATGATGATGATCGGGACCGTGACCACCACCGAGGCGGTGGCCAACAGCCCGTAGGGCGGGTTGAACGGGTCCGGCCCGACGAAGAAGGACAGCTGGGCGGGCACGGTCCGGGACGCGGTCGTGGAGGTCAGCGAGATCGCGAGCACGAACTCGTTCCACGCGAAGAAGAACGTCAGGATCGCCGCGGTGAAGACGCCGGGCGCGGCGAGCGGCACGATGACCTTCCGGAACGCCTGCCACGACGTCGCGCCGTCGACCTGGGCGGCCTGCTCCATCTCCCAGGGGATCTCCCGGAAGAACGCCGACAACGTCCAGATCGCCAGGGGCAGCGTGAACGACATGTAGGGGATGATCAGGCCGGGCCAGGTGTTGAACAGGCCGAGGACGCGCCACAGGTCGAACAGCGGACCGACCAGGGCGACCACCGGGAACATGGCGATCGCGAGCGCCAGGGAGAGCACCAGGCGCTTGCCCTTGAAGTCCAGGCGAGCGATCGCGTACGCCGCCAGCGTGGCGAAGATGACCGAGAGCACCGTCGCGACCGCCGCGATGCCGAACGAGTTGCGCAGCGCGGAGAGGAAGTCCGTGTGGGTGCCCTCCTGGCCGGTCGAGACCGTGCCGAAGCCGAGGACGTCACGGTAGTTCTGGATGGTCCAGTGCTTGGGGAGGAACTGGGGACTGCCCGCAGCGGTCTCGCCCGGGCCCTTGAAGGAGAGGGAAAGGATCCACACCACAGGGAGCAGGCACCAGATTAGGATGATGACGAAGCCGATCCACGTGCCGATCCTGGTGCGGGTCTCCTTCGAGGCGGCCATCACGCCTCACCCCTTGCCTGCGCGAGGTCGACCCGGAACAGCTTGACGATCAACCAGGCCAGCAGCAGCACGGCGAGGAACAGCAGCACCGAGAGCGCCGATCCGAGCCCGAGCTGGAACTGCTGGATGACCTGGCGATAGGTCAAGAACGACGAGGACTCGGTGCTCTGCGCACCCCTCGTCATCACGTAGATGTTGTCGAAGATGCGGAAGGCGTCCAGGGCCCGGAACAGCACGGCGACCATGATCGCCGCCCGCATGTTGGGGATGATCACCTTCCACAGCCGCTGCCACCAGGTCGCTCCGTCGACCTGGGCCGCCTCGATCATGTCCTCGGACACCTGCGAGAGCCCTGCCAGCAGGAGCAGCGACATGAACGGCGTGGTCTTCCAGATCTCCGACACGATGATCGCGAACATCGCCGGCCAGTGACTCCCGAACCAGTTGGTCTCGGGGGCGATCCACGGCAACCAGGAGAACCAGCTGTTGACCCAGCCGTTGTTGAGGCTGAACGCGAACTGCCACGCGTACGCCGAGACGACGGTGATGATCCCGTAGGGGATCAGGATGGCCGTGCGGACGGTGCCGCGCGCGAAGACGATGCGGTGCATGACCATGGCGAACGCGAACCCGATGACCAGCTCGACCCCCACGGTCACCACCATGATCACGATCGTGTTCCAGGTGTCCCGCCAGAACAGCGAGTCCGTCAGGACGGTCGCGTAGTTCCGCAGCCCGATGAAGGCCTTGTCGTCCGGCGTGGTGAGCCGGTAGCGGAACAAGGAGAGGTAGAGCGCCTGGAACATCGGGTAGGCGGTGACGACGAGCATCACGATCACCGCCGGAGCCACGAGCCGCTGACCCAGGCGGTTCTCCGCCCTCGAGCGGTCCGTCATCCTCGCGCGCTTGCGCCCCGGCGGAGCTGATGCTGCGGCGGTCGCGGTCGTGGTGGTGGTCACAGCAGGCTCCTTCCGTGGAGCACGTTGTCGATGAACGTCTGCGACGTCGCCGGCGTCGACGGGCCCACGCTCCCCGGCGGGTGCCACGTCGCCTGGAGACCGCCGGAGATGTCACTCCAGTAGGGCGTCACGGTGCGCGGCGCCGCAGCGTCGAGGCTCTGCTGGAACAGCTGCAGCAGGGGAGCCGGGTAGGTCTTCTGCAGCGCGTTGTTGTTGGCCTGGTAGCCCGCCTGGCTGGCCGGCATGTTGCCGGTGATCTCGGCGTTGACCTCTTGGTTGTCCGGGCTCGTGATGCACTCGACGGCCGCCATGGCGTCGTCGACGTGGCTGGAGTACTTGCTGACGCCGAGCCCGATGCCGCCGTAGGGCGGACGGGCGGTCTGTCCCGAGACCGTCTCCGGGTACATCGTGTAGCCGATGTCCTTGTTGAAGCCCGGGGTGATCGCCTCGTAGCTGTTGTAGATGTAGGTCCAGTTGACCATGAAGGCGCCCTGCGCCCCACCGAACGTGCTGCCCGCCTGGCCCTCCTGGGCGACCGACAGGTCGGCGGGCGCGGCCGGCGAGTGCGCGAGCTTGCGGATGACCGCCGCCGCCTTGTCGCCCGCCGGGGAGTCGACCTCGAGCTTCAGGTCGAGACCCTTGTCGGTGTCGGTCGCGATCTGACCACCGGCGCCGGAGATGAGCGCGTTGATCCAGACGACGTAGCCCTCGTACTTGTTGGACTGGACGGCCACCTTGCCGCCGTTCTTGGCGGCGGCGTCGATGATCTGGTCCCAGGTCACCGGCTTGCTCATGTCGATGCCCGCCTTCTGGACGAACGACTTGCGGTACCAGAGCACCTGCGTGTTGGACCAGAACGGCGCCACCACCATCTTGCCGTTCCAGGTCGCCGCCGCCGTGGCGCCCTTGAAGGACTGCTGCGTGAGCTTGTCCTGGAGGGCCTGGGGGAGCGGAGCCAAGAAGCCGGCGTTGAAGAACTCGGCGGTGAACGGCGGGTCGATGCTCATGATGTCGATGCCGGAGTCGTGGGCGGCGAGGCGCCGCGCCAGCTGGATCCGCTGCTCGTTGGCGTCCTGGGGAAGCACCTGGGTGGCGATCTTGTACTTGTCGGTGCTGCAGTTGGCGGCGACCTTGGCCTGCCCGCCCGAGTCAGGGTTGATGTACCAGGTCAGCTGGGTCACGCCGGATGCCGACGAGCACGCCGTCAAGGCTGAGCTGGCGAGGATGCCGGCGGCTGCGAGACCCAGGACCCGCTTCTTCGTACGCCGACCCGGGTGACCATGGACGCTCATCGACCGCCTCCCCTGTGATCCTTGTCACTCCGGTGTACCCCGTCGGAAGCGCTTTGTCACCTGCCAGTTCGCGATGGTCGACCGGGAGCGCTCCCGCTTGCTGGATCGGTTAGGGTGAGGCACGCCACTGCCTGGTGGCCCCCACTTCACTACGGATCGTCCGGCACGTACCTGCCGGTGAAGGAGCAGTTCGTCATGGCATCAGTGACCTTCGAGAAGGCCCAGCGCTGGTACCCCGGGGCCGACAGCCCCGCGGTCAAGGGCATCGACCTGGAGATCGGCGACGGCGAGTTCATGGTTCTCGTCGGCCCCTCCGGCTGCGGCAAGTCGACCACCCTCCGCATGCTCGCCGGCCTGGAGGAGGTGACCAGCGGCCGCATCATGATCGGCGACCGTGACGTCACCACCGTCCCGCCCAAGGACCGCGACATCGCGATGGTGTTCCAGAACTACGCGCTCTACCCCCACATGAGCGTGGCCGAGAACATGGGCTTCGCGCTCAAGATGGCCAAGGTCGACAGCGGGGAGCGCGAGCGTCGCGTCAAGGAGGCCGCCGCCCTGCTCGGCCTGACCGACTACCTCGAGCGCAAGCCGAAGGCGCTCTCCGGCGGCCAGCGTCAGCGTGTCGCCATGGGCCGCGCGATCGTGCGTCAGCCGCAGGTCTTCTGCATGGACGAGCCGCTGTCGAACCTCGACGCCAAGATGCGTGTCCAGACCCGTACGGACATCGCGAAGCTGCAGGCCGACCTGGGCGTCACCACGGTCTACGTCACCCACGACCAGGTCGAGGCCATGACGATGGGCGACCGCGTCGCCGTCATGAACGCCGGTGAGCTCCAGCAGGTCGACACCCCGCTCAACCTGTACTCCAAGCCGGTCAACCTCTTCGTCGCCGGCTTCATCGGCTCGCCCCAGATGAACCTCATGCAGGCGAAGTCCGCCGACAACCAGGCCAAGATCGGTCAGTACCTCGTGCCGGTCGACCCGGCCGCCGCGTCCAAGATGAGCGGCGACATCACCGTCGGCGTGCGTCCGGAGGCCTGGCGCCTGGTCTCCGCCGGCGAGGGTGGCCTCCCGGTCCAGGTGACCGTCGTCGAGGAGCTCGGCTCCGACTCGTTCGTCTACGGCACCTCGGACGTCGAGGGCACCCCGTCGAACATCATCGTCCGCGTCCCGGCGCGCGAGCAGGTCCGCAAGGGCGACACGCTCTACGTCACCACCGACCCGCGTGACGTGCACGTCTTCGACACCACGACGGGTCTGCGCCTCAGCGACTGATCCCTCGTCCTCGAGATCCGGGTCCCAGCATTGCGCGGGGGCCCGGATCTCGGCATTTCAGGAGGCGCGGTCGGCGTTGCGGCGGACGGCGCTGACCAGCGTCGGCCAGAGGCCCTCGGGGATGTCGTGGCCGAGGCCGTCGATGAGGAGCAGCTCCGAGCGCGGCACGGCGAGCGACGTGGCCCGGCCGCCGGACACGTGCACCATCTTGTCCGCCAGGCCGTGGACCACCAGCGTCGGGACGCTCACCCGGGCGAGGTCGCGGGTGCGGTTGGGCTGGGTGAGCACGGCCAGGATCTGCCGCCCGGTGCCGCGCGGGGAGATACCGCGGTCGTAGGTCTCCTCGGCGCGTCGGCGTACGTCCTGCTCGTCGGAGGGGTAGGCGGGCGAGCCGATGATCTTCCACGTGCGCACCGACGCGTCGACGTACCCCTCCCGGTCACCGCTCCGGGTGAGGAAGATCGGCAGCAGCGACGGGTTCTGGTAGCCGACGGACCGCGCCCCGGTGGTCGACATCATCGAGGTCAGCGACAGCACCCGCTCCGGATGGGTCACCGCCATCGTCTGGGCGATCATCCCGCCCATCGACACGCCCCACACGTGCGCCGCCTCGATCCCGAGGTGGTCGAGCAGGCCGATCGCGTCGGCGGCCATGTCGTCCAGCGTGTAGGTCGTCCGTACCTTCAGCCCCAAGAACGCCCGCGCCAGCCGGCCCATCGAGACCGGTCCGTCGAGGCGGCTCGACCGGCCGATGTCACGGTTGTCGAAGCGGATGACGTGGAAGCCGGCGTCGGCGAGCATGCCGCACAGCCGCTCGTCCCACCACGTCATCGGGCCGCCCAGCCCCATCACCAGCAGCAGCGGGTCGCCGTCGGGCGAGCCGAAGGTCTGGTAGCAGAGGTCGACCCCGTCGGCGACGTGGGCGAAGAGCTCCTGCGGCACCGCGACCGACACCGGTCACCTCTCGAAGTCGATGGCCGAGTAGGCCTTGAGCTTCGACAGCTGGTGGTCGCTGACGATCTTGCGGATCGTGCCGCTGCGCGACCGCATCACCAGCGACTCGGTCGTGCAGCCGCCGGCCCGGTAGTGGACGCCGCGCATGAGGTCGCCGTCGGTGATCCCGGTCGCGACGAAGAAGCAGTCGTCGCCCGTCACGAGGTCGTTGGTGGTGAGCACGAAGTCGGGGTCGAGGTTGTGCCCGGCGTCGACGGCCTTCTGCCGCTCGTCGTCGTCCTTGGGCCAGAGCCGGCCCTGCAGGGTGCCGCCGAGCGCCTTCATCGCGCACGCGGCGATGATGCCCTCCGGGGTGCCGCCGATGCCGAGCAGCAGGTCGACGCCGCTGCCCTCGCGCGCCGCAGCGATCGCGCCGGCCACGTCGCCGTCGGTGATGAACTTGATCCGGGCGCCGGTGGCGCGGATCTCCTCGGCCAGCTGCTCGTGACGCGGCCGGTCGAGGAGGACCACGGTGACGTCGCTCGGCTGGGCACCCTTCGCCTTGGCGACCTGGTGGATGTTCTCGGCGACGGGCAGCCGGATGTCGACGACGTCGGCGGCCTCGGGGCCGGTCACGAGCTTCTCCATGTAGAACACGGCCGAGGGGTCGTACATCGAGCCGCGCGGGGCGGCCGCGAGCACGGCGATCGCGTTGTTCATGCCCTTCGCCGTGAGCGTGGTGCCGTCGATCGGATCGACGGCGACGTCCACGTCCGGTCCGGTGCCGTCACCGACCTGCTCGCCGTTGTAGAGCATCGGGGCGTTGTCCTTCTCGCCCTCGCCGATGACGACCGTGCCGTTCATCGCGACGGTCGAGATCATCACCCGCATCGCGTTGACCGCGACGCCGTCGGCGCCGTTCTTGTCGCCGCGACCGACCCAGCGTGCGGCGGCCATCGCGGCGGCCTCGGTGACGCGCACGAGCTCGAGCGCGAGGTTGCGGTCGGGCGCCTGCGGGGCGACGTCGAGTGGCTCGGGGAGGTGTCGCTCGCTGCGCTCGCTCATGGCCAGACTGTATCCGTCCGCGATGGTGCCGATGCGGCCCGAGAGGCGCCGTGGACCGAGACTTCCGTCGCTTTCACGATCAAATTCACGCGGTCCCCTGGGACGAGGGCGAGGTCGGCGACCGCGGCCGCGGTGACCTCCGCCTGGAGGGGCACCTGCCCTGGCGCACGGCCGGCCACGGCCCTGACCCGGAACCTGTCGCCCAGCGGCTCGAGCTCGGTGACGGTCGCGGGCAGCGCGTTGCGGGGGCTGCCGCCCGGTGGCTCCCGGAAGACCGAGACAGCGGTGGGGGAGAAGACCGCGACGGCCTGCTCGCCCTGCCCCGGAGGGTCGTCGGAGGGCAGTCCGCGCACGGCGACGTCGCCCTGGGTCACGGCTTCGCCGTTCCAGCGTCCGGCGACCAGGTTGAGGCCGGCGATCCGTGCGGCGAAGTTGCTCCGCGGGCGGCGCAGCACGTCGGCGGTCGGGCCCTCCTCCACGACCCGGCCGCCCTCGACCACGACGACGCGGTCGGCCAGCAGCAGGGCGTCGAGCGCGTCGTGGGTCACGACGACGGCGGTCCGATCGGCGAGCACGGTCCTGAGCAGGTGCCGCAGGGCCGGCGCGACGTCGACGTCGAGCGCCGCCATCGGCTCGTCCAGAAGCAGCAGCCTCGGCCGCGCGGCCAGCGCCCGGGCGACGGCGACGCGCTGCGCCTGGCCGCCGCTGAGCTGGCGTGGCCGACGGCTGCCGAGGTCGCCGACCCCGACCCGGTCCAGCCACTCGCGCGCCAGCGCCCGTGCCTCCTGACGGCCGACACCGTGGGAGCGGGGGCCGAACGCCACGTTCTCGAGCGCGGTGAGGTGCGGGAAGAGCAGCGGCTCCTGGGCGAGCAGGGCCACCTCGCGCCGATGGGGTGGTACGCCGGCCAGGTCCCGCCCCGCCAACGAGACCTGACCGGTCGTCGGGGTGACGAGCCCGGCGATCACGCCGAGCACCGTCGACTTGCCGGCGCCGTTGGGGCCGAGCAGGGCGACGGTCTCGCCCTCGGCCACCCGGAGACGCACCGCCACGTCACGGTCCGCGACGGTGGCGTCGTAGCGCAGGCTCGCCTCGCCGTTCTCCCCGCTGCTCACACCGCGCTCCGGCCCGTCCTCGCGACGCCGATCACCAGCACCGCGACCACGACGAGCACCAGGGAGAGCGCGACGGCGGCGTCGGGATCGGTGACCCGCTCGAGGTAGATCTGGATCGGCAGCGTCGCCGTCGTGCCCTGCAGCGAGCCGGCGAACGTGATCGTCGCGCCGAACTCGCCGAGCGACCGGGCGAAGGCGAGCACGGCGCCGCTCAGCAGCCCGGGCAGCACGAGCGGCAGCGTCACCCGCCGGAAGACGGTCGACGGCGCGGCGCCGAGGGTCGCGGCGACCACCTCGTAGCGCTGGCCGGCGGTCCGCATCGCGCCCTCCAGCGAGATGACCAGGAACGGCAGCGCGACGAACGTCTGCGCCATGATCACCGCTGTGGTCGTGAAGGCGACCTCGACGCCGAGCACGTCGAGGGTGTGGCCGAGCAGCCCGCGTCGGCCGAACGTGTAGAGCAGCGCGATGCCGCTGACCACCGGCGGGATGACCAGGGGCAGGAGGACGAGCGAGCGGAGCAGGCCCTGACCGGGGAAGTCGATGCGGGCGAGCACGGCCGCCATCGGCACGCCGAGCACGAGGCACGCGAGCGTGCTGCAGGTGCTCGTGCGCAGGCTGAGCCAGAGCGCGTCACGGGCCGACTCCGACGTCACCAGGCTGCCGAAGCCGCCCCAGTCGACCCGCGACACCATCGCGACCAGGGGGAGCAGCACGAAGGCGGCGCCCACGGCCGCCGGGACGAGGAGCCAGCGGGGCAGCCCGATCATGGCTTCCCGAAGCCCGCGTCCGCGAGCACCTTCTGTCCGTCGACGCTGAGGACGAAGTCCTCGAACTCCTTCGCCAGGTCGGCGTTCTTCGCGCCCTTCACCGTCGCGATCGGGTAGGTGTTCACGACGCTGGACGACTCCGGGAAGGTGACCCCGTCGACGCTGTCGCCGGCGCCCTTGACGTCGGTCACGTAGACGACGCCCGCGTCCGCCTCGCCGCTGATGACCTTGCCCAGCACGTCGGTCACCGACTGCTCCTGGCTGACCGGCCTCAGCGTCACGCCGGCGTTCTTCGCGACCTGCGCCGTCGCGGCCCCGCACGGCACCTCGGGCGCGCAGATCACCAGCTTGAGGCCGGGCTCGGCCAGGCCCGCGAAGCTCGTGACGTGGGCCGGGTTGCCCGGCGGCGTGGCGATCTCGAGCACGTTGGACGCGAAGTCCTGACGGTTCTCGGCCTCGTTGCCCAGCTTGTCCATGTTCTTCGTGTCCGCGGACGCGAAGACGTCCGCCGGGGCGCCGGACTGGATCTGCTCGACGAGGTCGGAGGAGCCGCCGAAGCTGAACCTCACCGCCGTGCCGTCGTGGTCGGCCTCGAAGTCCTTGCCCAGCTGGGTGAAGGTCTTCGTCAGTGACGCCGCGGCGAACACGGTCAGGGTCCGCTGCTCCGAGCCCCCGGCGTCGTCGGAGCCGCCACAGGCGGCGAGCGGCGCGACGAGCGCGAGGACGGGGACGAGGAACAGCCTGGCTCTCGGTGACATTCAGGGACGCTCCACGACGACGTTGGTGGACTTGACCGAGGCGATGGCGCGTACGCCGGGCTCGAGCCCGAGCTCCTCGGCGGCCTCGCTGCTCATCAGCGAGACCAGGCGGTAGGGACCGCAGATCAGCTCGACCTGGGCCATGACGGTGTCCTTGAGGACCCGTGTGACGATGCCGGGCAGCCGGTTGCGGGCGCTGACCGCGCCGGCGCGCGGCACGCTCTCGGGAGCGTCGGCGAGGGAGACCGCGAGCTCGGCGAGCGCCCCGCCAGGGACGACGGCGCGACCGCCCTCGCTCTCGGTGGTGAGGCGTCCGGCGTCGATCCACCGCCGGACGGTGTCGTCGCTGACGCCGAGCACCTCGGCGGCCTCGGGGATGCGGTAGGACGTCACCGGCGCATCATGACGCATCCGCGGTCGATCTGTCTCGTGTCCGCCGCGCATGCGGCAGGGAGGGCGTCAGGTGACCGCGAGTGCGGTGACAGCTGCGATGACCGCGAGCGGCGTGAGGGCGAGCGAGACGCGGTGGAAGGCGACCGTTCCGAGCATCGAGCCCGGCTCGCCGTAGCGGACCAGGGTGCGCCGCCACAGCAGGTTGGCGAGCGAGCCCGTCCAGGTGATCCCGGAGCCGACGCCGAGGCCCACCAGGGCGGCCAGCACGGCGTCGGTGCCCAGCGGCGCCAGCAGGGGGAGGAGCAGCAGGGTCGCCGACAGGTTGGTGAGCAGCGCCGCCCCCACGGTGGCGATCCCGGCCACGGCCAGCAGGTCGACGTACGACGTCCCGTCGGGGAGCAGCCGGGCGGCCACGTCGCCGAGGAACCCCTGGCCGAGGCCCGCCACCACCACGCCCAGCGCCAGCACGAACAGCGCGAAGGAGGGGTGAGCGGCCCGCGCGGCCACCTGCCACGACGCCAGCCGGCGGTAGCGGGCCCAGACGACGAGCACCGCGGCCGCGGCGGCGGACACCCAGGCCGGCTCGACGCCGAGCGGCGACAGGACCGCGAACCCGAGGAGCATGGCCGCCACGACCACGACGGGCACGGGCTCCAGCCGCGGGGACCGGGGCTCTCGCCGCTCGACACCGTGGCCGGCGAGTTCGCGGCGGAAGAGCAGTCGCAGGCCGACGTACTCGACCACGAGGACGGCGGCGAGCGCGGGCGCCATCCGGACGGCGAAGCCGGCGAAGGTGAGGTCCAGGTGCGGCATCGCGAGCAGGTTGGTGAGGTTGGAGACCGGCAGCAGCAATGACGCCGAGTTGGCCATCCGCAGGCAGCCATAGGCGACCGGGCGCGGCGAGGTGCCGAGGCCGACGGCGGCCGCGACCGCCACCGGCGTCACCAGCACCACCGTCGCGTCGAGGCTGAGCACCGTCGTCACGAGCGCGGCCAGCAGGAACGTGCCGGTGAACAGGGCGGCCGGCCGACCGCGGCTGTGCCGGCGGACGCGGTGCCCGGCGGCCGTGAAGACGCCCGCCCGGGCGCACACCTCCGCGACGACCAGGATGGTGACGAGGAAGGCGACGACCGGCAGCAGGGGGCGGACGGCGTCCCATGCCTCCTCGGGGGAGATCAGGCCCGCGACCAGCACGAGCGCCGACGCGGCCAGCGCCGCGGCGGCCTCCACGCGAGCCCGTGGGTGCCGGTGGGCGGCCACGAGGAGCCCCGCCAGCGCGACCACTCCGGTTCCGTCGGCGACGGCGGTGGTCAGGGGCGGCACTTCGGAAACGATAGGTGCCTGACACACTTGACCCGTGAACGAGCGGCAGTCGGGCGTGAGTGAGCCGCAGGGCGAGTCGCAGGGCGGGCCGCAGGGCGAGCGGCTGGGTGAGCGGCAGGGCGAGCCGCAGGCACCGTCGAGGCGTTACCCACGGACCTTCGGCGGCCTGATCGGCTCGATGATCGTGCTCGTGGCCGCGGTGGTCGGCTACTACGTCATCCAGAACGTCCTCCACGACGAGCCGGACGGCAAGCCGGTGGCGGTCGACTACCTGAGCACCGTGCGAGACATCCAGGGCGGTGGCTACACCGTCGCCTACCCTGCGACGCTGCCGAAGGGCTGGCTGGCGACGGACGCCAACTTCACTCCCGGTGACCGCCCCGCGTGGGGGTTGCCGCTGCTCACCGACTCCGGGACGTTCGCCGGGATCCAGCAGGAGGACCTGTCGGTCGAGGACATGCTCGCCACGGCGCTGCCGAACGGCGCTCGGAAGGGCGAGGACGTCACGATCGACAGCAAGGTCGCAACGACGTGGACGTCGTGGTCGGACGGGCAGCGCGACCACGCGTTCTCGACCAGCGTCGGCAAGGACACCCTGCTGGTCTACGGGTCGGCGTCGGTCGCCGACCTGAAGACGCTGATCGGCCTGCTGACCACCGCGCCCGTCGCCTGACCTACTCCTCGTCGGAGCCCATCGCGGCGTCGAGCCGCTGGCGCGCGCCGTCGAGCCACTCCTGGCAGACGGTCGCGAGCTTCTCGCCGCGTTCCCACAACGCGAGCGACTCCTCGAGGGTCGTGCCGCCCGCCTCGAGCGCACGGACCACCTCGATGAGCTCCGCGCGGGCCTCCTCGTAGGAGGGCTTCTCGTCGTCACTGGCCATCGGGGAGCTCCTCGGTTCGGGTGGTGGTGGCGTGGACGCGACCGTCGGCGACGCGGACGCTGATCTCGGCGCCGGCCTCGACGCCCGCCACGGAGGCGAGCACGTGGCCGTCGCCGTCCTGCAGGACGGCGTAGCCGCGGCGCAGGGTCTCGAGCGGCGAGAGCGCCCTCGCCCGGGCGCGGTGGTGACCGATGTCGTCGGAGGCTCGGTCGAGCAGGTGGGAGAGCGTACGACGGGCGCGATCGCGCAGCACCCTCACCTCGTCGGCCCGCTCGTCGAGCAGCGAGCGCGGGTCGGCGAGCGCCGGCCGGGAGCGGAGCGCGTCGAGTGCTGCCTGCTCGCGGTCCAGCCAGGAGCGCAGCCCGCTCCGCATCCGGTCGCGGGCGGTCGCCACGAGGCGAAGCTCCTCCGCGACGTCGGGCACCACGAGCTTGGCGGCGTCGGTCGGGGTCGAGGCGCGCAGGTCGGCCACCAGGTCGAGCAGCGGGCTGTCGGGCTCGTGGCCGATCGCCGAGACGACCGGCGTCGTCAGCCGGTGGACGGCGCGGATGAGCGCCTCGTCGGAGAACGGCAGGAGGTCCTCCACGGAGCCCCCGCCTCGGGCGACGACGATGACGTCGACCGACGGGTCGCGGTCGAGCCGCTCGAGCGCCTCGATCACCTCCGGCACGCAGCGGGTGCCCTGCATGGCGGCGTAGGCGGTCTCGAAGGCGACCGCCGGCCAACGGCGGCGGGCGTTCTCGAGGACGTCACGCTCGGCTGCTGAGTCGGGAGCGGTCACCAGGCCGACCCGGCCCGGGAGGAAGGGCAGCGACCGCTTGAGCTCGGCGGCGAAGAGACCCTCGGCGGCGAGCAGCTGGCGGCGCCGCTCCAGCCGGGCGAGCAGCTCGCCGAGCCCGACCATGCGGATGTCGCGGGCGTAGAGCGAGAGCGTCCCGCGGTTGGCGTAGAACGACGGCTTGGCGTGGACGACGACGCTGGCCCCCTCGACCAGCGGCGGGTTGAGCCCGTCGAAGAGCGTGCGGCTGCACGTGACGGCGATCGAGATGTCGGCCACCGTGTCGCGCAGCGTCAGGAAGACCGTCTGCATGCCCGGCCTCCGGCTGACCTGGGCGACCTGACCCTCCACCCAGACCGCGCCGAGCCGGTCGATCCAGCCGGCGATCGCGTTGGCGATCTGCCGGACCGGGGCCGGGGACTCGAGCGACGTCTGCATCGTCATGACCTGGGCGAGACTAGCGGCGCCCGCCGACACGACGGGTCCCGCGGGGTGCCTCGCCGAAGCGCCCGCCGGGAGCAGGGGTCCGTAGACTCAGCACCATGACGGACCTCGCCATGCCCCGCCCGCTCACCGACGCGGAGAAGCAGGTGCTGCTCGCCGCGCCGCGCGGCTACTGCGCCGGCGTCGACCGGGCAGTGGTGACCGTCGAGAAGGCGCTCGACCTCTACGGCGCTCCCGTCTACGTCCGCAAGCAGATCGTGCACAACAAGCACGTCGTCGCTGACCTCGAGTCGCGCGGCGCGATCTTCGTCGAGGAGCTCGACCAGGTGCCGGAGGGGGAGACGGTCGTCTTCTCCGCGCACGGCGTCTCGCCGGCCGTCCACGCCGAGGCGGAGGCCCGCGGGCTCAAGACCATCGACGCGACCTGTCCGCTGGTGACCAAGGTCCACCACGAGGCGAAGCGGTTCGCGGCCGAGGACTACGACATCCTCCTCATCGGCCACGCCGGGCACGAGGAGGTCGAGGGCACGGCCGGCGAGGCCCCCGAGCACATCCAGCTGGTGCAGGGGCCAGAGGACGTCGACAAGATCGTCGTCCGCGACCCCGCCAAGGTCTCCTGGCTGTCGCAGACCACGCTCAGCGTCGACGAGACGCTCGAGACCGTCGACGCGATCCGGAAGCGCTTCCCGCTGCTGCTGGACCCGCCGAGCGACGACATCTGCTACGCGACCCAGAACCGCCAGCTGGCGGTCAAGGAGATCGCCAAGGAGTCCGACCTCGTCATCGTGGTCGGGTCGGGGAACTCCTCCAACAGCGTCCGGCTGGTCGAGGTCGCCCTGGAGGCGGGCGCCGGATCGGCCTACCGCGTGGACGACGCCTCGGAGATCGACCCCGAGTGGCTCGACGGGGTCCGCTCGGTGAGCGTGACCAGCGGGGCGAGCGTGCCGGAGGAGCTCGTGCAGGGCGTCCTCGCGTTCCTCGCGGAGCGCGGCTACCCGGATGCGCGGGCCGTGCACAGTGCCGAGGAGTCGCTCATCTTCTCGCTCCCCAAGGAGCTGCGCCGCGACCTGAAGGCTGCGGGTCAGCACTGATGGCGCGCTACGTCGACATCCACCCGGACAATCCGCAGCCGCGCCTGCTGCAGCAGGTCGTCGACGCGCTGAACGACGACCAGCTCATCGCCTACCCGACCGACTCGGGCTACGCGCTCGGCAGCCGGATCGGCAACAAGGACGGTCGCGACCGGATCCTGGCGATCCGCGACCTCGACGAGCGTCACCACTTCACCCTGGTCTGCAGGGACTTCTCCCAGCTCGGCCAGATGGTGCACGTCGACAACAGTGCCTTCCGGGCGATCCGCGGCGCGACGCCGGGGCCCTACACGTTCATCCTGCCGGCGATGCCCGACGTGCCGCGTCGCCTGCTGCACCCGAAGAAGCGCACCGTCGGCGTCCGCATCCCCGACAACACCTTCGTCCAGGCGCTGCTCGAGGCGCTCGGCGAGCCGCTGCTGTCGTCGACGCTGATCATGCCGGGGGAGACCGAGCCGCGGACCAACGGCTGGGACGTCAAGGACACCCTCGACCACCTCGTCGACGTCGTCATCGAGACCGGCGAGGACACCCCGGCCGAGCCCACGACGGTCGTGGACTGGTCCGAGGGCTACCCCGAGGTCATCCGCGAGGGCGCGGGGGACTGGTCGCGCTTCGTCGCCTGACGGCGCGAGCGGGCCGCGTGCCCGGCGCGCGCCGCCTGGACGTGGCGGCGCTGGGCGAGCAGGCCCAGGCACACTCCGTAGCCGAGGCACAGCGCCAGGCTGTGGTGGGCCAGTCCTGAGACGACGGCCTGCCCCACGCTGTCGTCGGGACGGCCGAGGGCGTCGGCGTCGGACAGCCCGACGACCACGAACACCCCGAGCATGACGAGCGGCGGCAGCACGCCGACCGTGAACATGTCCTTGGGTGCGACGAGCAACGCCATCGCGGCGCACAGGACGACGAAGCAGACGTCGAAGATCCAGGTGACGCTGCCGGTGATCGCGACGTCGAGCAGGGCGGCCGTGAGGGCGAGCGCGACTGCGAGCACGACCACCTGACGGCCGGGCTCATGACCGGGATGCCATCTGCTCATGGGTCTCCTCCGCTGCTCACGGTAGGGCGACCCGCCGACGAGGCGGCCGCGACGCGCCGCGCTCGCCGAACTCGGCGAGCCTTCTGCTCAGTCCTCGAGGTCGACGACGACCGGCGCGTGGTCCGAGGCCCCGGCCCCGGCCCGCTCCTCGCGGTCGATGAACGCGCCCTTCACGCGCTCGGCCAGCGATGGCGAGGCGAGGACGAAGTCGATCTTGAGGCCACGGTCGCGCTCGAACCGCTGGCGGTAGTAGTCCCAGTAGGTGTAGCCAGGGGCGTACTTGCGGGTGACCTCGCTCCATCCCGAGTCGAGGATCGCCTGGAACGCGGCGCGCTCCTGCGGCGTGACGTGCGTGGAGTTGCGGAACTGCGTCACGTCGAACACGTCGTCGTCGGTCGGGCAGATGTTCCAGTCACCGACCAGCGCGGCCTGCTCGCCGAGCCATGCCTGCCCGGCGTCCCGGAGCCGGGCGAGCCAGTCGAGCTTGTAGACGTAGTGCGGGTCGTCGGGCTTGCGTCCGTTGGGGACATAGAGCGACGAGATGCGTACGCCGCCCGCGACCGCGCTCACCGCGCGCGCTTCGGCCTCGGTCGGCTCGCCCCAGCCGGGCATGCCCTCGAAGCCGACCGTGGCCTGCTCGAGCCCGACGCGCGAGATCAGCGCGACGCCGTTCCACTGGGAGTAGCCGACCGCCGCGACGTCGTACCCCCTGGCCTCGAGGCCCATCGTGGGCAGCTGGTCGACCTTGGCCTTGGTCTCCTGGACCGCGAGCACGTCGACCTCGTGGCGGTCGAGGAAGGCCTCGACGCGGTCGATGCGGGAGCGGATGGAGTTCACGTTCCAGGTCGCGATGCGCACCCCGGAAACCTATCGGTCCCCGGTTTGGAAGACTGACCCCCATGACCGGCGCCGCCATCGACCTGCGCGGCATCGGTCGCGTGCACGAGGACGCCACCCGCGTGGTCGCGCTGGACGGCATCGACCTCGAGGTGCCGACCGGGCGGTTCGTCAGCATCATCGGGCCGAGCGGCTGCGGGAAGTCGACGCTGCTGCGCATCGTCGCCGGGCTCGAGGAGCCGGACGCCGGCGAGGTCACCGTGTGCGGCACGACGCCGCGGGAGGCCGCGGAGCAGAAGCGGCTCGGGCTCGTGCCGCAGCAGCCGGCGCTGCTGCCGTGGCTGACCGTGCTCGACAACGTCTCGCTGCCGGCGAAGGTCAACCGACGCCACAACCGGGAGCCGCTCCCGGACATGCGCGAGCTGCTGCGCCGCGCCGGCCTGGGCGACGCCGTGCACCAGCGGCCGGCCCAGCTCTCCGGCGGGATGCGGCAGCGGGTCGCCATCGTGCGCGCCTTCGGGCTGCAGCCCGACGTACTGCTGCTGGACGAACCGTTCTCAGCGCTCGACGAGTTCACCCGCGAGGCCCAGCAGCAGCAGCTGCTCGAGCTGTGGGAGGAGCGCGGCGCGACGGTCCTCTTCGTCACCCACTCGATCCTCGAGGCGGTCAGGCTCTCCGACTCCGTCGTCGTGATGGCGCCGCGCCCCGGGCGGATCGTCGACGTCGTCGACATCGACCTGCCCCGGCCGCGGACGCAGGAGCTGATCCGCAGCCCCGAGTTCCACGCCTACGAGCTCGGTCTGCGCGAGCGGCTGCGCGACGCGTTCGAGCAGAACGGGGTCGCCTCGTGAAGCGGGTGCTCCACCCGGCGTACTGGGCGCCGCTCGCCGTCCTCCTCGTGCTGCTCGGCGTGCTCTGGCAGGTCGGGGCGGACCGGATGCCCTACCTGCTGCCACCGCTGCCGGACGTGTGGTCGGCGCTCACGACCGACCCCGGCTACTTCCTGCACAACAGCTGGGTGACGCTGCGCGAAGCCCTGCTCGGGCTGCTGATCGGCTTCGTGGCCGCCTTCGCGCTCGCGATCCTGGTGAGCGAGGTGACCCTCGCGCGGCGGGCGGTCATGCCGATCGCGGTCGTGCTCAACGTGACCCCGCTCGTCGCGATCGCGCCGGCGCTCGTGGTGGCGTTCGGGTTCGGCTCCGCGCCGAAGCTGATCATCACGGGGCTGATCTGCTTCTTCCCGATCCTCATCAACGCCTCGGTCGGGCTGCGGTCGGTCCCGGAGCCGGTGCTGCAGGTGTTCCAGTCGGTGCACGCGTCGCGCTGGGAGGTCCTGCGGCACCTGCGCATCCCCGGCTCGCTGCAGTACGTCTTCGCGGCGCTCCAGATCGTCTTCCCGCTCTCGGTGGTGGGCGCGGTCGTGGCCGAGCTCTCGGCCGCCGGGTCGGCGGCGGGACTCGGCAGCGTGATCCAGGTCGCGTCCTCCATGAACAGACTCGCCACCGTGTGGGCCGCTATCTTCGTGCTGGCCCTGATGGGCTCGCTGCTGCTGCTCCTCGTGACCGTCGTCGAGCGCCGCGCCCTGCGCTGGCACGAGCCCCGCTGAGCCTGCCCGCCGCGCGTCCCCCGCGTTCCCCCCGACGAGGAGAGTCACTTCCGTGAGGATCATCCGCCCGCTCGCCCTGCTCCTGGCCGCCACGCTGCTGGCGGGGACCCTGGCCGGCTGCGGGGGAGACGACGAGTCGGCAGGCACGACCGGCTCGGCGGCGTCGGCCAAGCGCTGCGACCAGAACAAGGCGGCCGGCACCGTCACCTACCTGTCCGGCTACTACTGGCAGGCGTCGGCCTCGATCCTCGAGGTCATCGCCGCCGATCGGCTCGGCTACTTCAAGGACCTCTGCCTCGACGTGCGGCTGCAGCCCGGGTCGGGCGACGTCTCGCAGAACACCAAGCTGCTCGCCAGCGGCCGGGCCCAGGTCGGCGGCCTCTCGCAGCAGGACACCATGACCGCGAACGCCAACGGGCTGCGGATCACCGGCATCTCGTCGTACTCCAACGCCGGTCTCGACATCCTCATGACGATGCCGTCGATCACCGACCTCGCCCAGCTCAAGGGCAAGACGCTCGGCCAGAAGGGCCTGGTGCCGGTCGGCGTCTCCGCGATGCTCGACAAGGCGGGGCTGAAGCAGGGCGACGTCAAGGAGGTCAAGGTCGGCTACGACCCGACGATCCTGCCGCGCGGGCAGGTCGACGCGCTGGTCGGCTTCATCTCCAACGAGCCGCTCCAGCTCGAGGCGGCGGGTAAGCCGGTCAAGGTCTGGGAGCCCAAGGACTTCGGCGTCCCCGGCTCGCTCGGCGCCTACGCCGCGAACCCCGGCTTCCTCAAGGCGCACCCGACCGCCGCCCAGGACTTCCTGCGGGCGGTGTTCAAGGCCTACCAGTACTGCGCCGAGGAGGCCCACGTCGACGAGTGCATCGGCTTCCAGCACGACAAGGCGGGCGCCGAGTCCGACCCCAAGCACGAGACCGCGGTGTGGAAGAAGGAGACCGAGGTCGTCGCCGACAACCCGCTCCCCGGCAAGTTCGGGTCGATCGACACGGGGAACGTCCGCGCGCTGGCGGGCATCATGACGCAGTACGGCGGCGTCCAGGTGTCACCCGACGAGGCCGCGGGATGGTTCGACAACTCCTTCAGCGACGCCGTCGTCGGCGGTGACAACAAGGTCGTCTGGCCGGCTCCGTAGCCCGGGGTGCCTGCTCAGCCGAGCCGCCACGCCTTCGTCGTCGGGGCGGGCCGCTCGGCGTCCGACCGGACGATGCAGAACTCGTTGCCCTCCGGGTCGGCGAGCGTGACCCACCCGCCGCCGTCCTCCTCCTCGCGGTGGTCGCCGACCACGGTCGCCCCGAGCGCGATCGCCTGCTCGACCTGCTCGTCGCGGGTCATGTCGGTCGGCGTGAGGTCGAGGTGGACCCGGTTCTTGGCCGTCTTGCCCTCGGGCACGGGGATGAAGAGCATCGTCGTCTTCCCGAGCGTGGGGTAGTGGGGCGCGACGAGGACGACCGGGTCGTCGTCGTAGAAGACCTGCCAACCGAGCAGGTTGGCCCAGAACGTCGCCAGCGCTCGCGCGTCGCCGGCGTCGAACGTGATGTCGGTGATCGAGACGGTCATGCGCACACCCTCCCGTGGGTGTGCGCACGACCGCCAGCGGTTTGGGTCAGTAGTGCAGTCCGTGGCCCAGCGGGTACAGCTCGCCGCTGCCGTCCGCCCGCGGGATCGAGACCGGCAGCCTGCCCGCCGGGTTCACCTCTCCGAACAGCACCCGCACCAGCGACTCGAGCTGGTCGGCGGTGTAGCCGAAGGTGTCGAGCACGGTCGGCGCCTCCGGGAACGACGCGACGTCGTAGGGGTTGCGCATCGCCGAGACCACGACCGGCTTGCCGGTCGCGAGCAGCGCCCTCACCAGCCGCGTCTGCGCCGCCGCCGAGGCCAGGGGCTGGCCGGTGGTCGCGGAGACCGCGTAGGCGTTGTTGGTCGACACCACGACGAGGTCGGCGTTCTGGGCGGCCGCGACGGCGTTGGCGATCGCCGACTCCGACGGCGTGGTGCCCGACTCCAGCACCTGCGTCGTCGCACCCCGGGCGGCGATCGCCTTCGCGATCCCCTGGGTCGTGCCGACGCCCCAGCCCGCGACGAGCACCTTGCGGGGACCGGCCGCGAGCGGCAGCAGGCCGCTGTCGTTCTTGACCAGCGTCGTGGTGCGGTCGGTCACCGCCTGCGCGGCGGCCAGGTGCGCGGGCGCGCCCATCACGGTCGCCGCGGTCGCCGGGTCGACCATCGGGTCGGCGAAGATGCCGTGCTGGTACTTGTGCAGCAGGATGCGGTAGACCGAGTCGTCGAGCCGCTGCTGGCTGATGGTGCCGTCCTCGACCGCAGCGAGCACGGCGGCGTACGCCGTGTCCATCTGCGGCGGGATGAGGAGCTGGTCGGCGCCGGCGAGCAGGGCCTGCACCGGCGCGACGTTCGGCGGGTACGTCGCCGTGGCGCCGCCCATGTCGAGGGCGTCGGTCACCACGAGGCCCTTGAACCCGAGCTGGTCGCGGAGGACACCGGTGAGGATCGCGTGGCTCATCGTCGCCGGCGCACCGGACGGGTCGACGGCCGGGAAGACGACGTGGGCGGTCATGATCGTGTCGACACCGGCGGCGATCGCCGCCTTGAAGGGCGGCAGGTCGGTCGCGTTGAACGTGGCCAGGTCGTGCGTGACGATCGGCAGGCCGAAGTGGCTGTCCACGCCGGTGTCGCCGTGACCGGGGAAGTGCTTCGAGACGGCCGACTCGCCGGCGTCGTGGAAGCCCTTGATCTCGCCGGTGACGATGCGCGAGACCAGCGCCGGGTCGCCGCCGGGGGAGCGGATGCCGATGACCGGGTTGTTGGGGTTGATGTTGACGTCGGAGTCGACGCCGTAGTCCTGGGTGACGCCGACCGCCTTGAGCTCGGTGCCGATCACGTCCCCGGAGGTGCGGGCGTCCTGCGCCGAGCCGCCGGCGCCGAGCGCCATCGCGCCGGGCATCTGCGTCGCGGGCGGGCCGAATCGAGCGACGAGCGCGCCGCCCTCCTGGTCGACCGAGATCTGCAGCGGGATGCGGGTCGGCTGCGCCAGCGCCGCTGCCTGGAGCCCGTTGGACAGGGTGGCGACCTGAGCCGGGTCGCCGATGTTGTCGTCGCTGGGGCAGCCGCTGCAGGCGGAGCGCGTCGTGTAGTAGATGACGCCGCCGGGCTGGTACTTCGCGATCGCCTGGGCGGGGGTGTCGACGCCGTAGAGCCGCTGGTTGACGATCTTGGCGTTGGCGCTCACGTCGTTGGCGTCGCGGCCGGCGACCTCGATGACGAACAGCTGGCCCACCTTCTGCTGCACGGTCATGTGCCGCAGCTGCGAGATGATCCGGCCGCGGTAGGGCGCGTCGCCGGAGTGTCCCGGGTCGTCAGCCGTCGCGGGCGGTCCGAGTGACGTGCCCAGCGCAGTGCCCAGCGCGAGCGTGAGGCCGAGGACCATCAGCCGGAGCGGGGTCCGGGTGCGGCGGGTGGATGCTGACCGAGCGAACATGGGCGCCTCCGAGATGGGCTGTCCCCCGAGTGAGGACGAACCGAATGTAGGCCCGGCGGTGTGGGTTGGGAAGGCTCGTCAGGCGAGGAACCCCTCCACCATGCGGGGGGTCGCCGCGGCCGCGACGGCCACCGCCTCGCCGAGGGGCACGTCCGGCACCACGACCTGCTCCTTGCCGGCGGCGGTCGTCGCGACGAGCTGCGCCAGCCCGCGGCGGCGGTCCCAGAACGACTGGTGGACGCGCCAGCCGACGATGCCGTCGCTCTCGAGCGCCGTGCGGCTCGCGGTGAACGTCCCCGTGCAGCTGACCAGGTAACGCTCGGTCAGCGTGTGCCCCAGTCGCCGGTAGTGCAGCTCGGCGGTCGCGACCGCCACCGGCACGGCGACGACCAGCACGACCAGCGGGAGCCAGACCGCCAGGCCCAGGCCACCGGCGCGGGCCAGCCAGACCGCCAGCGCCGTCCCGGCCGTCGTGAGGAGGGCGTCGCGGAGGTTCCGGACGTAGCACCGTCGCCGGGCCACTGCGCCGTGGGCGGTGACCGGTGCGCGGAGCGCCGCACGCTCGCCGAGGACGTCGGTCGCGACGTCGTCGACGAGCTCGCGGGGTGCCGACGGCAGCAGGTGCGTCTCGTTGTCCTCGAGGCCGGTCGTCAGCAGGTGCAGCTCGGCTCCGCCGGCGAGCCCGACCAGCGCCCGCCGCCGTACGACGGCACCGCGGATCTTCGCCTCCTCGACCGTGGTCGCGCGCTGGGTGAGAGCACCGTGCACGCGGCGGAGGGTCGGCCCGTCCTTGCCCTGCTCGCGGGTGATGCTCAGGCCGTACCACCGCACGGCGTAGCCGAGGCAGGCGCACGGGACCCAGAGCAGGAGGCCGGCGAGCAGCACGCCGCCGGCCAGCAGCGGGACGTCGGAGTCGCGCAGCCAGTGCCAGGCGCGCTCGACCCGCTGCTCGTCGATGACCTGGTCGAACTGGCTGAGCACGGCACCGAAGGCGGCGAGCGCGATCACGAGGTTGCCGACGTTGAGCGGCGCGAACCGCACCCACGACCAGTCCAGCCGGGCGATCTCGTGGACGGGCGCCGGGGCGGCCGGCTCGTCGGTGGGCCGGGAGCCGTGCAGCAGCGCGACGCGCAGCCGCTCGGCCTCGTCGACGCCGAGCGAGTCGAGCTCGAGGCGGCTCTCGTCGACGCCGGTGCCGACGGCCACCTTCGTGACGCGCAGGACGCGGTGGACGACGTCGGCCTCGAGGTCGACGCTGCGCACGCGGTCGAGCCGTGCGGTGACCGTGGTCCGGTTGAGCACGCCGCGCCTGATCTCCAGGTGGGTCGGGGTCACGCGGTAGGTCGTCGTCCACCAGGGCAGCGCGCCGGCGCCGACGACGACGGCGATGCCGATCAGCAACGCGAAGTTCAGCCCGATCGCGGAGCCGAGGCCGACCATCGCTGCGATGGCCGGGACGATCGCCTTCGCGACGGTGGCCACCGGCTGCGTCGCGAGCGTCCGCGGGTCGAGCCGCTGCCAGTCCGTCACGTCGCGTCCTCGGGCGTCGCGGCGGTGATCGCGACCAGGCGGGCGACGACCTCCTGCGCGACCGCGTCGTCGAGGCAGGCGATCGCCACGGTGCCGGCGCTGGAGGCGGTCTGCACGGTCACCGTGCGCAGCCCGAACACGCGCATCAGCGGCCCCTGGGCCGAGTCGACCGTCTGCACGCGGGAGAGCGGCACGATCTCGTCGGTCCGGCTCAGCCACCCCGACCGCACGTGCACCGCGATGTCGGTGACCTCCCAGCGGTGCACGTCGAACCTGATCCGCGGCGCCAGCGTCAGCCACGGCACCGGCGCGACCGCGAGCACGGCGACGCCCACCCAGAGGAGCACGCTCCACCAGCCGCCGGGGACGAGGAGCACCGTCACGAGCAGCGCGACGGCGGTCAGCCACATCACGACCGCGGCGACGGCCGCGTGGACGCGCCAGTACGCCGGAGCCCGCTGCGACACCCGGTGGGACGGCTCGCGCAGCGACGGGGCGGGGAGGGTCACGCCGCCGAGCCTAGGGTGCGTCGGTGCCCGTCCGGTGAGGATTCCCGCGGCCGTCGTACGCACACCTAGGATCGGGACCCGTGGCACTCACCATCGGCATCGTCGGCCTGCCCAACGCGGGCAAGTCCACCCTCTTCAACGCGCTGACCAAGAACGACGTGCTCGCCGCGAACTACCCGTTCGCGACGATCGAGCCCAACGTCGGTGTCGTGGGGGTGCCCGACCCCCGGCTGGCGAAGCTCGCCGAGATCTTCAGCTCCGAGCGGATCCTCCCGGCGACCGTGGAGTTCGTCGACATCGCGGGCATCGTGCGCGGCGCGTCGCAGGGCGAGGGTCTGGGCAACAAGTTCCTCGCCCACATCCGCGAGTCGGCGGCGATCTGCCAGGTCACCCGCGTGTTCCGCGACGAGGACGTCACCCACGTCGACGGCGAGGTCAACCCCGGCAACGACATCTCCACCATCCAGACCGAGCTGATCCTCGCCGACCTCGAGACGGTCGAGAAGGCGATCCCGCGGCTGGAGAAGGAGGCGCGCGGCAAGAAGGAGCTGCTCGCCAACGTCGAGGCCGCCCAGGCCGCGAAGGAGGCGCTCGAGGCCGGTACGCCGATCATCGCGACGTCCATCGACCGCACCCTGATCCGCGAGCTGTCGCTGCTGACCGCCAAGCCCTACATCTACGTCTTCAACTGCGACGCCGACGAGCTCGGCGACGAGTCGCTGAGGGCCAAGATGCGCGAGCTCGTCGCCCCCGCCGAGGCGATCTTCCTCGACGCCAAGCTCGAGTCCGAGCTGGTCGAGCTCTCCGACGAGGAGGCCGCCGAGTTCCTCGCCGACGCCGGCGTCGCCGAGCCCGGCCTGGAGGTGCTCGCCCGCGTCGGCTTCGACACGCTCGGCCTGCAGACCTACCTGACCGCCGGCCCCAAGGAGTCCCGCGCCTGGACGATCCGGAAGGGCGCGACCGCCCCCGAGGCCGCCGGCGTCATCCACACGGACTTCCAGAAGGGCTTCATCAAGGCCGAGATCGTCTCCTTCGACGACCTGGTCGCCGCCGGCTCCATGGGCAAGGCGCGCGAGGCCGGCAAGGTCCGCATGGAGGGCAAGGACTACGTGATGGCCGACGGTGACGTCGTGGAGTTCCGCTTCAACGTCTGACCATCCGGCTGTCCGGGCGGCGTGTCGGGATCCGTATCCCCGGACCGACCCATCCGACTCGCGGTCGGTTCCGAACCGGCGAATGACCGTCGAGCACGTGGCGGAGGGCCGCGTACTCGTCAACGTCTAGTCGGAGGGACAGCACGATGAACCAGCTCCACCGCGTCACGCACGGGGCCAGGCTCGGCCTGGTCGGCATGATCACGGCGACCCTCGCCGCCACTGCGATGACGATCGCGCCGGCTCAGGCCGCCGATCGCTCGCACCACATGGTCGGGCACCGCAGCCTCGCCGCGGTCCTGGCCGCGGACAAGGGCTTCGACCACAACTGGAACGACTTCGACGTCCTCGACAAGGCCGTCACCACGGTCCTGAAGGCCAAGCCCCACAGCCCCGTCAAGGTGCTGACCCAGGGCCGGACCCGTCTGACCGCCTTCCTCCCGACCGATCGCGCCTTCCGCCGCCTGGTCCGCGACCTGACCGGCCGCGCACCGCGCACCGAGCGCGGAACGTTCCGGGCGGTCACCCGGGCCGCTGACGTCGACACGATCGAGGCGATCCTGCTCTACCACGTGGTTCCGGGCGTGACCCTGACGGCTCGCAAGGTCGCCAGGTCCAACGGGGCCTCCCTGACCACGGCGTCGGGCGGTCAGATCATCGTCCGCATCCACAGGACCACCGTGCGACTGGTCGACCGGGACCCCGACGCCGTCAACCCCCAGGTCGTCGCGGTCGACATCAACAAGGGGAACAAGCAGATCGCGCACGCGATCAACCGGGTGCTCAGGCCGATCGACCTCTGAGCCGCGTCCATACGGCGACCGGGCGGGTGCACGACGAGTCGTCACCCGCCCGGTGCCGCCGAGACCGAGCCGAGACTGTGCCGAGACTGTGCCGAGACTGGGGGGAGCGGGATCGGGCCGAGCGGCTCTACCGTGGTCCTGGAGGTAGGCATGCCAGGACGTGTCGATTCAGCCGTACGCCGGTCCCGCGAGGACCCGAACGCGTTCGCGCGCCAGCTCTTCGCGGGACTGCCTCAGCGCTACGACCTCCTGGAGGAGGCGCTCTCGTTCGGCCAGAACCGGCGCTGGCGGATGGCGCTGGTCGACGCCATCGCCGAGAGCCGTCCGCGGACAGTGCTCGACGTCGCCACCGGGACCGCCGGCGTGGCGCTGGCGCTCGCCGCCCGCACGGGTGCCGAGATCACCGGCGTCGACCTGACCGAGGCGATGCTGCGGCAGGGCCAGACGCGGGTCGACCGGCTCGACGAGCGCCGGGTGCGGCTCGCGGTGGCGCGGGCGGAGCGCCTGCCCTTCGCCGACGACGCGTTCGACGCGGTCTCGTTCACCTACCTGCTGCGCTACGTCGCCGATCCGGCGGCGACCCTGCGTGAGCTCGCCCGCGTCGTACGGCCCGGCGGGACGGTGGCCAGCCTCGAGTTCGCGGTACCGCCACCTCCGGTGTGGCGATCGGCCTGGCGGCTCTACACCCGGCTGGTGCTGCCGGCGGCCGGGTTGGCGACCGGCGGCCGGGAGTGGGCCCGGGTCGGCCGGTTCCTCGGGCCGTCGATCGAGGAGCACTACCGCCGCTACCCGGTCGAGCGGCACGTCACGATGTGGCAGGAGGCGGGGCTCGAGGACGTGCGGGTGCGGACGATGAGCCTCGGGGGCGGGCTGGTCATGCACGGTCGGCGTACCGGTGGCTGAGGCGCCTGCCTTCTACGCCCGCCGCGGCGGCCGACGGGCCGACTGGTGGACCCTGCTGCACCCGCCCTACACCGTCTGGCACCTGAGCTACGTCGTGCTCGGCGCGGCGATGGCGCCGCGGATCGACGGCGTCGCGCTCGTCCTCAGCGTGCTCGCGTTCTTCCTCGCCGTCGGCATCGCCGCGCACGCGTACGACGAGCGCGCCGGCCACCC
Source organism: Nocardioides sp. CER19 (assembly GCF_029846275.1). Lineage (GTDB taxonomy): Bacteria > Actinomycetota > Actinomycetes > Propionibacteriales > Nocardioidaceae > Nocardioides. The sequence continues at coordinate 844,583 of NZ_JARVWS010000002.1, forward strand.
CCTCGGCACGGCGTTCACCGACCGCGCGCTGATGAGGCTCGCCACGGCCGCGCTGGCCGGCGCGGTGCTGCTCGGCCTCTTCGGCGTCTTCTGGTGGGACGGGACGAACTGGGCGCTGCTCGTCGCCATCCCGGTGGGCGCATGCCTCGTGGTCGGCTACAACGCCGAGCTGTTCCACGGGATGATGCACAGCGACCTGGTCTTCGCGCTCGGGTGGGGCGGCTTCCCCGTCGTGGTCGGCTATGTCGCGCAGTCACCGGGGGCAAGCTGGCGGAGCCTGCTCGCGGTCGCCGCGGCGACCGGCGCCGGGATCGCCACCACCTACGCCCAGCGCTTCCTGAGCACGCCGGCCCGCCAGCTGCGCCGCCGGACCGTCGAGGTCAGCGGCACCATGACGACGACCGAGGGCGACGTCCTCGCCGTCGACCGACCGCTGCTGCTCGTGCCGCTCGAGCGTGCGCTGCGGGCGCTGTCGTGCGGCGTACCGCTCCTGGCCCTCGCGGCCCTGCTGGCCCACCTGTGAGCGCGGCCGCGGCCACCCCGCGCTTGGCGCACGTCCGCGTCAGCGCGTGGGTCGCTGCGGTCGCGCAGGTCGGCTCGCCCCGCCCTGCTCGGCGACCAGCCGGTTGGACCAGACCATGGCGGCGAGGTGGGCCTCGGCGAGACCGTTCCTGCGGCCGCTGAGGTACGGCGTCGAGCTCCAGTCCTCGTAGGCCAGGACGCTGTCGAGGGCCTGCCCGAGCAGCCCGTCGTGCTCGACGACGGCCGCGGCGATCGACAGGTCGAGCGGGAGCCGGCGGACGACGTCGTGGATGTCCTCCTCCATCAGCTCGGCGATCCCCGCGACGAGCCCGACCACGAAGCCGGAGTCGCCGGGTCCGCCCATCCACTCCGTGACGGTGTGGCACATCCGGGCGCGGGTGACGAGTCCGAGGAGCGTCTCGTCGTCGACGCCGGTGACCTCGGTGAGGACCATCAGCGAGACCCACTGCCGGATCCGGTTCACCCCGATCAGCGTGACGGCCTCGTGCAGGGACGACACCCGACGCGTGAGGCCCGTCTGCGCGGAGTTGGTGGCCTGCAGCACGCGCAGGGCCAGCGCCGGGTCGGCCGAGATGAGCGAGACCACGCTCGGCAGGTCGAGGTCAGTGGCGCTGAGGGCGCCGAAGAGCTCCAGACGCCGGGTCTGCGAGAGGCTCAGCGTGCGCATCGACAGGGTCTGCGCCCGGCCCACGGCGTAGCCCTGCAGCAGGTGGAAGCCCAGGTCACGGGCGTAGGCGATGTCCTCGTCCGTCTCGACCCGCTCGGCGACCAGCGTCAGACCGCGACCACGCAGGCGGGCGACCTCGGGACGCAGCACGGACTCCTCCGAAGAGGCCAGGTCCATCTTCACGTACGACGCGACGTCGAGCAGGCGCTCGTGGTCGCTGCCCACCACGAAGTCGTCGAGGGCGATGTCATAGCCGGCCCCGGCCAGCCTGACCACGAACGCGGCCACCTCGTCGTCGACGTCGACGTTCTCGAGCACCTCGAGGACGACCTGCCCGGGCGCGAAGGGGAGCGGCAGCTGGCCGGTGAGGTACTCGCGGGTCACGTTGATGAAGCAACGCCGGTTGCCGACCAGGCTCGTGAGACCGAACTCCGCGAAGGCGTTGTGGATGATCGTGCCGGTGGCGGAGGCGCCGCGGGCCGACGCGACCCGGGCGTCGGCGTCCGACCGGAAGAGGAGCTCGTAGCCGAAGACCCGGTCGCCGTCATAGATCGGCTGGCGCCCGATGTGCACATCGGTCGCCGCGCCGCGGTCGCCGGCTGCTGCAGCTGTCACAACGCGTGCTTCGGCAGCGGAGGGCCGGACCTGAGGAAAAGGTCCATGCTCGATGATGACGACCGACCAGCGGAGTGGATCCGCTCCGACAGGTGAGGGAGACCGATGACGATCGCGAGGAAGCTGCAGATCCGTCCGGCGACGAACGTGGTGGTGCTGGGGCAGCCGTCGGCGGTGGACCTGGAGATCCCCGCCGACTGCCTCGTCGTCAGCGACCCGGCCGACGCCGCCACCGCGGACGCGGTCCTCGCGTTCGTCGTACGCGCCGACGACCTCGACGGCCTGGGTCGCCCGGCCCTCGAGGCGGCCCGGCAGGACCGGCTCGCGTGGATCCTCTATCCCAAGAACCGCCAGCTCGGCACCGACCTCAACCGCGACGTGCTCGCGGCGCTCGCCACCGAGCGCGGCGCACAGCCGGTCCGGCAGGTGGCGATCGACGCGGTCTGGTCGGCGTTGCGGTTCCGGCCGGCGTAGGGGGCGCCGGCCCCCCACGCCCCGGCGCCAGGCGTCTAGCCCCGCTGCGCCACGATCTGCTCGACGAGGATGTCGCCGTGGCCCGCGTGCCGGGCCAGCTCCTGGATCATGTGGGCGTAGATGTAGCGCAGCGTGACCGGCCCGTGGTGCCAGGGGTACTCGTCGGCGAGGTCGGCCGTCGCGGCGATCTGGCGTGAGTGCTCGCAGGCCGCGACGAAGCCCTCCCGCACCGAGGCGACGGTGTCCGACGGGTCCGGCACGAAGCTCTCGTCGACCGTGTCGGGCAGACCGACCTCGACCCTCGGCACTCCTGCGACCCGGGAGTGGAACCACACCTTCTCCACGAACGTCGCGTGCTTGACGAGCGCGAGCGGCGTGGTCAGCGACGGCACGAGGCGTCGCCGTGCCTCCTCGTCGTCGAGCCCGTCGAGCAGCCCCGCGATCTCCTCACGTTGGGCATCGAGCATTCCCTCGAGCAGCTCGCGCTCGCCGGCCAGGTGGATGGTCATGGGGGAAAGGTACCGACGTCCTAGGCTGGCCCCCGTGTCGGACCAGGCTGTCATCATCCACACCGACGGCGGCTGCACGCCGAACCCCGGCCCGGGCGGCTGGGGCGCCGTGCTGCGGTACGGCGACCACGTCCGCGAGCTCTACGGCGGCGACGCCGCGTCGACGACCAACAACCGGATGGAGCTGACCGCTCCCATCGAGGCGCTCGAGCTCCTCAACCGGCCGGCGACCGTGCACGTCTACACCGACAGCACCTACGTCCGGAACGGCATCACGTCCTGGCTGGCCGGCTGGAAGCGCAACGGCTGGAAGACCGCCGCCAAGCAGCCGGTCAAGAACGCCGACCTCTGGGTGCGGCTCGAGGAGGCCTGCGCCCGGCACGAGGTGCAGTGGTTCTGGGTGAAGGGCCACGCGGGCGTCGCCGACAACGAGCTCGCCGACCAGCTCGCGACCCGCGGCATGCGCGAGGCGATGGGCCTCGCGCTGCCGGGCGCCGTGGACGCATGATGGCTGGGTGACGCTCTACGAGCGAGCCGGAGGCTTCGACGCGATCCTGGCGTTGTGCCGACACTGGCACGCGCTGTGCTCCGCCGACCCGCTGGCCGGGCACCCGTTCGAGCACATCACGCTGCCGAACCACGACGAGCGCCTCGCGGCGTACCTCTCGGAGGCCCTCGGTGGGCCGCCGCTCTACACGGCCGGCTACGGCGACGAGACGTTCATGCAGCGGCTGCACGCCGGCAACGGCGACCACCCCGACCTCTACGAGGCGTGCCTGGTGCGGTTCGACCGCGCGCTGAGCGACGTCGGCGTCCCGCAGCCCGCCGCGGAGGAGATCTCGGCCTACTTCCGCGCGGCCACGACGGCCATGCACGCCTACAGCGAGAGCGTCGACCAGGTGCCGGACCGGCTCCCGTTCAACTACGCGTGACGCCCTCGCCGAGGAGCGGCGCCGCGATCTGCCACATCTCGTCCGTGAACACCGCCGGCCGCAGGCTCATCGGGTCCAGGTTGACGACGGTGCGGGTCCCGTCGGCATGCACCACCGCGCCGTCCGTCGACAGGATCCGGAACGCGTAGGTGACGCTGGTGCGGCCTGCCCGCGAGATCCAGAAGTGCACGTCGACGTCGCCGACCGTCGTGATCGGCGCGTGGTAGGTCATGGTGAGCTCCCGGATCACCAGCACCGACGACGTGGCGTCGAGCCGCCAGCCCGCCTCCGCCCAGAAGTCGATCACCGCGTGGTCGAAGAGCAGCGGATAGGCCGCGTGGTGGAGCATCCCGTACCCGTCGAGGTCGTCGAGGTAGACCCGGCGGCGCTGCACCACGCCGTCGAGACCGTCGATCAGAGCCGTCATGGTGTCCTCCAAGAAATACGTCCGATCGGTCGTTAACAACTGAGAGCCTAGTAGGCGACCGATCGGTCGTCTAGTCTGTTTCCATGACGGACGGCAGGCGGGCGCGCGGAGACCTCACCCGCCGTACGGCGGCCCGGCACGCGGCGATGACCGCGACCGTGTCGGGGCTCGACGGCATCACGGTCGGCGGGCTCGCGGCCGACACCGGGCTGAGCAAGAGCGGCATCCTCACCGTCTTCCCGAACCGGGAGGCGATCCAGCTCGCAGCGGTCGCCGAGGCGCGAGAGATCTACATCGAGACGGTCATCCGGCCGGCGTGGGGGGCCGAGCGTGGCCGCGAGCGGCTGCTGGCGCTGTTCGACCGGTGGGTCGCGTACGTCAAGGCCGAGACGTTCCCGGGTGGGTGCTTCCTGGCGAACACCTCGGTGGAGTTCGGCCACCGCGAGGGGCCGGTCGCCGATGCGGTGCGAGCACTCAAGCGGGAGTGGATCGAGCTGCTCGAGCGCGAGCTCGCCAGGGCCGGAGTGCCGGACCCGCAGGAGGCGGCGTTCCGGATCGACGCCTACTTCGACGCGGCGAACACGCACCTGCAGCTGTTCGGCGACGACACCGCGCTCGACCGTGCGCGACGCCTCGCGGAGGACGTCCTCGATCGACGCTAGGTTGTGCGCCATGCCCGTACGCCTGCGACCCATGACCGAGGCGGACCTCCCGCAGCTGACCAACGCCGAGTCGCCGTACGAGAACTTCGGGCCGCGCGGGCCGCGCACCGCTCCACTCGACCCGTCGCTGACCGCCGACGCCGGGGGGCTGACGGTCGTGGACGACGATGGCGGCGCCGTCCTCGGCAGCGTCAGCTGGGTCTGGCAGCGCTGGGGGCCGAACCCGCAGTCGCGCAACCCGATGATCGGCATCTGGCTCGCCGTCGCGGTCCGCGGCCGAGGCGCCGGCACGGAGACGCAGCGGCAGCTGGCCGACCTGTTCTTCCTGCACACCACGGTCAACCGCGTCGAGGCGCACACCGACGCGCAGAACCTCGCCGAGCAGCGCGCGCTCGAGAAGGCGGGCTTTCGCCGGGAGGGCGTGACGCGCGGCGCCCAGTGGCGCGAGGGTGCCTACCACGACAGCCACATCTTCTCGATCCTTCGTTCCGAGTGGGAGGGGCAGCGATGAGCGCCGACATCATCGTCGTCGGGCACGGACTGGCGGGCCTGGTCGCCGCGGCCGAGGCGGCCGACGCCGGCAAGCGGGTGCTCCTGGTCGACCAGGAGCCCGAGCAGAGCCTGGGCGGCCAGGCGTTCTGGAGCCTCGGCGGACTGTTCTTCGTCGACAGCCCGGAGCAGCGCCGGATGGGGATCAAGGACTCTCACGAGCTCGCCCTCCAGGACTGGATGGGCAGCGCTCAGTTCGACCGCGACGAGGACCTCTGGCCGCGCCGCTGGGCCGAGGCGTACGTCGACTTCGCAGCCGGTGAGAAGCGCGCCTGGCTCCGCGAGATGGGCCACCGGGTGTTCCCGATCGTGGGCTGGGCCGAGCGCGGCGACGGCCGGGCCGACGGCCACGGCAACTCGGTCCCGCGCTTCCACCTGACGTGGGGCACCGGCCCCGGCGTCGTCGAGCCGTTCGAGCGCCGGGTGCGCGAGCACGCGGCGACCGGTCGGATCGAGTTCGCGTTCCGGCACCGTGTCGACGAGGTCGTCGTGGAGCAGGGCGTCGCGGTCGGCGTACGCGGCAAGGTGCTCGAGCCGAGCGACATCGCCCGCGGGCAGGCGTCCTCGCGGGTGGAGGTCGGTGACTTCGACCTGCGGGCGCAGGCGGTGATCGTCACCAGCGGCGGCATCGGGGGCAACCACGACCTGGTCCGCAAGGCGTGGCCGGCGCGCCTGGGCGAGCCGCCGCAGAGCATGGTCAGCGGCGTGCCCGCCCACGTCGACGGCCGGATGATCCAGATCACCCGGGACGCCGGTGCGCGGATCATCAACGACGACCGCATGTGGCACTACGTGGAGGGCATCCGCAACTGGGACCCGATCTGGGCCAACCACGGCATCCGGATCCTGCCCGGACCCTCCTCGGTCTGGCTCGACGCGACCGGGCGGCGCCTGCCGGCGCCGCTGTTCCCCGGCTTCGACACCCTCGGCACGCTCAAGCACCTGCGCACGACCGGCTACGACTATTCCTGGTTCGTGCTGACTCAGTCGATCATCGACAAGGAGTTCGCGCTCTCCGGCTCCGAGCAGAACCCCGACATGACCGGCAAGTCGGTGCGCGGCGTCATCGACCGTGCGCGCAAGGGCCCCGGCCCGGTGCACGCGTTCATGGAGCACGGCGAGGACTTCGTCGTCGCCGACACGCTCGCCGAGCTCGTAGCGGGCATGAACCGGCTCGCCGACGTGGAACCGAGCGGGCCGAAGGTCGACGAGGCGGAGCTGCGCACGATCATCGAGCGGCGCGACCGCGAGATCGCCAACTCCTTCACCAAGGATGCCCAGCTCACCGCGGTCTACGCCGCCCGCCACTACCGCGGTGACAAGCTGTCCCGCGTCGCGAAGCCGCACCGGATCCTCGACCCGGAGCACGGACCGCTGATCGCCGTGAAGCTGCACATCCTGTCCCGCAAGACGCTCGGCGGGCTCGAGACCGACCTGTCGGGACGCTGCCTGACGAGCGCCGGCGTACCGCTGCCGGGCCTCTATGCAGCCGGCGAGGTCAGCGGCTTCGGGGGCGGCGGGATGATGGGCTACAACGCGCTGGAGGGCACGTTCCTCGGCGGCTGCCTCTTCTCCGGCCGGGTCGCCGGGCGGGCGGCCGCGGCCGCGGTCTGACCGGTCAGGCGCCCGCGCCGGCCAGGTTGAGGCCGACGACACCGACGACGATGAGGACGAGGCAGAGCGCCTTGACCGGGTTCATCGACTCGCCGAGCCAGAGGTAGCCGATGGTGGCGACGGCGGCGGTGCCCACGCCCGACCACACGGCGTAGGCGATTGAGACGGGCACCGTCTTGACGACGACGGAGAGCAGCCAGATCGAGACGGCGTAGCCGGCCACCACGGCGAGCGACCAGCCGGGGTCGTGGAACCCGCGGGTGCGGGGGAGCGACGCGGTCGCTCCGACCTCGAGCCCGATCGCGCTGAGCAGCAGCAGGACGGCGTACATGTGAACTCCGGAAGAGGGTTGTGTAGCAGTCGCTACATCGCCAAATGTAGCACTCGCTACACCGCAGGGCACAATGAGTTCCGTGTCACGCCGCGACGAGCTGCTCGACCTGGTCACCGACCACGTCCTCGAGCACGGCCTCATCGGCCTCACCCTGCGGCCGGTCGCGGCCGCCATCGGTACGAGCGACCGGATGCTGCTCTACCACTTCGGCAGCCGGGACGATCTCGTCACCGCGGTGGTGACCCGCACCGAGGAGCGCGCCATCGCCGCGGTCGACGCCCTGCCGCCGGCGGACGGCGTACGAGCGGGCGTCAACCGGCTGTGGGAGGCCTACCAACGGGACCCGATGCACGGGTGCCTCGACGTCTACGTGCAGGCAGCGGCGACGGGCCTCATCGGGCAGGAGCCCTACCGCTCCGCCGTCCTCGAGGCCAACGAGCGCTGGGTGCGCGCGCTGCGGGACTATCTGGTGCGCTGCGGCGCGCCCGCGGACCGGGTGGGGCGGATCGTCATGCTCGTCGACTCGAGCCTGTTCGGCTTCCAGCTCGACCTGGCCACCGACCGGCCCGGCGAGCTCGCCCGCGGCGTCGACGACCTGGCGGCCGCGGCGCAGGCGCTCGGGTCCGAGACAATGCGGTCGTGACCGAGCGACTCCAAGCCGTCCCTCCCGCGACCATGCACCTGTGGCTGATGCTGGTGCTCACGTTCACCACCGGCATCAACGACGCCGTGGGCTACCTCGGTCTCGACAAGGTCTTCACCGGCAACATGACCGGAAATGTGGTCGTGCTCGGCATGGCGCTGGCCGGCGGCTCCGGGCTGCCGGTCCTCGGCCCGGCGCTCGCGCTGGTCGGCTTCATGGCCGGCGCGGCGGTCGGCGGCCGCACGCTCCGGTATGCCGGCCCGGCGTGGAGCCCCCGCACGACCGCGCTGTTCGCGAGCGTCGCCGTGGTGATGCTGGCGCTGGCCGCGGTGCTGTTCGCGGCCGGTGACGAGCCGGCCCGGCCGGTCCAGGTCACCGTGACGACCCTCGCCGCGCTGGCGATGGGCGTGCAGGCCGCAGCGGCCCGGCACGTGGCGGTGAAGGACGTGACGACGGTCGTCGTCACCTCGACGATCACGGGGCTCGCCGCGGACTCGCCGTTCGGCAGCGGGAAGGGCGGGGGCACGATCCGCCGGTTCGCGGCGGTCGCGCTGATCCTGGTCGGCGCCGGGATCGGCGTCCTCCTGCTGAAGGTGCACCTCGGCTGGGCGCTGCTGCTCGCGGGAGTCGTCATCGCCGCCGCCACGGCGCTCGGCGCCTGGCACGAGCGCGCCCACCGGGGCGGAGCCGAAGCCCGCGCCGGTGGGCGCGCCGTGTGACGGTGAGCTACTTGCCGGCGATCGCCTGCAGCCAGGCCTGACCGTTCGGGACACCGAGGCCCGTCACGTCGTCGTAGCCGTCGCGGACGTGGATCGTCAGCGGCTCGTCCTGGTCGAAGGTGCGCTCGATGTAGGCGTAGCCGTCGGCGGCGTCGAAGCCGTTGACGAAGTTGACCCGCACCGTGCCCGGGTGGGCCGCGCGCTGCGCCTTGGTGATGTCGACCGAGGCGGAGCGGGCGGCGTAGAGAGCCGGGTTGGCGAGACCGAACGAGTGCCCGGCCCGCTGCGCGGCGAGCGCCAGCATGCCGGCGTAGAGCGGCGAGGAGAGGCTGGTGCCACCGATGCGGTACTCGTCGTAGGCCTGCGTCCCGTCGGGCATCGTCTGCGTCTCACCGACCAGCAGACCCGTGTTGGGGTCACCCAGCGCGCTGACGTCCGGGATCGACCGCATCGCGCCGCCGCCGTACGTCTGGGAGATGGCGGACGGGACGACGCCGACCTGGTAGGACGGCTGCGTGAACAGCCGGCTGGTGCCGCCGCCGGAGCCGTAGAGGTAGGACGGGGTCGGGAACGCGCCGTCGGCGAGCGTCGACGTCCCTGACTCCCAGCCCAGCTCGAAGACACGGCGGCCGTCGGCGCCGATGCCGAGCGCGGTGCCGCCGACCGCAGTGACCAGCGGGCTCGTGGCCGGCCAGTCCGGGGTGGGCGTCGCGCCGGCGAGGCCGCCGGTCTCGTCACCGTTGTCTCCGCTCGAGTAGAGCAGCGACATGCCCTCGGCCGCCGCCTGCGCCTGGATGTCGAGGTAGGGCTTGATGAAGCCGTTGGGCAGAGCCTCCGAGTCCCACCCGTAGGAGTTGGTCACGATGTCGGCGGCGCGGTCGTCGACGACCTTGTTGAGGACGGCGTCGAGGTCCTGGAAGTTGTTGGGCGCGCCGTAGTAGACGATGTCCGCGCCCGGCGCCATGGTGTGGACGGCCTCGATGTCGAGCGTCTCCTCACCGGCCCAGCCCTGCGGGTCCTGCTTCTTGGACTCGGGCTTGTTGTAGACGCCCGGCGGCACGACCTGGCGGAAGTGGCCCTTGATCGAGGGGAGTCCGTGCCGGGCCGAGTAGGTCTCGACGTCGGACTCGATCGTCGGGGACGCGTAGGCGTCGATGACGGCGACGGTGACGCCGCGGCCGTCGTTGCCGGACCCGATCGCGCTGGACATGCCGTAGGCGCTCTGCAGCTGGGCGCCGGCGTACCCGCAGGGCGCGAACGCGGGGGAGCCGGCGGGCAGGATGGTGCCGTCCGGCGTGGGAGTGTTCTGCGGCGTCTTCTCGCCCCAGTACGCCGAGCACGGCTGCGCGTTGTGGTAGACCGCCGGGCCGGGCGTGGTCTTGTGGGTCTGCGCGAGGGTCTGCGACTCGTCGAGGCCGACGACCGCCTCGACGGCGGGCAGGCTGCTCGGCAGGGAGAGAGCGGTCGTGTTGCTGCGCAGCTGCTTGCCGGCGACCGAGTACTCGGCGAAGGAGGTCGAGAACGCGGTGGCGGCCTGGGCGGCGGTGCCGGTCGCCTCGACGTACTTCTGGTTCGCCGGCACGCCGGTGACCTTGAAGCCCTGGCCGCTCAGCCACTTCTTGACGGCGTTGACGTCGGCGCTGCTGGGCGAGAACTGCGCCCGGAACTGTGCCGGTGTCAGGAACTTGCCATAGCTCGCGCTGCCCGGTGTGGAGACGGACATCGCGAGCTGCTGGGCCGCATCGCCGCCGCGCAGCCCGAGGTAGACGCGGAAGTCGACGGCTGTCGAGCCCGGGACGCTGCCCACCTTGTGGGAGGCGTTGGCCCAGGACGGCACGCTGCCGGGCAGCGTGCGGGTGCTGGCGGCATCGGCAGCCGTGGAGGTGACCAGGCTGGTGCCGGTACCGAGAACAACGGCCGCCGCGATCGCGGCGGCCGAGGTGGTCAAACGTGTCACGTTGGAACTCCAGTCCCATGTAGGTGCGCCCGGCCCGATGCAGGGCAGATGCAACGTATGCCTATGGATCGGACGACGTAAAGAGGCAGTTCTCGCGCGCTTCTCACGCGGGCGTGGAGCCCTCGGTCAGCCGGGTCGCCAGGTCGAGCAGGTCCCGGTCGCGGCCGGGCGCCGCGACCAGGCCGACCCCGATCGGCAGGCCGCGGGTCGGGAGCGGGATGGTCACCGCCGGCAGGCCGCCAAGGGCGGCGAGGAAGGTCAGCCGGGGGGTCGCACTCCGGACGCGGTCGCTCGGCACCGGGGCGACGGAGGGGGTGCTCGGCAGCACCAGGATCCTGTCGCCGACGAGGTCGCGGATCATCCGGCCGGCGGCCCCGGTCGCCTCCTCGGCCTCCCGAGCCTGCTCGGCGGTGATGAGGGAGGCGTCCTCGAACCGCTTCCTCACCTCCGAGCCGAGGGTGTCCATCCGGGGCCCGAGCCACTCGCCGTGGGCCCGCCAGGCCTGGGCGCCCTGGTGGACCCTCAGCGCCGCCACCCAGTCGTCGAGCCGGTGCAGCGGCCAGTGCTCCTCGCGCACGCCGTCGGGGAGCCAGGCACGGATCGCGTCGGCCACGTCCGCCGTAGCCAGGTCGACGAGCTCGGGGACGACGACGAACGACTGGTCGCCGCCGGTCGCCTGGTCGGGGAGGAGGACGTCGCCGACCGCCCGGAGGAGGAACGCGGAGCGGGTCAGCCAGCCGACGGCGTCGTAGGAGGGTGCGAGGGGGAGCACGCCGGTCATCGGGACGGCGCCGTGCGTCGTACGGATGCCGTAGAGACCCTGGTAGGCGGCCGGCACCCGGATCGAGCCGACGGTGTCGGTCCCGAGCCCGATGGTCGCGTGGCCGAGGCTGACGGCGCTCGCGGAGCCGCTGCTCGAGCCGCCGGGGAGGCGGTGCGGCGCGCGCGGGTTGGGCGGGGTGCCGTAGTGCGGGTTGGTGCCGTCGAGGCCGTAGGCGAGCTCGACCATGCGGGCGATGCCGCGGATCTCGGCGCCGGCGTCGAGCAGGAGCCGTACGGCGGCCGCGTGCTCGCGCTCCTCCGGAGCGTGCCGCAGCCACTCGGGGTTGCCGGCGCCGATCCGCTGACCGGCGACCGCGAAGACGTCCTTGACCGCGACGGTCTCGCCGGCCAGCGCGCCGTCGGGGTCGGTGCAGGCGACGAGCGGGTCGCCGACGATGCGCCAGATGCTGCCGTCCAGCGCGGGGGTGGGCGACGACTCGTGCGCGGCGGTGATCAGCCAGGCGCCGTCGACCCGGGCCCAGAGCTGGGTCTGCTGGCCGCGACCACCGGTGGTCGTCTCAGTGACGGCGACGACCAGCGCGTGGTCGTCGTCGATGGTCTGGACGTGCGTCTGCACGAGCCGCCGGCGGGGCGCTTCGGCGCCCACCGTGCTCGTGATGGCCTCGTGGCCGACGACCAGCCCGTCAGCGTCCCCCCGCAGGGTCGTCTCGCCGCTCGCGAACAGGCGTCCGACGGCGGTGGTGTCGCCCGCGGCGACGGCCTGCTCGTAGGCACGGAACGCCTCGACGAGGCCGGCCGGGGGCTGCGGGTTCCGCGCGGTCATGGGCCGACCCTACGGAACGGGCGGATCCCAGGGTCGGCGATCGTCAGGCGGCGAGGTCGAGCAGCCGTCGCCAGCGGGCCTCGCCGGCGCTGGGCTGCCGGGGCTTGCGGAGCGCGCGGGTGCCGGTGTGGTCGACGAGGTAGGCCTGGCCGTGCGGGTCGCGCCACACAAAGATGCCGGGGAAGGGCTGCTGCACCTGCCAGCCGGCGTGGGTCTTCAGCCGGTGGTGGAAAGTCGTCATCGGTCCGTAGTTCCCGATCGCGCTCGGACCGTGCTCGTCCCAGGCGATGGTGTGGTCGACCTGCATCCTGCCGCTGCGGCAGGAGGCGAACGGGAAGGTGTCGGCCGGCGTCATCAGGCGCACGGCCCGTCGATGTCGGTCGGGGATTTCGTAGGCATCCACCGGTGCCTGGCCCTCGATGTCGAGGACCGGCTGGACGGCGAACCTGGCGCGAGGTCCGAGGAAGCGGCGCAGCCAGTCCTCGGTGACGGCGTGGTCGGTGCCGTCCGGGCGCTGGATGCGCACGATCCCCTCGCCCGGTGCGTCCAGGGTGCCGCGGTAGGCATGCACGAACAGCGTCACCGTGGGCAGCAGGCCGGCGACGTCGACCGGCGCAGCTTCGCCCTGCTCGTCCAGTCCGTCGCGGCCGCGCGCCAGCAACAGCACCGCGCTCACCCGCCGCTGGTCCACGGTCTCGCCGGCGGAATCGTCGAGTCGCTTCGCGACCGCGGCGACGGTCTGGTCGATGACCTCGATGGTGGCGGCGTCGGCGCGGATGACGAAGGTCGCCATGCCGTGCCGGTCAGCACGCGTCCGCTTGGCGAAGGTCGTCTTCGCGGCGTGCTGTTCGGCCTCGCGGGCGGCGTCGAGGTCGGAGGCGACCACCGCCGCCTCGACCAACGCCTCGAACCGCGACCACGAGATGCGTCCGTCCGCCGACTCCACCACGCGCCGGTCGACAGAGCGGGCCTGCTCCGCGGTGAGTTCCCGGCACCGTTTCGTCACGAACCGCGCATAGGAGGCCTTGACCTCCAGCGCGTCCACCCGCGCCCACAGCAGCGGCATCCGGTGGACGAGATCGAGGGCGTCACCCATCAGCACCCTCGCCGCAGCGGGCGACAGGCCCAGCCGCGCGCCCAGCGAGGCGGCCGCGAACTCGCCGACCAGCGGAGTCCCGGGTCCGCCGTAGCGCTTCGCCTGCTCCCGGCCGGGCCACTCGATCTCGCGAGGGTCGAGTCGCTCCTTCGGATGTCGGACCGCCCACACGTAGGCCATCCGCAGCTTCTGCAGCTCGTGGCGTCGGCAGGTCGTCTCCACGCTCGACGCCTCGTCGAGGAACGCTCCCTCAGGGAGCTCGACCAGCTCATCGATCGACGGCAGACCGGCCATGAACCGACTCAAGCACCGGGCACCGACATTCCTGCAGGAGTTCTCGCAGACCTGTGAATTCGGTATCGAACTGGCCCGCGCTCTCGTTATCTGTCGGGCTTGCCATCGCTCGGGTGCTTGACCACAACGTCGTCGAAAACTCGAGGTCGGAATGGCGGAGAGAGTGATACGAGGCACGCCTCATTCCCCAGATCGGGCATTCCGGGAACGGATGAGCAGGAAAGACGGGCCACGACATCGAGGTCTCGTTCAAGCTCGGTGAGCCCGGTTCCCGGCCGGACGGCATCATCCGCGTCTCGCGGGGAAGTCGCCTCTGGACAGCGCTCGTCGAGGTCGAGACGGGGAAGGACGAGCTGGTCACGGAGCAGCTCGAGGCCTACCTCGACATCGTCCGGACCAGGGGTTTGACGCGCTGGTCACGATCTCCAACCAGATCCCGCCGGCGCCCCAGCAGCACGCCACGTCCGTGCATCGGCCGCTCAGAACACCACGAACGCGAGCGCCAGCAGCACCGCGACGACCACGATCCCGCCGGAGAACACCCCGACGAACCCGAACCCCGGCAGTGGCTCCCGCAGCCGCATCGCCCGCTCGGTGCGCGCCCAGCGCGTGGAGGCGGTGACGGCGACCACGCAGGCGATGGCGAGCAGCGCGATGACCAGCACCTGGCGCACCCAGACGGTCTCGGGCACCTTCAGCGAGTGCAGCGCGACGGCGCCCGCCACGATCGCGAGCGAGGTCCGGACCCAGGCGAGGAACGTCCGCTCGTTGGCCAGGCTGAAGCGGGGGTCGGGCTCCTGGCCGACGTCGTAGACGGCGTGCGGTCGACGGGGTGGCCGGTCGTCGTGCATACCCGCAGCATGGCGCAGGATGGCGGCCGATAGGTTGCGGGCCATGGCTACCAGCGAGTACGACGCCCACATCGCCGTCACCCAGACGGCGCCGGGCGACTTCGCGGCCGACCTCGACGCGGGCTGGGTCGTCGGCGGCGGGGTCAACGGCGGCTACCTGCTGGCAACGCTCGGCAACGCGATCCGCGCGACCGTCCCCGACAAGCCCGACCCGCTGTCGATCAGCGGCTACTACCTCAGCGCCAGCGTCCCCGGACCGGCGCGCGTCACGACCGAGGTCAAGCGCGACGGCGGCTCCGTCGCGACGGTGGCGGCCGAGCTGTGGCAGGGCGACCAGACGAAGATCACCGCCCTCGCGACGTACGGCGACCTGGCCGGCCTCCCCGCCGGCGTGGAGACGACCGCCGAGGAGCCTGACCTGCCGCCGCGCGACCGGTGCGTGCCCAACACGATGGCGCCGGAGGAGGTGCAGCGGCTCGCGCCGATGATGGAGCGGTTCGAGATGCTCTTCCACCCTGAGCACGTCGGCTGGGCGGTCGGGCAGCCGTCGGGCAAGGGCGTCATCAGCGCGTGGTTCCGGCTCAAGGACGGTCGCGAGCCCGACCCGATCAGCCTGCTCACGGTGGTCGACCTGCTGCCGCCGGTGACGTTCGACCTCGGTCGTCCCGGCTGGGCGCCGACGCTCGAGCTGACCGCCCATGTGCGCGCGAAGCCGGCCGAGGGCTGGCTCAAGGTGCGGCACGCGACCCGCAACGTGGCCGGCGGCATGTTCGAGGAGGACTGCGAGATCTGGGACTCCGCCGGCCGCCTCGTCGCGCAGAGCCGGCAGCTGGCCCGCCTGCCGCGTGGCTAGAGGCTGAAGGTCGACCGCTCCATGGCGTAGACCCACCGCCGGCCGGGGTGCTCGCTGACCGACCAGAACATCCCGGACGGCGAGTGGTAGCAGAGGTCCTCGGGGCCCATCGGGGTCGCCCAGCGGTGCTGCTGGAACGACCCGGGGAGGCCCGTCATCACCGAGCCGAGGCCCCACGGACCGTGCGAGACGGTCACGAAGTAGCGCCCGTCGACGACCGACGCCCCCTGCATCCGCGCCTGGCCCGACTCGTCGATCCGGAGCGGCCGCGTGATGCCGTCCGCACCGGCGCTGAGCGCGCCGGTCACCGTGTCCAGCCCGAAGCGGGCCAGCCGCTGGGTCTGCGTGGCGGAGCCGTACTCGCCGACCACCAGCGCCGGGTCCGGCCCCGTCCGGTCGAGCGACAGGAACGAGTAGCGCAGCCGCTCGGTGCCCTCGAGCGCCTCTGCCCGGTAGGAGTACCTGACCGGCAGCAGGTAGCGGTAGCCGTGCGTCTCGCGGGGGTCGAGCAGCAGGTCGTCGAGCCGGAAGGTGAGCAGGCCGCGCGCCGTCGCGGCGACGTGCAGGAACGAGCCCTGCCACACGATCCCGCCCGCGTGCGCCTGCACCGGGACGACGTCGCCCGACTCGGTCGGCGCGACGAGCAGCACGTGCCGGTAGCGCCGGGTGGCGAGGTCGAGCACCGAGATCCGCGCGCCGAGCCTGGTCTTGGAGTACCACGACACCAGGAGCAGGTCGCGGGTCACCTCGGTGCGGTAGGAGTTCGTGACCCCTTGCGGGAACCAGGTCTGGTCGTCGCCGTCCGCGCGCTCCCACGACAGCGCGCGCGCCACCGCCCGGCCCGGCGCGAACGAGCGGCGCAGGCGCTGCGGCAGGTCGGCGAGCAGGGGCGCGAGCCCGACCCGCCCGCCGCCGTACGACGACAGGGCGGTGGTCAGCGCGTCGATCTCGGCGGCGTTCTCCTCGGTGCGGGTCAGCTGCAGGCTCACGACTCCGATCCTGCCGCGACTAGGGTCACCGGTCATGGAGGAGACCGATCAGCTCGTCGTCGGCGCCGCCCTGATCCGTGGCGGCTCCGTGCTCGCCGCGCGGCGCACCAGGCCGCCCGCGGCGGCCGGCGGCTGGGAGTTCCCGGGCGGCAAGGTCGAGCCGGGGGAGGACCCCGACGCGGCGGTCGTCCGCGAGGTCGCCGAGGAGCTGGGCTGCACGGTCGAGGTGACCGGCTGGCTGACCCTCACCGTGCCGATCAGCGAGAGCCTGACGCTGCGGGTCGCGACCGCGAGGCTCGTCCGCGGGGAGCCCGCGCCGGTCGAGCAGGACCCCTCCCACGACGCCGTCCGCTGGCTGCGCGTCGACGAGCTCGACGAGGTGGCGTGGCTCGACGCCGACCGCCCGTTCCTCCCCGAGCTCGACGCGCTGCTCGCCGAGCTCGGCCGTCGCCTGCGCGGCATCTTCTTCGACGAGGACGCGGCGGCGGCCGTCGCGGGCCGGTTGCGGGCCGACGGCTGGGACGTCGAGGTCCTGCGCGAGCGCTACCACGGCGAGGACGACGACGAGGACCACCCGTGGGCGGTCGTGAGCGACGCGCCCGAAGCCGTGATGGAGCTGCTGGTGGACGAGCACGACGGCTGGCTCGATGGCGGCGACCCACCGCTGCCCGGCAGCACCCCGCCGCTGGACCTGCCGACCGCGCCCCGGCGCGTCAAGCGGCCGCCTCAGTAGGCTGACCCCGTGCCTGACGAGCGACTCCTCCTGGTCCACGCCCACCCCGACGACGAGACGATCCAGAACGGCGCCACCATGGCGAAGTACGTCGCCGAGGGCAGGGGCGTCACCCTGGTCACCTGTACCGCCGGCGAGATGGGCGAGATCCTCGTCCCCGAGCTGGAGCACCTCGCCGCCGACCGCGAGGACGGCCTCGGCGAGCAACGCCGCGGCGAGCTCGAGGCGGCGATGAAGGCGCTCGGCGTCAGCGACCACCGCTACCTCGGCGGCTTCGGCACCTACCGCGACTCCGGCATGAAGTGGCACCCGGACGGCTACGCGATCCCCGACGACACGATCCACGACAACGCCTTCTGGAACGCCGACCTGACCGAGGCGGCCGACCACCTCGTCGCGATCATCCGCGAGGTCCGTCCGCAGGTGCTGGTGACCTACGACCAGTTCGGCAACTACGGCCACCCCGACCACATCCAGGCCCACCGGGTGGCGACGTACGCCGCTGCGCTGGCCGCCGTGCCGTCCTACCGCAAGGACCTCGGCGAGCCGTGGGACATCGCGAAGATCTACTGGAGCGCGATGTCGGAGAGCCGGATGCGCGAGGGGCTGCGACGGCTGCGCGAGGCGGGCGAGCAGACCGCGTTCGAGGGCATGGACCCCGAGGGGCCGCTGCCGATGACGACCCCGGACGAGGACCTCGCCGCGGTGGTCGACGGCAACGAGCACGTCGAGCAGAAGCTGGACGCGATGCGCGCCCACGCGACCCAGATCAGCACCGACGGCCCGTTCTTCGCGCTCTCCAACAACCTGGGCAACCAGGTGTGGGGCGTGGAGTACTACCGGATCGCCAAGGGCGTCCGCGGGCCGGCCGGCGAGGACGGTCTCGAGACCGACCTCTTCGCCGGCCTGTGAGAGCACGCTCTTGAGGGGATTGGCGGTCGTGGTCCTCGTGCTGCTGGGCGCGGCCGTCGGTCTCGCCGCGACCTGGACGCACAACCGCTGGTGGGCCCTCGCGCTGGGCGCCGCCGCCACGCTCGTCAGCGAGCTGGCGGTGCCGCCCGGTCTGCTCCGGGTCGCGTACGCCGGCGGCTGGGTCGCCGCGTCGGCGTACTTCCTCCTCGCGCGACCCGAGGGCGACTTCGTCGTCGGGTCCGACGCGATCGGATACACCTTCCTCGGGCTCGGCCTCGTCGTCCTGGTGCTCGCGGTCGTCACGATCCCGCATCGCGCGCGGCTCCCCGGCGGACCTGGGGCCAGCACATAGGCTCGCGGGCGTGAACAGCCAGCACGGCCTTCCCGATGACACCGCGGAGCGCCCCGCCGTCACGACCGGCACGCCCGCCCCGGTGGGCCGCAAGGGCAAGGTGAAGCGGGAGCGCGCCGGCTTCGGCGTGGTCCTCGTGGTCCTCGTGGTGCTCGCCCTCCTGGTGGGCGGCGGGTGGGCGGCGGCGTACGCGATGGCCGGCGACAAGCTGCCCAACGGCACCACCGTCGCCGGCGTGAAGGTCGGCACCCTGACCCCGCAGGAGGCGCGCGAGCGGCTCCGTGCGCGGCTCGCCGCCCGGGTCGCGCGCCCGGTCACCGTCACGGCGGACGGGAAGACCGCCCAGGTCGTCCCGGCCGACGCCGGCGTGACCGTCGACTACGCCGCGAGCGTCGCCGCCGCCGGCGCTGCCCGTAGCTGGGACCCGCGCGACCTGTGGAACCACTACACCGGCGGCGGCTCCGTCGAGCCGGTCGTCGAGGTGGACGAGGCGGCGTTCCGGAAGGCGAAGGCGACCCTGGACCAGAAGCTGGGCGCGCCGGCCAAGGACGGCGCCGTCACGCTCGGCAGGGACGGCGTGCACACGACAGCGGCCGTCGTCGGAGCCGAGCTCGACGCCGACCAGCTCCGTCAGCGGCTCGTGTCAGCGGTCGCGAGCACCACGCGCACGGTGGACCTGACCCTGCACCCGCTGGCGCCCACGATCGACGACGCCGACGTCCAGAAGGCGGTCGACACGTTCGCCAACCCGGCCATGTCGGGTCCGGTGACGCTGTTGTTCGGCAAGTCGCCGGTCGTGCTGCGCCCGACGGAGTTCGGGCCGACCATCACCCTGGCACCGAAGGACGGCGCACTGCAGCCGACGCTGGACACCAAGCGGCTCGACGCGCTCATCCAGGCGGGCATCGCCGAGCACGCCGACGCCCCGGTCGACGCGACCGTGAAGCTGGTCGGCGGCAAGCCGAAGGTGATCGCCGCCAAGCCGGGCGTCAGCTTCGACCAGCAGCAGGTCGCCAGCACGTTCCTGGCGCTGGTCACGCGACCCGAGGGTCAGCGTCAGGAGGCGGTGAAGGCGACGGTCGCGAACCCGAAGATCTCCACGGCGGAGGCGCAGTCCTGGAAGATCACGCAGAAGGTCTCGACCTTCACGACCGCGTTCCCCTACGCGCCCTACCGCAACACCAACATCGGCCGCGCCGCTGAGCTGGTCAACGGCACGATCCTCAAGCCGGGCGACACGTTCTCGCTCAACGGCACGGTGGGGGAGCGGACCAGGGAGAACGGCTTCACCGAGGGCTGGACGATCCAGAACGGCGTCTTCTACTCCGACCTCGGAGGCGGCGTCTCCCAGATGGCGACGACGACCTTCAACGCCATGTTCTTCGCGGGCCTGCAGGACATCCAGCACAAGCCGCACTCGCTCTACATCAGCCGCTACCCGGTGGGCCGCGAGGCGACGGTCGCGTGGCCCACGGTCGACCTGAAGTTCAAGAACGACACGCCGTACGGCGTCCTCGTCCACACCCTCTTCAAGCCCTCGACGCCGTCGTCGTCGGGCTCGGTGACGGTCTCGATGTGGTCGACCAAGACCTGGGACATCACGACGAAGACCGGCAGCCGCTACAACGCGGCGCCCTTCAAGAAGCGGGTCATCCGCGACACCAACTGCGAGGAGACGGTGGGCGCTCCCGGCTTCGACATCGACGTGTGGCGCTACTTCCACAAGCCCGGCTCGTCGGCGGTCGAGAAGTCCGAGAAGTTCCACACCCACTACATCCCGCAGGACGAGGTCACCTGCAAGCCGCCGAAGCAGTGAGCGTCAGCGGGTCAGGTAGCGGCACGAGTGGTGGGTCGTGAACCCCAAGCGGTCGTAGAGCGCGAGCGCGGGCTCGTTGTCGGTCTGCACGTGGAGCCACACCGTGCTGGCCCCCCGCTCGGCACCCCACTCGAGCAGCTCGCGCAGCACCGCCGTCGCGAGGCCGCGGCGGCGGTACGCCGGCTCGACACTGAGGTTGTGGATGCCGAGCCAGTCCCTGTCGATGCCCGCCTCGCCGCGCGCCGCGTCACCGATCGCGACGGCCACCCGAGGTCCGTCGAACTCGATCCGGGGAGCCTGAGGCGCATTAGGCGCGCCTGGCGCTCCCAGGATGCGGCGTACCCGGGCCAGCGACGCCAGCAGGAAGTGCGAGTCGCGCCCCGGCACCGGCTCCCAACCCAGCCGGCGTAGCGCGTGCTCGTCCGGTGAGCCGAGCTCGAGCTGGATCCGCGGCGGGCGGTCGCGGGCGGTGTAGAACGCCTCGACCCGCGCGGCGGCGTCCGCCAGTGGGACGCCCGGGTCGCCGAGACCGAGGCAGGAGTTGAAGCGGTTGCGCACCCGCCCGACCGGCGCCGGCTCGAAGCGCAGCTGCCACTCGCCGAGAGGCGTCGTCTCGATGCCGACCAGGGCGGCGGTGTGCAGCTCGGCGTCGCGCACCGACACGCGCAGGCGTGGCGAGGCTCGCGGCGGCACCGGCTTGCCGGACACGATGAGCGCGAGGGGGATGCTCACGGGGTCCCCGGCCTCCGGCTGCACGACGCAGACGCCGTCCGCCCAGGTCGTGCACGTCCCGAGCACGTCGGTGAACGCAGGTCCGCCCGTCGGTCCCGTCTCGCCGGGAACGAGTCGGCGCACCACCACGCGCTCGCCGACGACATGCGGACCTAGGGAATGGGCGGGCACCGGCAGATACTAGGCTGACCCACGTCTAAATCCCTTGCTCACCAGGAGGATCCGGATGACCTACGTCATCGCCCAGCCGTGTGTCGACGTCAAGGACCGCGCGTGCGTCGACGAGTGTCCGGTCGACTGCATCTACGAGGGCAAGCGGATGCTCTACATCCACCCGGACGAGTGCGTCGACTGTGGTGCCTGCGAGCCGGTCTGCCCGGTCGAGGCGATCTTCTACGAGGACGACACGCCCGAGCAGTGGAAGAGCTACTACGACGCCAACGTGAAGTTCTTCGACGACCTGGGCTCGCCCGGTGGCGCCGCGAAGATGGGTGTCATCGACAAGGACGAGCCCTCGATCGCCGCGTTGCCGCCGCAGAACCAGGACCACTGAGCATCCCGGTGGTCGAGCCTGTCGAGACCAGGGTCTCCCAACAGCTGCCCGACTTCCCGTGGGACAAGCTGACGGCGTACGCCGCGACGGCGCGCGCTCACCCCGACGGGATCGTCGATCTCTCGGTCGGCACGCCGGTGGACCCGACGCCCGAGGTCGTGCAGGAGGCGCTGCGCGAGGCTGCCGACTCACCGGGCTACCCGGTCACCGTCGGCCTCCCGTCGACCCGGCAGGCGGCCGTCGACTGGCTGGCGCGCTGCCACGGCGTCGAGGGGCTCGGTGTCGACGGGGTGATCCCCACGATCGGCTCCAAGGAGCTGGTCGCCTCGCTGCCGCTGCACCTCGGTGTGGGGAAGGGTGATCTGGTCGTCTACCCGGAGCTCGCCTACCCGACGTACGAGGTCTCCGCAGCGCTGGTCGGCGCCCGCGGCCGGGCGACCGACTCGCTCACCGCGCTCGGCCCCGAGGTCCCGAAGCTGCTCTGGCTCAACAGCCCCTCGAACCCGACCGGGCGCGTGCTCCCCGTGGAGCACCTGCGCAAGGTCGTCGAGTGGTGCCGTGAGCGGGGCACGATCCTGGTGTCCGACGAGTGCTACATCGAGTGCTTCTGGGAGGGCGAGAAGCCCGTCTCCGTGCTGCACCCCTCGGTGAGCGGTGGCTCCGTCGACGGCATCCTCGCCGTCCACTCGCTCTCGAAGCGCTCCAACCTCGCCGGCTACCGCTGCTCGTTCGTCGCCGGCGACCCGCGCATCGTCGGCGAGCTGCTCGCGGTCCGCAAGAACCTCGGCCTGATGATGCCGGGCCCGCAGCAGGTGGCCATGGTGGCCGCGCTCGACGACGACGTGCACGCCCGCGAGCAGCACGCCCGCTACGCCGCCCGCCGCGCCAAGCTCCGCGAGGCGCTGCAGTCGGCCGGCTTCGCGATCGACCACTCCGAGGCGTCGCTCTACCTCTGGGCGACCCGCGGCGAGGACTGCTGGGCGAGCGTCGCGTGGCTGGCGGAGCGCGGCATCCTCGCGGCTCCCGGTGAGTTCTACGGCCGGGCCGGACGCTCCCACGTGCGCGTCGCGTTCACCGCGACCGACGAGCGGATCGACGCGGCGGTCGCGCGGCTGACCCTGACCGCCTAGCCGAACACGTCGACGTGGACGTGGTCGCGGTGCTCGAGGATCGCGCGGTCGCCCCGGCTGCCCGCAGGCACGTCGTAGTCGCGCCAGCCCGCCGCCGACCGGGGGCGCGTCCAGATCCGGTCGTCGAAGATGAGCGTGCGGATGGCGAGCCGGTCGGCCTGGGAGAGCAGGTACGACGCGATCGCCCACCCGTGCCGCCGGTCCGTCGGGTTGATCGGACGGACGAAGACGTCGACCGCGCGTCCCTCGTAGTGAGCCGAGCCGGGCATGTGACCGGTCCTGACCCCGCCGGGAGCGAACCCGCCGACGGGCAGGTGGTCGCCGAAGACCTCGCGCAGGTCCGCGAGCACCCGCTCCGCCCGGGGCACCAGACCGTCGGCGCCCAGCGTGTCGCTGGCAGCGTCCGTGCCGCCCGGCAGGACGCAGCTGAAGCCGTCGGGGGAGTTGCCGGTCAGCGCCGACGCTAGGACACCGGCGTCCGCGCGGCTCAGCCCCCGGCCGGGTACGCCGGTCCGCAGGGCCTCGGTGGCCGCGCGGGCCCGGCGACCGTCGGCCACGACCTGCGCGGCGATGCGGCCCGCCCGCTGCGCCTCCGCAACGCTCAGGGTGACGCTGCGGCCCCCCGAACGGGCGGTGCACTCGCTCCGGTCGAGCCACGGCAGCCCGAGGGAGCGGACGACCACGAACCCGGTGACCAGCACCGCGACGACCCCCAGGGCGAGCAGCCCGATCAGCCAGGGTCGTCTCCGCACGGCGACATCCTGCCCGACGGTGACAGCTCGCCGACGAGTGATCGCACTAGCATTCCCTTGCACGGCCTCGATCATCCGTCCGTCCAGGCTCGGGCGCGCCCGGGCCGGTGAGGAGCCCCCATGGCTCGAGGAACTGGCACCACCAAGGTCCTGGCAACGATCATCGCCATCGTCGGCGCTGTCATGATCGTCGCTGGGGGAGTCACCTACTACGTCGTCCACAGCCAGCTGGCCGACGAGAAGATCACCGTGTCCGACGACGCCGACTTCCTGGCCGGCGACAAGGTCGACGGCCCGTTCTCCGCCTATGCGCAGGCCGAGGTCATCCAGAAGCACGCGCTCAAGGCGACCGGCGGCAAGACCTACGCCGAGCTCGCCCAGGACGACCCACTGCGACAGACCGCCATGCAGGCCTCGTTCCTGCGGGCCTCGCTGTTCACCTCGGTCGTGGCGTTCGGCGTGGCGGCCATGGCGATCGGCCTCGGCGTCGTGCTGATCCTGGTCGGTTGGGCCCTGATGCCGGCGCGGAGGACGGCGGTGGCGGCCGAACCCGGACCTGAGCCGGTGGTCGAGACCTAGCCGGCGGCAGTCCGACACCGCCGTCAGCGGGTCGTCAGCCCGCCGGCCCGGCGAGGTCGATCTTGACCCGTCCGGCCGTGCGGGCCCCCACCGGCGCCCACTCGGTGTCGCCCGACCACGCCTGGCCGGCGTACGTCACCCGCCGGATGCCGAGCCGGTCGCCCTGGGCGACGAGGTAGTGCGCCAGCGCCCAGCCCGCCGCCCGACTCGGCACGCCGACGGTGATCGTGCGTCCCGTGACGGCCGGACGCGAGACCAGCTCGCCGAAGACGCCGGTCACCTCGTCACGGACGACCGCGGGGCGGCCCGCCTCGACCGAGCCGAACCGGCACGAGAAGGCGTGCCCCGTCTGCCCGGTCAGGGACGACGCGAGCGCGCGGGCTGCCGGCTCGTGGTCGGCGTACGCCTCGGGGAAGCCGCTGCGCTGCACCTTCTGCGCCGCCTCGGTGATCCGCATCGACTCGTAGCCGTCGACGCGCACCAGCGCGTCGTAGAACCGGCCGATCGCGTAGACCGGGTCCTTGAGCTGCTTGCGGGTGCCCCAGCCCTGCGACGGTCGCTGCTGGAACAGGCCGACGGAGTCGCGGTCGCCGTAGTCGAGGTTGTGCAGCTTCGACTCCTGCATCGCCGTGGCCAGCGCGATCGTCACGGCGCGCGCCGGCAGCCCACGACGTACGCCGATCGCGGCGATGACCCCCGCGTTCTGGGCCTGGTCGACGTCGAGGCTCGCGTGGAGCGCGCCGACCGTGGCGACGCACTCGTCCGGCAGCAGGGTCTTCACCTTGTCGGTGAAGTGCCGCCAGCCGATCGTCGCCACCGCCCCGATGAGCACCAGGGCGACCAGGGTCACCCCGAGCCTCTTCATGTTCGCCGAACGAGCTGTCGTGGCTAGTTGGCGTGGAGCGCCTCGTTGAGGACGATGCCCTCACCGTGCCACGGCACCGCCTCGACGGCGCCTGTGGTGCTGTTGCGGCGGAACAGGACGTGGGAGGCGCCGCTCAGCTCGTGCGCCTTGCGCGTGCTGCCGTCCTGCAGGGTCACCTTCGTTCCGGCGGTCACGTAGAGGCCGGCCTCGACGACGCAGTCGTCACCGAGCGAGATGCCCAGCCCGGAGTTGGCGCCGAGCAGGCAGCGCTCGCCGACCGAGATGACCTGCTTCCCGCCGCCCGAGAGGGTGCCCATGATCGAGGCACCGCCGCCGACGTCGGAGCCGTTGCCGACCAGGACGCCGCCGGAGATGCGGCCCTCCACCATGCTCGAGCCGAGCGTGCCGGCGTTGAAGTTCACGAAGCCCTCGTGCATGACCGTGGTGCCCTCGGCCAGGTGGGCGCCGAGGCGCACGCGGTCGGCGTCGGCGATCCGCACGCCGGTCGGGAGGACGTAGTCGGTCATGCGTGGGAACTTGTCCACGCCGTAGACCGCGACCGGCCGGCCGGCGGCCTTCAGGCGAGCGCGGGTGAGCTCGAAGCCCTCCACGGCGCAGGGGCCCTCGGAGGTCCACACGACGTTGGTGAGCAGGCCGAAGACGCCGTCGAGGTTCTGCCCGTGCGGTTGCACCAGGCGGTGGGAGAGCAGGTGCAGCCGGAGCCAGACGTCCTGGGTGGTGGCCGGCGCGGCGTCGAGGTCGATCTCGACCAGCTCGACCCGCTTCTCAACGCGCCGCAGGGCGTCGCTGCCCTCGAGCGCCTTGAGCTCGGGCGCGGGTGCGGCGTCACCGGGACGCTCGCCCAGCGCGGGGGCCGGGAACCACACGTCGAGCACAGCGCCCGAATTCTGAGCAGCATCGGCGGCGTACGTCGTCAGGCCATAACCCCAGGCAGCAGTCACGGGGGAGAATCTTAGAGGACCCCGGGTTACTGGCCCGTGCGCCCGTCGACGCACTCGCGGAGCAGGTCGGCGTGCCCGCAGTGGCGCGCGTACTCCTCGACCATGTGGACGAGGATGTCGCGGACAGTGGTCGTGTCGCCGCCGGAGTTGTAGACCAGCTCGGTCGCCATCGACTGGTCGCTCTGCTCGTGGAGCCAGTCCTCGGCGCGGGCGATCTGCCGCTTCCACTGGTCGAACGCGTCGTCGACGCACTCCTGCGTGCCGACGGCGCCGGTGAACTCGATGTCGGGGTCGTCGGGGTCGCTGAACGGCCGGGGCTCGTCGAGGTTGCCCTGCAGGGCCCGCTGGAACCAGCTGTGCTCCACCTGGGCCATGTGGCGCACGAGCCCGAGCAGGCTCAGGTTGCTCGGGGGGACGGCCGCCGTCGCGAGCTGCTCGGGCGTCAGGTCGGCACACTTGAGCTCGAGGGTCAGCCGGTAGTTGCGCAGGTAGTCGCGGTAGGTCGCCAGCTCGCCCACAGGCTTGCTGTCGAAGCGCGGGTCCTGGTCGGCCGGGAGCCAGTTGCCGTCGTACCCGGTGGGAGAGGTCATGGTGCACAGCGTGACAGCATGAGCAGGTGCCGAAGAAGCCCTTTTCGCTGCCCACGCCGCTGATCTCGCAAGCCGACGACGGCACCTGGAGCCTCGAGGTGCCCGGCGTCACGAAGACCGAGGGCCACCCGTCGCCCGAGTGGGCGATGGCCAAGGCGGTGGAGAGCGTACGTCGCGCGGCCGGCGACATCGTGCGGCGCTGGATCGCCGGCAAGCCCGTCACCCCCGTCGAGCAGCAGGTCGTCCTCCTGGTGACCCGCGGCGACTCCCAGGTCTACGCGTGGCTGGAGGCCGCGTTCGCCGACGACCGGAAGACGCCGTAGGCTAGGAGCACAGGCGTTCGAGCCGTCATCAGCGGCGAGCCCCGGGAAGAAACCCTCGCTGGTCGAGGGAAGTAGAACCCGGCGGGTAGGCCCGTCACAGCCGTGAACGAGTGGTGTGGTCTCGACGGGCTCGACCGACGGGGCGACGCAAGCGGGGTGGTACCGCGGTCCACTGGCAACAGGGGTCGTCCTCGTGGTTTCGACAAGCTCGACCGACGAACCGCGACGACAGCCAGGAGCCTGACGATGACCTATCCCAAGGTCACCACCGACCCGACCGACACCGTGCCGGCGAGCCCGCGCTTCCCGGGCATCGAGGAGCGGATCCTCGCCTACTGGGCGGAGGACGGGACGTTCCAGGCCAGCATCGACAACCGCGATGCGGGCGCGAACGGCGACAACGAGTTCGTCTTCTACGACGGCCCGCCGTTCGCCAACGGCCTGCCGCACTACGGCCACCTGCTGACCGGATACGTCAAGGACATCGTCCCGCGCTACCAGACCATGCGGGGCAAGCGCGTCGAGCGGCGCTTCGGGTGGGACACCCACGGCCTGCCGGCGGAGCTGGAGGCGATGCGCCTCAACGGCATCAAGACCACCGACGAGATCCTCGAGATGGGGATCGACAGGTTCAACGAGGCCTGCCGGGCGTCGGTGCTGAAGTACACCGGTGAGTGGCGCGACTACGTCACCCGCCAGGCGCGCTGGGTCGACTTCGACAACGACTACAGGACCATGAACCCGACGTTCATGGAGTCGGTCATCTGGGCCTTCAAGAGCCTCTACGACAAGGGCCTCGTCTACGAAGGCTTCCGCGTCCTGCCCTACTGCTGGAACGACGAGACGCCGCTGTCCAACCACGAGCTGCGGATGGACGACGACGTCTACCAGCAGCGCCAGGACCCGGCGGTGACCGTCGGCTACGCGCTGGACGACCTCGGCACGGACCCCGTCCTCGACGGCGCGCACATCCTGATCTGGACCACGACCCCGTGGACGCTGCCGTCGAACCTCGCCGTCATGGTCGGTTCGGCGATCGACTACGTCGTCGTGGAGGGGCCGGTCCCCGGGACCGATCGGAAGGCGCGCTACCTCCTCGCCGAGGCCCGGCTGTCGGCGTACGCCCGGGAGCTGGCGGACGCCGACGGGGAGTTCACGATCCTCGGCCGTTACAGCGGCGCCGACCTGGTCGGCCGCACCTACACGCCGCCCTTCTCCTACTACGCGGGCCACGAGAACGCCTTCCGCGTGGTCGCCGCCGACGACGCGGTCACGACCACCGACGGCACGGGCGTCGTGCACACCGCCGGTGCGTTCGGTGAGGTCGACAAGGAGGTCACCGACCGGGAGAACATCGAGGCGGTCATGCCGGTCGGCAAGGACGGCCGGTTCACGCACCCCGTCGACGAGTACGCCGGGATGCTGGTCTTCGACGCCAACCTGCACATCATCGACGACCTCAAGGCCGCGACGCGCGCGTTCGCTGGTCGAGCAGCGAGCGCCAGCGAGCGTATCGAGACCGCCGGCTCCGTCACCCCAGGCACGATCCTGCTCCGCCGCGAGTCCTACGAGCACTCCTACCCGCACTGCTGGCGCTGCCGCGAGCCCCTGATCTACAAGGGCGTCTCGTCGTGGTTCGTCGAGGTGACGAAGTTCAAGGACCGGATGCTCGAGCTGAACGAGGAGATCAGCTGGACGCCCGACCACATCAAGCACGGCCAGTTCGGCAAGTGGCTGGAGAACGCGCGCGACTGGTCGATCACCCGCAACCGGTTCTGGGGGAGCCCCGTCCCGGTGTGGAAGAGCGACGACCCGACGTACCCGCGCATCGACGTCTACGGCTCCTTCGAGGAGCTCGAGCGTGACTTCGGGCGGCTGCCGCGCGACAAGGACGGCAACCCCGACCTGCACCGGCCGTTCGTCGACGAGCTGACCCGGCCCAACCCCGACGACCCGACCGGCAAGAGCACGATGCGTCGCGTCGCCGACGTGCTCGACGTGTGGTTCGACAGCGGCTCCATGAGCTTCGCGCAGAACCACGTGCCGTTCGAGAACGCCGACTGGTTCGAGCACCACTTCCCGGCCGACTTCATCGTCGAGTACATCGGTCAGACCCGCGGCTGGTTCTACACGCTGCACATCCTGGCCACCTCGCTCTTCGACCGGCCCGCGTTCCAGAGCTGCATCAGCCACGGCATCGTGCTGGGCAGCGACGGCAACAAGATGTCGAAGTCGCTGCGCAACTACCCGGACGTCTCCGAGGTGTTCGACCGTGACGGCGCCGACGCGATGCGCTGGTTCCTCATGTCGTCGCCGATCCTGCGCGGCGGCAACCTGGTCGTCACCGAGCCGGGCATCCGCGACTCGGTTCGCCAGGTGATGATCCCGCTCTGGAACAGCTGGTACTTCTTCCAGCTCTACGCCAACGCCGCGGGGATCGACGCGTCGTGGTCCACGGGTTCGGAAGACCCGCTGGACCGCTACGTCCTCGCCAAGACGCGTGAGTACGTCGCCTCGATGACCGAGGCGATGGACGGCTACCACATCGCCGACGCCTGCGAGACGACCCAGCGGTTCCTCGATGTGCTGACGAACTGGTACATCCGCCGCTCGCGGGACCGGTTCTGGGCCGACGACCGGGCCGCGTTCGACACCCTCTACACGGTCCTCGAGACGACCTGCCGGGTCGTGGCGCCGCTGCTGCCGCTGACCACCGAGGAGGTCTGGCGCGGGCTGACCGGCGGGCGCTCGGTGCACCTGGCCGACTGGCCGTCGGCCGACGAGCTCCCGGAGGACCACGCGCTCGTCGAGGCGATGGACGCCGTCCGGGAGGCCTGCTCGGCGACGTCCGCGCTGCGCAAGGCCCGCCAGCTGCGCAACCGGCTGCCGCTCTCGACGCTCACGGTCGTGGGCGCGAGCATCGGTGGCTTCGAGTCGCTCGTGGCCGACGAGGTCAACGTCAAGCAGGTCCGCCTGCTCGACGCCGACAGCGAGGAGGCGGCGACGTACGGCGTCGCGCAGAAGCTCACCGTCAACGCCCGTGCCGCCGGCCCGCGGCTCGGCCGTGACGTGCAGCTGGCGATCAAGGGCTCGAAGTCGGGCGACTGGTCCGTGGCCGCCGACGGCACGGTCACGTCCGGCGGGTTGGCGCTGGTCGAGGGGGAGTACACCCTCGAGACCGTCGCGGGCGCCGCCTCGGACGACGTCGCGGTCGGCATGCTGCCGGGCGGCGGGTTCGTCGTGCTCGACACCGTCGTCACGCCGGAGTTGGCCGCCGAGGGACTGGCGCGCGACCTGGTCCGTGCGGTCCAGCAGGCGCGCAAGGACGCCGGCCTGGACGTCTCCGACCGGATCTCGCTGACCCTCGGCGGCTCGGCCGGCGCGCTGGCCGCGGCCCGCGAGCACGAGCAGCTCATCGCTCGGGAGACCCTCGCGACGTCGTACTCGCTCGTGGACGGCGGTGCGGTGTCACCGTCCGCGACCGAGGTGTTGCTCAGCGACGGCGAGGTGGCGTCGATCAGCCTGTCCCGCGTCTGATGCCTCGTTCCGTCGTCGCGGACTCGCTCGGCGTCGGGGTCGCGACGGGTGCGTACGGCGTCTCCTTCGGCGCTCTCGCGACCACGTCGGGCCTCGACGTCTGGCAGGCGTGCGCCCTGTCGCTGCTGGTGTTCACCGGGGCGTCGCAGTTCGCGTTCGTCGGGGTGATCGCAGCCGGCGGCGCGCCGCTGGCCGGGGCCGCGACGTCGATCCTGCTGGGCAGCCGCAACCTGTTCTACGGCATCGGCCTGGCGCCGGTGCTGCGGCTGCGCGGCTGGCGGCGCGTGGTCGGCGCGCAGATCGTCATCGACGAGTCGACGGCGATGGCACTGGGCCAGCGCGACCGTGACGACGCGCGGCTGGCGTTCCGGCTCACCGGGTGGTCGATCTTCGTGCTGTGGAACCTGATGACGCTCGCCGGTGCGCTCGCCGGCACCGCCATCGGCGACCCGCGCACGTTCGGTCTGGACGCGGCCGTGGGCGGAGCGTTCCTGGCCCTGCTGTGGCCGCGGCTCACGGCCGTGCCGCAGCGGGTCGTCGCGGTCGTGGGCGCAGCCGTCGCGACCGGCCTCGTCCCGTTCACGGCGGCCGGCCTCCCGATCATCCTCGGCGGCGCCGTGGCGGTCTGCGTCGGCCTGCTCCTGCGCGCACCCGACGCGTCGCACCGCGCCACGCCGGCGGAGCGTGCGGAAGGTCAGGTAGGCCGCAAGGAGGAGCGCCCGTGATCTGGGTGGGGATCATCGTGACGGCGGTCGGCTGCTACGCGCTCAAGCTGGGCGGGCTGTCGGTGCCCGACCGTGTGCTCACCCGACCGCTCACCCAGCGGGTCGCGCTGCTCATCCCGCCGGCGCTGCTCGGTGCGCTCATCGCGGTGCAGGTGCTCGCGGACGGTCAGCGGCTGGTGATCGACGCCCGCCTGGCCGGCCTCGGCGCGGCCGTCGTACTGCTGCTGCTCCGGGCGCCGTTCCTCGTCGTCGTCGCTGGTGCCGCGCTCACCGCGGCGGTGCTCCGGCTGCTGTAGCGGGCCTTCTGCCGGTTCATCGAGGTATGCAGGGAAATGCGCACTTCCCGCGCGGAGCTCCGCACGGGAAGTGACCACTCGGCTGCATACCTCGACGAACATGCAGAGCCCGCGCCGACCACCGGCCAGGCGCGCAGCAGCTCAGACGATGCCGGCGAGCGGCTCGGGAGAGCCGAGCCAGGTGAGCAGGGTGCGCGCGCCCCAGCCGCTGGGCCCCTTGGTCCACTCGTCGCGGTCCGCGGGGACGTCGCCGACGGAGGCGAGGTCGAGGTGCGCCCACGGCAGTCCCCCGGCGAAGTGCTGGAGGAACAGTGCCGCCGTGATCGCCTGCGGACCACCCGGGCCGTTGTCGGCGTCGGCGATCGAGGAGGCGAGCTTGTCCTCGTAGGTCGCGCTCAGCGGCATCCGCCACAGCGGCTCGCCGGTGGCCTCGCCCGCAGCCTCGAGCGCGGCGGCGAGCAGGTCGTGGTTGGCGAACAGGCCGCCGAGCTGCTGGCCCAGCGCGACCTTGATGCCACCGGTGAGGGTGGCGACGTCGACGAGCACGTCGGGCTTGACCTGGGTGACGGCGTACGCCATCGCATCGGCGAGGACGAGGCGTCCCTCGGCGTCGGTGTTGGTGACCTCGGAGGTACGGCCGGTCTTGTCGCCGGGGTAGTGGCGGAGTACGTCGCCGGGCCGCATCGAGGAGCCGGAGACGGCGTTCTCCGCCGCGGCGATGAGGCCGACCACGCGGACCGGGCAGTCGACCGCGGCCAGGGCGGCCATCGTCGAGAGCACGATGGCGCCGCCGGTCATGTCGCGCTTCATGCTGGTCATCGCGTCGCCGGGCTTGAGGTTGAGACCGCCGGTGTCGAACGTGATGCCCTTGCCGACCAACACGACGGTCGGCGTCTTGCGCGACGCCTTCCGCGGGGCGAAGTCGAGTCGGATCAGCCGTGGCGGCGTGGCCGAGCCGCTGCCCACGCCGAGGATGCCGCCGAAGCCCTCCTTGGCGAGCTGCTCCTCGTCCCAGACCTTGACCTTCAGGCCGGCCTCGTCGGCGACCGTGACGGCCTGCTCGGCGAGCCAGGCGGGGTTCTTGACGTTCGACGGCACGGTCGCGAGGAACCGCGAGCGCCAGCCGGCCGCGGCGACGGCGTTCGCGCGCGCCACCTGGCCGTCGTACGACGACCCGAGCTCGGCGAGCACGACCGACCCGACCGGGCGGGATGCTGGCCCGGACGCGCGCCAGTCGAAGGAGAAGGAGGCGAGCGTGACGCCGACGACGAACGGCTCGATCGCGACGTCGGGCTCGAGCGCGGGGATCGTGGTGGCCACCGTCGCGACGTCACGCGTCGCCCGCGCGACAGCCACACCGGCGCGCCGGAAGTCGATCGGTCGCTGGGCGCCGACCCCGACGAGGAGGATGCGTCGCAGCGACTTGTTGCCCCGCACTCCGCCGGGGACGACGTGCGAGACGACCTGGCCCGCCTTGCCCGTGGCCTTCTCGGCCTCGAGCACGCCGAGCAGGTCGAGCTCGGTCAGCGCGTCGCCGAGCGCCGCTGCGCCCGGCCCGAGGACGAGCGAGTCGCCGGGCAGCACGGGCAGCGCGATGACCTCGGCATCTGAGACGGCGTGCGGATTCCGCTCGTCCAGCGTGACGGCAGGCGCGGCGACCTGCGGTGGGAGGGTGAGGGCGTCAGCCAACGACATCCTTGAGTGCGTCACCGAGGGCGCCCGCCTCGTCGGCGTTCAGCTCGACCACCAAGCGGCCACCGCCTTCCAGAGGAACGCGCATCACGATGCCGCGCCCTTCCTTGGTGACCTCCAGCGGACCGTCTCCCGTCCGCGGCTTCATCGCCGCCATGCGGCACCTCTTCCCTCTGTGGCGTCACGTGGATCCTCACGGTCCCACTGGTTGCGGGAGTCATTATCCCCCATCGAACGGGTTGCCAATCCACAGGCTCCTCAGCGGTGCGCGTGGAAGAGCCGCAGCAGGCGACGGACGACCGGCCCGCGGAGCTCCCGCCGGGACGGATTCCGGCCGAACTCGGCGGTCACGGCCTGGCCCGCGAAGTGCTTGTTGAACCACATGGTCATGGTCCCGTGGCAGCCGCCGTTGCAGCTGAAGCGCTTCACCGGCAGGCGCAGCGCGGTGGCCAGCCGGCGGGAGAACGCCGGGTGCTTGGTCAGCGTGTCGACGCCGTGCAGCGGCTGGTGGAAGCTGACGACGTAGGCGGGGCGCACCTTGCCGAGGAAGCCCATCATCGCCCGCGTCTCCGGCTCGGAGGCGGGCGCGCTGCCTGAGTTGTAGCGGCCGCCGACGCGGCGCCACCCCGTGGGGTAGTTGCGGTTGAGGTCGACGCCGTGGCCGTTCTGGCGGGTGCCGTGCGCCTTCCCGTCGGGGTTGTAGGTCGGCACCACCCACAGGTCGACCCCGCGCACGGGCCGGCCGTCGCGCAGCGAGGTGAGGATGTTGGCGACCTTCGACTCGTCGCCGTGCATGGTCGAGATCAGCACGACCTTCGTGGCGCCCGGAGTGCCGAGGTGCCAGGCGCGGATCGGCCGCCCCTGCGCGGAATGGCCGATCACGCTGACGCCGAGCACGCCGGGTCGACGTGCGCTGGCGTGAGCCGGCGCGCCGACGCCGAGCAGACCGAGGGAGAGACCGAGGGCAAGACCGAGGGGGAGGAGGAGGGCGAGGGCGGCACGGCGCATGGCATCGACTCCGGATCGGTGATCAAACGAGGCTGAACGCGTAGGCCCAGGTGAGCCAGAGGACGCCCAGGAGCGTCCCGACGTGGGCGAGGACCGACAGCCAGGGCGAGCCGGTCCACGTGTCGGCGGCGTCCACGGTGTCGGCGGCGCGCTTGCCGCGGCTGCGGCTGGGCAACCAGCGGAACAGGAGCATGAGCCCGGTGGCGGTCATCATCCACCAGAAGGCGAGCGCGATCACTCCGACCAGTGCCCCGCCGAGGAACGAGTCCTCCGGGAAGACGAGGAACAGCAGCCAGAGCACCACGGCGATCGTGCCGGCGGCGGTGTGCACCGCGAGCGGCCAGCCGGCGTGGCTGCGCCGCAGGCGCAGCCGGGTGAGGAGCACGGCAAGCGCGCCCAGAGCAGTCAGGACGTACGCGACGATCACAGACACGAGGCGTCATGTTCCTATGTCGACGGCGGGTCGACAAGGTGCGCGGCGTCCGAGATCCCGTGCGTGGAGCCGGTCTCCGTCTCGTCGGAGCCCTCCGCGGACGCGGTTCCCGACGACTCGAGCTCGGCGCCCAGGCGGGTGAGCAGGGCGTCGACCTCGGACATCCGGTAGCCGCGCAGGGCCACCGAGAAGCGCACCTTCCGGAGATCGGCGGCTGTGAGCGGACGGTCGGCCGGCACCAGGGCGTCGGGGCGGTCGTCGTACGCCGGCTCCATCGGCTCGCCGCGCCCGGCGGCCACGACCGCGACGCCGCCGAGAACGATCACGACGACGATCGCGAACACCCACATCATCGGGCGTCCCGGGCCTTCACCATGAGCTCGACCATCTCGTCGACGTCGTCGGTGAGCGTCAGCATGGCGATGTCGCTCTCCTTGATGCGCGCGTCGGAGAGCATCGACTGGCTCATCCAGTCGATCAGCCCGCGCCAGTGTTCGACGCCCATGAGGACGATCGGGAACTGGGTGATCTTCTGCGTCTGGACGAGCGTCATCGCCTCGAAGAGCTCGTCGAGGGTGCCCAGACCGCCGGGCAGCACGACGTAGCCCTGGGCGTACTTCACGAACATCGTCTTGCGGACGAAGAAGTAGCGGAAGTTGAGGCCGAAGGTGATGTAGGGGTTGAGGCTCGCCTCCCACGGCAGCTCGATGCCGAGCCCGATGCTCTGGCCGCCCGCCTCGGCGGCGCCCTTGTTGGCGGCCTCCATGGCGCCCGGGCCACCTCCGGTGATGACGGCGAAGCCGGCGTCGGCGAGGGCGGCGCCCACCTTCACGCCCATCTCGTACGCCGGGTTGTCGACCGGCGTCCGGGCCGACCCGAACACCGAGATCGCCGGGCCGATCTCGGCGAGGTCGTTGAAGCCCTCGACGAACTCGGCCTGGATCTTGAGCACCCGCCAGGGATCCGTGTGCACCCAGTCGCCGGTGCCGCGGCTGTCGAGCAGCCGCTGGTCGTTGGTGCTTCCCTCGGGGCGGTTCTCCGTCGGTCGGGGGCCGCTTCCGGTGCGTCGCGTCATGGGTGTCCTGTCCTAGTCGCGGGCGAGCCACTCTCGGAGGACCCGCTCACAGTGCTCGATCTCCGAGACTGCCACGTGCTCGTCCTGCTTGTGGGCGAAGGTCGGGTCGCCGGGCCCGAAGTTGACCGCCGGCACGCCCAGCGTCGTGAACCGGGCGACGTCGGTCCAGCCGAACTTCGGCCCGACCTGCCCGCCGACGGCCTCGACGAACTCCTTCGCCGCGGGCCGGTCGAGCCCCGGCAGGGCGCCGGGCGCCGAGTCGGTCACCGTCACGTCGTAGCCGTCGAAGAACTCCCGCACGAACGCGAGCGCCTCCTCCTCGCTGCGGTCAGGTGCGAAGCGGTAGTTGACCGTCACGACGCACTCGTCGGGGATGACGTTGCCGGCGACGCCGCCGGAGACGAGGACGGCGTTGAGTCCCTCGTGGTAGGTCAGCCCGTCGATGACCGGCTCTCGTGCCTCGTAGGCCTCGAGGCGGCGGAGCACCTCGCCGGCGGCGTGGATCGCGTTGACACCCATCCAGCTGCGGGCCGAGTGCGCCCGCTCGCCGGAGGTCCTGACCTCGACGCGGAGCGTGCCCTGGCAGCCGGCCTCCACGCCGGCGTTCGAGGGCTCCATGAGGATCGCGAAGTCGGCCGCCAGCAGCTCGGGGTTCGACTGGGAGAGCTTGTTGAGCCCGTTGCGCGCGGCGTCGACCTCCTCCGCCTCGTAGAGCACGTAGGTCACGTCGCGCACGGGCCGCTCCAGGGTCGCGGCGAGCCGCAGGATGACGGCGTCGCCGCCCTTCATGTCGCAGCTGCCGAGGCCGTGCAGGATGCCGTCCTCCAGCCGGCCCGGCAGGTTTTCGTTGACCGGCACCGTGTCGAGGTGGCCGGCGAGCACGACCCGCTCGCTCAGCCCGTACGTCGTCCGGGCGACGATCGTGTGGCCGAACCGCTCGACCGTCAGGTGGGGGAGCGCCCGCAGCGCGCCCTCGACGGCGTCGGCGATCGGTCCCTCGTCTCCGCTCACCGACTCGATGTCGACGAGTCGCTGGGTGAGGGTGACGACGTCGGTCGTCAGGTCGAGAGGGGCCATGCGGCCAGTCTCCCAAAGCGCCATGGCGGAGCGGCGTCAGCCCTCGGGGGTCCACTCCTTCTTGGCGACGAGCAGCCCGTCGCCGACTGGGAGCAGGAGCGGGAGCAGCCCGTCGTGGTTGGCGATGGCGCGGCCGAGGTCGCGGATGACCGTGGTCTCCTCGTCGCGGCGCGACGGGTCGGCGACCCGGTCGTGCCACAGGGCGTTGTCGAACGCGACGACGCCGCCGGGGCGCAGCAGCCGCAGCGCCTCGGTGAGGTAGTCGCCGTACTCCCGCTTGTCGGCGTCGACGAACACCAGGTCGTAGTGGCCGTCCGTGAGGCGGGGCAGGACGTCGAGCGCGGAGCCGGAGATGGTGCGGGCGCGCTGGGTCGGGATGCCGGCCTCGGTGAACGTCTGCCGCGCGAGCCGCTGGTGCTCGGTCTCGATGTCGACGGTGGTGAGCACGCCGTCGGCGCGCATGCCGCGGAGCAGCCACAGCCCGGAGACACCGGTGCCCGTGCCGACCTCGACCACGGCGCGGGCGTCGAGGACGGCGGCGAGGAAGCGCAGCGCGGCGCCCCCGCCGGGGCCGATGGGGACGACACCGACCTCGGCCGCGCGCGCCCGGGCCGCGGCCAGGATCTCGTCCTCGGACACGAATTCCTCGGCGTAGGTCCAGCTCGCGGCGTTGATCGGCTCCGTGGTCACGGGAGAAACCTAACGCGATCCGCCGGACGGGCGCGGAACGAAACCCGGCCGCGCGGCGTTTGAACAGTCGACGACCTCAGGCTGCGCTCAGGATGCGTGCCTAGCCTGAGGTCTCCGCGACAAGAGGGAGCGACCCGCATGGGGAACGAGACGACGACCGAACGGCCGGCCGGCGTGCCGACCTGGGACGAGATCGTCGAGCAGCACTCCGACCGCGTGTTCCGGCTGGCCTACCGTCTGACCGGCAACCCGCACGACGCCGAGGACCTCACGCAGGAGGTCTTCGTGCGGGTGTTCCGGTCGCTGGACTCCTACACGCCCGGGACCTTCGAGGGCTGGCTCCACCGCATCACGACGAACCTCTTCCTCGACCAGGCCCGCCGCAAGCAGCGGATCCGCTTCGACGCGCTCTCCGACGAGCGGGCCGACCGGCTGAGCAGCACCCAGCCGACGCCTGACCTCGTCTACACCGACCAGCGCTTCGACGACGACGTCGAGCGCGCCCTCCAGGCCCTGCCGCCGGACTTCCGCGCCGCGGTCGTGCTGTGCGACGTCGAGGGCCTGACCTACGAGGAGATCGCGGGCATCCTCGGCGCCAAGCTCGGCACCGTCCGCTCGCGCATCCATCGCGGCCGGGCGATGCTGCGCGAGGCCCTCGCGCACCGCGCGCCCAAGTCCGGGCGGCTGCGCTACTCGGGCCCCAAGGTCCTCGGATTCGGATCCAGAGCATGAGCCTCCGGAGCGGCCACCTCGGCAACCGCACGAGCGCGCTGCTCGACGGTCAGCTGCCCGCCGACGATGCGGAGCGGGCCTGGGCACACGTCCAGCAGTGCCACACCTGCCGTGACCGGGTCGAGCGCGAGGGCTGGGTCAAGCGCCGCCTCGCCGGCCTGTCCTACGACGCCGGGGCGACTGCCTCCGACCGGCTCAAGGGATCGTTGCTCGGCGCCTCCGAGCTGACCCCCGGCGAGTGCTTCGTCGGTGTCGACCACCACCGCCGCAACGTCGCCCTCGCCGCCGTCGGCGGCGGTGCCGTCGGGGCGGCCGTGATGAGCGTGCTGGCCCTCGGTGCCGGACCCGCCTCCGCGCCGACGACCGAGCGGCCCCAGCCGGTCGTGTCGGTCGGCGCGGTATCCGGGGGCGCGACCATCCCCGTGGGCGTCCACCGGCAGCTCCGACGGCACGCGCCCTGAGCCCCTCACCGAGCTCTCGCACCTGACCGCGCGGGCGCGGCGGTGTGCGGCCGCTTGGCGCTCGCCGCCACAATGTCCGGGTGAGTGACGAGCAGCCGGACGGCGAGCCCACGCAGCCCCTCGGCTGGAACCAGCCGCCCCCACCCTCGGCTCCGCCGCCGGCCCGGCCGGACCGCCCCGCCGGTGCGTCGTGGCTTCCTCCCACGAGCCCGCTGCCGCAGACGAGCCCCCAACCGGTGGCTCCGCCGCGCGCTCGGCCCAGCCGCTGGACGTGGCCGGCGGTCGCCCTGCTCGCGCTTGTCGTCGGCGCCGCGAGCGGCGTCGGCGGTGCCGCGCTGTGGAACCACTACGACGACGACAGTCGCCCGTCCTACACCACGATCGGCGCGCTCGGTAGCACGACCGTCAGCCAGGCTCCGATCAAGCCCGGTGATGCCAGCGTCGTCGCCGTCGCCGACGCGCTGCTGCCGTCGACGGTGCAGATCCAGGCCGAGTACCAAGGCAAGGAGAACGGCGCGACCGGGTCGGGCTTCGTCCTCGACGCCAAGGGCGACATCGTCACCAACAACCACGTCGTCGCGGACGCCGCGAAGGACGACGGGCCGATCTGGGTCGTCGACACCGACGGCCGGCGTACGAAGGCGACCGTCGTGGGCCGCAGCCCGGTCTACGACCTCGCGGTCATCAGCGCGCCGAACGCGAAGGGGCTCAAGCCAGCCTCGCTGGGCGCCGCCAAGGCGCTGCGCGTGGGCGAGCAGGTCGTCGCGATCGGCTCGCCGCTCGGGCTCAGCTCGACGGTCACGTCGGGCATCGTGAGCGCCCTCGACCGGCCGGTGACGACCGGCGACACGGCCGACGACACCTCCTACATCAACGCAGTGCAGACCGACGCGGCGATCAACCCGGGCAACTCCGGCGGCCCGCTCGTCAACCTGCTCGGCCAGGTCGTCGGCGTGAACTCGGCGATCGCCACGACCGGCGGCATCCAGGACGAGGCGGGCAGCATCGGCGTCGGGTTCGCGATCCCCATCGAGCAGGTCCGTACGACGGCCGCGCAGATCCTCGCCACCGGCCAGGCGCGCTACCCGGTGATCGGCGCGAAGGTGCAGACCGCCGACCAGTCGGGCGACGGCGCGGAGATCAGCTCGGTCGACGACGGCACGCCGGCCGCGAAGGCGGGACTGGAGAAGGGCGACATCGTCACGTCCGTCGACGGTCAGCGGGTCACCGACGGGATCGGCCTGATCGTCGCCATCCGCACCCACCAGCCGGGCGAGAAGGTGACGTTCACGGTCAACCACGCCGGCAAGGACCACCAGGTCCGGATCACGCTCGGCGGCCAGGTCGGCTGACCTACTGGCGGCCTACGGGGGGCCTACCAGAGGCCTACTGGCTGTCGGTCTCCGTGTCGACGAACGGGTGCTCGGAGACGAACTCCTCGGTCTCCTTGTAGAGCTGCTGGATGAACTCCTCGAGCCTGCTCGCCTCGACCCGCCACTGACCGCGACCGCCGAGCTTGATGGCGGGCAGCTCGCCGCGCCGCACCAGGGCGTAGACCTGCGCGCTCGAGGTGTTGAGCAGCTCCGCGACATCGGCCAGCGTCAGGAACCGGGGGGTCTCTGGCATGCCGACATGATCCCACCCCCGTGGTCGCGCCGCCGATCGGCACCCGGGTCCTGTGGACAACCCCTGTCTGGGGGATCCTGTGGAGAGACAGGTGACGCGCACGCCGGGCCGGTCACATGATGTCCTCGTGAATCTCGGGCTCGACACCTCGACAGTGAGCCGACCCCCGGGTGACGGGCTGTCGGGTGCGCCCGCCGCCCAGCGCCTGCCACGTGCCGGCTGGCGCGACCCACGACTGTGGGTCGGTGCCGCCATCGTCGCCGTCTCGGTCGTGGCGGGCGCACGGCTCCTCGCGGCGGCCGACGACACCGTCGCGGTCTGGGTGGCCTCCGGTGACCTCGCCGCCGGCGCCCCGCTCACGGCGGGCGACCTCGAGCGGCACCAGGTGCGGTTCGCCGACGGCGACGACCTCGACGGCTACTTCCGCGCGAGCGACCCGCCGCCGGTCGGCGTGCTCCTCCGCGGCGTCGGCTCCGGTGAGCTCGTGCCACGCGCGGCCGTCGGTGCCGCCGGCCAGAACGGGACGGTCCAGGTGCCGCTCTCGGTCGACCCGGAGCAGGTGCCGCCCTCGGTCGGAGCGGGCAGCGTCGTCGACGTCTACCTGCTCGGTCGCGCCGGCACCCGCGACACGGACCCGCCGGGCGACGCGGAGCCGGCCCTCGCGGCAGTGGGGGTCGTCGACGCGCCCGACGTCGAGGACAGCTTCGTCGTGTCCGGCAAGCGGCAGCTGGTGCTGGCGGTGCCGGAGGACGACGCCCGGCGGTTCTTCGGCCTGCTCGGGGCGAGCGACTCGCCGACCCTCACCGTCGTACGCCGGTCATGACCACGATCGTCCTGCTCGCCGCCGCCGGTGCGAGCTGGGAGCCGGCCGGGCTCACGACGCTCGAGCGGGCGCCGGGGGTGGTCGTCCTCAAGCGCTGCGTGGACCTCGACGACCTGCTCGCAGCGGCCGCCTCGGGCCAGGCCGACGCCGCGGTGGTCGCCGCCGAGCTGCCCGGTCTCGACGCCACCGCCGTCGACCAGCTGCGCCAGCACGGCGTGCGCGTCGTGGCGGTCGCCCCGCCGGGTCCGACCGCCGATCCCGTCCGGGCCCGGGCCGCGCGGTCGGGACTGACCCGCGTCGTGCCCGAGGACGCGCTCGCCGAGCTGCCCGGCGCGCTCACCTCGCCGGAGGAGCCCGAGGAGGTGCCGGTTCGCGCCGACTCCGTCGAGCTCCCACGCGCGGCGCTCCGTGGCCGGGTGGTCGCGGTCTGGGGGCCCGCCGGAGCCCCTGGCCGTACGACGGTCGCGACCGCCGTCGCTGCCGAGCTCGCGCACCGGCGAGTGCCCACCGTCCTCGTCGACGCCGACCCCTACGGCGGTGCCGTCGCCCCGCTCCTCGGCGTGCTCGACGAGGTCTCCGGGCTGCTGTCGGCCGCCCGGCTGTCCGCGGCCGGTGAGCTCGCGGTGCGGTTCCCGACCGTGCTGCGCACCTACGGGTCGCACCTCGGTGTGGTGACGGGCCTCCCGCGCGCCGACCGCTGGCCGGAGCTGCGGCCGGGCCTGGTCGGCGAGATCGCCGAGTGCGGGCGCGGGAGCGGCCACGTCGTGGTCGACACCGGGTTCAGCCTGGAGGACGACGGCGGACCCACGCCGGGCCGGACCGGCCGCAACCAGCTCACGCTCGACGCGCTCGAGGCCGCCGACGTGGTGGTCGTGGTCGGGTCGCCGGACCCGGTCGGTCTGGCGCGGCTGGCTCGCGCGCTCGTAGACCTGCGCGAGCACACGACGGTGCCGCCCTACGTCGTCGTCAACCGGATGCGGCCCAGCCTCGGCTGGACCGAGCGGGAGGTCGCGGCCATGCTCGCCGGAGTGGTGCGGACCGCGGCCGTCCGTTTCCTGCCCGACGACCAGACCACTGTCGACCGGGCGGCGGTGTCCGCCCGGTCGCTGCTCGAGACCGCACCCGACGCCCCGCTCCCGCGGGCGGTCGGCGGGCTGGTGGACGAGATCGCGCCCCCGGTCGCCGGTCGCCGGGCCGACCGGTCGCGGCGACGGTCCCGCGGGCGGGCCGCAGCGGGCTGAGCCGCCGCATGCGCCCCCACGGCTCGGGTACGTGCGAAGGATGCGCATCGTGGTGACCGGGGCGACCGGCAACGTCGGGACCAGTGTGGTGGCCGAGCTCGCCCGGAGACCCGAGGTCGACGAGGTCGTCGGCCTCGCCCGCCGGCGGCCGGACTGGCACATCGACGGCGTGGCGTGGCGGAACGCCGACGTGAGGCACGACGACCTGGTCGACGTGTTCACGGGCGTCGACGCGGTCGTCCACCTGGGCTGGGCGTTCCAGCCCAGCCACCGCCCGGACGTGACGTGGGGCGTCAACGTCCACGGCACCACGCGGGTGCTCGACGCCGCCGCGCAGGCCCGGGTCTCGGCCGTCGTGGTCGCCTCGTCCGTGGGCGCCTACTCGACCGGCAACAAGACCGACCTGGTCGACGAGTCCTGGCCCACGCACGGCTGGTCGCCCGCCGCCTACTGCCGCGAGAAGGCCTACGTCGAGCGGCTGCTGGACGGCTTCGAGCAGGCCCGACCGGAGATCCGGGTGGTGCGGATGCGACCGGCCTTCATGTTCAAGGCCCCGTCCTCGCCGGAGCAGAAGCGGATCTTCGGCGGCCGGATGCTGCCGACACGGCTCCTCGGCCGGGTCGGCGTACCGCTGGTGCCGGCGCTGCCCGGGCTCGTCTTCCAGGTGCTGCACACCGACGACGCCGCGCGCGCCTTCGCGCAGGGCGTGCTCGGCGACGCGCGCGGTCCGTTCAACCTGGCCGCCGACCCGCTCGTCGACGCGTCCGTGCTGGGGGAGGTGTTCGGCGGTCGGCCGCTGCCGGTCCCGGCCCGGCCGGTGCGGGAGCTCGCGGCCGCGGCCTGGCACGCGCGGATCGTGCCGGCTCCGCCGCAGCTGCTCGACTACCTGCTGCAGATGCCGCTGATGTCGTGCGAGCGGGCGAACCACGAGCTCGGCTGGCGGCCGGAGCGGACCTCGGTCGAGGCGCTCAGCGCGCTGCGCGAGGGCCTGGCCCACCCGCAGGAGCTGGACACCCCGCCGCTCGCGTCCTGACCGATCGCCTGGCTCAGGCGGAGAACAGCAGCCAGAGGCCGCCGATCGTGAACGCGACCATCGCGAACAGCAGCGGCAGCTGGCCCGTGAGCTGGTGGCGCCGCGGCAGCAGCTTGATCGCCCGGTCGTGCGCCGCGATGACGCCGAGCACGTGCCCGACGACGACCAGCAGCACCTTGAGGTTCGCCAGGAACGTCGGGTGGTAGGAGAAGTAGTAGTCGACGTTCCAGTTCGCGGTGCCGAACCAGTTCGACCCGTTGGAGAAGGGGTCGCTGGCCTTGATGAGCGTCGCCTGTCCGGCCTCGAGCAGGTAGGAGAGGTAGTGGGCCATGATGTAGGCGACGATGATCGGCACGATCGAGTGCGCGAAGAGCCGAGGGAGCGTCCGGCGCCGGAAGCCCGGCTCCACGCCGGTCAGCATCGTCCCGACCGAGAAGATCACGCCGACCGCGAGGCAGAACCCGAGCAGCGCGAGGTTGTTGACGAGGGTCGGCGCCCAGGTGTGCTCGTTGATGAACGCGGTGTTCTGGAAGAACAGGATCCAGTGCGAGGAGTCCTTGAACGAGTCGAACGCCGTGGACCCGAACAGCACCGCCGTGACCGCGACCAGGCCGGCGCGCGGCGTCACCGTGTCGAGGTTGGCCAGCGGGCTGCGCACGAGGAGCACGCCGTCGCGGCGGCCCCAGATCGAGAGCTTGGCCACGAGCGAGCTGTAGACCTCGAACGGGTCGGCGCGCGCGTAGAAGACGTTGCCGAACAGCGCGCCGCCGACGAGCATCACCGCGACGTAGACGGCACCCCAGAGCCGGACCGGCCCGAGGTCGGCGTTGTGCGGGTAGACGAGCTCCATCCAGACGAACGCATAGAGGCCGATCGCGGCCGGCCAGTGGCCGAGCCGTTCGGGGTAGCGGTAGACGCCCGTCTCGGGGTCGCCGCCGGAGAGCTTGGCGAAGAGCAGGTTGATGGTCCGGACCGGGCTGATCGCCTTCCACACCGGGCCGAAGAGGACCGACAGCGGGACGAGGGCGACCCACCACCACACGTAGAAGATGCCGAACAGCGGGTTCGTGAGGAGGTCCTTGCCGAACACCGCGACCATCACGGTGTAGAGGAACAGCACGAACCCGACGACGCGCCAGAGGACCGGCCACCAGCGCGCGTCGACGACCCGTGCGATCCACCGCGGCGCGGGGCGACCCGACGTCGCCTCGTCGTAGCGCGGCGTGCGCCACGCGACCGCGAGGACGGTGAAGGAGACGGTCAGCGCGGCGACGGCGCCGGCGATGGCGAGCTCGGGCGAGATCGGGAGGTCGCGAGCACCCCCGATCCCGTGAGCGGAGATCACTTGACTTCGAGCTGGACGATGGTCTTCTCGAGGTGGTGCGACTCGACCTCGATGATGCCGGCCTTGTCGAAGGGGCCGAGGTCGAGGATCGTCGTCCCCTTCTCGTACTCCAGCTCCTTCTCCGGGTCGGAGTGGACGTGGACCTCGCCGGGCGCGTCGGCGGTGACGACGAACTCGA
Organism: Nocardioides sp. CER19; assembly: GCF_029846275.1. Taxonomy (GTDB): domain Bacteria; phylum Actinomycetota; class Actinomycetes; order Propionibacteriales; family Nocardioidaceae; genus Nocardioides. Next base: position 889,188 of record NZ_JARVWS010000002.1, read on the forward strand.
TCGGCTGGCCGATGGCGACGTCGACGCGCTCACCGCTCGGGCTGACGCTGTTGCCCTCGAACTTGATGTCGATCCGCTTCGTGGTCTGGCTCGAGGCAGGCGCCGCGTCGTCGTCGCTCCCGCACGCAGTGAGGCTCACGGCGCCGGCGAGGACGGCGATCACGGCGATGAGGTGGCGCAGCTGGCGCATCGTTGCCTCTCTGGTGGGGTCGGCTGGGTTCGACACACGGAAAGACGACGGGCGGCGAAGGCCCGTCGTACCTCTGGAAGAATCGCACGGGAATCTGAGAGGGGGCCAAGAGGGCCCCGGAAAGGGGCCGTCGCATGGGGGACCGCCTCACGCCCCGGGACCTGTCGTTCCTGACCGAGGAGAGCGCCACGGCACCCCGGCAGAACGCCACGGTCGAGATCTTCGAGCCCGGGCCGGAGGGTTTCGACTACGACGCGCTGCTGGCGCTCATCGCCGACCGCATCTCGTTCGTCCCGCGCTACCGGCAGCGGGTCCAGTTCCTCCCGGGCCGGCTGGCCAACCCGGTCTGGGTCGACGACCCGACGTTCGAGCTCGAGTACCACGTGCGGCGCTCCGCGCTGCCGCGCCCCGGCAACGCCGACCAGCTCCGCGACCTGGTCGCCCGCATCGTCTCGCGGCCGCTCGACCGGCACCGGCCGCTGTGGGAGATGTATCTCGTCGAGGGACTCGAGGGTGGCCGCGTCGCGATCCTCACCAAGGCCCACCAGGCGCTCGTCGACGGCGTGCACACCGTCGACCTCGGGCAGCTGCTGCTCGACGTCAGCCCTGACACCAAGCTCCTCGACCCGGAGTACGACGACTGGCGACCCGGCCGGGCGGCGACGCCGGTCGGCCTGCTGGTCGACGCGGTCCGCGACGTGCTCGCCGAGCCCGAGATCGCGCTCGACGCCGCGCGCAGCACGACCGCCCGGCTGGCGCGCCGCGGGCGGCGCCTCGTGCGGCGCGGCGTCGGTACGGCCGAGCTGGTCGTCCGCGGTCGGCCCGACTGGATGACCCCGCTCAACGGCCGCCTCTCGCAGCAGCGCCGCTTCGTCACGCTCGAGGCGCGGCTCGACGACCTGCGCGCGATCCGCGCCGTGCACGGCGGCACGATCAACGACGTCGTCCTCGCGATCGTCGCCGGCGGGTTGCGTGCCTGGCTCATGACGCGGCCCGAATCGTTGGCCGGCATGCGCCAGGTGCGCGCGGTGGTCCCGATCTCGGTCATCGACGAGAACGAGGAGGCGACCTCGCTCGGGTCCCAGATCGCCGTGCACTTCGTCGACCTGCCCGTCAGCGAGCCCAGCCCCGTCGTACGGCTGCACCAGGTCTCCTACTCGTTCGAGTCCCACAAGGCGACCGGTCGCGGCGTCGCCGCGAGCCGGCTCGCGGGGATCGCCGGGTTCGCGCCGACGACGTTCCACGCCGTGGGGTCGCGGGCCGCCGCCGCCCAGCCGGGGCGCAGCTATCACCTGACCGTCACGAACGTCCCTGGTCCGCAGTCGGCCCGCTACGCGGCGGGGGCCGAGATGGTGGCCAGCTATCCGGTGCCTCCGCTCGTGCCCGGCCACGCGCTGGCGATCGGTGTGACGTCCTACCACGGTGGGGTGTCCTTTGGGATCACGACCGATCGCGACCTCATCCCCGACGCCGACATCCTGGGCCAGTGCTTCGCCGACGCCCTCGTCGAGCTGCTCGACACCGTCAACGGCGACCGGCCCCGGGCTCCGCGCGGCCGGCGTCGGGCCACCGCGAAGGCGAAGGGGAACGCCTGATGCGGCTCTACGTCCCGGCCACGCTCGACCTGCTCGGACGCTGGCACGAGGCCGGCGAGGTCCCGGCGGCGGATCCCGGCGTGCTCGGCGCCTTCGAGGCGCCCGACGACACCGAGGAGGGGGAGTACGCCGCACTCATGTCCGCGGCCGACGCCTCGGCCGAGCTGCTCGCCGGTCACGGCCGCCGCGTGGTCCTCGTCGTCGAGACGCGGTCACCGAGCGACCCGGCTCGCTCCCGGGACTGGCAGGCGGTGCACGCCGACCTGGTCGACCGGCCCGAGGGCGCGGACCCCGACGAGGACCTCGGCTGGTTCGCGACGCAGGAGATCCCCGATCTGATCGCGTGAATTCGCTGTTCCAGGGCTTTGCCTTGGGGTACAAAGCGCTGGGCCGGGTCGTCGGAATCCGGCACTGATCCAGGGGGACACATGAATCGATCTCTCCTGTCCAGGCTCAGCGGCGCGATCGTCGCTCTGGTCCTGGGCACCACGACGCTCGCCACGCTGGGCGCGGCGGCGCCCGCGAGCGCGGCCGAGACCTGCACGAGCAAGGCCACCATCACGCTGAAGGCGGGCTACGCGTCGTACTCGCCGGCGCCTTACTACGGTCAGGCGCTCTACCTCGACGGCGACGTCACCTACGTCTGCCCGTCCGACCCGACGTACGCCTACCACGTCAACGTCGGCACGGTCGCCATCGAGCGCAACACCGGCACGGGCTGGGTCCGCATCGGGTCGTTCTCCAACGGCTACCCCTACCTGAGCACCAGCTACGCCGCGAAGGCCGCCTACCGGATCACCTACACGGGCGGCACCAACACCTACGGCGAGACCATCACGCCGACCGCGTCCGCCGCCGTCTCGACCGGCACCGTCTACCGGTCCTACGCGGGCAGCACCTCGCGCAACGCGCACGGCAAGGCCGTCTTCAACATCAAGGTCTCGCCCGCCTTCTCCGGCAAGGTCCTCCTGCAGGTGAAGAAGGGCAAGAAGTGGAAGAAGGTCCGCAAGCCCCAGATGCGGAGCGGCCACCTGAAGCTCAAGGTCGGCTACCCGCGCCGCGGCAAGACGACCTACCGGATCGTCGTCCCGGCCGCCGGCGGCTTCCCGGCACTCGCGGTGCCGTTCTGGGTCAAGCGCCTCTGACCCACCAACCCTGCGCGCCCGTGTGCGAGCGTGGCGATCTACCCTGGACGCATGTTCCTGGAGATCGTGGCGCTGCACATGGGCGCGCTGCATCCCTACGAGAAGGTGCTGACGCTGCTGCTGGCGTTCGGGCCGTTCGTGGTGCTGGGCCTCGTGATCGCCGTACGCCGGCGGCAGGACCTGGCGGAGGAGCGGGCCGAGGAGGTGGCGGCCGAGCAGGAGCTCAGCGGGCGAGCCACTCCCGGCCGACCTGGTTCTCCTTCCTGAGGGCCTTGAGGAGGATCTCCTCGATCACCCGCTCGGCCTTGCCGCCGACCAGCGGCATGTTCACCCGGATGTCCGCGGCGACCCGCTGAACCGTCGTGCCGCCGGACTCGGTGAGCGTGATCGTGCCCTTCATCTCGCCCGGCTTGCCGGGGATGGTGATCTCGAGCGCCGCGTGGTTGCCGCTCCACTGCTCGCGCTGGGCGATCTCGATGCGCTCGCCGACGAGCTTCTTCGCGAACGACGGCACGCCGTTCGCGGCCTGCGCGTAGTCGACGGCGACGCTGCCGCTCTCCGTGGTGCCCGTGATCGTCACCGTCCGGGACAGGGCGTGCTGGGCGTCGCAGACCGCCTCGCGGAACGCGGGATCGGCGAGCATCGCGGCCACCTCAGCCAGCGGGGCGTCGTAGGTCAGGTCGTGGCGGAGGGGCGTGCTCATGGGCGCCATTCTGCCGGGGCGGCCTACAGGTCGGTGCGCAGGCGCCACAGCTCCGGGAACAGCACGACGTCGAGGCGGGTCCGCAGGTAGCCGACGCCGCTCGTGCCGCCGGTCCCGGCCTTGGAGCCGATGATCCGCTGCACCGTGGTGACGTGCCGGAAACGCCACAGCCGGAAGGCGTCCTCGAGGTCGGTCAGCTCCTCGCCGAGCTGGTAGAGGTCCCAGTGGCTCTGCGGGTCGCGGTAGACCTCGAGCCACGCCTGCTCGACCTGGGCGTCGGCCTCGTAAGGCTGGGTCCAGTCCCGGTCGAGCTTGGCCTCGGGCACCGAGAGTCCACGGCGGGCGAGCAGCCGCAGCGCCTCGTCGTAGAGGGACGGCCGCTCGAGCGCCTCCCGCACCGGCTGCAGCCGCGCGGCCTGGGCGGCGTGCGGACCGGAGACGGCGTCGGCCCAGCGCGGGTTCTTGTTGCCGAGGGTGAACTCGACGCAGCGGTACTGCCACGACTGGAAGCCGCTGCCGAACCCGAGCACGTCGCGGAACCTGCCGTAGTCGGTCGGTGTCATGGTCGCGAGCACGTCCCACGCGTGGACGAGCTGCTCCATGATCTTCGACGCCCGCGCGGTCGTCTTGAACGCGAACGGCAGCTCGTCCTCGGCCACCGCCCTCGTCGCCGACCCCAGCTCGTGGAGGAGGAGCCGCATCCACAGCTCGCTGGTCTGGTGCTGGACGATGAACAGCATCTCGTCGTGCTCGCCGGACAGCGGGTGCTGTGCCGCGAGCACCTCGTCGAGATGGAGGTAGTCGCCGTAGTCCATCAGGTCACCGCCAGTCGCTGGGCCCAGCGCTCGTCGCGCCACTCGTCGCTCTCCATCACCTGGCGCAGGTGCTCGACGGCGTCCCACACGTCGACGAAGCGGGTGTAGAGCGGTGTCACCCCGAACCGGAGGATGTCGGGCAGTCCGTCCTGCCCGGCTCGGAAGTCGCCGATCACGCCCCGGGCGATGAGGGCCTGCACGATCTCGTAGGCACCCTCGGTGCGGGTCAGGCAGACCTGGCTGCCCCGCGCGTCGTCGTCGCGGGGCGACTCGAGGTCGAAGCCGCCGACACGGTCCTCGACCAGGTCGGCGAAGAGCCGCGTCAGCTCCAGCGACTTGCGGCGGAGGGCCGCGAGGCCGCCGTACGGCTCGGCGGCGAGGAGGGTGTCGACCCCGCACTCCAGCGCGGCCGTCGCCAGGACGCCCGGCGTGCCGGAGACGTAGCGGCCGATGCCCGGCGCCGGCTCGTAGTCGGTCGTGAACGCGAACGGTGCCGCGTGGCCCATCCAGCCGGACAGCGGCTGCGCGAACCGGTCGGCGTGCCGCGGGCTCACCCAGACGTACGCCGGCGCGCCCGGTCCGCCGTTGAGGAACTTGTAGCCGCAGCCGATCGCGAAGTCGGCTCCGGCGCCGGTCAGGTCGACAGGGACCGCGCCGGCCGAGTGGCACAGGTCCCAGACGGTGAGGACACCGCGGGCGTGCGCCTGCTCGGTGACCGCTGCCAGGTCCCACATCGCGCCGGTGCGGTAGTTGACGTGGGTGAGCAGGAGGACGGCCACCCGCTCGTCCAGCCGGTCTGCCGGATCCTCGCCCGGGTCGATGAGGACGAGCTCGCAGCCGTGCTCGCGGGCGACCGACTGCGCGACGTAGAGGTCGGTGGGGAAGTTGGTGCGCTCGCTGACGATGACGGTGCGCTCGGGCGCCTCCTCGGCGGCGATGGCGAGGGCCGCCTTGAGGACCTTGTAGACGTTCACGCTCGTGGAGTCGGCGACGACGAGCTCGCCGGGACCCGCGCCGACCAGGCGGGCGATCTTGTCGCCGACGCGGTGGGGCAGGTCGATCCAGCCCGCGCTGTTCCAGCTACCGATCAGGTCGCGGCCCCACTCCTCGGCGACGACCTGCTGGACGCGCGCGGCGGTGGCGCGGGGGAGGGCGCCGAGCGAGTTCCCGTCGAGGTAGATCGTCCCGACGGGCAGGTCGAAGAGGTCCCGTAGGGGCGCGAGCGGGTCCTGCTCGTCGAGCTTCTCGGTCTCCTCGCGGGTCGTCACGCCAGCTCCCGGAGGACGGCGCGGACCGGGGCCGCGTCGGCGGTGGCCAGCTTGAGGGGCAGGGCGATGAGCTCGTAGTCACCCTCGGGCACGTCGTCGAGCAAGAGGTTCTCCAGGATCCGTAGGTCGTGGCGGTCGGCGGCGTGGTGGGCGTCGAGCGTCTTGCTGTCGGTCGGGTCGAGGCTCGCGGCGTCGGTGCCGACCAGCACGGCGCCCCGTCCGCCGAGCTCGTCGACCAGGTCGGGGTGGAGGCCGGCGAACGCCTCGTCCCAGGTCGTGGGCTGACGATCGTAGGTCCTGACGAGCAGCCTCGGTGGCAGCCCCTCGTCGAGCGCCTGGGCGACGTGGTCGCGCGTGACGAGCGGCCGGGCGCCGGTCGCGTGGACGACGCGGCAGGGACCGAGGTACGCCGCCAGGTCGAGTGCGCCGGCCGGCGTACCGCCGCTCGCGTAGTGCAGCGGAGCGTCCGCGTGCGCTCCCGTGTGCGGGGAGAGCGTCAGCCGGGCGACGTTGACCGGACAGCCGGGGCCGATCCGGAACGTCCAGCCGGCGTCGTAGGCCTGGTCGCCGGGGAAGACGGGCGTGGTCACGTCGACGGGCGGCGTGATGTCCCAGAGGCCGGCCAATCAGCTGGCCTTCTTCTTCGCGGCGGTGGCCTTCTTGGCGGCGGCCTTCTTGGCGGTGGTCTTCTTCGCCGTCGTCTTCTTGGCAGCCGTCTTCGTGGTGCTGGACTTCTTGGCGGCGCCCTTCTTCGCGGTCTTCTCGGCCGGCTTCTCGTCGGCCTCCTCCGCCTCCTCGGCCTCCTCGGGCACGTCCTCGCCGCGGCCCTTCTTCGCCGCGGTGACCGACCGCTGCAGCGCGGCCAGCAGGTCGACGACCTCGCCCGCGGACTTCGTGGACGTCTCCGTCCGAGTGATGTCGCCGCCCTCGATCTTGGTCTTGACGAGCGTCTCGACAGCCTCGGCGTAGTCGTCCTCGAACTCGCTCGGGTCGAAGTCGCCGGCAAGCGTGTCGACGAGCATCCGTGCCATCTTCACCTCGGCCGGCTTCACCTCGCCGTCGACGTCGACGGAGAAGTCGGGGACGCGGACCTCGTCGGGCCACATCAGCGTCTGCAGCACGATGACGTCGCCACGCTCGGTCTCCCGGACCCGGAGCACAGCGGTGGTCGTGCGGTTGCGCAGCGCGACCGTGACGACCGCCATCCGGTCGGCCTCGCGCAGCGCCTCGCGCAGCAGCGCGTACGGCTTCTTCCCGGTGTTCTCGGGCTCGAGGTAGTAGGACTTCTCGAAGAGCAGCGGGTCGATCTGCTCGCTCGGCACGAACTTCTCGACGGAGATCTCCCGGCTCGACGTCGACGGCAGCGCCGCCATGTCGTCCTCGGTGAGGATGACCATCTCGCCGTCCTCGGTCTCGTAGCCCTTCGCGATGTCGGAGTAGGGCACCTCCTCGCCGTCGATCGAGCAGACCCGCTGGTAGCGGATCCGCCCACCGTCCTCCACGTGGACCTGCCGGAACGACACGTCGTGCGACTCTGTCGCCGCGTAGAGCTTGACCGGCACGCTCACCAGGCCGAAGGAGACCGCGCCCTTCCAGATCGCTCGCATGCCGCCCAGTATCCCGCTCAGGGCCCACACGTGCCTCCGTACTTTGGCGGGAGACCCACGAGACGGCGTACGTTTCGCCTCGCCATGGATGACGCAGCGGTGCTCGACGACCCCGTGGGCGAGTCGCTGCGGGGACGGCACGCCCACCTCGCCCGCCGCCACGGGCGGGCGCTCAGCTATCGGTCCGCCGTCGCCACGTTCTCGGCAGTGCCGCTCCAGCCGGGGGCCGACGACTGGGCGGACCTCGCGGCGCTCCTCGGACCTGACGGCTTCGCGGACATGTTCAGCTCGCCGGCCGCGCCGCCCCCCGACTGGGCGCCCGCCTTCGCCGTGGACGGTGTGCAGATGGTCGGCGACCCCGACCGCCTCGCGGCTGCGGGGCCGGACCCGGACGTCGTCGAGCTGGGCGAGGCTGACGTGGCCGACATGCTGGACCTGGTCGCTCGGACGCGGCCGGGGCCGTTCCGGCCGGAGACCCATCGCCTGGGCACCTATCTCGGCATCCGGGAGGCCGGCGAGCTCGTGGCGATGGCCGGCGAGCGGCTGCGACCCCCTGGATGGACCGAGATCAGTGCCGTGTGCACCGCTCCTGCGGCGCGTGGCCGCGGCCTCGGGGCACGGCTGGTGCGGGCGGCGGCGGCCCGCATCATCGGTCGCGGCGAGCGGCCGTTCCTCCACGTCGTCGTCGAGAACGCCGGAGCCTTCGAGCTCTATCGACGCCTCGGTTTCTCGGTCCGCCGGGACGTGACGTTCCGCGGCTACCGCACGCCGCCGGCCTGACCTGGCCGGTCCCTCGAAAACAGGCGCCCCGCGTGTCCGCCCGAGGTGGGACACTGGGGGCCATCACCCTGACGCGGGGTGAGCAGGCGGCGGAGCGGGCCGTGGAGCACCGCCGGCTCGCCGTCGCGGACGAGGAGGGCGGGGTCGCCGACGAGGCAGCCGTGGGAGAACGCCCGCCGGAGTAGCGTTCCGATATCGATGGCCGTTTCTCGGGAGGTTGAGCCATGTCGTTCACGCACCCCCACGGCACCCGCGGTCGCAGGCAGCCGCGCGGCGCTCTCGTGCGCTTCGGCAACAAGATGATGGCGGGCCGGGTCCGCAAGGCCGGCGGCAAGAAGATGATGGGCATGCACCTGCTGGTGCTGCACACCGTCGGCGCGAAGTCCGGGCAGCCGCGGCAGACGCCCGTCGCCTGGTTCCCCGGTCCGGACGGCAGCCGCATCATCGTGGCCTCGGCCAACGGGGCGATCGGCAACCCGGCGTGGTACCACAACCTCGCCACCCACCCTGACCAGGTCGCGATCGAGATCGACGGTCAGCCGACCGCGGTGATCCCGGAGCAGCTGCACGGCGCCGAGCGCGCGGAGGCCTGGGCGGCGGTGGTCGCCGCCGCGCCGCGCTTCGGCGACTACGAGCACAAGACCGACCGCGAGCTGCCGGTCGTCAGGCTCCGTCCGAAGCCTTAGGGGATCAGCGAGCCCATCCACGCCTCGACGTCGCCCGACGTACGGGGGAGCGAGGCGGAGAGGTTCTGCGCGCCCTCGGGCCGGACCAGGATGTCGTCCTCGATCCGGATGCCGATGCCGCGCAGCTCCTCGGGGACGAGCAGGTCGTCCTCCTGGAAGTAGAGGCCGGGCTCGACGGTGAGCACCATGTTCTCCGCGAGCGTGCCCTCGGTGTACGCCTCCTTCGAGGCCGCGCCGCAGTCGTGCACGTCGAGGCCGAGCATGTGGCTGACGCCGTGCAGGGTCCACCGCGAGTAGACCTTGCTGTTCTCGTCGAGCGCCTCCTCGACCGACACCGGCAGCAGGCCCATGTCGCCGAGACCGTGCGCGAGCACCTCGACGGCCGCGTGGTGGGCGGCGCGGAAGGCCGCCCCCGGACGTACGGCGGCGATGCCGGCCTCCTGCGCGCGGTGGACGAGGTCGTAGAGGTCGCGCTGGAGCGGCGTGTAGGTGCCGGAGACCGGCAGCGTCCGGGTCACGTCGGCGGTGTAGAGGTTGCGGCCCTCGACGCCCATGTCGAGCAGCACCATCGTCCCGGGCGTGATCGGGCCGGTGTTGTCGATCCAGTGCAGCGTCGTCGCGTGCGACCCGCCGCCGACGATCGAGTCGTAGCCGATGTCGTTGCCCATCGCGCGGGCACGACGGAAGAACGTGCCCTCGATCCAGCGCTCGCCGAACTCGAGCACCCGCGGCCACTCGCGGACCGAGTCCTCGAAGCCGAAGGCGGTGATGTCGCACGCCTCCTGCAGCTGGGCGACCTCCCAGTCGTCCTTGACCAGGCGCATCTCCGAGGCCACTCGCGCGAAGTCGGCGTCGAGGGTCTCGTCGGGGGCGACCAGCCCGTCGACGTACGACGAGCGACCGCGCAGGACGCGGGTCTTCACACCGCCGCGCAGGGTGTCCTCGAGCTGGTCGACGTGGCGCACCTCGATGCCGAGGGAGTCGGAGATCTCGCGCGACGAGGGTCGACGACCGGCCCACAGCTCGCCGTAGACGCGGTCGCGGAAGAACTCGTCGGTCTCGCGCGATGACCGCGGTCGCGCATAGAGGACCGACGAGCCGTCCGGCTCGATGACCAGGACGGCGTCGGAGGTCTGGTTGCCGGTGAAGTAGGTGTGCGCCGTGTCGGGGCGGAAGCGGTAGTCGGTGTCGTAGGAGCGCACCTTGTAGCCGCCGGCCGGGATCACCAGCCGCTCGCCCGGGAAGGCGTCGGCGAGCCGAGCGCGCCGCGCGGCGGCGTACGGCGTGATCGGGTGCGCCGGCAGGTCGAGCTCCCGGTCGCCCCATCCCTGGCGCATGAACGCAGACCACGCCTCCGGAACGGAGGGGTCGTGTGACTCGGTGGCCGGCTTGGTCTCCTCACCCATGGCCCTCACTCTAGGACCCGGCGCCGCCGATAGGGTGGCCGCATGGGGGCAGGAGCTCGCGCGAGCGCACATCGGAGGCGGAGCGGCGCCGTCTTCACTGTCATCGTGTCGATCGTGGTCGTGCTGGCCGCTCTTCCGATGCTCCTGATCATCGCCTTCTCCGGGGCGCCCTCGACACTGATCCTCGCGACGATCCTCGCGGCGCTGCCGGTCGTGCCGCTGGTCGGCTGCTACCTCTGGCTCGACCGCTACGAGCCCGAGCCGCACACCCTCCTCGCGCTCGGACTGCTCTGGGGCGCGTTCGTGGCGTGCTTCGCGGCCGTGGTGCTCGAGGGCGTCGGCGGCGTGGTCACCGGCCTGACCGGCGACGCCACGAGCGCGATCCTCGCCCCGGCCATCGAGGAGGCCTGCAAGGGCGCCTTCCTGGTGGCGCTGCTGTGGTGGCGCCGCGACGAGCTGGACGGCGTTCTCGACGGCATCGTCTACGCCGGCATGGTCGGCATCGGCTTCGCCTTCACCGAGAACATCCTCTACCTCGCCGCCGCCTACGACGGCACGGGAGGTATCGGCCCCGGCGGCACCGACGCGCTCACCCAGACGTTCGTGATCAGGTGCCTGGCCAGCCCGTTCGCGCACCCGCTGTTCACGGCGTTCACCGGGGTGGGCGTCGGCATCGCGGTGGGCGCCCGCTCGGGCGGCGTACGGCTGTTCGCCCCGCTCGCGGGGTACGCGTGTGCCGTGATCGCCCACTCGATCTGGAACTCCTCGACGGTCTATGGCTTCGGCAGCTTCGTCGTCGTCTACGTCGTGCTGATGATCCCCGCGCTGTGCGCGGTCGGCGGGCTCGCGCTCTGGGCGCGCTCCTCGGAGCGGCGGATGCTCGAGAGGTCGCTCGTCGACGCCGCCCGCCACGGGCTGCTCCCGGAGACCGACATCCCCTGGGTCGTCGACCTGGGCGCTCGCCGCCATGCCCGCTCCTACGCGAAGATGCGGGGCGGTGCGACCGGCGAGCGCGCGATGCGGGACTACCAGCAGGCGGCCATCGAGCTCGGCTACCTCCACTCGCGCTACCTGAGAGGAACACCACCGCCCGACTACGCCGCGCGGGGTCAGGAGTACGTCGCGAGAATCGGTAGTGTCAGGCCGACCATCGCATTTCCCGGACAGGTGGTACCCACGCGATGACGACACCCCAGGGTTCGGCTCCGAACCCGACCCCCGCCGCGGGCGCGGCAGGGGCGACCGGTGCGGCCGGCGTCGGGACGGCGACCACCCGGATGGTGACGGCGCTGGTGCGCCTGCGCCAGGCGCTCACCGACGTCGTGCTGCCGCTCGACCTGCCCGGTGCCGCCGACCAGCGAGCCAGCCAGACCGAGCTCGTCGCCCAGCTCGAGGACTACGTCATCCCGAGGATGACGACCATCGAGGCGCCGCTGCTGGCCGTCGTCGGCGGGTCCACGGGAGCGGGCAAGTCGACCCTGGTCAACTCCCTCGTCGGCACGCACGTGACCACGCCCGGTCTGCTCCGCCCGACCACCCGCTCGCCCGTCCTGGTGCACAACCCGGCCGACGCCCAGTGGTTCGGGCAGGACCGGCTGCTGCCCGAGCTCGAGCGGGTGCACCACGCCACCAACGACCCGAAGGCGCTCCAGCTCGTCGCGTCGGACAACGTGCCCGTCGGCCTGGCCATCCTGGACGCGCCCGACGTCGACTCGGTCGAGGAGCAGAACCGGCTGCTGGCCGCGCAGCTGCTCGCCGCGGCGGACCTCTGGATCTTCGTCACCTCGGCGGCGCGGTACGCCGACCAGGTGCCGTGGGACTTCTTGCGCTCCGCCGCCGAGCGGTCGACGGCGGTCGCTGTCGTGCTCGACCGCACCCCGGCCGACGCGGTTCAGACTGTCGCCACCCACCTGGCCCGGATGCTCGCCTCGCGCGGCCTCAAGGACAGCCCGCTCTTCATCGTCCACGAGGGCAAGGTCTCCGAGGAGGGCCTGCTCCCCGCCGACAACGTCGCCGAGGTCCGCGGCTGGCTCGACATGCTCGCCGCCGACAGCGGCGCCCGCCAGGCGGTGGTGCGCCAGACGCTCGAGGGTGCGGTGCGCACGGTGTCCCGTCGCGCGCACCCGATCGCTGACGCGTCCGTCGCCCAGGCGGAGGCCGCGGCCCGGCTGCGCCAGGACGCGGTGTCGGCGTACGACGAGGGGCTGCGCGCGATCCTCGCCGCGACCGCTGACGGCACCATGCTGCGCGGCGAGGTGCTCGCGCGCTGGCAGGAGTTCGTCGGCACCGGCGAGCTGCTGAAGTCGCTGGAGGCGAAGGTCAGCAAGCTGCGCGACCGGCTGGTCAACGCGGTCAAGGGCAAGCCCCAGCAGGCCGAGCAGGTCCAGGTCGCCGTCGAGTCCGGACTCGAGCTGCTCATCCTCGAGCACGCCGAGCACGCCGCCGAGCGGGCCGAGGCCTCGTGGCTCCAGCTCGAGGCCGGCCGCGGGCTGGTCGAGTCGGCGCCGTCCGACCTCGGGCGCGCCTCCCGCGACCTGCGCCGCAAGGCCGAGCGGGCGGTGCGCGACTGGCAGCAGGACGTGCTCGACATGGTCCGCACGGAGGGCGCCGACAAGAAGTCGACGGCCCGGTTCCTGGCCTTCGGCGTCAACGGGCTGTCCGTGGCGCTGATGGTCGTCGTGTTCGCGAACACCGCGGGGCTGACCGGTGCCGAGGTCGGCATCGCCGGGGGCTCGGCGGTCGTCGGGCAGAAGCTGCTCGAGGCGGTCTTCGGCGACCAAGCGGTGCGCTCGCTGGCCGAGCGGGCGCGCAAGTCGCTCGAGGTGCGGGTGCGCACCCTGTTCGCCGACGAGCAGGTGCGCTACCTCGACATGCTCGACAACCTGCGCATCGAGCCGGAGGCGGCCGAGAAGCTGCGGCAGGCCGCCCGGCGGGTCGACGACGCCAGGTACGCCGCTCGGATCGGCGCATCATAGGGTGACGCCATGACCTCGCTGCTCCAGAACGTGAAGAAGAGCCTGGTCTCCTCGTCCGGATCCGACATCGGCGATCGCATCGACGGGCTCGCCGTCGCCGTCGACGCCGCGGGCGGCCGGCTCAGCGACGAGGTCGTGGGTGAGGCCCGGACGATCGTCGAGCGCGCGCAGGGCCGGCTGAAGCTCTCCGCGGACCACACGGTGGTCGGCATCGCCGGTGCCACCGGGTCCGGGAAGTCGTCGACGTTCAACGCGCTGACCGGCCTGGAGCTCTCCGCTGTCGGCGTCCGGCGGCCCACCACCTCGTGGGCGACCGCGTGCGTCTGGGGCACGCAGGGCGCGCGCGAGCTGCTGGAGTGGCTCGGCATCCCCGACCGGCACCAGACGACCCGCGACTCGATGCTCGACACCCGTCGCGAGAGCAACGACCTCGACGGCGTCGTCCTGCTCGACCTGCCGGACCACGACTCCACGGAGGTCTCCCACCATCTCGAGGTGGACCGGCTCGTGGTGCTCGTCGACATGCTCGTGTGGGTGCTCGACCCGCAGAAGTACGCCGACGCCGCGATCCACGACCGCTACCTCAACCCGCTCAAGACCCACGACGAGGTCATGGTCGTCGTGCTCAACCACATCGACACCGTGCCCGAGGAGCGGCGCGAGTCGATGATCGCCGACGTGCGCCGGCTGCTCGACAACGACGGCCTGCAGAAGGTGCCGGTCATCCCGGTCAGCGCCAAGCTCGGCTGGGGCATCCACGAGCTGAAGGCGGAGATCGCCAAGCGCGTGGCCGAGAAGAACGCCACCCGGGCCCGGCTCGAGGCCGACGTCAGGGTCGTCGCCGGCAAGATCGAGGCCGAGTCCGGCTCGGCCCCGGTGCGCTCGCTGGCGTCGGACCGCGTCGAGGCGCTCGACGACGCGCTCGCCGAGGCGGCCGGCGTACCGACGATCGTCGACGCGGTCGAGCGCGCCACCCGTCTGCGCGCCAACCGCGCGACCGGCTGGCCGCTGGTCTCGTGGGTCTCCCGGTTCAAGGCCGACCCGCTCAAGCGGCTGCACCTCGACCTGGGCTCGGCGGGCAAGGAGCTCACCGGGCGTGCCCGTACGTCGATGCCGACGGCGACGGCCGTCCAGCGCGCCCGTGTCGACAGCGAGGTGCGCGCGCTGGCCGACGACGCCTCGACCGGGCTCGGGCAGTCCTGGCAGGAGTCGATCCGGCAGGCGTCGGTCTCGCGGGTCGACGACCTCAACGACCGCCTCGACGCGGCCCTCGGCGACACCGACCTCGGCGTCGCGCGGCTGCCCGTCTGGGCCGGACTGGTGCGCGTGCTCCAGTGGCTGCTCATCCTGGCCGCCGTCGGTGGTGGCGTCTGGACGCTGGCCGCGCTCGCCTCCGGCACGCTCGACGACTCCTCGACCCCGCACGTCGGCGGCATCTCACTGCCGATCATCGTGTGCCTCGGGGGAGTGCTGCTCGGCGTGGTGCTGGCGCTCGTCTGCCGCATCCTCGTCGCCGGCACGGCGCGCACCCGAGCGGCGCGCGCCGACCACCGGCTCCGCTCGGCCGTGTCCGGGGTGGCCCAGGAGCTCGTCGTGGCGCCGGTCGAGCAGGAGCTCGCGGCGTACTCGACGGTGCGTGCGGGCCTCGACCGCGCGCTCGCCTAGGTGTGACGCGGCCGGGTCGGGATGGGTCGATGCGCTCGCCGATTCAAGTCGAGTAACTGAACTGAGATTAAAATCAGTGTGGTGAGCACCCTGTCTTCTCATCGGCCGCTGCGCCTGGAGAAAGTCGCTTCGCGGTGGGTACTGCGCTGAGCGTGCCCGTTTACTCACCGCCGTTGTCGGTCCTGCACTACTACGATGTCGACGGAAACCGGTTGGTGCACCGTGCATCCAGCTGGACCGACGACCCGGAGGCGCCGGCACCGGCGCGTGAGGAGCGTGCCGCATCGTGACCTTCGGGACTGTGGACGAGCTGCTCGAGGCGGCCCGTGACGGGCTGACCCGCCTGGCGCCGCAGCAAGCGGCGGACGCGGTGTCGGCCGGTGACCTCATCGTGGACATCCGGCCCGAGTGGCAGCGCCGTGAGGTCGGTGAGGTCCCGGGATCGCTGATCATCGAGCGCAACCACCTCGAGTGGCGGGTGCACCCGTCCTCCGACTCCCGGCTGCCTCAGGCCGACACCCCCCGGCGCTGGATCATCCTCTGCGCCGAGGGCTACAGCTCCTCCCTCGCCGCACATGCGCTGCGCTCGCTCGGCCTCGACGCGGCCGACGTCGAGGGCGGCATGCTCGCCTGGCGCGCGGCGGGGCTGCCGATCGTGGCCGGGCCGACCCCGGTCCAGCACGTGGT
The DNA here is from genome assembly GCF_029846275.1 of Nocardioides sp. CER19. GTDB lineage: Bacteria > Actinomycetota > Actinomycetes > Propionibacteriales > Nocardioidaceae > Nocardioides. The sequence continues at coordinate 904,710 of NZ_JARVWS010000002.1, forward strand.
GGCGGGCTGAGCGCATGATCGAGTACAGGTCCATCGCCAAGACCTACGACGACGGGCCGGCCGCCGTCGGTGACTTCAGCCTGACCATCCCGTCGCGGACGACCACCGTCCTCGTCGGCTCGTCCGGGTGTGGCAAGACGACCCTGTTGCGGATGGTCAACCGGATGGTCGACCCGACGTCCGGTCAGGTTCTCATCGACGACGTCGACGTCGCGACGCGTGAGCCGGTCGCCCTGCGCCGCAGCATCGGCTACGTCATGCAGCAGGCCGGGCTGCTCCCGCACCGCAAGGTCGTGGACAACGTCGCGACGCCACTCCGCCTGGCCGGCGTACACAAGAAGGAAGCGCGGGAGCGCGCCCTCGTCGCGCTCGAGCGCGTCGGCCTCGAGGCCGACCTCGCGCGCAAGTACCCCGGCCAGCTCTCCGGCGGCCAGCAGCAGCGCGTGGGAGTCGCGCGCGGCCTCGTCGCCGACCCCAACATCCTGCTGATGGACGAGCCGTTCGGCGCCGTGGACCCGATCGTCCGCGCCGACCTGCAGCAGCAGATGCTCGAGCTGCAGCAGGAGCTGGGCAAGACGATCCTCTTCGTCACCCATGACATCGAGGAGGCGTTCCTCCTCGGCGACCAGGTCGTCATCCTGCGCAAGGGTGGCGTGGTCGCCCAGGTCGGCACGCCCGCCGAGATCCTCGCGTCGCCGGCCGACGACTTCGTCAGCAGCTTCGTCGGGCTCGACAGGGGCCACCGCAAGCTGCGGATCAAGGAGGTCGACGGTCAGCAGGTCGTCGTCGACGAGCAGGGCCGACCGACGGGCGTCCTCGCGCCATGACCTGGGTCCGGGCGAACCAGGACCGGCTCGTCGACCTGACGTGGCAGCACCTCTGGCTCAGCGTGCTGCCGGTCGTCCTCGGCTTCCTGCTGGCGCTGCCGGTGGGGTGGTACGCGAGCCGCTTCCGCGGTTTCCGCGCGCCGGCGCTGAGCTTCGGCGGCGTGCTCTACTCGATCCCGTCGCTGCCGCTGCTCGTCATCATCCCGAGCATCATCGGCACCAGCTTCCTCGACCCGATCAACGTGGCGATCACGCTGACCATCTACGCCCTCGCGCTGCTCGTGCGCACTGTCGCCGACGCGTTCGGGCAGGTACCGGCCGAGGTGCTCGACTCCGCGTCCGCCAGCGGCTACTCGCGGTGGCAGCGGGCGTTCACCGTCGAGCTCCCGCTCGCGGGGCCGGCGATGCTCGCCGGGATCCGGGTCGCGTCGGTCTCGACCGTCAGCCTGGTGACGATCGGCGCCCTGGTGGGGGTGAGCAACCTCGGGTCGCTGTTCACCGAGGGCTTCCAGCGCTACTTCAACACCGAGATCATCGTCGGGATGGTGCTCGTCGTCGCACTCGCGCTGGTGCTGGATGCGTGCTGGGTCCTCCTCGGGCGAGTGCTCCTGCCGTGGGCGCGCGGGAAGGTCGTCTGATGGGCGTCTTCGGCCAGACCTGGACCTGGTTCACGACCAGCGCGCAGTGGCACGGTGAGGACGGCATCCCGCACCGCTTCGTCCAGCACCTCGGCTACACCGCGCTCACGGTCGTCGTCGCCGTGGCCATCGCCGTGCCGCTGGGTCTCTGGATCGGTCACACGGGCCGGCTCCGCGGGCTCGCTGTCGGCCTCACCGGAGCGCTGCGCGCGCTGCCGACACTCGGGCTGCTGACGCTCGTCGTCCTCTGGCGGGGCATCGGGCTCACACCTCCGATCACGGCGCTGGTGGTCCTCGCGATCCCGCCGCTGCTCGCCGGCGCCTATGCCGGGGTCGAGTCGGTGGACCGGCGTACGGTCGACGCCGCGCGGGGCATCGGCATGACCGAGTGGCAGGTGCTCACCCGGGTCGAGGTCCCGCTCGGGCTGCCGCTGCTGCTCGGCGGCCTGCGCTCCGCCGTGCTCCAGGTCGTCGCCACGGCGACCGTCGCCGCCTACATCGGTCTCGGCGGCCTGGGCCGCTACGTCATCGACGGCGTCGCCATCCGGGACTATCCGCAGATGCTGGGTGGTTCCCTCGTCATCGTCGTGCTCGCCCTCGTGCTCGACGGGACCTTCGCACTTCTCCAACGACTCGCACCAGCCTGATCCGGCAGTACCCATCCGAGAAGAGAGAACGACCATGAAGCTCACCCGTACCCTCGGCGCTCTCACGGCCGCAGTCCTGGCGCTCAGCCTCGCGGCCTGCGGCAACGATCCGACCAAGTCCGACGACTCGGGATCCTCCGGTGGGGGTGGCTCAAAGTCGATCGTCGTCGGCTCCGCCGCGTTCGGCGAGAGCGAGATCCTGGCCGAGATCTACGCCCAGGCGCTGAAGGCCAAGGGCGTCAACGCCTCCACCAAGCTCGACATCGGCGCGCGGGAGGCCTACATCGGCGCGATCAAGGACGGGACGATCGACCTCATCCCGGAGTACACCGGCAACCTGCTGCTCTTCTTCGACCAGAGCGCGACCGCGACGGCGCCCGACGACGTCAACACCGCCCTCGGCAAGGCACTGCCGAGCGGGCTGAAGGTGCTGACGCCGGCTCCGGGCGAGGACAAGGACTCGCTCAACGTCACCTCCGACTTCGCCCAGAAGAACGGCGTCGCCTCGATCGCCGACCTCGCCCAGGTCAAGGGGCTGAAGCTCGCGGCGAACCCGGAGTTCAAGACGCGGGCCTACGGCATCCCCGGCCTCGAGAATGTCTACGGCATCAAGGACATCTCCTTCACGGCGATCAACGACGGTGGCGGTCCGGCGACCCTGAAGGCGCTCACCTCGGGCAAGGTCGACGTCGCCGACATCTACTCGACGACGCCGTCGATCAGCCAGAACAAGCTGGTGACGCTGGAGGACCCGAAGAACCTCATCGCCGCGCAGAACGTCGTCCCGCTCATCCGCGACGAAGCCGACAGCGACAAGGTGTCGCAGGCGCTCGACGCCGTCTCGGCGAAGCTGACGACGGAGGAGCTGCTCGCCCTCAACACCGCCTTCGCGGCCGACTCCAAGCCGACGGCGGCCGACGTCGCGAAGGAATGGCTGCAGAAGAACGGGCTCGCCTGACGCCCGGCACATCAGCCCCACGGCGGGCCGCTCTGTCTCCACAGAGCGGCCCGCTGCTGCGTTCTCCCCAGGGCGCACGGCCGCGGACGGGGAGTGTCGGACGTGGTGCAGAAGGTCGGAGACGAGCGGGTCCGTCGGGCCCGCACCCGACCGGAGGAGTGAAACCATGAACGACACCCAGATCACTGTGCAGGGCTTCGTCGGCGGCGCCGTGTCGCTGAAGAAGGCGGGGGAGACCGAGGTCGCGACCTTCAGGCTCGGCTGCACGCCGCGCTACTTCAACCGCCGCACCGGGCAGTGGGTGGATGCGCCGACGCAGTGGTACACCGTCAACGCCTGGCGCGGGATGGCTCGCAACGTGGCCGGATCGCTCGTCAAGGGCGACGGCGTGTCGGTCGTCGGCCGGCTCAACGTCCACAGCTGGACGGCGCAGGACGGGGTCGAGCGCACGTCCCTGGAGATCGAGGCGACCTCCGTCGGCCACGACCTGCGCCACGGCACCACTCGCCTGGTGCGCAACGAGAGGGCGCAGCGCGAGGTCGCCGCGCCGGACGCCGGCGTCGGCGCGACCGGTGAGCCCGCCTCAGCGACCGCGGAGCCGCAGCCGGACCCGGTCGGCGACTGGCGGGCCGACCCGTCAGCTGCCTGACGGCGCCCAGCTCGTCCAGACCGGCGACGTCGCGATCCGGGCCAGCTGGTCCAGCGTCAACGGGTTGCGGCTCGCGGACGGCGGGGCGGTCCACTTGCGCTGGGTCGAGTTCGCGGTCGCCGCGTAGACGACTCCACCCCGGGCCACGATCTTGACCTCGCGGTAGGTGACTCCGTGGTCGACCATCTCCAGCTCGCGCTCGACCACCCTGCCGGACGCGTCCGACCTGGTGGCGCAGGTCCTCACCTCGATGTCAGGTGAGCTGAGCTCAGGCGGGCAGCTGAGATCCTGGTCGCCCCATGTCTCGCCCTGGCTGACCGCCCCGTCGCGCTGCGCCTGGTCTGACAGCTGGGTGAGCATCACCTCGACGCTCCCCGGGCCGGTCCTGCCGGAGAGGGTGCCGGTCAGGTAGCCGATGACGACGTCGGACTCGCCAGGCGCATGGTCGGTGTTCGTCCGCTCGTACGACGTGAGGCTGACCCGCTGGGGGAGGAGGTCGGTGAGGCGGCTGGCGATCTCGGCGACCGGCATGTCCCAGTACCCCGGTTTGGCGACGAACGGCACCGAGTCGGCGGCCCGGTTGTGACCGCCGGCGTAGCCGTCGTCGCGTGCGGTGGTGTCGCCGCCGGTCAGGGGCACGGCGAACACCGCGACCGCCGCCGCGGTGGCCAGGCCACCGACTCCGACCAGCGCACTGCGCCGGCGGCGCAGTCGACGGCCGTCGACCGCCGCGCGGTCGTGCATCCGGCCGACCGGCACGTCCACGTCGTCGAGAGCGCGGGCCATGAGATCGCGGAGGTCGTCGAGGTCGGCCAGGTCGTCAGGGGTCAGGTCGTCGAGGTCAGTGCTCATCGGGCGCTCCGGGGTGAGGTCGGAAAGGAGTCGGTGAGGAGTCCGCGCAGGGTGCGGAGGGCGCGCAGGCAGCGGTTCTTCACCGCTGCCTCGGACAGGCCGAGCTGGCGGGCTGTCTCGGCGACGCTGTGGTCCTCCCAGAACCGCAGGACCACGACCGCCCGGTCCAGCGGCGCGAGGTCGCGCAGGGCGGCCATGAGCGCGAGTCGCTCGCTCGGATCGACGCCGGGCACCGGCACGTCGGTCGGCTCGGCCACGGCCAGCTCGGTGCTGCTGCGTCGGCGGCGGTCGGAGAGGAACGCCTTGAGCAGCACGCCGTGGACGTAGGCGACGGGGTCGTCGGCCGCGCGCACCCGCGGCCAGGCGACGTACGCCTTGGTCAGGGCCGTCTGCAGCAGGTCCTCCGCGGCGTGCGGCGAGGTCGTCAGCAGCAGAGCGCTGCGGTAGAGCTGGCCGGAGCGGGCGGCGACGAATCGCTCGAACTCGGTGTCGTCCACGTCCCTCCTGACGCTGCGGAACCCCGGTCAGGTCTCAGGTTGGTTTCGCCACTAGGCTTGCGACCCATGGCCGAGTACATCCTCTCCCTGCGCAACGTGCGCAAGGCCCACGGCGACAAGGTCGTCCTCGACAACGTCACCCTCTCGTTCCTCCACGGCGCCAAGATCGGCGTCGTCGGACCCAACGGCATGGGCAAGTCCTCGCTGCTCAAGCTGATGGCCGGCCTCGATCACCCCAACAACGGTGACATCGTCCGCGACCCCGAGGCGACCGTCGGCATGCTCCAGCAGGAGCCGCCGCTGACGGAGGGCAAGACCGTTCTCGAGAACGTCGAGGAGGCGGTCGCCGACATCAAGGGCAAGCTCGACCGCTACAACGCGATCTCCGAGGAGATGGCCAACCCCGACGCGGACTTCGACACGCTGCTCGCCGAGATGGGTGACCTGCAGACCGACCTCGACCACGCCAACGCGTGGGACCTCGACTCGCGGCTCGACCAGGCGATGGACGCGCTGCGCTGCCCGCCGCCGGACGCGGTCGTCGACAACCTCTCCGGTGGGGAGCGCCGCCGGGTCGCGCTGTGCAAGCTGCTGCTGCAGCAGCCCGACCTGCTGCTCCTCGACGAGCCCACCAACCACCTCGACGCCGAGTCGGTCCAGTGGCTCGAGGGTCACCTCAAGACCTACCCGGGCGCCGTCCTGGCCGTCACCCACGACCGCTACTTCCTCGACAACGTCGCCCAGTGGATCGCCGAGGTCGACCGCGGGTCGATCCACGGCTACGAGGGCAACTACTCCACCTACCTGGAGACGAAGAAGGAGCGCCTCAAGATCGAGGGCGCCAAGGACGCCAAGCGCGCCAAGATGCTCGAGAAGGAGCTCGAGTGGGTCCGGTCCAACGCCAAGGCCCGGCAGACGAAGTCCAAGTCGCGTCTGGCTCGCTACGAGGAGCTCGCGGCCGAGGCGGACCGCGCCCGCAAGATCGACACCTCCGAGATCAACATCCCGGCCGGTCCGCGGCTCGGTGACGTCGTGCTCGAGGCGAAGGGCCTCACGAAGGCGTTCGACGACCGCACGCTCTGGAACGACATCTCGTTCACCCTCCCGCGCGCCGGCATCGTCGGCGTCATCGGCCCCAACGGCGTCGGCAAGACCACCCTGTTCCGGATGATCACGGGCTCCGAGACCCCCGACAGCGGCGAGCTCGTCGTCGGGCAGACGGTCAAGATCTCCTACGCCGACCAGACCCGGGCCAACATCGACCCCAACAAGAACGTCTGGGAGGTCGTCTCCGACGGCCTGGACTTCATCAAGGTCGCCAACTTCGAGATGAACAGCCGGGCCTACGTCGCATCGTTCGGCTTCAAGGGACCCGACCAGCAGAAGAAGGCCGGCGTCCTCTCCGGCGGCGAACGCAACCGCCTCAACCTCGCGCTGACGCTGAAGATGGGCGGCAACATGCTGCTCCTCGACGAGCCGACCAACGACCTCGACGTCGAGACCCTGTCCTCGCTCGAGGACGCGCTCCTCGACTTCCCGGGCTGCGCCGTGGTCACCTCCCACGACCGCTGGTTCCTCGACCGGATCGCCACCCACATCCTCGCGTGGGAGGGCAACGAGGAGGACGAGGGCAGGTGGTTCTGGTTCGAGGGCAACTTCGCGTCCTACGAGGAGAACAAGGTCGAGCGCCTCGGCCTGGAGGCGGCCCGCCCGCACCGGGTCACCCACCGTCGCCTCACCCGCGACTGACCTCCCTGCCGCTGGTTGTGACGTGCGAGCGGCGCGAGCCTCGAAACCAAGGCCCTGTCGTATTCGGCCTGGTTTCGAGGCTCGTCGCTGGCGCTCCTCGCACCTCGACCAGCGCCAGATCAGGCCGGCGGGGTGCGCATCTCGATGGCGGGGTGGCACTCGACCAGGCGGTCGGAGACGGCGTTGAACACCCGGCCGACCGCGGCGAAGTCGTCAGAGGCGACGAGGTCGACGAGGTAGTCGCGCACGCCCGTGACGTGGAGGGGGGCCGCCCGGACGAGCAGGTCGTGGCCGTCCTCCGTCATCTTGGCGATGACGCCCCGCCCGTCCTCGGGTGACTCCGTGCGCTCGACCAGGCCGGCCTTCTGCATCCTGCTGATGGTGTGCGTGATCCGCGACCTGCTGTGGGCCATGGCATCGGCCAGCTGCGCCATCCGGAGCTGACCGTCGTTCTCCGAGAGTCGGACCAGGACCTCGTACTCGGGAAGCGAGAGGTCGAAGGTGCGGCGCAGGTCGGCATCGAGCCGATCCCGCAGCAGCGTCATGCCCATGAGCAGGGCGCGCCAGGACCGCTGCTCGTCCTGGTCCAGCCAGCGGGTGTCCTCGGTCACCGACCCAGTGTCCCAGAGCCCGGCGCTCAGACGCGCTCCAGGATCAGCGCCATGCCCATGCCACCGCCGACGCACATGGTGATCAGCCCGGTGGTCTTGTCGTGCCACTCGAGGCTGTTGAGCATCGTGTTCTGGAGCCGGGCGCCGGTCATGCCGAACGGGTGGCCGACCGCGATCGCACCGCCGTTGACGTTGAGCCGGTCGATGTCGACGCCGAGGTCCTGGTACGACGGCACGACCTGCGCCGCGAACGCCTCGTTGATCTCGACGAGGTCGATGTCGCCGATCGACATCCCCGCGTTCGCGAGGGCACGCTTCGACGCCTCGACCGGACCGAGGCCCATGATCTCGGGGGAGAGTCCGGAGACTCCCGTGGAGACGATCCGGGCGAGGGGCGTGATGCCGAGCTCGGCGGCCCTGGTGTCGGACATGATCACGACGGCGGCCGCGCCGTCGTTGAGTGGGCAGCAGTTGCCGGCGGTGACGACGCCGTCGGGCCGGAAGACCGGCTGCAGCTGGGAGATGGCGTCGTAGGTGACCCCGGCGCGCGGGCCGTCGTCCGCGGAGACGACCGTGCCGTCGGGCGCGGTCACCGGAGTGATCTCGCGGGCCCAGAAGCCGTCGGCGATGGCCTTCTCGGCCAGGTTCTGCGAGCGCACCGCGAACTCGTCGAGCTCCTTGCGGTCCAGGCCGCGGAGCGTGGCGACGTTCTCGGCGGTCTGCCCCATGGCGATGTAGACGTCGGGCAGCCGGCCGTCCTCGCGCGGGTCGTGCCAGCTGCCGGCGGCGTTGCCGGCCTCGGCGGTGGACTTGGTGCGCGCGGTGGCGTCCGCGAACAGCGGGTTGTTCGTGTCCGGCCAGTGGTCGGAGGTGCCCTTGCTGAAGCGCGAGACCGTCTCGACACCGGCGGAGACGAACACGTCGCCCTCGCCGGCCATGATGGCGTGGAAGGCCATCCGTGTCGTCTGCACGGAGGACGAGCAGTAGCGGGTGACGGTCGTGCCGGGCACATTGTCGTAGCCGAGCAGCACGGGGACGTTGCGGCCCATGTTGTTTCCGGACTCGCCGCCCGGCAGGCCGCACCCGAGCAGGAAGTCGTCGATCGTGTTCGGGTCGAGCTGCGGGACCTTGTCGAGGGCCGCCTGCGCGATCAGGGCCGTCAGGTCGTCGGGGCGGAAGTCCTTGAGGGATCCCTTGTTGGCGCGCCCGATGGGGGAGCGGGTCGCAGAGACGATGACGGCTTCGGGCATGGCGCTCTCCAGTGATTACTCGCGAGTAACGAAGGTCCTCGGCACCCTACAGGGGCACCGGTCCGCCACGGTATGCCGGATGACAGACTCACGCACGTGCGCCACCTCTACGAGTGCCCGATGCGCTGGGCCGACCTCGACATGCTCGGCCACGTCAACAACGTGACGTATGTCGACTACCTGCAGGAGGCGCGGGTCGACATGCTGCGCATCCACGCGCGCAGCCGGCAGACCGACAACCTCGCCGAGGGCGTCGTGGTGGTCAGCCACCAGGTCCACTACGTCGCGCCGCTGCTCTTCGACTTCACCCCCGTGCTGGTCGAGGTCTGGGCGACCGAGATCCGTCCGGCGAGCTTCACGCTCGCCTACGAGGTCTTCCGCGAGGTCGCCGGGGAGCGCACCGTCCACCTCCGGGCCACCAGCGTGCTGGCGCCGTACGTCTTCGCCACCGAGCGGCCCCGGCGCATCACGCCCGAGGAGCGCGCGTCGCTGGAGCCCTACCTCGAGCCCGCGGAGACACCCACGACCGCGTTCGGCGAGCCGCACCGCACCGAGCTCGGCCACTACCCGCTGCACGTGCGCTTCTCGGACGTTGACGCCTACGGGCACGTCAACAACGTGAAGTACTTCGAGTACTTCCAGGAGGCGCGGGTCTCGGCGGTCGGCAAGCTGCGCCAGCGCGTCGACATGACGTCGGCGCCGGCGATGGTCGTCGCGCAGTCGGACGTCGCCTACCGTCGCCCGATCCTGTTCCGGCCCGAGGCCTACGACCTCAACACGTGGATCTCCCGGCTCGGCCGGAGGTCCATGGTGATGGAGGCGGAGATCCTCGCCGAGGACGAGCTGCTCGCCCGCGGCCGTTTCGTCATGGTGTTCTTCGATCCCGCGACCGAGCGCAGCACCGAGCCGCCGGCCGAGCTCCGAGAGGTGCTCGCCGAGCTCGTCGCCGGCTGAGACCTCTCGCGACCCCGCTACCCCATCACTCCCGAGGGCACCCCGACGAGGCCGCGGAGTCGCTTGAGACCGCGGTGCCGGGCGACCCGTACGGCGACGTGGCTGATGCCGAGCGCGGTCGCGGTCGTGGCGACGTCGAGCCCGATCACGTCGAGGCAGGTCACGACGTCGCGCTCCCGCTCCGGGAGCCCTGACAGCGCGGAGCGGACCCAGTCCTGGGCGACGTACGCCGGCTCGGGACCGGGAACCGGGTCCGGCTCGACCTCGGCGAGCGGCGTCGTGCGGCGGCGGCTGTCGCGTCGCCGCGCGTTGGCCTCGAGGTTGCGGGAGATCCCGAAGAGCCAGCCGGCGAACTCGTCGGACGACCCGGCGAAGCCGGCGATCTTGCTCGCGGCCGTCAGCCAGGTCTCCGCGGCCACGTCCTCGGCCGTGACCGCGCCGTCGGCCAGTGGCCGCCGCTGCAGCCACACGACCAAGCGCCCGGCGTGTGCTCGGTAGAGCTCACGCCAGGCGTCCGGGTCGCCTTGCTTGGCTGCGGCGACGGTGCGGTCGTCGTCTCTCACGGACCGGTCGTCGGCTCGCTCGTCGGCTGGGGCGTCTTCGTCGGTTGGCCCGACGACCACTCCGGCGACGGCGAGGCCGAGGCCGTCGGGGTGTGCTGGTGTCCGGTCCCGGGCGAACCCTTGGCCCGCCGACCGTGGCGGTGCTGGTGCTGACCGACAGCCCGGCCAGGGTGCCGGACGTGGTCGGGATGCTTGCCGGACCCGTTGCCGAAGGCGTTGCCACGCGGACCGTTCGGGTGGTCCGTGCCCTGGGCGTGCGGGGAGGAGCTCGGGATGCTGCTGGGCGTGGCCACGCCCGGCGCCTCGGTGTGGGGACCGGAGGCGCCGGACGTGGGACCGAGGTCCGCACCAGGTGCGTGGGGGTCGCTGGTGCGGCTCGGCGCGGCGGGCGTCGTGTGTGCGGGAGGGGGTGCCGGGTTCGGTGCGATGGGGGATGGCACCCCCGGCAGGGCTCCCGCGATCCACGACGTCGCGGCCACCAGCCCGAGTGCCGCCGCTCCCATGGCGAGCACTCGAACCGGACGCAGCGGTGAACGGCGGGCGGATGCCGCCGCGCTCGCTGCGCTGAGCTCCACGAGCTGGGCCAGGAGAACGGGGTCGGGCTCGAGCGCCGGGACTGTGGCGCGGAGCTCGGGAAGTTCGTCCATGGGGGCCATTCTCTGTGGAGTCCAGTCGAGGGGGAACGCGGTCAGCGGACCGCGCCTCGGGTCGTCGCACCGTGGGGTGCGGGCACAGGCTGCGCAGCCTCGGTGCTCTGCATGCGGATCCTCCGTGACAGGTGCGAGAAAGTGTCGTGCGGTCGGTACCTGTCACCGCAGGCTGGAGGCGTTACATCCGCTTGCGAGAAATCTCAGCCGGGGGTGTTGATCATGAACTGGGCGGCGTGGGTGACGTACTCCCAGAAGCGGGCGTCCTGCTCCGGGGGGAGCCCGACGGAGTCGAGGGCGGCGCGGAAGTTCGCGAGCCAGTGGTCACGGGCCTCGGCGGTCACGGCGAAGGGTGCGTGGCGCATCCGCAGGCGCGGGTGGCCGCGCTGCTCGGAGTACGTCGTCGGGCCGCCCCAGTACTGGGTCAGGAAGAGGAGGAAGCGCTCCTCCGCCGGACCGAGGTCCTCCTCGGGGTACATCGGCCGGAGCACCGGGTCGTCGGCGACGCCTTCGTAGAACTTCGCGACGATGCGCCGCATCGTCTCGTGGCCGCCGATCTCGTCGTAGAAGCTGGCTGCCTGCTGCTCGGTCACCCGGCCATTCTCGCCCACCACGGAAGCAGCGGGCGGGCGGGGGACCCGGCGCCCGGTTGCACGCCGTCGCAGCCGTGCAAGGATCGGCAGCGACCCGTTCCCCACCACCACAAGGGAGATCGCACATGCCCACGACCCGCACCGCCACGACCGTCTGGGAGGGCACCCTCTTCGAGGGCGCCGGCAAGGTCACGCTCGACTCGTCCGGCCTCGGTACCTACGACGTCACGTGGGTCTCCCGCGCGGAGGCGCCCGGCGGCAAGACCAGCCCCGAGGAGCTGATCGCGGCCGCCCACTCGTCGTGCTTCTCGATGGCCTTCTCCAACGGCCTCGCAGGCAATGACACCCCGGCGACCAAGCTGACGGTCAACGCGGACGTCGAGTTCACGCCCGGCACCGGCATCACCGGCATCAAGCTCACCGTGCGCGGCGTCGTCGAGGGCCTCGACAACGACACGTTCGTCCGGCTCGCCGAGGACGCCAAGACCAACTGCCCGGTCTCCCAGGCGCTCGCCGGCACCACGATCACGCTGGACGCCGCACTCGCCTGACCGGCGTACGTCGAGACGGGCACCTGACCCTCCGGACCGCCTCGACGGCGTGTCGCGTGCGGAAGGGTCAGGTGCCCGCGTGCGCCTCGTCCTGCCACTGCACCCGCTGGGTGACCGGGATCGAGATGCCCTCGTGGTCGAAACGGGCCTTGATCCGGGAGCGCAGCTCGCGGGCCACCTTCCACTGCTCCATCGGCTCGGTCTTGACCATGACCCGCACGCTGACCGACTCGGGGCCGAGCGTCTCGACCCCGGTCACCTCGGGCTCCTCGATGATGATCCCCTTGAAGTCCTCGTCCTCCCACAGGTCGTGGGCAGCGTCGCGGAGGGTCGTGATCACCTTGCCGAGGTCCTCGCGGTAGCCGACCGTCACGTCGACGACGGCGCGCGACCAGTTCTGGCTCATGTTGCCGACGCGCAGGATCTCGCCGTTCGGCACGTACCAGACCGTGCCGTTGACGTCGCGCAGCCGGGTCACCCGCAGAGAGACGGCCTCGACGGTCCCGGACGCCTCGCCGAGGTTGATGACGTCACCGACGCCGTACTGGTCCTCGAAGATCATGAACACGCCGGACAGGAAGTCCTTGACCAGCGACTGGGCGCCGAAGCCGAGCGCGATGCCGACGATGCCGGCGCTGGCGATGATCGGCGCGATGTTGACCCCGACCTGGTCGAGGATCATCGTCCCGAAGACGGCGATGAGGATGCCGGTGAGGACGCTCTTGAGCAGGTCGCCCATCGTCTTGGCACGCTGCACCCGACGGGTCGCGTTGGCGCTCGCGAACCGGTCGCTCAGCCGGTCCGGGAGGACCCCCGCCTCGGCCCGCTTGACGACCCGGTTGACCAGCTTGAACAGCACCCAGCGGATCAGCAGGGCCAGCGCGACGAGGGCGATGATCGCGAGCGGCTTGCCGATGGCGATGTCCGCGGCGTCGGCGGCGGTCTGGTTGTGGGTCCAGTCGAAGACCTGCTGACAGATGTCCTCGCCCTCCTGGCAGGTGGCGAGCTGCTGGAGCCAGCCGGTGTGGGCGCCGGGAGAGGTGAGGGGTGGGGCAGTCGCGGTCATGGCGGTGGTGGCCGTCGTGAGCATGGCCCCCAGTATGGCGACCCCGAATCAAGTCCCCGGTTCAGCCGCCGGGCCCGATGCCGATATCCTGGCGCCCGTGACCATCCCGCAGCAGACCTTCGTCCGCCGGGCCGCCGTGACGGCCTCGCTCGTCGCCGCCACCGCCGCTGGTGTCATCGTCGGGGCGGGTCCCGCCTCGGCCGACGTACCGGAGGGCTGGGCACCCGATACCCACATGAGCTGGGGCCACCTGCTCGTCCTCATCCTCGCCATCCCGGTCGGCCTCGCGATCATCATCAGCCTGCTGGCCGCGCTCCCTGGCCTGGTCAAGGGCGAGGGCATCACCGGCGGTCACGCCGGCGGCCAGTGGCTGGGCGGTCCCCGTCAGGGCACCTCCGAGCTGGCCGGTCCCGACAGCGAGGAGTCGAAGGCAGGCGGAGCCAGTGCCCGCTGGTGACCGCCTGACGACGGGGCAGCGGTACGCCGTCGAGGAGTCCATCCGCAAGGCGGAGCTGCAGTCCCGCGCTGAGTTCTCCGTCTACGTCGGCCCGGTCGACGGCGACGACACCCATGCGTTCGCGACGCAGCTGCACAACACGCTCGTGGCCCCCACGCGCAGCATCATGATCGTCGTCGACCCGGATCGCCGGGTCCTCGAGATCGTCACCGGCGGCTGGGTCCGCCGCACGCTCTCCGACGCGGAGGCGACGCTGGCCGCGGAGACGATGCGCTCCTCGTTCGCCGAGGGCGACCTGGTCGGCGGCCTGCGCGCCGGCATCGCGATGCTGGCTGACCACGCCCGCACCTGACCTGCTGACAGACGCCGATCGGGGCCGACCAGGATTGCTCCTGGCGGCCCCGATCTGCGTTGCGTGAGCCTTACTCGGCGTCCTTCGCCTGGGCGGCAAGGGCGCGGGCGGCGGCGTCGCGGCCCTCCCGGACATAACGCTGGGCGGCCGGCTCGGCCGAGGAGCGCTCCAGCCACGCGTCGGCCTTCTCGAGGAGCGCCGGCGAGGCGGCGAACTTCGGGAAGAGCCCGGCCAGCGCCACCGACGCCTTGTGGGTCCCGAGGTGCTCCCAGATCGTGTCGGCGGCCTCGAAGTAGCGGTCGACGTACGGCGCCAGGACCTCGTCCTGCCGAGGCTGGTTGAAGGACAGCGAGATCTCGCGCGCGGTCTCGTTGGGCGTGCTGGTGCTGACCACCGCCGCCTCCCAGGCGGCTGCCTTCGCGTCGGCGTCCGGTCGCGATGCCCGGGCCGCGGCGGCCTTCTCCTGCCCGGAGATGGTGTTGTCGCGCTCGAGCTCGGCGGCGATCTCCGCCTCACCGAACGCGCCGGCACGGGCCAGCCCGACGATGAGCGACCAGCGCAGGTCCTGGTCGACCTCGAGCCCCTCGAAGGAGAGGCTGCCGTCGAGCAGCGCCTTCAGGTCGGCGACGGCACCGTCGGTGTGAGCCGCGGCGGCGAAGGCCCGCACGAAGGTGAGCTGGTGGTCGCTGTGCGGAGCGGCGGTGTCGATGAGCCCCCGCAGACCGGACTCCCAGCGGGCGGCGGTCGCCGCGCGCTTCGCCGGAGCCGAGTACGTCGACACGGCCAGCGCGGCGTTGGTCGGGATGCGCGTGACGCCCCACGCGTCGGTCTCGTGGCCGATGTTGGCCAGGACGAGGTCGACGTAGTCGCTGACAGCCATCTCGGCGTCGCGGGTCATGTCCCAGGCGGCGCTCCAGATGAGCGCGCGGGCGAGCGAGTCGGAGATCTTCGCGAGGCCGGTGAGCGCGGTGCCGAGGGAGCGCTCGTCGAGGCGGATCTTCGCGTAGGTCAGGTCGCTGTCGTTGAGCAGCAGGAGATCGGGCTGCGCCTTGCCGACGAGCTCCTCGAGCTCGGTCAGCTCGCCCTCGACGTCGACCTCGACGTAGTCGGTGCGCACGATCGAGCCGTCGGCGTCGGCGTTGTAGAGGCCGACGCCGACCCGGTGCCGGCGCAGCGTCGGCCAGTCGGGGTTCGCGGTCTGGCGGATCGCGATCGACTCGTAGGTCCCGTCGGCCGCGAGCGTGAACTCCGGCGTGAGCGTGTTGACGCCAGCGGTCTGCAGCCACTCCTGCGCCCAGCCCTGGAGCTCACGGCCGGAGGCCGACTCGAGGTGGCGCAGCAGGTCGCCGAAGGTCGCGTTGCCGTAGGCGAACTCCTTGAAGTAGGTGCGCAGGCCGGCGAGGAACGGGTCGAGACCGACCCAGGCGACGAGCTGCTTGAGCACCGACGCGCCCTTGGCGTAGGTGATCATGTCGAAGTTGACCTCGACCGCCTGCAGGTCGTAGTTGTCGGCGGCGATCGGGTGCGTCGTCGGCAGCTGGTCCTGCGTGTAGCCGGTGATCTTGCGGGCGTTGGCGAAGCCGGTCCAGGAGTCGGTGAACTCGGTCGCCTCCACCTCGGCGTGGTAGCAGGCCCACTCGGCGAACGACTCGTTCAGCCAGAGGTCGTCCCACCACTTCATGGTGACGAGGTCGCCGAACCACATGTGCGCCATCTCGTGCAGGATCACGCTGGCGCGGAACTCGTAGAACGAGCGCGGCTGCCGGGAGCGGGGGAGGTACTCGTCGCGCAGCGTCACGGCGCCGGCGTTCTCCATCGCGCCCATGTTGTACTCCGGCACGTAGAGCTGGTCGTACTTGCCGAACGGGTAGGGGAAGTCGAAGGTCTCCTCGAAGAACTCGAAGCCCTGCTTGGTGAGCTTCACGATCTCGTCGCGGTCGAGGTAGGGCACCAGGGACTGGCGGCAGTAGTGGCCGAGCTCGATCGGGCCGTTCTTGCCCTCGTAGGTGTCGAAGACGCCGTGGTACTCGCCGGCGATGATCGCCGTGATGTAGGTCGACATGCGCTTGGTCGGCTCGAAGTGCCAGACCGCCTTGCCCTCACCGAGCTGCTCCGGCGTCGGCGTGGGGGAGTTGGACACGACCGTCCAGCTCTCCGGGGCGGTGACGTGGAAGGTGAACGGCGCCTTCAGGTCGGGCTGCTCGAACGTCGTGAAGACACGCCGGGCGTCCGGGACCTCGAACTGCGTGTAGGTGTAGACGCGGTCGTCGGCCGGGTCCACGAAGCGGTGCAGGCCCTCGCCGGTGTGGCTGTAGGTGCAGTCGGCCTTGACGACGAGCGTGTTCTCCGCGGCCAGGTCGGGGAGGGTGATCCGGCTGTCGGCGTACGCCGTGGCGGGGTCGAGCGACGTGCCGTTGAGCGTGATCTCGTGGACGGTGGCGCCCACGAGGTCCGCGAAGGTCGTGGCTCCGGGAGTGGTCGCGGTGAAGACGAGGGTGGTCGTCGAGGCGAAGGTGGTGGAACCCGTGGTGAGGTCCAGCGAGACGTCGTAGGAGGTGACGTCGAGAAGGGCGGCGCGGTCGGCGGCCTCGGCCCGGGTGAGGTTCGTTCCTGGCATGGGGCGCATCCTCGCACGGTGACGGAAGTCGCTTTTTCGTGACCCCTCACCAGGCCCTCGAAAACTACAACATTGTAGTTCTTCCGACGGCGTGTCGCGTTGACAATCTTTTCTCTAGAGTGCTCGCGTGCCACTCCAGTCACATCGGTATCAGCGACCACTTCAGGCCCTGGCGACCCTGCTCGCAGGTGTGCTCCTGGCCCTGGCGCTGCCCGCGGAGAGTGGCATGGCCGAGCAGACCGACGCGGGTGCGACCGCGACGGTGGTGATCTGCCAGGGGTTCGACGGCTGCCAGAGCCGCGGCTACTCCCACCAGGGCTACAAGACCGCCAAGGGCAGCATGTACTGGAACATGTACTCGGGCGTGAACTGCACCAACTACGTCGCCTACCGCATGATCAAGAACGGCGGCTCGGCCACGCGCCCCGCCCAGCTCAAGACCGGCAAGGGCAACGCCGAGTACTGGGGCCCCTCGTTCGGCTACAACGCGACCCCGATGGTCGGCTCCATCGCCTGGTGGAAGGCGAACGTGCCTGGTGCGGGCTCGGCCGGCCACGTCGCCTATGTCGAGCAGGTCATCAGCGCCACCGAGATCGTCATCTCCGAGTCCAACTACGGCAGCGAGTTCTCCTGGCGGCGGATCTCCAAGAGCGCCGGCCCGTGGCCCAGCGGCTTCATCCACTACAAGGACGTGGCGCTCAAGGCGACGGCCGCACCGACGGTCGTCGGCACCGCCAAGGTCGGGGTGCCGCTGCGCGCCACCACGGGCACGTGGACGCCGGCAGGCACCTACACCTACCAGTGGTACGCCGCCGGGCACACGATCGTGGGCGCCACGGCGTCGACCTTCACACCGGGCGCCGGCGAGCTGGGCAAGGCGATCCAGGTCCGGGTCACGGCCGCCCGGGCGTCGTACGTCTCCGGTGGGTCGTCGAGCGCAGCCACGGCCGCGACCGCACCCGGAACCCAGACGGTGGGGACCCCGCCCAGCATCGACGGGACCGCCCAGGTCGACCAGACCCTCACCGCCTCCCTCGGCGACTACACCCCGAAGCCCGCGAGCACGACGGTCCAGTGGCTGGCCGACGGCGCGCCGATCCCCGGCGCGACCGGCCCGACCTACAAGCCGACGCAGGACGTGGCCAACGAGCGGCTCAGCATCGTCGTCACGACGACCACGCCGGGCTACACCACGCTCACCACCACGTCGGCGCCGACCGACCCGGTGCTGGCGCCCGACATCACGGTCGCGCAGCCCGGCGGCGTCCAGGGCAAGCTCCTCGTGGGCGAGACCCTGACCGCCGACCCGGGCGTGCTCAAGCCGAGCGACGCCAAGGCGACGTACGTCTGGATGCGCGACGGCCAGCAGATGCCCGCGTTCACCGGGCCGCGCTACGTGGTCAAGCCGCTCGACATCGGCAAGAAGATCTCCGTCCGGGTCCAGCTCACGCACCTGGGCTACCGGAGCAAGGCCCTGGTGCTCGGGCCGGTCGGCGGCGTGAAGGCGCCCTCCGGGCTCGAGGTCCGGGTGGCGACGACCCGAGCCCGCACCGCGCTCGTCAAGGTGATCGTCACCGCCCCCGACTCCCGCCGGCCGTCCGGCAACGTCTGGCTGAAGATGCAGGGCAAGAAGCACCTCGTGCGCCTCGTTCGCGGTGTCGGCAAGGTGCGGCTCACCGGCCTGCGGCCCGGACAGCGTCGGCTCGTGGCCCTCTACATGGGTGACGCGCGCACCACGAGGGTGAAGAGCACGGTCACGGTGAAGGTGCGCGGCGCGCAGCCGGTCAAGAAGACCAAGCGCGGCTGAGCGCAGGCCCGCGGCATATCCGTCGGCGGTGCGGTGTTGGATGCAGACATGACCAACGCCGACTTCTGGTTCGACCCTGCCTGCCCGTTCGCCTGGATCACCTCGCGGTGGATCCTCGAGGTCGAGAAGGTCCGTGACGTCCAGGTGACCTGGCACATCATGAGCCTGGCCTACCTCAACCAGGACAAGGACATCTCGCAGGAGTACCGCGACTTCCTCAAGGACGCCTGGGGCCCGGTGCGGGTGCTGGCCGCGGCGGAGCAGAAGCACGGCAAGGACGCGCTGCTGCCGCTCTACACCGCGCTCGGGACCGCCCGTCACATCGACAAGCAGTCCTTCACCCGCGAGGTCATCGAGCAGGCGCTCGCGACCGCGGGTCTCGAGCCCGAGCTCGCCGACGCGATGGACGACTCGTCCTACGACGACCACATCAAGAAGTCGCACCACCTCGGCATGGACCAGGTGGGCAACGAGGTCGGCACCCCGACGATCGCCATCGAGGGCCAGGCGTTCTTCGGCCCGGTCATCTCCAAGGCGCCGAAGGGCGAGGCGGCCGGCCGACTGTGGGACGGCTTCGTGCTCGTGACCGAGTACCCCTACGTCTACGAGCTGAAGCGGGCGCGCACCCACGACCTGGACTTCAGCTGATGGCGGTCGACCCGATGGGCGTGCTCGCGCTGCAGCGCGCCCTCACGCAGGCGGCCGATCTCCTCGACGACGTCAAGACGGCCGACCTCGGGCTGCCCACGCCGTGTGCCGACTGGGACGTGCGCGACCTCGCCAACCACCTGATCGCGGTGCCTCGGATCTTCGTGACCCAGCTCCAGGGCTCGCCGCCGGGCTGGAACGGCCGCGAGGACTACGCCGAGCACCTCGGCGAGGAGCTGCGCACCCGCGGCAACGCCCTCGTCAACCTGTGGCGCGAGGTCGGCGACGCCGCGATGGTCGACCCGGACTGGCAGGCGGCGGAGGTCGCCATCCACACCTGGGACCTGGCCACCGCGCTGGGCCGCCCGACCGACGGCCTCGACGAGGCGCTGGCGCAGCGCTCGGTGGTCACGATGGACCGCATCCTCGGGCCGATCCGCAAGGGCCGGGCGTTCAAGAACGCGCGCCAGGCCCCGGAAGGGTCCAACGCCTACGAGCACCTGGCCGCGTACGCCGGCCGGGTGGTCCCGTGGTCGGCGGGCTGACGTCGTCCTGACACGCCGAAGCCTGCGGTCTAGACCAGTTCTGTGACTGGAGTGACGCATGATGTTGAGTCATGCGCCGAACGAGTACTCGGGCTCGTGCCGGTCGGCGACCACTCGCGGTCGCCCTCGCACTGGCACTCGCCCCACCCGTCCTGACCCTCGCCCCCTCCGCCCCGGCCCCGGCCGCGGCCGCCCCGGCGGTACGCCTGAAGCCGACCGGCGGCGGCGTCTCCGAGGTCGACCTCGCCCTCGCCGGGCGACTGGCGCACCCCGTCACCGGCGGCCGCCGGACCGACACGCTGCGCACCACCGGCTACTCGATGGTCGGCGTGACCTGGACCGGCCGGCGTGCCCCGAAGCGGGTCGCCGTCCGGTGGCCGGACGGCGACGGCGGCTGGGGGAGGTGGCGGACGCTGTCCCGCCAGACCGACCTCCCGTCGGCGAGCGAGCAGCGCAGCCGGAGCGGCACCCAGGCCATGTGGACGGGCCGGCACCGGCTGGTCCAGGTCGAGGTGATCGGCGCCCTGCCGAAGGGCCTCAGGCTGGCCCTGATCGACACCGGCCCGGCCGAGGAGACGGCGACACCGGCAGCCGCTCGATCGGTCTCGGCCTCACCGGCGGTGGCGACCACCGTCGTGGCGCGCAAGAAGCCGACGCACGCGCCGAAGCCGGCCATCTACAGCCGCAAGGCCTGGGGCGCCGACCCGTCCTGGCGCAACGGCCAGCCGACGTACATCCGCAAGATCCGGCAGGTCCACATCCACCACACGGCGACCGCGAACGACTACGCGCCCGGCGACGTGCCCGGCCTGCTGAGGGGCATGTATTACTACCACACGCACTCCCTGGGCTGGTTCGACATCGGCTACAACTTCCTGGTCGACCGGTTCGGCCGGGCCTGGGTCGGCCGCAGCGGCGGCGCCAACAAGCCGGTCCGCGGCGCGCACACGCTGGGCTTCAACCACGAGTCGGTCGGCATCGCGCTGATCGGCAGGTTCGGCAAGCAGCCGCCGACCAACGCGGCGCTGCGTGCCGTCGTGCACATCGCCGCCTGGAAGCTCGACATGTACGGCGGGCACCCGCTGCGCAGGATCGACGTGCGGTCCAAGGGCAGCGACCGCTTCCCCGCGGGCACGCTGGTGCGGCTGCCCACGATCGACGGGCACCGGGACACCAACGAGACCAGCTGTCCGGGGACCGCGCTCTACGACGAGCTGCCCGCTCTGCGGCGCTGGATCGGCAAGCGTGTGCGCCGCTTCAGCCCCTGACCGGAAAGCCGGTGGCGCCTCCTCACTAGGATTCCGGTCATGACCCATGTCCTGTCCGCCGTCGCCTGGCCGTACGCCAACGGCCCACGTCACATCGGCCACGTGGCCGGTTTCGGCGTGCCCTCCGACGTCTTCAGCCGCTACATGCGGATGGCCGGGCACGACGTCCTCATGGTCTCCGGCTCCGACGAGCACGGGACGCCGATCCTGATCGCCGCCGACGAGGCGGGGGTGACCCCGCAGCAGCTGGTCGACCAGAACCACCGGCTCATCATCGAGGACCTGGTCGGCCTCGGCCTGACCTACGACCTCTACACCCGCACGACCACGCGCAACCACCACGTGGTCGTGCAGGAGCTGTTCCTCGGCGTCTACGAGAACGGCTACTTCGTCGAGCGGACGGCCTACGGCGCCATCAGCCCGTCCACCGGGCGGACGCTGCCCGACCGCTACATCGAGGGCACCTGCCCGATCTGCGGCTACGACGGCGCCCGCGGCGACCAGTGCGACAACTGCGGCAACCAGCTCGACCCGCAGGACCTCATCAACCCGCGCTCGAAGATCAACGGCGAGACGCCCGAGTTCGTCGAGACCAGCCACTTCTTCCTCGACCTGCCGGCGCTGGCCGAGGCGTTGGGGGAGTGGCTCGACGAGCGGGAGAAGACCGGCCTGTGGCGGCCCAACGTCATCCGCTTCTCGAAGAACATCCTCGACGAGATCCGCCCGCGCGCGATGACGCGCGACATCGACTGGGGCATCGCCGTCCCGCTGGACGGGTGGCGCGAGAACCCGACGAAGAAGCTCTACGTGTGGTTCGACGCGGTCATCGGCTACCTGTCCGCGTCGGTCGAGTGGGCTCGCCGTTCGGGTGACCCGGAGGCGTGGCGCCGGTGGTGGAACGCGCCGGAGGCGCTGTCCTACTACTTCATGGGCAAGGACAACATCACCTTCCACAGCCAGATCTGGCCCGCGGAGCTGCTCGGCTACAACGGCAAGGGCGCCAAGGGCGGCCGGCCGCGTGACCTCGGGGAGCTCAACCTGCCCACCGAGGTCGTCTCCAGCGAGTTCCTGACGATGGAGGGTCGCAAGTTCTCCTCCTCGCGCAAGATCGTGATCTACGTCCGCGACCTGCTCTCGCGCTACCAGCCCGACGCGTTCCGCTACTTCGTCGCCGTGGCCGGGCCCGAGAGCCAGGACAGCGACTTCACCTGGGCGGAGTTCGTCAGGCGTACCAACGACGAGCTGGTCGCCGGCTGGGGCAACCTGGTCAACCGCACCGCCAACCTGATCGCGAAGAACTTCGGCGAGCTTCCGGCGCTCGGCGAGATCACCGACGACGACCAGGCGGTGCTGGACCTGGTCGAGGGCGCGTTCGCGACCGTCGGCGACCTCATCGGCCGCCACCAGCAGAAGCGCGCGATCGGCGAGGCGATGCGGGTCGTCGGCGAGGTCAACAAGTACGTCTCCGACACCGAGCCGTGGAAGATCAAGGACGACGCCGACCGGCTGGGCACGGTGCTGCACGTGATGGCGCAGTGCGTCGCCGATCTCAACATCGTCCTGTCGCCGTTCCTCCCGTTCTCCGCCAACGCGGTCGACCGGGCGCTCGGCGGGACCGGCGACGTCGCGCCGCTGCCGCGGATCGAGGAGGTCGAGGACCTCGACGGCGGGCCGGGCTACCCGGTCATCACCGGTGACTACTCGGGCTTCCCGACCTGGGGTCGTCACCCGATCGCCGTCGGCACGCCGGTCGAGAAGCCGACGCCGGTGTTCACCAAGCTGGACCCGTCGGTGGTCGAGGAGGAGCTGTCCCGGCTGGGGCAGTGACTATCCGCGCGTGACCTCCAGCCCGAGCCAGGCGGCGAGCGCGTCGATCTCGGCCTCCACGGCGTCGCCGACGTCGGGCGTCCACGGGAAGTCCTCGTGGACGGCGTGGACGCGCAGCACGCCCGCCTTGCGGTCGGCCTTGGCATCGAGCTTCCCGACCAGCCGGTCGGCGTACAGGATCGGCAGGGCGAAGTAGCCCCATCGGCGCTTCGCCGGTGGCTTGTACATCTCGAGGACGTAGTCGAACCCGAACAGGTCGAGCGCGCGGACGCGGTCGTAGACCAGCCGGTCGTAGGGAGACAGCAGCGCCGCGCGCCCGTCGAAGGGTGTCGCGAGTGCCGTCAGCGCCTCGGGGTCGACCCGCCACTCCCCGTCGGTACCGTCCACGACCGCGGGATCACCGAGACCGCCGGAGCCGAGCTCCTCGCCGTTGGCCTTCGAGCTGCTGCGAGCGATGCCGAGGGCGTCGAGCCGGCGCCGGTCGAGCTCGGTCCGCGCGTCGTCGTAGGACGGCACCTCCAGGTCGGAGGGGTAGACCCGCTCCGCCAGGTCGTAGACGCGCAGCTTGCCGCGCCGGCCGGTGATCGCCACGTCGCCGAGCCGGGTGAGCAGCTCGAGGAGGCGGTTGACCGACCGGTCGTCGTTCCAGCCGCTGGAGGCCCACCGCACCTGGCAGGTGTCGGGGATCTCCGCGGCGGTCAGCGGGCCCTCGCCGTCGAGCCTGGCGAGCACGTCTCCACGGAACCCCTCGTTGGCGGCGAGCCACTCGTGGGCGGTCGGGTGCAGCTCGCGTGGTGCCGTCGCCAGCACCAGACCGATGTCGTCCATCGGGCGCACGAACGACGAGTGCTCGACCACCGACCGCTCCGCCTCGAGCGCGAAGGTCAGGTCGGAGTGTTCGTAGTCGCCGCCGAGCCGTGACCACAGCACCAGGTCGGCGCTGGGCGCGACCGCAGCGGTCGGGTCCACCTGCAGGAGCGTGAGCTCGTCCACGGTCTCCGCGACGGACAGCTCGCGCCGGGCGTCGAGCAGCTGCGCCCGGACCGCGATCCGGCGCGCATGGTCCCCGCTGAGACGCATCAGAGCCGCGCGAGCGCGGCCTTGAGCGGGTCGAGGCCGAGCGAGCCCAGGTTGAGCGCGTCGGTGTGGAACTGCTTGAGGTCGAAGTCGGCGCCCTTGCGTGCCTTGGCGTCGGCACGGGCCTCCAGCCAGATCTTCTCGCCCACCTTGTAGGACGGGGCCTGGCCCGGCCAGCCGAGGTAGCGCTTGACCTCGAAGTCGATGAACGCGGGATCCATCAGGCAGTGCTGGCCCATGAACTCCCGGCCCAGCGCCGGCGTCCAGGTCTCGCCCGGGTGGAACCCGAACGGGTTGTCGGCCGGGATCTGCAGCTCGAGGTGCATGCCGATGTCGATGATGACGCGGGCGGCACGGAAGGCCTGGCCGTCGAGCATGCCGAGCCGATCGGCGGGGTCGTCGAGGTAGCCGAGGTCGTCCATCAGACGCTCGGCGTAGAGCGCCCAGCCCTCGCCGTGGCCGCTGACCCAGCACAGCAGCCGCTGCCAGCGGTTGAGCAGGTCGGCACGGTAGACGGTCTGCGCCACCTGGAGGTGGTGGCCGGGGACGCCCTCGTGGAAGACGGTGGTGGTCTCGCGCCAGGGGCTGAACTCGGTCACCGAGTCGGGGATCGACCACCACATCCGGCCGGGCCGGCTGAAGTCCTCGCTCGGGCCGGTGTAGTAGATGCCGCCCTCGTTGGTCGGGGCGATCATCGCCTCGATGCGCCGGATCGGCTGCGGGATGTCGAAGTGGACGTCGGCCAGCTCGCCGATCACACGGTCGCCGAGCTCCTGCATCCAGCCGCGGAGCGCGTCCTTCGGGATCTTCCGCGCCGGGTCGGCGTCGAGGTGCGCCACCGCCTCGTGCAGCGTGCCGCCGGGGAGGATGCGCTCGGCCGTGACGGCCATGTCGTCCTCCAGCCGCTTGAGCTCCTCCCAGCCCCACGCGTAGGTCTCCTCGAGGTCGACCGTCGCGCCGAGGAACCGGCGCGACTCCAGCGCGTAGTGCTCGCGGCCGACGGGCTCGCGCTCACGCCCCTTCGGCGCCAGGTCCGACTCCAGGAAGCGGCCGAAGTCGGCGTACGCCGCGCTGGCGGCCGCGGCGGCCCGCTCGAGATCGCGCTCGAGCCCGTCGGGCGCACCCGCGACGAGGCCGGCGAAGAAGTCGCCACCCTCGCCCTCCTGGCCGGTCCAGTTGCGGACCTGGGCGGCCACCTCGACGTACTGGCGGCGCGCGACGACCCGGCCTGCGTCCGCCTCGGCTGCGAGCGTCACGCGGTAGTCGGACATGGCGGCCGGAATGCCCTCGAGCCTGGCTCGGACGTTGACCCAGTCCTCCTCGGTGGCGGTCGGCATCAGGTCGAACGCCTCGCGGATCTCGTGCGCGGCGCTGCCGATGACCGACAGCTGCGCGCGGGCGAGGCCGGCCTCGACCTCCTCCACCTCGAGTCGCATCCGCTCCAGGAACGCGTCGCGGGCGACCGCCTCCCGGTCGTCCGAGGGCGTGATGCCCTCGACGTCGCGCAGCGCCGCGAGCGTGGTGTGCTCCCGGGCTTCGAACCCGTCCGGGGACAGGTCGGGCAGCTCGTGGTCGTGTCCGGCGATGCCGGCGTAGGTCGCCATGAGCGGGTCGAGGGCGGCGAAGTCCTCGACGAACTGGTCGGTGCGGGCGTCGACGGGTCGGGTCACGGTAGGGACACTAGGACACGGCGCGCGCGTAGCGCTCGGCCAATACCCGGACGTGCTCGACGAGCTCGACCGGCGACTCCACGGTGAAGTCCAGGCCGAGCATGCTGATCCAGATCGCGATGGTCTCCAGGCTGTCGCCGCCGGTGACGAGCACGCTGCGTGCTGCGCCCTGCGGCTCGACGGTGCCGACCGCCGGGTTGATGCGGGCGACCACCTCCTCGGCCGGCGCGTCGATGGCGAGCCGCGCGTGCACCGCCCAGCCGGTGCGAGCGACCTCGCGCACGACGAACTCGGTCAGGTCACCGGGGAACTCGCGCGGGGCGAAGCGCCGCCCGCCGGGCGTCCGGAGGCGGAGCCAGTCGACCCGGTAGGGCCCCCACCGGTCGGCGGCGGGGTCGCGGGCCAGGAGGTACCAGCGACGCTGCCAGGCGACGAGCCGGTAGGGCTCGAGCTCGGCCGGCTCGTCGCGGTAGAACGCTCGGAGCCCCTGGTGGTCGCGGATCGCGTCGGCCAGCTCGGCGAGCAGCCTCGGGTCGACCGGCGTGTCGGGGAAGCGCCCGTCGGTGTTGGGTCCGGTGGTGGTGGCCGACGCGAGGGACGCCAGCCGGCGGCGCAGCCGGTCGGGGAGCACCTGCTCCAGCTTGGCCAGCGCCCGGGCGCCGGTCTCCTCGAACCCCGCGACGGCCGTCGCCGCCTGCAGCCCGACGGCGACGGCGACCGCCTCCTCGTCGTCGAGCAGCAGCGGCGGCATCTTGGCGCCGACCCCGAGGCGGTAGCGGCCACCCGGACCGCGCACCGCGTCGACGGGGTAGCCGAGCTCGCGCAACCGGGCGATGTCGTTGCGCACGGTCCGGTCGGTGACGTGCAGGCGACCGGCCAGCTCGGCTCCGGTCCAGTCGGGCCGGGCCTGGAGCAGGCCGAGGAGCTCCAGGAGCCGTGCCGAGGTTTCTCGCACGACCTCGAGAATAGCGGAACCTACCTTTCCTGAACCGCTCCTAGCGTCGTCTCCATCAGCACCGAGCCCCACGATCGGAGAAGAGACATGACCACGACGAGCACCATCACCCCGTTCGCCATCGAGGTGCCGCAGGCCGACCTCGACGACCTGCGTGCCCGCCTCGAGCGCACCCGCTTCGCGCCCGCAGCCCCCGGCGACTCCTGGGACTACGGCACGCCGGCGGCCTACCTGCGGGACATGGTCGAGCGCTGGAAGGAGCTCGACTGGCGGGCCGTCGAGCGGCGCGCCAACGCCCATCCCCAGTTCCTGACCGAGATCGACGGCCAGACCGTGCACTTCGTCCACGTCCGCAGCGGCGTGCCGGGCGCCACGCCGCTCCTGCTGGCGCACACCTACCCGGGCTCGTTCCTCGAGTTCCTGCCGATGATCGGGCCGCTCACCGACCCGGTCGCGCACGGCGGTCGTGCCCAGGACGCGTTCGACGTCGTCATCCCGTCTGTGCCGGGGTTCGGGTTCTCCACCCCGCTCTCGGGCGGAGGCTGGACGATGGCCCGCGTCGCGCAGACCTACGACGCCCTGATGCGACGCCTCGGCTACTCGTCGTACGGCATCCACGGCAGCGACGCCGGCGCGATGATCGGCCGGGAGCTCGCCGTGCTCGACCCCGAGGGGTTCCTCGGCGCGCACGTCCTCCAGCTGTTCTCGTTCCCCACCGGCGCGCCGGGGGAGATGGACGGCTTCGGCGAGAAGGAGTACGCCGCCCTGGCGCACCTGCAGTGGTTCCAGTCGGTCGGCGGCTACAACGCGATGAACGGCACCCGGCCGCAGACGATCGCCGCGGCCGTGTCGGACTCGCCGGTGGGCTGGCTGGCCTACAGCGAGCTCTTCGAGAACTTCGGCAACGGCACGTCGCTCGTGACGCCCGAGCAGGTGCTGGAGCAGGTGACGCTCTACTGGCTGACCAACACGGCGGCGACTGCCGTGCGCTACCACTACGAGACCGGGCACGCCGGGGTCGAACCGGTGGTCAGCACCGGGCGGATCGGCGTGGCCGTGTTCCGCGACGACTTCCAGACCATCCGCCGGTTCGCCGAGCGCGACAACGCGGGGATCGCCCACTGGTCGGAGCACCCGCGCGGTGGGCACTACGCCGCCCTGGAGGTGCCGGAGGACGTCGTCGCCGACCTGCGCGCGTTCTACGCTCAGGGCTGACCGACCACGACCCGCCCCGCGCCGTTCCCGGCCAGGGCGGGTCGCGCTCCGATCCAGGACTCGCCGTGCCAGCATCGGCGCGTGCGAGACGAGCAGCGCCTGCAGACCGGGACCCCCGAGTCACGAGCCTTCGCCGAGCGGGTGGGGCTCGTCATGACCCTCACCGCGCGGCTCAACGCGCTCCCGTTCGACGACCTCGCAGCGCGCCGGGAGGTGCTCGAGCAGATCTTCGGCGGGCCGGTTCCCGAGTCGCTGTCGATCCTCCCGCCGTTCTTCTGCGACTACGGCCTCGGCGCGTCGTTCGGCGAGCGGGTGTTCATCAACCAGGGCTGCTACTTCCTGGACCTCGGCGGCATCACCATCGGTGACCGCGTCCTCATCGGCCCGCGGGTGACCCTGAGCACCGCCGGCCATCCGGTCGAGCCGGGGGAGCGGTTCGACTTCATCACGCACGCGCCGATCGTCCTCGAGGACGACGTCTGGATCGGCGCGGCGGCGACGATCGCGCCCGGGGTGACCGTCGGCCGCGGTTCGGTGGTCGGCGCGGGCGCGGTGGTCGCGACGGACGTGCCCCCGATGAGCGTCGTCACCGGAGCGGGTCTCGTCGAGCGGAGGCGCTTGGGCTCGGCCTAGCTGGGGCCGTAGCCGTTGGGGTTGCGCAGCCTGTTGATGACCGACTCCTCGACGGCCGCGTCGCGGTCCCTCTGGAAGGCGGGGTTCGCCTGAAGGTCGACCTTCTGACGACCGCGGCGGCGGTCGTAGCGCCAGGCCCAGCCGAGGACGGCGAGCACCACGACGGCGACGATCACGAAGAACATGCGTGTTCCCTTCGGGAGTTCCTGGCTCGCAGTGTTGCACCTCGAACGGCGGTTGTCCTCGGCTCGCGGACTAGCAGCGTCGGTGCACCTGGATCCGCCCCGGACGAAGGCGTGCGACGCGGTAGTCAGGGTGGTCGGCGAAGGTGTGGTGGCGCCTGCAGATGAGCACGCCGTCGGCGAGGTCGGTGCTGCCGCCGGACTGCCACTGGTCGAGATGATGGGCCTCGCCCCACACCGCGGGACGGACACACCCGTCGACGGCGCAGGTGCCACCCTGTTGCACGACCATCGCCAGCCGCTGCTTCTTGCTGAAGAACCGTGCCTTGCGGCCCAGGTCGAGGATCTCGCTGTCGGTGCCGAGCACCGCCGGGATGACGCCTGACCGCGCCGCCAGCCGTCGGGCGAGCCCGGGGCTGACGGCGTGCCCCGTGGCGAGCTGGGCGGCTCGCAGGCCGCCGACCAGGGTGGTGAGGTCCATGGTGACCACGACGGAGGGGTCGCAACCGCCCATCGTCGGCAGTCCGGAGGCGGGGACGCGGTCGATGAGCTCGGCCAGGGCGTGCCCACGCCGCTCCTCGGCGGAGAGCCTGACCCCGGTCGTGGGGTCGTCGGTCGGGATCGGGTCGGGCCTGTCGGGGTTGAGCAGCGACTCGAGCATCCGCTGCAGCTTCACGCCGTGGAGGAGCGGGAGGCGGATGGTCCCGGTCGTGGTCGCGGTCAGCTCGTCGTGCCAGAGGTGGACGAACGTCCTCCGATCCGCCGCGGCTTCCGCACGAGCGAGCTGGGCGGCCAGCCGTGCCTCGGCACCGGAAGGGTCGATCACCTCGTCGAGGTGATCGGCGAGCCGCCGGAGCGCCCGGGTGTCGTGGGCGTGTGCCTCGCCCGTGAGGTACTCCTCCGCCTGCTCGCGCACGGCCGGGTCGAGGTCACGCGGCAGGGCGTCGAGAGCCGCGACGATCGTCGCGGCCGAGGCCACCGGGAAGGCGCCCGCCGCCAGCGCCGCGGAGGTGACAGGGTGCTCGGCGAGGGAGCGCGCCAGGGTGATCTGGCGCCTGGCATCGGCCGGCGCCAGCAGCACGCGGTCACGCAGCCACGCCATCAGGTCGACCACGCCGTCGTGGCTCGCGAGGTCGGACTGGTCGGCCTGGGCGACCAGCGCGAGCGTCAGCGCGGCGATGCGTGCCTGCGCGGCGAACGCCTCGGCCACGCACTCCGCCAGCTCCGTCGGCGCCAACGACCACGTGCGGCCGGCGTCGACGCCGTCGAGCCGCTCGTGCAACCGGCCGAGGAACCGGTGCACCTCGTGCCGCCGGTCGGAGGCCGGCGTAGGAGAGGGGTGGTCGCTGACGGCGGTCACCGTGCCTCCACTGATCGCTCGACGGGAAGGTCAGCAGATCGACGTGGAGGGGCCGAAGGGACGGCTCGGTGGGAACGACTTACGATCTGCTCTTATCGTACACCTGTTCGAATTGGTCCGCAAGAGCAGATCTGACTGATGTCTCTCTTCGACCGCGTTGCGCGGCGACCACCCAGATCCGGCGGGTGAGGTCGTCGATCGGCGAGCGATCAACTCCTCTCGCCGCTACCGGAGGTGGCGGGCGAAGAACCTGGCGGCATCCTCGCCGGCGTACGTCGGGACTCCCGTGTGTCCACCCATGTTCGCCTGGAGGGTCTTCTCCGCCGAGCCGAACGCGTCGAACAGGTCGAGGGCCGCCTGCCGGTCGTTGCCCTCGTCGTCCCACTGGAGCAGGACATGGACCGGGATCGTGACGCGGCGGGCCTCGTCGATGATGGCGCGGGGCACGAAGCTTCCGGCGAAGAGGCCGGCGGCGACGAGGCGTGGTTCGGCCAGCGCCAGGCGTACGCCGACGGCGATGACTCCGCCGGAGAGGGCGACCGGGCCGCCGATCTCGGGAAGGCCGAGAACCGAGTCGAGGCAGGCCTGCCACTCCGGGACCGCCGCGTCGACCAGCGGAAGGATCAACCGGTCGATCGTGTCGTCTGCCGGTCGCTCACCGGCCGCGATCGCCTGGCGCAGGTCAGCCCGTGCCTGCTCGACGGTCGGAATCGCCGGACGCTCGCCGCTGCCAGGTAGCTCGATGGTCGCCGAGGCGAAGCCCTCCGCGGCGGCGTGCCGCGCTCGACCCGCCAGGCGGGGGTACATGCGGCTCAGCCCGCCCGGATGACCGAGGAGGATCAACGGCACGGGTGCGGTCGGCGATGCGGACGAAGGCGTCCACAGCATGCCCGGGATGTCACCGATGGAGAATCCGCGCTCGTGCACGCCGTCGCGGAGTCGTTGCTCAGAGGAGAAGTGCATGGTCGTTCCTTCGGGAGTGCGTTCGAGCGGCGCTCCCGGACGACCTATCGCCCGACCGTGACCTCTGCGAGCAGCACCCATGTCGAATCGTTCACGGGTATCACCTCCTGGTCGTCGTACGGCCGTTGAAGGCTATCAGCGGGGCAGGCCGCTGGCCCGCCAGGCACCGCGGCCGTGCGCGAGCGCGCGGACCGTCGTCGCGCGGACGGCGCGCTCCGGGTTGGCCCACTCCGAGCGCGGTGGCTCGGGC
Source organism: Nocardioides sp. CER19 (assembly GCF_029846275.1). Taxonomy (GTDB): domain Bacteria; phylum Actinomycetota; class Actinomycetes; order Propionibacteriales; family Nocardioidaceae; genus Nocardioides. Next base: position 935,588 of record NZ_JARVWS010000002.1, read on the forward strand.
GCGGACTCGCCACCGCCCAGGGAGGCGAACACGGCGACGATCGCTGCGATCTCCTCAGGGGCGGCGTCCGGGTTGACGACGTGCAGGACGGGCGCGGCGTCCGGCTCGCTGCCGCTCACAGCGCTGTTCTGTTCGAGGCCGCTCACAGCGGGATGTTCCCGTGCTTCTTGGGCGGCAGCGTCTCGCGCTTGGTGGCGAGCAGCCGCAGCGCGCGGGTGACCTCGGCGCGGGTCTCGTGGGGCGGGATGACGGCGTCGACGTACCCGCGCTCGGCGGCGATGTAGGGGTTGGCCAGCGTGGTCTCGTAGTCGTCGATGAGCTCGGCGCGACGGCCCTCGACGTCACCACCGGCGTCGGCGACGGACTTGAGCTCGCGGCGGTAGACGATGTTGGCGGCGCCCTGGGCGCCCATGACAGCGATCTGGGCGGTCGGCCAGGCGAGGTTGATGTCGGCGCCGAGGTGCTTGGAGCCCATGACGTCGTAGGCGCCGCCGTAGGCCTTGCGGGTGATGACGGTGACCAGCGGGACGGTGGCCTCGGCGTAGGCGTAGATGAGCTTGGCGCCGCGGCGGATGATGCCGTTCCACTCCTGGTCGGTGCCGGGCAGGAAGCCGGGGACGTCGACGAAGGTGAGGACCGGGATATTGAAGGCGTCGCAGAACCGGACGAACCGGGCCGCCTTCTCGGAGGCGTCGATGTCGAGGGTGCCGGCGAACTGCATCGGCTGGTTGGCCACGACACCGACCGAACGGCCCTCGATGCGGCCGAAGCCGACGATGATGTTGGGCGCGAACAGGCCTTGGACCTCGAGGAAGTCACCGTCGTCGACGACGCCGGCGATGACGTCGTGCATGTCGTAGGGCTGGTTGGGGGAGTCCGGGATCAGCGTGTCGAGGGCCCGGTCCTCGTCGGTGATCTCCAGGGAGGCGGGCGCCTCGTAGGAGGGTGCCTCGTCGAGGTTGTTCTGGGGGAGGAAGGAGAGCAGCGCCTTGACGTACTCGATCGCGTCCTCCTCGTCGGAGGCCATGTAGTGGCTGTTGCCCGACTTGGTGTTGTGCGCCCGGGCGCCGCCGAGGTCCTCCATGGAGACGTCCTCGCCGGTGACCGTCTTGATGACGTCGGGGCCGGTGATGAACATGGCCGAGGTCTGGTCGACCATGACCGTGAAGTCGGTGACCGCGGGGGAGTAGACGTGCCCACCGGCGCAGTTGCCCATGATCAAGCTGATCTGCGGGATCACGCCGGAGGCGTGCACGTTGCGGCGGAAGATCTCGCCGTAGAGGCCCAGGGAGACCACGCCCTCCTGGATGCGGGCGCCGGCGCCCTCATTGATGCCGATGATCGGGGAGCCGGTCTTGATGGCCAGGTCCATCACCTTGGTGATCTTCTCGCCGTAGACCTCGCCCAGCGAGCCGCCGAAGACCGTGAAGTCCTGCGAGAACACGCACACCTGGCGGCCCTCGATCGTGCCGTAGCCGGTGATCACGCCGTCGCCGTAGGGACGGGTCTTCTCCAGCCCGAAGTTGGTCGAGCGGTGCCGCGCCAGCTCGTCGAGCTCCTGGAAGGAGCCCTCGTCGAAGAGCATCTCGATCCGCTCACGCGCGGTCTTGCGGCCCTTCGCGTGCTGCTTCTCGACCGCCTTCGCCGAGCCGGCGTGAACGGCCTCGTCGATCCGCCGGTCGAGGTCGGCCAGCTTGCCGGCCGTCGTGTGGAGGTCGGCCGAGGTCGGGTTGCTCTGTGTCTCGTCAGGCTGGGCACTCACAGTTCGGCACACTAGTGCCCGTGAGCGAGGACACGAATGGGCGAGCCCCTCTCGATTCTGTGAGGATCACCACGGGCGATGACCCGTTTGTCGTCGAGATCCTGCCGGAGACGCCCTCCACCAACGCGGTCGTGGCCGAGCGCGCGCGGCAGGGAGCGCCCGAGGGCCTGGTCGTCGTCACGGAGCACCAGACGGCGGGCCGCGGCCGGCTCGACCGGACGTGGGAGACCCCGCTCCACTCGGCGCTGACGCTCTCGGTCCTGCTGCGCCCGCCGGTCGACCGCGTGCCGGCCCAGCGGTGGCCGTGGTTGCCGCTCCTCACGGGGCTGGCGGTGACGTCCGCGCTCCGGGAGGAGGGGTACGCCGCCGGGGTGAAGTGGCCCAACGACGTACTGCTGCGGACGCGCTCCGGCGAGGAGAAGAAGGTCTGCGGGATCCTCGTCGAGCGGGTCGAGACGCCGGACGGCCCGGCGGCGGTCGTCGGCATCGGGCTCAACACCTCGCTCACCGTCGCGGAGCTGCCGGTGCCGACCGCCACGTCGCTCGCGATCGAGTCCGGGGGTCCGGTCGACCGCACAGCGGTGCTGCGGTCGGTCCTGCGGGGGCTGCGCGGCCACTACGAGGACTGGGTCGCCGACCCGGACACGCTCCGGTCGGCGTACGCGGCGGCGAGCGTGACGCTCGGCCGCCAGGTCCGCGCCGAGCTTCCCGGCGGGGCGACGCTCGTCGGGAGAGCGACGGCCATCGACGCGAGCGGACGCGTCGTCATCGCCACGGAGCAGGGCGAGAAGGCCGTCGGCGCAGGTGACGTGGTTCACCTCCGGCCGGTCCGATAGTGAGATGATGCGTCCCGTGGGGATCCCGAGCAGGCAGCTGAACGAGGGCGAGACGGTCGTCCTCCACACCCGCACGCACGCGAAGGCACTGCTGCTGCCGGCCCTGGCGCTGATCGTGCTGCTCGTCATCGGGGAGATCGGTCACTTCTGGCTCCCACGGGTCACCTCGCTCGTGCTGTGGGCGCTGGTCGCCCTCGGGGCGCTCTGGTACGTCGTCCGACCGGTCCTCGTCTGGGCGAGCGCCACCTACACCGTCACCACCCGGCGACTGGTCACGCGGCGCGGCGTCCTCACCCGACGCGGGCACGACATCCCGCTGAGCCGGATCAGCGACGTCGCCTCCGAGCGCGACCTCATCGACCGGCTGCTCGGCTGCGGCACCCTCTACGTCAGCGACGCCAGCACCCATGGGCGGGTCATGCTCCACGACATCCCGCGCGTGGAGGAGGCCCAGCGGCTCATCAACGAGCTCCTCAACGACAGCAACGACCGCGCCATGCGCGACGAAGGCGTGTAGCCGGTGCCCGAATCCACTCCCGAGGGCGTGCGCTACACCGCGTCCGAGGTCGCCGAGCGCACCGGCGTCAGCCTGGACCAGGCCAAGAAGCTGTGGCGCGCGCTCGGCTTCCCGGAGGCCGGCGGGGAGGCGTTCTACACGGAGGACGACCTCGCCGCGCTGACCACGCTCACCGACATCCTGGCCACCGGGATCATCGACTTCGACCTCGCCGTCAACCTCACGCGCGGCGTCGGGCTGACCATGGCCCGGCTCTCGGACTGGGAGGTCTCGGCGATGGTGCACCACCTCGAGACGCTCGGCCGGCTCGACGACAGGCCGGCGCTCACCGAGGTCGCCGGCGCGGTCACCGAGGAGTTCAACAAGCGCTTCGAGGGCCTGCTCACCTACGCCTGGCGGCGACACATGAGCGCCGCCCTCGCGCGCCTCGACGCGTCCGAGGCCGACGACCTCGGGACGACCCAGGTGACCGTCGGCTTCGCCGACATCGTCTCGTTCACCGCACTGTCGAACACGCTGACGCAGGAGAAGATCGGCGACCTCGTCGAGCTGTTCGAGTCCCGCTGCGCCGACGTCATCGCCGTCCAGCAGGGCCGCGTCATCAAGAGCCTCGGCGACTCCGTGCTGTTCGTGAACGACGACCCGATCCGGGCCTACGACACGGCCGAGGGCATCATCAACGTGATCGGTCGCGACCCGCGCATGCCGGACGTGCGGCTCGGCCTCGCCACCGGCTCGGTGGTCACCCGGCTGGGCGACGTGTTCGGCCCGCCGGTCAACATGGCGGCCCGGCTCACCGCCGTCGCGCGACGCAACCGGATCATCGTCGACGAGACGACAGCGGCCCGGCTTCCGGCCGACCAGTTCGAGACCCGACGACTGCCGGCGCGCCCGGTGCGGGGCTTCGGGATCGTCGAGCCGGTCGCCGTACGGCGCCACTGAGCGAGCCTCGCTGCCTTTGCCCTGGCAGCAAGATGTCACTGGCAGGAACGAGCAAACCGGCGTCCGACGCTATCGGGGCTGCCTACGATTTTGCTCGTGATCCAGGTCCAGGACATCCGCGTCGACCCCGAGGCCCGTCGGGCATGGCGGGGCGACGAGGAGATCAGGCTGTCGCGGAAGGAGTTCGACCTCCTGCACAAGCTGATCAGCAACGCCGGCACGATCGTCACCCGCGACGAGCTGATGCAGGACGTGTGGGCCACCCGGTTCTGGACCTCCTCCAAGACGATCGACGTGCATCTGGGCTGGGTCCGCCGCAAGATCGGCGACGACAGCCGGCACCCGCACCTCATCACCACCGTCCGCGGCAAGGGGCTGCGTTTCGAGATCGGCCAGGTCGCCGTCCTCTGAACGACACTCCGCGCCGGCCGATACCCTTTGCGGGTGTCAGCCCCCACGCTCGCCGTCATCGGCGGTGGCCAGCTCGCCCGCATGATGGCCCAGCCCGCGATCGCGCTCGGACTGCCGCTGCGACTGCTCGCCGAGGCCGAGGGCGTCTCGGCTGCCCAGGTGATCCCCGACCACGTCGTCGGTGACTACCGCGACCTCGACACCCTGCTCGAGGTGACGGAGAGCTGCGCGGCCGTGACGTTCGACCACGAGCACGTGCCGACCGAGCACCTGCACGCGCTGGAGCGCGCCGGACTCGCGGTGCGCCCCGGCCCCGAGGCGCTCGTCTACGCGCAGGACAAGGGGCTGATGCGCGAGCGGCTCGCCGAGCTCGGCGTTCCTTGCCCGCGCAACGCCATCGTCACCTCCGTCGAGGAGGTCGAGGCCTTCGGGTTCCCGTGCGTCCTCAAGACCACGCGGGGCGGGTACGACGGCAAGGGCGTCTGGGTCGTCAGGTCCGCCGCCGACGCCGTCGAGCCGTTCGAGGTGGCCGGGCGCACCGGCGTGCGGATCCTGGCCGAGGAGCTCGTCGACTTCCGCCGCGAGCTCTCGGCGATCGTCGCCCGCTCGCCGAGCGGCCAGGCGGCGGCGTACCCGGTCGTCCAGACCACGCAGCGCGACGGCATCTGCCACGAGGTGATCGCCCCGGCCCCCGACCTCGCGGACGAGCTGGCCGGGCAGGCCCAGTCGATCGCGCTCAAGGTCGCGGGCGAGCTGGGCGTGACCGGGATCCTCGCAGTCGAGCTGTTCGAGACGACCGACGGCCGGATCCTCGTCAACGAGCTGGCCATGCGGCCCCACAACACCGGCCACTGGTCGCAGGACGGTGCCGAGACGTCGCAGTTCGAGAACCACCTCCGCGCGGTGATGGACCTGCCGCTCGGCTCCCCGGCACCACGGCAGCGCTGGACCGTGATGGTCAACATCCTCGGAGGGTCCGACCCCGACGCCGGGCGGCTCTACGACGGCTTCCCGCACGCGCTCGCCCGCGACCCGCACCTGCGGGTGCACCTCTACGGCAAGGACCTGCGACCCGGCCGCAAGGTCGGCCACGTCAACACCTACGGCGAGGACCTCGACGACTGCCTGGAGCGGGCCCGGCACGCCGCCGCCTGGTTCGCCGGGGATCTCGGCAACGAGAGCGAGTGACCCGGCGGCTCGTGCGGGTGGCCGCCGGTCGATGAACGGACAGCGCCCGGCCGATAGGGTTCCGACGTGACTGCTTCCGTCGGCATCGTGATGGGCTCGGACTCCGACTGGCCGGTGATGAGGGCCGCCGCGGAGGCGCTCGAGGAGTTCGGCATCGGCTTCGAGGCGGACGTCGTCTCGGCGCACCGGATGCCGGAGGAGATGATCGACTACGGCAAGCGCGCCCACGAGCGTGGCCTGTCGGTGATCATCGCCGGGGCCGGGGGAGCGGCTCACCTGCCCGGCATGCTCGCATCGGTCACGCCGCTGCCCGTGATCGGCGTCCCGGTGCCGCTGAAGTATCTCGACGGCATGGACTCGCTGCTCTCGATCGTGCAGATGCCGGCAGGGGTCCCGGTCGCCACCGTCTCGATCGGCAACGCGCGCAACGCCGGCCTGCTCGCCGTACGCATCCTCGCGGCCACCGACCCGGCGCTGCAGGCCGAGGTGGTGGAGTTCCAGGCCTCGCTCAAGGCGGCCGCGCACGCCAAGGGCGAGGTCGTACGCCGGGAGTCCGGCTCCTCCGCGCAGGCCTGACCGGTCGGGTCAGCCGACGTACGCGTCGGCGGTCAGCGGCAGGTCACGTACCCGGATCCCGGTCGCGTGGTAGGCCGCGTTGGCGACCGCCGCTGCGGTCCCGACGATCCCGATCTCGCCGATCCCGCGCGATCCCATCGGCGTGAAGGTCGTCGTCGACTCGTCGAGCCACTCGGCCTCGACGCCGGTCACGTCGGCGTGCGCCGCGATGTGGTAGGTCGCCAGGTCCTGGGTGACGACGTGCCCGAAGCGGGGATCCCGCACCGACTCCTCGAAGAGCGCCGCCGACATGCCCATGACCAGGCCGCCGACGAGCTGCGACCGGGCGGTCATCGGGTTGACCACCCGCCCGACCGAGTAGACACCGAGCAGGCGCGGCACCCGCAGCTCGCCGGTGTCGCGGTGCACCCGCACCTCGGCGAAGACCGCGCCGAAGGAGTGGAACGAGAACCGCTCGGCCTCGTCGCCGCGCTCGGCGCCCGCCTCCGTCCGCAGGCCCGGCGCGGGCCGGTGACCGTGCTCGGTCCTGAACTGCTGGGCGGCGGCCACGATCGCTGAGCCCCACGAGCTGGTCCCGGACGAGCCGCCCGCCACCGACGCCGGCGGCAGCGCGGTGTCGCCGAGATGCAGGTCGATCGCGTCGGGCCCGACCGAGAGCGCGTCGGCGGCGATCTGGGTCAGCGCGGTGCGGGCGCCGGTCCCGATGTCCACCGAGCCGATCGAGACGGCGTAGCGCGCGTCGGGCAGCGACTCGATCCGCGCGACGTTGCCGGGCTGGCGCATCGCCGGGTACGTCGCCGAGGCGGCCCCGGTGCCGACCCACCACTCGCCGTCGCGGGTGCTGCGCGGCTCGCGCGGCCGGCCCGCCCACCCGAACCGCGCGGCGCCGCGGTCGAGGCACTCGAGGAGCCCGCGCCGGTCGAACGGCAGGCCCTTCTCGGGGTCGAGGTCGGGCTCGTTGCGCCGGCGGAGCTCGACCGGGTCCAGCCCGCACGCCTCGGCGAGCTCGTCCATCGCCACCTCGTGCGCATACATCCCAGGCATCTCGCCGGGCGCCCGCATCCAGGACGGCACCGCGACGTCGAGCACGGCGAGTCGGTGGCTGGTGCGCCGGTTCGGGGCGGCGTACATCATCCGGGTGGAGGAGGCCGTCTGCTCGGCGAACTCGCGCAACCGCGAGGTCTGCTCCAGCACCCCGTGCTCGATCGCGGCGAGGCGGCCGTCGCGGTCGGCGCCCAGGCGGAACTTCGAGATCGTGGCGGTCCGGTAGCCGGTCAGCGCGAACATCTGCTGCCGGGTCACCGCGAGCCGCACCGGCCGCCCGCCCGTGGTGCGCGCCGCGAGCGCTGCCGCCATCACGTGGGCGTGCGCCTCGCCCTTGCTGCCGAAGCCGCCGCCGACGTACGGCGCCATGACCCTGACCTGCTCCTTCTCCATGCCGAGCATCGGCGCGAGCGCGGTCGCGACTCCGTGCACGCCCTGGCTGGAGTCGTAGAGGGTGAGCCGGTCGCGGCCGTCCTCCTCGCCCCACCAGGCGGTGGTCGCGTGCGGCTCGAGCGGGTTGTTGTGCTCGTACGGCGTCCGGTAGGTCTGCTCGAGGACGACGTCGGCGCCGGCCAGCGCGGTGTCGACGTCCCCGGTCTCGGTGTCGGTCTCCATGCTCGGGTTGACCTTCTCGGGGCGGTAGGTCGCGTTGTCCTCGCGCAGCTCTGCCTCGGCTGGCTCCTCCTGCTGCTCCACGCGCACGAGGCGGGCGCCCTCCCGGGCGGCCTCCGAGGACTCGGCGAGCACCAGCGCGACGATCTGGCCGCGGAACCCGATCCGGTCGTCCTGCAGGATCGCGAGCTCGCCGTTGTCCGTCTCCGCCAGGCGTGGTGCGTCGGTGTGGTCGACGACCGACAGCACGCCCGGGTGGGCGAGCGCGGCGCTCCGGTCGACGGAGACGACTCGGCCGCGGGCGATCGTGGACTGCACGAGCCAGCAGGCCAGCGGCCGGGGGACCGGGTGCTCGACGGCGTACGCCGCCGAACCGGTGACCTTCTCCACGCCGTCGACGCGGGGCAGAGCGGTGCCCATCGCCTTGGCATCGATGGGTGCGGGCACGAGATCGGTCATCGGTCCTCCTCGGCCAGGGCGGGAACCAGGCGCCGGAAGGCCAGCGCGGTGGCGTTGCGGACCATCGGGACCTTGTAGCCGGCGTCGCTGCTGGGAGCGGCGCTCGCGAGCTCCGCGTCGGCTGCGGCCCGGACTGCGGCCTCGGTGAGCGGGCGGCCGCGCAGGGCGTCCTCGGCGCGCTCGGCGCGCCAGGGTTTGTGGGCGACGCCGCCCCAGACGACCCGCACGTCGGTGACGGTGCCGTCCTCGGCGAGGTCGAGCGCGACCGCGACGGACACCAGGGCGAAGGCGAAGGACGCCCGGTCGCGGACCTTCACGTAGGTGGAGCGACGGGCGAGCGCCGACGCGGGCAGCTCGACGGCGGTGATGAGGTCGCCGTGACCCAGCACCGTGTCGTGCTCGGCGTCGTCGCCCGGGAGCCGGTGTAGCTCGGCGGCCGGGATGCGGCGCCGCCCGCCGGGCCCGAGCACGAGCACCGCGGCGTCGACGGCGGCCAGCGCCACCGCCAGGTCGGACGGGTGCACGGTGACGCAGGCCGGGCTCGCCCCGAGGATCGCGTTGTAGCGGCCGTAGCCTCCAGCCGCCGAGCAGCCGCTGCCGGGCTCGCGCTTGTTGCAGGGGGTGGTCGGATCCTGGAAGTAGACGCAGCGGGTGCGCTGCAGCAGGTTGCCGCCGGTGGTGGCCTGGTTGCGGATCTGCCCGGAGGCGCCGGCGAGCAGTGCCCGGGACACGACGGGCCAGCCGGCCCGGACCCGCCGGTCGGCGGCCAGGTCGCTGTTGCGCACGTTGGCGCCGATCGTCAGGCCGTCAGCGGTCTCCTCGAACCCGTCGAGCGGCAAGTGGCTGATGTCCACCAGCGTCCCGGGTGTCGTGATGCCGAGCTTGAGGTGGTCGACGAGGTTGGTGCCGCCGCCGAGGAAGCGGGCGTCGGGGTCGTCGGCGACGGTGGCGACGGCCTGGGCGGGGTCGCTCGCGCGGACGTAGGCGAGCTCCTTCATGCGCCGGCCACCTGTCGGACAGCGGCCAGGATCCCGGGGTAGGCGCCGCAGCGGCACAGGTTGCCGCTCATCCGCTCGCGGATCTCGCTGTCGGTGAGGTCCTCCAGCGTGGTCGGGACGTCGAGGTCTTCGGTGACGTGGCTCGGGGCGTCGCGAGATGCCTCGTCGAGCATGCCGACGGCCGAGCAGACCTGGCCGGGCGTGCAGTAGCCGCACTGGTAGCCGTCGTGGTCGAGGAAGGCCTGCTGCACCGGATGCAGCCCGTCGCGCGCCAGGCCGGCGGCGGTCGTGATCTCGGCGCCGTCGTAGGACAGCGCGAGAGCGAGGCAGGTCAGATGTCGTCGTCCGTCGAGCAGGACCGTGCACGAGCCGCACTGACCGTGGTCGCAGCCCTTCTTCGGTGAGGTGTTGCCGAGCCGCTCACGGAGGGCGTCGAGGAGGGTGGTGCGGGTGTCGACGGTGACGGCTCTGCGCTCGCCGTCGACGGTGAGCTCGATGGTCGTGTCCACCCTTCTCGGTCCCCGCACGTGCTCCCGGCAAACAGGTCGACCTACATGACCGCGTCGGTCGGGGGATACCGGAGGAGCATGACCACCACACCAGTACCTCCCGCCGAGCCCGGCACGGACCCGTACCCCGGTGGCATTCCGGAGCCGGGGCCGGACATCCCCGACCCGTTCCCGGGTCCCGACCCCACGCCCGAGCCGAAGCCGGACACCCAGCCGCCGGAACCGCCGGACTGAGCCGGCGGGATCCTCAGCGCCGCCTGGCCCACTCGATCGCGGGGCAGGTGTCCATGACCATCCGCAGCCCGGCGGCCGTCGTACGGTCGAAGGCGTCCTCGTCGACGACACCGAGCTGGAACCACACGGCCTTCGCGCCGATCTGTGCCGCCTCGTCGGCGAACTGACCGGCTGCCTCCGAGCGGCGGAAGACGTCCACGACGTCCACGGGGAACGGCACGTCGGCGAGAGTCGGGTACGCCCGCTCGCCGAGCACCTCGAGCGTCCCGGATGCGGCGGCCGGGTGGATCGGCACGATCCGCTTGCCGCGCTCCTGGAGGAGGGCGGCGATGGAGTACGCCGTCCGATGCGGGTCGCCGGAGAGCCCGACGACCGCCCAGGTCTTGCAGTCGTCGAGCATGAAGTCGATCGCGTCCGAGCTCTGCCAGTCGGCCATGCTCCGACCTTAGTTCGCGAGCGCAGGCCTCCCGTGAAGGCGTGGGCTACTCGCGAGTAGAATCGAGCCTCATGAGCGCTGAGTACCCGTTGTTCGCCCTCTCCGAGGAGCACCAGGAGATCCGCAAGGCGATCCGGGAGATCTGCGACGCGAAGGTCGCGCCCTACGCCGCGGCGGTCGACGAGGAGGCGCGCTACCCGCAGGAGGCGCACGACGCCCTGGTGGCCTCGGACTTCTACGCCCCGCACGTGCCGGAGGCCTACGGCGGCGTCGGCGCCGACGCGCTCGCCACGGTCCTGGTCATCGAGGAGGTCGCCCGTGCCGACGTGTCGGCCTCGCTGATCCCCGCGGTCAACAAGCTCGGCTCACTGCCGGTCCAGATCGGCGGGTCGGAGGAGCTCAAGAAGCACTACCTCGGCAAGCTCGCCGCCGGTGAGGGCGGGTTCTCCTACTGCCTCTCCGAGCCCGACGCCGGCTCGGACGCGGCCAACCAGAAGACCCGCGCCGTGCGCGACGGTGCTGGTCCTGAGGCCGGCTGGGTCCTCAACGGCGTCAAGCGCTGGATCACCAACGCCGGCGTCTCGGAGTACTACACCGTGCTGGCGATGACCGACCCCGAGAAGCGCTCCAGGGGGATCAGCGCCTTCGTGGTGGAGAAGTCCGATGAGGGCGTCTCGTTCGGCGCCCCGGAGAAGAAGCTGGGCATCAAGGGCTCCCCGACGCGCGAGGTCTACTTCGACAACGTCCGGCTCCCCGCCGACCGGCTCATCGGGGAGGAGGGCCGCGGCTTCGAGTACGCGATGCAGACCCTCGACCACACCCGTATCACGATCGCGGCGCAGGCGGTCGGCGTCGCCCAGGGGGCGCTCGACTACGCGCTGGGCTACATCAAGGAGCGGCGGCAGTTCGGCACGTCGATCGCTGACTTCCAGGGCCTGCAGTTCATGGTCGCCGACATGGGCATGAAGGTCGAGGCGGCCCGGCAGATGACGTACGCCGCCGCCGGCCGGTCCGAGCGCGGTGATGCGGACCTGACGTTCTTCGGTGCGGCGGCGAAGGCGTTCGCCTCCGATGTGGCCATGGAGGTCACCACCAATGCCGTGCAGCTGCTGGGCGGCTACGGCTACACCCGCGACTACCCGGTCGAGCGGATGATGCGCGACGCCAAGATCACCCAGATCTACGAGGGCACCAACCAGGTCCAGCGGATCGTGATGGCCCGTCAGCTCCTCGCCGGAGTCCAGTCAGAGCTGTGACGCCCCGGCCGTACGCCGCTGGAGCGCCTGCTCGTGGAGGGCATGCATCTCCTCGTCGTACGGCGACACGGGACCGATGACCTCGATGCCGGGTGCGACGTCGGTGATCGCGAGCGTGCTCACGGCCGATGCCGGCACGCCCCAGCCGGCCCGCCAACCGGCCAGCTGAGCGGCGGAGGCGGCGTAGACGACCTTGCCCAGGCCGGCCCACGCGTGGGCCGCGGCGCACATCGGGCAGTGCTCGCCCGTGGTGTAGACGGTCGTGGCCGCCCGCTCGGCGAGCGGCAGGTGGTCCACCGCCCACCGGGCGAGCGCCAGCTCGGGGTGGGCGGTCGGGTCGTGGTTGGTGTGCTCGAGATTGCGCTCCTCGGCGAGGATGTCGCCGTCCGCGTCGACCAGGACGGAGGCGAACGGACCGTCACCGGCCTCCATCGCGAGGGCAGCCAGCGTGATGCAGTGACGCAGGTGCACGGCGTCGCAGTTCGCGGTCATGGACAGATCCTCCGCCTTCAGCGGCTCGGCGTCACCTCACTTCGAAGTGCGGATCCCCCTGCGGGGCGACCTCGTCGACCGACACCTCGGCCACCTCGGCCCGGCGCGGGCCGCTGCCGCACCAGTCGAGCAGCGTCGTCACGGCCTGGGGGTCGCCCTCGAAGTGGCCGGAGACGCTGCCGTCCGGTCGGTTGGCGACCCGGCCCGTCACGCCGAGCCGCTCGGCCTGCTCGGCGCAGGACGCGCGGAAGAAGACCCCCTGGACACGTCCGGTGACGACCACGTCGACGGCCCTGGTGCTCATCGACACAGTGTGGCAAAGGAACAGCCGGCGGCGCGCGTCTGTTGGGGCAGACCGTGAGCGAGCTCTTCACCCCCATCACCCTCCGTGGGCTGACCGCCCGCAACCGCGTCTGGGTCGCACCGATGTGCCAGTACTCGGCGACGGACGGCCTCCCGAACGACTGGCACTTCGCCCACCTGGCGAGCTTCGCCCGCGCCGGCGTCGGCGTCGTCCTCACCGAGGCGACGGCGGTCGTGCCGGAGGGGCGCATCTCGCCGCAGGACACCGGCCTCTGGAACGACGAGCAGACCGCTGCCTGGCGGCGGATCACCGACTTCGCCCACCGCCAGGGCGCCGCGATCGGCGTCCAGCTCGCACACGCCGGCCGCAAGGCCAGCACCCGCCCGGCCTGGGAGCGCGGCGTCGTGGGCCCGGAGGAGGGCGGCTGGGAGCCGGTCGCGCCGAGCGCGGCGGCGTACCCGGGGCTGCTCGACCCGCGCGAGCTGACGCCGGAGGAGATCGCCGCGCTGCCCGGCGCCTTCGCCGACGCCGCGGAGCGTGCGCTCGCGGCCGGCTTCGACCTCGTCGAGATCCACGCGGCGCACGGCTACCTGCTCCACCAGTTCCTCTCGCCGCTGAGCAACCTGCGCACGGACGGCTACGGCGGCAGCTTCGACAACCGCGCCCGGCTGCTGCACGAGGTCGTCGACGCGGTGCGGGCGCGCGTGCCGGAGGACTACCCGGTCATCGTCCGCATCTCCGCCACCGACTGGCTCGAGGGCGGCTGGGACGGCGACCAGTCGGTCCGGCTCGCCGGCACGCTGGCCGACAAGGTCGACCTCGTCGACGTCTCGACCGGCGGCGTGGCGCCGGCGCGGATCGAGCTCGCCCCGGGCTACCAGGTCCCGTACGCCGAGCGGATCCGTGCCGAGGCCGGCGTCCCGACCGGCGCGGTCGGGCTCATCACCGAGCCGGCGCACGCCGAGGAGATCGTCAAGAACAGGCAGGCCGACGTCGTGCTGCTCGCCCGCGCACTGCTGCGTGACCCGCACTGGGCCCTGCGTGCCGCCGCCGAGCTCGGCGGCGAGGTGGACTGGCCCCAGCAGTACGAGCGGGCCCGGCCAGCCTGAGGGGACCGGTCAGAGCAGCTCGGCGAGCATCGCCGCGACCCGCTCGGCGCCGCCGGTCTCGACCGGCCGGCTGACCACCTCGGTGCCGGCCTCCTTGACGACCGCCTCGGCCAGCCAGGCCGGGTCGCTGACCTCCTCGTAGCTGACACAGCGGCCGGCGCCGTAGCGCTCGAGGCGGTGGCGGACGTGGATGTTCTGCTCGAAGTGGTGGCGCAGCGGGACGTAGAGGAACGGCACGCGCGCGGCCGCGAGCTCCATCGTCGTGGTGAGGCCGCCCTGGACGACCGCCACGTCGGCCGCCGCGAGCCGGAGGTGGAGGTCCGGCACGAAGCCCCTCACGTCCGCGCCGTCCACGTGCGGGAGGGCGGCGGGGTCGATGCGGGGGCCGGTGACGACGAGGAACCGCAGCTCGGGGACGAGTCGGCGGGCGATCGGCACCGCGTCGAGCACCCGTCGCAGCAGCGGCTCGCCGACCCCCGAGCCGCCGACCGCGACGAGGCACAGCACGTCGCGGTCGCCGTACCCGAGCTCGCGACGCGCCCGCGCGACCTCGGCGGCCGAGGGCGGTTCGAAGCCCGTGACGTAGCCCGCGAAGTCGTAGTTGTCGACCGTCCACTCCCGGATGTTCGGGAGGCCCGGCCCGAACGACTCGTCGACGACGTCGTCGGGGTTGCCGACGAAGATCTGGCGGTCGCGGATCCGCCGGTAGCGGGCGCGCTGCTCCAGCATCTCGGCGTTGTAGTCGGCGGTGACCAGGGCCGCCCGCGCGCCCTCGTCGGGCATCGGCAGCCAGCCGACGAAGTCGGTCATCCACGCGAACGAGAACCGCTTCAGCTCGGGGTTCTCGTGCAGGAAGTAGTCGACGTCCCAGCTCTCGTCGCCGATCACCAGGTCGTACGGCGTCTCCTCGACCACCTCGTCGAAGACCATGAAGTTGTTGACGAGGATCTCGTCCATCTCGCGGATCGCCTGGAAGACATGCAGGTCGTGCTCGCCCGACTCGGCCTCGAGGTGCGCCGACTCGCTGCCGAGCCACCGCGAGGCCGGGTGCACCCGCTCGCCGGCGTCCTCCAGCACCCGGGTGACCGGGTGCTGGGCGAGCCAGTCGATCTGCAGGTCGGGGTGGAGCGTCCGCAGCCGCTGCGCGATGGCGAGGTCGCGCCGCGCGTGTCCGAGGCCGATGGGGGAGGAGAGGTAGAGCGCTCGGCGCGGCCGGCCCCGGGCGCGGGACCACCGCTCGGTGCTCATCCCCCCGCTCCCGCGGCGGATCGCACGAAGTCCCGGATCAGGTGGTTGACCTTGACAGGGTCGCGCGCCAGCGGCAGGTGGCCGCCGCCCTCGATCGCGACGAGCCGTCCGCCGGTGAGCTCGGCGATGAGCTCGCTGCGGCGGACCGAGCTGATCCGGTCGTGGTCACCGTGGATCGTGAGCAGCGGCGTGGTGATCCGGGCGCACCACTTCCGCAGGGTCTCCGCCGACGGGACGCGGCCGCCGGCTTCGGCGACCAGCACCTCGGCGTTCGTCTCGCGTCCCCAGGCGACGCAGTCCTCGATCGGCTTGGTCGAGTGCGGCTCCGGGAAGCACTGCCCGAAGAAGAACCACAGGAAGTCGTCGTAGGACCGCCGCCAGTAGCCGGGGTCCATCTTCGCCCAGTGCTCGAGCGGGTCGGTGCCAAGGTGCGGCACCCGCGAGGGGGGCAGCTCGACGGGGTCCGGTCGCCTGACCCGCTCGGGCCGGGGCGACGTCCCCAGCCGCAGCGACGGCCCGATGAGCACCGTGCCCGCGATCCGCTCTGCGTGGTTGGCGGCCAGGTCGAGGGCCCACTGAGCCGCTCGGGACAGTGCGACCACGACCGCCGTCTCGGTCCCGGTCACGTCCAGCACGGCGAGCGCGCGCTCGACCTGCCGGTCCTGGTCGTACGCCGCCGGCTCGACCGGTCGGTCGGAGAGGCCGTTGCCGGGCCCGTCGTAGGTCACCACGCGGTGGTGCCGCGCGAGATAGGGGAGCTGCAGCTTCCAGAAGCGCTGGTGCACGATCGTCCACGTCGGCATCAGCAGGAGCGTGGGCCCGGCGGTGCCGTGCACCTCGTAGTGCACCTTCGTCCCGGCCGCCTCGACGAACCCGTCCGCGTCGGCCGCGCCGATCCGGCGATCCTCGCTCATCGCTCCTCCCATGCTGAGTGTGAGCGCGGGCGGGGTGCCAGGGCCAGCCCCGGGCGGAGTCGCGGAACGAAGCGCGGCACCCGGTCGGCGTACTCCGTGTAGGGCTCGCCCAGCTGGAGACGCAGGTCGTGCTCCTCGAAGCGCACCGCCACGACGATGTAGGCCGAGGCGACCGTCGCGAAGAGCAGCCGGCCGATGCTCATGTCAGGGGTCGACCAGAACGCGATCAGGAAGCCGACCATCAGGGGATGCCGCACGTAGCGGTAGAGGCCCGGCGTGCGGAACTCGCCCTCGCGGTAGGTCGTCGCCCGCCAGCGGGCCACGACCTGCTTGATCCCGAACAGGTCGAAGTGGCCGATGAGGAACGAGCTGACCAGCAGCACGACCCAGCCGGCGACGTAGCCGGCCCACAGCAGCAGACGGGCCCAGGTCGGGTCGGCCGACCACACCTCGTGGGGGAGCGGCCGCCACTGCCAGAGCAGCAGTGCCACGACGGCGCTCGACGCGAGCACGTAGGTGCTGCGCTCCATCGAGGGCGGCACGACAGTGGTCCAGGCCCGCTTGAACCACGGCCGCGCCATCACGCTGTGCTGGACGGCGAACAGCGACATCAGCGTCAGGTCGACGACCAGGGCGAGCCAGACGGGGGCGTCCGGCCCGTCGTCGACGCCCTTCGGCACGGCCACGCCGGCCAGGAAGAGCGTGGTGTAGGCGAGCGACGCCACGAAGGCGAGGTAGGCGAGCGCTCCGTAGGCGAGCGTCGCGATGCGCGCGGTCATCAGGGCTCCTCTCCGGCGGGTCGGTCGACCGACCGAATATCGAGACGCTAGCATTCGGTCGATCGACCGACAAGGGCCCTTTCCCGAGGAGACCACATGGCCGCCGAGACCGCGTCCCGACTCACGCAGGCGGCGCGCGCCTGCCTGCTGGCCGAGGGCTACGCGAACCTGTCGACGCGGCGCGTCGCTGACCACGCCGGCGTGCCGCTCAGCCAGATCCACTACCACTTCGGCGGCAAGCAGGGCCTCGTCCTCGCGCTGCTCGCGGCGGAGAACGAGAAGCTGGTCGCGCGCCAGGACGCGATGTACGCCGGCGACACCCCGCTGTCCGCCCGCTACGACCAGGCCTGCGACTTCCTCGACGACGACCTCGCCTCCGGCTACGTCCGGGTGCTGCAGGAGATGATCGCCGCCGGCTGGTCGGACTCCGCCGTCGCCGAGCAGATCATCGCCCTGCTGCGCGCCTGGATCGACGTGCTCCGCCGCGTGCTGTCGGAAGCCGAGCGGGACCTCGGCGGGCTCGGGCCGTTCTCGGCCGAGGACGTCGCCCTGCTCGTCGGCATGGCCTTCCTCGGCGGTGAGTCGGTCCTCCTGCTCGGCGACGACCATTGGTCCACCGCGGTGAGGCGAGCGCTGCGACGCGTCGGTGACCTCATCCGCCTCGCCGAGCGGAGCTGACCGCTGCCGCGCGCAGGTGTGCCGGTGGGTACCGACCGCGCATGGCAGTGGATTCCGAGACCGGCCCGCTCCGCGAGGTCATCCTCCACCGGCCCGGTCGTGAGATGGAGCGGCTGACCCCGACCAACAAGGACGACTACCTCTTCGACGAGGTCGTCTGGCTCGAGCGCGCCCAGCACGAGCACGACGCCTTCGCGGCGACGCTGCGGGACCAGGGTGTCGAGGTCCACCTGCTCGAGGACCTCCTGTGCGAGACGATGGCGGTGCCCGAGGCGCGCAAGCACGTGCTCGACGGAGTGGTCGGCGAGCGGCTGCAGGGACCCCTGGCCGTCGACGCCGTCGACAACCTCTTCAGTCGGCTCGACCCCGCGACCCTCACCCGCCACCTCATCGCGGGCATCACGAAGCGGGAGCTGCTCGAGCACGTCGAGGAGCCGGCCTCCGTCGTCGTGCGGTCGACCGGCCTCGACGAGCTGCTGCTGCCGCCGTTGCCCAACCACCTCTTCACCCGCGACCCCTCCGTGGATCTACGACGGCCTCAGCGTCCACGCCATGCGCCGGCGGGCCCGGATGCGCGAGACGCTGCACTACGAGGCGATCTACCGCTGGCACCCCCGGTTCGCCGACGTGTCCGTGCCTCGGTGGAGCGACGGCGTCGCCGACGCA
Source organism: Nocardioides sp. CER19 (assembly GCF_029846275.1). Taxonomy (GTDB): domain Bacteria; phylum Actinomycetota; class Actinomycetes; order Propionibacteriales; family Nocardioidaceae; genus Nocardioides. Next base: position 953,558 of record NZ_JARVWS010000002.1, read on the forward strand.
CCCGCGAGCATCGAGGGCGGTGACGTGCTCGTGCTCGGGGGCGGCGCGCTGCTCGTGGGCATGAGCGAGCGGACCACCCCGCAGGGGATCGAGCGGATGGCACTGCGCCTCTTCGCCGCCGGGAGCGCCGACCGGATCGTCGCGCTGGCGCTCCCTCGCGAGCGGGCCTTCATGCACCTCGACACGGTGATGACCATGGTCGACGACCACACCTTCGTGGCGTACGCCGGCCTCGGACTGCTGCCGTCGTACACCATCGAGCCGAGCGACAACGCCAAGGAGCTCCGGGTGACGTCCCATCCGGCCGAGGACATGCACCGTGTCATCGCGGCGGCTCTCGGGATCGACGAGGTCCGGGTCCTCACCGCCGGCCACGACCACCACGTCGCGCAGCGGGAGCAGTGGGACGACGGCTGCAACGTCCTCGCGGTTCGGCCCGGCGTCGTCGTGGCCTACGAGCGCAACGTGACGACCAACGCGATGCTCGAGAGCCACGGGATCGAGGTGCTGACGATCCCGGGCAGCGAGCTGGGCCGGGGCCGCGGCGGCCCGCGGTGCATGAGCTGCCCGGTCGAGCGTCAGGCGCGCGCCACGACGAGCCACGTCAGGTAGCCGGCGTACGTCACCACGAACAGCGCACCCTCCACCCGGTTGATCCGGGAGCCCGACAAGAAGACAGGGAGGGCGCCGAGCGCGGTGACCACCAGCAGCACGAGGTCGGCGGAGAGCACCTCGTCGGCGACAGGTACGCCGTGCGGCGCCACCACGACGGTGAGCCCGAGCACGAAGGCGATGTTGTAGATGCTCGAGCCGAGCAGGTTGCCGATCGCGATGTCGCGCTCGCCGCGCAGCGTCGACAGGACGGTCGTGACGAGCTCGGGGGCCGAGGTGCCGATGGCCACGACGGTGAGGCCGATGACGGCCTCGCTGACGCCGAGCGAGGTGGCGGCGTCGACGGCTCCGTCGACGAGCAGCTCCGCGCCCAGCACGATCACCGCCAGCCCGACGACCAGACCGACCACGTGCTTCAGCGGCGCTCGCGCGCGAGGCACGGTGACGGGGCCGTCGGGGGGCGTGGCTGCGGCGGCGTCCGCCTGGTCGCGTCGGCTGAGGCGGAGCAGCGCCCAGGTGTACGCCGCCCCGCCGACCAGCAGCAGGATCCCGTCCCACCGCCCGAGGATGCCGTCGAGCGCGAGCAGGAACAGCAGGAGCGCCGCCGCGGTCATCACCGGCAGGTCGAAGACGAGCGTGCGCCTTGCGAAGAGGACCGGGACGATCAGAGCGCTGAGGCCGAGGATGAAGAGGATGTTGACCAGGTTGGTGCCGACGATGTTGCCGACCGCGAGGTCGGGGCTGCCCTTGCGCGCCGCGTCGATGCCGACCGCGAGCTCCGGCACGCTGGTGCCCAGCGACACCACGGTCAGGCCGATGACCATGGGGCTGATGCCGAGCCAGGTGGCCAGTCCGCGTCCGCCGCCGATGAGGAGCTCGGCGCCGGCGAGGAGCGCGGCCAGCCCGCCCGCGACCAGCAGCGCGCTGTGCATCAGCCGATCGACGAGCGATCAGCGTGCGTCACGCTTCGCCTGCCGCCGCCTGCCCGCCGCCTGGCTCGCCGCGTCCTTCTTGACGCCGCCCGTCGTCTTCTTCGCTGCCGGACGCCGGGACGTCGCCGGCTTCTCCACGGCGGCCGCGGTCGTCGCGACCGGCTCGGGACCGGTGCCGTCGGTCCGGGCGGCCGCCTCGAGCCGGGACGTCTTGAGCTCCGCAGCGGCACGCGCCGCGTGCGCGGCGACCTGCCGGCTCACCGCCGCCAGGGCGGTCTCGAAGACCTCGGCCTTGTCGCGGTCGCGCTGGTTCTTCGGATAGCTGAACCCGCGCCCGCCCCGCTTCACGACCGCGCCGCGCGCGTTCCGCCGGTAGATGGTCACGTACTTCGACCGCGCCTCGCGGATCCGGGAGTGCAGCGCGAGCAGCTCCTCCTCGTCCAGGTCCGTCAGCGCGTCGCGCGAGGTCTCCCTGACGAGCTGCTGCTCGGCGTCGGTCATCGAGTTGAGCACCGCCTGCTTCATGGTTCCCCTTCCGCCAGGCGCGTCACCGGCGACGCGGTCTGTCAGCATCGTGCCGCAGGGCTCGCGTCGCGACCAGCCCTCCGGTGGATGCCGGGGCGGTGCTCAGCCGTCGAGCGGCATCGCCCAGCCGGTGACCGAGCAGCCGTTCACGCCGACCACGCCGACGAGGTCGAAGGCGTACTCCGAGGCGTGGACCGCGAACGTGCCATGGAGCACGCCGGCACTGCCCAGGGGGAAGAGCCCGGGGTTCAGCTCGCCGCCGATCACGGTCGGGGCCGAGCCGCCGACGACCCGTTCGCCCCAGACGACGGGGTAGCCGCCGCTCGCTCCGACCAGGGCGACGGAGACGATTCCGCCGGAGCACTCGCCCTTGACCTGCAGCTCGCCGACGGTGCCGACGACCGCAGGCTGCTGCGTGGTCGCCGCGAGATCTGCCCGGAGCACGGTCGCGCCCGGTCCTGGCGCTCCCTGCACGCCCGCCGGTCCTTGCGCCCCCGCCGGTCCTTGTGCGCCCGTCGGTCCTTGCGCCCCTGCCGGTCCGGGCGGGCCCTCGGCCCCCTGCGGCCCGGTTGCGCCGGTTGCGCCGGTTGCGCCGGTTGCGCCGGTCGCGCCCTTGGCGCCGGCCGGGAGCTGCCCGGCGCGGAAGTCACGGGCCAACAGCGATCCGTCGCGGATGTCGGCGCTGGTGACGCTGTTGTCCTTGATCTGCTTACCGGTCACGACGCGGGCGGCGTCGGCGACGTGGGAGTTGGTGGCGAGGAGGAAGCCCAGCGTCGCGACGACGGCCAGCTGGGCGGGACGGGGGCGGCGCACCGTCCCAGAATCTCATTCCTGACGGGCGGACGGCCACGGACCTTGGTCCTGCTCGCGGTGCTGGCGATCACCTCATCACCCGCCTCAGGACGAAGAACCGCAGCAGGGTCGTCACCGCGTTCGCGAGCACGAGCACGGTCAGCTCGGTCACTCGGACCGCGCCCGGATCGGCCGCGTGCAGGAGGGCGAGCGACCCGCTGGTGAGCCCGAGCCCGAGGGCGAAGGCGACCAGGCCTGCGACGTGGTGCCGTACGACGCCCCGGCGTGCCGTGATCCCGAAGGTGAGCCGACGGTTGGCGGCCGTGTTGGCGATCGCCGTCGTCAGCAGGGCGACCAGGTTGGCCGCCTGGGCCCCGAACGGCAGTCGTAGGCCGAGATAGAGCACGAGGTAGGCCAGCGTGCTGAAGATCCCGACCGCACCGAACGTGACGACCTGCGCGGGCAGCGCGGGATCCGCCGGTCGCGGCCGCCCGATCCCCTCGACGGCGATCCGGCCCGCGGTGAGCCCGCCGAGCAGCCGGCGTACGCCGCGCAGGTCGTCGAGCGCCGTCGCCACGATGTCGACCCGGGAGTCGGGGTCGTCTACCCAGTCGACCGGTACCTCGTGGATGCGCAGCCCGGCCTCCTCGGCGAGCACGAGCAGCTCGGTGTCGAAGAACCAGCCGCCGTCCTCGACCAGGGGCAGCAGCCGCTCCGCGACGTCGCGGCGGATCGCCTTGAAGCCGCACTGCGCGTCGCTGAACGAGGCGGAGAGCACCCCACGGAGCAGCAGGTTGTAGCAGCGCGAGATCAGCTCCCGCTTCGGGCCGCGGACCACTCGACTGCCGCGGGCGAGGCGGGTGCCGATCGCGACGTCGGAGTGGCCGCTGAGGAGGGGCGCCACGAGCGGGTCGACGGCCCGGAGGTCGGTCGACAGGTCGACGTCCATGTAGCCCACGACCGCGGCGGTCGAGGACGACCAGGCCGCCTTGAGCGCACGGCCCCGACCCTTCTCCTCGAGACGCAGCGCCCGGACCCGGGGCAGCTCGGCGGCCAGCTCCTCGGCGATGGGCCAGGTGTCGTCGGTGCTGGCGTTGTCGGCGATCACGATCCCGCATCGGTAGGGGAGCCGGTCGAGGTAGTCGTCGAGCCGCCGGACGGACTCCGCCAGCGCCTGCTCCTCGTTGTAGACCGGGACGACGAACTCGACGGCGGTGGCGACCGCCAGCGTGTCGGCCGTGTCGGCCGCGTCGGTCTCGCGGGCCAGCGCGGTCATGCGCTCACCCCCGAGGCGTCGTTGCTCGACGTGCCCGACGCCTGCTGGGTGAGGTCGTAGACGGTGACGCCGTCGACGGTCTGGGCCGTGAAGCTCTCGCTCACCCAGGTGGAGATCTGCGAGGCCTCCGTGGTGGAGCCGCCCTGGCCACCGCGCATGCCGCCGTTGCCGCCGCCGATGAAGAAGTGGATCTTCCCCGCGGCGACGTACTCCTTGAACTGCGCGAGGGTCGGGCTCGCGGCGGTGCCGTTGAAGCCGCCCATCGCCATGACGGGCTCACCGGTGGCGAGCTGGTAGCTGGCCGCGTTCTGGGCGCCGGTCGTCGCGGCCACCCAGGTGTAGTCGCCGGCGTTCGCGGACAGCATCGACGTCAGCTCCGAGGAGACGCTGGCGCCGCCCAGGATCCCGCCCGTGCCGCCGCCCTGACCACCGCCGGTGCCACCACCCGGCATGCCGCCGGGAGTGCCGTGGCCTCCGGGAGCACCTCCGGGAGCACCTCCGGGCGCACCACCGGGGAAGCCGCCCTGGCCGCCCGGCGTCCCGCCCGGCATCCCGCCGCGCTGGCCGAAGCCGCCGCCGCCCGGCCGCCCGCCGGGGCCGCCCAGGGACGTCACCGGCCCGGCCGTCACGATCGAACCGGTGTGCGGTGTCACCACGGTGTCCACGGCGTACGCCGCCGGACCGGTCAGCCCCGTGAGGAGCACCGCGCCGACCACGCCGGCGACCAGGGCCCGCGAAAGCCGGTGGACGACGGCGAGGGCGCCGGTCGCCGCGAGCCCGACGAGCAGGACCAGCCAGCGCAGGGCGTCGTAGGGCTGCTCTCCGGACTGGCCGAGGAGCGTGAACGCCCAGACCGCCGAGGCGAGCACCGAGCCGGCGAGGACGACCCGGGCGACCAGCAGCCGACGCTCCCGCCAGACGGCGACCCAGCCCAGCACCGCCGTACCGGCGATCCACGGGGCCAGCGCCACCGTGTAGTAGTCGTGGTAGATGCCGGCCATGAACGAGAAGACCGCGGCCGTGGTCACCATCGCGATGCCGTTCAGGAGCAGCGCGGCGCGCAGCCGGTCCGTCCGCGGCGCTCGGCCGCGGAAGGCGACGCCCGCGACGAGCAGCAGCAGCGCGGCGGGCAGCAGCCAGCTGACCATGCCACCGGACACGCCCTGGAAGACGCGGAGCATCCCGACACCGCTGCTGAAGCCGCCGTTGCCGAGGCCGCCGGCCTCGTCGCCGGTGAGCCGGCCGAGGCCGTTGTAGCCGATGACCAGCTCGAGGATCGAGTTGTTCGTCGACCCGTCGATGTAGGGCCGGGACGAGGCGGGGACGAGCTCGACGATCGCGATCCACCACCCCGCGCTGACGATCATCGCGGCGAAGGCGCCGAGCAGGTCGAGCAGGCGGCGGCGGACGGAGGTCGGCGCCGCGATCAGGTAGACGAGGGCGAACGCTGGCAGCACCAGAAAGGCCTGCAGCATCTTGGTGAGGAAGGCGAGACCCACCAGCGCACCGGCCAGCGCGAGCCAGCGGCCTCGGGCGGCCTCGGCCGCCCGCAGGGTGGCGTAGCCGGCGGTCGCGAGCAGGAGGACGAGGAGCGCGTCCGGGTTGTTGAACCGGAACATCAGGGCCGCCGACGGCGTGAGCGCCGTCGCGGCGCCCGCCACGAGGCCCGGGGTCGACCCGGCGGTGCGACGCACCGTCGCATACACGACCCCGACCGTCGCGACGCCGAGCAGCGCCTGCGGCACCAGGATGCTCCACGAGCTCAGCCCGAAGAGCCGGACCGAGAGGCTCATGAGCCACAGCGAGGCGGGAGGCTTGTCGACGGTGATCGAGGTCCCGGCGTCGAGCGAGCCGAAGAAGAACGCCTTCCAGCTCTGCGATCCGGCCTGCGCGGCCGCCGAGTAGAAGGAGTTGGCGTAGCCGGACTCGGACAGGGTCCACAGGTAGAGGACGGCAGTCCCGGCGAGCAGCGCGAGCAGTGCGCCGTGCCGGCGCCACCACGACCGACGCTCCGGTACGGCGGGCGCCACTGCCTGGGCGGGGGGAGTGAGGAGTGTGGTCATGCCGACGACACTGACCGGCCGGACTGTGCCGACGGTTCCGTCGCCCTGTGCGGGGTCTGTGGGTACCGACAGCCATGACCGTCTCCTGGACCAACTTCATCGCTGCGCTGGTGACGGCCTGTGTGACAGCGCTGGTCGTCGTGGTGCTCGGGACCATCGCGTTCCGCATCGCCGCCCGCTACTGGTCGCGCGGCGACATGCTCGCGCGCACCGTACGCGCCCCGTTCCGGACCTTCGCCGGCGTGATCGCGTTGGCGGTCGCGGTCACCCGGACGCCGTACGGCGCCTGGGACTGGTGGCCGGCGGTCCAGCACACGATGCGCATCGCGGTCGTGGCGTCGAGCGCCTGGCTGATCGGGGCCATGCTGATCTACGTCGAGGACGTCAGCCTGCGCCGGCACCGCACCGACGTCCCCGACAACCTCACCGCGCGGCGGTTGCGGACGCAGGTCCTGCTGCTGCGCCGGCTGACGGTGGTCGCAGTCGTCGTGCTCGCGATCGCGGTGGCGCTGTTCACGTTCCCCGGCGTCAGGACGTTCGGGGCCAGCCTGCTGGCGTCGGCCGGCGTGATCTCCGTGATCGTCGGCATCGCCGCCCAGTCCTCCCTCGCCAACGTCTTCGCGGGGATGACCATCGCCTTCAGCGACATGCTGCGCATCGACGACGCGGTCATCGTGGAGGAGGAGTGGGGCTGGGTCGAGGAGATCACCCTGACGTACGTCGTCGTGCGGCTGTGGGACGACCGGCGGCTCGTCATGCCGTCGACGTACTTCACCCAGAACCCGTTCGAGAACTGGACGCGGCACGCCTCCGAGCTCCTGGGCGCGGTCGAGTTCGACGTCGACTGGCGGGTCGACACCCAGGCGATGCGCGCGGCACTCGACCGGATCCTCGCCGACACCGAGCTGTGGGACGGCCGGGTGAAGGTGCTCCAGGTGACCGACGCCCTCGCCGGCTACGTGCGGGTCAGGGTCCTCGTCACCGCCAAGGACGCGCCCACGCTGTTCGACCTGCGCTGCCACGTGCGCGAGCAGCTCGTCGGCTGGCTGCAGCGCCACGACGAGGACGGCCTGCCGCGCCAGCGCACGGAGCTCGTCGAGTCGAGCAGCCACCCCTACCTCCGACAGCCCTCCACCGGCACCGGCCTCTTCACCGGCGACGCCCAGGCGGAGGACCGGGCGGCCCGCGCCGGCGGGCATCCGGAGCCCTGACGCCGAGCGGCTCCGGCGCTCGGTTAGCGTGCGAGCCATGGTGCAGACGATCCAGATCCCCACGACGGACGGGACCGCCGAGGCCTACCTGGCCGGGTCGGGCCCGGGCGTGCTCTTCTACATGGACGGGATCGGGCTGCGGCCGCGGATCGCGGAGATGGTCGAGGAGATCGCGTCGTGGGGCTACACCGTGCTGGCGCCCAACGTCTTCTACCGCGACGGCTCGGCCGCCGATCTCGCGCCCACCCAGGACCTCCGGATCCCCGAGAACCGGGCGGCGTTCTTCAAGGCCGGGGTGATGGACCGGGTCAACGCGCTGACCCCCGACAGGACCGAGCCGGACGCCGCCGCGTGGATGGCGGCGCTGGCGGAGCACGCAGACGTGGGCCCGATCGCGACCACCGGCTACTGCATGGGTGCCCGGCTGGCCCTGCTCACCGCCGGCTGGCACCCCGACACGGTCAAGGCGGTGGGCGGGTTCCACGGTGGGGGCCTGGTCACCGACGCGCCGAGCAGCCCGCACCGGGCCATCGCGGCGTCGAAGGCGTCGTACGTGCTGCTGCACGCGGACAGGGACCACGGCCTCACGCCCGAGCACGTCGCCGTGCTCGAGGTGGAGCTCGCCCAGGCGGGCCGGCCGCACATCAACGAGATCGTGCCGGGCGCACCGCACGGCTACACGATGAGCGACACCTCGACGTGGAACGAGGAGGGCGCGCGACGGGCCTCGACCGAGCTGCGCGCGCTCCTCGACCGCGTGCTGGCCGGCTAGAGCTCCTCGTCCTCGTCCTCGTCCTCGTCGTCGGGATCGGCCAGCTCCGCCCGGCGCTCGGAGTCGAGGTAGGTCTCGCGGTCGTCCGTCTCCTCGGCCTCCAGGGTGTCGACGGCGTCGTCCTCCGAGATGCCCTCGGTGGGGTCGACCCTCGTCTGCGGCTCGAACTCCTCAGGCTGACTGGTCATGAGGTCGAAAATACTCGCTACGGGACGATGCGAGGCAGGTCCGAGGCGACTGCCTTGAACTCCGGCGGACGCTTCTCGAGGAAGGCGGCGACGCCCTCCTTGCCGTCGGCGATCGAGGTGTAGAACATCGCCAGCGAGTCCGACAGGTGCGCCTCGAGCGGATCTGCGGCAGCGGCGTTGCGATAGACTAGCTGCTTGGCCAGTCCGAGCGCCGCGGGGGAGCGGCCGACGACGAACGAGCGGGCCAGCTCCTGGGCAGCGGGCAGCAGGTCGTCGGGCTCGTGGAGCGAGCGGAGCAGTCGCCCGTCGTACGCCTGTCGGGCGGTGAGGATGTCGGCCGAGTAGACCCACTCCAGCGCCTGCTGGAGGCCGACGACGCGGGGCAGGAACCAGGTGGAGCAGGCCTCCGGCACGATGCCGAGGCGGCCGAAGACGAAGCCGATCCGCGCCGTCGTCGAGGCGAGCCGCAGGTCCATCGCCAGCGTCATCGTGGCGCCGATCCCGACCGCCGGCCCGTTGATCGCGGCGATCACCGGCTTGGGCAACGCGTGGATGGCGAGGGTGACCCGTCCGCCCGTGTCGCGCACCCCGTCGGCGTACGCCGGGTCGTCCCACCCGTTGGCGCAGTGCTCCCGGATCGACTCCGGCGTCGGCCGCAGCGTCTCGTCCAGGCCGAAGACGTTGCCCTCGCGAGACAGGTCCATCCCGGCACAGAACGCCCGCCCGGCGCCCGTGACGACGACGGCCCTGACGTCGTCGGACCGCGCCTCGCCGAGGAAGAACGCCTCGAGCTCCTGCGCCATCGTCACGCTGAACGCGTTGAGGGCGTCGGGACGGTCGAGGGTCAGCGTCGCGATGCCGTCGTCGTCGACCTCGACGCTGACGGTCTCGTAGGTCATCCGGTGACCGACTTGGGCAGGCCCGACGGGGTGCAGAGGTTCTTGGGGATGTCCTTCGTCCGGTCGTTGATGACGTAGCCGAACATCTTCTTCGCGCGGGCCTCGTCCCAGTGGATGTACATGTCCGAGATCGGTACGCCGCAGGTCAGCGCCGATCCGCCGGACACGGACCGGAACGCCCAGGCGAACTTGGCGATCGCGATCGTGCTCATGTCCTTGCCCACGGCGATCCCGGACGCGGCGTCCTTGAGGCCGTTGAGCTTGAACGGGTTCAGCAGGGTGCCGGGCGTCGCGACCTTCTTGCCGATCTGGCCGATCACCTCCGACTGCGCCTCGCCGCGGCCGAGGTCGCCCAGCTTCTGGGCGTGCCGCGAGCGGGAGTAGGCCAGGGCCTTCACGCCGTCGGCCTGCTGACAGCCCTTCTTCACGTGGAGGTTGGCGAGCGGGTCGTTCATGTTCGTCTGGGGGCAGATCGTGATGCCGCCGACGCCGTCGACCAGGTTGACCAGGCCGCCCATGCCGATCTCGACGTAGCCGTCGATCCGGATGCCGGTGTTCTGCTCGATGGTCTTCACCAGCAGCTCCGGGCCGCCGTAGGCGAAGGCGGCGTTGATCTTGGTGCTGCCGTGGCCCGGGATCGGGACGTAGGAGTCACGCGGGATCGTCATCAGCAGGTTGGGGCCGCTGCCGGTGTGGAGCAGCTTGATCGTGTCGGTGCGCTGGCCCACGTCGCCGCCGGTGTGCAGCTGGCGGCGCTGCGCCTTCGACAGTCCCTTCCGGGAGTCGCTGGCCACGACGAGGTAGTTGGTGCCCGGCTGGTCGGCCGGACGGGCGCCGCTGGGTTCCCAGTCGACCCGGTTGAGCGCCTTGGGGAAGGACAGTCCGACCCACACGATGCTGGCGATCCAGACCAGGAGCAGGACGTAGATGATCCGACGTACGGTCTTGAAGGTGAGGCGGCGACCGCCGCCCGCGCCGTCGCCCCGGCCGTCGCCGGGCGTGGGCGCCAGCGGGGGAGCGGCCGGCGGTTGCGCCGGGCGCTGGTCGTAGGTGCGCCGGACCTGGGTGGGCGCCGGCTGCGCGCCGCCCCGGGTGCCGCCCGGCGCGCTGCGTGCGCCCTGAGCACGGGGCTGGACCGGAATCGCCCGGGTGGCCTCGGGTTTCTGCGGGGAGCCCGACCGGCCGCCGGAGCGGCCGCGCCCACCGTAGAGCCAGTCGAATTCGGGACCCTCTCCCGAGCTGCCGGGTCGATCTGCCATGGCGACGAAGGTACCGGGCGTCTCCCAGAGAGCCCGCGTCGACGGCTCAGCGCGTGTCGCTGCGATCTGTGACCGATGTGACTGGTGATACTGGCGGTGCCAGTCCTGGCTCGCACGCCTGAATCTTCCCCCGTCGTCTCAGACTGCTCAGAGAGTCACCATGTCGCAGCCCTTCGCGTCCGCCCGCAGCACGTGCGCCGAGCGCGCCGCTCGTGTCCGCTACCGGCGTGCCGTCGGTCTGCTGGTCATGACGCTGGTCCTCCCGGGCTCCGCCCAGCTCGTCGCCGGCAACGCCCGGCTGGGGCGCATCGCGATGCGGCTCTGGGTCGGCCTGCTGCTGCTCGCGGGCGGCTCCGTCGTCATCGCCCTCGTCGATCGCGAGCGTGCGCTGAGCACCTTCACGAACCCGTCGGTGCTGCAGCTGCTGCGCCTGGGCCTGATGGTCCTCGCCGTCGCGTGGGCCGCGCTGCTGGTCGACGCCTGGCGGATCGGCCAGCCGCTGTCCCTGCAGCTCACCCACCGGCGCGTGCTGCTCGGCGTCAACGGCGCGATGTGCCTGGTGGTCGCCGGCGTCCTGCTCTTCGGCTCGCACACCGTCGGCGTCATGCGCAGCTCGGTGCTCGCCACCTTCGCGGGCGACGAGGTCGTCGGAGCCCACGACGGCCGGTTCAACGTGCTGCTGATCGGCGGCGACAGCGACGGCGGCAAGACGCGCTGGGGCCTGCGCACCGACTCGATGACCATCGCCTCCATCGACGCCCACACGGGCAAGACCGTGCTCGTCGGCCTGCCACGCAACATGTCCGACTTCCCCTTCCCGAAGGGGTCGGTCCTGGCGAAGCAGTTCCCGCACGGCTACGACTGCGACGGCTGCTACCTCAACTCGCTGAGCACCTGGGCCGGCGACCACGCCGACCTGTTCAAGGACTACGACGACCCCGGCATCGAGGCCACCCTCGAGGGCATCCAGGGGATCACCGGCCTCGACATCAACTATTGGGCGATGGTCAACCTGTCCGGCTTCCAGGACCTGGTCGACGCGGTCGGCGGCGTCACGCTCGACGTCCGCGAGGCGATCCCGGTCGGCATCCCGGGCGACAAGTTCTACACGCACCTCAAGACCGGCACGCGCAAGCTGAACGGCTGGGAGACCCTCTGGTACGCCCGCGCCCGCCACGACTCCGACGACTACTCGCGGATGGCGCGCCAGAAGTGCGTGATGAGCGCGATGCTGCAGCAGGTCAGCCCGCAGACGGTGCTCGCCCACTTCGACGAGATCGCGAAGGCCGGCTCCAACATGGTGTCGACCAGCATCCCGGCCAGCGAGGTGGGCAGGTTCGTGTCGCTGGCGCTGAAGGCCAAGGGCCAGAAGGTCGCGTCGGTCTCGCTCGTCCCGCCCGCGATCGTCACCGCCCACCCCGACATCCCCAAGGTCCGCCGGATGATCACGACCGCGATCGACCGTGCCGAGGGCAAGAAGCCCGCGAAGAGTTCCTCCCCGACGAAGGACCCGTCCGCTCCGTCCACGGGCGGATCGGCGTCGAGCGGCGCCACGAAGGTCGTCACGGGCGGATCGATCGGCTCCCTCAAGACCGGCTACGCCGCGAACCAGTCCGACGACCTCGCCTCGGCCTGCTGACCCCTTTCGTCGCTGGAGCCGGCCGAGACCTAGGGTGGCCCGCGTGACTGAGCAGGGCGACCGACCGCGCATCGCCGCCGTCGTCGTCACCTTCAACCGCCTAAGCCTGCTCCAACGCCTCCTCGAGCGGCTCGACACCGTCGCGGGCGTCGACGAGGTGCTCGTCGTGGACAACGCCTCGACCGACGGTACGTCGGAGTGGCTGGCGTCCCTCGAGCCCGGTGCCGAGGGTGCCGACGGCCACGCCGAGCGCCGGGTCGTCGCGCGCACGCTGACCAGCAACACCGGCGGCGCCGGAGGATTCGCCGAGGGGGTCGCCTGGGCCGTCGAGCGCGGCGCCGACCTGGTCTGGCTCATGGACGACGACGGCGTACCGGCGTCCGACTGCCTCGACCGGCTCCTCGCCGTGCGCGACCGCGACTTCTGGGGGCCCGTCGTCGTCGACGAGGCGGCGCCCGAGCGGCTCGTGTTCCCGATCCGCCTCCCCGGCGGGACCCGCGTCGTCCACGACGTCGCAGCCGTGGAGCGGGCCGCGAGCGACGGCGTCCTCGACGGCATCGTCATCCCGTTCAACGGGGTCCTCGTGACCCGGGAGCTGGTGGAGCGGATCGGCATCCCGCGGGCCGACTTCTTCATCTGGGGCGACGACCACGAGTACCGCCTGCGGGCCGAGGCCGCCGGTGCCCGCATCGCGACGGTGGCCGGTGCCCGCTTCCTCCATCCGTCGGTCGGCAGCCTCGGCACGCCGATGATGTTCGGCCGGACGACCTACAACCACAGCCCGAGCGACCTCAAGCACTACTGCATGGCCCGCAACAACCTGGTCAACCAGCGCGACTACAACGGCTGGCCGCACGCGCTCGCGTTCGTCGTGAAGACGGCGTGGTTCTACACCTTCACCCGGCCCTCGCCGCGCCGCCTCGCGCTCAGCGCACGGGCGATGTACGCGGGGCTGCGCGGTGACTTCACCGGCCACGGGAGGTACCTCCGATGAGCGGTCTCGATACATCCTCGCTCGTCCCTCACGACGGCTCCTCGACCAACGAAGCTGTCGCTGGTCGAGGAGCGAGCGCCAGCGAGCGTATCGAGACCGTGGCGATCGTCGTGGTCACCTACAACAGGGCCGACCTGCTGGTGAACCTGCTCGACGGACTGGCCAGGCTCGAGCGGCCGGCCGACGCCGTCATCGTCGTCGACAACGCCAGCACCGACCACACGGCCGCCGTCCTCGAGGCGAGCGGCCTCCCCGGGCTGCGGGTGATCAGGACCGAGAAGAACCTCGGGGGCGCGGGCGGCTTCCACGCCGGCATGAAGGCCGCCCACGAGGCCGGCTTCGACCGGATCTGGCTCATGGACGACGACGTCGTCCCCGCGCCCGACTGCCTCACGGTGCTGATGGGGCTCGACGAGAACTGCCTCATGTCGGTGCGCGAGAACACCGACGGCAGCCTCATCGAGCTGGCCGCGACCCGCTTCGACCTGGCCAACCCGCTGGCCGTCAAGCCGAAGACGGCCAGCGTGATGAGCAGCTACGGCGACCGCGCGCGCATGCCCGAGCGGGTCCAGCTGGAGAATGTCGCCTTCGAGGGGTTCATGGTCCGCCGCCGCGTCGTCGACACGATCGGCCTGCCCGACCCGTCGTACTTCATCTTCTACGACGACGTGGACTACGCCCTGCGCGCGCGGCGTGCCGGGTTCCGCATCTGGGCGATCCGCGACGCGCGCCTCGTGCGCCAGCTGGACTTCAGCCAGCAGCACGACCTCAGCAGCTGGAAGGGGTTCTTCATGTACCGGAACCTCTTCGTCGTCCACCTCCGCTACGGCGAGAACGCGCTGGTGCGGGCGAAGCCGTGGGCGATCACGGTCGCCGTCACCGTGCTGTCGCTGCTGCGCGGTCGCCGCGGGGAGGCGAGCAACGTGATCCGAGCCCTACGGTCGGCGCGGGGAATGCGGAGCCTTCCCCCGTCGTCCGTAGACTGACCGATCGTGTCAACCGATCTTCCCGACCTGCTCATCGTCGGCTCCGGCTTCTTCGGCCTCACGATCGCCGAGCGAGTGGCCTCCGAGCTCGACAAGAAGGTGCTCGTCCTCGAGCGCCGCTCGCACATCGGCGGCAACGCCTACAGCGAGCGCGAGCCGGAGACCGGCATCGAGGTCCACAAGTACGGCGCCCACCTGTTCCACACCAGCAACGAGCGTGTGTGGGAGTACGTGAACCGGTTCACGACGTTCACGGGCTACCAGCACCGGGTGTTCGGCAAGTTCCAGGGGCAGGTCTACTCGCTGCCGATGAACCTCGGCCTCATCAACCAGTTCTTCGGCAAGTCGCACACGCCCGAGGAGGCGCGGGAGCTGATCGCCGAGCAGGCCAGCGAGATCCGCACCGAGGACGCCGCGAACCTCGAGGAGAAGGCGATCTCACTGATCGGCCGCCCGCTCTACGAGGCGTTCATCAAGGGCTACACCGCCAAGCAGTGGCAGACCGACCCGACCAAGCTCGCCGCGGAGATCATCACCCGGCTGCCCGTGCGCTACACGTTCGACAACCGCTGGTTCAACGACAAGCACGAGGGCCTGCCGGCCGACGGCTACACGGCGTGGCTCGAGCGGATGGCCGACAACCCGAACATCGAGGTCCGGCTGGAGACCGACTTCTTCTCGGTCGCCGAGCAGTACAAGGGCAAGGTGCCGATCGTCTACACCGGCCCGGTCGACGAGTACTTCGGCAACTGCGAGGGCCGGCTCTCCTGGCGCACCGTCGACCTGGAGGAGTCGGTCGTCGACGTCGACGACTTCCAGGGCACCGGGGTCGTGAACTACAACGACCAGGAGGTGCCGTGGACCCGCATCATCGAGTTCAAGCACTTCCACCCGGAGCGCACGCACCTGCCCGGCAAGTCGGTCATCGTCCACGAGTACAGCCGCTTCGCCGAGGAGGGCGACGAGCCCTACTACCCGGTCAACACCGCCGAGGACCGCGCCAAGCTGCTGAGGTACCGCGAGCTCGCCCAGCAGGAGCCGATGGTGCTCTTCGGCGGCCGGCTGGGCACCTACCAGTATCTCGACATGCACATGGCCATCGGGTCCGCGCTCTCGATGTACGACAACAAGATCAAGCCGCACTTCACTGATGGCGCACCGTTCGCCTCGGGAGGGATTGCCGAGTGAGCACTCAGAAGACGACGGGGAAGACGACGAGCAAGACGACGAGCAAGACGACGAGCAAGGCGGCCGGTAGGACGACGGGCACCGCCGAGGCGTCGTCCAGCACCGCGACCCGGCTCCTGCAGCGCCAGATCATGCCGGTCGGGCGCGACCTGGACGCGATCGCGCTCTACGTCGACCTCGAGGAGGTCAAGCTCGACGCCGGCAAGTACGAGATCGGCGGCAACAAGTCGGCCAAGGACCTCAACAACGCGGCGATCCGCCAGTCGACGTCGACCGGTCGCGCGGTCCACCCCGACCAGCTCCTCTCCCGGACCGCGTTCCGCGTGCCGGCGGGGGAGAAGGTCTCGTTCGGCAGCTACTTCAACGCCTTCCCGGCGAGCTACTGGCGCCGCTGGACGGTCGTCACCGACGTCACCCTGACGCTCACCGTCCGTGGTGAGGGCGCCACGGTCGTGGTCAACAAGTCCACCGCCGACGGCCGCTCGCAGAAGCTCGACTCGGCCACTGTCGAGGGCGACGCCCAGACGCTGAGCTTCGAGCTCAGCCTCAAGCCGTTCGTCGACGGCGGGTGGCTCTGGTACGACGTCGCCGCCGGCACGACCGACGCCGTCGTCGAGACCGCCGAGTGGACCGCCGAGGTGCCGGCCGACCGCCTCGAGCACGGCACGGTCGACATGGCGATCACGACGATGAACCGCCCGGACTTCTGCGCCAAGCTGCTCGGCCAGCTCGGCACGGAGGAGCTGCTGCCCTACCTCGACACCGTCTTCGTGATGGAGCAGGGCAGCAAGAGCCAGCTCGTCGCCGACAGCGAGTACTTCCCCGCGGCCGAGAAGGGCCTCGAGGGCAAGCTGCGCGTCATCGAGCAGGGCAACCTGGGCGGGTCCGGCGGTTACGCCCGGGGGCAGCTCGAGTCGCTGCGCAAGGGCACGGCGACGTACACGATCATGATGGACGACGACGTCGAGGCCGAGACCGAGGGCATCATCCGGGCGGTCACCTTCGCCGACCTGTGCCGGCGCCCCACCCTGGTCGGCGGCCACATGTTCAGCCTCTACGCCAAGAGCCGGCTGCACAGCTTCGGCGAGATCGTCCAGCCGTGGCGGTTCTGGTGGCAGACCCCGCTCGACGGCTACAGCGACTGGGACCTCGCCGCGCGCAACATCCGGTCGTCCCGGTGGCTGCACAAGCGGGTCGACGTCGACTTCAACGGCTGGTTCATGTGCCTCATCCCGCGCGAGGTGATCGCCGAGATCGGTCTCTCGCTCCCGCTCTTCATCAAGTGGGACGACTCCGAGTACGGCCTGCGTGCCAAGGAGGCCGGCTACCCGACGGTGACGTTCCCCGGCGCGGCCGTCTGGCACATCCCGTGGGGCGACAAGAACGACGCACTCGACTGGCAGGCCTACTTCCACCTGCGCAACCGCTTCATCGCGGCGCTGCTGCACTCGCCCTACCCCAAGGGCGGCCGGATGATCCGGGAGAGCCTCAACCACCAGATCGCCCACCTGGTCTCGATGCAGTACTCCACCGCCGAGCTGCGCCTGATGGCGCTCGAGGACGTCCTCGCCGGTCCGGAGGGGCTGCACGGGATGCTCGGCACGAAGCTCGCCGAGGTCAACGCCTTCCGCAAGCAGTTCACCGACGCGCAGCTGCACACCGACCGTGACGACCTGCCGCCGGTCAAGCGCAGCAAGCCGCCGCGGAAGGGCCGCGACGTGGTCGAGGTGCCCGGGCGGCTCTCGTCGCTCATCAGCGCCGGCGTCGCGCCGATGCGGCACGCCATCAAGTCGCCCCGCGAGCTGTCGCGCAACTACCCCGAGGCGGAGATCCGTGCGATGGACGCCAAGTGGTGGAAGCTGGCGTCGTACGACTCCGCCATCGTGTCCATGAACGACGGCTCCTCGGCCGCCCTCTACCGGCGCGACCTGGGCGAGTTCCGCGACCTGATGAAGCGGACCCTGGCGATCCACGAGCGCTACCGTCGCGAGTGGCCCGCTTTGGCGCAGCGCTACCGTGCTGCCCTGAAGGACATCACCTCGCCGGAGGCCTGGGACGAGACGTTCCGACCGTGGCTCGAGACCGGCGGTGACGAGGGGAACGACGCATGACCGAGGCCGCCCAGGCGACCGGCGCCGTTGCGCTGGCCGACCGTCACCATCTCGACGCCATCCCGCTCTCGTCGCCGGCGGCGAACCGGGGGCTCCTCGAGGTGTTCCGCCGTCGCTACGTGCTGCGGCTGCTGGTCAAGCGTGAGGTCCAGGGGCGCTACGAGGGCTCGTTCCTCGGGTTCCTGTGGTCCTACATCAACCCGCTGTCCCAGTTCTTCATCTACTGGTTCTTCATGGGCCAGCTGCTCAGCCGCGGACGGTTCGAGAACTACCCCGTGCACATGTTCGCGGGCCTCATCATCGTCCACTTCTTCACCGAGACCTTCGGCGCCGGCACCCGCTCGCTGGTGGGCAACAAGGGCCTGATCGCGAAGATGTCGGTGCCACGGGAGATGTTCCCGGTGGCGACGATGCTGGTCTCGCTGTGGCACGTCGCGCCTCAGATCCTCATCCTCGTGGGGGTGTGCCTGCTCGAGGGCTGGCGGCCAGACGTCGTCGGGATGCTCGCGATGGTCGCGGCCATCCTCATCGCGATGATCCTGGGGACGGGGTTGGCCCTGCTGTTCAGCACGGCCAACGTCTTCTTCCGCGACTTCGGCAGCTTCGTCAGCATCATGAACAACTACATCCGCTTCGGTGTCCCGATGCTCTACCCGTTCTCGACGATCGCGAACGGGCTGCCGCAGTGGGCCGTCCACCTCTACCTCTGCAACCCGGTGTCGATCGCCGTCATCCTGTTCCAGCGGGCCTTCTGGCTGGGGACGACGAAGGACCCGGTGAAGCAGGCGGCGGCGACGCTGCCCGACCACCTGGCGATGTGGACGATCATCGGCATCGCCATCTCGGCGGTCGTCCTGCTGATCGCGCAGCGTGTCTTCCTGAAGTACGAGAACAAGGTTCCGGAGCGACTCTGATGGGAACGTCGATCAAGGTCGACCACGCGACCAAGGTCTTCACGAAGCGGTATCACAAGACCTTCAAGCAGATGACGGTCGCCAAGATGCGCAAGCAGAAGATCTCCGACACGTTCAACGCCGTCGACGACGTCACGTTCGAGATCCAGCAGGGCGAGTCCGTCGGCCTGATGGGCCTCAACGGGTCCGGCAAGTCGACGCTGCTGAAGCTGATCAACGGGACGATGCGGCCCGACGAGGGCAGCGTGCTCACCCGTGGCCGGATCGCCGGACTGATCGCGACCGGCGCCGGCTTCCACCCGCAGCTGACCGGTCGCGAGAACGTCTACCTCAACGCGGCGATCCTCGGGATGAACGAGAAGGAGACCGCCCGCAAGTTCGACGAGATCGTCGACTTCGCCGACATCGGCGACTTCCTCGACACCCCTGTCGGCAACTACTCGAGCGGCATGTACTCCCGCCTCGGGTTCGCCGTCGCCGTGCACGTCGACTCGGACATCTTCCTGGCCGACGAGGTGCTGGCGGTCGGCGACAAGCCGTTCAAGCGCAAGTGCATGGAGAAGATGGAGGAGGTCAAGGCCAGCGGCGTGACGCTCGTCTACGTCAGCCACGCTGCCGCCTCCGTCGCCCGCATGTGCGAGCGGGTGATCGTGCTCGAGAAGGGCAAGCTCGGGTTCGACGGGGCCGCCCTCGACGGCATCCGCTACGTCAAGTACGACGACGAGCTGCCGGTGGACGGCAAGACCGACGAGTCCGCCCTCGCCAACGACGACGCGATGCTCGGCGCCGACATCTGAGTCGCTGCCCGGCGTACCGGCCCGCTCTCCTCCGGGAGGGCGGGCCGGTGTCGTTGTGCGAACTACACGGCTGTAATTTTACCTATATCTGCGAAGTCACGGCGTGTCGAGTAGAAATTACACGTTTGTAGTTACTCGAAAGCCCTTCCCAGGGTCTGTGACTGATGTGAAAGTTGAGCCCTCGTGTGACTCTTCCCCGCACACCTGGAGCTTGAATGAACCCGCAGAAGTCGCGTTTCGTCGCCCTGTGCCAGCAGACGCTGGTGCTCGGCGCCGTCTTCGCTGCCCTCGTCCCCGCCGCGAGCGTCGTCAGCCTCGACGTCGTCCGTGAGCAGCCGGCCCCCAGCACGGCGGCGAGCGCCCCGTCCGACGAGCACGCCGCGATGGCCGCGTACGCCGCCGCGGCGGATCGGGCCACGCCGGTGGCGGCATCGTCGGCGAGCGCGACCCTGCACGAGTTCGCCCTGACGCCGCCGGCCGGCGCGAGCGCCGCGCACGGGGCGGTCGCCCGGCAGTCGAGCGGCTCGGTCCACGCGGTGGCCGCCGTCGCGACCCGCGCCTCGGCCGGCGTGCACGCCACGACCGTCGCCGACGCGGCCACGGACACGACGACGATCACCAGCGACCCGCAGGACGTCACCGGCTACGGCACGGTCGGCGTCACCTGGGAGCACGGCCAGGACCTCGGCGAGGGCGACATCAGCTTCACGCTGCGGACGAAGACCGACGGCGACTGGAGCGCGTGGCAGAAGCTCGACTACCACGACGAGCACGGTCCCGACGTCGGCACCGTCGAGGCGCGCAACGAGCGACCCGGTACCGACGAGGCCCTGGTCGGCCACGTCGACCAGGTGCAGGTGCGGGCCCAGGTGAGGTCGGCGGAGGTGCCGGCCGACCTGAAGCTGGCCGTCATCGACCCCGGGAAGGTCACCGCCACCAAGGCCGAGACCCCCGACATCGACACCAGCGAGCTGCCGGTCGTCCCGGACGCCGCGCCGAGCGGCAAGGGCGGCCTCGTGGACGCCCCCCGCGGCCCGGCGGCCGACCCGACCACCGGCCCGACCACGGGCCCGGCCACCGACCCGGGCACCGGTACGACCACCGGTACGACGACGGACCCGGCTGCCGACACGACCAGCGAGCCGACCGACACGACGGACCCGACCGCCGGGACGGACGACGGCCTGGCGCTGGCCGCGTCGTCGATCGTCGCGACCAAGCCGTACATCTACAGCCGCGCCCAGTGGGGTGCCAACGAGAAGGTCCGCGAGCAGACCGCGCCGTCCTACGGCTCCGTGCACGGCGCGTTCGTGCACCACACGGTCAACGCCAACGACTACACGGCGGCCGAGGTGCCGGCGATCATCCGGAGCATCTACACCTACCACGTGAAGAGCCGCGGCTGGCGCGACATCGGCTACAACTTCCTCATCGACCGGTTCGGCCGGATCTGGGAGGGCAGGTACGGCGGCGTCGACCGCAACGTCATCGGCGCCCACACCGAGAACTACAACGGCGACTCGTTCGGCGCCTCGGCGATCGGCAACTTCGACATCGCCGCGCCGCCGCAGGCCGTCGTCGGTGCGTTCGGTGCCCTGTTCGGCTGGAAGCTCGCCATCAACGGCGTCTCCGCCGCCGCCAAGAACGTGAAGATCGGCAAGCGCGTCTTCGCCTCCTCGATCATGGGTCACCGCGACACGAAGTCGACGGCGTGCCCGGGCCGCTACCTCTACGCCCGCATCCCCGACATCCGGACCATCGCGATCGCCGCGCAGCGCCCGCTGTCCTACACGGCGCGCAACGCCAACCTGGTCGGCACCGCGCACCCCGACATCATCGCCCGCCGGGCGAGCGACAAGCGGGGCGTCATCATCCCGACCACCGGCTTCAGCGGGTTCGCCGGCGGCAGCACGCTGTCGATCAAGGCCACCAACACGCCGGTCCTGTCGCCAGACCTGACGGGGGACGGCCGCGCCGACCTCCTGCTCGTCGGGAAGGGCGGCAGGTCGGTGGTCCGGCCGGGCAACGGCCGCGGTGGCTTCGGCCCCGGGATCGCCCCGTCGACCGACCAGAAGGGCCGCGACCTCATCACGCCGCTCGGCGACGTCAACGGGGACCGGCGCAACGACCTGCTCTCCCGCGACCCGCGGACCGGCACGGTCATCGTGTGGCTCGGCCGCGGCAACGGCACCTTCAAGAAGCAGGCGCTCCGCTCCAGCTTCAAGGCCTACAACCTGATCACCGCCGGCGACGTCGACGGGGACCACAAGGTCGACCTGCTCGCTCGCGACGCTCACGGCGTCCTGTGGCTCTACCGCGGCAAGGGCAACGGCGGGTTCCCGACGCGGCGTGCGCTCAGCAGCGGCTGGTCGGCGTACGACGCCATCGTGGCCGCCGACTTCAACAAGGACGGTCTCGCCGACGTCCTGGTGCGCAGCGCCCACGCCAAGATCGGCTACGTCCGCGCGAACCTCGGTGGAGGCAGCTTCGGCGCCGCCGTCGGCGGCTACGCCGTGACGGCGAAGGTCGGCCGCGTCCTGGGCGCGACCAACGTGATGGGGGACTCCTCGCCCGACCTCCTGGCCCTCACCGGTGCCCGGGTCCAGATCCTCCAGCACAACGCCGGCACCGACCTGGGCGCTCCGGTCGTCACCAACCTCGACCTGTCGAAGGCCAACCTCGTGCTCAACGTGGGGGACTGGAACCGCGACGGCCACGGCGACGTGGTCTACCGCGAGACGTCAGGCGTGCTCTACCTGGCCCTCGGCAACGGGGCCGGCTCCTTCAGCGGCCGCTACTCCTTCGGCAGCGGCTGGGGCGCCGCCACGCTGATCGCCGCGCCCGGCGACATGAACGGCGACGGGCGGATGGACCTCATCGCCCAGCTCGGCGGGGTGACCAAGCTGTGGGCCGGCAACGGCGCCACGGGCGTCACCGCGACGTCGGTGATGTACGGCGCCCTGAGCGGCTCGGCCCAGGTCGGGGCGGGCAAGTGGGACGGCAACACCACGCTCGACACGCTCGTCCGCGACGGCAACGCGCTGCAGCTCTACGCGGGGAACGGGCCGGCCGGGCTGTCGGCCCCGCGGACGCTGTCGATCAACCTGGCACCGTACGACTGGGTGATCGGCGTGGGCCCGCTCAATCTCTCGGGCCACCCCGACCTGGTGGTGCGAGGCCGCTCCAACGGCGCGCTCTACGCCCTGCAGGGCAACGCCGACGGCACGCTCCGGTCGGCGAGGCTTCTCGGAAGCGGGTTCGGGGGGTACGACCTGGCCGGCTGAGCCGGTGTCAGCGGTCCTCGGCCTGCACGCGTGGGAAGCGGTCCGTGACCCGCTCGGCGACAGCGATCGCCTCGAGCCGGTCCGGGTCGGCGTGAGCGACCAGGACGACCGAGCCGCCCGTCGTGAGTGGCTCGGTGAGGGAGGAGAGCCCCGGTGGGGAAGCCGGGTTCACCTCCGAGAGGAGGCGGTCGCCGCCGGTGGAACCGGCGGCGGCCGCCTCCCACAGCTGCTCGTGGGAGCGGATGGCGTCACCGAACGCGACCGCCGGGTCCTCGCCCGAGGGCGGGTCCCACGGCACGAACGAGTCGGGCTGCGACCAGATCTCGACGCCGACGTCGTGGACGCCGGCCGGCAGCGGCTCGGCGAACCGCACTCCCAGCGGCAGCAGGGAGCAGGCCAGGACGATCCCGGTGCCTCGCCCCGAGCCCGTCGAGGGGTACGACGACCACCGGGCCAGTCCGTCCGGCCCGGTCACCACGGCGTCGGGCCGGCCACCGTCCGCGGCCTCGTCGGTGACGACCAGGCCGGTGCTCCAGGCGGCGCCGAGGGAGACGACCGTCAGCCAGTGCGCCGGCAGGTCGACCCGGAGCCGGTCGCCGCGCTCGAGACCGAGCTCGTCGACGAGGAGCGAGCCCGCCTTCGCCACCCAGTTGGCGTAGGTGGCGACCGACAGCTCGGTCCGCTCGCCGGTCGCCTCGTCGTAGAACGTGACCAGCGGGCGGCCGGCGTCGTGGCGGAGGAGACGGGTCAGGACGTCGGAGAACACGGTCACGCCCCGACCTTACGGGCGACGGGCGTGGCCGGATCGCCTACCCTGTGCGCGTGATCGGCAAGCTCAACATCGACAACTTCTGGGCTGTCATCCCGGCAGGTGGGTCCGGCACCAGGCTGTGGCCCCTGTCGCGGTCGACGGCCCCGAAGTTCCTGCGCGACCTGACCGGAAGCGGCCGCTCGCTGCTCCAGGAGACGCACGACCGGCTCGTCCCGCTCGTCTCCGACCGCTTCCTCGTCGTGACCGGCGCCGCCCACGAGGACGCCGTCCTGGAGCAGCTGCCCGACCTCGCCGGCGGCACGACAGCCGGAGGAGTCCTCGCCGAGCCGACGCCGCGCGACTCGATGGCCGCCATCGGCCTGGCCGCCGCCGTGCTCGAGCTGCGGGACCCGGACGCCGTGATGGGCTCGTTCGCGGCCGACCACGTCATCACCCGGGCGAAGAAGTTCACCGAGGCCGTGCACACGGCCGCGGAGGTCGCCCGCGACGGCTGGCTGGTCACCATCGGCATCCAGCCGACGTTCGCCTCGTCGGCCTACGGCTACATCCACGAGGCCGGACCGCTGGAGGGGCACTCGAAGGCGGGTCTGGTCGACAGCTTCGTCGAGAAGCCCTCCGCCGAGGTCGCGCACGGCTACCTCGCGAACGGCGGCTACCGGTGGAACGCCGGCATGTTCGTCGTACGCCCGACGGTCCTGCTGGACCTGCTGGCGGCTGAGGACCCCGAGTTCGCGCAGGGCCTGCGGGCGATCGCCGCCAAGCCGGAGACGATCGGCGCGGTGTGGCCGACCCTGCCGAAGATCGCTGTCGACACCGCCGTCGCCGAGCCCGCCGCAGCGGCGGGCAGGGTCGCCGTCGTGCCCGCGGACTTCGGGTGGGACGACGTCGGCGACTTCGACTCGCTCGCCGCGCTCCTCGACGCCGCCCTCACCGTCGACAACGAGGGGCCCACGGTGCTGGGGGACCACCACCTCGTCAAGGCGATCGAGAGCAGCGGTCTCGTGGTGCCCAACAGCGGCAGGGTGATCGCCGTGGTCGGTCTGGAGGACGTCGTCGTCGTGGACACGCCCGACGCGGTGCTGGTCACGACCCGCGAGCGGGCCCAGCAGGTGAAGCAGCTCGTCGCCGGCCTCCAGAAGGACGGCGACGCCGACCTCACCTGATCGACACGGAGAAGCGCCCCGGTCCGATCGGACCGGGGCGCTTCTGCGTGACAGGGGTGGCCGGGGCTGACCTCACATGGCGGTCGGCTCGGGCGAGTCCGTGTAGGGGTACTTCGTCATGAAGTCCTTGATCGCGGCGCCGGAGACGCTGCCGCAGTACTGGAACGCGCCGACCTGCTTGGAGGTGTCGGTCTGGCCGGTGCCGCCGGCCGACCAGTGCGAGATGGCGATGTGCTTGCCCGAGGGGAACTTCTTGCCGTTCTCGTCGGTCGGCAGCCACGGGACGATCTTGAACTTGTAGCGCCAGTTGGACGTGCCCGGGAACTTCGCGGCGATGGCGCGCAGCTGCGACATCTCCTCGCTGTCCTTGCTGGCGGTCTCGTCGTACCAGACGATCGTGTAGCCGTGCTCGAGGTTGTGCACGAGCGCCTCGAGCTCGGGACGCTCGGTCCACGCGTAGAACTTCTTCTCCATCGCCACGGGGGCGACGCCGGCCTCGTTCCAGTGCGCACCGAACGCCGGGGGCGCGGTGGTGTAGTCCACCGGCGTCCCGGTCGGCACGTGCTGCTGGTTGCCGTCGGCCTTCTGCGTGGTGATCTTGTCGCACGTCGACGCCGAGGCGCCGATGTCGGCGAGCTGGACGTCGTTGAACTGCCGCTCGTCCCACCAGTCCTTGACCGGTCGGAAGGCCGCGGCGCCGACGATGAGCACGGCGACGACGGCGCACACGCCGACGATCGCGTAGCCGCGCCGGCGCTCGGCGCCCTTCTGCTTCTTGCGGATGTCGTCGATGACCGCCCGACGGTTGTTCTGGGCGGCGGTCTTCTTGGCCACGGTCTTCGGCGTTCCTCGTGCAGGGGTCAGGTGGTTCAGGACGGGCAGAGTCTACGGAGTCGGTGGGCAGAGTCGTGCAAGACCGCCGGACTCGGTCGTCAGCGTCCAGCCGAACGCGAACGCCAGCGCTCGCAGTGCGGCCGTGTCGCCGGTCACGACGAGCGCGTCGCCGTCGGTCGTGGCCGCCGCGCCGGTGACCGTCGTGACGGCCTCGGCCATCTCGTCGACGGTCGCGGGCGCGCCGAACGGCGCACGGTCCTCGGGCCGCCCGGCCAGCGCGCGTACGACGGCCTCGCGGGCGCCGTACCCGAACAGGTCGGCCCCCTCGGGCCGCACGAGCGTCCCCGCGCCGGTGCCGTCGTCGCCGGCCGGCAGCACGAGGTCGGCGCGACCTCTGACGACCGCGAACGGCCGGCTGCCGAGCTTGCCCTGCGCCAGCTCGGCGGCGGACGCGATCTCGTCGGCCACGGCCGGCGCGGTGACCAGCAGCGGGTTGCCGTGGGCGTCGAACCGGCCCGCGAAGGACTGCAGCACGGTGATCCCGGCGGCACCGATCGCGAGGTCGGTCTGCCCGTCCCGCCAAGCCCGGCCGGCGGTGTCGGTCACCACGACCCCGACGTTGGCGCCGGTGCGCTCGAGGACGGTGGCCCGGATCCGGCGCGCCGACGCGTCAGGATCCTCGGGCAGCAGCAGCACCGTCCCGGCGGCGACGTTGGAGCCGTCGATCCCTGCTGCCGCCATGGTGAGGCCGAGCAGGTTGCGGACGATCGTCGTCGGCCCGCGCCGGGCCACGACGCGGCGGGTCTGACCCGGGAGCTCCACGTCGCGCGTCGAGACCCGCGCCCGGCCCTCGGCCTTGCTCACGACCTTGCTGGTGACGGCGACGACGTCGCCGTCGTGGAGCAGACGACCGGTGCCGGCGAGCGCGGCCAGGAAGACGGCGGCGACGTCGTCGCCCTCGCGGATCTCACCGACCCCGTCGGGCGCCCAGACGGTGATCATCGGACGAGCTCGATCGCGGCGGCAGCCATCGACGCGGTCGCCTCCACATCGCTCATCCACAGCGGGACCGCGGCGGCGGACAGCCCGGCCTCGGCGAGCCGCGGGACGGCGTCAGCGTCGGCGGCGTCGACCAGCCAGCCGTCGAGGACGCCGCCCTTCGAGCGGGCCCCGTAGTGCAGCCCGACACCCGCCGCGCTCACCTCGACGCCGATCGAGCCGAGCATCTGCTCCGCCATGCCGCGGACGTGGTGGCCGCCGATGATCGGGGAGAGGCCGACGACGCGGGCCGGCGTCGACGCGAGGGCGTCGCGGACGCCGGGGACCCCGAGGATCGTGCCGACGGAGACGACGGGGTTCGACGGGGGCAGGACCACCAGGTCGGCGCCGGTGATGGCGTCGATGACGCCGGGGGCCGGGCTCGACTCGTCGAGGCCGACGAAGACGAGCAGCTCGGCGGGGACGGCGGCCCGGAGACGGACCCAGTACTCCTGGAAGTGGACCACCCGCCGCCCGCTCGGCGCCTCGGCGTCGGCGATCGCGACGTGGGTCTCGACGCGGTCGTCGGTCATCGGGAGGAGGCGGAGTCCCGCCCCGTAGGTCGGCGAGAGCCAGCGCCGGCAGAGCGCCTCGGTCACCGCCGACAGCGGGTAGCCGGCGTCGAGCATCTGGGTCCGCACCAGGTGGGTCGCGACGTCGCGGTCGCCGAGGTTGAACCACGTCGGCTCGACGGCGTACTCCCGGAGCTCCTCCATCACGCTCCAGGTCTCGTTGGCGTGGCCCCACCCGCGCTCGGTGTCGATCCCGCCGCCGAGGGTGTACATCACCGTGTCGAGGTCGGGGCAGACCTTGAGGCCGTGGACCCAGAGGTCGTCGGCCGTGTTGGCGACGACGGTGACCTCGGCGTCGGGGGAGACCCCGGGCAGCGTTCCGGCGGCGATCCCGTGCAGCAGGCCCTGGAGGAAGCGGGCGCCGCCCACGCCGCCGGACAGGACGGTGATGTTGCGCATGGCGTCATCGTTCCGCATGGGTCCTACCAGGAGTGCAACAGGCCTGCGACCTTGGTCCCTCTAGCAGATGCCCGGCTTGACTTGCGGCAGCGACAGGCATGTAATTCCAACAGTGTTGTTTTTCCTTGATCCGGTGTGTCGGGCACCGATGAACGGGACACCAAAGGATCACGGCATGAAGTTCCAACACAGGGTCGAAAGGGCGATGACGTGAGAGAGCTATTTCTCCTCGAGCCGGACGCCGAAGAGGGGGGCTGGCAGGAGCGGGCACTGTGCGCGCAGACCGACCCGGAAGCGTTCTTCCCCGAGAAGGGCGGGTCTACGCGTGAGGCGAAGAAGGTGTGCCAGACCTGTGAGGTACGCAACGACTGCCTCGAGGCCGCACTGATGAACGACGAGCGCTTCGGCATCTGGGGCGGTCTCTCCGAACGGGAGCGCCGCAAGCTGAAGAAGCGCGCAGTCTGACGCCGCCCAGCACCCAGCTGGAGCGGACAGAGGGAACAGCAGAAGACCCCGGGCCTCGAACCCGGGGTTTCTGCTTTTTTCCGGCCCCTGGGATGGCCGGTTAGGGTTGCCGATCGTGTCTCACCCATCGGTCGCCCTGCTCGTCGTCAGCCATGACGGCTCCCGCTGGCTACCGACGGTGATCGACGGCATCCGCGCGCAGACCGTGGCCCCCGATCGGGTGGTCGCCATCG
Organism: Nocardioides sp. CER19; assembly: GCF_029846275.1. Classification (GTDB taxonomy): domain Bacteria; phylum Actinomycetota; class Actinomycetes; order Propionibacteriales; family Nocardioidaceae; genus Nocardioides. Next base: position 981,476 of record NZ_JARVWS010000002.1, read on the forward strand.
ACACCGGCAGCAAGGACGAGAGCCCGCAGCTGCTGCGCGAGGCGTTCGGCGAGGTCCACGTCGTCAAGAGCTCCACCACGTTCCCCGAGGCCGTCGACCGTGGCCTCGAGGAGCTGCGCGGCGACCCGTCGGAGTGGCTCTGGATCCTCCACGACGACTCGACGCCCGACCCCACGGCGCTCGAGTGGCTGCTGACGGCCGTCGAGACCGACCCGGAGCTCGACATCGTCGGGCCGAAGCTGCGCGAGTGGCCGTCGCTGCGGCGGCTGCTCGAGCTCGGCGTGACGATCTCCGGCACGGGTCGCCGTGAGACGGGCCTGGAGCGCGGCGAGTACGACCAGGGTCAGCACGACGACGTACGCACGGTGCTCGCGGTCAACACGGCCGGCATGCTCATCCGCCGCGAGGCGCTGGAGAGGCTCGGTGGCTTCGACCCGCAGCTCCCGATCTTCGGCAACGACATCGACCTCGGCTGGCGCGCGGCGCGCGCCGGCATGCGCACGATGGTCGTCCCGGACGCGGTCGTCTTCCACGTCGAGGCCGCACACCGGGGTGCGCGCACCACGCCGCTGACCGGCCGGCACACCCACTTCCAGGAGCGGCGCGCCGCCCTCTACACGCTGCTCGTCAACACCCGGACCCAGACGCTGCCGTTCCAGCTGGTGCGGCTCTTCTTCGGGACGCTGCTGCGGATGGTCGGCTTCCTGCTGGTCCGCTCCGCGGGCGAGGCGCTCGACGAGCTCGCCGCCCTCCTCAACGTCTACGCCCGGCCCGGCCAGGTGCACGCCGCCCGCCGCGCCCGGCGCGCGCTCGACAGCGCCGACCCGCGCGAGGTCAAGCGGCTGCTCGCCCCGCCGTGGCTGCCCTACCGGCACGGCCTCGACTTCGTCGGCGACGTCGTCGGCGCCGTCACCAACCAGGCCTCCGACGTCGCCGAGCGCCGGCGTGCGGCCGCGGCCGAGCGCGACCCCGCGTCGTTCGCGGCGCGTCGCCAGGCCGAGATCGACGCCGGGGACGCGTACGACGGCGAGGCGATCCTGCGCGACACCGGCATCGTCGCCCGGTTCCTCACCAACCCGGTCGCCGTCCTGCTCGCCGTGGTCGTCATCGCCCTGGTGGTCGCCACGCGCACGGCGTTCGGCACGGTGACTGGTGGCGGACTCTCGCCCGCCCCCGACGGAGTCGCCCACTGGTGGCGGCTCCTCGCGGAGTCGTGGCACCCGATCGGGCAGGGGAGCGAGGTGCCGGCGCCGCCGTACGTCCTCCCGCTCGCGCTGATCGCGACCCTGCTCGGCGGCAACACGTCCCTCGCCGTCACCGTCGTCCTCGTGGCGGCGCCACCGATCGCGCTCTGGGGCGCGTGGCGGCTGCTCCGCGTGGTCGGCCGCCTGCTCTCGATCAAGGGCGCCCCGCGGTGGCTCGTGCTCTGGGGTGCGACCTCCTACGCGCTGGTCCCGCTCGTCTGCGGCGGCTGGAGCGACGGCCGGCTCGGGCCCGTCGTGGCCGCGGCCGCGCTTCCGTGGGCCGCGCACGCCGCGCTGGGCTTCGCCGACCCGGAGGCCGACCGACGCTGGCGCGCCGGCTGGCGCACCGGCCTGCTGCTGGCCCTCATCGCCGCGTTCACCCCGGTCGCGTGGCTGGTCTGCCTCGTCCTCGCCGTGGTCGTGCTCGTCGTGGCCCGCCTCCTCCTGCGGGGCGGCTCGGTGTTCGCCGACCGCTCGGTCTGGGGCCCGCCGGCGATCGCGCTGGGTGTCCCGGTCGTGCTGCTGGCCGCCTGGTGGCTGCCGGCGCTCCTGCACGGCGCCGGCGGTGGCCTCCTGCTCGACGCGGGCATCCCGCCCGCGCCGGCGTCGTCCGGCTGGGAGCTCACCCTCGGCCGGCTGCCGGACCTCGGTGCGCCGTGGTGGCTCGGCCTGGTCCTCCCCGTGCTCGCCGTCGTGGCGGTGGTGCCGGCACGTACGCGCGTCCCGGTGCTGGTCTGCTGGGTCGTCGGCGTCATCGCCGCGGTCGTCGCGCTGGTGCTCTCGTTCGTGACCGTGCATCTCGGCGCTGAGACCTCGCCCGCCGGGACCACGTTCCTGCTGGTCCTGATCCAGGGCGCGGCGGTCGTCGCCGTCGTCGTCGGATCGCAGGGCGCCCTGGCCAGCGTCTCGGGCCCCGTGCGGCTGGCCGCCGGAGCCCTCGCGGTACTCGCGCTCGTCGCACCGATCGGTGGTCTGGTCTGGGCGGTGATCGGCGGCCACGGCGAGCTCACCGACGAGCAGGACCGGGTCGTCCCCGCCTACATGCTCCAGGAGGCTTCTCAGGGCTCCGAGCACGGCATCCTCGTGCTCCACGGAGGCGTCGCCACGGGCGTCCGCTACAGCGTCGTCCGTGGTGACGGCATCACGCTGGGCGAGGACGAGATCCTCGCGCTGACCCCCGAGGACAAGGCGTTCAGCGCCCTGGTCAGGGACTTCGTGTCACGACCCGACGCGGACACCGTCAAGGGCCTGTCCGCCGCCGGCATCCAGTACGTCGTCCAGCCGGCGCCCGGCGACCCCGCCGTCTCGGCCGCGATCGACGCCGCCAGCGGCGTCTCCCAGGCCAGCGCCCAGCGCCGCAGCACACGCGCCTGGCAGATCGACGCACCGCCGTCGGCGGACGCGCTGCAGGGCACGACGTCCTGGCTCCGCGTGGGCCTCGTCGTCGTCCAGCTCGTCGGCCTGGTCGCGGTCGTGGTCCAGTGCGCACCCACGGTCGAGCGGAGGCGGAAGCGATGAGCACCCCGATGAGCAGCCCTGACCGCCGTACGTCGCGGGGGACCGCACGCCGCCGGCTCGACGTCACCACCACGTTGGCGATCGCGCTACCGCTCGTCGTCGCGCTGCTGCTGGCCGTCGTCCGCCCCGACCCGCCCGGGCTGAAGCGGACCGCCCCGACCACCAGCGAGCTGACGGCCGGGTCGGTCGTCTGCCCCAGCGCGCTCGATGGCAAGTCGGGCAACGAGTCGACCCTGAGCGTCGCGAGCGCCTCCGGCGCGTCCGGCACCCTCACCCTTACTTCGGAGGCCGGCGCCTCGACGGCCGCCGTCACCCCAGGGCGGGTCGCCGACGTCCCCGGCCAGGACGCGCCGGTCGTGGTCTCGGGCCAGGGGTCGCTCGCGCCCGGGCTCGTCGCCGGCCTGTTCTCCTCCCAGCCGCTCACGGCGCTGGACTGCGCGCCGGTCGCCGCGAGCCAGTGGTTCACCGGTGTCGGTGCCGGGCCCACACACGCGTCGGTGCTCGAGCTGAGCAACCCGAACTCCGGACCCGCCGTCGCCGACGTCGACGTGCTCAGCGACGAGGGTCCGATCGACGTCCCCGCGCTGCGCGGCGTCGCCGTCGAGGGCAACGCCCACGTCCGGATCGACCTGGGCACCGTCGTCCCGCGCACCGGCGACCTCGCCCTGCACGTGAGCGTCGAGCGCGGCCAGCTCGGTGTCGCCGTCCGCGACCGGGGCGAGAAGCTCACCGGCGGTACGACGACCGAGGACTGGCTCCCCGCACAGCCCCGCCCGGGCCGTCGGAACCTGCTCCTCGGCCTGCAGCCGGGCGCCTCTGGCCAGCACACGCTGACCATCGCCAACGACTCCGACAATCAGGCGACCGCCCATCTGCGGCTGGTCACCAACGGCTCCGTCTTCGCGCCCGCCGGCGCCAAGCCGATCAAGATCGCGCCGCACAGCGTCGCCCGGACCTACCTCGACGACCTGCTCACGGGTGACAACGCCAAGGACGCGATCGGCGTCGAGGTCGCCTCGGACCAGCGGGTGACCGCATCCGTGCGCTCGGTCGTCGACGGCGACCTGTCCGTCCTGACGGTCGGCCGCCGGGTCTTCAACCCCACGACCGTCCTCGTCCCGGGCGGCACCAAGACGCTGATGCTGGCCGGCGCCGACGCGGTCGGCGTCGCGACCGTCGTGGCCCGGTCCGCCGACGGCAAGGCGCTGCTCACCAAGCGCGTCGCCCTCTCACCCGACCAGGGCGCGTCCCTCGACCTCCCCGACCGCACCGTCGCCGTCGAGGTCGAGCCGCAGCGCACCGCCGTGCGCGGCGCCGTCCTCGTGAAGGACGGCGGCTCGGCCGTCGTACGGCTGCGGGAGCTGGTGCGGGCCGGCGCCGTCCCCGCGGTGGCGCCGGGGACGCGCTGAACCCGTCGGCCCCACCCGGCCGACGCGTGGAGCCCGCCGTCAGTCGCGCTCGTACCGCGGGTCGATCACCGACGGCTCGACGTTGAGCAGCTCGGCGATCTGCTCCACGACGACCGTGAGGATCAGCGCCTCGAGGTCGGAGCGGGACTCGCAGCGGTGCTCGATGGGGCGCCGGAAGAGGACGAGCCGCGTCGGCTTCGTGCCCGAGCCGCGCACCAGCGAGGACAGCGGCACGGTGTCGACCGACCAGTCGTCGGGCAGCTGGGGAGTGTCCTCGACGGCGTACTCGACCAGACCGAGGCGGTCGGCCCAGGCGGCGTCGACCTCGCTGATGATGCCGAGGGCGAGGTCGTCGAACCGCTCCCGCGAGGTGCGCAGCTCCGGGACGCCCGGCACTCGGGGCACGACGCCCGGCCCGCGCATCCCGCGTCCCCGCCGGTCCCTTCCACGGCTCGGTCGCGTACGGCTCCGGCCGACGTCGATCGTCACATCCGCCAGCACATCAGCGAGCCTAGTCCGCGCCACGGCTCCCGGGAGGTACCGTCACCCCGTGAGTCCCGTCCGTCGCTGTTCACGTACGGCCTGCGGTCGCCCCGCGGTCATGACGCTGACCTACGTGTACGCCGACCAGACGGCGGTCCTCGGCCCGCTGGCGACCTACGCGGAGCCGCACGCCTACGACCTCTGCCTCGAGCACAGCGAGCGGCTCTCGGCGCCGCGCGGCTGGGAGGTGCTGCGCCTGGCGACCGGGCCGATCGACCCCGGCCCGTCCAACGACGACCTGCTGGCGCTCGCCGACGCCGTCCGCGAGGCCGGTCGCCCGGTGGCTCCGACCCCCCGGTCGGTCGCCGAGGAGGGTGCTCACGAGACCCGTCGCAAGGGTCACCTCCGCGTCCTCACCAACGACTGACGACCGCTCCCTTATAGGGTCTGCTCCATGGCCGCGTCCCTCGACCCCGCGAACGTCGGCGCCGTCTTCAAGGCCTACGACGTCCGAGGCACGGTGCCCGACCAGGTCGACGACGACCTGGCGCGGGCGACGGGACGCGCGTTCGTGCGGGTGCTCGGCGCGGACAAGATCGTGATCGGCCATGACATGCGATCCAGCTCGCCGGCCCTGGCGCGTGCCTACGCGGAGGGCGCCAACGAGGCGGGCGCCGACGTGGTCATGATCGGGCTCTGCTCGACCGACCAGCTCTACTTCGCGTCCGGCCACCTCGGCCTGCCGGGCGTCATGTTCACCGCCAGCCACAACCCCGCGCGCTACAACGGCATCAAGCAGTGCCGCGCGTTCGCCGCCCCGGTCGGCATGGAGACCGGGCTCGCCGAGATCCGCGACCTGGTGCTCGACGGCGCGCCGCTCGAGCGGGAGGGGAGCGGCACGATCGGGGAGCAGGACACCCTCGACGCGTACGTCGACCACCTGCTCGGGCTCGCACCGGTGTCCGGCCGACGGCTGAAGGTGGTCGTGGACGCCGGCAACGGCATGGCCGGCCACACCGCGCCCGCCGTCTTCGCGAAGCTGCCGGGCGTCGACCTGGTCCCGATGTACTTCGACCTCGACGGCACCTTCCCGAACCACGAGGCCAACCCGATCGAGCCGGAGAACCTCGTCGACCTGCAGGCGAAGGTCCGCGAGACCGGCGCCGACGTCGGCCTGGCGTTCGACGGTGACGCCGACCGATGCTTCCTCGTCGACGAAGGTGGCGAGCTGGTGTCGCCGTCGACGCTGACGGCGCTGATCGCGGCCCGCGAGCTGGCCAAGGCGCCGGGCAGCGCGGTGATCCACAACCTCATCACCAGCCGGGCGGTGCCGGAGGTCGTGCGTGAGCACGGCGGCACGCCGGTGCGCACCCGCGTCGGCCACTCCTTCATCAAGGCCACGATGGCCGAGACCGACGCCGTCTTCGGCGGCGAGCACTCCGGGCACTTCTACTTCCGTGACTTCTGGCGCGCCGACTCCGGCATGCTCGCCGCGCTGCACGCGCTCGCCGCGCTGGCCGAGGCCGACGTGCCGCTGAGCCAGCTGCTGGCGCCGTACGCGCGCTACCCGCTCTCGGGCGAGATCAACTCCACCGTTGCCGACCAGCAGGCCGTGCTCGGCGAGATCGAGCGGACCTACGGCGACCGGACCGGGGTGAGCCTCGACCGGCTCGACGGGCTCACGGTCAGCACCCTCGACTGGAGCTTCAACGTCCGCGCCTCCAACACCGAGCCGCTGCTGCGGCTCAACGTCGAGGGGCGGGACACGCCGACCATGGAGCACGTCCGTGACGAAGTGCTCGCGATCATCCGGAAGGACACCTGAGATGGCCACCACACTCGGCCTCGATGAGAAGCTGCTCGAGATCATCGTCTGCCCGCAGTGCCACGGCGCCCTGTCGCCCGTGGAGACCGCTGACGGGGGCGAGCTCGTCTGCCAGGGCAGCTGCGGCTACGCCTACCCGGTCCGCGACGGGATCCCGGTCCTGCTGGTGGACGAGGCCCGGAAGCCGGCCTGAGGCGCCCGGTCCGATGGCCACCTGGTTCGACGAGGGGCGGCTGGACGACGAGCAGGCGCTCGCGGCCGCCGACCTCCGACTACGCGGGCTCGCCGAGTCCGGAGCCCGCGTACGACGCGAGGCCGCCGAGTCCGCGAGCGCGCTCGACCTCGCGGTCGAGCGCGCTGCGTCCGCCGGACGACCGCGTGCGGTGGTGGCCGCCGGACCGGACTCGCGGCTGGTCCGCGCCGTGCTCGAGCCGTCCTGCCCGGTGCCCTTCGTGGCCTGGCCGTCGCCCAACCTGCCGGGCTGGGTCGGTAGCCTCGACCTCGTCGTCGTGCTCGCGCCCGACGGCGGTGATCCCGCCACCGCGAGCGCCGTCGCCGAGGCGGTCCGACGAGGCTGCCAGGTGGTCGTCGCCTGCCCCGAGCGCTCGCTCGTCGCCGAGCACGCGCCGGGCCGCGACGCCACGGTCCTGCCGGTGGCCACCCGCGACCAGCTCGCGGTCGCCGTCCTCGTGCTGTCCTACCTCGACCGCGTGGGTCTCGGCCCCAGCGCCGACCCGGAGGAGGTCGCCGGCGCGCTCGACCGGGTCGCGATCGCCTGCTCGCCGCACCGCGACATGTCGGTGAACCCCGGCAAGGTGCTGGCGCTCACGCTCGCCGACTCGCTACCGCTGGTGTGGGGTGGCTCGGTGCTCGCCGCGCGCGCCGCGCGCCGGGTCGCCGAGTCGATCCGGCGCGCCAGCGGCCGCGGCGCCCTCGCCGGCGACGCCGAGCACCTGCTCCCGGTCATCGAGGCGGCCCGCCCGCACACCGTCTTCGACGACCCGTTCGACGGGGAGCGCCGGGCCACGCGTCCCACGCTCATCGTCCTCGACGACGGCGCCGACGACCCGGTCCGGCACGAGCAGCGCGCCTCCCTCACCCAGGCCGCGGACGAGCGCGGCGTACGGGTGGAGGTCGTCGCCGCGGAGGCCGCGAGCGAGGTCGCGCGGTACGCCGAGCTGCTGCTCTCCGGCACCTACGGGGCGGCCTACCTGAGGATCGGTCTGGTCGACGACTGAGGGTCACCTCACAGCCCACCTGAGTGTCGCTCTCAGGCGCGGTGGGTACGAAAGCGCGGTGAGTTCTGCGCGCGATCCCCGCTTGGACAACGCCAAGATGACCCTGGTGACGCTCGTCGTCGTCGGGCACTCCTGGACGATGCTGTCCGCGAACGCCGGCAACAACCACCTCTACGACTTCCTCTACACGTGGCACATGCCGGCCTTCGTCTTCATCACCGGCTACCTGTCCCGCGGGTTCGAGTGGAGCGGTCAGCGGATCTGGTCGCTGGTGCGGTCCGTCGCGATCCCGTACGTCATCGTCGAGGCCGCACTGGCCGTCTTCCGCCTCTGGGCCGGTGGCGAGCACCTCCAGAACCTCTGGATCGACCCGCACTGGCCGCTCTGGTACCTCCCGGCCCTCTTCCTCTGGCGGATGGCGACCCCGCTGCTGCGCTCGCCGTGGGTCGCGTTCCCGGTTGCCGTCGCCGCCAGCCTGCTCGGCGGTCTCTTCACGGGAGCCACCCTCGACCTCGCCCGCGTCCTCGGTTTCCTGCCCTTCTTCGTGCTCGGCCTGCACGCGACGCCCGCCCGCCTCGCGCGGCTCCGGGGCGTGCCCGTGCAGCTGGCCGCCGTCGCCGCCATGGTCGGCATCTGGTTCCTCAGCGGGCACCTGCGCAGCTGGGCCGGCACGGGGGACTGGCTCTACTACAACGACACCTACACCTCCATGGGCGCCAGCCCGACCGAGGGCTACCTCACCCGGATGCTGGTGCTCGTCGCGGGCGCAGTGGGGGCCCTGGCCGTGCTCGCGCTGATGACCAAGCGCACCGGCTGGTTCACGCGGATGGGCTCGATGACGCTCGTCGTCTACCTCTGCCACGGCTTCTTCATCAAGGGTCTGACCTACGCCGGCTACAAGGACTGGGCCAACGACAACGGGCTGCTCGCCCTGCTGCTCACCACGGCGATCTCCGTCGGCATCGCACTCTTCCTCGCCTGGCGGCCGGTCGCGACGACGCTGCTGCACGTGATCGACCCGCTCAACCACGCCGAGAAGCAGCTGACCTACGCCACGGAGCTCGCGGTCGTCGCACATCGCCACGCTCCCGAGACGGATCGGGAGCCGATGCACCAGGCCACCGATCGCGAGGCGGTCGCCTCCGCCCACTAGCCTCTCGGCATGAGCGCGGGGCTTTTCGGTCTGCTGGACGACGTCGCGGCGATCGCGAAGCTGGCCGCCGCGTCCGTCGACGACGTGGGCGCGGCCGCAGGCAAGGCCACCGCCAAGGCGGCGGGCGTGGTCGTCGACGACACCGCCGTCACGCCTCAGTACGTTCAAGGCATCACCGCCGAGCGCGAGCTCCCGATCATCAAGAAGATCGCGGTCGGTTCGCTGCGCAACAAGCTGCTGATCATCCTCCCGGTCGCCCTGGTGCTGAGCCAGTGGATGGACTGGTTGATCGCGCCGATCCTCATGGTCGGCGGCGCCTACCTCGCGTTCGAGGGCGCCGAGAAGATCTGGGAGCGGATCCGGCACACCCCGCACGCCGGTGGGGAGGCCGGGGGTGGCCTGCCCGGCCCCAGCGCGGAGGGGCGCGACGAGAAGCTCCTGGTGAGCAGCGCCGTGCGCACCGACCTCATCCTCTCCACCGAGATCATGGTGATCGCCCTCAAGGAGGTCGCCGACGAGTCGTTCTGGGCGCGCCTGGCGATCCTCGTCGTCGTCGCCATCGCGATCACGATCGGCGTCTACGGCGTCGTGGGGCTCATCGTGAAGATGGACGACGTCGGCCTCAGCCTCGCCCAGCGCCGTTCCCGGCTCAGCCAGTCGGTCGGGCGCGGGCTCGTGGCGGCCATGCCGCGGCTGCTCGCGACCATCTCCGTGGTCGGCGTCATCGCGATGCTGTGGGTCGGCGGCCACATCCTCCTGAGCAACGCGGCCGAGGTCGGCTGGCACTGGCCCTACGACACCGTGCACCACGCGGAGGAGGACATCCACCACGACGTGGCCGGCGTCGGCGGCCTGCTCGGCTGGCTGTTCAACACCTTCGTGTCGTTCGTCGTCGGACTCGTCGTCGGCGGCGTGCTGGTCGCGGTCATGCACGTGCTGCCGCTCCGGCGGGGCGGGCACGCGGGCGGGCCCGCAGACCGACACCCACCCGGGCCCGCAGGCGGGCCTGCAGGCGAGCACGCAGGCGGGCGCTGACCTCCGCGCAGATTCAGCCGGGCGCCGTACGCGCTTGTAGTCTGCTGAGCAACGTCATGCGCGGGAGATCCCGAAGGAGCGCAGATGCGCCGCAGGACGCCGACTCCAGCACAAGGAAGCTCTCTCATGGACTACAAGGTTGCTGACCTGAGCCTGGCCGAGTTCGGCCGCAAGGAGCTCACCCTCGCCGAGCACGAGATGCCGGGCCTCATGGCGCTCCGCGCTCGCTTCGGTGACTCGAAGCCGCTCGCCGGCGCCCGGATCGCGGGCTCGCTGCACATGACCATCCAGACCGGCGTGCTCATCGAGACGCTGCGCGCGCTCGGCGCCGACGTGCGCTGGGCCTCCTGCAACATCTTCTCGACGCAGGACCACGCGGCCGCCGCCATCGTCGTCGGCCCCGAGGGCACCGTCGACAACCCGTCCGGCACCCCCGTCTTCGCCTGGAAGGGCGAGACCCTCGCCGAGTACTGGGACCTCGCCGAGAAGGTCTTCGACTTCACCGACGAGGCCGGCAACAAGGTCGGCCCCAACATGCTGCTCGACGACGGCGGCGACATCACGCTCCTCGTCCACAAGGGCGTCGAGTTCGAGAAGGCCGGCGCGGTGCCGGGCCAGGACTCCACCGACAACGAGGAGTTCAAGGAGGTCCTCCGGGTCCTCGCGCGCTCCTTCGACAACGACCCGCAGCGCTGGACCACGATCGCCAACGCGATCAAGGGCGTCTCCGAGGAGACCACCACGGGCGTGTTGCGCCTCTACGACCGCTTCAAGGAGGGCTCGCTCCTCTTCCCGGCGATCAACGTCAACGACTCGGTCACGAAGTCGAAGTTCGACAACAAGTACGGCTGCCGCCACTCGCTCATCGACGGCATCAACCGCGCCACCGACGTCATGATCGGCGGCAAGGTCGCGGTCGTCTGCGGCTACGGCGACGTCGGCAAGGGCTCCGCCGAGTCGCTGCGCGGCCAGGGTGCTCGGGTCATCGTCACGGAGATCGACCCCATCTGCGCGCTGCAGGCAGCGATGGACGGCTACGAGGTCAAGCGCCTCGAGTCGGTCGTCGAGTTCGCCGACATCTTCGTGACGACCACCGGCAACTTCGACATCATCCGGGTCGAGCACTTCGAGAAGATGAAGAACCAGGCCATCGTCGGCAACATCGGCCACTTCGACAACGAGATCGACATGGCCGGCCTGGCCAAGATCCCGGGCATCGTGAAGGACGAGATCAAGCCGCAGGTCCACCAGTGGATCTTCCCCGACGGCAAGAAGATCATCGTGCTGTCCGAGGGTCGCCTGCTCAACCTCGGCAACGCGACCGGCCACCCGTCGTTCGTCATGTCGAACTCGTTCACCAACCAGGTCCTGGCGCAGATCGAGCTCTTCACCAAGACCGACGAGTACCCCGTCGGCGTCTACGTGCTGCCCAAGCACCTGGACGAGGAGGTCGCCCGGCTCCACCTCGACGCGATCGGCGTCGAGCTGACCGAGCTCTCGCAGGCGCAGGCCGACTACCTCGGTGTCCCGGTCGGGGGCCCCTACAAGGCGGACCACTACCGCTACTGACACCCACACCTCTCTCTCGGACGTCATACGGGTCGGCGGCGTCGCCGACCGGCCCGTATGACGTCCGCGGCATTTGCGAGCGCTAAGGCAGAATCGATCCCATGAGCAACCCGGTCGACCCCGGTACGAAGGGGCGCATCCTCGTCGTCGACGACGACGCGTCCCTGGCCGAGATGCTCTCGATCGTGCTGCGCCAGGAGGGCTTCGACTCGCGCCTGTGCGGCCGTGGCGACGAGGCGCTCGACGCCTTCCACGACTATCGGCCCGACCTCGTCCTGCTGGACCTGATGCTGCCCGGCCTCGACGGCATCGAGGTGTGCAAGCAGATCCGGGCCGAGTCCGGGGTGCCGATCGTCATGCTCACCGCCAAGGGCGACACCGTCGACGTGGTCGTCGGTCTCGAGTCGGGCGCCGACGACTACGTCGTCAAGCCGTTCAAGCCCAAGGAGCTCGTCGCCCGCATCCGCGCGCGGGTGCGGCGCTTCGACGCCGGCAACGAGTCGCTCACCATCGGCGACCTCGTCATCGACGTCGCCGGCCACACCGTGACCCGCGACGGCGGGCCGATCAGCCTGACCCCGCTCGAGTTCGACCTGCTGGTCTGCCTGGCGCGCAAGCCGAACCAGGTCTTCTCCCGCGAGATCCTGCTCGAGCAGGTCTGGGGCTACCGGCACGCCGCCGACACCCGGCTGGTCAACGTCCACGTCCAGCGGCTGCGGTCCAAGGTCGAGCACGACCCGGAGAACCCCGAGATCGTGGTCACCGTGCGCGGCGTGGGCTACAAGGCCGGCCGCCAGTAAGGCGTCGTGGTCAGCAGTGCTCAGACGCGTCCTGACGGTGTGGCGCAGGTCGATCCAGGCCCGCGTCGTGGTGAGCACCGTGCTGCTCTCCGCCCTCGCCGTCTCCGCTGTGGGGTGGCTGCTCCTGCAGCAGGTGCGTGACGGCCTGCTCGAGCACCGGGTCGACGCCGTGCTCGCCGAGACCGCGACCGAGATCTCCGACGCCAACGACCGGCTCTCGGCCGCCTCGTCGGTCGACGTGGACGCCTCCGGGCAGCAGCGCGACCTGGTCGAGCCGATCATCCAGCGCGGCGCGACCCGTGGCTTCGACGTCGTCATGGCGGGCCCGATCGACCGCGACGGCGAGCCGCGCGGGCGGATCGCGGACGGCGGAGCCGAGTACTCGCCGGGGCTCGACACGGCCAGCGTGCCTGTGCGTCTCGAGGACCACTTCGCTCACCACGACGGCACCGCCTGGACCTTCACGACGATCCGCACGACCACCGGCGACACCACGACCGAGGTGCCCGGCGTGGTGGTCGGCACCCAGGTCGAGCTGCCGGCCGACGGGCTGACCTACGTGCTCTACTTCCTCTACCCGCTCAACGACGAGCAGGAGACCCTCGGCCTCGTCACGCGCGCGCTCGCCGCCGCCGGCGTGCTGCTGCTCCTGCTGGTCGCGGGCGTCACCTGGCTCGTCGTACGCCAGATCGTCACGCCGATCCGGCTCGCCCGCCAGGTGGCCGAGCGGCTCGCCGCCGGGCAGCTCCAGGAGCGCCTGCGCGTCTACGGTGAGGACGACCTGGCGCGGCTGGCCATCTCGTTCAACCAGATGGCCAGCAACCTGCAGCGCCAGATCCGGCAGCTCGAGGAGCTCAGCCGCGTCCAGCGCCGCTTCACCTCCGACGTCTCCCACGAGCTGCGCACGCCGCTCACGACCGTCCGGATGGCCGGCGACGTGCTCCACGACGCCCGCAACAGCTTCGACCCCGCGACCGCCCGGGCCGCCGAGCTGCTGCAGACCGAGCTCGACAGGTTCGAGCGGCTGCTCGTCGACCTGCTCGAGATCAGCCGGTTCGACGCCGGTGCCGCGGTGCTGGAGACCGACGACGTCAACCTCGTCGACGTCGTGCACCGGGTGGTCGAGGCGGCGCGGCCGCTCGCGACCAAGCGCGGTGTCGACGTCGCCGTACGCGCACCGGACCGGCCGTGCCTGGCCGAGGCTGACGTACGCCGGGTGGAGCGGATCCTGCGCAACCTCGTGACGAACGCGATCGACCACGCTGCCCCGGCGTCGACGCCCGGGTCGGCCGGGGTCGTCGTCACCGTCGACGCCGACGAGCAGGCGGCCGCGGTGGCCGTCCGCGACTACGGCGTCGGCCTCGCGCCGGGGGAGTCGGCGATGGTCTTCAACAGGTTCTGGCGGGCCGACCCGGCCCGCGACCGCTCCAGCGGCGGCACCGGCCTCGGCCTGGCCATCTCGCTGGAGGACACCCACCTGCACGGGGGCTGGCTCCAGGCCTGGGGGCGTCCCGGCGGAGGCGCACAGTTCCGGCTCACCCTGCCGCGCCACGTCGGCGCGCCGCTGCACCACAGCCCGCTGCCGCTCGTGCCGGCCGACGCCGGGGAGCGCGCCTCATGACCCGTCGCCGTCTCGTCATCGTCCTGCTGGCCGCCGTGCTGCCGGTCCTCGCCGCGTGCGGGGTCGGCATGCCCACCAGCGGGGACGTCGTCCAGGTCGGGCCCGGCCCCCAGACGACCCGGGTCCCGGGCATCTCGATCGACCCGCGGCCCCCGCAGCCGGGCGCGTCGCCCACCGAGATCGTGCAGGGCTTCCTCGACGCCATGCTCGCGACCCCGACGCAGACGCGCTCCGCACAGCAGTTCCTCACCAAGGCCGCCCGGACATCGTGGGACCCGGCCCGGGGCACGATCGTCTACGGCGAGAAGGGCGTCCCGCACGGCGGGGTCGACGACGTGAGGGTCGACCTCGGCAACGCCTACCGTCTCGACGCCCGCGGGGCCTGGGTGGGCACCGTGCCCGACGGCGAGCGGCGGCTGCCGTTCACGGTCGCGCGCGAGAACGGCCAGTGGCGCATCGCGTCGGCGCCGGACGCGCTCATCGTGCCGATCTCCTGGTTCGAGGCGCGCTTCACCCAGCTCTCCCTCTACTTCTTCGACCCGACCGGCCAGGTGCTCGTGCCCGAGCCGGTGTTCGTGCCGCGCGGCAACCAGCTCGCCACCACCCTCGTGCGGGACCTGGTCGCCGGGCCGCCGCGCGAGCTCGCCGGCGTCCTCCGCAACTTCCTGCCGCCCGGCGTCGGCGAGGGCCTCTCCGTCCCCGTCGACGCGCACGGGACGGCCGAGGTGGCCCTCACCGCGGGACCCGACCAGCCCGCCCAGAGCCCGCAGGCGCTCACCCTGCTCACCGCGCAGCTCGGCTGGACGCTCCGGCAGGACCCGACGGTCCAGTCGATCCGGCTGTCGATCGGTGGCCGTGCCGTGCCGCTGTCCGGCGGCCGTTCGGAGTTCAGCGTCACCGAGGGGCCCGAGTACGACCCGGCGGGCTACCAGACCAGCGCCCAGATGTTCGGCCTGGACGCCGACGGCCGGCTCGTCTCGGGCCAGCCACCGTCCCTCGCGCCTGTGCCCGGACCCTTCGGAACGCGGCCCGCGGGCCTGCGCGCCGTCGCCGTGGACCTGGACGGCGAGCGGGTCGCCGGCGTCACCACGAACGGCACCACCGTGCGGCTCGCCAGCGTTCGCGGATCTGGCGAGCCGACCCAGGTCGCGACCGGTACCGACCTGCTCCGGCCGGCGTGGGACGTCGCCGGCCGCCTCTGGCTGCTCGACCACTCGAGGGCCGGCGCGCGGGTCTCGTACGTCGACCCCGACGGCCGCCAGCACGCGGTCCGGGTGCCCGGTGTCAGCGGCGCCGACATCGTCCGCTTCCTGGTGTCGCGGGACGGCACCCGGCTGATCGCCGTGCGACGCGGGTCGGGCGGCGACAGCCTCGTCGTCAGCCGGCTGCGCAGCGACGACGACGGCCGGATCACGTCCGCCTCGGCGGCGATCGAGATCTCGCCGGCCGAGACCGCCCCGATGCGGATCAAGGACATCGGCTGGTACTCGCCGACCACGGTGCTGCTCCTGCACCGGCTCTCCGGGGTCACCCAGCTGCGCCAGGTCGTGGTCGACGGGTCGAGCGCCGCGTTCCCGGCCCAGCCGATCGTCGTGGCCGACACCGTCGACGCGCTGCTCAGCTCTCCGGTCACCGCACAGAGCGCCTACGGCGTCTTCGGCACGCAGCTGCGCGGGCTCACCGGCGACACCCGTGACTCCGTCCTGGACGGGCCGGTCACGTCGCTCGGCTTCGTCGGCTGACCGCTTTCTCCACAGCCCGTCGTCCCCGGCTTGCCGGCGCCGGGCAGGGAGGGTTGGGTCGGCTCGGTGCCGACCACCCTGCGTGACGCCTGGGCCGACCTGGTCCTCGGGGCCACCTGCGTCGGCTGCGCACGGCCGGGGCGACTGCTCTGCCCGTGGTGCGAGACGGCGCTGCCGCGGTCGGCGCGCCCCGCGTGGCCCTCACCCGTTCCCGAGGGGCTCGTCCCGCCCTACGCCACCGGTCCCTACGACGGCACCCTGAGGCAGCTGGTCCTCGGCCTCAAGGAGCACCGCCTGCTCGCGCTGCGCGGACCGCTCGGACGCCTGCTCGCCACCGCCGCCCAGGCCGCGCTCTCGGACGTCCGCGGGCCGGTGGCGCTCGTCCCGGTCCCGTCGCGTCCGAGCAGCGTCCGGCAGCGCGCGCTCGACTCGACGTACGACGTCACGGTGGCCGCGGCCCGTCACCTGCGCGCGGCCGGACGCGACGTGACGGCCGTCCGACTGCTGCGGACGCGGGTCGGGCTGCGCGACCAGGCGGGCCTCACCGCCAACGACCGCGCGGTCAACCTGGCCGGCTCGATGACCTGCCCGACCGGTGGCCTCGTCCGGATGGCGAGACGGCTGCCGAGGGTCCGGATCGTCGTCTGCGATGACGTCATCACGACCGGCGCGACGGCCCGGGAAGCCCAGCGCGCCCTGCAGTCAGTGGGTCTCGAGGTGGTGGGTGTGGCTGCCGTCGCGGCCACTCGGCGACGGGTCGATCGGGTGCCGATGCGCATTTGAAGGAAGGGATCAGGCCCCACCCTTGGCCGCTCTGGGGGAGGGGTCTAACGTCTGTGTATGGAGTCCGCCCGGGTCCGTGGTTGCGTCGTCCAGACGCCCGGACACCGGGCGCCTGCACGACTAGCCGATGCCAGTCGCAGGCAAAACGGCCCACGTAACCCGAGCGATCGGGGATCACGGTGCGGCTTAGACATAAGCCCTGCCCCAGGCCTGCCGTCAGATACGGGAGGCCACCGGGAGAAGGTGGAGTGGCAGCAAGCCGCGAGCCCTCAGCAGGCGATTGTGGGGACGAAGACCAGGTCGGCCGGGCGGACTCCTCTCCGGCTCCCCAGCCGGATCGCTCCCTCCGAATCCCCCTCTATGCACGGGAGGTAACCCATGGAAGTCGTCGTCACCGGACGAAACTGTGAGATCTCCGAAAGGTTCCGCGCCCACGCCAACGAGAAGCTGGTCAGGCTCGAGAAGCACGACCATCGGATCATGCGTGTGCACGTGGAAGTGGACTGCGAGCCCAACCCGCGGCAGCACAAGGGCGCCATCCACGTGGAGCTGACCGGGTTCTCGAAGGGACCGGTGGTACGAGCCGAGGCGTGCGCGGAGGACAAGATGGGTGCGCTCGACCTCGCCCTCGACAAGATGGCGTCGCAGATGCGCAAGGCCGCCGACCGCCGCCGCGTCCACCGGGGCCGCCGAACACCCGTGTCGGTCGGGCAGGCGCTGGCCGACGTACCGCTGGACGAGCCGGTGCTGACGACCGAGACGGACGAGCGCGCCATCGAGCGTCAGGTCGGACCCATCGAGGTGACCGGCGACGGACCGCTCGTGGTCCGCGAGAAGGTCCACGCGGCGACGCCGATGACGCTGGACCAGGCGCTCTACGAGATGGAGCTGGTCGGCCACGACTTCTTCCTCTTCGTGGACAAGGAGACGAAGCGTCCGTCGGTCGTCTACCGCCGCCGCGGCTACGACTACGGCGTGATCGGCCTGGATCTCGGCGACGAGTAGAAGACCCGGGACACCGGACCAGGGCCGGGATGGTCAGAAGTGACCATCCCGGCCCTTTGCTTTGTCACCCGGTCGGGCAGCCATGCCCGGCCTGGGCGTGCCATGATCTACCCGTGACCGCTGCCAAGAGTCCCGCCGAGAGTGAGCCCATCCGTGTGCTCGTCGTCGACGATCAGGAGCTGTTCCGCCGCGGCCTGACCATGCTGCTCACGGCGGAGCCGGGCATCGAGGTCGCCGGCGAGGCCGGCGACGGCGACGAGGGCACCGCCCTCGCCTCGGCGGTCGCGCCGGACGTCGTGCTCCTCGACATCCGGATGCCCAAGCGCACCGGCATCGAGGCCTGCGCCTCGATCAAGCAGGCGGTGCCGTCGGCCAAGATCATCATGCTCACCGTCTCCGACGAGGAGGCCGACCTCTACGAGGCCGTCAAGTCGGGTGCGTCGGGCTACCTGCTCAAGGACTCCTCCATCGAGGAGGTCGCCCAGGCCGTCCGCGTCGTGGCCGACGGCCAGTCGCTGATCAGCCCCTCGATGGCGGTCAAGCTGATCGACGAGTTCAAGCAGATGTCGCGGCCCGAGCGCGACCACGTGCCCGGCCTCCGGCTCACCGAGCGCGAGCTCGAGGTGCTGCGGTTCGTCGCGAAGGGTCTCAACAACCGCGAGATCGCCAAGCACCTGTTCATCTCCGAGAACACGGTGAAGAACCACGTGCGCAACATCCTCGAGAAGCTCCAGCTCCACTCGCGCATGGAGGCGGTCATGTATGCCGTCCGCGAGAAGCTGCTCGACCTGCCGTAGGGCAGGTTGACGCGTCTCGAGACCCCGTCGGTCTGGAAGGCGGACTGTCGGAGCCGTCTCCTACAGTGACCGCCGTGCAGTCCTTGTCCCTGGCGCAAGCCCGCCGGATCGCGCTGGCCGCGCAGGGTTTCGCTGACCCGCCGCACGAGCGGCCGACGATGCGCACGTTCCAGCGCACCCTCGAGCGCACCGGCGTCCTGCAGGTCGACAGCGTCAACGTGCTGCAGCGGGCGCACTACATGCCGCTCTACTCCCGCATGGGTCCCTACGACGTCGACCTGCTGCGCAGGGCCAGCGAGACCCGGCCGCGCCGGATGGTGGAGTACTGGGCCCACGTCCAGGCCTTCATGCCGGTCGAGCTGTGGCCGGTCATGCGCCACCGGATGGAGCACCACCGCGAGAGGCGCGGCAAGTGGTCGATCGTCGAGGCCGAGCCGGGGCTCGAGGAGAACCTCCTGGCGGAGATCCGCGAGCGCGGTGCGTCGACGGCACGCGAGCTCGACGCGGGTCTGCCGCGCACGAAGGAGCACTGGGGCTGGAACTGGTCCAACGCCCGGCGCGTCCTCGACTGGCTCTACACGACCGGCGATCTCGCCATCGCCGGGCGCAACGGCCAGTTCGAGATCCGCTACGACCTGCCCGAGCGGGTCATCCCGGCCGCGGTGCTGGCGCTGCCCACGCCGACGCCGGAGGAGGCCCACCTGGAGCTGGTCCGTCGCGCAGCCCGCAGCCACGGCGTCGCGACGATCCAGGACCTGCGCGACTACTACCGGATGTCGGTGGTCGACACGGCACGGGCCGTCGCGACCCTCGTCGAGTCGGGAGAGCTCGAGCAGGTGACGGTCGACGGATGGCGCCGGCCCGCGTACCTCCACACGCAGGCACGGCTGCCGCGCCGGATCCGCGCCCGAGCCCTGCTCAGCCCGTTCGACCCGGTCGTGTGGGAGCGGGCGCGCACCGAGGCGCTCTTCGACTTCTTCTACCGCATCGAGATCTACGTCCCCGCCGACAAGCGGGTGCACGGCTACTACGTGCTGCCGTTCCTGCTGGGAGACCGGATCGTGGCGCGCGTCGACCTCAAGGCGGAGCGGCGGTCCGGGCGTCTGGTCGTCAAGGCGGCGTACGCCGAGCCGGTCGCCCCGTCCGAGACGGCGGCCGAGCTCGCCGCCGAGCTGCGTCGCCTCGCCGGCTGGCTCGGCCTCGACGACGTCACCGTCGAGCCGCGCGGTGACCTGGCCCCCGCCCTGTCCGCTCTGGTGGACTAGCCGGTGGACTGGCGGGTGGATTGGCGGGTGGACTGGCCGGTGCACGAGATGGTCACCCCTGACCTCGCCCGGGAACGCGCCGTCGGGTAGGACCGTTGAGCACGCGTAGGTAGAGTTACTCGGCGGTGCCTCGGCACCGTCACCATGCCGTCAACCGCCGGCTATCCGCTAGGAGTCAGACCACCGTGGCCATTCTCGACAAGCTTCTCCGCATCGGCGAGGGCAAGATCCAGCGCCAGCTGGAAGGCATCGCCAAGGCCGTCAACGCCATCGAGGACGACTTCGTCAAGATGACCGACGCCGAGCTGCAGGGGATGACGGCCGAGTTCAAGCAGCGGCTCGCCGACGGTGAGACGCTCGACGACCTGATGCCCGAGGCGTTCGCGACCGTGCGCGAGGCCGCGAAGCGCGTCATCGGCCAGCGGCACTACGACGTCCAGGTCATGGGCGGCGCGGCGCTCCACCTCGGCAACATCGCCGAGATGAAGACCGGTGAGGGCAAGACGCTCGTCTCGACCCTGCCGGCCTACCTCAACGCGCTCGCCGGCAAGGGCGTCCACGTGGTCACCGTGAACGACTACCTGGCGACGTTCCAGTCCGAGATGATGGGCCGCATCCACCACTTCCTCGGACTCACCGTCGGTGTGGTCACCCCGGACATGACCCCCGACCAGCGCCGCGAGGCCTACAACGCCGACATCACGTACTCGACCAACAACGAGCTCGGCTTCGACTACCTCCGCGACAACATGGCCTCCTCCATCGAGGAGTGCGTGCAGCGCGGCCACTTCTTCGCCGTCGTCGACGAGGTCGACTCGATCCTCATCGACGAGGCGCGCACGCCGCTCATCATCAGCGGCCCCACCGAGGACGACGTCCGGTGGTACGACGAGTTCGCCAAGATCATCGCCAAGATGGAGCGCGACGTCGACTACGAGGTCGACGAGAAGAAGCGCACCATCTCCGTCCTCGAGGGCGGCATCTCGAAGGTCGAGGACCACCTCGGCATCGAGAACCTCTACGACTCGGTCAACACGCCGCTGATCTCGTTCATGAACAACGCGATCAAGGCCAAGGAGCTGTTCCACAACGACAAGGAGTACGTCGTCATGAACGGCGAGGTGCTCATCGTCGACGAGCACACCGGCCGCATCCTGTCAGGCCGCCGCTACAACGACGGCCTGCACCAGGCGATCGAGGCGAAGGAGGGCGTCGAGGTCAAGGAGGAGTACCAGACCCTGGCGACCGTCACGCTGCAGAACTACTTCCGCATGTACGACAAGCTCTCGGGCATGACCGGCACGGCGATGACCGAGGCCAGCGAGTTCGACAAGATCTACAAGCTCGGCGTCGTCCCGATCCCGACCAACAAGCCGATGATCCGCAAGGACCAGCCCGACCTCGTCTACCGCACCGAGGAGGCGAAGTACGACGCGGTCGTCGAGGACATCGCCGAGCGGCACGCCAAGGGCCAGCCGATCCTCATCGGCACGGTGTCGGTCGAGAAGTCCGAGTACCTCTCGAACCTGATGAAGAAGCGGGGCATCCCGCACACCGTCCTCAACGCCAAGGTGCACGCCGACGAGGCGAAGATCGTCGCGCTCGCCGGTCACAAGGGCGCCGTCACCGTCGCGACCAACATGGCCGGTCGAGGCACTGACATCATGCTGGGCGGCTCGGTCGAGTTCCTCGCCGACCAGGAGCTGCGCAAGCAGGGCCTGGAGCCGTCGGGTGAGACGGCCGAGGCCTACGAGCAGGCCTGGCCCGGCATGATCGAGTCCATCAAGGGCCGCGTGGCCGCCGAGCACGAAGAGGTCAAGGAGCTGGGCGGCCTCTACGTCGTCGGCACCGAGCGCCACGAGTCGCGCCGCATCGACAACCAGCTGCGTGGTCGTTCCGGCCGTCAGGGTGACCCGGGCGAGTCCCGGTTCTACCTCTCGCTCGAGGACGAGCTGATGCGGCTCTTCAAGTCCGACTGGGTCGACCGCGTGCTCCGTGTGCTGCGGGTGCCCGACGACGTCCCGATCGAGGCCAAGAACGTCACCAACGCGATCGCCAACGCCCAGGGCCAGGTCGAGTCGCAGAACTTCGAGTCCCGCAAGAACATCCTGAAGTACGACGACGTCATGGACCGTCAGCGCAAGGTGGTCTACGCGGAGCGTCGCGAGGTGCTCGAGGGCGCCGACATCGAGGAGCAGGTGCGCGGCTTCATCGACGACGTCGTCGCCGGCGTCGTCAACGCCCGCACCCAGGAGTTCTCCGAGGAGTGGGACCTCGAGCAGCTCTGGACCGACCTCAAGCAGCTGTGGCCCGTCACGCTCGACCACGACCAGCTGGCCGAGGAGGCCGGTGGCAAGGCGCACCTCGACCGCGACGAGCTGATCGAGGCCCTGCGTCAGGACGCCCAGGCCGCCTACGACGCCCGCGAGGCCGAGATCGGTGAGGACGTCATGCGCGAGCTCGAGCGCCGCGTCCTGCTCTCGGTGCTCGACCGCAAGTGGCGCGAGCACCTCTACGAGATGGACTACCTGCGCGAGGGGATCTACCTGCGCGCCTACAGCCAGCGCGACCCGCTCGTCGAGTACCAGCGCGAGGGCTTCGAGATGTTCTCCGCCCTGATGGACTCCGTCAAGGAGGAGGCCGTCGGGTTCCTCTTCAACCTGGAGGTCCAGGTCGAGGAGGAGCAGGAGTTCCACTACCACGCCGACGGCACCCGCCACGCCGGCCCGATGCACGAGGGCGCACTCGCCGAGCCGCCGGTCGCGATGGGCGTCGAGGGTGCCGACCTGACGGACATCTCCGCCGCGCTCAAGGCCGCCTCGCCGCAGATCCGCGCCAAGGGCCTGCAGACGCCGTCCGCGCCGCAGCACCTGTCCTACTCCGCCCCGGACGAGCAGGGCGGGCAGTCGGTCAAGGCTGCGCCGGTCAGCAAGGCCGACGACCCCTACGCCAACGTCGGCCGCAACGCGCTGTGCCCCTGCGGCTCCGGCAAGAAGTTCAAGCAGTGCCACGGGCGTCCGGGCGGGCCGACCGGCCTGACCACGCGCGTCAACGGCTGACCACCGCGTAGGTCTCGATACGCCCGCTCGTTCCTCGCGGGCTGCTCGACCAGCGATCTCTCGCTGGTCGAGCAGCGAGCGCCTTGCTGGGCGTATCGAGACCTAGGCGAACTCCAGCGCGGTGCACACCCAGCGGCCGTCGCGGCGCTCGAACCGGGCCGCGACGGCGCGCGAGCGCTGTCCGTAGCGCAGGTGCAGTCCCGCCTCGACGATCCCGGCGTCGACGAAGCAGGTCCGTACGCCGACGACGCGCGGCCGGACCGGCTGCACGCGTGCCTGGCCGGGCTGGTGACCGCCGGCGCGGGCGACGAGCTGGGCGCGGCGATTGAGGTCGGCGTACACCTCGGGCGAGGACCAGCGCAGCAGCTGGGTGGCCGGCCGGTCGCCGCCCACGATCTCGACGGCTGCCTGCGCGAACCGGCACGACCACGCCTCCGCCTCCCGGCGTGCCCGTCGGTCGATCCGCACCACGTCGGCGCCCCCGCCGGGGCGGGCGGCCCGGACCGTCGGCGGCTCCTGGCGGGGTTGGAGGGCCAGCGCCAGCGTGCCCTGCACGCTCGCGACCGGCGCCGACGGCGCGAGCGGGACCAGCGAGGTGCGGGACGGTTCGGTCATGACGGCTCCTCGAGGTGGTCGGGCAGCACCAGCTGCTGCCCCGGGTGGATGAGGGACGGGTCGTCGCCGACGACGACCCGGTTCTGCGTGTAGAGCTCGTGCCAGGCCGCCGTGATGGCGACGTCGTTCGCGTCGGGAGGGAGATGGCCGGCGGTGATCGCCCACAGCGAGTCGCCGGGACGGACGACGACCACGCGGTGCGCCTCGGCGGGCAGGTCCATCGCCCGGGCGGGGAACGGCAGCCCGGCGACGACGACCGGCGGGCCGTGCTGCGGGTCGACCCCCGCAGTGGCGAGCGCGGGGCCTGCCGTCGCTGACAGGGCGACACCGCACGCCCCCAGCACGAGCCGGCGCAGGACGGCGGGGACGCCGGGCGCGGCGCGGGCAGCCGGCACGGGGGAGGCCAGGGCCTCGACGACGACGGCGACCGTGCACACCCACGCCCAGATCGCGCACGCCGCGGCCACCGCCGCGCACCCGCCCACCAGGGCGCCCTCGAAGCCCGGGCCGCGGTCGACGACGGTCGGGAGCAGCAGGCGCAGCGCCGCCGCGGCCAGCCCGGTCGCGGCCAGCAGGACGAGGAAACAGCGCAACGGTCGCATAGGACGCACCTTCCGAGATGTGTGCGTTTGCTTGTGTTTGCCATTGAAAGGTGCGATTAGCCGATCGTCAATGGCCAGGTCGCCGGGTTGTGGAAGGAGTGCGTTCAGGCTCGGTTCATGCTGATGCACTTACCGTCGTTCCATGCGACGCAGGGAGGTGACGACGCGAGCGGGCGGGTACCCCGTCCCCATCCGAACCGCGCTGCGCCTTCCCCTGATCTCGACCGTCGTCCTCGCTCTGGGGACGGCGGTGCTTCGGCTGCCCTACCTGCACCGACCACTCTCGCCCGACGAAGGCGGCTTCCTCCTCCTCGCCGGCCAGTGGTCGCCGGGTTCCTCGGTCTACGGCGACTACTGGGTCGACCGGCCGCCCCTCCTCATCGGGATCTTCGAGCTGGCCGGCTGGCTCGGCGGCGGAGCCGGCCTGCGCGCCCTCGGCATGGTCGCCGTGGCGGTCTCGGTCGTGCTCGCCGGGGTGATCGGCCGCCTCGCCGCGCCCGGACGCCGGTGGGCGGCGACGCTGACCGCGGCGACTGCGGCGGTCTTCCTCTCGACGCCGCTGTTCGGCACCCGCGAGGTCAACGGCGAGATGCTCGCCGTCCCGTTCGTCCTCGCCGGACTCGTGGCGGTGCTGCACGCGGTCACGACCGAGTCCCGAGCCACGGGCTGGTGGGCAGGTGCCGGGATCCTGGCCGTCTGCGCGGTCGCGGTGAAGCAGAACATGGCCGACGTCGTCGTGGCCGGCGCGGTCGCGCTGATGTGGCAGGCGCGGGCGCGCGGGCTGCGCCGGACGGCGTACGACGCCCTGGCGGCTGTGGCGGGCGGCGTCGCTGCGCTGGTCGCGTTCCTGGCCTGGGCCGAGGCCCGCGGCACCGAGCCGCGGGCGCTGTGGGACGCCGCGGTGTCGTTCCGGTTCGAGGCGGCGTCGGTGATCTCCACCGACGACCCGCACAACACCACCGACCGGCTGCGCGGCCTGGTGCGAGCCTTCCGGCTCAGCGGAGCGCCCCTGCTGCTCCTGCTGCCGCTGCTGCCGTTCCCGCGCGCCCGCGAGCGGGGCTGCCTCCCGTTCGTCGCCGCTGCCGTGCTCCTGTGGGAGATGGTGGGCGTGGCGGGCGGTGGCAGCTACTGGTGGCACTACCTGATCGGCCTGGTCCCGGGACTCGTCCTCCTCGTGGCGGCGCTCGCGCGGCACCGTCCGGGCCTCCAGGTGCCGGTCGTGGCGGTGCTGGCGCTCGCCGTGGTCATGGCGGTGCACACCGCCGTGTTCCACCCGGGGCCGAGTCGCGAGGCGCGTGAGAACGAGGCAGCAGGGGCCTACCTCGCCGCCCACGCCCGTCCCGGCGATACGGGCGTCGTGGCCTTCGGCGTGCCGTCGATCCTGCAGCGGGCAGGCCTGGAGAGCCCCTACCGCTACCTCTGGAGCCTGCCCGTGCGGGTCCGGGACCCGGAGCTCACGGAGCTGACCCGCGTGCTCGAGAGCCGCGACCGGCCGGACTGGGTGGTCGTGGCCGGAGACACCCTCGAGACCTGGGGCGTCGACCCGGCCCGCGCGCAGCAGGTGCTCAACACGCGCTACCGGGCCGACGTGACGATCGGCCGCTGGCACCTGTTCCACGTCATGACGGGTCGTGGCACCCTGAGCGGGTGACCTGGGAGGAGGAGCTCTTCCAGCTCTTCGACGACCTCGAGGGGCAGGCGTCGGCGTCCTTCGCCCTCGAGCGTGAGGCCGAGCTCGCCGACCGACGCCGGGCCGAGTACCAGCAGGTGACGCTGGCCGGCCGTCTGATGGCCTCGCTCGACCGGGAGCTGACGCTCGAGGTAACGGGCGTCGGCGCTGTCTCCGGCGTCCTCGAGCGGGTCGCCACCGGGTGGCTCGTCCTCCGCGGCGCCGGTCAGGACTGGGTCGTCAGGGACGCGGCGGTGACGGCCGTCCGCGGGGCGAGCGAGCGGGCGCTTCCGGCGGTCGCCTGGCCAGCCGTCGCCGCGCTCGGTGTCGGCTCAGCGCTGCGGCGCCTCGCCGACGCGGGGGAGCGATGCGTCTTCCACGGCACGGACGGCAGCCGGCACGAGGGCGTGGCCCGTCGGGTCGGAGGAGACTTCGTCGAGGTGGCGGTGGGGGAGCCGGCCCAGCTGGTGCTGGTGCCGTTCGGCACCCTCGCGGCCGTGCAGAGCCGCGACTAGCCGTACCGCTCGCGGCCGACCCCGAACCGGCTACCTGACCGGCTACCTGACCGGTTACGTCGCGTCGGCGTCGTACGGCGGCCGCTCGCCGTCGCGCAGCGGCCGCTGTCGGACCGCCGCCTGCGCGGCGGCGATCTCGTCGAGGTCGGCCTCGGCGAGCACGGCGTCGATCTGCTTGCGGATGAACACGCGCGGGTCGAGGTCGCGCAGCTCGAGGTCGGAGTACTCGGGTCCGAGCTCGTCGCGCAGCTGGTCGCGGGCGCCGTCGGCGAACTGCTTGGCGCGGCGGATGAACCGACCCGCCTGTCGTGCGAAGTCGGGCAGCCGCTCCGGCCCGAACACGAAGATCGCCACGATGACGATGACTGCCAGCTCAGGCAGCCCGATACCGAACACGTACTAGAACTTACTCGTCGGGGTGAGGCCGAGCTGCATTCCTGCCAAACCTCGTGAGCGACCGGCGAGTCGTTCCGCGACCTGGAGGAGCTCGGCGGCCGCAGCGGCGGTCGGGTCGGCCTCGACGACGGGCTTGCCGACGTCGCCGCCCTCGCGCAGCGACGGCTCGAGCGGGATCTGGCCGAGCAGGGGCACCTGGGTGCCGAACCGCTTCGACAGGGTGTCGGCAACGCGGGCGCCGCCGCCGGAGCCGAAGACGTCGATCTTGTGCTCGGGGCCGCAGTGCGGGCAGACCAGGAAGGACATGTTCTCGACGACGCCCACGACCCGCTGGTGCATCATCTCGGCCATCGTGCCGGCGCGCTCGGCGACCTCCGCGGCCGCCTCCTGCGGGGTCGTGACGACGAGGATCTCGGCGTTCGGCAGGTGCTGGCCGAGCGAGATCGCGATGTCGCCGGTGCCCGGGGGCAGGTCGAGGAGCAGCACGTCGAGGTCGCCCCAGTAGACGTCGGCGAGCATCTGCACGAGCGCCCGGTCGAGCATCGGACCGCGCCAGGCGACGACCTGGTCGCGCCGCGGCTTGAGCATGCCGATGGAGATCACCGAGACGCCGGAGGGCGTCGGGACGGGCATGATGAGGTCGTCGACCTGGGTCGGCCGGGCGTCGGCCACACCGAGCATGGCGGGCACCGAGTGGCCGTAGATGTCGGCATCGACGAGGCCGACCTTGAGACCCTGACGCGCCATCGCGACGGCGAGGTTGACCGTGACGGACGACTTGCCGACGCCGCCCTTGCCGGACGCGATCGCGAAGACCTTGGTGAGCGAGCCGGGCTTGGCGAAGGGGATCTCGCGCTGCACCGCGCCGCCGGAGAGGGAGTTGCGCATCTCGGCGCGCTGCTCGGCCGTCATCACGCCCAGCTCGAGGTCGACCGCCGTCACGCCGTCGACCTTGTCGAGGGCGGCCGTGACGTCGCGGTTGATGGTGTCCTTGAGTGGACAGCCGGCGACGGTGAGCAGCACCTTCGCGTGGACGACCCCGGAGTCGTCCACGGACACGGAGTCGACCATGCCGAGCTCGGTGATCGGGCGCTTGATCTCAGGATCGTTGACGGTCGCCAGCGCAGCGCTGACGCGGTCGAGAAGGGTGCTGCTCACGAGCCCCAAGCCTACGTGGTGGGGCGATCCAGCTCCGAGTCAGTCTCCTCACCGATTTCGTCTGTTCCGTCACGTCGCTCGTCCAGCTCCTGCAGGAGGGCCCGCAGCTCCGAGCGCAGGTAGTCGCGAGTGGCGACCTCGCCCAGCGCCATGCGCAGAGAGGCGACCTCGCGGGCGAGGAACTCCATGTCTGCCTGCGCCTGCGCGTTCACCCGGCGGTCCTGCTCGGCGATCACGCGGTCACGGTCCTCCTGGCGGTTCTGCGCGAGCAGGATCAGCGGAGCGGCGTACGACGCCTGCAGGCTGAGCATCAGCGTGAGGAAGATGAACGGGTAGGTGTCGAACCGCTCGGGGCTGATGTTCCAGAGGATCCAGACGATGACGAAGGCGGTCATCCAGAGGAGGAA
The DNA here is from genome assembly GCF_029846275.1 of Nocardioides sp. CER19. Lineage (GTDB taxonomy): Bacteria > Actinomycetota > Actinomycetes > Propionibacteriales > Nocardioidaceae > Nocardioides. The sequence goes on from NZ_JARVWS010000002.1 coordinate 1,009,384, forward strand.
CCGCGCGGTGCCCATGTAGCGCGCGAACTTCTCCGCGAAACGACCGAACGCGTCCGGGCTGAGGCTGGGCCGGCGGACGAGCTGGCGGCGGACCTCGCGCGGGGTGTCGAGCCGGGCGCGGGGCTCGGAGCGGTTCTCAGGCATGCCGCACCGCCCGGTCGCGCCAGTTCTCGGGGAGCATGTGGTCGAGCAGGTCGTCGACGGTCACGGCGCCGACCAGGTGGCCCGCCTCGTCGATGACCGGCGCCGCGACGAGGTTGTAGGTCGCCAGGTGCGCCGCGACCTCGTCGAGGGTGTTATCGGGCCGGAGCGACTCGAGCTCGCTGTCGAGGGCGCCGGCCACCAGCGTGGACGGTGGTTCGCGCAGCAGCCGTTGGATGTGGGCCACGCCCAGGAACTTGCCGGTCGGGGTCTCCAACGGCGGCCGGCAGACGTAGACGAGCGCGGCCAGCGCCGGCGTCAGCTCCGGGTTGCGCACGTGGGCGAGCGCGTCGGCGATCGTGGCGTCAGGGCCGAGGATGACCGGTTCGGGCGTCATCATCGCGCCCGCGGTGTTCTCCTCGTAGGACATCAGCCGCCGGACGTCCTCGGCCTCCTCGGGCTCCATCAGCTCGAGCAGGGTGGCGGCCGTCTCCGGCGGGAGGTCGGCGATCAGGTCGGCGGCGTCCTCAGGGGACATCTCCTCGAGGACGTCGGCGGCGCGCTCGGAGCCGAGGAGCGCGACGATCTCGACCTGGTCGTCCTCGGGCAGCTCCTCGAGGACCTCAGCGAGGCGCTCGTCGTCGAGTCCCGCGACCACCTGGTGACGCCGCTCGGCGGGTAGGTCGTGGATCATGTGGGCCGCGTCCGCCGGCCGCATCTCGTTGATGGCGTGCAGCAGGTGGGTCGCCGGCTGGGTGGGGGAGCGGCGGGTCAGCCCGATGACGTCGCTCCACTCGACGACGTGGGTCTGCCCGCGCCGGCGCAGGGCGGCGCGTCCCTTCGAGGCCTGCTCCTCAACCGCGACCCGGGAGAGCACCCAGTCGCGGTTGCGGGCCTGCTCCATCGCGACGTCGTAGACCGTGCCGGTCACGCCGCTGCTGACGATCGTGACCTGCCGGTCGAGCATCTGCCCGATCACCAGCGTCTCGGTCGAGCGCTGCTCGAAGCGGCGCATGTTGAGCAGGCCTGTCGTGTAGACCTGGCCGGCGTCGACGTTGGTCACCCGCGTCATCGGCAGGAACACCCGGCGCCGTCCGAAGACCTCGGCGACCAGGCCGAGCACGCGTGGCTGGCTGCCCTCGATCCGCAGCGTCACCACGACGTCGCGCACCTTGCCGACCTGGTCGCCTTGGGGGTCGAAGATCGGCAGGCCGACGAGGCGGGCCAGGAAGACGCGGGACGGGGTGGTGCTCACAGGTGAACGCTAGCGGTCGGGTGTCAGGGCGTGACGAAGACGTTGAAGTCCTGCGTCGTCCGCGTCCGGCTGCCGGCGACGACCGGGTAGCCGAGCACGCCGGTGACCAGGTTCGCCACGTCGGCCGTCCGGATCGGCTGTGCGCCGGTGTAGCCGACCCGCGACGAGGCGGGCGAGCGGTAGGCCGGGTTGAGGTGGTAGAGGTCGGTCGCGGCCGGCACGCCGTGGCCCCAGACGACGAACGGCACCTGGTAGTTGGTCAGCGCCGTCCCCTGGGCCGCCCGACGGTGGCCGCCGGAGTCGGCGGTGAGCACGACCAGCGTCGAGCGGGCGAGCCTCGGGTTGCGGTGGATCGCGGTCAAGATGCCGCCGATCCTCTTGTCGAGCCTCGTGAGCTCCTTCAGGTAGGACCGGCTGAGGAAGCCGCTCTTCTGCCCCGTGGTCCGCAGCCCCTCGAACTGGACGACCGACACGGTCCGTGCGTGCCGCTTGAGCTGGGCATTGAGCACCTTGGCGGCCGATGTGTCGCTCGAACGCACGCTGGCGACGCTGAGCTTGGCCTTGCCGAAGGCCACCCCCTGCCGGTCCTTGGCGCCGTGGGCGGCGTCGTAGGAGCGCCTGACCAGGGCCGCGGAGGCGTCGGACGAGGTGAAGCTGGTCGAGCCGCCCCAGTCGTGGACCGAGTCGAAGAGGGTGGGCACGTAGTGGCCGGTGGCCGCGCGGACGGTCGCGCGCCCCTTCCGGTGGGGCTGGTCCTTCCGCCAGGTGACCCCGTGGCCGCCGTAGGGCTTCGCGGCGGGACGGCCCGAGAGCAGCGAGACCAGGTTGGGCAGGCTCGCCGACGTCTCGGCGTCGGTGCGGGCGTTGAGGGTGGCCGCGCCGGCGGCCATCATGCGGCGGATCTGCGGGGCGTGGCGGGCGTAGCGGCCGGTGAGCGCCGCCGCCGGCAGGCCCTCGATGTCGAGCACGACGACGTGCTTGATCCCCGACCGCTGAGCTGCGAGCGGCTGGATGCTCGCGTCGGCGAACACCAGCGGGTGGTCGGTGGCCTGCTTGACGTACGGCGTCCGAAGCTGCTGGTAGCCGCTCCACACGACGTCGGACGTGCCGAGGATCCAGTCGATCTGCGGGGACGGCGGCAGCGTGCACGCGCTGGCGGTGCGAGTGCCGCCGTTCGCTGCGCGCAGGGTCGACTTGCCGGTGAAGCGGCAGTAGAAGCTCCGCCGGTCGTTCATGTCGCCGGTGAACACGATCGGAATGCTGGGGTGCTGGGCCCGCAGCGCGTTGAACGTCCGCGCCTGGATGTCGACCGACTGGTCGCGGTAGCGCTGCGCGTCGCCCTGGGTGTCGGCCGGGTTGTGGGTGTTGGTGACGTAGACCTGCTGTCCGGTGATCCGGTTCTGCAGCAGCACGATCGGCTTCGGCACGTTCTTGCCGCGGAAGTAGGGGGCGTCGTAGTAGGTCTCCGACAGGGCCGTCCAGCGGTCCTTGCGCCAGGCGATGCTGTTGCCGTCGACGTTCACGCTGTAGCTGCCGTCGGTGCGGCCCGGGAAGATGTCGTAGGTGGCGCCCATCTCGGCCTTGAACTGGGCGATCTGCGGATACTGCATCTCCTGGAAGCCGATGATCTCGAGGCCGTTGGCGCGGATCAGCTGGTCGGCCATCTTCTGCCGCGTGGTGCCGTCCGCATAGCCCTTGCGGTCGCCGCCGGGCCCGGTGTGGCCGGCGCCGAGCACGTTGAACGTGCTCACCCGGAAGCGCGTGGGTCCCGGTGGCTGCGCCGCGAGCGAGACGTTGGCACTCGGCTCGAGGGCGGCGGTGGTGGCCGGTCCGTGCGCCACGACGAGCGTCGCGGCGGCGACGGCACCGACGGTGAGCGTGCCCGTGAGGGCGCCTCGGACGCGGAACGAGCGGGCTCGTCGGGTCATCTGGGCCTCCGGGGAAGTCGGCAGCAGCGCATTGATACTAATGTGACTGGTGGGATTTGGGGTATGGGGCCGGCCGGTCACCGGTCATCGGTGACAATGAGCCAGTGCCCCGCCCGTCCCGCCCCGTGGTCCTCGACGTTCTCGTCCTGGTCGCCATCGCGGCCGTGATCGCGGGCCTGGTCGTGCTCCAGGTCGTGAGGAAGCCGAGCGACGACAGGGCCACGCCCTCCGCTCAGCGCTCCGACGGTCCGGTCACGCACTCCTCGCTCGGACCGAGCCCGACGCCGACCGTCACGCCGAGCCCGCCTGCTCCCGCTCCGTCGACGTCCGCGGCACCGACGACGGGAGCCGTACCGCAGCCGGGCGCGCAGGCCTCGCAGCTGGCGCAGTCGGCCCAGTCGGTCGCGGCGACGCCGTCGATCTTCCGGATCGCGACGTTCAACGTGCTCGGCGCCTCGCACACCCGCAAGGGCGGCGACTCGTTCATCCACACGCCCTACCAGAAGCGGATGGGGTACGCCGTCCGGGCGCTCACCCATGCGGTCGTCGACGTGATCGGCTTCCAGGAGTTCGAACCCCCGCAGGCGTCGGCCTTCGCGAGTCAGATGGGCTCCGCATGGGGGATGTTCCCCGAGCCGGGCAGCCATGCGGCCGACGGACGCCAGACCATCGCGTGGCGGCAGGAGACGATGGAGCTGGTGCAGACCAGCACGCTGACCTACCCCTACTTCCACGGTCAGACGATCCACACGCCCGTCGTGAAGCTGCGGGTGCGGGCGACCGACGACACGTTCTGGGTCATCAACGTGCACAACCCGGCCACCGGCTGCGCCGTCTGCGGCGGCAACAACGACCGCTGGCGCAAGGCGGCCGTCGCTCACGAGATCGCCGCGATCAAGACGCTCGGCGCCGACGGCACGCCTGTCTTCCTCGTCGGCGACATGAACTCCAAGGGGCAGTTCTACTGCGAGATGTCGGCAGCGCTCCCGCTCGCCTTCGCCGCGGGCGGCAGCAACGGGAGCGCCGGCTGCCGGCCGCCCAGGCCGACGCCGATCGACTGGATCCTGGCGACCCGGGGTGTGGGCTTCTCCGGCTACCTGAGCGACGACAGCGCGCTCGTCGACGCGTCGAGCGACCACCCGGTCAACTCGGTGACCGCGATGCTGCCCTAGGCCTAGGCCTAGGCCGTTGGGTCAGGGCAGAACCAGTACTTGGTCCCGTGCCGGGTGTAGCTCTTGCAGTCCTCGGCCGCGGGCGCGATCGTCGCGGTCGCCGTGATGACGGGGTGGTCCGAGATCCGCGGCCCGTTGCGGGTCGAGTAGTCGCGGTCGTAGTCGGCGAACGTCACCTGGGACGAGCCCCAGATCCAGTCGATCCACTCGTCGCCGGGCAGGTGGCAGGCCCCGCCGGCACGGGTCACCCCGTCGGCGGAGTGCAGCCCCGCGGTGGCGTAGCGGCAGGCGTAGCTGTCACGGTCGTTCATGTCGCCGGTGGTGAACATCGGCGTACCGCCGGCGGTGAGCTCCTTGGCCAGGGCGATCTCGCGGTTGGTGGCCGCGACGCGGTGCCCGCCGCACTTGCACCCGAAGACGTCGGCAGGGTTGTGGTAGTTGGTGAACCACGCCAGCCGGTTGGTGTCGACGTTGCGCAGGAGCACGTAGGGCATCTGCCGCGGCTTGCCGAAGAAGTAGGGGATGCCGACCGTGTGCGACTCGACGAGGTCCCACACGTCCGGGTCCCACGCGATCGAGTTCTCGCCGTTGAGGCTGCCCTGGCTGGTGCCGGGGTAGACCTCGAAGCCGCCGGCGTTGGAGACGAACGGGCCGACCTGGTTGGACTGGAACTCCTGCAGGCCGACGACGCTCACCCCCTTGCGGCGCACCAGTGCCCCGGCCCGGGCCGCACGCGCCGGGCCGGCGGCGGCACCCTTCTTGCTCGTGTGGGTCGAGCCGAGGACGTTGAACGAGGAGATCGTGAACGTCGTCGGCCGGGTCGGGTCCGCGTCGACGAGGTGGAGGTCCTGCTTGCCGAACTTCTTCTTCATCTCGGGCAACGTCAGGATGCGCTGGTTGAATCGCACCGCCGGCACGACCGGCTGCGGTAGGTCGGGCACTCCGGTGATCGGGGCGCGCCGCGCTGCCGGCTCCGCCTGGGTGCGCTCTCCCTCGTCGGCGCCGAAGAGGGAGAGCGCGCCGCTCTGGGTCCCGACGACCACGCCGACGACGGTGGCGACGACGAGCAGGACCACGACCAGGCCGACGACGCGGGGACGGCGGCGGGGAGGGCGCGGAGCCCGGCGTACGCCTCCTCGCCGACCCACCACTGACCTCCCTCGGTCCACGCCCGACACACCGCGAGCGGACGTGTGATCCTAATCGAGCCGCCGGTGCGGCGCCTGAATCCCGCGAACGGGTACTGCGGCCGGCACGAGCACCGCGCACCCGCGGTGTGAACGATGACACACGCCGGGTCAGGCTACCGGCCGGTAGCCTCAGCCGGGTCCGACCGACGAACACCGACGAACGCAGCGCCGAAAGAACTCGAGGAGAGCATCATGGGACGCCTTGCTCAGACCGAAGGTCTCACCGACGAGCAGCAGGAGATCCTGCAGGTCGTCCGTGACTTCGTCGAGGACAAGATCATCCCGGTGGCGCAGGAGCTCGAGCACTCCGACACCTATCCGCAGGAGATCGTCGACGGGCTCAAGGAGCTCGGCGTCTTCGGCCTGACCATCCCCGAGGAGTACGGCGGCCTGGGCGAGTCGCTGCTCACCTACGCGCTGGTCGTCGAGGAGATCGCGCGTGGCTGGATGTCGGTCAGCGGGGTCATCAACACCCACTTCATCGTGGCCTACATGCTGATGAAGCACGGCACCGAGGAGCAGAAGCAGAAGTACCTGCCGAAGATGGCGACCGGCGAGGTGCGGGGCGCCTTCTCGATGTCGGAGCCGTCCCTGGGCTCGGACGTGTCGGCGATCTCGACCAAGGCCACCCGGCAGGACGACGGCTCCTACTCGATCACCGGCCAGAAGATGTGGCTGACCAACGGCGGCTCGTCGACCCTGGTCGCCGTGCTCACCAAGACCGACGAGGGTGCCGACTCGGTCTACAAGAACATGACGACGTTCCTGGTCGAGAAGGAGCCCGGCTTCGGGGAGATCGGGCAGGGCATCACGGTGCCCGGCAAGATCGACAAGATGGGCTACAAGGGCATCGACACGACCGAGATGGTCTTCGAGGGCCACCGGATCTCGGCCGACCAGATCCTCGGCGGCGAGCCCGGCAAGGGCTTCTTCCAGATGATGGACGGTGTCGAGGTCGGCCGCGTCAACGTCGCCGCGCGGGCCTGCGGGCTGGCGATCCGCGGCTTCGAGCTCGGCGTCGCCTACGCCCAGCAGCGCAGCACGTTCGGCAAGCCGATCGCCCAGCACCAGGCCATCCTGTTCCGGATCGCCGAGATGGCGACGAAGGTCGAGACCGCACACAGCATGATGGTCCGGGCGGCCCGGCTGAAGGACTCCGGCCAGCGGATGGACGTCGAGGCCGGCATGGCGAAGATGGTCGCCTCGGAGTACGCCAACGAGGTCGTCGAGGACTCCTTCCGGATCCACGGCGGCTACGGCTACTCCAAGGAGTACGAGATCGAGCGGCTCATGCGCGAGGTGAAGTTCATGCTCATCGGCGAGGGCACCAGCGACATCCAGAAGATGATCATCGGACGCAGCCTGCTCAAGGATTACGCCCTCAAGTCGTGACCGGGGCGTATGCGAGAATCCGCCGCATGCGCCTCGCCCTGCCTCGACGACGACGCTTCGATCCGGACTACCTGTTCGTCGTCACGTTCGGGCGCTCGGGGTCCACGCTCGTCCAGGGCCTGCTCAACGCCATGCCGGGCACCCTGGTGCGCGGTGAGAACGGTCTCTTCGTCCACGACCTCTACCGGGCGAGCGCCGCGGCCGAGGCCTACAGCGCCGAGCACACCAAGCACCGCTCCAAGCACGTCACCAGCGCGTTCTACGGCGTCAGGTGGCTGCGTCGCGAGCCGTTCGTGAAGGCCACCCGCCAGATCGCCGACGATGTGCTGCTCGGGACGCAGTCGCCCGGCGCGGTCCGCCGGATCGGGTTCAAGGAGGTGCTCTGGCACCGGATCACGCCGGAGGAGACCACCGACTTCTTCGACTGGTTCGAGGAGGCCTTCCCGGGCGCCCGCTACATCCTCAACACGCGTGACCCGGAGGCCGCGAGCCGGTCCGGGTTCTGGCAGCACGCCGAGCCCGGCGAGGCCGAGATGGCGATCGCGCGGGTCAGGGAGATCCAGGACTACCTGTTGGAGACGCGGCCGGACCGCACGTTCGTGACGCGCTACGAGTCGCTCACCAGCGACGACCGCGCCGAGTCCGACGCCGTGCTCACAGGGCTCGCGAGGTTCGTCACCGGCGGCTGTGACGAGGCGCTGCTCGGCCGGCTCCGCGAGGTGCTCACGGTCGGACACGGGCCGATCCCCTTCGGCAAGCCGCGCGGGGCGGCCTCCGGGGATGCCCGTGGCTGAGCGCGTCGTCCTGCACGTCGGGCTGATGAAGTCCGGCACCAGCTATCTCCAGTCGCGCCTGGCCTCCGCGCCCGACGCGCTCGCCGAGGCGGGCGTGCTCTTCCCGGGCCGGGTCTGGCGCGACCAGGTCAACGCGGTCAGCGACGCCCTCGGGCGCCAGCAGCGTGCGCACGGCCAGTTCGACGGCACGTGGGACCGGATGGTCGAGGAGATCGCGGCCCACCCCGGCACCGCCGTCATCTCGATGGAGTTCCTCGCCGCCGCCCCGCCCGAGGGGATCCGCCACGTGGTCGAGACCCTGCGCCCGGCGCGTGTCGAGGCGGTCGTGACGGTTCGCGACCTCGGCCGGACGATCCCGTCGATGTGGCAGGAGACCCTCAAGAACGGCCGGTCCTGGTCGTGGCGCGAGTACGTCGCCGGCGTACGCGAGCGGACCGGGCCGGGTGAGGCGTTCTGGCGCGAGCAGGACGCGGTCGCCGTCGTCACCACGTGGGCCGGGGTGGTCGGCCGGGACGCGACGACGGTCGTGACGCTGCCGCGGACCGCCCGTGACCCGGAGCTGCTCTGGCGCCGGTTCTGCGAGGCGAGCGGCGTCCCTGTCGACGCCGCGCCGCCGCCGACCAGTGGCAACGAGTCCCTCGGCGCCGCCTCGGCCGCGGTGCTCGGCCGGCTCAACCCCGCGATGGGTGACCTCGCCTGGCCCGACTACTCCCGCCACGTGAAGTTCGGTCTGGCCAAGACGATCCTCGCCGGACACCGCTCGGCCGAGCAGCCGATCGGCTTCCCGGTCACCCGCTGGGTACGCCGGCTGGCCGACCAGCAGCGGCGTGGCCTCGAGGCCACCGGCGTCCGGGTGGTCGGCGACCTCGCCGACCTCGAGCCGGTGGCGGCGAAGGGTGGCCGGCCGGACAAGGTCGCGCTCGAGGAGCAGCTCGACGCGGCGGTCCACGCGATCGAGGAGCTGCTGCGCCGGAACCTGCGCAACGAGCAGCAGGGCAGCGAGAAGTGAGCCTGCTGGGTCGCTGGCGGGGTCGGAAGCCGAAGGTCGCCGCGCTCACGATGGTCCGCGACGAGGCGGCGATGCTCCCGCGCTGGGTGGGCTACTACGGGGCGCAGCTGGGCGTCGACCACCTCGTGGTCATCGACCACGGGAGCTCCGACGGGTCCACCGACGACCTCCCGTGCCGGGTCATCCGCAACCCGGAGCTGGACGGCCCGACGTTCGAGCGGGCGCGGATGCGCCTGCTCACCCGGGTGGCGCGCGACCTGCTGCGTGACCACGACGCCGTCGTCTTCACCGACTGCGACGAGTTCCTCGTCGCCGACCCCGAGCGCTACGGCGGGCTGCGCGACTACGTCGCGGCCAACCCCGACCGGCAGGTGACGGGCGGCCTCGGCTTCAACGTCGTGCACCGGGCCGACCGCGAGCCGGCACTCCGGCCCGACCTCCCGGTCCTCGGGCAGCGCCGTTCCGGCATGTTCATCCAGCGGCTGTGCAAGCCGTCGCTGAAGCGGGTCGACGCCAAGTGGCGCTTCGCGTCGCACGGCATCGAGGCGCCGTACGAGCCGGACCCGGCGCTGCTCCTGGTGCATCTGAAGTACGCCGACGCCGAGCACCTGCGCAGCGTGGGGGACCAGCGTTTCGCGGTCCGGGAGGCGGCCGGCCTGACCCAGCGCAGCGCCTGGGCGATGACCGGCGCCGACCAGGTGCAGGCCCTCGCCGAGGTCGTCGCCGGACCCGACGAGCCGCCGGTCTTCGACCCGACGTCGCTCGACCCGGCCACGCTCGTGCGCACCCGCGGCGGCGCGTGGGAGGCGGGCGGTGTGCGGGAGTTCGAGGCGATGCGGCAGGGACCGCTGCTGCAGCTGCCCGAGCGGTTCCTCGGTCTGGTCTGATCGCGGCTGGACCGCTAAGTTACTCGTCGGTATCTACGGAAGGACGAGATGAGCAAGACGAACCCGGGCAACTTCTTCGAGGACTTCGCCGTCGGCCAGGTCATCGAGCACGCGACGCCGCGCACGGTCACCGAGGGTGACCGCGCGCTCTACGGCGCGATCTACCCGACCCGGTTCGCCGTGCCGTCCTCGGCCGCGTTCGCCGCCTCGGTCGGCCTCGACCGCCACCCGGTCGAGGAGCTCGTCGGCTTCCACATCGCGTTCGGCAAGACCGTGCCCGACGTGTCCCTCAACGCGGTCGCCAACCTCGGCTACGCCGAGTGCCGCTTCCATCGTCCCGTCCACCCCGGGGACACGCTCTCGACCGTGTCCGAGGTGATCGGCCTCAAGCAGAACTCCAACGGCAGGACGGGCGTCGTCTACGTCCGCTCGACCGCGCGCAACCAGACCGGCGAGGTCGCCATCGACTGGGCCCGCTGGGTGATGGTGCACAAGCGCGACGCGGAGGCCCCTGCTCCGGACCCGGTCGTTCCCGACCTCGCGCCCGCGGTCGCGGCGTCCGACCTGGTGGTCCCCGACGGACTCGACTTCTCGACGTACGACTTCGGCGCGGCGGGGGAGCCGCACCGCCTCGGCGACTACGAGGTGGGCGAGCGGATCGACCACGTCGACGGTGTCACCCTCACCGACGCCGAGCACATGATGGCGACCCGGCTGTGGCAGAACACCGCCAAGGTGCACTTCAACACCGAGGCGCGGCCCGACGGCCACCGCCTCGTCTACGGCGGTCACGTCATCTCCCTCGCGCGGGCGCTGTCCTTCAACGGGCTCGCCAACGCGCAGCTCATCGCCGCGGTCAACGCCGGCTCCCACGTCGCCCCGGCGTTCGCCGGCGACACCGTCTACGCGTGGTCGGAGGTGCTCGACCGCGCCGCGACCGATGCGCCCGGCGTCGGAGCGATCCGCCTGCGCCTGGTCGCGACCAAGGGCCGCGACGAGTCGATGACGCTGCGCGACGAGGACCCTTCGACGGGCCTAGGACAAGCGGGCAGGTACGCCGACGGCGTGCTGCTCGACCTGGACTACTGGGCGCTGATCCCCGTCTGACCCCGGTCGCCGACCAGGGCGGCCGGTGCGAAGGCGCGGGCCAGCGGCAGCATCGCGAGCAGGAGCACCATCGGGACGGCGAAGCCGATCCGGAGGTTGCCGGAGCCGACGAGGCCGGTGAGGACCGATCCCAGCAGCGCGCCGGCGTAGTTGAACTGGTTGAAGCGGGCGATGACCGCGTCCACCCGCGCCGTCTCCCCGCCGGCGATCCGTGCGGCTGCCGAGAAGCTCAGCGGCGCGATCACCGCGACCCCGGCGCCGAGGATGGTGAAGCCGGCGACCGCGATCGGCCAGGTCGGGGCGAAGACGACGACGGCGAGCGCGGCGCAGCCGACCAGGGCTCCGATGCGCAGCACCGGCACCGCGCCGTGCCGTGCGACGATCCCGTCGCCGGCGACCCGGGTCACCAGGCTGGCGATCAGGTAGGGGAAGGTCGCGAGCGCGACCAGCCGGTGCGGGGTGTCGAAGACGTCGTCGAGGTAGGTCGGCCCCCAGGTCTGGGCGGCGGTGTCGACCATGTAGAAGAGCACCATCCCGAGGCCGACGAGCAGGATCGGCCGCCACGGCACCTCGCCCGCCTCGGCCTCGACCACCGTGTGGTCGCGGGGGAGGTACGGCGCCAGGGCGGCCGCAGCCGGCACGATCGCGACCAGCGCGGTGAGGCCGAGCGGGGTGTCGCCGGCGGCGAGAGCGAGGCCGGCGCCGACCACCCCGCCGGTCGTCCACGCGCCGTGGAACGACGGGAGGATGGGCCGTCCGTAGCGGTGCTCGACCGCCACGCCCTGCATGTTCGTGGTCGCGTCGACGACGCCGAGCGCGACGCCGTAGAGCGCCAGCCCGCCGACGAAGAAGCCGAAGGCCGGCGCGGTCGCGGCGACCGGCACCGACAGGGTGATCCCGACCAGGCCGATCCGCAGCAGCGTGCCGCTCGACGCGCGCCGCGCGAGCTGCTCGGCGACCACCGACCCGACGCCGGCGAGCAGCACGATCATCAGCAGCAGGAGCGAGAGGCCGACCTCGCCGAGGTCCCAGCGGTCGCGGAACCTGGGCAGCCGCGTGGTCAGGCTGACGAACACCATGCCCTGGGTCGCGAACGCGAGCGCGACGGCGGCCCGGTGGCGCCCCAGAACCGAAGTCATGCGCCGAAGACTGCCAGAGGTTCGACGCCTCGGGCGGGAAACGGTCGGGTCACTCTCCGGGGAAGCCGTAGAGGTGCGGCCGGCGGTCGACGAAGCGGTCGTTGAGCGGGCCGACGGCCTTGTCGCGCGCCTCGGCGAGGTCGCAGTCGGCGAGGAGCACCGCGGTCCGTCCGTCGAGCGGGCTGAGCGCCAGCGGGTAGCCCTCGGGCCCGGCGATGACCGAGCCGCCCACCCAGGACGTGCCGCGCTCCTCGCCGACCCTGTCGGCGACCGCGAGGAAGACGCGGTTGGTGGCGGCGGCGACCTGGGCGGTCACCACCTCGAGCGGCCGCTCACCTGCGGGCCGGCCGGGATCGGGCCAGTTCACCGGGGCGCAGACCAGCTCGGCCCCGTCGAGTGCGAGCCGGCGTACCCACTCCGGGAACTCGAGGTCGTAGCAGACGAGGAGGCCGAGCCGGCCGTGGCGAGTGTCGACGACCGTCGGAGGAGCGTCGCCCGGGGTGAAGAACTCCGGCTCGCGGGCCCACAGGTGGACCTTGTGATACGTCGTCCGCAGCCCGTCGGCGTCGACCAGGACGGCGCTGTTGCGCAGCGTCCCGTCCGCCTCGAGCACGGCCAGGCCCGCCGCGACGACGACGTCGTGCTCGGCCGCCGACTCGTGCAGGGCGGCGATCGTCGGTCCGTCCAACGGCTCGGCGAGCGCCCGCGCCTCGTCGGCGTTGCGGAAGCAGTAGCCCGTGGTCGCGAGCTCGGGGAGCACGACGACCTGCGCGCCCGCGTGTGCTGCCGCGCCCACGGCGTCCAGCGCGCGCTGCCGGTTGCCGGGCACGTCGCCCATCTCGGGGGCGAGCTGGACGGCGGCGACGCTCGTCGGGTCGGTGCCCATGGTCAGGTCGCCGGCGCGGTGGTCGGCTCGATCTCGTCCTCGGAGAGGTCGAGGACGGGCGGGCGATGTCGGAAGCCGTGGGTGATCACGAGCAGGTAGACGACGCCGGCGGCGAACCAGCTCAGACCGACCTTGAAGGTCGTCGACGAGAGGCTGGTCCACAGCCAGGCCGTGAGGGCGAAGCCGATCACCGGCACCACGCCGTAACGGACGAAGGCCGCCCGGCCGCGCTGGTGCTCGTCGACGAGGTAGTGCTTGACCACCGACAGGTTGACCATCGAGAACGCCACCAGGGCGCCGAAGCTGATCATCGACGAGGCCAGGTCGAGCGAGATGAACAGCGCGACCAGGGAGATGGCGCCGACGATGAGGACGGGGACGACCGGCGTGTGGAAGCGGGCGCTGAGGCGGCCGAAGACCGGGCGGGGGAGCACCCCGTCGCGCCCCATCGCGAAGAGGATCCGCGACACGCTGGCCTGGGACGCCATCGCCGAGGCGAAGCAGCCCGCGACGTAGGCGGCGGTGAAGAACGAGACGAGGAACCCGCCGCCGACCAGGTGCATCACGTCGTTGGCCGCGGAGTCGGTGTCGGTGAACTTGGACGGGTCCGGGAAGACCAGGTGGCCGACCCAGGCCAGCGCGATGAACAGGAGTCCGCCGCACAGCGTCACCAGCATGATCGCCCGCGGGATGGTGCGTCGCGGGTCGCGGGTCTCCTCCGACAGCGTGGAGATCGCGTCGAAGCCCAGGAAGGAGAGGCAGAGGATCGCGGCCCCGGACGCGAGCGTCGAGAAGTCGGCGGAATCGCCGAAGAACGACGCGCCCAGGGCCGGCACGTCGTGCCCGGACAGGTAGTGGATCGACGTCGCGACGTAGGCGACGATGAAGACCGCCTGCGCGCCGACCAGCACCAGGTTGATCCGGGTCACCAGCTTGATGCCGAGCACGTTGAGGGTCGTGACGATCGCGATCGAGAGCAGGACCCACATCCAGGCCGGCGTGGACGTCCACTGGGCGTGCAGGAAGATGCCGATGACGAGGTAGTTGATCATCGGCAGGAAGACGTAGTCGAGCAGCAGGCTCCAGCCCGCGAGGAACCCGACGTGCGCGCCGAACGACTTCTGCGTGTAGGTGTAGGCCGAGCCGGCGTACGGGTGCGCGACCACCATGCGGCCGTAGCTGTAGGCGGTGAACAGCATCGCGGCCAGGGTGAGCACGTAGGCGCCGGGCAGGTGCCCGTCGGTCAGGTCGGTGACCACGCCGTAGGTCGTGAAGACCGTGAGCGGGACCATGTAGGCCAGGCCGAAGAGGATGAGCTCGAGTGTGCCGAGCACACGCTGGAAGCGGCCGGTCTGGTCGGGCATCAGGACTCCTCGGTCGGGTCGGTCAGGAGGCGCGGTGGACGACGCGGCCCGCGGCCACCGTGTGGGTGACCACCGCGTCGGTGGGGAGGACGGTCGGGGCGCCCGACCCGGGGAGCAGGTCGGTGTCGAGGACGGCGAGGTCGGCCCGCGTGCCGACCCGCAGCGTCGCGCCGTCGTCGTCGTGGTTGACGTACGCCGACCCGGCGGTGAAGGCGTGCAGGGCGGTCCGCAGGTCGAGCGCCTGGTGCGGGAGGAACGCGTCGGACCCCCGCATCGACGGGTCGACGCGGGTCACCGCGACCTCGATCTGGGGCAGCGGGTCGGCGGTGCTGACCGCCCAGTCGCTGCCCATCGCGAGCCGGGCCCCGTGCCTGACCAGGTCGGCGAACGGGAACTGCAGCGTCGAGCGCTCCTCGCCGAGGAACGGCAGCGTGAGGTCGTCCATCTGCGAGTCGTGCTGGGCCCAGTAGGCCTGGCAGTTGGCCACCACTCCCAGCTCGGCGAAGCGAGGCAGGTCGTCGGGGTGCACGAGCTGCAGGTGGGCGATGTGGTGGCGGAGGTCGAGCCTGCCGTGGGCTGCCTGGGCGGCGGCGACGGCGTCGAGGCAGTCGCGCGCGGCGCGGTCGCCGATCGCGTGCATGTGAACCTGGAAGCCCTCGCCGGACAGCGCGGTGACCGCCTGGGCCAGCAGGTCGCGCTCGACGTAGCTGAGGCCGCGGTTGTCCGTGTGACCGCCACAACCGTCGCAGTAGGGCTCGAGGAGGGCGCCCGTGTAGTTCTCCATCACCCCGTCGGCCATGATCTTCACGGTCGTGGGGTGGAAGCTGCCCACCGGGCCGGCGGCACGCCGCCCCAGCAGCTCCTCGACCTGCTCGAGGCCGCGGTGCCGGTCCCACCACAGTGCGCCCACCACGCGGGCGGTCAGCTCGCCCGAGCGGGCGAGCGACTCGTACGCCGCCTGGGTGTCCGGGGTGACCCACGCGTCCTGCCATCCGGTGATCCCGAGCGAGTGCAGGTGGGCCTGGGCGACGCGGATCGCCTCCTCCCACTCCGGTCGCCCGGGCACCGGGAGGAAGCGGTCGCGGAAGGTGTAGGCGACGCCCTCGTGCAGCGTCCCGGTCGGCTCGCCGGTGGCCGGGTCGCGCTCGATGCGCCCGTCGACCGGGTCCGGGGTGGTCCGGTCGATGCCGCCGATCTCCAGGGCACGCGAGTTGACCCACGCGCCGTGCACGTCGCGGTTCATCAGGAAGACCGGACGGTCGGGGACGATCGCGTCGAGGTCCTCCTTGCTGGGGCAGCCTCGGGGGAAGTGCTCCATGGCCCAGCCGCCGCCGACGATCCACTCCGCGTCGGGGTGGCTCGCGGCGTAGTCGGCGATGTGCGCGAGGTAGGCGTCCTTCCCGGACAGGTCGTTGAGCCAGACCTGCAGCATCGTGTTGCCGGCGAACGGCGCGTGCACGTGCGCGTCCTGGAAGCCGGGCAGCACCATGCCGGCGCCCTCGATCACCTCGGTGCTCGGGCCGGTGAACTCGGCGACGGCCTCCGTGCCGAGCGCGACGATGCGATCGCCCCGGACAGCGATCGCGTCCGCGGTCGGGGTGTCGGCGTCCCAGGTGACGACGTGGGTGTCGCGGACGACGAGGTCGGCGTGCGCGTCGGGCACTGATGTCTCCTCACGTGTGGGCTGTCGCACACGAAACCACTCGCCGAAACGTTTCGACAAGGGGTCTGACGAAGAAAATCCCTCCTCGGTAGGTTGTGCCCATGCCGCGCCGCCGCGTAACGATCCGGGACGTCGCTCGGGCCGCCGGGGTCTCGACGACCACGGTCTCCGAAGCGCTCTCCGGACGCGGCCGGACCGCCGAGGCGACCCGGGCGCGGGTCCGCGACGTGGCCGCCGACATCGGCTACGTCGCCAGCGCGACGGCGCGCAGCCTGCGCCTCGGGCGCTCCGGCGCGGTCGGCCTCTACGTGCCGGACCAGACCGTGGGGTTCGAGTACTACGCGCAGCTCTCGCGGGGCGCCGCCGAGGCCGCCCTCGGCCACGGTCTGGCCCTCACGCTCGTCCCGGCCTGGCACGACACGGAGCTGCTGAGGTCCCTGCACATCGACGGCCTGATCGTCTCCGACCCGGCCTCCGACGACCCGGTGCTCGACGTCCTGCGCGCGCTGCCCGTCCCGATGGTCACGGTCGAGGACGACCCCGCCCCCGGCGCCGAGCCGGCCGGGGTGGTCCGAGGCGACCACGTCGCCGCCACGCGCCGCCTGCTCGACCACCTGCACGACGCGGGGGCCGCGTCCGTCGCGGTCCTCGCCCCCGGCGCGGAGACCGCCTTCGGGCGGCAGGTGCGGGACGGGTGCGCCGGGGTCGCCGGCGTACGCGTCGTCGACATCCGGCTGGCCTGGGAGCCGGCCGAGATCACCGCACGGGTCGACGAGGCGTTGTCGGAGGACCCGGACGCGCTCGTGGTCGTCCCGGACGGCGCGGTGCTGGTCGCCCTGCACCACCTGCAGGGCCTCGGGGTGCGGGTGCCGGGCGACCTGCTCCTGGCGTCGTACGTCGACGCGCCGTCCCTCGAGACCGTCCGACCGCCGATCACCGCGGTGGACCTCGACCCACGCGGCACCGGCGCGGCGGCGGTCGGTGCGCTGGTCGACGCGATCGCCGGCCGGCGTACCTCGTCCGCGGCCACCGAGGTGCCGGCCCGGCTCCGTGTGCGGGAGTCGACCGGGGCTCGGTAGGTTCGCAGTCATGCGCGATCTCTGGCTGGTCAGGCACGGCACGACCGAGTGGAGCCTCTCGGGCCGGCACACCGGGACCACCGACCTGCCTCTGCTGCCCGAGGGGGAGGAGACGGCGCGCGCGCTGGCCCCGCGGCTGGCGGGCACCGACTTCGGCCTGGTGCTGACCTCGCCCCGGCAGCGGGCCCGGCGGACGGCGGAGCTGGCCGGTTTCCCCGATGCTGTCGTCGACGACGACCTCGGTGAGTGGAACTACGGCGACTACGAGGGCGTCACCACCGACACGATCCGTGAGAAGGACCCCGACTGGACGATCTGGAGCGGCGTCACGCCCGGCGGTGAGACCTGCGAGCAGGTCGGCACCCGGCTCGACCGGGTGATCGCCCGAGCCCGTGCCCAGGACGGGCACGTCCTCGTCTTCGGCCATGGACACGCGCTGCGCGCGCTGGCCGCCCGCTGGCTGGGCCTGCCGGCCGCCGACGGTCGGATGCTGCGCCTGGACACCGCCACCTTGTCGGTCCTCGGCTTCGAGCGCGAGCAGCCCGTCGTGCTGCACTGGAACTCCTAGCCCATCTCCTGGTTCGCCGACCCTTGACGCTCCCCGCTGCGCCCGCCACGGTGGGCGGGTGACGCCCGGCTGCCCACGCTGCCCGACCCCTGTCGCACCGGTCGACAGCAAGTGGTCGTGCCCCGAGCACGGGCTGGTCTCGCCGTTGTGGCGGCCGGGGGAGTCGTCCTATGACGAGTTCGCCGCCCACCTCGAGCTGGCCGGCGGCGTCCCGACCTACCTGCCCTGGCCGCTGAGCCCGGGCTGGCGGTTGACCGACTTCGGGGTGATCGCGGGGGAGGCCACCTACACCTGCGTCTCCGGCACGAGCGAGCTGGACGGCCCCGTCGACCTCATCGTCGTCGCCGAGGAGCCGACGACCGGGCTCGGTTCGCGCTGCGCGGGGACCCTCCACGACGATCCGGGGCACGAGCTCAGCGAGGGTCCGCCCGCCTCGAAGGTGCGCCTCGACGGGCAGCCCGTGCCGCTCTGGCTGGTCTCCACCAGCGACAACCCGGACGGCACGGCGTCGGAGTGGGACCGGTCAGTGCTCGCGGGCGAGGGCCGCGGCCGCTGGCTGTGGCTCGTGATCAGGCCGGCGTCGGCGCTGCTCCTTCTCCGCGACGGCTGGCTGCTGCGCGACGTCTCGACGCTGGGGCCCGCCCTGCTCGACGTGCCCTTCGGGGGCCCGGCCCCGTCCTGGTGACGATGATGGAACCGCCGCGCGAACCTCATATCCTCAGCGGGTGCGCATCGACCTCCACACCCACTCGCGGGTGAGCGACGGCACCGATTCGCCCGAGGAGCTGGTGCGAGCGGCGCAGGCCGCCGGGCTCGACGTGCTCGCCCTCACCGACCACGACACCGCCGAAGGCTGGGACGAGGCCGCGGCGACCGCCCGCGAGATCGGCCTCGAGCTCGTCCGCGGGATGGAGATCAGCACGCTCCACCAGGGGCGGAGCGTCCACCTCCTGGGCTACCTCCCCGACGCGACGTACCCGCCCCTCGCCGAGGAGCTCCAGCGAATCCTCGGCGGCCGGCAGCAGCGGCTGCCGATGATGGTCGAGCGGCTCCGCGGGCTCGGCGTCGAGATCACCGTCGAGGACGTCCTCGCCGTCTCGACGGACGCCGCCGCGTCGGGCCGGCCCCACGTCGCCGACGCCCTCGTCCGGCTCGGCGTCGTCCCGGACCGCGATGCGGCCTTCGACACCCTGCTCAGTGCCGGGCAGCCGGCGTACGTCGGCAGGTACGCCCCGCCGCTCGACCAGGCGATCCGTCTGGTGGCCGACGCCGGCGGCGTCTCGGTCGTCGCCCACGTCTGGGGCCGCAGCAGGACCGAGCGGCCGGACGAGGTCGAGCTCGCCCGCCTGCAGGAGATCGGACTGACCGGCATCGAGGTCGACCACCAGGACCACTCCGAGGACCGGCGGCAGCGGCTGCGGGCGATCGCGGGCGACCTCGGCCTGGTCGTCACCGGCTCGAGCGACTACCACGGCACCGGCAAGACGATGCACGACCTCGGGATCAACACCACCGACCCGGAGGAGTACGGCCGGCTGCTCGAGGCGGCCGCCGCCGCCTCCGCCGCCAGCAGCCGCGAGACGCCCGAGGTCATCCGTTGAACCTCACGCTGATGGTCGAGGTCTTCGTGACCTTGTTCGTCATCATGGACCCGGTCGGCACCGTCCCGATCTTCCTGTCGCTGACGTCGGGCCGCTCGGCCGCCCACGCCAGGCGCGCCGCCTGGCAGGCCGTGCTGGTGTCGTTCTTCGTCATCGTCGTCTTCGCCGTCTTCGGGCAGGGGATCCTCAACTACCTGTCGATCTCGCTGCCGGCGCTGCAGTGCGCCGGCGGCCTGCTGCTCCTGCTGGTGGCGCTCGAGCTGCTCACCGGCAAGGAGGACGAGCCGGTCGCGGGCTCCGGGTCCAACACCAACGTCGCCCTCGTCCCGCTCGGCACGCCGCTCCTCGCCGGGCCGGGCGCGATCGTCGCGACGATGGTGTTCACCAAGAGCGTCGACGGCTTCACCGACGTCGACGCCATCGCGGTCGGGATCATCGGCGTGCACGTCGTCCTGTGGCTGGCGATGCGCTTCTCGCTGCCGATCCTGCGCCTGATCAGGGAGAGCGGCGTCCTGCTCGTGACGCGGATCGCCGGTCTGCTGCTGTCCGCGATCGCGGTGCAGATGGTCGCCGACGCCGTCCGGGCGTTCATCGAGCAGGGGTAGCCCCGGCCGCCCGACCTCGGCCGTCCTTGTCCCCGTCCGCCGGGGTGGGAGCCGGGCCGGCGACCACCCGACTGGCGGTGCCTCCTAGGATTTCGTCAGGCAGTCGCATCGAACCCACATCGCCGAGGAGTCGCCCGTGACCGAGGTCCAGCACCCGGAGAGCGCGGTGCCGGACCCGTTGGCCGAGATGACGGGACGACCGACGGGTCCGACGTACCGCCGGTTCGTGGCGATCGGTGACTCCTGGACCGAAGGCCTGGGAGATCCGGATCCGGAGCGGCCGAACGGGCTGCGGGGGTGGGCCGACCGGGTCGCCGAGGTGCTGGCGACCCGGTGCGACGACTTCGGCTACGCGAACCTCGCCATCCGGGGGCGACGCGTCGGGGAGATCCTCGAGGAACAGCTCGCGCCTGCGCTGGCCCTGGCGCCGGACCTCATCAGCATCCAGGCCGGCGGTAACGACTTCCTCCGAGCCGGCATCGACATCGATGCGCTCGTCGAGGCGATCGACGGCGCCGTCGCCGCGTCGGTCGGGGCCGGTGCGGAGGTCGTGCTCTTCACCCACGGCGCCGCAGCCGCGGGTCCGTTCCGAGCGCTCCGAGGCAGGATCGCGATCTTCAACGAGCTCCTGCGGGAGGTCGTCGACGCGCGCGGGGTCGTGCTCGTCGACAACTGGCGGGTCCGTGAGGCGCGTGACCCCCGCTACTGGGACGCGGACCGGGTGCACCTCTCGCCGCTGGGCCACCACCGTGCGGCGATGCACGTGCTCGACGCCCTCGGCATCGAGCACCGCCTCGAGCCGCCGCTGCTGCCCGACGCGACGCCGCTGACGGGCCGGGATCGCGTCCTCGCCGAGCTGGACTGGGTCAGGCGGTTCGCCGCGCCCTGGGTCCGCCGGCGGTTGACCGGCCGCTCGCTGGGGGACGACATCGCGCCCAAGCGGCCGACCCTCTCGGCGATCTGACGCCGGTCGGGGAGTGGTCGAGGCCGTCGTCGGACCATGGCTCGGTAGGTGGGGCAGACGGTCGGTGCGTCACCGGCGGCCGAGCGACTGGAAGCGCTGGAGCAGCCGGGTCGGCGTGGCCCGGGCGAGACCGGCGAGCACCTTGTACTGGGGCGAGGGGATCGAGAACACCTTCCCCTTGTCGTAGTCGTCGAGCGCCTCGCGCACCAGGTCGTCGGCGTCCAGCCACATCCACTCCGGTGCGGACCCCCGGCTGACGTCCATGCGCTCGTGGAACTCGGTCTTGGTGAAGCCCGGCAGCAGAGCCATCACCTTGACGCCCCGCGGCGCGTACTCGTGGTGGGCCCACTCGGTGAAGCTGTTGACCCACGCCTTCGCGGCGCTGTAGGTCCCGCGCGGCAGGTACGACGCCACGCTGCCGACCGTGATGATGCCTCCGTGGCCGCGCTCGACCTGCCCGGCGAGCGCCGCGTGGCTGAGCCGCAGGGGAGCGATGACCAGCACGTCGGTCATCGCCGTCTCGGCGTCGGCGGTGTTGTCCAGGAACCGCTTCTTGAGCCCGAACCCGGCGTTGTTGACCAGCAGGTCCACGGGCCGGTCCCGGTCGGCGAGCCGATGCTCGACGGCGGCGAGCTGCTCGCGGTCGACCAGGTCGGCGGGCAGCACCTCGGCGCTGACGCCGTACGTCGTCCTCAGCTCGTCGGCGACCTGCTCGAGCCGTTCGACGTCGCGTGCGACGAGGACGAGGTCGTCGCCGCGGGCGGCGAGCTGACGGGCGAAGGCGAGGCCGATGCCGGCGGTGGCGCCGGTGACGAGAGCGGTCGACATGGCGCACAGTGTGGCCTACCGGCCGGTCGCATCGTGCATGATGGCTCCGATGACCACCACGCTCGCGGTCGCCAACCAGAAGGGCGGCGTCGCCAAGACCACGTCCGTGGCGTCGATCGGCGCCGCGCTGGCCGAGCTCGGCCAGAAGGTTCTCCTCGTCGACCTCGACCCGCAGGCATGCCTGACGTTCTCGCTCGGGATCGACCCCGAGGACCTCGAGCTGTCGATCCACCAGGTCCTGACCAAGGGCATCGCCGTCGAGGAGGTCATCCTCGAGACCGACGACGGCGTCGACCTGCTGCCGGCCACCATCGACCTGGCGCGTGCTGAGGCGGACCTGCTCACCCGGACCGGCCGGGAGCAGGCGATCCGGGCCGCGCTGGAGGACGTCACGGACTACGACTGGGTGTTGCTCGACTGCCCGCCGTCACTGGGCGTGCTCACGGTCGCCGCGCTCACCGCCGCTGACGGGGTGCTCGTCCCGCTCCAGTGCGAGACCCTCTCGCACCGCGGGGTCGGCCAGCTGCTCGACACGGTCCACGACGTACGCCGCTTCACCAACAAGGGTCTCGAGGTCTGGGGCGTGCTCCCGACGCTCTACGACGGTCGCACCACCCATGCCCGCACGGTGCTCGAGACGATCTCGGAGACCTACGACCTCGACGTCGTGGAGCCCCCGATCCCGAAGACCATCAAGTTCGCCGAGGCGCCGGCCGCGGGCCGGTCCATCCTGTCGACGTCGCGCTCGAGCAAGGGCGCCCGGGCCTACCGCGAGGTGGCCGCCCACCTGATCGCCCGGAGCTCCCGCCCCAGCGACAGGGGCGCACGCGGCTGATGGCAGGCACGCGGCATCGGGCTGCGCGGCACCGCTCCGGCGTGGCCGTGCGCTGGGGTCGCCTCCTCGCCGGCGTCGCGTCGGCAACGGTGACAGCGGTGGCCGTGCTCGCCGGCACCGGTGTCGTTGGAACCGCGCCCGCGGAGGTCGGCGCCGCCGTGGCAGAGTCGACCGACGGGGGAGATCCGGGCGACGCGGGCGATCCGAGCGATCCGAGCGACGCGGCGCCCGACAGCGCCGCCGTCGACCTCACGGCCGCGGCCTCGGTGGCGCCCGACCCGAAGGCGCTGCCTGCTGACAGCGGGAGCGGCAAGCGGATCGTGTTCGACCAGAGCGCGCAGCGCGTCTGGCTGGTCGGACGCGACGGCGAGGTGACCCGCACCTACCTCGGCTCGGGCAGCGTCGTCGCCAACCTCCAGCCCGGCACCTACTCCGTCTACTCCAAGTCCCGGTGGGCCGTCGGCGTGGACGACTCGGGCGTCATGCAGTACTTCGTCCGCTTCACGAAGGGCCCCGGCGGCGCGGCCATCGGCTTCCACACCATTCCGACCAAGCAGGGCGTCCCGCTCCAGACCATGAAGCAGCTGGGCACGCCGCAGTCCCACGGCTGCATCCGGCAGAGGACCAAGGACGCGATCGCGCTCTGGGACTTCGCACCGGTCGGCACGCCGGTCGTCGTCGTGGCCTGAGGTCCTCAGGACCCGAGAAGCACCGGAGCCCTCGGCCGGCCGGATCGGTTCCGGGACGGCCGAGGGCTCCGATGTGCGTACGACGAGCGCTGGTCAGCTCTCGCTGGCGGTGGCCGCGTTGGACTCGGCCGTGCGCGAGCCCGAGGACCGACGGCGACGGCGGCGGTTGCGCGAGGCCGGCGCGGCCTCGCCCTCCGAGCCGTCGCCGGACGGTGCCGTCGACTCGGCGGCGGACTCGCCGCCCTGGACGACCTCGCCACCGCGCGAGCGGGTGCGGTTGCGGTTCCGGCTGCGCGGCGCGCGCTCGGAGCGCTCACCGTCACGACCACCGTCACGACCACCGTCACGACCCGCCTCGCGGGGCTTGCGCTCGACCGGCGCGGCGGCCTTGATGCGGCCCTTCGTGCCCTTCGGGATCCCCATCTCGTGGAGGAAGTGCTCGGAGGAGGAGTAGGTCTCCACCGGCTCGTCGAACGGCAGGTCGAGCGCCTTGTTGATCATCTTCCACTTGTGGATGTCGGCCCAGTCGACCAGCGTCACGGCGATGCCGGAGGCGCCGGCGCGACCGGTGCGGCCGATCCGGTGGACGTAGGTCTTCTCGTCGTCCGGGGTCGTGTAGTTGATGACGTGCGAGACGCCGGTGACGTCGATGCCGCGGGCGGCCACGTCGGTCGCGACGAGGATCTGCACCTTGCCGTCGCGGAAGCGCTGCATCGCCTTCTCGCGAGCGGGCTGGGCCATGTCGCCGTGCAGCGGCGCAGCCGGGAAGCCCCGGTCGGCCAGGTCGTCGGCGACACGCTGCGCCTGCCGCTTGGTGCGGGCGAAGACGACGACCTTGTCGACGTCCTCGGCCTGGAGGATGCGGCCGATCATCTCGGGCTTGTCGAGGTCGTGCGCCTGGTAGACGAACTGCGCGGTCGTCGGCACCGTGGCGTTCTCGTACGACGACTCGGCGCGGATGTTCATGGGGTGCCGCATGTAGGTACGGGCCAGCGCCACGATCGGGCCCGGCATCGTGGCCGAGAAGAGCATGGTCTGCCGGGTCTCCGGGGTGAGCCGGATCAGCCGCTGGATGTCCTCGAGGAACCCGAGGTCGAGCATCTCGTCGGCCTCGTCGAGGACGAGGGCGTGCACGTGGGAGAGGTCGAGGACCCGGCGGTTGGCGAGGTCGATGAGACGACCGGGCGTCCCGACGACGATGTCGACGCCGGCCTCGAGGGCCTCGATCTGCGGCTCGTAGCCGGCGCCGCCGTAGACGGTGAGGACGCGCAGTCCGCGGTCCGCGGAGGCGAGGGCGAGGTCGCCGGAGACCTGGAGCGCGAGCTCGCGGGTCGGGGCGACCACGAGCGCCTGCGGCTTGCCCGCGGGCAGCTCGGCGTAGTCGGGGTCCTTGGGGGAGACGCTGCGCTGGATTAGCGGGATGCCGAAGGCGAGCGTCTTGCCGGTGCCCGTGCGGGCCTGACCGATGAGGTCGGTGCCCAGGAGGGCGACGGAGAGGGTCATCTCCTGGATGGCGAACGGGGTGGTGATGTCCTTGCGCTCGAGCGCGTCACAAATCTCGGGGTGCACCCCGAGCTCACGGAAGGTAGTCATGTTTCGCTTTCTTGTGCCCGGCGTCGCGCCGGGTGCTGGGTCCGTGCGGCGGAGGCACTCACAGCAAGAAGCGATCAGCGCTGCGCCGCGCACATACTCGGCCGCGCCGGCGCGGGCGCCGCGCAGCCCATCAATCGAACGCCATTCTATCGGTAGGGTGAGCCCGTGACTGCATCGGTGGACCCCGTCGCGTTCTCGGACCCCGTCTACCGCGAGGCGGTCATCGACCTGCTGGCCGCGGTCGGCTACGGCGAGGTGAGCGCCTTCGAGCGGCTGGCCGAGGACGCGAAGCTGGCGCCCACCCTCGAGGACAAGGTCGCCATGGGGACGTTCGCGTCCCAGCAGCTCGGCAAGGTGCAGCTGATCTGCGCCCGGCTCTCCGAGCTCGGCGCCGACCCGTTCGACAAGATGGAGGCGTTCCGGGGAGGGTTCGAGTCGTTCCACGCCCACACCGCGCCGAGCGACTGGTGGGAGGGACTCGTCAAGGCGTATGTCGGCGACGGACTGGCCAACGACTTCTACCGCGAGATCGCCGCGTTCCTCGACCCGGAGACCCGCGACCTGCTGCTGACCTCCCTGGAGGACACCGGGCACGCCGAGTTCGTCGTCGACCGGGTCCGCGCCGGCATCCAGGCCGACCCGAAGCTCGCCGGGCGGCTGGCCCTGTGGGGTCGCCGCCTGATGGGCGAGGCGCTGACCGAGGCGCAGCGGGTCGCCGCCGACCGGGACGCCCTCTCGGCGCTGCTCGCGGGCGGCATCGACATGCCCGGGCTCGACCTGGCCGCGATCGGCCGGATGTTCGCCCGGCTCACCGAGCGTCACGTGGAGCGGATGACCGGCCTCGGCCTGGAGCACTGACCGCGACGACGTACGGCACGGCGACACCACGACGGCCGGGGCCTGCGCCCCGGCCGTCGTCGCTGGTGTGCTGCTGTGGCCGCGTCAGACGCGGTGCCCCCGCCCGGACCGCCCGGTGACGAACGAGGCAGCCATCACCGCCAGCGCGGCCACGACGATCTGCCAGACGTGCCGCCACCAGTCGATGCCCTTGGTGGTGTTGTCCCAGCCGTAGTCGGGGTTGCCCTTGACGTTGCTGGCAACGCCGAACAGCCCGTAGTAGAGGAGGCTGCCGACGATCATGCCGATGATGCCGCAGACCACGGTCAGCCAGAACGGGATGTTGTCGCGGTCTCCGGGAGCGAGGAACTTCCCGAGCAGGCCGATGATCACTCCTCCGACGAGGGTGACGATGATCGTCCAGAGCATGGCGCTTCCCTTTCGTGGTGGCCAGAGGGGCGGACGTCCCTCCCGCCGATCATCCACCTCGGGGAGCGCGTTTGCACCGACCCACGCGGGTGGGTCGGTGCTGCGTGTCAGCTGCGGAAGCCGACGTGCCCGACCGTGCCGCTGCCGAGCTCGAGGTAGGCGATCTTCTCGGCCGGGATGAAGACCTTGCGACCCTTGGTGTCGGTCAGGGTGAGCAGGCCGCCGGCGGCGAGTGCGTCGCTGACCTGCTTCTCGACGGACTCGGGCGTCTCGTCGGTCTCGAGGACCAGCTCGCGCGAGGCGTGCTGGACGCCGATCTTGACCTCCACGGGAACTCCTTCGGGGGGTTGGTTCATTGCTCGTCGGTCTTGGGGTAGCCGGCGATGCCACGCCAGGCGAGGCCGCCCACGAAGGTAGCCGCCTCGTCCTTGTTCATGCGTCGCTGGCTGTCGAGCCAGAACCGCGAGGAGACCTGCGCCATTCCCACCAGGCTGACGGCGAGCAGCAGCGCAGCCGGCTCGGGGAGGTGCGTGTCGGCCGCGATGACGGCCGCGATCGCCTCGGAGCACTCGTTGGTGACCCGGTCGACCTGCTCGCGCACGGCCGGCTCGTTGGTGAGGTCGGACTCGAAGATGAGGCGATAGGCGCCCGACTCGCTGGCGACGTAGTCGTAGAACGCGTGGACGGTCCGCTCGACGCGGTCCCTGTTGTCCTGCGTGGAGTCCAGCGCCTCGCGGACCTTGCCGATCATCGCGTCGCAGGACTGCTCCAGCAGCGCGAGGTAGAGCTCGAGCTTGCCGGGGAAGTGCTGGTAGAGCACCGGCTTGGAAACGCCCGCCTTGTCGGCGATGTCGTCCATCGCGGCGGCGTGGTAGCCCTGAGCGACGAAGACCTCCAGGGCGGAGTCGAGCAGTTGGGCGCGGCGCTCGCGGCGCGGCATGCGACCCCCGCGCGGGCGGGCGGTCTCGAGGTCGTACTCCGTCGTCACGCCGCGAGCGTACTCCCGAGTCACTTACGTCCGGGCCATCGGATCCCACTTCCGTCCGGATGACGGGATGAGGTCCTGGGGGTCCGGGCGGGGAAGGGAACATGGACGACGGTGCTCGTGTTGCACCGAGGAACGTCCGACCGACCTAGACGAAAGGGAGACCGTCGTGTCCTTCCCAGCGCTCGTGGAGCCCGCCGACGAGCTCACGATCGACGAGGTACGCCGCTACAGCCGGCACCTGATCATCCCTGACGTCGGGATGGCCGGCCAGAAGCGCCTCAAGAACGCCAAGGTCCTGGTCATCGGCGCCGGCGGCCTCGGCAGCCCGGCGCTGCTCTACCTGGCCGCGGCCGGTGTCGGTACGATCGGCATCGTCGAGTTCGACGAGGTCGACGAGTCGAACCTGCAGCGCCAGATCATCCACGGCCAGTCCGACATCGGCCGGAAGAAGGGCGAGTCGGCGCGGGACTCCATCAAGGAGGCCAACCCGTACGTCGAGGTGGTGCTGCACCCCGAGCGACTCGAGAACGACAACGTCTTCAGCGTGTTCGAGGGCTACGACCTGATCATCGACGGGACCGACAACTTCGCGACCCGCTACATGGTCAACGACGCGGCGTACTTCCTCGGCATCCCCTACGTCTGGGGCTCGATCTACCGCTTCGACGGCCAGGCGTCGGTGTTCGCGGCCGGTCTGCGCAACAGCAAGGACCCGGAGCTCGCCGCGGCCGCCGCTGACGCGCCGTGCTACCGCTGCCTCTACCCCGAGCCGCCCCCGCCGGGCATGGTGCCGTCCTGCGCCGAGGGCGGCGTGCTGGGCGTCCTGTGCGCCAGCATCGGCTCGATCCAGGTCAACGAGGGCCTCAAGCTGCTCACCGGCATCGGCGACCCGCTGGTCGGCCAGCTGATGATCTACGACGCCCTCGAGATGTCCTACCGCAAGCTGAAGGTCCGCAAGGACCCCCACTGCGCGCTGTGCGGTGATGCACCGACCGTCGACAGCCTCATCGACTACGAGGCGTTCTGCGGTGCCGTGTCGCAGGAGGCGGCCGACGCGGCCGTCGGGTCGACGATCTCCGTCGTCCAGCTCGAGCACATGCTCAAGGAGCGCGAGGAGGGCAGCCGCGACTTCGTCCTCGTCGACGTGCGCGAGCCCAACGAGTTCGAGATCAACCGGATCCCTGGCTCGGTCCTCATCCCCAAGGGCGAGTTCCTCAACGGCAACGCGATCGGGCAGCTCCAGGAGCTCACCGGCGACGGCGCCAAGCAGGTCGTCCTGCACTGCAAGAGCGGCGTCCGCTCCGCCGAGGCGCTGGCCGTCGCGAAGGGTGCCGGCTACTCCGACGCCGTGCACGTCGGCGGTGGCGTGGTGGCCTGGGTCAACCAGATCGACCCGTCGCAGCCGTCCTACTGACGCTCCGCCTCCGACCGCCCGTCGGTCGAGCCTGTCGAGACACCGCCCGTCCGGGGATCACCCGGGCGGGCGGTCGTCGTGGTGACGACGCCGCCGACCAGGGCTGGTCGCACCCGCTCCACACGCTGACCCCGAGCATCCCGGGTGGCTCCGGGTCGGGTTCCATGTCGCCGGGCGGCAGGGCGGTCGGCGTACTGTCCACGCTCGGTCTGGCATCAGCGGCTTGGCGCTGGTCAACAGGACGGAGCCGTTCCACTCGGTGCTCTGACCGCTACCCTCGGCCGGGTGGACCTGGGCCCGGTCGAGCTGACCGACTACGACGACGCCGTGCTGTCGATCGTCGAGCGGGTGCCCCGCGGTCGGGTGACGACCTACGGCGCCATCGCGGACGCCCTCCACGACGTGTTCGGCGGAGGGCCCCGCGCGGCCGCCCGGGTCATGTCCCAGCACGGCTCGAACGTGGCCTGGTGGCGGTGCATCCGCTCCGACGGCACGCTCCCGGCCTGGCTGCTCGACGAGGCCCGTCAGGCGTGGCTCGAGGAGGGTACGCCGCTGCGGCCCTCCGGCGCGGTGGACGTCGGACGGGCGTTGTGGGTGCCCAGCTGACGGTGACAAGTGGCTACAGGTGGTCCCCCCGCCCCCGCGCCAGCTCGGCGAGGCGGGCGAGCGCGGCCGGGAAGACCTCGGCCGGGGGGGTGACCAGCCCGGCGCCGACCTGGCCCGTGCCGGCGACCTTGCCGGCCATGCCGGTGTTGATCTGGGGCAGGATGCCGGTCCGGCACACCCGGGTCACGTCGATGCCGGTCGGGACGCCCTGGAACTCGAGCACCGGGATGCTCCAGCGCGGGTTCTCGCCCAGCGTGATCTCGTGCATCCGCCGCGTCGCGGCCAGGGCGTCAGGGACGCTGCCGCCGACGAGTCGCACGATCGCCGGTGCGGTCGCCATGGCGAAGCCGCCGATGCCGGCGGTCTCGGTGATGGCGGAGTCGCCGATGTCGGGATTCGCGTCGTCGGGACCGTAGTCGCCGAGGAACAGCCCCTCCGGCACCTGCGCCGGCCCGGTGAACCACTCGTCGCCGGTCCCCGAGACCTGGATGCCGAAGTCGGTGCCGTTGCGCGCCATCGCGACGACCATCGTGCTGCCCGGGATGTCGCGAGCGGCGTCGAGCGCGAGCTTGCACGCCGGCATGGCGAGGTTGAGGAAGAAGTGATCGTTGCCGCCGACGAACCGGAACACCTCCGCCAGGTCGGCCGCGTCGACGCCGCTCGTCGCCAGCGCTGGGGAGAGGTCGCGCAGCAGCATCAGCGTGCCGGCGCGGTTGCGGTTGTGCGCCTCGTCGCCCATCTGGAGCATCTGCGTGAGGATGCCGGTCACGTCGGTCTCCCCGGCGGTCGCGCGAGCGGCGCGCTGCAGGGTCGGGCCGAGCACGTCGCGCATCCAGCGCAGGCGGGTGAGCACGGTGTCGTCGTAGGCGCCGTAGCGCAGGACCTTGCCCAGCCCCTCGTTGAGGGAGCAGAACGTACGCCGGCCGCTGGCCGCGTCCTCCAGCACGAACATCCACATCGACGGCGAGACGACGCCCGCCATCGGCCCGACCGCGTGGTGGTGATGGCAGGGGTCGAGCGTGAACGAGCCGCTCTCGAAGAGCGCCGGCGCGTCCTCGGGATCGTCGACCAGGCCCTCGAACGCCGCGGCCGCCATCAGTCCGCCGCGGAGCGGACCGGACGCGCGGTCCCAGGTGATGGGCGGGCCGGCGTGGAGGAACTGGCCACGCTCGAGCCCGAGCACCTCGGCCGCAGGAGCGACGTCGACCAACCGCGCGGTGACGCCGAGGAAGGCCTCGAGCGCCCGCCGGTTGGCCTCTGACCGCAGCGGGTCGGTGGCGACCGTCGCGAGGTCGGCCGCCGTGCCGGGCATCGGCGGACGCCAGTCGACCCGGCCGACGGGGACGGCCTGGTCCTCGACGGCGGTGGCGAGCAGGTCGATCCCCGAGGTCACGACGGTGGTCATCGACGGGCCTCCAGCAGCTCGAGCGCGCGGCGGGTGGCGCCGGCGTTGGACAGGTGGACCTCGGCGCCGGCATGGGCCAGCGCGCGGGCCTGGCGGTGCAGGTCCTGGGGGTCGCCGGCGGTGCCGACCAGCGTGACGACCACCGGCTGGGGCACGTCGGCCAGGGCCGGCGCCAGCGTGGCGGCCGGATCCGCGTCGGCGCCGTGGCCGAGCACGACGTCGAGCAGGATCACGGCGGTCGTCCGGTCGGCGGCGGCGCGGGCCAGGTGGTCCAGCCGCAGGGTCGGGTCGATCATCGGGTGCGCCCGGCCGACCGTGAGCGTGTCGTCGCCGAAGTCGACGAACGTGTGGGCGTCCGCGGTCAGGCCGGCCGGCAGCGCCTGGTCGGGGGAGAGCGGGATGTTGGAGCGGACCGGGCCGAGCGCCTCCGTAGCGATCAGCATCGCCTCGTCGCACAGCGTGCCGCCGACGAAGAGGCCGCGCAGCCAGCGCCCCGACGGCGCCGGGTGAGCCAGACCGTGCACCGGCCAGTCGGGCACCGGCACGCCGAGGCGGGCGAGCACCTCCTCGGCGGCGGCGGTGAGGTCCGGCGCGCCCGGGCCGAGCAGGGCGGTCGCGACGGGCGTGGCGAGCGTGTCGGCGTACGACGTGATCGCGGCCGCGACCTCGGGGGCCGGTGGCTTCGAGAGGAGCACGATGAGCTCGACCGCGCGCTCGCCGTCGAGCCGCCGCAGCGCCTCCCGGGTCGACAGGCCGCCGACGCCGGCCGACAGGTCGCGGCCGCCGACGCCCAGGGCCGACGCCACGCCGACGCCGGCGTGGTCGAGGAGCGCGAGGAGCTGCTGGGTGCCGGTCCCGGAGGCGGCGACGATGCCGACGGGACCGGGTTCGACGACGTTGGCGAAGCCCAGCCCCAGTCCGCCGACGACGGCCGTGCCGCAGTCGGGGCCCATCACCAGCGACCCGCGCTCGGCCGCGAGGCGCTTGAGCGCCACCTCCTGCTCGAGCGGCATGTTGTCGCTGAAGACCATGACGTCGCGCCCGGCCTCGACCGCGTCCATCGCCTCGAGGACGGCGAGGTCGCCGGGGACGGAGACGAGGGCGATCGCATCGGGGGTGCGCCGCAGCGCCGCGGCGGTCGTCCGCGGTGGCGCCAGCTCCCCGGAGCCGGCGCCGGCGTCGGGACGTCGGCTCGCCTGGGCGAGCAGCGCGTCGATCCCGGCCAGGGTGTCGGCGACGCCGTCGGCGGACTCGAGCCGGAAGGCGATGACGAGGTCGTTGGGGCTGACGTCGCGCTCGACGGGCAGGCCCATGCCGGCCAGGACGTCGAGGTTGAGCGGGGTCGCCATCGCGACCTGGGCGGCGAGCACCCCGGGGAGCTGCTGGGCCTGGCGACTCACCTGCAGCAGCGTCACCGAGTCGGCGTACGCGCCCGACCGGACGTCGACGTGGGTGATCATGCCGCCACCGCGAGCTCGCTCAGCGCCTGCCGGGCGCCGGTGAGCAGGCCGCGCCCCGACGTGTGCCCGATCGCCGCGACCGTCGCCGCCGCCGCGGGCTCGGCCGGCGTGCCGAGCGCCGCCACCCACGCCGCGAACTCGGGCAGCACCTCGCCGTGCATCGCGCAGTCGAGCAGGGTCGCCGACAGCAGCGTGGTGCGGTAGAGGAGGGACCGCGCGGCCGCGTCCATGACGGGGGTGGCGACGCCGGCCGCGCGGTGGATCGCGAGCCAGCCGCACAGCACGTCGTCGCCGTACGGCGTCAGGCCGTCGCCGGCGCCGACCAGTCCATCCGCCCACGCCGCATGGTCGGGCGCGGGAGCGTCCGCCGGCCGCTCGGCACGGGGCAGGAGCCTCAGCGCCGGCACGGCGACGTCGACGACCCGGCCGATCCGGAGGGGGACGCCGTCGAGGTGGAGGACGCCGCCCTCGATGGCGGCCCGGTCGCCGACGATGCCGGCGAGGCTCGGCGTCTGCAGTGCGCACGGCACCTGGGCGGCCTCGGCGTCGACGACGCCGACGCACCAGGCCGCCTGTCCTGAGCCTGTCGAAGGGCCGAGCTCGAGGTAGATCGAGTGAGGGCCGCGGTGCAGGACACGGACCGGGCCGTCGGTGGCCCGCGCCAGTCGGTCGCGCACGCGGCGAGATGCGGCCGCAGGCAGCCGGGTCGGCGGGTTCACCTCCCCGACGCTAGCGGCGAGTCTTAGGGTGTGCCGATGTGAGGTTCTGACAACGATCCGCGAGGACCGTTGCAGATGTTGATAGGGAGAGCACCCGTGACGAGCCAGCTGACCGACCAAGACAGCGCGATCGAGGCGCTGGCCCGGATCGACGCCCTGCACCGGGCGCTGACGCAGATCGTGCTCGAGGACGGCACCCTGGACAACATCGCCGCCGAGGTGGCGCGCGTGCTCGACCTCGCGGTGCTGGTCACCTCGACGGACGGACGCGAGCGTGCGGCCGCGGTGACGATCGACCACCGCGCGGTGCTCGACGAGCACGACCTCGTCGACCCCACGGGCCGGATCCGGGTCGAGCGGCTCGGCGGCCAGAGCGTCCCCCTCCCGGGCGGCGAGGCACGCAGCCAGCGCGTCGCCGCGGGTGGCTCCGACCTGGCCCGCCTGATCGCGGTCAAGCTGACCGGCCCGATCTCCGAGAACGACGTGCACGCCCTCGAGCGGGCTGCCGCGGTGGCCGCGCTGCTCATCACCCGGCAGGAGGCGATCACGGCCGTCGAGAACAAGTACCAGGGCGACTTCCTCCGCGACCTGTTCCTGCACCGCACCGGCGGGCCCAACAGCGACGAGTACGTCGCCGAGCACGCCGCGACCTTCGGGTGGGACCTCGACCGGCCGATGGTCGTGCTCTGCGCCGAGGTCGACCCGCTGGGGGCGGATGCCGCGCCGGTCTCCCGGCTGGTCAGGCGGCAGTGGCAGGAGCGATTCGCCGCCGCGTGGCGCCAGGTCACCCGCGGGCTCGACGCCACGATCCCGACCGTCGACTTCTCCTCCGAGGTGGTCGTCCTGCTGCCCGTGCCCGACGACGCCGACGGCGCCCACGACGTCGTCCGGCGCGCGGTCACCGCCGTCGCCGGCGACAAGGGTGGCGGCCGTCGGCCGTTCAGCGTCGGGGTGAGCCGCCTGGCGACCAGCCTCGACGACCTGCCGGAGGCCTACGCCCAGGCGCAGCGCGCGGTCGAGGTCGGCCGGCGGGTGCACGGCAGCGGCTCGACGACGTTCTTCGACAGCCTCGGCCTGCACCGACTCATCGCGCTCATCCCCGACCAGTCCGA
This sequence comes from Nocardioides sp. CER19, assembly GCF_029846275.1. Lineage (GTDB taxonomy): Bacteria > Actinomycetota > Actinomycetes > Propionibacteriales > Nocardioidaceae > Nocardioides. The sequence continues at coordinate 1,043,043 of NZ_JARVWS010000002.1, forward strand.
GCTGCGGTCGTTCGCGCACGACGTGCTCGGCCCGCTGGCGGACGACTCGACCGAGGCGGCCGACCTGCGCCGCACCCTCCAGGTCCTGCTCGACACCAACTTCAACGTGGCGGAGGCGGCGCGCAGCCAGTTCTTCCACTACAACACGATGCGCTACCGCGTCTCCAAGCTCGAGCGGCTGCTCGGCCCGCTGTCCGCGGATCCGCACCTCCGCCTCGACGTCGCGGTGGCCCTGCGCGTCCTGGAGATCACCGGCTGATCACTCGCTCGTCACGGCCGTGTTGCGCGGGCCGTCCTGCTGGCGACACCTCACAACTGCTGCCACGGGATCTGGTGAGCCTTCATCAGGTGTCGCCGTCGAGGCGCCATGATCTGCGTCACTAGTTTGAGCAGATCCGCCTCGACCATCTCGAGGCATCAGAGAAGGGCACAGCGATGTCATCGTTGTTCACGTGGAAAGTCGTCGATCCGGCGCCGGGTGAGCCCGTCGCTCCGGACGAGCGACTGAGCTGGGGGAAGACCGTCGGGCTGGGCGCCCAGCACGTCGTCGCCATGTTCGGTGCGACGTTCGTCTTCCCGGTCGTCATGGGGCTCGACCCCAACCTGGCCATCTTCTTCTCGGGTGTCTGCACGATCCTGTTCCTGCTCGTCTGCCAGAACAAGGTGCCGAGCTACCTCGGCACCAGCGCCTCGTTCGTGGCAGGCGTCGCGGCGATCCGCGCCCAGGGCGGCGACTCGGCCGACGTCACCGGCGGCATCTTGATCTCCGGTGTCGTGCTGGCCGTCGTCGGCGTGCTGATCCACTTCCTCGGCGCGGGATTCCTCCACAAGCTGCTCCCGCCGGCCGTCACCGGCGCTGTGGTCATGCTCATCGGCTTCAACCTGGCTCCCGTGGTGGCCGGCATCTACTGGCCGCAGGACCAGTGGGTCGCCCTGCTCACCTCGGCCTTCATGGTCGTCGCGGCCGTGCTGCTCCCCGGCTTCTGGGGCCGCATCGCGGTCTTCCTCGCCCTGATCTTCGGCTACGTGCTCTCCTGGCTCTGCGACCTGATCTTCGGTCAGATCCACTCGATCACCGGCTCGAGCAACGGCAAGCTCATCGACCACGACCGCGTCGACTGGTCCCGCGTGGGCGACGCCAAGTGGTTCGGCTTCCCGAGCGGCAAGCTGGCCGACGGCGTGAGCGTGGTCCACAGCCCCAGCTTCAGCCTCACGTTCATCCTGCTCGTGCTGCCCGGCGTGATCGCGCTGATCGCGGAGAACACCGGCCACGTCAAGGCGGTCGCCGAGATGACCGGCCGTGACCTCGACCCCTACATGGGTCGCGCGATCGCTGCCGACGGTGCGGCGACGGCTCTGGCCAGCGCCTTCGGCGGCAGCCCGACCACGACGTACGCCGAGAACATCGGCGTCATGAGCGCGACCAAGGTCTACTCCACCGCTGCCTACTACGTGGCCGCGGCCGTCGCGATCCTGCTGGGACTCTGCCCGAAGTTCGGCCAGATCGTCAGCGCGACCCCCGGCGGTGTCCTCGGCGGCATCACTGTCGTGCTCTACGGCATGATCGGCCTCGTCGGCGCGAAGATCTGGGTCGAGAACGGCGTCGACTTCGGCAAGCCCATCAACATGGTCGGCCTGGCCGCGGGCATCATCGCCGGCATCGGCGGCGTGACGCTCAAGATCACCAACGACTTCTCGCTGTCCGGCATCGCCCTCGGCACCATCCTGGTCCTCGTCTACTACCACGCGGTCAACCGAGGCCGTGACGACGACCGCAGGTCCGACCGTCGGTCCGACCGCGGCGCGGACGAGGTGACGAAGGCCCTGTGAAGCCTGCGCCCTTCCGCTACCACCGCCCGGCCACGCCCGCCGAGGCGTGGGAGACGCTGGCGGCGGACCCGGGCGCGAAGGTGCTGGCGGGCGGGCAGAGCCTCGTCCCGCTGCTCTCGATGCGGCTGGCCTCGCCACCGGCGTTGGTGGACATCAACGCCGTGGCGGGGCTGGACGCGATCGAGATCCGGGACGACGGGGTGCACGTCGGTGCCCTGGTCCGGCACGCCGACCTGCTCGCCTCGCCCGAGGCCGGCAAGGTGCAGCCGTTGCTGGCCCGGGCGCTGGTTCACGTCGCCCATCCGACGATCCGCAACAGGGGTACGTCGGTCGGCTCGCTGGTCCACGCCGACAGCGCCGCCGAGCTGCCCGCCGTGCTCGCCCTGCTGGGCGGCTCGGTGGTGGCCGGGTCGGTGCGAGGGACGCGCACCGTCCCGGCCGAGCAGCTCTTCGTCGGGCCGCTCGAGTCGTCGCTCCGACCCGACGAGCTCGCGCTCGGCGCGGTCTTCCCGGCCCTGCCGGAGGGTGCCGGGGTGGCATTCGGCGAGGTGGCCCGCCGGCACGGCGACTACGCACTGTGTGGGGTCGCGGCGCTCGTGCACGGCGACACCGTCAAGGCGTCGTACCTCTCGGTCAGCGACGTGCCCACCGTCGTCGACCTCACCGGCGTACCGGAGGAGGAGCTCGGGGACGTCGCGCTCCAGCACCTCGACCCGGTCGGCGACATCCACGCGACCGCTGACTACCGGGCGCAGCTCGTCCGGGTGCTGACGAAGAAGGTCGTGCGACAGGCACGCCTCGACAGGCTCGACGACCGGGAGGCGCGATGACCGAGGAGCTCCACCAGGTGACCCTGTCGGTCAACGGCGTGGCCCACGAGGTGACCGTGCCGGCCCGGCGGCTGCTGTCCGACGCGCTGCGCCACGATCTCGGGCTCACCGGGACCCACGTCGGCTGCGAGCACGGCGTCTGCGGCGCCTGCACCGTCCTGCTCGACGGCCGGCCGACCCGCGCCTGCCTGATGTTCGCCGTCACCGCCCAGGGCGCCGCGATCACCACCGTCGAGGGCCTCGCCGAGCCGGACGGGTCGCTCGGCCCGGTCCAGCAGGCGTTCGCCGAGTGCCACGGGCTGCAGTGCGGATTCTGCACGCCCGGCTTCCTGACCACGATCACCGCCGGGCTGCGCGACAACCCCACGCCCACCCACGAGGAGGCGCGCGAGATGGTGTCCGGCAACCTGTGCCGCTGCACCGGCTACCAGAACATCGTCAAGGCGGTGGAGCGGGCGGCAGAGCTCGGCCGGACCGCGAAGGACGCGTCATGACCACGAAGCTGATGGGCCAGAAGGTCCAGCGCACCGAGGACCAGCGCTTCCTCCGCGGTCAGGGCCGGTACGCCGACGACGTCGCCGTCTCGCCCGACACGCTGCACTGCGCGGTGCTGCGCAGCCCGCACGCCCACGCGCGGATCGTCGACATCGACGTCTCAGGGGTGCTCGACGTCGACGGCGTGCACGCGGTGTGGACCCACGACGACCTCGAGGGGGCGATGGCCGAGCCGTTGCCGCTGCTCATCCCGCACCCCGCGCTCACCGAGGGGCGCACGCAGTACGCCCTCGCGAAGGACGAGGTCAACTACGTCGGCGAGGCGATCGCGTTCGTCGTCGCCGCCGACCGCTACCTGGCCGAGGACGCCGTCTCCCGCATCGAGGTGACCTACGACTTCCTGCCGCCGGTCGTCGGCATCGACGCGGCCCGGGCCGCGACGAACCTCGTCCACCCGGACGTGCCGGGCAACGTCGCCGCACGGATGGAGCAGAGCACCGGCGACGTCGACGCGGCGATGCGGAAGGCGCCGCACACGCTGGCCCTCGACCTCACCGTCGAGCGGTCGGCCTGCACACCGCTCGAGGGCCGGGGCACGGTCGCGCGGTGGGACCCGGACACCAACCGGCTGCAGGTCTGGACGTCGACGCAGACGTCGACCGGCGTACGCGCCGTGGTCGCGGCCAAGCTCGGCCTCGACCTCGGACAGGTCGACGTGGTCACGCCGGACGTCGGCGGCGGCTTCGGCGTCAAGATCAACCACCCGTGGCCCGAGGAGCTGCTCGTGCCGCTGGCCGCGATGACGCTCGGCCGGACGGTGAAGTTCACCGAGGACCGCCGCGAGCACTTCATCTCCAGCGCCCACGAGCGCGGCCAGGTGCAGCACATCGAGGTCGGCTTCGACGACGACGGCCGGCTGCTCGCGCTCGACGTGCAGTTCTGGCACGACCACGGCGCCTACATCCCCTACGGGCTGATCGTCCCCATCATCACCTCCACCCAGCTCCTGGGTCCCTACAAGCCGCGCGCCTACCGGGTCGTCTTCGAGTCGCTCTACACCAACACGGTCATGGTCACGCCCTACCGCGGCGCCGGCCGTCCCCAGGGCTGCTACGCCATGGAGCGGACCATGGACGCGATCGCCGAGTTCCTCGGCCGCGACCGCACCGAGGTGCGCGCGGCCAATTTCATCCAGCCCGACGAGTTCCCCTACGACCAGGGGCTGATCTTCCAGGACGGCCGCGAGCTCGAGTACGACTCGGGCGACTACCCGGCCATGCTGGAGAAGGCCAAGGCGCTCATCGGCTGGGACGAGTTCCCGGCGTTCCGCGACGAGATGGCGGCCGAGGGCCGCCGGGTCGGGATCGGGCTGGCCTGCTACGTCGAGGGCACGGGTGTCGGTCCCTACGAGGGCGCCCACGTCCACATCGAGACGTCCGGCAAGGTCAAGGTCGCCACCGGCCTCACCACCCAGGGCCAGGGGCACCAGACCGTGTTCGCGCAGCTGGTGGCCGACACGCTCGGCTGCCGCTTCGAGGACGTGGAGGTGGTCACCGGCGACACCCGCCGGATGCCGTACGCCGTCGGCACCTTCGCCTCGCGCGCCGCCGTCATGTCCGGCTCGGCGATCCACCTGGCCGCGCTGCGAGCGCGCGAGAAGGTGCTGCGCATCGCCGCGGACGCGCTCGAGGCGGCCGAGGACGACCTCGAGATCAACGACGGCGTCGTCTCGGTGAAGGGCGCCCCCCTCGACGGCGGCGCCGCCATCGACCTCGGCACGGTCGCGGTGCTGTCCAACCCGCTGCGCTACGCGTTCGACGAGAAGTCGCGGATCGCCACCCAGTTCTCCGTCGGCGACCCCGGCAAGCCGCCGGTCGCCGACGACGACGAGCCCGGCCTCGAGGGCAAGGACTTCTACTCGCCCGAGCGGGCCACGTTCGCGTCGGGCATGCACGCGGTGATCGTCGAGACCGATCCCGACACCGCCGAGATCACGATCCTCAAGTACGCCGTCGTCCACGACTGCGGGCGGCTCATCAACCCGATGATCGTCGAGGGGCAGATCCACGGCGGCGTGGCCCAGGGCATCGGGGGAGCGCTCTACGAGCGGATGGCCTACGACGAGTCCGGCCAGCTGCTCAACGCGTCGTTCATGGACTTCCTCATGCCCTACGTCACCGAAATGCCCGACGGCATCGACATCGACCACCTCGAGACGCCCTCGCCCCTCAACCCGCTCGGCATCAAGGGCGCCGGCGAGGCCGGCGTCATCCCGTCGGCCGCCGTCTTCGCCTCCGCGATCTCCGACGCCGAGGGCTTCCCGATCACGGCGATGCCGATCTCACCCTCCGAACTGTTCGCCCTCCGCCGCTCGCTGGTCGAGCCCGTCGAGACCGAGGACCCCTCATGAAGATCTCCGGATCCGTCACCGTCCCGCACCCCGTCGACGCGGTCTGGGACGCGATCCTCGACCCCGCCGTCCTCGTCCGCACGATCCCGGGGTGCTCCCGCCTGGAGACCGTCGGGGAGAACTCCTACGCGATGACCGTCACCGCCGGCGTGGCCGCCATCAAGGGCGCCTACGACGGCACCGCCGTGCTCTCCGACCTCGAGCCCGGCAAGTCGCTGCTCATGCGCCTGACCGGTGCCGGTGCGCCGGGCACGATCGACGCGACCGTCGGCGTCACCTTCGCGGAGGCTGACGGCGGGACCGAGGTCTCCTACGACGCCGACGCGATCGTCGGCGGCATGGTCGGCGGGGTCGGCCAGCGGATGCTCACGAGCGTCTCGAAGCGGATGGCGGGGGAGTTCTTCACACGGGTCGGAGACGCGATCGGTGGTCTCGAGACCGCCTCACCCAGCGACACCGCACCGAGCCCGGTCGAGCGTGCCGAGACCCGGCCGGCTCCCGGCACCGTCTTCACCGCGCCCGCCAGGCAGGGCGACCGCGACGAGTTCATGAAGGGCATCGCCGTGGGCGCGGGGCTGGTCCTCCTCGGCGTCGTCGCGGGCCGTCTGTTCGGCCGCGGCCGCTGACCCGTCTATCCCCGTTGACCGGCCCGTCAGGCGGGGGTTGTCTGTGAGGACGACCACCACCCCAGGAAGGAGAGACCAATGGCAGGAAGAGTCGTCCACTTCGAGCTGCCCTACGAGGACGCCGACCGCGCCGGCAAGTTCTACGCCGACCTGTTCGGCTGGCAGGTGATGCCGATGCCCGAGATGGACTACAGCATGGTGATGACCGGTCCGAGCACGCAGGAGAGCGGGCCCAGCGAGCCGGGCTTCATCAACGGTGGGATGTTCAGTCGTAGCGAGCCGGGCCGCGGCGGCAACATCGTGATCGACGTCGACGACATCGACGCCACCCTCACCGCCGTGGAACAGGCGGGTGGCAAGACGGTCGTCGGCCGGCAGCCGGTCGGAGACATGGGCTTCACCGGCTACTTCACCGACTGCGAGGGCAACCTCGTCGGCCTGTGGCAGAACGCCTGACCTTGGACACCTTCACCACCGCACGGGAGATGGCGGGCGCGATCCGCGCCCGCCGGATCTCCGCCCGCGAGCTGCTCGAGCTCCACCTGGACCGCATCGCCGAACGCAACCCCGAGCTCAACGCGATCGTCTCGCTCGACGTCGAGCGCGCCCGCGCAGGCGCGGCGGCCGCCGACCAGCACCTCGCGTCCGGGCACCCGGTCGGCGCGCTGCACGGGCTGCCGTTCGCGTTCAAGGACACCCACGCCGTCGCGGGCTGGCGGACGACGTACGGGTCGCCGCTGTTCCGCGACTTCGTCCCCGACGCGGACGAGCTGATCGTCGAGCGGATCAGGCGGGCCGGCGTGGTGACGATCGGGCGGACCAACGTTCCGGAGTTCGCCGCGGGCTCCCACACCTTCAACACGATCTTCGGCACCACCCGCAACCCGGTCGACCCGAGCCGCTCTGCCGGCGGGTCCAGCGGGGGAGCGGCGGCGGCGCTCGGGGCGGGGATGGTGCCGCTCGCCGAGGGCTCCGACATGGGCGGGTCGCTGCGCAACCCCGCCTCCTTCTGCGGCGTCGTCGGGCTGCGACCGTCGCTCGGGCGGGTGCCCGAGTGGCCCAAGCCGAACCAGTGGGAGACCACGTCCGTCGGCGGCCCCATGGCGCGCAACGTCGGTGATCTGGCGCTGCTCCTGTCGGTGATCGCCGGCCCCGACCCGCGGTCGCCGCTCGCGCTCGGCGACCCGGGACATGTGTTCGCACCGCCGTTGGCGGGCTCGCTGCGCGGCCTGCGCGTCGCCTACTCGCTCGACCTGGGCGGCGGGTTCGAGGTGGACGCCGCGGTCGCCGACGTCGTCGAGCAGGCGGGCCGGCTCTTCGCCCGCTCGGGCGCGTCGGTCTTCTCGGCCTGGCCCGACCTCTCGCTCGCCGACGACACGTTCCGGACGCTCCGCGCGTGGCACTTCCAGGCGTCGTACGGCGCCCTGCTGGCCCGCCACCCGGATGCCTTCAAGCAGTCGCTGGCCGACAACATCCGCGCCGGCGAGACGCTCACCGGCGCCGACGTCGCCCGCGCCTACGGACAGCGCACCCGGCTCGCAGAGACGATGCGCCTGTTCTTCCAGTCCTACGACGTCCTGGTCCTGCCGGTCTCGCAGGTGCCGCCCTTCCCGGCCGACCAGGAGTTCCCCACGGCGATCAACGGCCGCCCGATGGCCACCTACCTCGACTGGATGCGGTCGGCGTACTTCATCACGGTGACCGGATGCCCCGCCATCTCGGTGCCGGCCGGCACCACGCCCGACGGGCTGCCCGTCGGCGTCCAGATCGTCGCGCCGCACGGTGCGGATCGGCGGCTGCTCGAGATCGCCGCAGCGTTCGAGGAGGCCCGCGCGACGGTCTAGACCGGTTCTCCACAGCCCGGCGGGAAACCGGTGGAGATCCGGTGGAGAAGCAACGGGTGTGGTGGAAAACGGGCGCTCGGTTGTGCACGTCGCTGTGGAACCGAAGGAATGTCCGCAGACCTCTTGTGGCCCGGTTCACGGCAGGCGTAGAACTTCTCTCACGCCGACCGGGGCCGACGGGAGACCGGAGGAAACCAGGGAGGCGGGACAGCTCGGAGACGAGGGTCCGAACGCCGGAACCGCTACCGCAAGGCGACGGGGAGGGCGCAGCGTCTGGTGACGGAGACGCTGGGACCGGAGTCGACGAACTGCCGACCGAGAAGCGTCACCTGACTCGGTCGAACTGAAGGGCCCTTGTGACTCATACTCACGAGGGCCCTTCACCTATTTCAGCAGGCGCCGGTGGCCGGACCGTGAAGGCGCGCCCAACGGGTCCGCACAGGTTTCTCCGACCGACCGGTAACTGTCAGGATCGCGACCATGTTCTACGACGTGGTCCACCGGGTCGTCCCGCCGCTGCTCAGGGCCGTGTGGCGCCCGGACGTGCAGGGCCTCGAGAACGTCCCCCGGACCGGCGGCGTCATCCTGGCCAGCAACCACCTCAGCTTCGTCGACTCGGTCGTCATCCCGTCGGTCGCACCGCGCAAGGTGGTCTTCCTCGCCAAGTCGGAGTACTTCACCGGCACTGGTGTCTCCGGTGCGATCCAGCGTGCCTGGTTCGAGGCGCTCGGCATGCTCCCGGTCGACCGCGCGGACACGAAGTCGGCCCTGGAGAGCCTCGACGTCGCACTCGAGGTCCTGCGCGGCGGCGACGCCTTCGGCATCTACCCCGAGGGCACCCGCAGCCGCGACGGCCGGCTCTACCGGGGCCGCACCGGCGCCGCGCACCTGGCCCTCACGGCCGGCGTCCCGATCGTCCCTGTCGGCCTGCGCGGCACCGAGCGCATCCAGCCGATCGGCTCCAACATCCCGCGCCTGGTCAAGGTGCACGTCGAGTTCGGTACGCCGATCGACCCGCGGGGCCGCTACGACGGCATGCCTCTCGGCAAGGCCCGACGGCTGCTCACCGACGAGGTCATGCAGGCCATCCGGGCGCTCAGCGGCCAGGAGGAGGCAGGGGTCTACAACGAGCGACCTGCCGACGCCTGACGACAACTGCCAACGAATCGGCGGTTCGTCGGCAGATCGTGCCGTCGCCTGCGGCCACGTGCCGACGGCAGGATCGGCGGCATGCGACCGCCCCGCAGCATCCGGATCGGCATCGACACCGGCGGCACCTTCACCGACGTCGTGGTGTTCGACGAGACGACCGGCGAGGTGGTCACCACCAAGACGCCGAGCACCCCGCACGACCCGGCCGAGGGCTTTCTCGCCGGCGTGGAGAAGGGGCTCGCCCTCATCGGGCTGGGCGCATCCGACGGCCCCGCGATCGCCGCGATCTCGCACGGCACCACCGTCGCGACCAATCAGCTGCTCGAGGGGAAGGTCGATCGGCTCGGGTTCATCACCAACACCGGTTACGAGGCGATGCTCGAGATCGCCCGGCAGTCAGTGCCCGACGGCTACGGCAACTCCTACTTCTGGGTGAAACCGGACCGGATCGTGCCGCGGCACCTGGTCAAGGGCGTCGAGGGCCGGATGGACTTCGAGGGCAACGAGGTGCGGCCGTTCGACGAGGAGGGCGCCCGTGCGGTCGCCCGCTGGTTCCGCGCCCAGGGGATCGTCACGCTCGGTGTCAGCTTCCTGCACGCCTACGCCAACCCGGCCCACGAGGAGCGGATGCGGCAGGTCCTCGCCGATGAGCACCCCGACGCCGTCGTGAGCATCTCGAGCGAGGTGCTGCGCGAGTACCGCGAGTACGAGCGCTCCATGACCACCCTCGTCGACGCCGCCGTCAAGCCGCGGCTGCGCTCCTACGTCGGCAACATCCAGGCCCGTCTCGCCGGCTTCTCCTCGGCGATCGAGCCTGTCGAGATCCCGTTCTACGTCATGAAGTCCAACGGCGGCGTCCTGTCGGCCGACGAGGTCGTCCACCAGCCCATCACCACCGTGCTGTCCGGCCCGGCTGCCGGTGCGCTCGGCGCGGCGCTCATCGCCAAGGTCGCCGGCTTCGACCGCGTCCTCACCTCCGACGGCGGGGGTACGTCGACCGACGTCTCGGTCGTCATCGACGGTGAGCCGACGCTGACGACCGAGGGCTCGGTCGGGGCGTTCCCGTCCAAGATCCCGATGATCGACGTCGTCACCGTCGGTGCCGGCGGCGGCTCGATCGCGTGGCTCTCGCCCGAGGGCAGCCTCAAGGTCGGCCCCCAGTCGGCCGGCGCCGCGCCCGGGCCGATCTGCTACGCCCAGGGCGGCGCCGACGTGACCGTCACCGACGCCCACGTCGTGCTCGGGCGGATCCCTCCGCACCTGCTGGGCGGCGAGATCCCGCTCGACGTCCCCGCTGCTCGGGCCGGCGTGGAGGCACTGGCCGGCAAGCTCGGCATGAGCGCCGAGGCGTGCGCCACCGGCGTCCTCGAGATCTCCGCCTGGAACCAGGCCAACGCGCTGCGCCAGGTGACGGTCAAGCGCGGTCTCGACGTCCGCGACTTCACGCTGGTCACGTTCGGCGGCTCCGGGTCGCTGCTGCTGTGCCGGCTGATGGACGTGCTCGGCATCCCGACCGTGCTCGTCCCGCCCAACCCCGGCAACGTGAGCGCCTTCGGCCTGCTCACCGTGGACGTGAAGAACGACTACGTGCAGACGCACGTCTCCCTTGCGTCGGCTCTCGACCCCGGCGCCGTCGGTCGGATCTACGACGACCTCACCGCCCGGGCGGCCGTCGCGCTGAGCGGCGAGGGCTTCGCGGCCGAGCAGCACCAGTTCGTGCGCACTGCCGACCTGCGCTACTTCGGCCAGGCCTTCGAGGTCCGGGTGCCGGTGCCGGACGGGCCGGTCACCCCCGAGACGCTCACGGTCGTGGCCGACCGCTTCCATGCGGAGCACCGGTCGACGTACGGCTATGACTTCAGCGCCGACCCCAGCCAGCAGGTCGAGTGGGTCAACCTCCGGGTCTCCGGCATCGGGCCGATCCAGCGGCCGGAGATCAGGCGCGCAGGTCTCGATACGCCTCCGCCGAGCGGCTCCAGCTACTCGACCAGCGGAGGGAGCGATCTCGATGGTCGAGTAGCGAGCGCCAGCGAGCGTATCGAGACCACCCGGCCCGTCTGCTTCGACGCCGCCGACGGGTACGTCGAGACGCCGGTCGTCTGGCGGCCCGACCTCGCTCCCGGCGTACGCGTCGACGGCCCGGTCATCGTGGAGGAGTTCGGCTCCACCGTGCCGATCCACCCGGGCTTCACGGCGACCGTGGACGCCTACCTCAACCTGATCGTCACCCGCGCACACGAGGAAGAGGCAGGTGGAGCATGACCTCGACAGGCTCGGCCCGGCGAAGCCGGAGAGTTCCCACCCAGTTCCCGTTCGGTCACCTCACCGACGACGCCGGAGCGAGCGCCGACCCGGTCCTGGTCGAGATCGTCCAGGGCAGCCTCGCGGCCGTCGAGCAGGAGGTGGAGACCGCCATCGCACGGACCAGTCGCAGCCCGATGATCCGCGACGCGCACGACTTCCGTGCCGGCATCCACGACCGCCTGCTGCGCAAGCTCACCGGCCGCTCCTACAGCGCGCTGGTCCACCCGGTGGCCCGCGACTTCCCGATCGAGGAGATGCGGCCCGGGGACGTGTTCTTCCACAACGACGTCTACCGCTCCGAGGGCGGCATCGGGCACCTGCCGGACCTGTGCGTCACGGTGCCGGTGTTCGCGGACGGGCGCGTCGTCGCGTTCGTGCAGGCGTTCGGCCACCACGACGACATCGGCGGCGCGGTGCCCGGCTCGATGCCGAGCGCGGCGACCAGCGTCTTCGAGGAGGGGCTGATGGTGCCCCCGATCAAGCTCTGGAGCGAGGGCGTCCCCAACCGCTCGGCGCTGGCGATCATGACCCGCAACTCCCGCATGCCGGAGTCGCTCGCCGCCGACCTCGACGCCGAGTGCAGCGCGTGCCTCATGGGGGCGCGCCGGCTCGGCGAGCTCTTCGAGCGCTACGGCGTCGGCGCGGTCGAGAGCGCCTTCGACGCGATCATCAGCCGCACCACCGAGACCTACCGCCGGGAGATCCTGTCGAAGATCCCGGTGGGCACGTGGACGTGGGAGGACTACGCCGAGCACGACGGCGTCGACGAGCCGATGCTGCACACCCAGCGGATCACGCTCACCCGCACCTCGCCCGACGACCCCGACGGCGAGCGGATCGTCCTCGACTTCGACGGGACCGGCCCGCAGGCGAAGGGCCCGATCAACCACTGCGGCGACTACAGCGACGGCGTCTTCCTCAAGAAGTGGCTGGCGCCGATCCTGCGCAACCTCGCCGACACTCCCGAGCGGATGGCCGAGCTCGACGTCAACGAGGGCATCGTGCCGCTCATCGAGATGCGGTTCCCCGAGCCCGGCACGCTGCTCACGCCGGTCTTCCCGGCGCCGACCAATGCACGCACGTTCGTCATCCTCCGGCTGCTCGGCGTGCTCGCCGGCGTGGTCGCCAAGGCGGTCGACGGGCGGATGCCGGCCGACCAGGAGACCATCCGCTACACCGGCGTCTACGGCGAGGACCGCGACGGTCGGCCCTACCTCATGCGCGAGGTCCTCGGCGGCGGCTCGGGCGGGCGGCCGCACGGCGACGGCGAGGACACCATCCACGTGGTGCCCGACTCCCGCAACCTGCCCACCGAGTTCACCGAGGCGCGTTTCCCCTTCCGCGTCGAGTCGCTCGCGCTCGCGGTCGACAGCGGCGGTGCCGGGCAGCACCGCGGCGGGCTGGGCTACGAGAAGCACATCCGGATGCTCAAGGACGCGCACTTCATGTCGATCGCCGACCGCTCGATCCTCGCGTGCTGGGGCGTGGCGGGCGGCAAGGCCGGGCAGCCCTTCCAGGTGACCATCGACCCCGGCGGACCCGACGAGCGGGAGATCGACGCGCTCGCCGACGCCGCCCCGGTCAAGGCGGGCGAGGTCATCCGGATCCGCACCACCGGCGGCGGCGGGTGGGGCGACCCGCTCGAGCGCGACCCCGCGCTCGTGGTCAGGGACGTGCGGTGGCACAAGGTCTCGCCCGCGGCCGCGTACGACGACTACGCGGTCGTCCTCACGGGGGCTGGCGACGACCTCGGGTTCGACGCCGAGGCGACCGCCGCCGCCCGAGCGTCGCGCGCGCGGACCGACGAGGTGTTCTTCGACCGCGGTCCTGGCTACGCGCGACTGGCCGGCGGGCCGGTGTACGCGGAGGTCGACCTGCGTCGCGGGTGAACCGCCGGGGTTGTGATCTCGTCTCCCTCGCAGCACGCTTGACACAGAGGACGACTCCGCAGCGAGGTGACCAGATGAGCACCAAGAACGCCTGCCTGATCGACTACGTCCGGTCGACCCACGACGACCTGAGCGCCCGCCTCGAGGCGGCCCGGCTCATGCAGGGCCGTCGTGACGACCCGAGACAGCAGCGGCACCGGATCGACGACTTCCTCGGTGCGACCTGCCAGCACCTGCACGCGCTCGACGAGGTCATGCTGCCGGCGTACGCGAAGGTGCCGGACGGCAAGTCGCTGTGCCACGACTTCACGGCCTCCGTGAAGCACCTCGAGGTGCTCCTCTACCACGTCAACGCCCACGAGTACGGCTCGAGCATCGAGGGCTCCTTCGACTGGCCGGCGGTGTGGGCGGACGTGGAGCGGGCGATGGCCGACGAGCGTGGCTGCGAGGAGGAGCTGGCCCGTCAGCTGACCGACGCGCTCGACGACGACCGCCTCGACGACCTCACCGACCGGATCCATCGCGTCGAGCCGCAGGAGCCGACGCGGCCGCACCCGCACCAGCCGCACGGTGGTCGGATGGGCAGCGTCTCGCGCAGGATGATGAAGAGGACCGACGCGTTCTGGGACGCCGTGCAGGGCCGGATCGTCCCCGAGGCCGAGCACGCGCCGAAGAAGAAGCCGGGGCTGCTCGGGCAGTACCTCCTGGCCAGCCCGCGGTTCGGCCACGACGAGGACCCGCCAGAATGAGGCCGTGACCCTCCCCGACACGCTCGAGCTGCAACCACACCCCGAGGGCGGGCTCTACCGCCAGACCTGGGTCTCACCCGACACCGTCACGCTGCCCGACGGGCGGGTGCGGCCCACGGCCACGCTCATCTACTTCCTGCTCCCCGCGGGCGAGTCCTCGGCGTGGCACCGGGTCTCCTCCGCCGAGACGTGGCTCGCCCACACCGGCACCGTCGAGCTGCAGTACGGCGGCTCCGGCCCGTCGCCCGTCGACGGTGACGTCGTCGCGGTCGGCGTCGACGTGGCCGCCGGCGAGTCGCCGCAGGCGCTGGTGCCCGCCGGCGTCTGGCAGCGCACCCTGCCGTCGACCGCGGACGCCCTGGTCAGCTGCCTGGTGAGCCCCGGCTTCGACTTCGCCGACTTCGAGCTGGTCCCGTGAGGACGCTCGTCACCGGCGGCACGCGCGGCATCGGCGCCGCGATCGCCCTCCGGCTCGCCGCGGCCGGCCACGACCTGGTGCTCGGCTACCGCGCCGATCGCGAGGCCGCGGAGGCGACGGCCGACTCGGTGCGCGCGGCCGGCGTCGCCTGCGACCTCGTCGCCGCCGACCTGGGCGAGCCCGAGGGCGTCGACACGCTCTTCGCCGTCGCCGGTGGTCCGCTCACCGGGGTCGTCAACAACGCCGGCTGGGCCGGGCCGCTCGGCTCGCTCGCCGAGACCGAACCGGACGTCGTGCGCCGGGTCGTCGAGGTCAACCTGGTCGCTCCGCTGCTGGTCGCCCGGGCCGCCGTACGCGCGATGGGTCGCTCGCACGGCGGGTCCGGGGGCGTGCTGGTCAACATCAGCTCCGGGGCGGCGACCATCGGCTCGCCGGGGGAGTACGTCCACTACGCGGCGGCGAAGGCCGGCCTCGACACGCTCACGCTCGGGCTCGGCAAGGAGGCCGGCCCCGACGGGGTCCGCGTCGTCGGCGTCGCCCCCGGCGCGGTGCGCACCCGCATGCACGCCGACTCCGGCGACGCCGACCGGCTCGACCGCATCGGCGGCGGCGTGCCCCTCGGGCGCCCCGGCGAGCCCGACGAGATCGCCGCCACGGTCGCGTGGCTGATGGGCCCCGAGGCGTCGTACGTCACGGCGACGACGGTGCGGGTGGCGGGCGGGCGCTGACGGTTCGTCGAGGTATGCAGGCGAGCCCTCACCTCCCCTGCGGAGCTCCGCACGGGAAGTGCGCACTCGGCTGCATACCTTGACGAGCATCCACTCCCCGGCGCGGCAACACCTGCCCAAGCCGCAGACCGTCGCGCGCCCCTAGCGTTCTCGCATGAGGGTCCGGCCATGAGAGTGCTCTGCGCGCTCGGCGGCAACGCGCTGAGCAGCCCGGACGGGCGCGCGCGACCCGAGGACCAGATCGCCGCCGCGGGTCGAGCGGCCGAGGGGCTCGCCGACCTGGTCGCGGCCGGCCACGAGCTCGTGGTCACCCACGGCAACGGACCGCAGGTCGGCAACCTGCTCGTCAAGAACGAGCTGGCCGCGGCGGTGGTCCCGCCCGTCCCGCTCGACTGGTGCGTCGCCCAGACGCAGGCGACGATCGGCGTCATCCTCTCCAACGCCCTCGAGCGGGGCCTGCGCGCCCGCGACGCCCACCGTCCGGTGGCCGCGCTCGTCACGCGGACCCTGGTCCACTCCGACGACCCCGGCATGCTCACGCCGACCAAGCCGATCGGACGTTACCTCCCGCGCGACGAGGCGCAGGTCCTCATCGACCACGGCGAGGTCTGGCGCGACTTCGGAACCAAGGGCTGGCGTCGCGTGGTGGCCAGCCCGGAGCCCCAGCGGATCCTCGATGTCCCGGCCGTCCGCGCGATGCTGGCCAGCGGGTACGTCGTCATCGCCGGTGGCGGGGGCGGCGTACCGGTCGTGGAGGACTCCGACGGGGCGCTGCGCGGCGTCGAGGCCGTCATCGACAAGGACCTCGCCGCGGCCGGCCTCGGCGAGGCGGTCGAGGCCGACGTACTGCTCATCGCGACCGACGTCCCGCACGTCCTCCTGGGCTACGGCTCGCCCTCCGAGCGTCCGCTGCGCCACGTCACGCGTGGCGAGCTGCAAGCCGCCGCCGACGCCGGGGAGTTCGCCGCCGGGTCGATGGCGCCGAAGGTCGAGGCCGCCCTCCGCTTCGTCAGGAACACCGGCCGGAACGCGTCGATCTGCTCGCTCGACGACATCGTCCCCGCCCTCGCCGGCGCCGCCGGCACGCACGTCACGCCCGATGTGGAAAGGAACCACTGATGCCCGCGATCGAAGTCCGCAAGGTGCCGCTGCACCACGTCTCCGACGCCTCGGAGATGGTGAAGCTCATCGACGACGGCGTGTTCTCCGCCGACCGTGTCATCGCGGTCGTCGGCAAGACGGAGGGCAACGGTGGCGTCAACGACTACACCCGGATCCTCGCCGACCGTGCCTTCCGCGAGGCGCTCGTCTCGCGCGGCGCCGACCCGGAGGCCGTCAAGGAGGTCCCGATCGTGTGGTCGGGTGGCACCGACGGCGTGATCAGCCCGCACGCGACGATCTTCGCGACCCTCCCCCCTGACATGGCCGAGCCGAGCGACGAGCTGCGGCTCACCGTCGGCTACGCGATGAGCGAGGAGCTGCTGCCCGAGGACATCGGGCGGAGCGCGATGATCACCAAGGTCGCCGACGCGGTGAAGGCCGCCATGTCGCGGGCCGGGATCACCGACCCCGCCGACGTCCACTACGTCCAGACGAAGACGCCGCTCCTCACGCTCAAGACGATCGCCGACGCGCACTCGCGCGGCGAGACGGTGTTCACCGAGGACACGCTGCACTCGATGGACGTCTCCAACGGCGGTACGGCGCTCGGCATCGCCGTCGCACTCGGCGAGATCGAGATGCCGACCGACGACGACATCATGCGCGACCGCTCGCTCTACTCGGCGGTCGCGTCCTGCTCGTCGGGCGTCGAGCTCGACCGCGCCCAGGTGGTCGTCGTCGGCAATGCGCGCGGCGTCGGCGGCCGCTACCGGATCGGTCACTCGGTGATGGAGGACGCCCTCGACGCCGACGGCATCTGGGAGGCGATCCGGTCCGCCGGCCTCGACCTGCCCGAGCGGCCCCACACCTCCGACCTCGACGGCCGGCTGGTCAACGTCTTCCTCAAGTGCGAGGCGTCCCAGGACGGGCACGTCCGTGGCCGCCGCAACGCGATGCTCGACGACTCCGACGTGCACTGGCACCGGCAGATCAAGGCGGCCGTCGGCGGCGTGACGGCAGCGGTCACCGGCGACCCTGCCGTGTTCGTCTCCGTCTCGGCCGCCCACCAGGGACCCGAGGGCGGCGGCCCGGTCGCCGCGATCGTCGACCTCGGCTGATCCCCACCGGCTCACGGCCGCCGGTCGGTCCGGCGCCACGACCGGTCGTCGCGGCGCCGGCCCGTCCCGGCCGCCCAGCGCGGGCACACCTCCTGGACCTGGTCGGCGTCGCGCCCCGTCGCCGGCTGTACGTCGGCCCACTCGATGTGCGGGAACCGGGCCGGTCCGACCTCCTTCAGCGGGATGCCGCACGGCGTCTGGTTCGTGTGCGGCAGCCAGGCGTGGACGAGCCCGGCGGGAGAGCGGTACCTGTCGGCGGCGTCGACCCAGCTTCCCGAGGCGGCGACGGCGGCGTCCGAGGGTGGCTCCATCCCTCCCCGTGACCCGGGAGCCGCCCGGCAGCGCACGGAGCTCCGACCCTCGCCCCGGGGTGTGACTACTTCTTGGCGGTCTTCGGCGGCTTCGCCTGTGCCTCCGCGACCGCCGGCTCGACCCAGGCGGCGAGCGCCTCGTCCGACGCGACCAGGGGGCCGGGCACGCGGACGAAGCCCTTCATCATCCGCTCGCCCATCCGCATCTGCTCCGCGCCGCGGGCCAGCGCGTCCTCCACGTCGGACACCGGCAGGAGCAGGCCGTCGCCGGACACGCTCGTGGCCATGTGGGTGTTCACCATGAACGCCAGGCCGCCGAACATCTTCATCTCCGGCGTGCCCGGGGGCACGAGGTCACGTACGCGGGCGGCCAGCTCCTCGTCGTACGCCATGACAGGAGCCTAGGAGAACTCGGCCCGCAGCGCGTCGGTGTGCTCGCCGAGCAGCGGGGGAGCCGCGTGCGTGGGCCGGCCGCCCGAGTAGTTGTTGTCGTCGAACCGCAGTGGCGAGCCGGGCAGCTCGATCCGGCCGAGCGTCGCGTGGTCGACCGAGAGGACCAGGCCCTGCGAGCGGGTCTGCTCCCAGGCGTAGACGTCGTCGAGGGAGCGCACCTTGCCCGAGGGGATGCCCGCGGAGGCGAGCAGCGCGAGCCAGTGCTCGGCGGGCTCGTCGGCGAAGTGCGCCTCCAGGCGCTCGACGAGGGAGGCGCGGTTCGCCACCCGCTCCGGGTTGGTCGCGAACCCCGTCTGAGCCGGGTCCCAGCCGAGCGCCCCGCAGAGTGCGCGCCAGAGGGACTCGGAGCCGCAGGCGATCTGGATCGGCGCCGTGGCGGTCGCGAACATGCCGTAGGGCGCGATCGAGGGGTGGTGGTCGCCGGCGAGCCCCGGCACCTCCTGGCCGACCGTCCACCGCGTCCCCTGGAACGCGTGGAAGCCCACCATCCCGGCCAGCAGCGACGTCCGGACGACTCGGCCGCGGCCGGTCGTCGCCCGCTCGTGCAGCGCGGCGAGCACGCCGACGACGCCGTTGACGCCGGCCACGAGGTCCCCGATCGGGACGCCGACCTTGGTGGGAGTGGAGACGCCGGTCAGCGACATGATGCCCGCCTCGCCCTGGGCGATCTGGTCGTAGCCGGCGCGCGACGCCTCCGGGCCGTCGTGACCGAAGCCCGTGATGGACAGCACGATCAGCCGCTGGTTGAGCTCGTGCAGCCGGTCGGTCGAGAAGCCGAGCCGGTCGAGCACGCCCGGCCGGTAGTTCTCCATCAGTACGTCGGCCCGCTCCACCATCCGCTCGAGCAGCTTCGCGTCGTCGGGCGTCTTGAGGTCGAGGACGACCGACTCCTTGTTGCGGTTCGCGGAGAGGAAGTACGTCGAGGTGCGCTCCGCGTCGTCCATGAACGGCGGCCCCCACGACCGCGTGTCGTCGCCGGCGGGCGGCTCGATCTTGATGACGCGCGCGCCGAGGTCGCCGAGGGTCATCGCTGCGTGCGGTCCGGCGAGGGCGCGGGTGAGGTCGAGGACCAGCAGATCAGCGAGGGGACCGGTCATGGCGGCCAGCCTCACATCGAATCGCCGGGCCGGGAATGGCAGGTCTCGCCCAATCTGTCGGCGCCACGTGATGGAGTGGTTCCCGAGATGAGCCCCACCCCGACCTACCGCCTCAGCGATCCGGCCGCCCCGCCCGCGCCGCCCGTGCTCGACGAGCACCAGCAGCGCGTCGTCGACCACGCGGGCGGTCCGCTGCTGGTGCTCGCCGGCCCGGGGACCGGCAAGACCACGACCCTGGTCGAGGCGATCGTCGACCGGATCGAGCGGCGCGGAGCCGAGCCGGACCAGGTGCTGGCGCTGACGTTCTCCCGCAAGGCGGCCGACCAGCTGCGCGACCGGATCACCGCTCGGCTCGGTCGGACGATGAGCGGCACGCCGTGCTCCACCTTCCACTCCTTCGCCTACGGGTTGATCCGGGCCTACGCACCCAAGGAGCTCTACGAGGCGCCGCTGCGCCTGCTCAGCGCGCCCGAGGCCGACGTGGTGCTCCGCGAGCTGCTCGCCGACCATCCCGAGTCGGTCAGCTGGCCGGAGGGGCTGCGGCGCGCGCTCGGCACCCGCGGCTTCGCCCGCGAGGTGCAGGCGGTGCTGTCCCGGGCGCGGGAGAAGGGCCTCGAGGGCGAGGACCTGCGCGAGCTGGGCGAGCGGGAGCGGATCCCCGAGTTCGTGGCGGCGGGGCTCTTCCTCGACTCCTACCTCACCAACCTCGACAGCCAGGGCGCGACCGACTACGCCGACCTCATCCGACGCGCCACGATCGAGGCGCACGCCCATCGCGACGAGATCCGGGCGCGCTACCGGCACGTCTTCGTGGACGAGTACCAGGACACCGACCCGGGCCAGGTGGCGCTGCTGCGCGCCCTGGCCGGCGACGGCCGCGACCTCGTCGTCGTGGGTGACCCCCACCAGTCGATCTACGGGTTCCGCGGCGCCGAGGTGCGCGGGATCCTCGAGTTCCCGACCGAGTTCCCGCAGGCCTCCGGCGCGCCGGCGCCCGTGGTGGCCCTGCGCACGACCCGCCGGTTCGGGCCGCGCCTCCTGGTCGCCGCCCAGCGCGTCGCCGGACGGCTCGGCCTGCCGGGCACGATCGGCGAGGACGCCCGCGAGGCGTTCCTCAGCCCGCGCGCCGAGGCGTCCTACGAGGGGCGGGTGCTGGTGCGTACGTTCGACACCGAGCGGGCCGAGGCCGAGCATCTCGCCGACCTCCTGCGCCGTGCCCACCTCGAGGACGGCATCGGCTGGGACGACATGGCCGTGCTGGTGCGCTCCGGCCGCTCCACCATCCCGCCGCTGCGGCGGGCGCTGGGTGCGGCCGGCGTCCCCGTCGAGGTCGCCAGTGACGAGGTGCCGCTCGTCCGCGACCCCGCCGTGCTGCCGCTGCTCGATGCGCTCCGCGCGGTCGTCAACCTCGACAACGCGGACCCGGAGGACGTCGACCACGTCGACGACGCGCGCGCCGAGGCGCTGCTCACCGGCCCGCTCGGCGGCCTCGACGCCGGCGACGTGCGCCGGCTGGCACGCCGGCTGCGCGCCCGCGACAAGGAGCTCGCCCACGTCCAGGACCGCTCCCCGCTCCCCTCCCGCGACCTGGTCCGCCTCGCAGTCGTGGAGCCGACCTACCTCGACGGGATCGAGGGCGTCGAGGGCGAGAAGGCCCGCGCCCTCGCGGGGCTGCTCCACGACGCCCGGACCCAGCTCGAGGCCGGCGCGACGGCCGAGGAGCTGCTCTGGACGCTGTGGTCGCGCACCGGTTGGCCCGCACGGCTGCGCCGCGGCGTCGACGCCGGCGGTGGCGCTGCCCGTCGGGCACACCGCGACCTCGACGCGGTCTGCGCGCTCTTCGAGAGCGCGGCCCGTGCAGAGGAGAAGCGCGACCACGTCGGGGTGCGTGCCTTCCTCGCGACGCTGGTCGCCCAGCAGATCCCGGCCGACACGCTCGCCGAGCGGGGCGCCCGCGGGGCCGCCGTACGGCTGCTCACGGCGCACCGGTCGAAGGGGCTGGAGTGGCGCCTCGTCGTCGTCGCGCACGTCCAGCAGGACGGGTGGCCCGACCTGCGGCGCCGGTCCACGCTGCTCCAGGCCGACCGGATCGGCGAGCAGGGCCTGGTCCCGCCCGTCACGCCGCGTGAGCTGCTGATGGAGGAGCGGCGGCTGTTCTACGTCGCCTGCACACGCGCCCGCGAGCGGCTCGTGGTCACCGCCGTCGCATCGGCGGAGGAGGACGGCGAGCAGCCGTCCCGGTTCCTGCCCGAGCTCGGGGTGAGCGTCGAGCGCATCGTCGGCCGGCCGACCCGTCCGCTGTCCCTGCCGGGTCTCGTGGCCGAGCTGCGCCGCACCGTCGCCGACCCGGAGACGCCAGCCGGGCTCCGTCACGCGGCGGCGAAGCGACTGGCCCGGCTCGCCGCCGACGGCGTCACGATCGCCGACCCCGCGTCCTGGTGGGGGACCCGCGCGGCGTCGCGCTCGCCGCAGCCGATCCGCGACCCGGCCAAGCCGGTGCCGGTCTCGGCCAGCCTCCTCGAGGGGCTGCTGACCTGCCCCACGCAGTGGTTCCTCACCCGGGAGGCCGGCGGCATCGCCCGCGCCCACCAGAGCGCCAACCTGGGGCAGCTCGTGCACGCGATCGCCGAGCGGGTGGCCGTCGGCGAGCTGCCGTCCGACCCCGGGTCGATCGACACGCTCATGGAGCACGTCGACGCCGTGTGGGACCGCCTCGACTTCCGCACACCCTGGTCGAAGGCGCGCGAGCACGAACGGGTCCGCGACGCGTTGCGCCGCTTCGTGGAGTGGCACAACGCCAACCGCCGTACGCTGCTGGCGACCGAGGCGTCGTTCGCGACCGTCGTCGACCTGCCCGACGGCGAGCAGGTGGCGCTGCGCGGCTACGCCGACCGGATCGAGCTCGACGCCGACGGCCGCGTCGTCGTGGTGGACCTCAAGACCGGGCGGACCGCGCCCAGCGGCCCCGCCGTGGAGCGGCACCTGCAGCTCTCGCTCTACCAGTACGCCGTCGACCACGGCGCCGTCGACGAAGTGGTCGGCCGCCCCGCCGAGGCAGGCGGCGCCGAGCTGGTCCAGCTCGGCATCCTCGAGGGTCCGGACGGGGCCGTGGTGCAGCCGCAGTCCCTGCAACCCGAGGACGGCGTCGACCGCGACCGGCTCCGCACCGGGCTGGCCCTCGCGGCCCAGCGGCTGCGCGACGAGCGGTTCCCGGCGGTGTCCGGCGAGCACTGCCGCACCTGCGAGTTCGTCTCGCTCTGCCCGGCCAAGGGAGCGGGGGCGATCGCGCGATGATGACGATCGAGACCCCCGAGCAGCTCGCCCGGGCGATGGGGACGCCCTACGCGCCGTCGCCGCAGCAGTGGGCGGCGATCTCCGCGCCGCTCGAGCCAGCGGTCGTCATCGCCGGCGCCGGGTCCGGCAAGACCACGCTCATGGCGGCCCGGGTCGTCTACCTCGTGCTGACCGGTCAGGTCAGCCCCGACGAGGTGCTCGGCCTCACCTTCACCGCGAAGGCCGCCAGCGAGCTGCGCGCGCGGATCCGTGGCGCGCTCGACGCCGTCGGCGCCCTGGAGGAGTCGGAGGAGGGCGACGTGCTCGAGCCGACCGTGGCCACCTACAACGCCTACGCCGCCGGCCTGCTCACCGACCACGGCCTCCGGATCGGCCACGAGCCCGAGACGCGCGTCATCACCGACGCCGCGCGCTACCAGCTCGGCGCGCGGGTCGTCGACCGGCACACCGGACCCGTCCAGCGCCTGTCGGACCACCCGCCCACGGTGATCCAGTACCTCCTCGCGCTCGACGGCGCCATGAGCGAGCATCTCGTCGCACCCGACGCCGTGCGGGCGTTCGACGAGGCGGCCCGCAAGTCGTTCGAGCGCGCGCTGGCCGAGGAGCGGGCGGGCAAGGACCGGAAGACCTACCGCGACGCGATCGCCAAGGCGGTCGACGTGATCGACCGGCGCGGCGAGCTGCTCGACCTGGTGGCGTCGTACCGCCGGCTCAAGCGCGACCTGGGCCTCATGGACTTCGCCGACCAGATCGAGCTCGGTGCGCGGCTCGCGACCGAGCAGCCCGACGTCGGGGCGATCGAGCGCGGTCGGTTCAAGGTGGTGCTGCTCGACGAGTACCAGGACACGTCGGTCGCGCAGGCGATCATGCTGTCGCGGCTCTTCGGCGAGGGGCACGCCGTGACCGCGGTCGGCGACCCCAACCAGGCGATCTACGGCTGGCGCGGTGCGTCGGTGTCCAACATCCTCGGCTTCGCCGAGACCTTCCCTCGGGCCGACGGCGGACCGGTGGCCCTCTTTCCGCTGACGGTCAACCGGCGCTCCGACACCCGCATCCTCGAGGTCGCCAACCGGCTCGCCGCACCTCTCTACGAACAGTTCCCGCAGGTGGCGCCGCTGGACGCCGCACCGGGCGCCGAGCAGGGCAGTGTCGCGGTCGGTGTCTACGAGACGGCCGAGGACGAGCTGGCGGGTCTGGTCGACGCCGTGAAGGCGGCCCATGCCGACTCGTGGGCCAAGATCGGCGTGCTCACCCGCGACAACGCGACCGCGGCGAGCGTGTTCGACGCGCTGACGACCTCCGGCGTTCCGGTGGAGGTCGTCGGCCTCGCGGGTCTGCTGCGGCTGCCGGAGGTCGCCGAGGTGGTGGCGACGCTCCACCTGATGCACGACGTCACCGCCAACGCCTCCCTGCTGACCCTGCTCAGCGGGCCGCGCTGGGCGGTGGGGCCGCGCGACCTGCGGCTGCTGGGGGAGCGGGCCCAGGAGATCGCCGGGCAGCGCGGACGCGGTCCCGAGGCCGGGGACATCGGCGAGCAGCTCCTCCAGATCGCCGACGGCATCGACCCGGCCGAGCTGCCGGCGCTCGACGATGCACTGGCCGACCTGGGTGACCCCGCCGACCACCCGTACTCGCCCGAGGCGCGCGAACGGTTCGCGCTGCTGGCCGGCGAGCTGCGCATGCTCCGCACCCACGTCGGCGAGCCGCTGCTCGACGTCGTCCGCCGCATCATCGACACCTGCGGGACCGACGTCGAGCTCGCCTCCGCCGTCTCGCCTGCGGCAGCGGCCCGACGGGACAACCTCGACCTGTTCGTCAAGGCGGTCGCCGACTTCCAGGCCGTCGACGGCGACGTCAGCCTTCCTGCGCTGCTCGCCTATCTCACCGCCGAGGACGACCAGGGCAACGGTCTCGACATCGCGACGCCGACCGAGGCCGACTCGGTCAAGCTGCTGACCGTGCACCGGTCCAAGGGGCTCGAGTGGGACAGCGTCTTCCTCGTCGGCATCTGCGAGGGCCGGTTCCCCTCCGGGCAGGGCCGGCGGCTGTGGACGTCCTCGCCCGCGATGCTGCCCGCGCCGCTGCGGGGTGACGCCCACGACCTGCCCCAGCTGGAGGGCTACGACAAGGCGGCGCTCGACGCCTACCGGGCCGCCACCCGCGACCACGAGGCGACCGAGGAGCTCCGGCTCGGCTACGTCGCCTACACCCGCGCCGCGCACCACCTCTCGGTCACTTCCTACCTCTGGTCGCCGCGGCCGACGGCGTTCGGTCCGTCGGCCTACCAGGCCGTCGTCCGCGACCAGCTCGCCGACTGGGGCGAGCCGGTCGCGCCCGCTCCCGGCGGCTGGCTCGACAAGCCGGTCAAGGGCACGCCCAACCCCTACGACGGTGTCGATCAGTCCCGGCCGTGGCCCTCGGAGGGCCCGGGTGCGGAGGCGCTGCTGCGGCTCGCGGCCGCCGAGGTCGTGCGGGCGGCCGACCCGACGGCGCCCGACCCCGAGCTCGACATGGTCGAGGCGGCGCGCGTCGCCGACTGGGACGCCGAGATCGAGCGACTGCTCACCGAGGCGCGCGCCGAGCACACCGGCCAGGTCGTCGTACGACGGCCCGAGAGCCTGTCCGCCACAGCGCTGGCCCGGCTTCGCGACGACCCCGATGCGTTCGCCCGCGACCTGGCGCGGCCGATGCCGCGCCAGCCCTCGTCGGCGGCGCGGTTCGGCACCCGCTTCCACGCCTGGGTGGAGGCGCGGTTCGGTCAGCAGGACCTCTTCGACCCCGACGACCTGCCGGGCCGTGCCGACGCCGACATCGCCGACGACGCCGAGCTGGCCGAGGTGATCGCCGCCTTCGAGTCCGGCCCGTTCGCCGACCGACCACCCTTCCGCGTCGAGGCGCCGTTCGCGCTCGTGCTCGGCGGCCAGGTCGTGCGCGGCCGCATCGACGCCGTCTACCAGGAGCCTGACGGGCGCTGGCTGCTCGTCGACTGGAAGACCAGCCGGGCGGCCACTGCCGACCCGCTGCAGCTCGCGATCTACCGCGTCGCCTGGGCCGAGCTCACCGGCGTTCCCCTCGACCGGGTGCGCGCGGCGTTCGTCTACGTCCGTGGCGGCCGGCTGGTCGAGCCCGACGGACTGCCCGACCGGGCCGGTCTCGAGGCGCTGCTCGCCGTTGGGCGGTGAGGCATCAACCGTCCGCGGGGGCTGTTCGGTTGATGGGTCACCGCCAGCTGGGCGCGCGTCGCCTGGGCGGTGAGTGGTCAACCGTCAGCGTCCGATGAGCCAGCGCTCAGGCGGACGCCTGCTGCTGCCCGTCGAGCCAGGCGGCCACACCCCGGGCGGCGAAACGCCCGGCGCGGTTGGCGCCGATCGTCGACGCGGACGGCCCGTAGCCGACCAGCTGCACGCGGGGGTCGGCGACCGCCGTCGTGCCGAAGCGGTCGAGCTGGATCCCGCCCGCGGCGCTGCGTAGGTGCAGCGGGGCCAGGTGGGCGACGGCGGGACGGAACCCGGTCGCCCACAAGATCACGTCGGCCGGGCGGAACGTGCCGTCGGCCCACCGCACGCCCGACGGCTCGATCGAGGCGAACATCGGGAGCCGGCGTTCGTAGACGCCCAGGCGAGCCGCTGCGGCCTCCTGGGGGCGCAGCATCAGCCCGGTGACGGAGACGACGCTGGCGGGCGGCAGCCCCCGGCGGACGCGCTCCTCCACCAGTGCGACGGCCGCACTGCCCGCCTCGGGGTCGAAGCCCTCGGTGCGCCAGATCGGCTCGCGCCGCGTCACCCACAGCAGGTCACGCGCCGGGTCGTCGACGACGAGCGCCAGCTCGCCGAGGAACTGCACGGCCGACGCCCCGCCGCCGACCACGACGACGCGGCGCCCACGGAAGTGCGCGGCTCCCGGGTAGTCGTGCGTGTGCAGCTGCTCCCCGCCGAAGGTCGCCGCACCGGGGTAGTAGGGCACGTAGGGCTGCGACCAGGTGCCGGTCGCGTTGACGATGGTCCGCGTCACCCAGGAGCGCTGACCGGCGCTCACCAGCAGCAGGTCGTCCTCCGCCGGCTCCACGCGGGACACGCGCACCGGGCGGACGACCGGCAGGCGGTGGGCGCGCTCATAGGCCCCGAAGTACGCCGGCACGACGGTGTTGGCCGGCCCGGCGCCGTTCGGCGGCTCGCTGCCGGGCAGCGACGCGACGCCGTGGACGTCGACCATGGCGAGGGAGTCCCAGCGGTGCTGCCAGGCGCCGCCGGGCTCGGCGTCGGCGTCGAGGACGACATGGTCGATGCCGCGGCGCGCGAGGTGGAAGCTGGCCGAGAGTCCCGCCTGACCGGCGCCGATGACGACTGACTCGAGAGGGGCGGGCACGTCGTCACAACAATCGGGCCTCCCGCGTTATTGCGCCGAGGCTCTAGTTTTGGGAGCGTGCCCATCGATCTCCACCCCCACGAGCGGCTCGCCTGGTCGGCCCATGACCGGCTGCACGCCCACCGTGACGACGACGACTGGGTCGACCGGCGATGGAGCGACCCCGAGTCGCGTGCGCTCGTCGTCGCGGGCAACCGGGTGCGACTCGACGGCGACCGCATCGAGTGGACCCACCCGAAGGCCACGCCGCCCGGGATCCGGCTGCTGCTCGGCGACAGCGACGGCCGGACGCACTTCGCCGTCATCCTCGACGCGGCCCGCGACTCGCAGGGTCCGGGGGAGGGCTGGGTGCCGCTGCGCGGCCTGCTGCCGACCCTGGCCGGCGGCGCGCCCGACGGTGAGGCGCCCCTCGT
Source organism: Nocardioides sp. CER19 (assembly GCF_029846275.1). Classification (GTDB taxonomy): domain Bacteria; phylum Actinomycetota; class Actinomycetes; order Propionibacteriales; family Nocardioidaceae; genus Nocardioides. The sequence continues at coordinate 1,070,470 of NZ_JARVWS010000002.1, forward strand.
GCTGCACGCGCTCGGCATGGCGGAGTGGCTGCACGCGACCCGGTTCTGCCCGCGCTGCGGCGGCCCGCTCTCACCGCGCGCGTCGGGCCACCAGCTGATCTGCAGCGACGGCCACCAGCAGTTCCCGCGGACCGACCCCGCCGTCATCATGCTGATCACCACGGGGGAGCCCGGCACCGCCGACGAGCGCTGCCTGCTCGGCCGCCAGAAGGTCTGGCCCGAGGGCCGCTTCTCGACGCTGGCCGGCTTCTGCGAGCCGGGGGAGTCCCTGGAGAACTCGGTCCGTCGTGAGGTCGCCGAGGAGACCGGCGTACGCGTCGGCGAGGTGAGCTACTTCGGCAACCAGCCGTGGCCGCTGCCGGCCAGCCTCATGCTCGGCTTCACGGGCCGTGCCGATTCGACCGAGATCCGGGTCGACGACGACGAGATCGCCGAGGCGCGCTGGCTGACCCGCGCCGAGCTGGAGCAGGCGGCCACGTCCGGGGAGATCCAGCTGCCGGGAGCGGTCTCGATCAGCAGGTCGCTGATCGAGACCTGGTACGGCGCCCCACTGCCCGGGACCTGGTGACAGGCCCCGGCGAACACACCCGTTCCGCCATGTGGCCAATGTCGAGTAAAGAACTCAGATTCATATACCTTCTCGTTGTTGCATCGACGAGGAGGGAAACATGGTCAACGAGGTCCTGTGGTACATCATCCCGGAGGACGGGCACTATCCCTGGGAGCCCGCAGGTAGGCGCGAGGTCGACTACGACTACCTCAAGCAGGTCGCCGGCGCCGTCGACCGACTGGGCTACAGCGGCGCCCTCTTCGCCACCGCCGCGGCGGACGTGTGGGTGCTGGCCACCGCGCTCGCCGCGCACACGAAGAACCTTCGCCCGCTCGTCGCGGTGACGCCCGGCCTCATCTCGCCCACCCTCCTGGCGAAGATGGCGCTCACGTTCGACAACCTCTTCGACGGTCGGCTCACGATCAACGTCATCAACTCCGACTCGAAGACCCAGCGCAAGTACGGCCAGTTCCTCGAGCACGACGAGCGCTACGCCCTGAGCGAGGAGTACTGGGACCTCTTCCGGCGCCTCGTCGCCGGCGAGACCGTCACCCACAAGGGCCGGTTCATCGAGCTCGAGGAGGCGTACGCCGGCCCCTACCAGCCCCGCCAATTCCCGGGCATCCCCCTGTGGTTCGGCGGGTCGTCCGAGGCCGGCCTGCAGATGGCGGCCCGCACCATCGACTGCTACCTGTCGTGGGGTGAGCCGCCGGAGCTGCTCCGGCAGAAGATGAACCGGCTCCGTGAGCTCGCCGAGCAGAACGAGCGCGAGATCCGCTTCGGGTTGCGCGTGAACCTCATCGCGCGTGACACCGAGAAGGAGGCGTGGGACGTCGCCGACCACTTCATGCGGGTCACCAACCCCGCGACGATCGAGCGGATGCGGCAGAACTCGTTCCTGACCGACTCGGTCGGCGGCCAGCGCCAGTTCCAGACCCACCAGGGCGTCGTACCCGATCACGCCCGTGACCTCGAGATCTACCCCAACCTGTGGCCGGGCATGAGCCTGCTGCGTCCCGGTCCGGGCACCGCGATCGTCGGCAGCCACGCGCAGGTGATCGAGCGGCTCCAGGAGTTCGAGTCGCTCGGCGTCGACACCCTCATCGTCTCCGGCTACCCGCTGCTCGAGGAGGCCTACCACATCTCCGAGACGATCCTGCCCGCGCTCGACATCAAGACGCCGGCGAGCCGATGAGCGACCAGCGGGCCGTCGTCGTCGACGGCGTCAGCAAGGACTTCGGCGCCCACCGCGTGCTCGACGACCTGTCCCTGCGTCTCGAGCCGGGCAGCTTCACCGCGCTCCTCGGCGCGAGCGGCTCGGGCAAGTCCACGCTGCTGCGGATCCTCGCTGGTCTCGACGAGGAGTTCGAGGGCCGGGTCGTCGTACCGCCGCGCGTCTCCGTCGCCTTCCAGGAGCCGCGCCTGCTCCCGTGGGCGAGCGTGCTCGACAACGTCGTGCTGGGCCTGGACAAGAGGGCGCGCCCGCTCGGCGCGCAGACGTTGGCCGAGGTCGGCCTGGCGGAGAAGTCGGGCGCCTGGCCGCTCACGCTGTCCGGTGGGCAGGCCCAGCGCGCGTCGCTGGCCCGTGCCCTCGTCCGCGAGCCGGAGCTGCTGCTCCTCGACGAGCCGTTCGGTGCGCTCGACGCCCTCACCCGGCGGTCGATGCACCAGCTGACGCTCGACCTCTGGCGGGCGCACGCGCCGACGGTGCTGCTCGTGACCCACGACGTCGAGGAGGCGCTCCGGCTGGCCGACCGCGTCGTCGTGCTCCAGGGCGGCGTCATCGGGTTCGACGCGGAGGTGCCGGAGGACCGGGGCCTGCGGATGGAGAAGCCGGCCGTCCTCCACCTGCGCCGGGAGCTGTACGGCGCCCTGGGTGTCGACGTGGTGACGGCATGAGCGTCGTCAGCGTGGGTGCGGCCGCGACGTCGGCGACCGAGAACGGCGTGGTCCGCCACGGGCGCGGGTCGAACCGGCGCCGCCGCGGACCGCGGCTGCGCTACCTGTCGCTCGTCGCGCTGCTCGTCCTGTGGTTCGTCGCCGACAAGGCCGACTGGATCTCGGCCGACACGTTCCCCGGCCCGGGTGCGGTCTGGCACGCGGCGGTCGACCTCGCCCAGAGCGGCAAGCTGGCCGACGCGCTCCAGGTGAGCCTGACGCGGGTCGTGATCGGCGGGCTCATCGGCGTGGTGCTGGGCGTGGTGCTGGGCCTGCTCTCCGGGTTCTCCCACCTGGCCGAGTCGGTCCTCGACACCCCGCTGCAGGCGCTGCGGGCCGTACCGTTCACGGCCCTGGTGCCGATCTTCATCCTCTGGCTCGGCATCGGTGAGGCCCCGAAGATCGCGATCGTCGCCTTCGCCGTCTTCTTCCCCGTCTACATCAACACCTACGCCGGCATCCGCTCGGTCGACGTGAAGTACGCCGAGGTCGCGCAGGTCTACGGGCTGAGCCGCGTCGCGGTGGCGCGTCGGGTGCTGCTGCCCGGGGCGCTGCCGGGGATCCTCGTCGGGATCCGCTACGCGCTCGCGCTGTCGTGGATCTCGGTCATCGTGGCCGAGCAGCTCAACGCCTCCTCGGGGATCGGCTTCCTGCTCGTCAACGCGCGTCAGTTCCTGCAGGTCGACGTGATGTTCGTCTGCCTCGTCCTCTACGCGCTGCTGGGTGTGGTCACCGACCTGGTCTACCGCCTGGTCGAGCGCCGCCTCCTCGTCTGGCGCCGCGGCTTCGACGGCGCCTGATCGCCCCTCAACCTCCGTCTCGAAAGGGATCACCGTGTCCGTTGACTCGTCGACCGACGTCGACACCATCTGGTACACCCGCTGCCCCGTGCCGACCGCGTCGGGCATCGCCATCGACACCGGCATCCTGTCCGGAACGTTCGCCCCCGAGCACGTGGCCGTCACGTCGATCAGGGCCTCCGACGACCCCGCCGTGCGGGAGTCGCACTTCGACCACAGCCAGGAGCGGTCCTTCCGCGAGGGCGGCAACATCCCGCCGCTGCACGCCCGGAGCCTCGGGAAGGACACGCGGGTCGTCGGCCTCACCTGGGTCGAGGAGTTCCAGTCGCTGCTGACTCTGCCGGAGTCGGGCATCGCGGGGCCGGAGGACCTCCGCGGGCGCCGGATCCTCGTGCCCGGCCACGGGGGAGAGCGCATCGACTTCGAGCGGGCGATGGCGCTGCGCGGCCTCGAGGCCACGCTCGACGTCGCCGGCCTCACGCTCGACGACGTCGAGATCGTCGACGTCCGGACGCAGGTCGGCAACCTGGTGGAACGCCAGGGCAGCTACGAGCACGACCACTACCGGTTCGAGCTCGCCGCCCTCCACGCGGGAGACGGCGAGGCGTTCTACGCCAAGGGCGCGCCCGCGCTCGAGACGATCGCGAGGCGCGAGCTCTTGCAGCCCGTCTTCGACCTGGCGACGTCGCCCGACCCGCGCCACCGCGTCAACAACGGCACGCCCCGCCCGATCACCGTGAGCGCCGAGCTGCTCGAGACGCGGCCCGACCTCGTGCAGCGCTACCTCGCCGCGCTCATCGACGCGGCGCTCTGGGCGCGGGAGCACGAGGACCGCGCCTTCGAGATCCTCGCCGCCGAGACCGGGGCGTCGGTCGCGTCGGCCCGGACGGCGTACGGCGCCTCGGCACCGCAGCGGCTGCTCCCGTCCTGGGACCCGCGCCTGGTCGAGCTGCTCGGCTTCCAGAAGGACTTCCTCCTTCGCCACGGCTTCCTGGCCGGCGACGTCGACCTCGACGCGTGGCTGGTGAAGGAGCCCCTCCTCGCCGCCTTCGCCGACGCGGGGATCGACCCCACCACCTCACCCCTGAACGGAGCCTCCTCATGACGTTGCGCATCGGCGTTCACCCGAGCAACCCCACCCTCGACACCTTCGCCCGCAGCGCGGAGCTGCAGAAGCCGCTCGTGGAGGCGGGCGTCGACTACCAGATCGTGCGCTACCCGGACGGCGTCGAGACCGTCGACCTGTTCCGCATCGGTGCGATCGACGTCTCGGGCACGGGGTTCACGCCGCCGATCACGCTCCTGTCCGAGGGCGTCGACGTGGTCTTCCTGGCCACCTCGGCTCCTCGCGCCGGGGAGTACGGCGGCGGCCTGGTCGTCCGGGCCGACAGCGGCATCACGTCGGTGGCCGACCTGCGCGGCCGCAGCGTGTCGCTCGCGCTCGGCTCCTGGCAGACCTCGTCGCTCGCCTTCAGCCTCGAGCAGGGCGGCCTGAGCTGGGCCGACGTCACGCCCGTTCGCCTCAGCGTCCCGGCCGCGCTGTACGCCTTCCGCAACGGCGACCTCGACGCCTGGGTGATCGACGAGCCGACCCTGTCGAAGGTCCGCAGCGAGCTCGACGTCACCGTCCTCGTCCCGACGGCCGACGTGCTCTCGCACCCGTCGGTCTTCTTCGGCACCCGCGCGGCCGCCGCCGAGCAGGCCGACGCCGTCCGCGTCCTGCTCGAGGCCCTCGACGCGACCGACGCCTGGATCGAGGCGAACCCGGACGAGGCCGCCGCGCTGCTCGTCGAGGGCACGCTCCGCTCGGAGTCCGACGCCCTGGCCAGCCTGACCACCCGACCCTGGGGCCTGCGGCTTCCGACCGCTGAGTTCCTCGAGGAGGAGGAGCGCGCCGGGGCGCTCCTCCACCGCTTCGGCGTGCTGCCCAGCGCGCCTCAGGCGACCGCGGCCGTCCCGGCCTCGGCGCCCTTCACCCCTCGCAACCACTGAATCCCGAAAGGTCCTCGATGACTTCCACTGCCCGCCGCCGCACCGTCGTCGGACTGGTCGCGGCCACCGCCGCCTCCCTGGTCCTGGCCGCATGTGGCTCGTCCGACTCCGGCGACAAGGCCGCCGACGCGTCGGGTTCCGGCAAGTCGACCACCGTCAAGATCGGTGTGCTCAACGGCTCCGACACCGCCCTGGCGCTCGCCCGTTCGTCCGGGTCCCTCGACACGACGCTGTCCGCGGTCGGGGCCAAGGCCACGTACGCCGGCCCGTTCCCCGCGTTCGCGCCGGCTGCCGAGGCGATCAAGGCGGGTGCCGTCGACGTGACCATCGGCGGCCTGCTCTCCTGGGTCGGCGCCGTGGTCGCCGACCCCGAGCTCGAGGTCTTCGCCTACCAGCCCGACCTCGGCACGCAGGAGGGGATCGTCGCCACGTCGAAGTCGGGCGTCTCGTCGATCGCCGACCTCAAGGGGAAGAAGATCGCCTACAACCAGGCCGGCACGGGGGAGTACCTCCTCCGCAAGGCGCTCGCGAAGGAGGGCCTGAGCTGGGACGACGTCAAGGCCGTCAACCTGCCGCCCGCCGACGCGGCCACCGCGTTCGCCTCCGGGCAGGTCGACGCGTGGGCGACGTGGGGCAACTTCTTCGCGACCGCGGCGACGTCGAAGGGCGCCAAGGTCGTCTCGACCGGGGCGGCCGTGGACTCCCACAACGACACCGTCTTCGTGACCACCAAGTCGTTCGCGAAGGACCACCCGGACGCGCTCAAGGCGGTCTTCGACGCGCTGAAGAGCTCCGCCGACAAGGGCGCGGCCGACACGTCGCTCTACGACACCGCGCGCAAGGCGGACGGTCTCTCCGACGCCGTCGTCGCCTTCCTGGCCAAGGACGCGCCCGTGTCGGTCGAGCCGGTGACGGCGGACACGATCACGTCGTGGCAGAAGGAGGCCGACTTCTGGACGTCGGAGAAGGTCATCCCGAGCAAGGTCGACGTCGCCGGCCAGGTCGTCCAGCTCGGCTGAACACGACGAAGGGCTCCCGGCGTGGTGCCGGGAGCCCTTCTGCGTCCGGGGGTCAGGAGGCCAGCGCGGCCAGCTTCTCCTTGACCTGGAGGACGCTCGGGTTCGTGTGCGCGGAGCCGTCGGCGTAGACGAGCGTCGGAACCGTCTGGTTGCCGTTGTTGACCTTCTCGACGATCGAGGCGGCGTCGGGGTGCTCCTCGATGTCGACCTCCTCGAACGTGATGCCCTCACGGCCGAGCTGGCCCTTGAGCCGCTGGCAGTAGCCGCACCACGGAGTGGTGTACATCGTGAACGTCTCGGCAGCCATCTGGACCTCGCCTCCGATAGATAGTGGAACGACGTAGCTCTCAACGGCATCGCGCCCACACTTGTTCCGCGGCACGGAGTGACCTCCGCTGCTTAGGGTGACCCCGTGCGCTACGTGGTCATGCTCCGAGGTGTCAACGTCGGCGGTCGCAACAAGGTCCCGATGGCCGCGCTCGTGACGCTGCTGTCGAGCGAGTTCGACAACGTCCGCACCTACATCCAGTCCGGCAACGTGGTGCTCGACGCGAGCATGACGTCCGCCGAGGTGTGCCAGTGGGTCGAGCGGACGCTGCCGCAGACCTTCGAGCTCGACGGCTCCGTGATCCGTGCCCTCGTGCTCGACAGGGCCGAGTTCCGCGAGGTCGTCGAGCAGGCGCCGCACGACTTCGGGTCGGACGACGCCACCTACCGCTACGACGTGGGGTTCTTCGTCGGGATCGGGCCGGACGACGTACGGCCCTTTGTCGCGGTCAACCCCGACGTCGACGTCGTCACGTGGGGGACGCGGGCGTTCTACCACCGCCGGATCACGGCCCTGGCGTCACGCTCCCGTGTCTCGAAGATCATCGGTACGCCGGTCTATCCGTCGCTCACGCTGCGCAACTGGCGCACGACGTCGACCCTCGCCCGGTTGCTGGACGAGGACTGATCAGGCGTCAGCGGTGACCTGCGCGGTGGCGAGGAAGCCGCGCAGCGTCTCGCGGCTGGCGGACAGGCACGCGATCCGCTCGTCGAGCGCGTGGAGCTCGTCGTTGAGCATGCTCGCCAGCTCCCGGCTGCACTCGCGGGTCCACGAGGGCTTCTCCATGTCGAAGACGACCTGGATGAGTCGGGTCGGCACGCCGGCGGCGATGTGGTTCCGGATCCGACGTACCCGGTCGACGTCGTCCTCGTCGTAGACCCGGTAGCCGTTGGGGCCACGCCCCGGCTCCAGCAGCCCCTGCGACTCGTAGTAGCGGATCATCCGGGTCGCGACCCCGGTCCGCTCGGCGACGTCCCCGATCCTCATGCCCTCACCGTCCTTGACATTGACATCAATGTCAATCTCTACGGTCGGGACATGACTGCTGCGAACGCTCGATCCCGGTGGCTCCCTGTCGTGGCCCTGACGGCCGGCACCCTCTGGACCGTCACGGCCGAGCTGCTGCCGGCGGGCCTGCTGCTCGACATCGGGAGCGACACCGGAGTCGCCGCCGGGACGGTCGGGTACCTCGTGACCGCCTGGGGACTGGCGATCGCCATCCTCAGCCTCCCGCTGGCGCGGCTCACCCGCCGGGTCGACCGCCGCACGGTGCTCGTCGCCGCCCTTGCGGGCACCGGCTCGGCAACCGTCCTGACAGCTCTCGCGCCGACGTACCCGCTGCTGGTCGTCGCCCGCACGCTGGCCGCGGCGGGGCACGGACTGTTCTGGGCCCTGGTCGTCGTGGCGGCCGGCTCCCTCGTGGAGGAGCGGTACGTCGCCCGGGCGGTCGCTGTCGTCGTGGCCGGCCCCACCATCGCGAGCGTGGTGGTCATCCCCGCCGCGACGGCGCTCGGCGATGCGGCCGGTTGGCGCGTGGCGTTCGCGCTCGTCGGGCTGATGACCGTGGTGACGGGGCTCCTGCTCGGGCCGCTGCTGCCACGGATGACACCGGTGCCGGTGCCACGGGGCCGCCGTGACCCCAGCGCTGTCGCGACCGTGCGGGTGGCGGCGCTCGGGGGTGTCCTGCTCGTCGCCCACTTCATGGCCTTCACCTTCGTCGCGCCGATCCTCACCGGCCCCGGCGCTCTGCCCCGCTCGCTGGTGAGCGTCGTGCTGCTGGTGTTCGGCGGCGCGGGCGTGGTCGGGCTGGTCGGCGCGCCCGCGCTTGTCCGCCGCCACCCCTCATGGGCACTCCCGATCACCGGGATGCTGCTCGCGCTGGCTCTCCTCGCGGTCGGCCTGGCCGGCGGGAGCAGGCCGGCCGAGCTCGTCGCCGTGGTGGCCTGGGGGATCGCCATCGGCGCGCTGCCGGTGGTCTTCCAGACCCGTCTTCTCGCGCTGGCCTCGCCCGCCTTCCGCCCGACGGCCGGTGCGGTGATGGTGGTCGCCCTCAACCTCGGCGTGGCCGCCGGCGCGGCCGCCGGCGGGGTCCTCGACGGAAGGGCCGGTGCGGGACCGCTGCCCTTCGTCGGCGCCGCGCTCGCCGCGGCGGCCGTCCTGGGCCTGGTCACCCTCGACCGGTCCGACCGTGCGGTCGGGCCGCCCCACGAGAGAGCGAGCGGGGAACCGGCGCGGGCGACGGCCTGACCGCACTCAGCGACTGTCGCCGGCCGCATCTAGGGTGGTGGGCCGACGCCCTGAACCCGACCTCCTGGAGTGCCTCGCCCGTGTCCGCCAGCCCCGACGCCCTGCTCGACGCTCTCGATCCGGAGCAGCGACGCGTCGCCGAGGCGCTGCGCGGCCCCGTCCGGGTGCTCGCCGGAGCCGGTACGGGCAAGACGCGCGCGATCACCCACCGGATCGCCTACGGAGTCGCGACGGGCGTCTACGCCCCGGCCGAGGTCCTCGCCGTCACGTTCACGACCCGCGCGGCGGGGGAGATGCGCCAGCGGCTGCGCGGCATGGGGGCCGGCGCGGTCCAGGCCCGGACGTTCCACTCCGCCGCCCTGCGCCAGCTCCGCTACTTCTGGCCGCACGTGCACGGCACGGAGCTGCCCACGCTGACCGAGTCCAAGCTCGGCATGCTGGCCCAGGCCGCCCGCCGGCACCGGCTCGGTGCCGACCAGGCGCTCCTGCGCGACCTCGCCTCCGAGGTCGAGTGGGCGAAGGTCAGCAACGTCCACCCGGACTCCTACGCCCGCGTCGCCCGTTCCCGCGGACGCGAGGTCAGCAACGTCGACGTCGAGACGGTCGGCCGGGTCTTCGGGTCCTACGAGGAGGTCAAGCGCGAGCAGGGCCGGATGGACATGGAGGACGTGCTCCTCCTGACCGCAGGGCTGCTCGCCGAGGACGAGCGGGTCGCCGCACACGTGCGCCGTCAGTACAAGTGGTTCGTCGTCGACGAGTTCCAGGACGTCTCGCCGCTGCAGTCGGCCCTGCTCGACCTGTGGCTGGGCGGCCGCGACGAGATCTGCGTGGTCGGCGACCCGGCGCAGACGATCTACTCCTTCGCCGGCGCCGACGCCGCCTATCTGCGTGGCTTCCCGAAGAAGTACGCCAACACCACGAGCGTCGAGCTCGTCCGCAACTACCGCTCCACCCCGCAGGTGGTCGAGGCTGCCAACCGGCTGCTGGCCGGCACGTCGAGCCACGGCGTCGAGCTGCGCGCCCAGCGCCCGGCAGGCCCGGCCGTGACCTTCCAGCCGCAGTCCGACGAGGTCGCCGAGGCCGACGCCGTCGCCGCGCGGATCCGCCAGCTGCATGCCGACGGCCGGGCCTTCGGCGACATCGCGGTCCTGTTCCGCATCAACGCGCAGTCCGAGACCTTCGAGGAGGCGATGACCGCCGCCGGAGTCCCCTACGTCGTCCGCGGCGCGGCGCGCTTCTTCGACCGCCCCGAGGTGCGGGAGGCCGTGACCCGCCTGCGGGGTGCCGCCCGGTCGGGGGAGGGCGAGGAGTTCCTCGAGACGGTGCACGCGATCCTCGCCGGGATGGGGTGGACCTCCACGCCGCCGGAGTCCCGGGGCCAGGTGCGCGATCGCTGGGAGTCGTGGCAGGCCCTCATCGACCAGGCGACGCAGTTCGCCCAGGCCGCCGGCGACGCTGCGCCGCCCGACCTCGGTGCCTTCGTCGACGACCTCGACCGCCGCGCGGCCGACCAGCACGCTCCGGTCGCCGACGGCGTCACCCTGGCCACCTTCCACGCCGCCAAGGGCCTGGAGTGGGACTCGGTCTTCCTCGTCGGCCTGCAGGACGGCACCCTGCCGATCACCTACGCCCTCGACTCCCCGGCGGCGATCGAGGAAGAGCGCCGCCTGCTCTACGTCGGCGTCACGCGTGCCCGCCGCGACCTGAGCCTGTCGTGGTCGGCGGCCCGCCAGCCGGGCCAGCGCGGCAGCCGCAAGCCGTCGCGCTTCCTCGACCCGCTGCTTCCCGAGTCCGCCCGGGCTGTGGAGCGACCGAAGGCGAGTCGCGGCGCGCGCATGTGCCGGACCTGCGGGCGCCCGCTCGGCAGCGCGGCCGAGAAGAAGGTCGGCCGCCACGAGGACTGCCCGGCGCCCTATGACGAGGACCTGTTCGCACGGCTCAGGGAGTGGCGCACGGCGACGGCCAAGTCGCTCGAGAAGCCGGCGTACGTCGTCTTCCCCGATGCCACGCTCGAGGCGATCGCCGAGCGGCGGCCCGTCTCGCGGGGCGACCTCCTGCGTGTCCCGGGCGTGGGCGACGCCAAGCTGACGGCCTACGGCGACGAGGTGCTCGCGATCGTGGCAGAAAATCCCTGAAGAAATGCCATTAAATGATTTGCGGGCTTTGAAGCGCTCCCACTAGCGTTTCCGTCAACCCCGAAAAACCGCGCACAGCGGAGCTGGCTGCTCCCGCGCACGATCCCACGAAGGAGGTGGCAAGACATGAGCATCAACCTGATCCAGCAGACGACTGACATCCAGTCGTCCATCGGCATGTCCGGCTACCGCCACGCCTTCGGCACGTGCACCAACGCAGCCCACTTTGCTGTGCGCACCGTCGATCTCTCCCAGGGAGAGGTGGCTCTCAAGCCGGCCACCGCTACCCGCAAGGGCTGGGTTCGTGGGACCTACGCCTGGAGACCACCGAGCGTCTGAGAAAGACGTCGGCAGACCTCCAGGCCGCGGAACCCGAACCAACGGGATCCGCGGCCTTTCTGTTTCTTGCAAGTGGATCCCAAGTCACGCGCCACACCATCAAAGAAGAAACGCGATCAGGAAACTCAGGAGGTGAACGAGATGACCACCAGCGTTCTCGACCGCGCCGACCAGGCGTTCGAGGCTGGGCTGGACCGAGTCACAGACCCCACCTTGGGTCTGCTCCACGACTCGGCCAGCAAGGTCGACGACGAGCTGCTGCCTTGCCGGGCGAACAACCCGGAGCTGTGGTTCGCCGAGTCCCCCAGCGACGTGGAGTACGCCAAGGCCCTGTGCCAAGGCTGCCCCGTTCAGGCGATGTGCCTCGACGGTGCTCTCTCGCGACGCGAGCCGTGGGGCGTGTGGGGAGGTGAGCTGTTCCTCCAGGGAACGGTGATCCCCCGCAAGCGCCCCCGCGGACGCCCGCGGAAGAACCCGATCGTCGCCTAGCCGAAGTCCACACGACCCATGAACCTTTTCCGAAACAGGAGCATTGTTATGAGCACCATGCAGGAAGACCTGGCGCGGGCCCAGATGGCCGCGCGCCTGGGAGAGGCGCAGCAGATGCGGCGGGGCCACCAGTTGGCCGCCGCTCGCCGGCTCAGCCGCAAGGCCGAGCAGGCAGCACAGCTTGCGCGTCTGGCCCTCGCCCGCGCTCTGTGATCCGGGATCACCTCCCGGCACCCTGATCGCGGGTGTGTGACACGAACGGCCCGTCCGTCCCACCTAGTTGGGGCGGGCGGGCAGTTCTGCTTTTCTGGGTGTGTGCAGACCTGTGACTTCTGTGGTCGTACCGCTCCCGAGGGCGCCGAGACGCTCGCCTGGACCACCGCCGTCGAGCGCGGCGTCCGCAAGACCTACTGCGACGTCTGCTCCCGCGAGAACCTGCGGGCCATGGAGGGCAAGCTCGACTCCGAGTGGTGGTGAGCTAGCCGACGAGCACCGGCGTCGCCGACCTGATGGTGAGCCGCTGCGGTGCTCCCGCGATGGTCACCGTCCCGTCGACCGGCGCCCACGCGCCGCCGTCGAGCTGGTAGTCCGCCTCCCACGTCGTGTCGACGCTCGGCGACACCGTGCCCTTCTCGAGGTAGCGGTGCGTCACGTCGAGGGCCGGGTACGCCGCCCCGGGCTTGCTGGTCCGGGTCTCCGTGCGGTCGCCGAAGTGCCACGTGAAGCTCTGCGTCCTGATCCGGAATCGGACTTGGTGGCCGAGCAACGTGACCGTGCGCTCGAACGGCGCCGCCTCGGTGTAGAAGTTCGTGTCGAAGTTGACCAGCGTCGCGCCGCCGGGTGGCTGGATCACCAGCACCGACGCGGGCAGTGGGATCTGCCTGAACGCCCGAAGGATGTCGCCTTGGGTCGGCATTGGATCGGGGGTCGCGGAAGTGGGATCGCCGCAGCTGTTGTGGAGGTCGAGAACTTGCCCATCCTCTGTGGCGTACCAGGTAATGGACATGGGGCTGCCGTCCGGACATGTGCGGGGTGCACCGGTGCAGCCGACACCTGGCACCGCGCCGCACGTAGTGGTTGTAACGAAGTGCCCCGGTGGCAAGTCGGAAGCCGTGGGGGTGGCGCCGCCTCCTTCGGTCGAGTCGCAGTCATCTATGACGACCCCAACATTGAAGACTTGGTCACCTGCGTTCGTATTAGCCGTTCCATCGCACGGGGCCGAGACCACTTGAACGACTACAGCAAATGCGACGACCAAGCCAGCGCAGATAGCAAGGCGGAACGCGGTCATGGCAGGACCACCAACTGCGCAACCTTCCAACCGTCGTGCGTCGCAAGCAGTTCCAGACGGTCGCGAGCATGACTGCCCCCGCTGGTCTTATCGTTCGCGGATCCCGGCATGTCGACCGTCTGGTTAGAGAACCGTAGGTCGATGGTCACGTATGCGAGTTGTAGTTTGCCGGCTTTCAGCCACTCGACCCGGTAGCGAGACGGCCTAGTTTGACCGCCTCTGATCGAACCGCCGGCCGCGTAGACCTTCTCGATACTGCGCGCTCCGCCTTCGCAGCCCTTGCAGCCACCAAGGCTAAGAGCAGTGATGGCCGGTGTGTCTCCGGTTGCCTGTGCATAGTCGACGACCTGCCAGAAGTACTCCACGAACGCCTTCGCCCCGGCCTTGGTGTGTGCCTTGGCGGCGTCGGGCATCACCGGAGCGGTGGGGGAGGGCGTCGGGTCGGGTGGCGTGGAGGAGACGGTGGGGGTCGGCGGTGGCGGTGACGGATCGGCGGATCCTGAGCACGCCGACAGCGTGAGCAACCCGAGTCCGATGAGGACATGCGCCGTACGCCCCATAGGTGGTCCTTCCCGAGATCTAAGCGGAAGTTAGCCCCGGAAGACACCGGCCGGGAAGAGTTAAGAAGCACCTGTGGACGACGCGATCCCGCGAATTGGGGACGGTCCCATGGACCGGCCTGGCCCCGTGCTGGCCCTACTCTCGGCCACATGACGCCGTTCTGGCTGACGATCTTCCTCGACCTCCCCGCGGCGCGGCATGACGCAGGCACCCGGTTCTGGCTGGCAGCGACCGGCTACGGGCTGTCGGCCACGCGGGGCGACCATGACGAGTTCGCCACGCTCGTGCCACCGGTCGGCGACGCCCACCTCAAGCTCCAGCGCACCGACGGTGCGACGCCGGGCGTGCACCTGGACCTCCACGTCGCCGACCTCGACGGCGCGGTCGCGCACGCGGTCGCTCTGGGCGCGGAGCTGGTGGCGCGGCCGGGCCACGCCGTGCTCCGCTCGCCGGCCGGCTTCGTGTTCTGCCTGGTGGGCGAGGAGCGCGCCGAGGCGACGCCGCCCGCCGACTGGGGCACCCACCGTTCGCGCGTGGACCAGCTGACCATCGACGTCGCTCCCGACGCGTGGGACGCCGAGGCGGCGTTCTGGTCGGGCCTCACCGGCTGGCCGGTGCACCGGGGGAGCAGTCCCGAGTTCGCGCGGCTCGGCACACCGTCGGAGCTGCCGGTGCGCATCCTGCTCCAGCGCCTCGACGAGGGCGAGACGCACGGTCACGTCGACATCGCCACCGACGACCGAGGTCAGGAGGTCGAGCGGCTCACGGCCCGCGGCGCGGACCAGACCAGGTGGCACGAGCACTGGACGGTCATGACCGGCCCGGACGGCAGCACGTTCTGCGTCACGGAGCGTCGGCCCGACACCGGGCTCAGGTGAGGTCCTCGGCGAGCACCACGTCCCACGCACACCCGCACAGTGGGTGCCGGGCCCACTCCCGGAGGACGGGCGCGCCGGAGGTGCCGAGGAGCAGCGACGCGGACCACGTCGCCGGTACGTCGCCGTCGACGTAGGACGCGACCTCGCGCACGGCCAGCGCCAGCGCGGCCGCCTGCAATGTCGGGGACACCGGCACCGGACGCGACGCGCGCGCGAGCTGGTCGGCGACGACCGCCCGGCGCGGCTCGGTCTCGGCGCGGGCGGCGTCGACGCAGCGCAGACACGCCGTCCGGCCGGGCTCCACGAACGGGCCCACCTCCCAGCCGGCCGGTGCGCCACTCACGACGAGGTGTGGACGGCCGTCCTGCAGCAGCGCGTCGAGCCGTCCGCGCCGGACCGGGCCGAGGCCGACGACCAGCGTCACGGTCGCGGCCGTGGTGACCGGTCGCATCCCCTCGGCTCGTAGCAGGGAGACGAGCTCGTCGTGCAGCCCGGGCGGTGCCTCGACCGAGACCCGCGCTGCGCGCCGTGCCGCGAGTCGGATCGGCGCGGAGGGGCCGTGCTCGGCCGCGAGCCGCTCCTCGAGCGGCGATCCGGGCACGGCGACCAGCAGTCCGGCCGCGCTCAGCCGGTCGAGCGCCCGCACGGCCGGCAGGGAGGACGGCGGCTTCCAGGCGGCGTCCGGGTCGGCGAGCGCGCTCAGCAGGCGGCGTACGTCGGGGGAGTCGGCCAGCACCACGCGCGCCGGCGCGTCGAGGCCGACCTGGAGGTGCTGGTCGTCGAACCGGGCGGCTTGCCAGCCCGGCCGTAGTAGCGGGCGCCCGAGGTCATCCATGGCCGGACAGTGCCACGGATCGGGTCCGCGCGCCGGTCGTCCTCCACAGGGTCTTGACGGCCTCGCCCGGCGGCTCGGCCTGCTCGACCACCAGGGAAACAGACGGCGGGGTCGCCCGGGAATCCGGGCGACGCCGCCGTCGAAGCAAGCTGAGTGCGCTCAGGCCTTGCCGAGGATCCGGTTGAGGTTGGTGCCACAGACCGGGCAGACGGCCTTGGCCATCTTGGTGCCCTTGTCGTTCACCTTGATCTCACCGGTGGCCTCGCGCTTCTCCTTGCACTTGACGCAGTAGAACTCACCGCTCCAGGACTCCGCCATGACGGCCTCCTTCTATATGTCTCACGTTGGTCGTCGCGACGGGGTGGGTTTCGGGGAAGCCCGTCGGTGTCCCAGGGCAGAACGCCGCAGGACCGAGTCGACCCTACGGCACGCTGAGCCGTGATCGGCACTGGATGCACGCTCAGCGCCCCCGCGTGTCGCGCTCGGGATGTAACGCCGACGCCTCCTGGTGACATGAAGAGACCCCCGGTGCCTGGATCGTCCTTCGCCTTCCCCTTGCGAAGGGCGTCCGGCGGCGCCGGGGGTCTCGTCTGCCGAGAAACCTAGGAGGCGCGCGGCGCGAGGGTCAACGCATCGAATCCTCACCTTGTGGACGAACCTGTGGAGAGGATGCGGATAACCGGGGTAGGTGCCGTGGACAACCTCGGGACAGCGTGTGGAACAGGTTCTGGTGGGAGCGTGCGCCACGCGTGTGACCTGCGGCGATGCATCTCCACCGGGTGTGGAGGAAAAATAGTGGGCGTGAACTCCGGCGTGTCGACCCCCCGAGGCCCCGTGGCGACCCTTCGCCGCATCGCGTTCCTGCTCGAACGAGGGCGGCAGGAGACCTACAAGGTCAAGGCGTTCCGCGCGGCCGCCGCCAGTCTGCTGCCGCTCGGCGACGACGAGATCGCCGCCCGCGTCGCCGCGGGGACCCTCACCGACCTGCCCGGCATCGGCGCGAGCACCGCGAAGGTCGTCGCCCAGGTCGTGGCCGGAGAGGTGCCCGACCGGCTGGCCAGCCTCGAGGAGGAGTACGGCGGCTCGCTGGTGTCCGGCGGCGACGGGCTGCGCGCGGCGCTGCGCGGCGACCTGCACTCGCACTCGGACTGGTCCGATGGCGGCTCGCCGATCGAGGAGATGGCGTTCACCGCGATCGAGCTCGGCCACGACTACCTCGTGCTGACCGACCACTCGCCGCGGCTGACCGTCGCGCGCGGCCTCAGCGTCGAGCGGCTGCAGCGCCAGCTGGCGGTGGTCGACGCGATCAACGAGCACCTGGTGTCGGCCGGCGCGGACGGTGACGGGTTCACGGTCCTCAAGGGCATCGAGGTCGACATCCTCGACGACGGCTCCCTCGACCAGACCGAGGAGATGCTCGGCCGCCTCGACGTCCGCGTGGCGAGCGTGCACTCCAAGCTGAAGATGGAGCCGGACGAGATGACGAAGCGGATGGTGGCGGCGATCGAGAATCCGTTCACGAACGTCCTCGGCCACTGCACCGGCCGGCTCATCACCGGCAACCGCGGCACCCGGCCCGGCAGCCGGTTCGACGCCCGCAAGGTGTTCGAGGCGGCCGCCGAGCACGGCGTCGCGATCGAGATCAACAGCCGTCCCGAGCGGCGTGACCCGCCGACCGAGCTGCTGGAGCAGGCCCGCGACATCGGCTGCCTGTTCTCCATCGACTCCGACGCCCACGCGCCGGGGCAGCTGGACTTCCAGGTCTACGGCTGCGAGCGCGCCGAGGCCGCCGGGATCGAGGCGGAACGGATCGTGAACACGTGGCCGCGGCAGCGCCTGCTGGAGTGGGCGCGCCGGTAGGTTGCCGACATGGAGACGGCGAACGTCGAGGTGCGGCGCAGCAAGCGCCGCCGGCGTACGGTCTCCGCCTACCGCGACGGCGACCGCATCGTGGTGCTCATCCCGGCCTCGCTCTCCGCGAAGGAGGAGACCGAGTGGGTGGCGGCGATGGTCGCCCGCCTGGAGAAGCAGGAGCGTCGCCGCAAGCCGAGCGATGACGACCTGCTGCGGCGCGCGCTCTCGCTCAGCGATCGCTACTTCGGCGGCATCGCGATCCCCGAGTCGGTCCGCTGGGTCGAGAACCAGAACGCGCGCTGGGGCTCCTGCACGCCCGGCGAGCGGACGATCCGGCTGAGCGCGCGGCTGCAGGGGATGCCGTCGTGGGTCATCGACTACGTGCTGGTCCACGAGCTGGCGCACCTGTTCGAGCCGTCGCACGACGCGCGGTTCTGGGGCTGGGTCGACCGCTACCCGCATGCCGAGCGGGCGAAGGGCTACCTGCTCGGCTGGTCAGCAGCCGCCAAGCTCGAGCCGCCCCCGGGCGAGGGCGACGAGCTCGACTAGGTCCGCGTCCGGGTCGGGGAGCGCGTCGGCCGGCCACCACCGTACGTCGAGGGACTCCTCCGACACGGCGGGCAGGTCGCCCGCGGGCGCGATCGCCACGAAGCGGATGTCGAGGTGGTGGACGTCGGCGGTCTCCCCGCAGAACGGCACCTCGTGGTCGCTGAGCTGCACCGGCACCGGGTCGAGCGCCAGCAGGAGACCGGACTCCTCGCGCGCCTCCCGCGAGGCGGCGCCGAGGACCGACGGGTCGTCGGGCTCGAGGTGGCCGCCGAACTGGAACCACCGCTGCGCCTTCGCGTGCAGGGTCAGCAGCACCGAGGACGCGTCGGTCGAGAGCACCAGCGTCGACGCGGTCACGTGGTGCGGTCGGTCCTCCCGGAACACGCCGGAGGAGTGGGCGGTCAGGTAGTCGACGTACTGCGCGCGCAGCGCCTCCTGGGCCGGCGTCGGTGCCGGCCAGGAGGCGAGCAGGGCGAGCGCGTCTCCGCGCAGGCTCACTCGTCGCCCGAGGGGTCGTCCGAGGAGGGGTCCGAGGAGTCGTCCCGGCCCTCGAGCAGCTTGCGCAGCTCGGCGTCGAATTGGTCGTCCGAGAGCGTGTCCGGCGTGTCCGCACCCTCGCGGAACCCGAGCGGGTCGTCGAGGTCGGCGGCCGTCGGCAGCAGCGCGGGCGACATCCAGACGCCGTCGCGGGCCTCGGCGCCCTGGCGCGCGCGCAACGAGCCCCACAGCGTGGAGGCCTCGCGCAGCCGGCGCGGGCGCAGCTCGAGGCCGACCAGCGTCGCGAACGTCTGCTCGGCAGGCCCGCCGGCGGCGCGCCGGCGTCGGAACGCCTCCTGCAGCTTCGCGGCGGCCGGCATCCGGTCCTTGGTCGCCTCGCTGACGATCTCGTCGACCCAGCCCTCGACGAGGGCGAGCGCGATCTCGAGCCGCTCCAGCGCCGCCTTCTGGGCGGGGGAGTCGGGTATCTCGAACAGCGAGCCGTTCTCGAAGAGCTGCTGCAGCGACTGCGGGTCGGCCGGGTTGATGCCCTGCATCTGCTCCTCGACCTGCTGCTGGATGTTGCCGAGGTTCACCTCGACACCACGGGCGTAGTCCGTGACCGCGCCGATCACGTGGTCCCGCAGCCACGGCACGCCGGCGAAGAGCCGCTGGTGGGCGGCCTCGCGCAGCGCCAGGTAGAGCAGGACGTCGTCCTCGGACACGTCGTCGAGGCCCTCGGCGAAGGCCGCGACGTTGGCCGGCAGCAGCGCGGCCCGACCCGGCGCGGCGAGCGGTACGCCGATGTCGGAGACGGACAGCACCTCGGTGGCCAGGGCGCCGAGGCCCGAGCCGGTCTGGTTGGCGAGGAGCGCGCCGACCGCCTTGCCGAGGAAGCCCATCATCGGGCCTGCCATCGCCTGCATCTCCTCGGGCAGCTGGCCGCTCATCGCGTTGACCGACGAGGCGGCCACCGGCTCGACGAGCACCTTCCAGACGTCGACGGTGTTGACCAGCCACTCGGCCCGGCTCCAGGCCTGGGTGGTCGTGATCCCGGACGGGAAGGCGGTGGTGCCGTCGATCCAGTGGTCGGCCAGCCGCAGCGCGTCTGACACGGCCGCCTTCTGGCGCTCCGTCGGAGTCGGGTCGGCGGTCTGCGCCGCGGTCTTGCGGGCCAGGTCGAGGGCGACGTCCCAGTTGAGCGGGCCGTCGTAGGGCTGCATCAGCGACTGCATCTGCGCGAACAATGAGGAGAGGTCGGGAACGCCGGCGCCGCCCGAGAAGAACGCCTCGAAGGGGGTGCCCTTGAACGGGTTGTCGCCCGGGTCACCAGGGGTGTCAGCCATGCCCCCAACGGTACGCGGCCGACCCATGTCCGGCCTAAGGTGATCCTGTGACTCACGCCGCCCTCCCGGGAGCCGTCCGGCTCGCGGACATCCGCGACACGCCCCTCGACGTGGACGAGGTCGTCAAGGTGCTCGACGACGACGCGTCCGGCGGGCTGACGCTGTTCGTGGGACGTGTGCGCGACCACGACCACGGCCGGGGCGTCACCGGGCTGACCTACGACGCCCATCCGACCGCGCTCGACCGGCTGGTCGAGGTCTGCGCGCGGGTCGCCGACGACCACGACGTCAACGGGGTCGCGGCGGTGCACCGCACCGGTGACCTGGCGATCGGCGACATCGCCGTCATCGTGGCCACCACGTCCGGTCACCGGGGCGACGCGTTCGCCGCCAGCCGCGCCCTCATCGACACGCTCAAGGACGAGGTGCCGATCTGGAAGCACCAGCGCTTCACCGACGGCACCGACGAGTGGGTCGGCGCGCCGTGACCGACGGAGCCCCTCGCTGAAATAGCCTGGGCTGCGTGGAGATCCTGCTCTGGCTCGTGCCGCCCGCGGTCGTGACGGTGCTCGCGATGCTCTGGGTGGGTTGGCTCGGTCGCGAGGGCCGGGGCGAGGTCGACCGGGACACCGCCGTACGCCGCATGGGCGAGGCGCTGAGCCGCCCGCCGCGGCCGCAGGTCGTCGTACGCCGGCAGCCGCGCGAGCGGTCGACGGGTGTCGCCGTCCGCGCCCCGCGGGTCTCGCCCGAGTCGACCGACGGCAAGGCCTCCTGAACCTCTCAGCGGCCTCTTGGCTGCTCATGGGAGGGTTGTCGCCGTGAAGATGGCGTCGTCGATGACTCAGCGGACGCTCGCGGGCCTCATCGCGGTGCCGCTGGTGGTCGCCCTCCTGGTGGTGGCGTGGGTGAGCCCGCTGCCGTACGTCGTCTACCGACCCGGGCCGACCCTCGACGTTCTCGGCAAGACGGACGGCAAGCCGATCATCCAGGTCTCGGGTCACCAGACCTACCGCGACGGCGGCAAGCTGCGCATGACGACCGTGTCGGTGACCAGGCCCGACACCGACGTGCGGCTTCCCGAGCTGCTCGCCGCGTGGGTCAGCAAGAAGGACGCGGTCTACCCGTGGGACGCCGTCTACCAGAAGGGGACGACCGACACGGAGAGCCGGCAGGAGGGCGCCGTCCAGATGGCGTCCTCGCAGGACGTCGCCACCGCGATCGCCCTCCAGCAGCTCGGTGTCAAGGTGCCCGAGGTCGTGAAGATCGTCGACGTCGTCAAGGGCGCGCCGGCCGAGGGGAAGCTGAAGGCAGGCGACGTCATCGTCAGCATCGACGGGACGAAGGTGACCGGCACCGACCAGGGCGTGGGGCTGATCCGGAAGGCGAGCGCCGGCCAGGCGCTGGACTTCGCCGTGGAGCGCGACGGCAAGGAGCAGCATGTCAGCGTGACCCCGGCCGTCCAGGACGGCACGCCCCGGATCGGAGCGACGGTCGGCGCGGACTACGACTTCCCCTTCGACGTGAAGATCAACATCAGCGACGACATCGGGGGGCCGAGCGCGGGGCTGATGTTCTCGCTCGCGATCTACGACGTCCTCACCCCGGGGTCGCTGACCGACGGACAGCCGATCGCCGGCACCGGCGAGATCGAGCCCGACGGATCGGTCGGCCCGATCGGCGGGATCCAGCAGAAGATCGCCGCCTCCGACCGGGACGGCGCCAAGCTCTTCCTGGTCCCGAAGGACAACTGCGCCGAGGCGCTCGGCGCGGCCAAGGGCGACGTCAGACTGGTGAAGGTCACGACGATGCACGATGCGGTCACGTCGGTGGAGGACTGGGCGCACGACCACAGCGCCAAGCTGCCGACCTGCGGAGGAGGGGCATGAGCCTCGAGATCAGCGACACCGACCCGGCCCTGGCCGCGGCCGTGCTCGAGCTGGAGACCCACGCCAGCGGGCAGGGGTGGGACCGGCCGGCGACCCTGTACGCACTCGTGGACACCGGTGCGCTCGTCGCCCAGGAGCCGGCCCTGGCCGCGCTCATGGGGCTCGACGACGCCTCGGCCGCCGGCAGCATGACCCCGGTCGAGCAGGAACAGCTCACGCGCCCGCTCGAGGAGGTCCTGCCCACGATCAGCTGGCCGGCCGACGTCGTGGGCTGCGCTGCCGTCGTCGAGCGCCTGGTGCTGCCGCCGGGCGTCGACGACGAGATCCCTGACGAGCCGGCGGCGGCGGAAGAGTTCGCCCGCAACCACCCGGACCGTCAGGAGGTCCGGATGGTCGTCGGTGTCACGCGTGCCGGGGCGTCGTACTGTGCGTTGCGTCTGCGTGCCCACGACGAGCCCGAGTCGGTGGTGGCGGGGGACGAGCTGGTCCCGCAGCTGGTCGCGCTGCTGCGCGGCACGTTGGAGGACGACCCGGAGGTGGACGCGCCGTGAGCGAGCTATTCGACGACGACCCGCGAGACACGCCGACGCGGAGCTCCGGCCGTACGCGTGCCCTCATCATCACAGCGATCGCGCTCGCGCTGTTCTTCTTCCTGCTGACGACCTTCGCGTCCCTGTGGACCGACCGGCTGTGGTTCGACCAGCTCGGCTACGGCAGCGTGTTCAGCAGGCTGTTCTGGGTCCGCACCGGGCTCTTCCTCGGCTTCGGTCTCGCGATGGGCAGCGGCGTCGCCGCCACGATCGTGCTGGCCTACCGCAACCGGCCGCTCTTCCACCCCTCCTCGGGCGACAGCGGGCTGGAGCGCTATCGGGACGCCATCACCCCGATCAGGACGTGGCTGCTCGTCGGGGTCTCGGTCATCGCCGGCGTCTTCGCGGGCGCCTCGGGCGCGGGCAAGTGGCGCTCCTACCTGCTCTGGCGCAACGGCGGCTCCTTCGGCACGAAGGATCCCTACTTCGGCAAGGACATCGGCTTCTACGTCTTCGACCTGCCGTGGTGGCACCTCGTCGTCAACTTCGTCATGGCCGCGTCGATCGTCTGCCTGCTGCTCTCGCTGCTCGTGCACTACCTGTACGGCGGCATCCGGCTGCAGTCCCAGCGCGACCGGGTCTCCCGGCCGGCGCAGGTCCAGCTCTCGACCCTGATCGCGCTCTTCGTGCTGGCCAAGGCGGTCGACTACTGGCTCGACCGCTACGACCTGGTGCACGGCGCGGGCCCGAAGATGACGGGCATCTCGTTCACCGACGACCACGCCGTGCTGCCCGCCAAGGCCATCCTGGCTGGCATCGCGGTGATCTGCGCGGCCCTGTTCCTCCTCAACATCTGGCGCCGCACCTGGCTCCTGCCCGGCGTCGGAGCAGCACTGCTCGTGGTCTCGGCGATCCTGCTCGGCTTGATCTGGCCGGCGATCGTGCAGGGGTTCCAGGTGCGCCCGTCGCCCGACAAGGAGACGCCGTACCTCGCCAAGAACATCGAGGCGACCCGGCAGGCCTACGACATCGACAAAGCCAACGTCTCGGTCGAGAACTACACCGCGCAGGCGTCCGCGACCGTGTCCCAGTCGCTCGCCACCGACCTCGACAAGCAGGTCGCCTCGGCGCCGCTCGTCGACCCGTTGCTCGTCCACGAGCTGTTCACGGAGAGCCAGCAGGCGCGCAGCTACTACTCGCTGCAGCAGCCGCTCGACGTCGACCACTACGTCATCGACGGCAAGGACCGCGCGCTGGTCCTCGGGGTGCGCGAGCTCGACCAGAGCGGCATCGACCCGAGCGACCGCAGCTGGACCAACCTGCACACGACCTACACCCACGGGTCCGGCGTGATCGCGGCGTACGCCAACCAGCGCTCCCGCGACGACCGCACCGAGAGCCCCAACATCCAGTGGGCGCAGGGCAACCAGTCCACCGACGGCAACCAGCCGGCGCAGGACGACCTCGTCAACGGAGGCCCGGGGAAGTTCGAGCAGCGGGTCTACTTCGGGGAGAAGTCGACGACCTACGCCGTGGTCGGCCGGCCGTCGGGGGCCGCGCCGGTCGAGCTCGACCTCGGCGCGGGGCAGGACAGCGACACCCACACGACGTACGACGGCGTCGGCGGTGTGCCGATCGGCTCGAAGTTCCGCCGCCTGCTCTACGGCATCAAGTTCGGGTCCTCGAGCTTCCTGCTGTCGGGGCGGATGAACGACGACTCGCGGGTCCTCTACGACCGCACCCCGCGCGAGCGGGTCGAGAAGGTCGCCCCTTGGCTGACCCTCGACGACGACGCCTACCCGGTGGTCGTCGACGGCCGGATCCAGTGGGTGCTCGACGGCTACACGACGACCGACCGCTACCCGGGCGCGGAGCGTGACTCCTTCAAGGACATGACCGACGACGTGCTCCAGCAGGACACCGGCCTGCGGACGCTGCCGACCGACCAGATCAACTACATGCGCAACGCGGTGAAGGCCACCGTCGACGCCTACGACGGCACCGTCCGGCTCTATGCCTGGGACGACTCCGACCCGATCCTGCGGGCCTGGTCGAAGGCGTTCCCCGGCACGGTGCTGCCCCGCTCGGCGATCCCCGATGACCTGCGCCCGCACCTGCGCTACCCGGAGGACCTCTTCAAGGTCCAGCGCTTCCAGCTGGCCAAGTACCACGTGACCGACGCCCGGGCCTTCCAGCAGGGCTCCGACTGGTGGCAGGTGCCGGTCGACCCGGAGTCCACGGGCAAGTTCATGGCGCCGTACCGGATGTTCCTCGACGAGCCGCGCTCCGACAAGGAGGTCTGGTCGCTGTCGACGACCTTCTCGCCGACCAAGCGCAACAACCTGGCGGCGGTGATGACCGTGAACTCGGACGCGACGTCGGCCGACTACGGGAAGATCCAGGTGCTGGAGCGGCTCGACCAGCAGACCCAGGGGCCGCGGCAGGTCGCCTCGGACATGAAGAACGACTCGGCGATCTCGAACGCCCTGCTGCCCTACCGGGGGACCGGGTCCCTGCTCCAGTACGGCAACCTGCTGACGATCCCCACGACCTCGCACGGGCTGATCTACCTGATGCCGGTCTACGCCAGGCAGGGCACGGCCTCGCCCTACCCGAAGCTCGCCTACGTGCTGGTCTCCTACGACAAGCACCTGGGCTACGGGCAGACGTTGCAGCAGGCGATCACGTCAGCGCTCCGGTCGACGACCTCGACGCCGACGCCCTCGCCGACGGCGCCACCCACCCCGCCGCCGTCCGGGTCGCCGACCCCGTCGAGCGGCAACGCCGAGCAGCAGGCCCGGGCCCTGCTCGACGAGGCCCAGACGCTCTTCACGCAGGCCGAGACCGCCGGCAAGGCCGGCGACTTCGCCAAGCGGGAGGATCTCCTCAAGCAGGCGCAGGCGAAGGTCGCCCAGGCGGTCAGCCTGCTCGGCGGCTGAATCTTCCCGCAATCGATGGTTGCGCATTCCTTCCGCAGCGCGTAGTGTCATCCGCAACCAAACGTTGCGGGAGGATGTCATGGAGCTGGGATCCATCGAGCGCGAGCTCTACATCGAGGCGACACCCGAGATCGTCTTCCAGGTCGTGAGCGACCCGGAGCACGTCGCCCAGTGGTGGCCCGACGAGGCACGCTACGAGGCGGTCGTCGGGTCACCGGGCGAGATCCTGTTCGCCCTTCCGGACGGCGACCACGTCGACACGCTGACGGTCGTCGAGCTGCAGCCGCCGACGCGCTTCTCCTTCCGCTGGACCTACCCGGCGGAGGAGGAGGCCGCGGAGGGCAACTCCCTGCTCGTCACCTTCGAGCTCGTCCCGCAGGGCGAGGGCACGCTGGTGCGCTTCCGCGAGACCGGCTTCCGCGAGCGCGGCTGGGAGGCTGCGGTGCTCGAGGCGCAGTACCAGGACCACGTGTCCGGCTGGGACTACTTCCTGCCGCGCCTGGCCTCGTACGCCGCGAAGCTGGACGCCCGGCCATGAGCGGCCCCGTCGACGACGAGCTGTGGTCGGCGATCGGCGACCCGACCCGGCGGCAGATGCTCGACCTGCTGCTCACGGCCGGCTCGGGCACGGCGACCTCGCTCAGCGAGCGGCTGCCGGTGAGCCGACAGGCCGTCGCCAAGCACCTGGCCGTCCTGGACAGGGCAGGTCTCGTGCACGGCGAGACCGCCGGCCGCGAGCGGCACTACCGGATCGACGGCGAGCAGTTCGAGCGCGCGCTCGCGCAGCTCAACACCGTCAGCACCGCCTGGGACGGCCGGCTGCGTCGCATCAAGCGCCTGGCCGAGTCCCTGCAGCAGGCGGCGAACGCACCGCAACCGAAGACCCAGAACGAACCGAACACCCAGAACAAGGAGGAGTGAGATGGTCGACATCCTGCACCGGGTCGCGGTCGAGGGGACCGCGCCCGAGAAGGTCTACGACGCCCTGACCACCATCGACGGCCTCGCCGGCTGGTGGACGACCGACACGACCGGGGACGCCGCGGAGGGCGGCGTCATCGCGTTCCGCTTCCCGCCCGGCGGGTTCGACATGAAGGTGCTCGAGACGACCCCGGGCGAGCACGTCCGGTGGGAGGTCGTCGACGGGCCCGAGGAGTGGATCGGCACGACGGTCGACTGGCGGCTGCGGGCCGACGACGACTGGACGATCGTGATGTTCGAGCACCAGGGCTGGGCCGAGCCGGTGGAGTTCATGCACCACTGCAGCACCAAGTGGGCGACGTACCTCATGAGTCTCAAAGGGCTCGTGGAGACCGGCACCGGCGCCCCGGCGCCGCACGACGTCCACATCGCCTTCCCGGACTGAGCCCGGGACGCCGGCGGCCGTCAGAGGTGACGAGGGAGGCCGAACGCCGCGAGCACGGTGCTCTCGAACCGGGTCATCGCGCAGATCCGGTCGCCGGCGAGGGTGAGGACGAAGACGCCGGTGCCGTGCCGGACCCCGTCGGGGGCGCGGACGTAGACCCCGACGGCCGGCTGCCGGTTCGCGCCCGTCGGCACGAGGGTGTAGCGCCGACCCGCGCCGAAGAGCAGGGAGCAGAACTCCCCGACGGCCGCCGGGCCGACGTACTCGAACGGCATCGGCGGCATGGCGATGAAGACGTCGTCGGTGAGCAGCGACACGAGCTCGTCGACGTCGGCCGACTCGTAGGCGTGGACGAAGCGCGCCACGACGGCCTTCTCGGCGACCGAGCCCGGCGGCGGCGCCGCGGTGGTGCCGACCCGCCGCGCCAGCGTGGCACGGGCCCGCTTCAGCGCGGAGGTCACCGACTCGACGGTGACCTCCAGCATGTCAGCGACCTCGCGGGCGGGGTAGCCGAGCACGTCGCGCAGCACCAGCACCGCGAGCTGGCGTGACGGGAGCAGCTGCAGGCCGGTGACGAACGCGAGTGAGATCGACTCCCGCAGCTCGTAGCGGGCATCGGGTCGCGTGTCCGGCAGGTCTTCGAGCAACGAGTCCGGGATCGGCTCGAGCCACACGACGTCACCCCACCGGCTCGGCTCGGGCGGCCGGACGCCGGGGACGTCCCACTCCTTCGCGGTGCGTCGGCCGGTGGCGCGGCGCAGGTTGAGGCATCGGTTGGTCGCGATGCGGTAGAGCCAGGTGCGCAGCGAGGAGCGCTCCTCGAAGGCGTCGAAGCCGCGCCAGGCGGCCAGCAGTGTCTCCTGCAGCGCGTCCTCGGCATCCTGGAGCGAGCCGAGCATCCGGTAGCAGTGCACCTGCAGCTCGCGACGGTGCGGGTCGGTCAGGTCACGGAACGCGTCGCCGTCCCCGGCCCGCGCGCGGGCGATCAGGCTTCTCTCGATGGTGTCCATCTCCGGGCTCCACCTCCTCCGTCTTAACGACACCGCTCGACCCGCGAACTGGGCGCTCCGCCTGCGCCCGATTATCGCCCGGCCCGGGGTCTACCTCATCGGGCTCGCACTCAGCGGCTCACCAATCACGCAGAGCACAGGAGGGATCGCAATGGGAAGGCTGATCGTCAGCACGAACATGACGCTCGACGGCGTCGTCCAGGACCCGACGGGGGAGGAGGGCCTCGCGGGCGGCGGCTGGTTCGAGGAGATGAGCGCGTCGGACCGGGCCGTGTGGGCCAAGCACGAGACGGAGGAGGCGCTCGCCGCGTCAGCCCTGCTGTTCGGGGCGCACAGCTACGAGTGGTTCGCGCGGCGCTGGGCCGGGCGCGCAGGCGTCTGGGGCGAGCGACTGCAGGAGCTGCCGAAGTACGTCGTCTCGCACCGGCGCACGACGACGGACTGGGGACCGGTCACCGTCCTCGGCGGCGTCCCGGCTGTCGACGTACACGCGCTGAAGGGGATCGTCGACGGCGAGGTCCTCGTCTACGGCTCCGGCCGGTTGCTGGGCACCCTGTTCGACCACGGGCTCGTCGACGAGCTGCGGCTGTTCGTCTTCCCGACCGCGCTCGGCGCCGGCCGCCGCCTCTTCGAGGACGTCGGCACCCAGCGGCTCGACCTGCTCACGAGCGAGCCGCTGGGTGACGGCGTGTGCCGGATGGTCTACCGGGTCCGGTGCGGTGTCGGTACGTCGACCGAGTCGGTGAACAGCTCCTGATCGTTGGCCCGCTGTCCGTTGGGCTCGATCGCCGTGCACAGCCGGGGCGGGTTGCCGGGCGTCGCGGTGCCGGGGCACACGAACAGGTCGACCGCCCGGGTGTCGCTCCAGGCCGGGTGCGCCCGCCCGTTCGTCACGGTCAGGCCGGTGTAGTCGCCGTAGAACTGCCCGCCCTTCGGCCCGGCGAACTGCGTCGGCGGCGGCATCGAGCTCGTGGTGACGCGGGTGGCCGCGAACCGGGTGAGGTCACGGCTGCCGGACAGGCTGAGGTCCGAGTAGCCGGTCGTCTCGTCCGAGCCGTACTGCCGGTCGTAGTAGTCGACCGCGAGCGTCCCGCGGGAGCTGAAGGCCGCCCAGTGCCAGAACTGGTCGGTCGTGGCCTGCCGGCGCCGCTGGGTGACGCTGGTCTGTGCGCGGGGGTCGGTGGTCGTCCCGGTGAAGGAGGCGCCGCCGTTGTTCGACACGCTGACCAGGATGTCGTTGTTGCAGCCGCCGTCCTTGACGCCTGTGTAGAGGTTCTGGCCGTCGTCGGCGACCCCGGCCGGGAAGCAGCCGTTGGACTCCTGGGAGTGCTGGTTGATGTAGGACGCGAACGTCACGACGACCTGGTTCGGCCTGGTCGGGTTGACCGCGCCGGAGGCGTAGTTCGTCGCCCGGAAGACCGACTTGGTGGAGCTGCCCTTCTCCGGCACGCAGGCCCGGCCGGGGTCGGCCCTGACGCCCTGGTAGGTGTCGCAGTCAGGCAGGTCGTAGTAGTCGCTGACCTTGACCGGCGCGCCGAACGTCGCGCCGCCGTCGGTCGACTTGGCCAGCATGACCTGGTTGCGGTTGTCGTTGCCGGTCACCGCGTTGTTGAAGTTCGACCACGCGACGTAGAGGGCGCCGTCGGGTCCGGTGAACGGGTCGGAGTACTGGTTCTCGTTGCACCTGCCCTGCGGAGTGGGCACGCCGAACGTCCGCGGGCACAGCGTGCTGTCGGTGCTCACCAGCACGCGCGGGCTGAACGTCTCCCCGTAGTCGCTGGAGTGCGCCTCGTAGATGTAGGCGGTGCCGTCGGCCGCGAACTCCGTCCACGTCACGTAGACGCGATCGCGGAACGGGCTGGACAGCGAGGCATCGACCGTCAGCAGCTGCTTGTCCTCCAGGACGCCGCCGGTGCCGGGCTGGTCGAAGAACGAGGTGACGTAGCGGCCCGGGAAGTTCCACGACGCGCCGTGGTTGCCCGTCGAGCGGAAGACGACGAACGCGCTGGACTGGTCGGGGTCGCTGGATGCGATCGTGCCGCGGTTGAACAGCTGGCACGACAGGTAGGCGTTGCCCCGGGTGTCCCAGGCGACCGACGTGTCGCCGCCCGCCTGCCAGTACTGGCGGGCGTTCGCGCCGGGCCCGCGCGTGAAGATGTCCGGGACGGTCGAGTTGTTCCAGGTCCGCCCGCGGTCGAGGGAGTACGCCGTCCCGCACGTCCCGTCGCCCCGCACGTAGTCGTTGTCGGACGCGATGATGTGGTTGCCGTTGAACGGGTCCTGCGAGATGAAGCTCTCGTTGTTGGCCTGGCCACGTCCTTGCAGGTCCCGGTCGGTGATGTTGAGGCAGTTCTGGTTCACCTTCACGTTGCTGCCGCGGCGCTCGCTGCACGCCCCCGAGCCGGCCGGCGCGTAGTTGGCGGGCTGGTGGCCCTGTCCGACGGCGGGCCCGATGCTGTCGGGCGGCGTGTTCGCGGCGCCGTCCGCGCCGTGGTCCTGATCCTCGTCCCCGCCGCCGGGGACCAGCTTGGCGCTGGGGCTCTTCCCGCCCAGCTCCGCGAGGAGCTCCCCGGAGATCAGCCGGCTCTGGATGTTGTTGAGGTGCTTGACGTTGAACGGTTCCGCCCCGGCCGGTGAGCTGCCCACCGTCGGTCCGAGACCGACGGCGAGCAGGCCCGCTGAGCACACGGCGACAAGCGCACGACGTTGGATCCACATATGACCATCCCCGATCGACGAGACGACGGGGCCACCCGGCGTCAGCCGCCAACGGGGCATCGAACCCGTGCCGCGCTGTCCTGGCTGTCCGAGCTTCCCCAGGCGATGAACGCGATGATGAAAATGTGTCGGCACGGGCCGAAGCCTTCAGTCGATGTGGCGATCATCACACCGCCTCCTGCGCTCCGCCAGACGTCGGAGCCGGAAATCTCCGCCGCGTCGGACGGCTGGCTCCGTCGTCCGTTTCGGGGGAGGTCCCTCGAGCCCCTGGGGGAGACGCTCGAGTGCATGGCCGCTCCACGGACGCTCCTGCTGCCGTCCCTGCTGACGCTCCTCCTCGCCCTGCCGGCGTGCGGGGGCAGCGAGGACTCGGCCAGCGCCAAGGTCTGCACGGCCAGGGACGACCTCTCCCACTCCATCCAGACGGTCGTCGACGACGTCAAGGCGGGCAACCTCGGTGACGCCAGGGACCACCTCTCGACGGTCCGGTCGCGAGCGGCCGACCTCAACAAGGCGGTGGCCGACCTGGGCTCGAAGGAGCGGCAGACGCTTCAGCCCCAGGTCGACCGCCTGCAGGAGCAGGTGCAGGGGCTGCGCGACGTCACGAGCCTGAGCCAGCTCCAGACCCAGGTCAGCACCATCTCCGGGAGCGCGTCGGACATCCTCGGCCAGGTGGGCGACGACCTCAACTGCAAGTGAGCGTCGCAGAAGGGAGCACGCTGACATGATCCTGGTGCCGAGGCAGCTGCAGCGCGCGGGGATGACGGGGTCGGTCCCGTACTACGGCGGTCGGTTGACCCCGGCACAGGTCCACGCCCTCGAGCATCCGAACGAACCCCTTCCGCCCTCGCTCCGACTGCCGCCGGTGAGCCGGTCCGCGACGACCCCGAAGGACCCGAAGGTCGTCCGTCAGCTCCGCAAGATGCGGGACAAGGGCGTGATCACCGAGGAGGAGTTCACGACGATCTCCGCCAGGGTGCGGGCATGACCGCCGGGCCGGTGCAGGTCCTGGTGCTCGGGTTCGAGGAGCCGCACTTCGACGGGTCGGTGCTGGCCGAGCTCGCGCGACTCGGCGAGGCGGGCGTCGTACGCCTCGTCGACCTGCTCGTCGTCGGCCGCTCCGATGACGGCTCGCTGCAGACCCTCGACGGCTACCTCGACGGACGCGGCGACGTGGCGGCAGCCCTGCTCGGCGGCGAGGGCCCCGGCGGCGTCTCCGAGGCGGACACCTGGTCGCTGGCCGAGGTGGTTCCTGAGCGAGGCGTGGCCGTCGTCGCCCTGATCGAGCACCTGTGGGCCGGCCCGCTCAGTGCGGCGCTGCGGTCGGCCGGAGCGACCATGCCGGTCGAGACCTGGCTGTCCGACCAGGACCGTGGGCTGCTCGCGTCCCTGGAGGCGCGACGGCCGGTCGACGACACGGGATCACCTCGTCCTGCACCCTCGGGGAGTGCTGGGCATTCGGGCCAACGACTCCGGTGATGCGCGGGCTGACGCGCACCTGCCGTCCGACCTGACCATGACGGCTCAGCGCGTAGCGCGGGTTGCGACCCTGATCAGCCGCACGACGGCTTCGGGGTGCGAGATCATCGAGACGTGTGATGCGCGCACCCGAGTGATGTCCGCGCCGGCACGCTCCGCCATGAACAGCTGTGAGGCGGGCGTGATGATCCTGTCCCGTGTGCCGAGGAGGTACCAGGAGGGGATCGTCTTCCACGCGGGCTCGCCGGACGGTTCGGTGCCCGCCGCGAGGGTGAGCGGGCGCTGCGTGGCGGCCAGCACCAGCGCCTCACGGCGGGGGAGGTCCTGGGCGAAGAAGTCGGTCACGACCGAGGGCTTGAGGTAGACGTCCGCGTCGCCGGTCGGCGCACCGGGATAGGGGCGGACGTCGAAGAGCGTCGCGGGGTCGCCGGCGAGCGCCGAGCCGGCACCGACCAGGCTGTTGACGGTCTCGCCCTTGTCGGGGGCGAAGGCGTCGACGTAGACCAACGCCCTGACGTTCTCGTTCCCGGTCGCGGCGTTGGTGATGACGGCGCCGCCGTAGGAGTGCCCGACCAGCACGATCGGCCCAGGGACGGTCTCGAGGAAGGCACGCACGTAGGCGCTGTCCGCGGAGAGTCCGCGCAGTGGGTTCGCCACCGCGAGCACGGTGAATCCGCGGCGCTGGAGCCGGGTGATCACACCGGACCAGCCGGAGGAGTCGGCCCAAGCGCCGTGCACGAGCACGATGGTGGGCTTGGCGCCGTGAGATGAGCTCTCGCCGTGACGGTCAGTGGTCGCCGGCGCGGAGGTCTGAGCATTGGTGGCGGACAGCGGTGTGAGGAGTGCCGCCACCGCAACGAGTGCGGTGGCGAGACCGCGAAGGGACGGGCGGCGGCGCGAGGGGTTCTTCTGGGGCATGGCTGGCTCCAGGTGTGAGGACACGGGTTCGGCCCCAGGCTCCGCGGCGACACCTCGGAGAGGGTTCCCCCGAGTCGGGTGATGTCAGTTCGTGGGGTGGAGCCTCGGCCCGATCTGCGGTTGCGGACGAGGTGGTCTTCTCGGGTAACCGGTCTGCGGATCGGGCGGTGCCGCTCGGGACCGGCCGGCAACCACGGTCCGTGTCGCTCGCCGGGTGTCAGGTGGCGTAGTACCGGCGGATGGGAGCGCTGGCCTCGTCGAGGAGAGCGGGCCCGACCTGTGGGACGTCCCGCCACGAAGAGCCCGGGTTGATCGCGATGAGCTGCTCGGTCGCGAGAGCGTAGACCACTCGGCCGAGACCGGAGCGCACGACGGCTCCGGTGCACATGGCGCACGGCTGGCAGCTGGTGTACATCGTCGTGCGCGCCGCGACCTCCGGCTCGAGCTCTCGCGCCGCCCACCGCGCGAGCTTGAGCTCAGGGTGGGCCGTGATGTCCTCGTCACGTCGCACGGTGTTGTGGGCCTCGACGAGGATCGTGCCGTGCTGGTCGGCCAGCAGCGAGCCGTAGGGGGCGTCGCCCGAGGTGACCGCGGCGTCCGCGATCGCGATCGCACGGCGCAACAAGGTCTCGTCAGATGTGCGCAAGGTTGCGCTCCTTCCACTGGGTAGCGATTGCGGTCAGCGCTCGCCACGCGTGCTCAGGGTGGTGGAGATCCTCCGGATTGCCCGTGTACGGATCCAGGATCACCGTCCCGGCGCCGAGGCGTCGCAGCCGGTCCAGGTCCTCGATGATCTGCTCGATGCTCCCGATCCCGAGCCCCCGGTGCTCCTCGTGCAGCGGAGTCTCCGACACCTGCAGACTGATCCGGGGGTTCACCTCGGCGATGCCGCTCATTCGGTGTGCTGCGGCGAGTTCGCCCAGCGACGCGCGCAGCGGGTGCCAAGCCGCCCCGAACCTCTGGCAGCGCCGGAGTGCGCGCGCTCCATTTCCGCCGACCCAGACGGGGATCGCGCTTCGGTCACCACCCAGCAGCTGCGTCCACGTCTCCTGGATCGTGCTGAGCGCGCGATCGGTCAGGGCGGCACGGTCGCCGAACGAGATCCCCAGGGCGTCGAACTCCGGCTCGGACCAGCCGACACCGACACCGAGCACGAATCGGTCGCCACTGATCTCGCGCAGGTTGGCGGTCATCCGCGCGACGAGCAGGGCGCTGCGGTACGGCAGGATGAGGACGCTCGTCCCGAGTCGGATCCTCTCGGTGAGTCCGGAGAGCCAAGCGATCGTGGTGAGCGGATCGTAGAACGGCTCGGGGTAGCGGTCTGCGAAGTCGTCGGTGACAACCACGTGATCGGAGACCATCAGGGAGTCGAACCCGAGATCCTCGACCAGTCGAGCCCAGTCGCGTAGGAGCCCGGGATCGCCGCCGGGCCCGAAATGGGGCGCATTGACACCGATCAGCACCCTGAGAGCCTAGGGTTCGGGCCCGTTGCCGAGAAGGTCCGATTCGCGGCATCGGGCGAGATGCGCCGGGAGATCCACGGTAATCTGACGCAGTGACCGCGAACTTGGATGGTGTCGATTGGGCGATCATCGCGGAGTTGCAGACAGACGCCCGGATCTCGGTCAGCGAGCTCGCCAGGCGGGTGAACCTCGGATCCTCGGCCACCGCCGAGCGGCTCCGCCGGCTTGAGTCAGGCGGCGTCATCACCGGCTATCGGGTGGTGATCGACCCGGCTGCGGTCGGCTATCCGGTCCTTGCCATCGTGCGGTTGAAATACCCGGGCAGTCGTCATGATCGGTTGCACCAGATCCTCGCCGAGTGCCGCGAGATCCTCGAATGCGTTCGCACCACCGGAGAGGACTGCTACACCCTGAAGGTCGTGGCAACGTCCATGCCGCACCTCGAGCGGGTCGTCGACCAGCTCGCCGCTCTGGGTAGCACGACGACCAACGTCGTCTACAGCGAGACACTTCCACTCAGAGGTCCTACGCGGCCGCCCGTCTCCCCGTGATCGGAACAAGCCCCTGAACGCTGTACCCCTGAGCGCACTCATGTCGGCAAATCCGCTCGGGTGCCCCCATGGGTCAGCGGTGAGATGGCGCTCGACCTGAGCGCGCACGGTCCCCCGGCGACATCGCCACCTCGTCCTCGGTACTTCGCAGGCAAAATCGGAGCAAACCTGGCTCGCGCGGCTGCAGGGTGCCTACGATCAGCCGCGGCGTTACTCGAGACGACGGGCATAGGGATGGACGCACACGGGACTCGAGTTCCTGCATCGCGAACGGTGATGGCCTCGGCCGTTCTCTGGCTGGCTCTGGTGGCAGTCGCAGACGTGGTCCTCCCGCCCCACGTGGTCCCGGATCCCCTGTTCGCGCTTTCACCACTCATCGCATGCTCGGTCCTCAGTCCGCGCACCACCGCCGCGTTCGGCGCGGCCGCAGTTGCCCTCCTGGTCGCGTCGGGTATCGGGAACTCGACCTGGAGTACGGCGCAACAGTGGATTCGGCTCCTCGACGTCGTCGTGGTCAGCCTGGCCGCCGTCTGGATCGCCGCCATCCGAGTACGGCGCGAGCAGCACACCCAGCGCATCGTCGCGATCGCCGAGACCGCCCAACGCGTCATCCTGCCGACGATCCCGACCCGCGTCGACACCTTGGCCACCGCCACCCGCTACCTCTCGGCGGCGCAGGACGCCGTGGTCGGCGGCGACCTCTACGACTACTCCTTCACTCCCATGCACACTCGCTTCATCGTCGGGGACGTGCGCGGCAGCGGCCTCCCGGCCGTCGAACAGGCCGCGCGCACCATCCGGGCCTTCCGGCAGAGCGCAGCGCTCAACCAGCCCCTCACTGAGGTCGCGAAAGACATGGACGCCTACATGAGCCAGTTCCTGCCGGAGGGCGAGTTCGTGACGGTGTTGCTGATCGATCTGACCACGCCGGGGACGATCACCCTCGTCAGCTGCGGACACCCACCCCCGCTGCTCGTACGCCGGGACAGGAGTGCCACCTTCCTGGAGTCACAACCCTCGATGCCTCTCGGCCTGAGTCGGTTGTTCGCCGACAGTCCCCGTCCGCAATCGAGCACCTTCACGTGGCAGCCCGGAGACCGCTTGCTGCTCTACACCGACGGGCTCAGCGAGGCTCGTGACGCGACACGCAGCTTCCTGCCCCTGCTCGACCTGGCGCCCCAACTCCAGGCCGGCGACCTGGAGACCGTTCTCGACGACCTGCTCCTCCAGGTGCGTTCCCACGTCCCGCACGGCGCGATGCGCGACGACCTCGCCGTCGTTCTCCTCGAACGCGCATCCATCGCGAAGCAAGCCGCTGAGTCGAGTCGATAGCGAGGCGGCGATGGGGGCTCGCGGACGTGCTCTCCGACGCCGCAACCCCGGTCGATGCCGACCGTCACCGAGCCCCGGCTGGCGCGGATCGGTACCGCCGCAGTCGCGTCGACGGTCAGTCGGAGAGTTCGCTCGGGTAGGCGACGGCGTCGACGAGCGCGCCGTTGCGCAGCACGGTGATCTCCAGTCGCCGTCCGATGGCGTCGGAGAAGAGCCGCTTCTGCAGCGACTGAGCATCGCCGAGGGGCACGCCGTCGACGGCGAGCACGAGGTCTCCGGCATGCAGGCCGCAGCGGGCCGCCGGGCTGTGCTCGACTACCTCGACGACCCGGAGCGCATGCCGCTGCCCCAACCGGTCGGCCTGTGCCGGGGTCAGCGGTGCGGGAGTGCTGACGAGGCCGAGGTAGGCGCGGCGTACACGGCCGTCGTGGACGAGCGCGTGGATGATCCGGTGGGTGGTGGCGTTGATCGGTACGGCCAGGCCGAGGCCGACGCCGGCCACTGCGGTGCTGATCCCGACAACCTTCCCGCGGCTGTCCGCCAAGGCGCCGCCGGAGTTGCCCGGGTTCAGCGCCGCGTCGGTCTGGATGACGTCCTCGATGAGTCGCGCGGCAGTGCGCGAGCGGGCCGGCATGCTGCGTCCGAGCGCGCTGACGACCCCGGCCGTGACGGTGCCGGCCAGCCCGAGCGGGTTGCCGACCGCGACGACGAGCGAGCCCACCAGGAGCTGGTCGGCGTCGCCGTACTCCGGCGGGCTCGGCACCGGTCGGTCGGCCCGGACGACGGCGAGGTCGGAGAGCGGGTCCCGCCCGATGACCTCGAAGCGCGCGACGGTGCCGTCGGCGAACTCGGCGGTGCCCCCGTCGGCCTCGCCGACCACGTGCGCGTTGGTGAGCAGATGGCCCTCGCCGGTGAGCACCACGCCGGACCCGGCGGACTCGCCGCGGCGCGAGCGGATGTGCAGGGCGGCTACCCGTGGCGTGAGCTGGGCCGCCACGGTGGTGACGATGGCCGAGTAGGCGTCCAGCGCCCCGGACTCGGCAGGGTCGGTCGACACGTCGACCCAACGCGCCATCGACCGTGACCTGTTCCTGGGTTCTCTGAGGGCGAACGCAGTGCCGCCGACGGTTTCAGGGCGCCTGCGGGGACGTCACGCCGCGGGCCGGGTCTCCGGTGCCCGGACCCGATCCGGGCAGCCGGCTCCCTCTGTCAGCACCGCAAACTACGGCGCGTCAGCGGTGATGAGACCCGGCACGCAGGCCCGTACGGCCGCGGACGTCGCGTCAGGGAACGATCTAGCCTGAGACGTGCCGGCGTCGGGCGTCCGTGCAGCTGCGTGTCGCCGGTGGCCCGTGGGTGGTGACGTTGGGCACACTGGCGTCACCCCATTGTCGGCATCGGGAGGCGACATGGTCAGCACTGAACGGGGCTGCGGCTGTCTCCGCTCGCGGCCGGCGCTCCCCACGCCGTACCTCGCTCGGCCACGACTCGACCGACTGCTTGACGAGGTGACGAGTACGTCGGTCACGCTCATGCAGGCTCCCGCAAGCACCGGCAAGACCACGCTTGTTCGCGCCTGGGAGCACCGTGCCGCCACCCTGGACCCAGAGCTCGTGGTGCACTGGCTCACGCGCTCCCACCACGAGGCGCTTCCCGCGTGCCTGCGCGCGGCAGCTGAGGACGGCACCCACTCGGTGGATCACGGCTCGTCGCCAGCGCAGCTCGTCGGGTCTCTCTCGGCCCGACCCTCTCCCCACCACGTGCTGGTCGTCGACGACGCGCACCTGCTGCCGCAGGTCAGCGTCGACCTCCTGAGCGATCTCCTCGAGGAGGCTCCTGGCTCGATGAGGCTCGTGGTCATGACTCGGCAACGGATCGGACTGCCGCTCGTCGTACTGCGTCTCCACGGTTCTGCGCAGCACCTGACACACGCCGAGCTCGCGTTCGATCACCGAGAGACAGCCGAGCTCATCGGGCTGATCGCACCGGACCTGGCGCCCGACGCGGTGTACCGACTCGACGAACTGGCGCGCGGATGGGCGGGGCCGCTGGTGATGAGCGCCCGCGCCGAGGCCGCCGGCCGCGGTGGTGCCACCCATACCGCCATGCAGTTGGGAACAGACTTCCTCGAGCATCTCCTCGCCGACGACTGGGACGCGCTGCCACCGGCGGTCCGGCACACGCTCCTCGCCACCTGTCAGGAGTCGGACATCGGCCCCGAGGCAGCGGCCCTCCTCACGGGAGACCTCGAAGCCTCCGCACACCTCGCCGAGCTCGCGGCGTCGGGGACGCTGGTCGGGTCCACCGTCGTGGCTGACGGCCCGGCATGGCGCGTTCACCCTCTGCTGCGGGAGCTGATGCGCCGTTGGACCGCGCCGGGCGGCGCGCACGTCGACGTGGTCGTGGCCGCGCACGCGCGCGCGGCCCGCGGATACGCCGCACGCAACGACGCTGCCCCTGCGCTGCGCCACGCCCGTCTGAGCGGTGAGCCGGCACTGGTCGTCGACATGCTGACCGAGTACGGGCCCAGCCTGCTGTGCGCGGCCCGGACCGATGAGGTCAGCGAGGCATTCGTCGCGCTTCCTACCACTGTGTGCGAACAGCCGCACGTCCTTGCCATCGACGCGTTGCTGCGGCGGGCGAACGGGGACGTCAACGGTGCCGCTCGCACCGCCGCACGTGCCGCGGCCAGCGCGGTCGGAGTCGACGCAGATCCCGCCCTGCGGGCCGACCTTGCCCTTCTCGGAGTGTGGCAGGGCCGCTACGGCTGGACGGATGTACGCGCGGCGATCCGGACGGCCACGGACATCTTGGGGTGCCACCACGGCGCCGAGAGCCACCACGTCCTGCAGGGCCTGTCGTTGGTGCGGTCGGCATGGCTCATGGTCGAGCTGGCGGCCGCGCAAGCGTGGACCGGCGACCTGTCCGGGGCGGAGATCCACGTACGCGATGGCCTGGTCGCGGCTCGATCGCTCCGGCACCACCGGCTCATCGCCGCCGCCCTCGCACACCGCGCCATGCTGGAAACCATCGGCGGGTCATTCCAGACCGCGGCCGAAACGGCCCGGGAGGCGCTCGCCGAAGCGGCCACCGCCGGCGTGAGCGGGGACCCGTACGTAGGCCGTGCCCACCTGGCCCTGGGGTGGGCGGCGTTCCACGAGCTGCAGATGCGCTCGGCGTCGGACCACCTCGCCCGCGTCGAAGCGGCTCCAGCGGCGATGGCCGACCCGCTGCTGGTCGTCATGGCTGCCCTCCTGAGGGCGCGGCTCCTGGCAGAGGACGGCCGTCTCGACGCGGCGCACCGGGTCTTGACCGGGCGTCTCGAGATCCCGGAGCCGATACCGCTGTTCCTTCGACGACTGTTCGGGGTGGTTCGCGGCCAAACCGCCATGATGGCCGGCGACGCGGAAGCGCTGCGGCTGCAGATCAAGGACTTTCGAGCTCTCGGCCTGCACTCGGAGGCGCAGATCCTCGAAGCGTTTCAGGTCGGAGTGGGCGGTGAACCGGGAGCAGCAGTCGAGATGCTCGACCTGCTGATCGATGGCGAGCCGACGGAGGAGACCGTCGCTGTGGGAGCCCGCGCGTTGCGTGTCGCCCTCTGCCTGCGGTCCGGCGATCTGGACCGTGCCCATGCCCTCGTCCCGGACCTGCTCGCGCGGGCGGCGCCGCAACGCATGCTCCACCTGCTGACCGTCTGCCTGATTGCCCGAGCGCGGTTCCTGCGCGTCCTGCGCGACGAGGCCACCCGCGACGGAGGGCACCCGTGGGCGCAGACCGTGCTCGACGCGCTGTCAGAGAAAGACCGGCAGTTCGGCGAGATCGGGGCACCCGTGGACGCCACCGGACGCGGCGCAGTCTTCAAGGATGCCGACACCGGCGTGCTGGTGACGCTCACCCCGCGAGAGCTCGACGTGCTGGGCCAGCTCGCGCTCGGTGGTTCCTACGCCGACATCTCCCAGGCGCTCTACGTCACTGAGAACACCGTCAAGACGCACGTGGCATCGATCTACCGCAAGCTCGGCGCGGACCGACGCGGCAAGGCGTTGTCGATCGCCCGCGACCATGGTCTGGTGTAGAGCACGTCGGTCACGCCGCGTGGGCGTCCGCCGATCTGAGCACGACCTGCGCCGCCCCGGTGAGGTGCTGGGTGGTGGCGGCGACGACCCCGATCCCGCGCCGTGAGAAGGACGTCACGACCGCGTCGGCCGCGGCTTGGTGCTCGAGCAGGCCGGGCGGAAGCTCCAGGACGAGGACGCGGGTATCGAACGCAGCGGCTGCGACGGCGCCGAGAAGGGCCTGCATCAAGGGAGGTTGCCCGCTGACCCGGTACCGGGCATGAGAGCCGAGGCTCAGCACGGCCAAATCTGACTTCGTGGCTTCGCCGTTACGGAGTAGTCCCGCGCTCTGCAAGACGTCGCCGACGGTCTTGCGACGGTTGAAGCGCCGCCGGCCCGGCACCCAGCCGATACGGATTCGTGGGTCTGGTCCGTGGACCCTGCCGCCTCCCAGCTCGCGTGTGCCCGCGTCCGCGGGCACGTGTCCGGCCAGAGCCAGGGCACACGCGGTGCGACCCGGACCGGGCGGAGCGACCACTCGCACGATCTCTCCCGGAGCCACCGAGAGCGACAGGCCGTCGAACAACCATCCTCGACCTGCGCGGACGCCCAGGCCATCGGTCACCAGCGTCGCCCCAGTCACGAGCGTTCTCCTCCTCTGCACTGCACGAGAGTTGTCGACGGCGGCCACGGCTGGTGGAGCTCCGCAGGGACGCGTGGCTGGTCGTGCCGCCCCGCGCCCACGGACCTGGCCTGCTCAACGTGACGATCGTCCACAGCCCCAGTCCACCGGCGCCGTCGTCCTGCGCCATCACCCACCACGGGGGAGACCGACACAGCGCCCCACCCCCCGTGCCCTCCACGACCTGCAGCGCAGACCTCCGGCTTGGCCAGCGAGAGCTTGCCGACGACGGCGACCAGCACAGCGAGAGCGCCGAGGAGCTTGCGGCGCTGGCCTCACTCGCCGACTCAGGCGGGCGCGGCCCGCGGCG
Organism: Nocardioides sp. CER19; assembly: GCF_029846275.1. Classification (GTDB taxonomy): domain Bacteria; phylum Actinomycetota; class Actinomycetes; order Propionibacteriales; family Nocardioidaceae; genus Nocardioides. Next base: position 1,111,337 of record NZ_JARVWS010000002.1, read on the forward strand.
GCGTCCTGCGAGTGTCGCGCCACAGGCCGGCGCGGGGAGAGACGCGGGCAGGAGGTCCGCCCGCACGTCGTGACGGGCACGGAGGGTGAGGCGCCGGTGTCGGCCTCCCCCGTGGTGGGTGATGGCGCAGGACGACGGCGCCGGTGGACTGCCGGCTGTGGACGATCGTCACGTTGAGCAGGCCAGGTCCGTGGGCGCGGGGCGGCACGACCAGCCCCGCGTCCCTGCGGAGCTCCACCGGCCGTGGTCGCCGTCGACCACTCCTTCTCGTGCGGTGCAGAGGAGGAGAACGAGGTTCGGATCGGGCTGACCCACGATCGCGCGCTGCCGAGTGCGGCATCCCAGCAGCGCCAGCCATCGCGAGACGACGACACGACGCGGCACGGGAGTGGACATGTGGGACTGGTTCAAGGACACGTTGCAGGAGCACCAGGAGATCGCGATCTTCCTGACACTCGGGCTCGGCTTCTACGTGGGCCGGCTGCACGTCAAGACGATCGCGCTCGGCTCGGTGACCGGGACCCTGCTCGCCGGCGTACTCATCGGACAGATCGACATCAGCATCGACCCGCTGGTCAAGACGGTCGCCTTCGTCGCCTTCCTGTTCGCGCTGGGCTACAACGTCGGCCCCCAGTTCTTCGCGGGCCTGAAGTCCGACGGGGTGCGGCAGCTCGTGCTCGGGGTGATCTCCTGTGTGCTGGGGCTGATCGGCGCCTACGTCGTGGCCCGCGTGCTGGGCTACGGCGTCGGCTGGGGTTCAGGGCTCCTGGCCGGCGGCCTGACCCAGTCGGCGGTGATCGGCGTGGCCGGCTCGGCGATCGAGAACCTTCCTGGGGTCAGCGCCGAGCAGGCGAAGACCTACGAGTCGCAGATCGCCGTGGGCTACTCGGTGTGCTACCTCTTCGGCACCGCCGCCGCGGCGTACTTCCTCTCGGTCATCGCCCCGCGCCTGGTCGGCACGAAGGACCTGGCGGCGGAGTCGCACGACATGGAGCGCGAACTCGGCACCCGCACCGAGTCGGACATCGAGCTGGCCTACTACTCGGTGGTGCGGCGCACCTACCGGCTCAAGTCGTCGCGCCTCGTCGGCGAGACGATCGGCAAGGCAGAGCAACGCACCCGCGACGACGGGCACCCGATCATCGTGCACCGGGTCCGGCGCGGCGGTGACGTTGTCACGGTCACGCCCGACACGGTGCTGCAGGAGGGCGACGTGGTGGCTATCAGCACCCGTCGCCACGACCTGGTCTCGGAGGGACCGGAGGCGTTCGCGACCGAGGTCGACGACCCTGAGCTGCTGGGCTTCGAGGTCGAGACGCTGCCCATCGTGGTGACCAACCGGGAGCTCACCGGTCGACCCCTGGGCGAGGTGCTCGAGAGGTTCGGCCAGCGGGTCTTCGTCGACAAGCTCGTCCGCGCGGCCGTCGAGGTGCCGTGGTCGACGACGACGGTCATCCAGGCAGGTGACGAGATCGTCGTCCAGGGCGCGAAGGAGTACGTCGACCAAGCCGCCGAGCACCTGGGGTACGCGACCCACACCTCGAGTGTCACCGATCTCTCGTACATCGGCGTCGGCATCGCCCTGGGCTGCCTGATCGGCGTCCCGACCGTCGCGATCGCCGGCGCCGACATCGGTCTGACGACTTCGGGTGGCGCCCTGATCCTGGGCCTGCTGTTCGGCTACCTCCGCGCACGGAGGCCCACCTTCGGCCAGTTCCCCGATGCCGCGAACTGGTTGATGAGCACGGGTGGCCTGTGCCTCTTCGTCGGAATCGTCGGAATCACCGCCGGCCCTGACTTCGTCAACGGCATCAAGTCCGAGGGGCTCGGACTGTTGATCGGCGGCTTGATCGTCACCCTCTTCCCGATGATCACCTGCCTCTACTTGGGCAAGTACGTCTTCAAGTTCCGCACCCCGATCCTGCTCGGTGTGATCGCGGGCGCCAACACCACCACCGCCTCGATCGGCGCGATCACCGACGCCGCGAAGAGCCAGGTCCCGGTACTCGGCTACACCGTCCCCTACGCCGTCGGCAACATCCTGCTGACGATCTGGGGAACGCTCATCGTCGCGCTCCTTGCCTGACCCGTTGTGCATCCGACCGAAGGAGAGAAGTCATGACCATCGAGCCCCCGACCCGCGAGCAGATCGCCCGGCTGCAGACACTGAGCCCGTTCGAGCTCAAGGCCGAGCTCGGCATGCTGGCCGGCGAGCACGAACGACGTACGGCCTTCCACATGCTCAACGCCGGGCGTGGCAACCCCAACTTCGTCGCGACCACGCCGCGGGCAGCCTTCTTCACCCTCGGCCGGTTCGCACTCGAGGAGTGCCGCCGGAACCGGGAGTGGGACGAGACACTGGCCGGCGTCCCCTCCGAGACAGGCATCGCCGAGCGCTTCAACGCATGGCTGGAGAGCCATGCCGGCGAGGAGGGCGCCGACATGCTCGGTCGGCTGCTCACCTACGGGGTGGAGACCTGTGGCTTCACCCCGGACGCGTTCGTGTGGGAGCTGGCCGACTCCGTGATCGGCGACCACTACCCCGAACCGGACCGGATGCTGCACCACACCGAGCACATCGTGCACCGCTACCTGGTGCAGGAGATGGGCGGCCCGAAGGGGTTCGACGGCACCTGGGACCTGTTCGCGGTCGAGGGCGGCACCGCCGCGATGTGCTACGTGTTCGACACCCTCATCAAGAACCGGCTGATCCACCGCGGCGACCGGATCGCGATCATGGCGCCGGTCTTCACGCCCTACCTGGAGATCCCACAGCTCGACGAGTACGCCTTCGACACCCTCCTGCTCGACGCAGCCGTGAGCGGCGAGGACGGGATGCACCTGTGGCAGTACTCCGACGACGAGATCGACAAGCTCCGCGACCCGTCGATCAAGGCGCTGTTCCTGGTCAACCCGAGCAACCCGCCGTCGGTGCGGATCGCCGATGAGACCTTGGCACGGATCGCGCAGATCGTGGCCACCGACAACCCCGGACTGACGGTCATCACCGACGACGTCTACGGCACCTTCATCGACGGGTTCCGCTCGTTCATGGCCGAGGTCCCGCGCAACACGATCGGCGTCTACTCGTTCTCGAAGTACTTCGGCGCCACCGGGTGGCGTCTCGGGGTCATCGCGGTGGGCCGCGACAACATCTTCGACGAGCGACTGGCGGCGCTCCCGGCCGACGACAAGCAGGCTCTCGTCGCGCGTTACGGCACTCTCACCCTGGAACCGGAGAAGATCAGGTTCGTGGATCGCCTCGTGGCCGATAGCCGCTCGGTGGCGCTGAACCACACCGCGGGACTCTCGCTGCCGCAGCAATGCCAGATGCTGCTGTTTGCGGCCTTCTGCCTGCTCGACGACGAGGACCGCTACAAGTCGCTCGCGCAGGGCCTCATCCGTGGTCGGCTGGACCGTCTGATTCGCGGGATGGACGTCGTCCTCGCCGAAGACCCGCTCCGCGTCGGCTACTACATCGAGCTGGACCTCCTGCTCTGGGCCGAGAAGCAGTTCGGCACCGACTTCGCCGGCTGGATGCGCCAGCGCTACGAGCCCACCGACATCCTGTTCCGACTGGCCGAGCAGACCGGCATCGTTGCGCTCAACGGAGGTGGCTTCGCCGGACCGCCGTGGTCGATCAGGATCTCGATCGCCAACCTCGAGGACGAGCAGTACGACCAGATCGGCGCCAGCCTGCGCGCGGTCGGCGAGCAGTATGTCGAGGAGTGGCGGGCCGAGGCGGGCTGATCATCGTGCTACGCCGGGTCGGGGCACGCTGGACCGCCGCTGGATTCCGCGCGGCCCCGGAACTGTGGATGCCGCGCGCCACGGCCGCGTGGTCATCGTGCGCACAACGGAAGCGATGAGACCCGTCGTGACAAACCGACCCCGAGCGCTTGGAGGATCCCGGTGACCGAGAGCCCGAGCCCGACGCACCCGCGGGCGGACCACGTCCCCCCGGGCTGGGCGGTGCACGCCGTCGGGCTCTCGGTCCGCGGCCCCCGCGGTCCGGTCTTCGAGAACGTCTCGCTCGACGTCGCGGCCGGAGGGACGCTGGTGGTCGTGGGCCCGGCCGGGTCTGGGCGTACGGCGCTCCTGCTCGCCCTCGCCGGTCGGATGCGGCTGGCCACGGGAGGTGCGGCCGTGGGGCCGCACCGTCTCCCCGCCGAGGCGGCGGCGGTCCGCGAGGGGGTCGCGCTGGCGAGCGGTGGCCAGGCACTGGAGCTCGACGAGTACCTCACCGTGGGCGACCACCTCGACGAGTGGCGGATGTCGGCGCGTGGCGACGTCAGCGCGCTCGACGCGGCCCTCGACCTCCTCGCGCCCGCCGGAATGCCGCTCCACATGCGATCCGACGAGATCACGCCACTCGAACGGCTGGCCCTCCAGCTCGCGCTCGCCGTCGCGGACCTGCCGAGCGTCATCGTGGTCGACGACCTCGACGCCAGCGCTCCCCGCGGCCTCCATGACGAGCTCTGGCAGCTCGTGCGCCGCGTCCGTGGTCTCGGCATCACTGTGCTCGCGTCCGCCTCGGAGGCGCCGTCCTGGACGGCGCGCGCCGACCTGAGCGTGCTGGCGCTGCCGAAGTTGGCCGCGGTGGAGCCCGCCGGTCGCGACCCGGACCGCGATTCTGGGCTCGGCCGGGCGCCCCGCGATCCCCGCGACCGGCAGACCGAGGACGAGATCGGGACGGAAGAGCTATGAGCCGAACGCTGCGAAGCCCGATCACCGTGGTGTGTCTGGCGCTCGTCGAGCTGCGCCGGTTCCGGGGACCGGTGCGGCCGTTGGTGCTGATCGCGCTCGTCCTGCTGCCCACGCTCTACGCGGCCACCTACCTGTGGGCGAACTGGGACCCCTACGGCAACACCGCCAAGATCCCCGTGGCCGTGGTCAACGCGGATCGGCTCGCGCACACCAACGACGGGCAACGCGTCGACGCCGGCGCCGATGTCGTGACCCAGCTGCGGGCTCAGCCGCTGTTCGACTGGCGCTTCGTCGACGGCGCGGAAGCACGCCGCGGCCTGGAGCAGGGCGACTACTACTTCACGATCACCATCCCGGCGGACTTCAGCAGCCGACTCGCCTCGGCCCGGACGACGGCCCCGTCGCGCGGCACGATCCACATCGAGGGCAACGACGCCAACAACTACGTGGCCGGGATCATGGCCGAGGCGACGCAGTCCGAGCTCGAGGACCAGATCAACGCCGCCGTCCACACGGCGTACGTGCGCGCGATCTACGGCGAGCTGTCCGGCGCCCAGCAGCAGCTCGACACCGCCGCTCAGGGTGCCGACCAGCTGGTGGCGGCGACGGCCACCGGGGAGAAGGCGGCCGGCGCCATGGGCTCCGGAACCCGGACGCTCGCGGCCGCGTCGGGCGACCTCGCCACCGGGGCGGACGAGGTCGCGACCGCGGCCGGAACACTCGCCGACCTCTCCCACGAGCTCGCTTCGGCGACCTCCGGTGCACTCCCCGCTGCGGCGGCGAGCCTGGTGAGCACGGCGCAGCTGGTCGACAGCGGGGTGAGCGACGTACGGCGGGGCACGAGTGCCGTGCACGGCCAGACCGGCGCCGTCGTCGACGCACTTCAACAGCTCGCCGAGCAGGAGCCGGCGATCGCGCAGAGTGCCGCCTTCCGGCACGCGCAGGTGGTGGCGCAGGCCGCGGACGCCCGTACCGGGAGGCTCGACAGCCGAGCGGCGCAGGCCGCTGCCCAGTCATCGGAGGCGCTGAGCAAGGCCCGCGGTCTCGAGCGCAGGGTCGGTGCCCTCCAGCAGGACCTCTCCCGTGCCGACAGCGCGACCCGGCTCATCTCGTCGGGAGTCGCGCACATCGACAGTGGCGTGCGCACCGTGGAGCGCGGGACCGACTCCCTGGCCGCGGCCGCACAGACCACCCGTGCTGCCGCCCGCCAGGCACACCAGGGCGCGTCGGCGATCGCCGACACGGTCGACTCCGCGCGCGCCGAGATCCCACCGACCGACCCCGACCACACCGCCCGGGCGGCGGAGGTGCTGGGCAGTCCCGTCGGCATCAGCCGCAGCAATCTCCATCCTGCGGGAGCCTACGGACGCGGATTCGCGCCGTTCTTCTTCGGGATCGCGCTGTGGGTCTTCGGGCTCGCGGCCTACCTGTTCGTGCAGCCCCTCAACCGGCGGCTGCTGGCACGCAACCTGTCCCCGCTGACGGTCGCCGCCGCCTCCTGGCTGCCGGCGATCCTCGTCGGCACGGTCGGCACGGTGGTGATGGTGACGATCACGCAGCTCGGCCTGGGGCTGGACCCGGAGCACCCGCTGCTCCTCTGGGGTCTGCTCCTGCTGGCGCTCGGTGCCTTCGTGGCGATCTCGCAGTTCTTCCGGGTGCTGCTGGGGACGCCGGCCTCGTTCGTGCTCCTGGTCCTGCTCATCCTCCAGCTCACCGCCTCCGGTGGCCTCTATCCGATGCCGACGGCCCCCGGCTTCTTCCAGGCGCTCAATCCGCTGCTGCCGATGACCTACCTGGTCGACGGTCTGCGGGTGGCGGTCTCCGGGGGAGAGGCGAGCCATGCCGCTCGCGACGCGGTCGTGCTCGCCGGGGTCATGGCCGTCTTCCTCGGACTGACCGCGCTCGTGCTGAGACGGCGCCGGATGTGGACGATGGCCACGCTGCGCCCGGAGATCGAGGGGTGAGTGGCGCGCGGGCGTCCAAGAAAGCCAACAGGGCCTGACCGCGTTTCCGCTGGTCAGGCCCTGTTCTTTGTCGCGGGGAGACGTCGCAGCGCTTCGATCACGTCATGAGCAGGTGGTCGATCCCCGCGTGCAACCGGTCCTGCACCAGGTCGCTGCACCAGGTGCTGCCCCAGGTCTGAAAGCGTCCGGCTGACCATTCAGTACACATACTCCGAGCCGACGGCGCGAGGATCGCGCGCGGTATCTGACGCTGCCACCGGCGACGAGATTCGGCAAGAGGAGCGGTGGCGGCTCCTCCGATTCGTTCGATCCGGACGAGCAGGGAGCATCGAAGAGTTCAATCCGGGCGCCTTGCGACCCGGGAGAGAGATCCTCGTCGAGGACGAGCCTCTGGTGTTCGGCGGACAACCCGCGATGCCGTGAGGGACCGCAATCTGACCGGACGCGGGACCAGTCGTCGTACGGAAGCGCACGCGCTGGCGGGATACGAGCATGGCGGGAGCTAGCCCGCGACCCGTAGAAAGGCCCGCCATGTCAGAGAACGTCCTGTATCGGAAAACGGTTGTTGTGACGGGAGCGACCACCAGCCTTGGCGCTGCGGTCTGCCAACGCCTGGCGACCGAGGGCGCCCGACTGGTTGTGCACTACAACTCGCCCTTCGAGAGCAGGCGCGCGGAAGACATCGTCGACGCCTGTATCGCGGCCGGCGGCGACGCGTTCCCGATCTGCGAGGACATGGCCTCCGCCCCCTCAATCGAGCGCCTGCTGGACACCGCCGTACGTCGCTTCGGGTCGCTGCATGCCACGGTCCACACCGCGGGCGTGGACGAGCGACGTCGCCTGATCGACCTGACGGAAGAGGCATTCGACCTCCAGTTGGACGTGAGTGCGAAGGCGGCGCTCTTCCTCATGGTGGAGACGGCCAAGCGCATCGAGGCAGGCGGCCGAATCATCACCTTCGCCTCCGCGGCACAAGCTCCCTTGGGCAGGGCGACTACGGCCCCGATCGAGCAATATGCCGCCCGTCTGGCAGGTGAGCTCGTTGACCGGCGGGTGACCGTCAACAACCTTGCTTTGGGAGACTGCTCGGTCTCCGCGTCGAACAGCGGCGGTGGAGCGTCGATCGCCCACGTCTTGAAGTGGGTCCGGTTCCTTCTCAGCGCTGAGTGCGCCTTCAACGGCTGGACCGTCTTCGTCGATGCTGAGCGAGTGCCCGCTGCCGGCTCGTCCCCAGCCGCTCTCGTGGGCCGGCATCAGGTGCCGGCCTAATAGATCGACCTCGAGTCCGCCCGGTCAGGGCACTGGACTCGTGAAACGTCAGACCTCGGCCGTTCCTCCGACGTGCCGAGCCGCACGAGCGGTGTCCGCCGGTGTCAGGTGGTCGACGACGTCCCGTGGTTGCATTCGCGGACGACGGATGTGGGTCGCCAGGCCCGTCGATGGCGTTGGTAGTGGTGGCTGGGCCAGCGCAACTGGCCCGGCCGTGGATGCCGAACCGATGACGACGCGATTCGGTGCTGGCCGGTGCCGACCACCCCGATGCGAAGGTCGCTCGCGACGGGTGACGCGAGCGCCTTCGTCATTCGGTGTGGTCCTCTCAGGCGGACACCGGGCGTGGACGTCTTCCAGTGGTGATCAGCAGTGCGGACGCTGCGATCAGGATCAGCATCAGGGCGCCGAAGGCGAGCACCGCGGCATGTACCGTCACGAGCTGCAGCGCGATGCCCAGGAGAACGACCGGCAGGCCCATTCCGACGTACGCGACCAGGAAGAGCGTGGCGAGGGTCTCGCCACGAACAGCAGGCGGTGCGATCTGGATGACGGCGGAGACGCCGCCCTTGAACGCCAGCCCCGCACCGATGCCGACGATGAGGCCGCCGGCGATGAAGGTGGCCAGCGTGGCGCTGAGTATCGCGACAACGGTGAGGACCAGGCCCGCTGCCAGACCGATCAAACCGATGACGTAGAGCTCATCGATCCTCCACGTCGCGGCGATGATCTGGGCCATCGCGGCGGCCCCGAACGCGCTGAACGCGACAAAGCCGGCGAGGGCATGCGAGGTGTGGTGCAGGGTGCCGGCTACGAACGACGGGGCGAGCGAGCTGAAGAATCCGAAGCTGGCGAAGGCGACGAACGACGCGATCGATGCTGCCCAGAAGCCGGCTCGGGACACCTCCGGGATCGAGATGCGTTGTGGGCGATAACGCCACTCATCGGCGGGCAGTTCGACGGTTTCGGGAACGGTCGCCACCAGGAGCACGCCGGTGCTCAGGATGAAGAGGAAGACGACGAATGGTGTGAAAAGCGGGCGGCCGACGTACTGTGCCAGGAAGCCGGCCACCAGCGGACCGAGGGCCAGACCGCCGAGGTTCGCGGCGGTAGCGACGACACCGGCCAGAGTCGGCGCGGCGTTGGGACGCGCGTGGCGGTGCAACTCAATGAGATGTGCTGTCGCGGTGGCGGTCAGCATGCCGACGCCGACGCCGCACAGGAAGCGGGCGAGCAGCAGCCAGCCCAGTTCGTGGGAGGTCACGAAGACCAGGCCGGACATGATGTTGAACATGACGGCCGGGATCACCAGACGGCGCCGACCGTAGCGGTCGGAGAGGTGGCCGGTGAGGTAGAGACTGAGGGCCACGCCGACAGCGTAGACAGCGAAGATCACTGTCACGGTGAAGGAACCGAATCCGTCCTCGGCTGCGTACAGGCCGTAACGCGGGGCCGGGACGGTCGCGAAGGCTAGGGTCGCAGCAAAGAGGAGGGCCACGAGCCAGAAGCCGCGGGCGTGATGCCGGCGCGCTGCAGGCGTCAGGCGCGTCGTGGATTGGGACATGTCAGTTCCTTCGAGGTCGTGGGTCCGGAGCGGTACTCGCTCACCAGACGGGGAAGTCCAGTCCGCGTTCGGAGGCGGGCCGAGGTCCGAGGATCCGGCGCTCGGAGCGATCGATGCGGTGGTCGTTGATCGAGGCCTCGCGTCGGCGCATCAGCCCGTGCTCGTCGAACTCCCAGAGTTCGTTGCCGTAACTGCGCCACCACTGCTCAGCGTTGTCGCGCCACTCGTACTGGAAGCGAACTGCAATTCGGTCGTGGCGGAATGCCCACAGCCGTTTGCGCAGCGCGTAGTCCCTCTCATGGCGCCACTTGTGCGTGAGGAAGTCGATGATGGCCGGGCGTCCCACCAGGGTGGGTGTCACGATTCCGCCAGACGGAGTCGGGTGTGTACGCGAGCGCGACGGTTGAAGGGTCGCGGGTGTTCCAAGCGTCCTCGGCGGCCTGGACCTTTGCCATTGCGCTCTCGAGGTCGAACGGAGGGAGCGGCGGCCGGGTCTCGGTCATGGGTCTCTTCTCTCGGATCGCTGCTTTGGCAAACGGGTGCAGCCGGTGCGGCGCCTCAGGTCATGAGACGCCGCACCGGCGGGGAGGTCAGGCGTTGAGTGCCGACTTGAGGAAGGCGACGGCCTGGGCGATGGCGCCCTGGGCGGCGTGGGTGTCGTGCAGGGCGTTGACCATCACGAAGTCGTGGACGATGCCCTGGTAGCGCACCGCGGTGACCGGCACGCCAGCCCGGCGGAGCCTGGCCGCGTACGCCTCGCCCTCGTCACGAAGGACGTCGGCCTCGCCCGTGATGACCAGTGCCTGCGGGAGACCCTTGAGGTCGTCGAGGGTGGCGCGGAGCGGGGAGGCGGTGATCTCCGCGCGCTGAGCCTCAGAGGTCGTGTACTGGTCCCAGAACCACTTCATCGCGTCGCGGGTGAGGAAGTAGCCGTCCGCGAACTCGTGGTAGCTCGCAGTGTCGAAGGCGGCGTCGGTGACCGGGTAGAAGAGGACCTGGCCGGCGAAGGTGACATCGCCGCCGGCCTTGGCCATCAGGGTCAGCGCAGCCGTCATGTTGCCTCCGACGGAGTCGCCGGCAATGGCGATCCGACCGCCGTCGAGGCCCTTGTCGGAGGACTCCTTGGTGAGCCACTGGGCGACGGCGTAGGCCTGCCCGATGGCGTGCGGGTAGCGCGCCTCGGGGGAGCGGTCGTACTCGGGGAAGATGACCGCGGCGCCGGTGCCCACGGCGAGGTCGCGGACCAGGCGGTCGTGGGTGTGGGCGTTGCCGAAGACCCAGCCGGCACCGTGGATGTAGAGAATCACCGGCAACGGGCCGGTGACCCCCTGCGGCTTGACGATGCGGACCTTGACGGAGCCGGACGGGCCACCCGGCACTTCGGTCCACTCCTCGTCGATCGCCGGCTTGAAGATCTCCTGGTCCTGGACGCTGTCGACCGCCGCGCGGCCCTCCTGCGGCGGCAGTTGGTAGAGGTAAGGCGGGTTGGCGGTCGCCTCGACGAAGGCCTGGGCGGCGGGCTCGAGAGCGACCTTACGGGGGTTGGCCGTCATGGCTGTTTGCTCCTTGTGGTCTTAGGCGGGGATGACGTAGGGGAACCGGCTACTGCGCTGCTTGACCGCGACCTCAGGCTTGAGGCCCGACGGGATCGCGGTCCCGGCGACCAGCGAGAGCATCACCTCGGGTGCGTTGTCCGCGAGGGTGCGGCCGTTGCGCGTTGCGAAGCCGAAGCTGGCCGGGGTGCCGATCACGTACGGCAGCACGTCGGGCAGGAGCTGGCCGGCGACAGTGATGCCGTAGCCCTCGGCGTCGTCCGTGGTGCCGGTGGCCTTGACGACGGCGGCGACATGGCCGGCGAGGTGGCTCGCCTCGGCGGCGACGTCCTCCGACGGGTGGCGGGTGTTGGCCGGGTTGGTGAAGTCGGTGTCGGTAGGCCAGAAGATCGGCCACATCATGGGGAAGCCGCCACGGTTGATCTGGCGCCAGCCGCCGGCGTCGGTGGCGAGCTTCGTCGCGCACCAGACGCCGACCCGTGTTCCGGGGCGGAGGGAGGCGTCGGTGTGCGGGATCTCCAGGACGATCGAGTTGACGGTGGTGCCGGTGAAGCTGTTCTGGGCCGCGGCCGGGTCCCAATCGGAGAGGTCGATCGCGGTGCCGTCGGCGACGGCGGCGTTGACCTTGGCGAGCAGGGAGAGGTCGATGTAGAACGAGTCTTCTGCGCGGCCCGCCCATGCGCGTATGCCGTTTCGCTCGGCGGCGATGCCCGTACGACCCTCCAGGACCAGCTCGCCGACGCTGTCGTCGCCGACGGCGTCGGCGCCGGTCAGGGCGTGCAGCTGCATCGTCTGAGTGCCGTCGGCGTCGGCGAAGCCGAAGGAGAACCGGTAGGTGAGATCCTCATGCGCCGCGCCGTCACGGTGGAGCTTGAACTCGTAGCGGGCCTCGGGGTGGAAGCCGGGCTCGGCGTAGACGCCCGTGATGTTGGAGTTGACGTCCATCACGAGCACGGTCGAGTCGGTGCCGTCGAAGATGTAGAGGTCGTCGATGAAGAGCTGACCGTTCTGGGCGGCCTGCGGTGTGTCGAGGTGATGTGACATGACGATGTCCTTCTGTGTGTGGGGAGGGATGGTCGGCCGGCCCCCGGGGATGGAGGGGGCCGGCCGTCGAGGGTCAGAGGCTCGGGTGGAGGAGGTCCTCGAGGTCGACGCGGTGGTAGAACTCGCGACGGACCAGGTCGGCGACGTTGGAGACGGTCTCGGAGCCGTCGTTCGCCGGGTCGATGTGCACCCGGAACGGCCGCTCGCCCTTGGGCAGATCGACGACCCGCACGATGGTGCGGGCGACCTCGGCAGGATCGGCGTCAGCCGGAGCGAGGTCGGCGAGCTTCTTGGCGACCTGGTCCATCAGGCCGGCGTAGAGCCCGTCGTAGGCCTCCACGACGTCGACGCGAGCAGCGTGCCCGGCGTTCGCGAAGTGGTTCGTGCCGGTGGTGAAGGAGCCGGGCACGATGATCGAGGTGTCGACCCCGAAGCGAGCCAGCTCGGCGGCGGATGAGACCGCGAGGGCGTCCTCGGCCGCCTTCGCCGCGAAGTACGGCGCGAGGTACGGCGGGGTGCCGCCCTTGGTGCTGCTGGAGCCGACCCAGACCACCAGGCCGTCGCGCTGATCGCGCATGTGCGGCAGGACGGCGTGGTTGACCCGCTGGGTGGAGATGACGTTCGTGTCGTACACGCTGACCAGCTGCTCGGCGGTGAAGGCCTCGAGCGGCCCGAGCACCATGTGGCCGGCGTTGTGCACGACGACGTCGACGCCGCCGTGCTCGGCGACGATGGCCTCGACGGCGGCGTCTACGGAGGTCTGCTGGGAGACGTCCATCTCGATGCTGCGGAGCTTGACGTTGTTGGTGGTGGCGTAGGACGCCGCGTCGGCCGCCGCCTTGGTGTTGCGGCCGGTCACGTCGCGCATCCCGGCGTACACGGTGTGGCCGGCGTCGGCGAGGTTGCGCACGGTCATGGCGCCGAAGCCGCTGGAGGCGCCGGTGACGATGATGATCTTCGAGGTCATGGGTGTCTTCCTTCTGGAGAGTGGGATGGAAGGGGGAGCGAGGCTCAGATCGCGCCGCCGTTGGCGTAGATGACCTGGCCGTTGACCCAGCGAGCGGGACCCGCCAGGAAGGCGACGACCTCGGCGGAGTCCTGAGGCGTGCCGAGGCGTTCGAGCGGCGCGATCTTCGCGAGGTGGTCGATGACCTCCTGCGGCTTGCCGTCGAGGAAGAGCGGCGTGGCGGTCGGGCCGGGCGCAACAGCGTTGACGGTGATGTCGCGGCCACGCAGCTCGCGGGCCAGGATCAACGTGAGCGCCTCGACGCCGCCCTTGGTCGCTGCGTAGCCGGAGTAGTTCGGGGTCGCGAGCTTCGGGATGGACGAGGAGAAGTTGATGATCGCGCCGCCGGCACGAACGCGTCGGGCGGACTCCTGGCTCACCACGTAGGTGCCCCGGAGGTTGATGCGGACCATCCGGTCGAACACGTCGAGGTCCTGCTCGGCGAGCGGCGAGAGCAGCATGATGCCGGCCGTGTTGACGACCACGTCGATGCCGCCGAAGCTGTGCTCCGCCGCGTCGAAGAGCACGCCGACCTGGGCCGGGTCGGCGACGTCGGCGCCGACCGCCACGGCGCGCCCGCCCTGGTCGCCAATCTCCTTGACCAGGACCTCGGCCTCGCTGGCCCGGCCGGCGTAGCTGACTACGAGGGCGTAGCCCTCGTCGGCGAGTCGATGACAGACCGCCTGCCCGATCCCGCCCGAGCCTCCGGTGACGATGGCGACGCGGCCCTGGGTGGACTGCTGGGTGTTCATGGCTGCCTCTTTCGAATGAGGGAGTGGGGACGGCACTGAGCGTCGCGCCGTGGGACGGTCCATGGCTTCTGCTGTCTGACTGGCCCAGCACCTGTGGAGATGACTGGGCAGTGACTGGTTGAGGCTCAGTCGTTCCGAAATGACAGGAGGAGACGCCCAGAGCGGGCGTCTCCTCACATCGGTGTCGCTTCGGGACGGACCGCTAGCCGTCCCGTCCGTCTGGGTGATCGAGATGGGCGCGGACGAACCATTGGTTCTTGGCCAGCTCACGTGCCTGCCCGATCACCAGGTCTTGGGAGATTGGATCGTCGTCCAGCAGCGGTATCGCTGTGTGGTACGCGCCGAGGAGGTCGGTGTAGACCTCCGTCAGCACCTCGAAAGTCTCGACCGCGGAGCGTCGCCCGAACGGGTAGGTGCTGCGCTCGAGGCGCCCGGCGATCGCCTGCAGCCGCCCGTCCGGCGCAACGCCCAAGGTGGCGATCCGCTCGCCGAGATCATCGGCCATGTTGCGGGCGACCTCGACCTGGGGATCGAGCATCGTGTGGGCGCTGATGAAGTCCGGGCCGACCAGGTTCCAGTGCGCGTGCTTGAGCGTCAGGCTCAGATCGATGACGGAGTCGAGCACCCGCTGGAGCGCTTCGGTGACGCAGGCGGAGTCGGCAGGGGATGTGGTGACGGGGGGTGTCGTCATGCCTCGACGCTAGGAGCGAGAGGCTGTTCGCCGCTTCTGTGAAATGACTGGTGAGTGACCGGTGCGCCTGGTCAAGTCCTGTCCAGGAGCCGAGCCGCGTTCAGAGCCATCAACGTTCTCTAGTCGCCCACCGCCTGGCCAGCCTGGTCGATCGAGAAGAGCTGGGCGTCCACGCCGGCAGGGGGTGTGAAGCAGTAGTCGCTGCGGTAAACCAAGTGATCGGTGCCGAAGGCCGCCCGGAGTGCCGGGAGCTGACGCGGGAACGGCGATCCGGCGCTGTCCCACCAGAGCGCGGGGAGCTGGTCGACGACACTCTGCTGCTCGGCGGAGCCGCCCAGAAAGACGGTCCGGAGAGGTCCAGACGGTCGGCGAGGACCGGCAGCGTGCCACCGCAGTGGCTGAAGAGCCAACGGACGCGCGGGAATCGAGCGAGCGCGCCGGCGAAGACGAGGTCGGCGGCCGCGCAGGCGGAGTCGAAGAAGAACTCCATCATCGAGCGCGGGCGCCCGAGCGCGAGCTCCTCCGCGTGCCTCGATGACGTCGGGTGGACGAAGACCACCGCGTCCCGCCGGTCGATCTCTGCCCAGAGAGGCACGTACCGCTCGTCACCGAGGTAGCGGCCCGCAGCACTGCTCAACACCGCAATGCCGTCGCTGTCCAGCTCGTCGAGCGCACGTACCGCTTCGGCGACGGAGGCGTCGACGTCGGGCAGCGGGAGCGAGGCGAAGTGGCCGAATCGGTCCGCGCGGCCGGTCGCCGTCGCAGCGCCGACATCGTTGACGTGGCGGCTCAGTTCGCAGGCCCGGCGGGGGTCACCGAAGTGCACGCCGGGTGAGGAGATCGAAAGGATCGATCGAGCGATGCCCCATCGATCCATCAGCCGCCGATGAGTCTCGGCGTCCCACGTCGGCCAGGCCGGCATCCCGTCGGGGAGCGTGTGTCCCGCGGCGATCGCTTCGGCGACGAAGCGGTCGGCGAGGAAGTGCGAGTGGACGTCGATGAGGTCGGCCACGGGGTCTCCTACTGGGTGACAGTGGCGGCGCGGGGCAGCCTCCCTGCCCCGCGCCGCGGCAGGTCAGCGGGTCGAGAACCCGCCATTGAGGAAGACGGTCTGGCCGTTGAGCCACCAGCCGTTCGTCATCAGGAACCGAACCCACGGAACGACGTACTCGACCTTGGTGAGCTCACCAAGGGCGGTCGCGTTGGCCGAGTACTCCGCCTCGCCGTCCGCGGCCGCGTTCCAGAAGAAGGTGGTGTCCATCGGGCCGGGGGCAAGGTTGTTCACCGAGACGCGCCGACTGCCCAGCTCCTTGGCCAGTGCACGGGTGAAGTGCTCGACCGGTGCCTTGCTGCCGGCGTAGATCGAGTAGCGACCGGTGAACGCCGCCAACAGCGAGGAGAGGATGTTGATGATCTTGCCGCCGTCCTCGATCCGCTTGGCGGACTCGGCCATCACGAAGAACGCGGCCTTGGCGTTGATGTCGAAGTGACTGTCGTAAAGCTCCTCGGTTACTTCCACCATCGGGCTGCCCTGCGCGAGACCGGCGGTGTTGACGGTTCCGTATAGCGAGCCGAACTGACGCACGGTCGTGTCCAACACCTGTTGGATGGCGCTCACCGACGTGAGGTCAGCCTGGATGGCGATCGCGTCGCCACCGGCGCCGATGCAGGCCTCGACGGTCTCCTCGGCGAGACCCTTGTCGCGGGTGGATCGGTAGTGGATCGCCAGGTTGGCGCCTGCGGCGGCGAGGTCCCGCGCTACAGCGCCGCCCAGGTTCTTGGCGCCGCCTGTGATCAGGATCGTCTTGCCCAGGAGGGCCGTCTCGGTCATGTGGTGCTTCCCTTCGGTCGAGAGCGAGGTGTGCTCGCCGCCGATGCTCATGGATGGCTAGGCCCCGCATCTTCCGCTGAGCGACCGGTCGATGACCGGCCCTGGGTGACTGGCCAGCGGGCAGGTCGTGCACCAGTCGCACGAGGGGTATGCGAACCGGCGCGCGGCGGACGACGCTGCACGCATGACCATTGACATGCCCGCCGCCATCCAGCAGTTCGTCGATGCGACCAACGCCGCCGACTCCGACTCTTTTGTCGCCGCCTTCACCGACGACGCGACGCTGTACGACTGGGGACGCTCGTTCCGCGGGCACCAGGGAGTGCGTGCGTGGGACAGCACCGACAACATCGGTGTCCAAGCACACTTCGAGCTGCTCCGCATCGCCGCCGACGCGCGACCAGATCACTACATCGCCACGATCCGTGTCTCCGGCAACGGCTACAACGGGACCGGTGACATGCGGTTCCGCCTTCGGGACGGGCTCATCGCAGACCTCAGGATCGGTTAGCCCTACTCGGGGCCGAGATCCAGTGCGCGCAGCTGTGCGCGGCTGGTGATGCCGAGCTTCGGGAAGATCCGGTAGAGGTGATAGCCGACCGTGCGGTGTGACAGGAACAGTTGCATTCCGATCTCCCGGTTGGTCAGGCCTGAAGCAGCCAGTCGCGCGATCTGCAGCTCCTGCGGCGTGAGGTCGTCGACTTGCTGGACGGCGCTCGGAGGCGCGGCCTCTCCGGCCGCCCGGAGCTCCGCCCGTGCGTCGTCTGCGAGACTCGTTGCGCCCAGAGAGTCGAGTCCTGCGACCGCTGCCCGCAATTGGGTGCGAGCGTCGATGAGACGGCGCTGACGGCGGAGCCACTGCCCATAGTTGAGTTGCGTCCGGGCCAGGAGGAACGGCCAGCCCGCGAGCGGGCCACCCAAGGCCCGGTCGAAGAGCAGTTCGGCATCCTGCTCACCGGCGATCAGAGGGCGCAGGTACGTGACTGTCGCGCGGAAGAACGAGGATGAGCCCTGTCGCGCAGCGTGTTCTTCGAGGTCGTCCATGAGGCGACGCGCGTCGTCGCTCCGGCCACTTCGCAACGCTGCTTCGACTAGGTCGGCTGTGCTGCGATGCCGCGCGAACGGGTGGAAGAGGACGTCGGAGCGATCGAAGACACGGGCCAGCTCCGCAAAGGCGGTGTCGTAATCGTGGTCCACCATCGCTGCCCTTCCGCGCGCGTACTGCGCGTAGCACCGGGCCCCCTGGCTCCCGCCGAGGTCCCGGAGCTCACGTTCCGCATCAGCGATCATCGCGAGTGCCCGCTCGGTCTCGCCGCGTTCGGCAAGGATCGTTGCGACCGCGAAGTCACCGACGACGGCCCATCGGGCCCGTCCCGAGTCCCGGTACAGCCGAGCGAGCTCGGCGCCGAAGGTCTCCGCCATTCGGAACTTACCGAGCGGGATCGCGGCCCACACGAGGGGAACCAAGGTGTCGGCGAGAGTACCGAGCAGGCCTTCTTGACGGTACCCGTCCGCTGCTGCGCTGAGCCACGGCCAGGCACGCTCGTAGTCCGAGGCGCCACCGAATGTGACACCGATGGTCCGCTGCGTCGCCACCGACAGCCGTTCCGGTACGAAGTGCGCCGACCGTTCCGCCAGCGCGCCGAGCTGTCGATCGGGGTCAGCGAAGGTGGCGATCGCCAACGCCTCCATGTCGTCGTCGCCGCGCTTCAGCTGCTGCACCATCTCGACCATGCGATTCCGGGTCTCGGGTGCCACGTCCTCATACCAGGCAGCGATGACGAACTGAAACAGTGCTTGGAGGGCGAGGTCCTTGCCCGTGGCGCTAGATCGAGCCAGGTCGCCGGCAAGCGAGGCGAAAACGTCGATCGTGGCGCTGCTGAACCACTTGCGGTCGTTGATGGCCTCGGACCAGATCAGCGCACGGAGTTCCTCCTCTTCGGTGAGTTGCTCGCGCATGGCATCGGCAAGTTGCTGCCGAGCGACCTCCAGGTCGCCGAGTCGGATGTTGACCTCGGCGCTGCGAAGAAGCAAGCGGCCTCGGCTCTTCCCAGACTCGCCGAGCGAGGCAGCTCGACCCAGGATCACAGCCGCCGTTCGGGCCGAGCCGCGGTCGAATGCCGTCCCCGCCGCGGCCTCCAAGTCGCGGGCGACGTCGTCGTCCTGCCCGATGCACGCTGCGGCTCGGTGCCAGGCGCGGCGCTCCTTATGCGGTTGGAGGATCTCGGCAAGTGCGGTGTGGGCGGCTGCGCGCTGCGATGGCGGCGCGGACTGGTAGATCGCCGAGCGGACCAGAGGGTGTCGGAACTGCAGCTCATGACCGAGGACCTCGACGAGCCCGACTGCCACAGCGGGGTCGAGGCTCGCCGTCGAGGCCGGATCAGCGAGCGCGACAGTCGCGGCCGCGAGGATCTCACCGACGTCGCATGAATCGTCTGCGGCAGCGACGAGGAGGACGAACGCGGTTGTCGTCGGAAGCTGCGAGACCTGTCGGAGAAACGACCGCTCAAGCCGGTAACTGATCGGCAGATGCAAGCTTGAGGAGGCGCGTGTCCCGTTGTGCTGGTCGATGGCCTGGGACAGCTCGATCAACGCCAGTGGGTTGCCTGCCGAGTCGGCGAGGACGCGCTGGCGCGACGTTGCAGGGAGGCCGGGTGCGACGACGTCAAGGAGCGCTTCGGCAGCTCCCACGTCCAGAGGTGCGACGCCATGCTCCGGTAACCCTGCGTCGCCAATGCGCGCCGGGATCCCGTTACGCACCGCGACGACCAGGCCGATCCGCTCGGTGTTGATCCGCCGTGCGACGAAGGCGAGCACGTCGACACTGGACGCGTCGAGCCACTGCGCGTCGTCGACGACGACCAGCACGGGGCTCGTGTCGGCCGGATCACTGATCAGCTGCAATGCCGCGAGACCCACCATGAGCATCTCCGGCGCCGGCCCGTCGTCTAGCCCGAACGCCGTGAGCAATGCGTTTTGTTGGCGCGGCATCAGCTCGTGGATGCGCGGGAGGAACGGCTTCAGCACCTGGTGCAGCCCCGCGTACGGGATAGCCGTCTCGGATTCGATGCCGGTCGCCGCGCAGACATAGAACCCGCGCTCGGCGGCGAGAGCGCGAGCCGTATTGAGCACCGCGGACTTCCCGGTGCCGGTGTCGCCGCGCAGGAGGACGGCCTCACCCACGCCGCCAGCGGCGGCAGCCAGGATACGCTCAACGATCCGCAATTCGTGGTCTCGGCCGAAGAGGGGAGAAGCGGCAGGCGAGCTCTCGAGGCGGATCTCCGTGGTCATAGCGCGAAACGCTATGACCGGGAGGACGGGGACACATCTGCCGAATGACCTAGACCATCGGATCCGCGACGTGAGACGACCTAGGTCACTGGCTCACCGAGCAAGCCCCGACAGTAGCCTTCGGCCATGCTGATAGGGCGTGACACCGAGATGGAGCGCTTCGACTCCATGCTTGGTGAACTGCCTGTCGCCGGCGGCGCACTCATCTTGCGGGGCGAGGCTGGCGTTGGCAAGAGTGCGCTCCTCGCGGAGGTTGCAAGACGCGCCGCCGATCTCGGCTACCGGGTTCTGCGGACCGTTGGTCTTGAGCTTGAGGCCGATCTACCGTTCGCGGGCCTGCACCAGCTGCTTCACCCGCTGCGGCAGCATTTCAACACGCTGCCACCGAAGCAGCGCGACTCGTTGAAGGCAGCGCTCGGCATCAACGACGCCGAGGTCTCGGACGGGTACATCGTGGCGCTGGCCGCGCTGAACCTGCTCACCGAGATCGCTCAGGCCGGCCCGGTCGTGCTGATCGTCGACGACGCGCAGTGGCTGGATGCGGCGACCTCCTCCGTCCTCGGCTTCCTGGGCCATCGGCTGGCCTCGGAGCCGATCCTCTTGCTCGCAGCGCAGCGCATCGGCCCCGCGGCTCGCATCGACGAGGCGCAGCTTCCCGATCTCGACATCGGTCCCCTCCCGCCGGCGGCCTCGGGCGAGCTCTTGGACCGCAATGCGCACGGGCTCTCAGACGCCCTGCGCGAGCGGGTTCTCCTCGAGGCGGCCGGGAATCCGCTGGCGCTGATCGAGTTGCCGGCCGCGGCCGACGGCGCCGAGCCGGACGAGATGTTGACCGCCCCATGGCTCCCGATGACGGCGCGCCTTGAGCGGTCGTACGGCGAGCGGATCCAGGGGCTGCCACCGCGTGCTCGCGCGGCGCTCGAGGCCGCGGCGGTGTACGACCGGTCAGACGCGGCCGAGATTCTTGCGGCCGCCCGAGCCTTGGTGGGCTCCCCGGTGGGACTTGGGGATCTCCTGCCTGCGGTGGAGGCTCGCCTCATCGACGCACCAGGCCGAGAGATCGCGTTCCACCATCCCCTCGTCCGATCCGCCGTGCGACAGGTCGCGGGACCGGCTCGGATCCGTGAGGTGCACGGAATCTTCGCGGAGCTGGTGACGAGCGAGATCGACAGGTGGGCGTGGCACGCTTCGTTGGCGAGCGACCAACCGGACGAGGCAATTGCCGCTGCCTTGGAAGACGCCGCTGTCCGCGCGCAGCGACGGGGGAGCAACACCGGGGCTGTGTTCGCCTTCGAGCGCGCGTCCCAGCTTAGCCCTGACGCGGAACGGCGCGCTGATCGATTGCTCAAGGCGGCCGAATGCGCCGTGACCACGGGCCGACCCGACGTAGTGACTCGTCTCGCGGACCGCGCCGCGCAACTGCACCTGACGCCGCAGCAAGCTGCTCGCATCACGTTGGTGAAGGCCTCCTACAACGAGGGCGTGGGCGTGAAGGCCTCTGACTCGGTGGTCGTCGCCGAACTGGCTGAGTCCGTCGCGGCGGGCGGCGACCACGAACTGGCGATGAAGATGATCTGGCATATCAGTCTGCGCAGCTACTGGAATGAGCCAGGCGAGGCGGTCCGGATGCGCGTCTTGCGTGCGGTCGAGGTGTTGTCCACCGACCCCTTGGAGGCCCGCAGCATCTGCGCGACCGCCTATTCAGCCCCGATCGCCCGCGGTCGGGTCGTGCGGGACCGGTGCGAGACCGCACTTCAGCGGCCGGACCTTGGTGCCTTTGAGATGGCGACGCTCGGCGCCGCGGCTGTGCAGGCGGGCGCGCTCGACGTTGCGGTGACGGTAGAAGAGGCGGCGTTCGCCCGGCTCCGTGAGGAGGGTCGTCTACATACCCTGGCGAAGGCCCTAGGGGCGCACGCCTACTCCTCGGCCCAACTCGGGAACGTCAACGCGGCGATCCCGACGGCGGAAGAATCCGTACGCCTCTCCGTCGAGACGGGGCAGCCCTACATGCATGCGTTCGCGCTCGCATGCCAGGCACGGGTTGCGGCACTGCGTGGCCGCGTTGAGGAGTGTGACGAGCTCGCTCGGCGGGCGGAGCAGATCGCGGCACCCGTCCGTTGCAGCAACGTCCTGTCCATCGCGCAACATGCTCGGGTGCAGGCAGCGCTGAGCCGCGGTGAGTTCGACGAGGCGCTGGACAGGGCGCTGCGCATGCATGACCCGACGGATGCGACCTATCAGCTCGCGCTCAAGAACTATAACGTCGTGGACTTGTCGGTCGCCGCGATGCGCAGCGGCCGAATCGGAGAGGTCGCCACGGTGATGGCGGGCATCGAGGAGGATGCGCGGGTTTCGGGTTCACCGGAGCTCTTGGCGGGTCTCGCCGTCTCCCGACTGCTCGTCGCGGCGGATGAGCACGTTGAGGACCTCTACCAGGCGGCCGTCGACGCCGACCTCAGCTCACGACCATTCCTTCGGGCCCGCAGCGAGCTTGCGATCGGACTCTGGTTGCGCCGTCAGCGCCGGGCACTCGAAGCTCGCCGTTATCTCCGCATGGCGCGCGACACGTTCGACATCCTCGGTCTGCACACTTGGTCGAATCACTCCCGGATCGAGCTGCGTGCTGCGGGAGAGCGAACCACGGAGCCGCAAAGCTCGCCCGCTGACGTGCTGACGCCTCAGGAGTTCCAGATCGCACGGATGGCCGGAACGGGGCTCACGAACCGCGAGATCGGCAAGCAACTCTACATCTCGCATCGCACGGTCGGCGCGCACCTCGCGAGTGTGTACGCCAAGCTCGGCATCGGGTCGCGGGTGCAGTTGAGCGACGCGCTCGCACGAAAGTGACCGCAACCCTCCAATAGTGCGGTGCTCCGCCGCCCACGCCCCCCTATGAGATAGCGCTGGGATTACGAGTGTCGACACCAACGGTCAGGCACAGTGTGCGACATGCGCTTTCGACGTCGCTCCACCTCGACTTCACCAGTCATCGAGGCACACGGCGCTCCGACAGTCCAAGCTGCCCTCAAGGCCGCTTTGCGCGACGTCGTAGGCCCGGCCGCACGTGAACACGGATTCAAGGGCTCGGTGCCGAACTGGCGCAGGAACACTGACCTGGGTGACTGGGCCATCGTGAACGTCCAGACCTCCCAGTACAGCAGCCGCGAATCGCTGCGGTGCGTCGTCAACCTCTCCCTGGCGCCGCAACCGTGGCTGGCGTGGACAGAGGCGCGGCAGGGTCCATTGCCTAAGTCGCTCGGCGAGTCCTATGGCCTGTACCGCGAGCGCTTGCATCCATCGGGCTCACCGGCAGGCGTTTACGCGTGGTGGGAAGTCAACGACCCGGACGACGCACCCGACGTTGCCGCGGACATCCAATGCCAACTGGAACAAGTGGGCTGGCCGACCCTCGAGCGGCTGTTGGACCGCACAGCGATGGTCGAACAGGTCCGTGCTGGGGACCTGGGTTTCGCGAAGCGCGAGTTTCACGGCGTGTTCTTCGCCCGGGCCGAGGCCGTTCTCCTCTCTGACTACGGCCCGAGCGCTGAACTCGACGAACAGCTGTCCTATGCGCTCGAGCACGTGATCGACTCGCAGCGAGCACACGCCATGGAGTTCGACGATTGGGTGCGGAAGCGCGCTGCATCCGCCAGCTCGTAGGACGGCCAAGGTTCGGACGCACGCCGAACGGGCTATGCATGCGGAAGACCGTTGCTCAGACTGCGCGCCCGTCTGGCGTCAGAATCCCAGTGCTATCTCAAAGGGGGGCCCACGCGGCATGTCCAGTGACTTCGCTGGTCGCGGCGCACGTCGCGTGACTGATCCGCCGCCGTCACAACGCGGACGACAGTGATGCCACACCCGGCCCGGGGCGATCCCGGCCGGGCATGGACCACGTCGAGGAGCAGAGCATGTCTGTAATCAGTACGACCACCGCGTCTCGCGGTCTGTTGATCGGTGGCAAGGAAGTCCCCGCGATGTCGGGACGTACCACCGACGACGTCAACCCGGTCACAGGTGAGGTCTACCTCACCGTGCCGGCCGCAGGCCCGGCAGACGTCGCGCTCGCGATCGATGCCGCGCACCGCGCATTCCCCGGGTGGGCGGCGACGGCTCCATCGGCTCGTCGCGGGCTGCTGCAGAAGGCCGCCGACCTTCTCGAGGCGCGGGCTGAGGCGTTCGCCGACATCATGGTCGAGGAGACCGGCGGCACCCGGATCTGGGCCGGCTTCAACATCCAGCTCTCGGTGGACCTCATCCGCCAGGCCGCCACCATGGCGACCCGGCCGACCGGTGCGCTCCTCGCCAGCGACGTTCCCGGCGAGTGGTCGATGGCGGTGCGGGAGGCTGCGGGCGTTGTTGTCGCCTTCGTCCCGTGGAACGGCCCGCTGATCCTGTGCGCCCGTGCGATCGCGGTCGCGCTGGCGATGGGCAACCCGGTCGTCATCCGTCCGAGCGAGGATGCCCCGATCACCTCGGGCTATTTCCTGGCCGACATCCTCGCCGAGGCCGGTTTGCCGGAGGGCGTCGTCAATGTCGTGACCAACGACCGGAATGACGCTCCGGTCATCGTCGAGACGCTCATCGCCGACGAGCGGGTACGCCGGGTCAACTTCACCGGCTCCACGCCCGTCGGCCGGATCGTCGGTGAGCTCACTGGCAAGTACCTCAAGCCGGTCATGCTTGAGCTCGGCGGCAAGAACCCGATTCTCGTCCTCGACGACGCCGACCTGCAGTTCGCCGCCCATGGCGTCACGTTCGCGCGGTTCATGAACGCCGGCCAGATCTGTCTCTCCGTTGACCGGGTCATCGTGCACAACGGCATCGCCGATGCATTCACCGAGGCCTTCGTGGCCAAGGTTGCCGAGCTGAAGCAGGGCGAGCCGGATGCACACGACACGCTCGTCGGTCCGATGATCCACGGACGCGCTGCTGAGCGCGTGGCCGAGCTCGTGGCCGATGCGGTCGAGAAGGGCGCGCGGGTCCTGATCGGTGGCGGCCCCGCCCAGGGAGTGCACTACCCGGCGACGGTGCTCGACGGCGTCACGCCGGCGATGCGGATCTACAGCGAGGAGGTCTTCGGGCCGGTCGCATGCATCTTCCGCGTCGAGACCGACGAGGAGGCCATCGCGCTCGCGAACGACACGCCTTTCGGCCTCTCCAGCGCGGTGTTCACTGAGAACGCTGGCCGGGGACTGGCGATCGCACGCCAGCTGCGCCACGGCAACGTCCACATCAACGATCAGTCAATCGCCGACGAGCCGCAGGCACCGGTCGGTGGTGTCAAGGACAGCGGGTTCGGTCACTTCGGCAGTGACTGGGGCGCCGAGTTCTTCACCGAGACACGCTGGGTCACCGTCGCCGACCGGCACCGCGACTACCCCGTCTGATCCGCGGACGATGCGAGTCCCGCTGCGAGCCCCGGTCACGGTGCGTGAACTGATCGGATTCCGGGCTGCTCCCTCGCGGCTCCGCAGCGCGCTCGTCGCGGCAGCGTGCACCGGCGCCCCGATCGCACTCGGCTACCAATTCGGGCAGCCCACCCTCGGGCTCATCGCGAGCACCGGATCGCTGGCGGCGCTCTACGCCGGGAACGGCCGTCCGGGACGCGAGGCCCGCGCGGTGGGGTCCGCCACGATCGGCCTAGCGCTGAGCCTGGCCTTCGGGAGCCTGCTGGCCGGCCACGCCTGGATCGGCCTAGCTGGCAACGCGGCGTGGGCGATCGCCTGCACGGCGGTTTGTGCTGTCGTGCGAGCCAGGGTCCCGGCCACCGTCATGCCGATCCTGTTGTGCGCTGTCGGTAGCGGGCTTCCACCGGGACAGACACTCGTCCGTGGCGCGGCCGTCATCGTGGTGGGAGCAATGGCAACGGCGCTGAGCGTGGTGGCGGCCTTCGGTCGCGGGGGAGGGGCGGTCCGGCACCCCGTCCCTCCCGGGGCGTCACGAATCCGGCTGCGCGAGGAACTTGCACATCTGCCGTTCTCGCCGGTCCCCTTGATGGCGTTGAGATGCGGTGCCGCGGTGGCTCTAGCTGGCAGTTTTGCGACGCTGGTGGACACCGGGCGGGGCTACTGGGCGATGGCGACGGCCGGTGCCGTCCTGGCGCGCGGCAGCCATCTGGCGAGCGCGAACCGTCTTGCCTTCCTCCGCGGGCTTGGTACAGCGGCAGGGTGCTGGCTGGCCGCGGCCATCGCGGCGTTCGGTGTCCATGGCTACGAGGTCGCGGTGAGTCTTGCGGGTCTCACCTTGCTGACCGAACTTGTGATCGCACGCAATTATGCGATGGCGATGGTCTTCGTCACGCCTCAGGCGACGATGCTCGTGGCTGCCGCATCGCACGCGACGGCGGTCTTCGCGCTGACGCTCGACCGCCTGCTCGAGACTGTCATCGGCTGTCTCGCGGCCGTGGCAGCTGGGACGCTGGTCACCGCTCGCTGGGCGCTGCAGCAGCGGCGGAGAGCCGTGCTGGCGGTTCTCGCCGGAGCAGTACGCCTTCGGGTTGATCCCGGTGCGCCCGCTGTACGGGACTCGCTCGAACGAGCACGCGAGCGGCTGCTGCTCGTGCGTGAGCGCACGGCAGGCGAACGCCGCGGGGTCCGTTCCGCAGTGGAAGCCCTCGACCCCGCACTGGAGACCGCGCTACGGATCGCCGAGGGCGTCCTGGCCTCACCGGAGGACATGGTCTGGGCTGATGACGCGCTCGATCAAATGCGGCAGGTGCCATCGATCCTGGTCGCTGCCCACACTTCTGGGCAGAGCGAGCAGCAAGAGGTCGACGCAGTGCGAGCGGCAGCATTGGTGGCACGCCTCGAATCCATGATGGAGCGGCCGGCAGGGCACGAAGCGCGGTAGGAGCCCGAGGAGCGTGCACCGCTCCTCAGTGGCCTCGGGGGCAGAGGACCGTTCCCCGTGCCGAACGACCGCTTGAACTCCGGAACCCGGTCGGGGTGCTTGTGCAGGAGAAAGTCGACGTTGGTCGCCGACTGGTGGGTGGTGGTGACGGTCAGGAGCACCGGCAGAGTCTGCCGGACGTAAATGCGTTGCGTCGCGATGTTTGAGCACGAGACGCTCGTCGACTTGCCACCGTGGCAGGTGTCAGGAGTCAGCAGCCATGAGGAACCTCGAGTACGGCAACGCGTCTGTCGCCCTGCCCAACGAGATCCTTCGTTCGGTGGTGGGCAGCGGCGTGCACGGGATCGCGATCGAAGGCACCGATGACCACGACGAGATGGGCGTCTACATCGAGCCGCCGTCCTACGTGCTGGGCGTCGGCGAGTACCGCAACGACTACATCTGGCGCACTCAGCCCGAGGGCGTCCGCAGTGGCCCCGGCGACACCGATCTGGTGCTCTACTCGCTCCGCAAGTACCTGCGCCTGGCGATCAAGGGCAACCCGACCGTGATGCTGCCGCTCTACGCCCCCGCGGACTCGCTGGTGGTCGTGACGCCGCTCGGTGAGGAGCTCCGGGAGATGCGCTCGGCCTTCCTCTCCCGTCTCGCAGTCGAGCGGTTCCTCGGCTACATGCACTCCCAGCACGAGCGGATGCTCGGCCAGTTCAAGCGCAATGTTCCCAACCGACCGGAGCTGATCGCGAGGTATGGGTGGGACGTGAAGTACGGCAGCCACGCCCTCCGGCTCGCATACCAGGGTCTCGAGATCGCCTCGACGGGCTCGCTGAGCCTTCCGCTCCCGGACCGCGAGCGCGAGCGGGTGCTCGCGGTCAAGCGGGGCGAGGTGCGGCGCCTCGAGGTCTCAGCCGAGATCTCCCAGATCGAAGCGGAGGTGCGAGCACTGCTCGGCGACGACCGTTCGCCGCTCCCGCGTGTGGCGGATCTCAGCAGAATCGAAGCATGGGCGGTCGACGCCCAGCGCCGGCACTGGGACTGGGCCGCCTGAGGTCGCGAAGACCTGTTGCGCAAAGCAGAGAACCCCTCACAGTTGATGCGAGGGGTTCTCCTTCTTGGAGGAGCCCCACCATTCCACGATCCGATCGCCTCGTGAGGGATCTGGTTCTCAAGAACAGGGGATTCGATCTGACTGGCCGGGCACAACACGACCGGGACATAGTTGCGCAAACCGAAGGACCCCTCACAGTTCACTGTGAGGGGTCCTTCACCTGTGTAGCGGGGAGACGCGGCAGCGCTTCGGTCACGCCATGAGGAGGCGGTCGGTCCCCGCGCGAAACCGCTCGTGCACCAGGTTGCTGCACCAGGTGCTGCACTTGATCCAGGCGGGTGGGACCGGACATTCGCACACATACTCCGACAGCGTCACGACGGGTGCGCGACCTCCTGACGGTGCCACGCGAACGCAGCGTTCGGCAAGATCGCTCCACGATGAAATGCTCCAGTGCGACAGACGGCGGCGTCCCGCCCGACCTCAACTCGACGCACTGACGCGGGGCGTCACCGCAGTACGGCAGCGACAGTGCGTCGGTGCCGCGACGTGGACATTGCGAGGTTAGAGGGGTCGTTGCACTGCACGTCGCGCGACCGGAGCCGGGGGTCATAAGCACAGTCATGACAAACCTCATGAACGTAGGTGTAGTTCGGCTGCTCGGACCCGACGGAAATTTGCCGTAGCGATTTCTCCACGTGGCCGTCGGCACCATCACGATGTTTGCGCGGGCCGGCACACCTCAGACGGGACCGTCGCCCTGGCACGCCCGGCCCGTTTGAGATAGCGCGGGGAGCGTCCGAATCTGGTCTCCCCGTCCGGGTCGGCATGCTCAAGGGGTGCGAGTGGGCGGGGCGACGAGAGCCTCGCCGACGACCTCCGATCGTGTGGTCAGGACGGCCGGAGGAAGACGCGCAAGTCCTGAAGTGGCGCGACTTCACGCCCTCACGTTGGCTCGGTTCTCGCTCCTGGTCGGTGCCTCGCTGCACACCACGAGGGCCTGGTGGCTAGGCGCCATCCTCCTGGTCGCGGGCTTCGTCCTGGTCAATGTGGACACGGCGAGGCGACACCGCGCGCTGCGGCCCGTATCCCGAGAGTGAAGGCCGGTGCGCCAGCCATCGGGACGCCCTGACTGAGGGCTCTCCTTTTTGGGTCGCGGGTGTGTGCTTGGGCTCCCTGACGGGCGTTGTTCTGGGCGTGCTCGCGCAGGAGGTGGTTGTAGGCGATCGGGTCGTCGTAGCCGTTGAGGCGGTGCCGCATCAGTCCCAGGAGGCGGTTCGTCCAAGCTTGATTGGGTAGCACGAAGGTCCTCGAGCGGATGGCGTCGCGGACCTTGGTCAGGTTCACCTCTGCGCGGTCGTCGAGTAGTGCGCGGGGAGCTGGGCGCGCTGCGCGGCAGCCGAAGCGACGTTGACACCACGCTGGTCGTGCTGCCAATGTCCGCTTCCGTCACGATCTTCACGCTCGTTCCTGGCGGGTTAACCAGGGTGCGTCTATCTCGGAAGGCCCTCTCGCCATGCGTTCGTTGCGCTTGAAGAAGCCCGTCTCGCCGTACCCGACCAGCCGGATCACCCCGCGCCGGGGTGCGAGGCATGTTCGAACGTTCCTGGCGGCACTGATGGTGACCGGGGTCCTGCAGGCTGTGTTGGTGGTGGCTCCGGGTTCCTCACCGTTGGTGTCGCGGGCCGATGCGGTGGTCACGGGCAATGGCGGGATGTTCGTGCCTGCGGTTGGTCGGCTCGTGGACAGCACGAACGGTGTGGGTGGCTACACCGGGCCGACGACGCCCTATGGATGGCGTACGTACTACCCGATGGCGATGGGCAAGTTCGGCATCCCGTCCTCGGGAGTGGACGCCGTCCAGGTTACGCTGATCGCGGTGACGCCCGCGGCGGCCGGCAGCGTGCACGTGCGTCCCACGGGGGGTGCGAACTCGTGGGGTGCGCTGACGTATCACACTGGGGTGACTGGCTCGGTCTCGAACACCGCGATCGTCGCCTTGGGCACCAATGGTGGGTTTGACGTCGAGACCGACACGAGCATCAACATGATCATCGACGTGCAGGGCTACTTCACCTCGGGTACGACGGCCGCTGGCGGCTATGTGCCCTCACTGGCGCCGGCTCGGATCATGAACACGGTCACCGGTGTGGGTTCCCCGAAGGCTGTCCTGACGTCAACCTCGGTCTTGACCGTGAACGTGGGCGGCTACGGCGGAGTCCCGACGAATGCTTCCGCAGTCGTGTTGAACTTCGAGATCCTCAACCACGCTGCCGGCTCGGGTTACATCAACCCCTACCCGGCCGATGCGACGGCGCCCACAGTGAGCTTGAACTTCGCGGCCGGTGACGGGGTGAACACCTCCGTCTCGTCGACCGTGGACTTGTCGCCGAGCGGGCAGATCAAGGTCGCGACCGGGCTGGCAGCCGGCTCGACCATCGACTTGATGGTCAATGTGGTGGGCTACTACACCGCGCTGGATCCGAACAGCAGCAGTCAGGGCATCGCCGCGTTCACCCCCGCCTCGGCGCGAGTGCTGACTAACTTCACCGTGAATGCGAACTCCACTTCCACGGTGCCGATCGCGGGGGTGCAGGGGGTCCCAACGATCGGGTCGGGCATTAACGCCGCTGTGGTTAACATTCAGGTCCGTCAGACCACCAGTACCGGGGGCGGCAGCCTGGGGGTGTGGGGTGATGACCAGACCAACCCGGGTACAGCTGTGCTGAACTACCAGCCGGGCGCGACGCGGTCGAATTTCGCCACCATCCCGCTGGGCACCGGTGGTGGCGTGGTGCTCTACAACTACGGGCCCAACCCGATCTCGGTCTACATCGACATCCAGGGCTGGTACATCACCACCGACGCGGTGGTTGCGGGTGGGCAGACCGCCACCCAGAAGTCGGTCGTGCTGGACGCCTCGCCGGTGGGAATCGCGGCCGGGCGACCATGGGTGACCTACCGATATCGGACCCAGACCAGCGGCCCGTTCATACAGGTGCCGCCCGCGCACGTCGTGAACAGCAGCGGCGTCCACCCTTCCACTTGGCCGGTCTCGGCCACCGGGACTGGCACGAGTGCGACGTTCACGCCCTACACCTGGAACCTGAAGGCTACTTTGGGTGACCTGCGCGCTGCCCCCACCAGCGGGCAGATGGTGCAGGTCCAAGCCTGTTATGGCGCGACGGCCACCGATACCGCCCTACGGTGCGGGGTGCTGTGGGCCTTCACCTACGCCCCCGCGGCGTTCGGGTATGCCAGCGCAACCACCACGGTCGGTCCCGGCGAGTTGTCGCTGCTAACTGGCGACTACCAGATCAGCGCGGTCGACGCCGCTGCAGCCTCCTCCCTCGGCGGGCTCGAGGTCGGCCGCACGCTGACCACCTACAAGGCCCCAAACTCCACGATGGCGAGCACCGCAGGGTCAGGAGCCTCACCGGCGGCAGGAATTTTCGGGCCCGGCTGGAGCGCCGATCTGACCGGCCCGAGTACCGGCGCAGCCACCATGACGGTGACCGACAACCACGCCAAGGGATACTTCACCTTCACCGACACCGACGGCGCCAGCTACGTCTATCAGGCCGGGCTCGCCACCGAAACTGTAACCCCCTACACCGGTGTAGGTGACGCGGCCGGAGAC
Organism: Nocardioides sp. CER19; assembly: GCF_029846275.1. Classification (GTDB taxonomy): domain Bacteria; phylum Actinomycetota; class Actinomycetes; order Propionibacteriales; family Nocardioidaceae; genus Nocardioides. Next base: position 1,142,546 of record NZ_JARVWS010000002.1, read on the forward strand.
GGGGTAGTCGTCACGTGGGACAGCACTCAGCCAAAGCTGGTCACCATGTCCGAGGACGATGGAACCCAGACGATCTTCACGCTGGCCGATTCGGTCAGTGGGCAACCCGCCCGCGGCACGGTCAGCAAGGTTGTCGAACCCGGCAACAACACCACTACGAGTTACAGCTACAACGGCGCAGGCCAAGTGAAGCGGATCTTGGCGCCGGGGCCCGCGAACGTCACGTGTACCGACGCCAACGCCGACACCACCCCGGGCTGCCGGTCGCTCCTGTTTAACTACACGAGCGCTGGTGACCGTCTCGACGGCATCGAACTGTCGATACCTCAGTCGCCTACCGCCACGAATCTGATCACAGTCGCTAAGTACGCCTACGACAGCGCCGGACGACTCAGTCAGGCATGGGACCCTCGCGATCAGAGCGTTTCCGGGGAAGCCCTCAAGACGACCTACTCCTACTTGGCGTCCGGCGTTAACGCGGGCCGGCTGGCCAGCATCGCCCCACCCGGCGAAGAAGCCTGGTCGCTGGTCTACGACAGCGACGGCCGCCTGAGCAAGATTCAGCGCAACATGCCGGTAGGCAACCCCGTCTCAGGGGTTGTTAGTAAGACCGCGACAACCAGCATCGTTTACGACCTCCCGCTCACCGGGAGCGGGTTGCCGCCGATGACGATGACGAATACCAAGACCTGGGGACAAACCCGGAGCGTGCCCGCTGAGGGCAACGGCACAGCGGTCTTCGGCGCCGATCATGTCCCGAGCGGAGACCCCGCCACACCCGTGACTATCGACGCTGGCGGCGGCGAAGACTGGAAGTACGCGACGTTGCACTACCTCGACGTCAACGGGCGAGAGACCAACACCAGCAACTGGGGGCAACGCAGCGTCACCGACGGCACAGGTGCCTGGCTGATCGACACCACCCAGTACGACGCAGTCGGGAACGCGGTATGGCGGTTGAGCGCGGACAACCGCGCCCAGGCGATCACCACCACCCCTGACACCGACGCGTTCGCCGCCGCCGGTGCGACCGCGGCTCAACGTGCCGACATGCTCGCCGACACGGCCCTCTACGACGCCTTGGATCCTGGCAAGGTTACGGACACCTACGGCCCCACCCACCCCATCCAGCTCGCCAACGGCACCGCAGTGCATGGTCGAGTCCACGTACACACCGAGTACGACCAGGGCGCACCCAACAACGGCCTCGACCCGAACGGGAATGCCTTCCGGCTCCCGACCACGGTCACGACGACCGTGTACGACACCGCCACGGAGGCCGATATCGCGAACACCACCAGCGATAACACTGACGTCAGCATCCAGCGCTACGGCTATGACCCAGTCGGGTCGATGAACGGCACCATCAGCGTTGGTGGTGCCGGGGGCAAGACTGTCGACTTCACCGGCTGGAACCTCCGGCGGGCCACCAGCAGCACCCTCCAGATGGGCGCCAGCCCCTCGAGCGAGGATCTGGTCACCACCACTGTTTACGACCCAGACGGCCGCGTGACCGAGGCGCGTCTGCCTGGCAACGCGACGGGTGATGCGGCAGGGACAAGTCCACGCACGACGACGACCATCTACTACACCGCGCCCGCGAGCGGCAGCAGCGGCGAGTGTGTTTCGGCCGTCTGGGCCGGCCTGGTTTGCAAGACCAGCCCCGGTGGGCAACCCACCGGTGACTTCGCCGACGCGCCTCTCCCGACCGTCCTCACCGTCTACGACAGTTACGGGAACCCTACGAAGACCACGGAGACCTATGCCAGCGCCGGCTCCACCGGCGCAGGCGGCTCAGGTGCGCCTACCCGAACTACGACCACCATCTACGACGACGCCGGCCGGATCGTCAAGACCGCTATCGCCACGACTAACACACCCGGCAGCAAGCCGGTTCCCGATGTCACCTTCGGCTACAGCAGCACCACCGGCCGCCCGATCACCCAGACCACCGGCACCGGCAGCTCGGCCAAGACCATCACCACCAGCTACAACGGCGTGGGGCAGGTCAGTTCCTATACGGACGCCTCGCCCGGGACAACCAGCGAGCGGACTACCTACACCGGCTACGACATCGTCGGGCGAGCCGTCTCGATCGTCGATGCCAAGGGCGCGACTACCTGGGACTTTGACAGCTCCGCAGAGCATCGGGGCATGGTCAGCGTCGAGCGCCACGCCTCAACCCCAACGTCGGCGAGCATTCTCGGCTCCAGCGGGTCCACGGACAGCGACGGGAACCTCGACCTCAGCGGCACAACCGCCACGTTCGGTTTCACAGCTGCCTACAACGCTGCGGGTGCCCAAGTTACCCAGGGCTACCCGAACGGACTGACCGCGACGACTACGTACGACAACACCGGCAACGCCACCACGCTGAAGTACACAAAGAGCTCAGACGGAGCGAGTGCGACGTGGATGGCATTCAGTCATACCGCCGGCACTGGCGGTCGCATCGTCGCCGAGTCTGCCACTCTGAGCGCGTCAGCCGCCTCGAACCAGACCTACGCCTACGACCCCGCCGGTCGGCTCACCAAGGTCCAGGACACCGTCAACCCCCCTATTAGCGGAACTGGCAGCACCACCTGCACCACGAGGATCTACGGGTACGACCAGCACTCCAACCGCACTAGCCTCAAGACCTACCCGGCGGCCACCGGGGGCGCCTGCTCGACGAGCACCAGCGCATCCGCTGTCACCTCCACCTACGACAGCGCCGACCGCATCGTGGCGTCCAGCAACGGTAGCGACGGTGCCTACAGTTATGACCCCATGGGCCGGACCCTCACTCTGCCAGGCAGCGATGCGACTGCAAGTGGCTCCTCGGCCACCGCCACCGGGCAGGCCACTTTCGAATATTTCGACAACGACCTCGCGGCCACTCAGAACCAAGGCAGCGGTACCAACGCTCTTCAGGTCGACTTCACACTCGACGTCCAACAGAACCGTTTCGCAGAACAGACCACCGTCGTGGGCGCGAGTGGCTCGGCAGTAGCGACCACGGTGACCAACCATTTCGACGGCGATAGTGATGCGCCATCGTGGACCAGCACTACGCCGTCTAGCGCAGGTGCGTCAGTCTGGGAAGCATACATACTCGCTCCCAGGGGAGGGCTCGGCGCTGTCGTATCGAGTCTCGGTCAGGTCACGCTGCAACTGACGAATCTAGACGGTGATGTCGTTGCTGCGGTCCCGTTTGATGGGACAGTTGATGATTTGCTTGGCAGCTACGCAGAAAGCACAGAGTTCGGCGCTCCTCGCGACCTCGCAAAAGAGATGCAGCCGTATGGTTGGCTCGGTGCTAGCCAGCGGTCAAACAACAGCGTCGCTGGGCTCGCGCTCATGGGAGTGCGGCTCTACAGTCCGGCGACTGGTCGATTCTTGTCGACGGACCCCGTCGTTGGCGCCAACGCCAATGCATACACCTACCCGCTAGATCCGATCAGCACTTCCGACGAATCAGGAGAGGGACCGACTCGATCCGGCGACGATGACGTTTACTTCTCGAGATGGGAATTCGTGGACGATTTCATAACCGTCGGGGAGTGGAGGGGTCATATCGAAAAATACGGCCCGATTAAGCGCGGGAGCATGCATCGGTACATCATGCATGAATATCTGCACGCGCGCACCATATACCGCGTAAGGGACCACAAGAAGGTCGGATACGAATACAAGCAGGTTGTGAAGTACTTTGACCAGACATACTCGTGCCCCGGCTATTGGAGGTGCCGCACCTACAAGCCAATCCATCAATTCACGGGTAAGCCGCTATACTGGACGGTGTGGCTCTAAGCCTGTCTTGCCGTGTGAATGAACACCGACCTGTCGGCCTAGGAGTTTGGTAATGGATGAAGGGCAGGCTCACGACGATGGCGCTCGCAACGGTGACGCCACTAGTTCGACTGATTTAAGCTCGCTACGGGCCCGTTCGGAGCAGTCATTGGAAGCCGGTCTTGCAAGAGTTCATCAAGAGTCGATGGCGACGATGGCTCTCTATGAGGATGCACTCGCGGCCGCCACGACCGAGATTGCATCCCGGCGTCGAAGAATCAGCCATGCTGAAGCGGTAGCGATCTACAAGCATGAGCACGAGGCGAGAGGACTCAAATATCGCCCAGAGTTAGCCGTCGTATCAGCAGAACTCGCCCGTCGCCCAGTCATGGCATACTTTTTCGGTCCCGCCCGGCGCGAATTACGCCGCATGTGGAGGACTGCGAAGGAGTCGGTGTCGCGAGTTAGCGATTAGCTCGAGCGCCGGTTCGTAAAGGCTGGGCACGCAAGGCTCGAAGTGCAACGGAGGTCTTGTCGCTTCGCTATCAGTGCGAATCGGCTGTCTCAGCCCTCATTCCCTTGGGCGGAGTTGTGTACGCGCTGAGGCGGTACGACCGGCAGCCCCGGCAGCGGGCAGACCATGCCCTGCAGGAGAAGTCCGCACCCGAGCGCTAGTTCGCCGACGCACGGTCATCGGCATGAGCGGTATGAGGCGACCTCCGGACCGAGCGGAGAACGGCAGATACATGCGTTCCTCAGCGGCGGCGGAGCGACGCAGGCCCTCACCTGCTGCAAGCTTCACCTTCGCGCGACCGCAACCGCTCGAGAAGCCCTCGAAGGCATGCAGGGAGCCATGCCAGTGGTGCGGCGGAGGCAGAATCATCGGAATGGATCAGTCCTGCCGCCGTAAGTTTGCGGATCACCACGACGAGCGCGGCGGAGCCGACCGCGGCCCATGTGTTCGCACTGGCGAGTCGAATGACACCGGCAGCGGCGAGAAGGTCGAGCAGGACGGGCAGCGCCGTGCGGATCGAGCCGGTGGTGATCAAGACCAGAGCAGCCGTGCCGAGTGCCGCTGCGACCAGAAGCGTTGCGGCGGCTTCTAACATTCCAACCAACATGTCGGCGACCTGCGGGGCCTCGGGCGCCGATGGCACGCTTCTCGGCGAGTGTTCGCTGCTCTTCGCGGATCTCGCGTGCCAGGAAGAAGTTGAGTGCCGTTCGAATGGCCGCGACAGCGGCCAGTTTCCCGAGTTCCTCGAAGCTGGGTGCGATGGCGGTACGAAGCACGTCGCTGGCCAGCTGGAACTCCAGGCCGAGGGCGAGGAACCGTCCGAGTGTCAGGCGGACGGGGACGAAGGCGTCGGCATCTCGTTGTGGGAGGGCACGCGGGAAGCCGAGGATGGCGACGGCGGCACCGATGAAGATGACCGTCGCGCCGCATCCGCGACACGCTGCTCAGCTCGCTCGACATCGCCGCAGACCTCCCACCGGGACCGGATCGCGACCGGCTGCTGACGGTCACGTTCGTCGGCGGCGGCTTCGCGGGCGTCGAGGGCTTCGCGGAGTTGTTCAGTCTCGCCCGTGCCGTCGCCAGGAAGCGGTACGGCATCGACCCGGCCGAGCTGCGGTTCCACTTGGTGGAGGCCGCCGGTCGCATCCTGCCTGAGGTGAGCCGGTCGGTCAGCGGGTGGGTTGCGAAGCGGCTGACCCACAAGGGCGCGACGGTGCACCTGGGCACCACCGTGACGTCGGTGTGTGACGGTGTCGTCGAGCTGTCCACCGGCGAGCGGTTCGAGTCGGGGCTCATCGTGTGGACGGCCGGCATCGCCGCGAACCCGGTGATCGCCAAGAGGACGGACCTGCCCACGAACGAACGCGGTCTCATCGTCGTACGGCCTGACCTGCAGGTCGGCACCAGGGCCGCACCCCTGCCGGGGGCCTGGGCCGCTGGTGACGCGGCAGCCGTGCCCGATCTCGCGGTCGGTGGGTCGGCGTTGACGGTGCCCAACGCCCAGCACGCGGTGCGCCAGGGCAAGCGGCTGGCGAAGAACCTAGTGGCGGTGATCCGCGGCCGGTGTACACAGCCCTACCGGCATGGCAGCCTCGGCGTGATCGCCACACTGGGTCTGGGCGACGGCGTCTTTGAGAGCGGCCCGATCGTGCTCAAGGGGTTTCCTGGCGTGGCTCGTGCACCGCGGCTACCACGTGCTGGCGATCCCGACCTGGGAGCGGAAGCTGCGGGTGCTGGCCGTGTGGGCGTTGGCCGTCTTCCTCGGCCGCGACATCGTCTCGCTGCGCTCGGTCCAGCAGCCGGGCTACGGGTTCAGGCACGAGGGCCAGGTCTGGTACCCCGACACGCGCCGCCGTGAATCGGAAGACCTTGGATCGGCCAAGTGAACGGCGGGGTTGGCGCGATCACTCCCACGGAGCGACCGTGTCGACCCCATCGAGCTGCTCGTGCCAGCTGAGCACGTCCTCTCGGGTGAACGGCGGACCCGCCGGCGGCAGATCCGCCCTGTCCAGGCGCGGCTCGGCAAGCGCGACCGGTACAACACCGACAAGCAGGAGTTGGGCCAGCAGCGCGCTGTGGACCGTGCTGACGCTCGGTTGCCCGCAGGCGGGGCAGCGGTAGAGCAGCTCGGCCATCGGGCGCGGCTCGACGTCGACGCGAAGGACCGCGCGGTCCATGTAGACGGTGATCTCCCCGCCGCACCGCGGGCAGATCATCAAGATGTCCACCACGACCGGCTCCCTTCCATGCGATGTCATGAAGGTCCGACCGGGCGCCGACGTCAACCGTGACGACCTGGTCCGTGATCTGCATCGCGGCCACAGGTGAGACGAACCGACGCAAGCCAGGCGCGCGACCGCGTGGAACCTCGCGCCGAGGCGGTGCTAGGAACCTGGACCGCCCGGCGAAAAAGCACAGCCGTCGCGTTCGGACGTCGTCGAGGAGGACACGCGACGCCTCGTCAGGGATCGGCCCGGCGGGAATCTCCTCGCCGACTAGCCGGCACCCGCCGACCCGCGCAGCAACGCCTCTCGGCTCCACCCGGCCGAGGCATACCTAAACTCGGGCATCACGCCACGGGAAGTCTGGGTTCGCGGGACAGCGGGACAGGTCCGTCTTTACTCTCGTGGCTCCGCCTCAACCTGGAGTCACCACATGCGACACGTCCTCGGGAGCCTGACCGCACTGCTCCTCGCCCTGTCCGGCGCCACCGTGCTGACCGCCGCGAGCCCCGCGTCGGCCCACACCGACAAGGACTGCAGCGACTTCGCCACGCAGGCCGATGCGCAGAGCTACTTCATCTCCCTCGGCGGGCCGTCCTCGGATCCGGACCGGCTCGACGCCGACGGCGACGGCATCGCCTGCGACTCCAACCCGTGCCCCTGCTCGACCAACACCGGCGGTGGCGGTGGGACGGCCGGGACAGCCAGCCACAAGTCCAAGAAGACGACGCGACGCGACTACGCCCGCGTCCTGCGCGTCGTCGACGGCGACACCTATGACGTCCGCCTGCACGGCCACAAGGTCCGCATCCGCGTCCTCGGCATCGACACCCCCGAGGTCTACGGCGGCGTGCAGTGTGGTGGCCCGCAGGCATCGGCTCGCGCCAGGCACCTCCTGCCGCGCGGGACCAAGGTGCTGTTGACCTCCGACACCACCCAGCAGCTCAAGGACCGCTACGGCCGCTCCCTGCGTTATGTCTCCAAGAGCGGCAAGGACATCGGCAAGACCCTCGTCCGGGTTGGCTTGGCGAGGGTGTACGTCTACAACCACAAGCCGTTCAAACGGACGCCTGCGTACAAGCACACCCAGGCAACCGCCAAGCGCGCACACCGCGGCATCTGGGGCTACTGCTAAGACGGCACCGGGTCTGGTCGCCTCGAGCGAAAACCGGGACCATGACGCCATGAGCGGCCGGCCACGCACACGGTTCGCGGTGCTGCGCGAGCAGCCGTGGCTCTCCCTCGACACCGCCGCCGAGCTGACGGGGATACCTCGGGAGCGGATCGTCGAGGCCGCGCACGCCGGCGACATCATCCAGCGCACGGGTCTGCCGCGGTGGGCGCCGTCGCTGGACCGGGCCAGCGTCTTGGCCTGGAGCGAGCAGTGGCACAGGCAGCAGCAGGCATTTGAACGGCAGCGCCGCCTCGAGCTGAAGCGCCGGGACCGAGCCCGAGAAGAAGCGGCCGACCTGGCACGGCCACCCCAAGACGGGCACGTGTGGCTCGACGCCACGACGACGGCACTGGTGCTCGGCATTAGCAGGCCGCGCGTCGGACAACTCGCACGAGCGGGACGATTGCCGCATACCCGAGTCGGCCGCCGGCTCTGGTTCCGACGCGACTTACTTGAGCAGACAGCCGCGGCTCGACGTTGGCGCACCGGCCGGACGGCGGCAAGTCGGTCAGAACCCAGCGCCGCCGGGCCGCACACGGCGCCTTGACTTGGCGCCTACGCACCGAGAATCTTTGGGCGGGCACGTCCCGCAGACGGGACAGGTTCGAAGGTAGTGCCGGGTGAGTTGCCCCTCCCGCATCAAGCGAGCGACTCGGCGACTCAACGACGCGATCTCCCAGACACATGCGGCGATGTGGCCGTCCCAAGGGTTCGTGCGATCGGCAACCGGCGACGCTCGCTACGTTGAGCATCTCACCGGGCTTTGTGTCCCTCCTGGGTCACGCGCGCTAGGCAGCCGGGTACGCGGATCCGCCGATGAGCACGCTCACGACAGCGTGCGCTGACCGCATCATCCCGTGACTGAAGACGTATCCTTGTCCCAGAGTTTGACGCTCGATGGCGTATAGCGCTGCGTTCTTCATGACGCACTCCCGGGCCTGGGGCCGTCACGTCGCAAATCTCCTGCTGCATCACGGGCGAGCGCGTCGGAAGCCGCAGCAGCCAAGGTGCGCACCCGATCCCACTCGGGCGATTGGAGGTCGGCAAAGGTCCAGCCGAGCTTGTCACTGGAGAGCAGCGACTGCAGGTCTTGGCACGTAGCGGCGGATTCCGGCGAGATCGCCTCGAGTTGGGAGGCGTGTGGTCGATAAATGTCGTCGAACTCGAGTGCGAGTTCGTCGGTCAGATCCGCAACGCCCAGGGCGCTGAGGTATTCGGTCTGCTCGGAAGCAGCCCAGGCGAGCCGGTCCAGGGCGTGAGCCAGTGCCTGAAGGGATGCCGAAGTCGTCATCGAATGATTCCTCCCAGGTCCCCGGTGGGACCGATCACACGCCAATAGGGATCTGGTCCATGGTGCCCGCCCCCAGGGTGCCAGCGAAGCTGCAGTCCCGTGGGATTGCCGGTGTCGGTGTACTGGCGGAACACCCAACCCCGGCCCGCTTTGGAGCCCCTGCTGAGCTTCTCGATCTTCCACCCCGGCGTGTCCTTGAGAATGTTCTCGATGAGCGCGGGGTGGCGACCTCTCAGAAGGGAGGGATTGGCCATGACGTCGTCGACCGACTCCAGAGCATCGCCCACCTTGCGAAGAGCGGTGCCAGCCTTTGCGGCGCGAGCACCTCGCACGAATCTGAGTAGCTGAGCCACGTCTTCTCCGCCGACGGCGCCCAGGAGTGCCGAGGCCGCCACGGAGCTCCAGTTGATGTCGTGGAATGGGTCGCAGCCGTTCGAGATGTTGATTGCTACTTGGATGCCGAGGTCGGTGGCGGCGCCGATGAGGGCCATGACGCACATGGGGCATTGACCGCTGGGGTCCGTGAGGACGGTGGGTTGGTTGTTGGCGTAGACGTAGTCGCTGACGTAGGGGTCCGTGATGTCTTGGGCGACGGGGTCGAGCGAGGTGAAGCGTCCGGTGGTGGGGTCGTAGTCACGGGCGCGGAGGTGGTACAGGCCGGTGCTGGCGTCGAGGTATTCGCTAGCGAACTGAACCGGGTTGTCCAGGTCGCTGGGCGCCGGGATGGGGGTCGAGCGGGGCCCGCCGAATGGTTCGTAGTCGTAGGTGGCTGTGACGGCTCCGGTGGGGTCGGTGAGCGATGAGATTGAGCCGGTGCCGTTGGTGTGGAGGAAGTAGGTGCCGGCGTCGGCGTCGGCGTCGGCGTCGGCGGTGGGGTTGGTGATGCTGACCGGGTCGCCGTTGGGGTCGTCGAGGTAGCTGCGGGTCGCTGTTCCTGTGGTTTCGGCGACGAGCTCGGGCAGGGGGTAGTTCTGGTCCCAGGTGTAGCCGGTCGAGCTGGTGCCGGTGACGGCGGTGATGCGATTGCCTGCCCCGTCGTAGGTGTAGGTCGTGGTCGGCCTGCCCGTGTCGGGGGTGGCGCTCGTGAGCCGGTTGGCGAGGTCGTAGGTGTACGCGTTGGCGCCGGCCGTCGTCTGGTTGCCATTGGCGTCGTATGTGTAGGGCTTGTCGACCGCGGGGGCGGAGGTGGTGGCAGGTTGGTGGGTGTCGGTGAGTTGGTCTGCGGCGTTGTAGTGGTAGCTGGTGGTTGTTTGGGTTCCGCCGTCGCTGCGTGTCTCGGTGAGGCGGTTGCCGACGGCGTCGTAGGTGTAGGTGATCCCCGAGTCCGCGCTCAGCGTGCACGGGGACCGGGTCCAGCATCCACTCGTGACTCGGTCGTCCGCGTCGTAGGTGTAGGTCTCCCCGTCGCTGTAGTGGTTGCCGTCGGACCAGTACTGACGGGTGATCTGGGTGGGATTGTCGTTGGCGTCGCGGGTGATGTCTTGACCCGCGACGCGAGTTGTACCGCTCCACTGGTCGATCGCGTTCAGGTTCCCGGCGGCGTCGTAGCCGCGGCTCTCGCGAGCGTCGCCGTAGGTTGACTCGGTTCGGTTGCCGGCCGCGTCGTAGGAGAAGCTCGTGCTGGCGCTTCCGTCTGAGACGGCCGTGAATCGTGAGTCGTCGTCCCAGGTCTGGGCGGTTGTCCGGCCGTCGGGTTCGGTTCGGCTGGTGATTCGTCCGTTGGCGTCGTAGGTGTAGTGGAAGGTGTTGCTGCCGCGGCTGACGTCGGTGAGGTTTCCTGCGGCGTCGTAGGTGTAGGTCTCGCTGGCGGCGCCGGGGACGGCGTGGTCCGTCATCGAGACTTGGTGAAGCTCGTCGTAGCCGTAGGTGACGTCGGGAGTGTCGTCGGAGTAGTCGATGCTGGTGAGGCGATTCAGCGGGTCATAGCTGCGGTGGATGGTGCTGTCATCGGTGGTGGCAGTGGCGACACCTGCGGGGGTCTCGGTGCTGGTGAGATTGCCGTCGGGGTCGTAGCGGTACCTCCAGGTCCCCAGGCGGGTGGTCTTCTCGGTGAGGCGACCGGCGAGGTCATAGGCGTAGTTGGTGGTGTGGTTGTTCGCATCGGTGCGTGATGCCAGGTTGCCCGTCGGGTCGTAGGTGTAGGTCGTCGTCGTGTCCAGCGGGTCGGTCACGGTGGTGAGGCGGTTGACGGCGTCGTAGCCGTAGGTCGTGGTGTTGTGCCGGGCGTCGGTGCGGCTAGTCAGGTTGCCCGCCGGGTCATAGGCGTAGCTGACGACGTGGTTCAACGGGTCGGCGACGGAGGTGAGGTGGCCGGCTGGGTCGTAGGTGTAGGTGGTCGTGTACTGGCTCGGGGTGCCTCCGGTGACGTTGCCGCGCGGATCGATGTGTGTGGCTTTGAGGCCGTCGCCGTTGTAGGTCCACTTCTCGGTGTTGCCGAGCGGGGAGGTGACCGCCGTTTGGTTGCCGGACCGGTTGTACGCATAGGCGGTGGTCTTGCCGGCCGGGTCCGTCATGGAGGTTCGCTGGTCGGCGTCGTCGTAGCCGTAGGTGGTGACGTTGTTGAGCGGGTCGGTCACGGAGACGGTGTTGCCGTCGGCGTCGTAGGCGGTGGTGGTGGCTTTGTTGTGTGCGTCGGTCACGGTGACGGGCCGGTTGAGCTCGTCATAGGTGGTTGTGGTGGTGCCGGCGGTCGGGTTGGACTGGGTCAGCCGGTTCCTGTTGGCGTCGTAGGTGTAGGTCCACGTGTAGTCGACCGGTGTCGCCCCGGTCGCGTTGCCGCGAGGTGTGACTTCGGTGGCGACTCGGTTGGCGTCGTCGTAGGTGTAGCTGGTGGTACCAGCCGGTGTGGTGATGCTGTCGACGTTCCCGGCGTCGTCATAGGTGGTGGTGGTCTCGGCGCCGCGGGGGTCGGTGACGGTGGTGACCTGGTTGTCCGCGTCGTACTCATAGTTGGTGACCTTGCCGTCCGCGTCGGTCACGGTGGCGAGGTTCCCGGCGTCGTCATAGGTGTTGGTGGTCTCGTGCCCCAGTGGGTCGGTGATCGTGCTGACCTGGTCGTTGGCGTTGTAGGTCCAGGTGGTCTTGAACGAATCGGGGTTCGCTCCGGCGGCGTTGCCGCGGGCCTCGACCATCGAGGTCTGGCGGCCGAAGGCGTCGTACCCGTAGGTGGTCCGGTTGCCTTCGGGGGAGAGCATTGCGGTGCGGTTGCCGGCGTCGTCGTAGTCGAAGTCGACGGTCTTGCCGCGTGGATCGGTGACGGTGTCGGGAAGCCCGTTCGGTGTCCAGGTGTAGGTCGTTTCTCGGCCGAGCGGGTCGGTCTTCTTCTTCAGCAGCTGGTTGGGGAAGTACTCATACGTGGTCGTCTTGCCACGGCCATTGGTGTAGGTCGCGACGCTGTTGAACGGGGTGTAGGTCCAGGTTTCGCGCACCGATGAGGGGCCTGGTCCGGTGCGGGTCAGCATGTTGCCGGCCGCGTCGTAGGTCATCGCGGTGATGTTGCCCCGCCCATCGGTGACTCGCGTTCGGTTCAGTCGACCGTCGTAGCCATAGACGGTCGACTGTCCGAGCGGGTTGGTCTCCTTGATGAGGACGTTGGAGGCGTACTTGTAGGTCCAGGTGTTGCCTCGCGGGTCCGTCTCTGTGGAGGTTTGGGTTGCTGCGTCCCAACCGAAGGTTGTTTCTTTGCCCCGCGGGTCCAGCTGGGACACGACACGTCCGGTGGTGGGGTCGTAGGTGTTCTGGAACAGGTAGTGACCGTTGGGGTCCAGGGCACTCGTGAGGCGTCGGTTGGCGTCGTAGGAGTAGGTGGTGGTCTTGCCTCGCCGGTCGGTGACCGAGGTGAGCATGCCGTCGGTGTACGCGTAGTCGATGTGGCGGCCGTCGCTGAGGTCGAGGCGGGTCAACTGGTCGCCGGTGAAGGTGAGGTTCACCTCTCGTCCGGCGGCATCGGTGATCGTGGCGAGCTTTCCTCCGCTGTAGGACAGCGTCAGGCCGGCGCCGAGCCGGTCCTTGGTCGCGGTCAGTTGCCCGCTGGCGTTGAAGTCCAGCGTCGACTGGTCCGGCTTGGTGAGCCTGTAACCCCCGCCGGAGACCGCAGCCAAGGTCGCCAACATTCCGGGCGGCGCGTGGTAGACACCGTTCACCAGGGTGTAGACGGCCTGCTTGCCGTCCTCGGCTCGCACGGTCACCGCACCGCTGCCGGCGTCGATGCTCAGCGAGGCGTTGAAAGCGAACGTCCAGCCGGCCCCGAGCGGGCCGGGAGTGGTGTCGAGGGAGTTGTAGGCGCGGGTGAAGATCAGCCTCTTCCCGGCGCCCGGGAGCGCAAGATCGGTGAAGCTCTCATACAGCGAGCCGGTGGCGGTGTTGACCGGCCGCGAGGTCAGGTGCTGGTACGCCGTCGAGCCGCTGGCGCAGCCGCACTGCCCACCGTAGGTCTGGGCGAGCGGGATGCCGTTGCGCAACCGGCAGGCCCCCTCGGGGGCTCCGGTGATGGTGACCTGCACGTTCCAGGAGATGCCGCCGCCGCCGAGGCCGGCCTCGCGTGCATGCAGGTCCAGCAGAATCGGCACGTCAGACCCCGTGGTGTTCTTCCACGAGCCAAAGTTCTTCGTGAACGGGATGGTCAGCGGCAGCTGGTAGCCGTACTGGTCGATGATCCCCGACGTGCTGTACACGGCCGAGCCGCTCATCGAGGCATCGAGGTAGAGGTAGTACTGCGCCACCCGGTAGCCGGCGAAGTATGCGGCCGTCGTCACCGTCCCTGACGCGGTGAAGCTCGCGGTGGCGCCAGGAGGGACGTAGGCACCCACATAGCGGCTCGCGGTGGCCAAGCCGTCAGCCGAACTGGACTCGCACAGCGTCGCCGCCGCATCAGGGCTTGGCGAAGCTGATTCCGCAGCCGCCGGGACCCGCGCCGCCGCCGCGAACAACGAGATCGTCACGCACAGCGCCACGACGACGCGCAACGCCCGATGCGCAAAGGTGCGGGGAGGAGTGACGCTGATGCCGATTGATCTCATGACGGATCCAATCCCGAGAAGGGTCGCAGAGGGTCCCAGCGATCCGATACAAGAGCGTGGAAGTAAAGGCCGTCAACGCTTCCGGGCGAACGCAGGACCCAAGTCCCAGGCGGCTTCGAGTGGCGTGCGTGTCAGTCAGGACTTCCGCTCGGCAAACGACCTACCTCGTGTCGAGCCCGCAGCGGGCGGATAGCTGAACGCCGAGCCGACAGCGTCGAACTATAGTTCGGTTAGGGCGTGCCGCTGTGTGAGCACGGTCGGAGGGCAGAACAGATGTCGCGGCACGGATTCAATCGCGACCGGGTCACCGTGGCGCGCCTCTGCGGAACGGCGACGCGGTATGCGCACGACGCCCAGAACCCGACCATCTCTCTCGACGAGGAAGCGGCGATCGACGAACTCGTCGAGAACGCGACCGAGCGGCAGTCCGGCGCCGCTAGCAGGCTTCGGGTCGACTTGCTGAGCGAGGCCGCCGCGGGTCTAGCTGAGGCGCATCGCAGCAATCCGGTCACCTACTGGTCAGCAGCCGCGGCATCCGACCTTCTCATCGCCGCTGGCGCCGATCTCGGCACATCTGGGGCACGCTCTTTGGGCGGCGTGACTCGCCAGTCTTGAGCGCCGCCGGCCGCCGGCCGGGACGGAGCCCGCCATCACGCTCGCCCCCGGATTCGTGGTCGACGCGAAGGGCTCCATGCCTCACTGGTCGCGGTTGGATGCGAAAAACCTGCGCCGGGAGATCCTTAGACCGGCCGTTGCGAGGGTTCATGCGTGGTGCGCGGAGAAGGAGCCCGTCGATCACGGAGCGGGAGGGCAGCGCCGGCACGTTGCGGCTCCTACTCGGCTGGTCGCACCGCCCACTGGCTGCTCCGTAGAGCGCCGATCCGTCCGCCCGGCTGGAGTGGGCGCTGACCCCGTTGAGCTTGGACGGCTCGCTGTCGGTGGGCGCGCCTATGGTCGACAGATGCTGGTGATCAAGGTTGAGCTATGGCCGGGCGGCTCGAGTGCCCTCGCCCGCGAGATCGGACGCGCTGCGGTGGCCAACGTTTCTTCCTTGGCCGAGACGTCGGACTATGTGGCGGTGCTGCGTGACGACTCCGGTCATCACAGCGCCGTGCATCTCACCGGCCATCAGCGGGCGGCAGGCTTCTGGCCGCTGCTGGCACGCGTCGCGGCCTCTGGCGACACCGCTGCGGGACGCGATCCGCTTGCGCCGCGATGGCAACAGCTTGCCGGCCAGATCAGTGCGCACATGTACGAGGACGAGCCGCGGTGAGCTCCACCGGAGCCTGAGTGAGCTGGCCGGCAACTTTCGACATTGCGCGCGCGATAGGCCCGCACGATGACCGAGCTCGTGGCCCGCCTCGGCGCGGCTCGGGTTGTCAAAGGCGGACCTCGGTGTCCCGGCTTTGGCCGGGCTCACTCCTCCGACGTTGCGGGGGCTTCCGGTCTCTCGGTGCCGCGGAGTTCCTCGCGGAAAATGCGCACGGCGCGGCCACTTCCGCGCGCCAGGTCAGGGAGCTTCTTCGCTCCGAAGAGGAAGACCGCGACGATGAGGACAAGGAGCAACTCAGGACCGCCAACATCCACGGCCTGGAGTGTACGGACGAGCATCGGGGCGGCGTCTTGTGGGCCGGCTCGGAAGTCGGACCTGCCCTGGTTGGGGCTGGAGAGGCAATCACCGCGAGCACCTGAGGTTAGGGACCCAGCCGGCACGCAGCGCATCGAAGTGCTCTCGACAGGTGTCGACGGGCGGGCTCGGGGGTCGAACGGGGCCGGATGCGCCGAATCCCTTCAGAAGTCGCGCTCGTGTTCGAGGCGGCTCGCCCAGTGGAATGCCCAGGTGAAGAGGAGGGCTGTGAGCAGCCACGGGAGCGTGCGGTTGAGGGTGAGCGACGTGCTCGCGCTGAGCCGCTGCACGGCCCAGGCTCGGACACCTGCGTCCGCGAGGTAGGCGATCCCCCACACGGCGGTGACGACCCTCCAGAAGTGCCTGGCCGCTGGGTGCTTCACGAAGTCGGTAGCCAGCTGTGATCCGGACGCCGTCTCGGGCCCACCGTGCAAGGCGATACCGAAGCGGAGCATGAGCGGCTTCGGGAACATGAGGGAAACCACGCAGCAGAGGCCGAACACGGCCGTGAAGGCCGCACTCTGTAGGAGCACGGCCTTGGGGTTGTCGGACCAGGCGCCGAGGGCGATCGAGAGGACGATGCCGGCGAGGACTGTCACACCGACGACCTCGAGACCGCCTCGACGTCTCCAAGTGTGGAGCACCCCCACGGCGGGCGGTAGACACGAGGCGACGAGCGCCGCGACGTCGGATGCGCCTGCGGCGTGGCAGAGCTGGAAGACGACGACTGGTGCGACCATGTCGACCAAGACCATCCGAAGCAGGCCGGCACGTCGGCTGGCCAGCGCCGCGCGCGGCTCGACGGCTGGTTCGACCCTGTCAGCACGTCTGCTCTCGGCGTGTCCCGCGACGTCTCCGCATCCGGTGTCACCCGCGTCGCTCACACAGATAATTGTTTCCGGTATGGCGACAGGCCCGTCAACGTCCGGGTCTGCCACGAGGCGACCGCTTCGGTGGTCCGATGCCGTCACCGCGGCTACTAGCGCTGGCTCGGGAGCCGTTCCTGCATTTCGGTGCGCACAAGCCGAGGACGCGCTCGGTTCGATGTCGATGAGGAGCGGTGTGATCCCAGCGCTTCGGCCATGGCGAGGGCCGGGCTGAGAGCCTGCGACTGCCCGTCGCCTTCTCAGCCGTGTTGCGGGTGCATCTCCGTTCTCGGGCCCGAATCGTGACAGGCTGGCACCACGACGAACCCGGGCAGCCAGGCGCGAAGTGGGGATCGCGGCCCGACTGGACGGGTATCGAGAGGAGACTGGCCGCCCATCGGAGCAAGGTCGCGAACCTCGAGCGCCGGTTGCAACGGTGGGAGCGCTGGTTCGCACTACCGGCGACAGCGCGACTCCTAATCAAACTGACGGTCGGCTTTGGCGTGTTGTTTGTCCTGGCTTCCTTGCTGCTCGCGATTGCGGCGAGAGGATCCACGCTGGACTCCGTCGGCCGTTCGTTGATCCGCATCCGAGTCGCGTCCGCGTACAGAACGCACCAAACAAACCCGCTAAACGTACTAATCCGCCGCTGCATTAGGTAGTTCGACCGCCCCCGGAGCCGCCCCCTAATCGGCTCCGCCGGCCGCCGGTGGGCCTCTGGAGCGGTCCGCCGGCCCACATGCGCGCGGCATCTCATGTGGACGCTGCCCAAGGAGGTTGCTCGGAGCTGTCCGTGTCAGTCCTGTTCCATCGTCAACGGGAGATCTGCGACCACGACATCACGTCGAGTCTGGCGCACTTGCGCCGCGATGGCATGCACTTACTTGCCGGATCAGCGGGCACGTGTACGAGACGAGCCGCGTCCCGATCAGAGCCTGAAGGCTCGGAGGCCCACCGTTCAGCTTTCCGATCGTCGACGACCTGGGGCTGCGCGTTCCGCGAGCGCGCGATCGATTCTGAGACGCTTGGCAAGCGGCGGTCGACCGCCGGCTCGCGGCCGGACCACGGGCGTCCGCGGGCATGCTGGACCAGCTCGGGCTGAGGCAGTTCGCCCGCCTGGACTTCGGTCGACGGTCGGCATTGCAGCGGCGACCCGACCCGACACCATTGACGCCATGAACGAGAATGAAGCGCAGCAGATGCCATCCGACCACGAGCGTGGCTCGTCGACGCATCGGTCAGTCGACCTGGGCTCCGACCCTTGCGAGCGTGTCGCGAGAGCGCTCGTCGGCGCGCCCGCTCCTCGGTCCCTCGTCGTGGTTCACTTCGACGGCACCTGGTCCCCGCTCTCGGACTGGCGGGTCTCGGTGCTGACTGAGGACCAGCTGGAGAGGCTGAACGACGGCTCAGAGGACGTGCTGTGGGATATCCCCTCGACTCCTCTCACCGACCTACTGCGCCAAGATCTGAACTGATCCAGCGGTTGGTCGCCGTTCGGACCAGTGCAGGCGCCGTCACGACAGATGTCGTGACGGTGCCTTCATCTTCTGTTCTGTTGGCGCCAAGACCTGGGCCTGAGACCGCCCGATGAAGACACGGCGGCAAGCTGGTGCACCGGGGCATCGACCCTGAGTGGAGCGCGTACGGGTCTCGATCGCGACCTGTCTGATGGCGGACGTCTTCAGTGTCGGCGAGTGTCTGACGTCCGCGGGGGAGTGGGCAACGATGGCCTCTATGGTTGGGCGCCGCTGGGCGATGACGGCTCGATGTCAGTGCCTGCGGCTGTGGTCAGGAGATGTTGGTGATCCAGGTTGAGCTGTGGGCGGGCGGCTCGAGTGCCCTCGCCCGCGAGATCGGACGCGCTGCGGTGGCCAATGTTTCTTCCCTCGCCGAGACGTCGGATTCTGTGGCGGTGCTCCGGGACGATGCCGGTCATCCGAGCGCCGTCGATCTCACAGGGCACCATGGGGCGGCAGGCTTTTGGCCGCTCCTGGTACGTCTCGCTGGCTCCCGCGACGTCCCATCGGGGCCGCGCGTACGTGCGCTGCGGTGGCAAGGGTGTGTCGGCCAGATCACCGGGCACACGTACGAAGACGGGCCGCACTGACTCCCGTCAGAGCCCGAAGGCTCGGGCGGGGACGTAACAGCGCTTCGATCACCTGATGAAAGGTGGTCGTTCTCCGCGTGAAGTCCGCCCGTCCGCCGGTTGCTGCTCCAGGTGCTGCCCAGATCCGAGTGACGCTCCTGCCCGCGACTAACCAACTCCGAACCCGCCGGCGCGAAGGTCGCACTCCATGGTGGCGCTGCCAGGTGCCGTTGGATCGTACGCCCTCAGCTCTCCCCCTCTTGAGCACGTGGTCGCCCGAGCACGTGGTCGCCGCGCGGCTACGCAGTCGTCCGGAGTCAAGTAGCAGTAGCGGTGCTGGTGCCGTCAGGCCCACGACGGGCATCTCGGGCCTGATGCCGTCACGGTGGCATTGTGCTCGATCCGCGGTTCAGCGGCTGCTGGCCCCTGCAGGCAGGGGGAGCGATCGTATGACCGCGACGGCCACCTCTACGCATCCTCAGCATGAGGATCGGCTCCCGAATTCAGCGATTCCCCAGACAGAGAGGGACCTCAGTCCCTACTCTCGTGGCTCCGTTCGACCTGGAAGTCACCGCCGTGCATCACGTTCTCGGGAGCTCGCCCGCGCTGCTCCTTGCCATCGTCACCGCCTTCATCCTGAGTTCCGGGCTCCTATTTGTTAGGCGCACGCGGCGATCAGGCCGACACGGCCGCTCGGCGCACAGCGTTCGACTGCTCGTGCTGGCGCTCATCGCCGCCACCTTGCAGCTCGGCGCCTCGATGCCTGACGCGACGGCGGCTGACAACGCGTCGAGCAGTTCTGACGACGGCGTGATAATGGGCGCTACGGATGAGGTCTCTGCCGTGCGGGCAGCGATGCGCCAGCACCGTCGGGTTCGGATCGATGGCCTGACGTCAGAGACCACACTCACGTGGGCGAACCCGGACGGGTCGCTAACGACCGAAGCATCCACGGGTCCGGTGCGCGTCGCAGCCGCTGACGTCGCAACGCCGGTCGAGAGTGCCGCCGACGGCGCGACGGCCGGGGACGGCGAAGCCGATGCGAAGGGCGACGTCGACGGGCCGAACTGGGTCCCTGTCGACACGGACCTGATCACCACTAAGGCTGGGATCGAGCCGACCGCGACCGCGGGCGACATCACGTTCGGGTCCGCAGGTTCAAGTGTGCTGGCGACCATGGGCACGGGCGCTGACACCGTGACCCTTGGTTGGGCTGCTCCGTTGCCCGACCCGGTGATCGATGGGCCCGTCGCTACCTATGCTGACGTGCGGCCGGGCGTGGACGCGCGGTTGACCGCGATGCCGAACGGTTTCGAGCTTTCCTTTGTGATCAAGGAGCGGCCGGCCGACGGGTTCTCCCTCTCGGCGCCGGTTTCGTTCGGAACCGCGGGTGGCGACTCGCTGAAGGTGAAGTCCGATGCCGACACCGGGGCGGTCACCGTCACCCGAGACGAGGACGTCGCCGCGACGGTGAACCCCGCGGTCGCGTGGGATGCGACCGTGCAGGACTCCCTCGGGACCCCTGCCGACGACGCGCCGGCACCTGCATCAAGCGACCCGTCGGCAGACCCGTCGGCTGACCCGTCCGCTGACCCGTCGACCACGGCAACCACGCCGTTGACGGACCCTGACGCTCCCGTGGTCGACGTCCCCCAGGAGCTGAGCGCGGCCCGCACGCGTCGGGTCGCGGACGGGCACGTTCTCGACCAGGTGTTGACCTGGACGCCGCCGACCGAGTTCCTCTCCGACCCGGACGTGGTCTATCCGGTCACCGTCGATCCCGTGTTCACTCGCGTCTCGGGGTTGGACACCTTCGTCAGCCAAAGCAACCCCACCGGCTCCTACGGAACCGCGACCCAGCTCGCGATCGGCAAGAAGAGCAGCGCCGAGCTGTACCGGTCCTACGTCTACTGGAACGGGATCACCTCCCTAGCCGGCGCCCAGATCCTGTCCGCATCTGTCGACCTGTGGTCCTACTGGGTGAACTCGTGCAGCCCGCAGACCGTCTACGCGCGGCAGGTCACCGCGGGCTGGGGCGACACGACGACCTGGAACACCCAGCCTCCCGTGGTCGCGAACCCGGTCGGCTACGTCAACGCCTCGCGCGGTCACCTCCTCACCGGCGGTGCGGCCTGCTCGACCGGCGATGGGTACATCACCCTGGGTGACTACACCAGCAAGAGCCTGACCAACCTGGTGTCCGGGTGGGCTAACGGCACGATCGCGAACGACGGCCTCCAGCTACGTGCGGGGGACGAGACCACCACGGCAGGCGCGAAGCTGTTCACCTCCCGGGAGAACGCCCACCCGCCGACCCTGTCGGTCACCTACAACCGGACACCGCCGGCACCGATGGGTCGCTCGGTCACCCCGTGCGGGGTGTGTAACCCGCTGTGGTCGAACACGACCCGGCCCGTGCTGACCGGTGCCACGCCGGACGACAGTGCCCTGCTGAGCTACACCTTCGAGGTCTATGCCGGCACGAGCAGCGCCCCTACGACACCGGCCGTTGCCACCGGGTCGACCACTGACGTGCCGCCCGGCAAGTGGTCGGGATGGGGCGTGCCTGCGGGCAAGTTGCAAGACGGGCAACGCTACGAGTACCGGGTCCGCGCCAGCGACGGCCTGGCCACCAGCGCATGGAGTCCGGGTTGGGTTGTGTTCGGCATCGACACCAGCGCACCCGGCAAGCCGGCCGTGACCTCGCCGACGTTCGCCGAGAACAGCTGGACGGCCGCCACGGGTGCTGGCACCTTCAACTTCAGCACCACCGACCCGGCGCCTGCCGGGGGCGCATCCTCGGGTGTCGACCATTACCTGTACGGCGTCGACGTGCCGACCCCTGACCACGCGACGGCGTCGGGCAGCGCCACGGCCTCGATCGACCCTGGGGACGGGTGGCAC
The DNA here is from genome assembly GCF_029846275.1 of Nocardioides sp. CER19. Taxonomy (GTDB): domain Bacteria; phylum Actinomycetota; class Actinomycetes; order Propionibacteriales; family Nocardioidaceae; genus Nocardioides. The sequence goes on from NZ_JARVWS010000002.1 coordinate 1,164,019, forward strand.
ACGCTCGTCGTCAGGGCGGTCGACAAGGCTGGCAACCTCTCGGAGGCCAGCTACTACACGTTCGGCACGAACGCCGCCGTCACGACCCCGGCCGCTGGCGCGGTGCTGCAGGCCACCACCAGTCTCGTTGCGGTTGGTCCGAGCGGTACTTCCCAGGCGACGTTCTACTACCGCCGTGCCGACACCGAAGCGTGGATCGCGATCCCGGCTGACCGGGTCACTGTGGCCGCGAGCGGCGGCACCCTCCCGGGCTGGCCCTACTCCTTCGATGCACTCGCGGCCGATGGAAAGGGCACGCCGAAGCTGACCTGGGACATCAAGGGCACCCTGACCGACGCGCTCGGCGCTGGTACCTCGATCGACGGGCCCCTTCAGGTGGCGGTCTGCCTCGGGTCGGCGGCGGCTTGCCCCGCCGCACCCGGGACCAGCCTGCCCGCAGGCACCTCGTCCCGTGCGGTCAAGGCGACGGTCGACTCCAACTCCCTCTCGGTCGCCGCGACCCAAGATATTGGCCCGGCCAGCGTCAATCTCGTCACCGGCAACACCCAGTTAAGCGCCTCGGACGTCTCGGTCCCGGGCAGCGCCGGCACCGTCTTGTCGGTAGGCCGCACTCTGAACAGCGCCACCGCCGCCACGACCGGCACCTCCAGCACTCCCGCCGCCCAGGCCACCCCCTTGACGGGGATGTTCGGACCCGGCTGGTCAGCCGGTCTCCCGGTCGACTCCGCCGGCGTCGACTACACCAGCGCCACCGCCAGCGGCGGCACCAGCCCCGCCACCGCCACGGTGTTCACCGTCACCAGCAGTGACGGGTCGCTCACCTCATTGGCCCGCACCATGGTCAACGGCAAGGAGGTGTGGGCGCCCACCGGCGACGCGACCGACTCCGGCCTCGAGCTCGGCAAGGTCACCAGCGGCACGTACGGGGCGGTCACCTGCTCCTCGACCACACTGTGCTGGCAGATCACCGACCTCGACGGGGTCACCGTCACCTTCGCGCCGACCCCAGGCGCCCCGGGGACCTACCAGGTTGCAGCCGTGAATGAGCCGGGCACACCCAACGCGACCGCTTTCATCTACGCCAGCGTCAGCACAGGTACGGGATCGGTCACCCGGCCGACGATGGTCACCGCCCCCACCCCGACCGGTGCGGGCTGTGACCCGAAGTCCGCGAGCTCCTGGGTACCTGGCTGCCGTGGACTCGCCTTCACCTACAACGCCGCTGGCACGGTGCAGGCTGTCACCTTCAACACCACCGACCAGGCCGGGAATCTGCTCCAGATCGACGTTGCCTGCTACGGCTACGACGATGCTGGCCGACTCTCCGACGAATGGGACCCGCGCGATATCCCGACCGCCGGCACCGGAGGCCACCCGATCACCTGCGGCACCCCGGTACGTCCCACCCACTACGAGTACGACGCGGCCAACCGCGTCACCACGGTTACCCCCTCCTACGCGGCGTCGAGTACCCCGATCGCGGGCTGGTCCCTGACCTACGACACGACCACGACCCCGGCGAAGTTGACCACGGTCTCCCGCCAGCACTTGCCCGGCTATCCGGCAGGCACCGAGACCACCAGGGTCTTCTACGACATCGACCTTGCCCCCGGTGCGAACGCCGAGCGACCCGACCTGCGCGCCGCCTCTACGGACACCTGGGCCCAGGACGACAAGCCCGAAGCCTCGGTGGGCGGCACCGCGATCTGCGCGCCCGGCGCCACCACCCCGGCCGACGCCACCGGCGACCTACGCGACTGCACCATCAACTACGTCGACGCCGACGGTCGCCTGGTCAACACCGCCGACTACTCCGGCACCGGCCCCACCGGCTGGCACATCGACACCATCGAATACGACGCCACCGGCAACGCGATCCGCACCCTCACCGCCGGCAACCGCGAAGAGGCCCTCAATCCCACCGGCACCGCCGGCCAGCAACTCGGGCTCCCCGCCGACACCGCCACCGCGGCACGCATGCTGTCCACCCTCAACCTCTACGCCGGCAACAAGGTCGACGGGATCCTCGACCTCGTCGACAGCTACGGCCCGTACCATCTCGTGCAGCTCACCACCGGCAGCCAGACTGGAGCTGTGGTCGCGGCCCGCGAGCACAGCCACACCACCTACGACGACGGGAGCGAGCCCGGCCACCCCCACGGCTCTGACAATCAGCTCACGTCGCTGCACCTGCCGATCACGACCACGGTCGGTGCCAGTCCCTCGACCGACCCGGCTCCGGCAAACGAAGCGCCGCCGGGCGAGATCGATACACGCAAGACGGAGTACCGCTACTGGCTCGGCGCCAGCGACAGCCCTAACGGCAGGCTGGACGCCTCCGGATGGACCTACTCCACCCCGCTGCAGACCATCACCGACCCTGACAACCTGGCCCTCACCACAACGACCGTCCTTGATGCAGACACAGGCCAGGTGATCCGGCAGCGACAGCCCTCCGGCACCGACTGGACCCACGCCGACACCACCAAGACCATCTACTACACAGCAGGCTCAGGCACCACCGGCAGCGGCGACTCCACTTGCGACAGCAAGCCGGCCTGGGCCGGTCTGGTCTGCAAGACCCTGCCCGCCGACACCACACCCGCCAACGGGCTGCCCGGCCTGGTCGCCACTAGCTACCCGGCCTATGACTATCTCGACCGGCCCACGAGCGTCGTCGAAACCGCCACTGCCGCGGGCGGCAGCCCGGTCACCCGGACCACCGCCACCACCTACGGGTTCAACTCCGCAACCCCCACCGCCAACCCGTACGCGACCACGGTCCGCAGTACCGCCACTACCGGCGGGCTCGGCACCCCAGTCGCCCCGGTCACGGTCACCTACGCCGCGGGAACGGGCCTGGCGTCCAGCACCAGCGACGGCACCAGCAGCGACGCCACCGGCTACGACGACTTCGGACGCGTCACCTCCTACACCGAGAACACCACCGCAACCGGCGCCGACGCCAACGTCAGCACCACCAGCTACCAGCCCACCAGCGGACGCATCGCGACCGTCGCCGACGCCCACACCACCTACACCTACGACTACGACCAGGGTGGCGAACACCGCGGCCTGCCGACCTCGGCCGCCGTCCAGGTCGGCACCGGCGAGACGAACGTCTACACCGGTACTTGGACCGCCAACTACGACGCCGACGGTCAACTCGCCGCCCAAACCGACCCCGACCAGGTCACCACGACACACACCCGGGACGAGAGCGGCGAAGAAACTGCACTCACCACCGTGGACGCCTCCGGAGCGGCCCTGTTCGCCGACACCAATATCGCCTCCATCCATGGCCAAGTCATCACCCACACCGGCGCCGCCGGCACGCAGAGCTACACCTACGACGTTGCCGACCGACTGACCAAGGTCGAGGACACCCCAGTCACCGCCAGCGACATCGGCAGCGCCGACGTCGCCTGCACGACGCGCACATACGGCTTCAACCCCAACAGCGCGCGCACCAGCCAAACGACCTACCCTGCGGCCGCCGACGGCAGTTGCAGCACCAGCACTACCGCCACAACCGTCGCCCACAGCTATGACAAGGCCGACCGCCTCCAACCCGCCGGCACCGACGCCGGACTGGGCTACGACGCCTTCGGCCGCATCACCACCCTCCCAGCCGCCGACGCCGGCACCAACGGCAGCGACCTGACCAACAGCTACTACGCCAACGACATGGTCCGTAGCCAAGCCACCACGACCGCCGGCGTCACCACCACCCAAACATGGGCCCTCGACCAGGCGCGCAGACTCAAGAGCTGGACCACGGTCACTGGAACCGCACAGACCGCGGCCAAGACCAACCACTTCGACGACGCCACCAGCGACTCACCGGACTGGATCGCCGAAACCGCTGACGGCACAGCCTGGACCGCTAACCTCACCGGCATCGGCGCTGACCTCGGCGCCATCGTCGACCAAACGGGCACCGTCACATACCAGTACACCAACCTGCACGGCGACGTTGCCGCGACCAGCACTGGCGCTGTTGGCAACGGTGGACCCGGCAGTCTTGCGTACGCACCGGACTACGACGAGTACGGAAACTCGCCCGCCGGCACGACCGCGGACTCTCGCTACGGCTGGCTCGGCACCAAGCAACGCTCCGGAGACGCCCAAGGCAGCGTCATTCTGATGGGCGTCCGCCTCTACGCTCCGGCCCTCGGCATGTTCCTCAGTGTCGATCCCGTCCAGGGCGGAAACTCCACCGCGTATACCTACCCCGCCGACCCGATCAACAGTTACGACCTGAGCGGCGCTTTCAGTTGGAAGAAAGCGTTCAAGTCGGTGATGAAAGCTGCGGTTGCTACAGCAGCCATCTGCGCCTACTCGCCCGGTGGAGCGGGGACCGTGTGCTCTAGCGCGCAGCTGGCGATCCACGCCGCCCAAGGTGATTGGGGCGCAGTAGCTGACGACGCCCTCGGGATGGCGGCCGGCGTGGTTGGGGGTAGGTTGACGGCGAAACTTGTCATTAAGTTGTCCGACCGGATTTCAACCAAAGCTGGCGGTGCTTTCGCTCAAAAGGTGGGGAGGCGCGCGAACAGCCCCAAGCATCGAAAGAATGTCGCCCAAGTTGCGATGACGAAGGTCACGCAATATGGACGGGACGCTGCTATCACCCTCGCCTACGAGGGTGTACGGCGCGCTTCGAAGGCTTACTGGAACTCTCGCCAGGCTAAGGCCAATCAGATTATGGCAATTCACAATAATGCTGACCGACGAAGGGCTTAAGGTCGATGGTTGTGGTTCGGAGTGACCCGTCTGCCGCATGGAGCTTCGGCAGATACTTTACAGTCCTCGTCTTCATCGGGGCCACGGTCGTGGTTGCGTGCGCTGCCGCCACAGACTCGTCAGTCGATTTCACTCGTGGCATAGTCGCCGGAGCTGTACCGATCAGCGCGCTCCTGGGGTTTGGGTATTCTTGCTACTCGTACGGCAGATTCAAGAATGTCCGCTACGAGTTCGAGAACGATGCTCTGCGGGTTTATATAGGGGATCGCTGTGTTCGTACGATTCCAAGAACCAGCATTCGATCGTTCAAGATGCGTTACATTGTCGATCGAAAATCCGTGCTACTTCAGATATACCCGCCGTCGTGGCCACGAGGGGTCGTGACATTCGAGAGTGATGCCGGTCGCAAGACGGTCGAACTAATGCCGTTGCTGCTCTGGGGGGAGCGCGCCTTCTTCGACGCCGACGCGAAGATGCGCGACGCAATCTTCGGCGGCGCAGTCAATTAGCCGACACGCCGTGGACGCCCCGCGAGTAGGCGAGGCAGGGTTCGCACGCCGGTCGGCAGTAGGTAGACAGCGCGACGTACGCAGGGTGGAGCCTGCGCCTGGATCTGGGAACACGAGCGCCACGCGAATGCTGCTGATATCGCCAAGACCGCTGAGCGCATCGCGTCAGCGACCGGTAAACGCGCGAACCATATCCCGGGCAGCCGGACGGAACGACAATGTCAAGAACATCAGAGGGCTTAGAACATCGCAGTCAGCTTCAAGACGACCATGGCCACGCTCGCGCCAACAAAACTGCAGTTTAAGCTCTACGTGCACGAGTCCACGACCATCTCCCCACTGTTGAAGTGCTGATCGACCTTGCAGACATGCCCGAGTCTCGACCTTTCGCGCCTGATCACCATGACTTGGCGCGAGATCTGAGGGTACTAACGACTGTCGACTTGCTCGGCGGGCTCCGAACACCCGGCGCCCAGTACGCGGCGGCGGTTGCAGTGCTGGCCAACTTCGTGAGGCGCACGAGCGATCCGTGAGAGAAGGAGCGGCACTGTCCGCGCACTCTCGGCTCCTGCGGGGCAACGGCGCTCGACCCTCGGGTCGAAGAGTTCAAGGGTTTGCCATTCGACGCTGACCCTCGGGTGGAAAGCGTGCGGCCTGATCCGTCGGCAGTCGCCGTCGGGAGCAGTGTCGAGTGCCGTCACGGCAGATGTCGTGACGTCGCCCCGTTTTCTGTTCTGTCGGGCGCGCACCGCTCAACCCGGCGATCCCTGCCTCATGAGCCTGCCGCCGCGCCTCTCCGCATGGGGTCAGCGGCGACGTCCACCCGACCGCCCTGCCGCGTCTGACCGACTGGTGCCCGGGTGGGGGAGGTGGTTGGAACCGCCGCGCAGCTGGGCAGCGCGCCAACGCGGGCGCCTGACTGGGGCTTTCGCGGCGGAGTGGCGCGGTGATCCGAGCCGAGTGCTCGTTCCCCAGCACACAGGTGGAGGCTTGTGAACCAAAACGTGTCAGCGCTCCGCTCTCCTGTTGCGCCGCCCATGCGCTTGATACCTGCGCGGGGCTAGCGGGGGGTGCACGGCGCGACCATGCGGAGGTTGAAACCGGGGCACAGGACGAAGGGGATCGAGTTCGACCTGCTGTCGATGGCGCCGAGGCGCTGCTCGGGTCCAGCCTCTCGCTGAGTGGTGGAGTTCCTCGGCGACCATCCGAGTCGCGAACTCCACCATTCAGCAGCAGTCGACCGGACCTCGTCGGAACGGTCAGCCGCGAGCAACCTCGTCCGATCCGCACTCGCAGCGCTCATCGGTACTGAGCGGGATAGAGGCGACATCCTCCAGCACGGATTCGTCGCCCTCGTCCAGCATGTCCAGCTGGTCGAGCGTCAGAACGGCGATCCATGCACCTGAAAGCTCCCACCACGTGCCGTCGCCATCGTGAACGATGACGAACAACGGCGCGGCCGTCTCCGGCTTGCGGTTCACCTCTCTACCGCACCGGCCGCATGCCAGGAGACTTAGCGCGGTAGAGGGGGCGTCCATGAACACCGACTTGTCACCCTCGACCAACATATCGAGCTGTTCCGGCGTTAGCTCGGCGATCCATGCATCTGAAAGTGGGTACCACGTGCCGTCGCCATCGTGAACTACGACGAGCGAGGGCGTGGACGTGTCGGGCTGGGCCTTGTCTGCGTGTGAGGTCATGTCGTCGAAGGTGAGCGGCTCGCCGGTTTCCGCAATGCCGTCCACCTCGGGCGCTGGCCTAGGCCCGCGAACGCGCTGTACGAGGTCGGGCGATGCGGTCGATCGCTGGGAATCGGTGACGCTGCCGAGGGCTTTCGCGGTACGGCTGACGGCCTGAGGGTCGTGCGGGCACGGCGGCTCCGGGCTTGCTGGAGGTCCGCGGGACCGTCGCCACGGGACGAGAAGGGCTCAGCATGGCTCGTCCGCTGCGATCGACGCGGCAATCGAGGGACTCGCAACACTCAGCGCTCTTGACGCAGGGTCGCGACCGGCGCTTGCGGGTGACCGCCTTGGGGGCAAGACACACCGTCGCCAACGTGCAAACGGCTATACCCCCGGCCGCCTTGTCAAGGCTCAGAACAAACGGTAGCAACGGGCGGGTCGCTCCAAACGTAGAGGTTCCAACAGAGCCGCCAACAGATCGAGGATCTGCCACTACGACAGATACGTCCTCAGATCGGTCATCGACCTGTCCAAGAGATCGCGGAGCCGGGCATTCGAGCCAAGCTGCGAAGCTCGGCTCGTAGCGCACGCGCCAACCGGCCTCGACCAGCGCTGATCCTGCGGCACTGGTGGCCCGGCGCTGTCGCAGGCTGCCTGGTCAGCCGGACCATGCGCCGCGCCGCTGTCACCGCCCTGGTCGTCGACGCCATCGTCGCGGCCACTGTCGGCCGGCCTCTCAGCGACCCCGACTCGCCCGCCCTCGGCATCATCGCCAGCTGGGCCGGACGCCGCCTCGACGACCTCGCCTACGGCAGCGGTCTCTGGATGGGCGCCGTCCGCCACCGGGCCTGGGCCGCTCTCGAGGTGCCATGAAGCAGCGGTGGTTGATCACAAGCCAACACGGTCGGTGGGTGACCGAGGGCGACCATCGTTTCGTGCCTACGCCCGTCGCCCATGCCAAGACCATGGGAACGATGCTCACCGCTCGCGGCATGCGGACCCTTAACGGGGGCACCATCACCGCGACCAACGTATCGGGCCCCGACGTGGCCATCACCTACGTGACCTATAGCGAACGAGCGCATCTGACTCCGTCACACTGACAGCGGGTTCGCGACATACGGCTAGGGCGCCCCGAGGTCATTCCCTCGGTCGGCCCTTGGTCTGAGAAGGTCCCACGCCAGACTTGGCTGCCTTCGCGGCGCTTCCAGTTGGGCGAGGTAACGGCCCCAGCGCCTTGGGGGCGGTTTGCGGCAAGGTTTCCTATCCGAATCTATGCGGCCCCCGGCGACGTGTTCTGGCGCAGAGACGCCGGCGCGGGGAGTTGCAGTGTGGCCACTGCCTCGCGCATCTTGATGGCCGGTCGGCGGTCATAGAGGGCCGTCGTGGCGGGGTTGGTGTGCCCGACAATCTTCGCCACCAAGACCAGGTCCACGTCCGCGAGGAGCGTCGTGATCACGAAGCGGCGGAAGTCGTGGGGCGTGATGTGCTCGAAGCCCGCCTCGAGTGCGCGCGCTTGCACCATCTTCCATGCCTGATGCGTGCTAAGCGGTCCTCGATCCAGGAGCGGGCGAACCCGCGACATAGGCACGAATAGGGGTCCGGTCTTCCGGCCGCGGAGTTCGAGCCAACGGCTGAGTCCGGCAACTGCTGTCGGATGCAGCCAAGCGTCGCGGGGCTTGCCCGACTTGGTGTGGCGCAGCCAAATCCGGCGTTCGTCGAGGTGCACGTCGATGAGGTCGACCTGGGTGAGCTCATCGCCGCGCGCGGCCGTGCTCGCGAGCGCGAGAAGGAGCGCCACGTCGCGGATGCGCGTCGTCGGGGAGCCTGAGCCGTGCTCGCAGGTCCGGATGATGCGCACCACATCGGCCTCGCTAAGGAAGTGTCCGGGCTGCGGCAGCTCCACCCCGGCGGCGATCTCGAAGGTCTGCGCGGCACGGCACTCCGCGTGCGTGATGAGGCCGACCTCCCGGCAGCAGTCGATCATCACCCGTAAGGCCGAGGCGTCCTTAGCGACGGTGCGGCGGGAGTACCCGTGGGCAGCCACGCTTCGGATCATCGACGTGGCAAGGCGTCGATCGACGGTCTCCCAGGGAAACGATTCGAGGCTGTGGCTGCCCTTCGTGAAGGTCTTTACGACGCGGTTAAGCCCGCCGGCCATGGTGCGTAGGCTCTCCGGCTTGGGGTAGCCGGCACGAAACTCTGCTAGCGCCTCGGCGCGCAGGTTGGTCGTCCGGCCGAGTTCTTCGGCCGCATCGGGGCTAAGGAGCCGTAGCTCGGGACTGTTCATGCTGCGGTTCCGCTCTGCGGGCCCTCGCTGGGCGACCCGTCGGTGTCGGTCCCGAGCGAGTCAAATACCGGGATAGCAAGTGTGCTGATCGCCTCCCGTTCCTCGTCGGCGCCGCGCAGGTCGTAGATCATGGTGCTCTGGACCTTGGCGTGGTTGACGAGCCTGCTGACCAGGACGGCGTCGTTCTGCCGCAGTAGCTGCGTTACGAAGCTGCGGCGGAAGTCATGCGAGCGGAAGCCGGTCACACCGGCTTCCTCTGCTCGCGATCGGATCATCTCTTGGATCGTCTCGGTCGACAGCGGGCCGTATCGGGCTGGCTGGGTGAGTGACGTAAAGAGAGCCCCTGGATGTGTGCCTCGGAGTCGCAGCCATTCTTCGAGGTAGGGCACGACGTCAGGATGGAGGTAGATCCGGTGGTCGCGCTTATTCTTGGTGAATCGCAGCAGGATGCTCTCGTCCTCGCGGTTCCAGTCTGCAAGCCGTGCCTGTGACATTTCGATGCTGCGGATGCCGCTGGTACAGAACAGGGCGATCATGGCGGTGTTCCGTGCGCGGGCTCGCTCCGTGCCCATGGTGCTGGCACAGCGCAGCAATCGCTCCACGTCGGCCGGACTCAGGCGTCGCCTCTGAGTCGATGCCCCGGGGGCGACGGTGTAGAGCTCGTCAAAGAGCAGGTCCAGCCGCTCGACGCTGAGGAGTTCGACGTTACGGCACTGCTGGAGGACGCGTCGGATGACGGAGATCATGTCGTTTCGAGTGGACTGCGACTCATAGCGCGAGTAAACAAGGCGGCGGAAGGCGCCGGCTTGGCGGGCGGTCAGATGGTGGATGGGCACCGCACGAACCTCGTCCATCGTCATCGAGCCCAGCGTCACGTTCGCCATGAGCTCATAGGAGCGGCGGACCTTGGTGCGGAAGTGGTCGCGGGACGGTCCGGGCTTGCACCGGTCCATTGCAAGGTCAATCGGATGCTCGCCCGGCCCGAGGGTGAGGATGGCCTTCTGATCTGGGTCGCACCAGTCCGACGGCCTGCTTGGACCCGAACCTGCGGTCGTTCGGGTCCGAGTTGCCGTTGAATGTCTCTTAGCCGCGGCAGCGAGCAGCACCTCGAAGTCGTCGGGCTGGGGTTCCTCAGACGACGTGGTCGCGCCAGACCGCGAGTGCCCCAGCGCATCGGCGACCACCGGGGCCGAGGCGGTAGCCGTCGGGGCGTTCATGTGGGTCTGGGCAGGCTGCCCCGCGGGGCACATGTTCTTCACGGTAGTTCTCTTCTCACCGGTTGAACCCGGTCGATCGTTGAAGGGGACGGGAATAGCTCTTCCCGTGCCCTTCACCGCTCACCTTGAGCGATAGCCGGGACAGTCCGCAGCCCTACCGGCCGACGCAATCGACGCCGCCGGAACAGCAGAAAGGTGCCCTAGTACGGCTCGCTCGAGAGGGCGGAGAGCCGGTATCTGCCGGTCGACGCTGCCCCTGCCGGCCGCTACCGACGGTGGGGATTCATGGACTCTGACATGCCCCATCGGACGACGTCGCCTGACCGTGACCGGCCCCGGCTCCCGCCCGCTGGGGCCGAGTGATGCGGGGGGCGATTCAGACCTGGGCGCGGCACTACCAAGCCCCGTGGCGCGAGCGTGCGGCTGACCGGGATCTCGACTATTGGCTGCGGGTGGCGGCCCTCGCGTTCGGTCACCACGGCGCCAACGGGCACGCGCCCTTCCGGGCAGGGGAGGTCGGTCGACTCCTCGGCACGGTCGACGTCGCGACCGGTGAGCTGCATCCGTTGGACCGTGGGTCTGTCCAGCGAGCCATTCGGACGGCCATCGCTCGAGGATTCTTGGCACCACAATCCGGATCCCGCTGTCTCGTCGTGCCTCCCCACGCCGTCACCGGCGGTCTAGGGGAGTCGGGCGAGTGCCCGAACTGTGAACCGTCGAGCCACGCGCCGCCGGCCGTCCGGAGAGGTCGGGCGACACCGCCGCAACGAACGGACGGACGTCGTGAAGAGGCATGAGGCGCCCACCTGCATGTGGAGCGGTGGGCGCTCGGTGCCCACCGTGAGGGCATCAGGCGCCCACGTGACCCAGGGCTGACCAGCGCAAATGCATCACCCTTCTAAGAGTCTTCTCAACAGCAGTTCGATGCCTTCGGCGGATGCAGGCGTTCGACGCCAACTGGGCTGCCATAGCCGCTTCCGGTCTGAATCGGTCAAGCCGAAGGCGGCCATTCGCGGGTAGCGCGCCGACCCTGTACGTCGATGCGCATGCTCTCGAACACCGGCATGCGGAGAATGAGGCCGATCGCTTGGTGCGCAGCCGTTCCTCCGCAGGTCTCGCGTCTTGTCCGAATGCCGTGCCGCCCAAGCACACGATGCGTGGACGTCCATTCAGGCTGGTCCGGCGCGTGCCGCACTTAACCGTCGACCCTCGGCCGGAATCGATGCCTCACGGGCTGCTGTGGTCGGATCCCAAGTGCGCGCATCTGGCCGCCGGTCAGGCTGCTCCTGACGGGGCCGTCGTGGAGCAGCTCTTGCGCCGCATACAGGGCATCCGCTGACTCCACCGGCCGCCGACGGTCCGGGCCGAGCCGGATCCAATACGTCTGAGGCGTCTCGCCGTTGATTCCCAGCGCGCGAATCTGAGTGCCGGTCAGGTTCGCCTTGACCTTGCTTTGGTTGGCCAGCACATCGTCCGCCGCCCGGGCCACTGCCCCACGGTCGGTCGGGTCGATCCGCCGAATGGATTCCATCGTGCTCTCCAGGTCCGAGTGTGTGGCCGCCACGCGGGATCACAGTCAGACTCTAGGCGTGCTGCTGTCTCTTCGGTCGAGCCACGGCCGCGTCTGTCGTTCGCTCGTTTCCGCGGCGAAGGCGCATTCCGAGGTCGCACTTCCATCTGGCGGACCAGGCGAGTCTCTTCGGGGAGCGCTCGTCGGCCTCAGCTAACAGGAGGCCCGGGGCCGCTCCAGCGATCATGGTTCCCGCCCCCAAGTGCGATGCCCCTCGGCGATCCACTCTTTGCCCTCGGACTCCTCAGCACCCAGTCCACGTCGTCGGGGACCTTCGATGACGACCAGCTCGGCACTGTCTCCCCAGGCTGCTGGTCCAAGCCCTTCCGCGCACGACGCGAGCAAAGGATGGGTCCGGTCGCGGCGGAGAAGATGATGGGCATCGGGCCAGTCGAGACGCGGTCGTCCCGGCGGCGCCGCGATCCCTCTGAGGACGAGCCAGTCTCGGGGCCTCGTCCGAGAGGGCGTAGCCGCCGTAGCGCTGGTTGATGACGATCTTCACGATGCTGCGCCTCCTTGGGAGATGGAGGTGCAGGCCAGCGCCGGTCGGCTGGAGTGCCGCATCGCGGTCCGCGAGTTCCATTGCGACCGTGCGTCCGGTGGCTGAGGGCGCGGGACTTTGCTCAGAGACCCAGCCTGCCGATCGGCACGACGGCAGAGGCTGGAAGATACCGTTGCCGGGGCGCGTGAGAGAGGCAGGGATCGACCAACGCGACCGATCGGCCCTCCGCGGTCGGCGGGGATGGAGGTCAGCGTGACTTCTTGATGCGGAGCCGATGTCGCGGGGGCGTCTCTGGCTGGATGCCGAGGGCACGCCTCTGGCCGCTGGTCAGGCCGATCTTCCACGGGCCGGCGTGGATCATCTCGCTCGCGGCCTGCAGCACCTCGGGCGACACGAGCTGGCCGGGACGTATCTGGCCAAGCGGAAATCGATACTTCGGAGGGGTCTCGGGCGTGATGCCGAGGGCGCGCCGTTGCCCAGAGGTCAGGCCGATCCTGACCCTGCTCTGGTCGGCGAGCATGTCCGCTGCAGCCCGCATCACGTCGTCAGGGTCCGGGGCGCTGCGCCGAGTGGGCTCCATGGTGTTCTCCAGATCCGACCGCGGGGTCGTGCTTGATGCGACAGGTCGACTCTAGGTCGGCAGGCTCATCGGATCCATCGGCTTCGCGAGCGAGTCTCGAGTCAGCTCGTGCGGGGCCGGTGCTCGACGGCCATGCGGCTACTCCTCCTCCGGTCGCAGGCGCAGTCGGGCGGCCACGCGCCGCAGGAGCCGGTCCGTCGCCTCGTCGACGTCGGGTCCGGGGCTCTGCCGGGCGTCCCAGAGCACCTGGAGGGGATCGGCGATGGCCACCATCTGTCCGCCGGGGGCGGTGTGGAGGAGCCGCGCCGAGGGCCAGACCGTCTGGTCTCGCGGCACACAGACGGTGACCTGGGCGTCGGCTGGAGCGCCGACCGGGACGAGCCCCGCGCCGGTGAGGTCGACGCCGCGCGACGCGTAGATCACCGCCCGGTCCGGGCGCCGCCAGGGCGCGAGCACATCCGCTGCGACGGCGCCGGAGATGACGGCATCCGCGGGCAGGACCCGGAGCGCCGCGAGCGTGGACTGCCAGACGGGCTCCAACCCGGACCAGTGGGTGGCGATGCCGCCGGGTCCGGGATAGGTGTCGAGCCAGTCCGTGAGGGTGCCGATGCTCGGGTCGGTCAGCTGCCAGGAGCCGTAACCGCCGCTGGCGACGCCGTCGGCGCGCAGGTGGGCGAGCAGTCGAGAGACGCGGGACTGGTGCAGCCCCGTCAGGGCGGCGAGGTCGCTCTGCCGCAGCCGCCGGTCGGCGGGGGCCTCGAGAAGCCGCCGCAGCAGCGCGTGCCGGCCGACTCCTTGCGCTACTGGCCGAGGATCGTGCGGAGTCGACCGTGCGTCGGGGTCGTGGTCGACGATGAGGCCGGCGAAGTCGAGGTGGAGGTGACCGGTGTCGGTCGCCCAGGACCAGCCGAGGTCGGTCAGTCGGGCGCGCGCCGCGGGGGAGAGCCTGGGGGAGATGAGCAGCGAGTCCGCGGTGGGTGGTGGGTCGACCTCACTCGGGCGGAGGCTGCGGCGCTTGGCAACGAGGTGAAAGCGGCGGCGGTGACCCTCGGTCGCAAGCGTCACCGCCGCTGACGCGGACTCGTGCACGGTGATGCCGGCGCTGAGGGCAGCCTCCATCCAGGTCATAGCGGGAAGTATGCCTGTTGCCGATAGAATGCGACGACGAGCATATTCTCTCGTGTGGGACCGCCTGGCGCGCCGCGGGGCGTCCGCTCGGCGGCCGGGGCTGGGTCACAGACCCTCATCAGGTCGTGGCGTCGAGAAATGTCCGGATCCGGTCGAGGTCGCTGCGGGTGAGGCCGCGGTTGGCCGTCGGTTTGATCAGCAGGCTGCGGGGCGTGGGCGGCTGTAGCCGGGCGAGCATGTCGGCGTCGTCGGGGATCGCGGTGTCGTCGGCCCAGATCAACTCGCGTCCGCTGTCGAGGATCGCGAGGGCGGCCCTGAGCTTGGCGGCGTCCGAGGCGTCCGGCGGGGCCGCGGCCTCCTCGTCGGTCAGGCACCGCTGCAGGGTGGGGAAGCCCCAGAGTGCCTCGAGCTGGCCGGCGAAGGGGCACCAGGTGGTGGCCCAGCGCAGCTCGAGGCGGCCTTCGCGGTGCCAGGCGCCGAGCTGGTCGGTGAGCGTCGGCGCCCACCGCATCCTCCAGCGCTGTCCGTAGGCGTAGGCGCTGGCCTGCCGGGGTGCGCGTCCCCAGCCGCGCGGGGCGTCGCAGTTGACGACCCCGTCGACGTCGAGAGCAAGCACCGGGGCCATCTGGTCAGCATGGCCCGCGACGGTCGTGCCGCGCCACATGGTTCACCGTGGCCGTGGGATCGCCCCGCGCGTCGCGGTCAGGCGGCGCGTCGGCGGGGCCGGCGGTGGCTGCGCTGCAGATCGGCGGTATCGACCGAGTGCTTGCTGACCCGGGCGCGTTCGCCGTTGCCGGTCGGCAGGGCGACCAGGATGCGGGCGGTGATCAGGTGCCGGATCGTCGGCACGCTGACCCCGAGCAGGGCGGCGGCCTCGTCGTGGGTGTAGCCGTCGGTGCGGAGCTGGTGCTGGCGGAGGGCCCACGCGGTGAGTGCGGTCCGGGTGGCGTGGGGGACGATCGTGATGCGGCCGCGCTTCTCCAGCGTCAGGCCGAGCCGGGCGGCGGCCTGGTGCAGGCTGGAGACGTTGTAGTCGAGCTCGGCGGCCAGGTCAGCCATGGTGGTGCCCGTCGCCAGGGCCGCACGCAACTCCTCGACGTCGGCCAGGGTGGCCGCCTTCTGGTCCGCGCGCCCATGGGGCAGCCGTCGGCTGGGCAAGGTGCCGTCGCGCAGGTAGCGGCGGGCCGTCACCGGGCTCAGGCCGAGATAGTCGGCGATCTCGTCGGGGCCGAGCAGGTCGACGCCGGCCTCGGTTGGCGAGACCAGCCAGCCGGTCTCGAGCAGCTCGGCGTCGATCTCGTCGGCACGCCGGGCCAGCGCGCTCTGGTTGCCGGTGGTGCAGCGCTCCTGGGTGGGGACCACCAGTCGGGCCGCGACGAGCGGCGGCAGGTCGGCGTCGATCCCGGCCTGGAGCTGGTCGGCGACGGCGAGGTAGGGGGCGGCGGTGGGGTCGTCGAGCAGGTAGTGCCGGTGGTGGACGTCGGCGCCGGGCAGGTGGCCCAGCGCCCGCTTGCGGATCCACTCCGGGAGCTCGGTGAGGGCGAGCTCGGTGCCGACCGCCTTGCGCAGGTCGTGCGGCACGGGGAGCTCGCTGCCGTCGAAGAGGTCGCTGGAGACGTCGAGGTCGAGCCGGGTCGCCGCGTTCTTCATCGTGCGGCGGAAGGATCCCTGCCCGGATCCGTGGCCGGTCAGGTCGGGGATGAGCCGGGCGTCCTGGTCCACGGTGCCGTCCGGGCCGGTGTGGAAGACATCGATGACCACCGTGAGGAGGCCGGCCAGGGCGCGCGGGATCGGGACGAGCCGCACCGACTGGGTGGTCTTGGTGCGGTCGACCTCGTGGCGAGGGACGAGGCTGCCGTCCCGGTCCCGGTCCCAGAACACCCGGCCGCCCTGCCGGGCCACGACCAGGAACCCGCAGTCGGCGCCGTCGGGCACGACCAGGTCGGCGACGTGCAGTCCGAACGCCTCGCTGATCCGCAGCCCGCCGAGCCGAAGCAGCCACAGTGCGATCTGGTGGGCCGGGTGGAGATGGGCGGCCAGCGCGGCGGTCTCGGGGAGGGTGAGGGGCCGCTTGGGTGCCGTCGTGCCGGCGTCGGTCCGCGGGGTCCGCACCTGGGCGGGGTCGAAGGACCGGGTCTGGCCCAGCACGCTCCAGGCGTAGGCCAGCACGCGGTCGAGGGTGCCGCGCATGTTGCGGACCAAATCGGCGGCGTAGCCGCGGTGGACGTCGGGGTTGCCCTGCTGGCGCTTCGAGATGCGCTTGTTCAACGGACCCGTGACCGCGCCGGCCCACTGGCACAAGATGGCGAGGTAGTCCGCCCGGGAGAGGGTGCCCAGTGTGCCCTGGAGGGTGCCCTCGAAGTAGGTGGCGAGCTTCTCGCACAGGTCACGCTCGGCCCGCTCGCGGTCCGGGCCGGCCTGGCGACCGAGGATGTAGCGCTCGTGCAGGTACGCCTCCGCAACCTCCCGGAACGACAGCGCGCCCGACATGGCGCCAGCGGTAGCCGTGCTGAGGGCCTCGGCCGTGGTGAGGGGCTGGGCCCGGGTCATGTCGGGCGACAGGAGCGGGACAGCGGGCGGGTGAGAGGGCGGGCTGGCCGGGGGAGTCGCCTGGTCGGCCAGCCAGTCCAGGACCGGAAGAACCGGGGCGCCGGCCTGGCGGGCGGTGATCGCCTGCGCCAGCCAGGCCCGGGCATCGGCCTCGGTCGGCAGCACGCCGCCGATCCGTCGGGTGCTGCCGCTCGCCTGCGGGAGGGAGGCGTGGAACCCAGTCGGGGTGGGCTTGATCCGTCCGGTCAGCGGGCGTCCCATCTCAGGCCCCCGTCCCGGACACCGCGCCGGACCCTGTGCCGGACCCTGGGCCGGCCCCGGTGCCGGCCCCGGTGCCGACCTCGGTGCCGGCTCCTATGCCGGCGCCGCCGGTGGTGGCGGTCACCAGGCCCCGGAGGAAGTCGCGCTCGTCGACCACCCGGGCGAGCTGAGCCTCCAGGCCGGTGACCTGAGCCCGCAGCGCGGCGACCTGCAGGGCCAGGTCCTGGCGGGCAGACTCCAGCGCGGTCTGCACGGCGGCGGCCTCGCGGCCGTGCTTGACCGTGGCGACGGTCTCGGCCACGTCGACCAGGGCGTCGGCGCCCAGCAGCCCGGCCGCGACCAGGTCAGTGACCGGGATCAGCCACGTCCCGCGCTTGTCGCCGGCATCCTGGAACACGTGCGGGAAGGTGCCGCCCTGGTGGCGGCGCTTGATCGTGTCGACGCTGCATCCGGCGGCCTCGGCGGCCTCCTTGAAGGTGAGCGCCGCATCGGGCTGGTACGACGGGGCGGACCGGGCGGACTGGTATTGCTGGGCGGACCGGGCGGACATGGGCACTGCTCCTGCTGCTGCGGATCGGGACGCAGCAGACCGGTGTCGACCGAAATGTCGGGGGCAACCTCGACCAGCACCGGGGGCAGACCACGGGCAGGTGACCTCGCCCACACCCCGCCGGGCGGTCGAGGTCGAGGGCGCGATCGGGGGCGCGATCGGGGGCGCGAGCGGAGTGCCGGATGCCCCCGGTGGCCGCCACCGCATCCTCGGGTGCGGCGCTGGCACGCCGAGGCGCGCGTACACCCGGTGCAGGGTCGCGGGCCGGGTCCGGCAAGGTCGGGGGCAGTCGGGCTCACCCCACGCAACCGGGGGCAGCCCGGCGCCACATACGAGGCATAAACCCGGCACAAACCCCGCGGAAGAGGCCGAAATGCGAAGAGCCCCAGCGTGGCGCTGGGGCTCTCCTCGGTCCTGCGGACCTTGATTTGTAGCGGGGACAGGATTTGAACCTGTGACCTCTGGGTTATGAGCCCAGCGAGCTACCGAGCTGCTCCACCCCGCGTCGGTGAATAGAACATTACAGGCCGATCCTCCGATGCCCAAATCGGGCCCCTGGTCGGGGTTCATCCCGCCTTCATCCGTCGACTCCTACCGTCTCGACACGAGACGGGCGCACTGCCCGTGGAGGAGGCAAGATGTCCGGTTTCGTCGACCACCTGCTCTCGACGCCGGCGTGGCTGACGCTGCTGATCGTCTTCGCGCTGCCGGCCCTGGAGTCGTCGGCCTTCCTCGGGATCATCTTCCCAGGGGAGACGGCGGTGCTGCTCGGCGGGGTGGCCGCCAGTCAGGGGCACGTTCCGCTGCTGGGCGTCGTCGCCGCGGCCGTGGGCGGGGCGATCACGGGCGACGCCGTGGGGTACGTCGTCGGGCGCCGCTGGGGCCGCCGGATCCTGGGCTCGACCCTGGGCCGCTTCGTGAAGGCCGAGCACCTCGACCGTGCCGAGCACGTGCTCGACCGGCGGGGTGGACTCGCGGTGCTGCTGGGCCGGTTCACGGCCGCGCTGCGCGTGCTCATTCCCGGTCTCGCCGGCATGGGGCGGATGTCCTATCCCCGGTTCGCGTTCTTCAACATCCTCGGCGCGGCGATCTGGGGCGTGCTCGTCGTCGCCGCGGGAGACCTCGCCGGCAACAACTGGCACGTCGTCGGCCACTTGATCACCGGGATCGGCGGCGTCGCGACAGCCGTCGTCATCGCGGCGCTGGTCGCCGTACGGCTGCTGCGAGGTGGCCGGCTGCGCCGGGCCGCTCAGGGCTTGGCGGCTCGGATGCGCTCGATCGTGCCCGCCTTGAGGCGCTGGCGCTCCGCGACCACGAAGCCGGCGTCCTCGACGTGCGGTAGCTGACGTCGGGTCAGGTGCTCGCCCGCGCTGCGGCCGGTGACCTGCTCCACGAGCCACTGGAGGGCGTAGAGCGGCGGCCACGTGCTGCCGACGTGGTCGAGCAGCAGGAGCTCGCCGCCCGGGACGAGCACGCGGTGCATCTCGGCGATGGCCCGCCGTGGGTCGGGGATGGCGCACAGCGACAGCGCGCACACGACGGTGTCGAACGACGCGTCGTCGTAGGGCAGCCGCTCGGCGTCGCCCTCGCATAGGTCGACGGGTCGGTCCAGGTCGGCGGCGCGCCGACGGGCGACCGCGAGCATCGCAGGGCTGAGCTCGACGCCGCTGACGCGCAGTGCCGGGTCGTAGAACGGCAGGTTGCGCCCGGTGCCGATCGCCACCTCGAGCACGCGACCCCTGGCGCGGGCGCCGAGCCACTCGCGGCCGCCGTCGAACCAGATCCGCTCGAACAGTCCGATCTGCCGGTCGTACGACGACGCGGCCTTGTCCCAGACGCGTCGTTGCCGGGCCGTGCCGGCGTCGCGGGTGGGCATGGCGCACATCGTTCCACCCTCCACGGGGTACGACGTCGCCATGAGGGGACTGATTGGCCTGATCGTGCTGCTCTGGCTGTTGATCGGCGTGTTCGCCGCGTGGCAGCGCGGCTACTTCGGGAGCGACCAGGACGTGAGCTGCAAGACCACCGGCGACACGGCGCTCACGATCGTGGCGGGTCCGCTGAACTACTTCGGCGTGAACCCGAAGGTCGACTGCTCGAAGGTGAAGGTGCCCCAGCCGTCGAAGTAGCCGGACGCCCAGCTTCCGGCTACCTCGGCCGCACCCCGAACGTGAACGCGACGTCCCACGGCAGCAGGTCGAGTCCGGAGACGGCGTCCGCGAGGTAGAACGTCGCCCCGTCGATCGCCTCGGCGGAGACCGGCGCGCTCACGGAGACCCCGGGTGCGCCGCCGCGGACGTGCGGTCGCCACAGCTCGCTGCCCTGGGGGACGGGGGAGACCTCGACCGTGGACAGCTGGCGGCCCTCCTCGTCGACGTGCAGGGCGAAGAACGCGTACGGCTCGAACGGGGCGTCCCAGCCGCCGACCTCGATCACGAGGAACTCGAACGTCGCGGCGACGTGTCGCACCGCCTGGTTGATGGCCCGGGCGAACTCCTCCCGCGCGTCCGGGCGCGCCGCCCCGGCCGGCGCGAGCTGGAGCGCCGACGAGCGGAACGAGAGCTCCTCGTCGGGGGAGCGGTCCGGGAAGCGCGGTGACAGCACCAGCGTGCCCGTCTCCTCGTTGAGGAGGGCGGTCTCGCGGTAGCGGTCCTCGGCTCGCACCGACCGGGCGAGGACGCCGGTGCCCTGCGCGGCGACGAGCACCGCGCCGCTGGCGTCGTCGGGCACCGACCAGAGCCGGGTGCCGGACTCGGTCCACGTGCGGACCAGGCCGCCGACGCACGGGCTGAGCTGGGCAGGAACCAGGGTGTCGCCCTCCTGGAGGGGCAGGTCGGCCATGGTGAGCACGCTATGCCACCACCGAGCGCGGGTGGCACTGGCGCGTCCACTGCTGTGTGACTACGGTCACACCATGATGCGCCGCCTGCGGACCTGGACGTCCGCCCTCGCCCTCGTCCCGCTGCTCGTCGCCGGTGGCGCCACCACCGCCGCCACCACCGCCACCACCGCCTCCGCCGCCTCCGCCGCTCCGCCGCCGCACGTCGTCTACGACGCGCTCGGCGACTCCTACGCGTCCGGCTACGGCGTGCCGCCGTACGGTCCCTGTGGCCGCTCGCAGTCGGCCTACGCCGTGCAGCTCGACGGGCGGCAGCGGATCGCGCTCGACGACTTCGTCGCGTGCGCCGGGGCGACCACCACGACGCTGGTGTCCGGCGGACAGCTCGGAGCGCTCGACGCGGACACCGACCTCGTCACGCTCACGATCGGCGGCAACGACATCGGCTGGTCCCAGGCGGTCGTCGCCTGCCTCGGCGGCACCGACGCCCAGTGCGCAGGCACCGTCGCGCTGATCCGGGGCCGCATCACCTCCGCGCTGCCCGGGTTGCTCGACGCGGTCTACGGCCGGGTCGCCGCCGCGGCGCCGAACGCGCACGTCGTGGTCACCGGCTACCCGCGGCTGTTCTCGCCCGAGTACGGCGGCTACCTGGCCGCGTCACCGGCTGAACAGGCCGCCCTCAACGACGGCGCCGACCTGCTCAACGCGACGATCGCCGCGGCGGTGGCGCGCCACGGCCTCCAGTTCGTCGACGTCACCAAGCGCTTCCTGGGCCACGGTGTCAACGCGCCGGAGCCCTGGCTCCTCGGGCCGAGCGACCCGGGCGCGTTCCACCCGAACGCGGCCGGCTACGAGACCTACACCGCAGCGGTGAACTCGGCGCTCGGACCGGTCAAGCTCGGCTAGGGGCGGTCGTCGCGCCTGACCCGGAGCCAGGCGTGCCCGTAGCCCTCGAGGGCCAGCTCGACCCTGCCCTTGGCGTCGGTGTCGTGCGCCTCGTGGGCGAACAGGTCCTCCAGCCAGGTCGACTCGTCGCCCGTGAGGTCGTCGGGCGGCAGCTGGACGCGCGTCGTCAGCGGCTCGGCGGAGAGGTTGTGGACCGCCACGATCGAGGCGCCGTCCCAGTGGCACCGATGCGCCAGGACCTGCCGGCACGGCTGGTCGAGGACGGAGAACTCGCCCCAACCCAGCTCGGGGCACTCCCGGTAGGTCTGGATCAGCGTCCGCATGAAGTGCCACAGCGACTCGGGGTCGCGCTTCTGGGCGGCGACGTTGACGTGCTCCGGCCCGTAGCCGCCCTGCACGACGCGACGGAACAGCTTGCGCGGGGGTGCCGTGGAGAACCCGCCGTTGCGGACCGCCTCCCACTGCATCGGGGTGCGTACGGACGTCCGGCCGTCGTCGCTGAGGTCCTCACCCATCCCGATCTCCTCGCCGTAGTAGATGGTCGGCGTGCCGGGCAGGCTGAACAGCAGGCTGTAGACCATCCGGATCCGGCGCGGGTCGCCGTCGAGCATCGTCGGCAGCCGGCGCTTCAGGCCCCGGCCGTAGATCTGCATCTCCGGCTCCGGGCCGAACGCAGCGAAGACCTCCTGGCGCTCCTCGTCGCTGAGCTTGTCGAGGATCAGCTCGTCGTGGTTGCGGACGAACGTCGCCCACTGGCAGTCGTGGTGGATCGGCGGCCGCGAGGTGAGCGCCTTCGCGAGCGGGTCGGCGTCCTGCCGAGCGAGCGAGAGGTAGGTCGCCTCCATGCTGACGAAGTCGAACATCATGGTCAGCTCGTCCCCGGCCAGGCCGCCGAAGTACTGCTGCTGCTCCTCGAACGGCAGGTTGACCTCGCCGAGAAGCATCGCGTCGCCGCGGCGCCGGCCCAAGAAGGCGCGCAGCTCCTTGAGGTACTCGTGCGGGTCACCTGGGACGTGGTCGGCCTCGGTGTCCACGTCGGCGATGAGGAAGGGCACGGCGTCGACCCGGAAGCCGTCGAGCCCGAGCTGGAGCCAGAAGCCGATCGACTTCGCGATGTGGTCGCGCACGACCGGGTTCGCGAAGTTGAGGTCGGGCTGGTAGCGGTAGAAGTGGTGGAGGTACCACTCGCCCGTGCGCTCGTCCAGCTCCCAGATGCTGTCCTCCTTGTCCGGGAAGACCACCTTGTCGGAGGTGTCGGGCGGCGGGTCCGCGCGCCACACGTAGTAGTCGCGGTACGGCGACTCCGTGCTGCGTCGCGCCGCCTTGAACCACGGGTGCTGGTCGGAGGTGTGGTTGACGACCAGGTCGGCGATCACCCGGATGCCGCGGTCCTTCGCGGCCCGGAGCAGCTCGACCAGGTCGCCGTGCGTGCCGAGCCGGCCGTCGACGCCGAACAGGTCGGTGACGTCGTACCCGTCGTCGCGCCCGGGCGTGGGATAGAACGGCATCAGCCACAGGCAGGTGACGCCGAGCTCGGCGAGGTAGTCGATCCGCTGGGTGAGGCCCGTGATGTCGCCGATCCCGTCCCCGTCGGAGTCGTAGAACGTCTCGACGTCGACGCAGTAGATGACGGCGTTCTTCCACCAGAGATCGCCGGTGCTGACGTGGTGCGCCATGCCCCCTCGTAACCGCCACGACCGCCTGGTGAAACGCATCCCTGGGTCCGAGGTGCACAATGACGGAGGTCGGGGTACGGACCCGGCGTCCGTACCCATGCGAGGAGCACAGGTTGTCGCCTTCACCCCCCGACCACCCCGACGACGGGGCACTGTCGTTCGACGTGTCGTTCGAGGAGCAGGCGTGCGTCATCCACGTGAGTGGCGACATCGACATCACGACGGCTGAGTGGCTGCGGACGCGTCTCCTCCAGCTGGCCGACGAGGGCCACGTCAACCAGGTGCTGTCGTTCGAGGGTGACGTCTTCCTCGACTCCGCCGGACTCGGCGCCATCGTGTCGATCCGGCGTCGGCTGCAGGTGCTCGGGGGCGCGCTCGTCCTCGCCTGCAGCAACGAGCTCGTCCTGCGCCTGCTGAGGCTGACCAGCCTCGACAAGGTCGTCGCCATCCACGCGACGGCCGCGGAAGCGCTCGAGCGCGAGTTCGCCGGCTAGGCGGTCATGACGACCACCTCGATGCGGGAGACCCTGGCGGCAGCCGGACGTGTCGGCCGCGATCTCCTCGCTGTCGACTGGTCCTCGACGGCGATCGGCGACCCGGACGACTGGCCGCCCGCGCTGCGCAGCGCGGTCCGGACCATCCTCAGCACCCGCTTCGCGATGTGGATGGCCTGGGGGCCCGAGCTGACGTTCTTCTGCAACGACGCCTACCGCCGGGACACGCTGGGCTCCAAGTACCCGTGGGCGCTCGGTCGCCCGGCTCGGGAGGTCTGGGCGGAGATCTGGCCCGAGATCGGCCCGCGCATCGAGCGGGTCACGTCAACGGGGGAGGCGACCTGGGACGAGGCGCTGCAGCTCTTCCTCGAGCGGTCGGGCTACGCCGAGGAGACCTACCACACGTTCTCCTACAGCCCACTGATCGACGACGACGGCATCGTGCAGGGCATCCTCTGCGTGGTCGCCGAGGTCACCGACCAGGTGGTCAACGAGCGCCGGATGAGCACCCTGCGGCACCTGGGGATCCGGGTCTCGACCGCCGAGTCGGTCGCGGACGCCGTACGCGCGGGCTGTGACCACCTCGCCTCCAACAACGAGTCTTTGCCGTGGGTGGCGGCCTACCTCTTCGACGAGGACGGCAACGCCACCCTCGCCGGGACGGCCGGGATCAAGCCGGGCCACGCCGCCGCGCCCGTGCGCATCGACGCCGACGACGCCGACCCGGTCTGGCCGGTCGCGGACCTCGCGACCGGCGCCCACGTGACCGTCGACGGGGTCGACAAGCAGTTCCCGGACCTCCCGACCGGAGCGTGGGCCGTGCCGCCGGAGAAGGCCGTGATCGTGCCACTGCCGCGGCCGCTGCAGGAGAAGCCGTACGGCTTCCTGGTCCTCGGCGCCAACCGGCACCGGCCCGTGGACAAGACGTTCTTCGACTTCGCCGACCTCATCGCCGGCCACTTCGCCGCCGCCATCACCGACGCGCTGGCGATGGAGCAGGAGAAGGAGCGCTCGGAGGCGCTGGCCCGGCTCGACCAGGCCAAGTCCGACTTCCTCGCCAACGTCAGCCACGAGCTGCGTACGCCGCTCACCCTCCTGCTCGGCCCGGCCGACGACGCCCTGGGCGACGAGCGGCACCCTCTGGACGACGTGCAGCGCAACCGGGTCGAGGTCATCTCCCGCAACGCCACCAGGATGCTCGGGCTCGTCAACACGCTGCTGGACTTCTCGCGCCTCGACACCGTGCGTGACGAGTCGACGTTCCAGCCGACCGACCTGCTGCGCTACACGACCGAGCTGGCCAGCATGTTCGAGAGCGCCGTCGAGCGGGCCGGCCTGGAGCTGACGGTGTCCGGCAGTCTCGAAGGCGAGGTCTACGTCGACCGCGGCCACTGGGCCAAGATCGTGCTCAACCTGCTGTCCAACGCCTTCAAGTTCACGTTCGAGGGTGGCGTCACGATCACCGTCGACCGGGAGGACCACCACGCGGTGCTCCGCGTGACCGACACTGGCACCGGGATCCCGGAGGCCGAGGTCCCGCGGCTGTTCGAGCGGTTCCACCGGGTGCGCGGGGCAGTGTCCCGCAGCATCGAGGGGTCAGGGATCGGGCTGGCGCTGGTCGCCGAGCTCGCCGAGCTGCACGGCGGTGACGTCGGCGTGGTGAGCCGCCCGGGGGAGGGCAGCACGTTCACGGTCAGCCTCCCGCTCGGCAGCGACCACCTGCCGGCCGAGCAGGTGATCGACGACGCCGACGCCGTCCCCGCCTGGGCCGAGGGCTCGCCGGCGCCGTCGATCCTGCAGGAGGCGCTCGGCTGGCTCGACGACACACCGCAGGTCGGGCCGCAGCCGGAGCCGCCCCGCGGCGAGGAGCAGGCCACCGTGCTGGTCGTCGACGACAACGACGACATGCGCAACTACGTCGCCGAGCTGCTCGCCGATTCCTTCGGCGTGGTCACGGCGACCGACGGCCTCGAGGCGCTGGAGGTGCTCGGCAAGGCGCCGGTCGACGTCGTCATCACCGACGTGATGATGCCGCGCCTCGACGGCTACGGCCTGTTGAGCCGGATGAAGCAGGACCCGCTCCTGGCCGCCGTACCCGTCATCATGCTGTCCGCCCGTGCCGGCGAGGAGGGCATGGCCGAGGGCCTCGAGGCCGGTGCCGACGACTACCTCGTCAAGCCGTTCGCGGCCCGCGAGCTCCTCGCCCGCGTCAAGGTCCAGCAGCGGCTCCAGCAGCTCCAGCGGGTCGCCAGCGAGGCCGAGCGACGTACGGTCGCGCGCGAGCTCGCCATCGCCGACGAGCTCCAGCACAGCCTGCTGCCCGACGTCGAGGCGCACACCGACGCGCTCGAGATCGCCACGTTCTACCGTCCCGGCGTCGAGGGCACCCAAGTCGGCGGCGACTGGTACGACGTCATCAACCTCGGCGGCGGGCGCACGGCGCTCGTCATCGGTGACGTCATGGGCCGCGGCGTGCGGGCGGCCTCGGTGATGGGACAGATCAAGGCGGCCGTGCGTGCGTTCGCCCGGCTCGACCTCACCCCGGGCGAGCTCGTCGAGAACTTGGACGGCATCGTGCAGGACGTCGCGCCGTTCGGGATCGTCACCTGCGTCTACGGCATCTACGACGACGCCGACAAGTCGCTGACCTACGCCAACGCCGGACATCCCCCGCCGATCCTGCTCCGCCCGGACGGGACGGCGATCCGGCTGCCGGTGGACGGCCCACCGCTCGGGTCCGGGTACGTCGGCTTCGAGACCCGGCGGGTCGAGCTGCCGGTCGGCGGTCTGCTCACCGTCTACACCGACGGCCTCGTCGAGCGGCGCGGGACCGATCTCGGCGCCCGGATCGACGAGCTCGAGGCGGCGATCGTCGCGCACCGCGACGATCCCGTCGCGGAGCTACCGGGCACGCTCGTCGAGCTGCTCGCCGACGTCGCCACCGACGACGTCGCGCTCGCGGTCGTCAAGGTCCACGACTCGGGCAGCCAGCTGATGCGGCTGCCACTCAGCGAGAACCTCAGCGCCGTGTCGACCGCGCGCCGCGCGGTGGCGGCCCAGCTGCGGGTCTGGGAGGTCGTCGGCCGGGCGGTCGCCGACCTCGTCCTGGTGACGAGCGAGCTCGTGACCAACTCGCTGCGGCACGCCCGCGGGCCCTACGAGCTGCGGTTGCGCCGCACCGCGCACGAGGTGGTCGTCGAGGTGGGAGACTCCACCGCCCAGCGCCCGCGGCGTCGCCGCGTCGACGGCGACGCGGAGAGCGGCCGTGGGCTCACCATCGTCGAGGCGGTGGCGGACCGGTGGGGCAGCCGGAGCACCGCCGAGGGCAAGGTCGTGTGGGCGGCGCGTCGGGTCTAGCCGGCCATGGCTCAGGCCGGCACGACCGCCTGGCTCAGCAGCGCCGCGACCTGGGCGGCCTGGGCCCGGATCTCCGGGATGGCCGTCGACTCCCAGAGGGTGCCCTTGCGGGCCGGGCCGACGGTGAACAGACCGTCGACGACCGCCCCGTCGGCGCCGAGCAGGCGTCCGTCGACGGTGGTCGCGAGCCCGAGGGCGAGCGGATCGGGGGAGACGAGGCCGCGCTCGCGGAGTGCCGCGAGCAGCTGGTCGGTGGTCGCGGCCAGGTCGAGGAGCGGGCCGGTGCAGTTGACGATCGCGTCCACGTCGTACGACGCCCCGTCCGGCGTGGTCGACACCGCACATCGCTCGCCGAGGTCGGTGACGGTGTGCAGCGTGCCGGTCTCCACCGCGAGCCTGCCCTCGAACCGGTAGCGCTGCAGCCGCAGCGCCACCTCGGGCGCCATCCGGTGCCGACGCACCTCCCACTCGCGGGCGTGGACCGCCAGGAACCGGCGCCGCTCCTCGAGCGTTAGCCGCTGCCAGACGTCCTGCGTGATCGGCCGGAGGCCGTCGACGACGTTGCGCCAGTTGACGCCCTGCCGGCGAGCGGCCTCGCACTCCTCGGTGACCGCCGCGGCGAGACCGTCGGCGGTGAGCGGGCCGTCGGGCACCTTCGTCACCCAGGCGGTGTGCTGCTGGGCGACGTGCGGCTTCGGCAGCCGCCCGCTGCGGCTGACCATCGTGACGTGGCGGTCGGCGCCCTCCTCGAGCAGCGTGATGGCCGTGTCGATGGCCGTGAGGGCGGTCCCGACGACGAGGACCCGCGCGTCGGACGGCAGCGTGCGCAGCCGCCCGAGGTCCCACGGGTTCGCGAGGTGCCAGGGTGCGTCGGGGAGCGGAGTGCCGTCCACGGTCAGCGGACGCGGCGGCTGGTTGCCGAGGCACAGCACGACGGCGTCCGCGTGGCTGCGGCTGCGCTCGGTGCGAACCTCGAACCCGCCGTCCGCGCGGGCGACGTCGAGGACGCGGCCGGCCTGGATCCGCAGCCGGTCGTCGGCGACGTCGGTCAGCCTGTCCTGCAGGTAGATCGCGAAGTCGGCACGCGGCAGGAAGCCCTGGGGGTCGTCGCTCCGCCCGGTGCGCAGCGCCCAGTCGAGCAGGTCGCTGGGCGAGTCGGGCAGGGCGCTCATGTGCCGGGCCCGCACGTTGAGCAGGTGGCGCTGGTCGTTGGTGCCGTAGGCGACGCCGCGTCCCACCACGCCGCTCGCCTCGTGGATGACCACCTCGAGCCCCGGGTCGTCGGACCGCGCGAGCAGGTTGATGGCGGTGAGCACGCCGCTCGCGCCGCCGCCGATCACGGCGACCCGCCGGACGGTGCCGACGTCGGGGACGGAGCTCACGGGGCTGGCGTCGATCGTCACGCCGCTTACTCTACTTGATCGATCGAGTTTGACGGCCCGGCGACGCTCACTCCGGCTCGCCGTCGATCAGGTAGTGGCCGGACTCGTAGACCAGCCGCAACCTGACGTCGTCCGACGACGGGCGGCTGTTCGGGCCGTCGTAGACGACGTGATAGCTGACGGTCATGTTCGCCGGGTCGGCACTGACGTCACCCGCCGTGGCCCGGCGGATCGGCGCCCACCACGAGTGGTACTGCCCGTAGCCGCCCGATGCCCGCTGGAACGCCGGGGTGAGCATCGAGAAGGCCCGCCTCGGGTCGCTCGTGACCGCGCCGAGGTAGTCGGAGACGAAGCCCGCCATCCCAGCGGAGGTCGGGCCGGTCCGTGGCGTCGAGGTGGCCGCCGCCGAGGGCGACTCGGTCGCGCTGCTCGCCGGGGTGTCGGGGGAGGTCGCCGGTGGGTCGGCGGCGCGGTCCGGCGTGCCGGACCCGGACCGCCCGAGCAGCCACGCGCCGAGGACGAGCACGAGGATCAGGAAGCCGGCGACGATCGGCCACAGTGGCGTGGGACGCCGTGCTCCGGGGGTCACCGCGGTTCCGGCGACCGCCGGCGGTGGTGGCGGTGCGATCGGCCCGGCCGGCACCGGCGGCAGCAGCCGGGTCTGCTCCCGCGTCGCGGGCCCGGGGTTGGCGTCGAGGAAGGCGCACACCTGCGCCGCCGTCCAGCGCCGCTCGGGCTCCTTGACCATCGTGGCGGCCAGGACGGTCGCCAGCGGGCCGGAGCCGGGCGGGAGTCGCGGCGGCTCGTCGTGGACGATCCTGACCAGGCCCGCGACGACGTTGTCACCGAGGTCGTACGGCGGCCGCCCGGTCAGCGCCTGGTAGAGCGATCCGCCGAGCGACCACACGTCGCTGGCCGGGGTGGCCAGCCCGCCGGAGGCGACCTCGGGGGCGATGTAGGCGGGCGATCCGGTGAGGACGCCGCTCGCGGTGAGCGTGTCGTCGGCGGCGCCCCGGGCGATGCCGAAGTCGGTGAGCTTCGTGGTGCCGTCGAACCCGACGATCAGGTTCGACGGCTTGACGTCGCGGTGCACGATGCCGGCCTCGTGGGCCACCGACAGCGCCTCGGCCGCCTGGCGGACGATCGCGGCGGCCTCCGCCGGCGGGAGCCCGCCGCGGTCGGCCGCGAGCTTCGACAGGGTGGTGCCCTCGACGTACTCCATGACCAGCCAGCGCGTCTCGCCGTCCTCGGCGAGGTCGAAGACGGTGACCACATGGGGGTGGCTCAGGCGCGCGGCGAGCTGGGCCTCGCGCTGGGCGCGGGCCTGGTTCTGCGGGCCCTGGAACTGGCCGAGCCGCTTGAGGGCGACGTCGCGACCGAGCAGCTCGTCGTGGGCCAGCCAGACCGACCCCATCCCTCCGCGCCCGACCTCGTGGATCAGCTTGTAGCGTCCCGCGACTGCCTCCGAGTCGACTGTCAACGGTCTCCCTCCTCCCGTGACACCTCCGTGCGTCAATGCTCGACCATGCCGATCACCTCGTGCCAGGGCGCGGCTTCGGGCCGGGCCGCCTTGCAGGTCAGCCGGTCGGGCGTGTCGGAGGAGAGGGTGGTGCGCACACTCACCGCGTACCCGCTGTGGCCGACGTCGAACGCGGCCCGGGTCACGTCGCCGTCGACGCTCAGCCCCGTCAGCCTCACGTCGACGAGCGCGGTGAGGCCCAGCTTGCGGCGGAGCGCGATCTCGGCGGCCTGCGCCGGCATCGGGTAGGAGGACCGGCCGCGCAGCCGGTCGAGGTCGAGCCGGCCGCTGCGGTGCGCAGTGGCGACCGCCAGCGCGCTCTCCGGCTCCAGTCGGCCGTAGTAGAGCCCGTGGGGGAGGATCACCATGTTGCCGGCGAACCGGTCCCCGCCGATGTGGGACACCTCCCACGTCTCCTCGGGGTGCGCGGCGGCGAGCGCTTGGGCGACGGGGCGGCCGAACTCGGCGCAGCAGGCGTCGTGGCGGCCGTTGGTGCAGACGCAGAACAGGTCACCGTCGTACGCCGGCAGGCCGGCCGTCCCGCCGCGGCGCAGTGCGCCGAGGTCGAGGTCGAGCACGTCGCGCGCGTCCTCGACCAGCCCGGACTCGAGCCGCGGGGCCACCGGGTCGGCGTAGGCGGCGAACACGCGCAGCCCCTCGTCGCTGGACGGCCGCGAGCTGAACCGGCGGATCAGCAGGATCTTGGCACGGTGCTCCTTGGCGCGCCGCCGCAGCTCGGCGCCGAGCCCCTCGGGGAGACGCGCGTCGAGCAGCGCCGTGCTGCCCCAGGGGCCGACGTGCTCCAGCAGGAGCCAGGTGCGGACGTGCGTGGCGGTGCCGGCG
Organism: Nocardioides sp. CER19; assembly: GCF_029846275.1. Classification (GTDB taxonomy): domain Bacteria; phylum Actinomycetota; class Actinomycetes; order Propionibacteriales; family Nocardioidaceae; genus Nocardioides. Next base: position 1,194,617 of record NZ_JARVWS010000002.1, read on the forward strand.
ACGGGCTCGCTGCGTGCCAGGCTCGCCGCCGCGCACCGCCAGCGTGGGCCGGGATCCGGGGTCACGCGAGCTCCAGCAGACCCTCCCTGACCAGTCGTCGGCACAGCACCAGACTGCTCGATGGGTCCAAAGGCAGGTCGGCCGGGGTCAGCTCTCCGCGCACGCGCACCTCCTCGAGCGCCGGCCTGATCCGGGCCGGACCGGTCATCGAGCGGTCGCCGAGCAGCACCTCCACCTGGTCGCCCTTGTCCAGGAGCACGCACGGGTGGCCGGGGCGGCGCCGCAGCGGCGTCGATGCGTCGATCCGGTCGACGCCGAGCACGTCGTGGAGGCCTCCGGACAGCCGTGGCGGGCGCGACGTCAGGAACCGGCGGATCTCGCTCTCGGCCGCGGATGCGGCATCGAGCCGACGTACCTCGTCGGCGAGCGCCTCGAGCCGGTCGGCCAGCCCCTCGCGGAGGAGGGCCGGGTCGTCCAGGTAGCCCGCCGGCAGGTGTGCGTCGGACACCTGCGACAGCAACGGCGACACGGTGCGCTCGACGAGCCCGCGCCAGGTCAGCTGGTTGATGCCGATCGTGACGTGCAGCGAGACGGTCTCCTGCGCCCGAGCGGCGTGCGGGGTGCCCGTCGGGAGGTACATCGACAGCCCCGGCTCGAGGAGGACCTCCTCGGGACCGTCCGCGCCGTGAACCTCCCACTGCTTGGAGCCGGCGGTCTGGAAGACGAACACGTCGTGGGAGTCGGAGTGGACCGCGAAGCCCTGCGCCCCGGGCGGCGTGAGGTAGGCGTTGGCCTGGCACGGATGGCCCAGCTCGAGCTCGAGCTCGGCGATCAGCCGGGTCAGCGGCGCGTGGTAGCGGTGCAGCCCTTGGAACACCACGGTCGCGCCGTCGGCGAAGAGCGCGAGCGCCTTGCGCGGGTCCACGAGGCCGGTGAGCTGCTTGCCGGCGATGGTCGCCGAGCGGGTGTAGGAGGACTCGGGCAGGACCGAGCCGTCCTTGGCCATGCGGATCGCCGGGGTGCGGATCGCGGTGTCGGTGAGGAGCCGGTCGGCGTCCTCGAGCGAGAGCAACCCGACGAGGTCGGCGGGATCGGTGCGGTGCAGGTGCACGCGGGACGCCCAGACCTTCCCGAGGAAGGTCTGGGCGTCACCGCTCAGCAGGTCGAGCGCGTTCACTCAGCCGTCGGTTCCGTCGCCGTCGGTTCCGTCGCCGTCGGTCCCGTCGGTTCCGTCGCCGTCGGTTCCGTCGCTGTCGGTGCCGTCGCCGTCGGTCCCGCCGGTTCCGTCCGTGCCGTCGCCGTCGGTGCCGTCGCCGTCGGTGCCGTCACCGTCGGTGCCGCCGCCATCGGTGCCGTCGCTGTCGCTCCCGCCCAGACCGGTGCCCGGGCCCGTCGAGCCGGTGGTGGTCAGGTCGTCGTCGTTCAGCGGCTCATCGGTCATGGTTCCTCCAAGGTTCGGGGTGGTCGTGACGATCATGTACCCCGTTCTGGGCGGCGGTACAGGGCGTCCATCGGGTGATCCTGGCCCGGTGCGCCATGCTCGGAGCATGACCGACCGTGACGACGCCGCCGACTGGTTGCTGACGAAGACCGAACGGGGCAACCCGCACACCCGGCTGGACGCGCGCCACGACGGCGACATCGCGTGGTCGTCGGGCAACCTGGTCCGGCCGCTCATCCACGGGGCGACGTACCTGCCGGCGCTGTGCGCGGTCCTGGAGGCCACCGGGCCGGGCGATCTCGTCCTCTTCACCGACTGGCAGGGCGACGCCGACGAGCGCCTCTCGGGGGAGCCCGGCAGCGAGGTCGTCGAGGTGCTCGGCCGCGCCCACGACCGCGGCGTCGACGTCCGCGGCCTGGTGTGGCGCTCGCACCTGGACCAGACCGGCTTCTTCGCGACGGAGAACCGGCACCTCGGCGAGCAGCTGCAGCGCCGCGGCCCGGAGGTTCTGCTCGACATGCGGGTGCGGGCCGGCGGGTCGCACCACCAGAAGTTCGTCGTCGTGCGCCACCGTGACGACCCGACGCGCGACATCGCGTTCGTGGGCGGCATCGACCTGGCGCACAGCCGGCGGGACGACGCCGCCCACGGTGGCGACCCGCAGGCGCAGCCGCTCACGCCCGAGTACGGCGACACCCCTCCGTGGCACGACGCCCAGGTCGCCCTGCAGGGCCCCGTCGTGCACGACGTGGAGACCGTGTTCCGGGAACGGTGGGAGGACCCGGCGCCGCTGTCCCAGGCACCGTGGCGCCGACTCGGCGACCTGGTGCGCCGGCTCGACACCTCGCCCGACCCCCTCCCCGAGCAGCAGCCCCCGCCGCCGCCAGCCGGCGACCACACGGTGCAGCTGCTGCGGACCTACCCCGACCTGCGGATGGGCCGCGACTACTCCTTCGCGCCCGGCGGCGAGCGCAGCGTCGCCCGCGGCTACGCCAAGGCGATCGGCCGCGCCGAGCGGATCGTCTACGTCGAGGACCAGTACTTCTGGGGCCACGGCGTCGCCGACGTCTTCGAGCGGCGGCTGCGCACCGAGCCGGGCCTGCGGCTGGTCGTCGTGATCCCGCTGGTGCCCGACCTGACGGGGCTCAACCGCCGCGCCCAGGACCTCGGCCGGGTCCGCGCGCTGGGACGGCTCACGGCCGCGGCACCGGGTCGCGTGGCGGCGTACGGCCTGGAGAACCACGCGGGCACGCCCGTCTACGTGCACGCGAAGATCTGCGTGGTCGACGACGTCTGGGCGAGCACCGGCTCGGACAACTTCTGCCGGCGCTCGTGGACCCACGACTCCGAGCTCACGGCCGTGGTGCTCGACGAGGGCTACGCGCGCGACCTGCGGCTGACGCTGGCGGCCGAGCACCTCGACCGGCTCGACGACGTGGCCGCCCGCGGGCTCGCCGAGGTCATGGCCGACTGCGTCGATCCTGCCGGCATGTACGACGCCTATGCGGCGAGCGCCGACCGGCTCGAGGCGTGGCACCGAGCCGGTCGGCAGGGGGAGCGGCCGCCGGGTCGCCTGCGCCCGCTGCCGCTCCCCGCGCTCTCGCGGCTCACCCGTGCCGCGGCCTGGCCGCCCCTCGCGGTCATCCACGACCCCGACGGTCGACCGCCGCGGCTGCGCGGCACGGAGCGCTACTGAGCGCTCAGGGGTTGAAGAGGACCTTCACCATGCCGTCCTTCTTCTGCCGGAAGTCGGCGTACGCCGACGGAGCGGCGTCCAGCGGCAGGTGGTGGGTCGCGAACGACTCGACGCCCAGCACGTCCTCGTCCTGGGTCAGCAGCCCGACGATGTCGTCGGTCCAGCGCCGCACGTTGGCCTGGCCCATCCGGAGCGTCACCTGCTTGTCGAAGAGCTGCATCATCGGCATCGGGTCGACCGCGCCGCCGTAGACGCCGGAGATGGACACCGTGCCGCCGCGGCGGACCGCCTCGAAGGCGGAGTGCAGGGCGGCGAGCCGGTCGATGCCTGCCCTCTTCATGAAGGGCTGGGCGATGGCGTCGGGCAGCTTGCCGACCATCTTGTGGGTCATCTCGACGAGGGGCGAGCCGTGCGCCTCCATGCCGACCGCGTCGATGACGGCGTCGGCGCCACGGCCGGCGGTGAGCTGCCGGACCCGGTCACCGAACTCCTTGCCGGCCTCGGTCACGTTGATGACGTCGGCGCCGCGCGAGGAGACTCGGGTGAGCCGCTCGGGCACGAGGTCGGCCACGATCACCCGGACGCCGCGGTGCAGCGCGATGCGCGTCGCCATGTCGCCGATGGGACCGGCGCCGAGCACGAGGAGCGTGTCGTCAGGCTCGACGCCGGCGTACTCCACCGCCTGCCAGGCGGTCGGCAAGACGTCGGACAGCAGGACGAACCGGTCGTCGGGAGGACCCTCCGGCACCTTGACGGGGCCGTAGCCGGCGTAAGGCACCCGGAGGTACTCCGCCTGCCCTCCGGCCACCTGGCCATAGAGCTTGCTGTAGCCGAGCAGGCTCGCGCCGGTGTCGTGCTCGCGGTTCTGGGTCGTCTCGCACTGGCTCTGCAGGCCGCGCCGACACATCCAGCACTCCCCGCAGCTGATGTTGAACGGGACGACGACGCGGTCGCCGGGCTTCAGGTTCGTGACGCTCGCACCGACCTCCTCCACGACGCCCATCGGCTCGTGGCCGACGATGTCGCCCGGGGTCATGAACGGGCTGAGGGGCTCGTAGAGGTGGAGGTCGGAGCCGCACAGCCCCGTCGTGGTGACGCGGATGATCGCGTCGGTGGGCTCCTCGAGGATCGGGTCGGGGACCTGCTCGACGCTCATGTGCTTGGGTCCCTGCCAGGTGACGGCGCGCATCGGTGTCTCCTTCGGTCAGTCCTGCGGCTTGGTCATCCGGGCCAGCAGCGGCGCGGCCAGCGCGTCGGGCAGGTGGGTGCCGAGCTCGGCCTGGATGCGATTCTTGGCGGAGCCTGCGACGACGCTGCTCTTGCCGGCCATCAGCGCCTCGTAGCCGTCGTGGGCGACGTCCTGGGCGTCGTCCTTGTTCTCCTGGCCGATCTTGGTGTCGCCCATGTCGGCCCGGTCGAAGAAGGCGGTGTCGGTCGGACCCGGCATCAGCGAGGTGACGGTGACGCCGGTGTCCTTGAGCTCCTCGCGGATGCCCTCGGCGAAGGAGTGGACGAACGCCTTCGAGGCGGCGTACGTCGAGTGGTAGGGCCCCGGCGCCACGGCGGCGATGGACGAGGTGACCAGCACGCGTCCCTTGCCGGCGCTCACCATGTCGCGGATGAACAGCTTGCCGAGGTGGACCGTCGAGCGGACGTTGAGGTCGACCAGCCGCAGCTCGTCGGCGATGCCGGTCTGGTCGAACCGGCCGTTGACGCCGATGCCGGCGTTGAGCGCGACGGCCTCCGGTGTCCGCCCCGTCTCGGCGACCTTGGCGTAGAGGGTCTCGACGCCGTCGGCGGTGGACAGGTCCACCTGGACGGGGAAGACGTGGCGGTCGGGGCTGGCGAGCGCGGCGGCGGCCTCGTTGATCGCGGGCTCCTCCGCGGCGATGACGACGTCGAAGCCGTGGTCGACGAACTCCTGGGCGAGAGCGCGGCCGATGCCTGTCGAGGCGCCGGTCACCACGGCGAGCGGTGCGGTGGTGTGAGGAGTGGTGGTCATGGCCGACTGGTATCCCCTGCGGCACCCGGCATGCCGAGACGCGCCGCTGGCTACTTCAGGGCCATGACGAGCATCGACGTGGGCCGTCCCCTCACCGGGGACGTCATCGACCTGATCATCGACGACCACCGCCGCTTCGAGCGGCTCCTGCGCCAGCTGCGCGACCCGACCGAGGACCGCGACGTCGTCCGGCGGGCGTTCGCGGACGTGCTCATCGGTCACGGCGAGGCCGAGGAGGAGCTGGTCTACCCGATCCTGCGTCGCACGGCCGAGGACATCGGCGAGCACGAGGTCGAGCACGGGGAGGAGGAGCACGCCGAGGGCAACGAGGCCCTGCTCAAGGTCCTCGAGCTCAAGGGGACCGACACGCAGGCGTTCACCGACGCCGTGGAGGAGCTGAGCAACTTGGTGGCCCACCACGTGGCCGAGGAGGAGCTGACCATCCTCGGCCCGGCCCGCACCGAGGTCGGCCTGCGGGTGCGCGCCGAGCTGGGGGAGAAGTGGGCCGCGCGCCGCAACCAGCTGATCGACGAGGGCTGCGGCTCGGTCGAGAACGTCCGCAGGATCGTCGAGGAGGCCGCGCGCGAGGGGAAGCTGGACGACGAGTCCTAGCGGATGACGGCGCCCGCCCCGGTCACCTGCGCGTAGATCCCGAACGCGGGCTCGCCCGCACCGTTGAGCGGCCGGAAGGACGCGAGCGCCTTGAGCAGGCGCACGTCCTTCTGGCCGCTGACGGGAGAGTGGTCGATGACGGCGCACCGGGGAATGGGTACGCCGGCCCGGAGGGTCGCGCTGCCCGCCCGCAGCTCGCGGCCGAGCCAGCCCTCCTCGACGTAGGGCTCGTCGGTCTCGACCACCAGCGTCGCCCGGAACCGCGCGGACTCCTCGACCAGGTCGAGTCCGGTGCGCTCGCCGAGGTCGCGCAGCGACGCGGTCCCGACCACGGTGATCCCGGCGCCGCCGAAGAGGACCGCGGCCGGGGGCGCCACTGTGAGCGTCACCCGCTTGCCGAGGTGCTCGCCCAGCAGCGCGGCGTGCGGGCCGTCCACGACCGCCAGGTCCACGGGCCGGCCCCAGTAGTCGCAGGTCACCGTCTCGCCGGTCGGCGTGACGGGCGCCTCGAGCGGGTCGGCGTCGGGCACCGTCACCGCGAGGACGTCGCCGTCGCGCCGGGCCAGCACGGTGAGCAGCCGGGGATTCTGGATCGTCCGGAGCACGCGGTGCTGCTCGAGGTCGACCAGGCACAGTCCCCGATCGCCGACCGCGCCCGCCGGGGTGAGGTCGACGACGTCGTACGGACGGTGCGCGGTGCCCTTGACCGGCGCGTAGCCGGCCGAGCGCACCGTCAGGTCGATCATCGGAGCCTCACCTCGGCGTCGCCGCCGGCCAGCGTCACGGTCGCGTCGCCGACCCGGTAGTCGCCGGCCCAGCCGCGCACGGTGAGGCGGCCGTCGGCGTCGGTCCGGACCTGGGCCGGCGCGACCCACCAGTCCTCCTTGACGAGCCGGCGCAGGGCGTCGTACGCCGGCTTGGGGCTGCCGTCCGCGCGGACCAGCCCGCCGGGCGCGCCGAGCCACATGCCGTCGTCGGTGAGCCCCCAGTAGGTGACCGCGTCGACCGCGGGGTGCGAGGCGAGCGTGCGGTAGTGCCGGAGGATCTCGTCGGCCTGACGCTCCTCGCCTTCGGGCGTCGAGGGCCAGACGGCCGGCTGGTAGTCGTTGAGGTCGTCGATCTCGGGCGGCATCAGGTCACCGGAGAGCAGCGTGGTCTCGGTCCAGTGCAGCGGCAGGCCGTAGCGGGCGAACCGCTCGTTGATCGCGTGCGTCCTCTCCTCACCCCAGTAGCCCTGGTGCATGTGGCTCTGGAGACCGATCGCGTCGATCCCGATGCCGGCCTCGAGCAGACCCTCGATGAGGCACTCGTAGGCGGTCGAGAGGTCGAAGTCGTTGATGAGCAGCGTGGCAGCGGGGTTGGCGGCGCGCGCCTCCTCGAAGGCCAGTCGCACCGTCGCGATCCGTCCGCGCTCCCGGCAGAGCCGGGTGATCGCGTTCGGGCCGACGGCACCCTCCAGCGCGGCCTCGTTGTCGAAGACCGGCATGATGACGACCTCGTTGATGACGTCCCAGTCGTCGACGACACCCGCGAACGCCGACACGTCGCGCTCGATCCGCCGCCGTACCGCCGTCTCGACCTCGGCCACCGACCGCTCGCGCAGCCACGCCGGCGCCAGCGTGTGCCAGACCAGTGGATGGCCCTTCACCCGCACGCCGTGCTCGGCGAACCAGCGGGCCGTGTCCATCAGCGGCTCGGTGCCGGGCGCGCCCTCGGACGGCTCGAAGTCGCCCCAGTAGAACGGCAGCGTCGCCGTGTTGTAGACGTCGAGCCACTGCACGGCGAGCGCCGACCGGTCCAGCTCCGGGCGATCGAGCCCGACGAAGTCGAACCCGATGTTGCCGAGCCCGAACGCGTGCCGCACCTGCTCCACGGCGACGACGGTGTCGGCCGCCGGCGTTCCGTCGGCGTTCCGGACGGTCACGGTCGTCGCGCGGACCCGGTGCGCGAGCGCTGCGTCGGTCGTCGGGCAGGAGGCCACGGAGGGAGTCGTCACGGACGCCGACGCTAGCCCCCTAGGGTGGAGGACATGGTCCTGGGCTGGGAAGAGGCGCGGCAGGCCGCCTACGACGCGTCAGCGCCGCTCCCGCCGGTCACCGTGCCCGCCGCCGACGCCCTCGGGCTGCACCTGGCGGCGCCGCTCGTCGCCGCCGACGACCTCCCGCGCTTCGACAACGCGGCGATGGACGGGTACGCCGTGTCGGGACCGGGTCCGTGGCGCCTGGTCGGCCGCACGCTGGCCGGCCAGCCCGGCGCTGGCGTCGCCCTCGGTGCCGGTGAGGCCTGGGAGGTCGCGACGGGCGCGCAGCTGCCGCCCGGGACCCGGTCGGTCCTCCCCGTCGAGGACGCCGTCCGCGACGGCGACGGCGTCAAGGGCGAGATCGACGACGGCAGGAACGTCCGGCTGCGCGGCGAGGAGGCGATGCCGGGCGAGCGACTGGTCGCCGCCGGGGCCCGCGTCACGCCCCAGGTCCTCGCGTTGGCCGCCGCCGTCGGCGTCGCCGAGCTCAGGGTCGTGCCGGCGCCCCGCGTCGTCGCGCTGGTCACCGGCGACGAGCTGGGTGACGCTCCGGGTCGGGTCCGGGACGCGATCGGCCCGGCGCTGCCGGGATGGGTCGCCTGGGCGGGCGGCGCTCTCGCAGGGATCTCGCCCCTGCCGGACGGCGCGGCCGGTCTGCGGGCCGCGCTGATCGGCACGGACGCCGACCTGCTGCTGGTCACCGGCTCGTCGTCGGTCGGCCCCGAGGACCACCTGCGGCCCCTGCTCGCCGAGCTCGGAGCGCACCCGGTCGTCGACGGCGTGTGCTGCCGGCCGGGGAGTCTCGCCGGGCTCTGGCGGCTGGCCGACGACCGGCTGGTCGTCGCCCTGCCCGGCAATCCGTTCGCCGCTCTCGTGTCCTTCGTGACCGTCGCCGCGCCGGCCCTGGCCGGTTTGCGCGGCTCGGGTCTGACGCCGTTGGCGACGGTCACCGCTGACCTGCCGCGCCACCGGACGGACACCCGGCTGATCCCGGTCCGGACCGCTGACACCGGTCTCGTCGCGCTCGGCCACGACCGCAGCGCCATGCTCCGCGGTGTCGCCCAAGCCGATGCGCTGGCCGTCGTACCGGCCGAGGGCGGGTCCGCCCTCCTGCAACCGCTGCCAACCTGAGGAGAGAGATGACCGTCGAGGAGTGGGTGCCGCGGCTCGCCGCCGAGCTCGGACTGGACAGCGAGGTCGACATCGACGCGATCCTGGGGATCGCGGGAGACGTCGCCCACGCCGTCGAGCGCAAGGCGGCGCCGGTCTCCGCCTTCGTGATCGGGCTGGCCGCCGGCCGGGCCGGCGGCACGGCCGAGGACGTGGCCGCGGCGGTCGAGCGCACGCGCGCCCTGGCGGCATCGCTCGACGGCTAGTCTCGGTCGCATGCGCAAGCGCGCCGTACGCCGCAAGGTGACCCGTCTGGAGGTCGGCGGTGCCCCACGGGTCCGCGAGGACAAGCTGGCAGCCGAGGAGCCGCTCGAGATCCGTCTCGGCGGCCGCTCCCTCGCGGTCACCATGCGCACCCCGGGTCATGACATCGAGCTCGCCGCCGGCTTCCTCGTCTCCGAGGGCGTGGTGGCCCAGCGGGAGGACATCAGCACCGCGCGCTACTGCGCCGGCGCCACCGACGAGGGGGTCAACACCTACAACGTCCTCGACGTGCAGCTCGCGCCCGGCGTGACCGTGCCCGAGTTCGGCCTCGAGCGGAGCGTCTACACGTCGTCGTCGTGCGGCGTGTGTGGCAAGGCCAGCATCGACGCCGTCCGCACCCGGTCGTCCTACGACGTCGCCGGCGACCCGCTCGTCGTCGACCCGGAGCTGCTCGCCGCGCTCCCGGACCGGCTGCGCGCGGCCCAGGAGGTCTTCGAGCAGACCGGTGGCCTGCACGCGGCCGGGCTCTTCGACGGCCGGACCGGGGAGCTGCTCGTCGCCCGCGAGGACGTCGGCCGGCACAACGCGGTCGACAAGGTCGTCGGGTGGGCGCTCGAGCACGAGAAGCTCCCGCTGCGCGGCACCGTGCTCATGGTGTCGGGGCGCGCCAGCTTCGAGCTCACCCAGAAGGCGTCGATGGCCGGCATCCCGGTGCTCGCCGCCGTCTCGGCGCCGTCCTCGCTGGCGGTGGAGCTCGCCGAGGAGGCCGGGCTCACCGTCGTCGGGTTCCTCCGCGGGACGTCGATGGTCGTCTACAGCCGCCCCGAGCGGGTCGGTCGCTAGACGGCCGGCTCCGGCTCGGGCTCCGCGACGGGCGCCGGCTCCGGCGCCGGACCGTCCTGCCGGGCGCCGAAGATGCCTGTGAACAGCAGCACGAACAGCAGCACGGCAGTGATGCCGAAGACCGGCATGGCCAGCGAGAACGGGTCGGCGCCGTGCTTCGCCAGGTCGAGGTCGACGCCGGTCACGCGCGGCGTCACGGTCAGGGCCAGCATCGCCACATAGAACATGCCGCAGACCCCGGCGCCGAGGACCAGCGAGGCAACGGTCGGCCCCCAGGCCCGCCGCACCTTCAGCGTGAGCGTCAGGGCGAGGATCGCGCTGACGACGGCGATCGCCACGGAGAGCGCGACGGTGCTGCCGCGGTAGGACGTCGTGGCGTTCATCTTCATGGCGGACATGGCCGTGAAGTGCACGAAGCTCGCGCCCCCGCCGAGCACCAGTCCGCCGACGACGCAACCGAGCCAGCCGCGCACGCGGCTCGCGACCGCCACCCCGAGCAGGGCGGCGCCGATCGCGAGGGCGAAGGACAGCGCGGTCCCGGCCACCTTGAGGCGGTAGACGACGCTGCCGTGGTAGGCGAGCATCCCGATGAAGTGCATCGACCAGAAGGTCCCGCCACCCAGGGCGGCGGCCGCGGCGGCCAGCCAGCCGCCGGTCGAGGATCCTGAGGACCGGGCGGCGCGGGCAGCACAGCTCAAGCCGCACCATGCGCCGAACACGGCGATGAGGAACGAGAGCCCGACCAGGGCCGAGTCGAACGACGACATGGTGACGCTCGTGGACACGTCCGGCATGGGTGCAACCTCCAGGGCGGCCGGCGTGGCCGGCGTGATGTGAACGGTGCTCTGCCCCGAGTGATCACGAAGTTAGGGGGTCGCCTACCCGGTTGAGGGTGAAATCCGGATTTTTGGCATCTTCGGGTGTCGATGTGCAAATTGCCCTATGTTGGCGCCTGCCGTGCCAGACCGGCAGCGTGTACAGCGGCACGCAAGCAGGTCTGGTAGGGCGGGGGAACGGGCGGGCTCACGGAGACGCGTGTGCCTTCTACGCAATGCAGGGCGTCCAGAGGTGAGGGAGCATGGCGGTGCCATCGACCACTCGTACAGCTCGTCGGAAGGCCTGGCGCGGTATCCGCACCAGGCTCGTTGCGGTGCTGCTCATCCCGACACTCGCCGCGCTCGGCCTCGGTGGCCTCCGCATGGCCTCAGCCGTCCGTGACAGCGCGGACGCCACGCGTGCTGCGAGCATCGCGAACGCGCTCCCGTGGAGCTTCCGCCTGGCGCTCCAGCTGCAGGTCGAGCGCGACACCGGCAGCGCCAAGGTCCCGGCGAAGGCGCTGGCCCAGGTCCGCGCGACCACCGACGCCGCCATCCAGGCCTGGCGCGTGCGTCTGCTGCAGGTCGACACCTCCCACGACGCCAAGCTGCGTCAGGACCTGGGCTCCATCACCGGCGTTCTCGGCAACATCGACGGCCTCCGCGCCGAGCTGGCCGCGCCGGGCACCCGCCTGGTGGGCCAGACGGAGTACACCAACACCCTGAACCTCCTGCTCGGACTGGCCGGCCGGCTGCCCGAGGTGGGAGCGGCCCGCGACCTCTACCGCCAGTCGTCGGCCCTCAGCGAGGTCCGTACGGCGGCCGAGGCGCTCGCCGACGAGCGGACGCTGGTCACCAAGGCGCTCGCGGACGGCGAGATCAGCGACTTCGACCTCGCTCAGCTCGCGACGGCGGCGGCCACCTACGCGGCGGCGAGCGGCCACTTCTACGACAACACGTCGGTACGCGCCCAGCACGAGTTCGAGACGATCAACGGTGGTAGCGGTGACCTCTTCGGGTCGCACGCGCCGATGCAGGCGGCCGTCGGGTCGCTGCTGAGCACCGGCGACCCCGAGACCATGCACCTGAACCCCGCCACCTGGAACGCCGCCTCCGGCGACTTCCTGGCACAGATGGCAGGCGTCATCACGACCGCCGCGACCGACCTCGCCAAGGAGGTGGACGGCCGCCGCGTCTCGGCCCAGCACGACGCAGTGGTCAGCGCCGTCACGGTCTTCGTCGTCCTGCTCCTCGCGCTGATCGCGACCGTCATCGTCGCCCGGTCGATCCTGCGCCCGCTCAACCGGCTGCGGGACGCGGCGCTCGACATCGCCCGGCACGGCCTGCCGGAGCGGGTCCGGGCCCTGGAGGACTCCGACGAGGCGGGCGACCTCAGCGTCAGCCCGATCTACGTCGGCAGCCAGGACGAGATCGCGGAGGTCGCGGACGCGTTCGACGCCGTCCACGCCGAGGCCGTCCGGCTCGCCGGTGAGCAGACCCAGATGCGTGCGAACGTCAACAAGATGTTCGTCAACCTCTCCCGCCGCTCGCAGAGCCTGGTCGAGCGTCAGCTCCGGCTCATCGACGAGCTCGAGTCGGGCGAGCAGGACCCCGAGCACCTGTCGAACCTGTTCCGCCTCGACCACCTCGCCACCCGCATGCGCCGCAACGACGAGTCCCTCATGGTCCTCGCCGGCGGCGACACCGGGCAGGCCGCCCGCGGCCCGGTCGCCGTCCTCGACGTGCTCCGCGCGGCGAGCTCGGAGGTCGAGCAGTTCGCCCGCGTCGAGATCGAGTCGGGCGAGACGGCGAAGTTCCGCGGCAGCGTGGCCGGCGACCTCGTCCACCTGCTCGCCGAGCTCATCGAGAACGCCACCAACTTCTCGCCGCCGGACTCGCCGGTCGTCGTACGGTCCAGCCGCACGTCGCCGCTCAGCCCGCTCGTCATCGAGATCCGCGACCTCGGCATCGGGATGACCCCGCACGAGCTGGACGCCGCCAACGACAAGCTCCACAGCAGCGGCGGCCTCGACGCCGACGTCGCCCGGATGATGGGTCTCGTCGTGGCCTCGCGGCTCGCCGACCGGCACGGCCTCTCGGTGGAGCTGCGCGCCAACAGCCCGCGCGGCGTCGTCGCCCGCGTCGAGGTGCCGACCGGCATGCTCGTCCAACCGGAGACGCGCTCGGCCCTGCTCGTCGAGGCCGTCGACCCGCTCGTCGACCCGCTCGCCGAGCCGCTCCCGGAGCTGCTCACGCCGCTGACGCCGTCGCCGAGCCTGCCCGAGCAGCTCAAGCTGCCGGAACGCCCGGCCGAGCCGGTGTCCCCGGTCGCGGCCGAGCCCGCGCCCCCGAGCGCCGACGCACCATCGCTCCCGTCCCTCCCGACGCGTCCGGTCGCCAGCACCCCGCTGCCGCCGTCCACCTCATCGCTGCCGGGCGCGCCGATGCCGCCGTCCGTGCGGCCGCCGGAGGGCTACACGCCGACCTCGCCGCCGGTCGCCTCGGAGCCCCCGGTCAAGAGCTGGTTCACGACGACCGTGCCGCTCCGCGACCCGGAGGAGCTGCTCAACAACTACCTCACCGGCCGCGCCGAGGGTGTCGGCGGTGCGATCAAGAACCCGCTGTCCAGCATCGCCAAGCGCAACGGCAGCCCGCTGAACGGATCCGGGAACGGCACGGCCGACGGCACCGCTCTCAACGGCACCGCTCTCAACGGCACCGCTCTCAACGGCATCGCGCCCGTAGCCCCGGTCGACCGCGCCGGCGACACGCCGGCCGAGCCGGGCGAGCCGGCCTGGGACGCGGAGCCGGAGAAGGCGCCGGAGTCGGGCGGAACTCCGGGGCTGACGTCGAGCGGGCTTCCGACGCGCATCCCGCGGAACAACCTGCCGCTGGACCAGCCCTTCGACGCGTTCGGGTCCGGTGCGGCCCCCGAGCCCACGCCCGAGCCGGTCGCGCCGCAGCCCCAGGGCCCTGTCCTCGATCCGCTCATCGCCGAGCTCGCCGCCGACGTGCTGAGCGCGCCGAGCGCCGAGGAGGCGCTCGCCGAGGCCGAGGACAACGAGGACGACACGTCGATCTTCGCCACCCTGCAGTCTGAGTGGTTCACACGGCGTACGCCGCTCGAGGCGCGCCGGGCCCAACCTGACGTGCTCGCGGCGGAGCCCGCCGCGACCGACGACTGGACCTCACCCGGCGACGAGGGCTGGCGCCGCGCGGCCGAGCTCTCCGAGCCGGAGGCCGAGGAGGAGTCCCCGCTCACCGCGGACGGTCTCCCGGTGCGCGTCCCGGGCCGTAACCTCGTGCCCGGATCGGCGGCGCCGACGCCCGTCATCCCGGCGGCCGCGGAGAACGTCGTCCCCATGCCGAGGCTCGAGCGCCGACGTACCCGTGGGCTCTCGAACTTCCAGCAAGGCGTCAGCCGTGCCCGGACCACCGATACGGTGCCGGTTGACAGTAGTGATGAGATCACCGTTCCGGACGCCTACGAGGCGGCCGAGACCCGAGCACACGAGGAGCACCAGTGACGACTGTCAGCGCCGGACTCGATTGGCTGGTCGACAGCCTCACCCAGCGCACGCCGGACATCGCGCACGCGATCCTGGTGTCGGCCGACGGGATGCCGATGGCGAGCTCCCGCGACTTCCCGCCGGACCGCGCGGACCAGCTCGCGGCGATCACCTCGGGCCTGACGAGCCTCACCATGGGCGCGGCGCGCTGCTTCGCCGCGGGCCAGGTGCAGCAGATGGTCATCGAGATGGACGGCGGCTACCTCGTCCTCATGGCCGTGGGTGAGGGCTCGAGCCTGGCGGCCCTGGCCAGCCCCGACTGCGACCTGGGCCAGGTCGGCTACGAGATGCAGCTGCTGATCTCGCGGGTCACCAGCGCGCTGACGCCCGCTACCCGGACCGGCGCCGACGGTGCCTGACAGCCCATGACTGGGGTGAGATCGTGAGCAACGACCCGCTGCCGCTCGTCAGGCCGTACGCCCTGACGGGCGGGCGCACGAAACCCAAGCGGGACTACCCGCTCGAGGCCCTCGTCAAGACCGACGTCGACCCCGAGCAGGGTGGGTTCCGCAGTCCGGAGGAGTCGGCCATCGCCGAGCTCTGCACGGAGAGCCGCTCCGTTGCGGAGGTGGCCGCCCTCATCAAGCTCCCGCTCGGCGTCGTGCGGGTGCTGATCTCCGATCTCGCCGATCGTGGCGTCGTCCAGGTGCACACCCTCACCAACGACGACGCCGACAGCCGTCCCGACGCAGCCCTGCTGGAGCGGGTCCTCAGCGGACTCCGCAACCTCTGATAGCCATGGAGGCAACGCCCGTGATTCCCGACACCCGCCAGGCGACCATGTCGGCCAAGATCGTCATCGCCGGTGGTTTCGGCGTCGGCAAGACGACCTTCGTCGGCTCCGTCTCCGAGATCATGCCGCTGACCACCGAGGCTGTGATGACCTCGGCGAGCGCCGGCGTCGACGACCTCTCGGCGGTGCCGGACAAGACGACGACGACCGTCGCGATGGACTTCGGCCGGGTCTCGCTCGACTCGGACCTGATCCTCTACCTCTTCGGTACGCCGGGCCAGAACCGCTTCTGGTTCATGTGGGACGACCTGACGCAGGGCGCCATCGGCGCCGTCGTCCTCATCGACACCCGTCGGCTCGCCGACTCCTTCGGCGCCATCGACTACTTCGAGTCGCGCAACGTGCCGTTCGTCGTCGCCCACAACGTCTTCGACGACAACCGCTACACGGCCGAGCAGATCCGCGAGGCGCTCGCGCTCCGAGCCGAGGTGCCGGTCATCACCTGCGACGCCCGCGACCGGGAGTCGACGAAGACCACCCTGATCGAGCTCGTCGAGCACGTCCTCGCCCTGGTCTCCGCCCGCGCGCAGTGACCGCCGCTGACCCGGGCTCCGGCCCGGGTCAGCGGAAGACGACGGTCTTGTGCCCGTTGAGCAGGATGCGTGTCTGCGCGTGCCACCTGACGGCGCGGGCGAGCACCTGAGCCTCGACGTCCCGGCCGGCGGCGACGATCTCCTCGACGCTGGCCCGGTGGTCGACGCGGACCACGTCCTGCTCGATGATCGGGCCCTCATCGAGGTCACCGGTGACGTAGTGGGCGGTCGCGCCGACCAGCTTCACGCCCCGGTCGAACGCCTGGTGGTAGGGCTTCGCGCCCTTGAAGCTCGGCAGGAACGAGTGGTGGATGTTGATCGCCCGGCCCGCGAGCGCCTCGCAGAGCCCGTCGGACAGGATCTGCATGTAACGCGCCAGCACGACCAGGTCGATCCGCTCCCGCTCGACGATCTCGAGCAGCCGCCCCTCCGCATCGGCCTTCGTCCCGGCCGCCACGGGGACGTGGTGGAACGGGACGCCGTACGACGTGGCGAGCGGCTCGAGGTCGCGGTGGTTGGAGACCACGGCGGCGACGTCGATCTGCAGGGCGCCGTTGCGCCAGCGGAAGAGCAGGTCGTTGAGGCAGTGCCCGTCCTTCGACACCAGGATCAGCGTCCGGTAGGGCGCGTCAGCCGCGCGCATCTGCCAGTGCATGCCGTAGCGCAGCGCGAGTGCCCCGAACTCCGCGCGCAGCCGCTCGAGGGTCGCGTCGCCGAGCACCTCGAACTCGATGCGCTGGAAGAACCGCCCCTCCCGGTGGTTCTCGTACTGCTGCAGCTCGAGGATGTTGCCCGACCGCTCGTAGAGGAAGCCCGACACCGCGTGGATCA
Source organism: Nocardioides sp. CER19 (assembly GCF_029846275.1). GTDB lineage: Bacteria > Actinomycetota > Actinomycetes > Propionibacteriales > Nocardioidaceae > Nocardioides. The sequence continues at coordinate 1,211,146 of NZ_JARVWS010000002.1, forward strand.
GGCCGGGACCGTCCGGGCAGTCGACGGTGAGCACGTACGTGGAGGCGGGCTGGTCGGGCACAGCCGGGAGTCTGTCACGGCCCGTTCGGGGTGGCCGCTACTGTCTCGTGCGTGATCCCCGTCTGCCCGCTCTCCGACCTCGTCCCGTCCGAGCCGGTCCGCTTCGACCCCGAGGGCGAGCCCCCGATCTGCCTGGTGCTGGCCGAGGACGGCGAGGTCTACGCCGTGGACGACACCTGCACCCACCAGAACGCCTCCCTCTCCGAGGGCTGGGTGGAGGGCTGCGAGATCGAGTGCCCGCTGCACGGCTCCGCGTTCGACCTCCGCACCGGCAAGGTCGACATCCTGCCCGCGACCCTCCCCATCCGGACCCACGCCGTCGAGATCGTCGACGGGGTCGTGCACGTCTCGCTGTCCGACGAGCGGCCGAACCTGCCGCCGGGGGTCAGCTTCTGAGCCTTGAGTGCCTCGGCCACCTGGAGGTGGTCGAGACGCTCGAGGGTCGCAGATCTCGCGGAACCTGCCGGCCCCGTCAGCCGTTCGAGATCTTCTCGATGAGCGCGGTGGTGGAGATGGCAGGCGTACGCGGGAGGTAGACAACCTCGCAGATGTCGGTGAACTCGTCGAAGCGGCCGGCCCAGTCGTCGCCCATGACGAGGACATCGGCGGAGTACTTCTCGATGTAGTGCCGCTTCAGCTCGAGGCTCTCCTCGACGAAGACCTCGTCGACGGCCTTGAGGGCGCCGACGATCGAGAGCCGCTCGGCCTCGGTGAACACCGGCTCGCGGTTCTTCTTCACCCGGTTGAGGGCATCGGCGGAGACGCCGACGACCAGGCGGTCGCCGTACGACGCCGCGCGCTCGATGATCCGCAGGTGCCCGACGTGGAAAACGTCGAACGTCCCGAAGGTGATCACGGTGCGAACCATGGGGTGCAGTGTCCCATGAGCGGCGGGGGCCGACTCAATCCTCGGGTGGCACGGCACAATCGGCTCCGTGAGCCTGATGGTGGGGGACCCGGCAGCCGACGAGGGACGTCGCAAGGCGCTGCGCCGCATGCGGAGCGTCGCCCTGGGGCTGCTCGTGCTCGCGGCGATCGTCTATCTCGTGACGCTCGGGGGGCACGGCTTCCTCGGGTTCGTCAACGCCGGAGCCGAGGCGTCGATGGTCGGCGCCATGGCCGACTGGTTCGCGGTGACCGCCCTGTTCCGGCACCCGCTCGGCCTGCCGATCCCCCACACGGCGCTGATCCCGAAGCGCAAGGACGACCTCGGCCGGGGCCTGGAGGACTTCGTCGGGGAGAACTTCCTGCAGGAGGAGGTCATCCGCGATCGCATGCGGGTCGCCGACATCTCGCTTCGCGTCGGTCGCTGGCTGAGCGAGCCTGACAACGCCCGGCGCGTCGTCGACGAGGTGTCCGACGTCGCGGCGACCGCGCTGTCGCGGGTGCGCGACGACCACGTCGGGAGCCTGTTCAAGGAGGCGCTGTTCCCGCGGCTGCGCGAGGAACCCGTCGCGCCGCTGCTCGGCGGGCTGCTGCAGGAGGCGATCGACGACGACCTGCAGCGCGGACTCGTCGACCTCGCCCTCGTCGAGCTGCACGCCTGGCTGCTGGCCAACGAGGACACGGTCACCGACGTGCTGGGGGAGCGTGCACCCTGGTGGACGCCGCCCGCGATCAACGACCGGGTCACCGCGCGCATCCACCTGGAGCTGGTGCGCTGGGTGGAGGACATCCAGGAGGACCCCTACCACCGCGCCCGGGTGGCCATCGACTCGATGCTCGCCACGCTCGCGAAGAACCTGCGGGAGGACCCGCCCACCCAGGACCGGGCCGAACGGCTGAAGGAGCGCCTGCTCGACCACCCGCAGGTGCTCGAGTCGAGCATCGCCGTCTGGAACGCGCTGCGCCGGGTCCTCACGTCCTCGCTCCGCGACCCGGACGGGGCGCTGCGGGAGCGGCTGCGGGCCGAGCTCACCGAGTTCGCCCGGCGGCTGGTCGACGACGAGGCGCTGCGGCGCCGACTCGACGGGCTCGCGGCCGACGCCGTCGTCTTCGCGGTGGACAGGTACGGCGCCGAGGTCACCGCGATCATCACGCACACGATCGAGCGCTGGGACGGCAAGGAGGCGGCCCGGCGGATCGAGCTGCACGTCGGCCGCGACCTGCAGTTCATCCGGATCAACGGCACCATCGTGGGTGGCCTGGTAGGGGTCATCATCCACGCGGTGAGCGTCGTGGTTCACTGATCCGCATGGAGCCCGACGACGTCCCGATCCGCGAGGACATGATCCGGCTCGGGCAGTTCCTCAAGCTGGCCAACCTCGTCGAGCACGGCGGCCAGGCCAAGGAGGTCATCGCGGCCGGCGAGGTGGTCGTCAACGACGACGTCGAGACGCGTCGCGGCCGGCAGCTGCACGTCGGGGACGTCGTACGGCTGGGTGGGCAGGCGGCCCGCGTGGTCGACGAAGCGACCTACGAGGACGACCTGCCCTGGTGACGGGGTTCTCCCGTCCGTCACTCCTGTCACAGCGCCCAGGGAGGAGCGGAACTTCCGGGGTGCCGTGACACCCGTGAAGTTCCGGAGTACCCGGTTAACCGGGTACTCCGGAAGCCCTGAGCCTCAGGCGACGCCCAGCAGGTCCACGACGAAGATCAGCGTCTCGCCCGGCTTGATGACGCCGCCGGCGCCGCGGTCGCCGTAGCCGAGGTGCGGCGGGATGACGAGCTGGCGGCGGCCGCCGACCTTCATGCCCTGCACGCCCTGGTCCCAGCCGGAGATGACCTGGCCGACGCCGAGGCGGAAGCGGAGCGGCTCACCGCGGTTGTAGGAGGCGTCGAACTCCTCGCCGGTGGAGTGCGCGACACCGACGTAGTGCACGGTCACCGTGCTGCCGGCGGTCGCCTCCGGGCCGTCGCCCTCGGAGAGGTCGGTGACCACGAGGTCGGCGGGCGGTTCGGGGTCGAAGAACTCGATCTCGGGCTTCTCAGTCATGGACCCACCCTAGTGGCGGTGGCCTGGGCGCAGTCCGGGCTGCCCGCCTGCCCGGCGAGCTCCGGGAGGTGGCCCGCGGCCCGCGAGCGGCCGAGGTTCCACTCGAGCCAGTCGTCGTCGGCCTGCTGGCGTCCGGCCAGCGCACAGCCCGCGTCGTGGGCGGCGAGGGTCGGGACCGCGTCGTCGGACAGGCCCTGCAGGTAGGTCCAGTCGACCTTCCCGGTGTCGGCGTACCGGTCCAGGTTGCGCTGGGCGATCCACGCGTCGGGGTTGACCGCCGCCAGGGCGAGGAGCGCGGCCGTGCCGGTGAGCAGCGCGGCACGGGGGAGCCACCAGCCGCGGAGCGCGATCCCTGTGGCGGCGACGAGGAGGATCACCACGCCGAGCCAGCCCTCGAAGACGTCGACGAGCAGGCGGAGCCGGGTGAACCCGTAGGCCTCCTGGTAGAGGTGCATGCGGTAGAGCGCCGACGCGACGACGACGAGCGTCAGCGCGCAGAGGGCACCGAGCGCGACTCGGATCCAGAGCCGGTCGGACGCCGTCTCGCGCGGCGCCTTGCGGGCCGCGGCGCCGATGACCAGCAGCGTGAGCGCCGTCGCCACGGTGAGCTGGCCGAACCCCTGGTGGACGTACTCGGCGTAGGTGAGCCCGGTCGTGCGCTGCACGTAGTCGTGGCCGCCGAAGAACGCCGCCGCCTGGGCGACGAGGAACGCGGCGAAGACGGCGTCGACGACGAGCACCGGGGCGAGCCACTCATAGCGGCGCTTCACCGGGCGGGCCGGTGGCGCGGCGCGGTCCACCTGGGGCGGGTTGAGGGCGAGGTACGCCGCCGCGAGGACCGCGCCGCCGACGGCGACCAGCACGAACGCCCGGAGCACGACCGTGTCGACGGTGAGGTCGGGCAGCGCGGCGTCGACCCACTCGGCGAGGACGGCGTCGGCGGAGACCAGGAGCAGCCCGAAGACGAGCAGTCCGGCGATCGACAGGACCAACGTGCGGAGCAGCGCCGCCCCGTGGCCGAGTCCGGTGACGCGAGCGGCGGTGCGACCCAGCCAGGGCAGGCCGCGGACGCCGGCGAGCGGGCCCGAGATGCAAGAGAGGACGAAGCCCGGAAGCGTGCGGCCGCGGGTCACCCCGCAGGCGCAGACGACGGCGCCGGCGAGCAGGCAGAGGACGACGATCCAGTCGGCCGCACGGAGCGCCGTCGTCGCCGCGAGCAGTCCGCACAGCACGGCACAGGCGATCGTGAACGGGTCGCGTCGGTCCTTGGCCGCCGCCAGGACGACCCCGCCGGCCGCGAGGAGCACGATCGCGGTACCGATGCCGAGGTCGCGGAACGGCAGCACGATCGCGCCGAGGAGACCGACGGCCAGCGCCGCCACCAGGAGCGGCAGCCTCGCGGGGACGCCCCCGTCGGGCCAGAAGCCGCCGAAGGCGTCGTCGAGGAGCGGACGCAGCGGGGGCGGTGGTGCCGTCGCCCCGGTGGGGGGCCTGACGGGCGCCGGCGTCGGAGCCGGGCCGGGCGGGATCGGGGACATGCTGACCTCCTGGCGGTCGTCATGAGGAGTGACGGGTCGGTCGGGCGGTTGGAGGGGGAGGTCGGCGCGCACACGGGCGCCGCTCGCTCCCGGCTCCGGGTCGACGAAGCTGATCGAGCCGCCGTGCAGCTCCGTCACCCAGCGCGCGATGGCGAGCCCCAGGCCGGTGCCACCGCCGCCCGCGGTGGACCTGAGGGTCCCGAACGGCTCGAAGACGCGCTCGCGGTCGGCCGGGGCGACGCCCGGCCCGGCGTCGTGGACCTCGAGGCGGAAACGCTCGCCGTTCGCCGTGGCGCTCACCCGGACCACACCGCCGGCCGGGCTGTGTCGCGAGGCGTTGTCGAGCAGGTTCGCGACGAGCTGGTGGAGCCGGTCGGGATCGGCACGGACGACGAGGTCGTCGGGCACGCGGACGTCGTACGTCACGGCGCGGCCGAGCATCTCCGCCTCCGCGACGGCGTCGGCCAGCAGCGGCCCCAGCGGGACGGGGGCAGGGGAGAGCGGTGCCTTGCCGGCGTCGACCCGGGCGAGGTCGAGCAGGTCGGTGACCAGCCCGCTGAGCCGCTCGGTCTGGGTCAGGGCCGACTCGAGGGAGGCGGGATCGGTGGGCCCGACACCGTCGACGAGGTTCTCGAGCACCGCTGACAGGGCGGCCAGGGGCGTCCGCAGCTCGTGGCTCACGTTCGCGACCAGGTCGCGCCGCTGCTGGTCGACGGTCGCGAGGTCGCGCGCCATCGTGTTGAACGCGCGGGCCAGCTCGCCGACCTCGTCGTTGGAGGTCGCGGTGACCCGGACGTCGTAGTCGCCCGTGGCCATCCGCCCCGCCGCGGCCGTCATCTCGCGAAGCGGTGACGTCATGCCGACGGCGAGCAGCTGGGTGACGGCGAGGGCGAGGAGGATCGTGACGGGGATGGTCAGGCTCATCGGGACACCGCCGGCGCTGCCGAGGCTGGCCACCGCGACGGCGACCACCACGCTGGCCGCGACGAGCACACCGAGCTTGACCTTGACCGAGCGGACCCAGGAGAGCGGACCGACGCGGGCGACCGTGTCGCTCACCGCGTCACCTCGAGCGCGTACCCCACACCGTGCACCGTGCGGATCCGCTCGGCGCCGACCTTGGCACGCAGGCCCTTGACGTGGCTGTCGACCGCGCGGGTGGCCGAGGCGCCCGGCCAGCCCCAGACCTCGGCCATCAGCCGGTCGCGGGTCACGACGGCGCCGGGATCCGAGGCGAGACAGAGCAGCAGGTCGAACTCGGTGGGCGTCAGCCGCACCTCCTGCTCGTGCAGCCAGACCCGCCGCGCGGCGGCGTCGACGCGCAGGTCGCCGAAGGCCGCGGGGAGGCGGTCGGCGAGCTCGGCGGCGCGGTCCACGCGGCGCAGCAGCACCGCGACGCGGGCGACCAGCTCCCGCATCCGGAACGGCTTGGTCAGGTAGTCGTCGGCACCGACCCCGAGCCCCACCAGGACGTCGGCCTCGTCGTCGCGCGCGGTGAGCATGAGCACCGGTACCGGTCGTCGCGACTGGATCCGGCGGCACACCTCGTGGCCGTCGTACCCGGGGAGCATGACGTCGAGGACGACGAGATCGGGGTCGTGCTCGGTGTCGGCGGCGACGGCGCCGGGCCCGTCCCACGCGCGGACGACGTCGTAGCCCTCGGCGGTGAGCCGGTCGGAGACGGTCTGGTTGATGACCGGCTCGTCCTCGACGACGAGGACCCGGCGCGACTGTTGCATGGCAGCAGGCTAGGAGCGCGTACGTCGCGAACGTGGGTGCGACGTGTGGAGGTTCTGTGCAGATCGACCGCTCAGTGCTGGTGGACGTAGCCCTCGAGCTGGTCGCGCTCGAACGTGAGCTGGTCGATCCGGTGCTTGACGAGGTCGCCGATGCTCACGATGCCGAGGAGCTCGCCGTGCTCGACGACCGGGAGGTGCCGGATCCGGCGCTCGGTCATGACGCCGAGGATCTCCTCCACCGCGTCGGCGGGGGAGCACACCGTGACCTCGGTGGTCATGATCGCGCCCACGCTGTTCTCGACGGCCACGGCCGGGCCGTCCGCGTGCAGGCGCCGCACGATGTCGCGTTCGCTGACGATGCCTTGGATGGCGTCATCGGCATAGACGACGCAGGCGCCGATGTTGTGCTCGGCGAGGACGCCGAGCAGCTGGCGGATGGTCGTCTCGGGCGTCACTGTCACGACGGCACCGCTCGGCTTGCGGGCGAGCACCTCGCTGATGTGCATCTGCCGACCGTAGACCCGCGCCGCCCGGCGCGACAACCATCGTCCCAGCGGGAACGCTGCGGGTCAGTGGGTGGTCAGCGGCCGTGCAGCGGCGTGACGGTGCCGGGACCCGACGTCGGCCAGTCCGGGTCGTCGTCGCCGTCGGGCAGCGAGCCGAGGAACGACAGGGCCGCCTCGTGCAGGTGGGAGTTGGACGCGAGCGCGTTGCCGCCCCACGGACCGGGGGAGCCGTCCAGCGAGGTGAAGGTGCCACCGGCCTCGGTGACGATCGGCACCAGCGCCGCCATGTCGTAGAGGGCCAGCTCGGGCTCGGCGGCGATGTCGACGGCGCCCTCGGCGAGCAGCATGTAGGACCAGAAGTCACCGTAGGCGCGGGTGCGCCACACCCGCCGCATGAGGGCGAGGGTCTCCTGGAGCCGGCCGCGGTCCTCCCAGCCGGAGAGCTCGGAGTAGGCGAAGGAGGCGTCCTCGAGACGGCGTACGTCGGAGACGGTGTTGCGGGCCGCCTTCATCAGCGATTTCCCGGTCCACGAGCCCTGCCCCTGGGCGGCCCACCAGCGCCGGCCGAGCTGCGGCGCCGAGACGACCGACATCACGACCTCGTCGTCGACGGCCAGCGCGATGAGGGTGGCCCAGACCGGCACGCCGCGTACGTAGTTCTTGGTGCCGTCGATCGGGTCGATGATCCAGCGCCTGCTCGACGACCCGGTCGTGCCGGTCTCCTCGCCGGTGATCGCGTCGCGTGAGCGGGTGCGCGACAGCGTGCGCCGGATCGACTCCTCGACCGCCTGGTCCGCGTCGCTGACCGGGGTCAGGTCGGGCTTCGTCATCACGCGGAGATCGAGCGCCTTGAACCGGTCGGAGCTGATCGAGTCCGCGTCGTCGGCCAGCAGGTGCGCGAGGCGCAGGTCGTCGGTGTAGTCGCTGGGCACGGGGAGAGGCTAGCCCTTCCGGTCAGTAGAGGGGCGCGGAGCGAGCCGCGAGCAGCCGGCGGAACGACGCGACCCGGTCGGGGTCGGCCTCGCCGGCAGCGACGGCGGCGTCGAGGCCGCACTCCGGCTCCTCCTCGCCGTGCGTGCAGCCGCGCGGGCAGTCCTCGGTCATCTCGTCGAGGTCGGGGAAGGCCTCGATGAGGTGCTCCGGCTCGACGTGGGCCAGCCCGAAGGACCGGATCCCGGGCGTGTCGATGATCCACCCGTCGTCGCCGGGGGTGCCCGTGGAGGACGGCAGCGGCAGCATGAGCGCCGACGTGGAGGTGTGCCGACCGCGCCCGGTGACCGCGTTGACGTCGCCGACCTCGCGCCCGGCGTCCGGCACCAGCGCGTTGACCAGCGTCGACTTGCCGACCCCCGAGTGGCCGAGCAGGACGCTGGCCCGCCCGGCGAGCCGCTCGCGCAGCTCGGTCAGGTCACCGCCCCGCTGCGTCACCACCCACGGCACCCCGAGGGAGCGGTAGGTCGACAGCAGCGTCTCGGGGTCGGCCAGGTCGGCCTTGGTGAGACAGAGCAGCGGCGCCATCCGGGCGTCGTACGCCGCCACGAGCGCGCGGTCGATGAGCCCGTGCCGCGGCTCGGGGTCGGCCAGGGCGGTGACGATGACGAGCTGGGAGGCGTTGGCGACGATGACCCGCTCGACGGGGTCGTCGTCATCGGCCGTGCGTCGGAGCACGGTGCTGCGCGGCTGGACCTCCACGATCCGGGCGAGCGACCCGTCGGCGCCGGTCACGTCGCCGACGACCCGGACCCGGTCGCCCACGACGACGCCCTTCCGGCCCAGCGGGCGCGCCTTGACCGCCCAGATCTCCCGCCCGTCGACGATCAGCGTGAAGCGGCCCCGGTCGACGGTGACGACGACGCCCTCGGTCGCCTCGTCGTAGGACGGCCGCTCCTTGGTGCGCGGGCGGGTCCGTCTCCGAGGCCGGTCGTAGTGCTCGACGTCGTGATCCGTGTAGCGGTTCGCGTTGCGGGCCATGGGTCGCGGTCGTGTCTCAGAACAGCGAAGCCCAGAACGGGGCGAAGTCGGTGAAGGTCTTCGAGGTCGTGCCGACGTTCTCGACGGACACGCCGTCGACCGCCGCGCCGACGATGACGCCGGCGTGTGCCATCCGGTGGTCGGCGTAGGTGTGGAACGTGGCGCCGTGCAGGCTCGCCGGACGGAACGAGAGCCCGTCGGGGTGCTCGGTGACGTCGGCCCCGAGCGCGCCGAGCTCGGTCGCCAGCGCGGTGAGTCGGTCGGTCTCGTGGCCCCGGATGTGGGCGATCCCGCGCAGGTGGCTCGGCGTCGTCGCGAGCGCGCAGAGCGCAGCGACGGCCGGGGTGAGCTCGCCGACGTCGTGGAGGTCGGCGTCGATGCCGGTCAGCTCGCCGGTGCCGGTCACCGTCAGTCCGTCGTCGGTGAGCGTGACCGAGCAGCCCATGCGCTCGAGCAGGTCGCGCAGCGCGTCGCCGGGCTGGGTGGTGCGCCGCGGCCAGTCGCGGACGGTCACCGTGCCGCCGCTGACGGCGGCGAGCCCGAGGAACGGGGCGGCGTTGGAGAGGTCGGGCTCGATGACGTGGTCGACGGCCTTGACCGGCCCCGGCGCGACGACCCAGCGGTTCGGCTCGGCGTCGTCGACGGAGACGCCGTGCTCGCGCAGCATCTCGATCGTCATCTCGATGTGGGGGAGCGAGGGGACGGGCTTGCCGTCGTGGCGCACGTCGACCCCGGCGTCGTAGCGCGCGCCCGCGAGCAGCAGCGCGGAGACGAACTGCGACGACCCGGAGGCATCGATCGTCACGACGCCGCCGGGGACGGAGCCGCTCCCGCGCAGGCTGAACGGCAGCGCGTCGCCCTCCACCGCCGCCCCGAGCGCCCGCAGCGCGCCGAGGATCTCGCCGATGGGCCGCTGCCGCATGTAGGGGTCGCCGTCGAAGGAGACCAGCCCGGTGCCGATCGCGGCCACGGGCGGCACGAAGCGCATCACGGTGCCGGCCAGCCCGACGTCGATGCTCGCGTCGCGGTCGAACGTCGCGGGCGTGACCGCCCAGTCCTCGCCGTCGGTGTCGACGCTCGCACCGAGCGCGGTCAGGGCGCCGGCCATCAGCAGGCTGTCGCGCGAGCGCAGCGCGCGGCGTACGACGGATGGGCCGTCCGCGAGCGCCGCGAGGATCAGCGCGCGATTCATGAGGGACTTGCTGCCTGGCAGCGTCACGACGGCGTCGACGGCTCCGCGTGCGCGCGGAGCGGGCCAGGGGTCCTCGAGCGGTGCCGTCACGCGCCCAAGGCTATCGGCACGGGCCGGCCCCGCCGGTCCGGCCGTCAGCGCAGGTGCGCCTTCGCCTTCAGCAGGCGCGCCTCCTGGCGCGCGGCCCGCCGGGCGTCCTTCGCGGCGTGCCGGGTCCGCCACGCGACGCCGGGCTTGCCATCGGTGTCACCGGCTGCGATGAGCAGGCCGCCGAGCACGGAGAGGTTCTTGAAGAACTGCATCCGCTGCATCCGCTTCGCGGCCGGGTCGGTCTCGTCCCAGAACCGGTGCCCGGCCAGGGTCGTCGGCACGAGCGTCCCGGCCAGCAGCGCCGCCGAGGCCCGCGGCGCCCGGCCGGTGGCGAGCCCGAGCGCGGCGGCGAGCTGGACCGCCGCGTTGACTCGCACCCAGACCTTCGGATCGTTCGGCACCGGTACGCCGACCCGCTGGCCGAGCCGCTCGACGACCGGGACGACCCGGTCGGTGACGGGCTTGGCTTTCACGGCATGGCCCTCGGCGTCCTTGAGCGCGTTCAGCGGGCCTGCGACGAAGAGCGAGGCGAGCATCGGGCGTGCGACGAGTCTGCTGACGGTCATGTCTTCTTCTTACCCGCTCGGCGCGGTCAGGACACCCCGTCCGGCCCTGGTCCTTCTCGGTGCAGGACGCCCGATGCGCCGTCGAAGTCGACCGGATCCAGCCTGGCGTCGACGGTGAAGGCGCCCGCAGGCCTGAAGTCGGCGTGCAGGAACTCGATGTTGGCCCGCACCGTGCAGACGACGGTCATGGTCGTGCCCTGCTGGTCCTCCGTGCACGGCTCACCGCCGTGCTCGGGCGCGTGGACGGTCCAGCGCCCGAAGCCGGTGATGGTCGCCGTGAACCGGGCCTGCCGCCCCGGCGGGATCCCGGCCGCCCGGAAGTGGAACCCGATGACACCTTCACCGGGGTCGGCGGGGTGGTCGCTGGTGAGGGTGAGGTCGGCGTGCGGGCGGACGACGGTGACCGTGACCGTGGCGGTGGCGCGGCCCCCGTGCCCGTCGGTGATCGCGTAGCTGAACGAGTCGGTGCCGTCGAAGGTCTCGGCCGGCACGTAGCGGTAGCCCGCACCCGCACGGGTCACCGTGCCGTGGGTGGGCTCGCGCGTGAGCCCTGCGGCGAGCGTGAGGACGTCGCCGTTCGGGTCGCTGTCGTTCGCGAGGACGTCGACGACGACGGCTCGATCGTCACCGGCCGGCGTCGTCGCGCGGTCGGCCATGGCCACCGGGGCGCGGTTCGGGGTGATGACCCGGACGTGACCGGTGACGGAGCCTCCGTGCCCGTCCGCGAGCGTGTAGACGATCGTCTCGGCCCCGCGCCACGAGAGCCGCGGCGTGTAGGTCACCGTCCGGTGGTGCGGGCGGTCGGCCGCGACGCTCCTGGCCGAGGGCGCGTGGGCTCCGCCGATACTGACGGTGCCGTGCCGCGGATGGCCCCTGACGTGCGTCGACCGCACGTGCAGCGGGTCGCCGTCCGGGTCCCGGGCGCCGCGGGTGACGTCGATGGTGACCGAGCGTGACTCCGGGGCGAGCGAGACGTCAGCGAGCGGGTGCACGATCCTCGGCGCGCGGTTCGTCGGCACGGGGTTGCTCGATCCGCTGCCCGTCGGAGGGGCGCTCGTCGGGGCCGCTCTCGTCGGGAACGTGCTCAACGGCTGGCTGAACGGCACGGTGGCGGTCGTCGCGTCGTTCGACCGGCCACCCGCGGCGACCACCGGCGGCCCGAGCAGCGGTGGTGCCAGGCGCGGCGCGGAGTGCGCGGGGTGGGTCGCCGTCGGGGCCGGTGAGGGCGGCGCGGTCTGCGTGGGACCGGTCGTCGGGGCACCGGACGGGGCGACGGCTCCGGTGGTCCCGGGGTTGCTGGGCTCGGCGCTCGGCGGCCCCGGGCCGTTCGCCAGCCGGAGGCCGGCCAGGACCGCCACCGCCACCACCGCCGCGGCGGCCACGCCACCGGTGGCTCGGCCGGCCGGGTTGTGCGCGACCCAGTCCTTGCCACGGTCGAGCGCGAGCAGTGCGCCGCCCTTGGCCGCCGCCGCTGCCGCCGCCTGCGAGGCGGCGAGGTAGCCGGCGCCGGCGCTGCCGAGCAGGACCGGTGCGAGCACCGCGCCCAGATCGGCGTTGACCTCGGCGAGCTCGAGGTAGATCGCGGCGCACGGGCGGCACTCGCGCAGGTGGGCCTCGACCTTGGCCGAGTCGCGCCGTGAGAGCCCGCCGCGCAGGTAGGCCCCGAGGTTCGCGCGCGTCGCCGCGCACTTCTCGTCGACGACGTCCTGCGCGTGCATCGTGATGAACGCCTGCCGCAGCCCCTCGCGGGCGCGATAGGCGAGCGCCGACACCGAGTTGGGCGTCATCCCGAGCAGCTGCGCGACCTCCGCGGGCTTCTGCCGCTCGACCTCGGTGTGCCACAGCACCTGCTGCCAGCGCTCCGGCAACGAGGCGAACGCCCTGGCCGCGGTCGCGTTCTCGAAGCCCGAGACGGCGGTGTCCTCGAACGGCACCCCGGGGTCGTACGGCGTCAGGTCGTCCACCGGGGAGAGGCGGCGACCTGACCTGATCTTGTCGACGTGCAGCCGGCGCACCGACGTCAGGAGGTAGGCACGGAACGCGAGGTCGGGGCCGCCGCCGCGCTGCAGCACCGACAGGACCTTGGCGAACGCCTCCGAGACCAGGTCGTCCACGTCGCCCGCGGAGACGAGCTGCCGCGCCAGGCGCCGGGCCGCCCCGACGTGGCGCTCGAAGAGCAGGCCGTACGCGTCGGCGTCGCCGGCGCGGACCGCCGAGATGAGCTCGGCGTCGCCGGGCTCCTCCACCGGTGCCAGGGCGACCGGACGCTGCTCGCTCACACTGCCATTGACGCACGATCCGCCGAGGCTGACGCCTCGAGAAGCAGGAAATTTCCCCGATCCCGGATTTCCTGTGTGAAGCGGCGTCACGACCGGGGACGTCGCCCGTCTCATCCGCCGTACGACGGGAACGAGGAGCCCGTCGTCGGAAGGGATCGAAGGAGTCGACCTGTGGCACGGTTCTCGGTGCGACGCGCCCGTTGGTCGGGCGACGCTCGGGTGCCGGTCGAGGGGCTGACCGAGGAGCTGTCGGCGGCGCTGCCGCCTCGCTTCGAGGCAGCGGGGGTGGCTCTCGCCGCGGGCGGCCCTTCGATCCTGGAGGCGTGCTGGGTGGCCGGCCGCGACCTGGCGGACCTGGGGGTGCCGCTGGACGAGAGCATCGAGGAGCTCCGGTCGACCACCCGGCTCGTCCGTGATCGCGACCCGACCTACGACGAGGTCAGGGCCCTGTCCGTCGCCTGGGGCGAGGCGACCCTGGCCTATCTGCACGGCGTGTCCTGCTCCGACCCGCTCACCGGGCTCTCGAGCCTGGCCCACCTGCGCGAGCGGGTCGCCGACCTCTACCGGGGCGGCCGCGGCGACGACCGTCGGCACGCGCTCGTCGTCACCCAGGCGGGCGCGCCGGCCGGGCTCGACCCGCTGGCGTCGTCGCGCCGGCTGACGCTCCTCGGCCGCGCCGCCCGGACCGTCTTCGACGGGCCCGAGCCGATCGGTCGGGTCGGCCCGGCGCGGGTCGTGGTCGTCGCCGCCCGCGACGCCGCGCTGGCGCCGCGGGTCTCGCTGCTGCGGCGGATGGTCGAGCCGCACGCGGAGCGGGTGTGGATCGAGCGGCTGCCCCGCACGGACGACTCGGCGGCCCACCTGCTCGACGAGCTGGCGCGGGGGACTGGCCGATCCCTCTAGGCTGGCGCCGTGTGTGGTCGCTACGCCTCCAGCCGGGCCGCCGGTGAGCTGGCCGACGAGTTCGGCGTCGACGAGCTGCGCGTGGACGAGCTCCTTCCCGCCGACTGGAACGTCGCGCCGACGAAGGAGGTCTACGCGGTCCTCGAGCGGCCGCCCCGGGAGGACCGGCCGCAGGAGCGCCAGCTGCGGGCGCTGCGCTGGGGTCTGGTGCCGTCGTGGGCCAAGGACCGCTCCATCGGCAACCGGATGATCAACGCCCGGATGGAGTCGGTGGCCGAGAAGCCGGCGTACCGCAAGGCGTTCGCGTCCCGGCGCTGCCTGCTGCCGGCCGATGGCTACTACGAGTGGTACCCCACCCAGCAGAAGACGAGGTCGGGGAAGCCGCTGAAGCAGCCGTTCTTCATCCGCCCCCGCGACGGCGGCGTGCTCGCGATGGCGGGCCTCTACGAGATCTGGCGCGACCCCTCGAAGGCAGACGACGACCCGCACCCGTTCCTGTGGTCGTGCACGGTCATCACCACCGACGCACCCGACGACCTCGGCCGCATCCACGACCGGATGCCGCTGATGGTCGAGCGCGAGCGCTGGGCCGAGTGGCTCGACCCGACCAGCGGGGCCAGCCTCGACCTGCTCGTCCCGGCGGCGCCCGGCCGGCTCGAGGCCTACCCGGTCTCCACCCAGGTCAACAGTGCCGACAACAACGGTCCCGAGCTGGTCGAGCCCCTTCCCGCCGAAGGGGTGCCCGCGGAGGTCCCTGACCCGCGGGGGACGGATGGGTAGCAGGACGCGCATCGAGACGCCGTACGGCGAGGGTCTGCTCGTGACCCGCCGGGCCCGCCGCCCCGTGGCGACCGTGCTGCTCAGCCACGGCGCCGGCAACGGGATCGACACCGCTGACCTCGAGGCGCTCGACAAGGCGCTGCCCCCGCAGGGCATCACCGTGGTCAGGTTCGAGCAGCCGTGGCGGTTGGCCGGACGCCGGATCGCGACCCCGCCGCACACCCTCGACGCCGCGCTCACGCTCGCGGCCAACTGGATGCGGGTGCGGACCCCGCTCGTCGTGGGCGGGCGGTCCGCGGGAGCGCGATCGGCGGCGCGGACCGCGCGCTCGCTGGGTGCCGCCGGCTGCCTGGCGATCGCCTTCCCGCTGCACCCGCCGGGCAAGCCCGAGACCTCGCGCGCCGACGAGCTGCGGAACGTCCGGGTGCCGACCCTCGTCGTGCAGGGGGAGAAGGACCAGTTCGGGCGTCCCGACGAGTTCCCGGAGCTGACCGGCGTCGACGTGGCCGTCATCCCCGGCGCCGACCACTCCCTGAAGGTCGGCAAGCGCAACCCGATCAGCCAGGAGGACGCGCTGGCGGTGCTCGTCGAGTCGACGCTGGAGTGGTTGGTGCGCGAGGTCGTCGGTCCCGCCGACCCGGACGGGAATGGTCAGGGCCGCGGTCGCGTTCCCTCCACATGACCCTCCTGCTCGAGCGCCCAGTGGCCACGCGTGTGCCGCTGTCTCACCGCGTAGGCTGGGCCACGATGAGTGACTCTGACTTCAGCGACCTCGGCGGTGCCGTCGACCCCTCTGCGCCGGTGGACGTCTCCACCGAGTCCGAGGCGGACCGCACGAGCCGGTTCGAGCGGGACGCGCTGCCCTATCTCGACCAGCTCTACTCGGCAGCGATGCGGATGACCCGGAACCCCGCGGACGCGGAGGACCTGGTCCAGGAGACGTTCGCCAAGGCGTACTCCTCCTTCCACCAGTTCCGGCCGGGCACCAACCTCAAGGCGTGGCTCTACCGGATCCTGACCAACACCTTCATCAACAGCTACCGCAAGAAGCAGCGTGAGCCGCAGCAGTCGATGTCCGAGGACGTCGAGGACTGGCAGCTCGCGCGGGCGGAGGCGCACAGCTCGACCGGACTCCGGTCGGCGGAGACCGAGGCGCTCGAGCACCTGCCCGACAGCCAGGTCAAGGAGGCGCTGCAGCGGCTGCCGGAGGAGTTCCGGCTCGCGGTCTACCTCGCCGATGTCGAGGGCTTCGCCTACAAGGAGATCGCCGAGATCATGGACACTCCCATCGGGACCGTGATGTCGCGACTGCACCGCGGTCGCCGTCAGCTGCGCGACCTGCTCTCCGACTACGTGCGCGAGAACGACCTGCTGCCCGCAGGCACGGCGAGCGAGGACAAGAAATGAACGACCGGCAGGACCCCTCGGCAGCCGAGTGCGCCGACTTCTTCGAGCAGATCGTGTTCTTCATCGACAACGAGCTGGCCGAGGCCGACTGCACAGCGGTGCGCAAGCACCTGGACTCGTGCAACCCGTGCCTCGAGAAGTACGACCTGCAGCGCACCATGAAGGCCGTCGTGGCCCGCTCGTGCGCCGAGCACGCCCCGAGCGAGCTGCGCGACAAGGTCATGCTCCGGCTCCAGCAGGTCCGCGTGGAGATCACCACCACCGAGGGCTGATTTCACAGCAACGGGGACGGTTTGAGAGACTGTCCTTCGGCCCGTGTCGCGGGCAGCACCCGCAGGACGCCCCGGGAACGGGCACAGGATTCAGGAGGACACCATGGGCAAGACCGGCCGCAAGCGCCGCGCGCGCCGCAAGAAGGGCGCGAACCACGGCAAGCGCCCCAACAGCTGAGCGCCGCTCACTGAGCTTTCACAGCGCAGCAGGACCCCGTACCGGATCACCGGTGCGGGGTCTTCTGTCTCTGCGGCCGGGTCAGAGGTCGCGGTTGCTCTGGCGCAGCGCGTCGATGACCACGAGGAGGAGGTCGGCGCGTACCTCGGGCTGCTGGTGACCGAGTGCCAGCTGCAGGTGCACGGACCGCAGGAAGGACTGCGCGTTGCCGGCCACCGCCACGGCGGTCCGGTCGGCACCCTCGACCGGCAGCGTCGCGTTGGCGGCCACCCGTGCCACCCACGGCTCGAGCACGCTCAGGGGCAGCACGTTGCGCCGCAGGACCGACATGGTGGTGCCCGCGAGCCGATCGGCCTCGTCGAGGCCGAAGACGACGTCCGTGCGAGCCAGCACACGGTCGGCGACCACGTCGAGCACGACCGTCAGCTCGGGCCGGCTGACGTGCGGCGAGCGGGCGAGCACGGCGAGCGCGTCGGCCCCGTGGGCCACCGCCCGCGCCCAGCCGCGGCCGACCACGAACCCGCGCAGGTCGCGCTCGCGCAGGAGCCAGGTGGCCAACCGGTCACCCCACTCGAGCACCTTGCCGCCAGGCACGAGCGGGCGCCCGTTGTCGCGCTCCACGCAGGCCGCGAGCACGACGGAGGACCAGCTGCGACGGAAGACGGCGTCGGTCCCGGGCTCGGCCAGCCCGACACGCAGACCCGCGGCCATGCCGTCACCGAGGCCGGGCAGGAGGTCGTCGTAGACGCCCCGCTGGATCCAGGTGACGAGGGTCGGGACTGCGACTCCCTCGCGGATCTCGGGGTCCGGATCGCCCAGCATCCGGGTCAGATCGGCGGTCAGATCGCCAAGGGGACGGTCGGAGGGAACGGCGAGACCGGTTGCCCGCACGCTCTCCCAGTACGACCCCGACCCCGAAATCGCCGCCATGCGTCCATCCTGTCAGACCCCTCCGGCTGCCCCCACATCGTGCCGAATACGCTGACGCCGTGCCGACCTTGAGTGAGCTGGTGCGCAGCCACACCGACCTCGACGAGGCCGATGTCGCCTGGCTGCAGCTGCTCATGGCCGACTGGCAGATCGTCGCCGACCTCTCCTTCGCCGACCTCGTGCTCTGGCTCCCGGACCGCGACGGGCAGGGGTTCTGGGCGGGCGGCCAGATGCGCCCGACGACCGGCCCGACGGCGTACGTCGACGACGTGCTCGGCACCTTCGTCCCGGTCGGCCGCCGTCCCCTGCTCGACATCGCCTACTCCCAGGGTCGGCTGGTCCGCGAGGGCGATCCGGAGTGGCGTGACAACGTCCCGGTGCGGGTCGAGGTCATCCCCGTGCGCCGGGTCGGGCGCGTCATCGCCGTGATCGCGCGCAACACCAACCTGCTCGGCGTGCGGACCCCGTCCCGCCTCGAGCTGACCTACCTACAGACCGCCGCCGACCTCACGCAGATGATCGCGAACGGCTACTTCCCGTCGTCGGGGCAGCGCAGCGACCACGCGGACACGCCGCGGGTCGGGGACGGCGCGGCGCGCGTCGACGCCGATGGCCTCGTGGAGTACGCCAGCCCGAACGCGCTCTCCGCCTTCCGCCGGCTCGGCCTCTCGGGCGACCTGGCCGGCCTCGCGCTCGCCGACGTCACCCGCGAGCTGGTGCCGCCGCGCAACCGTCCCGACGAGGAGACCCTGAGCGCCGTCCTCGGCGGCCGCGCCCACCGCGACACCGAGATCGGCACCGAGCTCGTCTCGCTCATCGTGCGAGCCATCCCGCTGCGACCGGACGGGGAGCACATCGGCGCCCTCGTCCTGGTCCGCGACGTCACCGACCTGCGTCGCCGCGACCGCGAGCTGGTCACCAAGGACGCCACCATCCGGGAGATCCACCACCGGGTGAAGAACAACCTGCAGACGGTCGCCGCGCTCCTGCGGATGCAGGCGCGCCGGATCGACTCCGCCGAGGCGAAGGGAGCCCTCGAGGAGGCGGTCCGTCGCGTGGGGTCGATCGCGATCGTGCACGAGACGCTCAGCCAGGCGGTCGAGGAGGTCGTCGAGTTCGACGACATCGCCGACCGGGTGGGCTCCGCGCTCGGCGAGGTCGGCGGCATCGGCGCGACGGTGCGGGTCCGGCGCGACGGCAGCTTCGGCGGGCTCGCGTCCGAGGTGGCCACGCCGCTGGCGATGGCGCTCACGGAGCTGCTGCAGAACGCCGTCGAGCACGGCTACCCGGAGGTCCGGTCGCCCGACTCGGCCGAGCCGGGCGAGATCGTCGTCCGGGTGCACCGCAGCACCGATCTGTTGACCGTGACGGTGGACGACGACGGTCGCGGACTGCCGGACGGGTTCGACCTGTCCACGTCGACGAACCTGGGGCTGTCGATCGTGGGGACGCTGGTGGAGTCGGAGCTGGGGGGCAGGCTGAGCCTGGAGAACCGACCCGGGGGCACCGGCGCGCGTGCCGAGATCAGCGTGCCGCTGGGGCGATGACCACCTCAGACGTTGGTGCGGACGCGGGCACGGGCGTTGCGCCGCTTGAGCGCACGCCGCTCGTCCTCGCTCAGCCCACCCCAGACGCCGTGGTCCTGACCCGCTTCGAGCGCCCACTGCAGGCACTGCTCGCGGACCTCGCACCGACGGCACACGGCCTTGGCCTCCTCGATCTGGAGGATCGCCGGACCGGTGTTCCCGATGGGGAAGAAGAGTTCCGGGTCCTCGTCGAGGCACGCCGAACGATGGCGCCAATCCATGGCTGGGGGATCCCTCTTTCCTTCGAATGTCGGGGGGCGCGGCTCCGGATCGTCGGTTCCGCAAGGCTCGGGGCGAGTGTGAACGCCTTCACGAGCGCACCGGTCTAGTTTTCCCAGATTTGGCACGTTAAACAAGGGTGAATCTTGGTGTGTTGGATCACCGCCTGCCCTCGGCGCGCCGAGGCGGTCTGCCGGGTGGGCAAGCCCCCTCGTAGGCTGCACCGGTGACCAGCAGTGCCGCACGCCACACCTCCCGGCCCGCGACCCTCTCGGTGGCGGTCGCGCTCGTCGCGCTCGAGGCGCTCGCCCTCATCGTGCTCGCGGTGCTCGAGCTGTCGAGCCTGAGCGTCGGCCGGCTGACGATGGGCGTGACGACCGCCGTCTTCTTCCTCGTGTACGCCGGCGCGCTGCTGCTGTGCGCCTACGGGCTGCTCCGCCTGGTCTCGTGGGCCCGCAGCCCCGTCGTGCTCGCCCAGCTCATCCAGCTCGGCCTGGCCTGGAACTGGCGCGACACCCCGGCGGTCGCCGTACCGCTGGGGGTGTTCGCCGCCGCGATCCTCGCCGCGCTGTTCGCCCCGGCGAGCCTCGCCGCCCTGGAACCGCACGACGAGGACGACTGAGTCGGCCTACTCCTCGGCGAGACCCTCCCGCAGCTGGGCGAGGGTGCGGCTGAGCAGCCGCGAGACGTGCATCTGCGAGACGCCGATCTCGTCAGCGATCTGCGACTGGGTCATGTTGCGGAAGAACCGGAGCAGCAGGATCCGCTTCTCCCGGTGGCCGAGCTCCTCGAGCAGCGGCTTGATCGACTCCCGCAGGTCGATGTGGGCGAGGTTGACGTCGTCGATCCCGATGCCGTCGAGGATCGTCGCCGCGCCGTCCTCGGCGTCGTCGCCGGCGTCGAGGGAGAGGGTCGCGTAGGCGTTCCCCGACTCCAGGCCCTCGACGATCTCCTCGACGCTGCACTCCATCGCGGCGGCGAGCTCGGGGGCGGTGGGGGAGCGACCCAGGGTCTGGGTGAGGTCGGCGCTCGCGGCGGCGATCTGCATCCGGAGCTCCTGCAGGCGCCGGGGCACCCGGATCGCCCAGCCCTTGTCGCGGAAGTGGCGCTTGATCTCCCCGAGGATCGTCGGGGTGGCGTAGGTCGAGAACTCGACGCCGCGGTCGGCGTCGAAGCGGTCGATGGCCTTGAGCAGGCCGATCGCCCCGACCTGGAGCAGGTCCTCGTAGGGCTCGCCGCGGTTGCGGAACCGCCGAGCGCAGTGCTCGACCAGCGGCTGGTGCAGCGCGACCAGCTCGTCCCGTGCGGAGGAGTGGGCCGGCGTGCCGGCCTGTTCATCGGCCAGCACGGCGAAGAGCGCCGCGCTGCGGCGCTTGACCCCGTCGTACCCCTCCCCGGCCTGCTCGTCCGGAGTCGACGCGTCGATCATGTCAGCGGCCGGCTCCGAGGTGCGGCTCGGTGCGGCCGATGGACGATCCGGCCAGGAGGGTGATCTCGAAGATGCCCGGCTCGGCCCTGACCGTCGCCTCCCGTGCGAGGGTCGTGAGGACGGTCCACGCGAAGCTGTCGGCCGCCGGCGCCGTCGCGGCGCGGGCGGGGGTGGCGACGGTGATCGTGAGCTCGTGCGGGCGCAGCCAGAAGCGGGTCGTCAGGTCCGCGCCCGGGTCGGCCGCCTCGAGCACGAGCGCGGCCGCCTCGCCGACGGCCATCCGGACGTCCTCGAGGTCGTCGAGCGTGAAGTCGAGCCGAGCGGCGAGTCCCGCGGTGGCCGTGCGCAGCACGGAGATGAACGCGCCGTCGGTCGGGAGCCGGAGCTCGACGTCGGCGGTCGTGTCGCTGGCGATGATTGCCCTCCTCACAGGCGACGGGGCCGGTTCCAGGGTTCCTACCCCGGAGCCGGCCCCGACAAACTCGGCGAGTGCCAGAGCTCAGGCCTTCTTGGTCTCCCAGAAGATCTCGGCGATCTCGTCGATCTTCGCCAGGAGCTGGTCGGCGACAGCGCCGTCGAGGGTGCCCTTGGTGCCGGACGCTCCCGCGAGCTTGGTGGCCTCGTTGAAGAGGGTGTGCAGCTGCGGGTACTTCTCGAAGTGCGGCGGCTTGAAGTAGTCGGTCCAGAGCACCCACAGGTGGTGCTTCACGAGCTCCGAGCGCTGCTCCTTGATGATCACCGCGCGGGTGCGGAAGTCAGGGTCGGAGCTGTCGTTGGCCTTCGCGATGATGGCCTTGATCGACTCGGCCTCGATGCGGGCCTGGGCGGGGTCGTAGACACCGCAGGGCAGGTCGCAGTGTGCCGAGACCTCGAGCGTCGGTGCGAACAGTCGCGCGAACATGCGGGTCCTCTCGTCGTGGAACGGAAGCGTCGGCTGCGACACTACTCCGCGTGTCGCGCCGCTCTCCACGGGTACCCACTTCCTGGTCAGAGGCCCCGCTGGGCCTCGCTCGGGTCCGCGGTGCGTCCATGCGTCCGACCCTCGCTGCGGGCGATCGGCTGCTGGTCTCCTACCGCCGCCCACCCCGACCCGGCGACGTCGTCGTCGCCCGTCTCCCCGACGGGACGGTGGCGGTCAAGCGGGCCGCCGAGAGGCGTACGACGCCCGCCGGCACGCCCGGCTGGTGGCTGCTCAGCGACGACCCCGACGTGGGCGTCGACTCGCGGCACCGCGGGGTCATCGCCGAGGCCGACGTGCTGGGCGTCGTACTCGCCAGGTGGTGGCCGCGCCCGCGGGTGCTGTGAGCCATCCCATAGGGACGATCCGGTCGGGCTGACCGGTGGCTGTGCGAGACTCGACGAACCGGGCCAACATCCCGACACGTCCGCGATCACCCTCGCGTCGACCTCGCCTGACACCCCGGGCGGCCACCAGCTCACAGGTCACTCTCGTCCCTGGCCGCGTCAGAAAGCACTCCTCCCATGAACGACTTCGCCCACCCGTACGCCGGCGACCCGGTCTTCGACCTCCACCGCGGGGGCAAGATGCAGGTCGCGCTCTCGGTCCCGCTGACCGGCACGGCCGAGCTCTCGATGGCCTACACGCCCGGCGTCGCCCGGGTCTGCTCGGCGATCGCCGAGGATCCGTCCCTGGCCCAGCGCTACACGTGGGTGCCGAACACGGTCGCCGTCGTCACGGACGGCACGGCGGTCCTCGGGCTCGGTGACATCGGCCCGTCCGCCGCGATGCCGGTGATGGAGGGCAAGGCCGTGCTGTTCAAGCAGTTCGGCGGCGTCGACGGCATCCCGATCTGCCTCGACACGACCGACGTCGACGAGATCGTCGAGACGGTGGTCCGGATGGCGCCTAGCTTCGGCGGCATCAACCTCGAGGACATCTCGGCGCCGCGCTGTTTCGAGATCGAGGACCGGCTCAAGGAGCGCCTGGACATCCCGGTCTTCCACGACGACCAGCACGGCACAGCCGTCGTCACCCTCGCCGCCCTGCGCAACGCGCTGCGGCTCACCGGACGCACGGTCGAGTCGACGCGGGTCGTGATCTCCGGAGCCGGCGCCGCCGGCGTGGCGATCGCGAAGATCCTCGTCGAGGCCGGCGTCAAGGACGTCTGCGTCACCGACCGGAAGGGCGTCGTGAGCTCCGACCGCGCCGACCTGACGCCCGTCAAGCGAGCCCTCGCCGAGCTCACGGCGGACCGGCACGGCCGGTCCGGGACCCTGGAGGAGGCGCTCGTCGGCGCCGACGTCTACATCGGCGTCTCGGGCGGCACGGTGCCCGAGGAGGCGGTGGCCACGATGGCGGTCGACTCGATCGTCTTCGCGATGGCCAACCCCGATCCGGAGGTCCATCCGGACGTGGCGCGGCGTTACGCCCGGGTCGTCGCGACCGGGCGGTCGGACTTCCCCAACCAGATCAACAACGTCCTGGCCTTCCCGGGCATCTTCCGCGGTGCCTTCGACGCGCGCGCCACCGCCATCACCGAGGGCATGAAGCTGGCCGCCGCCGAGGCGCTCGCCGGCCTGGTCGGCGACGAGCTCGCCGAGGACATGGTCATCCCCTCGCCGTTCGACCCGCGCGTCGGTCCGGCCGTCGCCGCCGCCGTCGCCGAGGCCGCCCGCGAGGACGGTGTCGCGCGCGCCTGACCGGTTCGCCCTCTCGCTAGGTTGGGACACATGTTCGCCGTCTACGCGCAGTCCATCTCCCGTGACGACCCGCTGAGCGGCCTGGTGGTCGGTGAGCGCCCCGACCCCGTGGCGCCCGACCCCTCGACGACCTCGGGGCAGGACTGGGCCACGGTGAGCGTCAAGGCCGCCAGCCTCAACCACCACGACCTGTGGTCGCTCATGGGCCAGGGGCTCAAGGAGGACGCCCTGCCGATGATCCTCGGCTGCGACGCGGCCGGCCTGGACGAGGACGGCAACGAGGTCGTGGTCCACTCGGTGATCAGCTCGCCCGACTGGACGGGCGACGAGACGATCGACCCGAAGCGCTCGCTGCTGTCCGAGCGGCATCAGGGGACGTTCGCGGACAAGGTCGTCGTGCCGCGCCGCAATCTCGTCCCCAAGCCCGCGGGGCTCTCGTTCGAGGAGGCCGCGTGCCTTCCGACGGCCTGGCTGACGGCCTACCGCATGCTGTTCACGCAGGGGAACCTCAAGGCCGGCGACAGCGTCCTCGTGCAGGGCGCGGGCGGCGGCGTCGCGACCGCGCTCATCACGCTGGCCAGGGCCGGCGGTCTGCGGGTCTACGCCACCAGCCGCGACGAGACCAAGCGCAAGCGGGCGCTCGAGATCGGCGCCCACGACGTCTTCGCCAGCGGCGAGCGGCTGCCGGTCAAGGTCGACGCGGTCATGGAGACCGTCGGCGCCGCGACCTGGGCGCACACGATCCGGTCGCTGCGCCCGGGCGGCGTGATCGTCATCTCCGGCGCCACCTCCGGCCCGAACCCCGACGACACGATGCTCACCCACATCTTCTTCCTGCAGCTCCGGGTCGTCGGCTCGACCATGGGCACCAAGGCGGAGCTGGCGTCGCTGGTCCAGCTGCTCGACGCGACCGGCACCCGGCCGCTGGTCGACCGGGTGCTGCCGATGACCGACGCGCGCGCCGGCTTCGAGGCGATGGCGAAGGGCGACCTGTTCGGCAAGATCGTGCTCACCCGATGACCCCGACGGGCTCGGTCCGGCGAAGGCACCTGCTCACCGGTGCCGGCTCCGGCATCGGCCGCGAGCTCGCCCGTCGGCTCAGCCGTCGGGGCGACGAGCTGTGGCTTGTCGTCCGCGATCCCGCCAAGGTCACCGAGGAGTTCCCGGACGCCCGGCTCATCGTCGCCGATCTCGCGGACAGTACGGCGATCGCCGGGCTCGACCTCCCCGACCGGCTCGACTCGCTCGTGCACGCCGCCGGTGTCGTCGAGCTCGGCGCGGTCGCCGAGCTCGACGAAGCGGCATGGACCGACCAGCTGGCGGTCAACCTGGTGGCTCCCGCGCTCCTCACCCGGGCGGCGCTCCCCGCCCTGCGGGCCGCCCGCGGCACCGCGATCTTCGTCAACTCGGGCTCCGGTCTGCGGGCCAACCCCGGCTGGGCGGCGTACGCGGCCTCGAAGTTCGGGCTGCGAGCCCTCGCCGACGCGCTCCGGCTCGAGGAGCGCGACCACGGCGTGCGGGTGACCAGCGTCTTCCCGGGGCGCACGGCGACGCCGATGCAGGAAAAGGTCCACCGCCAAGAGGGCAAGGACTACGACGAGTCCCACTGGATCCGGCCGGAGACCGTCGTCGACGCGCTCGTGTCGGTGATCGACCTGCCGGCGGACGCGACGATCCCCGAGGTGCAGGTCAGCCCGCGCTGATCCGGGTCAGCGGCCGGACACCGGCGCGCTCAGTCCTCGGGGTCGTCGAGCCGGGCGAGCCAGGTCGCGAACCGCTCGACGGCGGTCTCGAACTCGGGGTGGACGTCGACGAACGTCTGGAGCTGCTCCGCGAGCCACGCGAGGGTGACCTCCTCGTCGCCTCGGCGCCTCTCCAGCTCCTCGATGCCGCGGTCGGTGAAGTACATGGAGGCATCCTCCCAAATGCGAACGAGGGGCCGGTCGTCGACCGGCCCCTCGTTCCACGTCCGAGAGACGGACTCAGGCGATCAGGCGAAGGCCTGGTCCATGAGCACCGACTGCTCGGCGAGGTGGCGCTTGACGGTGCCGACAGCGGTCGTGCTCGACGCCGCGCGGGTCACCGGCTCGACGGCGATGCCGAGGTGCGGCAGCACGTTGAGCGCGTACGACGGCCACGGTCCCTGGTTGGACGGCTCGTCCTGGACCCAGCGGACCCGCTTGAGGTTCGGGTACTTCGCGATCTCCGCCTTGAGCTCCTCGACCGGCCACGGGTAGAGCTGCTCGACGCGGGCGACGGCGAACGCCTCGCCGTTCTCGCGCTTGCCGCGCTCCACCATGAGGTCCCAGGTGACGCGGCCGGAGCAGAGGAGCAGCGTCTCGACCTTCGCCGGGTCGGCCGCGGTGTCCCCGATGACCGTCTGGAACGAGCCGGTGGTGAAGTCACCGGGCTGCGACGCGGCCTCCTTGCGGCGCAGCATCGACTTCGGGGTGAAGACGATGAGCGGCCGGTGGAACTCGCCGAGGGCGTGCCGCCGGAGCAGGTGGAAGTACGACGCCGGGGTGGACGGCTGGGCGACCACGAACGCCTCGTCGGCGGCGAGGATGAGGAACCGCTCGATCCGGGCCGAGGAGTGGTCGGCGCCCTGTCCCTCGTAGCCGTGCGGCAGGAGCAGCACGACGCCGGAGTCCTGGCCCCACTTGGTCTTGCCGGACGAGATGTACTCGTCGATGACCGTCTGGGCGCCGTTGACGAAGTCGCCGAACTGCGCCTCCCAGAGCACCAGCGCCTCCGGGCGGGCGACCGAGTAGCCGTACTCGAAGCCGAGGGCGGCGTACTCGCTGAGCAGCGAGTCGTAGACGTAGAACTTGGCCTGGTCCTCGGTGAGGTTGGCCAGCGGCGTCCACTCGTCGGCGTTGACCCGGTCGATGATCGTCGCGAAGCGGGACGCGAACGTGCCGCGGCGCGAGTCCTGGCCGGCCAGGCGGACGGGGCGGCCCTCCATCAGCAGGGAGCCGAAGGCGATCAGCTCGCCGGTGCCCCAGTCGATGTTGCCGTCGGTCATCGAGGTCGCGCGGCGCTGCAGCTGCGGCATCACCTTCGGGTGGACGGTGAAGCCCTCCGGCGGGGTGACGTAGGCGTCGGCGATCCGCTTGAGGACCTCGGGTGTCACCGCCGTCTGGGTCTCGGCGGCCGGCTTGTCCGGGTAGTCCGGGACGGTCGTCCAGGCCTCGGGGGCCTTGTCGGCCTCGCGGACCTCCGTGAAGACGCGCTCGAGCTGGTTCTGGTAGTCGCGCAGGACCTCTTCGGCCTCCTCGATCGTGATGTCGCCACGACCGATGAGGGACTCGGTGTAGAGCTTGCGGACCGACCGCTTCTGCTCGATGAGGTCGTACATGAGCGGCTGCGTGAACGACGGGTCGTCGCCCTCGTTGTGACCGCGGCGGCGGTAGCAGACGAGGTCGATGACGACGTCCTTGTGGAACGCCTGGCGGTACTCGAACGCCAGCCGGGCCACCCGGACGCAGGCCTCGGGGTCGTCGCCGTTGACGTGGAAGATCGGCGCCTGCACCATCCGGGCGACGTCGGTCGCGTAGAGCGAGGAGCGCGACGAGCCGGGGGAGGTGGTGAAGCCGACCTGGTTGTTGATGACCACGTGCACGGTGCCGCCGGTGCGGTAGCCACGCAGCTGCGAGAGGTTGAGCGTCTCGGCGACCACGCCCTGGCCGGCGAACGCGGCGTCGCCGTGCACCAGGAGCGGCAGGACCGGGAACGCCTCACCCTGGTTGAGCACGTCCTGCTTGGCGCGGGCGATGCCCTCCAGGACCGGGTCGACGGTCTCGAGGTGCGACGGGTTCGCGGCGATCGACACCTTGATGGTGTCGCCCGAGCCGGCGACGAACTCGCCCTCGGCACCGAGGTGGTACTTCACGTCGCCGGAGCCCTGGACCGTGCGCGGGTCGATGTTGCCCTCGAACTCGCGGAAGATCTGGTTGTAGGACTTGCCCACGATGTTGGCGAGCATGTTGAGCCGGCCGCGGTGCGCCATGCCGATGGCGACCTCGTCGAGCCCGGCCTCGGCGGCCGCCTCGCAGATCTCGTCGACGACCGGGATGGTGGTCTCGCCGCCCTCGAGGGAGAACCGCTTCTGGCCGACGAACTTCGTCTGCAGGAAGGTCTCGAAGGCCTCCGCCTCGTTGAGCTTCAGCAGGATGCGCAGCTGCTCCTCGCGCGGGGTCTTCTCGTGCGGACGCTCGACGCGCTCCTGGATCCACCGGCGCTGCTCGGGGTCCTGGATGTGCATGTACTCGATGCCCGTGGTGCGGACGTAGGAGTCGCGCAGGATCCCGAGGATGTCGCGCAGCTTCATGAACGGCCGGTCCTCGCGACCGAAGGAGCCGGTCGGGAACTCGCGCTCGAGGTCCCACAGGGTGAGGCCGTGGTTCTCGACCTCGAGGTCGGGGTGGCTGCGCTGCTTGTACTCGAGCGGGTCGGTGTCGGCCATCATGTGGCCGCGCACCCGGAACGCGTGGATCAGCTCGAGGACGCGGGCCTGCTTGCTGATCTGGTCGTCGTGGCTGGTCGCGACGTCGACGTTCCACCGGATCGGGGTGTAGGGGATCCGCAGCGACCGGAAGATGTCGTCGTAGAAGCCGCCCTTGCCGAGCAGCAGCTCGTGCATCTTCTTGAGGAACTCACCCGACTGGGCACCCTGGATGACGCGGTGGTCGTACGTCGACGTCAGCGTCATCACCTTGCTGATGGCGTTCTTGGCCACGGCGTCGGCGCTGGCGCCCTGCCACTCGGCCGGGTACTCCATCGCGCCGACGCCGATGATGGCACCCTGGCCCTTCATCAGCCGCGGGACCGAGTGGACCGTCCCGATGCCGCCCGGGTTGGTGAGGCTGATCGAGGTGCCCTGGAAGTCGTCGACCGTGAGCTTGTTGTCGCGGGCCTTGCGGACCAGGTCCTCGTAGGCGGCCCAGAACGCGGCGAAGTCCATCGTCTCGGCGCCCTTGATGCTCGGGACGAGCAGCTGCCGGCTGCCGTCCGGCTTCGGGACGTCGATCGCGAGACCGAGGTTGATGTGGGCCGGCGTGATGAGGTTCGGCTTGCCGTCGATGACGTCGTAGCCGACGTTCATCTCCGGCATGGCCTTGACCGCCTGCACCAGGGCGTAGCCGATGAGGTGGGTGAAGGACACCTTGCCGCCGCGGGCGCGGGCGAGGTGGTTGTTGATGACCGTGCGGTTGTCCCACAGGAGCTTGACGGGCACGTCGCGGACCGAGGTCGCGGTCGGCACCGTCAGCGAGATGTCCATGTTCTGCGCGGTACGCATGGGCGCGCCGCGGAGCACGGTGTAGGTCGGCTGGTCCCCGGCCTTCGCGGGGGCCGGCTTCGGCGACTCCTTCGGGACCGGGTTGGTGGTGCCCTTGGCCGGCTCGGCGGCCTTGGTGTTGTCGGGGCGCGGCTTCGCGACCGGCGCGGGCGCGGGGGAGGCGGCGGCCGGAGCGGCCTGGGTGGCCGGAGGTGCCTGGGTGGCCGGGGCGGCCTGGGTGGCCGGGGCGGGAGACGACGTGTCTGCGGGAGCGGCGGGGGCCTGCCCGGCCGGCGTGGCCTGCTTGGTGTTGCCGTTGCTGCCCGAGGAAGGCGTGACCGGGGCACCGTTGCCGGCCTCGAAGAACTTCTTCCAGACGGGATCCACGCTCCCCGGGTCCTTCTGGTACTGCTCGTACATCTCCTCGACGAGCCACTCGTTCGCGCCGAATTCGGCGGGGATCTCGGTCGAACTGGTGGTCGGGTTGCCTGAAGGCTGCGGCACGGCTTGGATCGCCTCTTCCGGAATGAGCGCGCTGTCTGCTGGGGAACGAGTTCCGGACGTCAAGGCTAGACCCCCATGCCAGCAAATGCAGGCGTCGGGGTCCTCTTTCATGCAAGGTGTCGTGGACACCACACGAACAGAAGATCGGACAGCGATGAGACGAGGCACCGCAAGGGTCGCCGCGGCCGTTCTGGTGTGCGGGATCACACTCGCCGGGTGCAGCGGCGGGAGCGACGACAAGCCCACAGGCGGCCGGTCGACGAGCGCCGCCAGCCCCTCGGCGACCACCGCCCCGGCCGCCCCCGAGGCGACGGTCGCCACGGTCACCGGTCGGCTCGACGGCGCCCGACGGGTCGCCCTCGCCCAGGCGGTCGGCACGGTGGTCGGCCGCTGGCTGGACGGTGCCTACCTCGGCCGGTTCCCGCGGACCGACTACTCGGCCGCGTTCGCCGGGTTCACCGCCGGCGCCGCGGCCAAGGCGCACCGTGACCTGGCGCTGATGTCCAACGCTGCGATCTCCAGCCGCATCGACACGGCGACGGCCACCAAGCGGGTGATCAGCCTCGACGTGCTGTCACTCGACCAGCGGCCGGTGGGCGTGACGGCCACGGTCCGCCTCGCCTTCGACACCACCGGGACCCTGACCGGGTCGCAGCAGGTCGCCGGCACCGTCGACCTCACGCCGGTCGGCAACGGGTGGAAGATCTTCGGCTACGAGATCGCGAGGACGCCGGCATGAGCAGGATCAAGCACGCACTCGGGCGGCTGCTCGGCCGCCGCCTGGTGGTGACCGCCGCGCTGGCCGGCGTACTCGGCCTGACCGTGCTGGCCGTTCCCGACGACACCACGCAGGCGCCCGACATGGTCCTCGTGGCCACCGAGCACGCCAAGGGCATCGACATCGGGCGCGACGTCATCTGGGTGCTCGCCGTGGGGTCCGACGCGCGCCCGGGCGAGGACATGACCCGCAGCCGGGGTGACGCCATCCAGATGGTCGGCATCAACACGAGGACCGGCGCGGCGGCCATCCTCGGCGTCCCGCGTGACTCGTGGGTCGACATCCCGGGCCACGGCATGAACAAGATCAACTCGGCGCTCTACTTCGGCGGCCCGAGGGTGTTCGGCCAGACGGTGGGCAGGCTCATCGGCATCCAGCCGGACTACGTCTTCATCACCAGGTTCCCGAAGTTCGAGAGCCTGGTGAACGGCATCGGCGGGGTCGACATCGTCAACCGGTCCTTCTTCGCCGACAACCCGCTCAAGCCCAAGGGGTTCAAGGCCGGGCGCCTGCACCTCGGCGGGTACGACGCCATGGCCTACTCGCGCATCCGGCACGCACTCCTGCGGGGTGACTTCGACCGGTCCGGGCACCAGCAGGTCGTGGTGAAGGCGATCCAGCGGAAGGTGCGGCAGAACCGGGCCAGGCCGGGCTTCCTCGCCCGAGGCGTGGTCTCCGTGATGAAGAACCTCCACACCGACCTGTCGCCGGTCCAGCTCTTCAGGCTCGGGCACGTGCTCGCCGACATCGACCCGGCCAAGGTGACCAACTGCGTCGTGCAGGGCAGCATCGGCAACATCAGCGGCCAGAGCGTCG
Source organism: Nocardioides sp. CER19 (assembly GCF_029846275.1). Taxonomy (GTDB): domain Bacteria; phylum Actinomycetota; class Actinomycetes; order Propionibacteriales; family Nocardioidaceae; genus Nocardioides. The sequence continues at coordinate 1,241,763 of NZ_JARVWS010000002.1, forward strand.
TCCTGCCCTACGTCGCCACGGCCCGCCAGATGGGTCAGGACGCGAAGCGGGACGGCGTGATCTCGAGGTGCCGCGGCTGACGCAACGGCCCCACGAACTCCGCCTCCCGACGTTTCACGGGGCCGTGGAGAGCGCACTGGCACATCTGTGAGGATCCCTGCGTCCACCCTCGACGGGCTGGAGACCAGCGACGAGGGGCGTCTCGCCGTCTGGCTGCGCCGCGGCTTCCTGACCCTGCTGCTCCTGTTCGTCCTGGCCGGTCTGCTCGGTCTGCTCGGCGTGCACACCACCACCTCGCGGGCGAGCGAGGACGGCTGGACGGTGTCGCTCGAGCACCCCGGCGTCGCGCGACCTGGGCTCGACGTCGTGTGGGAGGTGACCGTCACGCATGCGGGCGGCTTCGACGGCGACGTCACGCTGGCCGTCTCCGGGGACTACTTCGACATCTTCGAGTCGCAGGGCTTCGAGCCTCAGCCCTCCGACGAGACCCGGGACGGCTCCTACTACTACCTCACCTTCAACAAGCCACCGGGGGACACGCTGACCGTCTCGTTCGACGCCTACGTCCAGCCCGCGTCCCAGATCGGCCGCTCCGGCACGCTCAGCGTCGTGGACGCGGGCCGGCGGGTGGCGTCGGTCGACTTCCGTACGTTCCTGATGCCCTGAGAGGAGTCGGCATGGAGATCGTGATCCGGGCGCTCGTCGTCTTCATCTTCTTGTGGGTCATCACCCGCGCCGTCGGGCGGTCCACGCTCGGCGAGCTGAGCACGTTCGAGCTGATCCTCTACGTGACGATGGGCGACCTGGTGCAGCAGGCGGTGACCCAGCAGGACTACTCGGTGACTGCCGCGGCGCTCGGCGTCGGCACGTTCGCGCTCCTCACCGTCGGGATCTCGTGGGTGCAGTGGCGCTTCCGGGGAGCCCGAGGCATCGTCAGCGGGCGGCCCGAGCTCGTCTTCGCCGACGGCAAGCCGCTCGAGGCGAAGATGGCGCGGCAGCGGCTTTCGGTCGCCGACCTGCTGGTCGCGGCGCGAGAGCAGGGCATCAAGTACACCTCGCAGATCGAGTACGCCGTCCTCGAGGTCGACGGCAAGATGTCGTTCTTCACCTATGGGGAGGGCGAGAGCGGGGCCCCGGAGTCCGGCGGGCCCAGCGGCTAGGCCGGATCAGCCCGGTCAGCCCGGTCGGCCCAGGTCAGGTCAGGCAGGCGCAGGTCGAGGTTGGGCTCCTGCACGCCGGTCGCGGCGAGCCGGGCCCGGTGCGCGAGCGCCGCCGTGGCGGTGCCGTGGGCGAGGTAGCCGCGGGCCGCCGTACGGCCCGTCATCGAGCTGACCTCCTCTGTCGAGGTCCAGACACCGACGAGCTCGAGGTCCGGGTGCGCGTCGACGCCAGGGATCGCGTGCCGCCCCACCGTGCCGGTCGACCGGACGACGACTCGGAGCGGCTTCTCGGGGGTGACCTGGGCACCCGAACGTACCTAGAACGAGTTCTAGGTATGGGGAAGGGCAGGGTGTGCTGTCCCTCTCCGAGGGAGGCGCTGCTCAGCGAGCGCTGAGCGCCGGGTCCTTGGCCACGGGCAGCTCCTTCTGCCACGCCGGCACCGCGTAGGCGTAGAGCAGGTCGCGCGCGCCGCGGACGTGGTCGATGTAGGCGTGTGCCGCTGCCGGGATCTGGGTCCCGACCGCGCTGCCGCGCGCGAGGTACATGGTCGTGAAGCCGTGGGCGTGCGCCGCTTGGAGGATCTTGAGCGCGAAGGCCTGGCCACCGGAGAGGTTGGAGAGGACCTTGATCTCGACCCGTGTCTGCCACGCCGCGCCGTAGTAGCGCTGGGCGGACGACGCGAGGCTGGCGAAGGCGGCGTTGAGGGCGGCAGGGGTGGTGAACGGGTTGATGTCCTTGACCTCCCACTCGACGGAGAGGTGTCGGGCGGCGTCCTGTTGGAACGTCATGTCGGCGTTGCGCAGGCCGCGGCGCTTCTTCAGCCCCGACCACACCCGGGTCTCGAAGCGGCCCTTCTTGAGCCACCTCGGGTTGAACGGCGCGCCGTGCGCGTTGATCCAGGTCAGCTGCCCGGGCTGGGTCACGCGGCGGGCGCCGGCGCGCCGGCTGGCGAGGTTGGCGAAGGCGAGATGCCCGTCCTGGTCGATCCACTGGTAGCGGCGCGCCGCGGCGTCCATCGAGCCGCGGAGCGTGTCGCCGACGGTCCCGCTGGAGCCCTTGATGCGCGTGTTGTTGTGGTAGAGCGGCCGCCCGGGAGCGGCATAGGTGACGTTGCCGAGGACGGTCTCGAAGCTGGGCTCCGAGGCCGCCTTCTTGCCGTTGAGGTCGACATCCGCGACGGCGATGTAGAAGCCGTTCACCGGCACGACGCCCGGGAAGGTCGCCACTCCGTTGACGTCGGTGGCGACGAGCTGGTTGACCGGCGTACGCGATCCGTTGGCGTAGCCGATCAGGCGGGTGGGGGCGCCGATGACCGGCTGGCCGTACTGGTCGGCGAGCGTCGAGCGGATGGCGTAGCCACCTCCGGTGACCTGCGTCGCCGTGGAGCGCACGTGGGTGACGACCTGGGTGTAGAGCGGTGCCTGGACCGATGTCGAGGAGGTGCCGTCGCTGACCCGGATGACGGCGCGGCGGGCGGCGACTCCCGGGTTGCCGGTCAGGTCCACCGGGACGCGGAAGATGCCGCTCGCGTCGTCGAACGTGCTCTTCGGGCTGTACCTGGTCGCGGCCGGAGCCGTGGTGGTGGGGAAGGCGGGCGCATCGGCCGTCGGTGCGACGGTGCCCGACGTCTTGCCGGTGACCCGGGCGTAGGTGTGGCCGTCGAGCTTCGAGGTGAACACGCCGAGCGGTACGGCGGCGCAGGTCGAGGTGCCCTTCGCGACCTTGCGGCGCGGCCGGATGAAGGGGCCGCACAGGGCCTCCTTCGTCGTGGCGTCGGTCTTCGACGGCTCGGAGAAGGTTCCCGCCGCGGACAGACTGACGGTCTCGGTGACCGGGTCGTCGGCGACGAGGAGCTGCGACGTCGGGTCGGTCGTGTAGGGGGTCGCCTCCAGCTGGGCCGTGCCGCTGCGAAGACCGGTCGTGGTCCACGGCGACTCGAAGACGCCGCTCGTGGCGCGGACGAGATCGGCCTCCCACGCGGAGCCACTGCTCGGCGTCACACGCAGGTGGACCTTGACCACGGCGGGGTCGGCGCCGAGCACGATGTCCGCCGAGGTCACCGGCCCGACGTGGACGGTGTCGCCCACGGCGGGCGTGAGGAAGGCGACGGCGGCATCCGTCGGCAGGGGGGAGTCAGCGGCTTGCACCGCGACGATCGGCAGACCCGCCGCCACGAGTGTGCCGATGCCGAGTGCGGCACCCCGCCGCACGAATCTGCCGAGCTGCGCCATGCGCACGCCCCTCCGTTCGGGCGCTCCCCTGCCGAGGGGCGCATGTGAATGGTGTGAACCGTGTGACGAAAAGGTAGCGTCTGATCGCGCTGGAGTCACCCGGAACGGCAAAAGAACCTGCGACACGCCGCGGCGGTCGTTGACAAAGGGAAAGACCCTGACCGTGACGGTCAGGGTCTTGATCTGCGCCTCCGGCAGGATTCGAACCTGCGGCACCTGGTACCGGAAACCAGTGCTCTATCCCCTGAGCTACGGAGGCGTGCGCCGCTGAGCGGTGCGGGGATGACCCTACCGCCCGGCCCGTGCGCTCACGAAACCGGGCGTGTCGGGGCTCGGGCCGCCCGGCGCAGCGGCGTGATACCGACGTGAGGCGAGGCTCCTCGCGCGGATAGGCTTGACCGGTGACCCCCGAGCAGCTCTCCACCGCGATCGTCGACGCACTGACGACGCTGTCCGACGAGGGTGCCCTCACCCTCCCCGACGGCGTCCCGACCAGCGTGACCGTGGAGCGACCCCGACAGAAGGGGCACGGCGACTACGCCACCAACGTCGCGCTGCAGCTGGCGAAGAAGGCGAGCACCAACCCGCGCGCGCTCGCCGAGCTGGTGGCGGCGAAGCTCAAGGAGACCGCCGGCGTCGCCGACGTCGAGATCGCCGGTCCGGGCTTCCTCAACATCACCGTGTCGGCCGGCGCGCAGGGCGAGGTGGCCGCGACGATCGCCGCCGCCGGGACGTCGTACGGCGTCGGGGATGTGCTGGCCGGCCAGCGCATCAACATCGAGTTCATCTCCGCGAACCCGACCGGTCCGCTCCACCTGGGCCACACCCGGTGGGCGGTCCTCGGCGACGCCATCGGTCGGGTGCTGGCGGCCGCCGGCGCGGAGGTCACCCGTGAGTTCTACATCAACGACCGCGGCGTTCAGATGAACCACTTCGCGGCCTCGATCATCGCGGCTGCGACGGGGCAGCCGACGCCGCAGGACGGCTACGCCGGCGGCTACATCGACGACCTCGCGAAGGAGGTCGGCGAGGCGGTGCCGGGGATCTTCGAGCTGGCGGAGCCGGAGCGCACGGACGCGGTGCGGGCCAAGGGCTACGAGCTGCAGCTCGCTGAGCAGCAGGCGCAGCTGGACAGCTTCAACACCCACTTCGACGTCTGGTTCTCGGAGAACTCGCTGCACGAGTCCGGCTCGGTGCCCGAGACGCTGGCCCGGCTCAAGGAGCTCGGCCACGTCTACGAGCAGGACGGTGCGCTGTGGATGCGCACGACCGACTTCGGCGACGACAAGGACCGCGTCCTCATCAAGTCCGACGGCGCGCTCACCTACTTCGCGTCCGACACCGCCTACTACCTCGACAAGCGGGCGCGGGGCTTCGACCACTGCATCTACCTGCTCGGCGCCGACCACCACGGCTACGTGGGCCGGCTCCGGGCGATGGCGGCCTGCGTCGGCGACGACCCGGACGAGACGCTCGACGTCATGATCGGCCAGCTCGTCAAGATCCTGCGCGACGGCGCGGAGCTCAAGCTGTCCAAGCGTGCGGGCACCATCGTGACCCTCAACGAGCTCGCGGAGGAGATCGGCGTCGACGCGCTGCGCTACTCCCTCGCGCGCTACCCGGCCGACAGCCCGCTCACGCTCGACGTCGCCGAGATCACCAAGGCGTCCAACGAGAACCCCGTCTACTACGTGCAGTACGCCCACGCGCGGACGAGCGCCATGATGCGCAACGCCGCCGACCTCGGCATGGCGCTGCCCGAGAACCTCACCGATCCCTCGGGCGGGTTCGATCCGTCGCTGCTCGCGCACGAGCGCGACGGCGAGCTGTTGCGCGCGCTGGCGGAGTTCCCGCGCGTCGTCGCGGCGGCCGCCGAGCTGCGTGAGCCGCACCGCGTCGCGCGCTACCTCGAGGACACCGCGTCGATCTTCAACAAGTGGTACGACACCAAGGAGTGCCGGATGCTGCCGCAGGGCGACGAGCCGGTCGGCCCGGCCAACATCGCGCGCCTGGTGCTGGTCGTCGCCACCCGGACGGTCCTCGCCAACGGCCTCGCCCTGCTCGGCGTCTCCGCGCCGGAGCGGATGTGACCGGGCACGTCAGCCCGGGCAGCTTCACCGGCACCTCGCCGGTCTGGCTGCGCGAGCCCTCCGACGCCAACGCGCTCGTGCCGGTGCTGTGGCCCCGCACCGCGCAGAAGGTCGACGGCGCGCTGCACATCGGTGGCCTCCCGGTCGCCGACGTGGTCGCGAACGTCAACACCCCGGCGTTCGTCCTCGACGAGGACGACTTCCGGTTCCGCGCCCGCGCGTTCCGCGACGCGTTCGCCGGCTACGACGTCTACTACGCCGGCAAGGCGTTCATCAGTACGGCGGTCGCCCGGTGGGTCGCCGAGGAGGGGCTGCACCTCGACGTCTGCTCCGACGGCGAGCTGACCGTCGCGCTGCGGGCCGAGGTCGACCCGAAGCACATCGGCTACCACGGCAACAACAAGTCGGCCATGGAGCTGCGCCGCGCCGTCGACGCCGGCGTCGGCCGGATCATCGTCGACTCGTTCGTCGAGATCGAGCGGATCGCCGACGTGGCCGCGCAGCTCGGTGTCGTGCAGCCGGTGATGGTCCGCGTGACGGCGGGCGTCGAGGCCCATACGCACGAGTTCATCGCGACCGCGCACGAGGACCAGAAGTTCGGGTTCTCGATCGGCTCCGGTGATGCCTTCGAGGCGGCACGCCGGGTCCTCGAGTCGAGCAGCCTCGAGCTGCGCGGCCTGCACAGCCACATCGGGAGCCAGATCTTCGACACCTCCGGCTGGGAGGTCGCCGCCCGTCGCGTCCTCGCGCTGCACGCACGCATCGCCTCCGAGCTCGGCCACGCGCTGCCCGAGCTCGACCTGGGCGGCGGCTTCGGCATCGCCTACACGACGCAGGACGACCCGGCCGACCCCGCGGTCCTCGCCGACCAGATCACGAAGATCGTCACGGGGGAGTGCGCCGCGCTCGGGATCGAGCGCCCGCACCTGTCCATCGAGCCCGGCCGGGCGATCGTCGGCCCGTCGATGTGCACCGTCTACACCGTCGGCACCGTCAAGGAGGTCACGCTCGACGGCGGCGCCTCGCGCACCTACGTGAGTGTCGATGGCGGCATGAGCGACAACATCCGGACCGCGCTCTACGACGCCGACTACTCCTGCACCCTCGCCTCGCGGCACAGCGACGCGGACCCCGTCATCGCGCGGGTCGTCGGCAAGCACTGCGAGTCGGGCGACATCGTGGTCAAGCACGAGTTCCTGCCGGGCGACATCCGACCCGGCGACCTGATCGCAGTGCCCGGGACCGGCGCCTACGGCCGGGCGATGGCGTCGAACTACAACCACGCACTGCGGCCCCCGGTCGTCGCTGTCAAGGACGGCGCCTTCCGGGTCATCGTCCGCCGGGAGACGGTCGACGACCTGCTGGCGACCGACGTCGGCTAGTCACGCTGCCGGAGGGCCTTCAGTACGGCCCGACCCCGCGGCGACAGCCGGTAGCCGGTCGGCAGGCTCTCGGTGAGCCCGAGCTCCTTGAGCCGGCGTACGTCGGCCTTGAACGGCTTCTTCTCGCGGCCGATGCTCGCCGCGATGGTCTCGGCGAGCTCGGCCGGCCGTGCCTCGATGAGCTCGAGGTGCTGACGGGTCCACGGCCCCCGGTGGCTGCGCCGGTCCATGTCCGCGAGCCGGTCGAGGACGGTCGCGATCTCAGCACGGCCCGGCCGCTTCGCCCGCAGCGCGACCCGCTCGTCGGCGCCCGCGAAGCGGACGCCGATCCGGTAGACGTCGCCCTCCTTGCGGCCGAGGAACGCGAGCAGCGCGGGCAGGTCGGTGCCGGCCCGCACGGCGTCCTCCGTGGTCAGGTCGGCCGGGTCCACCCGGTCGACCGACACGAACTCCACCACGCCGATCCGCGTCCGCTGCCGCCCGCCCGCGACGTGCATCGGGCGCGACCACGTCCGGAACGCGAGGTCTACCTCGCCGGTGGCGATGCGGTCGAGGTCCGCGTTCGGGAAGAGCATCGGCTCATCCTCGCAGGCGGTGGAGTGATACCCCGTTGACCTCAACCCCGGTCGAGGATGTCGGATAGGCCCGTGACCGATCTCCAGGCCCGGCGAGCGTCGCTGTGGACCGGCCGATACCTCCGCACGACCGTGGGCGTCTTCGCGCTGGCCTTCATGTTCGCCTTCGAGTACCTCGCCGTCGCCACCGTGATGCCCGACGTCGCACGCGCCCTCGACGGCCTCTCGCTCTACGCCGTCGCGTTCGCGGCACCGATGGCGACCTCGGTCATCGCTTTCACGGTCGTCGGGCCGTGGAGCGACCGCCGCGGCCCCCGGCCGGCGGTCGACGCCGGGGTCGTCGTCTTCGGCATCGGACTGCTGGTCGCCGGCCTGGCGCCGAGCATGCCCGTCTTCCTCGTCGGTCGGGCGGTCCAGGGCTTCGGCATGGGCGTCCTCGGCGTCGCGATGTACGTCGTCGTGGCACAGGCCTACCCGCCCGCACTGCGCGCCCGGGCGTTCACGGTGCTCACCGGGGCCTGGGTGCTGCCGGCCCTGATCGGCCCGGCGATCGCCGCCTCCGTCGCCGACGTGTTCGGCTGGCGCTGGGTGTTCCTGGGGGTGCCCGTCATCATCGCCGCGGCCTGGTGGCTGGTGCACGACGCGCCCTCGTCGGCGTCGGGAGAGGGGACCCGCCGACCCGGCGACCTGCCGTGGGCGATCGTCGCCGCGGCCGGCGTGCTGTTGGTCAGCCTCGCCGGGCAGCGCCACCTGCCGTGGTGGCCGGTGCTGCTCGCCGCCGCCGGCATCGCGGTGGTGGTGGCCGGGCCGCGGCTGCTGCCGCGCGGCACCTGGACCGGACGGCGGGGGCTGCCCAGCGTCATCGGCGCGCGCGGGCTGATCGGGGCCGCGTTCGCCGGCGCGGAGGCCTACGTCCCGCTGCTGCTGACCCTGCACCGTGGACTCACCCTGACCCAGGCGGGCTGGGCGCTCACCGCCGGCGCGACGACGTGGTTCGTCGGCTCGTGGCTCGCCGCGAACTGGCGGCCGCTGTCCGACGAGGTGCGCCGGGTCCGCATCGGCGGCGGCGCGCTCGCCGCCGGCATCGCGCTCTTCGCGACCGCCGCCTCCGACGTCCCGCTCGTCATCCCGATGGTCGGCTGGGCACTCGCCGGCGCCGGCATCGGGATGGCCTTCTCCACCCTCTCCGTGCTCACGCTGGCCCAGGCGCCGGCCGGCGAGGAGGGCCGCGCGTCCTCGGCCCTCCAGCTCAACGACGCCCTCGTCCAGGCCCTGGTCCTCGCCGGCGGCAGCGTGGTCTTCGCGGGCTTCGCGGCGTCCGCCCCGGTCACCGGCGCGACGATCCTCGTCGTCGCCGCGGCGGGGCTCGGCGCGCTGAGCCTGGTGCCCGCTAGCCGCCTGCGCTGAAGATCACGAGCCGACCTGTCCGCGTTACGTCGTACCGGGTCACCGACCGTCCGCGCGCCGATACCCTGGGGTCATGCGTCCCCTCAAGGTGGCGGTGCTCGGCTGTGGCTCCGTCGGATCCCAGGTCGTCCGGCTGCTCCAGGAGCAAGCGGGTGACCTCGCTGCCCGCGTCGGCGCGCCGGTCGAGCTGGCGGGCGTCGCGGTCCGGCGACTCGACGCGCCCCGCGAGGTCGACGTACCCCACGAGCTGCTGACGACCGACGCGCAGGCCCTCGTGGCCCGCGACGACATCGACCTGGTCGTCGAGGTCATCGGCGGCATCGAGCCCGCCCGCGGCCTCATCCTGAGCGCCCTGGAGAACGGCGCGAGCGTCGTCACCGCCAACAAGGCGCTGCTCGCCGAGGACGGCGCGACCCTGTTCGAGGCCGCCGAGAAGGCCGGCCGCGACCTCTACTACGAGGCGGCCGTCGCCGGAGCCATCCCGATCCTGCGCCCGCTGCGCGAGTCGCTCGCCGGCGACAAGGTGACGCGGGTGATGGGCATCGTCAACGGCACCACGAACTACATCCTCGACAAGATGGACACCCAGGGCTCCGGCTTCGACGAGGCCCTCGCCGAGGCGCAGGAGCTCGGGTACGCCGAGGCCGACCCGACCGCCGACGTCGACGGCTTCGACGCGGCCGCCAAGGCGGCCATCCTGGCCAGCCTCGCCTTCCACAGTCGCGTGACCGCGAGCGACGTGCACCGCGAGGGCATCACCGACGTGACCGCCGGCGATGTCGCGAGCGCCCAGGCGATGGGCAGCGTCGTCAAGCTGCTCGCGATCGTCGAGCTGAAGGACGACGCCGTGAGCGCCCGCGTCCACCCGGTGATGATCCCGCGCAGCCACCCGCTGGCCAGTGTCCGCGAGGCGTTCAACGCCGTCTTCGTCGAGTCCGAGGCGGCCGGCCAGCTCATGTTCTACGGCCGCGGCGCCGGTGGGGCGCCGACCGCCAGCGCGGTCCTCGGCGACCTCGTGACGGTCGCCCGCAACGTCGTGGCGGGCACCAAGGGCGCCGGCGAGTCGTCGTACGCCGACCGCGCCGTGCTGCCCATGGGCGACACGGTCACCCGCTACCACGTGTCGCTCGACGTCGCCGACAAGGCGGGCGTCCTGGCGGCCGTGGCCACCGCGTTCGCCGAGCACGGCGTCTCGATCCAGACCGTTCGGCAGGAGGGCCGCGACGCCGATGCCCAGCTCGTCGTCGTCAGCCACGAGGCCACCGACGCCCAGCTCGCGGCGACCGTCGAGGCGCTGCGAGGCATGGACATCGTCCGCGACGTCACGAGCGTGATGCGCGTAGAGGGAGAGCTCGCATGAGTCAGCAGTCGGCCCACCAGCCTGCCCACCAGTGGCGCGGTGTGATCGAGGAGTACCGCAACCTCCTCGACATCCCCGAGGGCACCCCGGCGATCACGCTGGGGGAGGGCGGCACCCCGCTCGTCCGCTCGGAGTGGCTCTCCGGGCTCACCGGCGGCGAGGTCTGGCTCAAGATCGAGGGCCAGAACCCCACCGGATCCTTCAAGGACCGCGGCATGACCGCCGCGATCTCCGTCGCCCTGCACGAGGGCGCGAAGGCCTGCGTGTGCGCGAGCACCGGCAACACCTCGGCGTCGATGGCGGCCTACGCCGCGAAGGCCGGGCTGACCCCGATCGTGCTCGTCCCGGACGGCAAGATCGCCGCCGGCAAGCTCGCCCAGGCGCTCGTGCACGGCGCCCAGGTCATCCAGGTCCGCGGCAACTTCGACGACTGCCTCAAGCTGTCCCGCGGGCTCGCCGAGCACTACCCGGTCGCGCTGGTGAACTCGGTCAACCCGATCCGGCTCGAGGGCCAGAAGACCGCCGCGTTCGAGGTCGTCGACCGGCTCGGGGACGCGCCCGACTTCCACCTGATGCCCATCGGCAACGCGGGCAACATGTCGGCGTACTGGCTCGGCTACCAGCAGTACGCCGCCGCCGGGCGGGCGTCGAAGAAGCCGGTCCTGCGAGCGTTCCAGGCCGAGGGCGCGGCGCCGCTGGTGCTCGGCCAGCCCGTGGAGTTCCCCGAGACCCGCGCGACCGCCATCCGGATCGGCAACCCCGCGTCCTGGAAGCTGGCGGTGGCTGCCAAGGAGCAGTCAGGCGGCCGCTTCGCCGCCCTCTCCGACGACCTGATCCTGAGCGCGCAGGCCGACCTGGCCCGCCGCGACGGCGTGTTCGTGGAGCCGGCCTCGGCCGCCGGCGTCGCCGGCCTGCTCGCCGAGCTCGAGGCGGGGGAGTCCTACGCCGGTGCGACGGTCGTCATCACCGTCACCGGGCACGGTCTGAAGGACACCGTGACGGCGCTCGAGTTCTTCGGCGAGCTCCCGCAGGTCGTGGTCGACGCCGACATCGACGCGGCGGCCGCCGCGGCCGGGCTCGTCTGACCTCCATGACGTCGTTCGTCTCGGGGCCCGTCCGGGTCACGGTGCCCGCCACGTCCGCCAACCTCGGGCCGGGCTACGACTCGCTCGGCCTCGCGCTCGAGCTGCGCGACGTCCTCGAGGCCGAGGTGACCACCGGCGGGCTGGTCGTCGAGGTCGAGGGCTCGGGCGCCGGCGAGGTGCCGCTCGACGAGGCGCACCTGGTGGTCAGGTCGATGCGGGCCGCGTTCGAGCTGCTCGGGGAGCAGCCACCCGGCCTGTCCCTCACCTGCCACAACGTCGTACCCCACGCCCGGGGGCTGGGCTCCTCCTCCGCGGCCATCGTGGGCGGCGTGGTGCTGGCGCGGGCGCTCGTCGCCGGCGGCGAGCTGCTCCTCGACGACGAGGCCGCGTTCCGGCTGACCGCCGAGCTCGAGGGCCACCCGGACAACGTCGCGCCGGCGTTCCACGGCGGCTTCGTCATCTCCGGCAGCGAGTCCGCTGCCGGTCACGACGCCGACTTCTGGGCGGTCCAGGCCTCCGTCGACCCGCGGGTCGGTGCCGTGGTGTTCATCCCACCGACCGGCGTCGAGACGAAGGTCGCCCGCGGGCTGCTGCCGGACCGGGTGCCGCACGCGGACGCGGCGGCCGGTGCCGCCCGCAGCGCGCTGCTCGTCGCGGCGCTGGCCGGTCAGCCCGAGCAGCTGCACCGCGCCACCCGCGACTACCTGCACCAGGAGTACCGCCGCCCGGCGATGCCCGACTCCCTCGCCCTGGTCGACGCCCTCCGCGCCGACGGGGGCGCGGCGGTCGTCTCCGGCGCCGGCCCGACGGTCCTCGCCTTCACCGACGGCGACGGCTCGACGCTCACCCAGGAGCTCCTGGCCCGCTGCCCCGCCGGGTGGGTGGCGCGGCACCTCGCGGTGTCGCTCGACGGCGCCCGCGTCGAGTAGCGCGGCAGCGCCGCGGAATCAGACACGCCTCCGGCATTGTTAGAGTGGTGACGCGCCGCACAGTCGGCGTGGCATCATGGGGAATCCGATCGCGTCAGCGATGCGGACCCACTTCCCTCAACCCAGCGCAGATCACGTCTGCCCACCAGGGACACTGACCTGAGGGAAGCTTGACATCAGATCAGCCGCCGGCGGTACGCCGGTTCAGGCTGCTAAACGTGGGAAGGGACCTCACGTGACGGAAACCATCGAACCCACTGCTGCGGGCGCCGAGGGCGCCACCAAGAAGCGCGGTGGGCTCAACGCGATGCTGCTCGCCGACCTCAAGGCGATGGCGAGTGGCATGGGGATCTCAGGTGCCGGGTCGATGAAGAAGGCCCAGCTGATCGACGCCATCAAGGCCGCCCAGTCGGGCGGCGGTCGCCCCGCCAGGGCCGAGGGCGACGCGCCGAAGGCGGACACCGGGAAGCCCCGACGAGGCGCCGCGACCCGCGGCGCGAAGGCGGTCGAGGGCGGTGCCCCGGCCGAGCAGAAGAGCGAGCCGAAGGGCGAGCCGAAGGCCGAGCAGAAGAGCGAGCCGAAGACCGAGCCCCAGGGCGCGGAGAAGGCCGAGCGCAGGGCCCGGCCGAAGGCCGAGGCCACGGAGCCGAAGACCGGGCCGGGCGGCGACGCCGAGTCCCGCGACCGCGGTGACCGGGACGGTCGCGGCCAGACCCCCCAGCAGGGCGAGCGCCACGAGGACCGCGGCGAGCGCCAGGACGACCAGAACCGCAACCAGGGCAACCAGTCGGGTGCCCAGGGCCAGGGCAACCGCGACGCCGACGGCGAGGGCGGCAGCCGGCGCAACCGGCGTCGCCGCGGCCGCGACCGCGAGCGCCAGGGCAGCACCGGCAACGCGCCGCGCCAGGGCCAGAGCCAGCGCGGCGAGCCCGACACCGAGATCCGCGACGACGACGTCCTCGTACCCGCCGCCGGCATCCTCGACGTCCTCGACAACTACGCGTTCGTGCGCACCAGCGGCTACCTGCCGGGTGCCGACGACGTCTACGTCTCCCTGTCGATGGTCCGCAAGCTCGGCCTGCGGCGCGGTGACGCGATCACCGGCCAGGTGCGCCAGCCCCGCGAGGGCGAGCGCCGCGAGAAGTTCAACCCGATGGTGCGCATCGACACCGTCAACGGCGCCGACCCGTCGGCGGCCACGTCGCGGGTCGAGTTCTCCAAGCTGACGCCGCTCTACGCCAACGAGCGGCTGCGCATGGAGACCGATGCCACCAACATGATCGGCCGGGTCATCGACATCGCCGCGCCGATCGGCAAGGGACAGCGCGGCCTCATCGTCTCGCCCGCCAAGGCCGGCAAGACGATGATCATGCAGTCGATCGCCAACTCGATCACCACCAACAACCCGGAGTGCCACCTCATGGTCGTCCTCGTCGACGAGCGGCCCGAGGAGGTCACCGACTTCGAGCGCTCGGTCAAGGGCGAGGTCATCTCGTCGACGTTCGACCGCCCCGCGTCCGACCACACGATCGTCGCCGAGCTCGCCATCGAGCGGGCCAAGCGGCTCGTGGAGCTCGGCCACGACGTCGTCGTGCTCCTCGACGGCATCACCCGGCTCGGTCGCGCCTACAACCTCGCGGCGCCGGCCAGCGGCCGGATCCTGTCCGGTGGTGTGGACTCGGCGGCGCTCTATCCGCCCAAGAAGTTCTTCGGTGCCGCCCGCAACATCGAGAACGGCGGCTCGCTCACCATCCTCGCGACCGCGCTCATCGAGTCCGGCTCGAAGATGGACGAGGTGATCTTCGAGGAGTTCAAGGGCACCGGCAACATGGAGATCCGGCTGCGTCGCGACTTCGCCGAGAAGCGGATCTTCCCGGCGATCGACGCCGTCCAGTCGGGCACCCGACGCGAGGAGCTCCTGATGAGCAAGGAGGAGCTCGCGATCATCTGGAAGCTGCGCCGCGTGCTCTCGGCTCTCGACGGCCAGCAGGCCCTCGAGCTGCTCCTGGAGCGTCTGAAGAAGACGCACAGCAACGTCGAGTTCCTCATGCAGGTGCAGAAGACGACCCCGGGCTCCGACCAGATCTGAGACCGGGAGCTCGACGACCGAGGCCTCGGTCGCCTGCGTCAGGGGCGTAGCTCCGACATGGCGACCGAGGCCTCGTCGATGATCGAGCGCATCGCCCGCTCGGCTCCGGCCACGTCACCGGCGCGTACGGCGCGCGCGACCGCGTCGTGGAGCGCGACCGCGTCCGGGTTCGGCCGGTCCGGCATCATCCCGTGGTGGGTGCGCCCGCTCAGCACCTCGGCGATCACGCTGCCGAGCGAGGCGAGCATCTCGTTGCCGCTCGCCTCGAGCAGCGTCCGGTGGAACGCCTGGTCCGCGAGCAGGTAGGTGTCGAGGTCGCGGGCCCGCCCGTGGACCTCCATGTCCGAGACGGCGACGGCCAGCGCGCGGCACTGCTCAGGCGTCGCCCGTGCGGCGGCGAGCGCCGCGGCCACCGGCTCCACGCCCTGCCGCAGCTCGGAGAGCGACAGCAGCTGGTCGACCCGGTCGCTGCTGTCGAGCCGCCACCGGATCACCCGCGGGTCGAACACGTTCCACGACGAGCGGGGGAGCACCGTCACGCCGACGCGACGGCGCGACGCGAGCAACCCCATCGACTCGAGCACGCGCACCGCCTCCCGGGCGACGCTGCGCGAGACGGCGTACTGCCCGCAGACGCCCTCGAGCGTGAGCACGCTGCCGGGCGCGAGCGCGCCCGAGACCACCGCGGTGCCCAGGCCCGCGAGCACCGAGCCGTGGAGCTCGCCGGAGACGCCGGCCGCTGCCGGGGGGACTGTCACTCGCGCATGCTCCCACTCGCGGGGCTTGCGTGAAAAGAGCGGACTATTCGTCACACGCGCTTGCAAAAGTATGACGATTGATGATTGCCTGTGGCGGCTACCACATTCCCGACCTCAAGGAGATGGTCATGTCGCTGCCCGAACCCGCCCCGCTGGTGGTGGTGATGGGGGTGTCCGGATCCGGGAAGTCGACCGTCGGCGCTGCGCTCGCGCAGCGGCTGGGTGTCCCGTTCGAGGACGGCGACGACCTGCATCCGCCGGCGAACATCGCGAAGATGAGCGCCGGCGTGCCGCTCGACGACGACGACCGCTACCCGTGGCTCGAGGCGATCGGGGAGTGGCTGGCCGCCCACCAGGCCGACGGAGGCGTCATGAGCAGCTCGGCGCTCAAGCGCAAGTACCGCGACCAGCTCCGCCGCCACGTGCCCCACCTGGCGTTCCTCCACCTGCACGGAAGCCGTGAGGTCATCGCCGCGCGGCAGGCGACCCGGCCCGGTCACTTCATGCCCGCGTCGCTGCTCACCTCGCAGTTCGCGACGCTCGAGCCGCTCGCCCCCGACGAGCGGGGCCTTGTCATCGACGTCGCGCAGTCCGTCGACGCCATCGTCCAGGAGTACGTCGACCGCGCGTCCGCGTCCCGACCCACCACCGAGGAGTCCTGATGTCCGCCGTCCTGCCGCTCGCGCTCGCCGCCGCCGGCACCGACACCATCGAGCCCGTCGCGCCCGGCTGGCGCCTGATCGTCGGTGCCCTCGTCGGCATCGCCGTGATCGTCGCCCTGATCGTCGCGGGGAAGGTCCACCCGTTCCTCGCGCTCATGATCGGCGGCCTGACCGTCGGCATCGTGGACGGTCAGAACGTCGCCGACGTCATCACGAGCTTCAGCACCGGGTTCGGCACGACCGCCGCCGGTGTCGGCATCCTCATCGCGCTGGGCGCGATGTTCGCCCGGCTGCTCGCCGACTCGGGCGGTGCGGACCAGATCGTCGACACCATCGTCGGGCACGCCTCACCGCGGCTGCTGCCGTGGGCGATGGCGCTGGTCGGCGCGATCATCGGCCTGCCGATGTTCTTCGAGATCGGCCTGGTGCTGCTGATGCCGGTCATCTACCTCGTCGCACGTCGCTCGCAGCTCTCGCTGGTCACCGTCGGCATCCCGGCCCTGGCCGGTCTGTCGGCCATGCACGGGCTGGTGCCGCCCCATCCCGGTCCGCTCGCCGCGATCCAGAACCTGCACGCCGACCTGGGCGTCACGCTCGCCTTCGGCGTGATCGTCGCGATCCCGACGGTGATCGTGTCCGGACCGCTCTTCGGCCGCCTCGCCGGGACGTGGGTCGACGTGGCTCCGCCGGCGACGTTCGACCCGGCGGAGCGCGCCGAGGACGAGCGCCGCCCCGGCTTCGGCATCACGTTGTTCAGCGTCCTGCTGCCGGTCGTCCTGATGCTCGCCAAGGCGCTGGCCGACATCGTCATCGACGACGAGACGCAGGGCGTCCAGAAGGTCCTCGACGTCCTCGGCACGCCGCTCATCGCGCTGCTGATCGCCGTCCTCGTCGGGATGTTCACCCTGGGCCGCAACGCCGGCTTCGACCGCGCCCGGCTGTCGAAGACGCTGGAGGCGTCCCTGCCGCCGATCGCCGGCATCCTCCTCATCGTCTCCGCGGGCGGCGGCTTCAAGCAGGTGCTCGTCGACAGCGGCATCGGGACGCTGCTCGCCGACTGGGCGAAGGGCGCCAACATCTCCGCGGTCCTGCTCGCCTGGGTGCTCGCCGTGCTGATCCGCCTCGCGACCGGCTCCGCGACCGTCGCCACCATCACCGCCAGCTCGCTCATGGTCGGCGTCGTCGCGGGCCAGTCGACCGCCGAGACCTCGCTCGTCGTCCTCGCCGTCGGCGCCGGCTCGGTCTTCTTCTCGCACGTC
Source organism: Nocardioides sp. CER19 (assembly GCF_029846275.1). Lineage (GTDB taxonomy): Bacteria > Actinomycetota > Actinomycetes > Propionibacteriales > Nocardioidaceae > Nocardioides. The sequence goes on from NZ_JARVWS010000002.1 coordinate 1,258,751, forward strand.
AACGACGCGGGCTTCTGGCTGGTGAAGGAGTACTTCGGCATGACCGTCGGCCAGACGATCAAGACCTGGTCGCTGATGGAGACGGTGCTGTCGGTCTCCGGTCTGGTGTTCGTGCTCCTGCTCGGTCTCGTCGTCTGACGGCGCCGTCCGCCGACGCCGCCCGGCCGGGAATTCGTCCGGCCGGACCCGTGTTGACTAGCATGAACCCGTTCCGGTCCGGTTCACCTCGCGTCTCGCGTGAGGACCCGGCCCCTGAGTGATGAGGACATCCATGAAGGCTGACATCCACCCGCAGTACGTCGAGACCCAGGTGACCTGCACCTGCGGCGCGACGTTCACCACGCGCTCGACCAAGACCGACGGCGTCATCCGCGCCGACGTCTGCTCGCAGTGCCACCCGTTCTACACCGGCAAGCAGAAGATCCTCGACACCGGCGGCCGCGTCGCCCGGTTCGAGGCCCGCTACGGCAAGAAGTAGCTGCTTCCGAGCGCCGGCCCCCGCTTCCGAGCGGGCGGCCGGCGCTCGTCATTTCTGAGCGGTCGAGGAGTGGGAGGTCAGGATGTTCGAGGCGGTCGAGGGTCTCGTCGAGGAGCACCACGGGCTGGAGGGTCGGCTCGCGGCGCCGGAGACGCACGCCGACGCGCGCCTGGCCAAGCAGCTCAACCAGCGGTACGCCGAGCTGAGCGCCATCATCGGCGCCTACCGGCACTGGCAGCGGCTCGGCGACGACATCGAGGCCGCGCGTTCGCTGGCCGCCGAGGACCCGTCCTTCGCGGAGGAGGCCGACCAGCTCGCCGAGCGCAGGGTCGACGCCGAGGAGCGGCTGCGCCGCCTCCTGGTGCCGCGTGACCCGGCGGACGACAAGGACGCGATCCTCGAGGTGAAGTCGGGCGAGGGCGGCGAGGAGTCAGCGCTCTTCGCAGGCGACCTGCTCCGGATGTACACCCGCTTCGCCGAGCGGCACGGGTGGAAGACCGAGCTCCTCGACGCCACCGAGTCCGATCTCGGCGGCTACAAGTCGGTCACGGTCGCGGTGAAGGCCAAGGGGACGCCCGAGCCGGGCCAGGCGCCGTACGCGCTGCTCAAGTTCGAGGGCGGCGTACACCGGGTCCAGCGCGTCCCGGTCACGGAGAGCCAGGGCCGGGTGCACACGTCGGCGGCGGGCGTGCTCGTCATGCCGGAGGCCGAGCAGGTCGACGTCACGATCGACGAGAACGACCTGCGCATCGACGTCTTCCGGAGCTCCGGCCCGGGCGGGCAGAGCGTCAACACGACCGACTCGGCGGTTCGCATCACCCACCTGCCCACCGGCATCGTCGTCAGCTGCCAGAACGAGAAGAGCCAGCTCCAGAACAAGGAGCAGGCGCTCCGCATCCTCCGCGCCCGGCTGTTGCAGGCGGCGCAGGACGCGGCCGACGCCGAGGCGAGCGACGCCCGGCGCAGCCAGGTGCGCACGGTCGACCGCTCGGAGCGGATCCGCACCTACAACTTCCCGGAGAACCGGATCTCCGACCACCGGACCGGCTACAAGGCCTACAACCTCGACCAGGTGCTCGACGGCGAGCTCGGGCCGGTGCTGGAGTCGGCCGTCGAGGCCGATCTGGCGGCGCGCCTCGCCGCCCTCGAGAGCTGACGGCTCGATGACCGAGGTCACTCGGCGCAGCCTGCTCGCGACCGGAGCCGTGCTGCTGCGCGAGGGCGGCGTGGCCAGCCCCGACCACGACGCGAGCGTGCTGCTCGCGCACGTGCTCGGCGTCTCCCGAGGCGCGCTCGTCCTCGTCGACCACATCACCGACGAGCAGGCCGACGGCTACCTCGAGCTGGTCCATCGCCGGGCCGCCCGCGAGCCGCTCCAGCACCTGACCGGGGTCGCTTACTTCCGCCACGTCGAGCTCGCCGTGGGACCCGGCGTCTTCGTCCCACGGCCCGAGACGGAGCTGCTCGCCGGGTGGGCCGTCGAGCAGGCCCACCGGGTCGCCCGGGAGACTCGGCGCGAGCCCGTCGTCGTCGACCTGTGCACCGGCTCGGGCGCGATCGCGAAGAGCATCGCGGCCGAGGTTCCCGGCGCGCGGGTGCACGCGGTCGAGCTGGGCGAGGACGCCTACGCCTGGGCGGAGCGCAACCTGTCCGGCAGCGGGGTCGACCTGCGCCACGGGGACATGGGGACCGCTTTCGAGGATCTGCGGGGCAGCGTCGACGTCGTCGTCTGCAACCCGCCCTACATCCCCCTGACCGCGTGGGAGTCGGTCGCCGCCGAGGCGCGCGACCACGACCCCGATCTCGCGCTCTACTCGGGCCAGGACGGTCTCGACGCGATGCGGGTCCTGGAGCAACGGGCCGCGTTCCTGCTCGGGCCCGGGGGAGTGGTCGGCGCGGAGCACGCGGACGAGCAGGGCCCCGACGGCCTCGGCGGAGGCGCGCCGGCGGTCTTCGCGGCGACCGGCCGGTGGGTCGACGTACGCGACCACCTCGACCTGGCGGGGCGACCCCGCTACACGACCGCGAGGCTGGCACGATGAGCAGCATGCCAGCGGAGCGTTTCACGACAGGGTCCGACGAGGAGCGAGCCGCCGCCGTCGACGCGGCGGCCCGGGCGGTCACCCGGGGCGAGCTCGTCGTGATCCCCACCGACACCGTCTACGGCATCGGCGCCGACGCGTTCGACCCGGTCGCGGTCAAGGCGCTGCTCGACGCGAAGGGCCGGGGCCGTGAGATGCCGCCGCCGGTGCTCGTCGCGTCGGCGACGACGCTCGACGCGCTGGCCGTCGGCGTCCCGGAGTGGGCCCGCGCGCTCACCGAGGCGTTCTGGCCCGGCGCCCTCACCCTGGTCTGCCACCAGCAGAGCTCCCTGCAGTGGGACCTCGGCGAGACGCGAGGGACCGTCGCCGTGCGCGTGCCCGACCACCCGGTCGCGATCGAGGTCCTCGAGCGCACCGGCCCGCTCGCGGTCAGCTCGGCCAACCGCACGGGGATGCCGGCCGCGACCGACGCCGACGCGGCCGAGGAGATGCTCGGCCACGCCGTCGCCGTCCTCGTGGACTCCGGCCCGACGTCCGGGCCCGAGCCGTCCACCATCGTCGACGCCACCGGCGAGGCGCCGCGGCTGCTGCGCCTCGGCGCGATCGGCGTCGACCGCCTCAACGAGGTGCTCGCGCCCCACGACGTCACCGTGTCCGAAGGCGAGTAGTGCGCGCCTATCTCCTGCTCTTCCTCGTCGCGGCGTCGGTCACCTACCTCCTCACGGTGATCGCCCGCGAGGTCGCGCTGCGCACCGGCGCGGTCGCCCGCGTGCGCGACCGCGACGTGCACGCGGAGCCGATCCCCTACATGGGCGGCGTCGCCATGCTCGGCGGCCTCGGCGCGGCCTACCTCGTGGCGCGTCAGCTGCCGTTCCTCTCCGGAGGCTCGCCGTTCGTGCTGCGCGACGCGGGCGTCGTGCTCGTGGCCGGCGCGATCATCTGCATGGTGGGCGTGCTCGACGACATCTTCGAGCTCGACGCCCTCACCAAGCTCGGTGGGCAGGTGCTGGCCACGGCGTTCCTGATCGCGTTCAACATCCAGTACTTCTTCATCCCGACGGGCGGGAACACGTTCTTCTCGCTCGATCCGACGCAGGGTGCGCTGCTGACCGGCGTGATGGTCATCGCCACCGTCAACGCCGTGAACTTCATCGACGGCCTCGACGGCCTGGCGGCCGGGGTGGTCGGCATCGGGGCACTGGCGTTCTTCGCGTTCTGCTACGGCATCACCCGCCTCAACCAGGTGGACCGCGCGAGCACCGCCGCGCTGCTCAGCATCGCGCTGGCTGGCGCCTGCGTGGGCTTCCTGATCCACAACTGGAACCCGGCCCGGCTCTTCATGGGAGACAGCGGCTCGATGCTCCTGGGGCTCGTCCTGTCGGCGAGCGCGGTCAGTCTCTCCGGTCAGTTCACCCCCGGCCAGCTCAGCCAGGGCGTCAGCGGCTCGGCCGCCAGCCTGCTGCCGACCTTCCTGCCGATCGCGCTCCCGCTCACCCTGCTGCTGGTCCCGATCGCTGACCTGGTCATGGCCGTCGTACGTCGGACGCGGGCCGGCCGCTCGCCGTTCGCGCCCGACAAGCAGCACCTCCACCACCGGCTCCTCGAGATCGGCCACTCGCAGCGGCGCGCGGTGCTGATCATGTGGCTGTGGGCCGCGCTGATCGCGTTCGGCTCGTCCTTCGCCAGCCTCTACTCCGGGCCGTGGATGTGGGGCACCCTCGCCGCCTCTCTCGTCGTGACGCTGGCGCTGACCTTCCTGCTGCCCAAGCTGCGCCAGGTCGACCCCGCCTGACCGCTCCTCACGGGCTCTCTGGAACGTTCCATTTAGGACTGCCGGGGCGCTTGTGATAACTTTCACGAGCGATCTGGTTAGGGTTTCGGGATGCCGCACATGCAGCTCGGCGACCAGGTCGTGACCGTCAGAACTCCTCCACAGAACGGCCGCCGATGATGACGACCGAGTCGAAGCAGGTCAGCGCCACCGTCGGCGCCGGCACGCTCCTCGGTGCGGCCGCGTGGGCGTTTCCCGCCGGCCTCGTGGTCGCCCTGGCCGGGCTCGCCGTGGACGGCTCCACGGCGCTGTACGCCGGCCTGGCCGGCGCGGTGGCGACGGTGCTCGTCCTGGCGGGCGGTGCGCTGGTCGTCGGCGTGGTCGCCCGGATCATGCCGGTCGCCTCGCTGATGCTCGCGCTGCTCACCTACGTGTGCCAGCTGCTGCTCCTGACCGTGGCGCTGACGGCGGTCGCGAACCTCGCCGACGACACCGCCACGCAATGGTCGGCGGGAGCCCTGATCGCCGTCACGCTGGTGTGGACGATCGCCCACCTGCTGCTCGCCACGCGCCGCCGGATCGCGGTCTACGACGTCACCCTGCCGAGCGGAGATTCATCGGCGTCCGATGCTTCTACCACTGGCACCAGGGCGGGTGCGCGATGACCCCTTCACGGCTGCTATTGTCCGGGGCGCGATGGCACCCGACGACTCCCCGCGCAGGGATCCGTGGCGCTCGTTCAGCTACCTCGTGGCAGGCGTGGCGTTCTACGGCGCGGTCGGCTGGGGACTGGACTGGTGGCTGGGGACGCACTTCCTGGTCGCGGTCGGGATCGTCTTCGGCGCGGTGCTCGGCATCTACATGACGTGGGCGTCGCTGAAGGCGGACGAGGACGACCCGGGTAGCGACGGCGACCCGAAGACGTAAGGCTTGACAGTTGTATCCGAAGAAGAGAGTGCAGGAGACAGAGTGAGTTCACTCGCGACGGTGGTCCGGGCCGAGTCGTTCGAGCCTCCCGGCCCGAACAACTTCGACCTCCCCGGCTTCTTCGGAAGCTCGGTCACCAAGCCGATGGTCCTCATCGTCCTCGCGGCGATCGTGGTCTTCGCCTTCTTCTACCTCTCCATCCGCCGCCGCGCGCTCGTGCCGAGCAAGCTGCAGTACGCGGGGGAGAGCGCCTACGGGATGGTGCGCAACAGCATCGCGCGCGACATCATCGGCGGCCACGACTACCGGCGGTTCATCCCCTACCTGGTCACCCTCTTCTTCTTCATCCTGGTCAACAACCTGTTCGGGTCGATCCCGTTCCTGGCCTTCCCGACGTTCTCGCGGGCCTCCATGGCCTACGCGCTGGCCGGTGTGTCCTGGGTGCTCTACAACGCGGTCGGCATCCGTCGCCACGGCTTCGTCGGCTACCTGAAGCTCCAGACGGTCCCCGCCGGCGTGCAGGCCTTCATGCTGCCGCTGCTGGTGCCGCTGGAGTTCTTCTCCAACATCCTGGTCCGCCCGGTCACGCTGGCCCTCCGTCTGTTCTGCAACATGTTCGCGGGCCACCTCCTGCTGATGCTGTTCGCGACCGGCGGTCTCTACCTCATCAAGGAGGTCGGTGGGATCGGCTACATCGCCGGCCCCCTCGCCTGGGTGCTCGCGGTCGCGATCGCCTTCCTGGAGATGCTGGTCCAGTTCCTGCAGGCCTACGTCTTCACCCTGCTCAACGCGATGTACCTCCAGGGTGCGCTCGCCGACGAGCACTGAGCCCGGGTCACCGGACTCCCTGAGCTTCAACTCCAACAGCAGTAACCAACCGAAAGGAAACACCGCCGTGGACGGCAACCTCAACATGATCGGGTACGGCCTGGCTGCCATCGGCCCGGGTGTCGGCATCGGTCTCATCTTCGCCGCCTACATCTCCGGCGTCGCTCGCCAGCCCGAGGCGCAGAGCCGTCTCCAGGCGATCGCCATCCTCGGCTTCGCGCTGGCCGAGGCGCTCGCCATCATCGGTATCGCCCTCGCGTTCGTCCTCTGACCCACGCCTAGCGGGACCTGACAAGGAAGCTGCCCATGCAGACAGTTGTGACGCTCGCCGCCGCGGCGGCGGGGCACGAGGAGAACCCGCTCGGCCTCGTCTGGTCCGAGTTCATCCTCTCGCTCGTCGTTTTCGGCATCCTGCTCTACCTCATCGCCAAGTTCGTGGTGCCGAGGTTCGAGCAGACCTACAGCGAGCGCACCACCGCCATCGAGGGCGGCCTCGCGGCCGCGGAGAGCAAGCAGGCGGAGGCCGACGCGAAGCTCGCCGAGCTCGAGCAGCAGCTCGCCGATGCTCGCCACGAGGCCTCGCGCATCCGTGAGGAGGCGCGGGAGCAGGGCGCCCAGATCGTCGCCGAGATGCGGGAGCAGGCGCAGGCCGAGGCCTCGCGCATCGTCGAGCACGGCAAGACCCAGATCGAGGCTGAGCGGCAGCAGGCGATCACCTCGCTGCGCGCCGAGGTCGGCGGTCTGGCCACCGGCCTGGCCGGTCGGATCGTGGGCGAGAGCCTCGAGGACGACGCCCGCCAGAGCCGCGTCGTCGAGCGGTTCCTGGCCGATCTCGAGTCCGGGGCGGGTGCCAACTGATGGACTTCCGTGGTGCTTCGGCCGAGGCGGTCGCCGCTCTCACCGGCGAGCTGGTCCCGCTGACCGGCTCGGGTGAGGCGGCGAGCGCCCTCGCCGACGGCCTCTTCTCGGTGTCGCAGACGCTGCGGTCCGAGCCGGCGCTGCGCCGGTTCGTCACCGACGTCTCGGTGCCGACCGAGGCCAAGCAGGGCCTGGTGCGCGAGGTGTTCGTCGGCAAGCTGCCGGACGACGCCCTCACGCTGGTCGCCTCGGCGGTCGGGCGCCGGTGGACCGGCAGCCATGACCTCGCCGACGCGCTGGAGCACCTCAGCGAGGTCGCCACGGTCCGCTCGGCCGGCGGCCAGGTGAAGCAGCTGTCCGACGAGCTGTTCGCGTTCGGCCAGGTCGTCCAGCGCAACCCCGAGCTGCGGGACGCGCTGTCCGACCCGGTCCGCTCGACGCAGGACAAGACCGGTCTCGTGGACTCGCTGCTCGCCGGCAAGGCGCTGCCCGCCACGGTGACGCTGGCCAAGCAGGCGCTGGCCGGCACCTACCGCACGGTCTCGGTCGCGCTGGCCGAGTACCAGAAGGTCGCGGCCTCGGTCCACGACGAGGGCGTCGCCACCGTGCGTGTCGCGAAGCCGCTGACGGATACCGAGACAGAGCGGCTCGGAGCTGCCCTGCAGCGTGCCTACGGCCGCCCGATCCACCTCAACCTGCTCGTCGACCCCGAGGTGCTGGGCGGCATCAAGGTCGAGATCGGCGACGATGTCATCGACGGCACCATCGCCAGCCGCCTGGACGACGCCCGCCGGGCGATCAGCGGCTGACCCCCACGACGTACGACGAAGAATTTCGAGAGAGAAGGCATCAGGAGATGACGGAGCTTTCCATCCGTCCGGAGGAGATCCGCGACGCGCTGAGCAAGTACGTCGCCGAGTACAAGCCGGAGGCCGCGTCCCGCGAGGAGGTCGGCAACGTCTCCCAGACCGCCGACGGCATCGCGCGCGTCACCGGTCTGCCCTCGGCCATGGCGAACGAGCTGCTCGAGTTCGAGGACGGCACCCTGGGCCTCGCCCTGAACCTGGACACCCGCGAGATCGGCGTCGTCGTCCTCGGTGACTTCGACGGCATCGAGGAGGGCCAGACGGTCCGCCGTACCGGCGAGGTCCTGTCGGTCCCCGTCGGCGACGGCTACCTCGGCCGCGTCGTGGACCCGCTCGGCAACCCGATCGACGGCCTCGGCGACGTCGCGACCACCGGCCGCCGTGCGCTCGAGCTCCAGGCGCCGAGCGTGATGCAGCGCAAGTCGGTCCACGAGCCGCTCGCCACCGGCATCAAGGCCATCGACGCGATGACCCCGATCGGCCGCGGCCAGCGCCAGCTCATCATCGGTGACCGCGCGACCGGCAAGACCACGGTCGCGATCGACACGATCATCAACCAGAAGCAGAACTGGGAGACCGGCGACCCGGCGAAGCAGGTCCGCTGCATCTACGTCGCCATCGGCCAGAAGGGCTCGACCATCGCCTCGGTGCGCGGTGCCCTCGAGGAGGCCGGCGCGCTGGAGTACACCACCATCGTCGCCGCCCCGGCGTCCGACAGCGCCGGCTTCAAGTACCTCGCCCCCTACACCGGCTCGGCCATCGGCCAGCACTGGATGTACGACGGCAAGCACGTCCTCATCGTGTTCGACGACCTGACCAAGCAGGCCGAGGCCTACCGCGCCGTGTCGCTGCTGCTGCGTCGTCCGCCGGGCCGTGAGGCCTACCCGGGTGACGTCTTCTACCTGCACAGCCGTCTCCTCGAGCGCTGCGCGAAGCTGTCCGACGACCTGGGCGCCGGCTCGATGACCGGTCTGCCGATCATCGAGACCAAGGCCAACGACGTGTCGGCGTTCATCCCGACCAACGTCATCTCGATCACCGACGGCCAGATCTTCCTGCAGTCCGACCTGTTCGCGGCCAACCAGCGCCCCGCCATCGACGTGGGTGTCTCGGTGTCGCGAGTCGGCGGTGCGGCGATGACCAAGGCGATGAAGGCCGTCACCGGCTCGCTCAAGGTCGACCTCGCGCAGTTCCGCGCCATGGAGGCCTTCGCGATGTTCGCGTCCGACCTCGACGCGGCCTCGCGACAGCAGCTCGACCGCGGCCAGCGCCTGATGGCGCTGCTCAAGCAGCCGGCCTACTCGCCCTACCCGCTCGAGGAGATGACGGTGTCGCTGTGGCTGGGCACCACCGGCCGCCTCGACAAGCTCCCGGTGGCCGACGTCCTGAAGTTCGAGCAGGAGTTCATCGACTACGTGAAGCGGACCAAGTCGGGCATCCTCGACGGCATCCGCGAGACGCTGAAGTTCGAGGACTCCACGGAGTCCGAGCTGGCGTCGGCGTACGACGAGTTCAGCAACCAGTTCGAGACCTCCGACGGTGGCTCGATCAGGGCCGGCTCGGAGACGACCGAGGCTCTCGAGGACGGCGACGTCGAGCAGGAGCAGATCGTCAAGCAGAAGCGGGGCTGACGGATGGCCGTATCGCTGCGTGAGTACCGGGCGAAGATCAAGTCGGTCGAGTCGACCAAGAAGATCACCCGCGCCATGGAGCTCATTGCTGCGTCCCGCATCATCAAGGCGCAGCAGCGGGCCAACGCCGCCGCGCCGTACGCACGAGAGCTCACCCGGGCGGTCTCGGCGGTGGCGACGTACTCCAACGTCGACCACGTGCTGACGACCGAGCCGGAGCAGGCCGACCGCGCGGCGGTCCTGGTCATCACCAGCGACCGCGGCCTGGCCGGTGCCTACTCCTCGAGCGTGCTGCGCGAGGCCGAGGGCCTGGTCGAGAAGCTCAAGGCCGAGGGCAAGCAGGTCGACCTCTACGTCTCCGGACGCAAGGGTGAGGCCTTCTACCGGTTCCGCGGCCGCTCGATCGTGAAGTCGTGGACGGGGCACTCCGACCAGCCGACCTACGAGGTCGCCAAGGAGCTCGGGCAGGGCCTGATCGCGGCGTTCCTGTCCGGTGCGGCCGAGGGCGCCCGCGGCGGCTCCGCCGAGCAGCTGAGCGACGCGTTCCCGGGCGTCGACGAGGTCCACCTCGTCTACACCCGGTTCCGTTCGATGCTGGTCCAGCAGCCCACCGCCGTGCGCCTCCTGCCACTGGAGGTCGTCGAAGGCGTCGAGGCGCCCGCCGAGGACGAGGTGCTGCCGCTCTACGACTTCGAGCCCTCCGCAGAGGCGGTCCTCGACGCTCTGCTCCCGCAGTACGTCCAGAGCCGCATCTGGTACGCGCTGCTCCAGGCCGCCGCGTCCGAGCTCGCCGCCCGTCAGAAGGCGATGAAGTCGGCGACGGACAACGCCCAGGAGCTCATCAAGAAGTACACGCGGATCGCGAACCAGGCCCGCCAGGCCGGTATCACGCAGGAGATCAGCGAGATCGTCGGCGGCGTGAACGCGCTCGCCGACGCCCAGGCCGGCAACGACTGAGAACCCACGAAACAAGGACCGAAACAATGACTGCAACGGTTGACGAGACCCAGACCCAGACCGGTGGGGCCAGCACTGGCCGCATCGCTCGTGTCATCGGCCCGGTCGTCGACGTGGAGTTCCCCGTCGACGCCATGCCGGAGATCTACAACAAGCTCGAGGTCGAGGTGAACATCGACGAGGAGACCACCGTTCTCCCGCTCGAGGTCGCCCAGCACATCGGCGACGGCGTCGTGCGCGCCATCTCGCTGAAGCCGACCGACGGCCTGGTGCGCGGTGCCACCGTCACCGACACCGGCGGCCCGATCTCGGTGCCCGTCGGCGACGTGACCCTCGGCCGCGTCTTCAACGCCACCGGCGACATCCTCAACCTCGACGAGGGCGAGAAGCTCGAGATCAACGAGCGCTGGGGGATCCACCGCAAGGCACCGGCGTTCGACCAGCTCGAGTCGAAGACGACGATGTTTGAGACCGGCATCAAGGTCATCGACCTGCTCACGCCGTACGTCCAGGGTGGCAAGATCGGCCTCTTCGGTGGTGCGGGCGTCGGCAAGACCGTCCTCATCCAGGAGATGATCGCCCGTGTGGCCCGCAACCACGGTGGTGTGTCGGTGTTCGCCGGTGTCGGCGAACGCACGCGTGAGGGCAACGACCTGATCGTCGAGATGCAGGAGGCCGGCGTCTTCGGCCAGACCGCTCTCGTGTTCGGCCAGATGGACGAGCCGCCGGGCACGCGTCTTCGCGTCGCGCTGTCCGCGCTGACGATGGCTGAGTACTTCCGCGACGTCCAGAAGCAGGACGTGCTGCTCTTCATCGACAACATCTTCCGGTTCACCCAGGCCGGTTCCGAGGTCTCCACGCTGCTCGGCCGCATGCCGTCCGCCGTGGGCTACCAGCCGAACCTGGCCGACGAGATGGGCGTCCTGCAGGAGCGGATCACCTCGACCCGCGGTCACTCGATCACCTCGATGCAGGCGATCTACGTGCCGGCCGACGACTACACCGACCCGGCCCCGGCGACCACGTTCGCGCACCTCGACGCCACCACGGAGCTCTCGCGTGAGATCGCGTCGCTCGGTATCTACCCGGCCGTCGACCCGCTGACGTCGACCTCGCGGATCCTCGACCCGCAGTACATCGGCCAGGCTCACTACGACGCCGCGATCCGCGTCAAGCAGATCCTCCAGCGCAACAAGGAGCTGCAGGACATCATCGCGATCCTCGGTGTCGACGAGCTGTCCGAGGAGGACAAGATCATCGTCTCGCGGGCCCGCCGTATCCAGCGGTTCCTGTCGCAGAACACCTACGTCGCGAAGCAGTTCACCGGCATCGAGGGCTCCACGGTCCCCGTCGCCGACACGATCGAGGCGTTCAACAAGATCTGCGACGGCGAGTACGACCACGTGGCCGAGCAGGCGTTCTTCATGTGCGGCGGTCTTGACGACGTCGAGCAGAAGTGGGCCGAGATCCAGAAGAACCTCTGATGGCTGACTTCCTGACGGTCGAGCTGGTCGCCGCCGACCGGACCGTGTGGTCAGGCGAGGCGACGATGGTGATCGCGCGGACCACCGAGGGCGACCTCGGTGTCCTGCGCGGCCACCAGCCGACACTCTCGCTGCTCACCGACGCCGTCGTCGAGATCAGTCCGGAGGAGGGCCCCGTCGTCGTCGCGTCCGTCGACGGCGGGTTCCTCTCGGTCGCCGACGACCGGGTCTCGATCCTCTCGGAGCACGCCCTGCTCGCCGAGGAGATCAACGTCGACGAGGCGCGCACCGAGCTGGAGACGGCCCGCAACCTGATCGGGTCCGACGACGACGCCGAGCGTCGCATCCGCCGCGCCGAGGCCCGCATCCGCGCGGTCGAGAAGGCTTCCTGAGGGTCTGGCCGAGGAACGGGCCGAGGAAGAGGAGGGATGCCGACGTGGGAGTGGGGGCTTGACGCCGTCGGCGTGCTGCTCGTCCTCGTCGTCTGCTACTTCCTCGCGCTCCTGGTCCGTCGCCGCGTCATCGGTCGGCACGGCGGCACCTTCGAGCTGAGTCACCGCGTCCGGGCCGGTCGGCCCGGGCGCGGTTGGCTTCTCGGGGTCGGGCGCTACTCCGGTGAGACCCTGGAGTGGTTCCGCGTCTTCTCGCTCTCGCCGCGACCCAAGCGGAGCTGGCAGCGGATCAGGATGTCCTACGACTCCAGCCGCGTGGCCGAGGGCGCGGAGTCGATGGCCCTCTATCCCGGCCACGTCATCGTCACGTGCCAATACGACGGCCGGCTGATCGACTTCGCCATGGCCCCGGCCTCGCTGACCGGCTTCCAGGCCTGGCTGGAGTCGCGACCGCCCGGAACCGACTGGTCCCGCTGACCCTGCACCGCCCACGGGGGCGGGAGTGGAGGACCAGCGGGACCAGCGCGTCGCGGCTCAGGCGGTGGGGCGGCCACCCTCGTAGAGCCGCGGGACCGGGTGGTTGGCCGCGAAGACGCCGTAGGGGTCGACGGCCGACCGGATGCCCTTGAGCTGCAGCCACCTGTCCTCGCCGTAGGCCTTCCGGGTGTCCCCGGCGGTCTCGGCGAAGTTGAGGTAGGGCCGCCCGGTCGCGAACGGCTCGAGCGCCTCGACGAACGCGGCCGACTCGGCGTGGCCGAGCGCGGCGAGCTCCGGCGTCGGCGCCATCCCGAGGCCGAAGGCGACGAAGTCGCCCTCGAGGTGCGACAGGACGCCGGCGCCCTCCGCGGGCCGGCCGAGCGCCCCGCCGAGCTGGCGGAGCTCGGCGAGCAGCAGGTGCGTGTCCGCGTCGGGGCCGACCGCGCCGAGGAACGCGTCGACGGCCGCGTCCGGCATGGTGCGCAGCGTCGCCGTCCGCGACACGGCCGGAGCGCCGCCCTCGGGGTCCATGTGGATGCGGCTGACCGCCGGCGCCGGGACCCGGCCGAACGTGTCCAGCTGCGGGCGCAGCGCGCGCAACGCGGCGAGCAGCTCGCCGCCGCGCTCGTCGCTGCCGAGCACGGCGCCGTCGATCACGGCGACCGAGCGGCCCTGGAGGAACTCCGGGATCTCGGGGATGGGCGGGAACCGCATGGCGCGGAAGGACGTGGTGATCTCCTCCGGCGCGGTCGGCGCCCAGGACACCCACTCGCGCAGCACCGGCTCGATGTCGGCCAGGTCCCACATCAGCATGCCGGCGTACGCCGTCTCGATGTCGAAGGTCCGGAACTCCATCGCGGTCACGACGCCGAAGCTGCCACCGCCGCCGCGCACCGCCCAGAACAGCTGCGGGTTCGTGTCGGCGTCGGCCCGCACGAGGGTCCCGTCGCCGATGACGATCTCGACGGCCGTGAGGCTGTTGGTGGCCAGTCCCAGCTTGCGGGCGTACCAGCCCATGCCGCCGCCCAGGCTGTAGCCGGCGACGCCGACGTCGGGGGAGGAGCCGTGCAGGACCGCCCGGCCGTACTTGGCCGTGGCGTCCACGACCGGCTCCCACACGCAGCCGCCCTCGACCCGGACGACCTGACGGGCCTCGTCGTAGGTCACCGCGTCGAGGTGCCCGGTGCGGAGGATGACGACGTCGTCGAGGCCGCGCTCGGCCAGCGGGCCGGCGTTGTGGCCGGTCGACTGCGGGGCCACGCGGAGGCCGGCGAGCGCGGCGGTGCGGACGACCTCGGTGACCTCCTCGGGCGTCACGACGGAGACGACCCCGGCCGGGCGCTGGTCGACGGCGAAGTTCCAGGCGACACGCGCGCCGTCGTACCCGGGGTCGCCGGGCAGGTGGACGCGGTCGGCGGCGCGGCCCCCGAACAGGCCGCGGAGCGCGGCCGTCGTGAACGGGTCCGCGACGGGGGTGGTGGTGCTGGACATCAGGGGATCTCCCTCGGTGGTGGGTCGGCTCTTCCGATCTCGGTGCGTCAGACGGTGCCGCGGGGCGCTGGTGAACGACTGGGGAACGACTTGGGACCCGACTTGGGACCTGACTTGGAGCCCGGCCCGGGTCCTCCGGATGGGGGACCTGCAGGCAATCCGTCCGCGGTCGCAGAGCGTCGTCCTTAGAGTTCTTCCGTGCAGACCACGACCGCCGGAGCCGCCGCCGCGACGCAGGTCGTCTCGGCGTCGGTGCTCGGCCAGGTCGAGGTGTCCCTCGACGGGGCGCCGGTCGACCTGGGCACGCCGAAGCAGCGTGCGCTGATCGCGGCGCTCGCGCTCTCGCGCGGTCGGGCGGTCTCGGTCGACGGCATCGTCGACCTGCTCTGGGGCGAGACACCGCCGGGAGGGGTCAGTGCGACGCTCCAGGCCTACGTCTCCCAGCTGCGGCGCGTGCTCGAGCCCCACCGCGAGCGCCGCGCACCGGCGACGGTGCTGGTGACGGTGGCCCCGGGCTACGCGCTGCGGGTCGCTCCGGGCGGGCTGGACGTGACGAGGTTCGAGTCGACCGTGGTGGAGGTGCACGCCGCCCTGCAGGGCCTCGACCTGACCGGACCGCCGGCGCTCACCGCCGCGGAGCTGACGGCGGCCGTGACGCGGCTCGACGGGGCGCTCTCCCTCTGGCGTGGCGAGCCGTACGCCGACCTCGGCGATGCGGCCGCCGCCGTGGCCGAGCGCGCCCGGCTGGAGGAGCTGCGCCTGGTGGCGCTCGAGGACCGCGCCGTCGCGCGGCTCGCGCTCGGCCAGCACGCGACGGTCGCCGCGGAGCTCGAGGCGCTCACCGCTGCCCACCCGCTCCGCGAGCGGCTGTGGGCGCTCCGGGCGCTGGCGCTCACCCGCTCCGGCCGGCAGGCCGAGGCGCTCGACGCGCTGCGCCAGGTCAGGGAGCTGCTCGACGAGGAGCTCGGCCTGGAGCCCTCGGCCGACCTGCGCCGGCTGCAGACGGCCGTCCTGCGGCAGGACCCGACCCTGGAGTGGGTGGCGCCGTCGCCCGGCCAGGCGGCCGCGGAGGTCGCCGTTCCGGAGCCGCGGACCGGGTCCGTCGAAGAGTCGGCCGGGTCCGCCGCCGGGTCCGTCGAGCCGACGGCCGTCGCGCCGTGGCCGCTGTGCGGCCGGGACGCCGAGCTGAGTGCGCTGGTGGACCTCCTCGAACGGTCGAGGAGCGGCCGGGCCTCGTACGCGGTGCTCACGGGGGAGCCGGGGATCGGCAAGTCGCGCCTGGCGGCGGAGCTGGCCGCTCGGGCGAGGGCAGAGGGCGCTCGGGTGCTCCGGGGACGCTGCTCGCAGGACGACGGCGCGCCCCCGCTGTGGCCGTGGCGGGCAGTGCTCGACGGCCTCGGCGCCGAGCTGCCCGAGCCCGACGGCGAGGACATCGGCGCGGCGTTCCGGGCCTGGGAGCGGATCTGCGCCGACGTGCTCGCCGCTGCCGACCAGGGCCCCGTGGTGCTCGTGGTCGACGACCTGCACTGGGCCGACCCGTCGACGCTGCGCGTCCTGCGGCTGCTCGTCGACACCGCGCCGGTGGCCACGCCACTGCTCGTCGTCGCCACCTGGCGCTCGCATCCGGCTCCCGAGGGCCTGCTCGCCGACGTGGCCGAGGCGCTGGCCCGGCAGCACGCGCTGCGGTTCGAGCTGACCGGCCTCGGGGCAGCGGCGGTCGGCGAGCTCTTCACCGCCGTGTCGGAGCGCGCGATCGGCGAGGACAACGCCGCCGAGCTGCGGGGACGGACCGAGGGCAACCCGTTCTTCCTCGTGGAGTACGCCCGCCTCGCCGCGTCGCGCCGCGCGGACACGCTCCCGGAGCGCCCGCCGACGGCCGTCGCCGAGGTGCTCAGCCGGCGCATCGAGCGACTGCCGCGCGACACCGTCTCGGCGCTCCGGTTCGCCGCGCTCATCGGCCGCCGGTTCGACGTGCCGACGCTGGCCACGGCGACCGGGCACGACGAGGACGCGGTGCTGGACGTCGTCGAGCCGGCGCTCGTCGCCGGCCTGGTGCGTGAGGACGGCATCGACCGGTTCGCGTTCGGCCACGCACTCGTCCGTGACACGCTCCGCAGCAACGTCGCCGCGAGCCGGCTCGCCCGTGCGCACGCAGCGGTGGCGCGCGCGCTCGACGGCCAGCCCGAGCGCGAGACGGAGGTCGCCCGACACTGGCTCGCCGCCGGCCCGGGCGCAGCCGACCGGGCCTGGCCGGCCGCCGTCGCCGCCGCGCGAGCGGCCCGCCGCCTGCACGCCTACGACGAGGCCGCCGACCTGCTGCGTGCCGCGCTGACCGCGATGGCCGACGACCCCGGCGCCACGCTGCGCGACCGCTACGACGTCCTCATGGACCTCGTCGAGGCCTACCGCTGGGCGGCCCTGCTGCCGTCGCTCGTCGAGTGCGCCGAGGAGGCGATCGACGTCGCCAAGCAGATGCGCGACCCGGAGGCGGTCGCCCGGGCGGCCACCTCCGCCACCCAGTCGTCGCTCTGGCGCTCGGCGGCGCCCGGCGAGGTGAACGACAAGGTCGTCGCCGCGCTCCGCGGCTCGCTCGAGCGGCTGCCGGAGGGCGACGGCGAGCTGCGGTGCCGCACGATGCTGGCCCTGGCCAACGAGCTGTTCTGGGTCGCCCCGTTCCCCGAGCGAGCGGCACTGATCGACGAGGCCACCGACATGGCCCGGCGCATCGGCGAGCCGGCGCTGGTCATCGACGCCTGCCTGGTCGGGTTCGTCGCGCTCTGGGCCGTCTGGACGGCCGCGGAGCGGCTCGAACGGGTGACCGAGGCGCTCGACCTGGCGCGCGAGGCCGGTCAGGAGCGGGAGTACCTCGTCGCGGCCACGCTGCGGGCCGTCGTCCTCGGTGAGCTCGGGGAGCCCGCCCGGATGGCCGAGGCCGCCGAGCTGGCCCGCGCGGAGGCGCGCCGGCTGCGGATCGGCTTCGCCGAGGCGATGCTGCACGGGCTCGAGGTGCCCTGGCTCGCGATGCGCGGAGAGTTCGACGAGTGCGAGCGCCGGCTCGAGGAGCTCCAGGTGCTGTCCCGGGCGATGACGCACACGGACGTGGACGAGTCGATCGCCGCGTGCCTGCTGACCCTCCGGCTCTGGCAGGGGCGCCCGGCCGAGGTGGTGCCGGTCCTGAGGAAGCTCGACGAGGGCCTCGACGACTTCGTGCCGACCGTCGCCGTCTACCTCTGGCGCGCCGGGCTCGAGGACGAGGCGCGCAACTACTGGGCCACCCGACGCCTCACGATCCCGCCCGACGGCGAGGTGGAGATGCACACCGTCGCGCACGCCGCCGAGCTCAGCCTCTACCTCGGTCAGCCCGAGCTCGCGGCGGTCTGCCACGAGCGCCTGCAGACGTACGCCGGCATGGTGGTGAGCCTCGGTGCGTCGATGGCCCTCGGCCCGGTGGAGGTCTACCTCGCGTTCGCCTCCGCGGCCGCCGGCGACGCTGCCACGGCCGGTGTCGAGGCCGACCGGGCGCTCGTGCGCGCCCGCGGCTGGGGGCTGGACGCGTTCGTCGCCTGGGTCGAGGACCTCCGCGTTCGGTACGCCTTCTGATTCCGATTCGACGCGGAGCAGCAGGGCAGGATCGAATGGGAGCGTGACCACGACGACCGCGACGCCGCCGAGCCTGCTGACCACCCGCACCTCGGTGGCGTTGTCGTTCGCGCTGAACGGCCTGCTGTTCGCGACGCTGGTGTCGCGCTACCCGGACGTCCGCTCCGACCTGGACCTGAGCAACTCGGCGCTCGGCCTGCTGCTCATCTCGGGCTCAATCGGCTCGGTCCTCTCCCTGCCGCTGAGCGGCCGCATCATCGAGCGGTTCAAGCCCGCCGCGACGGTCCGCGGCGGCTCGCTGGCCGTGGGCTCCGGGCTGATGCTCACCGGCGTCGGCGCCACGGTCGTGCAGCAGGCGTGGCTGGCGGTGGTCGGGCTGTTCGTCTACGGCATCGGCACCTCGATCTGGGACGTCGCGATGAACGTCGAGGGCGCCGAGGTCGAGCGACGCCTGGGACGGACGATCATGCCGCGCTTCCACGCCGCGTGGAGCGTGGGGTCGATCGCCGGCAGCGGTGTCGGCGTCCTCATGGCCGCCCTCGGCGTGCCCGTGGTGCTCCACTACCTGCTGATCGGCGTGGTCGCCGTCGTCCTCGCGATCCGGACGGCCGGCACCTTCCTCCCCGTGGAGGAGCGCCACGTCGAGGAGAGGCCGCGCGCTTCGGTCTGGCGCGAGCCACGGACGCTGGTGATCGGGCTGATGGTGCTCTGCTACGCCACCGTCGAGGGCACCGCCAACGACTGGCTCTCCCTGGCCGTCATCGACGGCTACCACCAGCCGCACTGGGTCGGGATCGCCGGCTTCTCCGTCTTCGTCGTGTCCATGACGGCCGGCCGGCTGGCCGGCCCTCTCCTGCTCGACCGGTTCGGCCGGGCGCCGGTGCTGTGGGCGTGCTCGGTGGCGGCCGCGGTCGGTGTCCTCGTCACGGTCTTCGGTGGCTCGCTGCCGGTCATGTTCGTCGGCGTGGTCGTCTGGGGCATCGGGGCCTCGCTCGGGTTCCCCGTCGGCATGAGCGCCGCCGCCGACGACCCCGTCCGCGCCGCGGCACGGGTGTCGGCGGTGGCCACGATCGGCTATGCGGCGTTCCTCGCGGGTCCGCCGCTCCTCGGTCTCCTCGGTGACGCGGTGGGCACCCTGCGCGCGCTCGTCGTCGTCGCGGTGCTGATGGTCCCGGCCTCGCTCACGGTCTTCGCGGCGCGGCCTCGACCGGTCAGCGCGTCGACCGACTGAGCAGCCGGTCGGGGTAGCGTCGCACGTAGGCAGCGGCGCGGATCGGGCTGCGGCGTGCGTAGCCCTCCGGCAGCCACACGTCGCCCCGCCGCGACAGGTAGAGCACCTGCCAGTCGTGGAGGCCGCGCAGCGCCGCCGGGTCGGCACGGAGCACGGCGGCGTACGCCTTGACGCCGGTGACGTACTTGCTGGAGTGGTTGTAGGCGTAGAGCGCGCGGTCGACGTGGCCGCGGCCGCCGCCGTTGTGGGCGAGGTAGCGGGCCGCGCCGAGGATCGCGTCGTGGGGATCCTGGATGTCGCCCTTGCCGTAGATCGCCCAGGTCGCCGGCATGAACTGCATCGGACCCTGCGCGCCTGCGACCGAGGTGCCGCGGATGCGGCCCATGCTCGTCTCCACGAGGTTCACGGCCGCGAGGACCTCCCACGGCACGCCGAAGCGGCGCTCGCCCTCGCGGTAGTAGGCCAGCAGGGCGGGCTCGGGCGCCGGCGCGACCACGCGCCAGGAGGGCAGCGTCCGCGTCAAGGTCACGTGCATGGCGCGGAACGCGCGGCGCGCCTGCACGTGCAGGCGCACGGTCGGGCGCAGCCGCGGCGGGACGGTCCTGACGACGGCGGGCAGCCAGGCGGGTCGTCGGGCCAGCTGCCGGTAGAGCGCCTGTGCCTCGAAGCCGGCCTGGGCGGCGGTGGCGCGCGGCGTGGCCGGGTCGCGGCTCGACCGCTCGGCGGCCGTCAGCCGCACGGCGAGCTCGCCGACCGAGCGGGCCTCGCGCGGCGCGATCAGCCTCGTCGCGCGCGGCGTGGCGGAGCGCGACACGGTCGCGGTCCGGGTCTGCCCGGCGCTCTCGGGCCGGTGCCAGGCGCCGGTCTCCGCACTCCCCCCGCAGGCGGTCGTCAGCACCGCGACCAGTGCGGTCGCGAGAGCCAACAGCCGGCGGGTCACGAGTCCCGCTCGCCCCCGGGCACCCAGAGCACGTCGCCGCGCTCGCGGTTCTCGTAGCGCGCGAGGATGAACAGGAGGTCCGACAGGCGGTTGAGGTAGGTGATGGCGAGCTTGTTCATCGTCTCGCCGTGCACCTCGTACGCCGCCCAGGCGGACCGCTCCGCCCGCCGGGCGACGGTCCGCGCGACGTGCAGGTGCGCGGAGGCGAGCGTGCCGCCGGAGAGGATGAACGAGCGCAGCGTGGTCAGCGACTCGTTGTAGTCGTCGCACCAGCCCTCGAGCCGGTCGACGTAGGACTGCTCCACGCGCAGCGGCGGGAACTCGGGGTCCGGCACGACCGGCGTCGCGAAGTCAGCGCCGACGTCGAAGAGGTCGTTCTGGATGCGGGTCAGCACGGTGGCGACGTCGGGTGAGATCGATGCGGCCGCGAGCGCGACGCCGATGTGCGCGTTCGCCTCGTCGACGTCGGCGTACGCCGCGAGGCGCAGGTCGGTCTTGGACGTCTCGCTCATGTCGCCGAGCCGCGTCGTGCCGGCGTCTCCGGTGCGGGTGTAGATCCGGGTCAGGTTGACCATGGACACGAGGGTAAGCGGTGGGAGGGAGAGCGCCGCAGCCGCCGACCGGTCCCGACCCCTGGTCCGCATGCAACCGAACCGCATCCCATCGCGTCAGAACGGATACAAGAGAACGTACGGCCGGATGGTGGCGCGACCGCTACCGGACCGCTGACCAGGCCAGACGCGAGGGGAGCGGGGCGATGGACATCTCCACGGACGGTCCGGTGCTGGTGCTGGGCGGCGACTTCGACGTGCGCAGCACCTTCCAGGTCCGCAACGCGCTCTACGCCGTGCTGGAGGACCACGACGACGTCGTGGTCGACCTCTTCGGCGTGACGTCGGTGGACGTCATCGCGCTCAAGGTGCTCGCGGCGGCCAGCCGGCGCACCGCCCAGGAGGGGCGACACCTCACCCTGCGCGGCTGCTGCCCGGCGGTGCTGCGGATGCTCCACCTGAGCCGTCTCGCCCGGCTGGTGGAGGTCGAGCGCGCGAGCGCCTGAGACCTGCGGGGGGAGTGACATCTTCCACAACGACGACGGTTACCAACGCGTAACTTCAGCCCTACGCTCGGAACATGGCTGAGAAGGCACGTGCTCCCAAAGATCGCCCCTGGGTCATGCGAACCTACGCCGGGCACTCGACCGCCGCGGCGTCCAACGAGCTCTACCGGACCAACCTGGCCAAGGGGCAGACCGGCCTCTCCGTGGCCTTCGACCTGCCGACGCAGACCGGCTACGACCCGGACAGCCCGCTCGCAAAGGGCGAGGTCGGCAAGGTCGGCGTCCCCGTTCCGCACCTGGGCGAGATGCGCAAGCTCTTCGACTCGATCCCGCTCACCGAGATGAACACCTCGATGACGATCAACGCGACGGCCATGTGGCTGCTCGCGATGTACCAGGTCGTGGCCGAGGAGCAGAACCCAGACCTGTCGCCCGAGGAGGTCGCCGCCCAGCTGGCCGGCACCACCCAGAACGACATCATCAAGGAGTACCTCTCGCGCGGGACCTACGTCTTCCCGCCGGAGCACTCGCTGCGCCTGATCAGCGACATGATCGCCTACACGGTCCACCAGATCCCCAAGTGGAACCCGATCAACATCTGCAGCTACCACCTGCAGGAGGCCGGTGCGACGCCGGTGCAGGAGATCGCCTACGCGATGTGCACGGCGATCTCGGTGCTCGACCAGGTGAAGGCCTCGGGGCAGGTCGACGAGGAGGACTTCGGCAAGGTCGTCGGCCGCATCTCGTTCTTCGTCAACGCGGGCGTGCGGTTCGTCGAGGAGATGTGCAAGATGCGCGCCTTCGTCGAGCTCTGGGACGAGATCACCCGTGAGCGCTACGGCGTCACCGACGAGAAGATGCGCCGCTTCCGCTACGGGGTCCAGGTCAACTCGCTCGGCCTCACCGAGGCGCAGCCCGAGAACAACGTGCAGCGCATCGTCCTCGAGATGCTCGCGGTGACGCTGTCGAAGAAGGCCCGCGCCCGCGCCGTCCAGCTGCCCGCCTGGAACGAGGCGCTCGGGCTTCCGCGACCGTGGGACCAGCAGTGGTCGCTGCGCCTGCAGCAGGTGCTCGCGTTCGAGTCCGACCTCCTCGAGTACGACGACATCTTCGACGGCTCACCCGTCATCGAGGCGAAGGTCGCCGAGCTCGTCGAGGGCGCCAAGGCCGAGATCGACCGGGTCCAGGCCATGGGCGGCGCGATCGCCGCGGTCGAGTCCGGCTACATGAAGCAGGAGCTGGTCAGCTCGCACGCCGTACGCCGGTCCCGGATCGAGTCCGGCGAGGAGATCGTCGTCGGCGTGAACAAGTTCGACACCACCGAGCCGTCGCCGCTCACGGCCGACCTGGACGCCGCGATCATGGCCGCGGACCCGAAGGCCGAGGAGGCGGCGCTGGCCTCCGTCGAGGCGTGGAAGGCCCAGCGCGACGAGGCCGAGGTCGCCGAGGCGCTGGCCGCGCTCGCCGCTGCGGCGAAGACGACCGACAACCTCATGGTCCCCACGCTGGTCGCCGCGCGTGCCGGCGCCACGACGGGCGAGTGGGCGCAGACGCTCCGCGACGTGTTCGGCGAGTTCAGAGCCCCCACCGGCGTCTCGGGCGCGGTCGGCGTGGCCGAGGCCGGCTCCGAGCTCTCGGCTGTGCGTGACCGGGTCAAGGCCACCGGCGACGAGCTGGGCGGCCGCCTCCGGGTGCTCATCGGCAAGCCAGGGCTCGATGGCCACTCCAACGGCGCCGAGCAGATCGCCGTACGCGCCCGGGATGCCGGGTTCGAGGTGATCTACCAGGGCATCCGGCTGACGCCGGACCAGATCGTGTCGGCCGCGGTGGCCGAGGACGTCCACCTGGTCGGCCTCTCGATCCTGTCCGGCTCCCACATGGAGCTGGTGCCGGACGTGCTCGACGGACTGCGCGCCGCCGGGCTCGACGACGTCCCGGTCATCGTCGGCGGCATCATCCCCGACTCCGACGCCCGCCGGCTGCGCGAGCTGGGGGTGGCGGCCGTCTACACGCCCAAGGACTTCGGGCTGACCGAGATCATGGGCGGCTTCGTCGACGTGATCCGGAAGGCCAACGAGCTCGACTGACTCACAGCCGACCGAGCTGGTCGGCGTACCACCTGATGCCGGTCAGGTGGTCCGCGATCTCGCGGAGGGTCCAGTTCGGCTGCCGTGGGGTGTCCCAGGCCTCCGGGTCGAGCGCACCGAGCCGCAGGGCGAAGGTGCGGGCGAGCCGCGAGATGCGCTGGCCCGCCTCCTGCAGGTCGGCCTCCGTGAACCGGGCACCGTCCTGCTCGAACGTCACGGCGCTCGCGCCCCACTCGTCCGGTTGCGTCTCGACACCGGCGAGCAGCGCCTCCACCTCGGCGAGGTGGTCGACGAGGTGGTCGGCGATCCGGCGGACGACCTTGTGGGGCGTGTAGATCCGGTCGCCGTCCTCGCTCGTGACCGGCCTCCCGTCCCAGCGCAGCCAGGTGGTGGCGAGGTCGAGGCAGTACGTCGCCGCCTGCTCGACGGCGACGCCCGGGTTGGTGCTCTCGTGGCTCATGGCGTCAGCGTCGCAGTCGCATCCTCCGGTCCTGACCGAACCGTGCGCGTTCTAGCGTGGGCTCCATGAGCAGTCACGCCACGGCCGATGTCGACCTCGCCGCCGTCGCCGCGGTCATCGGTGAGCCGAGTCGGGCGGCGATGCTCGACGCCCTGATGAGCGGGCGGGCGCTGACCGCTGGCGAGCTCGGACGCGCCGCCGGCATCGGCCGCTCGGCGACGAGCGAGCACCTGGCCCGGCTGGTTGCCGGCGGGCTGGTCGAGGTGACCGTCCAGGGCCGCCACCGCTACCACCGACTCTCCGGGCCTGCTGTCGGTCACGCGCTGGAGGCGCTCTCCCACATCGCCCCGCCGAAGCGCGTGACCTCGCTGAAGGACTCCTCGCGCGCTCGGTCGCTGTGGCTGGCCCGCACCTGCTACGACCACCTCGCCGGCGCGTGCGGCGTCGCGCTCCACGACCTCCTCCTCGACGGCGGCCTGGTGGTCGCTGCGAGCCCGGGATACGCCGTGACGCCGCCGGGGGAGGAGTGGTTCGCCGACCTCGGGGTCGACGTGGCCGCCGCTCGCAGCCGGCGCCGCTCGTTCGCCCGGCCGTGCCTGGACTGGACCGAGCGTCGCCCACACCTCGCCGGCGCCCTGGCCGCGGCGACGACGGCGCGGCTGCTGGACCTCGGGTGGTTCGCCCGCCGGGGCGACGACACCCGCGCGCTCAGGGTCACCGACGCGGGGCGCGTCGCGCTCGACGGGTTGTGGGGGCGTGCCGCCGGAGACGGCCTCAGCGCGCCCGGCGGGGCTCGAGCAGCCGGGTGAGCACGGCGATGACGACGAGCGCCCCGCCGAGGAGGTAGGCGGTCGTCGCGAAGCCGTCGGCACGCGAGAGGTAGATCGCCCCGACGACGGCCGAGCCCAGGCCCAGCCCGGCCTGCATCGTCGTGACCAGGAGGCCGCTGCCGAGACCCGCGATGTGCCCCGGGACCTGGCTGAGGACGATGCCCATCAGCGGCGACCACACCAGGCCGAGGCCCAGGCCGAGCACGCCGACCACCGGAGTCGCGTCGTCGACGCCGACCCGGGCCAGGACGACGAAGGCCGCGGCGGCGAGGAGCGACCCGGCCGTGAGGACGGACGCTCCGTAGCGGGGGACCAGCCGACCGGCGACGAGCGAGGCGAGGATGAAGCCGACGGACATCGGCAGCAGGCTGACGCCGATGCGCAGGGGCGAGTCGCCCTCGACCTGGGCGGCGTACCCGTAGACGAACATGAAGCCGCCGAACGCGACGTAGAAGGGCAGGCTCGCGAGCAGCCCGACGGCGACGCTCCGGAAGCGGAAGAGGGACAACGGGACGAGCGGTACGCCGCCGCGGCGCTCCAGGCGGACCTGCCAGAGCATCAGCGCGACGAAGACCGGGACGACGAGGGCGAGGCAGATCCAGGTCCACGCGGGCCAGCCGGTGGCGCGTCCCTCGGTCAGCGGCAGGACGAGCAGGGTCAGCGCGGTGCCGAGGAGGACCACGCCGGGGACGTCGAGGGCGGAGCGTGTGGGAGCCTTCGTCTCGGGGACGAAGCGCAGCACGCCGACCAGGACCAGTGCCGTGATCGGCACGTTGATCCAGAACACCGCCCGCCAGCCGAGGTCGGAGCCGGACAGCGCCCCGCCGAGGAGGAACGCGAGCGAGGTGGCGATGCCGCCGGTGGCTCCGAACCAGGCGATCGCCCGCATCCGGTGCGGACCCTCGTTGGCGGCGTGCAGGGTCGCGAGCACCTGGGGTGCGACCAGCGCCGCGGAGATGCCCTGGACGAACCGGGCGCCGACCAGCTCGGTGGGACTCTGCGCGAAGGAGCACAGCAGGCTGGTCAGCGCGAAGACGAGCAGCCCCAGGATCAGCAGCCGCTTGCGGCCCAGCCCGTCCCCCAGACGGCCGCTCATCGCGACGAGGCTCGCGTAGACGACGCCGTAGGCGGCGACGACCAGCTGCAGGACCGCCGGCGACGCCCCGAGGTCGCTGCCGATGGAGCCCAGGGCGACGTTGACGGTGAAGAAGGACATGATGGGGACCGTCACCGCGGCCAGGGCCGCGGCGAGACCGAAGGGATGCATGCGGCGCGGCCCGCTCAGCTGGTCGGCGGCCGTGGAAGCCGGTCCACCGGACGCGCCGGGCGCGCCGGGAATGCCGGGAACGATGGTGTCAGCGCTCATGTCCCTCATCGTCGGCGTGCGGTGATCCTGGTGGTGAGAGCCTGCTGATCCTGGTACCGATAATGACTGGATACCGTCTCCGTTTCGGCCGAGGATGGGTCCATGAGCTCCAGCAGCGTGGCTCGTCGCACCGAGCTGGCCGACTTCCTCCGGACGCGCAGGGAACGACTCACGCCCGACGACGTCGGACTCCCGCGCGGCGGCCGGCGGCGTACGCCCGGGCTGCGGCGCGAGGAGGTCGCGCTCCTCGCCGGGGTCGGCGTCACCTGGTACACGTGGCTCGAGCAGGGCCGCGAGATCAACGCCTCGGTGCAGGTCCTCGAGGCGATCGCCCGGACGCTGCGGATGGACCAGAACGAGCGCTGGTACCTCTTCCAGCTCGCCGGCGTGACGATCGTCCCGCCGGCCAACGAGTGCGACGCCGTCACCGCCGCCGGGCGCGAGATCCTCGACCGGCTCGACCCGCTGCCGGCGGTGGTGATCTCGCCGCGCTACGACATCGTCGCCTACAACCGCGCCTACAACCGGATGGTCGGCGACCTCGACGCCGTCGACCCGGGGGAGCGCAACCAGGCCTGGCTGTTCTTCACCCATCCCTACTGGCGCACCCTGTGCCTCCGCGGGCGCGCGCAGGCGGCGGCGCACATGGTCGGGACGATGCGGGCGGCCATGCCCCAGCACCTCGACGACCCGATCTGGGCGGGCACCGTGCGCCGGCTCCGGGAGGCGTCCGACGAGTTCGACTCCCTGTGGCGCCGGCACGACGTCATGGACAGGGCGCTGCCCGCCAAGGACTTCCGGAGCCCGGTGGGCGACCTCCACCTCCACGTCAGCCGCTTCGCGGTCGGCACCGAGGGCGTCAACCGGATGATGGTCTACACCCCGCTCGACGACGACACCCGCGCCCGCCTCGACCAGCTCCTGGCTCTCGACGCCCGCCAGCGGCTCCATGCCGTCTGAGCCGTCCGAGCCGTCTGAGCCGTCTGAGCCGTCTAGATCAGGTGCGGCAGCGGCCAGGTCTGGCCCGTGCCGCTGTCGATCAGCGCTGCCCGCTCGAGGCGTACGACGATCGGGACCGCGTCCGCCACCGTGGTCGTGACCGCGGCCAGCGTCGCCGACGAGGCCCGCGTCGCCACCGAGATGTGCGGCACCCAGCGCCCGGGCACGTAGTTGCGGTGCAGGTCGGCCCCGGTGGCCTCGACCGCAGCGACGACGCGCTCCTGGCGCCGCACGAGGTCGGCGTCGACCGAGGGGGCGAGCGCGACGCGACCGCGGGGAAACACCAGGCTGCCGTGGCACGAGACGGTGATCGGGTCTTCCACCGGCAGCGCCGCCAGCGCTGCGCCCACCTGGTCGAGGTCCCAGCTGCGCAGGACGGCGAGGGACAGGTGCGGGTGGTGCCGGCCGTGGGTGTGGCTGGCCAGCGTCATCACGCCGAGCGTCTCCACCCGACCCCACAGGTCGCGCACGAGCCGGTCGGCACGCCGGTCGAAGAGCAGGCAGACAGCGAGCGCCATGGGACCAGCGTCGCGCATGGCTCGGTCGCGTGAGGCACGGCCCGCCCGGGTCCTGGGCGACACCGAGCGCCGCTGACGCTCGCGGTCCTCGGCGCTCGGTGTCGCGCACCGAGGTCACCTCGTCGCGTAGCGCTCAGGCGAGCGGTGCGAGCGGTGCGAGCGGGACCGCGGCGACGACCGCGTCCGGGTCGATGGGGCCGTAGACGTGCGGGTAGGAGTCGTCGCCGACCGGGTCCTGGCGGACCGGGGCGCCCAGTCGGGCGACGTCGATCACCAGGAGGACGAGCGGCTCGGTGACCTCGGCGTAGTAGCGCCGTCGTACGTCCTCCCACTGGTCGCCGCGGGCGGCGTGGATGAAGCCCTCCTGCTCGAGCGTCACCCCGATCGTGGAGGTCGTGTAGCCGCCCGCGGCCCGAGCGGCGGCCCAGTCAGCGGCGGTCGCGACGTGGAAGATGACGCGGAGGTCGTCGGCCACGTCAGAACAACCGGTGCTCGGAGTCGTCGATCCCGCGCAGGGCGTCGTAGTCGACGACGGCGCAGGTGATGCCGCGGTCGGCGGCGAGCACGCGGGCCTGCGGCTTGATCTCCTGGGCGGCGAAGATGCCGCGCACGGGCGCCAGCAGCGGGTCGCGGTTGAGCAGCTCGAGGTAGCGGGTGAGCTGCTCGACGCCGTCGATCTCCCCGCGTCGCTTGATCTCGACCGCGACCGACCCGCCAGCAGCGTCGCGGCACATGAGGTCGACCGGGCCGATGGCGGTCGGGAACTCGCGGCGCACGAGGCGCAGGCCGGGAGCGAGGGTCTCGGGGTTGTCGGCGAGCAGCTCTTGGAGGTGCTTCTCGACGCCGTTCTTCTGAAGGCCCGGGTCGACGCCGAGCTCGTGGGAGGAGTCGTGGTGGATCTCCTCGATCGTGATGCGGAGCGTGTCGTCACCCTTGGAGCTGACGGTCCACTCGACGCGGCCGTCCTCGGCGGTGCCCTCACGCAGGGTGCACGGCGGCGACATCCAGTTGAGCGGCTTGTAGGAGCCGCCGTCGGAGTGCACCAGCACCGAGCCGTCGGCCTTGATCATCAGCACCCGGGTCGCCATCGGCAGGTGGGCGGTCAGCCGCCCGGCGTAGTCCACCTGGCAGGTCGCCACGACGAGTCTCACGCCGGGGGAATCTACCGTCCGTCCCGTCGGCGCCGGAGCACCGGTGCCGGACTGGCGTCAGCTCTCCAGGGCGGGGACCTCGGTGGGGCGGGGCAGGCCGTCGATCATGGCGATGAGATCGGGTGCCGGCTGCGGCCTGCTGATGAGGTAGCCCTGGGCGACGTCGCAGCCGAGCTCTCGGAGCCGGTGGATCTGGGCCGGCCGCTCGACGCCCTCGGCGACCACCGTGAGCCCCAGCGTGTGCGCCGCGTTGATCACGCCCGACAGCAGCTGGGCGTCGGCCTCGTCGGAGTCGATCCGACCGACGATGCTCTGGTCGATCTTGAGCGTGCTGACCGGGAGCCGGCGCAGCATGGCCAGCGAGGAGTACCCGGTGCCGAAGTCGTCGAGGTGGACCAGTACGCCGCCCGCCTGGAGCTCCGCGAGCTGCTGGCCGGCCAGGCTCATGTCGCTCACGGCGGTGCTCTCCGTCACCTCGACCTGCAGCAGCCGCGGCGGGATACCTGCCTCCTCGACCGCGGCCAGGACGCTCTTCGCCAGCCCAGGGGCGGCCAGCTGCACCGGCGAGACGTTGATCGCCACCGCCCAGTCCCGGCCTTCGTCGTGCCAGAGCCGAGCCTGCGCGCAGGCGTTCCGCAGCACCCACTCACCGAGCTCGGAGATCTGCCCGGTGTGCTCGGCGACGGCGATCACCTCGACGGGGGAGACCCGACCGAGCAGCTCGTCGGTCCACCGCAGCAGCGCCTCGACCGACTCGACCCGGCCGCTGTGCAGGCTCAGCTTCGGCTGGTAGTGCAGCGCCAGGCCGCCGTGCGCGAGCGCCTCGTGCAGACGGCCGCGGATGAGGGCCCGCCGCTCGAAGGCGCCGGCCTCCTCCCGGACGTGCAGCCGGCTGGTGCGCGCCTTGCCGGCGCGCTTGGCGTGGAGCATCGCGCCGTCGGCATGGTGCAGGAGGGCGTCGAGCGCGCTGACCGCCGCGCCGACAGGGACGGCGCCGGCCACGTCGCGACCCGTCGCGATCCCGACGCTCGCCGAGACGTACACCTGCTGGTCATGCACCGTGAACGGGCGCCGCGCGGTCGCCACGATCCGGTCGGCGACGTCGGTCGCCTCGGTCTCGTCGACGTCGCTCAGCAGGACCGCGAACTCGTCGCCGCCGAGCCTGCCCACCAGGTCGACCGGGCGCACGGTGCGCACGAGCCGCTGTGCGAAGGCGAGCAGCAGGGCGTCGCCCGCCTTGTGCCCGAGCGCGTCGTTGACCTGCTTGAAGCCGTCGAGGTCGACGTAGAGCACGGCGAGCCGGTCCGGGTCGACGCCAGCGCTGAGCAGGCCGCCGCCGTGCTCGTCGAGCATGCGACGGTTGGCCAGGCCGGTGAGCGGGTCGCGCAGCGCGATCTCGCGGAACATCATCCCGACCTCGCGGAAGATCGTGGCCACCGGCGCCGCCGCGGCGGCCCCGTCGGGGGAGAGCACCAGGACGTCGTCCTCGCGCGAGCCGTGCGCCAGGATGGCCGCCGCGGCCTCGCGCAGTGGCTGGACGCCGTCGAGGTGGAAGCCGTCGTACTCCACGACGGCGCCGAGGGGTGCGCGGGCGAGCAGTGCCCGCCCGTAGCCGAGCCGCCCGCTGAGGAGCGCCTCGAGCCGGACGCGGGTGAGCAGCGCGGGGCCGTCCGGCGTCCTGACCGCCACCGCCCGGAGCGCCGGGTCGTCACGGAAGCGGAGCTCGACCTCCCGTAGCGGAGTGTCCGGGAGGAGCACGGGCACCGGAATGCTGAGCTCGCGAAGGAGACGGCCGCGCAGGGCGACGGTGTCGTAGCGAGTGAGGACGGCTTCCGTCATGCCCGTCGCTTCGGCAGCAGGCGCGCGCGGGTGAGCACGGCGCGGGTGAACAGGAGCGGAACTCCTGTCCGAAAGACTCAGCCGGCCCCGGCCCCCGTCGATTGCTGGTGACCTCGGTCACTTCAGGGTTACCGACGGGTAGGAACGGCTGTCACACTGCCTCGCATGACGCAGACGTTCGAGACCCTCGTCTTCCCGTACCTCAACCACGCGGTCCGGATGTTCGAGTCCGGCTACGCCACGGCCGTCGACATCGACAACGCCATGCGCTTCGGGTGCGGCTATCCGAAGGGACCGCTGACCGTCCTCGACGAGGTCGGCCCGGCCGTGGTCCGCGACGCGCTCGCTGCGCGCTTCGCCGAGACCGGCGACCACCTGCACCAGCCCGCCGACCTGCTGGACAGGATCGCCGACGAGGGTGGCTCGTTCACCGCCGGCGGCGTCGGCAGCGCCGAGGCTCCGCGGCTGCAGCACGAGATCGCGCGGCTCGGCGTCGTCGGAACCGGGACGATGGCCAGCGGGATCGCACAGGTCTTCGCCCAGTGCGGCTACGACGTCGTCGTGGTCGGGCGCGGCGAGGACAAGCTGGCGCGGGTGACCGCCTACGTCACCAAGAACCTCGACCGCGCCATCGAGCGCGGGAAGTCGGACGAGGCGACCAAGGCGGAGGTGCTCGGCCGGCTCAGCGTCACCACCTCGCGGGCCGACCTCGCCGACGTGGACCTCGTGGTCGAGGCGATCGCCGAGGACATCGCGGTGAAGCGCGACCTCTTCCGCGATCTCGACGAGATCCTGAAGCCCGGGGCCATCCTCGCGACGACCACGAGCAGCCTCCCCGTCACCGAGCTGGCCAAGGCGACGAGCCGGTCGGCCGACGTCATCGGGATGCACTTCTTCAACCCCGCCCCGGTCATGAAGCTCGTCGAGGTCGTCACGACCGAGCTGACCGCGCCGGCCGTCGACGAGACGGTCCGGGCGCTCACCGCGAAGGTCGGCAAGGTCGCCGTCTCGTGCGGGGACCGGGCCGGCTTCATCGTCAACGCCCTTCTCTTCCCCTACCTCAACGACGCGGTCAGGCTCGCGGCGTCCGGTGCCGACCTGACAGCGATCGACGCGGACATCAAGGAGGCCGCGGGATTCCCGATGGGGCCCTTCGAGCTGCTCGACGTGGTCGGCAACGACGTGTCCCTCGCGATCCAG
This sequence comes from Nocardioides sp. CER19, assembly GCF_029846275.1. Classification (GTDB taxonomy): domain Bacteria; phylum Actinomycetota; class Actinomycetes; order Propionibacteriales; family Nocardioidaceae; genus Nocardioides. Next base: position 1,290,231 of record NZ_JARVWS010000002.1, read on the forward strand.
GAGGAGCTGTTCCGCGAGTTCGGCGAGCCGGGCTTCGCGCCGGCGGCCACCCTCGTCGCCAAGGTGGCGGCCGGGGAGCTCGGCCGCAAGACGAAGAAGGGCTTCCACGACTACAGCTGACGGCGGCAGAGCTCCCGACGTGGCCCCGATGGCAAAATCGGGCCACTTCTGGTTACCGGGGGCCATGGCCGTCGAGACAGGTCGGATCACCACCGACATCCCCGCCCGCTTGGACCGTCTGCCGTGGGCTCGTTGGCACTGGCTCGTGGTGATCGGGCTGGGCACCGTCTGGATCCTCGACGGCCTCGAGGTCACCATCGTCGGCTCGATGTCGGACGCCCTCAAGCCGCACGACACCGGCCTCGGGATGAGCAGCTTCGACGTCGGCTTCGCCGGGGCGGCGTACGTCGCGGGCGCGTGCCTGGGTGCGTTGGTCTTCGGCCACCTCACCGACCGGTTCGGCCGGAAGCGGCTGTTCATGGTGACGCTGCTCATCTACACGGTCGCGACGGTGCTGACCGCCTTCTCGCCGACTCCCTGGTGGTACTTCACCGCCCGCTTCCTCACCGGCACCGGCATCGGAGGCGAGTACGCCGCCATCAACTCGGCGATCGACGAGCTGATCCCGGCGCCGTTCCGCGGTCGCGTCGACGTGGCGATCAACGGGTCCTTCTGGGTCGGTGCCGTGGTCGGCTCGCTGCTGACCATCCCGCTCCTCGACCCCAGCATCGTCGACCCGGCCTGGGGCTGGCGGCTGGCCTTCGCGCTCGGCGCGGTGCTCGCCGTCGGCATCCTCGTCGTACGTCGCAACGTGCCGGAGAGCCCGCGCTGGCTGTTCATCCACGGCCGCGAGGACGAGGCCGAGGACGTCGTCCGCGGGATCGAGCGGACCGTGGAGGACGAGACCGGCGAGCGGCTGTCGACGCCCGACGAGACGATCACGGTCCGCCAGCGCAAGACGATCGGCTTCGGCCTGATCGCCCGCACCGTCATCACGATGTATCCCCGGCGGACGATCCTGTGCTTCGCGCTCTTCGTCGGGCAGGCGTTCCTCTACAACGCCTTCTTCTTCACCTACGGCGACACCCTGACGACGTTCCTCGGCGTCAAGCAGACCGGTTGGTACCTCGCCGTCTTCGCGGCGAGCAACTTCGTCGGCGCGCTGGTGCTCAGCCCGCTCTTCGACCGGGTCGGCCGGGTGCGGATGATCGCCGGCACCTACATCCTCTCGGGCGTGCTCCTGGGTGGCGCGGGCCTCTTCCTCGGCGACTTCACCGCCACCACGCTGACGCTGATGGGGGCGATCGTCTTCTTCTTCGCCTCCGCGGGCGCCAGCGCGGCGTACCTCACCGCCAGCGAGGTCTTCCCGATGGAGACCCGGGCGCTGTGCATCGCGTTCTTCTACGCGATCGGCACCGCCGCGGGCGGCATCAGCGGACCGCTGTTCTTCGGCTGGCTCATCGACCGGGCGACCGCCGACAAGGACATCACCGGCATCGCGGTCGGCTACTTCGTCGGTGCCGTGCTGATGATCATCGGCGGCGTCGTCGAGGCGTTCCTCGGTGTCCGTGCGGAGGGCAGGTCGCTGGAGAGCATCGCCCAGCCCCTCACCGTCGACGACGACACCGACCCGAGCGGCTCGAGCGACGACACGTTCACGCCGAGCCCGACGCCCGCCGGCTGACCCGTCGCTGGGAGGTCGGCCGTAGGCTGGCGGCATGGGGTTCCTCGTGCTGCTGGCCGTGCTGGCCATCGCCGTCATCGTCGCGTCGCGGGTGAGCAGGACACGCCAGCTGGAGCGCGTCCAGCGCGAGCTCGAGCCGGTCAAGAGGCTGGCCTACGAGGACGTCACCGCCCTCGGCGAGCAGCTGCAGGGCCTCGACCGCGAGCTGGCGGGCGTGGACCTCGACGAGGGTGCCCGCGCCGACTACCAGCGCGCGCTCGACGCCTACGAGTCGGCGAAGCAGTCGGCCGACGCGATGACCAAGCCGGAGGACGTCTCCCACGCGACGAGCATCGTCGAGGACGGTCGCTACGCGATCGACTGCGTGCGCGCCCGGGTCACGGGCGATCCGCTGCCCGTCAAGCGGGCGCCCTGCTTCTTCGACCCTCGCCACGGGATCTCGAAGGAGGACGTGTCGTGGACGTTCCCCGACGGGTCGGTCAAGCAGGTCCCCGCTTGTGCCCTCGACGTCGACCGCCTGCGCGTCGGTGCGGCTCCTGACATCCGGCAGGTCATGGTCGGGCCGCAGCGGGTGCCCTACTGGCAGGGCGGCCGGCAGTACCAGCCCTACGCCCGCGGCTACTTCGGCGCGTTCGGCCCGCTGGACTGGCTCTTCGTCGGCATGTTCGCCGACGACATCCTCTGGGGCCTCGGCGGCCTGGCCGAGGGCGTCGGTGAGGGCATCGGCGCGATCGGTGACGGCGTGGGCGACGCGATCGGCGGCATCGGCGACGGCATCGGGGACATGTTCGACGGTTTCGACTTCTGACCGGGACCGCGGCGCGGGCCCGTGCCGTCCGCCCGGGATAATGCCGCCATGGAGAGCAGTCGGCTCGAGGCGTTCAGCGACGGCGTCATGGCGATCATCATCACGATCATGGTCCTGGAGCTGAAGCGGCCCGAAGGAAACACCCTGCACGACCTCTGGCACGACAGCGGGCTGAGCATGCTCACCTACCTGCTGAGCTTCGTGTACGTCGGCATCTACTGGAACAACCACCACCACCTGTTCCAGGTCACCAAGCGCGTGGACGGCGTGGTGCTGTGGGCCAACCTGCACCTGCTGTTCTGGCTCTCCCTCTACCCGTTCACGACGAACTGGATGGACGAGTCGCGGCTCGCCCGTACGCCGACCGTCGTCTACGGCGTCAACCTGATCGGCGCCGCCCTCGCCTACTTCCTGATGGTGCAGGCGATCCGCAGGCTGCCGACCGGCTCGCACCTCGACGAGGTGTTCGGGAACGACGTCAAGGGGAAGATCTCGCCGTTGCTCTACCTCGTCGGCATCGCCCTCGCCTTCGTCGAGCCCTGGATCGGGGTGATCCCCTTCGTGGTGGTCGCCCTGATGTGGCTGATCCCCGACCGGCGGGTCGAGCGCTGGCTGCAGGAGCACGAGCAGATGTCGCGGTCCGGATCGGACGGCTCCACAGCATGAGCGACCTCCACCTCCTGAACCTCGGGGAGGACGGCTCGCGCGTCGTCTTCCTGCACGGCCTCTTCGGCCAGGGCCGCAACTGGATGACCGTCGCGAAGGCGCTCGCCGACCGGCACCGGGTCACCCTCGTGGACCTGCCCAACCACGGCCGGTCCTCGTGGACCGAGCACGTCGACTATGTCGACATGGCCGCCCAGGTCGCTGCCGTCCTCGAGGCGGACGGGCCGGCCACCGTCGTGGGCCACTCGATGGGCGGGAAGGTCGCGATGGTGCTCGCGCTCACCCGCCCCGAGCTCGTCGAGCGTCTCGTCGTCGCCGACATGTCGCCGGTCGACTACGGCGACGAGGCGGAGGCCACCGGCGGTGTTCTCGGCTACGCGCAGATCCTCCTCGACCTCGACCTGTCCCAGGTGCACCGTCGCGAGGACGCCGACCGGCTCCTCGCGGAGCGCGTGCCCAACACCACCATCCGCTCCTTCCTGCTCCAGAACCTGCGCCGTGACGGTGACGCCTGGCGGTGGGCCGCCAACCTCGAGGCGATCGTCCGGGACGGCTCGACGCTGGCGGCGTGGCCCGAGACGGCGCTCACCGGCCGGTCGCCGTACGACGGCAAGGTGCTGTGGCTGGCGGGGGAGACCTCGAGCTATGTCCAGCCCGCCTATGACGAGGCGATGCGACGCTGGTTCCCGCACTACCGCAAGGTGACCATCAAGGGCGCCGGCCACTGGCTCCACTCCGAGAAGCCGGACGTCTTCATCGCCGCGCTGCAGCGGTTCCTCGGGGACGCCTGAGCGAGAGAAAGTCGGGCTCCGGCTGCCACGAACGCTCGCCTCCGGGCGTTTGTCGTGCGTGGATGTGTCCGTGGGCGAGGCGACAACGGTGACGGGGGACGGGTTCGACGCCTGGGCCAGCGCCCGGGTGCCGGTCCTGCTGCGCTTCGCCTACGTCGTGACCGGCAGCCAGGCGGAGGCAGAGGACGCGGTCCAGGCCGCCCTCGAGCGGGCGCTGCCGCGCTGGGGCCGGATCTCGCGCACCGAGGACCCGGACGCCTACGTGCGGCGGATGATCGTCAACGCCCACATCTCGATGTGGCGGCGGTCCGGGCGGCACGAGTCGCCGGTCGAGCTCGTCATCCTCACCGACGAGGCCGACCCGGCCGACCGGGTGACGACGGCCGAGGCCGTCCGTCGCGTCTGCGCCGGGCTGCCGCGACGGCAGCGGGTGGCCGTGGCGCTGCGGTTCTACGAGGACCGCGACTACGGAGAGATCGCGAGCCTGCTCGGCTGCTCGGAGGCGACGGCGCGGTCCTACGTCCACCGCGCGCTGCAGGCGCTGCGGCGCGAGCTGGGAGAGGAGCGGTCGGATGCATGACCTCGAGCAGGTGTTCCGCGACGGGCTGGCCGAGCTCGGCGGCGAGGCGGACACGGCGCCGCCGGTCGTCCGGCGGGTCGTCGAGCAAGCGCGGTCCGGAGCCGGTCGGCGGCGGCGGTCGGCTCTCGCGATCGGTGCCGCCGCGGCCGCCGTGGTCCTGGTCGCCGGCCTGGGCGCCGTCCTGCTCGGGCAGCGGAGCGGCGTCGAGGGGCCGGCCGGGCCCAGCCCGACCCCGCCGGCGGTCGCGCCCTCGGCACCCGGTGGCTACCGCCTCGAGTTCTGGCACGGCGTCGCGGTCTACGTCCCCGCGACCTGGGGCTGGGGCTCGGCGCCGACCGACCCGGGCACCGGCGCGACCGCCCTGTGCGGCGCGGGCCAGGTGGTGCAGGCCGACGGCAGCCGACGCGAGCAGCGCACCCTCCCGTACGTCGGCCGCCCGATCGCGCTCTCGAACGCCTGCGACGGGAGCTGGGCCCACGAGCGGCCGCAGGCGCCGTACGTCTGGCTCGGCGGCGACGTCCCGGTGGGCACGGTCGATCTCGGCGGTGGCTGGGTGCGCAAGACGATCGCCGTCGGCGACGTGCGGGTGTCGGTGGCGAGCGCTGACGACGCGCTGCGCCAGGCGATCCTCTCCTCCGCCCATGAGGTCACCGGGGCCTGCTCACCGCGGCTCGGCAACCCGCCGGTCGCGGGCGGGACGAAGGTCGCCGACTTCGTGCCGGTCTCGATGACGGTCTGCGCCTACGGGCCGACCGGCACCGGGCTGGACTACGACCTGCTCTACGAGCAAGAGCTCTCGATGGGCCCGGCCAAGTACCTCGTCGCGGCGGTCGACTCCGCCAGGCCGCTCGGCTCCTCGAGCTGCTACGGCGCCAGTGGCGGCGAGTGGGCGCTGCTGCGCCTGCGCGGGAACCCCGGCGGTTTCCGCGACTACGTCGTGGACATGTCCTGCCCGAGCATCACCGACCAGAACGGCGCCCAGCACGTGCTCGACAGCGAGACCGCGAGGCCCTGGGCGGTGGGTGGGATCAACGCGGTGCTGCACGTCAACCAGCTCGTCGACGTCCCGGACCGGTTCATCCCGCCGCTGCCGTGACCCGTGTGGTCAGTCGGCGGCCTGCCGCGCGCGGTAGGCGGCGACGGCGTTGCGGTTGCCGCAGGTGACCGAGCAGAACCGCCTCGACCGGTTGCGGGACAGGTCCAGGACGATCCCGTCGCAGTCGTCGTCGGCGCAGATCCCCAGTCGGGAGAGCTCGTCGTCGCGGATGACGTCGATCATCGCCATGGCCGTCTCCACGGCGACCCGGGTCGCGAGCGGGGCGTCGTCGGGCACGGCGTGGATGTGCCAGTCCAGGGGGGCGTGCCGCACCAGGCGGGGGAGCGCGTGGTGCTCGGCGAGCAGGTCGTTGACGATCTCGACGGCCGCGTCGCGGTCGGCGGTGAGCAGCTCGCGCAGCCGCGGCCGGAGCGTGCGGACGTCCTCGAGCTCGGCCAGTGTGCGGTCGTGGCGACCGGTGTAGCCGAACGCCTCGAAGAACGCGGTCAGGTCCGCCACGGTCTCCAGCGTCTCCGGCGGCTCGTGCGTGTTCACCAGGGCGACGGCCGCCTGGAGCGACATCTCGGTGTCATGAGCGAAAACCACGTTGACAGGTTACACGCGTCGTCTTAGTGTCATGAGTCATGAGCACTTTGACCCATGATGAGTCGGCCGCACCGCGCACGGCCGCCGGGGTCCTGCTGGCGGTGGCCTCGGCACTCACGTTCGGGCTGTCCGGCTCCTTCGCCAGCGCGCTCTTCGACACCGGCTGGACCCCGGGGACGACGGCCCTCGTCCGCTCCGCGGTCGGCGCCTGCGTCGCGCTGCCGTTCGGGCTGGTCGCCCTCCGCGGTCCGGGTGGCCGGCTCCGGTGGGGCCTGCTGCGCGCGAACCTCGGCCTGCTGGCCGCCTACGGGGTCCTCGCCGTCACCGGCGCCCAGTTCTGCTACTTCATGGCGGTGCAACGGATGGAGGTCGGTCCGGCCCTGCTCATCGAGTACACCGCTCCGGCTGTCGTGGTGGTCTGGCTCTGGGTGCGGCACGGTCAGCGCCCCGGCCCGATCACCGTGCTCGGTGCCGTCCTGGCCGCGGCCGGCCTCACGCTGGTCCTCGACCTGGTCGGTGGTGCCAGCCTCGACGTGGCCGGGGTCGGGTGGGCGCTGCTCGCGATGACCGGCGCGGCGACGTACTTCGTCGTGAACGCCGACCAGTCCCGCGGCCTTCCGCCGGTCACCCTGGCCGCCGGCGGGCTGCTCTTCGGCACGGCGGTCATGGCGCTGCTCGCGCTGATCGGCGTGCTGCCGATGGGGGCGAGCACGTCCGACGTGGTGCTCGCCGGGCACCAGACGCCCTGGTGGCTCCCCGTCGCCCTGCTCGGCGTGGTGACCTCCGGCGTCGCCTACCTGACGGGCGTCGCCGCCGGCCGCCTGCTGGGCGCACGGCTGGGCGCCTTCATCGCGCTGTTCGAGGTGGTGGCCGGGGTCGGGTTCGCCTGGTTCTTCGTCGACCAGCTCCCGACGGTCGTGCAGATCCTCGGCGGCCTGCTCATCCTCGCCGGCGTCGTCGCGGTGAAGCTGGGCGAGGAGCGGGTGGCGGAGACGCCTGCCCCGCCGGTCGAGGCAGGCGTCAGGTGACGTCCTGCTGGCGCACGAACACCTCGCGCGTCAGCATCAGCACCGCGGCCGCGGTCGGGATCGCGAGCAGCGCGCCCACGACGCCGAGCAGGCTCGCGCCGACGAGGGCCGCGATCACGGTCACGACGCCGGGGATCTCGACCGCCCTGCTCATCACGCGCGGGTAGATGAGGTAGTTCTCGGCCTGCTGGTAGAGCACGTAGAAGATCACGCAGATGATGCCGATCTTCGGCTCGGTGGCGAAGCCGATGGCGCTCACGATGACCGCCCCGAGCGTCGCCCCGATCATCGGGATCACGTCGAGGAGCGCGACGACGAACGCCAGCGCGACGGCGTAGTCGCCCATCCCGACGACGAAGAGGAAGATCAGCGACGAGATGCCGGCGCAGAGCGCGACGATGAACGCGCCCGAGACGTAGCCGCCGATGCCCTCGATCACCCGGTCGCCCAGCTTGGTCACCCGGTCGCGGCGCGAGGCGGGGGCCAGCCGGTAGAGGGCGCCCTTGGCCTTGTCGAGACCGGCGAGGAAGTAGAGCGTCATCACCGTGATCACGAACGTGTTGGCGAGCGCGCCGAGCACCGCGAGGCCGACGCCGAGCGCGCCGCCGAAGATGCTGCTGACGAAGTCGCCGGCCGTGACGTACTCCTTGACCCGGTCGATGATGTGGTAGTCGTCGTCGAGCTGCCGGATGCGCCGGTTGCGCTGCAGGGAGTTGAACCAGTCGGGTGCACTGTTGGTGATCGCCCTGACCTGGTCGGTGATCACCGGGACGAACGCGACGAGGAAGAGCGCGAGCGCCGCCACGACGAGCACGATGACCGTCAGCACCGCCCACGAGCGGCGCATGCCGCGCCGCTCGAAGAACCGGACCGAGGGGTTCAGGCCGGCGGCGATGAAGAACGCCACCAGGATCTGCACGAGGACGCCCCGGACCGACCAGACGGCCTGCCCGACGGCGTACGCCGTCAGGAGGCCGAGGCCGCCGAGGAAGCCGACGAGGTAGGGCGACCGCCGCGAGAGCCGGGGACCGGGAGTGCCGAGCTCGTCGTCGCTCTCCTGCTCCGGGCCGAGCGTCTCGTGCTCGTCCTGCCCGGCCTCGTCGGTCTCCAGCGTGCCCGCGCCGGGCGCGCCCCCGTCGGCGTCGGTCACTCGGCGCCCTTGCCCTTGGGCCCGCCCTTGGCCTGGCCCTTGGGCGCCGGCTTGGTCCCGGCCTCGGTGTCGTCGGTGGAGGCGCCGGTGGAGGCGCCGGTGGAGTCGTCCGCGGGCTCGTCCTCGTCACGCGTGAACCGCGCGACCAGGTCGTTGAGCGAGGACAGCTGGGCAGTGATGGCGTCGCGCCGCTTGCTCATCCGCTCGACCTCGGCGGTGATCCTGGCCAGGTTGCGCTCGGCCTCCTCGGTGCCCGTGGAGGTGAGCTGCTCGGCCTGCGTCCGGGCGGACGCCACGATCTGCTCGGCCTCGCGGCGGGCGCGGGTGAGCAGCGACTCGGAGTCGCGCTGGGCCTGCTCGCGGACCTCGCCGACCGAGGCGTTGGCCGCGCGGGCCCGCTCCTCCGCGGCGCTGGCGCGAGCCTCGGCCTCCTCGACCAGGCGGCGGGTCTCGGCGAGCTTGCTGGCGTGGAAGTCGGTCGCCTCGCGCGCGAGCCGCTCCTTCTCCACGGCGAGCATCCGCCGGGCCTCCTGGACCTCGCGGTCGGCGCCGGCCCGGGCCTGCTCGACCTCGCGCTGCGCCTGGGTGCGCATCTCGGTGGTCTCCTGCTCGGCCGCGAGCCGGAGCTGCTCGGCCTCGCGCTTGGCGCCGGCCAGCAGGTCGTCCGCCTCGGCGCGCGCGTGGTTGCGCTGCAGCTCGGCGTCGGTCACCAGGCGGGAGCGGTGCTCCTCGAGCTCCTTGATCTGCTCGGCCCGCAGCTCGTCCATCTCCTGCGTCGCCTGCAGCTTGATCGTCTTGGCGTCGCGCTGGGCCTGCTCGCGGATGTCGAGGGCGTCCTTCTGCGCGTTGGCCCGGATCTCGCCCGCCTCCTCCTCCGCGAGGCGCAGCATCGCGCTGGCCCGGCCGCCGAGGCCGGCGTAGGACGGGCTCTGGCTCTCCGCGAGCTGGTCGTTGGCCGACTTGAGGCGGCCCTCGAGCTCGGCGATCCGCTGCTGGGCGGCGGAGAGGCTGCTCGTCAGCCCGGCGTTCTCCTGGGCGTGCTGCTTCAGGCGCGCGTCCACCGCGTTGGTGTCGTAGCCGCCGCGGCGGACGACGGGGAGCGGGGCGACGGCCGGCGCGGGCCGGGCGGGCTGCCCCGGTTGGGCGGCCTGAGCCGGGGAGCCCGGCTGGGCGGGTCGAGGCGCGGCGGAGGGCGCGGGCGCGGCCGGTACCCGTGGCATGACGCGGGTCGCATCGGCGGCCTGGTCGGCCTGGGCCTCTCGCTTCCCGGTCTGCTCCGGCTCGTCGTCGAAGATCGACAGGCCCTCTTCGCTCATGATGGCGGCTTCCTCTTCCCAGGGGGTGATGGATGGTGGGGGTGGTGTCGTGCGCGGTAGCCCCATCTTCCCGGATGGAAGGCTCCCACAAAAACGAGAAGGGCCGCAGGCGTCCTGCGACCCTTCTCGGATCTCGTCGTCCCGCCGCTCCGACGGGGGAGATCAGACTCCGCGGAACCGGTTGATGGCGTCCAGGTGCTGGGACCGCATCTCCTGGTCGATCACACCGAGCCCCTCCTCCGGGGCGAGGGCGAGCACGCCGACCTTGCCCTGGTGCTTGTTGTGGTGCACGTCGAGCGCGGCCTGGCCGACCTCATCGAGGGCGTAGGTCCGCGACAGGGTCGGGTGGATCTTCCCCTTCGCGATGAGGCGGTTGGCCTCCCACGACTCGCGGTAGTTGGCGAAGTGGCTGGAGATGATGCGCTTGAGGTTCATCCACAGGTAGCGGTTGTCGTACTCGTGCATGAAGCCCGTCGTCGAGGCGCAGGTCGTGATGGTGCCGCCCTTGCGGGTGACGTAGACCGACGCGCCGAAGGTCTCCCGGCCCGGGTGCTCGAAGACGATGTCGATGTCCTCGCCGCCGGTGAGCTCGCGGATCCTCTTCCCGAACCGCTGCCACTCCTTCGGGTTCTGGGCGGTGCCCTCCTCGTTCCAGAACTGGTAGTCCTCCTCGGCGCGGTTGATCACCAGCTCCGCGCCCATCGAGCGCACGATCTTGGCCTTCTCCTCGTTGGAGACCACGCAGACGGGCGTCGCGCCGCCGTTGAGCGCGTACTGCGTCGCGAAGCCGCCCAGGCCGCCGGAGGCGCCCCAGACCAGGACGTTGTCGCCCTGCTTCATGGCGCCGCCGTTCTTGGAGACGAGCTGGCGGTACGCCGTGCAGTTGACCAGGCCCGGGGAGGCGGCCTCCTCCCAGGTGAGGTGCTCCGGCTTGGGCATCAGCTGGTTGGCCTTGACCATCGCGACCTCCGCGAGACCGCCGAAGTTGGTCTCGAAGCCCCAGATGCGCTGCTCGTTGTCGAGCATCGTGTCGTTGTGGCCGTCGGGCGACTCGAGCTCGACCGAGAGGCAGTGCGCGACGACGCGGTCGCCCGGCTTCCACTTCGTGACGCCCGGGCCGGTCTTCAGAACAACGCCGGACAGGTCGGAGCCCACGACGTGGTAGGGCAGGTCGTGCCGCTTGGTGAGGTCGGAGAGCCGGCCATAGCGCTCGAGGAAGCCGAACGTGGAGACCGGCTCGAAGATCGACGTCCACACGGTGTTGTAGTTGATGGCCGAGGCCATCACCGCGACGAACGCCTCGCCCGGGCCCAGCTCGGGCAGCGGGACGTCCTCGACGTGGATCGACTTGCGGGGATCCTTCTCCTTGCTGGGGATGCCCTCGAACATGTCGACCTCGTCCTTGTGGACGGTCGCGGCCCGGTAGTGGTCGGGGATCTCGAGGTTGGCGAACTCCTCGGCCGGGGTGTCACCGGCGAGGATGGCGTCCAGGATGTGCTGCACATCGGCTCCTGCGTCATCGAGGGGTCGGGCGGTTGCTTCCGACGGAGATTACTGATCGGTAACCGCCGCGGACAGCGGGTGTGACGGAGGGCACGCGATCGCCTGCCGACCGGTCACCAATCCTGCGTCGATTCCACGTCCGGGGGAATGGGAGCACGTCGAACGGGTATCCCCGCGGCACGATCAGCGGCTTCGCGGCGGCGATCGCCGCCGTTGCGGTCACCCGCTGGCTCATCGGCGACAGCGCGATGACCTGGTGCTCGGGAGGCGGCCGGGCACTCCGGGATCTGACGGCCTCAGTGGCCGGCGGCGGGCTCCACGAGCTCGACGAGCACGCCGCCGGCGTCCTTGGGGTGGACGAAGTTGACGCGGCTGTCGGCGGTGCCGTGGCGCGGGGCGTCGTAGAGGAGGCGCACGCCGCGCTCCCGCAGGATCGCGCTCACCTTCTCCACGTCCGTCACGCGGTAGGCCAGCTGCTGCATGCCGGGGCCGTTGCGGTCGAGGAACTTCGCGATCGTGGAGTCGGGGGAGCGCGGGGCGAGGAGCTGGATGCAGGAGTCGGAGTCGCCGACGGCCATCATCGCCTCGGCGACGCCCTGCTCCTCGTTGACCTCCCGGTGCGCCAGGCGCATGCCGAAGGTGGTCTCGTAGAAGACGATCGCCTCGTCCAGATCGGCGACGGCGACGCCGACGTGGTCGATCGCGGTGAACAGGTGGTCAGGGATCTCGAGAGAGGTCATGGGGGCCATGGTGGTGTGGCGCCCGGGCGCCGCGACAGAATGTGTGACGAGTGCTACACGACGCCGGTCGGCCACCCTCTCCCCATCGGAACTACCCGTGGGTAGGTTGGCCGGGTTGACCGAGTTCGTGAACGTCGTACCTGCCGGCAGGGCCGCCCTGCCGTTGAACTGGAGGCTCGCATGTCCGGAAATGTCATCGTCGCCGGGGCTCGCACCCCGATCGGCCGCCTGAGCGGGGGCCTCAAGGACCTGTCCGCCGCTGACCTGGGCGGTCACGCGATCAAGGGCGCGCTGGAGAAGGCAGGCATCAGCGGGGACCAGGTCGACTACGTGATCATGGGCCAGGTCATCCAGGCCGGCGCCGGGCAGAACCCGGCCCGCCTCGCCGGGGTCAACGCCGGCATCCCGATGAGCGTCCCCTCGATCACGATCAACAAGGTCTGCCTCTCGGGCCTCAACGCGATCGCCCTGGCCGACCAGCTGATCCGTGCCGGCGAGTGCGAGGTCGTCGTGGCCGGCGGCATGGAGTCGATGACCAACGCGCCGCACTTCCTGCCGAAGTCGCGCGAGGGCATCAAGTTCGGCGACGTGAAGCTCGTCGACTCGATGGCCTACGACGCCCTCTTCGACCAGTTCACGTCCCAGGCGATGGGCCTGCTCACCGAGGAGTGCAACGCCGCGGCGCAGAACCTCACCCGCGAGGAGCAGGACGAGTTCGCGGCGCAGTCGCACCAGAAGGCCGCGCTCGCATGGAAGAACGGCGTCTTCGAGGACGAGGTCGTCCCGATCTCGATCCCGCAGCGCAAGGGCGACGCGGTGGTGATCTCCACCGACGAGGGCGTCCGGGGCGACACGACGGTCGAGTCGCTCGGCAAGCTGCGTCCGGCCTTCAACAAGGAGGGCACGATCACCGCGGGCTCGTCGTCGCAGATCTCCGACGGTGCCGCCGCCGTGGTCGTCATGAGCAAGGCGAAGGCCGAGGAGCTCGGCCTGGAGTGGCTCGCCGAGATCGGCGCCCACGGCCAGGTCGCCGGCCCCGACTCGACCCTGCAGCTGCAGCCCGCGGCCGCGACCGCCCAGGCCTGCGAGAAGGAGGGGATCAGCCCCACCGACCTCGACCTGGTGGAGTTCAACGAGGCCTTCGCGGCCGTCGGCATCTCCTCGGCCCGCGAGCTCGGTCTCGACGAGGAGAAGGTCAACGTCAACGGCGGCGCGATCGCGCTGGGCCACCCCGTCGGCATGTCCGGCGCGCGGGTGGTGCTGCACCTCGCCCTCGAGCTCAAGCGGCGCGGTGGCGGCGTGGGCGCGGCGGCGCTCTGCGGCGGCGGCGGCCAGGGCGACGCCCTCATCGTCCGCGTCCCGACCAGCTGAGGCGCTCTTGCGACGCACCGACCGGGTCTCCGACCTGGTGACGGCCGCCCGGGACGGTTCCCCCCGGGCGGTCGCCCGTCTCATCACCCTCGTCGAGGAGGCGCCCGCCACCGGCGGGGAGGCACTGCGGGAGGTGATGGCCGCACTGGCGCCGTACGCCGGCCACGCGACGGTCGTCGGCATCACCGGCTCTCCGGGCGTCGGGAAGTCGACCACCACCAACGCCCTCGTCACCGAGCTGCGCTCCGGAGGCCGGCGCGTCGGCGTGCTCGCGGTCGACCCGTCGTCGCCGTTCTCCGGCGGGGCACTGCTGGGGGACCGGGTGCGGATGTCGGACCACGCCACCGACAGCGGGGTCTTCATCCGGTCGATGGCCTCGCGGGGACACCTCGGCGGTCTGGCCTGGACCACCCCGCAGGCGCTGCGGGTGCTCGACGCCGCGGGCTTCGACGTCATCCTCATCGAGACCGTCGGGGTCGGCCAGTCCGAGGTGGAGATCGCCGCCCTGGCCGACACGACCGTCGTGCTGCTCGCACCGGGCATGGGCGACGGCATCCAGGCCGCCAAGGCGGGCATCCTCGAGATCGGCGACCTCTACGTCGTCAACAAGGCCGACCGGGACGGCGCGGACGCCGTCCGGCGCGACCTGCGCGGCATGCTGGCGCTGGCCGATCGCCGGGAGGGCGCGTGGCGGCCGCCGATCGTGAAGACCGTGGCGCAGTCCGGGACCGGTCTGGCGGACGTCGTCGCCGCCCTCGACCAGCACCACGACTGGCTCGTCGCGACGGGCGAGCTGCACCGTCGGCGTACACGCAGGGCGCGCGAGGAGATCGAGGCCATCGCGCTCGACGCGCTCCGCGCGCGCTGGGGCGAGGTGGGCACGTCCGAGCAGCTCGACGAGCTCGCCGCGGCCGTCGCCGCGGGGGAGAGCGACCCCTACGCGGCCGCCGACCGACTTCTCGGGTCCTAGGGCCTAGGTCCTAGGGCGCGCCTCCGAGGCGGCATCCCCAATTTTTGGTAGGAACGTGCCCCATGAAGAAGGTGGTCATCGCCGTTCTCGTGGTCTTCCTGGGCTTCTGGCTCTTCACCGACCCCAACGGCCTCGCGGCGTCGTCCGAGACAGCGGGCAGTGGTGCATGGACAGCCGCCCAGTCGATGTTCCAGGCGGTCATCGACTTCATCGGCGCCTTCTAGCGGGCACCGGTGATCCTGGGCGACCCCGACGTCACGAAGCACCTGCTCCGCGAGGAGGGCGAGGTCATCGTCGACGAGGTCCGCAAGCACTGGGTGGCCTACCTCCGGCCGATGGTGGAGGCGGTGCTCGCCGTGGTGCTGCTCGTGGCGACGTCGTACGCGCCCGTCGCGGTCGGGTGGCTGCCGTTCAGCCTGGCCGGCCTCGTGGCCCTGCACGCGGTCTGGCTCACGGCGCGGGCGCGGCGCGACGTCTTCGTGATCACCAACATGCGGGTCTTCCGCGTGCACGGGGTCCTCACGACGCAGCTGGCGACCATGCCGCTCTCGCGCATCCTCGACATCACCGTCAGCAAGCCGCTGCACGGCCGGCTGCTCGGATTCGGGCACTTCATCTTCGAGTCGGCGTCGCAGGGGCAGGGTCTGCGCGACGTCAAGTACGTCGGCCGCCCGGACCAGCGCGACCTCGCGATCCAGCGGGTCGTGCAGCACGCGGGTCTGCGGGGCCCGCGGACCTGGTGACGCGGCGGAATACGGCCGCGCCTGTCACCCTAGGATTGGCGCCATGACGCAGCAGCCGTTCTCCCGTCCCGGTGCGATCGACCTGTCCGGCCTCTCCCGGTCCGCCGACCCGGCCGCGCCCTCCGGTGCGCCCTCCTCCTCGGCCGCCACGGGCTCCTACACCGTGGACGTCGACGAGCAGTCCTTCCAGACGATCCTCGAGTCCTCGATGACCGCGCCGGTCGTGCTCGTCTTCTACTCGCCCACCCGGTCGCCGGAGAGCGCCACGCTGGCGCAGGACGTCAGCACGATCGTCGAGGACTACGACGGCCGGTTCCTCGCGGGCCTGGTCGACATCGACGCCCACCCGCAGATCGCGCAGGCGATGCAGATCGCGCAGGTGCCGCTCATGTACGTCATCCTCGACGGGCGGCCCGCGACGCAGCCGATCCCGGGCGCGCCGCCGATCGACGAGCTGCGCGCCTTCTTCCAGCAGCTCGGCCAGCAGCTGACCGTCCAGGGGATCTCCGGGCGGCACCAGCCGCGTCGCCCTGCCGGCCTGCCCGAGGAGGAGGACGGCGCTCCGGCGCTCGACCCCCGCTACGCGCCGGCCCAGGAGGCGCTCGAGGCGGGCGACATCGACGCCGCGGTCGCCGAGTACCAGAAGCTCGTCGACGCCAACCCGGCCGACGCCGAGGCCGCGGCCGGTCTGGCCATGGCCAAGGTCCTGCAGCGCACCCAGGGGGTCGACCTCAATGCGGCACGCGCGGCCGCGGCGGCGAGCCCTGACGACGTCGCCGCCCAGATCATGGTCGCCGACCTCGACCTCCTCGGCGGGCACGTCGAGGACGCCTTCGCCCGGCTGGTCGAGCTCGTCCGGCGCGCGGCGGGCGACGATCGCAACGCCGCCCGCGAGCACCTCATCGGGCTCTTCGCGGCCGTCGGCAACGACGACCCGCGGGTGCTGAAGGGTCGGCAGGCCCTCGCCTCGGCGCTGTTCTGACGCTCGTCCGACCCGGTTTCTGACCGGGGCCCGACGCCTCAGGCGCTGGCGACGCCGGAACCCGGCTCGCCGGGGAGCCCGTCCGCCAGCGCCTCGAGCAGGCCGTGCACCTGGTCGGGCGCGAGCCGGACGGTCGCCGTGCAGACGTTGCCCTTCCACACGCTCAGCACCAGGACGCCGGCCTCGGCGTGCCAGGTGGCCCTGAGCGCGCGGCCGTCGCCGCGCGTGTCACCGAGGACGACGCGCGCGCTCCGGGGCTGCGGCGACGGCATGCCCCCATGGTGCACCCGAGACCTGAGCGTCACCAGGGCCCTCAGGCGTCGAGCGGCAGCACCTCGTCGGGGAGCGCGGTCGGGTTTCCGAACCGGTGGGCGGTGATGCTGACCGCCTGCTCGCGCAGGAACGGCAGCATCTCGAGCCGGCCGGACTCGGTGACCGGGTGGGCGTGGATCGCGACGTCGGGGCGGCCACCCGTGGCGGCGTACGTCGCGGCGGCGTCCCCGCCGACGAGACGGACCCGCGCGTCGTGCAGACCCGCGAGCCGCTGGCGCCATGCGGCCGCGTCCTCCACCGTGACCGGCGCGCCCGCTGCAGCGAGCGCGTCGGCGACCGCTCGGTCGAGAGGCCGAGCCGTCGAGACGATCGGCCGGGAGCCGGCGGTGAGTCCGGCCCCGACGACGCGCAGCAGGGTGCTGACCAGGCCAGACTCGAACCGAACGGTCACCGGCACGGGCAGGTAGCGCAGCGCGTTGCGCTCGGCCGAGACCTGGGAGACGTCGCGCGTGGCGGCGTACTCCTGCGCCCAGACGGCGGCGTCGCTGCGGAACGAGCGCTCGAGCCGGTCGCAGCCCTCGAGCCCGGCCCGCCGCGCGGCTTCGAGCAGCCGCCCGGAGGTCGCGAGCGGTGCCGCCGTCGAGGTGGCGAAGGTGCTGCTCCAGTCCGTGAGGCCGAAGAGGTAGTTGGGCCCACCGGCCTTGGTGCCGGTGCCGACCGCCGACCGCTTCCAGCCGCCGAACGGCTGACGCCGCACGATCGCGCCGGTGATGCCGCGGTTGACGTAGACGTTGCCGGCCTCGACCCCGTCCAGCCACGTGCGCACCTCGGCGGGATCGAGGGAGTGAAGACCGGCGGTGAGGCCGAACGCGACCTGGTTCTGGAGTGCGACCGCCTCGTCGAGGGTGGCCGCCGTCATCACGCTCAGCACCGGCCCGAAGAACTCGGTGAGGTGCGAGCGGCTGCCGGGACGGACGCCCTCCTTGACGCCGGGCGACCACAGCCGGCCGGTGTCGTCGAGCCGACGCGGCTCGACCAGCCAGCGCTCGCCCGGGTCGAGCCGGGTCAGCGCGTCGAGCAGCTTGCCGGACGCCGGCTCGATGAGCGGGCCGACCTGGGCCGAGGGGTCGTGCGGGTAGCCGACGTGCAGGGAGCGCACGGCGTCGAGCAGCTGGTGGCGGAAGCGCCTCGACGTCGCCACCGAGCCCACGAGGATGACCAGCGACGCTGCCGAGCACTTCTGCCCGGCGTGGCCGAAGGCCGACTGCGCGACGTCGCGGGCGGCCAGGTCGAGGTCGGCGCTGGGCGTGACCACGATGGCGTTCTTGCCGCTCGTCTCGGCGAGGAGCGGCAGGTCCTGCCGGAAGGTCCGGAAGAGCTCGGCGGTCTCGAAGGCGCCGGTCAGGATGACGCGGCCCACGCGCGGGTCGGCGAGCAGGCTGCGGCCCAGGTCGCCCTCGTCGATCGTCGCGAACGCGAGGACGTCGACCGGTACGCCGGCCTCCCAGAGCGCCTCGGCCAGCACCGCGCCGCAGCGCTCGGCCTGGGGAGCGGGCTTGAGGATCACGGCGGATCCGGCGGCCAGCGCGGCGAGGGTCGAGCCCGCGGGGATGGCGACGGGGAAGTTCCACGGCGGTGTGACGACGGTGAGGTCGACCGGCTCGGGCACGGCGCCGTCGACCTCGTCGAGCTGCTCGGCGAGGTGCGCGTAGTAGTTGGCGAAGTCGATCGCCTCGGAGACCTCGGGATCGGCCTGGTCGATGGTCTTGCCGCACTCGGCGGCCATGACCTCGATGAGCTCGGCGCGGCGGGTCTCGAGGGAGACCGCCGCACGGCGCAGCACCTCGGCGCGGCCCTTGCCGCCGAGCGCCGCCCAGCGCGCGCCCGACCCAGCGGTCGTCGCGACGACGCGCTCCAGGGCGTCGGCGGTGGTGACGCGGCTGCGCTCCACCCGGTCGGCGCCGACCGTGGTGCCCGACACGCGGGCCAGGATCTGCGCGCTCCACGCGAGGTTGGCCGGCACCGCGGGGTCGGTGTCGGGGACGTTGTGGAAGGCCGTCATGACGGCGGCTTCGACGGGCGCGGTCCGGTCCTGGGTGCGGTGAGGCTCCGGCACCGTGCGGTCGAGCGCTCGCAGGCTGGCCTCGAAGCGGCTCCGCTCGCGTTCGAACAGCGCGCGGTCGTCGTGGAGGTGGAACACCGCGGACATGAAGTTCTCACGGCTGGCCCCCTCCTCGAGCCGGCGGATCAGGTAGGCGATCGCGACGTCGAACTCGCTGGACCTGACGATGGGCGTGTAGAGCAGGAGCTCGCCGACGTCGCGCTTGACCGCCTCGGCCTGGCTCTGCGCCATGCCCAGCAGCATCTCGAAGTCCACGCTGTCGCGGACGCCGCGGCGCCCGGCGAGCAGCCAGGCGAAGGCGATGTCGAAGAGGTTGTGGCCGGCGACACCGAGCCGCACGTTGTGGACGCGGTCGGGGTGCAGGGCGTAGTCGAGCACCCGCTTGTAGTTGGTGTCGCTGTCCTGCTTGGTGTGCCAGGTCGCGAGCGGCCAGTCGCGCAGCGACGCCTCGACCTGCTCCATCGGCAGGTTGGCGCCCTTCACGAGCCGGACCTTGACCCCGGCTCCGCCGCGGCGCCGGCGGTCGGCCGCCCACTCCTGCAGGCTCATCATCGACGCGAGGGCGTCGGGCAGGTAGGCCTGCAGCACGAGGCCGGCCTCCAGACCCAGGAACTCGGGCTCGTCGAGCAGACGGGTGAAGACCGCGACCGTGAGCGCCAGGTCGCGGTACTCCTCCATGTCGAGGTTGATGAACGTCCCGCTGGCGGCGGCGCGCTGGTAGAGCGGGCGGAGGGAGTCGACGATGCCCTCGACGGCCGCATCGAACGCCCAGGGGGAGTGGGGCGCGACGGTCGCCGAGACCTTGATGGAGACGTAGTCGACGTCCGGGCGGTCGAGCAGCGCGACGGT
This sequence comes from Nocardioides sp. CER19, assembly GCF_029846275.1. Taxonomy (GTDB): domain Bacteria; phylum Actinomycetota; class Actinomycetes; order Propionibacteriales; family Nocardioidaceae; genus Nocardioides. The sequence continues at coordinate 1,309,449 of NZ_JARVWS010000002.1, forward strand.
GCCCTGAAGCCGCCGCGTGGCCTCGGCCCGTCCGAGCACCGCCTCGCCGAGCAGGTTGAGGTTGAGCCGGTTCCGTCCGGCCCGCAGGCGCTCGATCGACCGCCCGAGCCGGCGCGGCTCGGCGTCGATGAGCAGGTGCCCGACCATGCGTCGCAGCGCGGCCTGGGCCGCCGGGATGACGATCCCGGGCGCCACCCGGCCGAGTGCGCCGCCGGCGCGCACGGCGAGGCGCAGGTGCAGGGGGAGGAAGCGCGGGACGTCGGCCGCGAGCGCGGCCAGGTTGCGCGCGGCGACGCGCTTGTCCTCGGGCCGGATCACGCCGTCGATGAACCCGACGGTGAACGGCAGACCGGCGGGGTCGTCGAGTACGTCGGCCAGCCGGCTGGCGGCCTTGTCGGGCGCGATCCCGGCGGAGACGTCGAGCCAGCGGCGGACGGTCTTCTCGACGTCGGGGAGGAGATCGATGAGGTCGGCGACGCCAGCCGGGTCGTCGTACGTCGAGGTGGGCATACCTCCCAGTTTCCGTCCTCGCGATCGTTCACGAAAAGCGCTGTTTTCTGACTCGTACGCGTAAGATCTGCCGACGAATCGAGGGGGGTTCTCGTGCTCGACGTACGGCGGCTGCGATTGCTCCGCGAGGTGCACGTCCGCGGCACCATCGCGGCGGTCGCCGCGGCCATCCACCAGAGCCCCTCGTCGGTGTCCCAACAGCTCAGCCAGCTCGAGCGGGAAGTGGGCGTCGAGCTGTTGCGGAAGGTCGGCCGGCGGGTCCAGCTGACCTCGGAGGCGGAGCTGCTGGTCGCTCACGCGGAGGCGGTGCTCGAGCGGCTCGAGCTGGCCGAGTCGGACCTGCTGGCGGCGGCCGACGAGGCGGCCGGGACGGTCCGGATGGGCATCTTCCAGTCGGCGGCGCTCGCGCTCCTGCCGACGACGCTGCGGCTGGTCCACGAGCGGGCCCCGCGGGTGCGGATCGTGGTGACGCAACGTGAGCCGGAGACGGCGCTGCACGAGACTTTCGCGCGCGACTTCGACCTGGTCGTCGCCGAGCAGTACCCGGGCCACGCCGCCCCCTGGCACCCCCAGCTCGACCGGCAGTCGCTCACGCAGGACGCCATCAGGCTCGCGACCGCGACCACCGCCACGGTCGCCTCGCTGCGAAACGCGGCGAGGCTGCCCTGGGTGATGGAGCCGCACGGTGCGGCGTCCCGACACTTCGCCGAGCAGCTGTGCCGGCGGGCCGGCTTCGAGCCGGACGTGCAGTTCGAGACCGCCGACCTGCAGGCGCACGTCGCGCTCGTCTCGTCGGGAAACGCGGTGGCGCTGCTGCCGGACCTGCTCTGGCGTGGAGGTACGCCGCCGGTGCGGCTGGTGGACCTCGCCGAGGCGCCCGTCCGGACGGTGTTCACCGCCTCGCCGGAGTCGCTCGCCTCGCGGCCCGCGGTGCGGACGGTCCGAGCTGCCCTGCTCGACGCCGTGGGGTCGATGCAGGGCTGAGCGGCGCTGGGTCAGGCGCTGGGTCAGGCGCTGGGTCAGGCGAGGGGGTCAGGCGAGGCGGCGGCGACGGCGCGAGCGGAAGCGCGCGGTCTCGTGCCGGCCGACGATGTCGTCGCGGATCCGCTGGGCCCGGTAGGTCGCCTCCGCCTTGACGAAGCTCGCGTACAGGGTGTTGGCGTTGCTCATGTCGTTGCTCCTCGTGGTGCCGCCGGGAATCTCCCGACAACTCCAAGGTGCCGTTCTGAGGTAGCGAGATACATCGCGCTGTTGCCCTAGTTCCGGTCGTCACCGCCTCAGATCGCATCGACCGCCTCACTCGGCCCGGTTACCTGTGCTGAGACCCATGGCCTCCTGGCCGCCGCTCCTTCGCGCCGACGCGTGCGCCGCGATGCTGAACGTCGAGATCGCCGACCACCCGGTCCACGACGGCCTCGAGCTGCCCGAGCGGCTCCTCCGGCGACGCCTGATCAAGTACGCGGCACCGGTCGCGTTGATCCATGTGCTTCCCGACCTGCGGCCGGACGACCTGGCGGGCGTCGGCGCGCCCACTCCCGACGGCCTCGCCGAGACCGCTGTCGCCGGCTGCAACATCCGGCTCGCGTTCGACCCGCCCCTGCCCGACCTGCCCGACCCGCCCCTGCCCGACCTGCCCGACCTGCCCGACTGACCGGAGCCGGTGACGCTCAGACCCGGCCGATCCTCTTGAGGTCGGTGAGGATCTCGTCGAGCCGGGCGAAGAGCGAGAGGTGACCCTCCTCCTCGAACAGGTGGGCACGGGCGCCGGGGACGTGCGCGGCGAGCCACGCGCCGTGGGCGTAGGGCACCATCGCGTCCTGCCGCCCCTGCCAGACCGAGACGGGCACGCGGATGTCGGCCAGGTCGAACCCCCACGGGGCGACGGCGGCCAGGCCGTCGTCCCGGACGCCGACCGCCCCCTGGGCGCCGGCGTGGTTGAACGTCCGGCTCATCCAGTCCGCGAAGTCGGCGGTGACCATCGCCTTGTCGACCGGCGTCACGAGACCGCCCATGGCGTCGGCGATCTGGTCCGGCGTGGCGGCCAGCATGGGCAGGATCTGTTCCACGACGAGCCGCTCGTAGACCTGCGGTCCCTGCTCGGCGGCGCCGTACTCAGCCAGGTTCTCCTCCGCCATGCCGTCGAACCAGTCCAGCCCGTCGGCGGTGTACGGCGCCACCCCGGCCAGCGTCGCCGCGGCCCGGCACCGGGCCGGCAGCAGCGCGGCACAGGCGAGCGCCCGCGGCCCGCCGCCCGACCAACCAGCGGTGAGGAACTCGCCGATGCCCAGGTGGTCGAGCACCGCGACGCTCTCGGCCACGTCGTCGCCGTACCGTCCCGGTCCCGGACGGGGCGTGGACCGGCCGTAGCCCGGCCGGGAGTAGGTGATGTAGCGCAGTCCGGCCGCCGCGACGGCGTCGTCCACGGCCGCGTAGCTGGCGACGGCGGAGGGGGAGCCGACGTGGAAGAGGAGCGGGAAGCCGTCCGGGTCACCGCCGGTCAGGACCTCGATGGAGCGGCCCTCGGGCCCGGGGATCTCGAAGACGGCGGTCACGAGTCCAACAAGACCACATGGCCGTGCCACACGGACGGGGAGGGCCATGACATCCGGATCGGGGAACCGACTGTCGTATCGCGGTCGACGTGTTCGTAGTCCTGGTGACGGCCGTCCGCGAGGGGCGGCGTCGCGATCCGAGGGGGCACACAGATGAAGTGTCGGGAGCCTGTCGCCCGCCGTCTCTTCGAGCTGACCGAACCGATCTCGCTCGTCAACTTCTTCTCTCCGGAGCCCCACGACGCCATGAGGGCGCTCGGGTTCGACAACTACTGGGACGGCTACTTCGCGGGACGCTCGGCGCCCCTCGGCCGGGTCCCCGCCGAGGTGGTCCACGCGGCCTTCTACAACTTCGCCGAGGGCGAGGTCGCGCGCCACATCCCCCAGGTCTGGGACACGACGACCCCCGAGGCGGCACACGCCGCACGCGAGCGTGGCTGCGTCGCGGCGCTGCGGCGGATCCTCGGCGACCTCGTCGCGGTCCCCGGGCTCACGCGCGCCGCCGGGCTGCTCGCCGAGGCCGCGACCAGCGCTCCCACGGAGGGACGGGTCATGTACGCCGCCCTCCGCACGCTCCCGATACCGGAGGAACCTGTGGCCCGGCTCTGGCACGCGGCCGACATGCTGCGCGAGCACCGCGGGGACGGCCACGTCGCGGCTCTCGTCTCGGAGCAGATCGGCGGGACCGAGGCCCACGTGCTCAGCGCCCTCGCGAGTGGCATCTACCCGGCGGAGACGTTCGGCCGGATCCACCACCTCCCCAAGTCGCGACTGGCCGCCGTGATGGACGGTCTGCGCGAGCGCGGGCTCCTGGACGCCGCCGGACGCTTCACCGACGCGGGGCGTGCGACGAAGTGCCGCATCGAGTCCCTGACCGACGCCCTCGCAGAAGCTCCGTACGACGGGCTGGAGCCCCACGAGCTCGATGAGCTGATCGCCCTGCTCGAGCCCATCGCCGTACGGCTCCAGGCCACTGGATCGGCGTAGCCGGCACGCCCGGTGAGGGGTCAGGCCAACCAGGACGTGTAGAAGATCCCCAGCCCGGCCGCGACGCAGATCCCGGCGATGATCCAGAAACGGATGACCACGGTGACTTCGTCCCATCCGAGGTGCTCGAAGTGGTGGTGGATCGGGGTGATCCGGAAGATCCGACGGCCGGTGCCGGTGAGTCGCCTCGAGAGCTTGAAGTAGCTCATCTGGAGAAGCACCGACATCGTCTCCAGCACGAAGAGACCAGCGATGACGGCCATGAGGAGCTCGGTTCGCGACATGATCGCCACCCCGGCCAGCGCACCCCCGATGGCGAGCGAGCCGACGTCGCCCATGATGATGCGCGCGGGCTTGGCGTTCCACCAGAGGAACCCGATGCAGGCCGCAGCGACCGCGGCAGAGAACGCCGCGAGGTCGAGAGGATCGCGTACCTGGTAGCACTGTGACTCGACGACGCTCGGTCGGGACGAGCCGCACAGCTGGTTGTTCTGCCAGACGTTGACGATGGTGTAGGCGGCGAAGATCAACGTCGACGCGCCAGTGAGTAGCCCGTCGGCGCCGTCGGTGAGGTTGGCGGCGTTGGAGGTCGCCGCGACCATGAACCAGATCAGGAGCAGGACCACGACCAGGGGCAGCTTGATCCCCCAGTCCTCGGTGGTCGAGACGTGCCGCGAGGCCGGCGTGACGCCCCGGTCGTCGGCGAAGAAGCTCGTGGCCAGGACCCCGAAGACCAGCGCGACCAGCGTCTGCCCGGCCATCTTGCCCCGGCTGCTCAGACCTGCGTTGTTCTGCGTGTAGACCTTGATGAAGTCGTCGAGGAACCCCACGGCGCCACACCCGAAGAAGAGCAGCAGGACGAGCAGGGCACTGGCACTCGGCCGACCACCGGTCGCGACGGTGGCGGCCAGGTACGCCGCAGCGGCACTCAGCAGGATCACGACACCGCCCATGGTCGGCGTACCCCGCTTGAAGTGGTGCGTCGTCGGCCCGTCCTCCCTGATCGGCTGGCCGAAGCCGTGCCGGGCGAACCAGCCGATGGCGAACCGCGTTCCCAGCAGCGCGCAGGCCAGAGCCAGCCCGCCGCTCAGGAGTATCGCCCGCATGAAAGTGCAGCCCCTCTCGGCCGTCCGGATGGTCGATCCCTTCCAGGCAAGAGGGACTCGTACGCCGCGATTGTGGAGCAGCGGACCCGCGGGGCGCCGAAGGCTCACCGATCAGCGCGCGAACCGCAGGCTGGCCACGGGCGTCTCGACGCCGGCGACGTGCGTGGCGACCCACGCAGACGACCATCAATGTCGCGGATCTTTCCGGCGAGCGCGAGCGGATCCGTTGACGGCGCCTGGGCCCCAGACGACGATGGCGCCATCGGCCTCCGCCGCTCCGCTTGCTCACCGATCATCGGCTGTCTTGGGAGGATGTTGTGTCGGACGAGAACGCAAACGACGAGGTTCCGGCCAAGAGGATCTCCCGGCGCGACTTCCTTGATGGGGTGGCGATCTCCGCAGCCGGTCTCGCGGTCGCGGCCGCGGCGCCCGACCTCATCGGGGCGGAGGCTGCCCTGGCGGCCGAGCCTCCGCGGGGCGGTGGGGCCGGCCGGCCGAGCACGGTGTACCCGCCTGCTGCGACGGGGATCACCGGCCAGACCGACCCCGTCGTCAGCCACGTCGTCCGCATCGACGGCATGCCGAACCCCCGAGATCCGCACTCCTCGGCCGGAGGACCGGGGATCCACCCCGGACGCGTCCGCGACACCGGCGAGGAGTACGACGCGATCATCGTCGGCGCGGGAGCCAGCGGTCTCGCGGCGGCCAAGTACTACCGGGACCGCTTCGGCGAGGACACCCGAGTCCTGCTCGTCGACCCGTTGGCGGACTTCGGTGGTCACGGTCACCGCAACGAGTTCGACATCCCCGACGCCACCACGCCCGGACGACGCGTGCGCATGCTGCGCACCGGCGGGGCGGTCAATCTCGACAGCATCGGGTCGTGGAACCAGCCGGCCAACGGGCTGCTCGACATTCCCGGGTCGTACGGCCAACCGGCCCTCGACATGCTCGACTATCTCGGCATCACGCCCGACGCGTTCCCCAGCTCGAGGGGGCCCGGCATCCCGTCGTCGTACGGCCTGCGCTCGATGCTGCTGTTCCCGAAGAAGGAGTGGAAGCGCGACCACCTGGTGCCGGCCAAGACGGCGGCGGTCTCGTGGGAGGACTTCCTGGCGTCGACCCCGTACTCGGCGCGCGCCCGAGCCGACCTGCTCCACATCCTGGCGGACACCACGACCGACTGGATCAGCCGCAAGGACGGCCCGAAGACCGACCAGGAGAAGAAGGCGATCCTGGCCTCGATCACCTACAAGGAGTACCTCCGTCACTACGTCGGCGCGGGCGAGGAGGCCATCTCCTACCTGCAGCGCAGCTCGCACGGGCTCTTCGGGGCCGGCGTGCAGGCGGTCCAGGCGGCCGACACCTGGGCGCTGGGCAACCCGGGTTTCGACGGGCTCGGGCTCACCAACGACATCTTCCCGGGCATCGGGCGGACCGCCCAGCAGGACAGCTACGAGAACAGCGACCCGACGATCGCGTGGCCGGACGGGAACTCATCGGTGCTCCGGCTCCTGGTGAGTCGGCTGATCCCCAACGCGATCTGCGACGTCGACGGCGCCCGCCCCGACCAGGAGACGATCGTGAAGGCGGTCGTCGCCTACGACCAGCTCGACCGCCGCACCAACCACGTCCGCATCCGCCTCAACTCCACCGTCGTGCGCGTCGAGCCGGGGCGGACGCGCGGCGGCAAGGCGACCGTCACCTACGTGCGCCGTGACGGGGTCGGCGAGCGGGTGCGTGCCCGCCACGTGGTCATGGCGTGCTGGAACCGGGTCACGGCCAGGCTCGTCGACGGCCTGCCGCGGCACCAGGTGGAGAACCTGACGTACGCCCGCAAGGTCCCGCTGGTCTACTGCCGCGTCGCGCTGCGCAACTGGCAGGCCTTCGCCGACGCCAAGATCTCGTCGATCAGCCCCCGAGGCGACTCCTTGTTCTGGGACAGCTGCTCGCTCCAGGCGGGGCAGGTGTTCGGGTCGGCGTACGGGCCCACGCCGACCACCCCGGACCGGCCGGCATTGCTCAGCCTCAACAAGGTCCCCAACGACCCGCGGGAGCTCACCCAGCTGGCGTCGTACGAACGCGGGCGCCAGCAGCTGCTCACCACGAGCCTCCGGACGTTCGAGCACGAGATCGTCGACCTGATCGACCGTACGGTCAACGCGTCCGGCGGGGACTTCGAGCCGGAGCGCGACATCGAGTCGATCGTCGTCAACCGGTGGAACTACGGGTACGCCTACGAGCTCTGCTCGACCTTCGACCCGTCGATCTTCGGTCCGGCAGCACAACAGCCCCACGTCAAGGGGCGAGTGCCGTATCGCAACGTCTCGATCGCGAACAGCGACTCCGGCGCTTTCGCCTACACCCACAGTGCCATCAACGAAGCGTTCAGAGCCGTCAACGACCTACCTGCCTGAGTCGTTCAACCGTGGCGCGATGCGACTCGAGGAGGAGGCGCGATGGTCGAAGCGCTGGATGCGGTGACAGGTGCTTTCAGCTACTCCGGCTCGGCCGTCGCCGCCGCCCTCAGGCGTCGGGGGCGTGCCGTCCGCACGCTGACCAACCATCCTGCGCAGGACGCTCACGGCATCGACGTGCGCCCCCTCGACCTGCGCGACGATGCCGGTCTGCGCCGCTCCTTGACCGGCATCGACACCCTCTACAACACCTACTGGGTGCGGTTCCCCCATCGACAGGTCACGTTCGAGACCGCGATCGACGGCAGCGCGAGGCTCTTCCGGGCGGCCGCCGATGCCGGCGTCCGCAGGATCGTGCACATCTCCATCACAGGCGCCGATGTGAGCTCGCCGTACGCCTACTTCCGAGGGAAGGGCATCGTCGAGCAGCACCTGAAGGAGTGCCGCGTGTCCTACGCGATCGCCCGGCCGGCCATCCTGTTCGGCGGCGACGGCGTGCTGATCAACAACATCGCCTGGCTCATGCGTCGCTCACCGTTGACGCTCGTCGGCGGCGGTGGCCAGTACCGGCTACGCGGGATCCACATCGACGACCTGGCCGACCTCATGGCTGAGCTCGGCGCGAGCGACACCGACACCACGGTCGACGCTGTCGGTCCCGAGTCGCTGACGTTCATGGAGCTCCTCGAGCACATCCGCACCAGCGTCGAGAGCCGAACCCGGATCGTGCCCATCCCCGGCCGGCTCTTCCCTGTCGTCACATGGATGCTCGGACAGGCGCTGCGCGACACACTGCTGACTCGCGAGGAGTACCTCGCCATGGCCGACGGGCTCGCCGACTCCAGCGCGCCGGCCACCGGCACCATCCGCCTCACCGAGTGGATCACGCAGAACCGCGGAACCCTCGGAAGGACCTACGCCCACGAGCTTCGCCGACACTACGAGACACCGCCTCACGGGCCCGTGACGGCCACGTTCGACCACACGTAGACCCTCCTCTCCGTGCGCTCATCGGCAGATCGAGACGCCTGGGCTCACCGTGTGGCGCGACCGCCACTCCCGGAACGAGGTCGGGGGCGTGAGCGGGCCGGTCGTCGTTCACAACGCTGCGTTCGTGCGGGGGTGTGCACAGGGTTTCGTGGTCCGTGGCTGGGTGTCGTGTGCGTGCTCTGGGTCAGGCGCAGTGCCGGGACCGGATCCGCTCGCTGGCCGGTGACAGGCCGCGGCGACTCAGGGGCGGCGTCGGGCCAGCAGCGTGGAGTCGTCGATGTCGACGGTGACGCCGTCGCGTACTGCGGTCCGCGGCCGCTGCTCGACGACGAGCGCCTCGAAGTCGGAGGGGAGACCCGGCAGCAGGTCCGCGGCGAGGAACATCGCGCGGTGGTGGGCGGGACTGAGGTCGAACGTCGCCGCCGGCGCATGCCCGACGACGAGCAGGTGCCCACCCGGCGCGACCGCCTGAGCGAGCAGGCCGACCACGGCCACCATGCCGCCGTCCGGCGGGTGGAGGAAGTGGGTGGTGACGAGATCCCACGTCCGGCCGGCCGGATCGAACGTCCGGGCGTCGACCTGCCACCAGTCGGTGAGGTCGGCGACGCCGGCCTGCTCGGCATGCCGCGCGGCACGGGCGAGGCCCTGGGCGGAGAAGTCGGCGCCGGTGGTTCGCCAGCCCTGCTGGGCGAGCCAGATGACGTCGCCGCCCTCGCCGCAGCCGACGTCGAGCGCGGTTCCCGGTGCCAGGCCGGACGCCTCAGCCACCAGTTGCGGGTTGGGGTTGCCGCTCCAGACGCTGCCCTCGCCGGAGTAGCGCTCGTCCCAGCCCGTCGGCTCGAACATGGCCGCCGCGTCGTCGCCCCGGTGCTCGTGCTCGTGGCCGTGCTCGTGGCCGTGCTCGTGGCCGTGCTCGTGGCCGTGCTCGTGGCCGTGCTCGTGGCCGTGCTCGTGGCCGTGCTCGTGGCCGTGCTCGTGGCCGTGCTCGTGGCCGTGCTCGTGGCCCTGCTCGTGTCCCTGCTCGTGTCCCGTCATCAGCCGACTGGCCGCCCCGACTCGGTGTAGACCCCGCCGGTTCCGTGCGCGCTGGCGAGCGCCGCCTCCACCCGACGCGCGGTGAAGTCGGCGCACCGCTCGCGCACCTGCTCCATCGTGCAGAACTCGACCGAGCGGATCTCGCGCTCCTCGCGCACCATCGCGTCGATCAGCGACTGGTCGTGGATGCCACCGTCGTAGACGAGCGTGAGCGCGTCGTCCCAGCCGCTCCACGGCGGGAGCCAGTCGATGAGGAGCAGCGGCCCCGCCTTCAGGTCCAGCTCCAGCTCCTCCTGGACCTCACGGCTCACGCCGTCGGCGGGCGACTCACCGACCTCGACGACTCCGCCGGGCAGGTCCCAGTCCGGCTTGTAGGTGAGCTGGCAGAGCAGCACGCGCTCGTCGGCGTCGCGGATGAGGAACTGCCCGATGGCGCGCTTGCGCGGGAGGAAGGAGTTGAGCAACGCGCGGAAGCCCTCGGGCTCGTGAGCGGGTACGTCGGTCACGACCCGTGCGTAGACGATGCGGTCGACCGGCAGACCGTTGACGGTCACCCCCCGCATCACACCCTCGCGGCGCAGGCCCGACCACGTCGCGGTGCGTTGGGCCCGCTCGTCCTCCGGGTCCACGAGCGCCTCGACCCGGTGGTGGGTGGTGAGGGCCGCAGCCACCTGATGGCTGACGACCGACACCGGCTCGTCGTCCGTCCAGCTGATGCGAGCCACGCCCTCCGCGACGGTCATCACGGTCGTCCGGGAGTCGTTGGTGCTCACGCGCAGCAGCCTAGTGGCCGCTGCGCATGTCACAGACCGCTGTCCGACGGTGTCTCGTGCGCAGAAGACATCCCGACGCAGAGGTGAGACAGATGCCCAGCACCAGTAGGTTCCGGATCCCCAAAGCCGAGCTGACCGGCCTCTACGGCGCGCTGCTCAAGCGGCTGGCGAAGCGCATGGTCGGCGACGTACCTGACAACGCCTACGTCTACTTCCACAACAAGCCGGTCCTCAAGGCGGTGCTCGGCTTCGAGCGGAAGGTCGACACGTGGGATGCGCTCGACCCCACGCTCAAGTCCTATGCCCAGCTCGCCAGCGCCGCCACGATCGGTTGCAGCTGGTGCTTGGACTTCGGGTACTTCAAGGCGCACAACGACAAGCTCGACCTCGCCAAGATCAGCCAGGTCCCGCGGTGGCGCGAGTCCGACGCGTTCGAGCCGCTCGAGCGCGACGTGCTCGAGTACGCCGAGGCGATGACCGCGACCCCGCCGACGGTCACGGACTGGATGGTGGAGAAGCTGCTCGACCAGCTCGGCCCGGCCGCAGTCGTCGAGCTCACGCAGATGATCGCGCTGGAGAACATGCGCTCGCGGTTCAACTCGGCCGCGGGCCTGCAGAGCCAGGGCTTCAGCGACGTGTGCGAGCTCCCGATGGCGACGACGGCCACGACGCGGCACCTCGGCGCCGTACGCTCCGGGGCATGAGCGCCGACCCGGCGACCGACGTCTTCGTCGCCCACCGCAACCTGCTCTTCACCGTCGCCTACGAGATGCTCGGCTCGGCCGCCGACGCCGAGGACGTGCTCCAGGAGACGTGGCTGCGGTGGGCAGACGTCGACCAGGACGAGGTGCGCGACGGGCGTGCCTACCTGGTCCGCATCACCACCCGCCTGGCCCTCAACCGGCTCCGCACCGTGGGCCGCCAGCGGGAGACGTACGTCGGCCCGTGGCTGCCAGAGCCGCTGCTCACCGCCCCGGACGTGGCGGAGGACGTCGAGCTCGCGGAGAGCGTCTCGACGGCGATGCTGCTGGTGCTCGAGACGCTCACCCCGACCGAGCGCGCGGTCTTCGTGCTGCGCGAGGTCTTCGACGTCGGCTACGACGAGATCGCCGCGGCGGTGGAGAAGACGCCCGCGGCGGTCCGGCAGATCGCGCACCGTGCGCGCTCGCACGTGGCGGCCCGCCAGCCGCGGGTGGAGGTCTCCCAGGAGGACACGCGGCGGGTGCTCGCGACGTTCCGGGAGGCGCTGGAGACCGGGGACCTCCAGGCGCTGCTCGACGTCATGGCTCCCGACGTCGTCATGCTGAGCGACGGCGGTGGCGTGAAGCAGGCGGCCCTGCGCCCCATCGTCGGCGCGGACAAGGTGCTGCGCTGGTTCATCGGCGTCTCCGCCAAGGCCCCGACGCCGGTCACGATGCAGAACGTGCTGGTCAACGGCACGCCCGGCCTACGGATCGACACCGGTGGCGAGCTCGACACGATCGCGACGCTCAAGGTCGAGGGCGGCCTGGTGACCGCGATGTACCTCGTCCGCAACCCGGCCAAGCTCGCCTTCGTCGACGCCGAGCAGCCGCTCGCTCGCTAGGTCGTCGTCTCCTCGTTCGCGACGGCGCCCGCACGCGGGCGCAGCCACAGTGTCCCGAGCGGCGGCACCCGCAGGTCGGCGTACGCCGGCCAGCCGGCGTGCTCGCCCGCAACGGCCGTGACCTTGCCCAGGTTGCCCACGCCCGAGCCGGAGTAGACGTCGGCGTCGGTGTTGACGACCTCGTCCCACTCCCCGGCGACAGGCAGCCCGATGCGGTAGCCCTCGTGGGGGACGGCGGAGAAGTTCGCGACGCAGACGAGCTGGTCGCCGGGCTCCCCGTCAGCGGAGGCGCGGCGGACGAACGAGTAGACGTTGTGCTCGGTGTCGTCGGCGTTGATCCAGGAGAAGCCGGCGGGGGAGGCGTCCTGCGCCCACAGCGCCGGGGTGTCCCGGTAGGTCCGGTTGAGGTCGCGGACCAGCGAGTGCAGGCCGCGGTGCTCGGGGTGGTCGAGCAACCACCAGTCGAGCTCGCGGGACTCGGCCCACTCGGACTCCTGACCGAACTCGCTGCCCATGAAGAGCAGCTGCTTGCCCGGGTGCGCCCACATGAACGCCAGGTAGGCGCGGAGGTTGGCGAGCTGGCGCCACCGGTCGCCCGGCATCTTGCGCAGCAGCGACCCCTTGCCGTGCACGACCTCGTCGTGGGAGAGCGGCAGGACGTAGTTCTCCGACCAGGCGTAGGTCAGCGCGAACGTCATGTCGTGGTGGTGCCAGGAGCGGTGCACGGGGTCACGGGCGAGGTAGTCGAGCGTGTCGTGCATCCAGCCCATGTTCCACTTGAAGCCGAAGCCGAGGCCGCCGGCATTCGTCGCGCGGGTGACGCCCGGCCAGGAGGTGGACTCCTCGGCCACGGTGGTGATGCCGGGGACCCGCTTGTAGGCGGTGGCGTTCATCTCCTGGAGGAACTGGACCGCCTCGAGGTTCTCGCGGCCGCCGTGGATGTTCGGCTCCCACTCGCCCTCCTTGCGGGCGTAGTCGAGGTAGAGCATCGAGGCGACGCCGTCGACGCGCAGACCGTCGGCGTGGAACTCCTCCAGCCAGTAGATGGCGTTGGCGTAGAGGAAGTTGCGGACCTCCGGCCGGCCGAAGTCGAAGATGTGCGATCCCCACTCCTGGTGCCAGCCGCGGCGCGGGTCGGGGTGCTCGTAGAGCGGCGCCCCGTCGAACCGGGCCAGCGCCCACTCGTCGGTCGCGAAGTGGCCGGGCACCCAGTCGAGGATGACACCCACGCCGGCCTGGTGCAGCCGGTCGACGAGGTAGCGGAAGTCGTCGGGCGTCCCCAGGCGCGAGTCGGGGGCGAAGTACGACGTCACGTGGTAGCCCCATGACCCGCCGAACGGGTGCTGCATGACCGGCATCAGCTCGACGTGGGTGAAGCCGAGGTCGCTGACGTAGCCCACCAGCTCGTCAGCCAGGTCGGCGTAGGACCGGTGGCGCCGCCACGAGCCGAGGTGGACCTCGTAGACCGACATCGGCTCGGCCACGGGCTGCTTGCTCCGGCGCTCCTCCATCCAGGCGTCGTCGGCCCAGGTGTAGCCGGACTCGAAGACCCGGGAGGAGGTGTTCGGCGGCACCTCGGCCCAGGCCGCCATCGGGTCGGCCTTCTCGCGCCACTGCTGGTCGGCACCCAGGATGATGAACTTGTAGTGCGTGCCGCTGCCGACCTCGGGCACGAACAGCTCCCAGACCCCTGACTCGCCGAGCTGGCGCATCGGGTGCTCGCGGCCGTCCCAGCTGTTGAAGTCGCCCTCGAGCCGGACGCCGTAGGCGCGCGGCGCCCAGACGGCGAACGAGGTGCCCGTGACGTCGGGACCGCCCGGCGACTCGTAGTGGTGCACCCGAGCGCCGAGGACCTTCCACAGCTGCTCGTGGCGGCCCTCCCGGATGAGGTGCTGGTCGACCTCGCCGACGGTCGGCAGGAAGCGGTAGGGGTCGTCGACCTCCAGCGTGTGGTCGCCGTAGGTCACCGCGAGCCGGTAGTCGGGCACGTCCTCGACGGGCAGTACGCCGGCCCACACGCCCTCGTGCTCGTGGGTGAGATCCACCTCCTCCCAGCCCGACGCGCTGGTCGAGCCGGCGGGCGCGCGGTAGCGGACCACGACCGTCGAGGCGAGCGGCTTGAGGACCCGGACGGTGACGGTGCCGTCGTAGGGGTGCGGCCCGAGGATCGAGTGGGGGCTGGCGTGCCTGCCCTCGACGAGACTGCTGAGCTCGTGGATCTCGACGGGGTGCACGCTGGTGCTCGGTCGGTTGGTCGACACGCTCAGGCTCCGATCTGCGCGAGCGCCTCGAGCGGGATGGTGAGCCAGCCCGGGCGGTTCCGCGCTTCGTAGACGGTCTCGTAGACGGCCTTGTCGGCGACGTAGGCATCGAGGAGCACGCGCTGCTCGACGGTGAGGTCGCCGCCGTAGGCGACGAGGAAGTGGTTGCGGTTGCGGTGCGCCCACTCGTCGGCGCGCATGCGCCGCAGCTCGGCCAGCTCGCTGTCGCTGTCGGCTCCCGGCTGGCTGTGCTCGACCGAGCGCGGGGCGTAGTCGAAGGACCGCAGCATGCCGGCGACGTCGCGCCACCGGGAGTCGGGGAGCATCCGCTCGGCGAGCGGCTTGGCCGGCTCGCCCTCGAAGTCGACGATCTTCCACCCCTTCGCGGTCCGCAGCGTCTGCCCGAGGTGCAGGTCGCCGTGGATGCGCTGCACCTCGAGGCCGCCGAGGGCCGCGACGCGGGCGAACACCGACCGGAGCCGCTCGACGTGCGGCGCCAGGTCGGGTACGGCGGCCAGGGCTCGGTCGAGCCGCTCGTTCATCGCCGCGGCCAGTGCCGCCGCGGCCTCCGGGCCACGCGCCTCGGGCGGGAACCGCTCCGCCAGCTGGCGGTGCACGTCGGCCACTGCCTCGCCCAGCCGCGCCGACTCGCCGGCGAAGTCGCCGCCGGAGTCGGTGGCGTGCAGCTCGGGGCTGCCCAGCAGGCTGCGGACGCTCGCGAGCGCGAGGTCCCAGCCGTCGGTGGCGGTCCGCAGGAACTGTTGCAGCATCGCCAGCTGCATCACCGGCTGGTCGCCGGCCGGTGACTCGGCCTCGAGCCAGCCGTAGAGGGCGGCGACGTGGTCCGAGCCGACCTCGGTGAGCGTGCGGTGGATCTCGATGTCAGGGTTCACGCCGGGTGTCACCTTGCGGAAGACCTTCATCAGCGCGTCCTCGCCGAACGCCACCGACGAGTTCGACTGCTCGCCGGAGAACAGGGTCGAGTGGGCGGTGGTGTCGAGCTGGTGCCCGGGCAGCCGGTGGAAGGTGAGCCGCCCGTCCGCCGGTACGCCGGCCGGGCCGGCCGCCGCCTCGAAGGAGCGCAGCCAGCAGGCCATCGCCTCGCGGTCGTGCAGGGCGTCGTAGGCGTGCACCCAGCCGAGCGCCGGGTCCTCCCACCAGCCGATGAACGCGTGGTCGAGCCGGCCTTGCGGGTGCTCGTAGAACGCGAGCGGCACCTGGTAGAGCTCCACCTCGCCCGAGGGCCCGTTGCCGGGCTCGGCGTAGGCGACCTCGACGAGGTGGATCAGCACGTGCGGGCTGTCCTCGACGCGTCCGGGCACCTCCTCGAGCACCCGGATGTCGCTGACGTGGAAGGTCCGGCCCTTGCCGCCGAACCAGCGGGTGCGACTGAGGTAGTCGGCGAAGACCTCGCGGTCGAGGTGGTCGGCCGATGCGGCAGTCACGCTCATAGAAGCTCCTCCCCGGTCAGCGTCGCGCCGGGCTCGATCGGTGCGGTGTCCGTCCTGGTCAGGCGGAACCAGTAGAACCCGTACCCACCGAGGGTCAGCAGGTAGGGAAGCTCGCCGATCGCCGGGAACGGCACGCCGCCGATCAGCTCGACGGGTACCATGCCCTCGAAGCGTCGCAGGTCCAGCTGGACGGGTTGCGGGA
Organism: Nocardioides sp. CER19; assembly: GCF_029846275.1. Classification (GTDB taxonomy): domain Bacteria; phylum Actinomycetota; class Actinomycetes; order Propionibacteriales; family Nocardioidaceae; genus Nocardioides. Next base: position 1,325,318 of record NZ_JARVWS010000002.1, read on the forward strand.
ACCGCGACAGGTTGTTGACGCAGAGGATGACGTCGGTGCTGCCGTCCTCCTTGCGGTGCTCGCGCGAGTAGGAGAGCACCGAGGGGTTCGAGCCGCCCAGGTCGATGAAGCTGCCCAGCCCGAAGGCCGGGTGCTGCTTGCGGGCGTGGATCAGCCGGCGGGTCCACTGGAGCAGGCTCGAGGAGTCCTCGAGCTGCGCCTCGACGTTGACGGCCTGGTAGCCGTAGACCGGGTCCTGCACGATCGGCCGGTCGAGCTTGCCGGGGTTCGCGACGGAGAACCCGGCGTTGCGGTCGAGCGACCACTGCATCGGCGTACGCACGCCGTCGCGGTCGCCGAGCCAGATGTTGTCGCCCATCCCGATCTCGTCGCCGTAGTAGAGCACCGGCGAGCCGGGCAGCGAGAGCAGCAGGGCGGTGAACAGCTCGATCTGGTCGATGTCGTTGTCGAGCAGCGGCGCCAGGCGCCGGCGGATCCCGATGTTGGCCTTCATGCGGGGGTCCTTGGCGTACTCGTCCCACATGTAGTCGCGGTCCTCGTCGGTGACCATCTCGAGCGTCAGCTCGTCGTGGTTGCGCAGGAAGATGCCCCACTGGCAGCCGCTCGGGATCGGCGGCGTCTCCTCGAGGATCTCGCTGATCGGGAACCGGGACTCGCGCCGCACCGCCATGAAGATGCGCGGCATGACGGGGAAGTGGAAGCACATGTGGCACTCGTCGCCGCCGGCGGCGAAGTCGCCGAAGTAGTCGACCACGTCGGCCGGCCACTGGTTGGCCTCGGCGAGCAGGACGGTGCCCGGGTACTCCTCGTCCACGATGCGGCGGACCTTCTTGAGGAACTCGTGGGTCTGCGGCAGGTTCTCGCCGTTGGTGCCCTCGGCCTCGTAGAGGTAGGGGACGGCGTCGAGACGGAAGCCGTCGAGGCCCAGGTCGAGCCAGAACCGCATGGCGTCGACGATGTCCTCGTGGACCTTCGGGTTCTCGTAGTTGAGGTCCGGTTGGTGCGAGAAGAAGCGGTGCCAGAAGTACTGCTGGCGGACCGGGTCCCACGTCCAGTTCGACGGCTCGGTGTCGACGAAGATGATCCGCGCGTCCTGGTAGCCCTCGTCGGAGTCGGACCAGACGTAGTAGTCGCCGTAGGGCCCGTCCGGGTCGTTGCGGCTCTCCTGGAACCACGGGTGCTGGTCGCTGGTGTGGTTGACGACGAAGTCGATGATCACCCGGATGTCGCGCTCGTGCGCGGCGACCAGGAACTCCTTGAAGTCCTCGATCGTGCCGACCTCGGGGAGTACGCCGGTGAAGTCCGCGACGTCGTAGCCGCCGTCGCGCAGCGGGCTGGGGAAGAACGGCGGCAGCCAGAGGCAGTCGACGCCGAGCCACGCGAGGTAGTCGAGCTTCTCGGTGAGGCCCCTGAAGTCGCCGGTGCCGTCGCCGTTGGAGTCCTTGAACGACCGGACGAGGACCTCGTAGAAGACGGCCGACTTGAACCACTCCGGCTCGCCCTGGTGGTCGATGCCGGGGGAGTCGGGGAACGGGTCCTCGCTGACGATGCCGCCCGTGGGCGCGTCGTCCACGGGGGCCTCGGGGTGCTCGGTGTTCTCGGGGTTCTCGGGGTTCTCGGGGTTCGCGTCGCCCTCGGCGCTCTCGGCAGGGTGCAGCTCGGTCATCAGAGGCTCCTCACCGCCAGGACGTGGGCGGACTCGTGGCCGGGATCGAGCCGGACGTAGTTGTCACGCCCCCAGGTCCAGTCCTCACCGGTGATCTCGTCGTGGACGACGAAGCTCTCCGGGAGGCCCAGGGCGGTGAGGTCGAGGTGGACCATCGTCTCGCGCACGCCGTGCGGGTCGAGGTTGATGACGACGATGACGGTGTCCTTTCCGGTTGCCGATCCGGTCGCTGAGCCTGTCGAGGCGGTCGAGGCCTGCTTGGCGAAGACCAGGGTGTGGTCGTCGTCCGCCCAGTGGACCGTGAGGTTGCGCAGCAGCTGCAGCGCCGGGTGTGCGCGGCGGATCTCGTTGAGGCGGGTGAGGTACGGCGCCAGGGTGCGTCCCTCGCGGTCGGCCGCTGCCCAGTCCCGCGGGCGCAGCTGGTACTTCTCCGAGTCGAGGTACTCCTCGCTGCCGGGGCGCACGGCGACGTGCTCGAACAGCTCGTAGCCCGCGTAGACGCCCCACGAGGGAGAGCCCATGGCGGCCAGGGCCGCGCGGATCTTGAACGCCGCCGGGCCGCCGTACTGGAGGAAGGCGTGGAGGATGTCGGGCGTGTTGACGAAGAAGTTCGGCCGCATGAGGTGGTCGGACTCCGAGGAGACCTCGCGCAGGTAGTCCTCGATCTCCTCCTTCTCCACTCGCCACGTGAAGTAGGTGTAGGACTGGTGGAAGCCGACCGAGCCGAGCGCGCGCATCATCGCGGGGCGAGTGAACGCCTCGGAGAGGAAGAGGACGTCGGGGTCGGTGCGGCGCACCTCGCGCAGCAGCCACTCCCAGAACGCCACCGGCTTCGTGTGCGGGTTGTCGACGCGGAAGATGCGGACGCCGTGCGACATCCAGTGTCGGACGACGCGGAGCACCTCCTGCGCGATCCCGGTCGGGTCGTTGTCGAAGTTGATCGGGTAGATGTCCTGGTACTTCTTCGGCGGGTTCTCCGCGTAGGCGATCGAGCCGTCGGCGCGCGTCGTGAACCACTCCTGGTGGGCCTTCACCCACGGATGGTCGGGCGCCGCCTGCAGGGCGAGGTCGAGCGCGACCTCGAGCCCGAGCGCGCCGGCGCGGGCGACGAAGGCATCGAAGTCCTCGAAGGTCCCGAGGTCGGGGTGGAGGGCGTCGTGCCCCCCGTGCCGCGACCCGATCGCCCACGGGCTGCCGACGTCGTCGGGGCCGGGCGTGAGCGAGTTGTTGGGACCCTTGCGGTTGACCTCGCCGATGGGGTGGACGGGCGGCAGGTAGACGACATCGAAGCCCATGGCGGCGACGGCGTCGAGCCGCTCCATCGCCGTGCGGAACGTGCCGGTCCGCATCACCCCGTTCTCGTCGGGCGCGGCACCCTCCGAGCGCGGGAAGAACTCGTACCAGCTGCCGAAGAGGGCGCGCCTGCGGTCGGCGTACGCCGGGTAGGGGCCCTCGGACGTCGCCAGCTCGCGCAGCGGGTGACGGCGCAGGATGCCGACGAGGTCGGGCGCGGTCATGACGGCCAGGCGTGCCGCCGACGGCCGGGTGGTGTCCGAGGCGGCGTCGACGGCAGCCTTCACCGTCGCGGCCTCGGCCTGGCTCAGGCCGGGGTCTGCGAGCACGCGCTCGAGCAGCAGCCGTCCCTCGGTGAACATGAGCTCCACGTCGACGCCGGCGTCGATCTTGATCGGCCCGTCGTGCAGCCAGGTGCCGAGCGGGTCCGACCACGACTGGACCTCGAAGGTCCAGAGTCCCTCGGCGTCGGGCGTCACCCAGGCCTCGTACCTGTCGCTCCTCGGTCCGGTCTCCGACATCCGCACCGGCGGTCGTCTCACCCCGGTCGGGTCGATGAGGACGACGTCGACCCCGAGCAGGTCGTGACCCTCACGGAAGACGGTCGCGCGCACCGGGAAGGGCTCGCCGACGGTCGCCTTCGCGGGCTGCCGCCCGAGATCGACAACGGGGTGCACGTCCAGCACGGGGATGCGTCCGACCATGGCATCAAACTATCCAGCCGAGGCCCTCCTCATGCCCCGCGGCTCCATCCGGATCAATTGTTGGATCGATCCAAGGGGTGTGGGCTAGGTTCGACTTCATGCGTGCGATCCGTCGCTTCACCGTCCGTCCCGTGCTGCCCGCGCCGCTCGCCGCCCTGGGCACTCTCGCCGGCAACCTGCGCTGGTCCTGGCATCCGCCGACCCAGGACGTCTTCGCCGCGGTCGATCCCGATCTGTGGGAGTCCACGGGCCGCGACCCGGTCCGCCTCCTCGGGGCGGTCGGTCGCACGCGGTTCGAGGAGCTGGCCGCCGACCAGGCCTTCCTCGCGCGGCTCGCCGAGGCCGAGGCGGACCTGCAGCGCTACCTCACCGAGGACCGCTGGTACCAGCGGACGGTCGCGGGCGGCCCGCGGGCGATCGGCTACTTCTCGCCGGAGTTCGGCATCACCGCTGTCCTGCCGCAGTACTCGGGCGGTCTCGGCATCCTGGCTGGCGACCACCTCAAGGCGGCCAGCGACCTGGGCGTGCCCATCGTCGGCGTCGGCCTGCTCTACAAGCACGGCTACTTCAAGCAGTCGCTCTCGCGCGACGGCTGGCAGCAGGAGACCTATCCGGTCCTGGACCCCGACGGCCTGCCGATCTCCGCGCTGCGCGAGGCCGACGGCAGCCCGGCCACCGTCTCGATCGCGCTGCCCGGCGGCCCTGACCTCGTCGCCCGGATCTGGGTCGCCAGCGTGGGTCGCGTCCCACTGCTGATGCTCGACACCGACGTCGAGGGCAACCCCGACCACTACGTCGACGTGACCGACCGGCTCTACGGCGGCAACAGCGAGCACCGGCTGCGCCAGGAGCTGCTCCTCGGTGTCGGCGGCGTGCGCGCGCTGCGGGTCTACTCGCGGATCACCGGAACGCCCGCTCCCGAGGTGTTCCACACCAACGAGGGCCACGCCGGCTTCCTCGGCCTGGAGCGCATCCGCGAGCTCACCGTCGCCGAGGGTGGTCCGCGGCTCGACTTCGAGACCGCGCTCGAGGTCGGCCGTGCCTCGACCGTCTTCACCACCCACACGCCCGTTCCCGCCGGCATCGACCGCTTCCCGCGCACGCTCGTGGAGCAGTACTTCGCGGAGGGTTCGGGGGTCACGCCCGGCGTTCCGGTCGACCGGGTGCTCGCGCTGGGCGCCGAGGACTACGAGGGCGGCGACCCGTCGGTGTTCAACATGGCGGTGATGGGCTTCCGGCTCGCCCAGCGCGCGAACGGCGTGTCACTGCTGCACGGCCACGTCTCCCGCGGCATGTTCAACGGGCTGTGGCCGGCGTTCGACGAGGCCGAGGTGCCGATCGGGTCGATCACCAACGGTGTGCACGCACCGACCTGGGTCGCCCGCGAGCTGTTCGAGCTCGCCGAGAAGGAGGGCGCGGTCTTCCACGACCCCGACTCGTTCTGGGCGATCGTCGACAAGGTGCCCGGCGAGGAGGTCTGGGCGGTCAAGCGGCAGCTGCGCGACTGTCTCGTGCGCGACGCCCGCCGGCGCTTGCGCCGGTCGTGGGAGAAGAGGGGCGCGGCGAGCGCCGAGCTCGGGTGGATCGACGACGCACTCTCGCCCGACGTGCTCACGATCGGGTTCGCGCGTCGCGTGCCGTCGTACAAGCGGCTGACGCTGATGCTGCGCGACCCCGCGCGCCTCAAGCGCCTGCTGCTCGACCCGGAGCGGCCGGTGCAGCTCGTCATCGCCGGCAAGTCGCACCCCGCCGACGACGGCGGCAAGCGGCTCATCCAGGAGATGGTCCGCTTCGCCGACGACCCCGAGGTACGGCACCGGATCGTCTTCCTGCCGAACTACGACATCGCGATGGCGCAGCCGCTCTACCCGGGCTGCGACGTGTGGCTCAACAACCCCCTGCGCCCCTACGAGGCGTGCGGTACCTCCGGCATGAAGGCGGCGCTCAACGGCGGCCTCAACCTCTCGATCCTCGACGGCTGGTGGGACGAGTGGTACGACGGCCAGAACGGTTGGGCCATCCCGTCGGCCGACGGGCTGGACGACCCCGACCGGCGTGACGACCTCGAGGCCGCGTCGCTCTACGACCTGATCGAGAACGAGATCGCGCCCCGCTTCTACGACATCGACGACGACGGCGTGCCGACCCGGTGGCTGGAGATGCTCCGCCACACGCTGAAGTCGCTCGGCCCCAAGGTGCTGGCCACCCGGATGGTGCGCGACTACGTGCACCAGCTCTACGGCCCGGCCACCGAGAACGCGCGCTCGCTCAACGACGACTACGACGGTGCGCGTGAGCTCGCCGCGTGGAAGCAGCGGGTCAAGGCCGCCTGGCCGCAGGTCCGCGTCGAGCACGTGGAGAGCAGCGGTGTCGGCGACGCACCCGAGGTCGGCGCGGTGCTGTCCGTGCGTGCGTTCGTGGCGCTCGGCGACCTCTCGCCCGAGGACGTCGACGTGCAGCTGCTCCACGGTCGGGCGGACGCCGAGGACCTGCTCACCGACGCGACCTGCACGGTGCTCGGCCTGACGGAGTCCTACGAGGGCGGGCGGCACAGCTTCGCCGGCGAGGTCACCCTCGACCAGTCCGGACCGTTCGGCTACACGGTGCGGGTCGTGCCGCGCAACGGCCACCTGGCGTCGTACGCCGAGCTGGGGGTCGTGGCGACGGCCTGATCGTCCCGCGGAGACGCGAGAAGGCCGGTCCCCTCGAGCGGGGACCGGCCTTCTGCCGTGGTCACTTCGCCGCGTCGACGAACTCGGTGGTGTAGGTCTTCGACAGGTCGATGTCGTCCTTCTTGGCCTTCACCGTGTCGCTGAACGTGCCGAGCACGTCGAGGACGGTCTCGGGGCCGCCGTCGGGCATCCGGCCGTCGGTGGTGAACATCGGAGCGGAGTCCTTGATCGACTTCTCGTAGAGCGCCGGGTCGCCGCCGTTGTAGTCCTTCGGCATCTTCGCCGCGACCTCGGCCGCGTCGTGGGTGCTGATCCACTTCATGGTCTTCACGAACGCGTCGGCCAGCTTCTGGACCGTCTTGGGGTTCTTCTCGACGTAGTCGCAGGTCATGTAGAGCGAGGCCGCCGGGTAGAGGCCGCCGAGCGCCGCCTGGGTGCCCTCCTCGGTCCGCATGTCGATGAGCACCTTGCCCAGGCCCTTGTCCACGGCTGTGGCGATGGTCGGGTCGGTCGTCATGCCGGCGTCGATGCCGCCGTTCTGCAGGGCCGCGATGAACGTCGATCCCGCGCCGGCCGCGACCGTCGCGTAGTCCTTGGTGTCGATGCCGTTCTTCGTGGCGAGGTACTGCGTCAGGTAGTCGGTCGACGAGCCGGGCGAGGTCACGCCCAGCTTCTTGCCCTTGAAGTCGCCGGCGGCGGTCACGCCGGCGGCCTTCGTGGAGACGACCTCGGCCTCGCCGGGGACCTTGGCGAGCTGGACGACGCTCTCGACGCACTTGTCCTGCGCCTGCAGGGTGATCGCGTGGTCGTAGAAGCCGACCACGCCGTCGACCTGGCCGGCGAGCATCACGTTCTCGGCGTTGGCGCCCGAGGGCTCGGTCTTGAGGTCGACGTCGACGCCGGCGTCCTTGAAGTAGCCGAGCTGCTCGGTGAGCTTCGCCGGCAGGTAGATCACCTTGTCGATGCCGCCGACCATGATGCTGACCTTCGGGGTGCCGGAGCTGTCGTCGGCGCTGGCGCCGCCACGGCAGCCGGTCAGCGAGGTGGCGACGGCCGCGGCCGCGATGGTGCCGGCGAGAACCCGGCGGGTGCGCTGCTGCATGGATGTGGTCACTTTCTCTTCTGTGGATGTGTCAGACGCCGGCGGAGGCGGTGTGGGATGGCGGTCGCCAGGAGGTCAGCCGGACCTCGAGCTGGGTGATCAGCCACTCGGCGACGAGGGCGAGCACGGTGGTGATGAGCATTCCGGCGTAGATGCCGGCCGCGTCGAAGTTGCCCTGGGCGTGGTTGATGAGCAGGCCGAGGCCCTTGTCAGCGCCGGTGAACTCGCCGACGATCGCGCCGATCAGCGCGAAGCCGAAGGCGACGTGCATGCTCGCGAGGATCCAGGAGGTCGCGCTGGGCAGGATGACCGAGCGCATCAGCTGCCAGCGGCTGGCGCCCAGGATGCGGGAGTTGTCGACCAGCACCCGGTCGACCTCCCGGGCTCCCTGGAAGGAGTTGAAGAAGACGGCGAAGAACACCAGCACGAACGCGGTCGCGACCTTCGACGACATGCCCAGGCCGAACCAGATGACGAACAGCGAGGCCAGCACGATGCGGGGGATCGCGTTGGCGCCCTTGATGAACGGCGCGAGCACGTCGGCGATGAAGCGGCTACGGCCGAGCACCACGCCGAGCACCACGCCCGCGAGGGTGCCGATGACGAAGCCGAGGACGGCCTCCTCGAGCGTGGCGGCGATGTTGGTCCAGATCGAGCCCTGGGAGGTGCCCTCGGTGAACCAGTCGACGAGGCGCTGCCACACCTTGCTCGGCATCGAGTAGTAGAAGGGGTCGATCACGGTGCGCGCGGCGAGCTCCCAGGAGCCCAGCCACACGACGACGAGCGCGACCCGGACGGCGTACGTACCCCAGGGGCGGCGACGCCCGGCGCGCTTCCTCGTCATGGTCGGCGGCTTCGCGCGGCCCGCCTCGGTGACGACGGGGGTGATGGTGTCATGCGACACGGGAGGCTCCTCTTGCTCGGGTGATCTCGACTTCCTCGCGCAGGCTGTCCCAGATGCGCTTGTAGAGCTCGATGAAGTCAGGCGTCAGCCGGATCTCCTCGGCGCTGCGCGGGCGCGGCAGGTCGACGCTGACGATGTCCTTGACGGTGGCGGGGCCGGCGGTCATGACGACGACCCGGTCGGCCAGCGTGATCGCCTCGGTCAGGTCGTGGGTGACGAAGACGCAGGCGGCGCCGGTGCCCGACCACAGGCCGAGGAGCTCGTCCTGCATGAGCTCGCGGGTCTGCACGTCGAGCGCGCCGAACGGCTCGTCGAGCAGCAGCACCGACGGCTCGGTGATGAGCGACTGCGCCATCGCGACGCGCTTGCGCATGCCGCCTGAGAGCTGGTGGGGGTAGCGGTCCTCGAAGCCGGCGAGGCCGACGCGCTGGATCCACGCGCGAGCCCGCTCGTCGGCGTCGCGTCGGGCGACGCCGCGGTAGCGCAGGCCGAGGGCCACGTTGTCGAGCACGTTCTTCCAGGGCAGCACGGCGTCGGCCTGGAACATGTAGCCGACGCCGTCCGGGATGCCGGTCACGGGCTGCCCGGCGACCTCGACGGTGCCCTCGGAGGCGGGCTCGAGGCCGGAGACGAGCGAGAGCGTGGTCGACTTGCCGCACCCGGTGGGGCCGACGATCGAGACGAACTCGCCGGCCGCGACGTCGAGCGTGACGTCGCGGATCGCGGTGAACGGGGTGCCGTCCTTGGTGCCGAACCGTTTCGTGGCCCCGTTCAGCGAGATCGCCGGGCGGGAGCCGGTGGAGTGGATCTGGGTCATGGCGGAGGACCGTAGGAGCCGTGTGACAGCGGTCACCAGACTTGCGCCGGTTGTGCCCGAACCCGACACAAACAACGTTCTGCGCGTTCTGCTCATCGCGGTCCGGGATGGTGACCGTCGTTACACTCCCGTGGTGATCAGGACGCGTCGGCTGGCTCTCGGGACGCAGGCGGTGGTGGCACTCGCCGTCCTCCTCAGCGTCGTCGTGCTGCTGTCGCTCGGCGTCTCGGCCGCGGTGGTCAGGCACGACCTCGAGACGCAGTACGAGCAGCGCGCCCTGGCGATCGCGCGCAGCGTCGCCGCGCTTCCCGGTCTCGGCCGACAGGTCGCCACGGCCACGCCCACGCCGGACGGTGCGGTGGAGCTCGAGGCGGAGGGCGTACGTCGCCGGACCGGCGCGCTCTACGTCGTCGTGACCGATGCGCAAGGCATCCGCTTCAGCCACCCGACGCTCGGCAACATCGGCCGACCGGTGAGCACCAGCCCGGACGCGGCGCTGTCCGGGCGCGAGGTCGTCACCGTCGAGCAGGGCACACTCGGCTACTCCGCGCGGGGCAAGGTGCCGCTGCGCGATGACAGCGGCCGGATCGTCGGCGAGGTCAGCGTCGGCATCGCCATGTCCGAGGTCGCTCACCAGGCCGGCACGCTCACCGCGATACTCGGCGTGATCGCCCTCGGTGCGCTTGCTCTGGGGCTGCTCGGCGCGCTCACCCTCGCCCGGCGGCTGCGCCGGACGACCCTGGGCCTCCAGCCGGAGGAGATGGCCGACCTCGTGCGCGAGCACGTCGCCGTTCTCGGCGGCGTCCGCGACGGCGTCGTCGCCGTCGACGGTCGAGGGCGGGTCACGGTCAGCAACCCCGAGGCTCGTCGGCTGCTCGGGAGCGAGCTGACGACCGGCGTACGGCTCTGCGACACGAGCGTCGCGCCCGAGTCGCTGGCGCTGTTCGAGGAGGAGCCCGCGCCGTCCGGAGCGCTGCGGCTCCTCGGCGGCCGCGTCGTCGTCGTGACGCGGCTCCCCGTCCAGCGCGGCCAGCGGGACCTCGGCACGGTGCTGATCCTCCGGGACAGGACCGACCTGGACGAGATGGCGGGGGAGCTCGAGGCGACCCGAGCCCTCACCGACGCGCTGCGGGCGCAGGCGCACGAGCACAACAACCGGCTGCACGCGCTCATGGGGATGCTGCACCGCGGGGACGTCGACGCCGCGAGCAGCTATCTCACGGGCCTGAGCGACGCCGGCACGTGGCTCAGCGGCGTCGACGACCCCTACTTGGCCGGCCTGCTCGCGGCGAAGTCGGCGACCGCCTCGGAGGCGGGCGTGCTGCTGCGCGTCTCCGACGGGACGTGGCTCGACCGCCGCGTCGCCCACCCGCTCGACACGGTGACGGTCGTCGGCAACCTCATCGACAACGGCATCGGGGCCGCCGCCCGCGGCGACCGGCTGCCACGCAGCGTCGACGTCACCCTCCTGGCCGACGGGCCCGACCTGCTGGTGCACGTGGTGGACAGCGGCGCGGGAGTTGCGGCGGAGCACGCCGAGCAGGTCTTCCAGCGGGGGTTCACCACGCGCGAGGGCGACGGCACCGGCCATGGCCTCGGGCTGGCGCTCGCCCGGCACACCGCGCGGGCCCACGGTGGCGACGTGCGCCTCGTCAGCCGTCGTGGCCCCGACAGCGGCGCCGCGTTCGAGGCTCGCCTCGCCGGCGTCCTCAACCCGTCGACCCCGGTGGCGGGGGAGCGGCGGTGACGATCCGTGTCCTCGTGGTCGACGACGACTTCCGGGTGGCCGGGCTCCACGCGTCGTACGTCGGCTCGGTGCCGGACTTCGAGGTGGTCGGCAGCGCGCACACGGCCGCCGACGCGCTCCGGCTCGCCGAGGAGCTCGCGCCGGACCTGGTCCTGCTCGACGAGTACCTGCCCGACGGCAGCGGCTCCGCGCTCGTCGGGCGGCTGGGTGCGGCGGTGATCATGGTGAGTGCCGCCGCCGACGCCGGCGTGGTCCGCCGGGCCGTCGCCGCGGGCGCGCTCAACTACGTCCTCAAACCGTTCCCGCCGTCCGAGCTCGCCGACCGGCTCCAGGCATTCCGCCGGTTCTGGCTGATGCTCGAGGCCGGCACGCACGTCGACCAGACGGCCGTCGACCGCGCGCTCCAGGCGGTCCGGTCGGGCGACTCACCGGTCGCCACCGTCCGCAAGGGCCGCTCGCCGGTGACGTCCGAGTCGATCGCCGACGTGCTGCGCCGGGCCCGTGAGGCGGTCACGGCGCTCGAGGTGGCCGAGGCGACGGGCGTCTCGCGCGCCACCGCGCAGCGCTACCTCTCCGACCTCGCGCGGGACGGCCGGGTGCGTCTGACGCTGCGCTACGGGACGACCGGACGGCCAGAGCACCGCTTCGAGTGGGTCGGCTGACCGGCTGACCGACCGGCTGGAGGGTCAGAGGCCGTTGAGGCTCCGGACGACGAGCATGGTCCGCGCGCCGAGGGTGAGGTCCTCACCCGCCTTGACGTGGGTGCCGGCCGGGATCGCGTCGTCGGTGGAGACGACCACCTCGCCGCGCTGCACCCACTCGTTCTCCGGCAGGGTGATCTCGAGCGGCTCGGCCGACGCGTTGCACCAGAGGACGAACGAGCTGTCGATGAGCTGCTCGCCGCACGGGCCCGGCTCGCGCAGCGGTGCACCGGACAGGAACGTCCCGATCCCGCGGAGCGACGTGTCGGCCCAGTCGGCGTCGGTCATCTCGCGCCCGCTCGCGTGCAGCCAGGACAGGTCCCTCGGGCCGCCGGCGATGGTGGGGGAGCCCTCGAACCAGTGCCGCTGCCGCAGCGCCGTGTGCTCCCGGCGCAGGCGCAGCGCCGTCTTGGTGATCTCGTAGAGGTCGAGCCACGCGTCGTCCGGCCGCCAGTCGATCCAGGAGATCTCGTTGTCCTGGCAGTAGGGATTGTTGTTGCCACCCTGGGTGCGGCCGCGCTCGTCGCCGGCCGTAATCATCGGGACGCCGTTGGACAGGCAGAGGGTGAGCATCAGGTTGGCGGCCTGGCGTCGCCGCAGCGCGACGACCTCGGGGTCGTCGGTCTCGCCCTCGACGCCGTGGTTCCACGAGCGGTTGTTGTCGGACCCGTCGCGGTTGTCCTCGCCGTTGGCCTCGTTGTGCTTGTGGTCGTAGGAGACCAGGTCGCGCAGCGTGAACCCGTCGTGGGCGGTGATGAAGTTGACCGAGTTGTACGCCGAGCGGCCGTCGTCGGCATAGAGGTCGGAGGAGCCCGCCAGCCGCGTGGCGACGGTGCGCACCCCGTCGGCGTGGCCGCGCCAGAAGTCGCGGATGGTGTCGCGGAACTGGTCGTTCCACTCCACCCACGGTGGCGGCATCCGGCCGACCAGGTAGCCGTCCATCGAGACGTCCCACGGCTCGGCGATGAGCTTCACGTGGCGCAGCACGGGGTCCTGGCCGATCGCGATCAGGAGGGCGCAGTGGAAGTCGATGTCAGTGCCGGTGCGGGTGAGGGCCGACATCAGGTCGAAGCGGAACCCGTCGACGTGCATCTCGGTGACCCAGTAACGCAGCGAGTCGAGGATGAGCCGCAGCGCCAGGTCGTCCCAGGTGTCGACGGTGTTGCCGCACCCGGTGACGTCCCAGTAGGTGTCGTCGAACCCGTTCCCCGGCACGCGCTTGTAGAAGCCCTTGTCGTCCAGCCCGCGGAAGGAGAGCGTCGGCCCCTTCGGACCCGCCTCGGCGGTGTGGTTGTAGACGACGTCGAGGATGACCTCGATGCCGGCGCGGTGGAGCGCCTTCACCATCTCCTTGAACTCGGTGACCTGCTGGCCGCGGTCGCCGGAGGAGCAGTACGACGCCTCGGGGGCGAAGAACGACATCGTGTTGTAGCCCCAGTAGTTCACCATGCCGCGCTCGAGCACGGCCGGCTCGGTGAAGAACTGGTGGACCGGCAGCAGCTCGACGGCCGTCACCCCGAGGTCGCGCAGGTAGTCGACCACGGCGGGGGTCGCGAGGCCGGCGTACGTGCCGCGCAGGTGCTCCGGGACGCGGTCGTGCAGCTTGGTGAAGCCCTTGACGTGCAGCTCGTAGATCACGGTGTCGCGCCACCGCCGCTTCATGGGCGAGTCTCCCTCCCAGTCGAAGGAGGGGTCGACGACGACGGAGCGGGCCGTGACCGGCGCCGAGTCGCTGGTGTCCATCTCGTCGGGCGCGTCCCAGCGGTAGCCGAACAACGCCGGCGCGTTCTCGATCGTGCCGGACGTGGCCAGGCCGAAGGGGTCGAGCAGCAGCTTGTTGACGTTGAACCGGTGTCCGGCGGCCGGGTCCCATGGCCCGTCGGCGCGGTAGCCGTAGCGGGTGCCGGGCGCGATGTCGGGCAGCGCGCCGTGCCAGATGCCGAGGGACTGCTGGGTGAGCTGGTGGCGCGACTCGCCGCCCTCGTCGTCGAAGAGGCAGAGCCACATCGCGGTGGCGTTGGGCGCATAGACAGCGAAGTTGGTCGAGGCCTCGGTCCACGTCGCGCCGAGGGGCCAGTTGCGCCCCGGCCACACGCTCGCCGTCTCTCCCATCTGGGTCCACTGAACCATCCGACCATTGTGACCGACGGCCGCCTCGCTCGTTGTTTCGGTGACCACTAGGGTCGAGGTGCTCAGCGGGAAGAGAGACGGGAGTCGCAGATGGAGTTCGTCCGCCTCGAGGTCGAGGACGGCGTCGGCACGATCCGGCTGGACCGGCCGAAGATGAACGCGATCAGCTTCCAGGTGCAGGCCGAGCTGCGCGCGGTCGCCGAGGAGGCCGCCGCGCGCGAGGACGTCAAGGCGGTCGTCATCTACGGCGGCGAGCGGCTCTTCGCGGCGGGCAACGACGTCAAGGAGATGGCCGACCTGTCCTTCGCGGACATGGTCGCTGCCGGCGACTCCGTCCAGGCGGCGACCACCGCGATCGCCCGGATCCCGAAGCCGGTCGTGGCCGCGGTGACCGGCTACGCCCTCGGCGGCGGCTGCGAGCTCGCGCTCGCTGCCGACCTCCGTATCGCCGCCGACGACGCGACCCTCGGGCAGCCCGAGTTGCTGCTCGGTCTGATCCCTGGTGCCGGCGGCACCCAGCGGCTGGCCCGCCTGGTCGGACCCAGCCGCGCGAAGGACCTGATCTTCACCGGCCGCTTCGTCCCGGCCGCCGAGGCGCTCGCGATCGGCCTGGTCGACCGGGTCGTCCCGGCCGCCGACGTCTACTCCGAGGCGGTCGCGTGGGCGAAGCAGTTCACGACGGCGGCGTCCTATGCCCTGCGGGCGGCGAAGGAGGCCATCGACCAGGGCCTCGAGGTCGACCTCGCCACCGGGCTGGAGATCGAGAAGGTCAGGTTCGCCGCCGTCTTCGGCACCGAGGACGCCCGGACCGGGATGGCCTCGTTCGTGGAGAGCGGGCCCGGCCAGGCCGTGTTCAAGGGCCGATGAGCGGCGTGGCCGGTACGACGAGAGGCACCCTGGACCGGGTGCGCAGCGCCGTCGCCCACGCGGTCTGGGTGATCTGCTCGATCGCGGCGCTGTTCCTCGCGCTGGGCGCCCTCTTCATCGCGTTCGGGGCGAACACGGACAACGCCCTGGTGAAGTTCGTGCTCGACGTCGCCGACCGGCTCGACCTGGGCGTCTTCGACCGCGACGACGGTGTCAAGCAGTGGACCTCCGACAACGCCGACACCAAGAACGCACTGTTCAACTGGGGCATCGGTGCTCTGGTCTGGTTGGTCGCCGGTCGGATCCTCGACCGGTTGATCCGCCCCTCGGAACCCGCTGCGAGCCGTTGACAGGGCTGTGACATTCTCAACGCTGTCTCCGGATACCGCGCTAAGTGACTCGGCGGTAACCTGACCGTCACGTGAGCGTGCCTCACCGGCACACCCGCATCCCGTTGCCTGACAGGCACAGACCTCATTGCACAGGAGGGGCCGCACCGGCCGTACCACCATGAACATTGTTGTCCTCGTGAAGTACGTCCCCGACGCAACCGCGGACCGGCGGTTCGAGCAGGACTTCACCGTCGACCGCGTCGAGGTCGACGGCCTGCTCTCCGAGCTGGACGAGTACGCCGTCGAGCAGGCGCTCCAGATCAAGGAGAAGCGCTCGGCCGGCGAGGGTGCTGAGGAGATCGAGGTGACCGCCCTGACAGTCGGCCCCGAGAAGGCCGTCGACGCGGTCCGCAAGGCGCTGCAGATGGGTGCCGACAAGGGCGTCCACGTCGTCGACGACGCGATCGCCGGCTCCGACTACCTCGCGACCTCTCTCGTGCTCGCCAAGGCGGTCGAGAAGCTGGGCGCCGAGAAGAAGGTCGACCTGGTCGTCACCGGCATGGCCTCGACCGACGCCTCGGGCGCGGTCGTCCCGGTCATGCTGGCCGAGCGTCTCGACCTGCCGCAGGTGACCCTCGCCTCCGTCGTCGAGACCCAGGGCGACCAGGTCCGCATCAAGCGCGACACCGACGCCGCGACCGAGGTCGTCGGCGCCAGCATGCCGCTGGTCCTCTCGGTCACCGACCAGTCCGGTGAGGCGCGCTACCCGTCGTTCAAGGGCATCATGGCCGCGAAGAAGAAGCCGCTCGAGACGTGGTCGCTGGGCGACCTGGGCGTCGACGCCGGCCAGGTCGGCCTCGACGCGGCGTACACGGCCGTCGAGGACGCCACCGCCCGCCCGCCGCGCACCGCCGGTGAGATCGTCAAGGACGAGGACGGCTCGGGCGCCAAGGCGCTCGCCGACTTCCTCGCCTCGAAGAAGTTCATCTGAGCCGGGCGCGGAAGAAGAGGAGATAGACATGTCTGAAGTTCTCGTCCTGGTCGACTTCCAGAACGGCGCGGTCAAGAAGCCGACGTTCGAGCTGCTCACCCTCGCCAAGCGGCTCGGCGAGCCGTCGGCCGTCTTCATCGGTGCTGCCGGTGACCCGAGCGTGGTGGGGGGCGTGGCCGAGGCCGTGAAGAAGTACGGAGCCGAGAAGCTCTACGTCATCGACGACGCGCAGATCAAGGGCTACCTGGTCGCCCCCAAGGCCGAGGCGCTGCAGCAGCTCGCCGAGAAGGTCTCTGCCGATTCTGGGGGCCTGGCCGCGATCCTGATCCCGTCGGGCGCCGAGACCAAGGAGATCGCCGCCCGTCTGGCGGTCAAGCTCGACTCCGGCCTGATCACCGACGCGGTGGACATCGCGGACGGCGGGGTCGTGACCCAGTCGGTCTTCGCCGGCAACTACACGCTGACCGGCAAGGTCACCAAGGGCACCCCGATCATCACGGTCAAGCCCAACTCGGCCGCCCCCGAGGAGGCTGCCGGCGCCGGCGCCGTCGAGGAGTTCGCGGTGACGATCTCCGACGCCGCCAAGACCGCGCAGATCGTCGCGACCCAGCCGCGTCAGGCGACCGGTCGCCCCGAGCTGACCGAGGCCGCGATCATCGTCTCCGGCGGCCGTGGCACCGGCGGTGACTTCTCGGCCGTCGAGGCGCTCGCCGACGAGCTCGGTGCCGCGGTCGGCGCCTCCCGCGCGGCTGTCGACTCGGGCTGGAAGCCGCACAGCTTCCAGGTCGGCCAGACCGGCAAGACCGTCTCGCCGCAGCTCTACGTCGCCAACGGCATCTCCGGCGCCATCCAGCACCGGGCCGGCATGCAGACCTCCAAGACGATCGTGGCCGTCAACAAGGACGAAGAGGCTCCGATCTTCGAGCTGGTCGACTTCGGCGTGGTGGGCGACCTCCACACGGTGCTGCCGGCGCTCACCGAGGCGGTCAAGCAGCGCAAGGGCTGATCCACGACGCGTGCGACACGCCGACGAGCCCCGGGCCCACCTGGCCCGGGGCTCGTCCCGTTTGGGGCACGCTTTACTTTGACTGGGTCCACGGTCCCATGTGACTGTGGTCGCCGACACGGCCGGTCTCGACTCAAGCGTCGGCCACCGGGCCCAGTTCGACAGATGGTCTGCCCGACGTACGGGCCGGATGAAATGGGGTGCGGCAGTGCGACGATCGCCGATCGTGACAGCGGCCGGAGTCTGCCTCGCGGTGCTGGTGGCGCTCCTGTCGCCGGCCGTCGAGGTCTCGGGGAGCCATCCCGCCGCGCGGGCATCGGCGGCCGTCGATCCCTGTGCGCCGCGAGGCGGGGCGCTCCCGGCCAACTGCGTCGCCTGGCTGCCCGGGTGGCGGCCGCGGCTGGGCCCGGTCTTCAACGACCCGCTCGCCGGCTCGAAGCGCCAGAAGGCGATCGTCACGCGGCTGATCCACGCGATCAACCACTCGCCGCGGGGCTCCTACATCAGGATCGCGGTCTACTCCTTCGACCGTGCCGACGTCCTGTCCGCACTGCGCCGCGCCCGCAAGCGGGGTGTCAACGTCCAGGTCATCGTCAACAAGTCGGTGATGTCGAGCGGCGTGCGGAGCCTGCAGAAGCAGCTCCGCAAGAACCCCAACCGCAAGAACTTCGTCATCGCCTGCGACGGCCGCTGCCGCATGAAGGGCGACGGCGGCAACATGCACGCCAAGGTCTACACGTTCAGCCGGGCCGGCGGTGCGCGCTACCTCGTCATCACCGGGTCGGGGAACCTGACGTCCAAGGGCGTCTACCGGCAGTGGAACGACAGCTACGCCGTCGCCAACGACAAGAAGCTGTTCGACACCTGGAACGTCATGTTCAACCAGATGGCGCACCAGAAGCGCACCGGCGCTCGGCGGCTGAGCTACACGACGACCACCGGTGGCTACAACTACACGTTCCAGCGCTCGCTCGCGTCCCAGAACAACGAGGTCGCCACGTCCGAGACGAGCACGAGCCGATACGTCGCGAGCGCCGACCCCGCGTGGAAGCGGATCCAGCAGGTCTCCTGCGCCGCGCCGCGAGGGTTCGGGATCGGCGGCCACACGGTCATCCGGATCGCGATGTACGGCATGTTCAAGAACCGCGGCGAGGCGCTCGCGAAGGCCCTCGTGCGCAAGAAGAAGCAGGGCTGCGACGTCAAGATCATCATGAGCGTGCCCGGCGGGCACACCTACAAGATCATGCAGCGCGCCGGCATCCCGCTGCGTAGCGGCGACTGGGAGTTCGCCGAGCGGAACGCGGACGAGGAGGACGGCATCTCCGGTTGGGGTCCGCGCTTCTACTCGCACCTGAAGTTCATGGCCATCAACGGCAGGTACGCCGGCCACGCGACCCGCACGGTCTGGACCGGCTCGGAGAACTGGGACACGCTCTCGTTCGCCAACGAGGAGGTCGTCCTCACCATCAACGATGCCTCCGTCTACCGCTCCTACATCGACAAGTGGAACGGGATGTGGAAGGGGCGCGCGACCCACAAGATGGGCACGCAGCCGCTCAACGCCCCGTAGAATCACCGGGCTTGGGCCTTCGGGACAACTGAAATAGACGGGCGAGAACATGGGGCAGAGGGTGCGGCGCTTGCTGGTCGCCGGGATCGTGGCGGCGACGGGCACGCTGGCAGCGGCGACGGTCGGTGTCGTCGACACGGCGGCCGGGCCACAGGCAGCGGCCGCGACGGCCGCCGCACCGGTGCTGCTGCCGCCGCTGCCGGGCTGGAAGCCGCGGCTCGGCCCGATCTTCAACGACCCGGGCCGCAAGGGCTCGAAGGCGATCGTCAACCGCGTGCTCGCCGCGATCAACCACACGCCCAAGGGCGAGACGATCCGCATGGCGACGTACTCCTTCGACCGGTCGGACGTGGCCTCGGCGCTGCTCAGGGCGCGCAAGCGCGGCGTCCACGTCCAGGTGATCGTCAACGAGCGCACCGCGTCGGGCGTCGTCTACTCCCTGCAACGTGCCCTGGGCAAGAAGCCCCGCTACAAGAACTTCGTCGTCACCTGCCCCGGCCGCTGCCGCGCCCCGGGCGACGGCGGCAACCAGCACCTCAAGATCTACAGCTTCACCCGCACCGGCGGTGCGCGCGACGTCATCATCGGCAGCTCGGGCAACATGACGTCCAAGGCGGTCTACCGCCAGTGGAACGACTCGTGGGCGATCGCCTACGACCCGAAGATCTTCGCCACGTGGGTCGGCTTCTTCAACCAGATGAAGATGCAGCGCCAGACCGGTGCACGGGTCGTGACGGCCTCGCAGCCCGCCGTCAAGAGCCCGTACTCGATCTGGCTGCAGCGCACCACCACCGCGGCGGCCCAGGCCCCGGTCGCGCGCACCGCCGCGCAGGACCCCGTCGTCCGGCGCATCCGCGACGTCGGCTGCCGCACCCGCGCCGGCTTCGGTACCGGCGACGGCCGCACGGTGGTCCGGATCATGGAGTACGCGCTCTACGGCACCCGCGGCAACCAGATCGCCAGCGCGATCGCCGCCCTCAAGCGCGGCGGCTGCGACGTGATGGTCATCGGCAGCGTCTTCAGCAAGCAGGCGGTCGGGATCATGCAGCGGGCCGGCGTCCCGGTCCGCATGGCCGACTGGAGCTTCGCCAAGCGCGTGCCCGAGGAGGAGGACGGCCTCGTCGGCTGGGGCCCGCGCTTCTACGCCCACTACAAGGCGATGATCGTCAGCGGCGCCTTCAGGAACGAGGCGACGGGGGAGTACGAGGCGACGAAGTCGGTGTGGACAGGCTCCGAGAACTGGAGCGGCATCTCGTTCGCCAACGAGGAGGTCGTCGTCCGGTTCAGCGACCCGAACTACTACCGGGCCTACTACCAGCAGTTCGGCAAGCTCTGGGCCGGCCGCGCGACGCACAAGGCGGGCGTCGAGCCCATCACCAACCCGCCGGCCTGATACGCGGGTGAGTGGGGCGCGCGAGCGCCCTAGGCTGAGAGCATGACCGAGACCGTCACGCCCGAGGCCGCCGTGCGCTCCGTCGCGCTCCGTGCACGTGAGGCGAGCTATGAGCTCGCGCTCGCGACCCGCGCGGCCAAGGACGCCGCTCTGCACGCCATGGCCGAGGCCCTGCTCGCCCGTGCGACCGAGGTCATCGCCGCCAACGCGGAGGACGTGGCCCGCGCGGAGAGCGGCGGTACGCCGGCCAGCCTGCCCGCCAACCTCGTCGACCGGCTCCGGCTCACCGACGATCGGCTCGCCGGCATGGCCCAGGGCCTGCGCGACGTCGCCGCCCTGCCCGACCCCGTCGGCGAGGTCGTCCGGGGCTCGACGCTCGCCAACGGTCTCGAGCTGCGCCAGGTGCGCGTCCCGTTCGGCGTCGTCGGCATGATCTACGAGGCGCGCCCCAACGTCACCGCCGACGCCGCGGGGCTGTGCCTGAAGTCCGGCAACGCCGCGCTGCTGCGCGGCTCCTCCAGCGCCCGCTCGTCCAACGCCGCCATCGCTGCCGTGCTCCGCGACGCGGTCGCGTCGACGGGTCTGCCGGCCGACGCCGTCCAGCTGGTGCCCGGGGACGGCCACGACTCGGTGCGCGCCCTGATGCGCGCCCGCGGTCTCGTCGACGTCCTCATCCCGCGCGGCGGAGCCGGCCTGATCCGCAGCGTCGTCGAGGAGTCGACCGTCCCTGTCATCGAGACGGGCGTCGGTAACGTGCACGTCTACGTCGATGCTGCGGCCGACCTCGACAAGGCCCTCGCCATCGTCCTCAACGCCAAGACCTCCCGCACCAGCGTGTGCAACAGCGCCGAGTCGCTGCTCGTGCACGCCGCCGTGGCGGGGGAGTTCCTCCCGCGGGTGGTGAAGGCGCTGCAGGCGGAGTCGGTCACCATCCACGGCGACGACACGTTCGGCGTCTACGAGGGCGTGCTGCCCGCGACCGACGAGGACTGGGCGACCGAGTACCTCGCGCTCGACATCGCGGCGGCCGTCGTCCCCGACCTGGACGCGGCCATCGCGCACATCAGGCGCTGGTCGAGCGGACACACGGAGGCCATCGTCACCGAGGACCTGACCGCCGCGCGGCGCTTCACCGCCGCCGTCGACTCGGCCGCGGTGATGGTGAACGCGTCGACCCGGTTCACCGACGGCGGCGAGTTCGGCTTCGGCGCGGAGATCGGGATCAGCACCCAGAAGCTGCACGCGCGTGGGCCGATGGGGCTGCCGGAGCTGACCTCCACCAAGTACGTCGTCACGGGGGACGGCCACGTCAGGTGACCGGAGGGGCTACCGGTAGGGTGTCGCCCATGGTCAACACCCTCGTCCTGCGCGCTGCCGAGGCCGCCGAGCACTCCGAGAAGGTCAACCACTGGGTCGTCGGTGCGGTCGCGCTCGTCATCCTGCTGGCCCTGATGGGCATCCTGCTCGCCTTCGCCGGTGGCCGCGAGCACTCCTGATCCGCTTCCGCGGATGGCTGACCAGCCGCGTCGACGCCGCGTCGGCGTCATGGGCGGCACCTTCGACCCGATCCACCACGGCCACCTCGTCGCCGCCTCGGAGGTGCAGGGGGTCTTCGACCTCGACGAGGTCGTCTTCGTGCCGACCGGCGCGCCCTGGCAGAAGGCGTCCCGAGAGGTCTCGCCGGCCGAGCACCGCTACCTGATGACGGTGATCGCGACCGCCGCCAACCCGCGGTTCACGGTGAGTCGCGTCGACATCGACCGCGGCGGGCCGACGTACACGATCGACACGCTGCGCGACATCAAGGACTCCCGTCCTGACGACGAGCTCTTCTTCATCACCGGGGCCGACGCGCTGACCGAGATCTTCACCTGGCGCAACGCCGACCAGCTCTTCGAGCTGGCGCAGTTCATCGGCTGCACCCGACCCGGGTACACGATGGACACCGACCTGTTCGACCGCATCCCGGCCGACCGGGTCACCGTGCTGGAGATCCCCGCGCTGGCGATCTCCTCGACCGACTGTCGTGAGAGGCACAGCCGCGGGGAACCGATCTGGTATCTCGTGCCCGACGGCGTGGTGCAGTACATCGGCAAGCACGCCCTCTACCCGAACCGTCCGGAAGTCACCGCATGATCACCCCACTCGATTCGTCGCTCCCCCGCTCCGCTCCTCCGCGAACAATCGATCGGGG
Source organism: Nocardioides sp. CER19 (assembly GCF_029846275.1). Classification (GTDB taxonomy): domain Bacteria; phylum Actinomycetota; class Actinomycetes; order Propionibacteriales; family Nocardioidaceae; genus Nocardioides. Next base: position 1,347,407 of record NZ_JARVWS010000002.1, read on the forward strand.
ACTCCGATGACGGCCACCGACCACGCTCTCGAGCTCGTCACCGCCGCCGCCCGCGCGGCGTCCGACAAGCTCGCACAGCAGATCATCGCCTTCGACGTCAGTGAGCAGCTGGCGATCACCGATGCCTTCGTGCTCGCCTCCGCGTCCAACGACCGCCAGGTCCGTGCCATCGTCGACGAGGTGGAGGAGAAGCTGCGCGCCCTCGGCGCGAAGCCGATCCGCCGCGAGGGCGAGCGCGACGGACGCTGGGTGCTCATCGACTACGGCGACGTGGTCGTGCACGTGCAGCACGAGGAGGAGCGGCAGTTCTACGCGCTCGAACGGCTCTGGCGCGACTGCCCGACGATCGCGCTGCCCGCCGACGTCGTCTCGCATGAGCGCTGAGGCGCTGCGACGGCTCCTGCTCCTGCGCCACGGCGAGACGCCGTGGAACGCGGAGCTGCGCTGGCAGGGCCAGACCGACATCGAGCTGAGCGAGACGGGGCACCTGCAGGCCAAGGGCGCCGCCACGGTGCTGGCCGGCTACGAGCCGGTCGCGCTCTGGTGCTCCGACCTGGCCCGCGCCGCGCAGACGGCGGCGTACGTCGCCGAGCTGACCGGGCTCCCGGCCCGCCCCGACGCGCGGCTGCGGGAGACGTCCGCCGGTGAGGTCGAGGGCCTGACCGCCGACGAGATCCTCGTCCGGTTCGGCACGACCCGGCCCGAGCTCGGCGCCGTCGGCGGCGAGTCCGCCGATGTCGTCGCCGACCGGGTCGCCGGGGCGCTGCGCGAGGCCGGTGCCGCACTCGCGCCGGGGGAGACCGCTGTCGTCGTGTCGCACGGCACGGCGATCCGCCACGGGCTCTCGCGGCTGGTCGGCTGGCCGGTAAGCGCGGACGGGGCGCTGGGCGTCCTGGCGAACTGCGGCTGGGCCGAGCTGGTCTCCGAGGCCCCGGACGGGCCCTGGCGACTCACCACCTACAACCGGCAGACCCCGATTTCGTGATCGTCTGAGCCGTCCGCTAATGTTCTCGTCGTTGCCCGGGGCTGATCAAACCGGGACAACGCCATTGGGGCTGTGGCGCAGCTGGTAGCGCATCTGCATGGCATGCAGAGGGTCAGGGGTTCGAGTCCCCTCAGCTCCACCGATCGGATCGGCGGTCTTCCTGCGGAAACGCGGGGAGACCGCCGTTCTGCATCTCGGCTGACGGCGGCCCCGGCGGGCGCTACTGGATCGGCTGCGGCTGAGCCGGCGGCGAGCTGGTCAGCAGCGGGCGCAGCGGCGTCCGCGCCAGCACGGCCACGAGCCGGGTCACCACGGGCGCGACGACGAGGTAGGACAACCAGGCGATGGCCGCGCCGACCAGGAGCCCGGTCACGACGTCCAGCGGGAAGTGCGCGCCGACGTACACGCGGGTGAACGCCATCGCCAGGGCGAGGAGGAGCGTGATGAGTCCGAGTCGCCGGTGGGCCAGCATCACGCCGGCGGTCGCGGCGCCCGCCATCACCGCGTGGTCGCTCGGGAACGAGTAGTCGGAGCTGCGCGCGACGAGGACGAGCGTGTGCGGCAACACGGTGTAGGGCCGCGGTTCGGCGAAGCCGGCCACGAGGAACTGGTTCACGCCGACGGCCACCAGCACGCCGATCGGCGCCCACAGCGCGGCGGCCATCCGGCGCAGGTCTCCGTCGCGCCGGACCAGCCACCACGAGAGGAGGAGCAGCCCGGCGAACAGGCCCACGCCGTACACCGCGTAGAGCCGCGCCGGTGCGTGCAGCCACGGCGTCGTCCGCGCCAGGTGGTTGACCGACTCGAACCAGCCCTTCTGGAGGGAGCCCCACACCACCGTTCCGTCGCTCGTCCAGCTCACTTCCGTTCCTCCTCCGTCGTGCCGATGGGCGACGGTAGGCGGGTCACGATGAAGGGGGCATGAAGCCTCCTCGGGGCCGACGACCTTCATCTGGCGCTCATCCTGCGCTCCTAGCGTGGGCCCATGCCTCGAGCGGGGATCGTGGTGAGCGGTCGCCTGTGGGTGCCCTGCGGCCTGGTCGGAGCGGCCTGCATGACCGCCGGCGGACTGGCCTACGCGGGCATGCCGCACGGCGGGCGGGTCGCGAGCCTGGACGCACTGCGCGACTTCCGAGCCTGGAACGCCGGCGAGCGCTGGGGTCTGGGGCTCTGTGTCATGGGCGTCCTCCTCCTCACCGCCGCCTGGCTGATGCTGGGGGCCGCCGTCCGCACCGGCACGGTGGGCGTCGCGGGCGTCAACCGGGCGACGCTGCTGTGGACCGTGCCGCTGCTCGTCGCGCCACCCCTCTTCAGCGGAGACGCCTGGAGCTACGCCGCGGACGGGGTCCTCGCCGGCCGTGGCCTGTCGCCGTACGTCGTCCCGCCGGCCGTGCTGCACGGCCCGATCGTCCAGGCGGTGTGCCAGTGCTGGCGGCACACGCCGGCGCCGTACGGCCCGGTGCCGCTCGTCTGGGGCGCCGCTCTGAGCCATCTGACGTCCAGCCCCTGGTTGCTCATGTTCGGCTACCGGATGCTCGCCGTGGTCGGGCTCGGCCTGCTGATGGTCGTGGCGCCGCGGCTGGCGCACCTGGCGGGGTGCCGGCCGGCGCAGGCGTCGTGGCTCGCCGTCGCGAGCCCGTTCGTCCTCGCCAACGGCGTCGGCGGCGCCCACGTCGACCTGCTGCTCGCGGGGCTCGTGTGTGCGGCCCTCCTGCTCGCGATGTCACGCGGATGGGTGGCCGGCGCGCTGCTGGTCGGGCTGGCGACGGCGGTCAAGGCCCCGGCCGTCGTGGCCGGCCTCGGCGTGGTGCTGCTGGCCGCCCGCTCGGGCCGCCTCCGCGACCGGCTCAGGTCGGGCGTGGGCGTCGGCGGCATCGCGCTGGCCACGGTCGTCGGGATCGGAGTCTTCAGCGGCCTCGGCGTCGGCTGGGTCGGCACGATGCACGTCGCCGTCGGGCTGCACACGCCGCTCTCGCTGCCGTTCGACGCCGGGCGGCTGCTGCGCTGGGTGCACGACTCCGACGCGGCGTCGATGGCCGACACGGTCGGGATCGGCCTGCTCCTCGTCGGCTGCGCGCTGCTGCTCGCCCTGGCGCCGGTGCGGGAGCGGCGCGCCTCGCTCACCGCGACCGGAGTCGCGATGCTGCTGACGACCGTGCTGAGCCCGGTGACCAACTACTGGTACTTCCTCTGGTGCCTGCCGCTGCTCGCCTGCTGCCGCCTGCCCGAGCGGGCGCGGCGGTGCCTGGTCGCCCTGGTCGCGGTGCTCGGCGTACTCGCTCCGCTCGACCCGAGCCTGCACCTCCGCGACGCGTGGATGGTCATCATCGGCTCGGTCGTCGCGGCCCTTGCGATCGCGCTCGCGTGGAGTAGGGACGGCCGCCTGGCGACCCCTGGCCGACCGGCGGGAACGGGTTTACTCTGAGCTGGCTCGCGTGGGTGAGGGGCGGTCAGCAGCGCCCCTTCAGAGGCACGTCTGGGGAGGCGTCGTGGTCGGACGGAAGACCGACGCTGAGACGGCTCCGGGAGGCACGTCGGTGTCGGCGACAGCCCGACTCGAGTTCGAGGTGACCGGCGACGACACAGCCCGGGCGCTGATGTCCGGCGACCTGGAGGTCCTGGCCACGCCACGTCTCGTGGCGTGGCTCGAGGCGGCGACGTGCGCTGCGGTCCGTGACCGGCTCCCGGAGGGTGAGACCACGGTGGGGACGTCGGTCGAGATCGACCACGTCACGGCCTCGCCCGTCGGTGCCTGGGTCGTGGCCACCGCCGACCTGACGGGGGCCACCGGCGGCACCCTGCTCTTCGAGGTCGAGGCTGTCGACCGCGCCAGCGGGGAGGTGCTCGGTCGCGGATCGATCACCCGGGCGGTCGTCGACCGGGAGCGGTTCCTCGCGCGGTGGGCGCGAGGCTGATCGGGTACGAGGGACCGTGCACGAGGGCCTCACCGTCCTGGTGACCGGTGCGACCGGCTTCGTCGGGAGTCGTCTCGTGCCGGCCCTCCAGGACACCGGACACCGGGTCATGGCGATGACGCGCCGGCCCGGGTCCTACGACGGTCCCGGCGAGCCGGTGGGCGGGGACGTCCACGACCCTGGGACGTTGGCGGAGGCGGTGGCGGACGCCGACGTGGCCGTCTACCTCGTCCACTCGCTGGGGGACGCCGACTTCGAGCGTCGCGACGCCGCGGCGGCCAGGAACTTCGGGCTCGCCGCCGCTGCCGCGGGCGTGCGCCAGATCGTCTACCTCGGCGGCCTGGGCGGCGAGGGAGGCCAGCTCTCGCCGCACCTGCGGTCCCGGCGCGAGGTCGAGCAGCTGCTCGCGCAGTCGGGCGTCCCGCTGACGGTGCTCCGCGCCGCCATCGTCGTCGGAGCCGGCGGCATCTCGTGGGAGATCACCCGGCAGCTGGTGAAGAACCTGCCCGCGATGGTCGTCCCGCGCTGGGCATCGACCCGGACGCAGCCGATCGCGATCGACGACGTCGTGCGCTACCTCGTCGGTGTCGTCGGCAACGACGCCGCCCTGGGCCGGGTCCTCGAGATCGGCGGGGCCGACCGGCTCACCTACCTCGAGATGCTGCAACAGGCCGCCGAGGTGATCGAGGGCCGGCGGGTCCCCATCGCGCCGGTGCCGGTGCTGACCCCGCGCCTGTCGTCGTACTGGATCTCGCTGGTCACCGATGTCGACCCGACCACCGGTCGGAACCTCATCGACTCGATGTCGACCGAGGTCGTGCAGGAGGATCTGGCGATCCGCGAGCTGGTGCCGGGGGAGCCGCTGACCTACCGGGAGGCGGTCCGGCGCGCGGTGGAGGCCGGGGGCGGCTAGGCGAAGAGCGGCGGCAGGGCGAGCAGCACGGTCAGCGACCAGGTGACGTGGGTGAGCACGGGCGCGAGGATGCCGCCCGACGCACGGCGCTCCAGGCCGACCACGACGCCCAGGACCGCGGCGGCGCCGGCCAGCATCACGTTACCGGTCGCGAGCGTCACCAGGGTGTAGGCGAGCGTGGTCCACAGCACCGGACGGCGCGTGACCGCGGCGTAGAGCGCACCTCGGAAGAAGAGCTCCTCGGCGACGCCGTTGACGGCGGTGATGACGACGAGCACCGGCAAGGACCCCTGGTCGGCGTAGTCGAGGACGCCGGCGACGCGCCCACCGAGGTAGGGCAGCTCGCGCACGACGAGCGCACCGAGCACGAAGACGCCAGCCAGCGCCAGGCCGAGAGCCACCGGTGACACGGTGGGCCGGACGAGCCCGGTCCGCAGGCCGATCCGGCCCAGGTGCAGCGGCCCCGACGCGAACGCGCCGACGACCCAGACCGCGGCGAGCGCGAGCGTGGCCGGGTAGAACGACGGGCTGCCGGGTTCGATCCGCAGCGACAGGCCGAGGGCGACGGCGCCGACGATCGCGAACGCGCTGGTCACCCACTGGCGGCGGCGCAGCGCTCGTGGCGCTTCCCGGTGGTCGCGGGGAACGACCTCCCACAGCGACCGGCGCAACCAGGTGCGGATCGGTCCCATGGGGGCTGACGGTAGCGACACACCGGATCGGGTACCCGCGCACGAACGCCAACCTGACCACCCGGATCGGAGACCCATGAGCGACAGCCCCCACCAGCACCACCGGATCGTCGGCTACCTGACGGCGATGTCGGTGTTCGGGTCGTTCGTCGGCCTCGCCGTCGGTGTCGGCCGCGCCCGCGGGGACAGCCTGCCGGCGTCGTACCGTCTCGAGGACGTCGCGCTCGGCGCGCTCGCGACGCACAAGTTCGCCCGTCTGCTCACCAAGGACGGCGTGACCACGCCGCTGCGGGCGCCGTTCACCGAGTTCAAGGGCAATGCCGGTTCCGCCGAGGTCAACGAGGAGCCGCGGCACGAGCCGGGGAAGCACGTCGTCGGCGAGATGCTGTCCTGCCCGTTCTGCGTCACCCCCTGGATCGCGACCGGGTACGTCGCGACGCTGGCGATCTCGCCGCGGTTGGCCCGCGCCTGGGCGGCCGTCTTCGGCATCGTCGGCGGTTCCGACTTCCTCCAGCAGGCCTACGGCCGGATCCGCGAGGACTGACGGGCACGGCAGAAGGCGGTCAGGCCCTCCGCGAGGCGACCAGCCCGGACTGGTAGGCGAACACCACGAGCTGTGCCCGGTCCCGCGCGCCGAGCTTGGTCATCGCCCGGCTGACGTGGGTCTTCGCGGTCATCGGGCTCAGCACCATCCGCTCGGCGATCTCGTCGTTGCTCAGGCCGTGCGCGACGAGCCCGACGACCTCGCGCTCCCGGCTCGTGAGCAGGTCGAGGTCGGCGCCGGGGAGCACGTCCGCGGGCCGCGCCGCGAACTCGCTGATCAGCCGCCGAGTGACGGCGGGGGAGAGCAGGGCGTCCCCGCGGACGGTCACGCGGAGCGCCTGCAGCAGGTCGTCGGGCTCGGTGTCCTTCACGACGAAGCCGGCGGCGCCGGCGCGGAGGGAGTTGAAGACGTACTCGTCGAGCCCGTAGTTGGTCAGCATCACGACGCGTACGTCGACCAGCCGCTCGTCGGTCGCGATCTGCCGGGTCGCCTCGATGCCGTCGGCGATCGGCATCTGGACGTCCATCAGCACGATGTCCGGGCGGTGCTCGACCGCGAGTGCGACGGCCTCGAGGCCGTTGGCCCCCTCCGCGACGACCTCGATGTCCTCCTCGCCGTCGAGCAACGCCTTGATCCCGGTGCGGATCAGCGGCTGGTCGTCGACCAGGACGACCCTGATCACCGGACGCCGTCCACCGGCAGGTCGGCGAGCACAGAGAAGCCCTGCGCGGCGCCCGGGCCCGCCTGCAGGCGACCGCCCAGCGCCGTGACCCGCTCCCGCATGCCGATCAGGCCGTAGCCGGGCACCGGCGGCTGGCCGGACCCGGTGCCGTCGTCGTCGACGCGGACGGTGAGGACCCGGTCGCCGTAGGTGAGCTCGACCAGGGCGGTGGCATCGCCGGCGTGGCGGGTGATGTTGGTGAGCGCCTCCTGGACGACGCGGTAGGCCGCGCGGTCGACGTCGGGTGGCAGCGGGCGCTCGTCCCCCCGCACGACGAGCGTCGTCGGCAGGCCGGACGACCGCGCCCGCTCGACCAGCCTCGGGAGCCGGTCGAGACCGCTGCTGCCGTTGTCGTCCTCGTGGCGGAGGACGTCGAGCGTCGAGCGCAGCTCGCGCACCGCGTCGCTGCTCGCCTCCTGGATCGCGAGCAGCGCGTCCGACGGGTCCTCGCCGTTCTTGCGGGCCAGGTGGGTCGCGACGCCGGCCTGCACCTTGATCACCGAGATGCTGTGGGTGAGTGAGTCGTGCAGCTCGCGGGCGATCCGGAGGCGCTCCTCCATCGCGCGGCGGCGGGCGACCTCGTCGCGGGTGCGCTCGGCCTCCTCGGCGCGCCGCTCGACCTCGCGGACGTGCGCGTGCCACTCGACGAAGGCGATCACGCCCACCGCCGCCGAGACCACCCAGCCCGCGGCGTAGAACCTCCGCCATTGGCGATCAGTGCGCATGGCCCGAGCCTAGGGCCGTTCGGCGTGCGCCGCGTCCCTCCGAGGGAGTAGCCGGCGGCTACTCCCGGCGCGGTAGCCGACCGCTCCGCGACCGACCGGCCCGCCTGCCTACTCCTCGGGGATCGGGTGCTTCGGCAGCTTCTTGACCCGCGGTCGACGCTTCGGCCGCTCGGGGATCATCGAGCGCATCTCCTCGAGCCTGCCCCAGCACAGCAGCCGGTCCTCGGCCTCGAGGACCTGCCGGAACGACGGGTTCGGGATGACCGCCGAGCCCCGGTGCAGCGTGAGGACGGTGATGTCCCGCTCGCGGAGCCCGGAGTCGCCCAGGCTGCAGCCGACCAGGTCTGCGTCGCCGTGGACGACGAGCTCGGCGACGCCGTACCCGGTGGACACGGCCAGCCGCTCGCGGACGTCGATCTGCGGGAACGCGACCTGGTTGTCGATGTAGTCGACGATCGCGCCGGCGACGTCGAGCTTGGTGGCGGTCTCGATGCCCTCGAGTCCGGGGGAGGAGTTCACCTCCATGACGAGCGGACCCGCGTCGCTCTCGAGCAGGTCGACACCGGCGACCTTGAGGCCCATGATCTGGGCGGCGCGCACGGCGGTGCGCTCGAACTCCGGGTCGACGTCCACCTTCTCCACCGATCCGCCGCGGTGCACGTTGGAGCGGAACTCGTCGCCCTGGGCGATGCGGCGCATGGCGGCCACGACGCGGTCGCCGACGACGAGGGCCCGCACGTCTCGGCCCTTGGACTCCTTGACGAAGCTCTGGATCAGGACGTTCTGCCGGGTCGACTGCAGCGTCTCGATGATCGCCTCGGCCACCTTGATCGACGGCGCCAGGATCACGCCGATGCCCTGGGTCCCCTCCAGCAGCTTGATGACGACCGGCGCGCCGCCGACCCGCTCGATCGCCGGGATCACGTCCGCCCGGTTGCGCACGAACGTCGTCGGCGGCATGGCGATCCCGTGCCGCGACAGGATCTGCATCGCGCGCAGCTTGTCGCGCGAGTTGGAGATGCCGCTGGCCGTGCTGGGCGTGTAGACGTCCATCTGCTCGAACTGCCGCACGACGGCGGTGCCGTAGTAGGTGATCGAGTTCCCGATGCGCGGGATGATCGCGTCGTACTGCGAGAGCCGCTTGCCGCGGAACTGCAGGTCGGGCTCGTTGTCGGTGAGGTCGATCGCGAAGCGCAGGGTGTCGAGGACCTTGACGGTGTGCCCCCGATCGGCGGCGGCGGCGCGGAGTCGTTGGGTGCTGTAGGCCCGCGGCGCGCGCGAGAGGATTGCCAGCTTCACGGGGGGATCCTGCTTGGATAGGGGACGTGTCCGGCACTCATCTAACCAGCGCGGTGGGATGGCGTGAGTGGGTCGGTCTCCCGGGTGTCGGCGTGGAGTGGATGAAGGCCAAGATCGACACCGGCGCACGCACGTCGTCGCTCCACGCGTTCGACCTCGCGGAGTTCGAGCGCGACGGTGAGTCGTGGGTCAGCTTCGAGGTGCACCCCTGGCAGCGCAGCGCCGCGGACGCCGTCCGCGTCGAGGTGCCCGTGCACGACCGGCGCACGGTCCGCAGCTCGTCCGGGCACAGCGAGGACCGGGTCGTCGTACGGCTCGACCTGCGGCTGCTCGACCGGGTCGTGCCGGCGGAGGTGACTCTGGCGCGCCGCGACGAGATGGGCTTCCGGATGCTGGTCGGACGCGAGGTGCTGGAGCAGGGGTACGTCGTCGACGTGTCGAGCTCCTACCGAGGCGGTCGCCCGGGGCGGGCCGTGCGGCGGTCGAACCGGAGGCGCGTGGATGGCTCGTGAGTCGTTCGGCATCGGCGACGTTCGGGTGCGGGCGGGTGCCAGCCGGGCCGTCGAGCTGCCGCTGACCCGGCTCGTCACGGGCGGTGACGTCAGCATCCCGGTGCAGGTCGTCCACGGCCGCGAGCCGGGACCGGTGGTGTGGGTCAACGCGGCCATCCACGGCGACGAGGTCGTCGGTGTCGAGGTGATCCGGCGGGTCCTGGGCCAGCTCTCCGCGAAGACGCTGCGGGGCACGCTCGTCGCCGTCCCCGTGGTCAACGTGCTGGGCTTCATGACCGGCGATCGCTACCTGCCCGACCGGCGCGACCTCAACCGGTCCTTCCCTGGCTCGGGGCGTGGGTCGCTGGCCGCGCGGATCGCCCACCTGTTCATGACCCAGGTCGTCGCCAAGTGCGAGCTCGGCATCGACCTGCACACCGCCGCCGACCGGCGCGCCAACCTGCCCCAGGTGCGCGCCGACCTCGACGACGCGGAGACCCGTCGGCTGGCCCTCGCCTTCGGGGCGCCCGTCGCGCTGCACGCCTCGCTGCGTGACGGCTCGCTGCGCCAGGCGGCGCGGGCGGCCGGCGCGCGGGTGCTCGTCTACGAGGCCGGCGAGGCGCTGCGGTTCGACGACGAGTCGATCGACACCGGCGTGATCGGGGTCCTGCGGGTGCTCGACACGCTGGGGATGCTGCCCGAGGAGGAGGGTGTCGACGAGGCCGACGACGAGCCGCGGCCCACCCTCGTCTCGCGCGCGAGCGGCTGGGTCCGCGCCCGGGGGAGCGGCGTCCTGCAGCTCGACGTCCAGCTCGGCGACCTGGTCGAGGTCGGCCGGCGGCTGGGCGGGATCAGCGACACGCTGGGCCGCCGGGTCCGGCTGGTCCACGCCGACCGCGCCGGGATCGTCGTCGGGCTGAACCGCGCGCCGCTGGTCAACACCGGGGACGCCGTCGTCCACATCGCCGCCGTGGACGAGGACCAGCCGGGTCACGTGGCCGACGATCGGCGCCTCACCGCACGCCGGCAGCGTGGCGTGTGACAGATCCTTCATCGAGGTAGACCGTCGCCGATCCTTCACCTAGGTTGGGGGAAGGGTTCATCCGAATCCGGTCGGGGCACTAGTCCCGAGAGGGATGATGCGGTGTCGCCCCGCATTCCCTTCCCGGGCGGCGCAAGTCGGAGGGAGAGGTCGCACGATGACGCCGCGGATCGGCAACCTGCCGAAGGCCATCTCGTTGGTCCCGCTCGCGGCGCTCTCGGTGGTGTGCACCTATGCGGTGGCGCGTACGCCGAACGGCGAGGTGCCGGCCGTCATCGGAACGGCCAGCGACAACCCGACCTCGGCCACCTCGACGCCGGCCACGACGCCCACCCCGCCCGCCAGCGCCCTGGTCGTGCCGCCCGCCACCCAGGCTCCGGCCAGCGTCTGGAGCGCCGGCGGGACGGCACCGGCGGCTGCGGCCGTCGTACCCGCGTCGGTGCTCTCCGCACCCGCGATCCCGCCTGTCGCACTCGCCGCCTACCAGCGCGCCGCGACCGTCATCGACAGTGCCGACGCCACCTGCCACCTCGACTGGAGCGTGCTCGCCGGGATCGGCCGGATCGAGTCGGACCACGGTCGTCATGCCGGAAGCGCGCTCGACGCCAACGGGCTCGACACGCCCAGCGTCATCGGTCCGGCGCTCACCGGGATCGGCGGGCGGATGCTGGTGAAGGACACCGACGGTGGCCTGCTCGACGGCGACACGAAGTTCGACCACGCCGTCGGGCCGATGCAGTTCCTCCCGTCCACGTGGTCGGTCGTCGGCGTGGACGCCGACGGCGACGGGCAGCGCAACCCGCAGGACATCGACGACGCCGCCCTGGCCGCCGCCGTCTACCTCTGCTCCGGCCCCGAGGATCTCGCCACCGACGCCGGCCGCCAGACCGCACTGCTGCGTTACAACCACTCCACGTCCTACGTGTCCGCCGTGCTGGGCGTCGCGGCCGCCTACCAGGCCGGGACCGGGCTCGCGGACCCGAGCTTCGTGACCGCCCGCCTGGTCTCGCCCGTGCCGTTCACGGTCGAGCCGAGCCCGACCGAGCCGGCGGGCACTCCCGGCCACCAGCGTCACCAGCGCCACCAGCGCCACGCGAAGGGCACCGTCACGTCGCACATCGGCCACCCGGCGCACGCCTCCGGCCAGCCGGGCACCGCGGGCACCCCCGCCTCGCCGATCCAGCCGCCGGCGAGTGGCGAGCCGACTCCTGGCGGGGGGACGACGACACCCCCGGCCACGGCAGCCTCCACCAAGGACCTCACCGACCTGTGCACCGATCGGATCGACAAGGCCTACCAGCCGACGCCGGCGGATGTCCGCGACCAGGCGATCACCAGCTGCGTGCACTCGCTCGACGGGAAGACGCTCGACGACGCCAAGGCGAACGTGGACGACGTCGTCACCAAGCTGCCCGAGACGATCGACGGCCTCGTGCCGACGCCGTCGGCCGATCCGACGCCGAGCGGCAGCCCGACCCCGACGGACGGCTCCAGCGCCACCGACCAGCCGACGTCGACGGGCAGCAGCGACGCCTCCGCGGACCCGACCGCGACGCCCTGACGTCCCTGTCGGATCCGGTCACCCGACACGTCCTTCCATATTCTTGACTTGTTCAAGAAAAAGGGAAAGGGTGGGCGATGTGCCAGCGACGAACGACCTCGAGCAGATGCTGCGGGAGGTCGGTCTCCGGGTGACGCGGCCGCGGGTCGCCGTACTCGGTGCCGTCCACACGCTCCCGCACGCCGACACCGACTCCATCCTCGGTGCCGTTCGCGCGGAGCTGCCCGAGGTGTCCCACCAGGCCGTCTACGACTCGCTGCACACCCTGACCGCCAAGGGGCTGGTGCGCCGCATCCAGCCGTCCGGTTCCGTCTCTCGCTACGAGAGTCGTGTGGGTGACAACCACCACCACGCGGTCTGCCGCTCGTGCGGCGTCATCGTCGACGTCGACTGCGCCCACGGCGCGGCGCCCTGTCTGACCGCCTCCGACGATCACGGCTTCGTGATCGACGAGGCCGAGGTCATCTACTGGGGCCTGTGCCCCGACTGCTCCACCGCAAGTTCCTGAGTAATCGCCCCTGGAAGGAAGCACATGTCCGAGAACGAGAGCCCGCAGGGCATCGACCGCAAGGCCGAGGGTGGCTGCCCGGTGATGCACGACAGCGCCGCTGCCCACGGCAGTGAGAGCGAGAACCCGGCTATCGACTCGCCGACGCCGAAGACCGGCGGCCGTCCTCACACGAACAAGGACTGGTGGCCCAACCAGCTCGACCTGTCGGTCCTCCACGCCCACAGCCCGGCCGGCAACCCCCTGGGCGCCGACTTCGACTACGCGGCGGAGTTCGCCAAGCTGGACGTCGAGGCGGTCAAGCGTGACGTCGTCGAGGTCCTGAACAACTCCCAGGACTGGTGGCCGGCCGACTTCGGTCACTACGGCGGCCTGATGATCCGGCTCAGCTGGCACGCGGCCGGTACCTACCGGATCCACGACGGCCGCGGCGGCGCCGGCGACGGCGCCCAGCGGTTCGCGCCGCTCAACAGCTGGCCCGACAACGTCAGCCTCGACAAGGCGCGCCGTCTCCTGTGGCCGGTCAAGAAGAAGTACGGCCAGAAGATCTCGTGGGCCGACCTGCTCGTCCTGGCCGGCAACGTCGCGCTGGAGGACATGGGCTTCACGACGTTCGGCTTCGCGTTCGGCCGTGAGGACGTCTGGGAGCCGGAGGAGATCTTCTGGGGTCCGGAGGACGCCTGGCTGGGCGACGAGCGCTACCAGGGCGAGCGCGAGCTGGACGACCCGCTCGGCGCGGTCCAGATGGGCCTCATCTACGTCAACCCCGAGGGCCCGAACGGCAACCCGGACCCGGTCGCCTCGGCGCGGGACATCCGCGAGACCTTCGCCCGGATGGCGATGAACGACGAGGAGACCGTCGCGCTGATCGCCGGCGGTCACACGTTCGGCAAGACGCACGGCGCCGGCCCGGCCGACAGCGTCGGCCCGGAGCCCGAGGCCGCCCCGCTCGAGGCGCAGGGCCTGGGCTGGCAGAGCTCCTACGGCACCGGCAAGGGCATCGACACGATCACCTCGGGTCTCGAGGTCACCTGGACCTACCACCCGACCCGGTGGGACAACGAGTTCTTCCACATCCTGTTCGCCTACGAGTGGGAGCTGTTCAAGTCGCCCGCCGGTGCGAACCAGTGGCGGCCGAAGAACGGCGCCGGCGCCGGCCTGGTGCCGGAGGCCCAGGGCGAGGGCAAGCGCGAGCCGCGCATGCTCACCTCGGACCTGGCGCTCCGGTTCGACCCGGTCTACGAGAAGATCTCGCGCAACTTCCTCGAGAACCCCGACCAGTTCGCCGAGGCCTTCGCGAAGGCCTGGTACAAGCTGCTCCACCGCGACATGGGCCCGGTCACCCGCTACCTCGGTCCGTGGGTGCCCGAGCCTCAGCTGTGGCAGGACCCGGTGCCCCCCGTCGACCACGAGCTGGTCTCCGAGGCGGACATCGCGGCGCTCAAGGGCAAGCTGCTCGACTCGGGCCTGACGGTGTCGCAGCTCGCGACGACCGCCTGGGCCTCGGCCGCCACCTTCCGCTCCACCGACAAGCGCGGTGGTGCCAACGGTGCCCGGATCCGACTGGAGCCGCAGCGCGGCTGGGAGGTCAACCAGCCGGCCGAGCTCGCGACCGTGCTCGCCAAGCTGGAGGAGGTCCAGGCGGAGTTCAACACCGGTGCCACGAAGATCTCGCTGGCCGACCTCATCGTCCTCGGCGGTGCCGCCGCGGTCGAGAAGGCCGCCAAGGACGCCGGCGTCGACATCACGGTCCCGTTCCGCCCGGGCCGCACCGACGCGACCCAGGAGCAGACCGACGTCGACTCCTTCCGCGTGCTCGAGCCTCGGGCCGACGGCTTCCGCAACTACGTCCGTCCGGGCGAGAAGCGGCCGCTGGAGACGCTGCTGGTGGACCGCGCCTACATGCTCGACCTCACCGCGCCGGAGATGACCGTCCTGGTCGGCGGCATGCGGGCCCTCGGCACCAACGTCGACGGGTCGAAGCACGGTGTGTTCACCGACCGTCCGGGCGTCCTGTCGAACGACTTCTTCGCCAACCTGCTCGCGCCGGGCACGGAGTGGAAGGCGTCCGACGCCGAGAACGTCTACGAGATCCGCGACGCCGCCACCGGCGACCTCAAGTGGACTGCCACCGCCAACGACCTGATCTTCGGCTCGAACTCGCAGCTGCGGGCGCTCGCCGAGGTCTACGGCAGTGACGACGCACAGGAGAAGTTCGTCAAGGACTTCGTCGCCGCCTGGACGAAGGTCATGGAGAACGACCGCTTCGACCTGAAGTGATCCAGCCGTACGACGACCGAGGGCCGGTCTCCCCGTGGGGAGGCCGGCCCTCGGCGTTGTCGGCGCGCCGGAGCCGGTGCAGTCGCCAAAGTGTCACCGTGACACTCCTCGCGGTGAGTGACACTTCGTAGCTGTCACTCGACCCGCAAAGGGTCACGGTGACACTTTGGCGACTGCGCCGGCCCTCCGCAGTCTCCGCACGTCACCCGGGTGGCCGTCAGCGGGTGCCGGGGCGGATGCCCGCCTGGGCGAGGACGCGGCCGAGCTTGTCGCGTGACAGGGCGATGTCCCATCCCCACCGTGCGGCGCGGGGGCGGTGTCGGCGTACACGATCCTCGCGGAGCTTCTCGTCCCACAGCACCTCCTCGGGGGTGCGTCCCTCGGTGAGGTCGCTGCGGAAGTACTTGCCCTTGCCGTCGAACTCGCCGAACGTCTCCAGCTCGGGCCAGTCGAAGTCGACGACGTCGTCGCCGGGCAGGTCGCCGCGGGGGAAGCGCACCTGCAGCTGGGGGCGAGGGACGCGGAGCAGCTCCATCTGACCCCTGCTGAGCGACTCGCCGGCGGAGTCTGACCGCGGATCGGCGAGTCGGAGGTTCCGCTCCGCCCGGGCACCGCCCTTCATCTGCGCTGGTACCAGGGCCACGAGTCGCTCGACCACGGCGAGCCCGGCCGGGTCGCCGGTGGGGTCCTCGTTGAGGAGCCGCACGAGGTGGTCGAGCGGCAGCAGCGCGTTCGGCAGGGGGAGCGCTGCCGCCAGCTGTACGGCGGTCCACTCCCTGCTGGTGACCACGAGACCGTCGGCGAGGCGGACCACGTGGTCGTCCGGGATCACCGAGCGATGGACCTTGACGCCGGCCGACGTCCGGCGGGCCTTGCCGGGTCGGGTCGCATGCACGAAGGCGGTGTCAGCGGCGAGCTGCGGGCAGCCCCAGAGCTCGGCCGCCGAGGCGTGCGAGAAGACCAGCCGCTCGGTCCGCGCCTCACGGGTGGCGTGGATGCGCAGGCGGTAGAGGTCGGACGCGGTGAGGTCCGCCCCGGCCGGGCGGTAGTAGCCGCGCCGGACACGATCGAGGCTCGCGTCGAGATGCGGCGGCTCGGCACCTTCGGCGCGTCGTTCGCGCGCCGACACGAGCATCTGACGCGGGTCGGGTCGGTCCATGGGGCCAGCCTGCGGGCGGCGTACGGACCGCGCACCCCGTGCACCGTCAGCCTGTGGATGACCAACATGTCACCGTGACACTTTGGCCCTCGAGTGACCTTTCAGAACGGTCACCCGAGCCGCAAACGGTCACGGTGACACTTTGGGGGCGCGCCGGAAACACCGGCCGCGGATCACCAGGGGGAGGGCTGGTAGTCCTTGAGGAAGCAGCCGTAGAGGTCCTCGCCGGCCTCGCCGCGGACGATGGGGTCGTAGACGCGGGCGGCGCCGTCGACCAGGTCGAGAGGCGCGTGCCAGCCCTCGGCGGCGATGCGCAGCTTCTCGTGGTGGGGCCGCTCGTCGGTGATCCAGCCGGTGTCGACGGCCGCCATCAGGATCTGGTCGGTCTCGAACATCTCGCCGGCCGACGTACGCGTCAGCATGTTGAGCGCGGCCTTCGCCATGTTGGTGTGCGGGTGGCCGGCGCCCTTGTAACGGCGGCTGAACTGGCCCTCCATGGCGGACACGTTGACCACGTAGGCCCGGCGGGCCCCCCGAGCGACGGCGGCCCGCATCGCCGGCCGCAGGCGCGAGACGATGAGGAACGGCGCGATCGAGTTGCAGAACTGCACCTCGAGCAGCTCCAGCGGGTCGACCTCGTCGACGACCTGGGTCCAGGAGTTGTTGGCCTGGATGTCGGGGATGAGGCCCCCGGCGTCGACGGCGGTACCGGCCAGGTGCGCCTCGAGCGACGCGCCACCGGCCTTGAGCGCGAGCGCCGTCATGGTCGCGGCGTTGTGGGCGGCGAGCGCGGACGCGTCCGACTCGCCCTCGTGGTGGGCGACCGGGTGCGCGGTGAGCGCGCCGGCGATCGCGGCGGGGTGCGCCTCGGAGATCCGGTCGAAGGTGACCATCTCGGGCAGCTCGAGGCCGCCGGGCAGCGGCGCCAGGGGTGCGTTCTCGCCCTCGATCAGGCTCGAGTACGCGCCGGGCAGGCGGCGAACGGTCTGGCAGGCGTTGTTGACGATGATGTCGAGCGGGCCGTCGGCGGCCACGTCGTCGGTGAGCGCGATGACCTGGGTGGGGTCGCGCAGGTCGATGCCGACGATCTTGAGACGGTGCAGCCACTCGGGGCTGTCCTCCATCGCCGCGAACCGGCGCACCGCGTCCTTGGGGAAGCGGGTCGTGATCGTCAGGTGGGCGCCGTCGCGGAGCAGGCGGAGCGCGATGTACATGCCGATCTTGGCGCGGCCGCCGGTCAGCAGCGCGCGTCGGCCGGTGAGGTCGGTGCGCTGGTCCCGCTTGGCGTGGCTCATCGCCGCGCACGACGGGCAGAGCCAGTGGTAGAACGCGTCGACCAGCGTGAAGTCCTGCTTGCAGATGTAGCAGCCGCGCGCCGTGAGCAGCTCGCCCGCGAACGCGCCCGCGGCGTTGGAGACCAACGGGATGCCAGCGGTCTCGTCGTCGATCCGGATCGGCGAGCCGGTCGCGGTCAGCTCGATGATCGCCTGGTCGTGGGCCTGCTTCGCCAGCCGGATCTCGGTGCGGCGTGACTTCTTCAGCAGCTTCCACATGTACGACGTCGCGCGCTTGACCGTCTGGACGTCGGCGTGGTCGGCCGGCAGCTCGTGGAGCTGACCGAGGACCTCGAGGGTGATCGCGAGCTTCTCGGGGTCGATGCCGGCCGGGACTGCCCCCGGAGCCGGGCCGGGTGCTGCCGTCGGTTCCACGGCGGTCACCCTAAGCGGTCACCGCCGCGGAACCGTAAGCGTCAGGCCTCCTGCGGGCGCTGAGCCTGCTCCTGGGCCTCGGCGAGGGCGGCGTCGACGTCGAGCTCGACGACGGCGTCGATGACCTGGGCGAGCGCCTCCCGGGGGAGCGCGCCCGGCTGCGAGAAGACGAGGTGGCCCTTCTTGAACGCCATCAGCGTCGGGATCGACGTGATGCGGGCGGCGCCGGCCAGCGCCTGCTCGGCCTCCGTGTCGACCTTGCCGAACACGATGTCCGGGTAGGTCTCGGAGGCGGCGTCGTAGACAGGGGCGAACTGGCGACACGGACCGCACCAGGACGCCCAGAAGTCGACGAGCACGATGTCGTTGTCGACGACGGTCTGCTCGAAGGTGTCGGCGGTGAGTTCGGTGGTGGCCATGCCTCTCACAACGGTGGGGGGCGGCGTCCCATTCCCGGCGGGAGAGCCCGGGCGAGGTGGGGGTCGGTGAGAGAAAAGGCACCGCCGGCCAGGGCACGCAACGGAGCGAAATGGGGGGGTCTTCGCTCCGCGGCGATGCGGTCCGGCCGGCGGGCGGAGACAGTCTGTCACGGCGCGCAGGCGGTGACAAACAAGGGCCATGGTCCCGGCGCGTCGAGACCTTGGGCCCGCTTGGCGGATGCGTCCGGCCGCGCGGCACGGCGTCCACCGAGCGGGTGGAGTACCCTGGAGGCGTGCGGACCACGACCCTTCTTCTCGGCCAGCCGCGCTGACCAGGGCAGGCTCCCGACCCGGGGCCTGCGCAGCGCGGCAACCCCTCCCTGTGTGAGGGGTTTTTTCATGCCACGAAGGGGTTCGACGCAGCCGGATCCGACCAGCGAGAGACTGAAGAGAACATGACCCAGGAACAGACCCAGGACGAGATCGTCTACGACGCCGACGCGCTGCAGGCCAAGTGGCAGCCGGTGTGGGAGCGGCTCGACCAGTTCCGGGCCGGCGAGCGCCAGGGAGCCGAGAAGCGCTACGCGCTGACGATGTTCCCCTACCCCTCGGGCGACCTGCACATGGGTCACGCCGAGGTCATGGCGCTGCACGACGTCATCGCGCGCTACTGGTGGCACCGTGGCTACGACGTGCTCAACCCGATGGGCTGGGACTCCTTCGGCCTGCCCGCCGAGAACGCGGCGATCCGCAATGACGAGCACCCGGCGACCTACACCTACGCCAACATCGAGACCCAGTTCCGCTCGTTCAAGAAGTACGCCGTCTCCTTCGACTGGTCCCGCCGCCTGCACACCTCCGACCCGGAGTACTACCGCTGGACCCAGTGGCTGTTCCTGAAGTTCCGCGAGCGCGGCCTGGCCTATCGCAAGAACAGCCCGGTCAACTGGTGTCCCAACGACCAGACCGTCCTGGCCAACGAGCAGGTGCTGTCCGATGGCACCTGCGAGCGTTGCGGCGCCGTCGTGACCAAGAAGGAGCTGACGCAGTGGTACTTCAAGATCACCGACTTCGCGCAGCGGCTCCTGGACGGCCTGGACGAGCTGGAGGGCCAGTGGCCTGAGCGGGTCGTCCACTCGCAGCGCAACTGGATCGGTCGTTCCGAGGGCGCCCACATCGACTTCGACATCAGCCTGGCCTCGGGGGGCACCCGCACGATCACGGTCTTCACCACGCGGCCGGACACGCTCTACGGCGCGACGTTCATGGTCGTCGCGGCCGATGCCGCGCTGGCGGCGGAGATCGTGGCCCCGAGCCAGGCGGACGCCCTGGCGGCGTACGTCGAGGACGTGCGGAAGTCCTCCGACATCGACCGCCTCTCGACCGACCGGCCCAAGACCGGCGTGGACCTGGGTGTCACGGCCACCAACCCCGTGACCGGTGAGCAGGTGCCCGTGTGGGCGGCCGACTACGTGCTGGCCGACTACGGCACCGGCGCGATCATGGCGGTACCGGCCCACGACCAGCGCGACCTCGACTTCGCGAAGGAGTTCGGTCTGCCCGTGCGCCGCGTCATCGACGTGGCGGGCGCCGACAACCCGGAGGAGACCTACGTCGCCACGACCGGTGACGGCGCCTACGTCAACAGCCCCGCGCTGGACGGCCTGACCGACAAGGCCTCGGGCATCTCGACGATCATCGCCCGGCTCGAGGCCGAGGGCCGGGGGACCGGCACCGTGAACTTCCGCCTGCGCGACTGGCTGCTGTCGCGGCAGCGCTTCTGGGGTGCCCCGATCCCGATCATCCACTGCGAGAAGGACGGCGAGGTGGCTGTCCCGGACGACCAGCTGCCGGTCCGGCTGCCGGAGAACGTGCGCGGCGCCGACCTGAAGCCGAAGGGCGTCTCACCACTGGCCGCGGTCGAGGAGTGGGTCAACGTCGAGTGCCCGACGTGCGGCGGCCCCGCCAAGCGGGACAGCGACACGATGGACACGTTCGTCGACTCGTCGTGGTACTTCCTGCGCTTCTGCTCCCCGCACTTCGAGGACGGGCCGTTCGACGAGCAGGCCGTGCGCGAGTGGGGCCCGATCGACCAGTACGTCGGCGGCATGGAGCACGCGGTGCTGCACCTGCTCTACGCGCGGTTCTTCACCTACGTCCTGCACGACATGGGCATGGTCGACTTCGAGGAGCCGTTCGAGCGGCTCATGGGCCAGGGCGTCGTCATCAACCAGGGCAAGAAGATGTCCAAGTCCCTGGGCAACGGCGTCAACCTCGGCGACCAGATCGACGCCTTCGGCGTGGACGCCGTGCGCCTGACGCTGGTGTTCGCCTCGCCGCCGGAGGACAACATCGACTGGGCCGACGTCTCGCCGGCCGGTTCGGTGCGGTTCCTGCAGCGGACGTGGCGGCTGTCGGGCGACGTCGCCTCGACGCCGGGCGTGTCGTTCGCCGACGGTGACGTGGCGTTGCGGCGGGTGACCCACAAGACGCTGCACGAGGTCGAGCAGCTCATGGAGTCCTACCGCTTCAACGTGGTCGTCGCCCGCACCATGGAGCTGGTCAACGCGACCCGCAAGGCGATCGACTCCGGTTGCGGCCCCGAGGACCCCGCCGTGCGCGAGGCGACGGAGGCCGTCGCGATCCTGCTCTCGCTGGTCGCGCCATACACCGCCGAGGAGATGTGGGAGCGACTGGGCCACACGCCGACCGTCTCCCGCGCCGGGTGGCCGACGGTCGACCCGGCGCTGCTGGTCGAGGACACCGTCACGGCGGTCGTCCAGATCGCCGGCAAGGTGAAGGGCCGGCTGGAGGTCTCCCCGTCGATCAGCGAGGCTGACCTCGAGGCGCTGGCGCTGGCCGACGAGGCCGTCGTACGCGCCATCGACGGGCGGCCCGTTCGCAAGGTCATCGTGCGGGCTCCGAAGCTCGTCAACATCGTCGTCTGAGGCGCGAGAGCGAGGAACGAGCGGGTCGCGTCGAAGCGACCATCGGATCGTCGTATGACGCCCCGGGACGTCATGCGGGTGGAGCGCCGGAGCGCTCCCTCCGTATGACGCTCCGCGAGCGTCAGGAGAACGCGAGCACCAGGGCGGTCAGGACCGCCATCAGGACGAGGACCAGGATCAACCCCGGCAGCTCGGCGTCCTGGTGGGACTCCGTCTTGCTGTACGGCTCGATGTCGGCAGTCATGTCGTCTCTCCGTCGTTGCGGGCCGGGATGCTCCCGGCCCCGTGCGGAAGCGGTCCTCGTCGGACGCTTCCCGCACATCCCCTTGACGATTGACTCGTACCCGATCGTTGGGGGACTCACGCCAACGGCTGCGTCACACCCCGGGCTCGCTCGGCTGAGGCCGGCGTGGACAGGGGGACGCTCACCCCGACCGGCCGGTAGTGTCGCCGCATGGGGCAGCAGGTCGTGGTCGTCACCGACTCCAGTGCCATGCTGCCCGCCGACGTCGCGGAGGCACACGGCATCGTCGTGGTGCCGCTGCACGTGGTCATCGGGAGCGAGGAGCTCGAGGAGGGCGAGCCCGGCACCAGCCCTGAGGAGATCGCCGCGGCGCTGGCCTCGAAGACCTCCGTGAGCACGTCGCGGCCCGCCCCGGCCGCGTTGTCCGCGCTCTACCGGCGCCTGGCCGACGGTGGCGCCGACGAGATCATCGCGGTGCACCTGTCCGGGGAGATGAGCGGCACGCTGGAGTCGGCCCAGCTGGCCGCCCGCAACGCGCCGGTGCCGGTCGTCGTGGTCGACACCCGCGCGGTGGGGCCCTGCCTCGGGTTCGCCGCGCTGGCCGCCGCCGAGGCCGTCGCGGCGGGGGCGTCCGCGGCCGAGGCCGCGGAGCAGGCACGCGCGCGGGCCGCCGCGACGACGTCGTACTTCTACGTGGACACCCTTGAGTACCTCCGCCGCGGCGGACGCATCGGCGCCGCGGCAGCGATGCTCGGCTCGGCCCTGGCCGTCAAGCCGCTGTTGACGATCGACGGGGGGCGCGTGGTCGCCCACGAGAGGGTGCGTACGTCGGCCCGGGCACTCGCCCGCCTGGAGGAGCTCGCCGTGGCGGCGGTCGCCGACGTGGCGCGGGTCGAGGTGGTGGTCGCCCACCTGCGCAGCGCCGAGCGGGCCGAGACGCTCGCGACGCGGATGGCCGAGCGCTTCGCCGACCGGCTCGTCGGCACGGTGCGCGTCGGCGAGCTCGGCGCGGCGCTGGGCGCCCATGTGGGCCCCGGCATGATCGCGGTCTGCGTCTCTCCGGCGCTCTGACGGGCCGGTCGCCGTCCCCAGGGCGGCCGCCGGGCACCGTTGTCCCCAGGCGGCGCGGGGCGTGGTCGCGAGCGTCGGCGCTTCTTCCTAGCGTCGCCGGCATGCGCTCCCGACCCGACCACCGTGACGCCGTCGCACGGCGGCTGGAGCTGCTGCGCGCCGAGCTCGAGCCCGACGGCGCGCCACCGGTCGAGGAGGATCCGTGGTGGGAGACCGCGCCGGTGCTCGAGCTGGTGCCGACCGAGCCCGACGACGCCGAGCCGCCGCCGGTGCCGGTCCCCGGGCGGCACGCCGCGCGACGGCGGGTGTCAGCGTCGGCCTGGCTCGGCGAGCGGGCCTCGGGCGCCGTGCCCGAGACGCTGCGCGGCCGTACCGGGGTCGGGCCGTGGCATCTCACCGTCATCGCCCTGTTCGTCGCCGGCAGCCTGGCGGTCACCTGCTGGTGGGTGATGCGCGGCGACCCGACGGTCACGCCGGTGGCGAGCGGCCCGGTGGCGCCGCTCGTGTCCGTGGGTGCGGGCACCCCGGCGTCTCGCGGGGCGCCTGGGACGCCCCGGGCTCCCGGCACTGCCTCGGCGACCGCGACGAGCGCCGGCGCCGCGGCGACGGTGACGGTCGACGTCTCCGGCAGGGTGCGACACCCCGGCGTGCTCCAGCTGCCGGCGGGCTCGCGGGTCGTCGACGCCCTGGAGGCCGCAGGCGGCGCCCGACCGGGCGCCGACCTGAGCGGGCTCAACCGGGCCCGCGTCCTGGTCGACGGCGAGCAGATCGTCGTCGGGCGTCCGGCGGCTCCCGCGCCGGGGGCCCCGGGGTCACTGGGGTCACTGGGCTCACCGGGGTCGTCGGGGTCCGGGACGGGCGCGCCCGGAGCGCTCGTGAACCTCAACACCGCGAGCGTCGACGAGCTGGACACGCTGCCCGAGGTCGGGCCGGTGACGGCGCAGGCGATCGTCGACTACCGGACCGAGCACGGCGGCTTCGGCTCGGTCGACGAGCTGCTCGACATCCAGGGGATCGGAGAGGTGACCCTTGCGAAGATCGCTCCCCACGTGACGGTCTGACGTGCCCGATCTGCGGCTTCCCGCCCTCGGCGCGGCGGCCTGGGTGGGAGGACTGCTGGCCGCCTTGGCGTTCCGCGAGCCGGCGGCAGGGCGCGCGTGCGTCGCCGTCGGCGTGATCGTGCTGCTCGCCCTCGCGGTCCGGCTGCACGGTGCCCACCGGCTGACGGCGGTCGCGGCGGTGCTCGTCCTCGTCGCCGTGGCGCTGGTCGGGATGCTCCGCCAGCACCAGGTCGCGCACGGCCCCGTCGCGATGCTCGCCGCCCGTCGTGCGGCAGTGACGGTCACCGGCACCGTCGCCTCCGATCCCCATGTCGTCCACGGGCGGTTCGGGACGACGGTGATGGTGCGGCTCGCCGTCCGCGCGGTCGCGGCGCGGGGAAGCGTGGTCGACCTCCGCAGCCCGGTGCTCGTGCTCGGGGACGAGGCGTGGCGCGGGCTGCCGCTCGGGGCGGCGGTCCGGGTCGATGGTCGCCTGGATCCGGCCGACGACCCGGGCGAGTCGGCGGTCCTCACGCCACGCGGACCCGTCCGCCTGACCCATCCTCCCGACCTGTGGTGGCGCGGCGCGGCGGCCGTCCGGGGATCGATCCGGGCCTCCGTGGCGCACCGGCCCGCGGAACCGCGCGCCCTGGTCCCTGCCCTCGTGGACGGCGACGACAGTGACGTCCCGCCGGGCCTCGCCGAGGACTTCCGGACCACCGGCCTCACCCACCTGCTGGCCGTCTCCGGCACGAACCTGACCCTGCTCGTCGGGTTCCTGCTGGTCGTGGCGAGGTGGTGCCGCGTCCGCGGCCGCTGGCTCTACGCCGTGGGCGCGCTCGGCATCGCCGGCTTCGTCCTGCTGGCGCGGACCGAGCCGAGCGTGGTGCGTGCGGCGGCGATGGGTGCGGTCGGCCTCCTGGCGATGGGGGCCAACGGGCGGCAGCGAGCGCTGCGCGGCCTCGGCGCCGCGGTGCTCGGCCTGATGCTGCTCGACCCGGCCCTGGCGACGTCGCTCGGCTTCGCCCTCTCCGCCCTGGCGACCGCCGGCATCCTCCTGCTCGGACCGCCCTGGCGGGACGCCCTCGCACGCTGGCTGCCACGCTGGCTGGCCGAGGCGATCGCCGTGCCGACCGCCGCGCAGCTCGCCTGCACACCGCTCATCGCCGCGATCTCGGGCCAGGTCAGCCTGGCGGCGGTCGGCGCCAACCTGCTCGCCGAGCCGGTGGTCGGGCCGGCGACGGTGCTCGGCCTGGCCGGCGGGCTGCTCGGCCTGGTCTGGGGCCCGCTGGGGCGTGCCGCCGGTACGACGGCGTCGTGGTGCGTCGCCTGGATCGCGTTCGTCGCGCACCGCGGCGCCGCGCTGCCCACTGCGCACATCGGCTGGGGAACGGGCGCCGGGGCGCTCCTCCTCCTGACCGTTGCCACCGGGGCGGTCGCGCTGCTCGGCCCACGCCTGGTGCGCCATCGATCGCTCGGCCTCGGCTGCTCGCTGGTGTTGGTCGCTGTGGTGGTGGTCCGGCTGCCCTCACCCGGCTGGCCGCCCGCGGGCTGGGTGCTGGTCGCGTGCGACGTCGGCCAGGGCGACGCCCTCGCCGTCCGCACCGGGCCCGGCTCGGCGCTCGTCGTCGACGCCGGTCCCGACCCCGCCCCGACGCGGCGGTGCCTGGACGACCTCGGCATCCGCTCCGTGCCGCGCCTCGTGCTCACCCACTTCCACGCCGACCACGTCGACGGGATCGCCGGCGTGCTGGCCGGGCGGCGGGTCACGGCGATCGAGACCACGCGGCTGGCCGACCCGCCTGCCGGCGTCAGGGAGGTCGCCCGGGCGGCGACCGGCGCGGGCGTGCCGATCGCTCCGGCGCCGTACGGCTCGACGCTGCGGTTCGGCGCGGTCACCCTCCAGGTGCTGTGGCCGCTGCCCGACTCGCCCGTCGAGGGACCGGGCGACGGCTCGACGGCCAACGAGGCGAGCGTGGTGCTCCTGGTCGAGAGCCACGGCCTGCGGCTGCTGCTCACGGGCGACGTCGAGCCGCAGGGGCAGGTGGTGCTCGCTCGACAGCTGTCCGGTCTGCACGTGGACGTCTTGAAGATCCCGCACCACGGCAGTCGCTACCAGGACGAGGACTGGCTGTTGTCGTTGCACCCGGCGGTGGCGATCGCCTCCGTGGGCGCGGACAACGACTACGGCCATCCGGCGCGGGAGACGCTCGACCCGCTCACCGAGGCGGGTGTCGACGTCTACCGCACCGACCGCGACGGCTCCGTCGCGGTCGTCGCCGACGAGAACGGGCTCCGGGTGTCGACGCACTGACCGCGGCGACCGGGTGCCGCGTTGTCGGCGCGCTGTGACAAGGTTTCCCCCGATGAGCGGACAGCGAGGCCCCACGGCGGCGGACGTGCTCGGCCGGGTCACCCTGGTGACCGGCAAGGAGGAATACCTCAGCGAGCGGACGGTGGCGGCCGTCAAGGGTGCGGTGCGGGCTCACGACGCCGACTCCGAGGTCGCCGACGCGCTCGCTGCCGACCTGACGCTCGCGACGCTGGGCGAGCTGTCCGCGCCATCCTTGTTCTCGAGCATCCGGTGCGTCGTCGTACGTGGGCTCGAGAACCTGCCGGACGAGTCCGTCGACGGGCTCGTCGGCTACGCGCAGGCTCCGGTCGACGACGTCGCCCTCGTGCTCGTCCACGGCGGCGGCCCCAAGGGCAGCGGCGTGCTGGCCAAGCTGCGCAAGCTCTCGACGGTCGTCGAGGTGAAGTCGGAGCCGGTGAAGCCCTGGGACCTGCCGAAGTTCGTGGTCGCCGAAGGGCGAGCCCGTGGCGCGCGGATCGACGGCGAGGCCGCCGGTGCGCTCGTGCAGGCGGTGGGCGAGGACCTGCGGATGCTCGCCTCGGCGGTCGAGCAGCTCGTGAGCGACTTCCCGGGCGCGACGATCGGCGAGGCCCAGGTGGCGCAGTACTTCGGCGGCCGCGCCGAGGTGAAGAACTTCGAGATCGCCGACGCCATGCTCGCGGGCCGGCGGCTGCAGGCGATGGAGGGCGTGCGCTGGGCGCTCGACTCCGGCACCAGCCCGGTCTACCTGCTCAGCAGCGTCGCGGGCCAGCTGCGGACGCTGGCCAACTACGTCGGCGGCAACCGCAAGAACATCAATCCCTACCAGCTGAAGAAGCTGCCGGGCGTCGCACGAGGCTGGGACGGGGAGTCGCTGGGTGCCGCCATCCGCGCGGTCGCCCGGGCCGATGCCGACCTCAAGGGCGCGGCCAGCGACCCGGCCTACACCCTCGAACGGCTGGTCCTGACGATCACCGGCCTGCGCCGGTAGCGGCGGGAAATGACGGAAGGCCCCGCCGGAGCGGGGCCTTCCGAGAAGTCAGATCCTCAGAGCGAGGCGGCCTTCTTGCCGATCGCCGACTTGCGGTTCGCGGCCTGGTTCTTGTGGATGACGCCCTTCGAGACGGCCTTGTCGAGCTTCTTGGCAGCGTCGCGGCCGGCCGCGAGCGCCGCGTCCTTGTCGCCCGCCTCGGCGGCCTCACGGAACTTGCGGATGGCGCTCTTCAGGCCGGTCTTGACCGCCTTGTTGCGCTCGTGAGCCTTCTCGTTCTGCTTGTTGCGCTTGATCTGCGACTTGATGTTCGCCATGTCGAACTAGCTGTCCTTCGCGTCAGTGGTTTCGGTTCGGGCGCGCTCTCCCGGCCACTCGTGGGATGAGAGGGGAGGGGCCTCGAACACGCAGCCATGAAGGTTACCAGCGGCGCGCGAGGCGCCTCAAATCCGAGCCTCAGATCCAGCCCCGCCGCTCGGCCAGCCACATCCAGCAGACCTCACCCTGCCAGCGCTGGCCCTCCCGCATCCACGGGGACGTGGTCGGCGCGGGCTGGGCGGCGGAGCGCAGGAAGTAGCCGGTGACCAGCGCGAGGACGATGTCGATCGCCTCGGGGTCGACCGCGGAGAGCAAGGGGTGCGCGGCGATGTGCGCCTCGACGTCGAGCCCGTCGCCGCGCGGCCCGATGAGGAGCAGCAGGGAGTCGATCCAGGCGGCGCCGACGACCGGCCAGTTCCAGTCGCACAGGTAGACGCGGCCCTCCTCGGTGAGGATCAGGTTGTCGTCACGTACGTCGGTGTGAACGAGCGTGTCGCCTCCGGTGACCTCCCGGTAGCGGGCCGCCAGGACCGCGGCCTCCGCCGCGTGCGACACCTCGCGCAGCTCGTCCCAGTACCCCGGGAAGCCGGCGAACTCGTCGGCGAAGCTGTCCAGCCCGAGCCCCGGCGGGGGCGTCAGCGCGGCGGCGGTCTCGACCAGCATCGCGCTGGCCGCGGCCAGGTCGCCGGGCGTCCAGGGTCGCTGCGGGGCGCGCCCGGCGACGTGCTCGATGCCGAGCACGACCCAGTCGTCCTCGTCCAGGACCCACTGGAGCCGTGGCGCGCTCACCGACGGCGGCAGGGTCTTCAGCTTGCGCGCCTCGAGGCGGTAGGAGTCGGCGAACAGCCGCTGCGCCTTGACGGAGGCCGCCTTGACGAAGTGCCGGGAGCCGTCGGCGCAGGTGAGGACCGACGCGAACCCGGGCGTGAAGCCGGCACCCTGTGACTCGGCCTCGACCACGGGCGAGCCGAGGCGCTTCTCCACGGCACGCCTGACCATCGGGGGGAGGTAGACCCAGTCGAGGCGCCGCGCGGTGCGGCCGTGCGGGATCGTCGTGGGATGGGCCGTGGTCCGGGAGGTCACCCGCACATCCTGCGACATGCACGCGGCCTCCCGGAATCCGGTCAGCGTCCCACCCGGGTGCTCAGCGGGCGGCCGGGTCCAGCGTCTTGCTGAACAGCGTCTTGCCGTCCACGTCGTTGAGCCTGACCGTCAGCTGTTGGGTGCGGGCGTCGATGTCGACCTGGCCGAAGAACTGGTAGCCCTCCAGCGGCGAGGCCGAGGCGCGTGGCGGCACGGCGGTGAAGACGGCCTGCGGCCCGAACGTCGCGTCGAGCGCGTTCGGCCCGAACGCGCCGGCGTTGAGCGGACCGGACACGAACTCCCAGAACGGGTCGAAGTCCTGGTAGGCCGCCCGGTCGGGCGAGTAGTGGTGGGCGGCCGTGTAGTGCACGTCGGCGGTGAGCCACACGTGGTTGCGGATGCCCATCCGCTTGATCGCCGTCAGCACCGGGGCGATGTCCAGCTCGCGGCCGAGCGGGGCACCCGGGTCGCCCTGCGACGCGGACTCCTGGTTGGTGCCGTCCGGGACCACCAGGCCGAGCGGCAGGTCGTTGGCGATCACCTTCCACGTCGCCTTCGACCGGCCGAGCTCGCGCAGCAGCCACGCGGTCTGCTCCTTCCCGAGCAGACCGCCGTCGGCCACGGTCTCCCGGTCGGTCGTGTTCGGGTCCTTGTGGGTCCGCATGTCGAGGACGAACACGTCGAGCAGCGGCCCGTAGGAGAGCTTGCGGTAGACCCGGCCGAGGCGGTCCGGCGAGGTGGGGGACACCGGGACGTACTCGTGGAAGGCCTGCCGGGCCCGTGCAGCGAGTACGTCGACCCGCGTTCCGTCCGCGAAGCCGGCCCGGCCTTCCAGGATCTCGCCGGGGTACCAGTTGTTGAGCACCTCGTGGTCGTCCCACTGGGTGATCTGCGCGGTCTCGCCGAGGAACGCCCGCCAGTTGTCGGCGAGCAGGTTGTACTTGTACTGCCCGCGGTACTGGTCGAGCGTCTGCGCGACGGCGGTCTTCTCCTCCGTCACGAGGTTGCGCCAGACCCGGCCGTCGGGCAGCACCACGGTCTCCTGCACGGGACCGTCGGCGTAGCAGTTGTCGCCGGAGCAGAGGAAGAAGTCGGCGTTCGCGCGCCGCATGGCGTCGGCGATCCGGAAGCCACCGAGGTCGGGGTTGACGCCCCAGCCCTGGCCGGCGATGTCGCCGGACCAGAGGAAGCGGATGTCGTCGCGGCCGGTGGCGCCGCTGCGGAAGCGGCCGACGACCGGGTCGCTGGCCCGGTCGTGGTCGTGCTGCGGGACGGCCCGGACCCGGTAGAACAGATCGGCCGATGACGGCAGGCCGCGGACCTGCCACTGCCCGGTGAAGTCGGTCTCGGGGCCGACGACCGGGCCGGGCACCGTCCGCGCGCGGCGGAACGAGGGATCTCGGGAGATCTCGGCGACCAGGCGGGCGGGACGGTCGGCCCGCGACCACAGGGTGACGGAGCCCGAGACGGCGTCCCCGGCCTGGACGCCGTGGGTGAGCACAGGGCGCCCGGCGCGGACGAGGGAGGGCGCACCGTGGGCGAGGGCGGGGGAAGTGAGGAGGGTCCCGAGTGGAAGCCCTGCTCCGACTGCTGCCGAGCCCCGGAGCAGCGAGCGGCGGTTGAGAGAGGTCATGGAGGACAACCTGCTCCCGACCGGACAACTCCCGGTGTTGCCCAGAGGAACGTCTCCCCAACGACGTGGGAGGATCGGGCGATCCCGGCTCCGATCGAGGGACGGCAGGGGGACGAGTGAGAGCGCTGCCCGCGGTGCTGGCGGCGGTGCTGGCCGCCGCGCCGGTGCTCGGCGCATGCGGAGGCGGTCCGACGCCCGCGGCGTCGACCGACCCGCCCGACCCGGCGGCCACGCCCGCGGCGACCGCGACCGTCACGTCGACGAGCCCCGGTGCCCCGGCGTCCCCGCCCCCGACGAGCCCCGTCACGCCGACCGTGCCGGCCACCCCGACCATCACCGTCCCGGACCTGCCGACCCCGGCCCCGCAGGGCCCGGTCGAGGGCGCCGACGCCAGCTGGCCGCAGTGTCCGAAGGGGATGGGCATCCCGAAGAAGCGCTCGGAGGGCGCACCCATGCCGCTCGCCTCGGCCCGCTTCGTGGTGCTCGGGCTCACCAACGGTCCCGGCTTCTACCCGAACCCCTGCCTGGCCGACCAGCTCGCCTGGGCGCGGCAGCGGCATCTCCTGGTGGGCGCCTACTCGGTCATCAGCTATCCGGAGAAGCGGCACTTCGCCGAGTTCGGCGACCAGGGGCCCTTCGAGGGTCGCAGCACGCTCGGCCGGCTGGCCAACATCGGCTACCAGGAGGCGCTCTTCAACATCCGGACCATGCAGGGCGTCGGGCTCGACGTGCCGGCGGTCTGGCTCGACGTGGAGCCGATCACCGGGTTCGAGTGGCCGGAGGGCCACCCAGGGGACGCCGAGAAGAACTCGGCCGTCGTGCGCGGCGCCGCCAAGGCGTACGTCGACCAGGGACTCACCGTGGGCGTCTACTCGACGACCGTGCTGTGGCAGCGGGTCGTCGGCGACCTGCGGCTCGGCCTTCCGGAGTGGCGGGCGGCGGGGGAGACCTCGCGCGCGGAGGCACTGCGCAGGTGCGGGCCGCAGCGGATGTTCCAGGGTGGCTCGGCGGTCCTCACCCAGTGGGTCGAGCACCGTCGGGACCGCGATGTCACCTGCCCCGGCGGGTCGACGTACCTGTCCCTCTGGTTCCACCAGTACTAGCGGTTTCGACAAGGTCAACCAGCGGCGGCGACAATGGACGGCATCATGACCGCTCCGAAGCCCGGCCACACCGATCCCGCGATCATCCGCAACTTCTGCATCATCGCGCACATCGACCACGGCAAGTCGACCCTCGCCGACCGCATGCTCCAGCTGACCGGCGTCGTCGACGAGCGCAGTGCGCGCGCCCAGTACCTCGACCGGATGGACATCGAGCGCGAGCGCGGCATCACGATCAAGAGCCAGGCCGTCCGGATGCCGTGGACCGTGACCGAAGGCGAGGACACGGGTAACACGTTCGTCCTCAACATGATCGACACCCCCGGTCACGTCGACTTCACCTACGAGGTCTCGCGGTCGCTGCAGGCGTGCGAGGCCGCGATCCTGCTGGTCGACGCTGCCCAGGGCATCGAGGCGCAGACGCTCGCCAACCTCTACCTGGCGATGGGCGCCGACCTGCACATCATCCCGGTGCTCAACAAGATCGACCTCCCCAGCGCCAACGTCGAGAAGTACGCCCTCGAGCTGGCCAACCTCGTCGGCTGCGAGCCGGAGGAGGTGCTGCGCGTCAGCGCCAAGACCGGCCTCGGCGTGGAGGACCTCCTCAACGAGATCGTGAAGCAGACGCCGGGCCCGGTGGGCAACGCCGACGCGCCGGCCCGCGCGCTCATCTTCGACTCCGTCTACGACACCTACCGCGGCGTGGTCACCTATGTGCGTGTCGTCGACGGCAAGCTCACCCACCGCGACCGCATCAAGATGATGAGCACCGGTGCCACCCACGAGCTGCTCGAGCTCGGCGTGATCAGCCCCGAGCAGGTCCCCTCCGGCGACATCGGCGTCGGCGAGGTCGGCTACCTGATCACCGGCGTGAAGGACGTCCGCCAGTCCCGGGTCGGTGACACCGTCACCATGCAGCACGGGTCCGCGACGGAGCCGCTCGGCGGCTACCAGCACCCCAACCCGATGGTGTACGCCGGGCTCTACCCGATCGACGGCGACCAGTACCCCGACCTGCGCGACGCCCTCGAGCGGCTCCAGCTCAACGACGCCTCCCTCACCTTCGAGCCGGAGACGTCCGGCGCGCTCGGGTTCGGCTTCCGCTGCGGCTTCCTCGGCCTGCTCCACATGGAGATCACCCGGGACCGGCTGGAGCGCGAGTTCAACCTCGACCTGATCTCGACCGCGCCCAACGTGGTCTACGACGTGATCATGGACGACGGCTCGGAGTTCACGGTGACCAACCCGAGCGAGTACCCCGAGGGCAAGATCGCCGAGGTCCGCGAGCCGGTCGTCAACGCGACGATCCTCTCGCCCTCCGACTACATCGGCACGATCATGGAGCTGTGCCAGACCAAGCGCGGCACGCTGCTCGGCATGGACTACCTCTCCGAGGACCGGGTCGAGATGCGCTACACGCTGCCGATGGGCGAGATCGCGTTCGACTTCTTCGACCAGCTCAAGTCCAAGACCAAGGGCTACGCCTCGCTCAACTACGAGCGCTCCGGCGAGCAGGCCGCCGACCTGGTCAAGGTCGACATCCTGCTGCAGGGCGAGCCGGTGGACGCGTTCTCGGCGATCATCCACCGCGACGCCGCCTACGCCTACGGCGTGATGATGGCCGGCAAGCTCAAGGATCTCATCCCGCGCCAGCAGTTCGAGGTCCCGATCCAGGCCGCCATCGGCGCCCGGGTGATCGCCCGCGAGACGATCCGGGCGATCCGCAAGGACGTGCTCGCCAAGTGCTACGGCGGTGACATCACCCGCAAGCGCAAGCTGCTGGAGAAGCAGAAGGAGGGCAAGAAGCGGATGAAGATGGTCGGCCGCGTCGAGGTCCCCCAGGAGGCCTTCGTCGCCGCGCTGTCCACCACCCAGCCTTCCGGCGACAAGCCCAAGAAGTGACCGTCGCCGTCCGGCCGGTCACCGACGACCAGTGGCCGATCGTGGCGTGGCTGTGGCAGGACTTCCGGCACGACCTCGCGCCGGTCGTCAACGGGTTCCCGTACGCCGACGGGCGCTACCGGCACGAGTGGCTCGACGAGTACCCCGCGCCGGACCGCTGCGGCTACCTGGCCTGGGCGCCGCACCCCAACACCGGTGAGGACGCGCCGGTCGGGTTCGCGCTCGTGCGCGGCCTCGACGCCGAGGAGCGCGCGATGCAGGCGTTCTTCGTCGTGCCGGCCGCTCGGCGCGGGGGGCTCGGCCGGAGGTTCGCGCTCGACGTGATCGGTCGCCACCCCGGGCCGTGGGCGATCCCGTTCCAGCACGACAACCTCGCCGCCGTGTCGTTCTGGCGTGCGGTGGCGACCGACGTCTCGGGTTCGGCGTGGACCGAGACCACGGAGCCGGTGCCCGGCAAGCCCGACGTACCGCCGGACCACTGGATCCGGACCCCGTAGTCGAGCCCCCGGAGCCGGTGTGGTTCCGGGGGCTCCACACGTGGGTCGGTCAGGCGGCCTCCACCGCGGGGACCTCGTGCTCGAGCTCGGGGACCGTCTCGGCCTCCAGCTCGTTGCGGCGGATGAGGGTCAGCGCGGCGACCACGCCGAGGGCGGCGATGATCGCGCCGGCGATGAACGCCGACTGGAACCCGTCCACCAGCGCGACCGGGAGGGCGGAGCCGCCGGTGACCGCGTCCTGGGTGCGGGACGTGGCGATCGAGGAGAGCGCCGCGATGCCCAGCGCCCCGCCGATCTGCTGCGAGGTGTTGATCAGGCCCGAGGCCAGCCCGGCCTCGGCCGGCCGCACCCCAGCCAGCGCTGCGATCGAGATCGGGACGAAGGAGAACCCGATGCCGACGCCGATGATGAGGAAGCCCGGCAGCAGGTCGCTGACATAGCTGCCGCCGACCGAGACCTGCGTGAAGTAGACGAGGCCAGCCGTCAGCATCGCCATGCCGACCACCAGCACCGGCTTCACGCCGATGCGCGTCACCAGCTGGCCTGCCACGGCCGACCAGACGATGGCCGTGCCGGCGACCGCGAGGTAGGCGACTCCGGTCTTCATCGGCGAGTAGCCCAGCACCTGCTGCATGTAGAGCGTGAGCATCAGGAACATCGAGAACAGCGCGGTGCCCATGATGAAGCCGGCGACGTTCGCGCCGCTCACGGTGCGGGTCTGGAGGATCCCGAAGCGCATCAGCGGCTCCGGGTGGCGCAGCTCCCAGACGACGAAGGCGGCGAGGAGCACGAGCGCCCCACCGAGGACGCCCAAGGTCTGCGCGGAGAGCCAGCCCTTCTCGCCGGCCTGCGTGATGGCGTAGACCGCCGACGAGAGCCCGCCGGTGACGAGGACGGCTCCCGGCACGTCGAAGCTCGAGACCTGGGCGTCACGGCTCTCGTTCAGGAGGAACGGGGCCAGGACCAGTCCGATGATGCCGACCGGGACGTTGACGAAGAAGATCCACTCCCAGCTCAGGGCGTCGGTGAGGACGCCGCCGAGCAGGACGCCGGCGACGGCGCCGAAGCCGCCGACCGCGCCCCAGGCGCCGAGCGCGATGTTGCGCTCCTTGCCCTCGGCGAAGGTCGTCGAGAGGATGGAGAGGGCGGCCGGCGTGATGATCGCCGCGCCGAGACCCTGGAAGGCGCGGGCGCCGATGAGCGACGGCTCGGACCAGGCCAGGCCCGACATGAGCGAGGCGACCGTGAACACGACGACGCCGATGAGGAAGACCCGGCGACGACCCACCATGTCGGCGGTGCGACCGCCGAGGAGCAGGAACCCGCCGAAGACGAGGGCATAGGCGCTGATCACCCACTGCAGGTCGGCCTGGGCGAACCCGAGGTCGACCTGGATGGAGGGGAGCGCGACGTTCACGATCGCGATGTCGAGCACGACCATGAACTGGACGAGGCACAGAAGCGCGAGGGCGAGCCATCTGCGGGTGTCGGCTGCCCCCGCTCGCGTTGCTTGCATTTCTGAAGTCATGCTCTCGACCGTAGGAGTCATCACTTCATAAGTGCAAGTCAATTATTTCGTTTCGTAAGTGAGTGCTAGCATTTGAGACATGCCCAAGCGTTACGAGCAGTACTGCCCGATGGCTCATGCGCTGGATCTCGTGGGGGACCGTTGGGCCCTCCTGGTGATCCGGGAGCTCATGCACGGCGCGAAGCGCTACACGGACCTGGTCGACCGGCTGCCGGGCATCGGCACCAACATCCTGGCCACGAGGCTGCGCGATCTCGAGGGCAACGGCATCGTCGCCCGTCGCGTGCTGCCGCCACCGGCGGCGTCGAAGGTCTACGAGCTGACCGACTACGGCCGTGGGCTCCGTCCGGCCATGCGGGAGCTGGCCCTCTGGGGTGCTCGCTCGCTCGGCCCGCCCTCCGTGCAGGAGGAGCTCTTCGACGGCTGGCTCGGCAACGCCATGGACACGGTCATCGCGTCGCTCGCGCCGCCGGGACGCTTCGAGTTCCGGGTCGGCAACGAGGTCGCGTCGCTGGTCGACGGCGAGGTCGTCGACGGCCCGATCGACGACCCGCAGGTCGTGGTCGAGGGTGACGCGCAAGGCATCTACTCGCTGTTCGTCGATCGGTGCCTCGACCTCGTGACGGTCACGGGTGACCACGACCTGCTGGCTCAGCTGCTCGACGTCGCGCCGCCGCGGATCGAGCAGCCCGTCCAGGCCTAGCGGGGCCGGTCAGACCCAGTAGTTGTCGTGGTGCCGGTAGAACTCGGCGAGCTCGTCCTCGCTCGGCCGGAACCCATCGCGGAGCGCGAGCAGGCCCTCGAAGTAGCCCTCGCGGGGAGCGCCCGGCGTGAAGTGCAGCAGCATGGAGGCCGGCTCGCCCGGGACGTTGCGGAAGCCGTGCAGGCCGCCCGCGGGGACGTGGACGAAGTCGCCGGGTCCGGTCGTGACCCACTCGTCGCCGTTGTAGATGCGGACCTGCCCGGTCAGGACGTAGAACGACTCGGCGACCGCCCGGTGGAAGTGTGGGCCCGGCCCGGTCTCCTCGGGGCCGAAGCTCCACCGGTAGAGCCCGTAGTCGCCGTCCGTGGACGCCCCGGTCGCGAGGTAGTCGACCGTGACGCCGTTCGGGTACTCGAGGTCCGGCTTGGCGTCCGCCCGGCGCAGGGTGGCGGAGACCTCGCCGTCGGTGCCGTCGTAGCGCGGCGGTGGGTAGGGCAGG
Organism: Nocardioides sp. CER19; assembly: GCF_029846275.1. GTDB lineage: Bacteria > Actinomycetota > Actinomycetes > Propionibacteriales > Nocardioidaceae > Nocardioides. The sequence goes on from NZ_JARVWS010000002.1 coordinate 1,383,262, forward strand.
AACGGCGGGAATGACATGCCGTCACCTTCCACCGGGGCTCCCGGGGCGTCAACGGCGATAACGGTCGCCGCGGCTAGGGTCGAGCCGTGATCCCGTCCGGCCTGCAGGCGTACGCCGACCGAGGACCGGACTGGGCCGCCTGGCTCGACCGGCTGCCGGGCGTCGTACGGGACCTCCTGGCGGAGTGGGAGCTCACGCCCGACGGCGAGGCGACGCACGGCAACACGGCGCTCGTCCTGCCGGTGCGCACGGCGACCGGCGAGGCGGCCGTGCTCAAGGTCGGCTGGCCGCACTGGGAGGCCGAGCACGAGGCGCTCGCGCTGCAGCGGTGGGGCGGGCGCGGCGCCGTACGACTGCTGCGGGCCGACCCGCACCGGTGGGCGCTGCTGCTCGAGCGAGCACGCCGGGAGGACCTGACCGACCTGTGGGACCGCGAGGCCTGCGAGATCGTCGGGAGTCTCTATGCGAGGCTCCACGTGCCCGCGCCGCCCCAGCTGCTGACGCTGTCCTCCCAGGCGGCGCGGTGGGCAGACGAGTTCGCCGCACTCGACCGGAGCGCGCCGGTCCCGCGCCGGCTCGTCGAGCAGGCGCGGTCGCTCGCGCGCTCGTTCGCGGCGGATCCGGCGACCGACGGCACCCTCGTCCACACCGACCTGCACTTCGAGAACGTCCTCGCCGCCGACCGCGCCGGGGGCGGGCACGAGTGGCTGGCCATCGACCCCAAGCCGCTGTCGGGCGACCCGCACGTCGAGGTCGCACCGATGCTGTGGAACCGCTTCGACGACTACGCCGGGCGCGTCCGAGAGGCGGTCCGCGACCGCTTCTTCGCCCTCGTCGACGCCGCGGGGCTCGACGAGGATCGCGCCCGCGACTGGGTCGTCCTCCGGATGGTCGTCAACGTCAAGGAGGAGCTGCTGGAGAACCGGGTGCCCGACCGGGACTGGGTCACGATGATGTTGACGATCGCCAAGGCGGTGCAGGGCTGAGGATGCGAGGATGTGCGCCGTGCCAGTGATCCGCGCCGTCAACGTCGGCCGCCCGAAGGACAAGCAATGGGCCGGGCTCGGCTACACCTCCATCGACAAGGCCACGGTCACCGGCCCGGTGCTGGCACACCGGAGGGGGCTCGTGGGCGACGTCGTCTCCGACACCAAGCACCACGGTGGCCCTGACCAGGCGGTCTACGCGTTCGCCCGCGAGGACCTCGACCACTGGGGTCGCGAGCTGGGGCGGACGATCCGCGACGGCCAGTTCGGCGAGAACCTCACCACCGAGGGCATCGACGTCAACGAGGCCGAGGTCGGGGACCACTGGCGCATCGGCACCGCGCTGTTCGAGGTCGCCTCCGTCCGCATCCCGTGCAACGACTTCAAGGGCTGGATGGGGGAGTCCGGCTACGACAACCGGCGGTGGGTGAAGCGGTTCACGATGGCATGCCGCCCCGGCCCCTACCTGCGGGTGCTCGAGGAGGGCCACGTCGCCGCAGGCGACGAGATCGAGACCGTGCACCGGCAGGGCCACGGCGTCACCGTGTCGACGATGTTCCGCGCGATCACCCTCGACCACTCCCTGCTCCCGAGCCTGCTGCAGATCGACGGACTGGTCGAGCAGGTCCGGGTGAAGGCGACCCGGATCGCCGAGGGGCTACCGCCGGGTAGGTCGGACGTCTAGGGTTCCTGCGACCCAGTCAACCTGAAGGGGATCGTTTCTGACATGACAGCGCCCACGACCGACACCAGCTTCCTGGACCACATGCCGCCCAACGTGGCGGTGCAGTTCCTCGAGCGGGTGGCCGCGACGCCGGAGGGGGAGGCCTACCTCTTCCCGCACACCGAGGACGGCGAGGACCACTGGCACTCCGTCAACTGGCGGGAGGTCGGGGAGCGGGTCACCAAGCTGGCCGCGGGCCTCATCAGCCTCGGCATCGAGCCGGAGCAGCGTGTCGGCATCGCCGCGAGCACCCGCTACGAGTGGATCCTGGCGGACCTGGCCGTGATGTGCGCCGGCGCCGCCACGACGACCGTCTACCCGTCGACGAACGCCGAGGACACGGCCTACATCCTCAGCGACTCGCAGTGCCGCGTCGTGTTCGCCGAGGACGACGCCCAGCTCGCGAAGCTCTTGGACGCCGACCTGCCGGACCTCGTGAAGATCGTCACGTTCGACGGCACGGCCGACGGCGACCGGGTCATCACGCTGGAGCACCTCGAGGAGATCGGCGCCGTCTTCCTCGGCGACCACGAGGGGCTCATCGAGCAGGTGGCGAAGGGCATCGCCCCCGACCAGCTCGCGACGCTGGTCTACACGTCGGGGACGACCGGCCGACCCAAGGGCGTGCGCCTGCTGCACCGCTCGTGGGTCTACGAGGGCGCCACGATCAAGGTGCAGGACATCCTCCACGAGGACGACCTGCAGTTCCTGTGGCTGCCGATGAGCCACGTCTTCGGGAAGGTGCTGCTCTCGGTCCAGCTCGAGATCGGCTTCCCGACGGCCATCGACGGTCGGGTCGACAAGATCGTCGACAACCTGGCCGTCGTACGGCCGACGTTCATGGGCGCGGCGCCCCGGATCTTCGAGAAGGCGCACGCGCGGATCGTCACGATGATGGAGTCCGAGGGCGGCCTGAAGAAGAAGCTCTTCGACCGGGCGTTCGCGGTGGGCAAGCGCTACGACGCCCTCGTCGCCGCCGAGCGGAACATCCCGCTCTCGCTGCAGCTGCAGCACACGCTCTTCGACATCCTGGTGTTCCGCAAGATCAGGAGCCGCTTCGGCGGCCGGGTGCGGTTCTTCATCTCCGGCTCGGCGGCGCTCAACCCCGACATCGCGGGCTGGTTCAACGCCGCGGGGATCCTCATCCTCGAGGGCTACGGCATGACCGAGAACGCCGCCGGCGCGACCGTCAACCACCCCGAGCTCAACAAGATCGGCACCGTCGGTCCCGCGCTGCCGGGCAGCGAGATCATGATCGGCGACAACGACGAGGTGCTGCTCCGCGGGCCGCACGTGATGGCCGGCTACCACAACAACCCCGAGGCCACCGCGCAGGTGCTGACCGAGGACGGCTGGCTCCACACCGGCGACAAGGGCTCGATCGACGCCGACGGCTACCTGACGATCACCGGCCGGATCAAGGACGTGTTCAAGACCTCCGGCGGCAAGTACGTCTCGCCGTCGCAGATCGAGGCGAAGTTCAAGGCGCTGTGCCCCTACGCGAGCCAGTTCCTGGTCTTCGGCGCGGAGCGGAACTTCGCCGTCGCGCTCGTCTCGCTCGACCCGGACGCGATCACCGACTGGGCGGCCGAGAACGGGCTGGCGGGGAAGTCGTACGCCGAGATCGTCACCTCCGAGGCCGCTCGGGAGATGGTCAAGGACTACGTCGACGAGCTCAACACCAAGCTCAACCGGTGGGAGACCATCAAGAAGTGGGAGATCCTCGAGCGTGACCTCACCATCGAGTCAGGCGAGCTGACGCCGTCGCTCAAGGTGAAGCGCAACGTGGTCGAGACCAACGAGCGGGAGCGTCTGGCGGCGTTCTACGCCTGAGGGCGGGACCGTCCCGTTCGCTGATCGAGCCTGTCGAGATCTTGCATCGTTCGAACAAATGTTCGACGATGGGGTGTGGCATCACCGACCCTGCTGAGAAGCGCTGACCGACCCGACAAGCTGGCCGAGATCGACCGGCTGCGGGAGCGGATCAGTCGGCTGCAGGGTCGCCCGGGGGAGGCCGCCCGGCCGCTCGACACGCATCCCGCGCTCGCGGGCATCGTGCAGCTGCGGGCGGGTGGCACCTACTCGGTCGCGCGCGACCACGGCGGCGCGGGACTCGCTCTCGCGCTGCTGGCCGGCCCGTCCGCCGTCGGCGGGTGGGGCGCCGTGGTCGGGATGCCCGACTTCGGGGTGGAGGCGGCCGCCGGTCTCGGCGTCCGGCTCGACCGGACGGTGCTGGTCCCCGATCCGGGTGAGCTGTGGCTGGAGGCGGTCGCCGCCCTGGTCGACGTCGTCACGATCGTCGTGGTGCGTCCGACCGGACGGGTCACCGAGGCCCAGGCCGGCAAGCTCGCGGCCCGCCTGCGCACCCGCGAGGCGGCCCTCGTCTCGCTGGGGCCGTGGCCGCGGGCCGACGTACGCCTCGCCGTCGAGACGCCCCGCTGGTCGGGTGCCGGTCGTGGCGCCGGGCACCTGCGCGCCCGGCAGGTGACGGTCGCCGTCCAGCGCGGCACGGCACCGCCGCGGCGTACCGACCTCTGGTTCCCCGACGCCGACCTCGCCCTCCGGGCGACGGAGGAGGGGGCCACCGAGATCAGGGACGTGGGATGAGCCCCCGCGTCCTGGTGGTGTGGTGCCCCGACTGGCCGGTGGTGGCAGCCCTGCGTCTGCGCGACCTGCCGGGGCACCTCCCGGCCGCCGTCTTCGCCGCCAACCGGGCGGAGGCGGTCAACGCGGCGGCACGGGAGTTCGGGGTACGTCGGGGGATGCGGCGCCGCGACGCCCAGTCGCGCTGCCCGGAGCTGGCGGTGCTCGACGCCGATCCGGACCGGGATGCCCACGCCTTCGAGGAGGTGCTGGCCGCACTGGAGGAGCTGCGACCCGGCGTGGCGCCGCTGCGGCCGGGGTTGGTCGCGCTGCGCTCGCCCGGGCGGTTCTACGGCGGCGAGGTCGAGGCCGGCGCGGTCCTGGCCCAGTGCGTGGTGGACGTCGGGATCCGCGACGTGCGGGTCGGCGTGGCCGACGAGCTCTTCACCGCCGAGCAGGCGGCCCGCACCGCGCCGGTGCAGGAGAGCGTCGTCGTGCCGACGGGGGAGTCGGGCGCGTTCCTGCGCCCCCTTCCGGTCGAGGCGATCGACGAGCCGGAGACCGTCGGCCTGCTCCGGCGGCTCGGGCTCACCACCCTCGGCGACCTGGCCGGTCTGCCGTCGTCCTCGGTGACGGGCCGGCTCGGACAGCGGGCCGCCTGGGTGCACCGGGTGCTGCACGGCGGCGGCGCCCGTCCGCTCGACACCCGGACGCCGCCGCCGGAGCTCGCCGTCCACGTCGACTTCGAGCCGCCGCTGGTCGACGCCGAGGCGGTCTGCTTCAGCACGCGGCGCACCGCCGAGTTGTTCGTCGCCCAGCTGGCGGAGCGGCAGCTGGTCTGCACCGACGTCGTCATCCAGGTCGACGCCGATCACGAGCTCGCCTCCGAGCGACGCTGGCTCCACCCGCGCTGGTTCACCTCCACCGACCTCGTCGACCGGCTGCACTGGCAGCTCGTCGGGTCTCGACAGGTTCGACCCGCGAGTGGGCGGGGGATCCACGCGCCGGTGACCCGGGTGCGGCTGGTGCCCGAGCAGGTCGTCGCGGAGTCGGTGCACGCCGACGGGCTGTGGGGCGGCACCGACAGCCGGGTCGAGCGCGGCATCGCCCGGGTGCAGGGGATGCTCGGGCCGGAGGCGGTGGTCGCGCCCGTCCTCCAGGGTGGTCGGTCACCGGCGGAGCGGCAGGCGATGGTGCCGTGGGGGACACGCGCGACGGCACTGCGGCCGCGCGAGCTGCCCTGGCCGGGCAGCATCCCGCCGCCGTACCCCGCCCGGGTGCTGGCCGAGCCCTGCCCAGCGGTCGTCGTCGACCCGGCGGGACGGCCGGTGGTGGTCGGTCGGCGCGGCACGGTGAGCGCGCCTCCGGCCCGGTTCCGGCCGGGCGACTGTGACCCCGGTGAGGGCTGGTTGGCGGTCGCCGCCTGGGCCGGCCCGTGGCCGGTCGAGGAGCTGTGGTGGGAGTCCGGCGGGGGGCGCCGGGTGGCCCGGTTCCAGCTGGTCACCGCCGACGGCCGCGCCTGGCTGGTCACCTTCGACGACGCGCTCGCCGGGTGGGTCACGGAAGCGGCGTACGACTGATGGGCTGGAACAACCCCGCCATCCCGTGGAAGGAGCTCGAGCGCAGGCTCTCGGGCAAGCCGGGCAGCGACGACGCGCCCGTCTCCCGCAAGAAGCGGCTCGCCTCGATCGACGTGGCGCCGCCGGAGCGGCCGGGGACGCCGTACGCCGAGCTGCACTGCCACACCGGGTTCAGCTTCCTCGACGGGGCGAGCGGACCGGCCGAGCTGGTCGTGGAGGCGATCCGACTGGGGCTGCACGGGCTCGCGATCACCGACCACGACGGGTTCTACGGTGCGCCGCTGTTCGCGGAGGCGGCACGGGTCTCGACGAGCGGACAGGCGCGGCTCAGGACGATCTACGGCGCCGAGCTCTCCCTCGGCCTCACCGGTCCCCAGCTCGGCGTCGCCGACCCCGAGGGCAGCCACCTGCTGGTCCTCGCCCGCGGGGTGGCCGGCTACCACCGGCTGGCCGCGGCGATCACCGACGCCCAGCTGCGCGGGGACGAGAAGGGCCGGCCGGTCTACGACCTCGACGAGCTCGCCGAGCGCTCGGAGGGCAGTTGGCTGGTGCTCACCGGCTGCCGCAAGGGCGCGGTCCGCCAGGCGCTGGCCCACGGTCCGAGGGCAGCGGCCGACGCCGTGGCCGGTCTGGTGGACCGGTTCGGCCGCGACAACGTCGCCGTCGAGCTGACCGACCACGGGCTGCCGCTCGACTCGACCCACAACGACCTGCTCGCCCGGCTCGCCGCCGACGCCGGCCTCCCGACGGTCGCGACCAACAACGTCCACTACGCCACCCCGGAGCGACACCGGCTGGCCGACGCGATGGCGGCGGTCCGTGCCCGGCGCAGCCTGTCCGAGATGGCCGGCTGGCTGCCCGCCGGCGCCGCCCACCTGTGCACCGGCGACGAGATGGCGGCCCGGTTCGCCCGCTACCCGGGCGCGGTGGCGCGCAGCGTGACCCTGGCCGACGAGTGCGCCTTCGACCTGCGCACCGCCAAGCCCGAGCTGCCCAGCCGCGGCATCCCCGCGGAGCACGACGCCGCCAGCTGGCTGCGGCACCTGGTCGAGGAGGGCTTCGCGGAGCGGTACGCCGCGGCGTACGCCGACGACCCGGAGTTCGTGCGGCGTGCCCGAGCCCGCGTGGACCACGAGCTCGAGGTGGTGATCCGCAAGAACTTCCCCGGCTACTTCGTGATCGTCCACGACATCGTCGCCTTCGCGCGCAGCCAGGGGATCCTCTGCCAGGGCCGGGGGAGCGCGGCCGCCAGCGCCATCTGCTACGCGCTCGGGATCACCGCGATCGACCCGGTGTTCTACCGGCTGCCGTTCGAGCGGTTCATCTCCGAGCACCGCGAGGAGGAGCCCGACATCGACGTCGACTTCGACTCCGACCGGCGCGAGGAGGTGATCCAGTGGGTCTACGACACCTACGGCCGGCACAACGCCGCCCAGGTCGCCAACGTCATCGGCTACCGGCCCAAGATGGCGGTGCGTGACGCCGCCAAGGCGCTCGGGCACTCGCCGGGGCAGCAGGACGCGTGGTCCAAGCACGTGTCGAGCTGGACCGCCGTCGAGGCGCCGGATGACGCGGGGATCCCCGAGCCGGTGCTCGCGCTGGCCCGCGAGTTCCACGGGGCGCCGCGCCACCTCGGCATCCACTCCGGCGGGATGATCCTCACCGAGCGGCCGATCGGCGAGGTCTGCCCGATCGAGCGCGCGCGGATGGAGAAGCGGACCGTCCTGCAGTGGGACAAGGACGCCTGCGAGTTCATGGGGCTGGTGAAGTTCGACCTGCTCGGGCTCGGGATGCTCGCCGCCCTCGACCACCTGATGCGGATCGTCGACGAGCGCCTCGGCGAGCACTGGGAGCTGGCCACCATCCCCAAGGAGGAGCCGGCCGTCTACGACATGCTCTGCCGGGCCGACTCCATCGGGGTCTTCCAGGTGGAGTCGCGGGCGCAGATCGGGACGCTGCCCCGGCTCCAGCCGCGCTCGTTCTATGACCTCGCCATCGAGATCGCGCTCATCAGGCCCGGCCCGATCCAGGGTGGCGCGGTGCATCCCTACGTCCGCCGGGCCACCGGCCGCGACCCGGTGGAGTACGCCCACCCCCTGCTCATCCCGGTGCTCGAGCGGACCCTCGGCGTGCCGCTGTTCCAGGAGCAGCTGATGGAGATGGGGCGGGTGCTCGGCGACTTCTCGGTCGACGACGCCGACCTGCTGCGCCGCGCCATGGGCTCCAAGCGGGGGGTCGAGCGGATCGAGTCGCTCAAGGAGCGCCTGGTCACCGGCATGCGGGACAAGGGGATGCCGGAGGACGTCGCCCACGCGACGTACGTCCAGATCCTCTCCTTCGCGAGCTTCGGCTTCGCCGAGTCGCACGCGCTGTCCTTCGCGAAGCTCGTCTACGCCAGCTCGTGGTTCAAGCTGCACTACCCGGGCGCGTTCCTGGCCGGGCTGCTGCGGGCGCAGCCGATGGGGTTCTACTCACCGCAGTCGCTGGTCCAGGACGCCCGCCGGCACGGGGTGGAGGTACGCCGGCCCGACCTGCTCCGGTCGAAAGCGATGTCGGACCTCGAACCGCTCGATGGTCTCGATACGCTCGCTGGCGCTCGCTACTCGACCCACGAGTCTCTCGCTGGCGCTCGCTACGAGTCTCTCGCTGGTCGAGTAGCCCGAGCCGCCAGGCGAGGGCGTATCGAGACCAGCGACGCCTGCCTCCGCGACCATCCCGACCGGACCGAGTGGGTGCCGGGCACGCCCGACCCGACGCCCGGCCACCGGCGGGACGCGGCGTTCGCGGTGCGGCTGGGGCTCGACTCGGTCCGCGGCATCGGCAAGGAGACCGCCGCGCGGATCGTCGCCGCGCGCGACGAACGGCCGTTCGCCGACCTGGCCGACCTGTCCCGGCGTGCGGCGCTGACCAGCGAGCAGCTGGAGGCGCTGGCCACGGCCGGCGCCGTGGACGGTCTGAGCCGCCGCGAGGCGCTCTGGGTGGCGGGGTGGACCGAGTCCGCCGACCAGCTACCCGGCACGGCGCCGGTGATCGAGGCGCCGCCGCTGCCCGAGCTCGACGAGGTCGAGCTGACCCTGGCCGACCTGTGGGCGACCGGGATGACGCCCGACGGTCACCCGTTCGGGCACCTGCGCGCCCAGCTGTTCGGCAGCGGCGTGCTCTCGATCAAGGACCTGGCCGGGATCGAGGGCGGCCGCCGGGTCACTGTCGCGGGGCTGGTCACCCACCGGCAGCGTCCCGGCACCGCCGGCGGGGTCACGTTCCTCAACCTCGAGGACGAGACCGGGATGCTCAACGTCATCTGCACGGAGGGGCTGTGGCGGCGTCACCGCAAGATCGCGGTCTCGTCCTCGGCGATGCTGGTCCGCGGCATCCTCGAGCGCAGCGACGGCGTCACCAACCTCGCCGCCGACCGGCTCGCCCCGCTCGGCGAGGTCGCTCCGAGCGCCGATCAGGCGCTGCAGGCCCGGCACCGCTCGCGCGACTTCCGCTGAGTCCCGGCAGGATGGGCGGGTGACCCTCGACCTCAGCGCCGTCGACGACATCTTCGCCACCGAGTTCGCCCAGGGCCGCTCGCCGGGACTCGTCTACGCGGTCGTCCGCGACGGTGAGGTCCTCCACGCCCACGGGCTCGGGACGACGACGTGGGGGGCGGAGACCCCGCCGGCCGTCAGCAGCGTGCATCGGATCGCGTCGATGACGAAGTCGTTCACCGCGACCGCCGTGCTGCTCCTCCGGGACCGCGGGGCGCTCCGGCTCGACGACCCGGTGTCGGCGTACGTCCCGGAGCTCGAGGGCTTCCGCCTCGCCCCGGACGCGCCGGACCTGACGATCCGGCACCTGCTCACGATGAGCGGTGGCCTGCTCACGGACGACCCGTGGGGTGACCGCAACGAGTCGCAGACCGCCGCTGAGCTCGGCCAGCTCCTCGCGGGCGGCTTCACCGTCGGCGCCGTGCCCGGCACCCGGTTCGAGTACAGCAACCTCGGCTACGCGATCCTCGGCCGGGTCGTCGACTCCCTCACGGGCGGCGACGGCGGCTACCGGCGGTTCGTGCTCGAGGCGGTCACCGGCCCGCTCGGCATGGCCGCGACCCGGTACGACGTCCGCGAGGTCGGCCCCGATCTCGTGGTCGGGCACCACCGCAGGGGCGACGAGTGGACCGTCGAGCCCGAGGTGCTGCCCGGCACGTTCTCGGCGATGGGCGGCCTGCACAGCACCCTGACCGACCTGGCTCGCTGGGTGGGCGGGTTCACCGACGCCTTCCGCCGGCCGGATGCCCCGCACCCGCTGAGCGCCGCGAGCCGACGGGAGATGCAGCAGCTGCAGCGGTTCATCGGCGTCTCCGGTGCGGCCTCGGTCGACGTGCCGGTCGGAGGCGCTGCCCTCGCCGCGACCGCGGCCGGCTACGGCTTCGGCCTGTTCGTCGAGCACCACAGCGACCACGGCGACGTCGTGCACCACGCCGGCGGCTATCCGGGTTACGGCTCCCACATGCGGTGGCACCCGGAGACGGGGCTCGGCGTCGTCGGGCTGGCCAACGGCACCTACGCAGCGCCAGGGGCGGCGTGCCGCGACGCGCTGCGCGCCCTCGTCGCGGACGAGCGGACCTCGGCCCTGCCGCCCGTCGCGAGCCCGGAGATCGTCGCGGCGGTCACCGCGAAGGTCGGCTCGACCGCCGAGCCGTTCACCGACGACCTGTTCTCCGCCAACGTCCCGCTCGACGTGCCCGAGCCCGAGCGGCTCGAGCAGCTCGCGGCGGCACGTGGGCTCGTGGGTGCGCCCACCGCTCCGGCCGCCGAGCCGTACGCCGACGGGCTCGGGGCCGCCGCGTGGTCGGTGCCGGCCGAGCGCGGACGCTACGACCTCGAGATCAAGGTCGCGCCCACGCGGCAGCGGGCCGTGCAGTCGCTCAAGGTCACCGCCGTCCCGCACGCGCCCGACGCGCTGACCTCCGCCGCCACCCGGGCGCTGGCCGGCGACGTCGGTGAGCTCGTCCTCGGCGACGACCTCGACACCGACGCCTTCCGCAGGGCCGCCGCCGTCGCCCACGGGCTGGGCGGCACACCGACGATCGCCGGCGTCCTCGCCGGCGACGGCGACGCGAGTGCCACGTTCGCCGTACGGGCCGGGACGACCTGGTGGAGGCTCGAGATCACCGGCGCCGACCCCGTGACCGCGCTGGCCCTGACCGCGGTCCCGACCAGCGAGCACCCGCGGCTCGCGCACCGATTCAGCGGCTGACCGGCCGGGCCGGATACTGGAGGCATGCCTTCCGCGCTGCCCGACGGCGACCCCGTCCCGACCGACGGCAGCCTCCCGGCGAGCGCCCTCGAGGGGCTCGGGACGCGGCCCCTCGGGTTCTACGTCCACGTGCCGTTCTGCACGGTGCGCTGCGGCTACTGCGACTTCAACACCTACACCGCGCTCGAGCTGGGACCGGTCGGCGGCCACCCCGGCGCGAGTCGGCAGACGTACGCCGAGGCGGCGATCGCCGAGGTCCGGCTGGCCCGTCGTGTGCTCGGTGACCGCGACGTCCCCGTGGAGACGGTGTTCTTCGGCGGCGGCACGCCCACGCTGCTCGACCCGGGTGACCTCACGAAGGTCGTCGGCGCGATCCGCGACGAGTTCGGCCTCGCCCCGGGCGCCGAGGTGACGACCGAGGCGAACCCCGACAGCGTCACCCCCGAGTCGCTGCAGCGGCTGCGCGAGGGCGGGATCAACCGGCTGTCCTTCGGCATGCAGAGCGCCGTGCCGCACGTGCTCGACACGCTCGACCGCACCCACGACCCGCTGCGCGTGCCGGACGTGGTGCGGTGGGCGCGGGAGGCCGGGTTCGAGCAGATCTCCCTGGACCTCATCTACGGCACGCCGGGGGAGTCCCTGGCCGACTGGGAGGTCAGCGTCGAGGCGGCCCTCGCCTGCGAGCCGGACCACCTGTCGGCGTACTCGCTGATCGTGGAGGACGGCACCGCGTTGGCCCGTCGGGTGAAGCGCGGCGAGCTCCCGATGCCCGACGAGGACGACCTGGCCGACAAGTACCTCCTCGTCGACGAGCGGCTCCGCAAGGCGGGGCTGGAGTGGTACGAGGTCTCCAACTGGGCGCGCGACGCGTCGAGCCGATGCCGTCACAACCTGCTCTACTGGACCGGCGCCGACTGGTGGGGCGTCGGTCCCGGCGCGCACAGCCACGTCGGCGGCGTGCGTTGGTGGAACGTCAAGCACCCCGTGGCCTACGCCGACCGGATGGCCGCCGGGGCCAGCCCGGCACACGCGCGCGAGGTCCTCGGCGCCGAGGACCGGCACGTGGAGCGCGTCCTGCTCGAGCTGCGGCTCGACACCGGCCTCCCGCTCGACGCCCTCGACGAGGCCGGTCGGGCGGTGGCCCCGAGCCTCGCCGAGCGTGGGCTGCTCGTGATCGACGGCGACCAGCTGGTGCTGACGCAGCAGGGCCGGCTGCTCGCCGACGGCGTCGTCAGGGACCTGCTCGCCTGATCCAGGGGCCGGTCAGGGACAGCTCCAGGGTCGATCCCGATGGAGTGCGCGCTCGAACCGGCCTACCGTCGGTGACATGAGCGCAACAACCCTCTACCGCCCCCGCAACGGCCGCATGATCGCCGGCGTCTGTGCCGGCATCGCCTACCGTTTCGGCTGGGACCCGACCCTGGTCCGCGTGATCGCCGTGCTGTCGATCTTCCTGCCCGGCCCGCAGGTCCTCGCCTACATCCTGCTGTGGATCATCATGCCCAACGAGGACCGCCGGCCCTACTGACCGTCGATGGTCACGAAGTCGATGAGCTCCTCGACCCGGCCGAGGAGGGCGGGCTCCAGGTCGTCGTAGGACTTCACCTTCGAGAGGATGTGCTGCCAGGCGCGGGCGATGTCGGCCCGGTCGCGGTGGGGCCAGCCGAGGTGCTGGCAGACACCCTTCTTCCACTCGATGGAGCGCGGGATCGTCGGCCACTGCTTGAGCCCGAGCCGCGCGGGCTTCACCGCCTGCCAGATGTCGATGAACGGGTGCCCGACGATGTGCACGCTCGACCCGTGCGGACCGCGACGGATCGCATCCGCGATCCGGCTCTCCTTGGAGCCGCGCACCAGGTGGTCGACGAGTACGCCGACCCGGCGCTGCGGCCCCGGCTTGAACCCGACCAGGTGGTCGGCCAGGTCGTCGACGCCGCCGAGGTACTCGACCACGACACCCTCGACACGCAGGTCGTCACCCCAGACCTTCTCGACGAGCTCGGCGTCGTGTCGTCCCTCGACGAAGATGCGGCTGGCCCGGGCGACGCGCGCGGGCGCGTTCGGGACGGCGATCGAGCCCGAGGCCGTCCGCTTCGGGCCGGTCGGCGCGGCCTGCCGCACGGGCGCGGTCAGGATGACCGGCTTGCCGTCGAGCAGGAAGCCCGGTCCCAGGGGGAACGACCGGCGACGCTTGCGCCGGTCCTCCAGGGTGAGCGTGCCGAGGTCGCGGTCGACCGCGACGATCTCGCCGCACCAGTCGGTGGTGACCTCCTCGACGACGGCGCCGATCTCCGCGGGCGCCTCCACGGCGCGGCCGCGCTTGGGGGCGCGCCAGTCGGTGGAGAGGACGTCGGTGCCGTAGCGATCTGCCATGCGGAACATTGTCCCAGCAGCCACTCGGCTCCCAGCAGCAACACGCGGGTCAGGCGAGCGGCAGACCTCGGGCGGCCCGGGGCAGCTGCGCGTAGCCGCGGGCGATCGCTCCTCGGAAGCGCCAGCCGTCCGTGGGCCAGGGCCACTCGGTCGCGCCGGCCGCCTCCTCGAGCGGCACGCCACGGCCGGCCAGCTCGCGGACGTTCGACGTCACCCAGGCCAGGTCGTTGCGCTGCTGCTCGACCCAGGCGCGGTCGACGGGCAGGCCGTGACCCGGCACCACGACCGACGACGGGGTGAGCATGCCCAGCACGACGTCGACGGTGGTCGGCCAGTCGAGCGGGAAGGAGTCGTCGCCGTAGACCGGGGGTCCCGACTCCTCCAGCAGGTCGCCTGCGAGGACCACGTCCGCGTCGGGCACGCGGACGACCAGGTCGCCGGCGGTGTGCCCGCGGCCCGGGTGCGCCAGCTCGACGAGACGGTCACCCAGGTCGATCGCCGCGACGCTGGCGAACGTCGTGTCGGCGGCCATGACCTCCGTCTCCAGGATCTCCGCGGCCCGCGGGTCTGCCGGGTCGGCGGCGTAGCGGCCCTTGGCGCGCTCGCCGGACCGCACGGTGTTGGCGGCGGCGGTCTCGGTCGCGTGGATCGGCACGTCGCCGTACGCCGTCCGCAGCTCGGCGTTGCCGAAGGTGTGGTCGAAGTGCTCGTGGGTGTTGACGATCCGTGTCACAGGGCCGACCCCGAGCCGGCGTACGTCGTCGACGACCTGGCGTGCCGCCACGGCCGAGGCGTGGGTGTCGACCACGACGAGCCCGGACGAGCCGGCGATCAGGGTGATGTTGACGTCCCACCACTCGTAGCGCGCCAGCCAGATGCGGTCGGCGATCTCCTGGAAGCCGGTGTCGGTCACCGCAGCAGCGTAGGACCTGCGGCCGGGTGCGTCAGCAGATGCCGGGGCGGGGCTCGCTGCGGAGGAGATCGCCGAGCTCCTCGGCGGTCCGGGCGACCCGTCGGGAGGTGAGGGCGGTGCCCACGTCCCGGCGCGGTCGCACCGGAAGGGGTGTCGTGGCAGCAGCGATCCGCTGACCGCCTTGTAGGATTGGCACTCCACTCGGGTGAGTGCCAGGACGCGCAGGAGGTGCCGCATGCAGAACGACCGCAGGCTCGCGGTGCTCCGGGCGATCGTCGAGGACTACGTGTCCACCGAGGAGCCGGTCGGCTCCAAGGCGCTCGTCGAGCGACACGGCCTGGGTGTCTCGTCCGCGACCGTGCGCAACGACATGGCCGTCCTCGAGGAGGAGGGCTACATCACCCAGCCGCACACGAGCGCCGGTCGGGTGCCGACCGACAAGGGCTACCGCCTCTTCGTCGACAAGCTCTCGACCCTCAAGCCGATGAGCCAGGCCGAGCGGCGCGCGATCGCCAGCTTCCTCGACGGCGCCGTCGACCTCGACGACGTCGTCCAGCGCTCGACGCGCCTGTTGTCGCAGCTCACCCGGCAGGTCGCGGTCGTGCAGTACCCGATCCTCGCCCGGTCGACGGTGCGGCACGTCGAGCTCGTCGCGCTCGCGCCCAGCCGGCTCCTCGTCGTGCTCATCCTCTCGACCGGCCGGGTCGAGCAGCGTCTCGTCGAGCTGCCGGTCGCCGTCGACGAGGACGCGCTGTCCGAGCTGCGCAACCGGGTCAACCGGGCCGCCGTCGGCCAGGTGATCGCCGACGCGGCCGCCGCGCTGCGGGCGCTGCCGGAGCAGGTCGTCCCGCACGACAAGGCCGCGGCACCGATCGTCGACACCCTCGTCGACGCGATGTCCGACCACCGCTCCGACGAGCGGATCGCGGTCGCGGGCGCCTCCAACCTGGCCCGCTACGGCGACAGCTTCGACACCTCCGTCCGTCCGCTGCTCGAGGCGCTCGAGGAGCACGTCGTGCTGCTCAAGCTCATCGGCGAGGCGACCTCGGGCGGACTCGTCACCGTCCGCATCGGCGCGGAGGGACCCTACGAGGAGCTGTCCTCGACCAGCGTCGTCACGACCGGCTACGGCCCGGGTGACGAGGCGCTGGCCACTCTCGGCGTCGTCGGACCCACCCGTATGGACTACCCAGGCACGATGGCAGCAGTGCGAGCGGTGGCGCGTTATGTCTCGCGCATCCTCGACGAGGCCTGAAAACCAAGGAAGAGAACGAAGCGTTGGACCCCTACGAGCTCCTCGGCGTCGACCGTGACGCCGACGACGCGACCATCAAGAAGGCCTACCGGAAGCTGGCCCGGGAGTACCACCCCGACGTCAACCCCGACCCGGTCGCCCAGGAGAGGTTCAAGGAGGTCTCGCACGCCTACGAGATCCTCTCGGACCCGCAGAAGCGCGCGGCGTACGACCGCGGCGGCGACCCGTTCGCCGGCGGCTTCGGCGCCGGTGCCGGCTTCTCCTTCACCGACATCATGGACGCCTTCTTCGGCGGCCAGGGCGGCGCGGCGGCCGGACGCGGGCCGCGTCCCCGCGTACGCCGCGGCCAGGACGCGCTGATCCGGCTCGACATCGACCTCGCCGAGGCGGCGTTCGGTGTCACCCGCGAGCTGAAGGTCGACACGGCCGTCACCTGCGAGACCTGTCACGGCGACGGGGCCGCCCCCGGCACGAAGCCGGTCACCTGCGAGACGTGTGGCGGCGCCGGCGAGGTCGCGCACGTGCAGCGCTCGTTCCTCGGCGAGATCCGCACGCTGCGCCCGTGCGCGGCTTGCCGCGGCTTCGGCACGATCATCCCCGAGCCCTGCCGCGAGTGCAGCGGCGACGGCCGGGTCCGCACCCGCCGCACCCTGACCGTGAAGATCCCCGCCGGCGTCGACAACGGCACCCGCGTCCAGCTCGCCGGCCAGGGCGAGGTCGGCCCGGGCGGTGGCCCCGCCGGCGACCTCTACGTCGAGATCCAGGTCGCCCGGCACCAGGTCTTCACCCGCCAGGGCAACGACCTGCACTGCACCGTCACGGTGCCGATGACCGCCGCGGCGCTCGGCACGGTGCTGACGCTCCCGACCCTCGAGGCCGACCTGGCCTCCGAGACGTCCTCGCCCGATCTGGTCACGTCCTTCGAGCTCGAGGTCAAGCCCGGGACGCAGTCGGGCACCGACCAGACCATCCGTGCCTACGGCGTCCCCGGTCTGCGCGGCGGCCGCGGCGATCTCGTCGTGACCATCATCGTCGAGACGCCGACCGCGCTCGACCCCGCCCAGGAGGAGCTGCTCAACCAGCTGGCGTCCCTGCGCGGGGAGCAGCACCCGACCGGCCAGCTCCGTGCCGCCTCCCGGGGCATGTTCGGCCGGCTGCGCGACGCGTTCAACGGGCACTGATGTCGCTGCCCGTCCACGTCGTGCCGTCGTTGACGGGTGCGTCCGCCGGGGCCGAGGTCACGGTGGACGGCGACGAGGCGCACCACGCCGTCGCCGTACGACGGCTGCGGGTGGGGGAGTCGGTCGTGCTCACCGACGGGGCCGGTCAGTCGGTCGTCGGGTCGGTGTCCTCGACGGGGAAGCGCGTCTTCTCCGTGACGGTCGAGTCGGTGTCGTCCGATCCTGCGCCGACGCCCTCCTTCACCGTGGTGCAGGCGCTGCCGAAGGGCGACCGCGGCGAGCTGGCGGTCGAGGTGCTCACCGAGATCGGCGTCGCGACGATCGTGCCGTGGGCCGCCTCTCGGTCGGTGGCCGTGTGGAAGGGCGAAAGGGCCGAGAAGTCACTCGCCCGATGGCGCTCGACGGCCCGCGAGGCCGCGAAGCAGGCGCGCCGATCGTGGTTCCCGTCGGTCGCGCC
Source organism: Nocardioides sp. CER19 (assembly GCF_029846275.1). Lineage (GTDB taxonomy): Bacteria > Actinomycetota > Actinomycetes > Propionibacteriales > Nocardioidaceae > Nocardioides. Next base: position 1,400,558 of record NZ_JARVWS010000002.1, read on the forward strand.
GCTCGCGGTGACGGCCGACGTCACGGCCCTGGTGTCGGCGGCCGACGTCGCCGTGGTGCTGCACGAGGAGGCGTCCTCGCCACTCGGCGCCGTGAACCTTCCCGACGCCGGCGAGGTGCTGGTCGTGGTCGGGCCCGAGGGCGGTCTGTCGCCGGAGGAGGTGGCGGGGTTCGAGGCCGCGGGTGCCGTGACCGTGCGGCTCGGGGCTGAGGTGCTCCGGACCTCGACCGCCGGACTGGCTGCCGTCTCCGCGCTGCTCTCTCGTACTTCCCGCTGGAGCTGAGCCTTCGGACGACCGGGCGGCTTGTCTGCGGGCCAAGCTCGCTCCGGGAGAAAACGAAGCGGTCCTATCCCCACCTCTCCCGGACGAACGCTGCCAGGGTTGCGCGCGACGGCTGTCCCCACCCGATGCAGAACGGGTGACCGGCCGGGTCGGCGTACACCTGGTGCCCCTCGTCGCCCTCGAGGTCATCGGCGCGGAGCAGGCGGGCGCCGAGGCTCATCGCCTGTTCGTGCGCGCGCCTCGGGTCCTCGACATGGAGGTCCATGTGCACCTGCTGGGGGGCGCCGTCCGGCCAGTCCGGAGGAACGTGTCCGGGTGCCAGCTGAACGCCGATCCTCCACTCACCGGCCGCATCGATGACGCTGTGGAACGTCTCGTCGTCGAAGACGTGGCCGTCGAGCATTCCAGCCCAGAAGGCGCTCTCAGCGTGGAGGTCGGCGGCGTCGAACACGACGACGCTTCGGATCGGCTCCATGACGCCGACTGTAGGAACGGCGCGAACAGTCCGCCAGAGGTGACTCTCCTTCTCTGGTTCATGCACGGCGGTGCAGTCCTCGGGACGCCCGCGGAAGCGTGGGCGCGTCGCCAACCTTCGCTCTCGTTCGACTACGTCCCGGCCGACGTGCTGGCGCGTGCCGAGTGGGCGCTGAAGGACCGCCGGCAGGCGATGCTGGAGGAGTACGACCTCGCCCTGGCCTGGGCCGACCTGCACGGCGAGCCACCCGCGGTGGAGGTCGAGGGTGGGGACCGGCTGGTCCGGCTCGGCGGCCTCGGCACCCCACTGGTGCGGGACCTGTGCCTCGAAGAGCTCGCTGTGGCGCGCAGCGAACACGTCCACGCCACCCGGTCCCTGCTCGCCGACCTGCTCGACCTGCGCCACCGGCTCCCGCGGCTGTGGGTGGCGGTCCAGGGGCTGCGGGTCGAGCCCTGGGTGGCCCGCAAGATCGCCTCCCTGTCCCGCCGTCTCGACCGTGACGCGGTCGCCCTCGTCGACGTGGCGGTGGCCGAGGCCGTCGGCCTCAGCCACGGGCGGCTGCTCGAGCTGGCCGAGGCCAAGATCATCGAGGCCGACACAGCCGCCCGCGCCACCGAACTCGCCGACGCCCGGTTGTTGAAGGGGGCGTGGGTGACCGGGACCCGGCACGACGCCCCGGCCGGGCTCCGCGACGTCTTCGCCCGGATCGAGGCCGCCGACGCGGTCTGGCTCGACGCCACCCTCCAACGCGTCGCCGACCTCCTCGCCACCGATCCCGACCGGCGTGCCACCCACCACCCCGAGCTCGGACCCACCCCGACGCGCGACGAGTTGCGGGCCGCCGCGTTCGGCTGGCTGGCCCGCCCCCACGACCTCGCCGACCTCCTCGGCCTCCTCGACACCCAGGCCGACGACCAGCAGCAGAACCGTCAGAGCCGGCAGGGTCACCGCAGGCGGGCGGTGCTGTTCGTGCACCTGCACCAGTCCGCCCTCCACGGCGCGAGCGGGGTCGCCCGCTCCACCACCCTCGGGCCGCTGCTGCTCGACCAGGTCCGCCACCTCCTCCGCCACGCCCACGTCGACCTCACACCGGTCATCGACCTCAACACCGGCGCCAGCGTGAACGGCTACGAGCACCCCGAGGCCGTCAAACAGCGCACCCTGCTCCGCACTCTGGTCCCCGCCTTCCCCCACGCCACCGGCACCGAGGCCAGCCGGGTCGACCACGACCACGCCGTGCCCTACGACCCCCTCGGACCACCCGGCCAGACCGGAGACCACAACGACGCCCCGCTGACCCGACACAACCACCGCGCCAAGACCCACCTCGGCTACCAGGTCCGACAACTCGCACCCGGCACCTACCTGTGGACCACCCCCCGCGGGCTCCACCGACTCGTCAACCACACCGGCACCCACCACCTCACCGACGACGACCTCGACCTCATCCGACGCATCCACGCCGCCTGACCCCGTCCCTACCGAGCGTCGGCCTCCCGCTGCGCGGTGGTGAGGTCGTCCAGGCTCCGTCTCGTCCGCTCCGGCGGCGTACCTCCGGCAGCGCGACCGACGGCCGTCATGGTGAGGACCTCCCACCCGATGGCGAGGCGGAGGTCGGTGGTGAGCCCGTCGGCGTCGAAGGCGCGGAACTGTCGGCAGGCCAGGCCCATCGCGGCGGCTTGGAGCGTGAAGTGGGCGACGGCCTGACCGAGGTCGTAGTCCGCGAACTCCGAGTAGAGCAGCCCGCTGTCGCCGATGTGCCGGTGGGCGACGTTCACGACCAGGGCGCTCGCGTCGGGCGCCCACCGGCGGGCGCTGGGCGCGAGCCGACGCACGAGCGCGTCGTGGTCGGGCCCACCGCGGCGGGCGATGACGAACGCCCACGGCTGCGAGTTGCCCGCCGACGGCGCCCAGCGGGCCGCCTCGAGCAGCTGGTCGACGTCGCAGTCCGCCAGGGCGTGGTCGGCGTCGAACTGCAGGGGACTGAACCGCCCGCGCAGGAGTGGGTGGATCTCCAGGTCCATACGGGCGAAAGTGCGGCGGACGCCGCGACATTCCCCGGGGCGTCCGGGGTCAGTCGAGCAGGCCGCGGGTCCGGGCGAGCGACATCTGCTCCTTGCGGTAGGTGATCGCGTCGATGGGGTCGTAGGTCGTGCTCGACGGAGTGGCCGAGCAGCCGTCCGAGAGCTGGTGCGCCGAGGCCCGCGTGGTGGTGAGCGTGGCGGTGAGCGTGGTGGTGAGCGTGGTGGTGAGCGTGGTGGTGAGCGCGGCTGCGGCGATCGACGTTCCGAGAAGGGCGCCGTCGTGGGTGTTCATCGCGGTCTCCTTCACGACCCGCCCCGGGAGGGCGGAACACGGCTGAGGCTCCGCGTGGCTGCTGAACGTGACCGGAACGGCACGGGGAACTCTCGACTCGGGCGCCGGACCGGCCCTCGACCCGGTGTCCGGGCTGCGGCCGGCGACGGTGGGACAGACGCGGTCTCCCTCCGCTCCGCGGGCGACCGTCGATGCGCGGCACACGCCCTACGTCTGGGCAGGGGCGAACCGGCGGAGCACCGAGCGATGGTCGACCACCACGCGCGGCGGGGGAGCGATGGACCTGTCAGGCGGCCGCCGCCCGGTAGCCGGACTCCTCCGGGTCGACTCGGGGGTCGGGCTCCTCGGGGATACCGGGCGCGACCGGGTCCGGGGCGTCGGGCGAGAGGTCGGGATCGGCGCCGGGCTCGAGCGGAGTCGTGGTCATGGAGGGCCGGTACCCCGGTCGGGCGGGGTCGTTGCGTATCACCCGACCGTGTGCAGGGCTCCTCAACCGAAAGCCCGGATCGACGGAGGAACGACATGGACACGACGCTCTGCCCCGACTGTGGTGCGTTGGCCGAGGTGCAGTGGCGCGACGTCATGGAGAGCACCGACGGCCCGATCGAGCACGCCAAGATCATGTGCGTCAGCGGGCACTGGTTCCTGCTGCCCGTGGAACACCTCGTGCAGCCGACCCCCACGCCGGTCGAGCGCCGCCGCTCCCCGGCGAGATGGGGCTAGCGCGCGAGGAGCGTCTCCAAGCGGCTGATCTCCTCGTCCAGCCCCGCCCGCTCGCCCGCGGTGAGCGACCTGAGCAGCGAGACGTCCGACACCCGGCCGTCCTCGATGCGCCACAGCCCCTCGAGCCAGCCGTCGACGAGGATGACGTTGGCCACCCCGCCGTTCACGCCCATCCACGCCCGACGCTTCTCGGGCTCTGTCACCCGGTCCCGGGCGGCGTGGGAGAGCCAGACGTTGTCGTAGGTGCCGAGCAGTCGGACGGGCGCGGGCGCGTCCTCATCGGCGAGCGGGCCGTCCGGGATGTCGAAGAGCACGCGGCCGGACTCGTCGGTGTGCCGCACGAGGTCGTCCATCGCAGCGACCACCGGTCCGAGCCTGGTCACCCCTGACCAGGTCGTCACGTCGGCGGCCGACGCCGGGCCGAACGCGGCCAGGTAGCGGCGGACGATCTCCTGCACGTCCGGCTCCGCCAGCGGACGGCCGGTCCAGCGGTCGACGTAGTCGTAGACGACGCCGCCCGACGCCTTCCAGCACCCGCGCGGGGGCAACTGGGCGAGCGGCGCGAGGACGCGGGCCAGCTGCCCCAGCGCCGTCGGCGGTACGTCGGGATGGCGCTGCGCCAGGCGCGCGCAGATCTCCGGCTGGCCCAATGGGCCGTCGGCGAGGACCTCGCCGAGCTCGGCCACGAACCGCTCCCGATCGAGGCCGAGCGCCGGCCGCACGACCTGCGACGCCTTCATCTCCCGCTCGCGCACCGGCTCGGTCCACGGCCGGAGCGTGACGGCGTCGTCGGGCTCGACCAGGTGGATGGTGCCGCGCAGGCAGCCGATCCGGACGAGCCGACGCTCCGCGAGCGCCTGCGACACCTCGAGCGGGTCCAGGTCGTCGAGCCGCGCCGCGAGTGAGAGGTACGGCGGCAGCGACTCCTGCGCCTGGAGCCCGACGAGCCGCGTGACGAGTGCCGAGGGGGAGCCGGTGGTGCGCTCGAGGAGCTGCTGGCGGTGCAGCAGCGTCCGGTTGAGGGCGCGACGGGTCAGCTTCACCGCCGCATCATCACTGGACGGTGATGGCGCGGTCCACCTTCTGGGGCGGCTTGCCCTCACCGCCCGACGGGTCGTCGACGGCGACCTCGAACGTGTAGGAGCCGGCCGGGAGCTTCGACACGTTCACCGTGCCGGCGTACGGGTAGAGCTTGTCCATCCAGCCCTCGGCGGTGAAGTGGCCGTGCAGCACCTTCTTGCCGCTGCCGTCGAGGATGCGCCAGGGCACGTTGGCCTCGGGGGAGTTCGCCGTCCCGCTCGCGTCGAAGGACCCCGACACGGTCGCGCCGTCAGCGGGCGCGTCCAGCGTGATGAGGGTGTCCGCGGAGATGGGGGAGGACGACTCGGCCGGCGCCGAGGTGGTCGTGGTCGGTGTCTCGGTGGGCTCCGTCGGTGCGCTCGTCGTCGGCGCCGCGGTCGTCGGGTCCGCGGCCGGGTCGTCGGCGACGTTCGTCAGGTCGTCGCTGCCGCACGCCGCGAGGGCGAGCGTCGTCAGGGCGGCAGCGGCGAGGAGCGACGTACGGCGGAGCAGGGTGCTGTTTCCGAGCACGGGGCTGTTTCGCATGGGACCAGTGTGACACCATCGGGCGCGTGGCCACGGACGCGAACTGCCTGTTTTGCAAGATCGTCGCCGGCGAGATCCCCGGCGAAATCGTCCACCAGGACGACCGTCTGGTCGCCTTCCGCGACATCTCGCCGAAGGCCCCGCTGCACGTACTGATTGCGCCGCGCGACCACCAGCCGAACGCCGCGGCCTCGGTGGCCGCCGACCCGACGATCGTCGGCGAGCTCGTCGCCGCGGCCGCCGTCATCGCCGAGCGGGAGGGCTACCCGGCCTACAACCTGCTCTTCAACACGGGTGCCGAGGCGGGCCAGACGATCTTCCACACGCACCTGCACCTGCTCGCCGGCGGCATCACCGCGCTCCCGGTCTAGCGGCGCCGCGACCTCGCCCGGAACAAGCCGATGGGCGCGTGCGTTCTACACGCGTAGCATGGGCGGCCAGAGATGGGTGCCGCCCGCCGTCGACCAGAAAGCTCACGTGACCGAGACCCCCCAGCAGCAGCTGACCACCAAGCACACCGTCGTGGTGCCCAACAGCGTGGACATGGTGAGTGTCCTCGGGCCGGGCGACGAGCACCTGGGGGTGATCGAGTCTCACTTCGACGCCGACGTGCACGTGCGCGGCAACCGGATCACGCTGCACGGCGAGCCCAGCGAGATCGCCCTCATCGAGCGCCTGCTCGAGGAGATGGTGACGCTCATCCGCACCGGCCAGGGCCTCTCGGCCGAGGCCGTCGAGCGGATCATCGGCATGCTCCGCGCTGACACGGTCGAGAAGCCGGCTGACGTGCTCTCCCTCAACATCCTGAGCAACCGCGGTCGCTCGATCCGTCCGAAGACGCTCAACCAGAAGCGCTACGTCGACGCGATCGACAAGCACACGGTCACGTTCGGCATCGGCCCCGCCGGTACCGGCAAGACCTACCTGGCGGTGGCCAAGGCGGTGCAGGCGCTGCAGTCGAAGCAGGTCAACCGGATCATCCTGACCCGCCCGGCCGTCGAGTCCGGCGAGCGCCTCGGCTTCCTGCCCGGCACGCTCACGGAGAAGATCGACCCCTACATGCGGCCGCTCTACGACGCGCTGCACGACATGCTCGACCCCGACCTCATCCCCAAGCTGATGGCGTCGGGCACCATCGAGATCGCGCCGCTGGCCTACATGCGCGGCCGCACGCTCAACGACTCCTTCATCATCCTCGACGAGGCGCAGAACACCACGCCCGAGCAGATGAAGATGTTCCTCACCCGGCTGGGCTTCGGCTCGAGGATCGTCGTCACCGGCGACATCACCCAGGTCGACCTGCCCGGCGGCACCCGCTCCGGCCTGCGGGTCGTCGAGGGGATCCTCGACGAGGTCGAGGACATCAGCTTCAACCGGCTCACCAGCCACGACGTCGTACGCCACCGGCTGGTCGGCAAGATCGTCGCGGCCTACGACGACTACGACGCCCAGCAGCCGAGCCCGGAGAGGCGATCGTGAGCATCGAGATCCTCAACGAGTCCGAGGCGGACCTCGACGTCGACCACCTGGCCAAGCTGGCCCGGTTCGTGATGGACCGGATGCGGGTCCACCCGATGGCGGAGCTCTGCATCAAGCTCGTCGACGAGGCGACCATCGCCGAGCTCAACGAGCAGTGGATGGGCAAGGAGGGGCCGACCGACGTGCTCGCCTTCCCGATGGACGAGCTGCGTCCCGGGCTGCTCGACGAGGAGCCGGAGGAGGGTGTCCTCGGCGACCTCATGATCGCCCCGACGATCGCGGTGAAGCAGGGCGAGGCTGCCGGTCACGGCACGGTCGCCGAGGTCGAGCTGCTGACCACGCACGGGATCCTGCACCTGCTCGGCTACGACCACGCCGAGCCGGAGGAGCACCGCGAGATGTTCGGGCTCCAGGCCGAGATCCTCCAGGAGTGGGGCTCGCAGGCCAAGGCGCCCCAGTAGCCGCGGCCCGCACCCACCACACACCGAGATGTCCGACTTCTGGCTGGTCGTCACCGCCGCCCTGCTCGTCATCCTCGCCGGCCTCTTCTCCGCCGCCGACGCCGCGCTCGGCGGCTTCTCCACCGCGCGGGCCGAGGAGCTCGCCGAGGAGCGCAAGGCCGGCGCCCAGCGGCTCCTGACCCTGCTCGCCGACCCGCCCCGCTACCTCAACACCGTCCTGCTGCTGCGGCTGCTCTGCGAGGTCGCGGCCACGGTGCTGGTCGCGCTGGAGCTCTCCGACGCCTACGGCGGCGCCTGGTGGCCCACGGTCCTCACCGCACTCGCCGTCATGCTCGTGGTCTCGTTCGTCGCCATCGGCGTCGCGCCGCGAACCCTCGGCCGCCAGCACAACGAGCGGGTCGCGCTGCTCGCCGCCGGGCCGGTCACCGCGATCACCAGCGTCCTCGGGCCGCTGCCGCGACTGCTCATCCTCGTCGGCAACGCGCTCACGCCGGGCAAGGGCTTCCGCGAGGGCCCCTTCAACACCGAGACCGAGCTGCGCGAGCTCGTCGACCTGGCCGAGGCGTCGTCGCTCATCGAGGGCGACGAGCGCCGGATGATCCACTCGGTCTTCGAGCTCGGCGACACCACGGCCCGGGCGGTGATGGTCCCCCGCGGCGACGTCATCTACATCGAGCGGCACAAGAACCTGCGCCAGACCATGTCGCTGTTCCTACGCAGCGGGTTCTCCCGCATGCCGGTCGTCGACGACAACCTCGACAACGTCGTCGGCGTCGCCTACCTCAAGGACATCGTGCGGCGGGACTTCGAGGCACCCGACGTGGAGTTCACCCAGCGCGTCGACGAGATGATGCGGCCGCCGTACTGGGTGCCCGACTCGAAGCCGGTCGACGAGCTCCTCAAGGACATGCAGGCGCGCCGCCAGCACATCGCCATCGTCGTCGACGAGTACGGCGGCACGGCCGGCCTGATCACCATCGAGGACGTCCTCGAGGAGATCGTCGGCGAGATCACCGACGAGTACGACGCCGGGGACGACTCGCCGCAGGTCGTCGACGAGGGCGTCGTCCGGGTGCCGGCGCGCTTCCAGGTCGACGACCTCGACGAGCTCGTCGGCGTGGACGTCGAGGAGGAGGACGTCGACTCGGTGCGCGGCCTGATGGCCAAGCACCTGGGCCTCGTGCCGATCCCCGGATCCGTGGTCGAGGCCCACGGCCTGCGGTTCACCGCCGAGGAGACCGCCGGTCGGCGCAACCGGATCGGCACCGTGCTGATCGAACGACTCGAGAAGGAGCTGTCCGGAGATGAAGGTGACGGATGACTGACCTGTCGGCCGAGGACGGCAAGCTCGTGACCCTGGCCCGCGCGACCCGCGCCCGCACGGGGGCGGCCGAGGGCGCCGCCGTACGCGACCAGGACGGCCGCACCTACGCCGGGGCCACCGTCTCGCTGCCCTCGCTCTCGGTCTCGGCCGTCGGCGTGTGCGTCGCCATGGCGGTCTCGTCCGGCTCCACCGGTCTCCAGGCGGTCGTCGTGCTCGGCGACAGCACGGTCAGCGACGCCGACCTCGCCGTCGTCCGCGACTTCGGCGGCTCCGGCGTGACGGTGCACTCGGGCGACGCCCGGGGCGACATCGCCACGACCACGCTCAGCTAGGCGGCGTCCATCATGTCGGCCCCGACGAGGATCGCGCTCGGCGTCCGCGAGGACCTCGGCGCCGACTGCGCGCGCTGCTTCGGGCTGTGCTGCGTCGCGCTGGCGTTCGCCCGCTCCGCCGACTTCCCGGTCGACAAGGCGGCCGGCGAGCCGTGCGTGCACCTCGACGACGCCGACGCCTGCGGGATCCACGGCGAGCTGCGGCAGCGCGGCTTCAAGGGCTGCACGGTGTTCGACTGCTTCGGAGCCGGGCAGAAGGTGTCGCGCCACACCTTCGGCGGCCGGTCGTGGCGCGACGACCCGGCGGACGGGGCCCGGATGTTCCAGGTCTTCCCGATCGTGCGCCGGCTCCACGAGCTGCTCTGGTACCTCGACGGGGCGATCGCGCTCACCGGCGACGGCGACGGCGCGGACGCCCTCCGGCAGCGGTTCGACCACGTCCGCGCGCTCAGCGACGCATCCCCCGACCGGCTCCTGGCGCTCGACGTCGACGGCGAGTACGCCGCCGCGCGACCGTTGCTGCTGGCCGCCAGCGAGCAAGCCCGCAACCGCGTGACCCGGCCACCGCGCCGCCGGGACGGGCTTGGTCCGGGACGCGACCTGAGCGGTGCCCGGCTCGCCGGTGCCGACCTGCGCGGCCTCACGCTCCGGGGCTCGGTGCTGATCGGCGCCGACCTGTCCGGCGCCCGGCTGTCGTGGTGCGACCTGCTCGGCGTCGACCTGCGCGACGCCGACCTGGCCCGGGCCGACCTCGGCGAGGCGATCTACGTGACCCAGATGCAGGTCGACAGCGCCCGCGGCGACGGCGCGACCGTGCTGCCGCCCGGGTTCGCCCGGCCGACGCACTGGACCGCCTGACGCCACCCGACCGGCCCGGTCGCCCTGTTTGTCGTCGCTGCGGGTCGGGCACCCCACGGCATGAGCACTACCGATCCCTTCGACGACGCGAACGAGGCCGACGTGGCCGAGCAGCGGCAGGCCATGGACGGCGCAGGCACGGTGGACGAGCCCCAGGTCGCCCCTGACGAGGCGGACGAGGCCGACGTGCTCGAGCAGGGCGCGACGGTGCAGATCGACGACGACGCCTATCCGCACGCGGCGGAGCAGGACGAAGAGGAGGACGAGCGCTTCGGGCTGGAGGACGACGAGGAGGAGTGACCGGTCCCGGCCGTCGGTCGGTCATCCGTGCATGTTTGGATGGCGGTCGTGAACGACGCTGAGGATCCCCGTGCCGAGCTGCTGCGACTGCGGTCGAGCATCGACAACCTCGACGCGGCACTGGTCCACCTGCTCGCCGAGCGCTTCAAGTGCACCGCCGAGGTCGGTCGGCTCAAGGCCCGGGCGGGCTTCCCGCCGGCGGACCCCGCCCGCGAGGCGGTCCAGATCGAGCGGCTGCGCCGGCTCTCCGAGGAGAGCGGGCTCGACCCGGTGTTCGCCGAGAAGTTCCTCGCGGTGATCATCGCCGAGGTGATCCGCAACCACGAGACGTTCGCCCGCGAGGAGTGACTCGACGCGGGCCGCTGGTCACTCCAGCGGGAGCGTCCCCAGCTCGACGGTGATGTGGATGCCGTCCTCCTCGCGGTAGGCGGTCAGCCCGGTCATCGTCGCGATGTCCGACTTCTTGGCGCGCATGTGCTCGAGCAGCGCCTCGATGGCCAGTGCGAGCCGCGCCTGGGTGACGGGCTTGCTGCGCCACTTCACCTGGTTGTTCTCGAAGTAGGGCCAGGCCTTCTCGGCCAGGGTCGCGATCGCGTCACGCTCTGCAGCGGTCGACACGGCATCTCCTCGCTCGGCGGGGTGTGTGGGGCGCCATGAGGATAGAGGAGGAGACGGGGTCCCACGCCATCGGCCGCCGACCCGGGACCCGGACGGAAAGCCGAGGGAGTAGGTTGACGAGAGTGACGAGCGGCCCCATCCAGTCCCTTGCCTGGCGGCAGCACGAAGAGGCGGTGGCACGGCTGCGGTCGTCGTACGCCGCCATCCCGGCCGGAGCGCCGGTCCGGCTCGCCAAGCGCACCACGAACCTGTTCCGCGCGCGGACGGCGTCGACGGCCCCCGGGCTCGACGTCAGCGGGCTGGTCGGCGTCATCGAGGTCGACGCCGACGGGCAGACCGCCGATGTCCAGGGCATGTGCACCTACGAGGACCTCGTCGACGCGACCCTCCCGCACGGGCTGATGCCCTATGTCGTCCCGCAGCTGCGCACGATCACGCTCGGCGGCGCCGTCACGGGCCTCGGCATCGAGGCGACCAGCTTCCGCAACGGGCTGCCGCACGAGTCGGTCGTGGAGATGGACGTCTTCACCGGTGCGGGCGACGTCGTCACCACCAAGCCGGGCGACGACCTGTTCGAGACGTTCCCCAACTCCTACGGCAGCCTCGGCTACGCGACCCGGCTGAAGATCAAGCTGGAGAAGGTGCCGAGCTTCGTGCGGCTGCGGCACGTCCGCTTCGACGACGCCGAGCGGCTCGCGACGGCGATCGCCCAGATCACCGCCGACCAGCACTTCGACGGCACCCGGGTCGACGGGCTCGACGGCGTCGCGTTCGCACCGGGGGAGTACTACCTGACGCTGGCGACCTGGACCGACACCACCGGCGGCGACACCCCGAGCGACTACGCCGGGCAGCAGGTCTACTACCGCTCGATCCAGGAGCGGACCACCGACCTGCTCACGATCTACGACTACATCTGGCGCTGGGACACCGACTGGTTCTGGTGCTCGGGCGCGTTCGGTGCGCAGAACCCGACGATCCGACGGTTCTGGCCGCGCCGCTACCGCCGCAGCGACGTCTACATGAAGCTGCTCGGGCTCGACCGGCGCTTCTCCATCGCCGACCGGCTCGACCGTCGTGCCGGTCGCCCGCTGCGCGAGCGCGTCGTCCAGGACATCGAGGTGCCGGTCGAGAACCTGCCGGCGTTCCTCGAGTGGTTCGACGACGAGGTCGGTATGCGACCGGTGTGGCTGTGCCCGCTCGTGGCGCGGCAGAAGTGGCCGTCCTACCCGCTGGAGCCCGGCGAGATCTACGTCAACGTCGGCTTCTGGGGCACCGTCCACGTGGGCCCCGACGCGACGAACGGGCCCAAGAACCGCGCGATCGAGACCAGGGTCCACGAGCTCGGCGGCCACAAGTCCCTCTACTCCGAGGCGTTCTACGACCAGGACACCTTCGACGACCTCTACGACGGCGCCAACCTGGCCGCCGTGAAGGCGAAGTACGACCCCGACGACAGGCTCACGAGCCTCTATGACAAGGCGGTGAAGAAGCGGTGACCCACAACATCGCAGGCACGATCAACGGATTCTTCGATGGGGGGCTGCCGATCCGGCTCACCGCCTTCGATGGCAGCGAGTCGGGCGACCTGGGGTCGCCGTACGGCCTCGAGGTCCTCAACCAGCGCGGGCTGCAGTACATCCTGACCGCGCCGGGTGACCTGGGCCTGGCCCGCGCCTACGTCAGCGGTGACTTGGAGCTGCACGGGACGCACCCGGGCGACCCCTACCCGCTGCTCTCGCTGATCCTCAGCAAGACGAACTTCGCCCGGCCCTCCATCCCCGACATGGTCGGCCTGGTGCGGAGCCTGGGCATCGCCAACTTCAACCCGCCGAAGCCGCCGCCGCAGGAGCACCTGCCGGCCTGGCGCCACCGCGTCGAGGGCCTGCGCAGCGTCGTCGGCTGGGGCCGCCACTCCCAGGCGCGCGACGCCGACGCCATCCACCACCACTACGACGTCTCCAACACGTTCTACGAGTACGTCCTCGGCCCGTCGATGACCTACACGTGCGCGGTCTTCCCGACCGCCGACGCCACCCTCGAGGAGGCGCAGGAGAACAAGTACGACCTCATCTGCCGCAAGCTCGACCTCAAGCCCGGCCAGCGGCTGCTCGACCTCGGCTGCGGCTGGGGCGGGATGGTGCGGCACGCGGCCAAGCACTACGGCGTCAAGGCGCTCGGCGTCACGCTGTCGCGCGAGCAGGCCACCTGGGCGCAGGAGGAGATCAAGCGACAGGGCCTCGACGACCTGGCCGAGGTGCGGTTCTCCGACTACCGCGACGTGCGCGAGGGCGACTTCGACGCCGTCAGCTCCATCGGGCTCACCGAACACATCGGCGTCCGCAACTACCCGGCGTACTTCGGCTTCATCCGCGACAAGCTCAAGCCGCAGGGCCGGATGCTCAACCACTGCATCACCCGCGACGAGAACCGGCACCAGGCCAGCGCCGGGGCGTTCATCGACCGCTACGTCTTCCCCGACGGCGAGCTGATCGGCTCCGGCACGATCGTCACCGCCGTCGAGAACGAGGGGCTCGAGGTCCAGCACCACGAGAACTTCCGGCTGCACTACGCCAAGACGCTGATGGGCTGGAACAAGAACCTCGTCGACCACTGGGACGAGGCTGTCGCCGAGGTCGGGCTCGGCACCGCCAAGGTGTGGGGCCTCTACATGGCCGGCTCGCGGCTCGGCTTCGAGCGCAACATGATCCAGCTGCACCACGTGCTCGCGACCAAGACCGTCGACGGCGTGTCGGACTACCCGCTGCGCCACGAGTTCGGGGCCTGAGCGTCGTTCTTCGGCGACCCTGTTCGTAGGGAGGGTGAGACCACCTCGCACTCCCGAAGGAGAGGGCCATGAAGACGAAGAACCTCGCAGCGGCGATCGGTGCTCCCACGATGGACTGGGAGCCTGTGCGCGCCCGGCTCGACGCCGGCTTCGACCAGGGGCCGGGGTCGCAGCCGGGCGACCCCGGGCGCCACTCGACCTGGGTGTCGACCGTCAACGCCGACGGCGGCCCGCACGTCAACGCGGTCGGGGCGGTGTGGCTCGACGACCACTTCTACGTCGTCACCGGGCCGGGCACCCGCCGCGGTCGGAACCTCGCACGAGACCCGCGCTGCGCCGTCTCCCTGTCGGTCCGCGAGTTCGACCTCGTGGTCGAGGGTCGGGCGGTGCGGGTCCTGGGCGAGGAGCTCGCGCGGATCGCGGCGCACCACCACGACCGCGGCTGGCCAGCGGAGGTGGACGAGTCCGGTGAGGGCCTGACGGCGCCGTTCAACGCCCAGTCCGCGGGCCCGGCTCCGTGGCACGTGCACCGGATCGAGGCCACCTCCGCGCAGGCGGTGCAGTGCGTCGAGCCGTACGGCGCCACGCGCTGGACGTTCTGACCCGGGATGATCAGGGCCGGATCGGGCCGGCGGCTCAGCCGCGGCTAGCCTTGGCGGGTGAGTGTCAGGGCGGAGCAGTACGACGCGGAGGTGATCAGCCGCGAGGAGCTCTCGCCGCACCTGGTGCGGGTGGTGCTCCACGTCCCCGGGTTCGTCTCGACGGGGGTCCCGGACGAGTGGGTCGGGCTGGTCGTGCCAGGGCAGTTCCAGTCCCGCTACTACACCGTCCGGTCGTACGACGCTTCGCCAGGGCCCGGGCACACGCGACTGACGCTCGACATCGTGGTCCACGCGACCGGGCTGGTCACCGAGTGGGCGGCCCGGTCGGAGATCGTGGGGGAGACCGTCACGATCACCGCGCCGAAGGGGTCCTTCGAGCAGCCGCCCGGTGCCCAGTGGCTGATGCTGGTCGGAGACCTGACGGCGCTGCCGGCGATGGCCCGGATCGCGTCCGAGACGACGCTGCCGACCCGCATCTGGGCCGAGGTGCCCGACGTCGACGAGCTCGCCGACTACCTCCCGGGATCGGCCGACGTCACCTGGCTCGCCGGGCACGGCGACCAGCTGGCGGCGACGGTCGAGGGGCTGGCGTGGCCCGAGGGGGAGGGCTACTTCTGGATGGCCGGCGAGTCGGCGCAGATGCGGGCGATCCGCAAGCACCTGATGCGCGAGCGACGGCTGCCCAGTCACGCCTACGACGTGATGGGGTACTGGCGGTCCAGCGTGGGCCGGCAGCCGCGCAAGGTCGACCCAGGCCCCATCTACAGGGCGGGCAAGGCGGCCGGCCTCACCGACGAGCAGATCTGGCAGAACTACGACGAGGCGGCGGACACGTGAGCTCAGAGGCAGACACCTTCAGGAGCGGATTCGTCTCGTTCGTCGGCCGGCCCAACGCGGGGAAGTCGACCCTCACCAACGCGCTGGTCGGGACCAAGGTGGCCATCACCTCCGACAAGCCGCAGACGACGCGCACGGTCGTCAGGGGCATCGTGCATCGCGCGGACGGCCAGCTCGTGCTGGTCGACACCCCCGGCCTGCACCGCCCGCGCACCCTGCTCGGTGAGCGCCTCAACGACCTCGTCGAGGCGACCTGGACCGAGGTCGACGTGGTGGCGATCTGCTTCCCCGCCAACGAGAAGATCGGCCCGGGCGACCGGCGGATCGCCGAGAACGTCTCCAAGCTGAAGAAGGGCATCAAGCGGGTCGCGGTCGCCACCAAGACCGACCTGGCGAGCCCGGAGCGGATCGGCGAGCACCTGCTCGACATCCAGGCGCTCGGTGCCGACCTCGGCATCGAGTGGGCGGAGATCGTGCCGGTCTCGAGCAAGGCCGGGGACCAGATCGGCCTGCTCGCCGACCTGCTCGTGGCCCTGCTCCCCGAGGGTCCGCCGCTCTACCCGGAGGGCGACCTCACCGACAGCCCCGACGAGATCCTCGTCGGCGAGCTGATCCGGGAGGCGGCCCTGGACGGCGTACGCGACGAGCTCCCGCACTCCATCGCGGTCGTCGTGGAGGAGATGGGGCTGCGTGAGGACAGGCCCGAGGACAAGCCGTTGATGGACGTGCACGCCAGCCTCTACGTCGAGCGCGACTCCCAGAAGGGGATCGTCATCGGTCACAAGGGCTCGCGGCTCAAGGACGTCGGCAAGCGGGCCCGCCTCCAGATCGCCGAGCTTCTCGGGGTGCCGGTCTTCCTCGACCTCCACGTGAAGATCGCCAAGGACTGGCAGCGCGACCCGCGCCAGCTGCGCAAGCTGGGCTTCTGACGCCGATCGACTACGGGATGAGCGCGACCTTGCCCCCCGGGTGACCGCCGCGCAGCAGGGCGACCGCGTCGAGCGCGTCGACGAGCCGGAACGTGCGCGCCATCGGGACGACCAGCCGGCCGTCGCTCGCGAGCGAGATCAGGTCCCGACGCACCGAGTCGCGGTAGGTCTTCGACGCCGGCATGCCGCCGCCGATCCGCTGGAGTCCTGAGGACTCCGGCGCGGCGATGGTGACGATCCGGGCCGGGTCCGCCACGAGCGCCTTCGAGACCGCCACAGCCTCGTCGGTGCCCACGCAGTCGAGCGCCGCGTCGATCTCGTCGCCGCCGAGGCGGTCGGCGAGCCCGTCGCCGTAGGCCACCGGCACCCCGCCGAACGAGGCCACCCTCTCGAAGCTGCCCTCGCTCGCCGTGCCGACGACGCGCACCCCGCGCGTCGCGGCGAGCTGGAGAACCGCGACCCCGACCGCACCGGAGGCGCCGTGCACGAGGACCGTCTCGCCGGCGCGCGCGCCGACGACGTGCAGCATCTCGGCGGCGGTCGTGGCGGCGAGGAGGAGGTTCGCCGCCTCCGGGAACGAGAGGGCTGGTGGCTTGGCGAACACGTCGGCGGCCGGGATGGTGAGCTCGCTCGCCCAGCCACCGGAGACCCGGAACGCCAGCACCTCGTCACCGACGGAGAAGCCGGCGTCGGCGCCCGCGGCCGAGACGACCCCGGCGACCTCATAGCCGATCGGCACCGGGAACGACGTCGCGCGGGCGGGGTGCTTGTGGTCGGCGGGGTTCACTCCGGCGGCCCGGACGGACACGGTGACCTCGTCCGGCCCCGGCGCGGGGACGTCGTAGTCCTCGAGGGTGAAGGTCGTCGGGTCGGTTGCGATCCAGTGCTGGGCCACCTCGCGATGCTAGCCAGTGATCTCGACGGGCGGCGCCCCCTCGTCGTCGAGCAGATGGGTCTCCTCGCGCTTGCGCGGCAGCATGAGCGCGGGGACCAGCGCCACGACGATGACGACCCAGGCGACCCAGTAGGTCTGGGCGAAGGCAGCCGCCGCGCTCGACATGCCGTTGGCGACCGCCGCCGGGTCGAGCCCGAGCTTGGCGAAGAGCGCCGGCTGGGTGTTCTTCAGGATCGCTGCGGTGGTCTCGGTGATGCCGTCCGGGAAACCGGGGATGTGCTGGGTGCCCGGGATCACCGGGGAGTTCTTGAGGTTGTTGGTCAGCACGACCGACATCGTCGCGACGCCGACGGAGCTCGCGATCTGCTGGTTGATGTTGAGCAGGGTGGAGCCACGGGCGACCTCGTGCGCCCGCAGGGTCCGCAGGGCGGTCGTCATGATCGGCATCATCGTGGCGCCCATGCCCCAGCCCATGACGACGAGCATCGCGATGATGGCGCCGTACGGCGTGGTGTCGGTGATCTGGGTGAGGCCGAACATGCCGATGATGATGAGCACGAGCCCGACGGGGACGATCCGGCCGATCGGGACCTTGTCGGAGAGGCGTCCGGCGATCGGCATCGTCATCATCGCGCCGAGGCCCTGGGGCGCGACCAGAAGACCGGCGTGCAGCGTCGACTCGCCGCGCACCTGCTGGAAGTAGGTCGGCACGAGGAGCAGGCCGCCGAAGAACGCCCCGGCGAAGAGGAACATCGTGATCAGGGAGAGCGCCAGGTTGCGGTTGCCCAGGAGGCGTAGGTCGAGCAGCGGGTGCTGGGGCTTGAACGACCACCACACGAACGTGGCCATCAGCGCCAGACCGGCGAGCGCCGGCACCCACACGTGCGGGTCGCCGACGTCGCCGCCGTGGCTCGGCAGCGACGAGACGCCGTAGAGGAAGAGGGCGAGGCCCGGCGACATCATGAGCATGCCGACGACGTCGAGAGACTCCGAGGGCTCCGGTGCGTCCTTGGCGAGGACGACCCAGGCATAGACGATCGCGATGATCCCGAGCGGCACGTTGATCAGGAAGATCCAGTGCCAGCTCGCGACCTGGATCAGCCAGCCGCCGAGGATCGGGCCCATGATCGGCCCGAGCAGCATCGGGACGCCGAGGATCGCCATCAGCCGGCCCATCCGGTGCGGGCCGGCGGCCCGGGTCATGATCGTCATGCCGAGCGGCATCAGCATGCCGCCGCCGAGACCCTGGAGGACCCGGAAGCCGATGAGCGCGTTGATGCTCCACGCCGTCGCGCACAGGGCGGAGCCGGCCGTGAACAGCAGGATGGCGGTCATGTAGAGCCGCTTGGTGCCGAAGCGGTCGGCGGCCCAGCCGGTCAGCGGGATGACGGTGGCGAGAGCCAGGGTGTAGCCGGTGACGGTCCAGGCCACGTGGGAGTAGGCGAGCTCCTCCCCGCCGTGGCCGAAGACCCGCTGGAAGGTCGGGAGGGCGACGTTGACGACGGTGATGTCGAGGATCGACATGATCGCGCCGAGCACGACCACGCCGGCGACCTTGAGGACGGCTGCGTCGATGTGGTCGGGATAGTCGATCGGTGAGGCGGACGGCGATGTGGAGGATGCCATGGGAGGTCCTTCCGGGCGTTCCGGTCGGTGTTGGGCCGTGGTCGGGCTGGTCCGCGGCAGCGCGGATCAGCAAGGCACGTGGTCCATCCTTCTCCGCCGCAACCCGTGACGCACGCCACTTTGTTCCCGGCCTCGCTGATCGATCCGCCTCGAGGTGGGTTCCCGGGCGGAGGGCCGGTGCCGGCACGGGGCCAGCGCGCTCCTTTACGGGACCCCAGGACGGGTCCACGCTGGCCACATGGACGTTCGGTTCGTCGACGCGTCGGGAGCGCACCAGCACGACATCGAGGACCTGACCGCCCTGCTCGACCGCGAGGACGGCTTCGTCTGGATCGATGTTCCGCAGTGGGACGACGAGACGACCAGGCTGCTCTCCGGGCTCGGCTGCCACCCCCGGGTGGTGGAGGACTGCCGACGGCGCAACCACGTGCCCACGGTGCACAGCTATCGCGACCACTACTTCGTGATCGCCCACGCCCCCTTGGAGGGTGTGAACGGGCACGTGCACATGCTCGAGCTGGACCAGATCGTCGGGGACCGGTTCCTCGTCACGGTGCACGGACCGATGAACCCGGTGGTGGACCGAGGTGAGGCGCTGGTGGAGACCGCCGCGGTGCGCGGCCGGATCGAGGCGGGCCGGTTCTGCCCGGGCACGCCCGCCGAGCTCTCCTACGCCCTCTCGTCGGCGGTGGCGCGACGGCAGCGGGCCCTGGTGGCGCTCGTCGCCGAGAAGCTCCCCGGCCTGGAGCAGGAGGTGATGCAGTCGAAGCTCACCGCGCCGGAGGTGCTGTTGGAGCGGATGTTCCTGATCCGGCACGAGCTGATCACCGCCCGGACGATGGCAGCCCAGACGCACGACGTCTACGCCAGGATCGGCTCCCTCGACCGGTTCGTGCCCGAACCGTCGCGGGTGCTGGCTCGGGACCTGGCCGACCAGTTCAACCGCGTGCGGTCGATCGCGGACGGCGAGGCACAGTTCCTCTTCGGCGTGATCGAGCTCTACCAGACGAAGGTCAACACCAAGATGACCGTCGCGATGGAGCGGCTGGCGGTGATCGCGGCCATCACCCTGCCGATCACCGCGCTGGCCTCGATCTACGGCATGAACATGATCGTCAACCGGAGCACGCACGTGACGCAGCTGGTCATCGTCATCGCGGTGATGCTGACCATGTCGGGTCTGCTCTTGCACTGGGCGCACCGGCAGGGCTGGTGGTGACCGGTCAGAGGAGGTGCCCGCTCCTCCGATCGACCAGCGGCCGCCCGTCGAAGCGCGCCAGCCCGAGCGAGCCGACGTCGGCGTCCGGCTCACCTTCCTCGGCCAGGTCGGCGAGGATCTCGCCCATCAGCGCCGAGAACTTGAAGCCGGCTCCCGAGTCACCGCAGGCGAGCACGACGCGGCCCACCCGGTCGATGACGAAGAGGCCGTCGGGAGAGTCGGTCCAGCTGCAGATCTGCGCGTCGAGGACCGGGTCGGAGATGAACCCCAGGCGCGCGGCCTCGACGGCGGTCTCGTGGGTGCGCTCGTCGGAGGGTGTCCGGTCGACGTCGTCGGGCGTCCAGCCGCGCACCGCCACGTCGAGCCCGATCTTGTAGCCACGGCCGGGGGTGGGCATCGAGTAGAACCCCGGACTGGCGCCGTACGCCCCCTCGAAGAGGCACGGGACGTCGTCGTAGCGGTGCGGGGCGTCGGGCGAGCCGAAGTGCACGACCTGCTCCAGCTGCGGGGTGAGCGGTACGTCGACGTCGAGCATCGGCAGCAGCGCGACGGCGCCCGGTCCAGGGGCGACCACGACGACGTCGGCGGCCATCCGGCCACCGTCCCGCAGCTCCACGCTCCCGGCAGCCGCGTCGATCCCGATGACCTCGTCCCGCACCAGCCGGCCTCCCGCCTCGCGGAAGAGCCGACCCTGCGCCGCCATCGAGGCAGCGGCGAGCACGCACCCGCCCAGCGGCGTCCAGACCGCCGGCCGCTCGTCGGGCACGAGGCCGGGGAGCCAGCGGCCGACGTCGGCGGCCTCCACCTCAACGTGCTCGACCTCCTCCTCGCGGAGCGTCGTCAGCAGCCGGGTCGGATCGTGGTCGCGCCAGAGCACCCCGACCTTGCGGTAGACCTCGGTCCCGGACCGCGCGGCCAGACGATCCATGGCGCCCACGCTGCGCAGCCCGAGCCGGCAGAGCACCGGGGTCGCGTCCGCGTGGCGCCAGACGCGGGTCGGACCAGGCGACGACGAGAGCAGGTTCGCGACGCCGTACCGGTCGACGAGGGTCACCTCGTGACCACGCAGGGCGAGCTGGGCCGCAGTGGGCAGACCCCACGCCCCGGCGCCGACCACGATCGCCCTGCGGCGGCTCCGGCCCGTCATGCCGTGACCGTACCGAACCGAACCGAACCGAACCGAACGGAGGACGGTCAGGCGCCGCCGGTCCGGCGACCGGGAGGAACGGCGCCGATGGGACTTTGGTCCTGGCTCGTCCCCGGCTTAGTCTCGTGAGGTCCCGCCGACGGTGGGACGGTCGCCGGTCCCGCCGAGTCCTGTCCGGCCGGGCGGCCCCTCGAGCGTCATCGCACGGGCAGGAGCGGGGGACCCAGGTCCTTCCGGGCAACCTGTCGACGTGCAGGAGGCCCTTGGGGTGAAGCCGCCAGACCGGCGGCCGGGCACGCTCTCCGTCCGAACCCGACAGCTAACCTCGCAGGCGCGGAGGAGATCCCTATGCGCATGCGCACGCTCCTGTCCTCGACCGTCCTCGCGGCGGCCACCATCACCCCGGTCGTCGCGGTCGCATCGCCCGCTCACGCGGCGACGACCCGTACCTGGCAGCGGCTCGCCAACTGCGAGTCCGGTGGCCGCTGGCACCTCAACACGCACAACGGCTACTACGGCGGCCTGCAGATCAGCGGCAGCACGTGGCGCGGCTACGGCGGGCGCCGGTTCGCCCGGCTGCCCAGTCGCGCCACGAAGGCCCAGCAGATCAAGGTCGCCGAGCGGATCAAGCGCGGCCAGGGCTGGGGCGCGTGGCCGGCCTGCTCGGCGCGCATCGGCGTGCGCTGACCCGCTGGTCCTGGACGCTCTGCGCCGTGCGGGCTCAGCGGGTGGCGGCCGGCTCGAACGTCGGCCGCCACTCCCGCCTGAGCAGCCCGTAGACCCACGAGTCGGAGACCTCGCCGTCGACGACGCAGTCCTCGCGCAGCGTCCCCTCCCGCACGAACCCGAGCTTCTCCAGGACGCGGGCGGACGCCGCATTGCGCGTGTCCGCCTCGGCCTGCACGCGGTTGAGGTCGAGCGTGTCGAACGCCCACTGCAGCAGGGCGCGTGCGGCCTCGGTCGCGTATCCCTGTCCCCAGGCCGCATCGGTGAGGCAGTAGCCCAGCGACGCGCTGCGGTGGTCGGGGTTCCAGCGGGTGAGGCTGCACCAGCCGAGGAAGGCCCCGTCGGAGGCTCGCTCGATGGCCGGCCGCGCCCCGGTGCCCTCGTCCGCCATCTGCCGGCACGCCGCGAGGAAGCGCTCGGCGCGCGCGGGCTCGCGCCACGGGGGTGAGTCCCAGTAGCGCAGGACGTGGGCGCTGCTGTGGAGGGCGAAGAGGTCGTCCGCGTCCGCAGCGGTGAAGGGACGCAGCCGCAGGCGGTCGGTGTGCAGGGTCGGTGCGGGCAGGGGCATGTGTGCCCCTAGAGCCCCATCGCCTTGGCGATGATGGTCTTCATGACCTCGCTGGTCCCGCCGTAGATCCGGTTGACGCGGCTGTCGGCGTAGAGCCGGGCGATCGGGTACTCGTTCATGTAGCCGTACCCGCCGTGCAGCTGCAGGCAGCGGTCGATCACCTCGGAGGCGATCTCCGTGCAGAAGAGCTTGGCCGACGCGGCCTCGGGAGCCGTCAGCTCGCCGGCGTCGAGGGCCTCCAACGCGCGGTCGGCGACGGCTTGGGCGGCGTCGACCTTGGCCTGGCACGCGGCCAGCTCGAACTTGGTGTTCTGGAACGAGGCCACCTCCTTGCCGAAGACTGTGCGCTGCTCGGTGTACTCCTGGGCGAACCGGACCGCGGCCGCGGCCTGCGCGTAGGCGCCGTAGGCGATGCCGAGCCGCTCCTGCGGGAGGTTCTGGCCGAGGTAGGAGAAGCCCTGGTTCTCCTCGCCCAGCAGGTCCTCCGCCGGAACGACGACGTCGGAGAACGACAGCTCCGCGGTGTCGGAGGTGCGCAGCCCGATCTTGTCCAGCTTGCGGCCGACGGCGTAGCCCGACGCCTTCGTGTCGACCACGAAGAGCGATATCCCGAAGCGCCGGTCGTTCTCGAGCGGCGGCGACGTGCGGGCGCAGACGATGACGCGGTCGGCGTGGTAGCCGCCGGTGATGAACGTCTTGGCGCCGTTCAGGACGTAGTGGCTGCCGTCGTCCGAGCGACGCGCCGTCGTCCGCATGCCGGCGAGGTCCGAGCCGGTGCCGGGCTCGGTCATCGCGATCGCGAACATCGTCTCGCCGGACACGAAGCCGGGCATCCAGCGCTCGAGCTGCTCCGGCGTGCCCAGCTTGAGGAGGTAGGGCAGGCACAGCGCGACGTGGACCCCGGAGCCGCCGAAGTTCACACCCGCGCGGGCGGTCTCCTCGTACTGCACGGCGGCGTACTTGAAGGAGTCGATCCCGGCGCCGCCGTACTCCTCGGGGACCTCGATCCCGAACAGGCCGAGCTCGGCGAGCTTGTAGTAGAAGTCGCGCGGCACCAGGCCGTCGTCGAACCACTCCTGGTAGTGGGGCACGACCTCGGCCTCGATGAAGGCCCGCAGGGTCTTGCGGAACGACTCGTGATCCTCGTTGAAGACGGTACGGCGCATGGCGCCAGACTACGAGGACGGCTCAGGCGGGAGCCCAGCAGATCCCGTAGGTCTGGCCCGCGGCCCACTGCTGGGCGGTCGGCCACTCGTAGCCCCACTGGTAGTCGAGGGCGTCCTTCGCGACGCCCCGGCCGGCCTCCTGGCAGGGCTTCTGGCCGGCCGCCTTGGCCGCCGATGCGCCCGGGTACGTCTTGCCGTCGCCCAGCGCGATCGTGCGCAGCGCGCGCCAGCTGTGCTTCTCCCGGCACAGCACCCGGCGGAAGCCCTTCGTGCCGGGCTCAGCGGTGCCGCACATGGCGTAGGGACCGCCGGCGGTCCGCAGGGCCCCGCTGAGCGTGCCGGTCAGCGGGGCCAGCTGCTGGCCTCCGGCGACGGCGATCACGTCGCAGCGGTACCAGTCGGCGCCCTCGTCGGAGGCGTCGACCGTCGGCGTGAACCAGACCGCACGGAGCATCGACAGCCGCAGCCGCTCGGTGGACGCGCCGAGGAAGGCGGTCAGCCGTCGGGGGCAGGACCCGCTCACCTGGCGCTGCACGCGGGGCGAGTCGACGGCGACCAGGTGGCCGCCGACCTCGGTGGTGAGCCGGCCGACGGCGTACGTCTGGGCGGTGTGCGCTGACCGGCACGGCACCGGGTCGTCGGTCGTGGCGGGGGCGAGGGCCTGGGTGTAGGTCAGCCGGTGGCAGGTCCGGTCCTTCGGTGCCGGCGCCGGCGTGGCACGGGGCGGTGGCGTGGGCTTGGTCGTCGTCGCGGCGCGCGGCGTGTCGTCACCGGAGGTGCAACCGGTCGCGAGCAGTACGACGGCCGCGACCGCGGTCAGCAGGCGGATGATCGGGCGGGTCACTGTGCCGTCTTCGCCCAGCACACCGACTTGCGGTTGCCGGCCTTCCACTCGGGGGCGTGGAACCACGTGTAGGCGTAGTCGTAGTCGGTCGGGTAGCCGAGCCAGGCCGCGACCGACGACGCACAGAAGCTCTTGCTCTTCTTCGCCACCGCGGCGTCGCCGGGGTAGGGGTCGTCCGGCTCGCCGACCTTGATGACGGTCACCGCGCGCCAGCTGTGCTGCTGCGAGCAGGGCAGCTTGGCACCGTGGTCGGGGTCGGTGCCCCGCGCGCAGGTCATCCAGTGGTCGTCAGGCTGCGTGGCCATCAGGTCCTTGGTCGTGGTCGGCAGGTCGAGGTAGACCCGCGAGCCGGCCCCGCCGCCGATGACGTCGCACCGGTACCAGCGCGCGCCGTCGTCCCACGCCTTCTGGGACGGCCGGAACCACACCCAGCTCAGGATCGCCCGCATGACGACGCTGTCGGTGGCGCCGAGGTGCCGGGTCAGGGCCGAGCCGCACGCGCGGTAGGCCCACACCTCCAGGTCCGGTTCGTGGTAGTCGGCGTCCTTGAACTCCGCGGGAAGCTCGCCGGAGGCGAAGGTCTCCGCGTTGTGCGGCTCGGTGCAGGGCCGCAGCTTGCCCGCGTTCGTCGGAGCGGCGATGTCGCTGCGCCGGAGGTTGCGGCACGCGCCGACCGTCGGCACCTTCTTCGAGTCGACCTGTGCTGGGTCAGCTCCCGCGGGGACGTCCTTCCCGCCGCAGCCTGCGACGAGCGTCAGCGGGAGGAGCAGCGAGAGCAGGAGCAGGGCGGGGCGCACGGCGGTCGATGCTATCCGGGCACCCCAGCCCGCACCGCTTCAGCGCGTCGGCCGAGTCAGGTGATCGCACCCCGGAGGTCGCGGAGGATGCGCGCGAGCAGCCGCGAGACCTGCATCTGGGTCACGCCGAGCTCCTCGCCGATCTGCTCCTGGGTCTGCTCCTCGAAGAACCGCAGGTAGAGGATCCGGCGATCCCGCGAGGGGAGCGACCTGACCGCGGGGCCGAGCGTCGCACGGGCGTCGGCCGCCGCGAGCTGGTCGGTCCCGGCCTCCTCGGTGGCCTGGTCGGGGATGAGGTCGCCGAGCGTCGCCGCCGCCTCCGGCCCCACGGGCTGGTCCAGCGAGGTGGGCTGGAAGCACCCGAACGCGGTCATCGCGTCGGCGTACTCCGTGTCCGTGATCCCGAGCTGTTCCTGCACCTCGGTGTCCGACGGCTCGCGGCCCAGGGCCTGGGTCAGCTCGGCGATGCAGCCGCTCACCTGCCACTGCAGCTCCTGCACGCGCCGGGGCGGGCGCACGGTCCAGCCGTGGTCGCGGAAGTGCCGCTGCAGCTCGCCCCGGATCGTCGGCACCGCATAGGTGAGCAGCGGCTTGCCATGTGAGGAGTCCCAGCGGTTGACGGCCTTGACCAGGCCCTCGTACGCCGCCTGCTGCAGGTCCTCGATCGGCACGCCGCGCCGGCGGTACCGCGAGGCCACGGCGTCGGCGACGCCGCGGTTGAGGAGGATGACCTCGTCCAGCAGGCGCTGCCGGACGAGCTCGTCGTCGGTGCGGTCCGCGAGCGCGAGCAGCCCCTCCGTGGTGTCGGCGCGCTCCGCGCGGGTGACGCCGGCGTCGCCGTCGGGCAGGCCTCGTCGCGGCCGGGGCATGTCTTGATGTCCGGCCGGAGCCGTCGCTGTGGGCAGGGTCGAGCGTGCGGTTGCTGCCATCTCCAGCCTCCATCCCGAGCGTGGTGGTGGTTGCAGGTGCCGGCTATGAACCTAGCAGCGCCGCCAGCGTCGCGCCGAGGTCGTACGCCGCCTCGTCGTGTCGTTCGCCGACGTCGCCGAGCACCTCGAGCACCGGCGCGGACTGCGTCCAGCCGAGTGCGCCGACGATGGAGAGGACCGAGCGCACGGCCCCGGTCGTGTCGTAGCGCCCGTGCACCCAGAGCCCGAACGGGCGGCGTGCGGTCGGGCTCTCGGAACCCCCGGCCGGGCCGCCGCCGGAGTCGTCCAGGGTGCCGCCGACCTGCAGGAACGTGGTGTCGAAGAAGTGCTTGAGGGCACCGCTCATGTAGCCGAAGTGGGCGGCCGTGCCGAGCAGGTAGCCGTCGGCGGCGAGGACGTCGTCGGCGGTCGCGTCGAGCGGGTTCCGCTCGACGACCTCGACGCCGGTGATCTCCGGGTCGTGCGCGCCGGCGAGGACCGCCTGCGTCAGGCGCTGCAGCGATCTCGACGGCGAGTTCTGGACCACGAGGAGTCGGGCCACCGATGAACCTCAGTCGCCGGAGATCAGGCGCCGCCCGTGGATCTCGGTCGGGGCCAGCTCGATCCACAGCGGTCGCGGGCCGGACGCCCAGGTGTGGAGCTTCAGGACGTCCTCCGGCACCTCCTCGCGGTGCCAGTGGACGTGGGCGACGCCACGCAGCTGAACGCTCCACCCGAGCTTGCTCTCCGCGTCGACCTCGTCGACCAGGACGGCGATCATCTCGTCGTCCACCTCACGGACGAGCGAGGAGTAGGCCGACGTACGGAACCAGAGTGTGTGGTCGTGGATGACGTGGTTGACCGGGATCACGACCGGCCCCGAGCCCGTCGACCATGCGACCCGGCAGAGCGGCTGGCTGGCCGCCAGCCCCCAGCTCTCGTCGCTCTGCAGCTCCACGAGCTCCACCATCACGGCCCCCTTCCTCGGGTGTGCGACCACGGTCGGTCCGGTGTCCCGGACGGTCTCAGTCAATCAGGCCCGGGACCGGGCCGTCACGAGGTGCTGTATCGTGAGCCGCATCATGACGCGCAGCCTCCTCCTTAGCTGCCGCAGCGGGGCCTAGAACGCCGGACCCCCTCGCTGCGGAGTTCAGTCGCGCGCCCGGCGCCACCCGCCGCAGAGGAAGATCCGAGCAGTCATGACCAACCTGAGCAACACCAGCAATCAGCAGAAGCCGTCCGGCATGCCGTTCGAGCGCTACCACGCGTTCGTACCCGTGGACGTCCCCGACCGGACGTGGCCGACGAAGAAGATCACGCACGCCCCGCGCTGGCTCTCGACCGACCTGCGCGACGGCAACCAGGCGCTCATCGACCCGATGACGCCGGGCCGCAAGCTGCAGATGTTCGAGCTCCTCGTCCGCATGGGCTACAAGGAGATCGAGGTCGGCTTCCCGAGCGCGAGCCAGACCGACTTCGACTTCGTCCGCCAGCTCATCGAGGAGGACCGCATCCCCGATGACGTCCAGATCTCGGTGCTGACGCAGGCCCGCGAGGACCTCATCGAGCGGACCGCCGAGTCGCTGGCCGGCGCCCCGCGGGCCACCATCCACCTCTACAACGCGACCGCCGAGCTGTTCCGCCGCGTCGTCTTCGGCGTGACGCCGGAGGAGTGCATCGGGATCGCGACGCGCGGCACCGAGATGGTGATGAAGTACGCCGAGCAATACCTCGGCGGCATCGTCGGAACCGGCGGCTTCGGCTACCAGTACAGCCCGGAGATCTTCACCCAGACCGACACCGAGTTCGCGCTCGAGGTCTGTGAGCGCGTCTCCGACGTGTGGCAGCCCGAGCCGGGGCGCGAGATCATCCTCAACCTGCCGGCGACCGTCGAGATGTCGACGCCCAACACCTACGCCGACCAGATCGAGTACTTCTCCCGGGGCCTGACCCGCCGGGACGTCAGTGCGATCAGCCTGCACCCGCACAACGACCGCGGCACCGCCGTCGCCGCGACCGAGCTGGCCCTGATGGCCGGTGCGGACCGCGTCGAGGGCTGCCTGTTCGGCCACGGCGAGCGCACCGGCAACGTCGACCTCGTCACGCTGGGCATGAACCTGTTCAGCCAGGGCATCGACCCCCAGATCGACTTCTCCGACATCGACGAGATCCGTCGCACTGTCGAGTACGCCACCAACCTGCCGGTCCACCCGCGCCACCCCTACGCGGGCGACCTGGTCTACACCGCCTTCTCCGGGTCCCACCAGGACGCCATCAAGAAGGGCCTGGAGGACCTCGACCGGATCGCCGAGAAGCGGGGCATCCCCGTGGGCGACATCCCGTGGGAGGCGCCGTACCTGCCGATCGACCCGAAGGACGTCGGCCGCACCTACGAGGCGGTCATCCGCGTCAACAGCCAGTCCGGCAAGGGCGGCGTCGCCTACGTGCTGAAGTCCGAGCACAAGCTGGACCTGCCGCGGCGCGCGCAGATCGAGTTCAGCCGCGTCATCCAGCAGCACACCGACGCCGAGGGCGGCGAGGTCAGCACGGACAAGATCTGGGAGATCTTCCGCGCCGAGTACCTCACCCAGGAGTCGCCGCTGAAGCTCAACTCGGTGCACACCTCCTCGGCCGCGGGCGAGAAGGACGCCCTCACCGTCAACGTCTACGTCGACGGCGAGCTGCGCACCCTCGAGGGCGCCGGCAACGGCCCGATCGCCGCGTTCGTCGACGCGATCAACGCCGCCGGCGAGGAGGCCGGCCACGACTGGGACGTCCGGGTGCTCGACTACCACGAACACGCGCTGTCGTCCGGCGGCGACGCTCTCGCGGCGGCGTACGTCGAGTGCTCGGTCGGCTCGGAGATCTTCTGGGGCGTCGGCATCGACGCCAACATCGTCACCGCCTCGCTCAAGGCGGTCATCTCCGCGGTGAACCGCGCGATCTGAACCCCACCTCTCGAAGGGCCGCTCTCCCGCTGGGAGGGCGGCCCTTCGGCGGCTGGCGGCTCCCTCCCGAACTGTCACCGTGACACGTTGCGGATCGAGTGACACCTCCGAGCTGTCACCCGTGGCGCGAACCGTCACCGTGACCCTTTGCCGAGGGAGACGCAGGAGTGCGTCGGGAGCCCGATGTCGGGCTGGCCCGACCATGAACCCGCCAGCGAGCAGGATCGTGGCCGGGGCGCCGCATTTCTAGCGTCTTCCCTATGACCGATGCACACACCCTGCTGCTGCGCGAGGATGCTCCCGTGGCCGAACCCCACCCCGCGGCGACGCCGCGCACGTCGTGGGTCCAGCGCATCCTGCTGGACACCGTCTACTCCTTCAGCGCACTCTTCGTCGCGGTGCCGTTCTTCGTCCTCGTCGTCACCGGCCTCGCCCTCTCGGCCGGCCTCGCGGTCCTCCTGATCGGCGTGCCGGTCCTGACCGCCACGGTGTACGTCGCCCGGGCCAACGCGTTCTTCGAGCGGCTCCGGTTGCAGGGGATGATGCGCTGGGCCGCTCCGACGCCGACGTACGTCCGGGCTCCCGAGGGCGCCGGGTTCTGGCGGCGCTCGGTGGCCCCGCTGCGCGACCCGCAGTCGTGGCTCGACGTGCTGTGGTCGGTGGTCTCGTTGGTCACCGGGACGGTGGCCTTCTCGGTCGCCGTCGCCTGGTGGGCCGGTGCGCTCGGCGGGCTGACCTACTGGTTCTGGCAGCGCTGGATCCCCGAGAGCCCCGACGAGCACGGGCTCGCCTACGTGCTCGGGTTCGGCGACACCCGCACAGCGGAGAGCTGGGTCAACCTGGCCGGCGGTGCCGTCCTGCTGGTGACGCTGCCGCTCGCGGTCCGTGCCGTCGCCCTGCTGCACGGCCGGCTGGCCGGCGCTCTGCTCTGCTCCCGCGCAGAGCTGCAGCACGAGGTCGCCCGCGCGGAGACCAGCCGGCTCGCGGCCCAGGAGGCCGAGGCCAGCTCGCTGCGCCGGCTCGAGCGCGACATCCACGACGGCCCGCAGCAGCGGCTGGTGCGGCTGACCATGGACCTGGGCCGGGCGCGCCACCGCCTCTCTGACGATCCCGACGGCGCCGCCGTGATCCTGGACGGTGCGCTGACCCAGGTGCAGGAGACCGTCTCCGAGCTCCGCGCCCTCTCCCGGGGCGTCGCGCCGCCGCTGCTCGTCGACCGCGGCCTCGGTGCTGCCGTCGAGGAGCTGCTCTCGCTCTCCCCGGTCCCGGTGTCCGCGCGGCTCGATGTCCCTGAGGCCCTGCCGCCGCTCGCCGAGACGACCGCCTACTTCGTGGTGGCCGAGGCGATGACCAACATCGCCAAGCACAGCGGGGCCTCCCGTGCCACCGTCACGATCTCCGGCGAGGGCGGCCGGCTCCGGGTGGTGGTGAGCGACGACGGCACCGGTGGGGCGCACCTGTCGAAGGGGCTCGGCCTGGCCGGGCTGCGCCAGCGGCTGACCGCGGTGGGCGGGGCGTTCGACATCGACTCGCCCGAGGGCGGACCGACGATCGTCGCCGCCTCCATCCCCATCGGGGCCGCCCGGTGAGGGTGGTGGTCGCCGACGACTCGCTGCTGCTCCGCGAGGGGCTGCAGCTCCTGCTCGGCGAGTCGGGGCACGAGGTCGTCGCAGCGGTCGCCGACGGCCCGGCGTACGTCGACGCCATGCTGGAGCTGCGGCCCGATCTCGGGATCGTCGACGTGCGGATGCCGCCGTCCCACACCGACGAGGGGCTGCGCGCCGCGGTCGAGGTGCGCCGCCGGTGGCCGGAGGCGCGGATGGTGGTGCTGTCGCAGTACGTCGAGTCGTCCTACGCCGAGGAGCTGATCGGGGACGCCGACGCCGGTGTCGGCTACCTGCTCAAGGACCGCGTCGGCGACCTCACCGAGTTCCTCGGGGCGCTCGAGGAGGTGGCCCGCGGCGGCACCGTGGTCGACCCGCTGGTGGTGCGGCAGCTGATGGCCCGGCGGCGCGACCCGGTCGACGCGCTGACGCCCCGGGAGCGGGAGGTGCTCGACCTGATGGCCCAGGGCCGGTCGAACGCCGCGATCGCCGACGCCCTCACGGTGACGCCGGCGGCCGTCGAGAAGCACACCCAGCGGATCTTCGCCAAGCTCGGCCTCTATCCCGACGACACCGCGTCCCACCGGCGGGTGGCGGCGGTGCTGCGGTTCCTCCGGGCCGGCTGACCTCGGCCGGGTTCAGCGGCGCTCGCGCACCGCTGAGCGCACCTGCGCGACGGAGTTGAGGATGATGTCGCTGATGAGCTCGGTGGTGCGCGGGTCGTCGAGGGCGCGGTCGAGGATCCGGAACACGGTGTCGGTCGAGGAGCGGATCATCTCGTCGTGGAACGGCACGAACCGCAGTCGGCCGGCGGTCCGGTCCTCCTTGATGAGGTCCAGGATCATCGCCTCGAGCTCGGGCCGGTTCTCCTCGATCGCCCGCCGCACGTTGGTGGCGTAGGTGCCCTTCTGCAGCACGTCGGTGACCTCGCCCAGCATCGCCACCGTGACCGGCCGCTTGATGACGTCGATGATCGGGTCGGAGAAGTGCTGGATGAGCGCGACGGTGAAGCGGTCGCCGAAGATGTTGTCGGTGCGATCGATGAGCCGCATCAGCCGGGCCGCCAGGACGATCCACAGCACCCAGTGCCGGTCGCCGATCGCCGGAACGAGGAACGGGAAGAGCGCCGGCACCTCCCACCAGTGGCGGGTCAGGTAGATGCGCCCGATCCGGAACCGCAGCCACCGGACGCAGATGGCGACGAGGAAGACGACGCAGATGGCGAGGTCGATGCCGAGCAGCTGGTCGTGGACCGTGGCGTCCGAGCCTGCGTACGGCGGTTGGGGGCCGAAGAGGAACCAGGCGTTGAGCACCACGGACACCGCGGCGAGGGCCAGGAGGGTCCAGTCCAGGATCGTGCCCCTGCGACCGGAGATCGTCCGCCACTCCTCGCGCGCCAGCTCCTCGGCCATCGGCCGGATCGGCTGCGTGCCTTCCCACGCGTGTGGGGTCATGGGCGCAGAATAGGGGAGTGCCTCTCTATCGCGACGAGGCGATCGTGCTGCGTACCCACAAACTGGGCGAGGCCGACCGCATCATCACCCTGCTGACCCGCCAGCACGGTCGCGTGCGCGCGGTGGCCCGCGGGGTCCGTCGTACGACGTCGAAGTTCGGGTCGCGGCTCGAGCCGTTCATGCACGTCGACCTGCAGCTGTCGGAGGGTCGCTCGCTCGACCACATCACCCAGGCCGAGACGCTCACGCCGTTCCACGCGAGCATCGGTGGCGACTACGAGCGCTACACGGCCGGGACCGTGATGCTCGAGACCGCCGACCGGCTCGTCGCCGAGGAGCGGGAGCCGTCCGTGCAGCAGTTCCTGCTGCTGGTCGGTGGGCTGCGCGTGCTGTCGTCGGGGGAGCGCGGCCCGTCGCAGGTGCTCGACTCCTACCTGCTCCGCTCCCTGTCCGTCGCCGGCTACGCGCCCTCGTTCGACGGCTGCGCCCGGTGCGGCCTGGAGGGCCCGCACCGGTGGTTCAACCCGTCGCTCGGCGGTGTGCTCTGCGCGACCTGCCGTGTCCCCGGCTCGGCGTCGCCGTCCGCCGAGACGCTGGCCGCGCTCGGCGCACTGCTGGCCGGCGACTGGCCGGTCGTCGAGGCCGCCGAGCCGCGGCACCTGCGCGAGGCCAGCGGCCTGGTGGCCGCCTACCTGGCCTGGCACCTCGAGCGTGGGCTGCGGTCGCTGGAGTACGTCGAGCGCTGAGCGGGCGGCCACCAAGGGTCAGATGGGAGGGGCCCAGGTCGAGGTCGCCTGATCGGCCGAGCGGTCCCGGGCAGGCCGTAGGCTGACGGGTCGTGAGCCGCCAGCAGCACCGTGCGCCGTACCGCCGCCCGACCCCGCACCCCTCGGGCGCGACCCCGCCGCCCATTCCGCGGGACCTGGTGCCGGAGCACGTCGCCATCGTGATGGACGGCAACGGGCGCTGGGCCAAGGAGCGCGGTCTGCCGCGCACCAAGGGCCACGAGGCGGGGGAGTCGTCGCTGTTCGACGTGGTCGAGGGCGCGATCGAGCTGGGCGTGAAGGCGATCAGCGCCTACGCGTTCTCGACCGAGAACTGGGCCCGCTCGCCCGACGAGGTGCGCTTCCTCATGGGCTTCAACCGCGACGTCATCCGGCGCCGCCGCGACGAGATGCACGAGCTCGGCGTCCGGGTCCGCTGGGCCGGCCGCGCGCCCCGGCTGTGGAGATCGGTCATCAAGGAGCTGCAGATCGCCGAGGAGCTGACGAGGGACAACGACGTCTGCACGCTCACGATGTGCGTCAACTACGGCGGCCGGGCCGAGCTGGCCGACGCCTCGCGCCGCATCGCCGAGGACGTGGCCGCCGGGCGCCTCAAGCCCGACAAGGTCGACGAGAAGGTCTTCGCGCGCTACCTCTACGTCCCGGAGCTGCCCGACGCCGACCTGGTCTGGCGTACGTCGGGGGAGCAGCGTCTCTCCAACTTCATGCTGTGGCAGGCGGCGTACTCCGAGTTCGTCTTCACCGACGTCCTCTGGCCCGACGTCGACCGCCGCCACCTGTGGGCCGCCTGCGAGACCTACGCCCGGCGCGACCGGCGCTACGGCGGGGCGCTGCCCAACCAGGTGGGGTGAGGCTGCGGCTGGTGCATGTTCATCGAGGTATGCAGGGAAATGCGCACCTCCCACGCGGAGTTCCGCACGGGAAGTGACCACTCGGCTGCATACCTCGATGAACATGCAGCCGCCGCCACCCCAGCCCCGCCGACCGAATTCGCCCTCGCCCCCGGCACGCGAGGCGCCTAGGTTGTGGCTGTGGACTTCCATGTGCCGTCGACCCTGCCCACGCCGTTCGGCTTCAGCCACGCCGTCACCGTCGACCCGGGCCGCAGCCTGGTCTACGTCGCCGGCCAGGTCGGGATGGACGCCGACGGCGTCGTCGCGGTGGGCTGGGACGCACAGACCCGGCAGACGTTCGTCAACGTCGGGCACGCCCTCGAGGCGGCCGGTGCGACGTGGGCGGACGTGGTGAAGCTGACCTACCTCGTCACCTCGACCCACGAGCTGCAGCTGGTGCGGGCGATCCGGGACGAGTTCGTCGACGTCGAGCGCCCGCCGGCCAGCTCGCTGATGCAGGTCGCCGGCCTGTTCCGGCCGGACCTGCTCATCGAGGTGGAGGCGATCGCCGCCGTCGCGCGCTGAGCCAGGGCCCGGGCTCGTCCGGCGATGCCAGGGGAGGCTGCTACTGGCAGTCCTGGCAGGTGCCGAAGATCTCCAGCGTGTGGGAGACGTCGGCGTAGCCGTGCTCGGCCGCGATCGCCGTGGTCCAGCGCTCGACGGCCGGGCCCTCGACCTCGACGGTCCGCCCGCAGTCGCGGCAGACGAGGTGATGGTGGTGGTTGTCGGAGCAGCGGCGATAGATCGCCTCGCCCTCCTCGGTGCGCATCATGTCGACCTCGCCGGCGTCGGCGAGCTTCTGCAGGGTGCGGTAGACGGTCGCCAGACCGACCGAGTCGCCCCGGCGGGTCAGCAGGTCGTGAATCTCCTGCGCGGAGTGGAAGCCCTCGGTGGCGGCCAGAGCCGAGGCGACGGCGAGCCGCTGCTTGGTGGGCCGCAGACCCGACTGGTCAGTGCTCGTCATAGTGGGGTGCTCCCGTCTGGTCGACGTGCACCGCGTGCCGGTGGCCGTCGTGGACGTAGTCGACGTGGTCGCCGTGCTCGACGGCGAGGTGGCCGCAGTGCGGGCCGTGGTGGTGCTCCTGGTGGTCGTCGTCGCAGGCCTCGTGGAGCGGCGGCGCCTCGGGATCGACGGGGAACGGCGTGGCGAGCCGGCGCCGGCGGCGTAGCAACGTCCCGATCGGCCAGGTCACCGCGAAGCAGGCGAGGGCGAGGAGCACGATCGTGGGGCCCGGCGCGACGGTCGCCTTGAACGAGGCGAAGGCCGAGATCACCAGCCCGCCGAGGGAGGCGAACGTGCCGAGCACCATCGCCCCCAACAGGGTCGTACGGAACGAGCGGGCGAGCTGCTGGCTGGTCGCCACGGGCACGACCATGAGCGCACTGACGAGGAGCAGGCCGACGGTCCGCATCGCGACGGTCACGCTCACGGCCGCCAGGACCGCGACGAGGAGGTTGTAGGCCCGCACGTTGAGGCCCGAGACCTTGGCGAACTCCTGGTCCTGCGCGACGGCGAACAACTGCGGCGCGAGGCCGACGCCGACGGCGATCACGACCGCGGCGAGCACCATCGTGACGACGACGTCGCTGATCGCGATGGTCGTGATCGAGCCGAAGAGGTACTCCTGCAGGTGGGTCGCGGACTGGCCGCTGAGACCGGTGAGCAGTACGCCGCCCGCCAGACCGCCGTAGAACAGCAGCGCGAGGGCGACGTCGCCGTTCGCGTGGCCGCGCTCGCGGATCAGCTCGATGAGCGCGGCGCCGAGGACGGCGACGATGACCGCCGTCCAGGTGGGCGACGTACCGGTCAGCAGGCCGAGGGCGACACCGGTGACCGCGACGTGCCCCAGCCCGTCGCCCATGAGCGCGAGGCGACGCTGGACCAGGTAGGTCCCCACCGCCGGCGCGGCCAGTCCGGTGAAGACGGCGGCGATGAGGGCTCGCTGCATGAACGGCAGGCTGAAGAGCTCGGTGGGTGTCATGGTCAGTCCTCCCGGCCTGCGTCGAAGGGGGCGCTCACCTGCGGAGCGTGGTCGACCAGCCCGTCCTCCGGCCCGTGGTGGGCCGCGTGGACCTGGTGCACCTCGGTCTGGGCGAGCGGGCTGCCGTCGTAGACGACCCGGCCGTCGCGCATGACGACGGCGCGGTCGACGAGCGGCTCCAGCGGTCCCAGCTCGTGGGCGACGAGGACGATCGTCGCGCCGCGAGCCTTGAGGCGGGCCAGGGCGTCGGCCAGGGCGTACTGGTTGGGCAGGTCGACGCCAGCGGTCGGCTCGTCGAGGAAGAACAGCTCGGGCTCCCCGGCGAGCGCGCGGGCGATGAGGGTGCGCTGCTGCTGGCCGCCGGACAGGTTCGCGACGCCCTCGTGGGCCCGGTCGGCGAGGCCGACGACCTCCAGAGCGTCGTCGATCGCGGCGCGGTCGGCTCGGCCGAGCGGGCGGAAGAGGCGCCGGTGGGTGAGGCGCCCGGAGGCGACGACCTCCCACACGCTGGCCGGGACGCCGGCGGTCGCGCCCGCCCGCTGGGGGACGAAGCCGACCCGTTGCCAGTCCTCGAAGTCGTCGAACGGCGTGCCGAACAGCTCCAGATGACCGCCGGCGAGCGGGCGCAGCCCGGTCAGCGCGCGGACCAGGGTCGACTTGCCCGAGCCGTTGGCGCCCATCAGTGCGACGAACTCGCCCGCCTCGACGGTCAGGTTGATCCCGCGCAGGATGGGTCGTCCGGCGATGGCGACCACGCCGCCGCTGAGCGCGACGGGCGGAGCGGGCGGTGCCGCCGGTGCGGCTGGTGCGGTGTTCACCGACATCCGTTGGCCTCCTTCAGCGCCGCGAGGTTGGCGCGCATGAGGGACAGGTAGTTCTCGTGGGCGGTCTCGTCGGTCAGCCCCTCGATCGGGTCGAGCACCGCCGTGGTGACGCCCAGGTCCTTCGCGAGGGTCTCGGCGAGCTCGGCCGGGACCAGCCTCTCACCGAAGACGGTCGTGATCCCGTGGGACTCGATGAGATCGTGCAGGCGGCCGAGGTCGGCCGGGGTCGGCTCGGCGTCGGGGGAGAGGCCGGCGATCGGCTCGATGTCGATGCCGTAGCGGGTCAGGTAGCCGAAGGCGTTGTGCGAGACCACGATCGTCTTGCGCTCGCAGTCGGCCAGACCGGCCGTGTAGTCGCGGTCCAGCGCCGTCAGGTCGGCGTCGAGCGCCTCCGCGTTCGAGCGGTACGTCGACGCGTGGCTCGGGTCGAGCGTGGCCAGCCGGTCGGCGACCGCATCGGCGACCTTCGCCAGCTTGAGCGGGTCCTGCCAGAGGTGCGGATCGAGGTCTCCGTGGTCGTGCCCCTCCTCGTCGACGGTCTCACCCGAGCCGTGGTGGTCGACGTCGTCGTGCCCGCCGTGGCTCATCGGCTCGAGGCCGGCGACCGCGGCGGCATCGACGGTCTCGGCCCCCGACTGCCGTACCGCGGCGTCGACGGCTGCCTGGAGGCCCTTCTCGTAGACGACGAGATCCGCGAGCGCCACCTCGCCGGTCTGCTTCGGCGACAGCTCCAGGTCGTGCGGCTCCTGGCCCGGCTGCGTCAGGTTGCTCACGTTCACGAGGTCCCCGCCGACGCGCTCGGCGACGAACTGGAGCGGGTAGAACGCGGTCACGACGTCGATCTCACCGTCATCGGGCCGGGACGGCGCGTCGGAGAACGCGGCGCAGCCGGTCAGGGCGGCGGTCGCCACGGCGACAACGGCGAGGGTCCGCAACATGACAATGATTCTCACTCGCATTGAGAATCGTTGTCAATCCGTCGCCGGGGCGAGCAGCCGGGCGCGGTGTCGGGACGGCGCAGTCGATAGGCTGATCGCTCACCGAGTCGCCGTACCAAGGAAGCAGGACCTCCGTGGCAAAGCCGCCCGCATCGACCGTCGACAACGTCGTCTCCCTCGCCAAGCGCCGGGGCTTCGTCTACCCGTGCGGCGAGATCTACGGAGGCACCCGGAGCGCCTGGGACTACGGCCCGCTGGGCGTCGAGCTCAAGGAGAACATCAAGCGCCAGTGGTGGCGCTCGATGGTGACCAGCCGCGACGACGTCGTCGGCCTCGACTCCAGCGTCATCCTGCCGCGCCAGACCTGGGAGGCCTCCGGCCACGTCGCGACGTTCAGCGACCCGCTGGTGGAGTGCCTGAGCTGCCACCACCGGTTCCGCGCCGACCACCTGCAGGAGGCGTACGCGGAGAAGAAGGGCATCCCGAACCCTGACGACGTCCCGCTGACGGACATCGCCTGCAGCAACTGCGGCACCCGCGGCCAGTGGACCGAGCCGCGCAACTTCTCCGGCCTCCTCAAGACCTACCTCGGCGTCGTCGAGGACGAGTCCGGGCTGCACTACCTGCGCCCCGAGACCGCCCAGGGCATCTTCATCAACTTCAACAACGTGCTGACCAGCCAGCGGATGAAGCCTCCGTTCGGCATCGCCCAGATCGGCAAGTCGTTCCGCAACGAGATCACGCCGGGCAACTTCATCTTCCGCACCCGCGAGTTCGAGCAGATGGAGATGGAGTTCTTCGTCAAGCCCGGCGAGGACAAGGAGTGGCACCAGTACTGGATCGACACCCGCCGCGACTGGTACGTCGACCTGGGCATCGACCCCGACAACCTGCGCCTCTACGAGCACCTGCCCGAGAAGCTCTCGCACTACTCCACGCGCACCGTCGACATCGAGTACCGCTTCAACTTCCCGGGCTCCGAGTGGGGCGAGCTCGAGGGCATCGCCAACCGGACCGACTTCGACCTGACCACCCACTCGAAGCACTCCGGCACCGATCTGAGCTACTTCGACCAAGCGGCCAACGAGCGCTACACGCCGTACGTCATCGAGCCCGCAGCGGGCCTGTCGCGCAGCCTGATGACGTTCCTGGTCGACGCCTACACCGAGGACGAGGCGCCCAACACCAAGGGCGGCGTCGACAAGCGGGTCGTCCTCAAGCTCGACCCGCGGCTCGCGCCGGTGAAGGCGGCGGTCCTGCCGCTGAGCCGCAACGAGCAGCTGTCCCCGAAGGCGAAGGACCTGGCCCAGGAGCTGCGCCGGAGCTGGAACGTCGACTTCGACGACGCCGGTGCGATCGGCCGGCGCTACCGCCGCCAGGACGAGATCGGTACGCCGTTCTGCGTCACCGTCGACTTCGACACCCTCGAGGACCAGGCGGTCACCATCCGCGAGCGCGACACGATGGCGCAGGAGCGCGTCTCGCTCGACCGCGTGACGGCCTACCTCGCCGAACGGTTGCCGGGCTGCTGACGTGACGCGCCGTGGGGGATCGGCGTGGGCGCTGGGGGCGTCCGCGCTGCTCGCCGCCTCCGCCCTGTCGGGCTGCTCCGGCGGCTCGGACGAGCCGGCGGCGAAGCGGGACACGCCGACGGCGTCGCCGACGACGGCATACCCGACCGGTGCGCCCACCGGGACGGTGCTCACGGACCCCGGCAGCGAGCTGGCCCTCGGCGCCCCCGCGACGATCACGTGGCACCCGCGGCAGGGCGTGGTCGGCACGGTGCGGATCAGCGTCGACAAGGTCGAGCGGACGACGTTCAAGCAGAGCTTCCAGGACTGGCGGGTCGACGCCACCATGAAGACCTACGCGCCCTACTTCGTGCACGCGCGGGTGACGAACGTCGGTCCCACCGGGCTCGGCGGCGTCCCCGTCCCGCTCTACGGGGAGAGCGCCGCCGACGCGCTCGTCGAGGCGGCGGTCTTCAAGGAGACGTTCAAGCCCTGCCATCCGAGCGCCCTGCCGACGCCGTTCGCCACCGGGGCCCACGCGTCGGTGTGCCTGGTCTACCTCGTCCCGGACAAGGGCGCGCTGGTCGGCGCCGCGTTCCGCCCGACCCAGGACTTCGACCCGATCGTGTGGAAGGGCGCCGTCGCGACGGCTGCGGCGCCGCGGGCCACGAAGCACCCCTGACGATTCGGTCCGTCGGCGGGCCGCGCCGGACAATGGGGGCATGACCCTTCGGCTCGGCAACCTCGAGATCGCCACGCCGGTGGTGCTCGCGCCGATGGCGGGCATCACCAACGCGGCGTACCGACGCCTGTGCGCCGAGCAGGGTGCGGGCCTCTACGTCTGCGAGATGATCACGTCGCGCGGCCTGGTCGAGGGCGACCAGCACACCAAGGACATGCTGGTCTTCGACGAGCTCGAGACCGTGCGGTCGGTCCAGCTCTACGGCACCGACCCGGTCTACGTCGGCAAGGCCACCGAGATCCTCTGCGCCGAGTACGGCGTCGCGCACATCGACCTCAACTTCGGCTGCCCGGTCCCGAAGGTCACCCGCAAGGGCGGCGGGGGCGCGCTGCCGTGGAAGCGGAACCTGCTCGGCGAGATCCTGCGCCATGCGGTGGCCGCGGCCGAGTCCTACGGCGTGCCCGTCACCATGAAGACCCGCAAGGGCATCGACGCCGACCACCTGACCTTCCTCGACGCCGGCCGGATCGCGGAGGAGAGCGGGGCCGCCGCCGTCGCGCTGCACGGCCGGACCGTCTCGCAGGCCTACTCGGGCGTTGCCGACTGGGACGCGATCGGCGAGCTCAAGGCGAGCGTCACGAGCATCCCGGTGCTGGGCAACGGTGACATCTGGGAGGCGGCGGACGCGCTCCGGATGGTCGAGCAGACCGGCGTCGACGGCGTCGTCGTCGGCCGCGGCTGCCTCGGCCGACCGTGGCTGTTCCGCGACCTGGCCGCCGCGTTCGCGGCCGCCTCGCGGGCCGAGCCCGTCGAGACCCCGCCCCTGCCGACCCTCGGCGAGGTGGCGGCGATGATGCGGCGCCACGCCGAGCTGCTCTGCCAGCACATGGGCGAGGAGCGGGGCTGCAAGGAGTTCCGCAAGCATGTCACGTGGTACCTCAAGGGCTTCTCCGCCGGCGGCGCCATGCGGCGCGACCTCGGCCTCGTGAAGACGCTCGCCGACATCGACGTGCTGCTCGCCGACCTCGACCCGGACGAGCCGTTCCCGGCCTCCGAGCTGGGGGCTCCCCGGGGCCGGCAGGGCTCGCCGCGCGAGAAGGTCGTGCTCCCCGAGGGCTGGCTCGACGACACCGACGGCGTCGGCTGCGTCATCGCCGAGGACACCGTCTCCGGCGGTTGATCCTCCCCCGAATTTCACTGCCTGGGGTGACGGGGGACACCTCGTCGTCTAGGGTCGCCGATGCGGGGCGGCTCGCGCTGGTGTGTTTCAGTGGGGCCGCGTTTCGCCTGTCGTGGGGACCGGGCGAGCCGCTGTCTCTGTAGTCGAAGCAAAGGATCAGCGCTGTGGCAGACGCACGCCACAAGCGGGACACCGATGCCCGCAGCTTCGGATTGAAGCAACGCATCAGCAACATCAGCAGCCTGGCCATCCGGCCATCCCGAGCAGTTCTCGTGGCAGCACCGGTGGCCGTCGTCGCGACCGCCGCCGTCGTCACCGCCGGCGTCTCCTTCGCCGGCAGTGGCTCGAAGCCGGTGGCCGCCGCGGACATCAGCAAGGTCGCGCCGAGGGCGGCGCCGACCACCACGGCACCGCCGTCGCCGGCACCGGTCGTCAAGCGCGTCACGGTGTCGCGATCGCAGCCTCGCCGTACGCCGGCACCGACACCGACGCCGACCCCGCCGCCGACCACCGGCAAGCCGCGCTGGACCACCACCGCGCTCAACCTGTGGCTGCAGCCCGGCGCCGACGCGAAGCAGGCCGGCGTGCTCGACGCAGGCAAGAAGGTGCTCGACACCGGCCGCGAGGAGTCCGGCCGCGTCGAGATCCTCGTCGACGGCGTGGCCCGCTGGGTCACCCAGGGCTACCTCGCCGAGGAGAAGCCCCAGCCCCAGCCGGCCGGCCTCTCCGACCAGCCGTGCCCGGACATGAGCGTCGAGGACGGGCTCAAGCCGCAGACCATCAAGGTCTACCGGTCCGTGTGCCACGCCTTCCCGCAGGTGACCGAGTACGGCGGCTGGGCGGCGCGCACCGAGCACGACACCGGCAACGCGATCGACGTGATGGTCT
Organism: Nocardioides sp. CER19; assembly: GCF_029846275.1. Taxonomy (GTDB): domain Bacteria; phylum Actinomycetota; class Actinomycetes; order Propionibacteriales; family Nocardioidaceae; genus Nocardioides. Next base: position 1,442,073 of record NZ_JARVWS010000002.1, read on the forward strand.
ACGGCAACAAGGAGCTCGGCGACCAGATCGCGGACTGGGCCCAGGCCCACGCCGCGGAGCTCGATCTCTACGACCTCATCTGGTACGACCGCATCTGGACGCCGGTCCGTTCCTCCGAGGGCTGGCGTGACTACGGCGACCACGGCTCGGCCACGGCCAACCACATGGACCACGTCCACATCGGGACCAACTGAGTCCTGTGGCGTCGTACGCGGGGCGGGACCGGATCGGTGCCGCCCCGCGTGCTCGCTAGGGTTCCCGTGTGGACAGCCTGTACGACGGCCTCTACGACGACGCCGATCGTGAGCGGCTCGTCGCCGAGCCGCCGAAGCGCGTGGATGCGCCGGAGCGGACCGCCTTCGAGCGCGACCGGGCCCGGGTCGTCCACGCGGCGTCGTCGCGGCGGCTCGCGGCGAAGACGCAGGTGGTCGGGCCCCAGTCCGACGACTTCGTCCGCAACCGGCTGACGCACAGCCTCGAGGTGGCCCAGGTCGCCCGCGACCTGTCGCGGGCGCTCGGCAGCCAGCCCGACATCGCGGAGACCGCGGCGCTCGCCCACGACCTGGGGCACCCACCCTTCGGCCACAACGGCGAGGAGGTCCTCGCCCGGCTGGCGGCTGACTGTGGCGGCTTCGAGGGCAACGCCCAGACGCTGCGACTCCTGACCCGGCTCGAGGCGAAGACGTTCGATGCCGCGGGCCGGTCGGTCGGCCTCAACCTCACCCGCGCCACCCTCGACGCCTGCACGAAGTACCCCTGGCGTCGCGGAGACCGGCCCGGGCCCAAGTTCGGCGTCTACGACGACGACCTGCCCGTCTTCACCTGGCTCCGGTCGCCCGAGACGGGGCAGCGCCAGTGCATCGAGGCGCAGATCATGGACCTGGCCGACGACGTCGCCTACTCGGTGCACGACGTCGAGGACGGGATCGTCGCCGGCCGCATCGACCTGACCCGGCTCGACGTCGGGCCGGTGGGGGAGATCGTCCGCGACTGGTACCTCCCCGATGCGTCCGACGACGACCTCGCCGCCACCCTCCTCGCCCTGCGGGACGTCGGCGGCTGGCCCGCGTCGTCCTACGACGGCAGCAGGCGGAGCCTCGCCGCGCTCAAGAACCTGACGAGCGACCTGATCGGCCGGTTCTGCGGCGCCGTCCAGGATGCCTCCGGCGCACCGGGACCGTTCGCCCGCTACCGCGCCGACCTGGTCGTGCCCGACCAGACCCGCCGCGAGATCGCCGTGCTCAAGGCGATCGCGGTCCACTACGTCATGCGGTCCGACGACCGTCGGCGGCTCCAGGAGCGGCAGCGGGAGCTGCTGGCCGAGCTGGTCGCCGTGATCGCGAACCGGGGGCCCGACGCCCTCGACCGACCCTTCGCCGACGACTGGCGGGAGGCCGCCGACGACGCCGCGCGCCTCCGGGTGGTCATCGACCAGGTCGCCTCGCTCACCGACGTGACGGCGGTGGCGTGGCACGCACGACTGACAGGAGTGAGCGGTGCCTGAGCCCCTCGTGTGGCTGCCCTTCGACCCGGCGGAGCTCGGCACGGTGCCGGGCGGCCTCCGCTACGAGGTCGTCGACCCGACGCGCCACCTGCCGGAGAGCGTCGGCGACGTCGAGTTCTACGTGCCGCCCTACGACATGGGGCCGCGGATCGCCGACGCGCTGCCGCACATGCGCTCGCTCCGGGTGATCCAGACGCTGTCGGCAGGCGTCGACAACGTCCGCGGCAAGGTGCCCGACGGGGTCACGCTGTGCAACGGTCGCGGCATCCACGACACCTCCACCGCCGAGCTGGCCCTGGCGCTGGTCCTGGCGAGCCTGCGCGGACTGCCGCGCTTCGTGCGCCAGCAGGACGCCCGGGAGTGGCGGGCCGGCTTCGAGGACTCGCTCGCGGACAAGCGCGTCCTGCTCGTCGGGTACGGGTCCGTGGGATCGGCCATCGAGGCGCGGCTGCGTGCGTTCGAGTGCGAGGTCGTGCCGGTCGCGCGTCGCGCCCGCGACGGCGTGCACGCCATCGACGACCTGCCCGAGCTGCTGCCCACCGCCGACGTGGTCGTCCTCATCGTGCCGCTCACCGACGAGACCCGTGGTCTCGTCGACGCCGCGTTCCTCGGCCGGATGAGGGACGGTGCCCTGCTCGTCAACGTCGCCCGCGGAGCGGTGGTCGTCACCGACGACCTCGTCGCCGCGCTGCGGACCGGCCGGCTCCGCGCCGCGCTCGACGTCACCGATCCCGAGCCGCTGCCGGCCGACCACGCCTTGTGGTCGGCACCCAACGTCCTGATCAGCCCGCACGTCGGCGGAGCGAGCAGCGCGATGTGGCCGCGCGCCCGCCGCCTGGTCAGGCAGCAGCTCGAGCGGTACGCCGCGGGGGAGCCGCTCGTCAACGTGATGAGCGGCGACTACTGAGCCCCGGCTGGGGAGGACTCGCCCGGCGGCGTACCTCCTCACCGTAGGATCGCCCCGTGGCCGGACGCATCCTCGAGAAGAGCATCGCGGAGGTGCGTGAGAAGGCCAAGATCGAGGACATCGTGGGGGAGTACGTCACCTTGCGCAACGCGGGAGGTGGCTCGCTCAAGGGCCTCTGCCCCTTCCACGACGAGAAGACGCCCAGCTTCAACGTGAACCCCTCGCGCGGCTTCTTCCACTGCTTCGGCTGCCAGGAGGGCGGCGACGTCATCGCCTTCGTCCAGAAGATCGACGGCCTCGGGTTCGCCGAGACGATCGAGCGGCTCGCCGACAAGGTCGGCGTCCAGCTGCAGCGCGACGACGGCGACGTGCCTCAGGAGCGCCGCGGCCCCGGCCGCGGCAAGCTGGTCGAGGCGCACAAGGTGGCTCAGGAGTTCTTCGCGGAGCAGCTCGTGACGCCGGACGCGCTGCCCGCGCGGCAGTTCCTGGCCGAGAAGGGGTTCGACCAGGCCGCGGCGCAGCAGTTCGGCGTCGGCTTCGCCCCGACCAACGGACGTCTGCTCGCCCAACACCTGCGGGCCCGCGGCTTCTCGGAGGAGGAGCTGAAAGTGGCCGGGATCATCGGCACCTGGGGGTCGTCCCGCTTCGAGGGACGTGTGACCTGGCCGATCCGTGAGTCCAACGGCGACGTGATCGGCTTCGGTGCCCGCAAGCTCTTCGAGCAGGACCGGATCGCGGGGAAGTACATCAACACCTCCGAGACGCCGATCTACAAGAAGAACCAGGTGCTCTACGGCATCGACCTCGCCCGCAAGGGGCTGCAGGCCACGCAGCGGGCCGTCGTGGTCGAGGGCTACACCGACGTCATGGCCTGCTACCTCTCCGGCGTGACCACGGCCGTGGCGACGTGTGGCACCGCCTTCACCAGCGACCACGGCAAGGTGCTGCGGCGGTTGATGGGCGACTTCAAGGGTTCGACCGGAGAGATCATCTTCACCTTCGACGGCGACGCCGCCGGCCAGGCGGCGGCCATCAAGGTGTTCGCGGCCGACGACGACTTCCACTCACCGACCTACGTCGCGGTGGCGCCCGACGGGCTCGACCCGTGCGACCTGCGCTTGAAGGATGGTGAGGAGGCGGTGCAGGCCCTGGTCGACGGTCGTCGCCCGCTCTACGAGTTCGTGTTGCGCAACGTCGTGGGCAAGTACGACCTGGACCGTGCCGACGGCAGGATCGACGCGCTTCGCGAGGGCGCGGCGCTGGTGTCGTCGGTGCGCGACCGCTCCAAGGCGGACGGGTTCGCCCGCGACCTCGCCGGGATGGTGGGCGTCGACATCGACGAGGCCCGCGCCGAGGTACGACGCGCGCAGAGCCGCGGCGCTGGACGGACGCAGACCGCGCCTGCCCCGCGACAGGCGGCTCCCGACGAGCGGCCGGCCGCGCCCGCGCCACGCGTGCCCGACCTCGACGACCCGCGGTTCCGCGTGGAGCGCGAGACCCTCAAGCTCGTCCTGCAGCACCCGGTCGCGATCGGGCGCAGCACCGCCGAGGTCGGCCCTGCCGACTTCACCCACCCCGTCTACCGCGCCGTCTGGGAGCTGGTCGCCGCGGCCGGCGGACCGGTCGAGGGCGCCGGCGACCAGCAGTGGGTCTCGCGGGTCCGGTCAGGGGTGACGGACCCCCGGCTGGGGCAGGTCGTCAGCGCCCTGGCCGTCGAGCCGATCCGGGCGAAGGAGGCGTCGTCGGCGTACGTCCTCGAGCACGTGGTCCGGCTGCGCGAGGCGACCATCGCGCGCCAGATCGCCGACGCGCACAGCCGACTGCAGCGCAGCGACCCGGCCGGCGACGCCGAGGGCTACCTCGCGGCCTTCGGTGAGCTCGACCGGCTCGAGCGGCAGCGGCGCGCACTGCGCGACCGGATCGTGGTGTCGTGAGGATCTTCCGCAAGGACCCGGTGCCCGTCGCGGCCGGGGAGCGGGTGCTCGCCAGCGCTCCGCTGACCGGTGGCGGGGAGGTGGTCGCCGGAACCCGCGAGGCGCTCTACGTCGCCGGTCACCGCGTCCCGTGGGAGCAGGTGGAGGCGGCTTCCTGGGACCAGGACTCCGGGATCCTCACCGTCACCGAGACCGGGCCGTCCGCGGCGGTGCACCGGCTGCCGGTCGACAGCCCCGTCCGGCTGCTCCAGCTCGTCCGCGAGCGCGTCACTGCGAGCGTCGTCCTGCAGCGCGTCGTCCCGCTGCCGCTCGGGACAGCCCGGATCGTGGCCCGCCGCGCGGCCGGCGGCGATCGTGCGGTGACCTGGTTCGTCGAGTACGACGACCTGGCCGATCCCGACGACGCCGGCGTGATCGCCCTGGTCGGATCGGCGCTGTCGGCGGCCCAGGACGACCTCGGTGACGCCTGAGCGACTCCCGATTTCACCGCGCCGACCGGCCCTTGCTAATGTTTCGCCCGCTGCCAAGCGATCCCCTGTAGCTCAACTGGCAGAGCATGCGACTGTTAATCGCAGGGTTGTTGGTTCGAGTCCAACCGGGGGAGCAACCAAGGGCCGCTGACCGTCTGGTCGGCGGCCCTTCGTGCGTGAACCGCCGCGCCGCACGCCGTGGTGAGCGGCCGAGTGGGCGCACGCACCGAGTAGGGCGGGTGGGGCTCGAACCCACGACCCAAGGATTATGAGTCCTCTGCTCTGACCGACTGAGCTACCGCCCCTCGGGCGGTGACCTTACCGGCCATCAGGTGGGCCGTCCGCACGAGCCACCCGGCGGCGGGTGGTGCCGGGGCGGCTCTGCGTTCGTACGGTGGGCCCGTAGGAACGTGGGCCGCAGGGAGCGGAGGCGCGGATGTCCGAAGTGGCCACTGACGGGCTGGTCCCCACGGAAGGCTTCAACCGCCGGTTGGCGGTGCTGCTCTCGATGGCGATGTTCGTGCTCGTCGTGGACACCTCGCTCATGAACGTGTCGATCTCGGCGGTGGTCCAGGACCTCGACGCGACCGTGAGCGGCGTGCAGTCGGCGATCGCGCTCGAAGCGCTGGTCTCGGCCTCGTTCATCCTCATCGGCGGGAAGGTGGCCGACCTCATCGGCCGCAAGCGCGCCTACATCCTCGGGTTGTGCGGCTACGGCGTCGGCGCGATCGCCATGACGCTGGCCCAGGACCTGCGGGCGATCATCGTGTTCTGGGCGATCATCGGCGGCATCGGCGCCTCACTGCTCCTTCCGGGGATGCAGTCGCTGATCCACGGCAACTTCTCCGGGGCGGCGCAGAAGCGGGTCTACGCGCTGGTGGGCGCCTCCGCCGCGATCGCCGCCGCCATCGGGCCGCTGATCGGCGGCCTGCTCACCACGACGCTGTCCTGGCGGGTCGGCTTCCTGGGCGAGGCGGCCATCATCGCCGTCGTGCTGGGCGGCACCGGCATGATCAAGGACGTCCCCTACACCGGACCGCGTCGCGTCGACGTCGTCGGCGCCGTCCTGTCGGTGCTCGGCATGGGCGGGCTCGTGCTCGGTGTGCTGGTGTGGCAGGAGGGCGGGGCGGCGGTCGGCGCGCTCCTGGCCGTCGGCGTCATCGGCCTCGGCTCGCTCGTCTACTGGCTGGTGCGGCGCAGCCGGAGCGGTCACACCACGCTCGTGGACCCCGGCCTGTTCCGCTCGCGGCACTTCCGGTCCGGGATCTCGGGTCAGCTGCTGCAGCAGATCGCGCTCGGCGGCGCCATGATCACGCTACCCATCTACTTCCAGATGGTGCTCGAGTACAACGCCCTGGAGGCGGGCCTCTCCCTGGCGCCGCTGTCGCTGAGCATGTTCGCGATGTCCGCGCTGGCCGGGAAGCGCGCCGCCCACCGGCGCCCGAGCGGCATCATCAGGATCGGCTTCCTCCTCCTCGCGCTCGGCCTGGTCGCCGTCGTCCTGGTCGTGCCGCGCGGCGACACCGGGTGGGCGCTCGCCGTCCCGCTGGTCATCACCGGCGCCGGGCTGGGACTCCTGGTCTCCCAGCTCAACAACTTCACCCTGGCCCCGATCTCCGAGGAGCGGGTCAGCGAGGCGTCCGCGGTCAACTCGGCCGCCGGCTCGTTCGGGCTGTCGTTCGGACTCGCCTTCGCCGGTGCGGTCATGCTCGCCGCGATGTCGGCCGCCTTCACCGCCCAGGCCAATGCCAGCGACGTATTGCCGGCGCAGGCCCAGGACCAGGTCGCCCGGGCGCTCGAGGACGACGCCCAGGTCATGAGCAACACCCGACTGACCGAGCAGCTCGCCGGCCAGCCACCAGAGATCCGGGACGAGATCGTCCGCATCAACACCGACGTACGGCCGCTCGCGCTCCAGATCGGGCTCGCCGTGCCCATCATCAGCGCGCTGGTCGGGTTGGTGCTGTCCTTCCGCATGGTGCGGCTGCCCGACCTCGAGGCCTCCTCCGACGTCGAGGGGTTGCTGGGCGGCTGAGGTCAGTGCAGGGCGACCTTCAGCAGCGCGACGAGGATCCCGATGGCGGCACCGGCGCATGCACTGGCGATCCGACCGCCGGTGTCGAGTCCGCCTCGGGCGCCGGCCAGATAGCTGTAGAGGGTCAGCAGCCCTATGGTCGCGATGAGGGCGATCCAGGCGGAGGTGCGCAGCTCGGCGCCCGCGAGGCGGGAGACCAGCAGCACGAGCAGCGGCACGATGGACGCCCCGAAGATCGGCGCGGTGACGACGAGCGCGTGCCGGAACGCGGCGATCGGGTGGTGGCGGTGGGTCAGCGAGCTGCCGAGGGTGACGGCATGCAGGTGGGCGAGCCAGTACACCGCGACCGTGCCCAGGATCGCGAGGCTGAGCTCGCCGGTCGACTTCACGTGCCCCGCGCCGTACGCGATGGCGGCGGCGCACACGACGGTGCCCGTGATCGCGCCCTCGCCGCCGACGACCAGGCCGAGCAGGTCGCGGCGCCGATGCGCCGTGTCCGACCCGTCGCGGAGCGTCATCCGCCCAGGGGCGACGGCACCGTGCCGAACGGCTCGGGGCCTGCCGTGCTCGCGGGCACGCCGTCGGACCTCGCCTCCAGCCGGCGGTCGAGGATGACGGCGGCGTCGATCGGGGAGAGATGGGTGAACGCCTGCGGGAAGTTGCCGAGCTGCTCGCCGGTCAGCCCGATCTCCTCCGCGTAGAGACCGAGGTGGTTGTCGTAGGTCAGCATCTTCTCGAAGGCCATCTGCGCCTTCTCGACCATTCCCGAGGTGGCCAGCGCGTTGACGTACGCGAAGCTGCACAGCGAGAACGTGCCCTCGGAGCCGGCCAGGCCGTCGGGGGAGGCGGCGGGGTCGTAGCGGTAGACCAGGCTGTCCGTCACCAGCTCACCGTCCATCGCCCGCAGCGTCGAGAGCCACCGGGGGTCGGTGGGTGAGACGAAGCCGACCGTCGGCATTCGCAGCAGCGACGAGTCGAGGACGTCGCTGTCGTAGTGCTGCACGAACGCCTTTCGCTTCTCGCTCCAGCCCCTGGTCATCACCTGCTCGTAGATCGCGTCCCGAGCCGCGCGCCAGCTGTCGACCGGCGCGGGGTGGCCGCGTTGCCACGCCAGGCGGATGCCGCGGTCGAGGGCGACCCAGCTCATGAGGCGGCCGTAGGTGAAGTCCTTGCGGCCGCCGCGGGTCTCCCAGATGCCCTCCTCCGGCTGGTCCCAGTTGTCGGTGAGCCAGTCGAGCAGGTCGCGCATCCCGCGCCAGCCGTCGTACCCCATCTGCAGGCCGCGTCGCTCACCCTGGTAGAGGCTGTCGATCGCCTCGCCGTAGATGTCGAGCTGCAGCTGGCCGGCCGCGCCGTTGCCGATCCGCACCGGCGCGGAGCCGCGGTAGCCCTCCCAGTGGGCGAGGACCGTCTCGTCGAGGTCGGAGCTGCCGTCGACGCGGTACATGATGTTGAGCGGCCCGCTCGCGCCGCCGGCCTGCTCCTCGGCGCGGGCGCGGAGCCACCGGCCCAGCGCAGCGGCCTCGTCGGTGAAGCCGAGGCTCAGCAGGGAGTAGACCGAGAACGACGCGTCGCGCACCCAGGTGTACCGGTAGTCCCAGTTGCGCTCGCCGCCGAGCTGCTCCGGCAGCGCGGCCGTGGGCGCCGCCACGATGCCGCCGGTGGGGGCGTAGGTCATGAGCTTGAGCGTGATCGCCGAGCGGTCGACCATCTCGCGCCAGCGACCGCGATAGGTGGACCGGCCGATCCACGACTTCCAGAACGACATCGTCTCGGCATACAACGCCCACACCGACGACGGCCGCAGGACCCGTGGCCGCGCGTCACGGCCGGTCTCGAGGACCACGCCTCGGCTCTGGCCCGCGGTGAGCGTCACCTCGCCGCGTACGTCGTCCCCGGCCGGCTCGGCCCGCGCGACCCGCTCGTCGTCGGGCTCGCGCACGATGCTGACAGCGACCGTCGTCGTCGAGCCCTCGAAGACCGCACCGTCGTCGTTCAGGTGCAGCCGATGCGGCTCGCGCCCGTAGTCGAACCGAGGGGCGATCTCGATGGCGAAGGTCATCTCGCCGCGGACACAGCGGATGATCCGCACCAGCCGGTGGGCGTCGGTCGCCACGGTCTCGCGCGCGACCGGCATGAAGTCGACCACCTCGCCGACGCCCGCCTCGGTGAGGAAACGGGTGACCAGGATCGCCGTGCCGGGGATGTAGAGCTGCTTGCGGGTGAACTGCTCGGCCGTCGGCCCGATGCGGAAGTGACCGCCCCGGTGTCGGTCGAGGAGGCCACCGAAGATGCTCGGCGAGTCGAAACGTGGTGAGCAGAACCAGTCGACGTCGCCGTCGGTCGTCACGAGGGCGCACGTCTGCAGGTCGCCGATCAGCCCGTGCTCGGCGATGAGCGGGTAGTCGTCGGTGGGGGCGGACACGTCAGGAGCCGCCGAAGGTCTCGAGGAGGGTGTCTCGCTCGGCCTCGGTGAGGTTGGTGTGGATGAGCTTCTTGTCGCCGAAGTGGAAGCGCTCGCCGAGCCGGTCCAGCTGGGCGCCCTCGGTAACCAGGAACAGCGCCGACGTGCCCGGCGTGACCTCGTCGCGCAGCCGGTCGATGTCCTTCGGCGTGATGCCGGTGCCGTCGGTCATCTTGCTCATCACCCCGAGGGAGGCACCGACGACGGCACCCGCGATGGGGACCGTGAAGAGGGCACCCGTGAGGACGCCCCAGACCGTTCCCCAGGCGGCGCCGCGCTTGGGGTCGTCGTACGAGTGGTCGACGTGCGCCTTCTCCTCGCCCTCCGGCCAGGTGATGACCGCGTGGTCGACGACCCGGACGAGCCCGTCAGCGGACGCGCTCTTGAGGACCTTGACCGCGCGTTGCGCCTCGGTCGCGTCCTCGAACTTCCACACGGTGAAGGTGGTCATCGTTGTCTTCCTTCCTCACGGGGTACGCCGGCTCAGGCGGGGGTGGGTGCGGTCGGGACGAGCTCCACCTGCGGCGCGGCCGGACCTGACGCGCCACGTCGCCGGAGCACGAGCTTGATGGCCTCCTCGACCACGACGAGGGAGGCGGCCAGCCCGACGCAGATGCACCACTGGGCGAAGGTCAGGCCGGTCGTGTCGAAGATCCGCTGCAGGAAGCCGAGCGCGGTGACGGCGATGATCGCGACCACCGCCACGCCGTAGCGGCGCAGCTGGGTGACGGCCGGGATGGCGTCGCGGTCGAAGATGGTGTTCACCTGGTCGCGGGAGAGCAGCGCCGCCGCCAGGTGGAACAGAGACAGGCAGGTGAGCAGCATGGTGGCGGCGACGACGGCGCCGTCCTGGGAGTGGCCGATCTGGTAGGCGACCAGGGCGCCGATCGTCATCACCGCACCCTGGATGCACAGCCTGACCCAGTTCGCTGCCGTGAGCACCGGTGCTCCGACCGGGCGCGGCGCCCGCGCCATCAGACCGTGAGCGGACTCGTCGAACCCGAGGGCGATCGCCAGGGGCACGTCGACGACCATGTTGAGCCAGAGGATCTGCAGCGGCCCGAGCGGTGCGCCGTCGGCGATCCCGAGGACGCCCGCGCCGATGAAGATCGCGATGTAGGCCACCAGTGTCGACATCTGGAAGCGCAGGTACTTCAGCAGGTTGTCGTAGAGGGTGCGGCCGTAGGACACGGCCCCGACGATGGTCGCGAAGTTGTCGTCGGTCAGGATCATGACGGCGGCCTCCTTGGAGACCTCGGTGCCGGTGATGCCCATCGCGACGCCGATGTCGGCCGACTTCAGGGCCGGCGCGTCGTTGACGCCGTCACCGGTCATGGCGACGACGTTGCCCTTCTCCTGCAGGGTGCGGACCAGCCGGACCTTGTCCTCGGGTGCCACCCGGGCGATGACGCCGATGTCGTCGATCGCGTCGCGCAGCTGCTCGTCGGGCATGGCGGCGAACTCGGCACCGGTCACCGCCCGGCCCTCGATGCCCAGCTCCGTGGCGATCGCGGCGGCAGTCGTGGCGTGGTCGCCGGTGATCATGCGGACCCGGATGCCCGCCTTGCGGCACTCCGCGATCGCGTCCCTGGCCTCGGCGCGCGGGGGGTCGACGATGCCGACCATCGCCAGCAGCGTCAGGTCCTGCACGAGGTCGAACGGCTGCGTGCTCCCAGCGGCCCACGTGGCGGGATCCAGGTCGCGCTGCGCGACCACCATCACGCGCTCCCCGGCGTTGGCGATGCGGTCGTTGGCGTCCAGGGCCAGGTGGCGGTTGGCGTCGGTGATGGGCGCCCGGGTGCCGTCGGGGTTGCGGATGTCGATCGCACGAGCGATGAGGACGTCCGGTGCCCCCTTCACGTAGCAGCGCACGACGGGCTCGCCGTGCTCGCCGGTCATCTCGTGGAACGTCGCCATGAACTTGTAGTCGGAGTCGAACGGCACCTCGCCGACCCGGGGCAGCGCCGCCCGCGTCTCGGCGATGTCCAGGCCGCCCTTGGCGCCGAGCACGATGAGGGCGCCCTCGGTCGGGTCCCCGATGAGGCCCTCGCCGTCGAGCACGGCGTCGGCGCAGAGCACCATCGGGAGCAGGTAGGGGTCGAGGTCGTGCCGCTCGCCACCCACGTGGTGGATGTCGCCGACGGTGCTGTAGCCCTCGCCGGACACGGTGAACCGGTTCTGGCCGGGGATGACCAGCTGACGCGCCGTCATCTTGTTGAGGGTGAGCGTGCCGGTCTTGTCCGAGCAGATGGCCGAGGTCGAGCCGAGGGTCTCCACTGCCGGGAGTCGCTTGACGATGGCGTTGCGGCGCGCGATCTCGCGGGTGCCCATCGACAGCAGCGCGGTGACGACCGCGGGCAGGCCGGTCGGGATCGCGGCGACCGCGAGGGCGACGCCGGTGATGAAGAGGTCGTCGAACGACTGCCCGCGGGCCAGCCCGAGCAGCACGACCAGGACCAGGGCCAGTCCGGCGATCGAGGCGATGATGCGCGAGAGCGCGTCGAGCTGCTTCTGCAGCGGCGTCTTGCTGCTCTCGGTGTGGGAGAGCATGTCGGCGATGTGACCGATCTCGGTCTTCATCCCCGTCGCCGTCACGATCAGCTCGCCGCGCCCACGGGTGACCGAGGTGTTCATGTAGGCCATGCAGGTGCGGTCTCCGAGCGGCACCTCGTCGCCGGGCACCGGCTCGGTCGACTTCCCCACGGGCAGGCTCTCGCCGGTGAGCGCGGCCTCCTCGATCTCGAGGCTCGCGGCGACGCAGACCCGGGCGTCGGCCGGGACCCGGTTGCCGGCCTCGACGAGCACGACGTCGCCCGGCACCAGGTCCTCGGCGTCGATCTCGACCGCCTGCCCGTCGCGCCGGACGCGGGCCACCGTGCGCATCATCTGGGCCAGCGCCTTGACGCTCTCCTCGGCCTTGGCCTCCTGGCGCACGCCGATCACGGCGTTGAGGACGGTGAGGCCGGCCAGCACCACGGTCGTCCCGGTGTCCCCGGTCACGATCTGGTTCACGACGGCAGCGGCGACGAGGATGATCTGCATGAAGTCCTCGTACTGACGCAGGAAGGCGCGCCAGCCGGGCTCGTGCGCCCCCTCGGTGAGCCGGTTGGGGCCGAAGGAGGCCAGCCGCTTCTGTGCCTCTCCCGTCGAGAGTCCCTGCGCCGGGTCCACGTCGAGGGCGAGTGCGACGGCGGCGGCGTCCGAGCCGACCGGGTCGGCGTCCTTCCCTGGCCGCGAGCGCAGGTCGGTGTTGGGCGTGGACATCAGCGGCTCCCTCCTCGGGCGGCACCCGATCGGGTCCGGCACGCCGGACTCCTCTGCATCGTCTGCCGGAGCGGGTGGGACATCGCCACCCGCGAGGGGGTGGGTGACCCGACCGGGCGGCCGACAGCACCCGGCCGACGTACGACGTCGGAGCGGTGGTCGGCGGGCGCGATCGGGTCCTCGACCGGCGATCTGCTCGCGCCCACCCGTCCCGGGGTGGTGCGGCGCGGGCGCGTCGGTGCGACGGTCGGCTCGTCGTTGATTCGTGGCCGAGCGTCGGAGGGAACAGACGATGACCGAGCAGATCGAGAAGTCCGCGCAGACCGCGGCGACCGAGCAGACCGGCGACGACTACGTCGTCGGACCGATCGACTACCTCGCCATCGAGTTCCCGGGGGCGCGACTGACCGGCGACGGTCTCGCTGCGCTCCTTGACCTCGTCGACCGCGGGGTGATCCGCATCCTCGACCTGCGCGTGGCGAAGGTCGACGCCGACGGCACGGTGACCGCCGTCGAGCTCACCGACCTCGACGGCGACGGCGTCCTGGACCTGTCCGTGTTCGCTGGCGTCCGGTCCGGGTTGCTCGACGACGAGGACGTCAACGCGAGTGCCGGGCTGGTCGAGCCGGGGAACGCGGTCGGCGTGCTGCTCTACGAGAACACCTGGGCCGGCCCGTTCGTGGCCGCGATGCGGCGAGCAGGCGCCGAGGTCATCGCCAGCGGGCGGGTCCCCGCGGACGACGTGATCGCGATGTTGGACGAGCTGGAGGAGTCGGGGCAGCAGGACTGATCCCCGACCGGAACGAGGAGGAGATCGATGGGACTCATCGGCGGAATGGCGCGGACGGCCGTCGTCGCGGGCACTGCGACGGCGGTGTCGAACAGGGTGTCCCGGCGCCAGGCCGGGCGCTGGGCGGCACAGGACGCCTACGCGGCCCAGCAGCAGCAGGCGTACTCCGCACCACAGGAGCAGTACGCGCCACCTCAGCAGTACTCGCCGCCGCCCGCGAGCGCCCCGGACACCGACGACCTGATCGCCCAGCTCGAGAAGCTCGGCCGGTTGCGGGACTCGGGCGTCCTCAGCGACGAGGAGTTCGCAGCCCAGAAGGCACGCCTGTTGGGCTGACCTACCCGCGCGGAAGCAGCCGCATGCGACGCGCGGAGTCCACGGCCTGCGACCGGGACTCCACGCCGAGCTTGCGGTAGATCGCGCGCAGGTGGAACTTCAGCGTGTTCTGGGAGACGTAGAGCTCGGCGGCGATCTCGCTGAGGGTTAGCCTGCTCGGCAGCAGGCGCAGCACGTCGCGCTCGCGGTCGGTCAGGTCGTCGATCGGACGCTCGGCGTCGTGACCCGTCCACGTGGGGACCAGCGCGTGCCGCAGCCGATCCATCCACGGCTCCGGCACGCGCCACGCGGCCAGCTCGATCAGCTCCATGAGCGGCGCGCCCTCCGACGCGACCGTTCGCAGCATCGCGTGGCGGGCGGCCAGGGCGAGCGTCCGGGCGACCTCCTGTGCTGCCGCGGTCCGGTCCCGGGGAGCGAGCGCCTGCCCCAGCAGCAGTCCGGCGACCACCTGGTGCCGGACGCAACGGGTCCGTGCCCGTCGTACGGCCTGCTCGGCCTCGGCGTGCCGGCCGAGGGCGAGATCGATCCTGGCCCTGCAGACAGGGCTCCAGAACGGGTCGGAGACGCGCTCCGACCAGTCCAGCGCCGTCGCGGGCACGTCGGTCGCGAGGGCCAGCTCGACGCCCGCGCGGGCGATCAGGTCGCTCGGACCGGCGTCGGACGACCCGAGCGATGACGCATCGCCCGTCGCGGAGGCGAGCCGTGCGTGCAGGCGATCGGCCTCGTCCAGCTGGCGGGCGGCGGCGCTCAGGTCGCCGGAGCTCATCCGGAGCCGCACGAGCTCGACCTGCGCGACCAGCTGCAGGACCGGGTCCGGGTACGTCGACGTGCCGGCCAGCGCCTCGAGCGCGGTGCGCGCGTCCGCCCGCTGGTCCAGCTCCCGCGCGACGAGGGCGTCGGCCAGCGCGAGCCGGGTCCGAACGGCTTCGTACGTGTCGGCCCTTCCGCGGAGGCCGTCGGCGACGCGTGCCGCGTCGAGAGGATGCCCGGCCAGCGCCAGACCGACCGCCCGACTGCCCTCGAGGACCCAGCGCCCGCTGGCTTCCGCGAGGCTGGCGGCCCGCGCCTGGCCGATGACCGGCAGCCGGTCGTTCCAACGCTCGTCGACGGCGATGCCGCAGGCGATCATCCGCCAGCAGAACCTGTCGATCGGGTCCGCACCCGCCATCCCGCCGGATGCGTCCAGCGCGCGCCGAGCCTCCGCGACGGCGTGGTGCCAGTCGGCGCGCAGCCAGCTCGTGGCGGCGCGCAGCGTCCTCAGTCGCGACGGCTCCGGCTCCGGGAGCGAGCCGGCGGTCGACTCGGCGGTCGTCAAGGCGTCCTGGAGCGCGTTCGGGCCGGCCGGCAGCTGGCACCAGGCGAAGCGGACGGCGTCGACCGGGTCGCGAGAGGCGGTGTCGGCCGCGATGTGGTCGAGGGCGTCGACGGCTCGAGCCCCGTTGCCGGCGTCGACGAGTGGCAACGACACCTCCGAGAGGACGCGCAGGGCATCGCTCGCGCGTTCCGCCGCGAGCCAGTGGTCGAGTGCTGCCAGCTCGTCCCCGCGGGTCTCGAACCACTGCGCCGCCCGGGCGTGCTGCTTGAGGAGCCCGTCCGGCCAGCGGCGCCACAGCCGCGCGATGAGCAGGTCGCGCACGAGGCTGTGCACCTCGAACCACCCGTCCGGCAGGGCGGTCAGGAAGAGGCCTGCGGCCTCCGCCTCCTCGAGCAGGTCGCCGGCGTCGGGCCGTTCGGTCAGGGCCTCGGCGAGGCCGTAGTTGATCCGACCCACGACCGACGCGGAGAGCAGCAGCCCGACGAGCTCGGGCCGCTCCGACTCGAGGACCTCCTCCCAGACGTACTCCTCGACGAGCCGTTCGGACGGCACAGGGGTTCCGTCCTTGTCGCCGTCCGGAACCGGCGCGACGGCCGGGGGCGAGGCCGCGGTGAAGCGACGCGACAGGATCGCGAGCGCCGACAGCTGGAGAGCGGCCGCCCAGCCGTCCGCGCGCGCCACGGCCCCCGCGAGGTCGTCGGGTCGGAGGTCGGAGCAGAGCCGAGCCAGTAGCAGCGCGGCCTCCTCCTCGGAGAAGCGGAGCGCGCCGAAGTCGACGTCGGCGAAGTCGCCGCTCGCGCGCAGCCGCCCGACGCGCAGGGGCGGTCGGCGGCGGCTCAGGAGCACCAGGTGCAGCCAGGACGGCCGCTGCGCGACGAAGGTGTCGAGAACGGTGCAGGCGACCTCGTCGTCGGCCAGTCGGTCGACATCGTCGATCACCAGCGTCGTGACGGCGCTCGCGTCGGCGCTCGTCTCGGCGGCCGCCAGCTCCAGCGCCGTCGCCAGGGAGGACCGCAGCTCGGTGGCGTCCCGGTCCGCCGCATCGAGGGTCAGCCACGCACTACGGCGTCCCGAGATCGACAGCCAGTCCGCCACGAGTGCGGTCTTCCCCGTGCCGGCAGGCGCCGCGACGGCCACCACCGGGTAGTCCGCGAGCTTGTCGAGAAGGGTGATGAGTCGCGGGCGTCGTACGAAGTGGCGCGGGGGACTCGACGGTCGGAACTTCGCTCCGACTGACCGGGGACCGGGCCGCCCGCGATGGATCGTCGGCGAGACTCGGTCCGGAGGCGGAGACATGGCCCGGCTCGGCTTCCCCGGCCGCGGCTACGCCCGTCGATCGCTGGACATCGTGGCGCACAGCGCCCAGATCACGAACCCGTTGAACGTGATGATGATGATGGACCAGAGCGGATATTGGGGGATGAAGGCGAAGTTCGCCACCGCGCTGATGACCGCGATGATGATGCCCACCACGTAGGCCCAGCCCTGGGCCATCACGAGGCCGACGCCGGTCCCGAGTGCGATCAGCCCCAGAACCAGGTGGACCCAGCCCCACGTCGTCAGGTCGATCTCGTAGGCGTAGTTGATGCCGCGTACGAAGATCGTGTCCTTGGCGAGCGCGGCGATGCCGTTCAGGATCTGGAAGACCGAGACCGTGGCGAGCGTGATCCCGGCGAAGAGGGTCAGCCCGTAGGCGAACGTGGGCGCGGTCGAACCGTCATAAGCCGCCGGCGACGTGTGAGCCGTCATGGCGATCTCCTTGCTGTTGGTGTCGGTACTCCGCCCCACGGTCGTCGGCCGCACGTGTCGCCGCACCACCCGTTACCGGTGATTCGGAGGACCGGAACGCCGGTGGGTACCGGGAGCTCATGCGCGAGCGCGCGCGACGACGCACCTATCTCGCCCTGATGGGCCTGTGCCTCGCCCTCTTCGTGCTCGCGTGGTCGGTGGTGCGGCTCTGGTCGCTCACCGCGGCGGTCGTCATGAGTCTGATCGCGGCCGTCCTGCCACCGATCGCCGTGATCGTCGGCAATCTCGGCTCGTCCGGCGGCGGCTGAGTGCCGCCTCGCCGGACTCACTAGGCTGGGGCGCGCACCGATGCGAAAAACCTGTGACTGGAAGGCCTGTCGTGCCCATCGACCCGACCCTGCTGGACGACCTCGAGTGGCGCGGCCTCATCGCGCACTCCACCGACCGCGACGCGCTCGCCGAAGCGCTCGCCGGCGGCAGCGTCCGGTTCTACGTCGGCTTCGACCCGACGGCGCCGAGCCTGCACATGGGCAACTTGCTCCAGATCGTCACCGCGATGCGCCTGCAGCGCGCGGGCCACACGCCGTACGCACTCGTCGGTGGCGCGACCGGCATGATCGGCGACCCGCGCGACTCGGGGGAGCGCACCCTCAACTCGCTCGACACGGTCAAGGACTGGGTCGAGCGCGTGCGCCGGCAGATCGAGCCGTTCCTCTCGTTCGAGGGCGAGAACGCGGCGACGATGGTCAACAACTACGACTGGACCGCGCCGCTCTCCGTCGTCGACTTCCTGCGCGACATCGGCAAGCACTTCCCGGTCAACCGGATGCTGGCCCGCGAGACCGTGAAGCGGCGCCTGGAGTCGGGGATCAGCTACACCGAGTTCTCCTACGTCCTGTTGCAGTCGATGGACTTCCTCAGCCTCTACCGGGACCACGGCGTCACTCTGCAGTTCGGAGGCTCGGACCAGTGGGGCAACCTCACCGGCGGCGTCGAGCTCATCCGCCGTGCGGACGGCGGCACGGCGCACGCCTTCGCCACGCCGCTGGTGACGAAGGCCGACGGCACCAAGTACGGGAAGACCGAGGGCGGAGCCCTCTGGCTCGACCCCGAGATGATGTCGCCGTACGCCTTCCACCAGTTCTGGCTCAACGTCGAGGACGAGAAGGTCGGCGAGCTGCTGCGCGTCTTCACGTTCCTGACGCACGAGGAGATCGAGGCCCTCGAGGAGCAGACGCGCGAGAAGCCGTTCCTGCGCGCCGGGCAGAAGGCGCTCGCCGACCACGTCACCACCCTCGTCCACGGGGCAGAGGAGACCGAGCAGGCGAAGGCGGCAGCGGCCGCGCTCTTCGGCGGGGGAGACCTCGCGACCCTCAGCGCCACGACGCTCGCGGCCGCCCTGCGGGAGGCCGGGGCGGTCACGGTGCCGGCCGCCGACGGGATGCCGACGGTCGTCGACCTGCTCATCGCCGCGGGCCTGGCGAGCAGCCGTAATGACGCCCGCCGTGCCATCGGCGAGGGCGGCGCCTACCTCAACAACACCCGCGTGGAGGACCCCGAGGCCGTCGTGGCGAGCGACGACCTGATCGGCGGGCGCTGGCTCGTCGTACGCCGTGGGAAGAAGCGGTTCGCCGGCGTCGAGCTCGTCTGAGCCGCGGATACACCCCTGGAACTGGGCCCTGACCTGGGGTTATGTGTGGGGTGGGTTGTGGATTTGTGTGGTGGGGTGGGGTCGTCTAGTGTTCTC
>NZ_JARVWS010000003.1 GCF_029846275.1 Nocardioides sp. CER19
TTCGCGGTGATCCTTGCGGGCGGGACGGGCCGCTTCTCGTCCACCGGCCGGTGTTCTTCCGCGCTTGTGCACAGGGTGCACCTCCGGTGGCGGACGGCGTCGGCGCCGGCAGGAACAGTCGGCGGCGGAGGTGATGGACGTGGCAGCGAAGTCAGCTGAAGTGGCGACCGTCAACGAGGTCCGCCTGGTGGGTCGCGTCAGCGGCGCCCCGGAGACCAGGACGATGCCGAGCGGGGACGACCTGGTCTCCTTCCGGCTCGTGGTCGACCGGACGGAGGGCGCCTACCGCGGCAAGCAGCGCGTCGACGTCCTGGACTGCGTGGTCTGGGACGGCCGACGGCAGCGGACGGTGGGTGCGTGGTCGACCGGCGACGTCGTCGAGGTGACCGGCGAGGTGCGCCGGCGCTTCTACCGAGCGCCGAACGGTACCGGCTCGCGCGTGGAGATCGAGGTGCGGACCGCGCGCCTCATCCGTCGCGCATCGAGCGCATGATCACGCCGACGTGCGGCTTGGGCTGGAACGACGTGGCCTTCTCCGGGAGCAGGCGGCCCGCTTGCGCGGCGTCGAGGACCTGCTCGAAGGTCGGTGGCGGGAGAAGGAGTGCGGTCCCGTGGCGGCGGCGTGCCGCTGCCACCGCCTCCTCCGAGTCGGGGTGGTGCCCGACGGCCCGCGGACCCCGGGGGAGCGCGGGCAGCAGGACCTCGTGCACGAACTCGACCATGGTTCCCGGACGGGCGGGGATGTGGGCGATGGCCCAGCGGCGGCCGTCGGTCACGGCCACCGTCGCGGGGTCCAGGTCGGCGGCGGTCGTGACCGGGCGGAACTCGATGACGATCCCCAGGGTCGAGAACGCGGCCAGCGCGTCGTCGAGCCGGACGCCGGCGAGCGTCCGGTGAATCGCGCGCAGCTGGAGTGGGGTGTCGCCGTGGTCGACGAGCATGGCCAGACCCGCGTCTGCCGCCGTGCCCGGGCGTCGGGCCTGCATGCGGAGATAGGCGGCATAGCGGTGGTGGCCGTCGGCGATGAGGGCTCGTGCCCCGGACAGCGCCTCGATGATGGGCGCCGCCTCGTCGGCGTCCCGGATCGCCCACAGCCGGTGCCGCTGGCCACCGGCATCCTCGAACTGGCGTGCCGGCGGGGAGCCGACCAGCCGTGCCACGTGCTCGCGGAGGGTCCCGCTCGCACGGTGGACGAGCAGGATCGGCGCCGGGTTGAGCTGCATCTCCTCCATCCGGTCGGCGAGCTCGTCCGCCTGGGCCGGATGGATGCCTTCATGGGGGAGCACGACGCTGTCGGCCCGGCTGGTCGCCCGGCGCGCGAGCTCCAGCGTGCCGACGATGCCTCGGACCGTGCGGTCGCCGGTCGTGTACTCATGGACGTAGAGCGCGGCGTGCGGGTCCGTGCTGATGCGTCCGCGCTCCTCCCACTGCTGGAGACGTGTCGCGACCGACCGAAAGGGGCGTGCGAAGAGCCGTCCCGACGCAGGATCGCCGATCCGCGAGGGCTGGAGGAGCCGGGCACGAAAGGGGTGGAGGCTCAGCGGGCCGGCCAGGTAGGGCGGGGACACGACATCGCTGGCGTCCATCCGGCCATGGTAGTGATGCGACCCCTGGGACGAGCGCGGACTAGGGTGGCGGCCATGCTGGGCGCATCCGAGCAGCCGCTGTGCGAGGCCTACGACCTCGCGATGCTCGACCTCGACGGGGTCGTCTACATCGGTGGGCACGCCGTTCCGGGGGCACCCGAGCGGCTCGACGCCGTGCGGGCGCGGGGTCAGCGGCTCGCCTTCATCACCAACAACGCGTCCCGGCCGCCCGAGGTCGTCGCCGCTCACCTCGACGACCTCGGTGTCTCCGCCAGCCCCCATGACGTCGTGACCTCCGCCCAGGCTGCCGCCCGCCTGCTGCGGGACAAGCTCGGTCCGGACGCGCGGATCGTCGCACTCGGAGCGGTCGGCCTCGTCGAGGCCCTCGCGGCCGAGGGCCTCTCCCCGGTCGGAGTCGAGGACGATGCCGACGCGCTGGCCACCGGCTACGGGCCCGATGTGCCGTGGCGCGACGTGATGCGGGCGGCGGTCCGGGTGCGCGACGGTCTCTGGTGGGTGGCGAGCAACAGCGACATGACGATCCCCACGGCTTACGGGACCGCTCCCGGGCACGGCGTCCTGGTCGACCTGCTGCGCCGCTTCTCCGGCGTCGAGCCGGTCATCGCCGGCAAGCCGGCGCGGCCGCTGCTCGACGAGACGGTGCGACGGGTCGGCGGGACCCGTCCGCTGATGGTGGGTGACCGGCTGGACACCGACATCGCGGGCGGTCATCACGCCGGCGTCGACTCGTTGCTCGTGCTGACCGGAGTCACCGGGCTCGCCGACCTTGCCGCGGCAACGGCCGACCTGCGCCCGACCTACATCTCCGCCGACCTGGGCGGCCTCCTCGTCGCGCACCCGGCCGTGGCGCCGCGGGACGGGCGCTGCGCGCTCGGCGGTTGGGACGTGTCCGTGGCCGACGGTCGGATCGCCGTGGCCGGCGACGGATCGGCGGATGACTGGTGGCGTGCCGTCGCCGTCGTCGCGTGGTGGTGGCTGGACGCCACCGGTTCGGCCGCGGACGTGAGCGGGCTGAGCGCTCCCCGGTAGCCTCTGCGGCATGAGCGAGGACCAGTCGTACGACAGCCAGGAGCCGGTGCGCACGGGCGTTCCGGCGGTCGACGCCGTCCTCGACGCGGTGGAGCAGGCCGCCGAGCTGCCGGCCGACGAGCAGGTCGCCGTGTTCGAGCGCGCCCACGAGCAGCTGCGCCGCGCCCTCGACGGCCGCGCGGACGAGCCCTCCTGACCGGCGGACGACACGTGCCACCGCGCCGCCTGCGCCTCGACGCCGAGCTCGTCCGTCGGCGGCTCGCCCGCTCCCGGGAGCACGCCAGCGAGCTGATCGCCGCCGGTCGCGTCACCGTCTCCGGCGTCGTCGCCACCAAGCCGGCGACCGGGGTCACCACCGACGTCGCTCTCGTCGTCAAGGACGACCCGCTCACCCCCGACTACGTCTCCCGTGGTGCGCACAAGCTGGCGGGCGCTCTCGCGGCTTTCGAGCCGTTGGGCCTCACCGTCGCCGGTCGCCGGTGCCTCGACGCCGGTGCGTCGACCGGCGGCTTCACCGACGTGCTGCTGCGCCGCGGAGCCGCCGAGGTCGTCGCCGTCGACGTGGGCTACGGCCAGCTCGCCTGGAAGCTCCAGCAGGACGAACGCGTCGAGGTGCACGACCGCACCAACGTCCGCGAGCTGACGCCCGAGCTGATCGGCGGGCCGGTCGACGTCGTCGTCGGTGACCTGTCCTTCATCTCCCTGACCCTCGTCCTCGACGCGCTGCTCGGCGTGACGGCGCCGGACGGCGACCTCGCGCTCATGGTGAAGCCGCAGTTCGAGGTCGGCAAGGAGCGCGTCGGCAAGGGTGGGGTGGTGCGGGAGTCGGCGCTGCGCGCGGAGGCCGTCAACGCCGTCGCTGCCGCGGCTGCCGCGCGCGGCTGGGGCGCCCGGTCGGTGACGACGAGCCCGCTGCCGGGCCCTTCGGGCAACGTCGAGTTCTTCCTGTGGCTGCGCCGCGGCGACGCCACCGTGGACGCCGATGCCATTGCTCAGGCGGTGCACGACAAGGTCGGCCTCGATGGGCGTCTCGGCGATCACACGACGGCCACCTCCGACGGACCGTCGACGGAGGGTGAGAGGGTGGAGCCGTGACCGACCCGACGCCCTCCGACACCGTGCGCCGCGTCCTGATGCTGACCCACACCGGCCGCCCGGAGGCCCGCGAGGTGGCCGGCGCCTTCTGCAAGGCGCTCGTCGGTCACGGCCTCATCGTCCGGCTGCCCGAGGCGGAGGCCGCCGACCTCGGCGTCGACGCGCAGGAAGGGCTCGAGCTGGCGCCCGCGGAGGGCGATCCCGCTCTCGACTGCGAGCTCGTCCTCGTCATCGGTGGCGACGGCACCATCCTGCGCGCGGCCGAGGTGACCCATGCCAGCGGGACGCCCGTGCTCGGGGTCAACCTGGGACACGTCGGCTTCCTCGCCGAGGCCGAGTACGACGACGTCGAGTCGACGATCGACGCGATCGTGAACCGCCGCTACGTCGCGGAGGACCGGCTCACCCTCGACGTGCGGGTCTACACCGACGGCGTCGAGGTCTTCCGGACGTTCGCCGTCAACGAGGCCAGCGTGGAGAAGGCCGCCCGGGAGCGGATGCTCGAGGTCATCATCGAGGTCGACGACCGACCCCTGTCCCGGTTCGGCTGTGACGGCGTGGTCTGTGCGACGCCCACCGGGTCGACCGCCTACAACTTCAGCGCCGGCGGTCCGGTCGTGTGGCCGGCCGTGGAGGCGCTGCTCATGGTCCCGATCAGCGCCCACGCGCTGTTCGCGCGCCCGCTCGTCGTGGCGCCCACCTCCGAGCTCGCGGTGGAGGTGATCAGCCGTACGGACGGGGCCGGCGTGCTCTGGTGCGACGGACGGCGTGCCTTCGACCTGCCGCCCGGCGCGCGGATCGAGGTGACCCGCGGCGACCGTCCGGTGCGGCTCGTGCGCCTGCACGAGGCGCCGTTCACCGACCGCCTCGTGGCGAAGTTCGACCTCCCGGTCCACGGCTGGCGTGGCGCTGCGGAGCGGCTGCGACGGGAGCGTGGCGATGCTTGAGGAGATCAGGATCTCGTCGCTCGGCGTGATCGAGGACTCGGTGCTCGAGCTCGGCCCGGGCCTGACCGTCATCAGCGGTGAGACGGGTGCCGGCAAGACGATGATCGTGACGGCCCTCGGCCTGCTGCTCGGCGGCCGCGCCGACTCCGGGGCGGTCCGGAGCGGTGCCCGTACGGCACGCGTCGAGGGGATCGTCGACGCCACCCGTCTCGCGTCGTTCGCCGAGTCTGTCGACGAGGCCGGCGGCGAGGTGGAGGACGGCCGCGTCGTCCTGGCCCGCAGCGTCGCCGCGGAGGGACGCTCGCGGGCGTTCGTCGGGGGAGCCGCGGTCCCCATCACGACGCTCGCCGAGGTGGCCGAGCCGCTCGTCGCCGTCCACGGCCAGTCGGACCAGCACCGGCTGCTCCGCGCACGGGCTCAGCGCGACGCGCTCGACCGGTTCGGCGGTGCGCCGATCGCCGAGGCGCTCGAGCGCTACCGGACGCTCCATCGGCGGCTGCAGGACGTCGAGGCCGAGCTCGACGACGTCACCGCGTCCCAGCGGGAGCGGGCCCGCGAGGCCGACCTGCTCCGCTTCGGGCTCGCCGAGATCGAAGCGGTCGACCCGCAGCCGGGGGAGGACGCCGCCCTCGCGACCGAAGAGTCGCGACTGGGCTTCGCCGACACGCTGCGCACCGCCGCCGAGCAGGCGCGGGAGGCGCTGTCCAGCGAGGACGGCGCCCCGGACGCGCTCGGGACGGTAAGCGCCGCCCGTGCGCAGCTCGAGGCAGTCCGCGAGCACGACACGGAGGCCGGCGAGCTCGCCGACCGGCTGGCGGAGGTCAGCTATCTGCTGTCCGACGCCGCGGCCGACGTGGCGTCCTACGCCGCGCGGATCGAGACCGACCCGGCGCGTCTCGCGGGCGTGTCGGAACGGCGCGCGGCGCTGACCGCGCTCACCCGCAAGTACGGCGACACGATCGACGAGGTCCTCGCGTGGTCGGCGACCTCCGCCGCCCGCCTGCTCGATCTCGACGGGACCGACGAGCGCATCGAGGGGCTCCGCGCCGAGCGGAGCCGGCTGCGTGACGAGCTGGCCGACGTCGCGGGCGAGCTGTCGGGCCTGCGCGCCGAGGCCGCCGGCCGCCTGGCCGCGGAGGTGACCGACGAGCTGACGCGGCTCGCCATGCCGCACGCCCGGCTGTCCGTGGACGTGCGGCAGACCGAGCTGCCGGCGCCGGAGGCCGGCGCCGGACGAGAGCCGCTGCGGGTGGGCAAGCGGTGGCTCCGCTTCGGCAGCTCGGGGGTCGACGAGGTCGAGCTGCTGCTCGCCGCCAACTCCGGCTCCGACCCGCGCCCGCTCGACAAGGGCGCCTCGGGCGGCGAGCTGTCGCGCGTGATGCTCGCGCTCGAGGTCGCGCTGGCGGGCACCAGCCCGGTGCCGACCTTCGTCTTCGACGAGGTCGATGCCGGCGTGGGCGGCGCCGCGGCCGTCGAGGTGGGTCGCCGGCTGGCCCAGCTGGCCCGGTCCGCGCAGGTCCTGGTCGTCACCCACCTCCCGCAGGTGGCGGCCTACGCCGACCACCACGTGGTCGTCGAGAAGTCGAGCGACGGCAGCGTGACCAGCTCCGGGCTGACGCGCCTCGACGACGCCGGACGGGAGCGCGAGCTCTCGCGGATGCTCGCGGGCCTCACCGACTCCGACACGGCGCTGGCGCACGCTCGCGAGCTGCTCGAGGTGGCTCGCTCCGCACGCTGACACGCCGACGGAGCGCTGCCACGACGGTGCCTCGTCGGATGTGAGGATGAAGGAGCCATGAGACTCCCCAGCCGATCCTCCACCGCCACCGACCTCGGGACCGGCGTGCGTGGTGCCGTCCGCGCCGGCCGGCCGACCCGCTCGCTGCTCAACCGCCTCGAGCCCGGGGACGTCGCCGTCATCGACCACCTCGACCTCGACCAGGGGACCGCGCGCGCGATCGTCGATGCCCGCGTGGCCGCCGTCGTCAACGCGCAGCCGATGATCTCGGGCCGCTACGCCAACCTCGGGCCGGAGATCCTCGCCGAGGCCGGCATCGTCCTCGTCGAGGGGATCGGCGGCTCCGCCTTCGCGCGTCTCGCCGAGACGGACGTCGCCACGGTCCGCGACGGTGGGGTCTACGACGGTGCGCAGCTCATCGCCGAGGGCCGGGCGCTCGACCTGGACGACGTACGCCTGGCCATGGCCGAGGCCCGTGCCGGCCTGGCCGCCCAGCTGGAGACCTTCACGCACAACAGCAGCGAGCTCCTCCGCCGCGAGCAGCACGTGCTGCTCGACGGCTCCGGCCTCCCGATGCTCCACACGCCCCTGGACGCGCGTCCGGTGGTGGTCGTCGCGCAGGCGCGACCCGCCGAGCTGGCCCAGGTCAAGCGCTTCGTGCGCGAGCAGCGACCCGTCGTCGTCGCCGTCGACGCCGCGGCCGCGAGGCTCCGCAAGGCCGGCATCAAGCCGGACGTCGTCGTGCTCTCCGGTGCCGAGTCGCTCCCCGAGGCGAAGGTGCTCCGCGGTGCCCGTGACGTCGTGGTCGTCCAGCGTGCCGACGCCGCCCCCGGGGTCACCGAGGGCCTGGCGCGGATGGGGATCTCCCCGCACCTCGTCGCCACGACCGTGTCGACCGAGGACGCGGCGCTGCTCGTCGCCAACGCCGGTCGACCCAGCCTCGTCGTCGGCGTCGGCCTGACCGCGACGTTGGAGGACTTCCTCGACCGGCGTCGCTCGGGCCTGGCCGGCAGCTACCTCACCCGCCTCGTGCTCGGCCCGCGCCTGGTCGACGCGGCGGCGCTGCCGCTGCTCTACACCGGGCGGGTACGGCCCTGGCACGTCGGACTCTCGGTGCTCGCCGGCCTGGCCGCGGTCGCTGCCTCCATCGCGACCACCGCCGTCGGTCACGACTGGGCCCAGCAGCTGGTGGAGCTGGTCCGATGAGGCGGCTGATCCCGCTGCTCAGCGTGCTGTTCGCGCTCGCCGTCGGCCTCGCGCTGGGTGCCGGGCCGCTCGACGACAAACGCGGTGACGCCGCGCCCGCCCAGCACGCCCGCAGGAGCGCCCCGGCGTTCGACGAGACGTTCGCGAGCACGGTGGCACCAGCCCTCTACGCCCACCGGCTGGCGAAGCAGAGCGTCGCCGTCGTGACAACGCCCGGCGCCTCCCCGGCGACCGTCAAGGCACTGGTCGACCAGATCGTGACCGCGGGTGGTGCGGTCGCCAGCCGCACCGAGCTGACCCGTGCGTTGACCGCGCCGGGCCAGAAGACGCTGGTCGACACGATGGGCAGCCAGCTGGCCACGCAGCTCGGCCAGCAGGTCCCTGCTCTCGCCGACCCGGCCCTGTCCACCTACCCGCGCATGGGCCGCCTCGTGGGGCTCGCGGTCGCCACAACGGGTGCTCCTGCGGCTGCGAGCGCGCCTGCCAGCACCGTGCGCGAGAGCCTCAAGGCGGCCAAGCTCACGAGCGGGCTGTCCGGCGACACCGCGGGCGTCGCGCCGCTCGTCCTCGTCGTGCTCGGGAAGGACCTCGACGACGCCATCGCCGACGGCCTGGTGCAGGGCCTCGCCGCCCAGGCGCACGGGGTCGTGGTCGCGGGCCGCAGCAACAGCGCCGACATCGCGGCACTGCGCAAGCGGGACACGCCGGCGGCGACCGTCGACGGGACCGAGAGCGGGGCCGGTCGAGTGGCCGCCGTACTCGCCCTGGTGCACCAGATCGAAGGCGGCGGCGGAAGCTTCGGCGCGTCTGGAATCGATGGAGCGGTTCCCGTCGGATAAGATTGAGGTCCATGAAGTCGGGCGCCCAGACCAAGCACGTTTTTGTCACCGGAGGCGTCGCCTCCTCACTCGGTAAGGGCCTGACGGCCTCCAGCCTCGGTCGGCTGCTCCGCTCGCGCGGACTCAGCGTGACCATGCAGAAGCTCGACCCGTACCTCAACGTGGACCCGGGCACGATGAACCCGTTCCAGCACGGTGAGGTCTTCGTCACCAACGACGGCGCGGAGACCGACCTGGACGTCGGCCACTACGAGCGGTTCCTCGACACCGACCTGAGCGGCAGCGCGAACGTCACGACCGGCCAGGTCTACTCCAACGTCATCGCGAAGGAACGGCGCGGCGACTACCTGGGGGAGACCGTCCAGGTCATCCCGCACATCACCAACGAGATCGTCGAGCGGATCCTCGCCATGCACGGCGCCGGCGTCGACGTGGTGATCACCGAGATCGGCGGCACCGTCGGCGACATCGAGTCGCTGCCGTTCCTCGAGGCCGCCCGCCAGGTGCGCCAGAAGATCGGGCGCGACAACGTGTTCTTCGTCCACGTGTCGCTGGTGCCCTACATCGGTCCGTCCAAGGAGCTCAAGACCAAGCCGACGCAGCACTCGGTGGCCGCGCTGCGCCAGATCGGTCTCCAGCCCGACGCCGTCGTGTGTCGGGCCGACCGCGACCTGCCGCAGGGGATCAAGTCGAAGATCGCGCTGATGTGCGACGTCGACGAGGACGCGGTGGTCACCTGTGCCGACGCGCCGAGCATCTACGACATCCCCAAGGTCCTCCACCGCGAGGGTCTCGACGCGTACGTCGTCCGCAAGCTCGGCCTGCCGTTCCGTGATGTCGACTGGACGGTCTGGGACGACCTGCTCCGCCGGGTGCACCACCCGAAGGAGGAGGTCACCGTCGGCCTGGTCGGCAAGTACATCGACCTGCCCGACGCCTACCTGTCGGTCGCCGAGGCGCTGCGGGCGGGCGGCTTCGCCCACGAGGCCAAGGTCAACATCCGGTGGATCCGGTCCGACGACTGCGAGACGCCGGCGGGCGCCCAGAAGCACCTGCACGACGTCGACGCGGTCCTCGTGCCGGGCGGCTTCGGGATCCGGGGCCTAGAGGGCAAGCTCGGTGCGCTGACCTACGCGCGCACCCACGGCATCCCGACGCTCGGCATCTGCCTCGGCCTGCAGTGCATGGTCATCGAGTACGCCCGCGAGGTGCTCGGCCTCGAGAAGGCCGACTCGACCGAGTTCGACGCCGACACGCCGGAGCCCGTGATCGCCACCATCGCCGAGCAGCTCGCCTTCGTCGAGGGCGCCGGTGACCTCGGCGGCACCATGCGCCTGGGTCTCTACCCGGCGGACCTCAAGCCTGGCTCGATCGCCCGCGAGGTCTACGGCGCGCCCGAGATCCAGGAGCGGCACCGCCACCGCTACGAGGTCAACAACAGCTACCGCGACCAGCTCGAGGAGGCCGGGATGGTCTTCTCCGGCACCTCGCCGGACAACAACCTCGTCGAGTTCGTCGAGCTGCCCCGCGAGATCCATCCCTACTACATCGCGACCCAGGCCCACCCCGAGCTGCGCTCGCGGCCCACGAAGGCACACCCGCTGTTCAAGGGCCTCGTCGGCGCCGCGATCATCCGGCAGAAGGAGCAGCGGTTCCCGATCGACGAGTCGAAGCTGCACCGGGAGCCCGAGCCGGAGCACGTGGCCGAGTGACCACGCAGGAGCCACGGCTCGAGGACGTCGAGGAGTCCTGGCCGGTCGTCGAGTCGACGGACCTGCACCGCGACGAGTGGATCGTCGCCCTGCGAGCCGACCTGATCACGGCGCCGTCGCACCCCGAGGGTGAGCCGTTCCGGCGGCTCGTGCTCGAGCACCCCGGCGCGGCGGTCGTGCTCGCGGTCGACGACGAGGAGCGGGTCGTCTGCGTGTCGCAGTACCGCCACGCCGCACGCCGGCGGTTCATCGAGCTGCCGGCCGGGCTCTGCGACGCCGACGGCGAGGACCCGCTCGCCGTGGCCCAGCGGGAGCTGCAGGAGGAGGCGCAGCTGGCGGCCGAGGAGTGGACGCATCTCGCGTCCGCCTACTCCTCGCCCGGGATCTCGAGCGAGCGCATGCACTTCTACCTCGCGCGCGGCCTGCGCGACGTCGACCGCGGCGACTTCGAGCTGGAGCACGAGGAGGCGGACATGCAGGTCTTCCGCGTTCCGTACGCCGACCTGGTGGACGCCATCCTCGCCGGCCGCGTCACCGACGCGCCGGTGATCCTCGCCGTCCTCACCGCCCAGGCGCGCGGCCTCGCTGGCGCCCGGCCATGACCGACGCCGGTCCCGTCGCCCGCGCCGTGCGTGCCTACCTCGACCACCTCACGGTCGAGCGCGGTGTCGCGGCCAACACGCTGGCGTCCTACCGGCGGGACCTGCGTCGCTACCAGGGTTTCCTCGACGCCCGGGGGATCACCGACCTGGGGGAGGTCTCCGAGCAGACGGTGACCGACTTCCTGGCGGCCCTGCGCGAGGGCGACGCCGACCACCCGCCGCTGGGCGCCAGCTCGGCGGCCCGCACCGTCGTCGCGGTGCGCGGCTTCCACCGGTTCGCGGTCTCCGACGGCCTGACGGAGGCCGACCCGGCGGCCGGCGTACGACCGCCACGGCCGGCCAAGCGGCTGCCCAAGGCCCTCCCGTTGGCCGACGTGGAGGCCATCCTCGAGACCGCAGGGGCACCGGGCACCACGCTCGCGCTGCGGGACCGCGCCCTGCTGGAGGTGCTCTACGGCACGGGCGCCCGGATCTCCGAGGCCGCCGGGCTGGACGTCGACGACGTCGACCTCGTCGACGGCACCGTGCTGCTGCGCGGCAAGGGCGGCAAGCAGCGGCTGGTGCCGATCGGGTCCTACGCCCGCGCGGCGGTGGAGGCCTACCTCGTCCGGGGACGGCCGGGGCTGGCCATGGTCTCGAGCGGTGCGACCAGCGAGCGGGCCGGAGCGCTCTTCCTCAACTCGCGCGGCGGGCGGCTCTCGCGCCAGTCCGCGTGGACAGTGCTGGTGCGCGCCGCCGAGCGGGCGGGCGTGACCCACGACGTCTCCCCGCACACGCTGCGCCACTCGTTCGCCACCCACCTGCTCGACGGCGGAGCCGACGTCCGCGTCGTGCAGGAGCTGCTCGGCCACGCGTCCGTGACGACGACCCAGATCTACACCCTCGTGACGGTGGACAACCTGCGCGAGGTGTTCGCCGCCGCGCACCCGCGCGCTCGCTGAGCGACGGTCAGGTCCAGCGCTCCGAGCGCGCGTGCTGGAAGATCAGGTTCGTCTCGGTCAGCGCGACGTCCGGGTTGCTGGACAGGTGCTGGATGACGAACGCGTTGAGGCCGTCGGTGCCGGCCGCGGCGACGTGCACGAAGAAGTCGTGGCCGCCGCCGAGCAGGAACACGTTGAGCACACCCGGCAGGGCCGCGAGCTGCCGCATGAACGCCTCCAGTCGCGACCGCGCGTGACCATGCATGCGGACGGCGATCATCGCCTGCAGCGGACGGCCGGCCAGGCTGGGGTCGATGTCGGCGTGGAAGCCTCGTACGACGCCCGACTCCCGCAGCGCCCGGATCCTGCCGAGGCACGTCGAGGGTGCGATGCCGGCCTTGGCCGCCAGCGCGTTGTTGGGCTGGCGGGCGTCGGCGGAGAGCTCGGCGAGCAGGATGCGGTCGATGTCGTCGAGGTCGGGAGCGACGACACCCGCCCGATCCAGCACTGCCCGAACATCCTTCGCACGACCGGTCGTGCGGGCATCGAGGGCTGAAGGTTCGGCGGTCATGGGTGCAATCTAGCGAATCTTGTTCATCACCCTGGCGGCACGCCGAAGATCCGGCCGACAATCGCCGCATGACCAAGATCGGCGTGCCCAAGGAAGTCAAGAACCACGAATACCGCGTGGCCATCACGCCGATCGGCGTGCACGAGCTGGTCGCGCACGGCCACGAAGTGGTGGTCGAGCGCGGGGCCGGTCTGGGTTCCCAGATCCCCGACGCGGAGTACGAAGCGGCCGGCGCCAAGCTCCTCGACTCCGCCGACGAGGTGTGGGGGAGCTCCGACACCGTCCTCAAGGTCAAGGAGCCGATCGCGGAGGAGTATCACCGGCTCCGCGAGGGCCTGACCCTCTTCACCTACCTCCACCTGGCCGCCGACAAGCCGCTGACCGACGAGCTGCTGGCCAAGAAGGTCACCGGCATCGCCTACGAGACCGTGCAGCTGCCGAGCGGCGGACTGCCGCTGCTGTACCCGATGTCCGAGGTCGCCGGCTGCCTGGCGCCCCAGGTCGGCGCCTACAACCTGATGAAGGCGCAGGGCGGCCGCGGCGTCCTCATGGGCGGCGTCGGCGGCGTCGCCAACGCCAAGGTCGTCATCATCGGTGCCGGCGTCTCGGGCCAGAACGCGGCCAACATCGCCCTCGGCATGGGGGCCGACGTGACCCTGCTCGACACCGACCTCGACAAGCTGCGGATGTCGTTCTGGCGCTACAACAACCGCGTCCACGGCCTCGCCTCCTCCCGGCTGGCGATCGAGGAGCAGGTCAAGCAGGCCGACCTGGTCATCGGCGCGGTGCTCATCCCGGGTGCCGCGGCGCCCAAGCTGGTCACCAACGACCTGGTCGCGCAGATGAAGCCCGGCTCCGTCCTCGTCGACATCGCGATCGACCAGGGCGGCTGCTTCGAGGACTCCCACGCGACCACGCACGCCGACCCGACGTACCAGGTGCACAACTCGACGTTCTACTGTGTTGCCAACATGCCTGGCGCCGTCCCCAACACCTCGACCTACGCCCTGACCAACGCGACGCTCCCGTACGTCGTCGCGCTGGCCGACAAGGGCTGGGCGCAGGCGTGCCGCGACGACCGCTCCCTCGCCCTGGGCCTCAACACCCACGCCGGCCAGCTGACCAACGCGCCGGTCGGCGAGGCGGTCGGCATCGCGGCGACCGCACTCGACGAGGTTCTCGCCTGACCTCCACGATCCCCACCGCGGGCGCCTGGGTGCCCGCTCACGGAGCCTCGCCCGACGAGGTGTACGACGCCGTTGCGTCGTACACCTCGTCGCGCGGACTGACGCTCTACCCGCACCAGGACGAGGCGATCATCGAGCTGCTCGGTGGCAGCAACGTCGTCCTCGCGACGCCGACCGGGTCGGGCAAGTCGCTGGTCGCGCTCGGCGCGCACGCCGCCGCCCTGGCGACCGACCGGGTGTCGTTCTACACCGCGCCGATCAAGGCGCTGGTGAGCGAGAAGTTCTTCGACCTCTGCGAGGTGCTCGGCGCCGACAACGTCGGGATGCTGACGGGTGATGCCGCGGTCAACGCGGACGCGCCGGTCATCTGCTGCACGGCCGAGGTGCTGGCCAACATCGCGCTGCGCGAGGGTGCCGCCGCTGACGTCGGGCTGGTCGTCATGGACGAGTTCCACTACTACGCCGAGCCCGACCGCGGCTGGGCGTGGCAGGTGCCGCTCCTCGAGCTTCCCCAGGCGCAGTTCCTGCTCATGTCGGCGACGCTCGGCGACATGACGAGGATCGCGGCCGACCTGACCCGCCGCACCGGCCGGGAGACGGCGATCGTGGACCAGGCCGAGCGCCCCGTCCCGCTCACGTTCACGTGGTCGCTCACGCCGCTGGACGAGACGCTCGAGGAGCTCGTCACGACCGGCCAGGGCCCCGTCTACGTCGTCCACTTCACCCAGGCCGCGGCCGTCGAGCACGCCACCTCGCTGGTGAAGGCGGGGTGGGTCGGCGCCGCGTCCGACGACCTGAAGGGTCGGCTGGCCGGCGTACGGTTCGGCGCCGGGTTCGGCAAGACCCTCGGCAGCCTGCTGCGCAAGGGCATCGGCGTCCACCACGCCGGCATGCTGCCGCGCTACCGGCGGCTCGTCGAGCAGCTCGCGCAGGCCGGTCTGCTCCGTGTCATCTGCGGCACCGACACCCTGGGGGTCGGCATCAACGTGCCGATCCGCACGGTCCTCTTCACGGGGCTGGCCAAGTTCGACGGCCACCGCCAGCGCGTCCTGCGCAACCGTGAGTTCCTGCAGATCGCGGGCCGCGCCGGTCGTGCCGGCTACGACACCGCCGGCTACGTGGTCGTCCAGGCCCCCGAGCACGTCATCGAGAACGAG
Organism: Nocardioides sp. CER19; assembly: GCF_029846275.1. Taxonomy (GTDB): domain Bacteria; phylum Actinomycetota; class Actinomycetes; order Propionibacteriales; family Nocardioidaceae; genus Nocardioides. Next base: position 14,611 of record NZ_JARVWS010000003.1, read on the forward strand.
AAGGCGAAGGCCAAGGCGGCCGAGCGGCAGGCGGCCGGCAAGAAGAACTCGAAGGCGCAGCTGAAGAAGCCGCCGGAGGGCACGGTCGTGTGGACCGAGGCGACGTTCACGAAGCTCGTCGACGGCAGCCCGGAGCCGCTCCAGTCGCGGATGAAGGTCGACAACGCGATGATCCTCAACGTCGTCGCCCGGGACGAGGACGCCTTCGCCGTCCTGCGCCGCCTGCTCACGGACAACCACGAGGACCGACGTACGCAGCTCAAGCTGGCGCGCCGGGCGCTGCGACTGACGAGGTCGCTGGTCGCCTCCGGGGTCCTGACCCGGCTGGACCGGCCCGACGAGCTCGGCCGTCGCTATGTGCTGACCGAGGACCTTCCGCCCGACTTCGCGCTCAACCAGCCGCTGGCTCACTTCGCCCTTGCGGCCCTCGACGTGCTCGACCACGAGAGCAGCGAGCACACCGTCGAGGTGGTCTCGGTCGTCGAGTCGGTGCTCGAGGCGCCGCGCCAGATCCTCTTCGCCCAGCAGCACGCGGCCCGGGGCGAGGCGATCGCGGAGATGAAGGCCGACGGCCTCGACTACGACGAGCGGATGGCGCTGCTCGAGGAGGTCACCTGGCCACGCCCACTGGTGGAGCTGCTCGAGGGTCTCTACGAGACCTACCGACAGTCGCACCCATGGCTGCCCGAGGACGCGCTCGACCCGAAGTCGATCGTGCGCGAGATGTACGAGCAGGGCATGACCTTCACCGACTTCGTCGGGCGCTACCAGCTGGCGCGGTCGGAGGGGCTCGTGCTGCGCTACCTGACCGACGCCTACAAGACGTTCCTCCACACCGTTCCCGAGGCGCACCGGACCCCTGCCCTCGAGGACCTCGTCGAGTGGCTGGGGGAGACCGTGCGACAGACCGACTCGTCGCTGCTCGACGAGTGGGAGGCGCTGGCCGACCCGGCCCACGCGCGCTCCGACATCGCCCACCACGAGCCGCCGCCACCGCCACGGCCGATCAGTCAGCAGACCCGCGCCTTCGCGGTCATGGTGCGCAACGCGATGTGGCGGCGCGTCGAGCTGGTCGCGCGCGACGACGTCCGCGGGCTCGGGGCGCTCGACCGGACCGACGCGGCCCGGTTCGAGCCGCCACGCGATCCGGTGATGGAGCAGGGCTCCTGGGACGCGGCGCTGGAGGACTACTACACCGACCACGACGACGTGCTGCTGGACGGCGACGCCCGAGGGCCGTCGTACCTCATCGTGCGTGACGAGGGCCGGACACGGCACGTCCGCCAGACCCTCGCGGACCCGGCCGGCGACCACGACTGGGTGATCGAGGCCGAGGTCGACCTCGACGCGTCGGACTCGCTCGGCGAGCTCGCGCTGACCGTCACCGGGATGCGGCGCCTCGGCGGCTGACGGTGAGGCGGAGCGTTCGGAACGCTGCAGTTCCTCGACGCAGCGCGGACATCCGGCGCAGGCACCTGCTACGGGCGCAGACGACCCCGGCCGATCACCTCTCCCGCCGCCCGGGTCGCGTGATGCCAGCACCGCGACGGCCAGAGCCAGCGGACCGACGCCGGTCCACGTCACAACCAGGCACGCGCCAACAGGCCCGGCTGTCGCACCGCGCCGGGGCAGCGGACCGCAGGCACGGAATTCTTTGCCAGGCGGACCGACTGCCCCGGCCGGATCTCCTCCGTCGTGCGGAAGGTCAGGCGGATCGGCTCAGAGGCGACGACCCCCGCGAACGCGGCCCAGGATGAACAGCACGAGGGCAACGATGACCAGGATGACGAGGATGGTCCACAGCATGGTGCGACTCCGTTTCTGAACTGTGAAGCGCCGACCGGGCAACGGTCGGGACCCTCGGGTGCCCGACGAGCGCCCGGCTCAAACCGCTGGTCCCGGCGAAACGGTCACGGGACGTCCCCGGACGCCTCGCCGTCGTCACCTGCGCCGACTGGAACGGTCACACCTACGACTCCAACGTGGTCGTCCTGGCGACGCCGGTGCAGCGCGGCTGAGCGAGGTCCGATTGACCTGCATGCGCAGTCCCGTCCTGGCAACCGGCGATGGAAGCCCAGCGAGCTCAGGGGGTAGAGGTGCGCACACGTTCACTACACGACGACGTCCTGACGGGGGCACGGGGCGGCGACTGGCGCCAGCTCTCGCGGTGCCGCGACGAGCCGCCCGACGTGTTCTTCCCCATCGGGCACGGTCCGGCCGCCAAGCGGCAGGCCGAGCGCGCCAAGCGCTTCTGCGCGGAGTGCGAGGTGCAGCGGCAGTGCCTGGCCTGGGCGCTCCACACCGGCATCGCCGACGGAGTCTTCGGCGGCCTCGACGAGGACGAGCGCCGGACGTTCGCCGCTAGGGTGACGCCATGAGTGACGTCGAGGTGCGAGACAACCCCGCCGCGGAGCGCTACGAGGCCTGGCTGGACGGCGAGCTGGCCGGAATCGCCGTCTACGAGCAACGGGACGGCGCGATCGTCTTCGTCCACACCGAGGTCGACGACAAGTACGAGGGTCGCGGCATCGGGTCGGCCCTGGCCCGCGGGGCCCTGGACGACGTACGGGCCAAGGGCGATCGCGACGTCGTGGCGAAGTGCCCCTTCATCAAGGGTTGGATCGAGAAGCACCCGGACTACCAGGACCTCCTGCGCCGGAGCTGATCCACAGATCGCTCCACAGGCTCTCAGATCCTGTGGGACTGACCGGGACTCTGTGCACAGGCAGCGGCCTCCTCCTGGGGGTTTCCCGACCCCGGGTTGTGGTGCGATCCGCGCCGGTCATAACCTCGCCCGAAGTCGATCCACAAGTCGGTGTGTCGACATTTCCAGGAAGCGAGGACCGTGGTGCCGGACACCCTGCCCTTCGAGGCCCCGGGCGGCGCGCTCGGCCCCACCGGACGCCCGATGCCGGTCATCCCCGAGCCAGAGTCGCTGACCTCCCACGGTCCCGCGCGCGTGATCGCGATGTGCAACCAGAAAGGTGGCGTCGGCAAGACCACGACGACCATCAACCTCGGTGCGGCGCTCGCCGAGTACGGCCGCCGCGTGCTGCTCGTCGACTTCGACCCGCAAGGGTCGCTCTCCGTCGGCCTGGGCCTCAACCCGCACGACATGGACCTGACCGTCTACAACCTGCTGATGGACAGCGACGTCAAGGTCGGCGACGTCGTCGTGCCCTCCGGGGTCGAGGGCATGGACCTGCTGCCGTCCAACATCGAGCTCTCCGCCGCCGAGGTCCAGCTCGTCCACGAGGTCGGCCGCGAGCAGACCCTCGCCCGCGTGCTGGCGCCCGCGCTGGGGGAGTACGACGTCGTCCTCATCGACTGCCAGCCCTCGCTGGGCCTCCTCACGGTCAACGCGCTGACCGCCTCCGATGGCGTCATCGTGCCGCTGGAGTGCGAGTACTTCGCGCTGCGCGGCGTCGCGCTCCTCAAGTCGACCATCGACAAGGTGCAGCAGCGGCTCAACCCCAAGCTCCACATCGACGGCCTCCTCGGCACCATGTACGACGGCCGCACGCTGCACTCGCGCGAGGTGATGGAGCGCCTGGTGCAGGCCTGGGGCAAGACCGTGTTCCACACCGTCATCCGGCGGACCGTGAAGTTCTCCGACTCGACGGTGGCCGGTGAGCCGATCACCACCTACGCCTCGACGTCGCCCGGTGCCGACTCCTACCGCCAGCTCGCCAGGGAGGTGCTCGCCCGGTGGCGCGCCGTGTGAGCCTTCCTCACGCCGACGACCTCTTCCGCCCCACCGCAGACAAGCCTCTCGACAAGGGCGACGAGGCCGAGCCGAACGACGCCGCCGCGAACGGCGCGTCCGCCGGCACGTCCAACGGCCGGCGACGCTCGAGCGGCCGGGTCAGGCACGACGAGAAGATGACCGTCTACATCACGTCGGAGGAGCTGCTCGACCTCGAGCACGCGCGGCTGTCGCTCCGACGTACCCACGGGCTCGCGGTCGACCGCGGCCGCCTCGTGCGCGAGGCCGTGTCGCTGGTGCTGGCCGACCTCGAGGCCAACGGCGACGACAGCGCGCTGGTCCAGCGGCTGCGCCACGGTTGATGGCCATGACCAGCACGCCCGGGGCCGCCGAGAGCGACGGCGCGGGCGAGCACCGCTTCGCGGTCAGGCTCGACAACTTCGAGGGTCCCTTCGACCTCCTGCTCAGCCTGATCTCGAAGCACAAGCTCGACATCACCGAGGTGGCTCTGGCGAAGGTCACCGACGAGTTCATCGCGCACGTCAAGGCGGGCGGCCGGGAGTGGGACCTCGAGCAGACCTCGTCGTTCCTGCTCGTGGCGGCCACGCTGCTCGACCTCAAGGCCGCCCGGCTGCTGCCGGCCGGCGACGTCGAGGACGAGGAGGACCTGGCGCTGCTGGAGGCCCGCGACCTGCTCTTCGCCCGGTTGCTGCAATACAAGGCGTTCAAGCAGGTCGCCGCGGTCCTGGAGGGCCGGCTCGCCGAGGAGTCGAAGCGGCACCCCCGGGCCGTCGGGCTGGAGGAGCGGTTCGCGACGCTGCTGCCGGAGGTGCTCATCGGCATCGGCCTCCAGCAGTTCGCGCAGCTCGCCGCGAAGGCCCTGGAGCCCAAGCCGGGCCCGCCCGAGCTCACCCTCGCCCACATCCACGCGCCGCGGGTCAGCGTCCGCGAGCAGGCCGCGGTCGTCGTCGACCGGTTGCGCCGCAGCGGGACCCTGACCTTCCGCGCGCTGTGCGGCGACTCGCCGGACACCATGACGACCGTCGCGCGGTTCCTGTCCCTGCTGGAGCTCTTCCGCGAGGGCGCGGTGGCGTTCGACCAGGTCGCGGCTCTCGGTGAGCTGACCGTGCGCTGGACCGGCGACGAGAACGCCGACGTCGAGACGCTGATCCAGGACGAGTTCGAGGGCACGCCGCCGCCGGAGCCCGAGGCGCCGGCGCCGACCGAGGAGAGCACCGATGAGTGAGACCGAGACCGACGAGACGCTCCCCGTACCTGTCGCCGAGCTGCGGCCGAGCCTGGAGGCGGTCCTCATGGTCGCCGACCAGCCGCTGGACGTGGCCACGCTGGCCACTGCGGTGGGCTACCCGGTCGACGAGGTGCAGGCCGCCCTCGACGGGCTGGCCGGCGAGTACACCGAGCAGGGGCGGGGCTTCGACCTGCGCAACGTCGCCGGTGGCTGGCGGTTCTACACCCGCGAGGAGTACGCCGTCGTGGTCGAGGGCTTCGTCCTCGAGGGCCAGCAGTCCCGGCTCACCCAGGCGGCGCTGGAGACCCTCGCGGTGGTGGCGTACAAGCAGCCCGTGTCCCGTGCCCGCGTGTCGGCGATCCGTGGGGTGAACGTCGACGGCGTCATGAGGACACTGCTGACCCGCGGGCTGGTGGAGGAGGCGGGCCAGGACCACGAGACCGGAGCGAACCTCTACCGCACGACCGGCTACTTCCTCGAGCGCATCGGGGTCACCAGCCTCGACGACCTCCCGGAGCTGGCACCCTACCTACCCGACATGGACGAGCTCGAGGACGAGCTGACCGAGATGGCCGCGCCCGCGCCGGCCCCGGCGACCGAGCACGAGGAGAACGATGACTGAGCGGACCGACCTGCCCCTGGACGACGAGGGCCTGATCCGCCTCCAGAAGCTGCTCGCCCTGGCCGGGATCGCCTCGCGTCGCCGCAGCGAGGAGCTGATGCTCGATGGCGAGGTCCAGGTCAACGGCGAGGTCGTCACCCGGCTCGGCACCAAGGTGAACCCCGCGACCGACGTCATCCGCGTCTCCGGCAGGCGCCTGCCGCCGATCTCCGAGAAGGTCTACCTCGCCCTCAACAAGCCACGCGGCGTCGTCTCGACGATGTCCGACCCCGAGGGGCGCCGGACGCTCCAGGACCTGGTCGCCGACCGTCCCGAGCGGTTGTTCCACGTCGGCCGTCTCGACACCGACACCTCCGGCCTGATCATCCTCACCAATGACGGCGACTTCGCGCAGCGGCTGGCGCACCCGTCCTACGAGGTCGACAAGACGTACGTCGCGGAGGTCACCGGCCAGCTGTTCCCGCGGGTCCTCAAGCAGCTGCTGGAGGGCGTCACGCTCGAGGACGGTCCGGTCACGGTCTCGAAGGCTCGCATCGTCGAGGCGTCACCGGCGAAGTCGATCGTCGAGCTGGTGATCCACGAGGGCCGCAACCGCATCGTGCGCCGCCTGCTCGATCACGTCGGCCACCCGGTCACCCGGCTCACCCGGACCCGGATCGGCCCGGTCGCGCTGGGCCGGCTCAAGCAGGGCGAGCTGCGCGACCTCACGACCGACGAGCTGGGCGAGCTCCTGGACGCCACCCAGCTGTAGGGGTCGGGCTCGGTACCCTTCTCGGGCAGACACCCGAGGCGAGGAGCAACCGTGGCAGTCAGGGCCGTCCGAGGCGCGACCCAGCTCGACGTCGACGACGAGCAGCACACCTCCGACCGCGTGGCGCTGCGAGGTACCGCGCACCTGCGCCGCGACCTGACGCCGGTCCGCGACGAAGATGACTGACCAGCGGCTCCTGACCGGCCCCGTCGAGATCGTCGGGACCGGTCTCCTCGGGACCTCGATCGCGCTGGCGCTGCGTCGCGCCGGGATCGACGTCCTCCTCTCCGACGTCTCGAGCGAACATGTGCGCACCGCCTCCGGGCTCGGCGCCGGCCGGCCCCGGACCGCCGAGGACCGACCGCAGCTCGTCGTGGTCGCCGTACCGCCCGACCTGCTCGGCGCCGTCATCGCGCAGGCGCTCGACCGGACCGCCGCCGTCGACGGCGCCGTCGTCACCGACGTGGGGAGCGTGAAGACGGCCCCGCTCGCCGCCCTTGCCGGCCACCCCGGCCTGAGCAGGTACGTCGGCAGCCACCCGATGGCCGGCAGCGAGCGCTCCGGCCCGCTGGCCGCCTCGGCGGCGCTCTTCGACGGCCGCCCGTGGGCGATCACGCCCCACCCCGCCGCCGACCCGTCGGCCGTCGACCTCGTCGAGGAGCTGGCGCGGCTGTGCGGTGCGGTCGCGGTGCGGCTCACCCCCGCCGAGCACGACCGGGCCGTGGCTCGGATCTCGCACGTGCCGCACCTGGTCGCCGCCCTCGTCGCGGGGAGGCTCGCGGAGGCACCGGTCGACCACCTCGCACTGTCCGGTCAGGGCGTTCGCGACGTCACGCGGGTCGCGGCCGGCAGCCCCTCGCTCTACGGCCAGATCGTCTCCGGCAACGCCGCGGCGGTCGGCGAGCTCCTCGTCGAGGTGCGCGCGGACCTGGACCGGCTGATCGCCGCCGTCGCCGGCGGCGACCGTGACGGGCTGGAGGTGCTGCTCGCGCAGGGCGTGGCCGGCACCCAGGCGATCCCGGGCAAGCACGGTGTCCCGACCGGTCCGACCCGGTCGGTGTTCGTCTCCGTGCCCGACCACCCCGGCGAGCTCGCCCGGCTTTTCGCTGACGCGGGGGAGAGCGGCGTCAACATCGAGGACGTGCACATCGACCACGACCCGGGCCGTCCCGTGGGTCTCGTGGAGCTGCTCGTCGACGACACCCGCGCCGAGCACCTCCTCAGCTCGCTCGAATCCCGTGGATGGGTCACGCACCGGTAGGGTGAGGGCCCGTGAGCAGCACCCTTCCCGGCCTCGTGATCGCTGTCGACGGCACCTCCGGCTCCGGCAAGTCGAGCACGTCGCGTGGCGTCGCCGACCGGCTCGGGCTGCGGTACCTCGACACCGGCGCGATGTACCGCGCCATGACCTGGTGGATGCTCTCCCACGCCGTGGACGCCCATGACGCCTCGGCCGTCGCCGCGCACGTCGGCGACCCGGTGATCGTGTCCGGCACCGACCCGCTGGCCCCCATGATCACCCTCGACGGCAAGGACGTCTCCGAGGAGATCCGCAGCGAGGCCGTCAACGGGTGCGTGTCGCCGGTCGCGACCGTGCCCGAGGTGCGGGCCCGGCTGATCGCCCTGCAGCGCGCGGTGATCGCGGACGCCCTCGACGGCGCCGGCATCGTGGTCGAGGGCCGCGACATCGGCACCGCGGTCTGGCCCGACGCCGAGCTCAAGGTCTTCGTGACCGCCGACCCCGCCGCCCGCGCCGCGCGCCGGGCGCTGGAGGAGGGCGGCAGCGACGCGGCCGCCGTACGCGCCTCGCTGGAGAGCCGGGACCGCATCGACTCCACCCAGGGTGGGCTGGCCGTCCCGGACGGCGCGGTGCACGTCGACACCACGCCGTACTCGCTCGACGAGGTCATCGACCAGGTCGTCGCGCTCGCCAAGGGTGTGGCGGAGCGTGCACGGTCCTGACCTGCCGCGCACCGACGGCGTGCGCCACCCTCCTCGCTACCTGCTCAACAACCCGGTCCTGCGGCCGCTCGCCCAGCGCCTGATCGCTCGCCGGTACGACGTCCACATCGCCGGCCAGGAGCACTTTCCGCGCAGCGGCCCGGTCGTCGTGGCGGCGAACCACATCGGCTGGCTCGACGGGCCCCTGCTGGGCATCGTGCTGCCACGCCCGGTGCACGCCCTGACCAAGCTCGACATGTTCACAGGCAAGACCGGGGCGTTCCTCCAGCACACCGGGCAGATCCCGGTCGACCGCTTCCATCCCGACCCGGCCGCGGTGAAGACGGCGCTGCGCGTGCTCCGCGCGGGCAACGCGGTGGGCATCTTCCCGGAGGGCACCCGCGGCGACGGCGAGGTGCGCCGGTTCCACCGGGGCGCGGCCTACCTGGCCCTCGTCACCGGCGCGCCGGTCCTGCCGGTCGCGTTCTTCGGCACCCGCCTGCCCGGCGGCGGCAACGAGTCGCGGCCGCCGGTCGGCAGCCGGATCGATGTCATCATGGGGGCACCGGTGGCGGTCGAGCAGCAGCCGTGGCCACGGACCAGGGAACAACTCGACGACGTGTCACGGTTGCTCCAGGAGCGGCTGCGCGAGCACCTGCTCGCGACCCGTGCCGCCACCGGCCTGGAGCTGCCGGGTCCGATGCCCGCGCACGAGCGCGAGCCGGACCCCGCGACCGCCGTCACCCCCGAGCACCACCCGTCCCGCACCGAGGAGCACGATGACTGAGCACGACGCCGACCCGATCGAGTGGATCGGGGAGGAGACCGAGGGCGCCGCGGTGGGGCCCGTCCCGGTGCTCGCCGTCGTCGGCCGCCCCAACGTGGGCAAGTCGACCCTCGTCAACCGGATCATCGGCCGCCGCGAGGCGGTGGTCGAGGACCGCCCGGGCGTGACCCGCGACCGCGTGTCCTACGACGCCGAGTGGAGCGGGCGGGCATTCACCATCGTCGACACCGGCGGCTGGGACCCCGACGCCCGCGGCCTCGCCGAGCGGATCGCCGCCCAGGCCGAGATGGCGGTCAGCCTCGCCGACGCGGTCATGTTCGTGGTCGACGCGACCATCGGCATCACCGATGCCGACGAGGCGGTCGTCAAGGTGCTCCGCCGCTCCGGCAAGCCGGTCGTCCTTGCTGCCAACAAGGTCGACGACATGCGCGCCGAGAGCGAGGCGTACGGACTGTGGAACCTCGGCCTCGGTGAGCCCTATCCGGTGTCCGCGCTGCACGGCCGCGGCTCCGGCGACCTGCTCGACGCGATCCTCGCCGCGCTGCCCGAGCCGCCGCCGGTGGCCGAGGGCACCGAGGTCGGCGGACCCCGCCGCATCGCGATCGTAGGCCGGCCGAACGTCGGCAAGTCCTCGCTGCTCAACAAGCTGGCCGGCGAGGAGCGCGTGGTCGTCGACAACGTGGCAGGCACGACCGTCGACCCGGTCGACGAGCTGGTCCAGCTGGGTGACCGCACCTGGCGCTTCATCGACACCGCCGGCATCCGCAAGCGGGTCAAGGAGGCGTCGGGGCACGAGTACTACGCGTCGCTGCGGACCTCGACGGCCATCGACCGCGCCGAGGTCGCCGTGCTGGTCCTCGACGCCGACCAGAACATCGCCGAGCAGGACGTGCGGATCCTCCAGACCGTCCGCGAGGCCGGCCGCGCGCTCGTCATCGCGTTCAACAAGTGGGACCTGGTCGACGACGAGCGGCGCTACTACCTCGAGCGCGAGATCGAGCGTGAGCTCGTGCAGGTGCAGTGGGCGCCGCGGATCAACATCACCGCCCGCACGGGGTGGCACATCGACCGGCTCGTTCCCGCGCTGGACAAGGCGCTCGAGGGCTGGGAGACCCGGATCGGCACCGGCGCGCTCAACACGTTCCTCGGTCGGCTGGTCTCCGAGCACCCGCACCCGGTGCGCGGCGGCAAGCAGCCCAAGATCCTCTTCGGGACGCAGCCGAGCAGCGCGCCGCCGACGTTCATCCTCTTCACGTCGGGCAAGCTCGAGGCGTCGTACGAGCGCTTCATCGAGCGGCGCCTGCGCGAGGAGTTCGGGTTCGTCGGCACGCCGATCGTGCTCCAGCAGCGGGTGCGGGAGAAGCGCAAGCGCTGACTTCGCCAGAAGTAGATCCTGGGCGTCGCGTGGCCGCTAGCCTCCTGCCGTGCTGGATACGGTCACGCTGCGAGTGGCGTTCGGACTCATCGCCCTCTGCGGTCTCGTGCTGTTCTACGCTGCGGCCTACCGTCCGACCCGGTCGGCGTTCAGTGGCTGGTGGGTGCTGTCGCTGCTGTGCTTCCTGTGCAGCTCGAGCCTGTTCCTCTCCGACAACACCTCGCTGCAGGCCGTCGGCGAGCCGCTGGGCAAGATGTTCTCCGTCCTCGGGTCGGCGTGCGTCTGGGCGGCCGCCTCGTCGATGCGCGAGACGATGCGCGACCGTCGGCTGCCGGCCACCTGGATGGTCGTGCCGCCCGTCGTCGTCCTCCTGATCGCGCTGCTCGACGACCCCGCGGACAAGGTGTGGGGAGGCGGCGCGGCCCTGCTCGCCGGGATGACCGGCTACTTCGCGCTCAGCGCCCGAGACATGTGGCTGACCTGGCACGAGCGCCCCGTCGGCGGTCGTCGCGACGCGGCGTACGACGCCGCCGTGATCTCGATGACCGCGCTGTCGGTGCTGGTGGCCGCGTTCTACCTCCTTCGTCTGCTCCTGTTCGTCGCCTTCGGGCCGGACTCCCAGGTGTTCGAGAAGGTCGTCGGCTCGCAGCCGACCACGCTCGCGCTGATGCTGCTGCTCGTGACCGTGACGTTCAACATGTCGTCGCTGTCGCAGGCGCAGCTGACCCGGGAGCTGCAGGTCGCCGCGAGCCAGGACCCGCTCACCGGATTGCTCAACCGTGCCGCGTTCCGCCAACGGGTCGAGGAGCTGATGACGTCCGCGCACCGACGCGCCGTGTGCGGCTATCTGGTGATGTCGGACTTCGACGACTTCAAGCTCCTCAACGACCACTACGGGCACGCGACCGGCGACGCCGTGCTGACCGCCTTCGGCGCCGCCTGCACCGCCGAGCTGCGCCAGCGGGACCTCGCTGCGCGGATCGGAGGCGACGAGTTCGTCCTGCTGCTGGAGGAGCGCTCCGACCGCAGGCCGGAGGATGTCCTGCAGGCCGTCAACAAGCGCCTCGAGGCCGGCGCTGCCCGTGGTGCCCACCCCCTGCCGACCGTCAGCTTCGGGATCTCCGAGCTCGACCCGAAGGACGGCCTGGACGCGTGCCTGGCCCGCGCCGACGCGGCGCTCTACCGGGCCAAGGGGAGCGGGTTCGGCGCCGTTGTCCGCGCCGACTGAGAGAGGCCTCGTCCCCCTCTTCTTCCGGCGGACGTCGGGACTTATGATTCGCGCGTGCTGAAGCCCGATGTGATCGCCTACTTCGGGGACGACCCGACCCGGATCTACCAGCTGCTCCAGTGGCTGCCGGTGCTCGAACGCCTCGATCAGGTCCATCGCGTCGCCGTCGTGCTCCGCGATCCGGAGACCGCCGTCGTCGCCGAGCAGTGCACCAGCCTCCCGGTCCTGGTAGCGGCGGAGTTCGCCGAGCTGGTCGACCTCTACGAGCAGCTCGACGCCAAGGTCGCCGTCTACTGCAACAACGGGATGCGCAACTTCCAGTCGCTGCTCAACGGACGCATGCTCCACGCCCACATCAACCACGGTGAGAGCGACAAGCAGAGCATGGTGAGCAACAACGCCAAGGCCTACGACAGGGTGTTCGTGGCCGGCGAGGCCGCCGTGCAGCGCCACCTCGCCGGCTTGATGGAGCTCGACGCCTCGAAGCTCGTCCGCATCGGCCGCCCGCAGCTCGACCTCCGGCCGGAGCCGATCCTCGCGGAGGCCGGCCGACGGACCGTGCTCTACGCGCCCACCTGGGAGGGGGACGCGGACTACAACGACTACACCTCGGTCGACGTCTTCGGCCCGGCGATCGTGCGCTCGATCCTCTCCGTCCCCGACGTGCGGCTGGTCTACAAGCCGCACCCGAAGATCACCACCAGTCTCACGCCGGCCATCTGGGAGAACCACCGGATGATGCTCGCGATGATCGCCGACGCGGCCCGGCTCGACCCGCAGGCCGGCCACGTCGCCGTCACGGAGGGAGACATCCTCGCGGTGATGCCCAGTTGCGACGCCATGGTCACCGACGTGTCGTCCGTCGGCCTCGACTGGCTCTACCTGCGCACCGAGAAGCCGATCTTCGTCACCGACCGCCACCACGACGGCGAGCGGCTCCGCCAAGAGGTGCCGGTCAGCCGCTGCGCCGACGTCGTCGACGTCGACAACCTCGCCGACCTCACGTCACTGCTGACCGCGCGGCTCGACCACGACGAGCACCTGCTCGCCCGGGTCGCGATGCGACACCACTACTTCGACGACGTACGCGTGGGGGAGAGCACCGACCGGTTCCTCACCGAGGTCGGCGCCCTCGTCGCACTGCGCGACCAGCTGATCGGCGTGGGGCCCGCACTGGGCGACGAGGTCCTGCCCGCTTGACCCCGATTCCGGGTGAGATGGCGATCTGCGATAGTGTTCAGCCGCCTCCTCAGGGAGGCTTCGGGCTGTGGCGCAGTTTGGTAGCGCACTTGACTGGGGGTCAAGGGGTCGCAGGTTCAAATCCTGTCAGCCCGACCGTGTGACGTCGCCGGACCTCACGAGACCCGAACCCACGGAAGTGGGTTCGGGTTTTGGGCATTTTCGAGGCGGGCAGGCCTCGCGCGCGCCAGGGGCCGCCGGAGCCAGCTCAGCTCCGTTCGAGCCGTTGCGCGAGGTACGGCGCGGTCGCGCTGTCTTCCGCCTTCGCGATGTCGGCCGGGGTGCCGGTCGCGACGACCCGACCGCCGGCGTCTCCTCCGCCCGGGCCGAGGTCGATGACCCAGTCGGCGGTGGCGATCGCGTCGAGGTCGTGCTCGACGAGAACCACCGTGTTGCCGGCGTCGACGAGCTGGTGCAGCTGGCGCAGCAGGAGAGCGATGTCCGCGGGGTGCAGTCCCGACGTCGGCTCGTCGAGCAGGTAGAGCGCGTGGCCGCGGTGCGCCCGCTGGAGCTCGGTGGCGAGCTTGATGCGCTGTGCCTCACCGCCGCTGAGCTCGGTCGCCGGCTGTCCCAGGCGCAGGTAGCCCAAGCCCACCTCGCGCAGCGTCTGGAGGCTGCGTGCGGCGGCAGGCACGTCGGCGAGGAACGTCGCGGCGTCGTCGACGGACATCGCGAGGACCTCAGCGATGTTCTTGTCGCGGTAGGTGATCTCGAGCGTCTCGGCGTTGTAGCGATCGCCATGGCACGCTGGGCAGGGTGCGTAGGTGCCGGGCAGGAAGAGCAGCTCGACGGAGACGAACCCTTCGCCCTGACAGGTCTCGCAGCGGCCCTGGGCGACGTTGAAGGAGAAGCGGCCCGCGCCGTAGCGGCGGGCCCGGGCCGCGTCGGTGGCGGCGTAGAGCTTCCGCACCGCGTCGAACATCCCCGTGTACGTCGCGAGGTTGGACCGCGGCGTCCGGCCGATCGGCCGCTGGTCGACAAGCACCAGTCGGTCGAAGGACTCGAGGGCGGTCGGGTCCTCGGCGAGCACCTGGCTGACCAGGGTCGACTTGCCGGAACCGGACACCCCGGTGACCGCGGTGAGCACGCAGAGCGGGATGTCGACGGACAGGTCGCGCAGGTTGTGCCGGCGCACACCGGCCATCCGTAACCAGCCCTGCGGGGCACGGACCTCGTGCACCAGCCGCTCGGCGCGACCGAACAAGTAGGCGCCCGTGGCCGAATCGGCGACGTCCGCGAGATCCGCTACCGGCCCGCTGTGGAGCACTCGGCCACCGGCCCCGCCGGCACCGGGGCCGATGTCGACGACCCAGTCCGCACGCCGTACGACGTCCAGGTCGTGCTCGACGACGAACAGCGAGTTGCCGGACGACTTCAGGCGGTCCAGGACATCCAGCAGCGGCTCCGCGTCGGCGGGGTGGAGGCCGGCCGAGGGCTCGTCCAGGACGTAGACGACCCCGAACAGCCCGGAACGCAGCTGCGTGGCGATCCGCAGGCGCTGCGCCTCACCGGGCGACAGGGTCGTCGAGCCCCGTCCCAGACTCAGGTAGCCCAGGCCGAGATCGAGGAGCACCTCGATACGGGCGACCAGATCGGTGCAGATCCGCACCGCGGCCTCGCCGGCCTCCTCCGGCAGCTCGGCGACCGGCCGCAGGTGCGTGACCAGCCGGGTGAACGGCAGGTCGTTGACCTCGGCGATCGAACGCCCCAGGAAGGTCACCGCGAGCGCTTCCGGCCGCAGTCCGCTGCCCTGGCAGTCCGGGCAGGGCGCGTCCACCACGAACCGCAGGGCCCGCTCGCGCATCCGCTCGCTCGTGGAGTCAGCCAGTACGTGCATGACGTGCTTGCGCGCGCTCCAGAACTTCCCGTAGTAGCCGTAGTCGACGCGATCGCGCTCGGGCTCGATGAGCACCGATGGCTGCTCGTCCGTGAAGAGCAGCCAGTCCCGGTCCTTCTTGCGCAACCGACGCCATGGCCTGTCGATGTCGATGCCGAGGCCGGTGACGATGCTGCGCAGGTTGGCGCCCTGCCATGCGCCGGGCCACGCCGCGATCGCGCCCTCCCGGATGCTCAGGGACGGGTCCGGGACGAGCAGCTCCTCGGTGACGTCGTGGACGACACCCAGACCGTGGCAGCGGGGACACGCGCCGGCCGCGGTGTTGGGCGAGAACGCCTCGGCCGGGAGGTGGTCGGCCCCGGCGGGGTAGTCGCCCGCTCGCGAGTAGAGGATCCGCAGCAGGTTGGACAGCGTGGTGAGGGTTCCGACCGACGAGCGGGACGTGGCCGCGCCACGACGCTGCTGCAGCGCCACCGCCGGCGGCAGCCCGGTGACCTCCTGGACGTGCGGAGAGCCGACCTGCTGCAGCAGCCGGCGCGCGTAGGGCGCCACCGACTCGAAGTAGCGACGCTGCGCCTCGGCGTACAGGGTGCCGAATGCCAACGACGACTTCCCCGAGCCGGAGACCCCGGTGAACGCCACCATGGCGTTCCGAGGGATGTCGACGTCAACGTTGCGGAGGTTGTGCTCGTTGGCGCCGCGGACGTGCACGAAGCCGTCGGTCGCGTCGGTGGTCACACGCACCTCGTACCCCAGTCGGGTGCGACGCACGTGGTCGGCGCACCACGACGGCTCGTTCGACCTGTCCGCGAATTGCGGGAGAGGGGAAGAACCGTCCCGTGCGCGCTTCTGGACACGGAAGAGGGGGCTTCCCGCTCATCGAGTGGCTCAGCCGGCCGCCCGCGCCCGCCTCGCCAGCGCTGCCAGCCCCACGCCGCCCAGCCCGACCCCGGCCAGGGCGGCGGTCGACGCGCGCGGCGACCACCTCATCGCCGCCGCGACGAGGTCCGGCGGATTGCTGCGCTGCGGGTCCGACCCGGTGGCCGCGTCCGAGGGTGTCGCGGCGAGCGAGCCGGCGGCGAAGGCGTCGAGCATGGCGGGGATGAACGCAGCCATGTCCTGAGGGCCCCGGCTGGTGGTCAGGTTGCCCTCGCGCACGACCTCCTGATCGAGCCAGGTCGCGCCAGCGTTCACCACGTCGTCCCGGATGCCCGCCCAGGAGGTCACGGTGCGGCCCTGGAGGACCCCGGCCGAGGCGAGCACCCACGGCCCGTGGCACAGCGTGACGACCGGCTTGCCGCTCTCGACGAAGTCACGGACCAGCGCCCGCGCCGGTCCCGACTGGCGGAGCAGGTCCGGGTTGATGAAACCTCCCGGCACGAGGAGGCCGTCGTAGTCGGCGACCTCGGCCTGCTCGACGGTCCTGTCAACGCGCACGCGCGTGGCCGGCAGGTTCAGGTTCAGGCCACGGATGCGTCCTCGCCGCAGCGAGACCACGTCGACCTTCGCCCCCGCCCCCTTCAGGGCCCGCAAGGGGATCGTCAGCTCGACCTTCTCGAATCCGTCCGCGGCGAGGATCGCGATCCGGCGGCCCTTGAGCGTGTGTCTGCTGGGCATCTCCACCTCCAGTGCTTGGACCCTCCGCGTACCCACGCCCAGGCATCCCACACCAGCCGAGTGACTGCTCCACCGATCGAGTTCCTCGAGGTCTCGGGCGGTCGCTCGGGGCGTCGGCGTTGCCGTCTGGGTCAACGCCGCACCGTCAGACGTGCCGGCACGTAGCAGCCGTCCCGCTCGGCCTGGACCGCGGCCAGCGTCCTCGTCTGCACCTCCAGCTTGCGCAGGATGTGCTCCACGTGCGTGGCCACGGTGCGGGCCGCGATCCCGAGGCGTCGGGCGACCTGCTGGTTCGAGCCTCCGTCGACGACGAGCCCCAGCACCTCGAGCTCGCGGGACGTGAGACCCCGGCAGTCGACCTGGGGCGTCACGAGGACAGTTCCGAGGACGAAGGCAGGCACGTCGTTGGCGGCCAGCACCGTGAGTCGCGCATGACCCTGCACCTCCGCGCCATGGTGCAACGGCCACACGAAGGACCGGTAGACCTGACCCGCCAGGAGGGTGTCACGTGCGATGGCCACGACCGGCCCTCCTGCGTCGAGGAGCGCATGGCTGTCCAGCCCGGGCAGCGGAGCGAGCGTGCCGTCCCGGAGCAGGACGGCACCCGACGTGGCACCTCTGACCAGACGCGCTGTGGCGGCCAACGAACGCAGCGGCGAGACGCCTCGAGCGATCAGCGGGCTCAGCTGAGCGAGGGCCGCGCGGACCGCGCTCGAAGGTGAGTCCTCCCGCGCGAACAGCAAGGTGAGCATCCCGACGTACGGACCACCCGCTTCGAAGAGGGGCACGCCCATGCCCACGCGGAAGCCCGCCGGGATGAGGCAGTCCGCCCACGTCGTCAGCTGGTCCGCCCCGACAGGCAGCTCCCACAGGCTGACCGGCGGTCGGTCCCGGTTGAGCTCTGCGTCCCGGATCTCCTGCGCCACAGCCGGGCGGTTCAGGTAGTCGAGGACCCCACGCTCGAGGCCCGTGCTGCCGAAGGTGGCGTAGGCATGCGACTGAGGGTCGGCCAAGGCCAACCACGTCGCGTCAGCGGACGCCCAGTCAGCCACCCGCCCGAGCACGTGTTCTGCGCGTTCGCGCAAGGGCGCGGTCGTCCCAGCGATCTCCATCAGCTCCGCGACGGGCGGACCGACCGGCATGGGGCCTCCCTCCACGGAGGAACAGGAGGCGGTACCCGCCGCCGAGGACCGCTAACGCCGTGCGTTCCGGAATCTCACGGGCCGGGGTCGTCATTTCTGCCGATAGCGGCCCTCCGCCCGAACACGTGTAATCGAGGGAGACCCACCGTGGGGAGACGACACTCGGCAGGAGACGACCAGCATGAAGGCAGTGGTGTACGAAGGGCCGCGGCAGGTGAGCGTGAACGACGTCCCGGACGCGCGGATCGAGCGACCGACGGACGTGCTCGTGCGCATCACGTCGGCGAACATCTGCGGTTCGGACCTGCACATGTACGAAGGCCGGACCGACTTCGAGCCCGGCCGCTGGTTCGGGCACGAGAACTTGGGTCAGGTGGTGGAGGTCGGCGACGGCGTCGACAAGGTCGAGGTCGGCGAGTACGTCGTCCTGCCCTTCAACATCTCGTGCGGGCACTGCAAGAACTGCGAGCGTGGTCTCACGAACTACTGCCTGACCGCCCAGCCGGAGGAGAAGATGGCCGGCGCGGCGTACGGCTTCGCTGACATGGGACCGTGGGCCGGGGGACAGGCCGAGCTGCTGCGCGTGCCCTGGGGCGACTTCAACTGCCTGCGGCTGGGCGAGGACGCCGAGGAGCGCCAGCGCGACTACGTGATGCTCGCCGACATCTTCCCGACCGGCTACCACGCCACCGAGATGGCGGGCGTGCAGCCCGGCGACCAGACCGTGATCTACGGCGCCGGCCCGGTCGGACTGATGGCCGCACTGTCGGCGACGATCAGGGGAGCGAGCAAGGTGATGGTGGTCGACCGGCATCCCGACCGGCTCCGACTGGCCGAGTCGATCGGCGCGATCGCCATCGACGACTCGAAGATCGACCCGGTGGAGGCCGTCCTCGACCAGACCATGGGACTCGGCGCCGACAACGGGTGCGAGTGCGTCGGCTACCAGGCGCACGAGCCGGACGGGCAGGAGCAGGCGAACCTGACCATGAACCGGCTGGTCGCCTCCGTGCGCTTCACCGGGAGGATCGGCAACGTCGGCGTGTTCGTGCCCCAGGACCCCGGCGCCAACGACGAGCTCGCGAAGCAGGGCAAGCTCGCCTTGGACTACGGCATGTTCTGGTTCAAGGGCCAGCACATCGGCAGTGGCCAGGCCCCGGTCAAGAAGTACAACCGGCAGCTGCGGGACCTGATCGCCGCGGGCAAGGCCGAGCCCTCCTTCATCGTGAGCCACGAGCTTCCGCTCGACCGGGCCCCGGAGGCCTACGAGCACTTCGACAACCGGGACGATGGCTGGACGAAGATCGTCCTGCACCCGGCGATGGCGGGTGCCTGATGCGAGCGATGGTGTATCGGGGACCGTACCGGGTCCGTGTGGAGGAGAAGGACATCCCGGCGATCGAGCATCCCAACGACGCGATCGTGCGCGTCACGCGAGCGGCGATCTGCGGATCGGACCTGCACCTCTACCACGGCATGATGCCGGACACCCGGGTCGGGCACACGTTCGGTCACGAGTTCATCGGCGAGGTCCACCGCGTGGGGCCGTCGGTGCAGAACCTGCAGTTGGGCGACCGGGTGATGGTGCCGTTCAACGTGTTCTGCGGCACCTGCTACTTCTGCGCTCGCGGGCTCTACTCCAACTGCCACAACGTGAACCCGAACGCCACCGCTGTGGGTGGGATCTACGGCTACTCCCACACCTGCGGCGGCTACGACGGGGGCCAGGCGGAGTACGTCCGGGTGCCGTTCGCCGACGTGGGGCCGGCGGTGATCCCGGAGTGGATGGACGATGACGACGCCGTCCTGTGCACCGACGCCCTCCCCACCGGCTACTTCGGGGCCCAGCTCGGCGACATCGCGGAGGGCGACGTGGTCGTGGTGTACGGCGCCGGGCCCGTGGGACTGTTCGCGGCGAGGTCGGCGTGGTTGATGGGTGCGGGTCGGGTGATCGTCGTCGATCACCTGGACTATCGGCTCGAGAAGGCCCGGGAGTTCGCGCACGCCGAGCCGATCAGCTTCACCGAGCACGCCGACGTGGTCCGACACCTCAAGCACCTGACCGACGGACTCGGGGCTGACGTGGTCATCGACGCGGTCGGGGCCGAGGCCGACGGCAACCTCCTTCAGCACGTGACGTCGGCGAAGCTCAAGCTCCAGGGCGGCTCGCCGGTCGCGCTGAACTGGGCGATCGACACCGTCCGCAAGGGCGGCACGGTCTCGGTGATCGGCGCCTACGGCCCGTTGTTCAGCGCAGTGAAGTTCGGCGACGCGATGAACAAGGGCCTGACGCTGCGGATGAACCAGTGCCCCGTCAAGCGGCAGTGGCCGCGCCTGTTCGAGCACATCAGGAACGGCTACTTCAAGCCCAGCGACGTCATCACCCACCACGTCCCGCTCGAGCACATCGCGGAGGGCTACCACATGTTCTCGGCCAAGCTCGACAACTGCATCAAACCGATCGTCGTGCCGACCGCGGCGGCGTGACCGATGGGAGAACCTCATGACCTACACGCCTGACAAGCCCGCGATCGCGGCGAGGAGCGATGAGCTGCGGGCGCGGATCCCCGGCTGGGGTGCCGACCTCGACCCCGCCGACCGGCCGTCGGTGCCGCGGGAGCGGTTCGACCCGTCGTTCGCGGGCGCCCACTGGGAGTACCCGGAGCAGCAACCGGAGAAGTGGCCGCGAGAGCGGTCGGTGGAGCACACGCAGCTCCCCCCGGTCTTCGGCACGGCCCAACCACCGAAGGGCCTGTCCGGAGCGATCCGGAAGTACGCCTACGCCAAGTACAGCGAGGGGCAGGCCGCGCACTGGCTGCTGCTCATCGCGGGTGATCGGGTCGACGCGCTCGAGAGCGGAGTGCGCTCGATGCTGACGCTGCACCCGGACAACCCGATCACCGAGACCGGGGTGGTCGCCGAGGTGAAGCGGCACGGCCTGCGGTCGCGGTTGGGACGCAACCGCGCGGACGTCAAGCACCACTGGATGGACCCCTTCATCGTCGGCGCCCCTTGGATCGCCGGCGGTGCGGCGGCCTACCTCTTCCTGCGACGCGTGGGACGGCGTCGGTAGCGAGGTGATGGGCGGCTCGCGTGCGCGGTCCGCGCGTGGCCGCCGTACGTCGGGGGAGGAGACGATCCTTGGCCACCACGAGGCTCGGTGCGAAACCGAGCACCGGTCGCATACTTTCGCTTCGTAGGTCGGTCATCAGCCTCGTCGTCGGTCTCGCTGCCGGCGTGCTGGTCGCCTTGCTCGCGACACCCCGGTTGCTGCCTCTGGTGAGCTGGACCGTCACGATCGCGGTCCTGCTCACGTGGGTGTGGCGCGTGAGCTGGCCGCTCGATCCTGAAGGGACGAAGCGTCTCGCGGAGCAGGAGAGCAGGAGCAGATCGACCGATGTCTGGCTGCTGGCTGCGGCGGTCACGAGCCTTGCCGTGGTCGTGGTGGCGCTCGTGCAGTCCGGCAGCCGGCGCGACGCCACCGCCGTCACCTCCGTGCTGCTGAGCGTCGTCAGCGTGACGCTGGCCTGGGGGCTGGTGAACACCGTCTACGCCTTCAAGTACGCGCGCTTCTACTACCTCGACGAGCCGGACATCGGTGGGATCGACTTCAAGCAGGATCACCCACCGACCTACAGCGACTTCGCCTACATGGCGTTCACGGTCGGCATGTCGTTCGCCGTCTCCGAGACCGAGCCGTGCGCCACCCGCATCCGGCGGGTGGCGCTCGGACACGCCCTGCTCTCCTACGCGTTCGGGACAGGCGTCCTCGCTGTGGCCATCAACCTGGTCACCAACCTCGGTCAGTGACCTGTCCGTCCTGCGCGAGCCGGGTGCGTCGGTCCTCCTCGCGCTTGGAGTACGCCGCCGCGCGGATCGCCGCGTCCGACTCCAGCCCGCTGCCCAGCGCCCCGCCGACCGTCGCCGCGGAGGCGACGAACCACGTCAGCAAGAACACGTCGCCGTATCCGAGCGACATCTGCAGGTAGCCGCCCATCACCGCAGGATCAAGCACGAACAGAGCCCAGATCAGGTTCAGGACATAGAGCGCGACGTAGCAGATGAGAGCCCCGGCGAGCAGGGTCACCAGGGTCGAGGTGTTGTAGAGAAGCGACCTCTGCCGCGCTGCGGGCGAGTCGTTCTCCGGCCGGTCCCAGAGCTCGCCGTCGATGACGAGCCATCCGACGATGAGGGTGATGGAGGCGATCGTCGCGATGACCAGACGCCACCACGACAGCGACCCGGCCAGCAGCCAGATCGTGGAGTTGACCGTGGCGATCGCGCCCGTCGTGAGCGCCGCGACGAGCGCAGACTTGAGGCCGGGGACGAGCAGCCACGGCCGGTTGGCGAGCACCATGCCCGTGAGCAGCCGCCAATGCCCACGGCGGCGAGGTAGCCGGACGCGGTGATCCGTCTCTCGCGCGGGATCGGCCATGCCACTGACGAGCTCGCGCAACGCGAGCATGCTGCGGTGGTGCATCCGAAGTCCACCGAGTGCGGGAAGGGACAGCACGGCCGTCCCATGCGGCGGGTCGACGTCGATCAACAGATATCGACCATCACCGTCGCGAAGCGGAAGCTCGGTCAGACCGACGACCAGGTCCCACCGGTGCTCACGGGCCCGATCGGTCAGTCGGGACAGCGCCGTGTCCACGTCCTCGCAACCGACGGTGAACGGCTCGCTCACCACCTCGATGTCCCATTCCTGCCGAGCACCGTCCGGCGGATCCAGGTCCCGGAACCGACGAGCGACGTCGGTGGGCTTCTCCGGGTCGGCCACCAGCACGACGTGAATCGGCTCCATCCGGCGTGGTACCCCCTGCCCCCGCGCAGAAACGGCATGGCAGTCGGTCTCGGTGCGCTAGCGGCCCTCGACGCCGAACAGGACGCGCCAGGGGCCGACATCACGACCGCTGACCGTGAGCGCCGTCAACGTCACCTGGCGATCTCGCCTCGACGGTCGTCGGAGGAGCCCGTCAGACGTACGGCGATGACGGCGACGTCGTCGGTCGGGTGGCGGACGTCGAGGTCGTCGATGATGCGATCGAGCGCATGGTCGAGGCTGAGGCGATGGCCCTGGGCGGCGGCGCGCGAGAGGCGCTCCATCCCGATGTCGAGGAGCTCGTGGCGGCGCTCGATGAGCCCGTCGGTGTAGAGGATCAGCGTCGCTCCAGGGCTGAGCCGGATGCTGTTGTCGTCTCGCGACACCTCGGGTGCGGCACCGACCAGCGGGCCCGGCCGACCGAGCTGGAGCAGCTCGGAACGCCCGGTCGGGCTGATGGCGACGGGCGGGGGATGGCCTGCGCACGTCCACGTCAGTGTCCACGCGCCCGAGGTGTCCGGGTCGAGTCGGGCGTAGACGAGCGTCGCGAGGGCGTCGAGTCGCAGGCCGTTGATCGCCTGATCGAGTCGTTCGACGGCGCGTGAAGGTGGGCCGTCGTCGGCCCAGGCGTAGGCGCGGAGCATGCTGCGCAACTGGCCCATGTGGGCGGCGGCCTGGATGTCATGTCCGACCACGTCGCCGATGATGAGCACGACGCTTCCGCTGCGCAGGACGAAGGCGTCGTACCAGTCGCCGCCGACCTGCTCGCGTACGGCGGCCGGCAGGTAGCGAGCCGCGATGTCGAGGCCGTCGATGCGCGGTATCTCGGTGAGCATGGCGTCCTGCAGGACGAGCGCGGTCTCGACCCGCTCCGCGAGGAGCAGAGCGCGTTCCGCTGCTTGGGCGGTGTAGGTGGCCAGCGCCCCGATGGTGCTGCGGTCGTCCTCGCTGAGCGTGCGCGCGCCCGGCCAGGTCAGGACGAGTGCCCCCAGTGGGCGACGGGCCACGGTCAGCGGGAGGAACGCTCGTGCCTCGCCGTCGGCGGCTGTCGTGGGGAGGTGGGGGTAGATCACCGCCTGGGCGTGTCGGTCGGGGAAGAAGCGGGCGACCCGGGTCTGGTGGACGTCGCCCATCGGGGTCGTCGCGTCGGCGGGGACCTGCGCGATCTTCGCCGCCTCGACCCAGTCGTCGCGCTCGGTCGGCACGAACCTCAGCTGCTCGACCGGTTCGGAGACGAGCCGCCAGAGCCTGGTCTCGTCCTCGCGCAGCGTGCGCAGCCACAGTCCCGCATGCAGGCAACCGAGGTGCTCCAGGGCGACCGCCTGCACCGCACCGGCCACGTCGCTGAGGGTGCGGGTGGCGGCGAGTGCCTCGCTGAGGGCGAGGAGGACCCGGCCGCGGTCGAGGAGGCTCTGCCCTCGCTTCTGGTCGTCGTCAGCGCGCGACCGCAGCTCGCGCTGCGCGATCTCGGCCGAGCAGGCGCCGGCGAGGTCCTCGAGTGCTGCCCTCTCCTCGGGCGTCCAGTCCCGAGGCGTCACGTCGACGGCGCACAGCGACCCGACGGTCCTCCCTCGGTGATCGGTCAGGGGCCAGCCGGCGTAGGCGACCACGCCGGGGTCGGCCGGCGTTCGCGGCCCCCGAAGGCGTGGGTGGTCGCGGGTGTCCGTGATGAAGAGGGGCTGGCGGCCCGACACCACGTCGTTGCACAGCGCTTGCACGAGCGGCGACCCTGTGGCCTCGATCGAGACCATGGCATGCGGTACTCCGAGGACACGGCGCACCATCCGGGCCCACCGGTCGAACGAGGCGCCGGGGAGGCCTGGGTTCTGTTCATCCACCCGCGGATCACCAGTCGTGAGAGATGTTCGCCGCCATGTCGGCACTTCACACCATGGTTCACCCGGGGGCAAGGGTGAGACCGCGACCGGCTCGTCATGGTCCTCAGTCGGGCGAGGCGGGAGTCCTCGTCTCCCGCCAGATGTGCCAGTCGCCGTACGACTGCTGCTCGACGTAGTGCCCCTGGAGGTAGCGCTGGGCGTCTCGGGCGTCGAGTCCCCAGCTGTCCAGCCGGGAGCCGGAGACCACGATCCATCGCGGAGACCGAGGCCCCGACATGACGTTCTCGAGCTCGCCGAGCCGCGGGTCGCGGACCCGCACCGGCAGGCTCCACAGATGCTCGTAGGGACTGGCCAGCCCGCTGTCGGCCACGATGTTCGGGTGGCCGAACGCGACGACGACACCGTCGGACGGGCGCGCGTGGTCGCGCAGGTACGTCGCCACCTGCGCGTCGGCGGAGACACTGACCGGTCTGTCGTCGTGGTGGATCCACGCCGTCGCACTGGAGCCGGCGACGTACAGCAGCAGCGCGGAGAGCACGAACGCGCCTCGCCGCGCGGGGTGGGCCAGCGCGACCAGCGCGACCAGACCGGGGAGCAGGCCGGTCAGGTAGTGGAGCCAGTAGCTGCCGCCGGCCGCCGCGCCGAACAGCTCCCAGGCGGTCATCGCGAGCGCGGCCCACAGGAGCGGGGCGGACGAGCGGCGGGTTCGGTAGACGCCGAGGAGTGCCAGCACCGCCGCCACCACGAGTACGGCGGCCGCACCACTGCCGACGTACGCGCTCACCATCCGCGACCACCGCTCGGAGGTCTGCGCCGAGGCCGACGAGCTGATCACGCCCGACGCCTGCAGCCGGAAGACGACGGTGGCGTCCCACACGGCCGCGGGCGTGGTTCCGCGGGCGGCGGCTCCCGCCAGCACTGCGACCAGCGTCGCAACGCTGCCCGCCGCGAACGCACCTGCTTTCGCCCAGGGGCGACTGGTGGAGCGATGCGCCAGGGCGAGCACCACGGCGGCGAAGACGAAGACGTCCACGATGTTCTGCTTGACCAGCGCAGCGGCCATGGCGGCGGCACCCGAGACGACCGCCAGCAGCAGCGATCGGCGGTTCCACGGCAGTCGGAAGGCCGCGACGAAGCAGGTCAGGCCGAGCAGGACGAGCGGCAGCGCCAGGATCTCCCCGTCCGTCTCGGGCATGCCGAACATCGGGCTGGTGAGCAGGGCAGCGGTCAGGACAGGTCCGCCCCAGCGTGACCAGCGTGACCCCGGCGCGAGCAGACCCCCGAGTGCCCCCGATGCGACGACAGCGAGTGCGCCGGCCGTTGCGCCCATCAGCTTCAGTGCCGGTGCGGCGAGCCCGGCAGGGGTGAGGTGTCCACCACCCAGGTGTCCGGCGAGCGCGAAGAGCCACAGCAGCAGCGGCGGCCGGTCCACCCAGTAGTCGCCGTAGAGCGAGGTGCCCGGCGCCCAGTGGCGGGCCAGTAGCAGGTAGCCGCTCTCGTCGGAGCTCAGCGGAGCGTCGAGGAACGGCAGCCACCCGACGACCGGGACGGCTGCCAGGAGAAGGAGGACGACGACCTGGCCCCTGGTCCAGCCGCGCCCCGGCTCACCGGCTCCACGGACCGACCCACCGTGGGCTCGGGGAGGCGCTGAGGTGGGCGCCGCGGTCTGCGTAGCGAGGGAACTCGACACGCCAGGACGCTAGGCAGGTGCGGATGAAGCCCCGATGAAGCCGTGATGAGGCGGCGATGAAGACGGCGATGAAGGCGGCGATGAAGGCGGCGAGGCGTCGAGCTCGGTCCGGCGGCTCGACCTCAGGACCGGGTGGTGACCTGCTTGGCCGCGCTGTCGTGGAGCCACTGGTCCCAGGACAGGTTGTAGTCGGCGTACCCGTTGTCGCCGGAGGCGTTGCCGCGCCGGGAGCCGGTGACCGTGACGGGGTCCCCCTCCTTGGAGAGGTCGTAGTACCACTTCGCGTCCGCGTAGGAGAGGTGGACGCAGCCGTGCGAGCCGAAGCTGTGCCCGGGGTGAGGGTCGCCGGTCGAGTAGTGCAAGAACGTGCCCGACCAGGTGATCCGCACGTCCCACGGGAGGGTGATGTCGTAGAAGTTCGGGTCGTTCTTCTTGCAGGCGATGCCGACGCTGCACGAGGTCATCCGGACGGTGCGGGACTTGTTGACGACGGCCATCGTGCCGTCCCACGAGGGCCAGTCGGGGCTCCCGGCGTCGCTCGGCATCGTGCGGAGGACCTTGCCGTCGCGGGTCACCACCGTCTTGTGCTGCTGGACGAAGACATGGGTGCGTACGTCGTCACCGATGGTGAACCTTCGGGTGTAGGAGTGGGTCCCGTAGCGACCGTTGCCGTCGCCGACGTGGTCGAACCTGGCGACCATGGAGACGGTGGTCCCGGGCGTCCAGTAGGTCTTCGGCCGGAAGTCGACGCGGCGGGGGCTGAACCAGTGCCAGGCCCCGGTGACGGCAGGCGATGTCGTGAGGTCGATGTGCTCCTCGAGCTGCTGGCGGGCGGAGGGGGCGACCGGGTCGGTGAAGATCATGGAGATCGGCATCGCCACGCCGACCGTCGCGCCGCTGACCGGGGCGATGCTCTGGAGCTGCATCGGCGGGCCGGTCGGAAAGTGCTTCGTCGGCCGAGCCGTGGCGCTGTGCGACGGCCCCGACGACCCGGGGGAGGCCGACCCGGGCGAGGACGTGCCGACGGGGCCCGCGTCCGGGGTCGAACCGGCTCCGGAGCAGCCGGCAGCGGTCGTCAGGACCGCCGCCACGACCGCCGCGGTCGCGACCCGCAGGATGTCCTTCATCAGGGACCATTCAATCCGCTCGACACAAATCTCGGCCCCGGCCGGTCATCGCCGGTCATCGCCGGTCATCGCCGGTCACTATCCCGGCCACTATCGTGGGCGGCACCTTCGGTCCGAGGAGTCAGGATGAGCGACAACACCGGCATCGACGTCACCGCCGCACCTTCCGGTACCGGCTGCGCGGAGTGCGAACAGGCCGACGGGTGGTGGTTGCACCTCAGGCGCTGCGCCCAGTGCGGGCACGTCGGGTGCTGCGACTCCTCGCCCGGGCAGCATGCCAGCGGGCACGCGGCCGCGACCGGTCATCCCTACGTCCAGAGCTTCGAGCCGGGCGAGACCTGGTTCTGGGACTACGGCAACGAGGACTACGCCGAGGGACCCGTGCTCGCGGACCCGCAGCACCACCCGGCCGACCAGGCCGTCCCGGGCCCGGCCGAGCGGGTCCCGAGCAACTGGCGCGAGCTGCTGCACTGACGCCGTCGGGCCCGCAGCGTCCCGCGGGAGGAGCGCGCGGTCGACGGTGGACACCGCCGGGATCGCGAAGCGTCCGAAACCGCGAGGGACTGCATGATTTTGCACTAGCGTTCCGATCATGGACGCGCCATCGAGGCGGCCGGGCTCGACGGCGCGACTGCTGCTCACGCACGGCGCCCTCATCCTGGTCCCCGTGATCCTCCTGGGAGTCGCGCTCTCCCTCGGCATCCGAGGCACCGCGGAGAGCCGCGGCCTCGCCGAAGCGCGCTCGGAGGCGCTGCTCGTCGCGCAGACCGCCATCGTGCCGCAGCTGGACGGCCGACCGCTGAGCGAGGGGCTCTCCACACGTGAGCGCCGCGTCATGGAGCGGCTGGTCGGGCGAGCGGTCGCCGACGGGCATCTTCTGCGGGTCAGGCTCCGGGACGAGCACGGCGCGGTGGTCTTCTCGGACGCCGACACCAACGGCGCCGCAGCTGCTCCGGCCCCGGTGGAGGACGAGGAGGACGAGGTCGCCGACGCGACGGCCGGCCACGTCGTCGCCAAGCTCACCCACGTCAACGCAGACTCTGACGACGTGGGTCCGGTCGGGCCCGCTGCGGTCGAGGTCTACCTTCCCCTCACCGCAGGCGAACCGGCACGGTCGGTGGGCGTGCTCGAGACCTACCTGCCCTACGCGCCGATCGAGGCCGACGTCACGGCGAGCGTCCGCGCGCTCTACCGCGATCTGGGTCTCGGACTGGCCGGGCTCTTCGTGGTCCTGCTCGTCATCACGATCTCCGTGAGCCGAGGGCTCCGCCGCGAGCTGGCCACGAACGCGTGGCTGGCCCGTCACGACGCGCTCACCGACCTGCCCAACCGTGCCCGGTTCGTCGAGAAGGTCCGCGAGGCGGCGGCCTGGGCCGGCCGGACCGGCAGGCCGGCCGTCGTGGCGCTCATGGACCTCGACCACTTCAAGGACCTCAACGACACGCTCGGCCATCCCAGCGGCGACGAGCTGCTCATCAAGCTGGCCCGCCGGCTGGAGGCGAACGTCGACCATCCCGGCACGGTCGCGCGCCTGGGTGGTGACGAGTTCGGCATCGTGCTGCGCGACGTACGGGATGGGCGTGCGGAGCTCGCCGACCTCGCTGCGCTCGTGGCCGTCGAGGTGGACGTGAGCGGGCTTCCGCTGTCCGTCGCCCCGAGCATCGGCTACGTGACCGTCCCGGATGCGCTGACCTCGGCCGAGCAGCTCATGCAGCACGCCGAGGTGGCCATGTACGCCGCCAAGGCCGACCACACCGTCGTCGTGGAGTACCGCCCGGAGCTCGAGCACTTCGTCGCGGCCGACGTCGAGCTGATCGCCGAGATGCCCAAGGGGCTCGAGAGCGGGCAGTTCAGGCTGCACTACCAGCCACAGCTCGACGCGGCGTCCGGCACCGTGGTCGGAGCGGAGGCGTTGGTCCGCTGGCAGCATCCCGTCCACGGACTGCTTCCGCCCGGCCGCTTCCTACCGATGGCCGAGCAGACCGACCTGATCGAGCGGCTCACCGATTGGGTGCTCGCCACGGCCCTGGCCGACGCGTCCCGATTGGCCCTGCAGGGCACGCCGATCCCGATCTCCGTCAACGTCTCTGCGCGGAGCGTCGTCCGGGAGGACTTCGCCGAGCAGGTGATCGGTGCCCTCGAGGAGGCCGACGTGTCGGCGGCGCAGCTCGTCGTCGAGGTGACTGAGACCGCGCTGCTCACCAACCCAGGGCGTGCCCGAGCCATCCTCTCGACGCTCGACCAGGCCGGGGTGCACGTGAGCATCGACGACTTCGGGCAGGGGCAGACGTCGCTGGGCTACCTCTCCGACCTCCCGATCCGCGAGCTCAAGATCGACCGAGGGTTCATCACCGGCATGACGGGCGACCAGGCCCGCACGGCCATCGTGCAGTCGGTCATCGACCTCGGCCACAACCTGGGCATGCGCGTCGTCGCGGAGGGGATCGAGACCGGCGCCGACCTCGACGCCGTACGCGGGCTGGGCTGCGACCTCGCCCAGGGCTACCACCTCGGCAGGCCGATGGAGCTCGTCGCCCTGACCGAACGGCTCGGGGCGCCGCAACCCGCCGTCGACTGACCCCCGCCGACCCGGTCAGCTCCAGGCCTCGACCGCCTGGTGCAGGGTCACGGCGATCGCGGCGGCGGCCAGGTAGCGATGACCTGCCGCCGCGCCCGCGCGGCCGGCGTCCTCGGCGAGTCGCGCCACCGCGCCGGCAGCCCGCGTGGACGCGGCGGCGGGCGCGTCCGGCCCGTCGGGGTCCTCCGGCTCGCCATCCACCGTGCGCAGCATCTCCGCGACCGCGCGGAACGCGGCGGTGGCGCGCTCGCGCAGCTGCGCGGCGACGAGGTCGTCCGCGTGCATGGAGGTGCGTACGTCGACGACCAGGGCGATGACCTCGTCGATGCACCCGGTCAGCCGCTGCAGGGCCCGGGCCTGCTCCTCCCGGCGGTCGGCGACCTCGGCCCAACGGCGGGCGCGCCAGTTCGCCCGGCGCGACTCGGTCGCGGCCCGGAGGAGGTCCTCGGCCCGACGCACGTCCGGCTCCAGGGCGAGCCGCAGCCGGGCCCAGTCGTCCCGAGAGAGCACGTCCTCGGAGGCCAGCCCGTCGGCCAGGAGGTCCAGCTGGTCGGCGAGCTGCCCGCGAAGCCGCTCCTGCGCCATCGCCGCCGGTGTCAACGGCAGCTGCGGCAACGCCAGATTGACGACGACTCCGATGGCCGCACCGAGCGCGGTCAGGCCTCCGTAGGCGACGGCGTAGCCCATCGGGTGGGCACCGCCGACGATCAGGACGAAGAGCGTCGCGAACGGCACCCAGCTCCCCATCGTCCCGAAGAACCGAGCCCCGGCGACGATCACGCCCAGACCGATCCCGGCTGCGACCGCGGCCGCCCCGGGGAGCGGCAGCGCGTCGACGCCGAACGCCAGCGCGGCGCCGGTGACGATGGCGGCGACCGCCTGCGCGGCGCTGCGCGCCGACTCCACGACGCTGGTCGACATCGCGACCACGGCGCCGAGCGGCGCGTAGTAGGGGTAGTCGTCCACGAACCCGCCCAGCGGCTGCACGACGAGCCAGGCGGCACCTGCTGCCACCGCCGCCTTCGCGGCGAGCACCGGTCTCGGGTGGCGCCAGGTCGCGGCGCGCAGAGTCTTCAAGGGCACGCCCGGGCCGGTTCCCGTCGAGCCCGACCCGGCATGCACGCTCTTCACTCTCCGCTCGCCTGGGCACCCGGCGTCGTGGTGGACGCGCTGAGCCTGCGCGTCGCGGGCGATCCGCTACCAGCAACCGGCCCGACCAGCCCTTCGAGCGACACCTTCGTCCTGGCGTAGCCGGCCCTTCACGCGGGGTTCCCTGCGCGGACGGCTGCCCTGCCTAGCGTCGCGCTCACCATGAGGTCGACGCTGACGAAGCTCGTGACGGTGGCAGTCCTGGTCGTCGTACCCTCGACCCTTCCGGCCGAGCCCGCGGGCGCCCCGCCGGCCGCCGGGCGGGTCGCCACGGTGGCCGACGACGTCGGTACGTCGGCCACGTCGCTCGCCCGCCCACCGGTTCCGCCGCGAGCGCCGGCCCCGACGACGCGGCTGCTCTACAACGACCCGCTCCACCGTCCGAACGAGATCTCGGCCGCGATCGCGGCCAACATCGACGGTGTGCCGGCGGGGGAGCGGATCGACGTCAGCACCTACTGGATCAGCTCGGCCCGCATCGCCACGGCGCTGACCCGCGCGGTGCGCCGCGGTGTGCACGTGCACGTCCTTCTCGCCGGCAACGACAAGGCGCGTGGGTTCGCCACGAGCCGCCGGCTGATGCGGATGCTGCACCGGGCTCGCGCGTCGGGGTCGTGGGGCATCTGGTCGGACGGCGCGGCCCGCGGGAGCGCCGGGATCATGCACCAGAAGAGCTATGTGTTCAGCCGCGTCGGCGACCGGCAGTGGGTCGTGATGAACGGCTCCTACAACTCGGCCGCGAGCAGCGACCTCAACACCTACGCCCTCATGTGGCAGGTCACCGGTGACAAGACGCTCTACGACGCCTTCCGAGGGATCGGCCGGGCCCAGGCCGCCCAGCGCAGTCTCCGGCGACCCCTGCGGACCGCCGGTGGGGACGGCTGGTCGGCGTACTTCCTGCCGACGGCCGACCGCCCGGGCGCCGATCCGGTGATGGCTCGACTGCGCGGGATCCCCGCGCGGCCGGACACGCTGATCAGGATCGAGATGTACTCGATGTGGGGCCCGCGCGCGGAGTGGATCGCGCATCGGCTCGCCGCCATGGCGCGCTCCGGTGCCCGGATCACGCTCGTCGCCGGGCCGACGGTCGACGTGCGGGTGCAGGCCATCCTCCGCTCGGCGGGCGTGAAGGTCCTGCCGGGCTGCTTCGCAGACCACACCTACATCCACGCCAAGGACATGGCCGCCTCCTGGCTCGACGGCGGGACGCGGCGCTTCCGCACGTGGGTCGGATCGGACAACTGGACCTCCCGCGGGACCGCCGACGACGAGGCGGTGCTCGGGGTCGACGGCGCCGAGGGCTTCCACACGTTCGCCCGGGCGTTCGCGCTCGTGGCAGGGCGCACCGACGGCGTCAGCGGCGCAGCCTGCTCCCCGCGGTCGGACTGAGCGTGGGATCGTTCCTCCATGGCCGCCACGATCACCGAGGGCGACCGGCCGGGGTCCTACGTCCTGTGGCTGGACGGTCGGGCGCAGTCCCAGCTCGACCCCGACGACCCGACCTGGCTGGGCTTCGACTACATGCGGCGGATCGCCGACGTGCTCGATGCGGCGGCCCCTCCCGGGGAGCCCCTGCGCGTCCTCCACGTCGGGGGCGCGGCGATGACGCTGCCGCGATACGTGGCGCACACGCGGCCGCGCTCCGGCCAGGTCGTGCTCGAGCCCGACGCCGCCCTGGTCGAGGACGTACGCCGGCTGCTGCCCCTGCCACCGCGCAGCGGGATCAAGGTCCGCCCGGTCGACGGCGTGGCGGGCCTCCCGGCCGTGCGGGACGACGCCATGGACGTCGTCGTGCTCGACGCGTTCGCCGGCGGTGCGGTGCCTCCCGAGCTCCTCGGCACCGCCTTCCTCGGGCAGGTCACCCGGGTCCTCGCCGACGGCGGACTGCTCGTCGCCAACATCGCCGACCGCGCCCCGTTCCCCCTGGTCCGCCGCGCGGTGGCGGGCGTGCGGGAGCACTTCGCCGAGGTCCTCGTCGGTGCGGAGCCGCCGACCCTCAAGGGGCGGCGCGAGGGCAACCTGGTCCTGGTGGCGGGTGCGCACGTGCCGGCAGACGCGCTGCACCGCCGGGCGGCGTCCGGGGCGGCGCCGTACCGGCTCTTCACGGGCACCGCAGTGCGTGACTCGTTCGGTGGGGCACAGCCGCTCCCGTAGAGTGGTGCCACCACCGCCCAGCGAAGGACACACACCTCACCCCATGGAAGGTCGAAGTAGGCAGGGGACACGTCCCCGATGACCGCCTACCTCCTGCTCCTGCTCGCCGTCGCCCTCGTGCTGCTCTGTGGCGTCTTCGTGGCGGCCGAGTTCGCGCTCGTCACCGTCGACCGCAGCACCGTCGACCGGGAAGCCGCCGCCGGCGACAGCCGCGCCGGCGGCGTCCAGAAGTCGCTGCGCCGGCTGTCCAGCCACCTGTCGGGCGCCCAGATCGGCATCACGATCACGAACCTCGGGATCGGCTGGCTCGCGCAGCCGGCGGTCGCCGACGTGATCCGCGACCCGCTCGCCTCGATCGGCGTCCCCGAAGGCGCCGTCGCTCCGACGGCGGTCACCCTCGGGCTGGTCGTCTCGACGATCGTGACGATGGTCTTCGGCGAGCTCGTCCCCAAGAACATCGCCCTCGCGCTGCCCATGGCGACCGCCAAGGCCACCCAGGGCTTCCTGCGCGGCTTCACGACCGTCAACCGCGTGCCGATCCGGCTCCTCAACGGCACCGCCAACGCGCTCGTACGCCGGTTCGGCATCGAGCCGCAGGAGGAGCTGCGCTCGGCCCGCAGCTCCACCGAGCTCGCCTCGCTCATCCAGCGCAGCGCCGACGAGGGCACCCTCGACGCCGATGCTGCGGAGCTGATCGAGCGCAGCGTGGAGTTCGGGACCCGGACCGCCGGCGAGATCATGACCCCCCGGATGCGGACGTCCAGCCTGGACGAGAACGACCGGGCGGAGGCGGTCATCGAGCTGACCCGCCGAACCGGTCACTCCCGCTTCCCCGTCCTCGACGAGCACGACGTCGTGGTCGGGACCATCCACGTGAAGAACGCCGTCGGCGTGCCCGCGCACGAGCGGGCGACGACGCGGGTCAAGCACCTCATGGCCAAGCCCGTGGTGGTGCCGGACTCGCTGCGGCTCGACCCGCTCATGGCGCTGCTGCGCAGCGAGGGCTTCCAGATGGCGATCGTCCTCGACGAGTACGGCGGCCAGGCCGGCATCGTCACCCTCGAGGACGTCATCGAGGAGATCGTCGGGGACATCGCCGACGAGCACGACTCGATCCGCGCGCAGGCGCGGCTGCGGCGTGACGGGTCCTGGTCGCTGAGCGGTCTGCTCCGACCCGACGAGGTCGAGGACCTCACCGGCATCGAGCTCCCGGAGAGCGAGGACTACGACACGGTCGGCGGCCTCGTCATGTCAGTGCTCGGACGCGTGCCGCAGCGCGGCGACACCGCCGAGATCGCCGTACCCGATCGTTCCGACCCGGAGGAGGTGGGGGAGCGGCTGGCTCTCCTCACCGTCGAGCACATGGACGGCCTGCGCGTCGACCGCGTGGCCCTCCGGGTGCTCGCCACGGAGCGTGACGCATGAGCGCCCCCGTCGGACTGCTGCTGACCGCGCTGCTGCTGGCCGGCAACGCGTTCTTCGTCGCCACCGAGTTCGCACTGATCTCGGCCCGGCGCAGCCAGATCGAGCCGCTCGCCCATCGGGGCTCACGGTTGGCGCGTACGACGTTGCGCGCGATGGAGCACGTCAGCTCGATGGTCGCCGGCATCCAGCTGGGCGTCACGCTCTGCTCGGTCCTGCTGGGTGCCGTCGCCGAGCCGTCGATCGCCCATCTTCTGGAGCCGGTGCTCCATGCGGTGAACGCGCCCGAGGGGCTGCTCCACCCGGTGTCGTTCATCGTCGCCCTCGCGCTCGTCGCCTTCCTGCACGTGGTGCTCGGCGAGATGGTGCCCAAGAACATCACCCTCGCCGGTCCCGAACGAGCCGTGCTGGTCCTCGCCCCGGCCATGTTCGCGCTCGTCTCGGTGGTCCGGCCGCTCATCGCGGCGCTCGACGCCGTGGCCCGCGGGACGCTGCGCCTGCTGCGCGTCGAGCCCAAGGCGGAGGTCGAGTCGACCTACACGCTCGAGCAGGTCGCGGTGCTCGTCGAGGAGTCGCGAGGGGAGGGGCTGCTGGAGGCCGGCGAGTACGACCGGCTCGCCGGAGCGCTCGGCTTCACCGAGAAGACCGTCGCGGCCGTCGTGATGCCGGTGGCGCAGCTCACCACGGTGACCCGCGGCGCGTCCGGCGCCGACGTCGAGGCGCTGTGCGCCGCCACCGGGTTCTCGCGGTTCCCCGTCGTCGACGGCCCCGGCGGGCCACTGGTCGGCTACCTCCACATCAAGGACGTCCTCGAGCCCGATGGCGAGCGTCGCGAGCGGCCGATCGAGGACAAGTGGATCCGCCCGTTCGCGGCAGTGCACCCCGACGACCCGCTGCACGACGCGCTCGAGCGGTTGCAGCGCAAGGGCGCGCACATGGCGCGAGTCGTCGACGCGGCGGGTACGACGATCGGCGTCGCGACCCTCGAAGACGTGATCGAGGAGCTGGTCGGCGAGATCCGCGACGCCGCGCACGGCGACGCGTGATCGCGCAATACGGCGATGCGCGCACCGACAACTAGGGTGTCCACGTGACTGCGCGGCCCACCGGGGAGACCCCGGCTCGACCCCGCTCCGACCGGGTGTGGACGGTGCCGAACGTGCTCAGCGCGTTGCGGCTCCTCGGCGTGCCGCTGTTCCTGTGGCTGGTGCTCGGGCCCGAGGCCGACGGGTGGGCGCTGTGCCTGCTCGTGGTCTCCGGGATCACCGACTGGCTCGACGGCTTCCTCGCTCGGCGGTGGGACCAGTCCTCGGTCCTGGGCCAGCTGCTCGACCCGATCGCCGACCGGCTCTACCTGCTCGCCGTGGTCGTCGGCCTCGCCCTGCGCGACGTCATCCCGTGGTGGATGGCGGTCCTGTTGCCGTTGCGCGACGTGCTGCTCTGGGGCCTGGTGCCGATCCTGCGCACCCGCGGCTACTCCAGCCTGCCGGTCCACTTCATCGGCAAGGCGGCGACGTTCTGTCTCCTCTACGCGTTCCCGCTGCTCTTCCTCGGCGAGAGCGACAGCTCGCCGGCGGTGCTCGCCCGGGTCTTCGGGTGGGCGTTCGCCATCTGGGGGATCGCTCTCTACTGGTGGGCCGGCATCCTCTACGCCTGGCAGGTCCGCCGGCTGGTCCACACGACACCACGGCGGAGCGCCGCGACGTGACGACGACCGAGCCCCACGGGTCCAGCACGCTTCCGGCGCGCGTGACGACGCCGCTGCTGCAGCTCATCACGCAGCAGTCGATGGACGAGGACTACGAGCACGTCGCCGAGCAACGCCGCGCCGGCGCGCGGCTGCCCGCGGCGGCGAACGGCCGCGGTGCGCGGACGATCGTGGCTGTGCTCCTCTTCGGTGCACTTCTCGCCGTCGCTGCCGTGCAGACGGCCCAGAACGCCGATGTGACCTCGGAGGGTCGTGACCAGCTGATCACCCGCATCGAGCTGCGTCGGAGCAGCCTCGCCGACGTCCAGGACCGGATCGCGCGGCTGCAGAGCGACAACGCCGCCGCGCAGACGGCCATCGACAACGCCGGCAAGCGCCTCGACTCCCTGAGCGGCACCCGCTCGACCGTGCAGGCGCAGACCGGCTTCGGACCCCTGTCGGGCCCGGGCGTGCGTGCGGTGGTCGACGACGCGCCCGGCGGTGGGCAGGAGGGGAAGGTCCAGGACCAGGACCTCGCGCTCCTGGTCGACGGGCTGTGGCGCGCCGGCGCCACCGGCATCTCCGTCAACGGTCAGCGGGTGACCGCGCTCAGCGCGCTGCGCAACACCGCACAGGTCATCCGGATCAACGACGTGTCGCTCTCGCCGCCCTACACGGTGCTCGCCGTCGGCGACACGCGGACGATGCAGGCCGACTTCGCCGACTCGGCCGTGGGCGCTCAGTTCCAGGCGACCGTCGACCAGTTCGGCATGCGTTTCACATGGGACATGCGCGACAAGATGCGGCTCCCGGCGGCCCCGGCAGGCATGATGGCGCTGCACCACGCGAAGGCAAGCACGTCGCAGCAGCAGAAGGCATCCGTCGGCCAGGAGGGGACGCAGTGATCGCAGCACTCGGGCTGCTCGTCGGCATCGTCCTGGGCCTCATCTTCCAGCCTGACGTCCCGACGGGTCTCGAGCCGTACCTGCCGATCGCTGTCGTGGCCGCGCTCGACGCCGTCTTCGGCGCGCTCCGCGCCTACCTCGACGGCATCTTCGACGACAAGGTCTTCGTCGTCTCGTTCCTGAGCAACGTCGTCATCGCCGCCGGCATCGTCTACCTCGGCGACAAGCTCGGCGTCGGCGGGCAGCTCTCCACCGGCGTCATCGTGGTCCTGGGCATCCGGATCTTCTCCAACGTCGCCGCCATCCGCCGGCACCTGTTCCACGCCTGAGGCCGTCGTGAACCAGCCCGCCACCAACCAACCGGACGAGCCGTCCGAAGCGCCGGACGCGACCGAGCCGTCCGAGGCGCCGGACGCGACCGAGCCGACAGAGCCGACGGACGCGACCGATCCGACAGAGCCGACGGACGCGACCGATCCGACAGAGCCGAGCGAGGCCGAGGTCGCCGGATCGCCCGAACCCGCAGGGCCGACCGAGACCGCCGAGCCGGTCGACGTCGAGGAGCCGGTTGGCGTCGAGGAGCCGGTTGGCGTCGAGGAGCCGGTTGGCGTCGAGGAGCCGGTTGGCGTCGAGGAGCCGGTTGGCGTCGAGGAGCCGGTTGGCGTCGAGGAGCCGGTTGGCGTCGAGGAGCCGGTTGACGTCGAGGAGCCGGTTGACGTCGAGGAGCCGGTCGCAGACGCACCGGCGCCGACAGGGCGCGATCGGCTGCTCCGGGACCTCGGCCGTGCCCGACGTACGCAGGTCGTCGTGGCCCTCCTCCTCGCGCTGGTCGGGTTCGGCGCGGTCACGCAGGTGCGGACCAACGAGGCCGACAGCTCCTACGCCGGCTACCGCGAGCAGGACCTCATCGACGTCCTCAACGGCCTCTCGACGACGACCCAGCGCGCCCAGACCGAGCTCTCGAGGCTCGAGCAGCGCCGCAACGAGCTCCAGTCGACGACGTCGCGGCGCCAGGCGGCGGTCGACGAGGCGAAGTCCGAGGTCGACACCCTCAACATCCTGGCCGGGCTGGTGCCGGTGACCGGCCCCGGCATCCGCGTGACGATCACCGAGCAGACCTCGGGGGTCAACGCCGACACGTTCATCGACCTCATCCAGGAGCTGCGTTCCAGCGGCGCCGAGGCGATCCAGGTGAACGGCAAGGTCCGCATCGTCGCGCAGTCGTCCTTCGACAAGACCGCGGGCGGGCTCGTCGTCGACGGCACCGTCCTCGAGCCGCCCTACGTCGTCGAGGCGATCGGCGCGCCGTCCACGCTGTCCGGCGCGATGACGTTCCTCAACGGTCCGGCCGACGAGTTCAAGCAGGACGGCTCGTCGGTGAAGGTGCAGGAGCTCAACAAGGTCGACATCCGTGCGGTCCGGGAGCGTGGCACGAGCGGCGCCGGGTCGTCCGGGTCGTCCGGGTCCGGCAGCGCCCAGTAGGGTTCCGTCGCACGGGGTCGCCCCGTTGCCACCGACCCAGCGACCGGCCGCGCCGATCGCCGACCGACAGGAGAGAGCTGTGTCCTACCCCGAGGACCTTCGCTACACCGCCGAGCACGAGTGGGTCCGCACCCCTGGCGAGCACGAGGGCTCGGTCCGGGTCGGCATCACCAACTATGCGCAGGATGCGCTGGGCGACATCGTCTACGTCTCGCTCCCGGAGGCCGGGTCCACCGTCGAGGCCGGCAGCGCGTGCGGCGAGCTCGAGTCCACCAAGTCCGTGAGCGACATCTACGCGCCCGTGTCCGGCGAGGTCGTGGCGATCAACGACGCCCTCGACGCGACGCCCGAGCTCGTGAACGACGACCCGTACGGTGGTGGGTGGCTCTTCGAGATCGTGCCGTCCGACGCCGGCGCGGTCGACGGGCTGCTCGACGCCGCCGCCTACGAGGGCACGCTCGCAGGCTGAGCCCGCCCGCGCGGGCTCGACGGACGAGCCTGTGCGTTCCGGCTTGCCAGGCGACTGCGGGCTGATAGGTTCAAGAGAACACTCAATCTGAGGCTGAGGGTCAGCGAAGGGGATGGGATAGATGCTGGTCTGCACGGCGTGTGGGAGCCAGAACCCTGAGGGAGCTCGGTTCTGCGCCCAGTGCGGCACCAAGCTGCCCGAGCCGTCCGACGCGACGGCGACGATCCAGATCGCCGACCCCAGCACGGAGACGTCCGAGCGGCTCCTGAACCCGGTGGACGCCGCCGCGGTCGACGCGCTGCCGCAGGGGCACGCGATGCTCGTCGTGCAGCGCGGACCTGGCTCCGGCAGCCGCTTCCTGCTCGACGACGACGTGGTCAGCGCGGGGCGTCACCCGGACAGTGACATCTTCCTGGACGACGTGACGGTCTCGCGGCAGCACGCCGAGTTCACGCGATCCGGTGACTTGTTCACGGTGAGCGACGCGGGGAGCCTCAACGGCACCTACGTCAACCGCGACCGGATCGACAAGGTCGCGCTCAAGGACGGCGACGAGGTCCAGATCGGGAAGTACCGGCTCGTGTTCTACTCGGGGCACGAGGTCTGAACCTGATGGCCACGGCGACCAGTGCGGCATCGGGGTCCGCGCCCGACCGCCACACGATCGGCGAGGTGCTCGCGATGCTGCGGGCCGACTTCCCGGAGATCAGCATCCCCAAGATCCGCTTCTTGGAGGAGAAGGGTCTGGTCAAGCCGGAGCGGACGCCCTCCGGCTACCGCAAGTTCTCCGACGGCGACGTCGAGCGGCTGCGCTACGTCCTGCGGATGCAGCGTGACCACTACCTCCCGCTGAAGGTCATCGGCGAGCACCTCGACGCGCTCGACCGCGGGCTCGAGCCGCCCGCGATCGAGGCGACGGTGCCGACCGTGCCGCAGGTCGCGCTGGCGGCCGACGGACTGCCGAGCGGGGAGTCGTTCCTCCGGCGCGACGGCCTGCGGCTCTCCCGCAACGAGCTCCTCAAGATCGCCGACGTGAGCGATGGCCTGCTCGCGGAGGTTGAGCAGTTCGGCCTGGTCACCCCGTCTCGCACGGGCCACTACGACACCGACGACCTGGTCATCGTGCAGACCGCCCGCGAGCTCGCCGACTACGGTCTCGAGCCCCGCCACCTCCGCGGACTGAAGGCCGCGGCCGACCGTGAGGTCGGGCTCGTCGAGCAGGTCGTGGCGCCGCTGCGGCGTACGTCGGACCCCAGCGCACGCGCTCGGGTCGAGGAGACCGCGGGGGAGCTCGCGGCGCTCTCGGTGCGCCTGCACGCGACCCTCGTGAAGTCCGGTCTCCGCCACTTCTGAGCGGCCCTCGTCGGCCGGTTCGGAACCCGCCACCCGGGTCCCTGGCACGAGGGGGGAGGCGGAGTAGGGTTGACGACGTGCGTGAGGTCGACGTCATGGGAGTCCGGGTCGAGATGCCCTCCAACCAACCGCTCGTGCTGCTGCGCGAGGTGGCGGGGGAGCGCTATCTGCCGATCTGGATCGGTGCCGTGGAGGCCACCGCCATCGCCTTCGCCCAGCAGGGCGTCGTGCCGCCGCGCCCGCTCACCCACGACCTGATGAAGGACGTCATCGGCGCGCTCGACGCCGAGCTGCGCGAGGTGCAGATCACCGAGGTCCGCGAAGGCGTGTTCTTCGCCAACCTGGTGTTCTCCACCGGCGCCGAGGTGAGCGCGCGGCCGTCGGACTCGATCGCGCTGGCCCTGCGCACGGGCACCCGCATCGTCTGTGCCGAGGCGGTCCTCGACGAGGCCGGCCTGGCCGTTCCCGCTGAGCAGGAGGACGAGGTCGAGCGGTTCCGCGAGTTCCTCGACCACGTGACGCCCGAGGACTTCGACGCGCACTGAGCGGCGGTCGAGGGCCGGGACCTCAGTCTCAACTTGAGGTTGAGGGTTGCGACACGCCGGGCATGTCTTTGACCCGGGTCCCAGGGGGTCCTACCTTGAACTGTCTCTGTTGTAACTCCATCAGTGATGTTCGTTCCTCGGAGCGGCTCGCGCACCTTCCCCAATCAGAGTTACGCTCAACGGAGTAGACCCCCGGAGGACCGCGTGAACGAGCACGAGCAGGAGAGCGGCGTCAACGTCGACGCACTCCGCGCCGCGGAGCAGGCAGATGAACAGGGCCTGCTCTTCACCGACGACGTATCGCCCCTGCCCAGTGATCTCGGCTATCGCGGCCCCACCGCGTGCAACGCCGCCGGGATCACCTACCGGCAGCTGGACTACTGGGCCCGCACCGGCCTGGTGGAGCCGAGCGTCCGCGGGGCCACCGGCTCCGGCACGCAGCGGCTCTACTCGTTCCGCGACATCCTCATCCTCAAGATCGTCAAGCGCCTTCTCGACGCCGGGATCTCGCTGCAGCAGATCCGCACCGCCGTCCAGCACCTGCGCGAGCGCGGCACCGAGGACCTCACCCGTGTCACGCTGATGAGCGACGGCGCGTCGGTCTACGAGTGCACCAGCAACGACGAGGTCATCGACCTGCTCCAGGGCGGCCAGGGTGTGTTCGGCATCGCGATCGGCGGCGTCTGGCGCGAGATCGAGGGCACTCTCTCGGAGCTGCCCA
The DNA here is from genome assembly GCF_029846275.1 of Nocardioides sp. CER19. Classification (GTDB taxonomy): domain Bacteria; phylum Actinomycetota; class Actinomycetes; order Propionibacteriales; family Nocardioidaceae; genus Nocardioides. The sequence continues at coordinate 56,047 of NZ_JARVWS010000003.1, forward strand.
GCGAGCGTGCCGCCGACGACGGTGATGAAGCGGGCGCGGTGGCCGGCGACGAGCTCGCCGCTCGGCGTGCTGCGCGCAAGATCGGCTAGCCACGACAGGCTCGGCTACCGAGTGACTGCTCGGCCGCCGAGAGACCATTCGGCTACCGAGCCACGCGACTCCTCCGACCCCCGGCCCGTCGATGACGGACCGGGGGTCGAGTCCGTCTAGACTGGGCGTGCTGTAGATCCCGCGTGGGAGAGTCTCTGCTCGACAGGGACGCCGAAGGGGCAATTCCTCCCCGGAAACTCTCAGGCACCACGACCTCGCGGACCAGGCGACTCTGAAGTGCGGCCCACGGCCGGGTGACAGAGGGGGAGGGCCGTCATCCGTACGTCGCCCGAGGAGCCCCCGTGACCGACTTCCCGACCCTCAGCGAGCTCGATGGAGCGCTGCCGTTCGTGGACCGCCACGTCGGCCTGGACGCCGAGGCCGAGCGCGCGATGCTCGAGCGGCTCGGATACTCGTCGCTCTCGGAGCTGATGGACGCGGCGGTGCCCGCCGGCATCCGGTCCGAGGAGTCGCTCGACCTGCCGGCCCCGCTCTCGGAGAGCGGCGTGGCCGCGCTGGCCCGCGAGCTGGCCGGCCAGAACATGCCGGGGGAGTCGCTGATCGGGCTCGGCTACCACGGCACGATCACGCCGCCGGTGATCCGGCGCAACGTGCTCGAGGACCCGAGCTGGTACACCGCCTACACGCCCTACCAGCCGGAGATCTCGCAGGGCCGCCTCGAGGCACTCATCAACTTCCAGACCATGATCGGCGACCTGGCCGGCCTGCCGACCGCCAACGCGTCGCTGCTCGACGAGGGGACCGCCGCCGCGGAGGCGATGACGCTGGTCCGCCGGGCGAACAAGAAGGCCGCCGGTCCGTTCGTCGTCGACGCCGACGCCCTGCCGCAGACCATCGACGTGGTGCGGACCCGCGCGCTCGCCATGGGCATCGACGTCGTCGTCGCCGATCTGGCAGACGGTCTCCCGGAGGGTGAGCTCTGCGGCGTGCTGGTGCAGTACCCCGGCGCCTCGGGCCGTGTTGCCGACCCGCGCGGCGTCATCGCCGCGGCCCACGAGCGCAACGCACTCGCGGTGGTCGCCGCCGACCTGCTCGCCCTCACCCTCCTCGAGGCGCCGGGCGAGCTCGGCGCCGACGTCGTCGTCGGCTCCTCCCAGCGCTTCGGCGTCCCGCTGTTCTACGGCGGTCCGCACGCCGGCTTCATGGCCGTCAGCCAGGGGCTCGAGCGCCACATGCCCGGCCGCCTCGTCGGCGTCTCCGTCGACGCGGAGGGTCGGCCGGCGTACCGCCTCGCGCTGCAGACCCGCGAGCAGCACATCCGCCGTGACAAGGCGACGTCCAACATCTGCACCGCGCAGGTGCTGCTCGCGGTCGCCGCATCGATGTACGCCGTCTACCACGGCCCCGAGGGACTCCGGGCGATCGCGACCCGAACGCACCGGTACGCCGCCGTGCTCGCCGCGGCCCTCCGCGAGGCCGGCCACGACGTGCGCACCGAGTCGTTCTTCGACACGCTGACCGTGGCGGTGCCCGGACGCGCCGCCGACGTCGTCAGCGGCGCGCGGGCGCTGGGCCTGCACCTGCGGCTCGTCGACGTCGACACGGTCTCCCTCTCGACCTCGGAGACGACGACCCGGTCGACCATCACGAGCGTGCTGCGCGCCTTCGGTGTCTCGGGCGACGCGGTCGACCTCGACGACCTCGACCGGTCGACCGCCTCCGCCGTGCCGGACGACGTGGCCCGCCGGACGCCGTACCTCACCCACGAGGTCTTCAACAGCCACCACAGCGAGACGCAGATGCTGCGCTACCTGCGCAAGCTGTCCGGTCGCGACTACGCGCTCGATCGCGGCATGATCCCGCTCGGCTCGTGCACGATGAAGCTCAACGCGACCACCGAGATGGAGCCGATCTCGCTCCCGGGGTTCGCCGACCTGCACCCGTTCGTGCCGGCCGAGGACGCCGTCGGCTACCGCCGGCTCGTCGACGACCTGGAGGGCTGGCTCGCGACGGTCACCGGCTACGACACGGTGTCGATCCAGCCCAACGCGGGCTCGCAGGGTGAGCTGGCCGGCCTGCTGGCCATCCGCGGCTACCACCACGCCAACGGGCAGGCACAGCGTGACGTCTGCCTGCTGCCGGGCTCCGCCCACGGCACCAACGCCGCGTCGGCCGTCATGGCCGGCATGCGGGTGGTCGTGGTGAAGTCGGCCGACGACGGCACCGTCGACCTCGACGACCTGCGCGCCCAGTGCGAGAAGCACAGCGACGACCTGGCCGCGATCATGGTCACCTACCCGTCGACGCACGGCGTCTACGAGGAGGGCATCACCGAGCTGTGCGAGATCGTGCACAGCCACGGCGGCCAGGTATACATCGACGGCGCCAACTTCAACGCGCTACTCGGCTACGCGAAGCCGGGCGACTTCGGCGGCGACGTCTCGCACCTGAACCTGCACAAGACCTTCTGCATCCCGCACGGCGGCGGCGGCCCGGGCGTCGGCCCGGTCGCGGTGCGCGCCCACCTGGCGCCCTACCTGCCCTCGCACGGCTTCCACCCCGACGAGGCCAAGCGCGCGGGCATCGGTCCGATCTCGGCGGCGCCGTACGGCTCGGCGGGCATCCTGCCGATCTCGTGGGCCTACGTCCGGCTGATGGGCGCGGCGGGACTGACCCGCGCCACCGCGAGCGCGGTGCTCAGCGCCAACTACGTGGCCGCCCGGCTCGGCGAGCACTACCCGGTGCTCTACCGCGGCGACACCGGCCTGGTCGCGCACGAGTGCATCCTCGACCTGCGCGGCATCACCGCTGAGACCGGTGTCACCGTGGAGGACGTCGCCAAGCGACTCATCGACTACGGCTTCCACGCCCCGACGATGTCCTTCCCGGTCGCCGGCACGCTCATGGTCGAGCCGACCGAGTCGGAGGACCTGCCCGAGCTGGACCGCTTCATCGACGCGATGATCGCGATCAAGGGCGAGATCGACCGGGTCGCTGCAGGGGAGTGGACCCCGGAGACGTCGGTCCTGCGCGGCGCGCCGCACACCGCCCGGGCGCTCGTCGGCGAGTGGGAGCGGCCCTACTCCCGCGAGCTCGCCCTCTTCCCCACCGGTGTCGACCCGGACAAGTACTGGCCGCCGGTGGCGCGCATCGACAACGCGTACGGCGACCGCAACCTGGTATGCGCCTGCCCGCCCGTGGAGGCGTTCGCCGACTGACCGCGGACCTTCCGACGATCAGGCTGTCGCCCGCACCGCCCAGGCTCGGGCGGTGACGTCGAAGGGTGCGTCCGGAAGCCGCTTCCGACAGGCGTCGCGGAGCCTCTCCCTCGTGTCGGGGGAGAGGCTCGCGACGTAGTCGCCGGCGGGTCCGACGCGGAAGGTGAACGGCTCCCACCACTCCTCGAAGGTGGCCATGGGGATGTCGACCTCGACGGTGCCGCCGACGACGTCGGCCAAGCCTGCGTCGGCAGCGAACCGCGCGAGCTCACCCTCCCTGGTTCCGGGGCGTCCGGTCTCGACCGGTGCGTGGGGGTCGATCTCGTGGGCGGCATCCCAGAACGGACCGATCGGGGAGCCGACCCCGAAGTTCCACACGCAGGCGGCCACCGTCCCGCCGGGCCGCACGACGCGGCGCATCTCGGCGAGGCCGGCCACCGGGTCGGTCATGAAGTGGACCACGAGCTGCGCGTACGCCGCGCCGAACGTGCCGTCGTCGAACGGCAGCCGCTCAGCGGACGCGTGCCGCGCGTCCACACCCGGCAGACGCAGGACGACGGCGCTGACGAAGGACTCCGAGGGGTCCACGGCGGCCACGTGCTGGGCCCCGAGCGCGTCCACCAGCGTCGTCGTCAGGGCGCCCGGTCCGCACCCGACGTCGAGGACGGGCGGCCCGTCGCCCGCGCCCGCCCACGCCAGGAACTCGGCCGCCAGTGGACGCGAGAACCGGCCCATGTAGCGGTCGTAGGCGTCGGCCGCCACCTCGAACGACATGCGGTCAGCCTCTCAGGCGGCGAACCGGACGTCGAGGCATAGGTGGAGCCCGCTCTGGGGCGAGGCGAGGGCTGTCATCAGCTCACGATGCTCTCCAGGACCCCGACGACCTCCGCTGACGGCGGCAGGGCGCGGATCGCTGTCGCCACCTCGCGTGCCGAGGCTGCGTAGGCGGGATCCTCGAGGAGTCGAGGGATCTGCGCCGCGCCTCGCTCGACGACCCCAGGTCCGAGTCCGACGGTGAGACCGGCGCCGACCGACGCGACGTGCTCGCCGTTGACGGCCTGGTCGAAGCTGAAGATCGGCGCGACGACTTGCGGAACTCCGGCCGCCAAGGCACCCAGGGTGGTGCCGAACCCGCCGTGCCCCAGCATCGCGGCCGCGTGGGGGAGCACCGCGTCCTGGGGCCACCACGGCACGACGAAGGCGTTCGTCGGCAGGGGTCCGAGGCCGTCGACGTCCACCTTCCGGCCGACCGTCATCATCACCCGCGCCTCGACCTCGGCGAGAGCGTCCAACGCCTCACGGAAGACCCCGGCGAAAGGCGCGAGCGAGCCGGTCACCGACCCGAACGTGACGTAGATCAGCGGCGCGTCACGATCGCCCCAATCCGGCAGGGGAGGGCTCTCGGTGGTGTCTGCGGGCTCGTGGAACCGCAGAACCTGCCTCGCCTCCGGTGACGCGTGGTCGGTCGCCCGGTCGAGACCCTCGGGCACCAGAGTGAGGACCGTCTCGGTCGCGAGCGCGGCCGCCGCCTGCCCGGCGTCCAGACCGGCGCGCCGCTCCAGATCCTCCAACGGGTCGGCGACCGACTCGGCGAAGCGGGACGCGACCTCGTGCATGCCGATGCAAGCGTGCACGTGCGGCACACCGAAGCGCTCGGCCGCGCCGAGCGAGGCGAGCTCGGCGGTCTCGCGGATCACGATGTCCGGACGCCAGCGCTCGACCGTGTCGGTCAGCGACGGCAGCGCCGCCTGCGCGTCGATCCGCGCGAACACCTCCCGGACCACGAGGTCGTTGGCCTCCTCGAAGGACACTGTCGGCAACCGCGCCATGACCGGCCCGATCAGCTCCGCGGGCGCGTCGGCGAACGGCTCGTGGTGGAAGCCCGCGCTCGCCACCGCCGTTGCGTACGACGCGGGGGCCGCCACCCGCACCTCGTGGCCGGCGACCGCGCAGGCCCGGGCGAACGGCAGGAGGGGCCCGAAGTGGCCGTCGTTCGCAGTCGTGGCGCACAGCACCCGCATCCGCCGAGCGTCCCACCGGCCGTCGCTCCCAGCAACGCTGCCGGGTGGCTATTGACGTCAGCTCGCCGGAGGAGTTGCGTGTGTCGGCAGATGGGGGTGTTCCTAGCGAACCGGAGGCGCGACATGCGCGGACAGACTCGGTTGGTCGGATTCACGGTCGCTGCGACGGTCGCGGGCTACCTGGCCGCTGTCGTCCCCGCCGCCTCGGCGTCGCCCGCCGTCGGTGTACCAGGCACGCTCAGCCACTTCGACCTGGCGCGCAAGGACTGTCTCGGCACGGCCCCCGACTCGACCTCCAAGATCTGGTACACGGTGGCGGGTGGGGTCCTGTCCGACGTCTACGCCCCGACCATCGACACGACCAACGTCGAGACCATGCAGTACCTGGTCACGGACGGCGCCTCGTTCACCGACCTGCAGACGCGCGACATGACGTACGCGGTGAGCGCCGACGCCACCGGCATGATCTGCACCGTCACGTCGACCGCGAAGTCCGGCGCCTACCGACTCACCACCACCTACTCGACCGATCCGGCCCGCTCGAGCGTGGTCGTGCACAGCCGGTACACGCCGCTGAAGCCGGCGGCTGCCTCCTACCGGCTCTACGTGCGCCTGGACGCGACGGTGGCCGGTAACGGCGGCGGTGGCGCGGGCAACGGCGGGGCCGACAACGCCGTCGTCGACACGACCACCGGATCCGCCGTACCGGTCTCCTACGACACCGTGACCACGACCAGCGCCGCAAACCGCGACTACGCGGTGCCCAGCTTCCTGGCACTGCGGGCCGACCGCCCGTTCGGTGCGGTGAGCAGCGGCTTCGTCGGGACGCCGAGCGACGGCCTCACGCAGCTCGACTCAGCCCACGCCCTCACGCCCACCGACACGGCGATGGGCGGCAACGTCGAGCAGACGGCCGCCGTCTCGCGCGGGAAGCACGGCGACTTCACGCTCGCCCTCGGGTTCGGCACGACGCAGGCAGCGGCGGTGTCGACGGCGGGAGCGACGGTCCGGACCCCGGTGGGAGCCCTGAGGGGCAGGTACGCCGCCGGGTGGCGCTCGTACGACGCCAGGCTGCGCCGGCCCTCGTCGCACCTGCCTGGCCTCAGCCGGGCCCAGCAGGAAGCGGCGGTCCGGCAGTACTACCTGTCCGCCAACGTGGTGAAGGCCAGTGAGGACAAGACGTTCCCGGGCGCGATCGTCGCGTCGCTGGCGTCGCCGTGGGGGCAGGCCGTCTCGGCGGGGGACCCGGCGAACACCTACTTCGGCTCCTACCGCGAGGTGTTCTCGCGCGACCTCTACGAAGCCTGGACGGCCCTGCTCACCGACGGGGACCTCGCGACCGCTCAGGCGGCCACCCGGTTCCTGCTCGAACGCCAGCAGCTCCCCGACGGCTCGCTGCCGCGGAACTCGCTGGTCAACGGCAAGACGGCGCCGGACTCGTTCAACACGCAGCTCGACGAAGTGGCCTACCCGCTGCTGATGGTGCTGCAGTCGGGCCTCGCCAAGGACACGAAGCTGTGGCCGCACGTCCAGGCCGCGGCCGACTACGTCATCGCCCACGGACCGTCGTTCGGCCCGGAGCGCTGGGAGGAGCAGAGCGGATACTCGCCCTCGACGATCGCCGCCGAGATCGCGGGGCTGGTCGCCGCGGCCAGGATCGCGAGGAAGCACCACTCTCCGGCGGACGCCCGGGTGTGGCTCGCGACGGCCGACCGGTACCAGCGGTCGGTCAAGGGCTGGGCGGTGACCACGAACGGTCCGCTGTCGAGCCGGCCGTACTTCATCAGGCTCTCCAAGACCGGCGACCCCAACGCCGCGATCAGCTACAACGTCGGCAACGGCGGTCCGACGCTGGACCAGCGGGCCGTCATCGACGCCGGGTTCCTGGAGCTCGTCCGGCTGGGCGAGCTGTCGGCCACGGACCCGGATGTCGCGAACTCGCTGACCGTGGTCGACAGGACCATCAGGAACCAGACGAACAGCGGCGTCGGCTGGCTCCGCTACAACGGTGACGGCTACGGCGACTGCCACGTCCTGCCGGATCACACCTGCCCGACCGAGGGCCGCCCGTGGGCGCCCTCCAACCAGGGCACCGGGCACATCTGGCCCGTGCTCTCGGCCGAACGTGGTGAGCAGGACCTGGCCACCGGCCGGAGCAGCGACGCGGCCCGGCTCCTGGCGGCCATCGACGCCATGTCGTCCGGCGTCGGCCTCGTGCCGGAGCAGGTCTGGGACGCCCCCGACGTCGCGGCGTCGCCGTACGGCACCGACCCGACACAGGCCTCCATCGGCTTCGTCAACGGCAAGCCGGACGGCTCGGCCGCCCCGCTCACCTGGGGCGCCGCCGCACAGGTGCGGCTCGTCGCCGACCTGACCGCACGCCGAGTGCTGGAGCAGCCGGCAGCGACGGTCGACCGCTACCTCAGGCACACCCAGAAGGCCACGACCCTGACCGTCACGTCGCCTCCCGACCAGACCGCGGCGACCGACCCGATCCACGTCGTCGGTACGGCGGTGCCCGGTGCTGTCGTCGACGTCGCTGACGTGGCCGGCACCACGACCCACGCCACGGCCACCGTCGGCGCGAGCGGGGCCTTCAGCTTCGACATCCCCGCACAGGCCGGCGACAACGTCCTCGTCGTCACCAGCACAGCACCGGACGGCGGGACGGCACAGGCGGTCCGCACGGTCGTCAACGACGTCGTCGAGGGGACGCTGCTGCTCGACACCAACGACCCGACGGGCGACGACAACGGACCGGGCAACTACGCCTACCCGACAGCGGGGGACTTCCACGCCGGCGCCTACGACATGACCGACTTCCAGGTCTACGACACCGGCCCGACCGTGACGTTCCGCGTGCAGACGCGGGACCTCACGCCGACCTTCGGGAGCCCTCTCGGCGCGCAGCTCGTCGACGTCTACGTCCACCAACCCGGCGCCTCAGCGACGTCGACCGCCGCCTCGTTCCCGCAACGCAACTACACGATCGCCTCGAGTGACGCGTGGAGCCGGCTGATCGAGGTGCAGGGCTTCGGCCAGCGGTTCGTCGACGCGTCCAACACCAACACCGTGGGCTCGGTGACGATCAGCGCGAACCGGATCTCCCGCTACATCACGTTCTCGGTGCCGAAGGCGGCGCTCGGTGGTTCGCCTGCGTCAGGTTGGGCGTTCACGGTCGTGCTGACCGGCCAGGACGGGTTCAGCCCCGACCAGGCCCGCGGCTTCCAGCGCACGCCACAGGACTATCAGTTCGGCGTCTGCGCGACCATCAGCAGCGACCCGCACTGCACCGTCGATCCCTCGACGGTGCCGAAGGCCATGGATGTCCTCACGCCGTCCGGCGTCTCCCAGGCCGACGAGCTGGACTACACGCTGCACACCCCGGTCGTGTTGAGGGGCGTCGCGATCCCCTAGCCGGAGCGTCGGGCGAGCGTCGCCCGCGCCCTGGTCTCGATGCGCTTGACTGGCGGCATGTCGACCGACGCGTGGCAGATCGATCTGCTCGACCTCGATGGCTACCTGAAGCGGCTGGGCGTTCCGGCGCGGGATCCGGGCCGGTCAGCGCTCGCCGAGCTGCACGAGGCGCACGTGCGCGCGTTCACCTTCGACAACATCGACGTGCTGCTCGGCCAGCATCCGGGCGTCTCGCTCCGCGACGTCCAGGAGAAGTTCGTCGGTCGTGGGCGAGGCGGCTACTGCTTCGAGCACAGCACGATCTTCGCCGCCGCGTTGGAGCGTCTCGGCTACGAGGTCAGGAGGCATCTCGGGCGGGTCGGAGACCCCGACGCGGGCACCCAGCAGGGTCGCACGCACATGGTGGTCGAGGTGGTGCTGGACGACCGGCGTCTCTTGTGCGACCCCGGATTCGGGATGAGCCTGCTTCGACCGATCCCGATCGCCGACGGCGCCGAGGACGACTACCTGACCGGGTGGCGCCACCGGGTCCGCCGGACGGATGCCGGGGCCTGGGTCCTGGATCGGATGCGCGAGCAGGGTTGGGAGGTCGCCCACACGACCGACGAGCTCGAGGTGAAGCCGGTCGACGTCGTGATGGGGCATCACTACACGAGCACCTATCCCGGCTCGCACTTCACCACCGGCCTCATGGTCGCCAAGCACCTTCCCGGCCGGCACGTCACCGTCACCCACGAGTCGCTCACGATCCGCACGCCCGGCCGTCCGACCGAGCACCGGCCCCTGCGCCGCGGCGAGATCGACGAATGGCTCTCGACCCTCGAGGTCCCTCTGTCCCCGGACGAGCACGCCCGGCTGCTCGAGAAGGTGGACACGCTGAGGGCGTCGTAGCGGGCTCAGCCGGCGTCGGCCTCATCGACGATCTCGGCCTCGACCGCCTCGTCGAAGGCGAGGGTGAGGTCGAGCTCGGGCCGCTCCACGTCGGCGAGCGCCGCGAAGTCACCGGCGGTGAGGGAGCGCGGCGCCTCCTCGATCTCGTGCGGCGGGGCGATCACCGAGACCGGGTCGGCGGCGTTGAGCTTGCGGGCCGCGGGCAGCACCGACCGCTCGAGGGAGCCGGTGAACGCGTTGTAGTCCTTGACGCTGCGCTCGATGGAGCGGCCCAGCTTGTCGACGTGGTCGGCGAGCTTCACGATCCGGCGGTAGAGCACCTGCCCCATCTCGAAGAGCGCCTGGGCGTCTTCGGTGAGGGCCTCCTGCTTCCAGGTGAAGGCGACCGTCTTGAGCATGCTCCACAGGTTCGTCGGGGTCGCTAGCACGATGCCCTGCCGGAACGCGTGCTCCATCAGCGACGGGTCCACCTCGAGCGCGGCGTTGAGCAGCTGCTCGTTGGGGATGAACGCGACCGTGAACTCCGGGCTGACCGGGAGGCCGGTCCAGTAGCCCTTGCGGGCCAGCACGTCCACGTGGCCGCGGACCTTCTTGGCGTGGTCGTCGAGCAGGCGCTGCCGCGTCTCTGGCTCGAGACCCTCGCGCTGGGCGTCCATGAACGAGTTGTAGGGGACCTTGGCGTCGATGGCCATCTGCTTGCCGCCGGGCAGGTTGATGACCATGTCGGGACGCCGGTCGCCGGAGTCGGCCTCGACCGAGTGCTGCAGCTCGAAGTCGATACGGTTGAGCAGGCCGGCGGTCTCGACGAGGGTCCGCAGCTGGGTCTCGCCCCAGGCGCCGCGGACGGAGTTGTTCTTGAGCACCGAGGCGAGCGTGTCCGCGGCCTTGCGGGACTCCTCGACGGAGCGCTGGGTGTGCCGGATCTGGGCCGCGAGCTCGGTGTGCTGCTCGACGCGCGCCTTCTCGAGGGAGTCGACCTTGGTCTGCATGCTTCGCAGGTGCTCCACCACCGGCGTCAGCGTCTTGAGCACCTGGGCCTGGCCGGCCTCGCCCTTCTCCCGCTCGGCCTGCGCCCGACGCTGTGCCTCGAGCGACTCGCGGTGCTGCAGGCGCGCCGCCTCGAGCGCCTCCTGCAGACCGGCCACCTGGGCGACGGCGGCCGAGAGGCGCTGCTCGACGTCGGCGCGGTCGGTGGCTGCCTGCTGCTGGAGCTGAGCGACGACCGCGTCCTGGCGGGCGGTGAACATCGCATGGGCGTGCGCCTCGGCGGCGGCGGCCCGCTCCGTCTCCCGGCGGACGGCATCGTCCAGCGCGACACGGGCGGCGTCGGACTCGGCCGACCGGAGCCGCTCGAACCGCTGCTGCAGGAGCGTCCGCGCAGCCAGCCCGCCGAGGAGCAGGCCGAGCAGGACGCCGAGGACGACGAGACCGAGTGTTGCCATGTCGCGCAGTCTTTCAGCGGGGTCCGACAGTCAGGCGTCCGACACGCGAGCGCCTGGCGTGGGGGAGCCCACCTCGGGCCCGAGGTCCTGGGTGCCGACGACGCCGAGCAGGGCCAGCCGCTCGGCCGCCTCGGACGCGGGCTCGGCGGTGTAGATCATGATGCGCAGGTCGCTGCCGGCGACGGTGACCACGTCGCAGTCCAGGGTGATCGGCCCGACGACCGGGTGGTCGATGGTCTTGACCGACGACGTGTGCTCGCCGACGACGCCCGAGTCCCACAGGTTCGCGAAGCGCGGGCTGGCGGTGCGCAGGTCCGCGACCAGCTGCCTCAGCCGTGGGTCGTCGGGGTAGCGGGCCGCCGTACGCCGCAGGTCGCCGACCGTGGCCGCCTCGGTCGCCGCCACCACGTCGGGGTCGTGGCGCACGCGGCTTCCTGTGGTGACGAACGTCCGCCACGCGCCGTTGCGGGCGCGACCCTCCCGTTCACCCATCAGCGCGACGTACGCCGGGTTGGCGATGAGCAGCGTCCACATCGCGTCGGAGACGGCGACCGGCGTGCCGGCGAGCCGGTCGAGCAGCCGGTGGACCCCCGGCGGGACGAAGCCGGGGACCAGCCCGCGGCCGGGCGGGGCGAGACCGGCGATCGCGTACAGATGGGCGCGCTCGGCGGCGGTGAGCCGAAGACCGCGGGCCAGGGCGTCGACGACCTGGTCGGACGGGTTGCGGGCACGGCCCTGCTCGAGCCGGGTGAGGTAGTCGACGGAGATGCCGGCCAGGCCCGCCAGCTCCTCGCGGCGCAGCCCGGGCGCCCGCCGACGGTCACCCGACGGTAGGCCGGCCGACTGCGGGGCGACACGGTCACGCCACCGTCGTACCGTCTCGCCGAACTCCGTCCCAGGCATGGCTCCCACTCTGCCTCACGACCGCCGTGCGTGGGTGGCCCTCGCAGTCCCATGAAGCGCAGGGCGCTGGCTGGGGCGGTCCGCCCGGCGCACCGTGGAAGACATGACCACGACACTCATCACCGGAGCGAACAAGGGTCTCGGCTTCGAGACCGCACGACAGCTGGCCGAGGCCGGCCACACCGTCTACGTCGCAGCGCGCGACGAGGGGCGTGGCCGGGCGGCCGCCGAGCGGATCGGGGCCCGCTTCGTGCAGCTCGACGTCACCGACGACGCGTCCGTCGACGCCGCCGCCAAGGCCGTCGAGGCCGACGGCGGCCTCGACGTCCTGGTCAACAACGCCGGGATCGAGGAACGCGGGCCCGGCAACGCGGTCATCGGCGCCGCCGACGTGACCGCAGACCTCATGCGGGCGACGTTCGAGACCAACGTCTTCGGTCTCGTCCGGGTGACGCACGCGTTCCTCCCGCTGCTCGAGCGCTCCGCCGCCCCGGTGATCGTCAACGTGAGCAGCGGCCTCGGCTCGCTCGCGGCGATGAGCGATCCGGCCACCCCGGCGTTCGCCTACCCCGGCGTCGCCTATCCCGCGTCGAAGACGGCGGTGAACGCCGTGACCGTACAGCTGGTCAAGGCCTTCCCACGCTTCCGCATCAACCTCGTCGAGCCCGGCTTCACGCGGACCGACCTCAACGGCAACACCGGCGTGCAGACCGTGACGGAGGGCGCCGCCGTCATCGTGCGGATGGCGCAGGTCGGGCCTGACGGCCCGACCGGCACCTACACCTCCGTGCACGGCCCGCTGGCGTGGTAGGCCCGCGGTAGGTCAGGCCGGGAACGCCGCCTTCACCGCCAGCTGCCGCCGCAGCGCGTCGGCCGCGTCGGTGAGCCGGCGGCGGAGCGGGCCGTCCAGCTCGGGATCATCCGCCAGGGCCAGCGCCTTGGCGAGGGTGTCCTCGGAGATCGACGTCGCCGGGAAGAACGCCTCGGCGGCATCGGCGAGGACCCAGCCGCTGCGGACCTTCGCGGTCGCGGGGAGCTCGACGAAGTAGCGGTCGACGTAGGGCCGGGTGAGCTCCTCCTGGCCGGCCCGCCACAAACCGGCACCGGCGGCGACCACGTCGTAGTTGGGCAGGTCGGTCTCGCCGGTGAACACCGACCACGCGTACTCCTTCGCGGTGGCGTCGGGCAGCGAGCAGAGCGCACGGGTCAGCTCGACCCGCGCCTCGGCGGAGGGGGCGGCGTCGAAGGCGGCGGTCAGCTCGGGGCGGTCGATCGCGCCGAGCGAGGCGAGGCGGACGAGCACGCGCCAGCGCAGGTCGCGGTCGACCTCGATGCCGGCCGGGGGCGCGGTGAGGAAGCCGCGCAGCTCGGCCGGGTCGGCCGAGGTCGCCACGGCGGCACGGAAGCCGGCCAGCTGCCACTCCGAGCCCTCGGGCAGCGTCGCGAGCTTGCCGAGGACCGCGTCGTGCAGGCGCTCGACGGAGCCCTCCGGCGCGAGGGGCAGCACGCGGCTGTAGAGCCACACCCGGGTGCGGCGCGTGTGGTCCTCGGTGTCCTCGACGGGGAAGCTGGCGACCGCGATGTCGATGACGTCGGCCGGTGAGACAGCCGCGTTCTGGAACGCGTTGCGCAGCCCGTTCCACACGCCGGCGCGCAGGTGGCCGTCCTCGATCGCGGGCAGCAGGGAGGGGAGGGCAGCGATGGTCGCCGGGTCGGGAATGGTCACCGCCCAGGTGTCGTCGTACGGGTCGAGCAGGACGGCGTCGCCCTCCGGGGCGTACGCCGTCTCGGGACCGTCGACCTGGACCGTCTCGGTCCGCCACGACCCGCCGGAGGCGACCGCGACCCGGAAGCTGTGCGAGCGGTCCGCCGGGTGGTCGGCGGGCGGGGTGCGCCGCAGGACGCCGGCCGCGCGGTCGAGCTCGAGGCGGTCCGGCCCGGCTGTGAGCAGCCACGCGCCGGCGAAGCCGGCGAGGTCGCCGGCACCGGCGCGCTCCCACGCGTCCACCAGGTCGTGGAGCGTCGCGTTGCCGAACCGGTGCCGGGTGAAGTGGTCGACGACCCCGCGGAAGAACACGTCGTCGCCGACCGAGGAGCTGAGCTGGCGCAGGATCGCCGAGCCCTTCGTGTAGGAGATGCCGTCGAAGTCCTGGAGCGCGGAGACGGCGTCGGTGGCACCGTTGCCGGCGACCGGGTGCGTGGACGGGCCCTGGTCGGCGACGAGCCCCCACTGGCGGCGCGCGTAGGACATGTCCGCCCAGGTGTCGGCGTACTCGGTGACGTCGGCGGTGACCCGGTTGCCGAGGTACTCCGCGAACGACTCGTTGAGCCACAGGTCGTCCCACCACACGGGCGTCACGAGGTTGCCGAACCACTGGTGGGCCATCTCGTGGGCGATCGTCGTGGCCCGCTGGATGCGCAGGCCGCGGGTGACGCGCGAGGTGAAGACGAGCGGGTCCCGGAACGTCACGCAGCCGGGGTTCTCCATGGCGCCCGCGTTGAACTCCGGGACGAAGGCCTGGTGGTACTTGCCGAACGCGTAGCGGATGCCGAAGAGCCGGTGGAACTCGTCGAACGACTGCCGGGTGACCGTGAGGATCTCGTCGGCGTCCTTGTCGAGGTCGGCGGCGATGCTCGCCCGGGCGGACAGGCCCAGCGGGATGCCGTCGTGGACGTCCTCGATGAGGTGGTAAGGGCCGGCCACGACGGTCACGAAGTACGTCGACAGGGGAGCCGACTCCTCGAACTCCCACCGGCCGGGCTCGACCTGCGCGCCGGCCGCGTTGGCGAACACGTGCCAGTCCGTGGGGGCGGTGACGTGCAGGGTGTAGGGCGCCTTCAGGTCCGGCTGGTCGAAGCAGGCGAAGACCGACGGGGCGGCGTCCATGAAGGACATGCCGTAGACGTAGTGGCGGCCGTCGGCGGGGTCGACGCTGCGGTGGAGCCCCTCGCCGTCGTTGCGGAAGCGCATGGTGGCGTCCACGACGAGCTCGTTCTCGCCGGCGACGGTGTCGAGCGGGAGGCGACCGCGGTCGAGCAGGTCGACGTCGATCGGGCTGCCGTTGAGGTGGATCGACGCGACGGCCGCCGGCTTGAGGTCGGCGAACGTGGCGCCGCCGCGGCTGGTGAACCGCACACGGGTCACCGACCGGAAGGTGGTGTCCTCCGCGGCCAGGTCGAGGGTGACGTCGTAGGAGGTGACGTCGAGGAGGGCGCGACGGGCCTCCGCCTCGGCGCGCTGGAGAGACAGGTGGGGGCTCACGGCGCCCAGCCTAGAGTCGGCTCGGTGGAGCGCCGCGAGCCCCCAACACAGTCGAGGCTCGGGTGAGGCCTCGTCAGCCCTGCTGGCCCAGGGCGAACTCGATCCTGCCCTCGTTGTCGACGCGGGCGTCGAGGACCTTGTCGTCCAGCAGGTCGGCCGTCGGGCCGTCCAGGTAGACGTTGGCTCCCTCGTTCGAGACGACCTGGTCACCCGGCTGCGCCTCGTCGGCGGCCGTCACGGCGAAGGGTGCCTCCGCGCTGCCGTCGGAGGTGATCCGAAGACCGGCCGTGTCCGGCTGCGGCGACTGGGTCGCGATGTTGCGGACGATGTTCGTCGCGTTGTCGGTCAGGGTGAGCATGCTTGAACTCCATCCATTGACGTCAGGACCATGACCCAGTGCCCCGATGCGCTCAGTGCACACATGCGATCCTTCGACCATGACCGATGCCACACCTGACCTCCGCTCCGTCGACCTCGAGAAGGTCGGCGAGCATCGATTCAAGGCCGTCAACGCCCGCGGCGGCGTCCTGACGCTCGGCCACGGCGACGACCCGGACTTCACGCCGGTCGAGGCGCTCCTGGCGGCGCTCGCCGGCTGCAGCGCGATCGACGTCGACTTCATCACCGGCAAGCGGGCGCCGTTCGAGACGTTCGCCGCCCGCGCGGAGGGCCAGAAGGTGCGCGACGGCGGCGGCAACCACCTGGTCGGGCTGACCGTGACGTTCGACGTGACCTTCCCGGCCGGCGAGGCCGGCGACGCGGCGCGCGAGGTGCTCGAGTCGGCCATCCAGCGCAGCCAGGACCGGCTCTGCACGGTCGGACGCACCATCACCCTGGGAGACGACGTGCGCTACCGGACCGGCTCCCTCGGCTGACCCCCGGCGACCTCAGCCGACGGTCACCTTGGTGAACTTCACCGGCGTGTTCGGGGCGCCGGTGCCGTCGGGGTTGCTGCCGTTGCTGCCCTTGGCCGCGACCGACTCCAGCGTCTTCACCGTGTCCGGCGCGATGGTCCCGAAGACCGTGTAGGCGGGGTCGAGGCCGATGTCGCCGAACACCATGAAGAACTGCGAGCCGTTGGTGTCCGCGCCGGCGTTGGCCATGGCGAGCGTCCCCGGGCCGTACTTCTCCGCACCGGTCAGCTCGTCGGCGTAGCTGTAGCCCGGACCGCCGGAGCCGGCCTGGGCGAGGTTGTCCGGGTCGGTCGCCGTCGGGTCACCGCACTGGAGCATCGGGAAGCTCTGCGGGTCGCCGATCCGGTGGCAGTAGATCCCCTCGTAGAACCCCTGGTCGGCGAGCGAGACGAAGGAGTTCACCGTGCACGGCGTCTTGTCGGCGTCGAGGGTCAGCTTGAGGTCACCCACGCTCGAGCTGATCGTGACCGGCACCTTGCCGGTCTTGGTCGGCGAGCTGGGCGGCAGCTTGACGTCGCTGCCGGAGCCGTCGGACTCGTAGTCGCACGTCTTGCCGCCGGCGCTCCCCGCCGAGGGCGAGGACCCGCTCCCGCCCGCGTCCTTCGCGGCGTCGTCGGAGCCGCCGCAGGCAGCCAGGGTCGTGCCGGCGGTCAGCAGGGCGACGGCGATCAGGGAGCGCTTCAGCATGGCCTGCATCGTAGGTCCCCGCCTGTGGGCACCCTCCACGGGCTACCGGGGCGAGCCGGCCTGCCGCCCGCGGGTGGGCAGCACGAGCGCGGACGGGTAGGCGGCCGAGGAGTGCAACGTCAGCGCCGTGAGCACACCAGGGAGCTGCGGCAACGTGGGCGCCAGGTGGGGTACGTCGAACGCCTGGACGGACAGCCGCAGCCGGTGTCCCGGCTGCAGGGCGGCCCCGGTCGGGAAGACCTCGACGTCGACCGGCACCACCTGGCCCGGCTTCGCGAGGGAGACCGACGCCTGCGTGAAGGGGTGGTAGGGCTGCAGGACCTTGCCGTCGAGGTAGCGGGTGCGGTCGGTGTCGAGCGACCGCATCGAGATGACCTGCCAGCCGCCGGTGAGCCGCCTGACCGAGCCGTCCGGCGCCACGTCGCTGACGCCCACCGACAGCATGCCGTCGCCGGTGTTGCTCGAGACGTAGAGCCGGGCGTCGATGGGGCCGAGGACGGGCAGCGTCTGAGTGAGCGGCGAGGTCTCGAAGAGCGTCGACGACGTGTCGTTGACGCGGTTGTCCTCGAAGCAGGCGCCGTTGAGGAGCTCGAGCTCGGAGAGCAGACCGGCGGTCCACTGGTCGGACGAGCGTGAGCAGAGGCCGCTGACCGGGACGGGGAGGACCGTCGACCGCCCCGCCGTCGTCGGCGCCGTGCCGAGCGTGCCGGGACGCCCGGGTGCGGCGGAGCCGGCCAGCGGCAACGAGGTGGCCCGGACGTCGGCGGGGTCGACCCACCGGTTCGCCGTACGCCAGGCGCCGGTGCCCTGCTCGTAGTAGGTGATGGGGGCGAAGTCCCGAGGGTCGTCGAGGCGGGGATCGGGGACGCCCTTGACCCAGTGGTCGAACCAGCGCAGCTGCAGCTCCTGGAGGCTGCCGTGGCCGGCCTCGGCGAGTCCGTCGCCGGCTGACGCCTGCAGGTGGTTCCACGGGCCGGTGACCATCCGCACCGGCACGCCGTGCTGCTGGAGCCGCTCGAAGAGGAGCGGAGTGCCGCGCTGGAACAGGTCGTACTCGCCGGAGACGAGGAACGTCGGCACCTGCACCTCGTCGACGACGTTGATCGGCGAGCGCTGTGCGTAGAAGTCGCCGTCATAGGCCTGGTCCTGACCGCCGAGGGCGTTGAGCAGCATGGGGGCGGTGAAGCTGCCGATCGCGCCGAGGTGCTGGGCCAGCGCGGTCAGCCCTGACCGCGGGTCGCCGGCGGTGACGGCGGGCGGGATCACCCCGGTGCCGGTCACCAGGCCCATCCACAGCGGGATGAAGCCGACGTCGACCTGGCCTCCGCTGGCCACCACGTCCCGGTAGACGTCGGCGGCCGGGACCTGCGGGAAGATCGCCTTGAGGCCCTTCGGGTGGCTGGCGGCGGCGAAGATCTGGTCGATGCCCATGTAGGACGGCCCCGACATCGCTGTCGAGCCGTTGCTCCAGGGCTGCTCCACCGCCCAGGTGACCACCTCGCCCGAGTCGGTGTCCTCGCGGGTGCAGAACGCGCACCACGTGCCCTCGGAGGAGCCCGTGCCGCGGGCGTCGACGGTGAGCTGCGCATAGCCGCGCTCGACCAGGTAGGTCGGGTCGCTTCCGGCGAGGCCGCCGCCCGCCGCCTGGGCCGACTTGTTGTACGCCGTGATGGTGACGACCACCGGCCAGCGACCCGGCACCGCGGCTCCGTCGGCGTCCGCCGGCAGGGTCAGGTCGCCGCGCAGGACCGTGCCGTCCGACATCGGGATCGCGAGGTCGCGCTGCGTCACGGTCCCGGGATAGTCAGCCGGTCGTGGCGACCAGACGGCTGCCGTGGCCGGCGGAGCGGGCACGGCGAGGAACACCGCCAGGAGCGGGGCGAGGAGAGCGATCACGGGGAGGAGGGTCGGGCGTCGCAGCACCATGCCGTGACCAACGCCACAGCGGACCGGAGGTTACTCGCCGGTCACAAGTTCGAGCCGGATTCCTCTTGCTCTGGACCGCGCTCCAAGTTCTACGGTCGAGTCATGGACGCCGGCATTCACTACTTCACCTTCACGCACCCCGACTGGGAGAACCGGCTGACCGAGCGCCTGACGGCGACGGCCCAAGCCGCCGACGAGGGCGGGGTCAGCCTGCTCACCGTGATGGACCACTACTTCCAGATGATCCCGGTGGGCGGCCCGTTCGAGCCCATGCTCGAGGGCTACACGACCCTCGGCTACCTCGCCGGGATCACCACCAACGTCAACCTGGGTCTGCTCGTCACCGGCGTCACCTACCGCCACCCAGGTCTGCTCGCGAAGATCGCGACGACGGTCGACGTACTCTCTGGCGGCCGGGCGTGGCTGGGCATCGGTGCCGCCTGGTACGACCGCGAGCACGAGGGCCTCGGCGTCCCGTTCCCGTCGACCGCGGAGCGCTTCGAGCGGCTCGAGGAGGCGCTCCAGATCGTCAACCAGATGTGGTCGGACGACGACGGGGCCTACGACGGGAAGCACTACCACCTCAAGGAGACGATCAACCTCCCGCAGCCGCCGCGCGGACGGCTGCCGATCCTCATCGGCGGAGGGGGAGAGCGCAAGACCCTCCGGCTGGTGGCGCAGTACGGCGACGCCTGCCACCTGTTCGTCCGCGAGGGCCTGGACCAGATCCAGCACAAGCTCGACGTCCTCAAGCGGCACTGCGACGACGTCGGCCGCGACTACCACGAGATCCGCAAGACGATCGGGGGCGGCGGGGGGCCGAGCTCGCCGGTCGACGACCCCGACGCCTTCCTCTCCGAGATGGAGCGCTACGCCGCGCTCGGCGTCAGCCTCGTCACCGTCTCGCCGCCCAAGGGTGGCGACCCGCAGGCGTGGACCGAGCAGTTCACCGGCTCGGTGCTCCCACGGCTGCGCGAGATCGAGCCGGCCGCAGGCGCCTGAAGACGTCTCGGGCGGGTACTTGCGGCTCATGCACCCCACTGCTCACAGCGTCCCCACCCCTCACCGCCCCCCTCGCCGGCCCGCTCGGGCGCTGGTCGGCGCCACCGTCGCTGCCGCCGTCGCGGCCGTCGCGCTGGTCTCGGCGCCAGCCGGCCCTGCCGCCGCGCGGGAGGCCAGCGGCAAGGCGGTCACCCATCAGACGGTGGCCGCGCGCACGGCAGTGCACTACAGCGACGGCCGGCCGCGCAACGCCCGGCTGTCCATCCCGGCCATCGGCATCCACCGGCTCCGGGTCATCGCGTACCGCGGCAAGACCGATGACGGTCCTGGCACGAAGATCCAGGACCGGGGCATCGCGGCCAGCCCCTTCGGCCGCGAGGGTGGCACGGGGCCCGGCGGGCTCGGCAACTACCAGGTGACCGCCCACCGGACGGCCCACGGCGGCGTCTTCCGACGTACGCCGTCGCTGCACCGCGGCGCCAAGCTGCTCGTCGACAGCGGCCGGTGGCGCTACGTCTACCGCGTCAGGACGACGCGATGGGTGTCGTTCCGCTCGGCGTCGTCCCTGCGCGCGCAGCGCGCGGCGGTGCCCGGCAAGCCCGGGGCCGTGCCCGATCGCGGCTACATCACCATCTCCACGTGCGCCACGCCGGAGGACCACGCCCACGGCAACTACTGGACCGACCGCTACGGCAACCCGGAGCACCGCATCGACAAGATCGGCGTCCTCGTGAAGCGGGTGCAGAACCCGTTCTGGCACCGCAAGCGCCGCTGACCCTCGACCGGAGGTCGGTCGGGCACTGGCTACTCTCGCGCCCGTGGACCTTCGTTTCGAGATCGACGACCTGACCAGGCCGGCGGTCGTCGCACTCCTCGAGGAGCACCTCGGCGACATGTACGCCGTCTCGCCGGCCGAGTCCGTGCACGCGCTCGACCTGGACGGGCTGCGGTCGCCCGGGCTGACGTTCTGGTCGGCGTGGGACGGCGACGCCCTGGCCGGCTGCGGAGCGCTCAAGGACCACGGCGGCGGCTCCTTCGAGCTGAAGTCGATGCGGACCGCGACCGGCGGTCGGGGCAGGGGAGTGGGGTCAGCGGTGCTGGGCTTCCTCCTGGGCCAGGCGCGCTCCCAGGGCGGCCGCCGGGTGCTCCTCGAGACCGGTGCGGAGGACTACTTCGCGCCGGCCCGGCGGCTCTACGCCCGGCACGGGTTCGTGGTGCGCGGACCGTTCGCCGACTACGCCGACGACCCCCACAGCGTCTACATGGAGCTGGCGCTGTGAGGCGAGTGGGAGAGTGGCGCCCGTGACCGCCACCTACCTCGCCCCCGACGGCGAGCCGCGCTGCACGTGGAGCGGCTCGGCCCCCGACTTCCTCGCCTACCACGACACCGAGTGGGGATTCCCGGTCGCCGACGACCGCCGCCTGTTCGAGAAGGTCAGCCTGGAGGGATTCCAGTCGGGTCTGAGCTGGCGGACGATCCTGGCCAAGCGGGAGAACTTCCGCGCCGCGTTCCACGGGTTCGACTTCGAGCAGGTGGCGTCGTTCACGGAGGCGGACGTCGAGCGTCTGCTGCAGGACGCCGGGATCATCCGTCACCGCGGCAAGATCGAGGCGGTCATCAACAACGCAGGGCGGGCCCTCGACCTCGTCGAGCGGGAAGGGTCGATCGCCGCCTACGTCTGGCGCTACGAGGACCCGGAGCCCGACCGGGTGCCCGAGTTCCGTGCCACGTCCCCGGCGTCGGTCGCCATGTCGCGCGACCTCAAGAAGCGTGGCTGGCGCTTCGTCGGGCCGACGACGGCCTACGCGTTCATGCAGGCGATGGGCCTCGTCAACGACCACGACGCCGGATGCGTGGTCCGCGAGCGCGTGGCCAAGGCACGGGCGGCGTTCGAGCCGCCGGCCTGATCCGGCTCAGCGCGGGTTGGGAACCCGCCGCACCCGCAGGAAGTCGCTCATCGACCAGCGCTTCAGGATCTCGCGCTGGGGGAGGCGCGCCACGTTCAGCACCTCGGCCTTGTCGACGAAGGTCGGGTCGCTGACGTCGTACGTCGTGCCCTTCCACCGCATCGTGCCGCCGCCCGCAGCGCGGAGGTTGCGGACCCAGTCGGTCTCGCGACCCCACGGCAGCCCGACGTAGAAGACACCGGCGGCGGGGATCACGGCGACAGGCGTCGTGTAGGTCTTGCCGGACCTGCGTCCGGCGTGCTGCACCACCGCCCACACCGGCATGGCTCGGGTACCGGCCAGCCGGATCGCGACGCTGTTGAACGCACGGACCGCGCGCTCGGTGGGCAGTCTCATCGTGGTCATGGATCCACCGTCCGCCGGGACCCCACGGTTGTCCAGACCCTGCACGGCGGGCGCGGGTTCCGGCATGATGGCCCGAGCCGGTTCACGGGGCCGTGGGGGATCGCGAAGGAGGGGCTGATGTTGAGGTTCGACTCTGCGGCCGCGTCCCACGTCGGGCTGGTCCGCAGCGGCAACGAGGACGCCGGGTTCGCCGCCCCCTACCTGCAGCTCGTCGCCGACGGTGTCGGCGGGTCGGCCGCCGGCGAGGTCGCCTCCGCGACGACGGCGTACGTCGTCAGTGCGCTCGTCGCCGCCAGCCCGGGCGCCGATCCCCAGCGGGTCCTGCGCGGTGCGGTCCTGGAGGCGCACCGGCAGCTGAGCGCGGGCGTGCGGCGCTCGCCGGAGTGGTCAGGCATGGCGACGACGCTCACGGCCGTCGTCGCACACGAGGACCGGTTCCACCTGGTCCACGTGGGGGACTCGCGCGCCTACCTGCTGCGGGCCGGCGGGCTCACCCAGCTGACCGACGACCACACCCTCGTGCAGTCCCTCGTCGACGACGGGAGCCTGTCCGAGGACGAGGCCGAGGAGTTCCCGTACCGCTCCGTCGTCCTGCGCTCGATCAACGGCGAGGCGCCGGTCGAGCCGGACATCTCCCAGCTGGACCTACGCGTCGGCGACCGGCTGCTGCTCTGCAGCGACGGCCTCTCCGACCTGGTGTCGGACGAGGCGATCGCGGCCGCGCTCGAGGTGCCGGACCGCGACGACGCCGCGGCGGCGCTGGTCGACGCCGCGCTCGCCGCAGGGGGTCGCGACAACGTCACCTGCCTGGTGGCGGACGTCGTCGACGGCCCGCGGATCTCGCGCGACGGCCGGGTCGTGGGAGCGCTGGCGGACCCGCACCTCGTCGTCGACCCCGGGGCCGTGAAGGTGCCGCACTCGGTCTGACGATGCCCGTCGTCAGGCTGCGGCTCGCGCCAGGCCGAGGTGCACGGCGAACCACGTGAGCAGTCCGGCAGTGCTCCACCGCACCCCGCGCTCGGCCCGCGGGCTGCGGTGGAGCCAGCGGGCGACCTGGGCGGCGAGCAGGACCCACGTGGCGTTGACGAGGGTCGCCACGGCGATCTGCACCAGTCCCAGCTCGACCAGCTGGACCGTCGTCGGGCCCGAGCCGGCACGGACGAACTGGGGGAGCAGGGCGCCGTACATGAGCGCGATCTTGGGGTTGAGCAGGCAGGTCGTGATGCCCATGACGTAGAGGCGTCGCGGCGAGTGGTGCGGCATCGTCAGGTCGGGCGAGAACGCGTTCTTGGTCCTGCGCACCATGCCCCAGGCGAGCCACAGCAGGTAGGCGGCACCGAGGAGCTTGACCGTCCAGAACAGCTCCGGGACGGCGACGAAGACGAGCGAGAGTCCGGCGGCCGTGGCGAGCACGTAGAGCGCGAAGCCGGTGACCACGCCGCTCAGCGACATCATCCCGGCCGCACGACCCTGGGTGAGGGAGCGGGAGACCAGGTACATCATGTTCGGACCGGGCGTCATCACCATGCCGAACGCGACGGCCGCGACACCGACGACAGCGCTGAGCGAGACCATGCGCCGATCCTCCCCGGCCGCGCGGGAGACGTCGCGGCATTTGTCGCATCGTGGACCCGTTCGATAAGTACCCTTGCGGTTACGTAACTAAGTCGGTACATTACCTGCCATGGATGCGGTGTTGCAGGCGCTGGCGGACGGAAGCCGGCGCACGGTGCTCGAGATGCTGCGCGACCACCCGGCCACGGCCGGCGAGATCGCTCAGGCTCTGCCCATCGCGCGGCCAGGCGTGTCGCGGCACCTGAGGGTGCTGCGAGAGGCCGGACTGGTCGACGTACGCCAGGACGCGCAGCGGCGGATCTACAGCCTTCGCCCGGAAGCGCTCATCGAGGTGGACGAGTGGCTGGGGGAGTACCGCGCGCTCTGGCAGAACCGGCTCGACGCCCTGCACACCGAGGTGGCGAGAGGGAAGAAGGTCAGGGAATGAGAACGATCGGGACGATGCGCGCACTGGACGAGACCCGCGGGGCGGTACGCGTCGAGGACCTCTACGACACCGGGATCGACGACCTGTGGGAGGCGTGTACGTCGCCCGCGCGGCTCGCACGCTGGATCGCCGAGGTCGCGGGGGACCTGCAGGTCGGCGGCACGATCCAGGCGACGTTCACGAGCACGTGGACGGGCCCGGGCCGGGTCGAGGTGTGCGACGCGCCGCACCACCTCCTGCTGCGGATGGAGCCCGGTACCGATGACGAGGCGGAGATCGAGGCGTGGCTCAGCGAGGAGGGCGACAAGACCCGCCTGGTCGTGGAGGAGCGTGGTCTTCCGCTGGACAAGCTCCACTTCCACGGCTCCGGGTGGCAGACGCATCTGGAGGACCTCGGGCGCTCGCTGGCGACCGGCGCCTCGGTGCACCCCGACGGCTGGACTGACCGGTCGCCGTCGCCGGCCTGGCGCGCACGATGGGACGAGCTCACGCCGACGTACGAGGCGATGGTCGTCGCCTGAGACGGCACGGCGGAAAGTCGCCGACGGACGTGAGCCGGAGTCCCTAGGCTGCGTCCGTGGCAACGGAACGAGCGCTCGAGTTCTCGGCGGATCCCGGACGGTTGGACGGCGAGTGGGTGCACGCGACCCTGTCCGCCCATGCCTACTGGGCCCTCGGGCGCTCGCGGGAGGTGCAGGACGCCGCCAACGCCGCCTCTCGGTGCTACGGCGTCTACGAGGCCGACGCCCAGGTGGCGTTCGCCCGAGTGGTGACGGACGGAGCGACGTTCGGCTGGCTGTGCGATGTCATCGTCGACCCGGGCGCCCGCGGTCGTGGCGCGGGCAAGCTGCTGATGTCCGGCGTGATGGCCGACGTCGCGTCGTTGCCGATCAAGCGTCTGCTGCTGAAGACGGCCGACGCGCACGGTCTCTACGAGCAGCACGGCTGGAGTCCGTTGGCGTCGCCGTCGAGCTGGATGGAGTGGAGCGGCCCTCCGTCCGCTGATTGACATAATGTCGCTTATCGGCGAACACCCGAGCAGACGTCAATCAACTCGACTGAGATCCCACGAGCCCTCTACCTTTGCCGCGGACCCGCCCTAGGCGATGGGCTGCCGCCCGGCTCGTCGTCCGCAGTTGGAGAGGGAGGCAGCCCATTCAAGCCGGGCCGGGAGGGCCTTTCAGGCGGCTCACGCCGAGATGCGGTCAGGACCAGACTCGAGCCCGCCACGGTGATGGCTCGTCGGACGCCTCTGAGTACGCCGCCAGGGACTCGACCTCAGCACGGCGCACGCCGTCTGGGAAGAACCCGCGCGAGAAGTGACCGACCCGGCCGCCGTTGAGCCTGAGTGCGTCGTCTGCGTCGTCCCGGTAGCCCTTGACCGCGTGGGAGGCGAAGCCCTTGCCGACATAGGACGTGAACCCCGCACCGTCCTTGATCGGCAGGTACTCGAACCGCCGTGCAAACCCCGCTGACACGAGCCGCGACCGAAGCCACTCGTAGTCGATCCAGCGGCCGTCCTTGACGACGATATGTGCGTGGGTCATTCCGGACTTGGAGCCCTGCTCGACGAACGTTCCGAACGCGCCCAGGTCGACGTGATCGCGCTTGGCGGCCTGGCGCAGCACGCGGAGTCGGTCTTGAACCTCTGGCCACGGGTTGTCGCAGCGGTGAAGGTCGGTAGTGGTGACTGTGAGCTCGTGGGTCGGTTCGACGTGACGGACCGCCAGGGAGCGCCGCCAGGCGTTGACGCCGATGCAGTCTGGGCAGCCGTTTCGCTGGCACCGCATCGGCCGAATCTCGCCGGTCTCGTTGTGGACCAGGACGGGCTCGCCGACCCGCAGCGGACGCGACAGGCAGGGAAGTCGAACCAGGTACCGAGGGGAGTCTGACTCCCCCGGTTGGTCTGTGAGCGTTTGGTCTGTAGAGACAAGGAAAGGTGCGGCTTCGCCGCCCCCTTATCGGCGATCCAGCCGGGACGCACCGGATCTACGCTGCGGTGTGTGCCCCACGCCCTGAAGGTAGAGATGCGCCTCCACATGGCAGACCCGTTTCCAGCGTCAGTGGAGAAAGGCCTGGAGTACGGCCAGGTCGACGCCGTCATGATCGATGCTGACATTTACGGCTGGGCAACCAGGGCTGGGTCGTTGTCGACAGCCGACCTGTCGCGCTTGGGTCAGGCCGCAGACGAATTGCAGCGATCGCTGAGCGCGTTCCCGCCAGCCGCACAGCCGTACTACGAGCGCCTGCTCAGGATCGCCCGGCTGACGCTGGCGGCGGGCTGACGAACCCGTCAGGACCAGACTCGAGCAATCCAGGGTGACGGCTCGTCGGACGCCTCTGAGTAGGCCGCCAGGGATGCGACCTCGGCGCGTCGTACGCCGTCTGGGAAGAAGCCGCGGGAGAAGTGTCCGACGCGGCCTGCGTTGAGCCGGAGTGCGTCGTCGGCGTCGGTGCGGTAGCCCTTGACGGCGTAGGCAGCGAAGCCCTTGCCGACGTAGGACGCGAACTCCGCATCGGACTTGATGACCGAGTAGGTGAACCGCTGGCCGAAGCCTGCTGAGGCGAGTCGACGACGTAGCCAGTCGAAGTCGAGCCGGTGGCCTTGACGACGATGTGGGCGTGGGTCATGCCGTTCTTGGAGCCTTGCTCGACGTAGGTCCCGAAGGCGCCTAGGTCGACGCGGTCGCGCTTGGCGGCCTGGCGCAGCACCCGGAGCCGATCTTGGACCTCGGCCACGGGTTGTCGCAGCGGTGCAGGTCGGTCGTGGTGACTGTGAGCTCGTGGGTTGGTTCGACGTGACGGACCGCCATGGACCGTCGCCAGGCGTTGACGCCGATGGAGTCCGGGCAGCCGTTTCGCTGGCACCGCATCGGGCGCTATCGGCGATCTCGTGAGGCCCCGTCACCGCCCCGGATCGTCGGTCCTACGATGCCGCCATGGTTGACGGAACGGTGACGGCGGTCTCCCGCGACGAGATCCATCGGTTCAGCAAGACACCGCAGGATGCGATCACCCTGGTCGCCGGCATGGGCGTCGCTGGGGACGCACACGCCGGCACGCTCGTCCAGCACCGTTCTCGCGTGCGCCGCAACCCGAACCAGCCCAACCTGCGCCAGGTCCACCTGATCCACCAGGAGCTGCTGGACGAGGCTCGCGCCGCCGGGCACGACGTCGGACCCGGCGGGCTCGGCGAGAACATCCTGACCGGCGGACTCGACCTCCTCGCGCTGCCGACCGGGACGCTGCTCCGGATCGGCGACGCCGTGCTGCGCCTCACCGGCCTCCGGAACCCCTGCCGCCAGATCAACGACTTCTCGGCGGGGCTGCTCAAGGTCGTCGTCGCCCGGGCCGACGGACGCGCGTCCTCGTCGGACGTCGCGCTCGGCCCGACCGGAGGCGCCGAGTCGGTCGACGGGGTCGGCATCGTCCGCAAGGCGGGGGTCATGGCCGTCGTGGAGTTCGGCGGCGAGGTCCGCCCCGGGATGCCGATCGCTGTCGAGCTCCCCGCCGGTCCCCACGAGGCACTGGTTCCGGTCTAGCGGCACACCCGTGGCGGTTGCGCCGGGCGGCACACTGGCACGGTGCTCCACCGTCATCCGTTCCTGAGCCTGCTGACCGGCGCCTACCTGGTGTTCGTCGGCTGGCTCACGCTGACGCCGCAGGACCAGCACACCGGCCAGGCGCAGCTCGCCGAGCGCGTCCTCGACGCGCTCCACCGGCGCGGGTACGCCGAGTCGATCGACTACAGCCGCTTCGAGTTCCTCGCCAACATCGCGCTGTTCGTCCCCGTGGGGATCTTCCTGCTGCTCCTGTTCGGAGCCGGTGGCTGGTGGCTCGCACTGATCGCGTCGTTCGCGCTGACGGTGGGCATCGAGTCCCTCCAGCACGAGATCCCCGGCCGGGTCCCGGACGGTCGCGACCTGATGGCGAACGGCATCGGCGCCGCGATCGGGGTCGCCGTCGCGCTGGTGCTCACCCTCCCGGCGACGCTCAGACGTCACCGGCGTCGTCGCAGCGTCCAACTGGCGCGCTGAGCCGCCACGGCGCACGGGTCAGCGGCGACGGTTCTCGAGGTAGGCCGCGAGATGGTCGAGCGACGACGCCATCCCGGTCGCGTGGTCCTCGGGCGAGATGCCCTCGGGGACGTCCACCGCGACGACGTCGACGCGAGTGCCGCCGCCGACCTCGGCGACGTGCCAGGTCATCGTCATGACCCCCGCGTAGGCCGGGTCGTCGGACACGAAGCGCACGGCGTACGCCACACGGGCCCCGGGAACGATCTCCACGAACCGGGCGTCGACGACGTCCGCGTCGGCGGTCGACTTCCCGTGCGCGCCCGCCGGGTCGTCGTAGGTCAGGACCATCCGGTAGGCACCGCCGGGCCGCAGGTCGAGCTCGTCGACGCGGGCGGTCATGCCGGTCGGCGGCAGCCACGCCTCCAGGGCCGCAGGATCGACCAGGGCGGCGTACGCCTCCTCGGCAGGTGCGGCGATCACGCGGGAGGCGCTGTCCGTCCGAGGCATGGAGCGACGCTATCGGGTGGACATGATCCGGTCCCCCGCGTGATGTCCACGCCGGGGAATCGTCCGGCCCTGCGACGTGTTCCGCCTCACATGAGCCAGAAGCCGGTCCTCGCCCCCAGCCCTGATCACCCCATCACCGTGCGTCGCGACGGCGCGCGCGTCACCGCCGTCGTCGGCGACCGCACCATCGCCGACTCCTCGGCGACGCTCACGCTCCAGGAGGCGGACTACCCCGCCGTGCAGTACTTCCCCCGTGCCGACGTGAACATGTCCCTGCTCGAGCGGACCGAGCACTCCACCTACTGCCGCTACAAGGGCGACGCGAGCTACTTCAGCATCCGCACCGACGACGGCCTCCTCGACAACGCCGTCTGGACCTACGAGACGCCGCACCCCGCCATGGCCGAGATCAAGGAGTACGTCGCCTTCTATCCCGACCGCGTGCGGGTCGGCGAGACGTCAGCTGACTGAGGCGGCCGCGCGAGCCAGCCGCGCGACGGCCTCGACGATCGTCTCGGGCGCGCAGCCGACGTTCATCCGCGCGTGGCCCGCGCCCTCGGCGCCGAACATGAGGCCGCTCGACAGGGCGACCCGTGCGTCGTCGAGCGCGCGCTGCGCCGGGTCGTCGCCCCAGCCCAGGCCCGACATGTCGAGCCAGGCCAGATAGCTGGCCTGGGGACGACGGAGCCGGACCGTCGGCAGGTCGCGCTCGAGCAGCTCCTCCAGCAGGTCGAGGTTCTGCTCGACGGTGGCGAGGGTGCCCGCCAGCCAGTCACGGGCCTCCGAGAACCCGGCCTCGGTCGCCATCGCCCCGAGCAGTCCGGTGCGGACCGAGACCTCCGCGGGAAGCGCGTCCACGATCGCCGCCATCGGCTCGGACCCGGCGACGAAGAACGCGCACTTGAGGCCGGCGAGGTTGAAGGCCTTGCTCGCCGAGTGCGCCGCGATGCCGTGCTCGCGCGCGTCCTCGGAGACCGTGAGGTAGGGCGTGAACTCGTGCCCGGCGTGCGTGAGAGGCGCGTGGATCTCGTCGCTGAGCACGAAGCCGTCGTGGCGGGCCACGATCCGTGACAGCTCGGTCAGCGTCTCGCGCGAGTGCACCAGCCCGAGCGGGTTGTGCGGGTTGCAGAGCAGGACGCCGCGGGCACCGTCGGCGAGCGCCCGGTCGATCCCGTCGAGGTCCAGCGCGTAGGACGCGCCGTCATCCGCCAGCGGCACCTCGACCACGACGCCGTCGGCCTCCGGGATCAGGTCGAAGAACGGCGGATACGTCGGCGGCGTGATGATCACGCCGTCGCCGGGTGCGGCGAGTCGGCGCAGGGTCTCGACGATCACCACGCTCACGTCGGTGGTGGTGCGCATCCGGTCCACGTCGGGCACCCAGCCCCAGCGCTCCCCCGCGAAGTCGGCGAAGGACTCGCGGACCGCGGGCAGCTGCGGGTTGACATAACCGGTGTCCCCTCGCTCGATCGCCTCGAGCAGCACAGCCTTGATCGCAGGTGCCAGCGGGAAGTCCATCTCCGCCACGAACATCGGGAGCACGTCCGGCGGGTGCGTCGTCCACTTCTCGCTGGTCCGCCGACGGAGGACGTCGAGCGGCTCGGCGGAGGTCACGGCGGTGCTCATGCCTCCGACCGTAGCGGCTGCTCAGGCACGGTCCGGCGCGGCCCCGCCGAGCAGGTCGGACAGCGACACGTCGATGACCGCGTCGCCGCGGGCACGGTCGGCGTGGCCGCCCCGAAGGATCGGCGCCCGGGACGCCGCCATAACCCGTCGGCCCGTCGCCCGGAAGGACCTAGAGTGCCAGCATGAGCAGCCCTCAATCCCGACGGGCCGTCGTGACCGGCGGCGGCACCGGACTCGGCCGGGCCATCGCCCGGCGTCTGGCCCACGACGGACTGGCTGTGCTCGTCGTCGGCCGTCGTGAAGCCGTCCTTCAGGACGCCGCGTCGGCCGTCAATCGGGACCTCGGAGCGGAGCGGGTCTCGGTGCTGGCCGCCGACTGCACCGTCCCGGCCGACGTACGCCGCCTGGCGGACGCGTGCGCCGACGGGGTCGACGTCCTGGTGCTCAACGCGGGTGGCAACGCGCCGTCGACCGGCGACGACCTCGAGGCGGTGGCGCGGGACTGGACCGCCGAGTTCGAGCTCAACGTGCTGTCCGCGGTGCTCCCGACCGAGGCCCTGCGTCCCCTGCTGCGCCGGCCGGGCGCGCGTGTGGTCGCGATGAGCTCGGTCGCCGCGCTGCGCGGCAGCGGTTCCTACGGCGCGGCCAAGGGAGCGATCAACACCTGGGTGACCGGCCTGGCGGCGGAGCTGGCCGGCGACGGCATCGCGGTGAACGCGGTCGCCCCTGGGTTCGTTCCGGACACCGAGTTCTGGGACACGAGGCGCACCCCCGAGCTCGTCGCGCAGCGCACCGCCCGTATCCCGATGGGGCGCCCTGGTACGCCCGACGAGGTCGCGTCGGCCGTTGCCTACCTCGCCTCCCCCGACGCCGGCTTCATCACCGGCCAGGTCGTCGGCATCCACGGCGGCACGGTGCTCGCCCGGCTCTGACGGCGCGTCACCCTCAGCTCGCGAGCCGGGTCGCGTCCTTGCGCGGACGGCCGCGGGGGCGCTTGAAGGTGACGATCGCGCCGTTCTCGAAGAGCTCGCCGCCCCAGACGCCCCAGGGCTCGCGGCGCTCGATCGCGTCGGCCAGGCACGACTCCTGCAGCGGGCATCCGCGGCACAGGGACTTGGCGCGCTCGACCGCGGTCGGGTGGGACGTGAACCAGAGGTCGCCCTCCATGCCAGCGCAGGGCGCCTCGTCGGCCGCGACGAGGGAGCTCGGCAGGAGGGAGTCGAAGGCGCTGTGCATACCCTCAGCGTGGCCGTCTGAGGTACCTGGCCACATCGGGAGAGTTCCCTAGTCACACCCGGAGATCGCGCTGATCCGAACGGGTGGTTCTCGGAGGCCCTCGCGCGTCGACGCTCAGTCCCGGCGCAGCCTTGCCGTATCGGTATCCGAACACGCCGCGTCACCTCCTCAGGTGGAGAGCCCTGAGAGCGCATCGTGGGTTCAGGAGGGCCGAGCAAATGTGGGACACCGTCGAGGTCACGACAGAGCACCTGTCGCACGACCTGCCGTGTCCGCGCTGCGGCCACGCGGGCCATCGCTACCTGGCGTGTGATGACGGGACGTGCGGCTGCGCCGCACACCCGTTCCCAGGTGACGTGCCGGCGCCGCGCCGCGGCTAGCGACGACCGCTGACGCCGGCGGTCAGCCGTCCCTGACGACGGTCGGCCGGGCGGCGTTCGGCGGCGACTACCTCCGACTTCAACCTCCCCGCACCTCGACCCGGAGGGTCCGCCCGAGGTCGGCGCGGTGCCGGCCGAGGTCAGGGCTGCAGGAACACCTTAATCGCGGTGCGCTCGTCCATCGCGCGGTAGCCCTCAGCGACCGACGCCAGCGGCAGCGTCTTGTCGAAGACCCGGCCGGGCTCGATCCGGCCCTCCAGCACGAGCGGCAGCAGCTCCGGGAGGTAGCGGCGGACCGGGGCCATGCCGCCGGCGAGGCCGACGTTCTTCCGGAACATCTGCCCGACCGGCAGCTCGACGCCGTGGGGTACGCCGACGAAGCCGACGGTGGATCCGGGGCGCGCCACGCTGAACGCCGTACGCATCGCCTGGTCGGTCCCCACGCACTCGAGGACCGCGTCGGCTCCCACGCCGTCGGTGAGGTCGAGCACGGCTGCCTCGCCCTCCTCGCCGCGGGCCTCGACGATGTGGGTGGCGCCGAACTCGAGGGCGAGCTTCTGGCGGTCGGCGTGGCGTGACATCGCGATGACCTTCTCGGCACCCATGACGGAGGCGGCGAGCACGCCGCAGAGCCCGACGGCGCCGTCGCCGACGACGACCGCGGTGCCGCCCTTCCGTACGCCGGACGCGACGGCAGCGTGCCAGCCGGTGGCCATCACGTCACTGAGGCTGAGCAGCGACGGGAGCAGCTCTGTCCCGGGGTCGCCGTCGATCTTGTAGAGGGATCCCTCCGCCTGCGTCACGCGGGCGTACTCCGCCTGACCGCTGACCGTGAAGCCGACGTGGGCGCACGCGGACTGCACGCCGGCACGGCAGTGCGGGCAGGTGTTGTCGCAGTGCACGAACGGCACGATGACCAGGTCGCCCGGGCGGAACGACGTCACCGCGGAGCCGACCTCCTCGACACGGCCGAGGCACTCGTGGCCGATCGTCATGCCGGGCTTGATCTTGTTCTCGCCACGGTAGTTCCACAGGTCGGAGCCGCAGATGCAGCTCGCCACGATCTTGACGACGGCGTCGGTCGGCGCTTCGATGACGGGGTCGGGGACCTCGGTGAAGCGGATGTCCTTCAGTCCGTGCAGGGTCGTTGCGCGCATGTGGCTATGGTGTCAGAGGCGCCGTCGGAGCAACCCTCCCCCTCCCCGACACGCCCGGCTCGCCGAGTGTTGCTTTATCTCATATATGAGTTAACGTGACGGGCATGAGCGAGGGATACAAGGGCCGCATCGGCAACCTCATCCGCGACGCCCGCACCCACCGCGGGCTGACGCAGGCGCAGCTGGCCGATCGACTCGGAACCAGCCAGAGTGCCATCAACCGCATCGAGAAGGGCCAGCAGAACCTCACGCTGGAGACGATCGCCCGCATCAGCGAGGCCGTCGACTCCGAGATCGTGAGCCTGGGCCTCGGCCCGGTCCACCTGCGGGTCACCGGCCCCACGACGCTGTCCGGCAGCATCGACGTCAAGACGTCCAAGAACGCCGGCGTCGCCCTGCTGTGCGCGTCGCTCCTCAACCGGGGCCGCACCACGCTGCGCAAGGTGGCCCGCATCGAGGAGGTCAACCGGCTGATCGAGGTGCTCAACAGCCTCGGCGTGCACACCCGGTGGCTCAACGACGACAACGACCTCGAGATCGTGCCGCCGCGTGAGCTGCGCCTCGACAACGTCGACGAGGACGCGGCGCGGCGTACCCGCTCCGTCATCATGTTCCTCGGCCCGCTGCTGCACCGCGTGCAGTCGTTCGACCTGCCCTACGCCGGCGGCTGCAACCTCGGCACCCGCACCGTCGAGCCCCACATGGCGGCGCTGCGCTCCTTCGGCCTCGAGGTCAAGGCGAGCGAGGGCGCCTACCACGCCTCCGTCGACCCGAAGATCGTCCCGGGCCGGCCGATCGTGCTCACCGAGCGCGGCGACACCGTCACCGAGAACGCGCTGATGGCCGCCGCGCTCCACCCGGGCACGACGGTCATCCGCAACGCCAGCTCCAACTACATGGTCCAGGACCTCTGCTTCTACCTGCAGCGGCTCGGCGTGCAGGTCGAGGGCATCGGCACCACCACGCTGTCGGTGACCGGCCTGGAGACCATCGACGTCGACGTCGACTACGCGCCGGCCGAGGACCCGATCGAGGCGATGAGCCTGCTCGCGGCCGCGATCGTGACCGACTCCGAGATCACCATCCGCCGCGTGCCGATCGAGTTCCTCGAGATCGAGCTGGCCACGCTGGAGGAGATGGGCTTCCGCTACGAGCGCTCCGAGGAGTACGACGCCGCCAACGGCAAGACGCGGCTGGTCGACATCAGGACGAAGCACTCGACGCTGCACGCGCCCAACGACAAGATCCACCCGATGCCGTTCCCGGGCCTCAACATCGACAACCTGCCGTTCTTCGCGGTCATCGCCGCCGTCGCCACCGGGCAGACGCTGCTGCACGACTGGGTCTACGAGAACCGCGCGATCTACCTCACCGAGCTCACCAAGCTCGGCGGCCAGGTCAAGCTGCTCGACCCCCACCGGGTGATGATCGAGGGCCCCACCCACTTCTCGGGTGCGGAGATCGTCTGCCCGCCGGCGCTTCGCCCGGCCGTCGTGATCCTGCTGGCGATGCTGGCCAGCAAGGGCACCAGCGTGCTGCGGTCGACGTACGTCATCGCCCGCGGCTACGAGGATCTCGCGGAGCGGCTCAACGAGCTCGGCGCCAACATCGAGCCGTTCCGCGACCTCAGCAGCTGATCCTCAGCCCTGGGCGAGCTGGGCGACGTCGTCCCACTTCTCCCACCCCGCCAGCCGCGACTCGTAGTCGCCCCTGACGATGCCGAGGGCGGCCGCCCCGAAGAGACAGCGCAGGGGCGGCTCCTCGGCGTCGACGATGCGCAGCAGCGCCTCGGCGGACGAGCGCGGGTCGCCGGGGCCCTGGGCGTTGCGGCTCGCGCGCGCCTCCTGCGCCCGCCGGCGCAGCTCGTCGTACGCCGGGAGCGGCTCCGAGTGCACGGAGGAGCTGCCGCTCCAGTCGGTCGCGAAGCCGGCCGGCTCGACGAGCGTCACGTCGATCCCGAAGCCCTTGACCTCGGCGGCCAGCGCTTGGGTGTAGCCCTCGACCGCCCACTTCGAGGCGTGGTAGGCGCCGAGCAGCGGGAACGCCGAGAGACCGCCGATCGAGGTGACCTGGATGAGGTGGCCGCTCCCCTGCTCGCGCAGGAACGGGAGCGCCGCCTGGGTGATCCACGCCAGGCCGAAGAAGTTCGTCTCCATCTGCCGACGCAGGTCGTCCTCGGACAGCTCCTCGACGAAGCCGAAGTGGCCGTAGCCGGCGTTGTTGACCACGACGTCGAGGCGGCCGAACGTCTGGTGCGCGCGCTCGACGGCAGCGAAGTCGGCGGCCCGGTCGGTGACGTCGAGCTGCAGCGGGAGCAGCCGGTCGCCGTACTTCTCGGCGAGGTCGTCGAGGGTGGCGGTGTCGCGTGCCGTGGCGGCGACGCGGTCGCCGCGCTCGAGGGCGGCGATCGCCCACTCGCGGCCGAAGCCACGCGACGCGCCGGTGATGAACCAGTTCTTGGGATCGGTCATGGCGTCGACGCTAGAACCCGGAGTGCGCTTCAAGGCAAGCCTGTGCGCGTACCGGCGTGGGGCACGTCATACTCTCCCCCGTGATCAACCAGGGCCCGGTGGTCGCGTTCGCCCACCGAGGCGGCGCCTACCACCCCGAGATCGAGGGGCTGGAGAACACGATGGCGGCGTTCGAGCACGCCGTCGCGCTCGGCTACACCCACCTCGAGACCGACGTGCACACGACCAGCGACGGCGTGCTGCTGGCCTTCCACGACGCGGTGCTCGACCGGGTGACCGACACCAGGGGCGAGATCGCCGGCATGACGCTCGCCGACGTCAGGGCGGCGCGCATCGGCACCCACCACCAGGTCCCGACGCTGGCCGAGCTCTTCGACGCCTTCCCGCAGGTCAGGTTCAACATCGACCTCAAGGCGGCCCCGGCGGCGCTGGCGCTCGCCGCGTTCCTGGAGGAGCGCGACGCCTTCGACCGCACGATCGTCACCTCCTTCTCCCCCACGACGCTGCGGGAGTTCCGCCGGCTCTCGCGCGGTCGCGCGCGCACCGGCGCGCACCCCCTCGAGGTGGCGGCCTACCTGGTCGTGCCGAGCGCCCGGCTCGCCCGGATGCTCACCCCGGGCCGGCCGGTGGCGCTGCAGATCCCCCACACGCGCGGGCCGCTCACCGTGGCGAGCCGCGGGCTGATCCGCCGCGCGCACGCCAACGGCGTGCAGGTGCACGTGTGGACCATCGACGACCCGGCTGAGATGCGAGCGCTGCTCGACCGCGGGGTGGACGGTCTGATGACCGACCGGACGGATCTGTTGAAGGACGTGCTCCTCGAGCGCGGCCAGTGGAGGGAAGAGCGATGAGTCAGACGAACCCGGCGCCGATCGCGGATCTCGCGCCGGTCCGCCGACGCGCCCAGCAGCGTGCCTGGAACTGGTACGACTGGGCGAACTCGGCGTTCTACACGACGACGCTCACCGTCCTGTTCGGTCCACTGATGATCACCGTTGCGGGCCGCGCCGCGGGCTGCGGCGACAGCCCCGACGACACGTGCAAGAAGACGGTCGACGTGCTGGGCCTCCACCTGGCCGCCGGCTCGCTGCCGTCGTACCTGACGAGCTTCGCGACCATCGCCAGCGCGTTCATCCTGCCCATCGTCGGCGCCATGGTCGATCGCAGCGGCCGCAAGAAGATGCACATGGCCTGGTTCGCCTGGGCCGGCTCGTTCTTCGCCGCGCTGCTGTTCTTCCTCCAGGGCGACCACTGGCAGCTCGGCGCGGCCGCCGTCGTGGTCGCGAGCATCCTCGGCGGCTGCTCGCTGGTCAGCTACTACGCGATGCTCGTCGACATCTCCACCGAGGACGAGCGCGACACCGTGTCGGCCAGGGGCTGGGCGTTCGGCTACCTCGGCGGCGGCCTGCTGCTCCTCATCAACCTCGGCATGGTGCTCGGCCACGACGCGCTCGGCCTCGACAAGGAGCTGGCGGTCCGCCTCTCGCTGCTGAGCGCCGCGCTGTGGTGGGCCGGCTTCACGGTCATCCCGGTCGTGAAGCTCCGGAACACCCCGCCCCGGGACGTCGTCCCCGAGCCGGGCGGCCTGATCAGGCGCAGCTTCGGCCAGCTCTGGGTCACCCTCAAGGACCTGCGCCACTACCCCATGACGCTGACGTTCCTGCTCGCCTACCTCTTCTACAACGACGGCATCCAGACCGTCATCTACAGCGCCTCGATCTACGGGTCGAAGCAGCTGCACTTCGGCGACAGCGTGCTCATCGCCGCCATCCTGCTCATCCAGTTCGTCGCCTTCGGCGGCGCCCTGTTCTTCGGCCGGGTGGCCCGCCGCCACGGCGCCTATCGCTGCCTCGTCTGGGGCACCGTCGCGTGGATGGTCATCGTGGTCGCCGCGATGTTCCTGCCGGAGCGCAACATCGCGCTCTTCATGCTCGCCGGCGTGGCGATCGCGCTCGTCATGGGCGGCACGCAGGCGCTGTCGCGGTCGTTCTACAGCCTCCTCATCCCGCGCGGCCGCGAGGGCGAGTACTTCGCCCTCTACAACGCGTGCGAGCGCGGGACGTCGTGGTTCGGCACCCTGCTCTTCGGTGTCGTGTTCCAGGTCACCGGGTCCTACCGGCCCGCGATCCTGTCGCTCGTCGTCTTCTTCGCGCTCGGCCTGGTCTTCCTGCTGCGTCTCGACACCCGGCGCGGGATCGCCGAGGCCGGCAACACCGCCCCCGCGGTCGTCTGAGCGCTTCGTCACCTCGTGTGTGACCGACATCCCCCACGGGAACCGGGTGATTGTCGGAATCTTGGGCGGCTCGCTACCGTTGAAGACTTCACGAAGGGGACAGCGCCGTACGTCGTCACGAGCGACCGGCACGGTCGTCTCAACGAGGGGTCTTCGGCAAGCCGCCCGACCGGCGGGCCCGGGGAACGAGACATGGAGGTGCCGCGATGGCGGAGCGCACACTACGAGGTGCCCGACTCGGAGGTCAGAGCTTCGAGGATGAGCGCGGCATCGAGTTCGCCGCGCGTCAGCAGGTCGGGTACCGCTGCCCGCAGGGGCACGAGTTCGAGATCACGATGTCGGACGAGGCAGACGTCCCCGCGGTGTGGGAGTGCCCGCGCTGCGGTCAGGAGGCGCTGAGCGTCTCCGGCGTGCAGCCCGAGGCCAAGAACGAGAAGCCGGCCCGTACGCACTGGGACATGCTGCTCGAGCGCCGCTCCGAGAAGGAGCTCGAGGAGATCCTGAAGGAGCGCCTCGAGCTGCTCCGCGACGGTGAGATCGGCCCGGCGCACCTGCACCGCGTCAACAGCAGGAAGCGCAAGACGAGCGTCTGACGACCTGACCCTCTGGCCAGGGTCAGTCGATCACCTCGCCCCGGACCACGGAGTCCTCTCCCGGTCCGGGGCGTTCTGCTGTCCGGCCGCGCCGCGCGGCGACGACCGTCACCCGGCGCGCGACGAGCGAGGTCAGCACCCGACGCCCGAACGGGCGGGTGAACGGCAGGAGGAGCAGCACGCCGAAGACGTCGGTGACGAAGCCGGGGCTCAGCATGAGGGCGCCGGCCAGCACGATGAGCGCGCCGTCCGCGAGCTCGCGGTGCGGCATCCGCCCGCTCCCCAGCGCCTCGCGCAGGGCGGCGTACGCCTTGACGCCCTCTCGCTTGATCAGCCAGGTGCCGAAGATCGAGTCGGCGACGAGCAGGATGAGCGTCCAGCCGACGCCGATGGCCTGGCCGACCTGGATCAACACCCAGAGCTCGAGGATCGGGACGACGAGGAAAGCGACCAGCACGGCCCAGACCCAGGCGGGGCGGCGACGGTTTCGGGGAGGGCTCACCCCTCCATGATCCCGCGCCTGGCAAGCGGGATCAGCGCCGGCCCCACGCCCGGCGCAGCTGCTCGCGCCGCTGCTGGATGCCCCAGCGGGTGACCCGCTTCATCGACTCGGCGGCGACCGCGCCGCTCATCTTCGACGCACCGCGGACGCGCTCGACGAACTCGATGGGGACCTCGGTCACCGTGAGGCCTGCTCGCAGGGTCCGCGTCACGAGCTCGGTCTGGAAGACGTAGCCGGTCGACTGCACGGTGGCGAGGTCGATCTTCTCGAGGGTGGAACGGCGGAAGAGCCGGAAGCCGGCCGTCGCGTCACGCACCTTGATGCCCAGCAGCATGCGCACGTACAGGTTGCCGCCTCGCGAGAGCGCCTCGCGGGAGAGCGGCCAGTTCACCACGGAGCCGCCAGGCACCCAGCGCGACCCGATGACCAGGTCGGCGGTGGTCAGGGCGTGGAGCAACCGGCGGAGCTCCTCGGGCTGGTGGGAGCCATCCGCATCCATCTCCCCGATCACGTCGTAGCCGGCGTCCAGGGCCCAGCGGAAGCCGTGGAGGTAGGCGGCGCCCAGCCCCGCCTTCTCGGTCCGGTGCAGGACGTGGACCTGCGGGTCGGCGGCCGCGAGCCGGTCGGCGATCGCGCCGGTGCCGTCCGGCGAGCCGTCGTCGACGACCAGGACGTCGACCTCGGGCTGGGCGCGGCGCAGACGCTCGACGATCCACTCCAGGTTGTCGGCCTCGTTGTAGGTCGGCACGACCATGACCACCCGGCCGAGCTCGGCGGGGTGCGTCCCGCCTCCGGCCGCGCCGGTCCTGCTGTCGCTCACGTGAGGCTCATCTCCTGGTCGGGGGCATCCGGCGCATCGGGTGCGTCGGGTACGTCATGCTGGGGTGCGGGCCCAACGCTACGCCGACGACGACGTGTCAGGGCAGCGAGCACCAGGCCGACGATCGTCACGACGGAGAGGGCGCGGCCCGGCCACGCGCCCATGCGGACGGCCGGAGTGAGCGCGTCGAGCAGCCCGACCTGCTCGTCGAGCACCGTCGTCGTGCGCGGCTGGGCCTTCGCGACCACGTGCCCGTCAGGGGCGATGACACCGCTGAGCCCGTTGGTGGACGCGACGACGACGTAGCGGCCCGTCTCGATGGCCCGCAGCCGGGTGATGGCGAACTGCTGCTCGATCTGGTGGGTGAAGATGAACGTCGCGTTGCTGGTCTGCACGGTCACCAGGCGGGCGCCGCGGGCGACCTGGTCGTCCAGCACGTCGTCGTAGGCCACGTCGAAGCAGATCGCGTCGGCCACCTTCGTGCCCGCGACGGTGATCGGGTCCTTGCTGGTACCGGCCACCATGTCGCGACCGATGATGGCCAGCCGCCCGAAGTTCCAGCCGTTGAGGATGTCGCGGAACGGGATGTACTCCCCGAACGGCACCGGGTGGTGCTTGGTGTAGCGCTGTCCCGGACCCGTGGCCGGATCCCAGACGATGCCCTGGTTGTAGACATGGGTGGCGTCCCCGTTGACCATGCCGCCGACGACGACGGGCACGCCGGCCGACTGGACCGCCGAGACGATCGCGGCGTTGTCGGCGCCGTCCTCGAACGGGTCGACGGCCGTGGAGTTCTCCGGCCACAGCACGAAGTCGGGAGCCTTCGCGGTGCCGGCCCGCACGTCGCCGGCCAGCTTCATGGTGGCCTCGGCGTGGTTGCGCGTCACCTGGCGGTGGTCGTAGAGGACGTCGTTGCCGGGGCCCGGCACGTTGCCCTGGACCGCGGCGACCTGCAGGTGCCCGGTCTCCCCCGCCCGCCACGGCCGTACGTCGGCCACCGCGATCGCGGCGAGGACGGCGACGATCCCCGCGACACCGAGGAGGTGCCGACCGCGCCGGGCGACCAGCAGCCACGTCAGCAGCGCGCCGAGCAGCGCCAGCCCGAAGCTGACGCCGGTCGCGCCGACGTACGCCATGGACGGGGCGACCGGGGTGTCGATCACCGCATAGGCCAGCCGGCCCCAGGGCATGCCGCTGAACGGCCAGGCGCTGCGGACGAACTCCATCGTCGACCAGGCCGCCGCCACCCACAGGGGCCACAGCGGCAGCCGCGACAGTGGCGGCAGGATGGCCCCCAGCGCGGCGTAGAACAGCGCTTCGACGCCCGCGAGGCCGACCCAGGCGTCGGCACCCACGGAGCTGCGCATCCAGACGATGTGCGTGAAGTAGAACGAGATCCCGAACGCCAGGCCGACGACGAACCCGACCCGTGATCGCGCCCCACGGACCGAGAGGAAGAAGCCGGCGACCGCGAACGGCAGCAGCCACGGCAACCCCACGGGCTCGAACGACGCGGCGAGGAGCAGTCCGGACCCGACGGCGAGCGCCAGTCGGACGAGAAGGACCAGGACGCGCGGCACGCGCACACGTTACGCGGTCTTCCTGAGGAGTTCGCGCCGATGATCGTCGGGAAGGACCCCGGTGCACGTCGGTCCAGCCCGCGCCCGGCTGGGTGCCAAGGCGCGGGAGTTGTCTATCGAGACCGGGGTCCTTCCGCGGCGGTGAGTCCGCGACAACGGACCGACACAGACTCGCTGCCGAGAGGAGGGGCCGTCAACCCGCGCCTGACCTGGGAAGACGAGTGTTCTCGCAGGTCAGCAATGGTGTACGGCAGGGAAATCCATGGGGGTGAATTCGCGACTATCCCGGCGTGTCGCGGTCGACACGCCGGGACGGTCCCCTCAATCGGTGACGGGCCGGTTCTCGTAGTAGGTCGAGAGGACGATGGTCGTGCGCGTTGCGACGTTGGCGACGTTGCGGATCCGGCCGAGCAGGTCCTCCAGTGCCGCGGGCGTCGCCGTGCGCACCTTGAGCATGTAGGACTCCTCGCCGGCGACCGACCAGCACGACTCGATCTCGGTGATGTGGCGGATCCGGTCCGGGCAGTCGTCGGGCTGAGAGGGGTCGATGGGACGGATGGCGACGAACGCCGTCAGCGGCAGTCCGAGCTCGGCGTGGTTCACCGTGGCGCCGTACCCCTGGATCAGGCCGCGCTGCTCGAGCCGCTTCACCCGCTGGTGCACGGCGGAGGTGGACAGGCCCGTCGCCTTGCCCAGATCGGTGAAGGACATCCGGCCGTCATCCGCCAGGAGCTGGAGGATCTTGCGGTCGGTGCCTTCGACGGCCGAATCTGTCACGGCGGTCACTGTAGCCACCCCGCCATGGGGCGTCCGTCGAGGTGATGGGATTCCGGACGGTCTGCGGGGCGGCGGGTGCCCCGAGCGGCCCCGAGCGGCCCCGAGCGGCCCCGAGCGGCCACGAGCGGTGAGTGGTCAACCGTTGTCGCCGGCGGATCGGTTGATGGCTCACCGCCGCCTGGGGTGGGCTGGCCGGCAGGCGTAACTCGAGGAGCATCCGGAGGACCGCGCGAAGGGTGGGTGGTGCGCCCACCCGCCTGAGTGAGTCGTCTCCAGAAAACGGATGGCTTGGTCGGGTCGTCGGGCGGACTCGGGACGGCGAACCCATCTGTTCCCCGGCAGTATCAGTAGTCTGCGAGCGTGACTGACGGACGCCCACGGCTGATGCTGCTCGACTCCGCCTCGATGTACTTCCGCGCCTTCTTCGGCGTGCCGGACATCACCGCGCCGGACGGGACACCCGTGAACGCCGTGCGCGGGCTGCTCGACTTCATCGCCCGGCTGGTCGAGCAGTACTCCCCCACCGACCTGGTCTG
The DNA here is from genome assembly GCF_029846275.1 of Nocardioides sp. CER19. Lineage (GTDB taxonomy): Bacteria > Actinomycetota > Actinomycetes > Propionibacteriales > Nocardioidaceae > Nocardioides. The sequence goes on from NZ_JARVWS010000003.1 coordinate 98,533, forward strand.
CTGCTGGGACAACGACTGGCGGCCGCAGTGGCGGGTCGACCTCATCCCGTCCTACAAGGCACACCGCGTCGTGACGGAGAACCCGGTCGGACCCGACGTCGAGGAGGTGCCGGACCCGCTCGAGATCCAGGTGCCGATCATCGCCGACGTCCTCGAGGCGTTCGGGATCGCGGTGCGGGGCGCCGACGGCTACGAGGCCGACGACGTGATCGGCACGCTCGCGACCGGCGCGGGGATGCCGGTGGATGTCGTCACCGGCGACCGCGACCTGTTCCAGCTCGTCGACGACGAGGCCGAGGTGCGCGTCCTCTACATCGCCCGCGGCGTCGGCAACCACGAGAAGGTCGACGACGCGTGGGTGTTCGGGAAGTACGCCGTCCACGCCGACCAGTACGCCGACTTCGCGACCATGCGGGGTGACAACTCCGACGGCCTGCCCGGTGTCGCGGGCGTCGGCGAGAAGACGGCGGCCGGGCTGCTCGGTCGGTTCGGCGACCTGGACGGCATCCTCGCAGCCGCCGCGGACCCGGAGTCGGGCATGGCGCCCGGTCCGCGCACGAAGATCAAGGCGGCGGCCGACTACCTCGCCGTCGCGCCCCAGGTCGTCGCCGTCGCTCGCGACCTGCCGGTCGACCGAACCGGCACCGCGCTCCCCCGGACCCCGGCCGACCCGGACCGCGTCGCGGAGCTGGCGGAGAAGTTCAACCTCGCCGGCCCGGCGACCCGGCTCGTGAACGCGCTCGCCGGCCTCAATCGCTGAGACCCGAGTAGGCCACGACGCCCCGCTTGAGCAGGTCCACCAGCTCTCGGGCGCGCTTGCGGACCGGCGAGTCGCCGGCGGCGCTGGCGACCTGACCGGCCAGGTCGATGAGCTGCTTCATCCAGCGCACGAAGTCGCCGGCGGCGAGCTCGATGCTGCCGAGGACGTCGTCGAGGTCATCGCCCTCGGCCCAGCGGAACGCCGCCCAGGCGAAGCCCAGGTCCGGCTGGCGGAGGAAGTCGAGCTTGTTGTCGCGCTCCAGCGCGTCCAGGTCGGCCCAGATGCGCACCATCGCCGCGATCGCCTCCCGGGCTCGGCCACCGGGCAGGCGCGGCGCCGAGGCGTCGTCGGGGCGGCGTGCCTCGAAGACGAGCGTCGACAGCGCGGCGGCCAGCTCCGAGGCGCTCAGCCCGTCCCAGACGCCGAGGCGCAACGACTCGGCGGCGACCAGGTCCAGCTCCGAGTAGAGCCTCATCAGCGGGCGACCGCGCGGGGTGACCTCCTCGCCGTCGAGGTAGCCGAGCGCGGTGAGCACGTCGCAGACCCGGTCGAACTGGCGCGCGACGGTGTTGGTCCGCGACTCGACGCGACGGGCGAGGGTGTCGGCGTCACGGCGGAGCTTGAACCAGCGCTCCGCCCATCGCGAGTGGTCCTCCCGCTCGGGGCAGGAGTGGCAGGGGTGGGCCTTGAGCTGCTGGCGCAGCTCGGAGATCTCGCGCTCCACGCCGGCGGGCAGCGCGCCCTTCCCCGCCCGCTCCTCGTCGGAGCGCAGGTGGGACGGCGGGATGTCTCGCGTCCGCTCGCGCAGCGCGCTGGCCAGGTCGCGGCGCATCTGCGGGTTGCGGCCGTTGAAGCTCTTGGGGATCCGCATCCGGCTGAGGGCGTGGACGGGCGCCTGGAAGTCGATCATCCCCAGCCGCCTGGCCTGCCGGTCGAGCGTCACCACGTAGGGTCGCGGGCTGTCCGGGTCGAAGCCGGGGTCGACGACGACGGCGTACCCGGCGAACTTCCCGGACGGTACGTCGATGACGTCGCCGATCTTGAGACGAGACAGCGACTGCACGACCTCGTCGCGACGGTCCGCCCGCCGGGCACGGGACGCGTCCTTCTCGACGTCGCTGATGCGCCGGCGCAGCGCGGCGTACTCCATGAAGTCGCCCTTGTCGCAGGTCGCCGCCTCGCGGTAGCCCTCGAGCGCGTCCTCGGCCTTCTTGAGCTGCCGGGCGAGCCCGACCACCGCCTTGTCGGCCTGGAACTGGGCGAACGACTGCTCGAGCAGCTCCCGCGAGGTCGACCGGCCGAACTGGTGCACCAGGTTGACCGCCATGTTGTACGACGGCCGGAAGCTGGACCGGAGCGGGTAGGTGCGGGTGGAGGCCAGTCCGGCGACCTCGCCGGGGTTCATGCCCGGCTGCCACAGGACGATGCCGTGGCCCTCGACGTCGAGACCCCGTCGGCCGGCCCGCCCGGTGAGCTGGGTGTACTCCCCCGGCGTGATGTCGGCGTGCGTCTCGCCGTTCCACTTCGTCAGCTTCTCGATGACGACGGTCCGGGCCGGCATGTTGATACCGAGCGCGAGCGTCTCGGTCGCGAAGACGACCTTGATGAGGCCGCGCAGGTAGAGCTCCTCCACGACCTCCTTGAAGGCCGGGAGCATGCCGGCGTGGTGGGCGGCGACGCCGCGGGTGAGCCCGTCGAGCCAGTCGTGGTAGCCGAGGACGTGCCGGTCGTCGGCGGGCAGGTCGGCGCAGGCCGCCTCGACGTACTCGTAGATCTCGTCGCGCTCGTCGAGCGTGGTCAGCCGGACGTTGGCGGACAGGCACTGGGTGACGGCGGCGTCGCAGCCGACCCGGCTGAACACGAACACGATGGCGGGCAGCAGCCGGTCGCGCTCGAGGGCGTCGATGACGTCGACGCGCGACGGGATCCACACCCGCCGTCCGTTGCCGACGTTGCGGCGGTCCTTGGCGGTTCCCTTGGCGTTCCGGTCGCGGGGGCTGCGGCGGTCGCGGATCCGGGTCGAGGCCCAGTCGTCGCGAGCGATCCGCAGCAGCTCGCCGTTGACCGGGGCGCCCTCCTTGACGAAGCCGGCCGCCGCGTCGACGTCTGACGACGCGAACAGGTCGGTGATGCGCTTGCCGACCATGACGTGCTGGTAGAGCGGGACCGGCCGCCGCTCCTCGAGGATCGTCGTGGTGTCGCCGCGCACCGTCGAGAGCCACTCGCCGAACTCCTCGGCGTTGCTGACCGTCGCGCTCAGCGACACCAGGGTCACCGACTCGGGGAGGTGGATGATGACCTCCTCCCACACCGCGCCACGGGAGCGGTCGGCCAGGTAGTGCACCTCGTCCATCACGACGAAGCCGAGGCCGAGGAGCGTGGAGGAGCCGGCGTAGAGCATGTTGCGGAGCACCTCGGTGGTCATCACGACCACCGGCGCCTCGCCGTTGATGGTGTTGTCGCCGGTCAGCAGGCCGACCTGGTCCGCGCCGTAGCGGTCGACGAGGTCGTGGTACTTCTGGTTCGACAGCGCCTTGATCGGCGTCGTGTAGAACGCCTTGCGCCCGGTCGCCAGGGCGAGGTGGATGGCGAACTCGCCGACGACCGTCTTGCCGGAGCCGGTGGGCGCCGCGACGAGCACGCCGCGACCGTCCTCGATCTCCCGGCAGGCGCGTGCCTGGAACTCGTCGAGCGGGAACTGGTAGAGGGCCGCGAAGTCCCGGAACACCGGGTGGTTGCGATCGCGGCTGAAGCTGGCGTAACGCTCCGCCGGCGACAGGTCGGCGTCCATGGCTCCAACCTACCGGCACCTGGTGGTCGAGCCCGTCGAGACCTACGCGAACACCGTGAGAGCGCCCGGGACCACCTCGACGGTGAGGGGCAGGTCGCCGAAGCGCTCCCCGTCGGCGTACGCGACGACGCCGGGCGCGGCCACGGTCACCCGCTTCACGCGGTGCCGCTCGTACGCCGGGTGGGTGGTGTGGCCGCCGGAGAAGAGCTTCGGGTACATCCTGATCAGCTCGCGCCGGGGCACGCTGGTGAAGAGCACGACGTCGAGCAGGCCGTCGTCCAGCTCGGCCCCGTGGGTCACCTTGAGGCCGCCGCCCATCGAGTCGCTGTTGCCGATCGAGACGAGCATGCCGTCGACCTGGCGGGCCTCGCCGTCGAGGTCGAGGGTGTAGCTGATCGGCCTGAACTCCTTGAGCACGGCGAGGATGGCGACGCTGTACTTGAGCTGCCCCTTCGGCCAGCTCATCCGGTTGGCCCTCTCGTTGACGGCCGCGTCGAAGCCGGCGGCCATCACGGTCACGAAGTAGCGGTCGCCGCTGCGAGCCAGGTCGATGACGCGGGTCCGACCGCCGACGATGACGTCGGCCGCGGCGAGCGGGTCCTTGACCGCCAGTCCGAGCGCGCGGGCGGTGTCGTTGCCGGTCCCCGTCGGGATGATGCCCAGCGGCGTGTCGGTGCCGGCGAGGACCTGGGCAGCCAGGTTGACCATCCCGTCGCCGCCGCAGACGACGAGCCCGTCGACGCCGTCGGCGACCGCCTGCCTGGCCAACCGGGTCGAGTCGGCGGCATCGGTGCCGGTCAGCTCGCGGACGTCGACCCCGCCCTGCCGCAGCCGGGCGGCGACGGCCGCGACCGTCTGGTCGTTGCGGCCGCTCCCGGCCACGGGGTTCGGCAACAGGGCAAGCACGCGCGTCACGCGCGAAGACTAGTGGCAGTCGGGCTCAGAGGGGCGAGAGCTCGTCGTCGCCCCACTGCTGCGTGCTCTCGCGCCGGCGTCCGCGGGCCCGGTCGACGGCGCGGGCGATGACCTCGGCCACGCCGAACAGGATCAGCATCGGGATGGCCAGCATGAGCATCGAGAACGGGTCGGTCGACGGCGTCGCGACGGCCGCGAACACCATCGTGCCGAGGATGATCCACGGCCGGTACTTCGCGAGCGCCCGTCCGGGGAGGACGCCGGCGAGGTTGAGGAGGATGACGAACAGCGGGATCTCGAACGCGATCCCGAACACGAGCAGCATCCGGGTGAAGAACGAGAAGTACTCGCCGAACTCGACCAGCGACTTGAGGTTGGCCGGGGTGAAGCCGATCAGGACGTCGAGGCCCTTGGGCAGGACGTAGTAGCCCGTCGCGACGCCGATGAGGAAGAGCGGGCCGGCGATCGAGATGAAGATCCGCGTCCACTTCTTCTCGTGCGGGTGCAGCCCGGGCATGACGAAGCCCCAGATCTGGAACAGCCAGTAGGGGCTGGAGGCGACGACGGCAGCGACGCCGCACAGCTTCATCTGCAGCAGCAGCGGACCCGTGGCGCCCTTGATGTAGGCGGTCGTGTCGACCTTGTCGCCCAACGACTCCTGGGCGTGGTTGTAGGGCCGCATGACGAGCTCGAGCAGCTGGTCGTAGAAGAAGAGCGCGACGCAGAAGGCGACGACGAGGACGGCCACCGAGCGGATGATGCGGGCGCGCAGCTCACGCAGATGGTCCGACAGGGCCATCCGGCCGTCGTCCCCGACGGGATGGTGCGGTCGGCCTCGGAAGAGGTCGACGAGGCCGGCGAGTACCACCGACTACCGGGTCAGAGTTCGCCGCGCTGCAGACGCTCGCGCTCTGCGTCGAGCTCCGCCTGCTTCGCGTCGAGCTCCGCCTGCTTGTTGGCCAACTCGGCGGTGCGCTGGGCCGGCGGCTTGGTCTCGGCCTCGTCGTCGTCCCCGTCGATGAGGCCCTTGGTCTCGGCCTTGAAGATGCGCAGTGCGCGGCCGCTGCCACGAGCGAGCTCCGGCAGCTTGGAGGCGCCGAAGAGCAGCACGAGCACGAGCAGGATCAAGATGAGCTCGGGCGTACCAAGGCCACCGATGAGCAGCGAAGTCATGAGGTCCTCACAGGGTTGATGAAAGCAAGTCCATGCTACTCGACGGAACCGTAGAGCGCCCGGGTCTCCCGGGCCCGCGCGGCGAACGCCTCGGCGTACGTCGACGGGGCGATCACGCGGGCGTAGGGCGCCAGTCGGAGCAGCAGTCGGGTCAGCCAGCGCGCGTCGGCGACGAGCAGGTCGACCTGGTGGTGGCCCGCCTTGCCTGGGCGGACCGCCTCGACCGGGTAGTACTCGGTGATCCAGTACGCAGCCGGGGCGACGTCGAGCGTCACCAGCGCGACGTCCTCCTCCTGCGTGAAGATCCCCGGGGCGAGCTCCCGCGGCCCTTCGGTCGTCGTCACCATGCTGTCGAGCACCTCCGCGGACCGGATCCGGTCGAGCCGGAACCAGCGGGGTGCCTCCGCCAGGTGGCACCAGGCGTCGAGGTAGATCGAGCCGGCCTCCTCGACGAGACCGCGCGGGTCGACGACGCGGACGGACTCCTCGTCACGCGACGGGACGTAGTAGACGAGCCCGACCTGGCGTTGCCGGCCGACGGCGTCCTGGAGCCGTGCACGGAGCTCGAGCAGGGCCGCGTCCGGTGCGTCGCCGGGGTCGACCAGCGGGGTCGACGTACCCTCGGCGGCCGCCTGCTCCAGCTTGGCCAGCGCGCGGTCCACGACCTCTCGGGTCGCGTCGCTGGTCGCACCGCTGCGCAGCGCGCGCAACGCGACGATGACGGCGGTCGCCTCGGTCGGCGTCAGCCGCAGCGGCCGCGAGAGGTAGTCGGCGTTGGTCACCCGGATGACGCGGTCTCCCTCGGGGTCCTCGAGGGCGTCGATGTCGACGTCGATGAGGTCGTCGGGGTAGCCGCCGGGGAGGCCGCACATGAAGAGGACCCTGAGGTCCTTCACGAGCTGGCGCTCGGTGACGCCGAACGCGGCGGCGGCCTCGTCGAGACGCACCTGGTCGTGGGCGTGCAGGTAGGGCACGAGGGCGAGCAGGCGGGCGACCTGCTCGCGCGCGCCCTGCACCGGCTGGCGCACGCTCATGAGAGGACTCCGTCCAGACGGGCGACGACCGCGTCGCGCAGCTCGCCGGGCTCCACGACGTAGGCGTCGGGGCCGTAGGACAGCACCTCGGCGGCGAGGTCGACGGTCGCCCGGGTGAGCACGACGCGGTCCCACGCCTGGCCGTCGGGACCGCTCACGCCGGTCTCGACGGTGTCGGCACCGCGACGCAGCGGGAGGCCGGTGCCCGGCCGGAGGAGCAGTACGGCGTGCAGCTCCGTGCGCTCGGGGGCGAGCCGCCCCGCGATCGCCCGGACGTCGGTGCCGTCGGGGATGTCGTAGGAGCCCGGCGCGCCGTCGCGGCGCACCTCGCCCCGCACCCGGGAGAGCCGGAAGACGCGCTCGTCGTCGCGGTCGGTGTCGAACCCGACGACGTACCAGCGCCCCGAGGAGCGCACGACGCCCCACGGCTGCACGTGGCGCCTCTCGGGCGCGTGGCTCCCCCGCTGGTAGTCGAACACGACCGGCGCGTGCTCGAGCGCGGCCTCGAGGAAGATGTCGAACGACGGCTCGTCGGCCCCGAGCCGGGGCTGGACCAGGTCGAGGGCGGTCACGTCGAGCTCGGCGCCGGCGGCGGACAGCTTGCGGACCGCCTCGCTGGTCGCCTCGGCGAGCCGGGCGTGCTCCCAGACCTTCGTGGCCAGGGCGACCACCGAGGCCTCGTCGGCGGTGAGGTTGATGTCGGGCAGCGCGAACTCGGAGGGGCTGATCCGGTAGCCCGGGTCGTCCTCGAAGAGCGGGTCGGTGGTGCCGACCTCGATCGGGACGCCGAGGCTGCGCAGCTCCTCCTTGTCGCGCTCGAACATCTTCTCGAACGCCTCGTCCGAGGAGTCCGCGTAGAGGATGTCGCGGATGCGCTCCTTGGTGACGTAGCGCTTCTGCACGAGCAGCATGATGAGCAGGTTCATCAGCCGCTCGGTCTTCTGCGCCGACATCGTGCCTCCTGCCGACGCTCTTACTGGGCCGACGGCGAGGCCGACGCGGACGGGGACGCCTTGGTCGCGCTGAGCACGTCGACGACGAAGTAGAGCGTGCTGTTGGCCGGGATCCCCGACTGCGCCTGGGCGCCGTAGCCGAGCAGTGGCGGGATCTGCAGCAGGACGCGGCTGCCGACCTTCACGCCGGTGAGGCCGTAGGTCCAGCCCTTGACCACCTGGCCGAGTCCGAACTGGGCCGGCTGCTTGGTGTAGCTCTCGTCGAACGGCTTCTTGGCGCCGTAGACCATGCCGAGGTAGTTCACCTTGACCGTCATGTCGGAGGTGACGGTCGTGCCGGTGCCCTGCTTGAGCGTGGTGCGGAGGAAGGCGCTGTTCTGGGTGGGCTTCGGCACGCCGGTGAAGTCCATGGCGGCCGGCACGGTGGGCTTGCCCGGGGTGGGCTTGAGCTTCGGCAGCTTCGAGCGGTCGGTGGTGTCGGTCGGCTTGTCGACGGCCGGTGCGACGAGGTCGACCACGATCAGCAGCGGGTCCTCGTTGGCGACGCCCAGCGTGGGGTTGCCGCCGTCGCCGAAGATGTCCTTGGCGTTGGCGATCGCGGCGACGCGCGACCCGACGTTGGTGCCGGTGAGCATCTTCGCGAAGACCGGGCTGAGGGTCTTGGAGTCGGCCGTCAGCTCCTCGGGCTGCTTGTTGTCGTAGTCGCTGTAGGCCTGCTTCGCGGTGAAGCCGTTGCCGATCCAGATGTAGCCCCAGACCTTGCCGCCCTGGGCGACGGCCGGGCCGTTCCCCTCGGTCAGGGTCCTGGTCTCGGGCTTGGCGACCGTGTCCATCTTGCCCTTCCAGTCGACCTTGGGTGCCGTGCCGACGGCACCGGAGACCTTGGCGGCGTCCCAGCCCTCGACGGTCTTGTCGCCGAGGCCGGTGGACTTCTCGCCGCCGCAGGCGGCGAGGCTGGTGGCCAGGAGGGTGGTGACGATCAGGGCGAGCGGGCGCGGGACGCGTCGGAGCACGGTTCAAGCCTTCTTCAGCGCGGAGGTACGGGACACCAAGGGGAACAGCGTGCGCCACCCTACAAGTCGATCCTGAAGGAACGCTGACCAGGACTCACCGGGTGCGTCTCGACAGGCTCGACCGGCGATACGGCCGGTCACATGCCGTCGATCAGCCGCTGCACCCGCTCGTCGTAGGCCCGGAACGGGTCCTTGCACAGCACGGTCCGCTGCGCCTGGTCGTTGAGCTTGAGGTGCACCCAGTCGACCGTGAAGTCGCGGCGCCGCTCCTGGGCCCGCTTGATGAACTCGCCGCGCAGCCGGGCGCGGGTCGTCTGCGGCGGCACCGACTTGGCCTCGAAGATCCTGAGGTCGGTGGTGACGCGGGCGACGGCACCCTTGCGCTCGAGCAGGTAGTAGAGCCCGCGGCCACGGTGGATGTCGTGGTAGGCGAGGTCGAGCTGCGCGACCCGCGGGTGGCTCAACGGCAGGCCGTGCTTGGCGCGGTAGCGGTCGATCAGCTTCCACTTGATCACCCAGTCGATCTCGCGCTCGACCAGCGAGAGGTCATCCGACTCGACGGCCTTGAGCCCGCGCTCCCACAGGTCGAGCGCCTGCTCGATCACGGGGGTGGAGATCTGGCGCCGGTCGACGAAGTCGCGCGCCTTGGTGAGGTACTCCTTCTGGATGTCGAGCGCGCTCGCCTCCCGGCCGTTCGCGAGGCGCACCTTGCGGCTGCCCGAGGTGTCGTGGGCGATCTCGCGGATGGCCCGGATCGGGTTCTCCATGGTGAGGTCGCGCATCACCACGCCCTCCTCGATCATCCGCAGCACGAGGTCGCAGGAGGCGATCTTGAGCATGGTGGTCGTCTCGGACATGTTGGAGTCGCCGACGATGACGTGCAGGCGGCGGTACTTCTCCGCGTCGGCGTGCGGCTCGTCGCGCGTGTTGATGATCGGCCGCGACCGCGTCGTGGCGGACGAGACGCCCTCCCAGATGTGCTCCGCGCGCTGCGAGACCGAGTACGACGCCCCGCGCGGCGTCTGCGTGATCTTGCCGGCGCCGACGATGATCTGGCGGGTCACCAGGAACGGGATCAGGATGTCGGCGAGCCGGCTGAACTCGCCCGCGCGGCTGACCAGGTAGTTCTCGTGGCAGCCGTAGGAGTTGCCGGCCGAGTCGGTGTTGTTCTTGAACAGGTAGATCTCGCCGGCGATCCCCTCGTCGTGCAGCCGCTGCTCGGCGTCGAGGAGGAGCCCCTCGAGGACCCGCTCCCCCGCCTTGTCGTGGGTGACCACCTCGGCCACGTCGTCGCACTCCGGGGTCGCGTACTCCGGATGGCTGCCGACGTCGAGGTAGAGCCGGGCGCCGTTGCGGAGGAAGACGTTGCTGGACCGACCCCAGCTGACGACCTTCCGGAACAGGTAGCGCGCGACCTCGTCAGGACTGAGCCGGCGCTGCCCGCGGAACGTGCAGGTGACGCCGTACTCGTTCTCTATCCCGAAGATCCGGCGGTCCATGGACTCACCCTAGTCCCGTGACCAACGCCATGGTGTGACGTTCCGATCACGAGTCGGGACGGTCCCAGGGACGTCTCAGCCCGGCGGCGCGACGGGCGGCTCGTCGCCCCCGCCGGTGGGCGGAGCGAGCGGCGAGTCCTGGCCGGCCTCGGTCGGCGCCTGCTCCTCCGGCGCCTCCGCGGGCGGTAGCGAGCGCTCGCCGAGGAGCGGCTCGAGCCGGGCCGGGACCAGGCGCAGGAACTTCCGCGGCTGGCTCCGCGTGCGGTCGAGCACGGCGACCTCGAGGTCGCTGACCTCGATCACCCGGTCGACGGAGCCGCCGTTGGTGCCGGCCTCGGAGTGTCCCAGCGCATCGACGGCGAGTCGGAGCGCGGCCGAGAGGTCGAGCCCCGGCATGTAGTGCTCGCGCAGGTAGCCGGCGACCACGTCGGCGGCACCGCCCATGACGGCGTACCCGTGCTCGTCGGCGACCTGGCCGTCGTAGGTGAGCCGGTAGAGCTGGTCGTCAGCGGCGTCGTCGCCGATCTCGCCGACGAAGATCTCCACCTCGTAGGGCTTCTCGCCGCCGCTGGAGAAGATCGTGCCCAGGGTCTGGGCGTAGGCGTTGGCGAGGCCACGTCCGGTGACGTCGCGCCGGTCGTAGGCGTAGCCGCGCATGTCGGCGAGCCGGACGCCGGCGATGCGCAGGTTCTCGAACTCGTTGTAGCGCCCGACGGCCGCGAACGCGATCCGGTCGTAGATCTCGCTGACCTTGTGGAGCGCGGCAGACGGGTTCTCGGAGGCGAACAGGATCCCGTCGGCGAACTGCACGGCCACGACCGAGCGGCCGCGCGAGATCCCCTTCCGGGCGAAGTCCGCCCGGTCCTTCATCAGCTGCTCAGGGCTGACGTAGAACGGAGTCGACATCAGCGACCACCCTCCAGCTCCGCGCGCGGCCCGTCGGGCCTGGTCATCCGGCCGGCCACCACGCGGTCGGCCACCGTGGCGACGTCGGCGTCGGAGATCCGGCGCCCGCCGGCGGCGGTGATGACATGGACGACAGGGAAGATCCGCCGGGCGAGGTCGGGCCCGCCGGTCGCGGAGTCGTCGTCGGCGGCGTCGTAGAGCGCCTGCACGACAGCCTCCACGGCGGTGCCCTCGGAGAGGTCGTCGCGGTAGAGCTTCTTCAGCGCCCCCCGGGCGAACATCGAGCCGGAGCCCACCGAGTGGAACGACGTCTCCTCGTAGCGGCCGCCGGTGACGTCGTAGGAGAAGATCCGGCCCAGCCCCTTGTCGAGGTCGAACCCCGCGAAGAGCGGTACGACGGCCAGGCCCTGCATCGCCATGCCGAGGTTGCCCCGGATGAGCGCCGCGAGGCGGTTGGCCTTGCCGTCCAGCGACAGCGTGGTGCCCTCGATCTTCTCGTAGTGCTCGAGCTCGGTCTGGAAGAGCCGCACCATCTCGACCGCGAGGCCGGCGGCGCCGGCGATGCCCACGGCCGAGTACTCGTCGGCCGGGAAGACCTTCTGGATGTCGCGCTGGGCGATGACGTTGCCCATCGTCGCCCGGCGGTCGCCGGCCATGACGACGCCGCCGTCGAAGGTGGCCGCGACGATGGTCGTGCCGTGCGGGGCGAGATCGGCGGCGCTCCCGGAAGGCATCTCACGACGCCCAGGAAGAAGGTCCGGGGCCTCGGCCGCGAGGAAGTCGGCAAAGGACGACGTGCCCGGCGCCATGTAGCTGACCGGGATGCGGGAGTCGCTCAACTGCTACTCCCCGCCCTTCTGGATGAACGACTTCACGAAGTCCTCGGCGTTCGTCTCCAGCACGTCGTCGATCTCGTCGAGGATGTCGTCGACGTCGGCGTCCAGCGACTCCTTGCGCTCGGCCAGGTCGGTCTCGGAGGAGGTCTCGACCTCCTCCACCTCCTCGTTGGCCTTGCGGGGCTGCTTCTGCTCCTGTGCCATGCCTCAGACCCTACCCATTCCTAGCGCTAGGCACCCGCGGTCAGGGCCGCGAAGAGATCGGTCGCCGTGTCGCAGCGGTCGAGAAGCTCGCCGACGTGCGCCTTGCTGCCGCGCAGCGGGTCGATGGTCGGCACCCGCTGGAGCGACTCTCGGCCGGGCAGGTCGAAGATCACCGAGTCCCACGAGGCGGCGGCGACGTTGGCGGCGTACTTCTCGAGGCAGCGGCCGCGGAAGTAGGCGCGCGTGTCGGTCGGCGGCTCGTGCTTGGCCACCTCGACGAGCTCCTCGTCGAGCAGCCGCTCGATCCGGCCGGCCTTGACCAGCCGGTGGTAGAGGCCTTTCTCGGGCCGGATGTCGGAGTACTGCAGGTCGATGAGGTGCAGCTTGGCGTCGTCCCAGTCGAGTCCGTCGCGGTCGCGGTAGGACTCGAGCAGCTTGAGCTTGGCGACCCAGTCCAGCTCGGAGGCGCACAGCATCGGGTCTCGCTCGAGCCGGTCGAGCACCGACTCCCAGCGCGCCAGCACGTCGACGGTCTGCGGGTCGGCGTCGGAGCCGTAGCGGTCCTCGACGTACTTCTTCGCCAGGTCGAGGTACTCCAGCTGCAGCTGCACGCCGGTCAGCCTCCGGCCGTCGTGGAGAGTGACCGTCTGCTTCAGCGACGCGTCGTGCGAGACGGCGCGGAGGGCGGCGACCGGTCCGTCGACACTCAGGTCGCGGCCGAGGAAGCGGTCCTCGATCATGGCGAGCACCAGGGACGTGGTGCCGATCTTGAGGTACGTCGAGATCTCGGCGAGGTTCGCGTCGCCGATGATCACGTGCAGCCGGCGGTACTTGTCCGGGTCGGCGTGCGGCTCGTCGCGGGTGTTGATGATCGGCCGCTTCAACGTCGTCTCCAGGCCGACCTCGACCTCGAAGAAGTCCGCGCGCTGGCTGATCTGGAACCCGTGCCGGCGGCCGTCCTGGCCGATCCCGACCCGGCCGGCGCCGGTGATGACCTGGCGGCTCACGAAGAACGGCGTCAGGTGCTTGACGATGTCGGCGAACGGGGTCGAGCGCCGCATGAGGTAGTTCTCGTGGGCGCCGTAGGAGGCGCCCTTGTTGTCGGTGTTGTTCTTGTAGAGCGTGATCGCCGGTGCGGTCGGCAGCTGCAGCGCGAGCCTGGTCGCGTCGAGCATGATCCGCTCCCCCGCCTTGTCGAACCGCACCGCGTCGAGCGGTGTGGTGACCTCCGGCGTGGAGTACTCCGGGTGGGCGTGGTCGACGTAGAGCCTGGCGCCGTTGGTCAGGATGACGTTCGCGAGCCCGAGGTCCTCGTCGGTGAGCTGGCTGGGGTCGGCGACGCTGCGCGACATGTCGAACCCGCGCGCATCGCGCAGCGGCGACTCCTCCTCGAAGTCCCAGCGGGCCCGGCGCGCCTTGAGGGTGGCGCTCGCGTAGGCGTTGACCACCTGGGACGAGGCGACCATCGGGTTGGCCAGCGGCTGGCCCTGCACCGAGATGCCGTACTCGACCTCGGTCCCCATCACCCGTCGCACGCTCATGCGATCGAGCCTACGCCGCCGAGGTGGCCGGAAGCGCCTGTCGCCGGAGCGACGTGTCGTCGGAGGTCCGAGCGGGTATCGAGAGCCCGGAGGGGCGATGACGAACATGACCAGCAGGGTGGCCACGCAGGCGGCCGACGATGCCAAGGACCACCCGGCGATCGCGTGGACCGCGCGGCTCGGATTCGCGGGCTACGGGCTCGTCTACCTGCTGATCGCGTGGCTCACGGTGCAGCTCGCCTTCGGGAGGCCCGACGAGTCGGTCTCGGGCCAGGGTGCGCTCGCACAGCTGTCGCAGCAGCCGCTCGGCGGTGTGCTCCTCTGGATCGTCGCGGGTGGGTTCGCGGCGCTGGTCGTGTGGGAGCTGTGCCAGACGATCGGCGGCCACCGCGACCAGCACGGGCTGAAGAGGGTCGGTGGCCGGGCCGCGTCCGCCGGTCGCGCCGTCGTCTTCGGCGCCCTCGGCTTCACCGCCGCCAGGATCGCCGTGAACGGCGCGGGCTCCAGCGGGTCGAGCAGCTCCCGCGAGGAAGGGTTCACGGCGAAGGTGCTCGACCTGCCGTACGGCCCCTTCCTGGTCGGTGCGATCGGGGTCGGCCTCGTGGTCTACGGCATCTGCAGCATCATCGGCGGCTTCACCGACTTCTGGCGCAAGCAGATCGACGTGGACGGGCGGACGGGTACCGCCGGCAAGGTCATCTCGACCCTGGCCCGGACCGGGTACGTCGCCCGCGGGATCGCCTTCGGCATCGTCGGTGGACTCGTCGTGTGGGCGGCCGCGACCCACGACCCGAAGAAGTCGGGCGGTCTGGACGAGGCGCTCACGACCCTGCGCGACGCGCCCGCGGGCCCCTACCTGCTCCTGGCGGTGGCCATCGGGCTGGCCTGTTTCGGCGTGTTCAACATGGCGAAGGTGTGGTTCCTGCGCGACGTCTGACGGCACGGCCCGGCAGACTGGCGGCATGACGAGTGATGGCGCGGCCCGGGCGGCCGCCGCGGCCGAGCAGCTCGGGCTCTCCTTCGAGGTGACCCGCCACGGACCGGTCAGGTCCCTGGAGGAGGCCGCGGCTGCGCGCGGGATCGAGCCGCGCCAGCTGGTCAAGACGATGGTCGTCCGCGTGTCCGACGGCGACTACCGGTTCGTCCTCGTGCCGGGCGGGCGCGAGATCGCCTGGCCGAAGCTGCGCGCGCTGCTCGGCGTGAACCGGCTGTCCATGCCGCCCGCCGACGTCGCGCTCGAGGTGACCGGCTACGAGCGCGGCACCATCACGCCGCTGGGCGCCTCGACGAGCTGGCCGGTGGTCGCCGACACGCTGGTCGCGGGCACGATCTCGATCGGCGGGGGCGCCCACGGCGTGGGACTCACCGTCGACGCCGGCGAGCTGTTGGAGGCGCTCGGCGCGACGGTGGCGGACGTGACCGAGGCGGCCTGAGGTGGCGCTCCGGATGCGTGAGGCGGGACCGGAGGACCGGGCTGACTGCTACGACATCTGCCTGCGCACGGGCGACTCCGGCGCCGACGCCACGCCGCTCTACACGGACCCGGTCCTGCTGGGGGCCGTCTACGCCGGCCCCTACCTCGCGCTCCCCGAGGGTCTCGGCTACGTCGCCGTGGACGAGCAGGGCGTCGCGGGCTACGTCCTCGGGGCCGCCGACACCAGGGCGTTCGAGGCCGCCTGCGAGGCCGGCTGGTGGCCGGCACTGCGAGCCACCCACCCGGACCCGGGCGCACACGTACGGTCCCCCGACGACCGGCTGCGGCGGCTCATCCACGATCCCCCGCTCGCGCCGGACCGGGTCGTGAGCGCCTACCCCGCCCACCTCCACATCGACCTGCTCCCCCGGGCGCAGGGCGGTGGCGTCGGCCGGCTGCTGATGGACCGGATCCTGGCCCGCTTCGCGGTGGAGGGCGCGCGCGGGGTCCATCTGGGCGTCGCCCGCGCCAACGAGCGCGCGATCGGCTTCTACCGGCACCTCGGGTTCGAGACCCTGGTCGAGGACGCGGGCAGCCTGCTGCTCGGCCGCGCGCTGTGACCGCGGCGGCGCCCTCACGGCTCAGACGGACGCAGCCGCTCGGGTGAGGGCGTCCAGGGCCCGGCGTACGTCGTCGTCGGTGGTGGACCAGTTGCTGACCGAGACCCGGAGGACCGCACGGCCGCGCCAGCGCGAGCCGGACATCCAAGCCGTGCCGTCGGCGAGGACCGCCCGGGTGACGGCCTGCGTCCGCTCGTCGTCGCCGAACGCCACGCACACCTGCGTGTAGACGACGTTGTTGAGGATCTCGGCACCCGGGAGCGTGCGGATGCCGTCGGCGAACCGGGACGCGTGGCGGCAGAACCCCTCGAGCAGGTCAGCGACGCGTGGCGGCAGAACCCCTCGAGCAGGTCAGCGACGCCGCTGCGCCCCAGCGAGCGGAGCACCGCCCAGACCGGGACGCCGCGCGCCCGGCGGGAGAGCTCGGGGACGCGGTCGGTCGGCTCGGCGACGGCCCCGAACGGCAGGTAGTCACCCGTCTTGCCGGTCACCGCGCGGAGCGCCGCGGCGTCGCGCACGACAGCGATCCCGCAGTCGTAGGGGACGTTGAGCGTCTTGTGCGCGTCGGTCGTCCACGAGTCGGCGTCCTCCATCCCGGCGGTCAGGTGCCGCAGGCTCGGCGCCGCCGCGGCGAACAGCCCGAACGCGCCGTCCACGTGCACCCAGGCGCCCGCTGCCTGCGCGGCCGCGATCGCCGGACCGAACGGGTCGAAGGCGCCGGAGTGGACGTTGCCCGCCTGGAGGACGACGATCGTCGGCTCGCCCGGGCGCAGGGCGGCGACGAGGGCGTCCGGGTCGAGCCTGCCCTGCCGGTCGGCCGGAACCGTCTCCGGGGCGCCGAGCCCGAGGTAGCGCAGCGCGTAGAGCACGCTCTCGTGCACCTCGGCGCCCACCAGCACCCGCACCCGCGGCGCACCGGTCAGGCCCTGGGTGGCCGCGTCCCATCCGGCCTCGCGCAGCACCCGGTCGCGCGCGGCGAGCAGGCAGGTCAGGTTCGCCGTGGTCGCGCTCGTCGGGAACCCGACCGCGGCGTCGGCGGGGAGGCCGAGGAGGTCGAGCAGCCACGCGGCCGCGACCTCCTCGAGGGCTGCGGTCGCCGGTGTCAGAGCTCGCATCGCGCTGTTCTGGTCCCAGGCGGCGACCAGCCAGTCCGCCGCGAGCGCGGCGGGGGCGCTGCCGCCGATGACCATCCCGTAGAACCGACCCGACGGCATCGCCGTGAGGCCGGCCTCGCAGGCGCCGGCCATCAGGTCGACGACCTCACCCGGGTCGGTGGGGCCGTCCGGAAGCTCGCGGCCGAGCGCGTCGGCCACCTCGTCGGCGGTCGCCGAGGGCGGGACCGGGCGCTTGACGAGCGACGACAGCCAGTCCACGGCGTGCCGGTGGGCGCGCTCCAGAGCGTCGGCTCGCGGGTCCACGCCGGCCACGCGTCAGGACGTCGCGCGCATCGGCGTCATGGCCGCAGCTCGCCGCCCGGGCCGCGGTCCCACCGGTCGTCGCCGAACACCGTCTCGGCGATCTGCTTGTCGACGCCGGCGTGGTAGCCCATGTCGACCGACGTCTTGTGCTTCTGATCCATCCTCCACGCGAGGAACGCGAAGACGGCGCTGATGATGATGAACATCCCGATGAACCACATGGCTGCCTCCTGGGCCGGAATGGCTCATCCTGCTCCGGCGCGCGTGCGCAGGAGCCACCGTTTTCGGGTGGTTCGGCGTGGGCTAGAGGTACTGCCCGGTGTTGGAGACGGTGTCGATCGACCGACCCGGCTCGGTGCCCTGCTTGCCGGTGATGAGGGTGCGGATGAAGACGATCCGCTCGCCCTTCTTGCCGGAGATGCGGGCCCAGTCGTCGGGGTTGGTCGTGTTGGGCAGGTCCTCGTTCTCCTTGAACTCGTCGACGCAGGCCTGCAGCAGGTGGCTGACGCGCAGGCCCTTCTGGCTGTCGTCGGCGTCGGCGTCGAGGAAGGCCTTGATCGCCATCTTCTTCGCCCGGTCGACGATGTTCTGGATCATCGCGCCCGAGTTGAAGTCCTTGAAGTAGAGGACCTCCTTGTCGCCGTTGGCGTAGGTGACCTCGAGGAAGCGGTTCTCCTCGGACTCCTGGTACATCCGCTCGACGGTCGCCCGGATCATGGCCTCGACGGTCGCCTGGGTGGAGCCGCCGAACTCGGTGAGGTCGTCGGGGTGCAGCGGCAGGTCGGACGTGAGGTACTTGCTGAAGATGTCGCGGGCGCCCTCGGCGTCGGGACGCTCGATCTTGATCTTCACGTCGAGGCGCCCGGGACGCAGGATGGCCGGGTCGATCATGTCCTCGCGGTTGGAGGCGCCGATGACCAGGACGTTCTCCAGCGCCTCGACGCCATCGATCTCCGACAGCAGCTGGGGGACGATCGTGTTCTCCACGTCGGAGGACACGCCCGTGCCGCGGGTGCGGAACAGCGAGTCCATCTCGTCGAAGAACACGATCACGGGCGTGCCGGCGGACGCCTTCTCACGCGCCCGCTGGAACACCAGGCGGATGTGCCGCTCCGTCTCGCCGACGTACTTGTTGAGGAGCTCGGGGCCCTTGATGTTGAGGAAGTAGGACTTCCCCTCGGCGCCCGTGCGCTCGGCGACCTTCTTGGCCAGCGAGTTGGCGACCGCCTTGGCGATGAGCGTCTTGCCGCAGCCCGGAGGACCGTAGAGCAGCACGCCCTTGGGCGGCTTGAGCTGGTGCTCCTTGAAGAGCTCCGGGTAGAGGTAGGGAAGCTCGACCGCGTCCTGGATCGCCTCGATCTGGTTGCCGAGGCCACCGATCGACTCGTAGGCGATGTCGGGGACCTCCTCGAGGACGAGCTCCTCGACCTCCGACTTCGGGACCTTCTCGTAGACATAGCCCGAGCGCGGCTCCAGCAGCAGTGAGTCGCCGGCGCGCAGCGGGTCGTCGAGCAGCGGCTTCGCCAGCCGCACGACGCGCTCCTCGTCGGCGTTGGCGATGACGAGCGCACGCTCGCCGTCGGCGAGGAGCTCCTTGAGCATCACGACCTCGCCGACCGTCTCGTAGTCGAGCGCGTCGACGACGTTGAGCGCCTCGTTGAGCATGACCTCCTGGCCGCGGTGGAGAGCGTCCAGGTCGACGTTGGGAGAGACGTTGACCCGCAGCTTGCGTCCGCCGGTGAACACGTCGATCGTGTCGTCGTCGTTGCGGGCGATGAACGTGCCGAAGCCGGCCGGCGGCTGGGCGAGCCGGTCGACCTCCTCCTTGAGCTTCAGGATCTGGTCGCGCGCCTCGCGCAAGGTCTGGGCCAGCCGGTCGTTCTGGGCCGTCACGGCCGCGAGCGAGCGTTGTGCGTCGGCGAGCCGGAGCTCGAGCCCACGGGACTGCCCGGGCACCTCGCCCAGGCGCTGCCTCAGGTCGCGGACCTCGGCCTCGAGGAACCGCACCTGACCCTCCAGCTCGTGGCGGTCACGCCCGCTCGCTGCAGAGAAACCATCGGATGTCGACATCTGCGCCACCTCCTGTGCACCTCGACCCTACCCGCGGGCGAGGGCTACGGAAGTGGAGATTCCGCAGTGTCGTCACCATTCGGACACGGGCCGGGATCAGCCGGAAGGCTGAGGTACCCACGTCACCGGTGATCAGTCCTCCGGCGTCTCGTCCGGCGGCGGTACGGCGACCGGGGCGTCCGCCGGCCGGGGTCCGGTGTAGTCCGGGCCGTAGGCGCCCGGCGCCGGGCGCCGGGTCTTGCGCGGGGGCCGCTCCCCAGGCGCGAGTCGCCGGGCGGTCACGAGGAAGGCGGTGTGCCCGATCATCTTGTGGCCGGGCCGGACCGCGAGGCCCTCCACGTGCCAGTCGCGCACGAGCGACTCCCAGGCCTGCGGCTCGGTGAAGCCGCCGTGGACGCGGACGGTCTCGACGAACCGGGAGAGCTGGGTCGTCGTGGCGACGTACGCGCACAGGATGCCGCCGGCGCGCAGCGCGTCGCCCGCCGCGTCGACACACTCCCACGGCGCCAGCATGTCGAGGATCAGCCGGTCGCACCGCGCCCCGGTCGCGGGCAGCTCCTCGGCGAGATCGCCGAGCGTGAGCGTCCAAGACGGCGGCTCGGCACCGAAGAACTGGGTGACGTTCTTGCGGGCGACGTCGGCGAACTCCTCGCGCCGCTCGAACGACAGGACCCGGCCGTAGGGCCCGACCGCGCGGACCAGGGAGCAGGTGAGCGCGCCGGAGCCGACGCCGGCCTCGACGACGTGCGCACCCGGGAAGATGTCGGCCAGCGCGACGATCTGGGCGGCGTCCTTCGGGTACACCACGGCCGCGCCCCGCGGCATGGACACGACGAACTCGCTGAGCAGCGGGCGGAAGACGAGGTACTCCCCGCCGACCGAGGACGTGACCGTGAAGCCCTCCTCACGGCCGATGAGCTCGTCGTGGTCGAGGTGGCCCTTGTTGGAGAAGAACCGCTTGCCGGGGACGAGCTCGAAGTTGTGCTTGCGTCCCTTGGCGTCGGTCAGCCGGACCCACTCGCCGGCCCGCAGCGGGCCGCGGTGGACGCCCGACCACGCCTCCTGGGGGACGTCGCTCGTCGCGCCTGGCGTGTCAGGGGTCTCCGGCATGACCCCGGAATCTAGTTGCCGCCGGCGCGGAATGCCGCATCCACGTCGGCCGTCGACAGCACCCCGTAGATCGAGCCGTCGGGCTCGATGAGCAGGTACTCCGCGGCCGGTGTCTGGGTGATCGCCTGGATGAGCTGCTCGCCGTCGATGTCGGCGGGGAGGGCCAGGCCGGCGGTCAGCGTGCGAGCCACGCTCGACGTGGCGACCCACGGCCGCCGGTCCTCCGGGGTCGCGAGCAGCGCGGCCTCGTTGACGACGCCCACCGGCCGTCCGTCGCTGGTGACGGTCACGATGCTGCCGGCCTGCGCCTCCTGGGCACGGCGTACGGCCTCGGCCAGCGGCAGGTCGTCCGGGACGGCGAGCGTACGCCGGGCCAGCTTGCGTGCCACCAGCATCGGCAGCCGGCTCCGGAGCCGTGCGGACGCCATGGCCGCGGACGCTCCGCTCCACAGGAACATGGCGACGATGAACGCGAAGACGTAGTCGAAGATGCCGACCCGCCAGCCGAGGACGTCGCTCTGGAACATCGGCCAGAACAGGACGAGCACGGCCACGACGCGCCCCATCCAGCCGGCGGCGATCGTGCCGCGGTGGACGTTGCGGGTGATCCCCCAGACGGCCGACTTGAGGACCCGGCCGCCGTCGAGCGGCAGGCCGGGCACCAGGTTGAGGACGCCGACGAACAGGTTGGCCCAGGCGAGGCCCTCGACCGCCATCAGCAGGAGCCCGGTGGGCTCGAGGGCGTGCAGCGCGACGCCCACTCCCCCGATGGCCAGCGACGTGAGTGGGCCGACGACCGCGATCCAGAACTCCTCGCGCGGCCGGCGTGCCTCGCCCTCGATCGCGGTGGCGCCGCCGAGGAAGTGGATGGTGATGGAGCTGACCGGGTAGCCGTAGTGGCGGGCCACGGCGGCGTGCGACGCCTCGTGCAGCAGCACGGAGCCGTAGAGGATGACGGCGAACGCGAGCCCGGCGACGTACTTCCACGCGCCGAGGCCCGGCTCGACCTCGTCGACACGTGGGGCGACGAGGATCGCGATCATCCCGGCGACCAGGAACCACGAGCTCGACACCAGGACGTCGGCGCCGGCGAGCGTGCCGACCTTGAACGTGCCCGGCGGGCGCGGCGTGGGCTCGGAGCCCGGCCCGGGCATCTGGGAGGGCGACGACACGCAGCGAGCCTATCGGGACGACGACCGCCGGACCCGGCACACCCCGAGCCGGTTGCGCTCGGTTGTCCCCGGGCTCGCCTAGGGTGCTGGTCATGAGCACCACGAGCGTCTCCCCCGCCGAGGAGCTGTCCACCCCGGTGGACGGCGTCGACGTGCTGGGCGCTCTCTCGCCGAGCCGGGCCGGCGACTTCCTCGCCTGCCCGCTGCTCTACCGCTTCCGCACCATCGACAAGCTCCCGGAGCCGCCCTCGGTGGACGCGGTCCGCGGCACGGTGGTGCACAAGGTGCTCGAGGAGCTCTTCGACCTGCCGGCCGCCGACCGGACCGTCGTCAGGGCGCACGACCTGCTGAGGCCGGCCTGGGACGGCCTGCGGGAGGCGGAGCCCGAGATCGCCGAGCTCTTCGGCGAGGCCGACGAGCTCGGCCGCTGGCTGGCCTCGTGCCGCGACGTGATCGAGCGCTACTTCACGCTCGAGGACCCGACCAGGCTCGAGCCGGCGGAGCGCGAGCTCTACGTCGAGGCCGTGCTCGACTCCAAGCTGCTGCTCCGGGGCTTCATCGACCGTCTCGACATCGCGCCGACCGGCGAGGTCCGGATCGTCGACTACAAGAGCGGCCGGTCCCCCGGCGAGATGTTCGAGGCCAAGGCGCTGTTCCAGCTCAAGATCTACGCCCTCGTGCTGTGGCGGACCCGTGGCGTCGTACCGACGATGCTGCAGCTGATCTACCTCGGCAACGGCGAGATCCTGCGCTACCAGCCGGACGAGGGCGACCTGCGCGCGACCGAGCGCAAGGTGGAGGCCATCTGGGAGGCCATCCGGCGCGCTCAGGAGTCCGGCGACTGGCGCCCCAACCCCGGCCGGCTCTGCGCCTGGTGCTCGCACCAGAGCCTGTGTCCGGCGTTCGGCGGTACACCTCCCCCGCTGCCCTCTGCGACCGCGGCGCTCGCGAGCGCGAACCCGGCGCCGGCGCCGTGACCCGACGGGTGGTCCTCATCCGGGCCGTCAACGTGGGCGGCGCCAAGCTGCCGATGAGCGACCTCAAGGCGATCGCCGCCGACCTCGGCGCGAGCGACGTCGCGACCTACATCGCCTCGGGCAACCTCGTCGCCGACGTGCCCGGCGACCCGGACGCGTTCGACCGGGCCCTCGAGTCGACGATCCAGGAGCGGTTCGGCTACTTCCGCGAGGCCATCTCGCGGACCCGCGACGAGATGGTCGCCGCGCTCGACGCCCATCCCTTCGAGGTGCTCGAGCCGAAGTACTCCTACATCTCCTTCATGCTGTCCGCCCCGACCGCGGAGGCGGTGGAGGCAGCGGCCGCCGTACCCACAGGCGACGACCGGTGGCAGGTCGTCGGACGCGAGCTGCACCTGCGCTACGCCGCCGGCGCCGGCCGGGCCCAGCTCAAGGACGCCCAGCTGTTGCGGGCGCTCGGCAAGATCCCGACCACCGCGCGCAACCTCAACACCGTCCGCACGCTGATCGAGATGGCGTCGTAGGTCTTTTTCGTTTTGCGCCGGGTGGGCGGTGAGTGGTCAACCGAACCGCCCGCACCAACGGTTGATGGCTCACCGCTCGGCGGAGGCGTCCCCCCGGGCCACGAGCGCCTCGGTGAGCAGGGTGACGAGCGCCTCGAGCCGGATGTCGGTCGTGGTGACCTGCTCCTCGGTCGCACCGTCGAGCGCCACGGCGGCCAGGCCGGCCTTGCTGTCGATGAGCTCGGCGATCCGGGCGTCGATCGTCTGGGCGGCGATGATCCGCCAGGCGGTGACGGGCTCGGTCTGGCCGATGCGGTGGACGCGGTCGATCGCCTGGGTCTGCTCTGCGTCGGTCCACGAGAGCTCGGCGAGGACGACGTCGGACGCCACCTGGAGGTTGATGCCGACGCCGGCAGCCGTGAGCGAGCAGACGATCACGCCGACCTCGGGGTCCTTGACGAACGCGTCGATGGCCTTCGTCCGCGCCGAGGAGCTCTGGTCGCCACGGATCTCGGTGTAGCGGATGTCGCGCTTGGCGAAGACCGCGCCGGCGGCATCCATGACGTCGAGGTGCTTGGCGAAGAACACCACCTTGCCGGCGCTGCGGACGAGCTGGGCCGCGTAGTCGGCGGCCAGCCCGGCCTTGGCCTGGCCGATGCGGCGCACCATGGCGAAGATGTTGTCGCCGGCCGTCGAGTCGTCGCCGTCGGAGAGCTCCCAGCCGGCGACCCGCCGTACGAGCTCGTGGTCGATGCCGTCGACCTCGACGCCCCGGTGCTCCCGGCGTGCCTCGATCGCGGAGTCGTAGCGCTTGACCAGACGGACGGCGAGCTCGCGCTCCGCGGACTTGATGGAGCGGCTGTCGGCGTCGTCGAGCTCGACGGGCAGGTCGGCGATGCGCCGGGCGGGGATGTCGGCGGCGACGTCGACCTTGCGACGGCGCACGATGCCCATGTCGACGACCGCCTGGCGGGCGGCGGGGTAGAAGCCGAAGTCGGCGGGTGTCATCCCCGTCTCCTCGAGCTTCGCCATCAACGCCGGCCGCGGCGACTTGTCGGTGACCCAGCCGAGGAACTGCCAGATCGTCAGGAAGTCCTCGACGTCGTTGATGAGCGGCGTCCCGGTCAGCGCCATCATGAGCGGCCGGGCCACCCGCTGGCGGACCCGCTCGGCGATCTCGAGCACGTGCTGGGAGCGCTGAGATTTCTTGTTCTTGATGAAGTGCGCCTCGTCGACGATCATCCCGCGGAAGCCGTGGTCGCCGATCCACCCGACGTGGCGGTCGAGGATCTCGTAGTTGAGCACGATGATGTCGGCGAACCCGTCGACGTCGTCGCCGTCGCCGTGCACCACGCTGACGGTCTTGGTGGGCGTCCAGCGGCTCGCCTCGCGGGCCCAGTTGGTCTTGACGACGTTGGGCACGACGACGAGGAGGGGGTACGCGTCGGCCGCCTGGGCGGCGAGCAGCGACTGGGCCGTCTTGCCGAGGCCCGGCTCGTCCGCCAGCAGGAACGTGCGGTGTCCCTCGGCCACCGAGGCGATCAGCTGCGACTGGTGGCCCATGAGCGACATCCCGGGCGGGAGCAGGACGGACGGGCGCGAGGTCGGCAGCTCCATGCACGAGGAGACGCCGGGAGCCGGGTGCTCGAAGGAGTTGAGCAGAGGGCCGATGAGCTCCCACCCGACGAGGCGGCGGGACTCGGCGCGCGGCGGGGCGGCCGTGAAGTCGGGCGCCATGAACGGGGTGATGAGCTGGGCGCGCGCCACCGACTGCGGCACCACCTGGCGCTCGGTCCGTACGACGGACGAGAACTGCCTGACCGGCTCCCGGGGCTCCGGGTCCGGCTCGAGCCCGGCGGCGAGCTGGAGCTCGCGCTTGAGCCGCACCGTCCCGTCGGTCTGCTCCGCGTCCTCCGCGAGCAGCGCGAACAGAGAGGTGTCACGCGCCGCCGTCTGGGCGAGGATGCTCGCGATGCCGTCGAGCCGCTTCAGCTCGGCGGCACGTGAGTTCTCGGAGAGGTCGGGGTCGGCCTTGAGCCGGGCGCGCTCCTCGCGGACCAGCAGCGCGACGACCTGGAACCGCGTGCGCTCCGAGCGACCGCGCTGCACCCCGGACTCGACCTCGCGCACCGCCTTGGCGAGCACGGGGATGAGACCGGCGTCGTCGTGCTGGCGCCGGCCGCGGCCCTGTGCCTGACGGCCTTGGCCGGACCGCGTACGGCCGGACTGGCGCTGACCCTGAGCGGCCAAGCGAACTCCTCCTGTGTCACGCGAACGCGTGACGTCTGCGTTGTCCCGTCGTCGACGGGGTCCGAACTCCTCGCGACGACGTCGCCCGTGCGGGCTGTCGAGCAATGGTCCCGACGAGCGGCCGCGAGAACGCGGCTCCTGGCCTTGTGAGCCCCTGGTCGGGTGCGCCTGAGGAACAGGCTCAGTGGAGAGGATATGCCCGACCGCCGCTCAGCGCAGCAGGAGGGCTCCCAGATCGTCGGCGGTGAGCCCCTCCAGCGTGTCGCGGAAGACGCGGCGCGGCCCCTCGAGCACCGGGACGTGGTTCTCGACGACGAGCACCGTGCAGCCGGCTGCCTCCGCCGACTTCGCGCCGGTGTTGGAGTCCTCGATGGCCAGGCAGTCGCCGGGAGCGACGCCCAGGGCCGCGGCCGCCGTCTCGTAGGGCTCGGGGTGCGGCTTGCCGAACGCGACCTGGTCGCCGGTCACGACGACGTGGAAGGTCTCCGGCGGGAGCTGCCGCAGGACCGGCGCCACGAAGCGCTGCCACGACATCGTGACCAGGGCACAGCGCACGCCTGCCTCGTGCAGCGAGTCCAGCAGCTGGCGGGCCCCGGGGCGCCACGGGATCGCGCGCTCGATCCGCTCGACGACGCCGTCGAGCAGGAGCTCGACGATCTCCTCGGGAGAGATCGCCAGACCCATCCGCCGCTGGATGTAGCGGCCCGACTCGAGCAGGTCGTTGCCGACGAGCTCGAGCGCGTCGGCCTTGCTCCACTCGGCGCCGAACCGCTCCGCGAGCGCGAACTCGGTCTCGATCCAGTACGGCTCGGTGTCGCAGAGGGTCCCGTCCATGTCCCAGAGGACGGCGGCGGGCGGTTTCGCGGACTGCTCCGGTCCGACCTCGGCCTGTGCCGGCATCAGTCCTCCGGGTCGTAGCCGAGGTTGGGCGACAGCCACCGCTCGGCCTCCGCCTGCGTCCAGCCCTTGCGGGCCGCGTAGTCGGCGACCTGGTCGCGGCCGATCCGGCCGACGACGAAGTACTGCGACTGCGGGTGGCTGTAGTAGACGCCCGAGACCGAGGCGCCGGGCCACATCGCCATGCTCTCGGTCAGCTCGATGCCGGTCGCGGCCTCCACGTCGAGCAGCTGCCAGATGGTGCGCTTCTCGGTGTGCTCCGGGCAGGCCGGGTAGCCCGGCGCCGGCCGGATGCCCTGGTAGCGCTCGGCGATGAGGTCGTCGTTCGTCTTGTCGGGCTCGGAGACGTAGCCCCAGAACTCCGTGCGCACCCGCTGGTGCAGGCGCTCGGCGAACGCCTCCGCCAGCCGGTCGGCGAGCGACTCCAGCAGGATCGCCGAGTAGTCGTCGAGGGCGTCCTTGAACTCCTTGACCTTCTCGGGCAGCCCGATGCCGGCTGTCACGGCGAAGGCCCCGACCCAGTCCTCGAGACCGGCGTCTACCGGTGCGACGTAGTCGGCCAGCGACCGGTTCGGGATCCCCTCGCGGTGCTCGCCCTGCTGGCGCAGTGCGAATAGGCGGGCTCGCTCCGTGGCACGGTCGTCCTCATAGACGATGACGTCCTCGCCGGTCGAGGCGGCCGGGAAGAGACCGTAGACGCCGTGGGCGCTCACCCACTTCTCCGCGATCATCGTGTCGAGCATCGCCTGGGCGTCCTCGTAGAGCTTCGTGGCGGCCTCACCGTGGGTGGGGCTGTTGAGGATGTCGGGGAACTTGCCCTTCATCTCCCAGGAGTTGAAGAACGGCTGCCAGTCGATGAACTCCCGCAGCTCGGCCAGGTCGTAGTCGGAGAGCGTGTGCACACCGGGCGTCTTCGGCACCGGCGGGACGTACGACGACCAGTCGATCGGCGTCGCGTTGGCCTTGGCCTTCTCGAAGGTCAGCGAGGGCCGCTCGGACTTCTGCGCGTGCCGGGCCCGCAGCGCGTCGTAGTCGGCCTTGACCTCGGCCATCAGGGCCGGACGCCGCTCGGCGCTGAGCAGCGCCGCGGCGGTCGGGACGGACCGGGACGCGTCCTTGACCCACACCACCGGGCCGTCGTACGCCCGGTCGATCTTGACCGCCGTGTGCGCCCGGGAGGTCGTCGCGCCGCCGATGAGCAGCGGGATGTCAAGGCCGACCCGCTGCATCTCGGAGGCGAAGTTGACCATCTCGTCCAGCGACGGCGTGATGAGGCCCGAGAGGCCGATGATGTCGGCGTCGACCTCCTCGGCGGTGTCGAGGATCTTCTGAGCAGGCACCATGACGCCGAGGTCGACGACGTCGTAGTTGTTGCACTGGAGCACGACGCCGACGATGTTCTTGCCGATGTCGTGGACGTCGCCCTTCACCGTCGCCATGACGATGGTGCCGTTCGACTCCTTCTGGGTCGCCAGCTGGGGGTTGGTCGCCTTCTCCTCCCCGATGAACGGGATGAGGTAGGCGACCGCCTTCTTCATGACGCGGGCGCTCTTGACGACCTGGGGAAGGAACATCTTGCCGGCGCCGAACAGGTCGCCGACGACGTTCATGCCGTCCATCAGCGGGCCCTCGATGACCTCGATCGGGCGGCCGCCGCGCGCGGCGATCTCCTGGCGCAGCTCCTCGGTGTCGTCCTCGACGAACCCGTCGATGCCCTTCACCAGGGCGTGGGTGATCCGCTCGCCGACCGGCAGGTCGCGCCACTCCTCGGCCGCCGCCTCCTGCTGCTCGCCGCTCCCCCGGTGCTGCTCGGCCAGGCCCAGCAGGCGCTCCGTGGCGGCCAGCGAGTCGTCGGTGCGGTTGAGGACGACGTCCTCGATGGCGTCGCGCAGCTCAGGGTCGATCTGGTCGTAGGTGACCAGGGCGCCGGCGTTGACGATGCCCATGTCGAGGCCGGCCTCGATCGCGTGGAACAGGAACACCGCGTGGATCGCCTCGCGGACCGGGTTGTTGCCGCGGAACGAGAAGCTCACGTTGGAGATTCCGCCCGACACCTTGGCGCCGGGCAGGTTCTGCTTGATCCAGCGGACCGCCTCGATGAAGTCGACGCCGTAGGTGGCGTGCTCCTCGATGCCGGTCGCGACCGCGAACACGTTGGGGTCGAAGATGATGTCCTCGGCCGGGAACCCGACCTGCTGGGTGAGGATGTCGTAGGCGCGCTGGCAGATCTGCTGGCGGCGCTGGAGGTTGTCGGCCTGGCCGTCCTCGTCGAACGCCATCACCACGGCCGCCGCGCCGTACTTGCGGCACAGGCGCGCCTGCGCGACGAACTTCTCCTCGCCCTCCTTGAGGGAGATCGAGTTGACGATCGGCTTGCCCTGGACGTTGCGCAGGCCCGCCTCGATGACCTCCCACTTGGAGGAGTCGATCATCACCGGGACGCGGCTGATGTCCGGCTCGGACGCGACCAGCTTGAGGAAGCGGTCCATCGCGGCGACGCCGTCGATCATGCCCTCGTCCATGTTGACGTCGATGACCTGGGCGCCGTTCTCGACCTGCTGCGCGGCGACCGAGAGGGCGGTGTCGTAGTCGCCGGCCTTGATCAGGTTGCGGAACCGCGCGGAGCCGGTGATGTTGGTCCGCTCGCCGACGTTGACGAACAGGCTGTCCTCGGTGACCGTGAACGGCTCGAGGCCCGAGAGCCGCATGGCCGGCTCCACGGTGCTCGGCTGACGGGGCGGCAGGCCGTCGACCGCCTTGGCGATCTCGGCGATGTGGGCGGGGGTCGTCCCGCAGCAGCCGCCGACGATGTTGACGAACCCCGCACCGGCGAAGTCGTGCAGGTGGCCGGCGGTCTCGGCCGGCCCCTCGTCGTACTCGCCGAAGGCGTTGGGCAGCCCGGCGTTGGGGTAGCACGACACGAACGTGTCGGCCAGGCGGGCCACCTCGGCGATGTAGGGGCGCATCTCCTTGGCGCCCAGCGCGCAGTTGAGGCCGACCGCGAGGGGCCTGACGTGCCGGACCGAGTCCCAGAACGCCTCGGTGACCTGGCCGGACAGGGTCCGGCCGGAGGCGTCGGTGATGGTGCCGGAGATGATGACCGGCCAGCGCCGGCCCTCGGTCTCGAAGAGGGTCTCGACCGCGAAGATCGCCGCCTTGGCGTTCAGCGTGTCGAAGATCGTCTCGATGAGGAGGAGGTCGGCGCCGCCGTCGACGAGGCCCTGGGCCGCCGTGGTGTACGCCGCCACCAGCTGCTCGAACGACACGTTGCGCGCGCCCGGGTCGTTGACGTCGGGGCTGATGCTCGCGGTCCGCGTCGTCGGTCCGAGTGCGCCGGCGACGTACCGCGGCTTGTCGGGCGTGGCGAACTCGTCGGCCACGCGGCGCGCGAGCCGGGCCGACTCGTGGTTGAGCTCGTAGGCCAGCTCCTCGAGGCCGTAGTCGGCGAGTGAGACCGCGTTGGCGTTGAACGTGTTGGTCTCGAGGATGTCGGCGCCCGCCTCGAGGTACTCGCGGTGGATGGCCGCGATCATGTCCGGCTGGGTGAGCGTCAGCAGGTCGTTGTTGCCGATCAGGTCGCTCTGGTGGCCCTTGAACCGCTCGCCGCGGTAGCCGGCCTCGTCGGGCCGGTCCCGCTGGATGGCGGTGCCCATGGCGCCGTCGATGACCATGATCCGCTCGCGCATCGTGGCGCGCAGCGCCTCGGTCGCATCGGGACGATGATCACGCGTCGGCTCGGTCATGGGGCTCCTCTCAGGGATCCGGCGCACTCCAGGCTACGGATGCCGTCCACCTCGTGGACCGGGTCGCCGAATGGTGATATCGCCACCCGATCCTTCCACCGCCCGTTCCCCGATGGTGAATCCCGGCGCGACTAGGGTGGATGCGTGATCGAGATCGAGCAGACCTCCGAGCTCGTGGACCCGGTGGTGATCGCCGCGTTCGAGGGCTGGAACGACGCCGCGGACTCCGCCTCCGCGACGATTGACCACCTGATGAAGGTGTGGAGCGCCAGGGTCATCGGCGAGATCGATCCCGAGGACTACTACGACTTCCAGGTCAATCGCCCCTACACGGGCAGCGACGAGCGCGGCATGCGCAGGATCACCTGGCCCACGACGAGGATCGCGATCGCCTCTCCCCCGGATCTCGACCGCGACGTCATCCTGATCCGCGGGCTCGAGCCGAACATGCGCTGGCGGCAGTTCTGCGCCGAGATCCTGGCCGCCGTCGAGGAGCTGGGCGGTGCGCTCGTCGTCACGCTCGGGGCGCTGCTCGCCGACACGCCGCACACGCGGCCGATCCCGGTCTCCGGCACCGCGACGGAGCCCGACATCGTCGACCGGCTCAAGCTGGAGATGTCGTCGTACGAGGGCCCGACCGGCATCGTCGGCGTCTTCCAGGACGCCTGCGAGCAGATCGACATGCCGGCGGTGTCCTACTGGGCGGCCGTGCCGCACTACGTCGCCCAGCCGCCGTGCCCCAAGGCAACGCTGGCGCTGGTCACGCGCCTGGAGGAGCTGCTGGAGGTGTCGATCCCGCTCGACGACCTGCCCGAGGACGCGCAGGCCTGGGAGCGCGGCGTCAACGAGCTGGCCGAGGACGACGAGGACGTCGCCGAGTACGTCCGCGGTCTCGAGGAGGCACGGGACACCACCGATCTTCCCGAGGCGTCAGGCGAGGCGATCGCCCGGGAGTTCGAGCGCTACCTCAAACGCCGCCAGGAAGACGGCTAGGCCCCCGGCCTGGCCCCGAGCGTGGCCCCGAGCCTGGCTCAGGCCCCGGCTCAGAGCCGCAGGCCGAGGGCGGCGTCGAGCAGGTCGCGGATCGTCGCCGCAGCGGTGGGGTCGCTGGTGTCGGCGAGGCCGTCGCTGCCGAGCGTCGCGTCGACCCAGCCCTGGACGAGCTCGACCGCCGCCGGGGCGTCGAGGTCCGCGGCGAGCACCTCGAGCACGTCCTCAACGACCGGGCCGGCGGGTGCGCCGCGGCCCAGCGAGAGCGCCCTGCGCCACTGCCCGACGGTGTCGACCGCGTCGAAGAGCTGCGCGTCGGTCCACTCCCAGTCGGAGCGGTAGTGGTGGCGCAGCAGGACCAGGCGGATCGCCATCGGGTCGATCTCGCTGTTGCGCAGCGCCGAGACGAAGACCAGGTTGCCCTTCGACTTCGACATCTTCTCGCCGTCGTAGGCGACCATCCCGGCGTGGGCGTAGACCCGTGCGAAGGCGTCGCCGGCGACGTGGACGTGGCCGGCCGACATCTCGTGGTGCGGGAAGACGAGGTCGGACCCGCCGCCCTGGACGTCGAAGGAGCCGCCGAGGTGCTCGAGGGCGATCGCCGCGCACTCGATGTGCCAGCCGGGCCGGCCGGGGCCGAACGGCGACGGCCACGACGGCTCGCCGGGTCGCTCGGCGCGCCACAGCACGCAGTCGAGGGGGTCCTTCTTGCCGGCCCGCTCCGGGTCGCCGCCCCGGTTGGGGAAGATCTCGAGCATCTGCTCGCGGGTGAGGTTCGACTCGGCGCCGAAGTCGGGGTCGGCGGTGACGGAGAAGTAGAGGTCGTCGTCGACCCGGTAGACCGCGCCGGCGGCCTGCAGCCGCTCGATGAGGGCGATGACGAGCGGGATCGACTCGACGGCACCGGTGTAGTACGTCGGCGCGAGGACCCGCAGCGCCTCCATGTCCTCGCGGAAGAGCTCGGTCTCCCGCTCGGCCAGCTCCACCCAGTCGACGCCGACCTTGTCCGCACGCTCGAGCAGCGGGTCGTCGACGTCGGTGACGTTCTGCGCGTAGACCACCGAGTGGCCGGCGTTGCGCCAGGCCCGGTTGAGCAGGTCGAAGCCGACGTACGTCGCGGCGTGACCGATGTGCGTGGCGTCGTAGGGCGTGATGCCGCAGACGTAGAGGCGCGCGGTGTTGTCGGGATCCTGTGGGACCACCGGGGTCAACGCACCGGACGCGGTGTCGTGCAGCGCGACCTCCGGGCCTCGGACGGCGAGGGACGGAACGTCGGGAGTGGTCCAGGCGCGCATGACGCGAACTCTACTTGCGGGGTGTTGTTAAGCCTCAGAACGGGGGCCACGGGACGGACGGCCAGCCGGTCCCCGGCTGGGGCAGCACGCCTCGGGCGAGCAGCGCGTCGCAGCGGTCGGCGAGCGCCTCGACGTCCCAGACCGACAGGTAGGGCTCGAGCGCGCGACCGAGGTCGCCGTCGAGCCGGGTCCGGAGCCCGCGTACGCCGTCCCGCTCCTGCGCCGTCAGCGGCTGGCCCGCCCAGCCCCACAGCACGGTGCGGAGCTTGGGCTCGCTGTGGAAGCAGATGCCGTGGTCGATCCCGTAGCGGTGGCCGTCGGGCATCTCGAGCACGTGTCCGCCCTTGCGGTCGGCGTTGTTGACGACGACGTCGAAGACGGCGATGCGGCGCAGTGCCGCGGTGTCCTCGTGGATGAGCGAGACGGGCTCGTCGTCGGCCCCGTAGCCGTCGAAGACGTGGCACCAGCCGGCCGGGACCTCGCCCTCGGGGACGATCGTGACCGCGGCCTGGGTCTCGTCGACGTGGCACCACCGCTGGACCATGCCGGTGCCGTGCGGGCCCTCACGCAACCACGTCTCGGGCACGACGTCCCAGCCGAGCGCCTCGGAGACGAGGTAGGCGGCCACCTCGCGGTGGGCCAGGTTGCCCTCCGGGAAGTCCCAGAGCGGCCGCTCGCCGCGGATCGGCTTGTAGACGACCTCGAGATCCTCCCCCGACGTCGAGCGGAGGGCGCCCACGAACGTGAGGTTCGAAGCGGGCAGCACGCGTCCGCGCAGGACCAGGTCCCCCTCGCACAGCTCCGCGCTCACCCGGTCGTCACCCGCCGCTCAGGGATCCCGGCGACGGTAGCCGTTGGCCCGCGGGCACAGATGCCCCGCGGGGTCGACCGGTCCACCGCAGAACGGGCAGTCCGGACGTCCGGCGGAGACGACCTGCTGGGCGCGCTTGGCGAAGGCGCGGGCCTGTCCGGGGGTGATGCGGATGAGCAGCACCTCCTCCGGCTCGGGCTCCTCGACCTCGATCTGCTGCTCGCCCTCCTCGGTCTCGGACACGAACGCGACCGCGTCGTCGACCGGGAAGACCTCGATGACGACGCGCTCGTCGCCCGGGTCCCACGAGAGAGTCATGGTGCCGGCGCGGAACTCCTCCTCGATCGGCTGCTCGAGCGGGTCGTTGTCGTCGAGCTCGTACGGCGCGACCGCCGGCACGACACCCTCCGCCAGGCCGGTCACCTCGTCGAGCAGCTCGTCGACCCGCTCCGCGAGGAGGGAGACCTGCTGCTTCTCGAGCGCGACGCTGACCATCTGCCGGCCGGACTTGGCCTGCAGGAAGAACGTGCGCGAGCCCGGCTCGCCGACGGTGCCCGCGACGAAGCGCTCGGGCGGGTCGAAGCTGTGGACGACGGACGGCATGCGACAACCCTAGGCGGTGCTAGGAGGGGCCCGCGCCGCCACCCACGGCCGCGTCGCCGGAGGGTCCTCCGGACGCCCGCCGGCGGCGTCCGTCCTTCTTCGGTGGCGCCAGCCAGGACAGGTCGCCGGCGTGGGTGTTGGTCGCCAGGACGAACGGCCGCGAGGCGGTGTAGCGGATGATCGAGACCGATGCGGGGTCGACGTTGAGCCGCTGGAAGAGGTCGAGGTGCATCCCCAGCGCGTCGGCGAGCACCGACTTGATGACGTCCCCATGGCTGACCGCCGCCCACACCGCCCCGGGACCGTGCTCCGCCTCGACGAGGGCGTCGTGCCGACGTACGGCGGCCACGGCGCGGGCCTGCATGGCCTGCATCGACTCGCCGCCGGGGAAGACGGCCGCGGACGGCTGCGACTGGACGAGCTTCCAGAGCGGCTCCTTGGCGAGCTCCTTGAGGGGCCGGCCCTGCCACTCCCCGTAGTCGCACTCGGACAGACCCTTCTCCGTGACGCGGGACGGGTCGTGCGCCTGGCGGGCGAGGATCTCACGGGCCGTCTGCCGGCAGCGCTCGAGCGGGCTGGTGACGAGGGCGGCGAGCGGGACCACGGCGAGCCGCTCCCCGGTCCGCACTGCCTGTCCGGCGCCCGCCTCGTCCAGCTTGACGCCTGGGAGCCGGCCCGCCAGCGTCCCGGACGCGTTGGCGGTCGTGCGGCCGTGTCGGACGAGGATCACCGTGGCCATGCGCGCCAGCGTAGCCAGCGCGCACCGGTGGAATAGCGTTGACCACGTGATCGTCGACAGCGCCCTCTACTCCGGCGGCCGCCGGGTCGATCTCGGGTGCCACCCCCACGAGTACGACAAGATGCGGGCCGGCATCAAGGAACCCGGCGACTTCGTCTGGCTCGGTCTCTACGCCCCGAGCGAGCGGGAGCTCAGCGAGGTCGCGGAGGCCTTCGAGCTCCACCCGCTGGCCGTGGAGGACGCGGTCAACGCGCACCAGCGGCCCAAGCTCGAGCGGTACGGCGACAGCATCTTCCTCGTCCTCAAGACGCTCTGGTACGTCGACATCGACGACCAGGTCGAGACCGGCGAGATCAACCTCTTCGTCGGCGAGGACTTCGTCATCACCGTCCGGCACGGCCGCGGGGCGACCCTGGAGACCGCACGGCACGGCGTCGAGGCGGACCCGTGGAAGCTCGCGCAGGGTCCGTCCGCCGCCGTCTACGCGGTCGCGGACCGGGTCGTCGACGGCTACATGAGCGTCCTCGCCGACCTCCAGACGGACGTCGACGAGGTCGAGACGTCGGTCTTCTCGACCGAGCGGACCAGCGACTCCGCCCGGATCTACACCCTCAAGCGAGAGCTGGCGGAGGTCCGCCGCGCGGTCGTCCCGCTCAAGGAGCCGATCCGCGGCTTCTCCACCGGGGCCGTGCCCATGGTCGACCCCGACATCCAGCCGTTCTTCCGCGACATCCTCGACCACCTCAACCAGGCCAGCGAGCTCGCCGAGGGCCTCGAGTCGTTGCTGTCGTCGGCGTTCGAGGCACACCTGGCGCAGATCTCCGTCCAGCAGAACGACGACATGCGCAAGATCTCGGCGGGCGCCGCGCTGGTCGTCGTACCGACCTTCATCGCCGGGGTCTACGGCATGAACTTCCGGCACATGCCCGAGCTCGGCTGGTCGTTCGGCTATCCCGGGGCGCTGCTGCTGATGGCGGCGTCGGTCGTCGGGCTCTGGGTCTTCTTCAAGAAGTCGGGGTGGCTGTAGGCCGGGCCGGGCGGTGAGCCATCGACCGTCAGCCGAGCCCGGACGCTTGACCAGTCACCGCCCAACGGCGGCGAGCCCCTACGTCGCGGTGATGACCCCACTGGCGAGCAGCACCAGCAGCAGGCCACCGAGCACGACGCGGTAGGGCACGAACGCGACGATCGAGTGGTGGGCGACGAACTTCAGGAGCCAGGCGACGGCGGCGTACGCGACGACGAAGGAGACCAGCGTGCCGACGAGCGTCGGGCCGAGGCCGATGCCAGAGCCGGGGATGTCCTTGAGCTCGTAGAGGCCGGCCGCGGTGAGCGCGGGGATCGAGAGGAAGAAGCTCAGCCGGGTCGCGGTGACGCGGTCGAGGTTGAGCATGAGGCCGGTCGAGATGGTGGCGCCCGAGCGGGAGACGCCGGGGATCAGCGCGATGCACTGGGCCAGGCCGATGACGATGGCGTCCCGCATCGAGAGCCGCTTCTCGCCCCGCGTCTGCCGACCGACCCGTTCTGCGAACACCATCACGCCGCTCCACACGACGAGCCCGATGCCCACCCACCACAGGGAGCGGAGCGGTCCGGAGACGACGTCCTTCGCCAGGAAGCCGACGATGCCGATCGGGATCGAGCCGACGATCACGTACCACCCCATCCGGTGGTCGAGCGTGCCCCGCAGCTCCGGTTTGACCAGCCCGCGGAACCAGCCGGCGACGATCTGGACGATGTCCTTGAAGAAGTAGACGATCACCGCGGCGATCGCCCCCATCTGGATGACGGCGGTGAACGCGGTCACGCCCTCGTCGTCGATCTCCAGCCCGAGCATCTTCTCCGCGATGGTCAGGTGACCGGTGCTGGAGACGGGGAGGAACTCCGTGAGGCCCTCCACGACGCCGAGGATCACGGCCTCGAGGTAGTTCATGTGCCGCCTTTCCGATGGGCATGCCGCGTCGGCGGCAGTGCTGTCGGGCACAGAGCCTAGGGGCCGGAGCCTGAGGAATTGATGAGGACCCGCGAGCCGCGCGGCTGACCGCCGGAGACGGGGACTATCTTCTCGCCCATGCAGCATCGCTCCCTCGGCGCCACCGGTCTGAAGGTCTCCCGCCTGGGACTCGGCACGATGACGTGGGGTCGAGCCACCGACGAGCACGAGGCCCGCGACCAGCTCATCGCCTTCGCCGAGGCCGGCGGCACGCTCGTCGACACGGCGGCCGGGTACGTCGACGGCCGCGCCGAGTCGATGGTCGGCGCGCTCATCGGCGACGTCGTCGCGCGTGACGAGATCGTGCTCGCCACCAAGGCCGGCATCTCCCGGCGCGGCGGGCAGCGCTCCATCGACACCTCTCGCGGCCACCTGCTGAGCGCGCTCGACGCCTCGCTGAAGCGGCTCGGCACCGACCACGTCGACCTGTGGCAGGTCCACGTCTGGTCCGACGAGACCCCGATCGAGGAGACCCTGACCGCCCTCGACCTCGCGCTCACCTCGGGCCGGGCGTCCTACGTGGGCATCTCGAACTACGCCGGCTGGCAGACCGCGCAGGCCGCCGCCTGGCAGCGGGCCGTGCCCGGCCGGGCGACGCTCGCGTCGACCCAGGTGCAGTACTCGCTGCTCGCCCGCGAGATCGAGTACGACGTCCTGCCGGCCGCGGCCGCCAACGGGATGGGCCTCCTGGCCTGGTCGCCGCTGGCGGGCGGCGTGCTCACCGGCAAGTACCGCACCGGGACGCCGTCGGACTCCCGCGGTGCCGATCGCGACTTCGCCGGGCGGGTCGACTCCTACCTGGACGACCGGGGCCGTGGCATCGTGGAAGCGGTGCTCAAGGCGGCCGACGGGCTGGACTGGGCACCACTGCAGGTGGCGCTCGCGTGGGTGCGCGACCGCCCCGGCGTGACGGCGCCGATCATCGGTGCCCGGACCGCCGAGCAGCTGAGGGTGGCCCTCGCCGTCGAGGAGCTCACTCTTCCCCCGGAGCTCGCCGCCGCACTCGACGACGTCTCCGCAGAGTAGGCACGAGGAGGAACCAGATGACCGCAGTCGACCGCCGCCCGCCCCGCCCCGGAGTGGAATGGGAGTTCGACACGGTCACGTATCCGCGCGACTTCCCCCGCAACGTCGTCCGGAAGCTGCTCGTCGAGCGCGCGGAGCAGGGCGGCTGGGTGCTCGACCGGGTGCGGATCGGCCATGACGGCAAGCGCCGGGTGATCCTGCGGCGCAAGATCATCCGAGCGGTCAGGACCGCCTAGGCGAGATCGAGGAACCGGTCGAACACCCGGGCACCGAACTCGAGCCCGTCGACCGGCACCCGCTCGTCCACGCCGTGGAAGAGGGCGGTGAAGTCGAGGTCCTCCGGCAGGCGCAGCGGGGCGAACCCGTATGTCCGGATCCCGAGCTTGCCGAAGTGCTTCGCGTCGGTGCCGGCCGACATCAGGTAGGGCGCGACCAGCGCGTCGGGGTCCTCGGCCAGCAGCGACCTGCTGATGGCGTCCGAGATCGCGGTGTCGGCGTACGGCGACTCCCAGGACCGCTGGTTGGTGATGAAGTCGATGTCGACGCCCTCGCCGCAGAGCTCGGCCAGCGTGGCGAAGAACTCGTCGTCGTGGCCGGGCAGGAAGCGGCCGTCGACGTGCGCGATCGCCTCGGTCGGGATGACGTTCACCTTGTAGCCCGCGCCCAGCATGGTCGGGTTGGCGACGTGCCGGAGAGTGGCGCCGATCATGCGGGCGGCCGGGCCGAACTCGGCGACCAGGTCCTCGGCGTTGTCAGGCGTCGCCTCGGTGCCGGCGAGCTCGGCGACCGACGCGAGCAGCGTCTCCATCGTCGGCGTGAGCTGGACCGGCCACTCGTGCGCCCCGATCCGTGCCACGGCCGCCGCGAGTCGCGTGACGGCGTTGTCGCGATTGATCATCGACCCGTGCCCGGCGGTCCCGCGGGCGGTCAGGCGCATCCAGGCCATGCCCTTCTCGGCGGCCTCGATGAGGTACATCCGCCGACCGCGGACCGTGGTGGAGAAGCCGCCGACCTCACCGACGGCCTCGGTGATCCCGTCGAACCGGTCGCGCAGGTCCTGGACGACCTGCTCGGAGCCTTGGTGGCCGCCGGCCTCCTCGTCGGCCAGGAAGGCGAGCGTGATCGGGCGCTCCGGCACGCGCCCGGCCCGCTGCCGCGCACGGACGACGCTGAGCACCATCGCGTCGAAGTCCTTCATGTCCACCGCGCCCCGGCCCCAGACGTAGCCGTCGTGGACCTCCGCCGCGAACGGGTCGAACCGCCAGTCCGACGCCTCGGCCGGTACGACGTCCAGGTGCCCGTGCACGAGCAGTCCGTCCGTCCGCTGGCCCCCGGTCGAGCCGGTCGATGCCCCGCCCCAGTGCGCGATCACGCTGGTGCGGCCCGGGAACGCCTCGTGCAGGTGCGACTCGATCCCGACCTCGTCGAGCAGCGCGGCGACGTACTCGGCCGCCTTCCGCTCCCCCGGCCCCGATCCGTCGCCGTAGTTGCTCGTGTCGATCCGGATCAGCTCACGGCACAGGTCGACGACCTCTCCGGCGGGGTCGACGGACGCTTCGATCGGCTCAGCCATGGGGCCAACCTACCCACCGGTCGCGACGCGGTAGGCCGCCACGGCCGTGGGCAGCGTGGGGAAGACCAGCTCGGCGCCGATGCGCTCCGGCAGGCCTGTCGTGGCCAGCTGGCCGAGCAGCTCCTGCTTGACGCGCGCGAGGCCGACGACCACACCCCGGTCGGTCAGCTCGCGGCGCAGGTCCTCCAGGGCGTCGGAGCCGGTCACGTCGATCTCGACGATCGCCTCGCAGTTGAGGACGAACCAGCGCACGCCGCCGGGCCGGGAGCTCGCTTCGTCGTAGGCGGCCAGTGCCCGGGTGCGGAAGTTCTCCGCG
The DNA here is from genome assembly GCF_029846275.1 of Nocardioides sp. CER19. Classification (GTDB taxonomy): domain Bacteria; phylum Actinomycetota; class Actinomycetes; order Propionibacteriales; family Nocardioidaceae; genus Nocardioides. The sequence continues at coordinate 137,678 of NZ_JARVWS010000003.1, forward strand.
TTGGCGAAGAAGAGCGGCGAGTCCCAGCGGTAGACGACGAGGCCGGGCACCGGCGCGGCCAGCGGGTAGTCGTCGACGTCGTGCATGCCCGCGATCCCGGGGACGAAGCCGAGGACCGCGTCGTGCGGGCGCGCGACCCGGCGGAGCAGGTCAGCGACCGACAGGAGGATCGCGACCAGGATGCCCTCGAGGACACCGGTGACCAGGACAGCACCGGTCGTCCCGAGCGCGAGGACCAGCTCGCTGGTCCGGAAGCGCCCGAACCGGATGAGCTCGCGCGCGTCGACCAACCGGACCGCCGCGTAGACGACGACGGCGCCGAGCGCCGCCGTCGGGAACTGCTCGAGCACCGGACGGGCGAGCAGTACGGCGGCGATCGTGCCGACCAGCGTGGCGACGCCGGCCAGCTGCGACCGCCCGCCGACGGCCGCCGCGATGGCCGTCCGCGAGCCGCTGCTGCTGGACGGCAGGCCGTGGAGCAGCCCGGCGCCCAGGTTCGCCGCGCCGAGCGCCAACAGCTCGCGGCGCGGGTCCGGCTGCACGTGGCCCTCGGCGAACGCTCGCCCGGTGAGGATCGTGTCGGTGAAGGTCACGAACGCGACGCCGAGCGCCGCTGGAAGCAGCTGGCGCAGGTCGTCGAGCGGGATGTGCGGCACGCTGACCGGTGGCAGGCCGGCCGGGATCTCGCCCACGACCTCGACGCCGCGGTCGCGCAGGTCGAGGAGCGCCACGGCGGCCGTCGCGCCGAGCATCCCGAGCAGCGCCACCGGCGCCTTCGGCCAGCGCCACGCCGCCAGCAGCATCGCGACGAGCACGCTGAGACCGAGCACGACGGTCGGTCCATGGGCGTCCCCGAGGTGCGTGACGGCGTACCAGACCTCGGGGAAGAAGCCGTCGCCCTCGACGTCGATGCCGAGCACATCGCCCAGCTGCGACTGGATCATGATGAGCGCGATGCCGGTGAGGTAGCCGACGAGCACCGGCTTGGACAGCAGGTCGGCGAGCGCGGACAGCCGCCCCAGCCAGGCCACGAGGCACCAGCCGGCCGTCGCCACGGCGAGGGCGGCGGCGAACGCGGGCCGCTCGTCAGCCGGCACGGCGGCGAGCGACGTGGCGGTCATCAGCGCCGCCGTGGACTCGGGGCCGAGCGACAGCAGGCGGCCGGTGCCGAGCAGCGCGTAGCCGAGCAGGGCGCCGATGGCCGCCCACAGACCGGCGACGGCGGGTACGCCGGCCAGCTCGGCGTTGGCCATCACCTGCGGCACCAGGTAGGCCGTCACGGTGACCCCGGCGAGGACGTCGCCCCGCAGCCAGGCGCGCTGGTAGCCGCGGATCCAGGTCAGCACACCCGGACACTATCGATGGGAAGGCGACTGGGAGGGGCCCCGATTCGTGTCCCGGACGTCACGCTGCTAACGTTCTCATCGCACTCGCGCGGGTGGCGGAATAGGCAGACGCGCTAGCTTGAGGTGCTAGTCCACGTATAGTGGGTGGGGGTTCAAGTCCCCCCTCGCGCACGCGAATGCAGGGCCCCGGATCACTGATCCGGGGCCCTTTCGCTTCGTCGTGGCGCGACGCCTCAGGCGGCGACCGTCGAGGCGCCGAAGCTGAACCGGACGCCCGGGATCGCGCGCATGCGACGCCACCCCCAGTAGGTGCAGGCGCCGATGGAGAGGGCGGTGAGCCCGATGGAGAGCGCGCCGCGGGCCAGGACGGCGAAGTCGGCGCCGAAGTGCAGCGAGCCGAGGCTCAGGGCCGCATCCAGCGCCCGCGAGAGACCCCAGATCAGGGCGACCTCGATGAACATCCGCCGCACCCGCGGGTCGACCAGCAGTCGCTCGGGGAGGTGCACGAAGTCCTGCGCCAGCCGCTGGGTGATCGGTCGGCCGAGGAGTGCGGAGCCGGCGAAGACGATGCTCATCAGGAGCGAGGCCGCCACCGGCTGCAGGAGGTAGATCCAGACGCTCGTGGTGGCCAGCGCGAGCCCCGTGCGCAGCACCAGCACCCCCAGCATCATCAGCATCGTCGAGGGCAGCCGCGCGCCGACCGCACGGCGCACCAGCACGGTCAGCAGGCACCACGCGATCACGCCGACGAGCCCGGGCACGGCGCCGACCGTGCGCATCGCGACGTAGAGGATCAGGGTCGGTGCGAGAACTGCCTCGCCGAGCATGAGGAGCGCGTTGCCGACGACCTTGCCGATCCGGCCGAGCTCGATCAGGTGGTCGCTCACCTGGTCCTGGTCGTGCGGCGCGTCGAGTGTCATATGAGGTGCTCCGAGATGGATGGACGGGATACCACATGGTCCCCGAGACAGGGTCCAGCACAACACATCCGAGGCGGGTATTGGCCAATTCTCAGGGTGGGTCGGTCAGGCTCGAGTGCCTCGACCACCCAGGGGTGGCCGAGGCGCTCGAGCGTGGCGGGCCGGCCGGTCAGTGTCCGGTGACCGTGAACGACTTCGTCAGGGTCGCCGTCGACGAGTCACCGGCGTAGAGGTCGATCTGCCCCGGCTCGACGACGTACCTGCCGTTGTTGTCGTAGAAGCCGAAGTCGCTGCGGTCGACCGTGAAGGTCACGGTCCGCGACGCCCCAGGCGCCAGCGTGACCCGCTCGAAGCCCCGCAGCCGACGGACCGGCTGGGAGATGCTGGCCACCGGGTCGTGCAGGTAGAGCTGCACGACGTCGTCACCGGCCCGGCTGCCGGTGTTGGTGACCTTCATCGATGCGGTCAGGCGACCGTGCGGGCTCACCGACGTGCGGCTCAGGGTCAGGTTCGAGACCTCGAACGTCGTGTAGCTGAGCCCGAAGCCGAACGGGAACAACGGGTCGCACGTGCGCAGGTCGCGGTAGCGCGAGACGTACTTCTGCGTGACGTCGCACGGGCGACCGGTCGGCTCGTGGTTGTAGTAGATCGGGATCTGCCCGACCCGCTGCGGGAACGACACCGGGAGCTTGCCGCCCGGGTCGACCTTGCCGAACAGGACGTCGGCGGCCGCATTGCCAGCCTCGATGCCCGGGAACCACGCCTCGAGGATGGCCGGCGAGGACGCCACGACCGGTTCGAGGGTCAGCGGCCGGCCGTTGAAGAGGACCACGGCGAAGGGCTTCCCCGTCGCCTTCACGGCGTCGATGATCTTCTGCTCGTCGCCCGGCAGGGAGATGTCGGAGCGGGAGTTGGCCTCGCCGCTCATCTCCCGCGTCTCCCCCAGCGCCAGCACGACCTGGTCGGCCGACCGGGCAGCCGCGGTCACCGCGGCGAGGTCGGCGCTGCTGCAAGCGTCGTCGTCCTGGGCGTCCGGCGGGTCGACGTTCTTGCGCGTGCAGCCCTGGGTGAACGTCGTGTCGGGGTTCTGGGCCTTCAGGCCGGTGTAGAGCGACACGGCGTCCGCGTCACGTCCCTGGCCCCACCACGGACCGAGCATGTCGTGCTGGTCGTCGCCCAGCGGGCCGATGACAGCCGTCTTCTTCGCGGCACTGAACGGGAGCGTGCCGCCCTGGTTCCTCAGCAGCACCATCGACCTGCCGGCCGCCCTGCGGGCAGCCGCCCGGTCCGAGGCGGTGACGAAGCTCGCCGGGTCGGTCGCGCGGGTCTGGTCGACGTAGGGGTGCTCGAAGAGGCCGGCGCGGAACTTCACCCGCAGGATCCGGCGTACGGCGTCGTCGAGCCGCGACCTGCTGATGCGGCCGCTCGCCAGCAGCTGCGCGCCGTAGTCGCGGATGTTGGTGCTCACCATCTCCGAGTCCGTGCCGGCCATCAGCGCGTTGGCTCCGGCCTCCGGACCGTCCGCGGCCGTGCCGTGGCCGCACGGGCCCGAGTCCGGCTTCACCGGCGGGCAGGCGCGGGTCTCGGCGACGGCCGTGTAGTCGCTCTCGATGAACCCGTCGAAGCCCCACTCGTGCTTGAGGATGTCGGTCTCCGTGTGCTTGTTGGCGCACCCGGGCACGCCGTTGATGGCGTTGAACGAGCACATCACCGTGTCGGCGCCGGCGTCGACCGCCGCCTTGAACGGCGGCAGGTAGAGGTTGCGCAGCCGCTGCTCGGACATGTCGGTGGTGTTGTAGTCGCGGCCGCCCTCGGGCTGGCCGTAGGCGACGAAGTGCTTGACGCTGGTCACCACCTTGTCGGGCGCGCTGTAGCGCGGCCCCTGGGCGCCGGTGACGCGGGCGGCCGCCATCACCGAGCCGAGGTACGGGTCCTCGCCGTTGCCCTCGACGATGCGGCCCCAGCGCGGCTCGTGCGAGACGTCCACCATCGGGCTGTAGACCTGCTTGATGCCGACCGTCGCGGACTCACGGGCGCCGATCGAGGCGTCGGTGCTCGCGACCGACGGGTCGAAGGAGCTCGCCGCGCCCAGCGGGACCGGGAAGACGGTCCGGTAGCCGTGGATCGTGTCGTAGGCGAACAGGATGGGGATGTGCAGTCGTGACTGCTCGACCGCGATGTGCTGGTAGTGGTCGATCTTCGCCGGGTCGGTGAGGCTGAATACCCCGCCGACGCCCGCCTTCGCGTCGGCGTCGGTGATCTGGCCGTCGGAGAGCAGCTGCACCTGCTGCAGCTTCTCCTGGGTCGTCATCCGCGCCAGCAGGGCGTTGACCCGGGCCTCGATGCCCCGGCTCGGCGCCTTCCGTGCGGCCGCGAGGGCCGCCTCGTCGTCGGACCGCCCGTGCGTCAGCGCGCTGCTGCCGTAGGCGGTCCCTCCCAGCACCAGCGCCGCAACGGCGACGGTGCTCGCCATTCGCTTCATCGGGTTACCTCCGCGGGCGCCCTCGCACCCGGCCGGCACCCTGCCGGTCGTCCCTGACGCGGGGACCCCGCTTGCGCCCGCACCCGCGCAGGCCACCGAAGACGTGCCCCGCGGGAGCCTGGATGAAACCGCCGTCTCTGGACCGGCGTGTCACGATCGGCGGGTGGCCACCTCACCGACATCCCTCGACACCGAGGCGTTCGACGCCTTCCTCGAGGGTCTGGACTACCCCGTCTTCGTCGTCACCACCACCGACGGCCGGGAGCGGGCGGGATGTCTCGTCGGCTTCACGACGCAGGCCAGCATCGACCCGCCGCGCCTGCTCGTGTGCCTCTCCGAGACCAACCGGACGACGGCCGTCGCACTGACGGCCGACCTGCTCGCCGTGCACGTGCTCGACGGTCGCGACCACCCCCTCGCGGCCCTGTTCGGCGGCGAGACGGGCGACGAGGTGGACAAGTTCGCCGACGTTGGCTGGCACGACGGGCCGGGCGGGGTGCCGTTGCTCGACGAGTGCCCGCGGTACGTCGTCGGCCGGATCCTGGAGCGGGTGCCGCTGGGCGACCACATCGGTCACCTGCTCGCGCCGATCGCCCTCGCGGCGGGACCGGGCGGCGACCTGCTGACGTTCGAGGACGCGGCCGACATCGAGGCCGGACACCCGGCCTGACCTGGCGGGGAAAGCCCGTGCACCCGTTAGCCTCGAGGCCATGGCACGAGCACTCCTCGCCCTGGTGACCATGATCGTCCTGGTGCTGGCCGCGCAGCCGGCCGAGGCCGCGGCGCTGCCGAGCAAGGCGGTGTGGCGGGCCGACGTACGCCAGGCCATGCGGGGGTCGGACGCCTTCATCGCCCGGCGCGTGCAGCAGCCGCACGCGCGGCTGGCGATCGTCCTCGACATCGACAACACCTCGATCGCCACCCACTACGCCTGGCCCCGCCCGGTCCGCCGCACCCTCCGGTTCGCCCAGCACGCCCGCAGCCTCGGCTACGGGGTCTTCTTCGTGACCGGCCGCTACCAGGACACGCTGCCCGGCGTCCGCCCCGTCCTGCGACGAGCGGGCTACCCCATCACCGGCATGTGCGGCCGCCAGCACGGAGAGCGCCTCGTCCACAGCAAGCAGCGCTGCCGCACCCTGATCTCGCGGCGGGGATGGACGATCACCGCGAACGTCGGCAACAGCCGCACCGACCTCATCGGCGGGAGCTTCGAGCGTGGCTTCAAGCTGCCGAGCTACGGCGGCCAGCTCAGCTGAGCCCCGGTCAGCGCCCGTACGGCGTCGGGAACCGCTGCCCCGGCAGGTCCGGACCGAGCATCGCGACCAGGTCCGCCAGTGTGTCGAACGGCGTCAGGGTCTCCTCGTCCACAGCGTTCTCGACGCGCTGGGAGTCGACCTGCCGGTCGCGGCGGCGGGACGAGCGCCGGCCGAGGCGCTCCTCGGCCATGTCGGTGAGCACGGTCACCTCGGCGCCCATGAGGATGAGCTGGTCGTAGGCCGGGTGGCGGCGGACCACGCCGCCACCCGCCTCGTACTGCACGAGGAAGTCCACGAGCCGCTCCGCCTGGGGCAGCAGGTCCGCCACGCGGGACAGCGCCGCAGGCGGCACGCCCAGCTCGACGAGCACCGCCGCGCCGTCCCGGACGGTCTCGTAGGCGTCGGCGAGGTCGGTGCGGATGAGCCGCCCACCCGGGCGGCGTGCGTCGAAGTAGTCCTGGGACCGGTCGAGCGTCGAGAACCCGGCGACGAGGAACCCGACCGTCGCGGCCGCGACGAGCGCGTCGGACATCAACCCGTGGTCGGGACGGCCGGCGATCGTGGTCGCGATGAGCACCACGATCACGGCGCACACGGCGGTGACCGCGAAGGTCAGGATCGGCACCCACACCGCGGCGGACTGCTCGATCTCCCGGCCGCGCGCCAGCTCGCTCGGCGAGTGGACGACCCGCTTCAGGCTGTGGACGTAACGCGCGACACGGACGCGCTCCCGGACGCGCTGGGCGAACTCACCGTGGGTGTCGATCGGGTCGAAGGCCTCGACGATCTCGGGAACGGCATCCGCGCCGTCGACCGTCACCTCGACGGTCGCGTCGAGGGCCGCCTCGTCCTCCGCCGGCTCCGCGGACTCGGACAGCGCGGGGACCACCCAGGCGTGGGCACGCAGGGGCTCCGGGGGCGGACGGTCGGGCACGCGTCCCTGATCGGCAGGCCGCGGGCCGGGTTGAGCCGGTTTCACGGGCGTCGGACCGGGCCGGCCGCGGCGCCAGCGTTGGCGCATCGCTGACCGACCCGATCCGCGAGCGGCGGCCCGGGCGCCCCATCGTCCAGTCCGCCGCTCTGGTGTCTTAACGGGGCCGCTCGTGAGCGGTTACGTCGACCGCTGGTCGATCACCCATTCTGGGTATGGCCCCGGACCGATACCGTGAGCCCGTGCCGATCACCCGCGGATTCTCGGGCCGTCCCCGTCGTGGGCGCCCCGACCGGCTGCCGCCGGGCCAGTACGACACCGGCGCCGACTGGCCGACGCTGACCGCCGAGGTCACCCCGCACCTCGTGCCCGACGAGTGGACGATGACCGTCGACGGGCTCGTCGAGAACCCCCACACGTGGTCGTGGCGCGACGTCCACGCACTCCCCGGGTCGACGTACTTCGGCGACATCCACTGCGTCACGACGTGGTCCAAGCTCGACGTGACGTTCGGCGGGGTCAGTGTCGACACGCTGCTCGACATCGCGCGGCCGCGGCCCGAGGCGGCGTTCGTCATGGCGCACTCCACCACCGGCTACACGACGAACCTCCCGCTCGAGGACGTGCGGGGCGGCAAGGCCTGGCTCGTCTGGGAGTACGACGGCCGCCCGCTGCCCGTGGAGCACGGCGGCCCCGTCCGGCTGCTGGTGCCGCACCTCTACTTCTGGAAGTCGGCCAAGTGGGTCACCCGGCTCGAGCTGATGGATCGCGACCGGCCGGGCTTCTGGGAGCAGAACGGCTACCACGACCGCGGCGACCCGTGGCTCGAGCAGCGCTACCAGGGCGACCCGTGACCGGCGAGCTCGTCGACACGCGCGCCCCGGCCGGTGGATGGACGACCGGCACCCTCGTCGAGATGGACCGCAACGACCGGCTGGTGCGGCTGCGGCTCGACGTGCCCGACCGGGTCGACCACCTGCCCGGCCAGCATTACGTGCTGCGGCTCCGTGCCGAGGACGGCTACACGGCGTCGCGGTCCTACTCGGTCGCCTCCGACCCGGGCGACCCGCTGCTCGAGCTGATGGTGGAGTGCCTGCCCGGCGGCGAGGTCTCCGGCTTCCTGCACGACGAGGCCCGCCCGGGTGACGTGTTCGAGCTGCGGGGGCCGATCGGCGGCTGGTTCACCTGGAGCGGCGACGTACCCGTCGTCTGCTTCGGCGGTGGGACCGGCGTGGTGCCGTTCGTCTCGATGCTGCGACACGCACGCAGGATCGGCGCCGAGCGCCTGATCCGGGTGTGCGCCGTCGGGCGCAGCCTGGCGTCCCTCCCCTACTCCGAGGAGCTCCGCGCGGCCGGCGCGTTCGTCGCCCTCACCCGCGAGAACCTCGACGGACGGGTCGCGGCGCCGCCGTACCTCGACGAGCTCGAGCCGCTCGTCGCCGGCGCCGAGCGTGCCTACGTCTGCGGCTCCGTCGGCTTCGCGTCGTACGCGACGCGGCTGCTCGGCGAGGCGGGCGTGCGCGCCGACGCCATCAGGGTCGAGCAGTTCGGCGCCACGGGCTGACCCTAGGATCGGGGACGTGACCTTCCGGCTGGGCTTCGTGACAGGGGCGACGCCCGACAAGTGGGCCCGGACCTGGCGCGAGCGCTCGAAGGAGCGGCTCGAGGTCGTCCCGCTCACCGAGGCGGAGCAGGAGCCGGCCCTGCGGGGCGGCGAGGTCGACATGGCGATCGTGCGACTGCCGGTCGATCGTGACGGGCTCCACCTGATCAAGCTCTACGAGGAGGTGCCGGTCGTCGTCCTTGGGCGCGAGCACTACCTCTCGCTCGCGGACGAGGTCACCCTCGACGAGCTCGCCGAGGAGCAGCTCGTGCTGCCACATCGCTCCGGCTGGACGCCTCGGGTCGAGCAGCTGGCCTGGCCGCCGATGAGCGAGAAGGACGCCGTGGAGACGGTCGCCGCCGGCACCGGGATCGCGATCGTGCCGATGTCGGTCGCCCGGTTGTTCCACCGCAAGGACGTCGTGCACCTGCCCGTGCGTGACGTCGAGCCGACCACCGTCGGGCTGGCATGGGCGGTCGATCGCGACGACGAGCGCACCCAGACCTTCGTCGGCATCGTCCGCGGTCGGACCGCCAACTCCTCGCGTCGGTGACCTCCCTACGCTGTCCGGCATGAGCCTGCCGAGTCCCGCCACCCCCGCCGAGCTGTCCGCACGCGCCGAGCGCGGCCTGCTGGACCGCCTCGGGGCCACCGCCACCGTGGTCGGCTGGGCGCCCGGGCGGGTGAACCTCATCGGCGAGCACACCGACTACAACGGGGGTCTCGTCCTCCCCGTCGCACTCCCCCACGCCACCGCCGCGGCGGCCGTACGGCGCGACGACGACCGGGTCCGGCTCTCCAGCGCACAGGCGGGCGACACCTGGAGCGGCACCGTCGACGACCTCGCGCCCGGGCGGGTGACCGGCTGGGCGTCGTACGCCGGCGGGGTGCTGTGGGCGCTGCGCGAGGCCGGGTTCGACGTCCCGGGCCTCGACCTCCACGTCCACGGCACCGTCCCGCTCGGCGCGGGCCTGTCCAGCTCCGCGTCGATCGAGTGCTCGGTCGCGTTCGCCGTCCTCGGCCTGCTCGGCGTGGAGCCCGACCTCGCGACCCGGCGCGCGGTCGTCGACGCCTGCATCAAGGCCGAGACCGAGGTCGCCGGCGCGCCGACGGGCGGGATGGACCAGACGATCTCGGTGTTCGCCGAGGCCGGTACCGCGCTCCTCATCGACTTCACCGCCCACGCCCACCAGACGGTGCAGCTCGCACTCGACGACCGCCGGGTGCTGGTCACGGACACCCGGGTCTCGCACGAGCTGACCGACGGCGGCTACGGCACGCGCCGGCAGGACTGCGAGGAGGCGGCTCGCGCGCTGGGCGTCGCGACCCTTCGTGACGCGACGCTCGACGACGTCACCCGGCTCACCGACGAACGGGTCGCGCGCCGGGCCCGGCACGTCGTCACGGAGACGGCGCGGGTGCCGCTCGCCGTCGAGGCACTCGCCTCGGCCGACTGGTCCCGGCTCGGCGAGCTGTTCGCCGCCTCCCACGCCTCGATGCGCGACGACTTCGAGATCTCGACGCCGGAGCTCGACCTCGCCGTGGCGACCGCCGTCGCGTCGGGCGCCGACGCCGCCCGGATGACCGGCGGCGGGTTCGGCGGCTCCATCGTCGCGATCGTGCCGTCGACGCAGGTCGACCGGGTGGTCGCCGCCCTCGACGACGCCTTCGCGGACGCCGGCCTGAAGGCGCCCGCGCACCTGCTCGCCGACCCGTCCGGCGGTGCCGTGATCCTGCCCTGATCGCGCCTTCGGGCCACGCGTGGGGGTGGACCGAGCGGGTACTGGAGCGATCCCCGAGTGGAGGAATGATTCACATGGTCCATCCGGTCAAGACACCCCTCGGCGCGGTGCGCGCCGTCACCCACGTCTCGCTGCAGGTGGTTCGCCACCCGCGCCGTACCGTCGCCGATGCTGCCGCGATGGGTCGCGGCCTGCTCGGGACGGTCGTCAGCGGCCTGCGGCCGGAGCAGCACCCGGTCGTCGTGAACATGGACGAGGCGGTCGCCGAGCCGGCGCCCGCCGCGCAGCGGATGACCGCCAAGAGGCAGGGCGATCCGGTGGCCGATGCAGCGAGCGACGCCGGAGGCGGTGCCGCGGCTGAGGCCCCCGCCGACGTTCCCGCCGACGTCCCTGCCGACGTCCCCGCTGCGGCATCGGTCGAGACCCCGGAGACTCCCGCCGAGTCGGCGCCTCAGCGCGAGCAGGTGGTCACGGAGCCGTCGAGCGTGACGGCGGCCGGCGACGACGAGGAGATCCCCTCGCCCGCCGTACAGCCGACGGACGAGGACATCGAGGTGACCACGCCGGTCGGGACCACGGGCGCGGGACCGGGGTTCAACCCCGCCACGGGCGAGTCCGACCTGCAGCAGCCAGGGACGGAGCCGCTCATGGACCCGTCCACGACGAAGCGGATCAAGAAGGAGACCGACACGCTCCGCAAGGCGAGCGACCAGCGGAAGGACTGAGGCTGCGCGTCCGGGTGGCTGCCCGGGGGCGTGACTGTTCGTCGAGGTATGCAGCCGAGTCGTCACTTCCCGTGCGGAACTCCGCCGGGGAGGTGCGCATTCGTCTGCATACCTCGACGAACAGTCAGAGCGCCGGGGCGCCCCGTCACAGGTGGTCGGCGAGCCACGCCCCGAGCGCCCGGGCACTGACGTCGACCAGCTGCGGCCAGTCCATCGACGCCTCGTCGGCTCGGTCGGAGACGTGCTTGACCAGCCGGACGGGCACGCCCGCCTGCTGCGCGGCCCACGCGACGGCGTACCCCTCCATGTCGACGAGGTCGGCGACCGCGGCGAGGCCCGCGCGCACGACCGGGTCGGTCACGAACAGGTCGCCGGTCGCGAGGCGGAGCCCGTCGGCGGGCAGGTCGAGCCACTCCTGCGGGTCGACGCCGAGCTGGCGCAGCAGGCCGGCGGAGAGGTCGTGGTTGAGCACGCTGCCGATCTCGTGCAGTCCCTCGAGGTGGTCGTGGAGCGCTCCGGCGGACCCGATGTTGACCACCTGGTCGATGCCGCCGTCGGAGGCCAGCGCACGCGCGACCGCCGCGGCGGCCGGCACCTTCCCGATGCCGGTGACGAGCACCGCGGCTCCGCCGGGGACGTACGCCGCCTCCTGCGGGGTCGCCGACACGACGAGGAGTGTCATGCCGGCGACCCTAAGGGCTACCTCAGCTCGGCCGACGTGATGCCCAGCACCCGGCGCGCGACGATCAGCTGCTGGATCTGCTGGGTGCCCTCGAAGATGTCGAGGATCTTGGAGTCGCGCGCCCACTTCTCGAGCAGCTCGTGCTCCTCGTAGCCGACCGTCGAGCACAGCTCCACGCAGGAGAGCGTGACGTCGGAGCCGACCCGGCCCGCCTTGGCCTTGGCCATGGAAGCCTCGAGGGAGTTGGGCTTCTGGTTGTCGGCCATCCACGCCGCCTGGAGCATGAGCAGGTAGGCACCCTCCCAGTCCGACTCGAGCTGGAGGAGCTTCGCGGCGGCGGCCGACTGGGTGACCGCCGGGCGGTCGTAGTCGACGACGACCCCTGCCTTCTCCAGCAGGTCGCGGGTCAGGTCGAGGGCGGCGCGGGCGCAGCCGATCGCCATCGAGGCCACGATCGGGCGGGTGTTGTCGAACGTCGCCATCGCGCCCGCGAAGCCCTGCTTGGTGTCGACCTCGGGGCTGCCGAGCAGGTTCTCGGCGGGCACGCGGCAGTCGGTGAACGTGATGACCGCGGTGTCGGAGGCGCGGATGCCGAGCTTCTGCTCCAGCCGCTCCACCTTCAGGCCCGGCGTGCCCTTCGGGACCACGAAGGACTTGATCGCCGCCCGGCCGAGCGACTTGTCGAGCGTCGCCCACACGACGACCGCGTCCGAGCGCTCACCGGAGGTGACGAAGATCTTCTCGCCGTTGAGGACGTAGTGGTCGCCGTCCTTCACCGCCGTCGTCGACACCTGCGCCGAGTCGGAGCCGAACGCCGGCTCCGTGATCGCCATCGAGGCCCACGTGCCCTTGAACCGCTCCTGCTGCTCGTCGTCGGCGACGCTCGCGATGGCCGAGTTGCCGAGGCCCTGGCGCGGCATCGAGAGCAGCAGCCCGACATCGCCCCAGCACATCTCGGCCACGGTCATCACCGAGGCGAGGTTGGAGCCGTTGCGGTTGCCGGTGGAGCCGTCGTCGGTCCGCCGTACGCCGGCCGCGCCGGCGCCCTCCGACGTCCCCGACTGCTCCAGCCCGTCGGCCATGGCCGCGAGCATGTCGAGCTCCTTGGGGTACTCGTGCTCGGCGCGGTCGTACTTGCGCGAGATCGGCCGCAGCATGTTCATCGCGACCTGGTGGACCTGCTCGCGCAGCGGTCGGAACCGCTTCGGATCGTCGAGATTGATCGGCATCAGACGAGCACCGCACCTTCCATGATCCCGATCGCGCGCAGGTCGCGGTACCAGCGCTCGACGGGGTGTTCCTTGACGAAGCCGTGGCCGCCGAGCAGCTGGACGCCGTCGAGGCCGATCTTCATGCCCTTGTCGGCGCACAGCTTGCGGGCCAGCGCGATCTCCCGTGTCGCGTCCTTGCCGCGGGCGACGAGCGAGGCCGCCTTGTAGGTCACCAGCCGCATCGCCTGCAGCTCGATCGCGATGTCGGCGACCATGAACGCCACCGCCTGGCGGTGCGCGATCGGCTCGCCGAACGCCTGCCGCTCCTTGACGTAGGGCGTCACGTAGTCGAGCACCGCCTGCGCCGTGCCCAGCGCCAGTGCGCACCAGGCGAGCCGCGAGAAGCGCACGCACTCGGCGTACGTCGACCCGTCGGTCTCGCCGAGCACGGACCCTTCGGCGAGCTCGACGTCGGTGAGCGTCAGTGTGGTCAGCCCGGCGGCACGGACGCCCATCGCGGGGTCGCCCTCGACGGCCAGGCCCGGCGTGCTGGACTCGACGAGGAACAGCACCGGCCGCCCGTCGAGCTGCGCTCCGACGACGAAGAGCTCGGCGTCGGAGCCGCGGGCGACGAGCGCCTTGGTGCCGTTGAGCACGTAGCCGCTCGCCCGCCGCACGGCGGTGGTCCTCGGCGCCAGGACGTCGAACAGCACCGCCGGCTCGGCGAGCGCGAGCGACGCCGCCGGCACGCCCTTCTCGGACGGCTCGGTGAACGCCGGCAGGTAGGTCTGCTGCTGCTCGTCGCTGCCCCACAGGGCGAGTGCCGTGGCGACCGCGCCCGGCGCCAGCACCGAGACGGCCAGCCCCAGGTCCCCGTGGGCGAGCGCCTCGGCGACCAGGGTGCCGGCGACGGCCGAACGCGTCTCCGCGATGCCGCCGAGCGACTCCGGCACGCCCAGGATGGGCAGCCCGATCTCCAGCGACGACGACAGGACCTCCTCCGGCGTGCTGCAGGCGTCGTCGGCCGCGGCCGCGGCCGGGCGGAGCAGCTCGGTCGCGAAGTCGGTGACGACGTCGACGAGCATCTGCTCTTCCTCGGTCGGCGTCAGGTCGAAGAGGCCGTCGCCGCTCGCGCCCGGCACGCGTGCGCCGGGCTTGCCGCTGGTGCCGGCCCTCTTGAACCGGCGCCCGGCGGCGGCGACCACCTTGAAGCCGCTGCTCGTGGTCGTGAAGACCGCCTGCTCTGCCTGCTTGCGCAGCCCCACCCGGTCGAGCAGGTCGCTCTGGGCGAGCCGGTTGAGACCTGCCACGAGGTACCCGATGGGGTCGCGGCTCTCTGCGGACGGCACGCCGTGGCGGCCACCGCCCTTGAGATTGTTCAGGAGGGACATGCGGCTACTGTAACTACGAGTTACACACCGGTCTACAGTCACCGGGGTGCGGCAGGTCACACGAGTCCGCGCCGGTAGGCTGCCGGCCATGCCTGACCCGGAGAACGCACCCGAGCACACGCCGTACGGCCCGCTTCCCGAGGGCGGCACCGTCCGCCCGATGACCCGCTGGGGCACCGACGTCATGCACCGGCCGCAGCAGCAGGTCACGGTCTTCGACGACACGCTCCGCCGGCTCGCGGCCGACATGGTCGCCACGATGTACGCCGCCGACGGGGTCGGCCTCGCCGCGTGCCAGATCGGCGAGGACGTCGCCATGTTCGTCTTCGACTGCCCCGACGAGTCGGGCGAGCGGTGGGCCGGCGTCGTCTGCAATCCCGTGGTGACGCTCCCCGAGGGCCGCGACCGCGTCCTCGACGACGACCTCGAGGGCTGCCTGTCCTACCCGGGCGCGTTCGTGTCCTGCGCGCGCCCCGACCATGCCCGCGTCGACGGCGTCGGGCTCACCGGCGAGCCGGTGATGTTCGAGGGCGACGGGCTCCTCGCGCGCTGCCTGCAGCACGAGACCGACCACACCCAGGGCACCGTCTTCGGTGACCGGATCTCCGACCGCAACCGCAAGAAGCTGCGCAAGGAGCACGAGAAGCTGGCCGCCGACTTCCCGCCCTCATGGCCGGCCTCCGAGTCCGCCTGATGTCAGTCATGGCTACCTGATGGCAGAGCTCGTCGACGTCGACTCCCCCGACGACCCGCGGCTCGCCGACTACCGCGACCTGCGCGACGTCGAGCTCCGCAAGTCGATCGAGGCGGCCGAGGGCCTCTTCCTGGCCGAGGGCGCCAAGGTCGTACGCCGGGCTGTCGAGGCCGGCTTCACGCCGCGGTCGTTCCTCATGGCGCCGCGGTGGCTCGCCGGCCTGGCCGACGTACTCGAGGCGTCCGACGCGCCCTGCTACGTCGTCTCGGAGGCGCTCGCCGAGCAGGTGACCGGCTTCCACGTGCACCGCGGCGCGCTGGCCTCGCTGGCCCGACGCCCGCTGCCGTCGCTGGAGTCCGTGCTCATGGCTGCACGGTCGGTCCTGGTGCTCGAGGACATCGTCGACCACACCAACGTGGGCGCGATCTTCCGCTGTGCGGCGGGGCTGGGCTTCGACGCCGTGCTGCTCGCGCCGCGCTGCGCCGACCCGCTCTACCGCCGCTCGATCAAGGTCGCGATGGGAACCGTCTTCTCGGTGCCGTGGACGCGGCTGCCCGACTGGTACGACGCCCTCCCCACGCTCGAGTCGCTCGGCTTCACCACCGTCGCGCTGACGCTTGCGCCCGACTCGGTCGACATCGAGTCGGCCGTCGCCGGCCTCGACAAGGTGGCGCTGGTCCTCGGCTCCGAGGGGCACGGGCTCTCCACCCACTGGGAACAGGCGGCGTCGCGGCGCGCGATCATCCCGATGTCCGCCGGCGTGGACTCACTCAACGTCGCCGCCGCGACCGCCGTGGCCTGCTACGTGACCGCTCGGCGCTGACCGGCGGCCTCACACCGCGGTCAGCAGGACGACGACGACCGCGATCGCGACCATGACCGCCCACGTGGCCGCGACGATCAGCACCGCTCGGCGCCGGCGCGCGCGGCGCTCCTCGGGCGTCATGGCGCCACGCGCCCGCCGGCCGGTCCGCGGGTCGGTGACCCGGCCGCCCGGCCGCGCGACCGGGAATCCGGCGATGACGCGCTCCGCCTCCTCGGCGGTCAACGACGGCTGGCGGACCAGGGCCCCGTCGAGCCACTCGGATCCGAAGTATCCGAAACACATCTCGAGGCGCTCGGTCACGACCGCGACCCGCTCGGAGTCCGAGGCGTCGCTCGGCAGGCCACGGAGGCCGGCGGCCACCGCGGCGAAGCACTCCTGGTCGTAGAGCGTCGACTCGTGGGTCCACAGGTGCACGAGGCACTGGGCCACCAGCATCCGGTCCGACCAGCCCGCGCGTTCCTGGGCTCGCTGTGCCGCTTCAGCGGCATCAGCCGGGTAGCCGTTCTGCATGTGACCCCCTCCACACTCGAGCCGTCAGCCCGGGTACCCCGCCTCGCGCCTTCGCAGTATCCCGTCATCGGCCTCGTCGGTCGGTCAATCGACGATCTCGCCGACGCCGTAGTAGAGGTCTCCGGCGACCACCTTCGCGCTCGAAGGCGGGACGTGGGCGGTCAGCCCGGCGTCGTGGCCGATGTGCCACACCGGCCACCCGTGCAGCAGGACCACCGCGTCGCTGATCAGACGGCGATGACACCGCCACCACAGGGTCTCGCTGCACATGACCGCGGTGGCGGCACCGCCGGCCCGTGCCAGCAGCGCGGCCAGCCCCAGCCTGAACTCCTCGGTACGCATGTGGGCTGCGTACGCGCGGAAGGCAGGCACGCGCCACCAGTCGTCGACGGCATCGTCCTGTCCCGACCGCAGTCGCCGGCGGCCCCCGAGCCGGGGTTCCCAGTCGTACTGCACCCCTCCCGCCGGCATCCACGCGCTCATCGCGTCCCGAGCCATCGACGGGTCGCGCCGGCTCCCAGGGAAGCGGCGTACGTCGACGACCAGCTCGACGCCGAGGTCGGTGAGCAGCGCCAGCAGCTGCGCCGGCGTCGCGGTTCCGTGCCCGACGGTGAGCAGTCGTCTCGCTTCGGCCCGAGTCATGCCCCTCGGTGCCCATCCACCCGGGTTCCGCGCCATCGGCGCCGGCGCCCTAGAGTCGCGCGCGTGCTCGATCGGGGACCGACCTACGCCGTGGCGGCCGCTGCGCTCGGGGCGATCTTCACGCTGACCGCCTGTGGGTCCGACACCTCGGCAGCGCCCGGGAGGACAGCGACGCCCGCTCCGGATCGGCCGCCGCTCAGCGCCGGCCCACCGAGCGAGTCGGAGCTCTCGTCGGGGTGGGACCAGACTCCCGACGGCCCGCCGCCGGCGCCGGCCGCCGCGCTGTCCGACGCGGCGCTGACGAAGCTCCTGCGCACTCGCGCCTCGACCCCGGACGGTCCGAAGAGCTGCAGGACCGCCGACGTCGGGGCCGTGCTGTCCGGCTTCGACGCGGCACTCGGGCACCGCTACACCTCCCTGGTCGTGACGAACGCGTCCTCACGCACCTGCGTCGTGGCGGGGGTGCCGGGCGTCGGTGCGCGGGGCGAGCGGGGGCACCGCTTCACCCTCACCGTCGAGAGGGGTACGTCGACCTCGGGCGTCAGCGAGCCCGTGGTGCTGGCGCCCGGCGACCAGGCCCAGGCGCTGGTGGAGTGGACCGGCGAGCTGGCCGGTCACGACGCCGAGCGGGCCTCGCTCCTCGTGGTCCAGCTCGCGTCGGGCCAGGTCCCGGTCCGGGTGCCGGCCCGCATCACCGGCTTGCCTGCCGGGGAGGACGACGCACTCGACGTCGGCATGCTCACCACCCTCCGGCTGGGGCCGTTCGAGCACCGGCCCTGATCCCGCTCCGGGTTGGATCAGGGGCGCCCGCGCTCCGCGGTGGCGTACCGTGGAGTGGTCTCTTCCGTGTGTGCAGCCTTCCGACCCATCGACGTGCAACGGCGCAAGGAGACCCATGTCGAACCCGATCCTGGAGGTGCACCACCTCACGAAGGCCTACGGCCGGAAGGTGGCGGTCGATGACGTCTCCTTCTCCGTGGCGGCCGGCGAGATCTTCGGCATCCTCGGCCCCAACGGCTCCGGCAAGTCGACCGCCGTCGAGTGCGTCGCCGGCCTGCGCAGAGCCGACGGGGGCGAGATCCGCCTCCTCGGCATCGACCCGCAAGCGCAACCGGAGCTCATCCGGGAGCACGTCGGCGTCCAGTTCCAGGAGGCGGGCCTCCACGACAAGATCACCGTGCGTGAGGCGCTCACGCTCTTCGCGAGCTTCTACGAGGCACCGGCCGACGTCGAGGATCTCCTCAGCGTGCTCGACCTGAGGGACAAGCGCGACGCCCGGTACAAGAGCCTCTCCGGCGGTCAGAAGCAGCGCCTGTCCATCGCGCTGGCGCTGGTCGGGAACCCGCAGATCGCCATCCTCGACGAGCTGTCCACGGGCCTCGACCCGCAGGCACGTCGTACGACGTGGGACGTGGTCCGACGAGAGCGCGAGGCCGGCGCCACCGTGCTGCTGGTCACCCACTTCATGGAAGAGGCCGAGCGACTGTGCGACCGGGTGATCATCATCGACCACGGCCGCATCATCGCCGAAGGATCTCCGCAGGACCTGATCGACTCCGTCGACGACGCGCGGAGCCTCGAGGACGTCTTCGTCGCCCTCACGCCCAGGCCCGGGACGGCCTCGACCACCAAGAAGGGTGCGCGACGATGAGCACCGCGATCCGCTCGCAGCGGGCCGGCATCTCCGCGCTGCGCACGCGCGGCTTCGGGCGCCTCGTCCTGGCGGAGGGGAAGGTCTGGTTGCGAGGCAGCGAGCTGTTCTGGGTGCTGCTGTTCCCGACCGTGCTGCTCCTCGGCCAGGCGGCGATCGCGCCGGAGCTGCGCGAGCTGGCCACCGGCGACACCTGGGCCGGCACGCCGTTCTACGGCGTCGCGGTCATCAACGTCATCCTGCCGGCGATGCTCGCCGTGCCGATCGCGATCACCGCACTCCTCGTCATGCCCGCCACCTTCGGCGGCTTCCGCGAGAAGGGCATCCTGAAGCGGTTCTCGGCCACCCCCATGCGCCCGCAGTCGATGTTCGCGGCGCACTTCATGATCAACGTCGCGATGGCACTGGCCGGGGCGCTGATCGCCGTGGTCGTCACGTCGGCCCTGTTCAAGATCGTCCGACCGGACAACGTCGCCATGGTGGTGCTCGGGTTCGTGCTCGGCATGGCCGCGATGATGGCGCTCGGCTCCTTGATCTCCGCCCGCGTGGCCCGGGCCTCGACCGGTACGGCCATCGGCAACGTCATCATCTTCCCGCTCCTCCTCACCGCCGGCATCTTCACCGTCAGCGAGCCCGGCACCTGGCTCTACGAGGTCGCGCGTGTCACGCCGGTGGGGGCGGCCTCCCAGCTCATGTCGTACGGCTGGTTCGGCGGCGACACCTTCCCGTGGGTCCAGATCGTCGCCATGGTCGCGTGGACGGTCGTGCTCACGCCACTGGCCGTCAAGCTGTTCAAGTGGCAGTGAGCCTGGCGCTGCCAGGACCCGCCGCTCAGCCGATCGCGATCCGTCCGTCGGTGGCGTAGGTGAAGGGATCGCTGAGTCCCCGGACGTAGGCGACGAGCGGCACCAGCTCGGCGTCGGCGGTCTGGACGATGTCGCCGGCCTTCTCGAGCACGGTGAACCCGTCACCACCGCCGACCATGAAGGAGTTCGCGGTGCCCGTGTAGGTCACCGAGTCCGAGTCCGGGATCGGTGTCGAGCTGTCTCCCGGCGAGCCGAGCCAGACGCCGGTGATCGAGCCGGCGACCTGCGTCCCGGTGTAGGTGAAGTGCAGGCCGGAGACCTGCATGATCCCACCGGTCCCGGCGGCCAGCTGCTGGCCGAGCAGGTCCCACACCTGGGCACCGGTGAGCGTGAACGTGTCGAGGTAGTCGTCCTGGAACGGCTGCATCGTGAAGAGTGCCCCGTAGGTGACCGGGCCCGCGAGCAGGCCGGCCCGCACCGACCCGGTGTTCACGAAAGCGAGCTGGGTTCCGGCGTAGGCGCGCTGCGCGTCGGCGATCAGGTCTCCGGCGGGCGACTCCCCCGCCGGGGTGGCGCCGCCCTCCCGCTGCGACGGGACGTCGGCGGCCGCGTGGTTGATCACCTCCTGCGTGACCGGGTTCGTCGCCTGGACCGCTGCATCGACGACCGCCTGCACCCGCGGGTCGGGCGTCACCGGCGTGCCGAGCGGGTCGGTCGAGCGGGGCGGCTGGGCCTGCCAGGCCATCCGCACCCTGCCCCAGCTCGCCGCGATCGTGCCGGCCCGTCGGTCCAGCAGGAGGTGGACCTGGTCGAAGGCCCGCGAGTACGACGACGCCTGCACGACGAGCCGGCCGCCGATCCTGGCGTCGAGGACCGTGTGGCTGTGCCCGGCGATGACGACCTTGACGGCCGGGTCGAGCTTGCGAGTGATGGCGGCGATCGGGTCGCCGACGGTTCCCACCGGGTAGGTGGTCTGGGTGCCGCCCTCGTGGATCACCGCGACGAACGCATGCACGCCCTGGCGCTGCAGCTGGCGCACGTACCCGTTGATGGCGGTGGCCTCGGCGGTGAAGTGCACGCCGTCGGTGCCACCGGTGGTGACGATGGACGGGGTGGTCACCGTGGTCGCGCCGATGAACGCGACGGGGACGCCGCCGACGCGCCGGACGACGTACGGCCGGAGCAGCGGGCGGCCGGTCGCGTTGCTGATCACGTTCGCGTCGACCACCGGGAAGTCCAGCCCGTCGAACCGCACGCTCGGGTCGACGGTGGACCGGCCGCCGTTGACCTGCCTGAGCATCTCCGGGACACCGCGGTCGAACTCGTGGTTGCCGAGCGTCCCGACGTCGACGTGCATGAGGTCGAGCGCGTCGAGGGTCGGCTTGTCGCGCAGGAGCGCCGACTCCGGCGGGCTCGCGCCGACCATGTCCCCGGCCTCGACGGTGACCGTGTTCCGCTCCTCCGCGCGTGCCTGCTTCAGGTAGGTCGCCAGCACCCCGAGCCCGCCCGCTGCGTCCTTGACCCCGGTGAACGGGTCGGTCTGGGTGAGGCCCTTCCCGGTGATGTTGCCGTGGACGTCGTTGATCCCGAGCAGCTGACCGGTGACGTACCTCTGGCCGCGCTTCAGGATGGAGGTGAGCACCCGGCCCTGCGCCTGCAGCGGCGGGTCGAAGCCGCCGAGCACCGCCAGCGTCGGCGCGAGGTCGACCGCCCGGACACCCGTGACGGCGTCACGGTGGGCGACGTCGGGCCCGCCGGCGACGAAGGCGGCGTGCATGTTGATGTTGTGCGCCAGGTCGACCTGGTCGGGCAGGTAGCCGTGCTGGCCGAAGAACAGCGAGGGCGCCACCAGCGTGCCCACCGTCGCCCCGTCGAACTGGTACGGCGGCTTGGCGATGACGACGACGTCGCCGGTGCGCGTCGGGTTGAGCGAGTCGGAGCCGTCGACGTCGGCCATCTGCGCCTTGGTCAGCACCTTCTCGATGATCTCCTGCCCGGTCGCCGGGTCGGTGAGCGAGCGGTAGGCGTCGACGATCCGCTGCACGGTCGCGCCGTAGTCGGCTGCAGGGAGGACGCCGTCCGGGTTGCGACCCTTGAGGGACAGGTAGATCTGGGACGTACCGCCCGCCTCGCACTGCTTGGCGACCGTGCCGCCGGGGGCGCTCGCCGCGGCCGGCCGACAGTTGCCGGTCTGCTCGACGTCTTGCAGGCCGAGCTGCTTGAGCGGCAGGGCGCCGTCGATCGCCAGCCACTGCGGGGCGAAGCCGTGGTCGGCGCTGGCGAGGATGTCGGCGTCGCTGCCGAGGTAGCGGCGGACGAGGCCGAGCTGTGCGTCGGCGCTCGCGTAGGCGCCGGCGAGGTAGGCCTCGCGCTGCTGGATCCGACCGTCGCGCGGGCCGGTGCCCTTGACGCGGTCGTAGTAGGGGTTCGACGAGCCGTCGGGCGCCGTGCGGGTCAGCAGTCCGATGATCTGGTGGCTCACCTCGTCGGTCTCGTCGGTGCCGGCGAGGAGCACGTCGGTGTCGGGCTGCAGCTCGGTGAGGACGTACTTCAGGACCGCCGACTCGTACGCGTGGTTGAGGCCGACGGTCTGCTCGAACCACGTGTCCTCGTCGACGAGGCCCGACTCCTCCGGCGCGAAGTCGCCGAAGACGGCGGGCGGCAGGTGGTCGTTGATGTACTTGGCCAGCTTGTCCTCTCCAGGCGCACCGGCCGGCAGGGCGTCGCACGCGGCCGTCGCGCAGTGGGCGTTGGCGCGGGTGACCGACGTGAAGTAGAGACCGAACCTCGACAGGTCCGGCGCCAGCGTCATGAGCTTGACGTAGAAGCCGGCGGTCTCGCCCGCGGCGGCGCCGGTCAGCGTGATCTTGACCGGGCTGTACTTCCCGGGCACCAGGGTGGCCGCGGCCTGGCCGCCGTCCTTGCCGTCACCGGCCGGGACGAGCAGCGCCCGGTCGTAGCCACCGGCCCCGGCGGCGTACACGTAGACGTCGAAGACGCGATCCGGGTTCACCGCGGCGGAGCTCGACTTCACCAGGAGCTGGGTCTGCTGCGCCGGCCGTGCGCTCGCCGGCACGTTGCTCCAGCCGGTCGCCGGGGTGAAGGCCGCGACCTGATAGCTCAGCCCGAACTTCGCGGCCCCGGCCTGCTTCGTCGCGTCGGCCGGGGTCTCGAGCACGCCGCGGGTGGAGTAGAAGGTGTCGTAGTCGACGGTCGGGCCGTTGATGTTGGCGTTGAGCCCGCCGGTGAAGTCGACCTGGGCGACGGTCTTGCCGGCGGCCTCCGCCGCCGAGGCCACCGACTGCGCCTCGAGGACGTTGGTCGGGTCGGTGCCGGGGCCGGCCCCGTTGCCGTGGAACGAGAAGGAGTCGCTCGCCGTGAACGGCTGCCGGTTGTCGAAGAACGTGTTGTTGGTGCTGCCGTGCACGCCGGGCCACGCGCCGGTCGCGAGCGTGTACCAGCCCTGGCCGGTGTTGGGCGGGAAGCCCTGCGTCAGGCCGTTGGCGCCGGTCGCGCCCTGTCGCATGAGCGAGGCGTACGTCGGCATCCGACCCTCGCGGGCGTACTTCTGCATGAGGTCGGGCCGCATGCCGTCGGCTCCGAACAGCACGACCGGATGGTCGTGGCTCGAGCCGGAGGAAGGCGCGGGTGGCCGTTCGGCGTGTCCGTGACCCGCGACGGCGGCGGTCGGGACGGCCAGGAGGGCCGAGACCAACAGGGCGACAGGCGTGGCGCGACGGAACACCGAGACCTCCCGAGTCATGGGCTCGCTCAGAGCCGGGTCTCACACAACTCCCGGCCCGGCCGTCGCGTCAATGACCAGATGTCGTGAAGAGTCCCGCGATCGAGCGGATCGGGTCAGAACGCCTCCGGGTGCGCGACCCGGACCACCTCGCCGATGACGATGACGGCCGGCGGCCTGACCGCCTCCTCCTCGAGCCGGGTGGCCAGGGTGCCGAGCGTGGCGAGAACGGTCCGCTCGGTCGGCATGGTCCCGTCGCACACGACCGCGACCGGGGTCGCCACCGGCCTGCCCGCGGACAGCAGGGCGGCGGCGATCGCGGGAGCGTTCTCCACCGCCATCATCAGCACCAGCGTCCCGCTGAGACCGGCGACCGCCGACCAGTTCGTCAGCGACTCCGGATGGCCGGGCGGCAGGTGCCCGGAGATCACCGTGAACTCGTGGGTGACGCCGCGGTGGGTGACGGGGATCCCCGCGATGCCGGGTACGGCGACCGGCGAGGTCAGCCCGGGGATGACCGTGACCGGGACGCCCGCCTCCCGGCAGGCGATCACCTCCTCGAAGCCACGCCCGAAGACGAAGTTGTCGCCGCCCTTGAAGCGGACGACCGACTTCCCCTCCAGTGCACGCTCGACGATGACCCGGTTGATCTCCTCCTGCAGGGCCGAGCGGCCGCGGGGCAGCTTGGCGACGTCGACGAGCTCGACGTCGGCGGGGAGCTCGGAGAGCAGCTCGCGGGGCGCGAGCCGGTCGGCGACGACGACGTCCGCCTCCATCAGCGCCTTCCGGCCGGCGACGGACACGAGGTCCGGGTCGCCCGGGCCGCCGCCGACGAGGACGACGCCCGGCGTCCGGGGCCGGTCGTGGCGGGCGTCGAGGGTGCCGTCACGCATCCCGGCGAGGATCTCGTCGCGGACCGTCGCCGACCGGCGCGGCTCGCGGTTGCTGAGCACGGCCACGGTGACCCCGCCGTGGCGGCCGACGGCGGGGGTCCAGGCGGTCGCCGCGAGGCCGTCGTCGGAGCGGACGCAGAAGATCCGCCGCGCCTCGGCCGCCGCGCTCACGGCCTCGTTCACGCCCGTGTCGGCGGTCGCGCAGACGACGTACCACGCCCCGTCGAGGTCGGCGGCCTCGAAGCCGCGCGGAGTCCAGCGCAGCTCGCCCGACCCGAGCATCCCCTCGATGGCCGGCGTGACGTGCGGCGAGACGACCTCGATCTGGGCCCCGGCGGCGATCAGCGCCGGGATGCGGCGCTGCGCGACGTGGCCACCGCCGACGACGACGACGCGACGGCCGGCGAGCCTGAGACCGGACGGGTAGGGAGGAAGGTCCACGTGCCCATTCTCAGGGGTGCGGCCGGTCCACCCCGACCACCCTCCCAGCTCGCGGACGCCAGAGGCGGCGTCACCGGCTCGCGCTAGGGGACGTCAGGCCGCGTCAGGGGGTGGCGGACGGCCTGCCCGCGATGGCCGCGAGGACCTCCTGGTCGGTCAGCGGACGCCACGGCGACGGCTTGTCGACGGTCGAGGGGGCGTCCGGAGACTCGCCCTGGGTGTACCACTGGGCGACGTAGGCGATGCCGTCGAGCATCACCCGGTCGCCGGCCCGGTAAACCGCCTGGATCCGCCATCCCGGATAGGTCCCCGCGGGCAGGCTGGGGCGCGGCTCGGGCGTCTCGCCCGGCAGCACCGGCCCGACGAGCCGCCACGGCGAGACGGTGTCGGCCACCAGCGGGTCGTCAGGCGTGTCGCCGGAGGTCCACCACTTCGCCACGTAGACGTTGCGGTGCCAGACGACGCGTTCGCCGGCGCGGTAGGCGTTCTGCGCCTGCCAGACGGGATAGGGGCTGCTGGACGGGTCGTCGGTCGGGGTGACGCTCGGGGTCACGCTCGGCATGATCGAGGGGCTCCGGTCGGGCGCTCCGTCGAAGGTGTTGCCGAGCACGGCGGCGAACTGCCCCTTCTCCTGCGTGACGCCGCTGCAGGCGTCGGACACGATGGAGACGTCGGGGTAGTTCGGGCCGCACTCGCGGTCGCGGTTGAGCGACCAGAGGGACAGCCGCCCGACCTGGTGGGCGGCCGCGAAGCGGCGTACCTGCTCGGCGTCGGCGAGACCGAAGACCTCCCCGGCGACGTCGCTCTGGCCGATCATGACCGTGGCGCCGACGTGGCGCCACACGGTCGCCGGCCCCATCCCCTGCCCGGCCTCGTCGTAGAGGTGCCCGACCTGCCCGTGGAGGGCGGACAGGGCCTTGGCCGCCGCGTCGCCGACCGTGTCGTCCACGTCCCTGCTGGCCCCGAAGTCCATCGTCATCGCGTTGACGCCGGCGACGTCCACCCCGGCCGCCAAGGTGGCGGCGACGAGGCTGCGGCCCGCCTCGGTGAGACCGTTCGGGTCGACGGGAAGCGTCAGCCACACGGTCACGTCGTCGCTGTCCTGCAGGCGGGCCAGGGCGGCCGCGCGGCGCTCGGTCGCGGCCCGGTCGTCGAGTGCGGTGCCCTCGACGTCGACGTCCACGGTGCGCACGTGGTAGCGCTTCACGACGCTCCGGTAGGCGTCGTAGAGGTCGTCGGCGTCGGTGCACGCGACGGCGAGCTCGTCGTTGAGCGCGCCGCCGAAGGACACCGCCACGGTTCCCCCGCGCTGACGCAGCCGGGCGACGCGGCGGTCGAGGTCGAGGTCGCGGGCCGCGTCGTCCAGGCTGTAGGCGGCTCCCCACGACGGCTCGCACGCGGACCCGGGGTCCGCCACGACGAACGCCAGCACCGCGTTGCGGCCGGCCCGTGCGGACGGCTCCTCGAACTCGTAGGTCGGGGTGGCCGTGACGTCGACGTACCCCCCGAACCACGCCGTGGCGTCCGACGCGGCCCGCGCGTCCTGGAACCATCTCCAGCCGGACATCGAGGCGAAGACGACAGCCCCCACCGCGACCACCAGCACCGCCGTGCGTGTCAACGACAGCCGGCGTCCTTCGAACTGCCCCATGGTCCCCTCGCCCTCGCTCACCTCCCCCACAAGAGGCAGCGTCCGCAGTGTGGCATGGGAGGCACTTGTCGCGTTCACCGAACGCGAAGGTTCGTCGTTGACTACCGTGCCCGGGGCAGCAGCACCGAGAAGGAGTCGCAGTGAGCCTTACGACGACGGCGCCGCGTCGGCAGTGGGGCGCCGAGCGGCGCTCCGAGCCGATGTCGATCGTCCATGCGCGCCCGACCACGGCGACGCTCACCCGTGGACGCATCGCCATCGTGGCGACCGTGCTCTTCTGGTTCGCGTACGTCGTCTCGACGGTGCTGCGCCAGTTCCTCGACCGCGGCGGCGACTTCCGCTTCACGATGGAGGCGATCTCCTACGTCGTCGTCGTGACCGCGCTGACCTTCTCCGCGCTCATGTACCTCGTCGCCCGCCAGGGCGCGCTGCGCCGCTTCCGCGCCCACGAGCGCGTCCCGCGAGGACTGCTCGACGCCCACTTCACCGCTGCCCACGGGTCGCTGACGGTTCTCGTGCCCTCCTACGCCGAGGAGCCGGAGGTCGTCCGGCTGACGCTCTGGTCGGCGGCGCTCCAGGAGTACCCGGACCTGCGCGTGGTCCTGCTCCTCGACGACCCGCCGAGTCCCACCGACGAGGCATCGGCCGCGCGGCTCGACGCCACGCGCGCGCTGGTGGACGAGATCAACGAGCGGCTCGCGGAGCCACACGCCGCGGCGTCCGCCGCCTACGAGCTCGCGCTCCAGGACCTCGACGACGAGCTCGCCCCGCTGGAGTCGGTCAGGCACGTGGCCGACGCCTACCTCGACGCCGCCGAGTGGCTCGAGCGCGCTGCCGCGGCCGAGCTGGTCGCCGACCACGTCGCGGAGTTCTACGTCGACCAGGTGCTCGCCGGGCTCGCCAGCGAGCTGCGCCTGAGCCACCTCGCGCTCACCGCCGCGATCGAGCAGGCGGCCCCGGTGCCCGCCGAGCGGGTCCGGGAGCTGCACCGTCGTTTGGTGTGGATCTTCCAGGCGCGCGTGGAGTCGTTCGAGCGCAAGCGCTACGCGTCGCTCTCCCAAGAGGCCAACAAGGCGATGAACATCAACGCCTACCTCGGCCTGATGGGCGGCGTCTGGCGGCCGACCGACTCCCCCGCCGGCGTCATGCTGGTCAGGGTGCCGGACAGCGAGCCCACCCTCCCCGGCGACCGGGACGTGCCGCTGCCCGAGTACGTCCTCACGCTCGACGCGGACTCCCAGCTGCTGCGGGACTACTGCCTGCGGCTGGTCTACTTCCTCGAGCAGCCCGAGAACGACGACGTGGCGATCGTCCAGACGCCGTACTCGTCCTTCCGCGGGGCCCCTACGCGGATCGAGCGGATCGCGGGCGCCACCACCGACATCCAGCACATCCTCCACCAGGGGATGACCTACTACGACGCGACGTTCTGGGTGGGTGCCAACGCGGTGATCCGGCGGCGTGCGCTGGAGGACATCGTGCAGGTCGAGACCGTCGGCGGGCACGAGATCAAGACCTACATCCAGGACCGCACGGTCATCGAGGACACCGAGTCGAGCGTCGACATCGCCGCGGCCGGCTGGCGGCTCGTGAACTACCCCGAGCGGCTCAGCTACAGCGCGACGCCGCCCGACTTCGGGTCCCTCGTCGTCCAGCGCCGACGGTGGGCCAACGGTGGCCTGCTGATCTTCCCGAAGTTCTGGCTGCAGCGCCGTCCGCGTGCTCGGGACGGCAACCCGATCGGCCTGGCCGAGCTCAGCCTGCGCTTCAACTACATGGCGTCCATCGCCTGGGCGAGCTTCGGGCTGCTGCTGCTCCTCTTCTACCCGTACGACGGCCGGCTGCTCAGCCCGCTCGTCCTCGGCGCCGCGCTCCCCTACTTCCTGGCGATGGCCAGCGACCTGCGCCTGTGCGGTCACCGCTACCTGGACGTGTTCCGGATCTACGGCTTCAACCTGGTGCTCCTTCCGGTCAACCTGGCCGGCGTCCTGAAGTCGGTCCAGCAGGCGTTCAGCGGCGAGAAGATCCCGTTCGCCCGGACCCCGAAGGTGCGCAAGCGGACGGCCGCTCCCGCGCTGTTCGTGCTCGTGCCCTACCTGATCGTCCTCTACTCGCTGCTCACCGCCTGGCGGAGCTATCACCACGGGGACTGGGGCAACCTCGCCTTCGCCGTCTTCAACGCGGTGCTGGCCGCCGGCGCCATCCGTGCCTACATCGGCGTCGGCAACTCGGTGGTCGACCTCGGCCTCGGCCTCGTCAACTGGCTGATGGTGCCGAAGCGGCAGGCGCGGCCCGCCGGCCCGGCGCGCGAGCCGGGACCGATCGACTGGGCCGGCATCCTCTACCACGGCGACCGCCGGCTGGCCCGTGACCTGCGGCGCCGGGGCGACCGGCGCCGCCGACTGAGCCCCGGCCGGGCCGGACGCGAGGCTCGCTGACGCCCGGGGTCAGTGGCTATCGTCGGAAGGACGTATCCAGCCGATCCCAGGAGTGCCATGTCTCTCGACCGCCCGGTCAAGCCCGACCCGTACGAGCTCCTTCCCGTCGTCCCCTCGTTCACCGTGACGAGCACCGACGTGACGGCCGGCCAGCCGCTCGACCAGGCCCAGGTCTACGAAGGCGGCAACACCTCGCCGCAGCTGTCCTGGGAGCCCGGTCCGGAGGGCACCAAGAGCTACGTGGTGACCTGCTACGACCCGGATGCGCCCGTGGTCAGCGGGTTCTGGCACTGGATCGTCGTCGACATCCCCGCCGACGTCACCTCGCTCGACACCGGTGCCGGCGCCAGCGACGACACGCTGCCCGACGGCGCGTTCCACGTCCGCAACGACTACGGCACCAAGGACTTCGGCGGGGCCGCCCCGCCGCCGGGCGACCAGGTGCACCGCTACTACTTCGTGGTGCACGCCGTCACCGAGGAGTCCCTCGGGGTCGAGGGCGACGTCACCCCAGCGGTCGTGGGGTTCAACCTCGCTTTCAAGACCGCCGCGCGGGCCATCTTGGTCGGGACCTACCAGCACTAGCCGTACGCCGGCCCTAGGCTCCCCCCGTGCCCGGAACCGAACCGCCGAGCGACGACGAGATCGTCGGCGGCCTGCTGCAGCAGGGCCTCGACGTCGCCTACCAGCCGGTGGTCGACCTCACGACCGGCCGGCCGGTCGGCTGGGAGGCGCTGCTGCGCGGCCGCCTGCCCGAGCACGGCACCGTCAGCCCGGAGCGGGTCGTGAGCTCGGCGACCCGCACCGGCGCGCTCGACCCGGTGATGCGGCAGGTGTCCGAACAGGCGATGAGGACAGGGACGGCCGTGTCGCGCCGGCTCGGCCGCACGGTCGTCATCTCGCTCAACCTGGAGTACGAACAGCTCCGTCCGGACAGCGCCTACCTGCGCTGGCTCGTCGATCGGTGTCGGTCGGCTCCGGTCAACCTGGTCGTCGAGATCACCGAGCGGGGGGACATCGAGGCCTGGGGCGCCGAGCAGGACCGGGCCCTGGCGCTCCTGTCCGCCGGCGGCATCGGCCTGGCCATCGACGACCTCGGCGCAGGCGCGTCGCGGCTGGGGCTGCTGGCCCGCTGCGAGTGGACGTGGGTCAAGCTGGACCGGGCGTTCCTGCAGCTCGGCGAGCGCGGGCTGGTCATGCTGCGCCACACCGTCGCGATGCTGCACGAGCTCGGCACGACGGTCGTCGTCGAGGGCATCGAGACCCCTGTGCATCTCGAGACGGCCCGCCGCCTGGGCATCGACCTCGGCCAGGGGAACCTGCTCGGCGGGCCGGTTCCCGCCGACCGGGTGCTCGCCGGGCTGCCCCCGGAGGGCCCCCACGTGGTTCCCGGGCAGCGCTGACCCTGCCGGTCGGCCTCCTTCGTCGACCCAGTTCCCCGAAACGGCGTCACCCTTTGCCGGTTGCTACGTTCGACAGTCGTGAGGAACCGTCTGGAGCGATGGGTCGGGCTCATCGTGTTGGGTCTGACCGGGCTGGCAGCGTTCGTGCTCTGGTTGGCGGTGGCCCACTCCGAGCGTCCGCGGACCGAGCAGCACCGGGGCGTGCTCTTCGGCGCCTGGCACGTCATCTACGACACCCAGGGGCCGTCGGCGCGGGTGCTGCTGGTGGCGATCGCGGTCGCGCTGATCTGCGCAGCCGGCCTGGGCTTCCTCGAGTACCGGGTGATCACCACCTACCGGCGGTCGACGAACTCGCGCGGGCTGCCGCTCGCGCCGCGCGTCGTCATGGCCGACACCAAGGGCCGCTTCGACGGCGAGGTCACCGTCACGGTCCTCGTGCCGGCGCACGACGAGGAGGCGTCTCTCCCGGGCACGCTGAGCTCCCTGGCCCAGCAGCAGCCGCCCCCGGACCGGGTCGTCGTCGTCGCGGACAACTGCACCGACCGGACGGTGGAGATCGCCCGCGCCCACGGCGCCGAGGTCTTCGAGACGGTGGGCAACACGCACAAGAAGGGCGGTGCGCTCAACCAGGCCCTGCGCTACCTGCTCCCCGGCCAGGGCGAGAACGACGTGGTGATGGTGATGGACGCCGACACCATGCTGGACCCGGGGTTCCTCGCCTCCGCGATCCGCCGGTTCACCGACGACCGCGGCCTGATGGCGGTCGGCGGCGTGTTCTACGGCGAGGACGGGCACGGGCTCATCGGGCAGTTCCAGCGCAACGAGTACATCCGCTACGGCCGCGAGCTGCGGCGGCGGCGCGGGAAGGTGTTCGTCCTGACCGGCACGGCGTCGATGTTCAGGCCGCGCGCCCTGCGAACCGTCGCCGCCGAGCGCGGGCAGACGATCCCCGGCATCGAGGGCGACGTCTACGACACCGCAGCGCTCACCGAGGACAACGAGCTGACCATCGCCCTGAAGTCGCTGGGGGCCCTGACCGTGTCGCCGTCCGAGTGCACGGTCGTCACCGAGCTGATGCCGAGCTGGCGCCTGCTCTGGCACCAGCGGCTGCGCTGGCAGCGCGGCGCCCTGGAGAACCTCGGCGCCTACGGGGTGACGCCCCAGACGATCCGCTACCGGGCCCAGCAGCTCGGCATCGGGTACGGCGTGTTCGCGCTGTGGTCCTACTTCGCCCTGCTCGGCGTCACGCTGCTGGCCACCGACCGCTGGGTGTGGTTCACGTTCTGGCTCGGCCTGGGCCTGCTCTTCATGGCCGAGCGGGTCGTGACGGTGTGGCGGGGCGGCTGGAAGGCACGGCTGGTCGCTCTCGCGCTCTTCCCGGAGCTGTTCTTCGACGCCTTCCTCCAGCTCGTCTACGTCAAGGGCGTGGTCGACATCTCCCTCAACAAGCAGGCCAGGTGGACCCACGTGCAGCACGCCGCGGCGGCCGAGAAGGTGGCGCGATGACCGGGCTCGTGCTCGGCTTCTCGCCGATCCCGGAGAGCGTGATGCGGTCCGAGGCCTTCCTGGTGCTGATGACGTTCGTCGCCATCAACACCGTGGCCTACGCGGCGCTCTCGATCGCCAAGCTGGTGCCGCCCATCAGGCCCACCTCGTGGTTCACCAGCCGCAGCCGGCGGCGCGAGACGCGCAGCATCCACCCCGACGCGCCACCCTGATCCGACCTCGCCCTTGTGTCAGCGGTCACACAGGAGTCGGATGGACCCATGGCCGACAAGAGCACCCGAAAGGCGACCACGCAGGACGTGGACGCGTCGGGGCCCGACGGGATTCGCAACGTCGTCCTCGTCGGGCCCTCCCAGTCCGGAAAGACCTCGCTCGTCGAGGCCCTGCTCGCCCACGTGGGCGCGATCGTCCGTGCCGGCTCCGTCGCCGAAGGCACGACCGTGTGTGACACCGAGGACGCCGAGCAGGCGCACGGCCGCTCCATCTCGCTCGCCGTCGCGCCGGTCGTCGTCGACGGCGTGAAGGTCAACCTCATCGACACGCCCGGCTACGTCGACTTCATCGGCGAGGTCAGGGCCGGGCTCCGCGCCGCGGACTGCGCGCTCTTCGTCATCGCCGCCAACGACGGGATCGACGACAACACCAGGCGGCTGTGGCGCGAGTGCGGCGAGGTCGGGATGCCACGCGCGGTCGTCCTCACCAAGCTCGACCACCCGCGCGCCGACAGCGACCGGGTGCTGGCCGAGGCCCAGGAGGCCTTCGGTGCCGGAGTCCTCCCCGTCTACGTCGTCACCGGAGGGACGCTCACCGGGCTCATCACCGGCGACTCAGCCGAGATCCAGGCCGACCCCCGGCGCGGTGAGCTCATCGAGGCGGTCATCGAGGAGTCCGAGGACGAGACCCTGATGGACCGCTACGTCGGCGGCGAGCAGATCGACGAGAAGGTGCTCGTCGGTGACCTCGAGAAGGCGATCGCACGAGCGTCGTTCCACCCGGTCGTCCCGGTCTGCTCGATCACCGGCGTCGGCGTACCAGAGCTCCTGGACCTGTGCGTGCGGGCCTTCCCGTCACCGCCCGAGCACCAGCCGCCCGACGTGTTCACCCCCGCGGGCAAGGCGGCTCAGTCCATCACCTGTGACCCGGCCGGCCCGCTCGTGGCCGAGGTGGTGCGCACGAGCAGCGACCCCTACCTGGGCCGGGTGAGCCTGGTCCGCGTCTTCTCTGGGACGCTCACCCCGGACGCGCCCGTCCACGTGTCGGGCCACTTCTCCGCATTCGAGGGCGCCGCCGGGCTGCACGAGGACCACGACGAGGACGAGCGGGTCGGGGCCCTGGCCTACGCGTTCGGAGGCGGGCAGGTGCCGGCCACCCAGGTCGTCGCCGGCGACCTCGGCATCGTGGCGAGGCTGTCGCGCGCCGAGACCGGCGACACGCTCTCCTCTCCCGATCTGCCGCTCGTGCTCCGGCCCTGGTCGATGCCTGAGCCGCTCCTGCCCATCGCGGTGGAGGCGGCGACCCGCTCCGACGAGGACAAGCTCTCGTCGGCCCTCGCCCGGCTCACTGCCGAGGACCCGAGCCTCCGCGTCGAGCACAACGCGGAGACCGGTCAGCTGGTCGTGTGGGTGATGGGCGAGGCGCACGCCGAGGTCGCGCTCGATCGCCTGCAGTCGCGCTACGGCGTCACCGTCGAGCAGCGCGACCTGATCGTGCCGATGCGCGAGTGCTTCGGCGGGGCGTCGAAGGGCCACGGCCGTCACGTGAAGCAGTCCGGCGGCCACGGGCAGTACGCCATCTGCGACATCGTCGTCGAGCCGCTGCCCGAAGGCAGCGGCTTCGAGTTCGTCGACAAGGTCGTGGGCGGCGCCGTCCCACGCCAGTTCATCCCCAGCGTCGAGAAGGGGGTGGCGGCCCAGATGGCCCGCGGCGTACGGGCCGGCTACCCGGTCGTCGACCTGCGCGTCACGCTGGTCGACGGCAAGTCGCACAGCGTGGACTCCTCGGACATGGCCTTCCAGAGCGCCGGCGCCCTCGCCCTGCGGGAGGCCGCCGAGGGCGTCGGCGTCAACCTCCTCGAGCCCTACGACGAGGTGACGGTCCTCGTCCCCGACGACCTGGTCGGCCAGGTGATGAGCGACCTCTCGTCCCGGCGCGCCCGGCTGCTCGGCACCGACACGGCCGACGACGAGCGGACCGAGATCCGCGCCTACATCCCGCAGCGCGAGCTGATCCGCTACGCGATCGACCTGCGCTCGACGACCCGGGGCGTCGGTACGTTCACCCGTGCGTTCGCCCACTACGAGCCGATGCCCGAAGAGCTGGCGCGGCAGGTGCCGGCCCGGGGCTGATCAGTACTCGGGAGGCCCGTCGCTCGCGGCCTTGAGCAGGTCCTCGAACGACGTCGGGCTGGCGAACTCCTCGTCGACCGTCTTGCGGTGCGCCACCGGCCGCGGGACGTCGCCGGGTCCGGCGACCAGCGCGGCGAGC
Source organism: Nocardioides sp. CER19 (assembly GCF_029846275.1). GTDB lineage: Bacteria > Actinomycetota > Actinomycetes > Propionibacteriales > Nocardioidaceae > Nocardioides. The sequence goes on from NZ_JARVWS010000003.1 coordinate 171,654, forward strand.
TCGTTGGCTGCCCGGTTGACCCGCTTGGCGAGGTCGCCCGTCCCCTGCTCGCCGCCCGCGGCACCGAAGTCCTCGCTGGCCGCGAAGACTCCGGTGGGCACGACGACGGCGTGCAGGTAGGAGAACAGCGGGCGCAGTGCGTGCTCGAGCACCAGCGAGTGCCGGGCGGTACCGGCGGTGGCCGCGACGACCACCGGCTTGCCGTCGAGCACGCCGAGCTCGAGGACGTCGAAGAACGTCTTGAACAGGCCGGAGTACGACGCCGAGAAGACCGGCGTGACAGCGACGACGCCGTCTGCCCGGCGTACCTTCTCGATGGCTGCCTTGAGCTCGCCGGTCGGGAAGCCGGTGAGCAGGTGGTCGGCCAGGGCGTGGGCCAGCGGCCGCAGCTCGACCACCTCGACCTCGGCCTCCTGGCCGCGCTCGTGGATCGCGTCCACGGCCGCCTCGCCGAGCATGTCGGCGAGGAGCCGGGTGCTCGACGGGACGCTGAGTCCCGCCGAGATCACGACGATCTTCCTCCCGGCGTCGCCGGCCGCACCGGAGCGGAGCGACGATTCGGCTGGGGTGATCACAGTTCCCCCTCGAGGACCTTGGCGACCTCCGGGTCGTCCAGGTCGCGGTCGGTGGTGCCGGTGGCGGCGTCGCCCGCGGCATAGACGGTGCTGTCCTTCGCACCGCCCGCCTTCTCGACGAGCGAGGCGTGGGTGGGCGCGTCGGGTACGCCGGGCTTGCGCACGCGGTCGAACTCGGCACGCATCGTCGGCAGGATCTCGCCGAGCAGGTCGAGCTGCTCGAGCACGGTCTTGAGCGGCAGGCCGGCGTGGTCGAGCAGGAACAGCTGGCGCTGGTAGTCGCCGACGTAGTCGCGGAACGAGAGCGTGCGCTCGAGGACCTGCTGGGGGCTGCCCACCGTCAGGGGGGTCGCCTCGGTGAAGTCCTCCAGGGACGGGCCGTGGCCGTAGACCGGCGCGTTGTCGAAGTACGGACGGAACTCGTTCCAGGCGTCCTGGCTGTTCTTCCGCATGAAGAACTGCCCGCCCAGACCGACGATCGCCTGGTCCGCGGTGCCGTGGCCGTAGTGCTCGAACCGCTGGCGGTAGAGGCGCACCATGGCCTCGGTGTGGCTGGACGGCCAGAAGATGTGGTTGTGGAAGAAGCCGTCGCCGTAGTAGGCGGCCTGCTCGGCGATCTCAGGGCTGCGGATCGACCCGTGCCAGACGAACGGCGCGACGCCGTCGAGCGGGCGCGGGGTCGACGTGTAGCCCTGGAGCGGCGTACGGAACCGGCCGTTCCAGTCGACGACGTCCTCGGTCCAGAGCCGGCGCAGCAGCGCATAGTTCTCGATGGCCAGGTTGATGCCCTGCCGGATGTCCTTGCCGAACCACGGGTAGACCGGCCCGGTGTTGCCGCGACCCATCATCAGGTCGACGCGGCCGTCGGTGAGGTGCTGGATCTTGGCGTAGTCCTCGGCGATCAGCACGGGGTCGGTCGTCGTGATCAGCGTGGTCGCCGTCGACAGGATGATCCGCTCGGTCTGCGCGCCGATGTAGGCGAGCGTCGCCGTGGGGTTGGAGGCGATGAACGGAGGGTTGTGGTGCTCGCCCGTCGCGAAGACGTCGAGACCGATGTCCTCCGCCTTCTTCGCGATCGCGACCGTCGCCTTGATCCGCTCGTGCTCGGTAGGCGTCTTGCCGGTGGTGGGATCGGTGGTGACGTCTCCGACCGTGAAGATTCCGAACTGCATCACGTGCTCCTATCGGACTGGGAGACCCAGGTAGTTGAATTCTGAACTACCCCTGCAACCGGTACGCCGCCCACGGTATTCCACGCCGCCGCCGACCGGGTCGCGCGGCCGGGCCGGCGGCGGATCAGCGGCGGATCAGCGCCTCTAGACCAGGGCGGCGGCCGGGCAGCGGCTGAGGATGAGCACCGCCCGATCGTCGTCGCCGTCGTCGACGCGCGCCAGGATCCGCCCCGGCGCCCCGTCGAAGCCATGGCTCAGCACGTCCCGCTCCGCAACGCCACGGAGCCACGCGATGCCCGCGTCGATGTCGGACCGGCGCCGCTCGATGACGCCGTCGGTGTAGAACATGAGCGCGTCGCCGGGGTCGAGCACGCCGCTGCTCGCGTGGAACTGCGGCTTCTCGACGACCCCGAGCGCGGTGCCGCGCGCGTTGTCGATGACCCACTCCTCCTTGGCGGCCTGCCAGCGCAGCGCGGGCGGGTGACCGGCGCTCGTCACGCGGTAGCTGCCGTCGGCGAGGTCGACGAGGAGGTGCACCGCCGTCGAGAAGGTGTCGTCGCTGTGCTGGCGCATCAGGAAGGCGTTGGCGGCGCGCATGAGTCGCTCCGGGGGCAGCGCGCCGATCAGGCCGCCCAGCGCTCCGGCGAACTGCAGCGCCTGAGGGCCGACGGCGGTGCCCTTGCCGCAGACGTCGACGAGGACCACCTCGAGGACGTGTCCGTCCCGGAGGTCGGCGACGAGGAAGTCCCCGGCGTACCCGGTGCCGGCCGCGGCGATCATCGCCGACTGGCACCGCCAGCCGCTCGGGAGCACGGGGACGCGTCCCTGCTGCTGGAGCCGGTCGCGCAGCTTGGCGAGGACGGCTTCGCTCAGGCCCACGGGAAGCCCGCTGCGCTGCCGGCTGGACTGCCACAGCATGATGCCGATCGCCAGGCCACCGACGATGACGTCGACCACGCCCAGCCGGCGCATCTGGCCGCCGTTGTGCACGTAGGCGACGAGCACGGCGACGACCGTCGCGCCGGTCAGCACGGAGAGCGGACGGAACCGGAGCAGGGTCAACCCGAGCAGTGGCCACAGGAAGAACGCGCCCATCGGCAGCCATTCGTAGGCGAACCACGAGACGAGCAGGCATCCGAGCAGGCCGACGAGCAGGACGCCCAGCACCTGCCGTTGGCTCCGGGCCGATCCCGTGCGCCACCGGCGAGCAAGGTCGCCAGGTCCGCGCCCGAGGCGCGACTGCAGCATGCGCGCAGCGTAGGGCAGTGGACAGGACGGCGCCGGGCAATCTCCACAACGCCGACGACCCGCGGCATCGGGAGTTGCACGCTGCTTGCAGGGCGTTGCGTTTTTCTTGCGACGTCAGCTCATTGTCAGGACAGGACACTGCGCCTAGCCTTCGCGCATGAAGCGACGACTGGCCGAGGTCGCGGCCCGCGCGGGAGTGAGCGAGGCGACGGTCAGCCGCGTGCTCAACAGCAAGCCCGGCGTCTCCGACGCCACCCGTGAAACCGTGCTGACCGCGCTCGACGTGCTCGGCTACGAGCGGCCGACCAAGCTGCGCGGCGAGCGGGCCCGGCTGGTCGGTCTCGTGATCCCCGAGCTCTCGAACCCAATCTTCCCGGCGCTGGCCGAGGTCGTCGTCGCGCTCCTCGCCCAGAACGGGCTGACGCCCGTGCTGTGCACCCTGACCAGCGACCCGGCGGGCGAGCCGAACTACGTCGACATGCTGCTGGAGCAGCAGCAGGTCGCCGGGATCGTCTTCGCCGGCGGCCTCTACAGCCAGGGTGACGCTGACCACAGCCACTACGACCGGATCGCCCGCCGCAAGCTGCCCGTCGTGCTCATCAACGCGGGCATCGACCGGCTGCCGTTCCCCCGCGTGGTCTGCGACGACGCGAGCGCCGCAGAGCAGGCGGTCGCGCACCTGCGCTCCCTCGGGCACGAGCGCATCGGGCTCATCCTCGGGCCGCGCGACCACGAACCGTCGACCCGCAAGCTCGAGGCGGCGCGTGCCGTGCTCGCCGGCACCGGCTCTCCGCTCGACGACGACCTCGTCGTCCACTGCCAGTTCTCGCTGCAGAGCGGCCAGTCGGGCGCGTCCGCGCTGCTCGCCCGCGGCGCGACCGGCCTGGTCTGCGCGAGCGACCCCCTCGCCCTCGGCGCCGTGCGCGCGGCCCGCAGGGCCGGGCGGCGGGTGCCGGACGACGTCTCGGTCATCGGCTACGACGACTCGGCCTTCATGTCCTCCGTCGAGCCGCCGCTCACCACCGTGCGTCAGCCGATCGAGGCGATGGGTCGTGCCGCGGTGTCGTCGCTCCTCGCCCAGATCCGCGGGGAGGAGACAGCCGTCGACGAGCTGCTGTTCGAGCCAGAACTGGTCGTACGCAGGTCCACGTCGCCTGCAAGCGGAGCCCTTCCAGCCGCAAGAACTGAAAGTTAATTACGTTCTGCGAAGTTCTTGCAGCGCCCTGGAAGCCGTCCTAGCGTTCCGGCCACGTCGCACACCGTGTGACGACCGTCATAGGACCGGAAGGCAGGGACCGCGTGAACTCGGACGACCCCGACTGGTGGCGTGGAGCGGCGATCTACCAGGTCTACCCGCGGAGCTTCGCCGACGGCAACGGCGACGGCATGGGCGACCTGGCCGGTGTCCGCAGCCGGCTCCCCTACCTCGCCGCGCTCGGCGTCGACGCCGTGTGGTTCACGCCGTGGTACCCGTCGCCGATGGCCGACGGTGGCTACGACGTCGCGGACTACCGCGGCGTCGACCCGCGGTTCGGCGACCTCGCGGAGGCCGAGGGCCTGATCGAGGACGCGCTCGCCGTCGGCATCCGCACCATCATCGACGTCGTCCCCAACCACATCTCCGACCAGCACGAGTGGTTCCGGTCGGCGCTCGCCGCAGGCCCCGGATCACCCGAGCGCGACCGGTTCTGGTTCCGCGACGGCCGTGGTCCCGGCGGCGAGCAGGCGCCCAACGGGTGGGTCTCGGAGTTCGGCGGCCCCGCGTGGTCGCGGGTGACCGGTCCGGACGGTGAACCCGAGCAGTGGTACCTGCACCTGTTCGCGCCGGGACAGCCCGACCTCAACTGGCACCACCCCGACGTGGTCACCGAGCACGAGGAGGTGCTCCGCTTCTGGTTCGACCGGGGGGCGGGCGGCATCCGCATCGACTCCGCCGCCCTGCTCGCGAAGGACCCCAGCTTGCCGGACGTCACGGAGCCGACCGCTCCCGGCCAGCACCCGTACGTCGACCGGGAGGAGCTCCAGGAGATCTACCGCGCCTGGCGCAAGGTCGCCGAGTCCTACGGCCCCGACCGCGTCCTCATCGGCGAGCTCTGGCTCCCCGACGCGGAACGGTTCGCCCGCTACCTGCGCCCCGGCGTCCTGCACAGTGCGTTCAACTTCGACTTCATGACCGCGCCCTGGACAGCCGCTGACCTGCGCCCGTCGATCAGCAACACGCTCGAGCTGCACGACGGGGTCGGGGCGCCGGCGACCTGGGTGCTCTCCAACCACGACGTCACCCGGCCGGTCACCCGCTACGGACGAACGGAGACCGGCTTCGCCTTCGAGCGCAAGCGTTTCGGTGTCCCCACCGATCCCGCGCTCGGCCGGCGCCGGGCGCGGGCGGCCGCGCTGCTCGCGATGGCGCTACCTGGCGCCTACTACCTCTACCAGGGCGAGGAGCTGGGACTACCCGAGGCCGACATCCCGCGGGACCGCATCGACGACCCGATGCACGCGCGATCCGGCGGGGTCGACCCCGGCCGGGACGGCTGTCGCGTGCCACTGCCGTGGAGCGGTGCCGAGCCGCCGTACGGCTTCAGCCCGGCGGGTGTCGAGACGTGGCTCCCGCAGCCCCCGGACTGGGCAGCGCTCACCGTCGCCGCCCAGGAGGCCGACCCCGGCTCGATGCTCGCTCTCTACCGTGCGGCCCTGGCGCTCCGCGCCCGACGCCCCGAGCTGGGGGCGAGCGGCCCCGACGCCGCCTTCGCCTGGACCGAGCTCGGACCGGACGTGATCGCGTTCCGCCGCGGCGCACGGTTCGTCAGCGTCACGAACTTCGGCGACGCACCCGTCGACCTCGCCGCCGGCGACCTGGCGGGCTGGACGGCCCTGCTCGCCAGCGCTCCCACGGAAGGAGGACTGCTGCCCGCCGACACCACCGTCTGGCTGACGGTGCACTGATCCCCGCCGACCCGGCGAAGACGTACCTATCGAGGAGTGACCATGTCCCACCACCCACGGCGCCGCGCCCTCGCGCTGGCGAGCGTCGTCGCTCTCACCGGCCCGCTCCTGCTGGCCGCGTGCGGGTCGAGCGACGACGACAGCGACAAGAGCGGCAAGGTGACCATCACCGTCGAGGGCTGGCGCCCCGGCGACGAGCAAGGAACCATCGACGCGGTCAAGAAGCAGGCCGCGGCGTTCATGAAGGAGCACCCTGACGTCGTCGTGAAGCCGATGGAGTGGGAGTGGAACGCCGAGACGTTCGCCACCCAGCTGGCCGGCGGCCAGCTGCCCACCACCTTCCGGGTGCCGTTCACCGACACCAAGGGCCTCGCCGAGCGCAAGCAGATCGCCGACGTCACCGAGTACGTCGATGCCCTCCCCTACGCGCAGGACTTCAACCCCAGCGTCCTGGCCGCCGCCCAGGGCACCGACGGCAAGGTCTACGGCCTGCCCACCGACGTCTACGGCGTCGGGCTCCACTACAACCGCAAGCTCTTCCAGCAGGCCGGACTGGATCCCGACAAGCCACCGACGACCTGGGACGAGGTCAGGGCCGACGCCAAGGCCATCGCCGACAAGACCGGGGCCGCCGGTTACGTCCAGATGACCACCAACAACACCGGCGGCTGGATGCTCACGACGCTCACCTACGCGCTCGGCGGCCGCATGGAGTCCGATGACGGCGCCGAGGCCACGATCGACAACGCCGCGACGAAGCACGGGCTCGAGCTCCTGCACAGCATGCGGTGGGACGACCACTCGATGGGCAGCAACACCAGCTTCGAGTGGGCTCCGATCAACGAGGCCTTCGCGGCAGGGAAGATCGGCATGTACATGTCCGGCTCTGACGTCTACAACGCGCTCGTGACCACCAACCAGGTCGACCCCAGCAGCTATGGCCTGGCCGCGCTGCCGCTCGCCGACGGCGGCTCGGTCGGGATCCTCGGCGGCGGGTCCGTGGCCGCCGTCAACGCCAAGGCCAGCGCGGCGCAGCAGAAGGCGGCCGTCGCCTGGAACGACTTCTACCGCGAGCGGAAGAACTACGACCCGGAGGCGGCCGTCGCCGACGCCGAGGTGCTCAAGGCGAGCAACCAGCCGATCGGGACGCCGACGCTGCCCGTCTTCGACGAGGCGACGTGGCAGAAGGTCCAGGACGCGCTGAAGCCCTATGTCAACGTGCCGCGCGACCAGATGACGTCCTTCACCGACGGCGTCTTCCAGCAGACCCTCATCCCCGAGCCCGCCTCGCAGACGCAGGCGGTCTACGGAGTGCTCGACGCCGTGGTCCAGAAGGTGCTCACCGACGAGCACGCCGACATCGACGGCCTGCTCGCCGACGCCGACAAGAAGGCGCAGCAGCTCCTCGACGCCAGCTGACCCTCCTCCCCCCGGATGCCGGGCCGGCCCTCCTCCGACGGCCGGCCCGGCACCCTCCCGATCCGAAAGGCGACGATGACTGCTCTGCTGGCGCCGCTGCGCCGAGCCGCCGCACCGGTGCTGTTCCTCCTGCCGATGCTGCTGGTCTTCGGCCTGTTCTCCTGGTGGCCGATCGTGCGTTCGGTCGTGATGAGCCTGCAGCAGACCAACCTGGTCACCGCTCCCGAGTTCGTCGGCCTCGACAACTTCCGCGCGGTCCTGCAGGACCCGCTGCTCGCCACCGCCGTGCAGAACACGGTTTGGTTCGCGCTGCTCGCGCTCGTCATCGGCTATCCGGTGCCGCTGGTGCTCGCCGTGATCATGAGCGACGTGCGCCGCGCGCGCGGCCTCTACACGCTGCTCGCCTATCTGCCCGTCGTGATCCCCCCGGCCGTCGCCGTCCTGCTCTGGCGGATCTTCTACGACGCCGAGCCGACCGGGCTGTTCAACACCGTGCTCGGCTGGGTCGGCCTCGGACCGGTCCCCTGGCTCGAGGACAGGAGCTGGGCGATGCCGTCGCTGGTGCTCGAGGCGACCTGGGCGGCGGCGGGCGGCACCGTGATCATCTACCTGGCCGCGCTGGTCTCGGTGCCCCCGGAGCTCTACGACGCGGCGGAGGTCGACGGCGCGGGCGTGCTGCGCAAGATCTGGCACGTCACGCTTCCCCACCTGCGCGGCGTCATGCTGATCACCCTCATCCTGCAGATCATCGGGACGGCGCAGGTCTTCCTCGAGCCCTACCTGTTCACCGACGGCGGACCCGACAACGCGACCCTCACCGTGCTGCTGCTCGTCTACAACTACGCCTTCCAGAACACGACCGGCGGCGACTATGGCAAGGCGACCGCCCTCAGCCTGATGCTGGCGGCGTTCCTCGCCTGCCTGTCCCTCGTCTACTTCCGGGTCACGCGGAGGTGGGCGTCGTGAGCGCGGTTCCGGTGCCCGTACCGCAGGAGCCGGCCGCACCCGCCTCCGCGCCCGTACGCCGGCGCCGCGGACGAACCGCGGAGCCGGAGTCGCGCGGCATCAGCTCGGCGTACGACCGCCGGGTGCCGGGCGCCCGCGTCGTCAGAGCGCTCGTCTCCGGCGGCCTCCTGGTCCTCCTCGTGGTCGTCGCGCTCGGGCCGATCCTGTGGCTGGCCAAGTCGGCCGTCACCCCGACACAGGACACGCTGCGCGACCCGATCGCGCTGTGGCCGCACGGCATCGACTGGGCGAACCTGCGCACCGCCTGGGTCGACATCGACCTCGAGCGCTACTTCGCCAACACCGTGGTCATCGCGATCGGGTCGTGGGCGGTGCAGATGCTGGTCGCCGTCACCGGCGGCTACGTCCTGTCGGTGCTGCGCCCGCCCGGGAGCCGGCTGCTCTACGGTCTGGTGCTGGGCACCATGTTCGTCCCCGCCGTCGTGCTGCTGGTGCCGCTCTACCTCACCGCGCTGGACGTCCCGCTGCTGCACGTCTCGCTCGTCAACACCTACTGGGGCGCGTTCCTCCCGGCCGGTGCGAGCGCGTTCAACGTGGCGATCGTGAAGCGGTTCTTCGACAACCTGCCGCGCGAGATCATCGACGCCGCCCGGGTCGACGGCTGCGGTGACTTCCGGCTGTTCTTCAGCATCGTGCTGCCGATGTCGAAGCCGGTCCTCGGTGTCGTGTCGGTGTTCGCGGTGCTGGCCGCGTGGAAGGACTTCATCTGGCCGCTCGTGGTGCTCCCCGACCCGGCGAAGCAGCCGCTGTCCGTGCGGCTCCCCCGGTTGGCCAACGTCACCGAGCTCGACGTGCTCCTCGCGGCGCTGCTGATCTCCTGCATCGTGCCGATCGCGTTCTTCCTCGTGTTCCAGAGGATGTTCCTGCGCGGCGGTCTCGAGGGGGCGGTGAAGGGCTGAACGCGCCTCAGCGCACGGGCGCGCGCAGCGAGAGCCGCACCGGAACCAGGGACCCCGCGACGTCGACGGTCCATGCGGAGCCCGCGAGGGTCTCCTCGGTGACCGGCCACCCCTTCACGTAGCCCAGGCCGACGGCCGCGCCGACCGCCGCGCTCCACGCCGCGGAGGTGACCTGACCGGCCGGGCGCCGGTCGGCGAGCAGCAGCTCGCCGCCCCAGAGCATGACGTCGGGGTCCTCGACGACGACGGAGAGGTAGCGGCGCGCCGGCGGGCGTGCCGCCGCCTCCCGCCCGAGGAAGTCCTTCGTCCTCGACAGCGCGAACGACAGGCCCGCCTCGCGCGGCGTCACGTCGGGGGTGAGCTCGCGGCCGTAGACGCGCCGCCCGAGCTCGGTGCGCAGCGCGTCGATCGTCTGGTAGCCGGCGTCGACGGCCCCCGCCGCGACCACCTTCTCGTAGACCGGCAAGGCGTCGGCGTTCGGCACGAACAGCTCCCAGCCGACCGGGTGGGAGTAGGCGGAGCGGAGCACGATCGTGCCGTCCGGCAGCCCATCGGGCACGGCCGCGTCGGGCCCGAACACGCCGATGACGGCGTAGTCGTCGGTCACGTCCCGCACCAGCGCTCCCGCCGGCAGGTGGCGGCGCAGGTGGTCGAGGTCGCGGTACGTCGTCGCCGCCGACGAGACGACGAGGAACTCCTCGTCGGCCAGCCGCGTCACCGTCACGTCGGCCTCGTAGCCGCCGCGTTCGCCCAGCCACGGCGTGTAGACGGACACGCCGACCGGCACGTCCACGTCGTTGGCGCACACCCACTCGAGCCCGGCCAGCGCGGCGGCGCCGCTCACGAGGTACTTGCTGAACGACGTCTCGTCGAAGACCGCCGCCCCGCTCCGGCAGGCGCGCTGCTCCGCGACGCAGGCGGGCAGCCAGGACGGCTTGTCCCAGGAGTAGTCAAGCGACTCCGGACCGAAGACCAGCGGGCGCTCCCAGCCGTTGCGCGACCCGAAGAGGGCGCCCTTCCCTGCGAGCGTGCGGTGGAGCGGCGAGGTCCGCTGGGGGCGGGCCGTCTCGAACTCGCGGTTCGGCCACGGCACCGCGTAGTGCAACCCCAGGGTCTCGACCACGCGCCGTCGCAGGAAGGTCACGTCGTTCTGCCACGGCCCGAACCGGCGTACGTCGACCGCGACCAGGTCCTGCTGGGGCGACCCGGCGACGACCCACTCGGCGAGCGCCTTCCCGGCACCGCCCGCCGACGCGATCCCGACCGAGTTGAACCCGCAGGCGACGAACAGCCCGGCGACCTCGGGCGTCTCCCCCAGGAGGAACTGGTTGTCCGGCGTGAACGACTCCGGCCCGTTGTAGAACTTCCGGATCCCGGTGTGCTCCAGCGCGGGGATGCGCAGCACGGCCTGCTCCATCAGGACGGAGAAGTGCTCCCAGTCCTCGTCCAGCAGCTGGAACTCGAACGGGTAGGGGATCTGGTCCGGCGCCACCCACGGCTTCGCGTCGGGCTCGAACCCGCCGACGACGAGCCCGCCGACCTCCTCCTTGAAGTAGGTCCAGCCGTCCTGGTCGCGCATGATCGGGAGGTCCGGGTGCGTCCCGTCGACCTGCTCGGTGACGACGTAGAAGTGTTCCGCCGAGTGCAGCGGGACCGTGACACCGACCGCGTCGCCCAGGGCCTTCGACCACTGCCCGGCGCAGAGGACGACGACCTCCGCCTCGACGTCGCCCCGGTCGGTCCGCACCCCGGTCACCCGCGTGGCCTCGCTGGTCGAGGAGCGAGCGCCAGCGCGCGTATCGAGACCGAGCACGCGCACCTTCTCCACGATGCGCGCACCCCGCTGGCGGGCCCCCTTCGCGAGCGACTGGGTCACGTCGGACGGGTTGACCTTGCCGTCGCCCGGCAACCACAGCGCCCCCAGCAGGTCATCGACCCGCATCGGCGGAAACAGCTCCCGGGCGCGCGCGGGGGTGACCAGCTCCGCCTCCAGCCCGTAGGCGGCCCCGTTGGCCGCCGTGCGGGCGAGCTGCACCATCCGGTCCGGCGTACGGGCGACGACCAGCCCACCGACGTTGCGGTAGCCGGTCGCCAGCCCGGTCTCGGCCTCCAGCGAGGCGTAGAGCTCGGCCGAGTAGCTCACCAGCGCCGTCCCGCTCTCGCTGGCCCGCAGCGGGCCGACGAGGCCGGCGGCGTGCCAGGTCGTTCCCGACGACAGCCGGCCCTGCTCGAACAGCAGCACGTCGGTCCACCCGAGGCGGGTCAGGTGGTAGGCGACCGAGCAACCGACGATCCCGCCGCCCACGATCACGACGCGGGCGCGCTCGGGCAGCACCTGCCCTGAGGTGCCGAGGGACGAGGCGTCTCGAAGAGTCACTGCGCCGCCTCCGCCAGCAGTCGTGGGAACTGCGCCGAGCCGAAGATCGCCCGCGCCTTGTCGTATCGCTCCATCCCCCACTCCCAGAAGTCGAACTCGATCGGGGACGCCGCTGCCTGGATGAATCCCCACAGCGACCACCCGTAGCAGCTGCAGAGCACCTGCAGCCGCACTCGGGCCAGGTCGGCGGCCGTGGGCGAGCCGAAGTAGGCCTCGACCCAGGCCTCGGTCTGCTCCGGGGTGAAGCCGCACTCGGTCGCCGTGTTGCCGAGCTCGAAGCAGGCGTCGTTGTTGCCGGAGTACTCGTAGTCGATGAGCCAGACCCGCTCCCCGTCGTCGAGGAAGTTCGCGGCCAGCAGATCGTTGTTGCACGGCACCGTCGGGCGGGGGGACGCGGTCAGGGCCCGGCGTACCTGCTCCCAGGCGTCGCCGTAGGACGCATACCCAGCGGGCAGGGCGAAGCCGCGCTCCTTGATCGTCCGGACGTACGCCGCCTGGCGCGCGAACATGTCGAAGTCGTCGATGAACCTCGGCCCGGCGTGCAGGCGCCGTACCGCCGTCGCGGCTCGCCGCAGCACCGCCTCGTCCGCGAACGAGTCGTCGGTGAGCGCCGCGGCGTCGAGGTACTCGATGACGAGCACGCCCAGGTCGGGCCGGTACTCCACGACGGGCGCCGCGACGCCGGCCGCCGCGGCGGCGGCCGTGTTGGCCCACTCGGCGTCGCGGTCGATCCCGAGGAGCTCGGCCCCGGCCTGCGAGCACCGGGCGACCAGGTCGAGCGGCGGGTCGGCGCCGTCGTCGGTCGTGATCCGGAGGTTGGTGTTGGTCAGGCCGCCGGGCAGCGGGGAGACCCGCCAGGACCGCCCCGCCAGCACGGCGAGGCGGTCCAGCGCGATCGGCATCAGGCGGCCGGCGTCAGACGGCCGGCTCCGGCGAGAGCGGCGGCTCGACCGGCGGCTCGGGCTCGTCGATGGTGCTGATCGGCCCCTTGAACCAGTGCTTCACCGACACCTGCCACCAGATCGTCAGCAGGATCAGCGCACCGAGCGTGACGATCGGCGTGTAGTTGACGAACTTCCAAGCGAAGCCGTCCCGGAACGGCACCCCGCCGGGCACGGTCGGCAGCATCAGGTAGAGAGCGACGACGATGATCTCGACGACCGCGACGATGTTCATCCACTTGTACTTCCGACCGTTGTTCCACGAGCCGACCTCGAACGAGTCGCCGTGCCGCCAGCGCAGGAAGATCGGGATCGCGAAGGAGAGGTACAGGCCCTCGACGGCGATCGAGGTGACCGCGAAGAACGCGGTCGGCACGATGATGGGAGCGTCGGCGGTGCCGATGTTGACCTTGATCAGCGCCGGCAGGGTCAGGATCGCGGCCAGCACCGCGACCGTGATCACCGCGTTGGCGGGCACCCGGGTCGACGTGAGCCGGCGCAGGAACCCCGAGCCGGGCAGGGCGCGGTCGCGGCTGAACGCGAACGTCATGCGGGACGCCGACGTCAGGCACGAGGTCGCGCAGAAGAACTGCGCCGACGCCGAGATGAAGAGCACGAGGCCGGCCCAGTGGCTGCCCATCGCCGTGTTGAACAGGTAGCCGACGCCACCGCCGCCGACACCCGCGTAGTCCGGGTCGCCGCCCGAGGTGTGCGGGATCGCGAACGTGACGGCGAGCAGCAGGATGTAGCCACCGACGGCCGAGTAGAAGATCGACTGCCAGATGCCCTTGGCCGCGCCCTTCGCGGCGCCCGCGGTCTCCTCGGAGAGGTGGGCGGAGGCGTCGAACCCCGTGATCGTGTACTGCGTCAGCAGGAACGAGAACGGCAGGATCATGAACCAGAACAGCCCGCCGGTGGTCTTGCCGTCGTTGAACCCCGAGTTGTTGAACCGATCGGTGAAGACCTGCGAGAAGCTGAGGTGCTGGTCGGGGACGACGATCAGGATGATCACGATCGCGGTGGCGCCGATGACGTGCCACCACACCGAGACGTTGTTCATGATCGCCATCAGGTGGCCGCTGAAGATGTTGAGGATCGCGCCCGCCGCCAGCACGATCAGGAACGTGATGAAGACCCGGGTCAGCGAGTAGCTGCCGGCGTACGACGACGAGAACGTGCTGATCGTCAGGTCGATGAACGTCGCGCAGCCGTAGGCGACGCCGGCGCTGACCGCGACCAGGCCGATCCAGTTGAGCCAGCCGGTGTAGAAGCCGGCCTTCGGGCCGCCGAGCTTCGACGCCCACCAGTAGATGCCGCCCGAGGTCGGGAACGCCGACACCAGCTCCGACATCGTGAAGCCGACGATGAGGATGAAGACGCTGAGGATCGGCCAGGTCCAGGCGACCGCCGACGGACCGCCGTTGTTGATGGCCGCGGTGTAGTTCGTGAGGCAACCGGCCAGGATCGAGATGATCGAGAACGAGATCGCGAAGTTCGAGAAGCCGGACCACGACCGGGCCAGCTCCTGCTTGTAGCCCAGCTTGGCGAGATGGGCCTCGTCCTCGAGCGAGACTGTTTCATGTCCTTCAGGCATGCGCATCTCCTGCGAGTCAGTGGGGTCGCACCGAGTTGGCAACGGACGCTAGACCTGCGGGACAGGGGTGTAAACAGGTCGCTGCAAATTTGGTATGAACTCAGACCATAAATGCGGCGGGGGTCGTTGACGCTCCCCCGCTCTCGGAACAGACTGACGGCCATGACCCCCGCCCCCGAGACCTCTGCGGTGGCGCTGCCGGCGGCCCTGCCGGCAACCTTGCTGCGTCCAGTGAGGGGCCACCACGCGTTCGAGGCCTGCGTCGAGCAGGTCGCGACCGCGATCCGGCTCGGTGTCTACCCGCTCGGCACCACGCTGCCGCCCGAGCGCGAGCTGGCCACCCAGCTCGGCGTCTCGCGGGCCACGCTGCGGGAGGCGATGGCGGCCCTGCGCCAGGCCGGGCTCGTGCAGACGAGCCGCGGACGCGGGGGCGGGACGGTCGTCATCCTCAAGCCCCCCACGCCGTCGGCGCGGGCCGCCGCCCGGACCACGCCCGACCAGCGCGCCGACTGGCTCGACGCCCTCGCGTTCCGCCGGATCATCGAGCCCGGCGCGGCGGCGATGGTGGCCGAGGCGGGCCTGGACGACATGGCGCGGGCCCAGCTGCTCGCCTCGCACCAGGAGGTCGCGGCGGCGACGAAGCCCGCGCAGTACCGCCAGTCCGACTCCCGGTTCCACCTGACGATCGCGGCGCTGACCGGGTCGCACCGCGTCATCGAGTCGGTGACCTCCGTCCAGGCGACGCTGCACGAGATGCTGCTCGCCATCCCCCAGCTCGAGACCAACATCGCCCACTCCGACGACCAGCACGCGGCCGTCGTACACGCCATCCTCGACGGGCGCCCCGACCGGGCCCGGCGGGCGATGGAGCAGCACTGCGACGACACGGCCGCGCTCCTGCGCGGCCTGCTCACCTGACGACCCCTAGGAGCGCCGTGCCCACACCTCGCAACGACCGGCACCTGTCGATGAGCGAGCTGCTCACCGACGTCTCCACCGGTGCGATCGACACCGTCATCGTCGCGTTCACCGACATGCAGGGGCGGCTGCAGGGCAAGCGCCTGCACGCCCGCTACTTCGCCGACCACGTCGTCGAGCACGGCACCGAGGGGTGCAACTACCTGCTCGCCGTCGACGTCGACATGAACACCGTCGACGGCTACGCCATCTCCTCCTGGGACCGCGGGTACGGCGACATGGAATTCGTCCTCGACGAGCGGACCGTCCGCCGGCTGACCCACCTCCCCGGCACCGTCATGGTGCAGTGCGACCTCGTGTGGCCCGACCACACGCCGGTGCTGCAGTCGCCGCGCGGCATCCTCGCCAAGCAGCTGGAGCGGGTGTCGGCGCGCGGCTGGACCGCCCTGGCCGGCACCGAGCTGGAGTTCATCGCGTTCGACAACACCTACGAGCAGGCGTGGAACGCCGGCTACCGCGACCTGACCCCGGTCAACAGCTACAACGTCGACTACTCGATCCTCGGCACGACGCGGGTCGAGGGCCTGCTCCGGGCGATCCGCAACCACATGTACGACGCAGGGCTCGACGTCGAGGGCGCGAAGGGCGAGTGCAACCTCGGCCAGCACGAGATCGGCTTCCTCTACGCCGACGCACTCACCACCGCTGACAACCATGTCGTCTACAAGAACGCCGCCAAGGAGATCGCCGCCCAGCAGGGCCGGGCGATCACGTTCATGGCGAAGTACAACCAGCGCGAGGGCAGCTCCTGCCACATCCACCTCTCCCTGCGCGGCGAGGACGGGTCGCTGGTGTTCTGGGACGGCGCCGGCCGCGAAGGCACGCGCACCGAGCTCTACGACCACTTCGTCGCCGGGGTGCTCGCGACGATGGCCGACTTCACGCTCCTCTACGCACCCAACGTCAACTCCTACAAGCGCTTCGCCGACGGCTCCTTCGCACCCACCACGATCGCGTGGGGCGAGGACAACCGCACCTGCGCAGTGCGGCTCGTCGGGCACGGGTCCGGTGCGCGGATGGAGAACCGCGTCCCCGGCGCCGACGTGAACCCCTACCTCGCGCTGGCCGCGATGATCGCCGGCGGCCTGCACGGGATCGAGGAGGAGCTGCCGCTCCCCGAGGCACTGGTCGGCAACGCCTACACGTCGGGCCTGCCGAAGGTGCCGAACACCCTCGGCGCCGCGCGCGACCTGTTCGCCGCGTCCGAGGTCGCCCGGAAGACCTTCGGCGACGAGGTCGTCGACCACTACGTCAACATGGCCGACGTCGAGCTCGCCGCCTACAACGCCGCCGTCACCGACTGGGAGCTGCGCCGCGGCTTCGAAAGGATGTAGATGCTCTCCACAAGCTCGACCGGCGGCACGCACACCGTCGTCAACCCGGCGACGGAGCAACCGATCGTCGACGTACCGCTCGCCTCCGTCGACGACGCCGACGCCGCGATCGAGGCCGCCCACGAGGCGTTCCACTCCTGGAAGGCCGTCGCTCCCGGCGAGCGGGCGCGGCTGCTCAGACGCTTCGCGGCGGTCGTCGACGCGCACATCGACGAGCTGGCCGAGCTCGAGGTCCGCAACGCCGGCCACACCTGGGGCAACGCCCGCTGGGAGGCCGGCAACGTCCGCGACCTGCTCAACTACTACAGCGGCGCTCCGGAGCGGATGAGCGGCAAGCAGATCCCGGTCCCGGGCGGCTTGGACGTCACGTTCCACGAGCCGCTCGGCGTGGTCGGCATCATCGTGCCCTGGAACTTCCCCATGCCGATCGCCGCCTGGGGCTTCGCGCCGGCGCTCGCCGCGGGCAACACCGTCGTGCTCAAGCCGGCTGAGCTGACCCCGCTCACGGCGATCCGGATCGGTGAGCTGGCCCTCGAGGCCGGCTTGCCGGAGCACGTCCTGACGGTCGTCCCGGGCGCCGGGACCGTGGTCGGCGAGCGGTTCGTGACCCACCCGCTGGTCCGGAAGATCTGCTTCACCGGGTCCACCGCCGTCGGGAAGCGGATCATGGCCGGCTGCGCCGAGCAGGTGAAGAACGTGACGCTCGAGCTGGGCGGCAAGTCCTCCAACATCATCTTCGCCGACGCCGACCTCAAGGCGGCGGCCGCCTCGGCGCCGTACGCCGTCTTCGACAACGCCGGGCAGGACTGCTGCGCCCGCTCGCGGATCCTCGTCGAGCGCAGTGCCTACGACGACTTCGTCGCGCTCCTCGAGCCGGCCGTGACCGGCATGCGGGTCCTCGACCCGGCCGACGAGGCCAGCGAGATGGGTCCGCTCATCTCGGCGACCCAGAAGGAGCGGGTCACCGGCTACCTGGCCGGCGTCGACGTGGCCGTCGCGGGCTCGGCCCCGGGCGGCCCGGGCTTCTGGGTGCCGCCGACCGTCGTCGCGCTGGAGGACCCGATGGCGCCGATCTGGCGGGAGGAGGTCTTCGGGCCGGTCGTCGCCGTGATGCCGTTCGACGACGAGGCCGACGCCTTGGCCAAGGCCAACGACACCGAGTACGGCCTGTCCGGCTCGATCTTCACCAACGACCTCGGCCGCGGCCTGCGCGTCGCTCGCGGCGTCCAGGCCGGCAACCTCAGCGTCAACTCCCACTCCTCGGTGCGCTACTGGACCCCGTTCGGCGGCTTCAAGCAGTCCGGCCTCGGCCGGGAGCTCGGCCCCGACGCGCCCTACGCGTTCACCGAGGAGAAGAACGTCTTCATCGCCCACTAGAACCCGGAGGTTTCGAGGCTCGCTCCGCTCGCACCTCAACCCGCGTCCGGTGGTCGAGGTGCGAGGGGGCCAGCGACGAGCCTCGAAACCTCCACAGGAAGGAACACCAGTGACAGGCAGGATCCAGGACAAGGTCGCCGTCGTCACCGGCGGCTGCTCGGGCATCGGGCTGGCGACCGTGCGGCGCTTCGTCGACGAGGGCGCCCGGGTCGTCATCGGCGACATCGCCGACGAGGCGGGCAAGGCGCTGGTCGGTGAGCTCGGCCCCGACGTCGTCACCTACGTCCACGTCGACGTCACCAGCAAGGAGGAGGTCGACGCGCTCTTCAAGACCGCGAAGGACACCTACGGCTCGGTCGACATCGCGTTCAACAACGCGGGCATCAGCCCGCCCGACGACGACTCGATCCTCACCACCGACCTCGAGGCGTGGCGCAAGGTGCAGGAGGTCAACCTGACCAGCGTGTACCTGTGCTGCAAGGCGGCTCTTCCCTACATGCTCGAGCAGGGCAAGGGCTCCATCATCAACACGGCGTCGTTCGTCGCGGTGATGGGCGCGGCCACGTCGCAGATCTCCTACTCGGCCTCGAAGGGCGGCGTGCTGTCGATGACGCGCGAGCTCGGCGTGCAGTTCGCCCGCGAGGGCGTTCGGGTCAACGCGCTGTGCCCCGGCCCGGTCAACACTCCGCTGCTGCAGGAGCTTTTCGCCAAGGACCCGGAGCGGGCGGCGCGCCGGCTGGTGCACATCCCGATGGGCCGCTTCGGCGAGCCCGAGGAGATGGCCTCGGCGGTGCTGTTCCTGGCCTCGGACGACTCCTCCTTCATGACCGCGAACACCTTCCTGGTCGACGGCGGCATCTCCGGCGCCTACGTCACCCCGCTCTGATGCTCCCCGTCATCGGGCTGACCACCTACCGGGAGCAGGCCGCGTGGGGTGTCTGGCACCAGCGCGCGGACCTGCTCCCGGCGCAGTACGCCGGCGCGGTCGAGGCGGTGGGCGGCGTACCGCTGCTGCTGCCGCCGGTCGCGGCTGCCGACGCCGCGGAGGCGGTCGTCGCCCGGCTCGACGGGCTGGTCGTCTCCGGTGGCGCCGACGTCGACCCGGCCCGCTACGGCGCCGCCCCCCACCCGCGTACGTCGGCCTGGCGGCCCGACCGCGACGCCTGGGAGCTGGCGCTGCTCGACGCCGCGGACGCCGCCGGACTGCCGGTGCTCGGCGTGTGCCGCGGGATGCAGCTGATGGCCGTCCGCGCCGGCGGCACGCTCGACCAGCACACGCCCGACCTCGTCGGGCACGACGAGCACTCCCCCGGCGGCGACGCGTTCGGCACGACGAGCGTCGCGACCGACCCGGGGAGCCGGCTCGCGGCGCTGGTCGGCGACAAGGTGACGGTCGCCTGCCACCACCACCAGTCGGTGCGGGACGCGCCCGGCTTCCGGGCCGCCGCCACGGCCGCGGACGGCACCCTCGAGGCGATGGAGGCGACGTCCGAGCGGTTCTGCGTGGCGGTGCAGTGGCACCCCGAGACCGCTGCGGACGTCGGGCTGCTACGGGGCCTGGTCGAGGCCGCTCGGGCATACTCGGCCCGGTGAGCCGCCGGATCCCGCGCCGCGTCCTGATCAGCGCCCACCGGGGCGGCGCGGGGCACGAGACGACCAACGAGAACACCTTGCAGGCCGTCGAGCTCGCCGTGGCGGAGGGGGTCGACTACGTCGAGCTCGACGTGCAGCGGCGCGCCGACGGCTCGCTCGTCGTGCTCCACGACGACCCGGAGTCGGGCACCGTGACCGCCGACCCGGTGCGCTACGACGTGCTGCTGGGTGCGCTCGGCCCCGCACGGGCACATCTCGACCTCAAGTTCGGCAGCCGCGACGGAGGCGCCGAGATCGACGCCGTCCGCCAGGCCCTCGCAGTGCTGGGTCCTGGACCGCACGTGGCGACCACCGGGCGGGTGCGCTCAGCGCGCGCCCTGCGGGAGTGGGCGGACGCCGAGGGTGTCGATCTCAAGGTCGGCATCTCGATCGGCGGCACGGTCGCGGGGAAGCCGCTGCGGGAGCAGGCCCGGCAGCGGTGGGCCGAGCTCTTCGCCTGGCCGAAGGTCGCCTCGTCGCGGGCCGACGTGATCGCGGCCCACTACGCGCTGGCGTTCTTCACCCTCCGCCGGCTCGCCCGGCGCCGCGGCCTCGACCTGCTGGTGTGGACGCCCGACCACCCCCTCCTGCTGCGCTACTGGCTGCGGCCCGGTCGGGCATGGCTCGTCACGACGAACCATCCGGCTCGTGCGCTCGCGATCCGGGCGCGCCGCGGGGCTGACAGAATGGCCCCATGAGCACCAAGCACGACGCCGACGCCATCGAGGACGTCCTCGGGGCGCCGTACACAGCCGAGACCATCCAGCTCGCCGACGACGACGAGGGCCAGGTCGTCGCGACGCTCGTGAAGCGGCCCGCTGCCGTGACCACCACGCGCGCGGTGCTGCACGTGCACGGCTTCTCGGACTACTTCTTCCAGACCGGGCTCGCCGAGTGGTGGACCGAGCGCGGTTACGACTTCTACGCGCTCGACCTGCGCAAGTACGGCCGCTCGTTGCTCAAACACCAGACGCCGAACTACGTCACCGACCTGGCGACCTACCACGAGGAGCTCGACGCGGCCTGGACGCTGATCACCGGGCGCGACGGGCACGACCGCGTCGTCGTGACCGCCCACTCGACCGGCGGCCTGACGACGCCGCTCTGGGCCGATGCCCGGAGGCCGCCCGAGCTCATCGGCATGGTCCTCAACTCACCCTGGTTCGACATGCAGGGGTCGACGCTCGTGCGCGTCGTCGGGACGCCGGTGATCAACCAGCTCGGGGCGCGGCTGCCCAAGTTCCACATCAAGCGGCACGTCAGCGGCGTCTACGCGCGCAGCCTGCACCGCGACCACGCCGGCGAGTGGGACTTCGACCTACAGCTCAAGCCGCTGACCTCGTTCCCGGTCTACGCCGGCTGGCTGCGCGCCATCCGCAGCGGCCACGCCCTGCTGCACGCCGGCCTGGACGTGCCGGCGCCGGTGCTCGTCCTCTCGTCGGACCAGACGCGCTGGGCGGTCCTCCTGGACGACGCCGCGCACAACGCCGACCTCGTGCTCGACGTCAAGCAGATCCGCCAGTGGGCGAGCTCGGTCGGCAACCACGTCACCTATGTCGCCGTCCCGGGCGCGCGCCACGACGTCGTGCTCTCCCGCCCCGAGGTGCGTGAGCGGGCCTACCGCGAGATCGACACCTGGATGACCGCCTACGTGGACGGCCCGTCGACCCCCGGCGAGCGCGACTGACGATCCGGGACCGGGCGGCGGGTCACTTGGCCAGCAGGGCCACCAGTGCCACCACGCCGACGACCACGATCACGCCCCGCAGCACCTGCGGCGGCAGGCGCCGACCGACGAAGGCCCCGAGCAGGCCGCCCATGACGGAGCCGATCGCGATGAGGGCGACAACGCGCCAGTCGACGTCGGCCACCAGCGTGAAGATCAGGCCGGCCACTCCGTTGACGATCGCGGCGAGGACGTTCTTCGTCGCGTTCAGCCGCTGCAGGGTGTCCGCCACCCCGATGCCGAGCGCCGCCATGAGCAGCACACCCTGCGCGGCGCCGAAGTAGCCGCCGTACACACCCGTGGCGAGCACGGCGGGCCACACCCACCAGTGCTCACCGCCGCCGTCGCCGTGCCGCTTCGCGACCCAGGCCGAGATCCGCGGCCCGAAGATGACCAGCAGCACCCCGAGCGCGATGAGGACGGGCACGATCGTCTCGAAGGCGTGCTCGGGCAGCACCAGCAGCAGCACGCCGCCGGCCGCGCCCCCGAGCAGCGACGCCAGACCGAGGCGCAGGGCGCGGCGGCGCTGCCCCGCCAGCTCACGGCGGTAGCCCCACGCCCCCGCGACCGAGCCCGGGACGAGCCCGATCGTGTTGGACACGTTCGCCGTGACCGGCGGGAACCCGAACGCCAGGAGCGTCGGGAACGTCAGCAGGGTGCCCGAGCCGACGACCGCGTTGATGGTCCCGGCCCCGAGGCCGGCGATCAGGATGGCAAGGGCCTCCAGCGGCCCCACTCAGTCGGTCGCGGACGGGTCGATCGGCGGCTCGGTGGTGGGCGGCTCGACGGTCGGCGGCTCGACGGTCGGCGGCTCGGCGTCGGCGCCCGGGATCCGCGCGCCGCCCGCGGTGATGCTCGCGTTCGCCTCGGCGATGGCCTCCTGGACGGCCGCGTCGGCCTCGGAGAGGGCGCGGTCGGCGCCGCCTCCGACCTCCTCCACGTGCCCGGGGTCGACGCGCCGCACCGGGCCGCCGCTGTTGAGCGGGATGCCCTTCATGTCGGACAGCGTCGAGCCGAGGCCCTCGAGGGCCTTGCCGATCTCGCTCGGCACGATCCAGACCTTGTTGGCGTCGCCCTCGGCGATCTTGGGGAGCATCTGGAGGTACTGGTAGGCCAGCAGCGACTGGTCGGGTGCGCCGTCGTGGATCGCCTGGAAGACGGTCTGGATGGCCTGCCCCTCGCCCTGGGCCTGCAGGATCTGCGCCTCCCGGTCCGCCTGCGCCCGCAGGATGCGTGCCTCGCGGTCGCCCTCGGCGTTGAGGATCGCGGACTGCTTGTTGCCCTCGGCGGTGAGGATGGCCGACTGCCGCTGGCCCTCGGCCGTGAGGATGAGGGCACGCTTGTCGCGGTCGGCGCGCATCTGCTTCTCCATCGCGTCCTTGATGGAGACCGGCGGGTCGATGCTCTTGATCTCGACGCGCTTGACCTTGATGCCCCAGCGGCCGGTCGCCTCGTCGAGCACCGCGGCCAGGCCCGAGTTGATCTGCTCGCGGCTGGTCAGCGTCTCCTCGAGGTCCATGCCGCCGACGATGTTGCGCAGCGTCGTCATGGTGAGCTGCTCGACCGCCTGGATGTAGTTCGCGATCTCGTAGGTCGCCGCGACCGGGTCGTTGACCTGGAAGTAGATGACCGTGTCGATCGAGACCGTCAGGTTGTCCTCGGTGATCACCGGCTGGGGAGGGAACGTGACCACCTGCTCGCGCAGGTCGGCGAGGTAGCGCATGTTGTCGATGAACGGGACGATGATGTTGAGCCCCGGGGTCAGCGTCTCCTTGTACTTCCCGAACCGCTCGACGATCCCCGCCCGAGCCTGCGGGATGATCTTCACGGTCTTGGCCAGCAGCACGATCACGAACAGCACGATCAGTGCCAACAGGATGAGCACAACCACAGTGACTCCTCAGCTCTCCAACGTGGGAACAGGGTGGACGTACGCCGTCGCCCCTCGGATCTGCAGGACCTCGACGGTCTCCCCCGGCTCGATGACCAACGTCTCGTCATAGGGCTTGGCCGTCCACAGCTCGCCGTCGATCTTCAGCTGACCACCCTGGTGGGCACTCAGCCGCACGGGCGTGATGGCCTGCTTGCCGATGAGCGTGGCCGGGCCGAGCACCAGGTCGGGGCCGCTGTGCAGCCGCCGCGTCAGACCGGGGCGTACGACGGCCAGCATCCCGATCGACGCCACGACCGCGACGAGGATCTGGGCGACGACGGAGTCGGTCGCGAACGACGTCACCATGCCGGCGAGGGCGCCGATGGCCAGCATCTCCAGGATCAGGTCGAGGCTGGTCAGCTCGAGGATCGTGAGCAGGGCGGCAAGACCCAGCCAGACCGCCCACGTGTTGTCGCCCAGCCACTCCATAATTCGACTCTAGTGGCGGAAAACACGGATCGGGTCAGAATGTCGCGCGACGCGTGCGTCGGCGGGCCGCCCAGCGGCCGTCCTCGTGCCACAGCGACAACGGCATGCCGAACGTGGCCGACAGGTTCACCTCGTTGAGCTCCTCCTCGAGGAGCCCGGCGGCGACCACCTTGCCCTGCCGCAGCATCATCACGTGGGTGAAGCCCGGCGGGATCTCCTCGACGTGGTGGGAGATGAGCACCGTGGCCGGCGAGTCCGGGTCGTAGGCCAGCATCGAGAGGGTCGAGACGAGGTCCTCCCGCCCTCCCAGGTCGAGGCCGGCGGCCGGCTCGTCCAGGAGCAGCACCTCGGGGTCGACCATGAGGGCACGGGCGATCTGGACGCGCTTGCGCTCGCCCTCCGAGAGGGTCCCGAACGTGCGGTCGCCGAGGTGCGCGATCCCGATCTCGACGAGCAGGCCCTGGGCACGCTCGTGATCGAGGTCCTCGTACTCCTCCCGCCAGCGGCCGAGGACGCCGTACGACGCCGAGACGACCACGTCGCGGACCCGCTCGGCCCGCGGGATCCGCTCGGCGAGCGCGGCGCTGGTGAGGCCGATCCGCGGCCGCAGCTCGAAGACGTCGACGCGTCCCATCTGGGCACCGAGGATCTTCGCGGTCCCCGAGGACGGGTGCATCTGCGTGGACGCGATCTGCATGAGGGTCGTCTTGCCGGCGCCGTTCGGGCCGAGCACGACCCAGCGCTCGTCCTCCTCGACGACCCAGTCGATGCCGTCCACCAGCACCGACTGGCCGCGGCGGACCGTGACGTCGCGGAACTCGAGGACGGCAGACATGGCCCGCAGCCTAGCGACCGCTCTCGGCGCGCTCACGGGGACCCTCCTAGACTCACGGACCGTGACGGAACGGCGTGTGGAGCAGCGTGTCGAGCAGGTCGGCGACGGCCTGCCGCTCGCGCTGCGCACGGCCTGGTGGGCGACCGCCTGGCTGCGCGGGCACGTGGTGACCGACCTGCTCCTCGACGCGGTGATCGGCGACGACGCCACGCACGTCGTGGGCGGTCTCGACGCGCTCGGCCTCGGACAGGACGCAGCCGAGTCCCTGCTCGCCGGTCTGGCCCGGATCAGGGCCGAGGGCGCGACCGGCTTCGGCGTCGCGCTGCCCGTCGAGGGTGACCTCGTCGGGCTCGGTGGACCGCCGCCCTTCAATGCCGCTGCGCTGGAGGCCGGCGAGGCCGTCGTGGTGTCCGGCGCGTGGATCGGGCTCGTGCCCGTCCGCGTCGGGGCGGCCGTCACGTGGCACGCGCACCGGGCCGAGCGCCGGCAGCTCCCTGACATCGGCGAGGCCGACCGGACGCTGCGCCGCGAGCTGCCCAGCGCGGCGGACGCGCTCGCCGACCTCGACGTGGCCCGCTGGCGGCCGGAGGTGGCCGACCGGCTCATGAACCTGCGCCACCGGCCGCACGTCACGCCTCCGCCCGGCGTTCCGAGCAGGTGCGCCGAGCTCGCGGCCCGCGCGCTGCAGGCGGCCGAGATCGTCGACATCGCGCTCGAGGACGACGGGGGTGCCGTGTCGGCGTACGAGATCTCGGCGCGGCGCGACGCGCTCCTCCCCCTCGACCGAGCCGCGCGGCACGCTCTCGTCGCCGCGGGCTCGCCCGAGGCGTGGCCCGACAGCCACTAGGCTGATCCGCGCCATGGAACAGCGCCCCGACTCCCTGCTCATCACCCTCACCGGGCGCGACCGCCCGGGCGTCACACGGGCCATCTTCGGTCGCCTCGCCGAGGCCGGCGTCGAGGTCCTCGACCTCGAGCAGATCGTGCTGCGCCGCCGGCTCGTGCTCGGCGTGCTCGTCACGGTCCCCGCCGACGAGGTGGCGCTGCGCGACGCGGTCTCGCAGACCGCCGACGAGCTGGGCATGCAGGTCGAGGTCGTGCGCGGCACCGGCGACAACACCACGAAGCTGCACCGGGCCCACGTGACGGTGATCGGCGCCCCGCTGCAGGCCGTCGCGATGGCCGCCGTCGCCGGGCGGATCGCCGACTCGGGCGCCAACATCGACCGGATCCAGCGGCTGGCCAGCTATCCGGTCACGGCGATCGAGCTCGCCGTCTCCGGTACCGACCCCGACGGGCTGCGGGTCGCCCTGGCGCAGGCCGCCGCCGAGGAGGGCGTCGACATCGCGGTGCAGCCTGCCAACATGACCCGCCACGGGATGCGGCTGATCGTGATGGACGTCGACTCCACCCTCATCCAGGGCGAGGTCATCGAGATGCTGGCGGCCCACGCCGGCTGCGAGGCCGAGGTCGCCGCCGTGACCGAGCGGGCGATGCGCGGCGAGATCGACTTCGAGGAGTCGCTGCGGGCCCGGGTCGCCCTGCTCAAGGGTGTGCCCGCGTCGGCCATCCACGAGGTCTACGACTCCATCCACCTCAACCCCGGGGCCCGCACGATGGTCAGGACCCTGCGTCGGCTGGGCTACCGGTTCGCGATCGTCTCCGGCGGGTTCAGCCAGATCACGTCACGGCTGGCGACCGACCTCGGCATCCACTACCAGCGGGCCAACGAGCTGGAGATCGTCGACGGCGTGATCACCGGCAACATCGTCGGCGACGTCGTCGACCGGGCCGGCAAGGCGCGGGCGCTGCGGGAGTTCGCCGCCGAGCTCGGCATCCCGGACACCGCGACCGTCGCCATCGGCGACGGCGCCAACGACCTCGACATGCTCTCGGCAGCCGGGCTCGGCGTCGCCTACAACGCCAAGCCGGTCGTGCGCTCCCAGGCTCACACCGCCGTCAACGTGCCCTACCTCGACACGATCATGTATCTGCTCGGCATCAGCCGCGACGAGATCGAGGCCGCCGACGCCGAGGCCGGGATCGTGACCCCGGCTCCCCCGGTCTGAGCCTGATACCCCGGGCCGGTGGCGGGTCGGTGGTGCGGGCCGCGGCTGGATGTTCGTCGAGGTATGCAGCCGAGTGGGCACTTCCCGTGCGGAGCTCCGCCCGGGAAGTGATCACCGGCCTGCATACCTCGACGAACAGTCGCGACCGGAGCCCTCAGGCGGTCCGGCGGTGCGGGATGCCGAGGGCAACGACGGCAGCGAGCACGGCGGCCGCGCCGCAAAGCGCGAACAGCTCGCGGTAGGCGGTCAGCGAGGGCAGCTCGAAGGCACCGAGGTGCACGACGCTGCCGGCCAGCAGGCTGCCACCGATGGCGGAGGCCAGCGAGCTGCCGAGGCTCCGGAACAGCGAGTTGAGGCCGTTGGCCGCCGCGAGCTCGTGGACCGGCGTGTGGGCGTTGATGATCGACGGCAGGGCGGCGTACCCGATGCCGGTGCCGATCCCGATGATCGTCGAGCCGACGATCACCTGCCACAGGTGGTCGTGGACCGAGATGCGGGCGAGGAAGCCGACGGCGACGATCAGCGCGCCGAGCGCGAGGGTCTGCGGACCGCCGCGCTGCGTGATGAGCTTGGCCGCGACCGGCGAGAACACCAGCATCATGAGACCGCCGGGCAGCATGGCGAGGCCACCGACGAGCAGGCTCGAGCCGAACCCGTAGCCGGTCTGCTCGGGCGCCTCGACGTACGCCGCCGTGCCGATGAACGACGCGAAGAGGGCGAAGCCGAAGAGAATGGAGGCGAGGTTCGCCAGGACGATCGGCTTGCGGCGCAGCGCCTTGAGGTCGACGAGCGGCTCCCTGATCCGGGTCTGCGACCAGCCGAACAGCACGATGAGGGCGACGGCGATCGCGAGCAGGACCCAGACCTTCGCCGAGTCCCAGCCCCAGCTCGAGCTCTCGCTCAGCGGGAGCAGCAGGCAGACGAGGCCGGCGGCGAGGATGACCGCGCCCACGATGTCGACGCGACCGCCGCTGCGGTTCGGCGACTCGGGAACGATCGTGAGGATGCCGATGAACGCGACCAGGCCGACGCCGGCCGTGATCCAGAACAGGGCGTGGAAGTCGGCGTGCTCGGCGACGAACCCGGCGAGCGGCAGTCCGAGCGCGCCGCCGACGCCGAGCATCGCGCTGATGAGCGCGACGGCCGACCCGACGCGCTCGCGCGGCAGCAGGCCGGCGAGCAGGCTGATGCCCAGAGGGATCGCGGCGGCCGACGCGCCCTGGATGGCCCGGCCCGTGATCAGGAGCGGGATGTTGCTCGTCACGGCCGTCAGCAGCGAGCCGACGACCAGCGCGCCGATCGCGACGAGCAGCAGCAGCCGCTTGCCGAACATGTCGCCCAGCCGGCCCATGATCGGCACCGACACGGCGGCGACGAGCAGCGTCGAGGTCAGCAGCCAGCTGACGGTGCTCGACGAGGTGTGCAGGTCGCCCGGCAGCTCACCCAGGACGGGGATGAGGAGGGACTGGGCCAACGAGACGACCAGGGCGCCGAGGCCGACGACGAAGAGCTCCAGGCGGGCACGGCCCGGACTGGTGTGCGAGGCGATCTCGGCGTCGCTGACGCCGGACGGCTCGTGCTGCATGAGTGTTCCTCTCGAAGGTCTGCCGTGGGATCAGCGCCCATGCTAGACGTTTCGTGACACCGAGTGCCACTCTTGGCTTCGCGTGCCGGAGGGCGTAGGGTGAGCGCGATGAGCGACCCCGACCTCACCCCCACCCTGCGCGACCACGCGCGGGAGGCGGTGCGGGCCGAGGTGCAGCGCCAGGCCTGGCTGCTCTTCTCCGAGCACGGCTTCGAGGCCACCACCGTCGACCGGATCGCCGGCGCGTCCGGGATGTCGCGCCGGACGTTCTTCCGCTACTTCGCCAGCAAGGACGACCTCGTCCTCTCCCGCATGGTCGAGTCGGGCGCCGAGCTGCTCGCGGTCCTGGACGCGCGGCCGGCGGACGAACGGCCCTGGACCGCCCTGCGCGCAGCGTTCCAGGTCATCGTCGACAAGCAGCTCGGCCAGCCCGACCGCTCCCGGCGGCTCCAGCTGATGCTGCGCGACGAGCCGGCCGTCCGCGCGACCGTCGAGGAATGGCGCCGCCGCTGGACAGCCCTGCTCACGCCGGTGGTCGCCGCCCGGCTCGCCGGTGGCGACGACTACGTCGCGCTCCGCGCCGAGGCGCTCACCCGCAGCGCCCTGGAGTGCCTCGAGTCCGCCCAGGACCACTGGGCCGAGCACGAGGACGCCGACCTCAGCCGGCTCGTCGACGAGGCGATGGGAGCCGTCGCGCCGCTCTCCTGAGCGCTCGGGCCGTCGCGAGAGCGCTCAGCCGTGCTCGACGTGCACGTCGACGAGCCGCGTGCTCGCCTCGGCGAGGTCGGCCCACGGGCCGTCGTACTCGAACACCGCGACGGCGGCGGTCGGGAAGCCCGTCGCCGCGAGCTGGGAGGCTCCCTCGACATCGAGCACCTGGGCGAGGTAGGCCATGGTCGGGTTGTGCCCGACCACGACAGTGGTGGTGACGTCGTCCTCGAGCCCGCGGATGACGTCGAGGGCGGTCTCGGCGTCCGCCTCGTAGAGGGAGCTGTCGAGCTCCGGCTCCAGCGTCCAGCCGGCCTCGGCCGCCATCGCCTCCCACGTCTGCCGGGTCCGCACGGCGTCCGACACGACCGCCCGGTCGGGGGTCACCCCGCGCCCGGCCAGCCAGGTGCCGGCCTGCGCGGCCGCGGTGATGCCGCGTTCGGTCAACGGACGCTCGTGGTCGGTGGCGCCGTAGGCCTCGGCCTTGGCGTGGCGGACGATGACGAGAACCCGGGTCACGCTCCGGAGCCTAGTGCCCCGCCGGTCAGGCGCCCATCGCGTGGAAGCCGCCGTCCACGTGGACGATCTCGCCCGTCGTGGCGGGGAAGAAGTCGGACAGCAGCGCGCACACAGCGCGGGCCGTCGGCTCCTGGTCGGTGTTGTCCCAGCCGAGCGGCGCCCGGGTGGTCCACATGTCCTCGAGGTCCGAGAAGCCCGGGATCGCCTTGGCCGCGAGCGTGCGCAGCGGGCCTGCAGAGACCAGGTTGACGCGGATGCGGTGCGGGCCGAGGTCGCGGGCCAGGTAGCGGGCACACGACTCCAGGCCGGCCTTCGCCACGCCCATCCAGTCGTACGCCGGCCACGCGACCGTGGCGTCGAACGTCAGCCCGACGACGCCCGACCCCGGCGTGAGCAGCGGGCGGGCGGCCTGGGTGAGGCTCATCAGCGAGTAGGCCGAGACCTGGACCGCCTGTGCGACATCGGGCCACGGGCCGTCGAGGAACTTGCCGCCGAGCAGCGTCTCGGGGTTGCCGTAGGCGATCGAGTGGACGACGCCATCCAGGCCGTCGACGTGCTCCCGGACCTGGTCGGCGAGGCCGGCGAGGTGGTCGGGGTCGGTGACGTCGAGCTCGAGCACCGGCGCCTCCTGCGGCAGCCGCTTCGCGATCCGCTTCGTGATCGACAGCGCGCGCCCGAAGTTGGAGATGAGCACCGTGGCGCCCTGCTCCTGCGCGACCTTCGCGGTCGCGAAGCCGATCGAGCTGTCCATCGTCACGCCCGCGACGAGGATCCGCTTTCCATCGAGGAGACCCATCTGTCAGTGCCCCATTCCCAGTCCGCCGTCGACCGGGATGACGGCCCCGGTGACGTAGCCCGCGTCCGCGAGCCAGGTGATGGCGCCGGCGATCTCGTCGACGCTCGCGTAGCGGCCCAGCGGAACCTGGGCCTTGATGGCGCTCTTCTGGTCGTCGGTGAGCACACCGGTCATGTCGGTCTCGACGAAGCCGGGCGCGACGACGTTCGCGGTGATGCCGCGGCTGCCGAGCTCGCGCGCCAGCGACCTGGCCAGCCCGACGAGGCCGGCCTTGGACGCGGCGTAGTTGGTCTGCCCGGCGCTGCCAAGGAGCCCGACGACGCTGGAGACGAAGATGATCCGGCCCCGTCGCAGGCGCAGCATGCCCTTGGCGGCGCGCTTGGCCAGCCGGTAGGAACCGGTGAGGTTGGTGTCGATGACCGACGACCAGTCGTCCTCGGACATCCGCAGGATCAGGGTGTCGTTGGTGATCCCGGCGTTCGCGACCAGCACCTCCACCGGACCGTGCGCGGCCTCGATCTCGGCGTACGCCGCCTCCACCTGCTCCGGGTCGGTGACGTCGCACCTGACGTCGAGCGCGCCCTCGGGCGCTCCCCCACTCCGGGTCGTCACGGCCACCTTGTCGCCGGCGGCGAGGAACGCCTCGGCGACGGCACGCCCGATGCCGCGGTTGCCACCGGTCACGAGGACGGACCGGGGCTCCCTCTCTGCTGCACTTGCTCCGCTCACGCTGCCCGAACGTAGTGATTACCGCTAAGTACGCACAATGAGCGGCGCGGCGCGCCTCACTCCTCCTCGAGCCGGAAGCCGACCTTGAGGCCGACCTGGAAGTGCTCGACCCGCCCGTCCTCGACCTGGCCGCGGACCTGGGTCACCTCGAACCAGTCGAGGTTGCGTAGCGTCTTCGACGCCCGCTCGATCGCGTTGCGGATGGCTGCCTCGATGCTCTCCGGGGAGCTGCCGACGACCTCGGTGAGCCGGTAGGTGTGGTTGGCCATGGATGCCTCCTGGGGTGATGACGGTCACATCACCCTAGCGACGTAGAGTGGTCCCATGGCCAGGGTCAGACACCGCGACGAGGCCATCCGGATCACGACCGCCGCCGAGAGCCACGAGCACGACATCAGCGTTCGCCAGCGGCACTACCTGATCTCGATGTCGATCCGCGTCGTGTGCTTCCTCGGCGCCGTCGTCGCGGGCGCCAACGGGATCAACTGGCTGTGGCCGCTGCTGATCGTCGGCGCGATCGTCCTGCCGTACGTCGCGGTGGTCGGCGCGAACGCCGCCCACACCAGGGGCGAGGACTTCTCCCTCCTCGACGGCGGCTACCGCCGCGAGCTGCCGGGCCAGGACGACGACGCCCCGCGAGGCCAGCTGTGACGCTGGGCGACAAGACCGAGCTCGACCTGTGCTCGGCGAAGGGCTGCCAGGCGCCCGCCACGTGGCAGCTGCTCTGGAACAACCCCAAGATCCACACTCCCGACCGGCGCAAGATCTGGCTGGCGTGCGACGAGCACCGGGCGTCGTTGAGCGACTTCCTCGGCGCCCGCGGGTTCCTGAAGAGCACCCAGCCCCACGAGCCCGCCGGCTAGGTGCTGGCTCCTCAGCCGCCGATCGCCGACATCGGCCGGTCGGGCTGCAGGAAGGTCGGGTCGTCGATGCCGTGCCCGGCCCGCTTGCCGGCCATCGCGGTGACCCACCGCTGCGCCAGCTCCTCGTCGGAGGCGCCGGAGCGCATCGCGGCCCGCAGGTCGGACTCCTCGCGGGCGAAGAGGCAGTTGCGGACCTGGCCGTCGGCGGTCAGCCGCACGCGGTCACAGTCACCGCAGAAGGGCCGTGACACCGAGGCGATGATGCCGACCGTCGCCGGGCCGCCGTCGACCGTGAACAGCTCAGCGGGCGCGCTGCCACGGGGCTCCTCGGCAGGCTCGAGGACGAACTCCTTCTCCAGCAGCCGCTGGATCTCGTCGGCCGTCACCATCTCGGCCCGGGACCAGCCGTGCTGCGCGTCGAGCGGCATCTGCTCGATGAACCGCAGCTGGTAGCCGTGCTCGATCGCCCAGCGGAGCAGCTCGGGTGCCTGGCCGTCGTTGACGCCGCGCAGCAGCACCGCGTTGAGCTTCACGGGGCCGAGCCCGGCGTCCTGGGCCGCGGCCAGGCCCTCGACCACGTCGCGGAGCCGGTCGCGCCGAGTCACCGCCGCGAACGTCTCGGGGCGGATGCTGTCGATGCTCACGTTGACCCGGTCCAGACCCGCATCGGCCAGCGCGGCCGCCGTACGCGCCAGGCCGAGGCCGTTGGTCGTCAGCGACGTCTCGACACCGAGCGCGTGGGTGCGCGCCACGATGCCGACCAGGCCGCGCCGGACCAACGGCTCGCCGCCGGTGAACCGCACCTCGCGGATGCCGAGCCGCTCGACGCCGATGGTGACCAGCCGGACCACCTCGTCGTCGGAGAGGACGTCCTCGGTGGGAAGCCAGTCGAGCCCCTCGGCGGGCATGCAGTACTCGCAGCGCAGGTTGCAGCGGTCGGTCAGCGACACGCGCAGGTCGGTCGCGACACGACCGAAGCGGTCGGCAAGCGGTGTCATCTCCACCACACCATCCTAGGTGGAGGCCCCGCGGGTGTGGGGTTCCGACGAAGCGGGATTAGCCTTCGTCGGGTGCGGTCGTTGCGGTTCCTCCTGAGTCGCCGCTGGGCGCTGTTCGCGCTCGCGGTCGTCGTGGTCGCCTGGGGGACCTGGTGGCTCGGGCAGTGGCAGTTCCACCGGCTCCACGATCGCAAGGCGGACAACCGGATCGTCGAGACCAACGAGATCCGCTCCGCCGACCCCATCGACGACGTCCTCACGGTCGGCATGGGCGCCGCCAAGGACGACGAGTGGCGGCTGGTCACCGTGACCGGCACTTACGACACCGCGCACACGATCACCTGGCGCTACCGCTCCGACGACGACGGCGCCCCCGGCGTCGACGTCGTGGTCCCGCTCGTGACCGACGCCGGTAACGCGGTCGTCGTCGACCGCGGCTTCCTGCAGACCGACGCCGACGACAAGCGGCCCGACGTCCCGGCGCCGCCGTCCGGGCGGGTGACGATCACCGGCTACGTCCGGGTCGACGGCTCCGGCAGCAGCACCCGCGTCGACGACCTCTCCACCCGCGCCCTCTCCTCGCGCACCGTCGGGGCCGCCATCGGCACGCCCGTGTACGGCGGCTGGCTGGCCCTCCACAGCGAGGACCCGAAGCCGGCGCAGGCGCTGGAGCCGATGTCGCTCCCCGATCTCGGCAACGGCCCGCACTTCTTCTACGGGCTGCAGTGGTGGTTCTTCGGGATCCTCGCGGTCTTCGGCTTCTTCTACCTGCTCTACGACGAGTGGCGCACCGGCAAGGGCGACGAGCTGGCCGCCGACCGGCGCCGCGCCAAGCAGGACCGCAGCAACGCCCGCGCGGCCAAGTCGAGCCGGAAGCAGGCCGTCCGCGAGGCCTACAAGGCGGCGTACGAGAAGGAGCGCGCCGGGCGGGACTGAGCCCGGGTCGACGCCGCCTCAACCGGTGGCGGGCTCGCGGAGGAACTGGGTGCGGTAGAGCTCTCGGTAGAGGCCTCCGGAGGCCAGCAGCTCGTCGTGCGTCCCGCGCTCGACCACGGTGCCGCCCTCGACGACGAGGATCTGGTCGGCGCCCCGCACCGTCGACAGGCGGTGCGCGATGACGAGCGAGGTCCGGTCGGCGAGCGCCGCGTCGAGAGCCCGCTGCACGGCCGCCTCGGACTCGCTGTCGAGGTGCGCGGTGGCCTCGTCGAGGACGACGATCGCCGGAGCCTTGAGCAGCAGGCGCGCGATCGCCAACCGCTGCCGCTCACCGCCGGACAGCCGGTAGCCCCGGTCCCCCACCACGGTGTCAAGGCCGGCGGGGAGCGCGGACACGAGCGCGGCGATCTGCGCCGCCTCGAGCGCGTCCCACACGTCCTGCTCGGAGGCGTCGGGTCGCGCGTAGAGGAGGTTGGTCCGGATGGTGTCGTGGAACATGTGCGCGTCCTGGGTGACGTAGCCGACGACGTCCTCCAGCGACTGCAGCGTGACGTCGCGGACGTCGTGACCGCCGACCCGGACCGCGCCGGCGCCCACGTCGTAGAGTCGCGCGACCAGGTGGGTGATCGTGGTCTTGCCAGCGCCGGACGGCCCGACGAGCGCGACCATCTGTCCGGGCTCGGCGGTGAAGCTGATGTCGGTCAGCACCGGCCCGCTGGGGCGTGCCTCGACCCGCGCCACGACCTCGAGCGACGCGAGCGACACCTCCTCCGCTCGCGGGTAGCTGAACGCGACGTGGTCGAACTCGACGCGGGCCGCGCCGGACGGCAACGCCACGGCGTCGGGCCGTTCCTGGATCGCCGACGGGAGGTCGAGCACCTCGAAGACGCGCTCGAAGCTGACGAGCGCGGTCATCACGTCGATCCGGACGTTGGAGAGCGACTGCAGGGGCCCGAGCAGGCGCAGCAGCAGGAGCCCCAGCGCGGTCAGGGTGCCGAGGCTGAAGTGCCCCTCGATCACCAGCCAGCCGCCCACGCCGTAGACCAGCGCGGTGGCGAGCGCGGGGACAGCCGTCATCGCCATCGTGAAGATGCGGGTCAGGAGCGCGATGCGGATGCCGGCGTCGCGGACGACGGCGGCGCGAGCGGCGAACTGGGCGTCCTCCTCCTCGCGCCGGCCGAAGAGCTTCATCAGCAGCGCGCCGCCGACGCTGAACCGCTCGGTCATCGCGTTGCCGAGGGCGGCGTTGC
Organism: Nocardioides sp. CER19; assembly: GCF_029846275.1. Classification (GTDB taxonomy): domain Bacteria; phylum Actinomycetota; class Actinomycetes; order Propionibacteriales; family Nocardioidaceae; genus Nocardioides. The sequence continues at coordinate 206,548 of NZ_JARVWS010000003.1, forward strand.
CGTCCATCTGCGCTCGGGTGAGCCCGGCCAGCCGGTTGCTGACGACCCGCGAGGTCGCGAGGAGCACCGGGAAGAGCAACAGGCACAGCAACGTGACCTGCCAGCTCAGCGTCAGCATCGTGATGCCCACGACGACGACCGAGATGAGCGATGCCACCACGTTGGACAGCGTCGAGGTGAAGGCCCGCTGGGCCCCGATCACGTCGTTGTTGAGCCGCGACACCAGGGCGCCGGTCTGGGTCCGCGTGAAGAACGCGAGCGACTGCCGCTGGACGTGGGCGAAGACGTTCCTGCGCAGGTCGTAGATCAGCCCCTCCCCGATCCGCGAGGAGAGCAGCCCGCTCGCGACGCCGATTCCGGCGTCCACCAGCGCGACGACCGCCATCGCCACCGCCAGCCAGACCACCAGGGAGAGGTCGTGCCCGAGGATGCCCTCGTCGACGACGCGCTTGGTCAGCAGCGGCGTGACGACGACCAGGCCTGCGTCGACGACGGTGAGGGCCAGGAAGCCGGTGATCAGCCGGCGGTGCGGGCGGGCGAACGCGAAGACCCGACGGACGGTCCCCCGCTCGAGACGCCGGTCCAGCACCTGCCGGTCCGAGCGCAGGTTCCGGTAGACGCCGCCCATCCCCAGATTGCCTGACATGGGACCAGTATCCGGGGCTCAGCCAGAGCGCCCGCGCCGGGACCCGGCGTAGGCGGCCTCCCGGACCCGGGAGAGGAACCGGACAGGACGGAACCCGGGGAGCCGGTGGCGGTAGGGGTCGAACGGCGTCGGACGGTCCCCGACCGGTCCGTCGACGTCGAGCCGGCCGACCGTGCGGCCGGGACGCAGCGGGCGCCGCTCCCGGATGAGGAAGCCGCCGTCGGGCCGCCGTCGTACGCCGACGAGCACCAGGGCGCTCCGGCGGCGATACGGCAGCAGGGTGCTCATGCGGTGCGCGGTCCCGCTGAGCAGCAGGTCGACCGTCCGCCCCGCGACGTCGAGCCGGATCGCGATCCCGCGTACGTCGGGCAGCGGGCGCGGCAGCCCCAACCCGCGGGAGAGCCGCACGACGGCCGCCTGCGGACCGGTGCCGAGGACACCGGCCAGCACGCTCGCCGGGTCCTCGATCGTCCAGGTCGCCCTGACGACGGTCCCGCGGGGATGCAGGGCGCGGGCGTGCCGGGCACGCGCCACGCCGGCGAAGGCCTGCTCGGAGATGCTCGAGAGCGGATGCACAGGGTGCGGTACCCACCCGCCTCCGGCCCGGCGCTCGCTAGATTCGACGGGTGGGCTTCCGGCGCGACCGACTGACGTGGGTCGCCTACGTCCTGCTCGCGTGGTTCGCCTTCCTGCAGGCGACGCCCGGGCTGGTCATCCCGCACCTGCGCGACGAGCTGCACATGAGCTATGCGGTCGGCGGACTGCACGTGGCCGCGTTCGCCGCCGGCAGCACCCTCGCGGGGGTCGTCTCGGCCCGCGTCGAGACGCGGATCGGACGGCGCCGGCTCCTCTGGTCAGCCGCGGGCTGCATGGCCGCCGGCGCCGTCGGGCTGACCGTGGGCCGGGTCGCGGCGGCGACCGTCGGGTCGGTCCTCGTGATGGGCGTCGGCGGCGGACTCCTGCTCGCCACCGTGCAGGCGCTGCTCGCCGACCACCACGGCGAGCGCCGTGCGGTCGCGCTGACCGAGGCCAACGTCGCGGCCGCCGTCGCGTACGTCGTGCTGACCGGTGCGCTGTCGCTGGCGGCCCTCATCGGTGCCGGCTGGCGCGCCGCCGTGCTCGCCTCGCTCCTCGTCCCCACGGTCGCGTGGTGGCGCGACCGGCGTCTGGCGGTCGAGGCGCCGGCCCCGCCCGAGAAGGCGGCCGGTCGGCTGCCCGTGGTGGTGTGGCTGGCCACCGCGATGCTCTTCTGCACGACGGCCGCCGAGTGGTGCGTCACCTCGTGGGGCTCGAGCTTCGTGGAGACAGCGGCCGATGTCTCGTCCGACACGGCGGTCTCGCTGATGTCGGCCTACTTCGCGGGCTTCGTGCTCGGCCGCACGCTGGGCAGCGCCCTCACCCGGCGCCATCTGCCGCCGCGGCTGCTCGCGGGCGCGCTGGTCCTCGCCGCGGTCGGGTTCGCCGTGCTGTGGCCGGCGAGATCCCCTGTCCAAGCGGTCGTGGGCCTGCTGCTGGTCGGGACCGGGATCGGCAACCTGTTCCCGTTGGGACTGGCCGTGACGGTCGGGCTCGTGCCGGGGCGCTCGGCGCTGGCCAGCGGCCGCGCGGTGGTCGCCACCGCACTGGCCGGGCTGCTCGCACCGCTCACGGTGGGCACGCTGGCAGACACCACGTCGTTGACCGCCGCCCTCGCGGTGGTCCCGGCCGCCCTCGCCCTCGCGGCGGTGGCGCTGGCGCTGGTCGCCGTGGCATCCCGTCGGGCACGCTCCGCGGAGGAGGTCAGTCCTCAGGCTGACCGAGCCGCCAGATCCCCGGACGGCCGGCGACCATGACCCCCTCGCCGATGAGCGACTGCCGGGCGCGGCGAGCGGCGTAGTGCCAGCGCAGCTCGCCGGCGGGCGTCAGCTCCTCGTCGCCCGGGCGCAGCCGATCGCCGATGATCTCTCGGACCTCACTCAGGAGGTCGTCGGCCGGCAGCTCGCCGCCGGCCTCCTGGAGCACCTCGACGACGATGGGGCTCAGCACCTCGGGCGACGTCCAGCGGTGGGACACGGCCTTCTTCGTGACGCCGACGCGGGCCGGCGCCGCGGCCGCACGCGGTCGGGGCTGGCGGGGCGTCTTCGCCGGGGCGGGAGGGTCGACGGGAGCGGGTCGTCCGTGGATGCACTGGGACCGCGGGAGGTCGCACAGCTCGCAGTAGTCGTCTGTCGTGGACATCGCTACCCAGGATAGGCAACCGCCGGGTCCGGTCGAACGGCGGATCAGGCCAGGGAGACCAGCTCGGCGTAGGACTGGTTCCAGAGGTCCTCGACGCCGTCGGGCAGGATCAGCACCCGGTCCGGCTCGAGCGCCTCGACCGCACCCTCGTCGTGGGTGACGAGGATGATCGCGCCCTCGTAGCGACGGATCGCGTTGAGGACCTCCTCGCGCGACGCCGGGTCGAGGTTGTTGGTCGGCTCGTCGAGCAGCAGCACGTTGGCGGCGCTGACGACGAGGGAGGCGAGCGCGAGCCGGGTCTTCTCGCCGCCGGACAGGACGGCGGCCGGCTTGTGGACGTCGTCGCCGCTGAACAGGAACGCGCCCAGCACCGTCCGGGCCTCGGTGTCGGTGAGCTGCGGGGCCGACGACTGCATGTTGTCGAGCACCGAGCGCCCGACGTCGAGGGTCTCGTGCTCCTGGGCGTAGTAGCCGATCTTCAGCCCGTGGCCGGGCACGACCATGCCGGTGTCGGGCTGGTCGACGCCGGCGAGGATCCGCAGCATGGTCGTCTTGCCCGCACCGTTGAGCCCGAGGATCACGACCCGCGAGCCCTTGTCGATCGCCAGGTCGACGGCGGTGAAGACCTCGAGGGCGCCGTACGACTTGGAGAGGCCCTTGGCGGTGAGCGGCGTCCGGCCGCATGGCGCCGGCGACGGGAACTTGATGGCGGCGACCTTGTCGGCCTGCCGCTCCCCCTCCACGCCCGACATCAGCTTCTCGGCGCGCTTGAGCATCTGCTGGGCGGCGCTGGCCTTCGACGCCTTGGCGCGCATCTTGTTGGCCTGGTCGGTGAGCGTCTTCGCCTTGTTCTGGGCGTTCATCAGCTCACGCTTGCGACGGGCCTCGTCGGTCTCTCGCTGGGTCAGGTAGTTCTTCCAGCCCATGTTGTAGACGTCGATGACCGACCGGTTGGCGTCGAGGTGGAAGACCTTGTTGACGGTCTCGGCGAGCAGCGCGTTGTCGTGGCTGATGACGATGAAGCCACCCTTGAAGGCTTTCATCCAGTCGCGCAGCCAGAGGATCGAGTCGGCGTCGAGGTGGTTGGTCGGCTCGTCGAGGATGAGCACCTCGTTGCCGGAGAACAGGATCCGCGCCAGCTCGACGCGGCGGCGCTGACCGCCGGACAGCGTCTTGAGCTGCTGGTCCATCAGCCGGTCCGGGATGCCCAGGGACTGGGCCATCTGCAGCGCTTCGGCCTCCGCGGCGTAGCCGCCGCCGGCATCGAGCTCGTCGTGGGCCCGCTGGTAGCGGCGCATCGCCTTCTCGCGCACGTTCGGGTCGTCCGAGCCCATCTCCTGCTCGGCAGCCCGCATCCGGCGTACGGCGTCGTCGAGACCGCGCGCGGACAGGATCCGGTCGCGGACCAGGACCTCGGGGTCGCCGACACGGGGATCCTGCGGGAGGTAGCCGATGTCGCCCGTGCGGGTGACGTGCCCGTTGGCCGGGAGCAGGTCGCCGGCCAGGACCTTGGTGAGCGTCGTCTTGCCGGCGCCGTTGCGACCGACGAGACCGACCTTGTCGCCCGGTCCGACCCGGAAGCTGACGTCCTCCATCAGGAGCCTGGCACCGACGCGGACTTCGAGTTGGTGGGCGGTGATCATCAGGGTCGATAGTCTAGGGCGCGGGGTACCGAGGCTCGAAGTTCACAGCGTTGAGCAGGAGGTTCTCGGATGCGCTTCAACCCGAAGGCGCGGCTGGACACCAGCCGTACCCGCGACGTCGGCGGGTCGGGCGGCGGTCTCGGTGGCGGCGGCCTGGGCGGGGGCGGCGTCTCGCTGCCGACCGGCAAGATGGGAGCCGGCGGCATCGTGGTGGTGCTCGTGCTGGTCATCCTCGGCCAGTGCACCGGCGTCGGGCCCGACCTCGGGAGCATCCTGGGAAGCGCGAGCGGCAGCACCCTCGACGCCAGCCGGTTCAGCACCGAGCAGGGTGGTACCGAGCGCTACGCGAGCTGCAAGAGCGGTGAGGACGCCAACAACAACGCCGACTGCGCGCTCGTGGCGGTCGAGAACTCGCTCTACGACTACTGGGGCAACGAGCTCGGTGGCCAGTTCCGGCCGGAGACCGGCGTCCACACGTTCACCGGCGCCGTCAGCACGGGCGGCTGCGGGAACGCGACCACCGACGTCGGGCCGTTCTACTGCCCCACGGACCAGACGATCTACCTCGACACGTCGTTCTACCGCGACATGCTCGAGGGCCAGCTGGGCGGCAAGGACGCGCCGTTCGTGCGGGCCTACGTGATCGCCCACGAGTATGGGCACCACATCCAGAACCTGCTCGGCATCATGGGCCAGGTCCGCACCCAGCAGGGGCCGAAGAGCGACTCGGTCAAGCTGGAGCTGCAGGCCGACTGCTTCGCGGGGATGTGGGCGCAGGCCGCCCAGACCACGCCCGACCAGGACGGCAACGTGCTCATCTCCGACCTGTCCGAGAGCGACATCACCGACGCGATCGGTGCGGCGACGGCCGTCGGCGACGACTACATCGAGAAGCGCATGAGCGGCGGTGTGAACCCGGAGAAGTGGACGCACGGCTCGTCGGCGCAGCGGGTGAAGTGGTTCAAGACGGGCATGGCGTCCGGCAACGACGTCAACGCGTGCGACACGTTCGCGCCGGGCGCGGTCTGACCCGTTCACCGGTCGAGCGACGGCCCGAGGGTCGGCCGGCGGGGAGAGACCTAGCGATCCAGGAGCGCGGTCACGGCGTCAGTCTGGCGCTGCAGCGCGCGCAGGTGCGGCGCGACGGACGGGTGGCGGAACTTCGCCGCGAGGGCACCCTCGCCACCCGCCACGCGGGCGAGCGCCCAGTCGGCCCGGGTGAAGACGGTGTAGACGGCCGTGATCCGGGCACCCAGCGTCGCCTGCGCACGGGTGGCCAGGTCGGGTGGGAGCCCGAGCAGGTAGGCGTCGAGCAGCGGCTCGAACTCCTCGCGGGCCATGAGCATGTAGTAGCCGAGGTCGCCGCCGACCGGCCCGTAGCCCAGCGAGCCCCAGTCCACGGCGACCAGGTCGTCGCCGTCGCGGCCGAGCAGGTTCCCCGGCACGGGGTCGCCGTGCTGGGCCACCTGCGGCAGGGCGTCGAGCTCGCCGAGCAGTCGAGCACGCTTGCGCCAGAGCGCGTCGGCGATGTCGCTGGCCGTCGTACGGCTCAGGGTGGTCCAGCCGCCCCGGCGCTCGACGCGGGCCAGCCGGTCGCGGAGCTGGTGGCGGGCGAGCCAGCGGACGTGGCCCAGCTCGGCGCCGGCGAAGCGGCCCATCGCGTGGGCGACGAACAGGCCGCTGTTGGCGGCGTCCTCGACCCAGTCCTGCACGATCGTCAGACCGTCCGAGTCCTCCTCGACGGAGGTGCGGGGCGCCCGCAGACCGGGGGTGGCGTCGACCAGCCCGTACGTCGCCACGTCCGCCGCGCGCCGCCAGTAGGCGAAGTGCCGCGGATCCCGGAGCTCGGCCGGGTCGTACTCGTCGGGCGCGGCGACCCGCTTGACGGCGACCGCGCTGTCGCCCACGACAGTGCGCCAGACGCCGACCGTCGACACGCCGCTGCCGCCAGGCAGGGCGAGCCACCCCGGCTCGGGCTCCCACATGCTGCGGACGCTAGCCGATGGGACGCTCACAAGCGCGCAACCGGAGCCTTAACGTCGCGGCGTCGCCCGCCGATAGGACGCCGCGTGAGGATCACTCGGAGGATGGCAGGACTCGTCGCCACGGCGATGGTGGCGGTGGCGGGCACGGCCCTGACGCCCACGGCGCACGCGGACGGCTCCCGGCTGCCGCTGCCGGCGCCGAAGGCGTTCGCGGGCGGTGCGTACGCCGCGAACCGGACCAACCCCCTCGCCGGCGGGACGTGGGCCGTCAACAACGGCTTCTGGGAGAACGGGCACGGTCTCTACACCGACTACCTCGCCGCCACGGGCGCCGAACGCGTCTACCTGGGCCGGGAGGCGCTGCAGCCGTCGGCGCTGTGGCTGACCATCAACAACTCCTACGCGCCCACCAAGGTCCCCGACTACCTGCGGACCGTGAACCCGACCAGCGATCCCGGCAAGCTCGTCACGCTCGCCGTGTTCGGGATCTGGCCGCGGGGCGAGGGCTCCCGGCACACGCCGCTGACGGCCGACGAGCAGGCTCGCTACAGGACGTGGATCCAGCGGGTCTCCGCCGGGATCGGCGGCTCGCGCGTGCTCGTCGCCCTCGAGCCCGACCTGGCGATCACGACGAACGGCGGCTCCGACGGTGTCCGCGACCCCCGGGTCCGGCAGGGTCTCGCGAGGTACGCCGCCAAGTACTTCCACGACCACAACCACCGCGCCGCCGTCTACCTCGACGCCGGTGCCTCCGACTGGCTCTCCCCCGCCCAGGCGGCAGGGCTGCTGAAGCGGTCCGGGATCGCGTTCACGCGCGGCTTCAGCCTCGGCATCACCCACTACACGAAGACGGCGGCCGACATCGCCCACGGCGCCGCGATCGTGAGCGCGCTGGCCAAGCGCGGCATCAGCGGGAAGCACTTCGTCATCGACACCGCCGACAGCGGCCGCGGCTACACCTACGGCCAGTGGGCGGCCCGCTTCGGCACGTCCGGCTACGACAACTCGCGCAACTGCACGGCCGCGCAGACCACCCTGTGCAACGCCCTCGGGGTGCCGCCCACCTGGCAGGTCGCGCGGTCGACGTACGTGCGGACGCTCGGGCTGACCCCGGCGCTCACCCGGACGGCCCGGCGCAACGTGGACGCCTACGTCTGGCTGACCCGGCCGTGGATGTACAACCAGGCGTCGCCGTACCAGCGCGCCAAGGCTCTCCCCGCCGCACAGTTCACCCCGTTCGCGGCGCTGTATTGAGCTGCGCCGTCCCGCGCGCGGGCGGTGGGCCAGCAACCGAACCAGGCCACCGGAACGGTTCACCACTCACCGCCCCGAGACCGTCACCCGATGTCCCGCTCCCGGAACCGCAGCCAGGCGCCGGCGATCAGGACAGCCGCCACGGCGGTGAGGCCGACCTCCGGCGCCCACCGCCACGGCTCGGCTGGCATCGCGGGCACGTGGGAGTACGGCGACAGCCCGGTCAGCCAGTCCGGGAAGCCGACGAGCTCGCCGACGATCGTCAGCGTCAGGAACAACACCGGCCACGCCCAGCCGAGCACCGCCCACGACCCGCGGAGGGCGAGCAGCAGAGCGGCCAGGCCGACGACGACCCAGACGGCCGGTGACCAGCCGAGGGCAGCGGTGACCAGGTCCCCGGGCGACGGGCCACCGGCGGTCGCGTAGCCGATCCACAGCGTCACGCCGGTGACGAGCAGCAGCCACAACGAGCCGACCAGCGCGACGACCAGCGCTGCCGCGAGCCACCGGGCGCGGGACGTGGCCGTCGCGAGGACCACCTCCGCCCGGCCGCCGGTCTCGTCGCTCCCGGCGTGGCTCACGACCGAGATCGCGAAGCAGCTGACGACGATCGCGATCATCGACAGCACGGCCGCGAGCATCTCGCCGCCGAGCCGGTCGATGAGCTCCTGGGCGGTCCCGGAGTCGAGCAGGTCGTCGAGCCCGGGGGCGATGACGCCGAAGAGCAGCCCGAGGACCGCGACGGCGCCGGTCCAGACGACGAGCGCGGCGCCCTGCACGCGCAGGGTCAGCGAGACCGCGTCGCGCAGCCGGGGCGAGCCGCTGGCCGGTCCAGGTCGCGCGGCGAGCAGGCCCGCGCCGACGTCGCGCCGGCCGCGCAGGTGCTGCGCCACGGCGACGAGCGCCCCGGCGAGCAGCGGGTAGAGGAGCAGCACCCACCAGCGGGTGCCCGACCACGCCCGAGCCTGCGTGTTCCACCCGAACGGCGAGAGCGAGCTCAGCCACGTCGCGCTCGCCGCATCCCCCGCCGCCCGCAGGACGAAGAGCGCCCCGAGCACTCCGGCGGCCGCGGCGGCGCAGGTGCGGGCGCTCGCCGAGAGCTGGCAGCACACCGCCGCGATCCCGGTCGCGACCAGGCCCGTGCCGAGCCAGACGAGGCCGAAGGCGATCGACCCGACCGGGTCGAGGCCACCGGCGATGTTGGCCAGGGCGATGAGCACGCCGAGCAGCAGGGCCACCAGCACCGCCTCCGCCACAGCGGCGGCGAGCGGCGCGTCACGGCCGACCGCCGTACCACCGACCAGCTCGGTGCGGCCGCTCTCCTCCTCCACGCGGGTGTGCCGGCGCACGAGCACGACGAAGAGGATCGCGCCGAACACCGCGTAGAGGACGGTCATCTTCGTCATCGACAGCTCGCCGATGCTGTGGACGTCGAGGATCGGGCCGTAGAGCGCGACGATCGCGGGGCTGTCGTTGATCGCCTGGGCGGCCCTCACCCGGTCGGCGTCGGTGTCGTAGAGGCCCGGCGTCGCCGCCGCCGAGACCAGGCAGAGGGCCGCGAGCACCAGCAGCCAGACCGGCACGATGACCCTGTCGCGGGTGAGGTTCTGGCGCAGCAGCAGGCCCGCGCCGGTGCGAGAGGTCATCGGGCCGGAGTGCGATAGGCGTCGAGGAAGAGCTCCTCGAGGCTGGGCGGCGTGCTGGTCAGCGCGGTCACCCCGGCCGCCGTGAGGGCGGCGAGCACGCCCGCCAGTCCGTCCGGGTCGACGGTGCAGGTGACTTGCGGGCCCTCGACGGCGACGTCGTGTACGCCGGCCAGGACGGTGAGGTCCGGGACGCTGCCCGCCACCGTGGCGGTCACCTTGCTGCGGTGCAGGTGGCGCAGGGCCGCGAGGGTGCCGGTCTCGACCGTCCGGCCCTCGCGGATGATCGTGACCCGGTCGGCCAGCCGCTCGACCTCGCTGAGGATGTGGCTGGACAGCAGCACGGTGGCGCCCCGGTCGGTGGCCTCGGCGACGCAGTCGTTGAACACCTGCTCCATGAGCGGGTCGAGGCCGCTGGTGGGCTCGTCGAGGATGAGGAGCTCGGCGTCGGCAGCGAACGCGGCGACGAGCGCGACCTTCTGCCGGTTGCCCTTGGAGTAGGCGCGCCCCTTCTTCGTCGGATCGAGCGAGAAGCGCTCGAGGAGCTCGTCGCGCCGGGACGTGCGCGGGTCCGCGCCGCGCATCCGCAGCAGCAGGTCGACGGTCTCCCCGCCGCTGAGGTTGGGCCACAGGGACACATCGCCCGGGACGTAGGCCAGCCGGCGGTGCAGGGCAGCCGCGTCGCGCCACGGGTCGGCGTCGAAGAGCCGGGCCTCTCCCCCGCTCGCCCGCATCAGGCCGAGCAGGATGCGGATGGTCGTGGACTTGCCGGCCCCGTTGGGGCCGAGGAAGCCGTGCACCTCGCCGGCGCCCACCGCCAGGTCGAGCCCGTCGAGTGCGCGGAACGCGCCGAACGTCTTGACGAGGTCGTGCGCCTCCGCCACCATCCCGCTCACGAGCTCAGGCTAGTGGCGGCCGAGCTCCCACGACCCGCGCCGGGCCGGCCGCGCGGGCGCGGATCCAAACCGCTGCCTCCCGCGTCAGAAGGGTCATGACACTGCGACACGGGATCTGGGCACTCGGCTCCGCGGCGGCGGTCGCCGCGATCGCGGTCGGCGCCGCCCTCGTCGCCGCCACCTCTTCCGGTGGGGACGGCGGCCCGACACCCCACACCTCCTCGGGCACGTACGTCGCCCCGGACGCGCGCATCCCCGCTCCGAACGTCCCGACGGTCTACGACGTCGGCGGCCCAGGCGGCGGGTGGCGCGTCCCGGCCATCGTGGTGGCCGCCCCCGGTCGGCAGCTGTCCCTCAGGCCGTGGACGTTCTGTTACGCCAAGGGATGCGCGGACGGCTCGCCGGAGCTGCTGCCCTCGGTCCCCGACATCGGCAACCCGCCCTCCGTGACGCTCTGGTTCGCTCGGCCGGGCTGGCGGATCGAGGCGACGTTCGTCGACACCAACTCCGACTGCCCGCGGCGTACGACGGTGACAGCCACCCGGCTCGACCCGCACACGTTCCGGCTCGACACCTACGGCCTCGAGCTGTTCCTGGACTCGCTCGCGGAGACGCCGCAGCGCGCGACCGCGTCGGTGAGCGTCCGCGATGCCGCCGGGACGACCGTGCGCTTCCAGCCTCCGCGGGACGAGGAGCGTCCGGGCTGCTTCCAGCGAGGCTCCGTCGGCTTCCGCCTGGAGCACCCCGACATCAGCGGGCTCGCTGCCGGGCCCTACACCTACGACGTGACGCTGGACCTCGACGGCGCGACCTATCGCGCGTCGGCGACCTGGCCCGACGACGAGGAAGCCGACCACGGTCCGAGCGTGCCGCTCACGTTCACGCCGCCGCTGCCCGCGCCGACGCTCGGACGGTGAGGCTCAGACGTTGAAGCCGAGCGCCCGCAGCTGCTCGCGGCCGTCGGGCGTGATCTTGTCGGGACCCCACGGCGGCATCCAGACCCAGTTGATCGCGACGTCGTTGACCATGCCCTCGAGGGCCTGGTTGGTCTGGTCCTGGATCAGGTCGGTCAGCGGGCAGGCCGCCGAGGTGAGCGTCATGTCGATGACGACGTCGGACGACTCACCGATGTGCACGCCGTAGACGAGGCCGAGGTCGACGACGTTGATCCCCAGCTCGGGGTCGACGACGTCCTTCATCGCCTCGGTCACGTCGTCGACCGACAGGGTCGCACCGTCCGCGACGGTCACGTTCATCTCAGTCATCACTTCTCCTCCGTGCCCGACGCGTCCAGCGACTGGGCGGTCGCGTCCTTCCAGGCCATCCAGCTGAGCAGGGCGCACTTCACGCGCGCGGGGAACTTGGCGACGCCGGCGAAGGCGATGCCGTCCTCGAGGACGTCCTCGTCCGGCTCGACGGTGCCCTTGCCCTGCATGAGGGTCAGGAAGTCGGCGTGGACGGCCATCGCGTCGTCGACGCTCTTGCCGATCACGAGGTCGGTCAGCACCGACGCCGACGCCTGCGAGATCGAGCAGCCGACGGCGTCGTAGGACACGTCCTCCACGACCCCGTCGGCCAGGTGCACCCGCAGGGTGACCTCGTCGCCGCAGGTGGGGTTGACGTGGTGCACCTCCGCCTCGAACGGGTCGCGCAGACCCTTGTGGTGGGGGTGCTTGTAGTGGTCCAGGATGATCTCCTGGTACATCGCGTCCAGGTCGGCCTGAGTGCTCATCACCCGTCCAACCGGAAGTAGGAACGCGTGTATTCCAGTGCCTCGACCAGCGCGTCGATCTCGGCCGGCGTCGTGTAGAGGTACGACGACATCCGGCTCGAGCTCTGCACGCCGAACCGCGCGTGCGCCGGCTTGGCGCAGTGGTGGCCGGCCCGGATCGCGACGCCGCGGGAGTCGACGACCTGCGCGATGTCGTGCGGGTGGACACCCTCGAGCTCGAACGAGATCGCCCCACCGCGCTGCGCGGCGTCCAGCGGTCCGAGGACGGTCAGGCCCTTGATCGTGCCCAGCCCCTCGAGCGCGTAGCGGGTGATCGCCTGCTCGTGGGCGTGGATCGCGTCCATGCCGAGGTGTCCGAGGTAGGTCAGCGCCGCACCGAGGCCGACGGCCTCGACGATCGGCGGGGTGCCCGCCTCGAACTTGTGCGGGATCCCGGCGTACGTCGACCGCTCCATGCGGACGGTCTCGATCATCTCGCCGCCGCCGAGGAACGGGGGCAGCTGCTCGAGGACCTCGCGCCGGCCCCAGAGCACGCCGATGCCGGTCGGACCGACCGTCTTGTGGCCGGTGAAGGCCACGAAGTCAGGCCGCTCCTCCGGCGCCATGGACGCCAGGTCGATCGGGAGCTGCGGCGCCGCCTGGGAGGCGTCGACGACCACGAGCGCGCCGACCGCGTGCGCCTTGCGGGTGATATCGGCGATCGGGTTGATCGTGCCGAGCATGTTGGACACCCAGGTCAGCGTGACGACCTTGGTGTGCTCGGTGATCAGCTCGTCCACGTTCGACAGGTCGAGCCGGCCGTCGTCGGTCAGCCCGAACCAGCGCAGCGTCGCGCCCTTGCGCTCGGTCAGCAGCTGCCACGGCACGATGTTGGAGTGGTGCTCCATCTCGGTGGTGACGACGACGTCGCCCTCACCGATCGACAGGTCGACCCCCGAGCTCGTCGACGGGCGCGCCCACGCCAGCGTGTTGGCGACCAGGTTGAGCGCCTCGGACGCGTTCTTGGTGAAGATCACCTCGTCGCGCTCGGGCGCGCCGATGAACCCGGCGACGACGTCGCGGGCGCTCTCGAACGCCTCGGTCGACTCGGCGCCGAGGGCGTGCATCGCCCGCGCGACGTTCGCGTTGTGCCGCTCGAGGTGGTCGACCATCGTGTCGATCACGATCTGCGGCTTCTGCGACGTGTTGGCGCTGTCGAGGTAGATCAGCGGCAGCCCGTCGTGGACCGTGCGCTCGAGGATCGGGAAGTCCTTGCGGACCACCTCGAGCTCGGGCAGCAGTCCGGGGAGGCGTCCGCTGGTCGGACCTGTCGCGACCATGATCAGACCGCGGCCTTGGTGAACCGGTCGTAGCCGTTGGCCTCGAGCTCCTCGGCGAGCTCGGGGCCGCCGGACTCGGCCACCCGACCGTCGACGAAGACGTGGACGTGGTCGGGCTTCACGTAGCGCAGGATCCGCGTGTAGTGCGTGATCAGCAGGACGCCCTTGTCCTCGCCCCCGCGGAACGAGTTGATGCCCTCGGAGACGATCTTGAGCGCGTCGATGTCGAGACCCGAGTCGGTCTCGTCGAGGATCGCGACCTTCGGGTCGAGCAGGGCGAGCTGGGCCATCTCGTGGCGCTTCTTCTCGCCGCCGGAGAAGCCCTCGTTGACCGACCGCTGGGAGAAGGACGGGTCGAGGTCCATCTTCTCCAGCGCGCTGTTGACGTCCTTGACCCAGTGGCGCAGCTTGGGCGCCTCGCCGTCGATCGCAGTCTTCGCGGTGCGCAGGAAGTTCGCGACCGAGACGCCCGGCACCTCGACGGGGTACTGCATCGCGAGGAACAGGCCGGCGCGCGCACGCTCGTCCACGGTCATGCCGAGGAGGTCCTCGCCGTCGAGGGTGACGCTGCCGCCGGTGATCGTGTACTTCGGGTGGCCGGCGATCGAGTAGGCGAGCGTCGACTTGCCCGAGCCGTTCGGGCCCATGATGGCGTGGGTCTCGTTGTCACCGATGGTGAGCGTGACGCCCTTCAGGATCTCCTTGGGGCCGTCCTCGGTCTCGACGGAGACCTTGAGGTCCTTGATCTCGAGGGTGCTCATGCGGTCGGGGCTCCATTCTGGGTGTTGCCGGTCAGGGCGCTGATGTTCTTGGAGAGCTCGACCTCGACCGTCTCGGTCAGCTTGGCCTCGAGCTCGGGTACGTCGATCTTGCGGATGAGGTCGTAGAAGAAGCCGTGCACGACCAGACGCCGCGCCTCGGCGTCCGGGATGCCACGCGAGCGCAGGTAGAACAGCTGCTCGTCGTCGAACCGGCCGGTCGCCGACGCGTGGCCGGCGCCCTCGATCTCGCCGGTCTCGATCTCCAGGTTGGGGACCGAGTCGGCCTGGCAGCCGTCGGTGAGCACGAGGTTGCGGTTCTCCTCGTAGGTCTCGATGCCCTCGGCGACCTTGCGGATCAGGACGTTGCCGATCCACACGGTGTGGGCGCCGTCGCCCTGCAGCGCGCCCTTGTAGACCACGTGCGACTTCGTCTTCGGCGCGGTGTGGTCGACGAACAGGCGGTGCTCGATGTGCTGTCCGGCGTCGGCGAAGTAGAGGCCGAGAGCCTCGACGGAGCCACCGGGCCCGGAGTACTCGGCGGAGAGGTCGTGGCGCACGACGTCGCCACCGAAGCTCACCGACACGTGCTTGAGGGTCGCGTCACGGCCGACGTTGGCGTGCTGGGTGGAGAGGTGCACGGCGTCGTCGGCCCAGTCCTGCAGCGAGACGACCGTCAGCTCGGCACCGTCCTCGACGACGATCTCGATGTTGTCCGCGACCACCGCCGAGCCGTCGAACGCGAGCACCACCGTCGACTTGGAGAACTTCTCGGCGACGATCACCGCGTGGCCGGCGCCGGGGGTCTCCGTGCCGGTGCCGTGGTGGCGCACGATCGTCGCGCCCTCGACCACCGTGTCGGTGGGGATGCGGACGACGGTGGCGCCACTGACCGAGGCCCACGCCCGGGCGGAGACGCGGTCGGTCGGCACCAGACCGCTGCTGCCGCGCACGGCGTCGTCGGGCGCCACCGTGGTCACGGTGACCCCGTCCGCCGCCTCGACCTCGACCTTGCACGCGCCGTCGGCGAACGCCACGTCCTGGTGCAGGCCCTTGAGGCGACCGAGCGGCGTGAACCGCCAGATCTCCTCACGGCCGGTCGGGACCACGTGGTCCTCGACGAGGAACGATCCCTCCGGGTGGAGGTGGCTCTCGACCTTCTCGAGCTCGAGCGAGTCCTTGATGCTGTCGAGGGTGCTCTCTGTCACCGTCACCCGACGGCTCCTTCCATCTGCAGCTCGATGAGGCGGTTCAGCTCGAGGGCGTACTCCATGGGCAGCTCCTTGGCGATCGGCTCGACGAAGCCGCGCACGATCATCGCCATCGCCTCGTCCTCGGCCATGCCGCGGGACATGAGGTAGAAGAGCTGGTCGTCGGAGACCTTGGAGACCGACGCCTCGTGGCCCATCGACACGTCGTCCTCGCGGATGTCGACGTAGGGATAGGTGTCGGACCGGCTGATCTGGTCGACGAGCAGCGCGTCGCACAGCACGTTGGACTTCGAGCCGTGGGCGCCCTCGTTGACCTGGATCAGGCCGCGGTACGACGTCCGGCCACCGCCGCGGGCCACCGACTTGCTCAGGATCGAGCTGGAGGTGTGCGGGGCGGCGTGGACCATCTTGGCGCCGGCGTCCTGGTGCTGGCCCTCGCCGGCGAAGGCGATGGAGAGCGTCTCGCCCTTCGCGTGCTCGCCCATGAGGTAGACGGCGGGGTACTTCATCGTGACCTTGGAGCCGATGTTGCCGTCGACCCACTCCATGGTGGCGCCGGCCTCGCAGGTCGCGCGCTTGGTCACGAGGTTGTAGACGTTGTTGGACCAGTTCTGGATGGTCGTGTAGCGCACGCGGGCGTTCTTCTTGACGATGATCTCGACGACCGCGGAGTGCAGCGAGTCTGACGAGTAGATCGGCGCGGTGCAGCCCTCGACGTAGTGCACGTAGGAGCCCTCGTCGGCGATGATCAGGGTCCGCTCGAACTGGCCCATGTTCTCGGTGTTGATCCGGAAGTAGGCCTGCAGCGGGATGTCGACGTGGACGCCCTTGGGCACGTAGATGAACGAGCCGCCCGACCACACGGAGGTGTTGAGCGCGGCGAACTTGTTGTCGCCGACCGGGATCACCGTGCCGAAGTACTCCTTGAAGAGGTCCTCGTGCTCACGGAGCGCGGTGTCGGTGTCGAGGAAGATGACGCCCTGCTCCTCCAGGTCCTCGCGGATCTGGTGGTAGACGACCTCGGACTCGTACTGCGCGGCGACGCCCGCGACGAGGCGCTGCTTCTCCGCCTCCGGGATGCCGAGCTTGTCGTAGGTGTTCTTGATGTCCTCGGGGAGGTCGTCCCACGAGGCCGCCTGCTTCTCCGTGGAGCGGACGAAGTACTTGATGTTGTCGAAGTCGATCGCCGACAGGTCGGAGCCCCACGTCGGCATCGGCTTGCGCCCGAAGAGCTTGAGGCCCTTCAGACGGAGGTCGAGCATCCACTGCGGCTCGCTCTTCTTGCCGGAGATGTCGCGGACGACGGCCTCGTTGAGACCGCGCTGTGCGGAGGAACCGGCGACGTCGGGATCGGCCCAGCCGAACTCGTAGCGCCCGATGCCCTTCAGCTCCGGGTTGAGCTCTTCGATCGAGGTCATGCGGTGACCTGCTCCTTCTTCCTCGTGTTGCTCGTGTTGTCGCTTGCGCCTGTGTGCGCGCTGGTCGAGCCTGTCGAGACCACCGCGGCGTCCGGGATGCAGGTCGTGCACACCCCGTCACCGTGGGCGATGGTCGCCAGCCGCTGCACGTGGGTGCCGAGGACCTGGCTGATCGCCGCGGTCTCGGCCTCGCACAGCTGCGGGAACTCGTGGGCCACGTGGGACACCGGGCAGTGCTGCTGGCACAGCTGCTCCACGTGCTGCCCGTTGACGACCGGAAGCTCCCTGACGCTGGCCGCGTAGCCCGCGTCGGAGAAGACCCGGGCCAGCGCCTGCGCCGGCGAGAGCGACGGGTCGGCCGCGCAGACCGACTCGACGCCCTTCTTGATGAACGCGGCCCGACGCTGCGCGAATTCCCGCACACCCGCCTCGCCCGCCGTCTCGGCGACGAAGCGCAGCGCGGAGACCGCCAGGTCGTCGTACTGCTGGTCGAACTTGGTCTCGCGCCCCTGCTCGGTGAGCACGAACACCTTGGCCGGGCGGCCGCGTCCACGGTGGGCGCCCGGACGCGGCTCGCGCGCCTCGACCGCGCCCTCCTCGGCCAGCTGGTCGAGGTGGCGCCGGACGGCCGCGGGCGTCAGCTGCAGCCGCTCGGCGAGGTCGGCCGCCGTGGACGGCCCGTTGACGAGGATCGACCGGGCGACACGCTCACGCGTGCGCCTGTCGGGCGTCTCGTCGATTTTCACAACACCAGTGTGCCGTTATTGCCGGAGACGGTTCAAGCAAGGTGACCCTTACCCATCAGGCGTGCGAGCGACGTCACGTCGAGGCCAACCGGAGGGGTTGTCCGGTCCCGCCACGGTGCGGCTAGGTTCGTCGTGAGCCACGCCACTCGCCGTCCATCGCTCGGGAGACAGGAACCGATCATGCCGGGATCGCTGCTGGGGACCGTCGTGCGCCGGGTCGAGGACCCGGACCTGCTCGTCGGTCGGTCGACGTTCGTCGACAACGTGCAGGGGCCCGACCTGCTGCACGCCGTCTTCGTCCGCAGTCCGTTCGCCCACGCCCGCCTCGCGTCGGTCGACACCGGCGCAGCGGCCGCGGCCCCCGGTGTCGTCGCGGTGCTGACCGGCGACGACCTGGGCGGTCGGACGCTGCGGCCCTTCGCGATCGCCGACCAGCGCCTCGTGCAGCCGCCGCTCGCCCTCGACCGGGTGCGCTACGTCGGCCAGGCCGTCGCCCTGGTCGTCGCCGAGTCCCGCGCCCAGGCGGTCGACGCCGCCGAGCTGGTCGACGTCGACTACGACCCGCTTCCCGCGGTCGTGGACATGGAAGCGGCGCTGGCCGACGGCGCCCCGTTGCAGTTCGAGGAGCTCGGCACCAACGTGGCCGCCTCCCGCAAGGACGACGACCAGAGCGCGCCGTGGCCGGCTGGTGCCCGCGTGGTGCGGGTCCGGATCGAGAACCAGCGCGTGGCGACCGCTCCGATGGAGGGCCACGCCATCCTGGTCCGGCCCGGCGACGGCACCCATGACCTGTCGGTCTGGCTCACGACCCAGCAGCCGCACATGGCCCGCGACCAGATCGCCGAGTTCGCCGGCCTGCCGCCTGAGCGGGTCCGCCTGATCGCGCCGCACGTGGGCGGGGCGTTCGGCGGCAAGGCCGGCGCGAACTGTGAGCACGCCGCCGTGGTCGCCGCCGCACAGAAGGCCGGGCGCCCGGTCAAATGGGCGGAGACGCGCAGCGAGTCGATGATCTCCATGCACGGGCGCGGCCAGGTGCAGTACGCCGAGCTCGGGCTCGACGACGACGGCCGGATCCTCGGGATGCGGCTGCGGCTGGTCGGGGACTGCGGCGCCTACGGCGGCTTCGGCGGCACCTTCCCCCTCGGCGGGTCCTACCTCATGGCCCAGGGCGTCTACGAGATCCCGAAGATCACCTACGCGGCGATCGCCTCGCTCACCAACACCGCGCCCGTCGGCGCGTTCCGCGGCGCCGGCCGGCCCGAGGCGGCCGCCCTGATCGAGCGACTCATGGACGTGGCCGCCGACGAGCTGGGCCTCGAGCCCGAGGAGATCCGGCGGCGCAACCTCGTCCCCAAGGACGCCTTCCCGTTCCGGACCGTCACCGGCGCACGCTACGACGTCGGCGACTTCGACCTCCCGCTGCGCGAGGCGTTGCGCATCGCCGACATCGACGCCGCCCGAGCCGAGCAGCGCCGGCGCCGGGAGGCCGGCGACGTCCGTCAGCTCGGCATCGGGATGGCGACGTACGTCGAGATCACCGGCTTCGCGGGCACCGAGTTCGGGTCCGTCGAGGTGCACGCCGACGGCAGCGCCACCGTGACCGCCGGGACCTCGGCGCACGGCCAGGGGCACGCGACGTCGTTCGCGATGATCGTCTCCGACCGGCTCGGCATCCCGATGGACCGGATCAGCTTCGTCCAGTCCGACACCGCGCGGGTGCGCAGCGGCGGCGGGACGGGCGGGTCCCGGTCGCTCCAGCTCGGCGGCAGCGCCGTCGGGCGGGCCGCGGGCAAGGTCCTCGACCGCGCGCTGGAGGTCGCCGCCCGGATGCTGGAGGCGAGCGGTGCCGACCTCGAGGTCGTGGACGGCGGGTTCGCGGTGCGCGGCGTGCCGGACGCGGCCGTCGGTTGGGCCGAGGTGGCGGCCGAGGCTTCCGCGCAGGGCGTTCCGCTCGCCGACACCGACGACTTCTCCTCCGACGAGGCCACGTTCCCCTTCGGCTGCCACGTCTCGATCGTGGAGGTCGACACCGAGACAGGTGTCGTCACACCCGTGCGCCACGTCGCCGTCGACGACTGCGGTCGCGTGCTCAACCCGCTCCTCGTCGAGGGGCAGCAGCACGGCGGCACGCTGCAAGGCATGTCCCAGGCGCTGTGGGAGCAGTTCGTCTACGACGAGGAGGGCAACCCACTCACGGCGACGTTCGCCGACTACACGATGCCGACGGCGGCCGACGCCATCGCGTTCGAGGTCTCCACGACCGAGACACCGACACCGCTGAACCCGCTCGGGGCGAAGGGCATCGGCGAGTCGGCCACGATCGGCTCGACGCCTGCCGTGCAGAACGCGGTCGTCGACGCCCTCTCGCACCTGGGCGTGCGCCACCTCGACATGCCGTGCACGCCGGAGCGCGTCTGGCGCGCCGTCGAGCAGGCCCGCGCGGGCACGCTGCCCGACCCGTGGCGCGAGCCGCCGGCCGCGTTCGACACGATCCCGTCCGACTCGGAGGGTGGATCGGTCAGGGAGAGCGCGGAGGTCTAGAGGCAGTCGGCGGACCTTCGCCGGTCGAGCGGCGAGCGCCAGCGAGCGCATCGAGACCCGTCTCACGACGGCCCGATTCCGGGCTTCGACCGCGCGCTTCCTACACTTCCCAGGTGCCCGACGCTCGATCCTCTGCCGTCGAGGTCGATGGCCTGGTGATGCGCTACGGCGAGAAGACCGCCGTCGACGGGCTCTCGCTCTCCGTCGACCGCGGCTCGATCACCGCCGTGCTCGGCCCCAACGGGGCCGGCAAGACCACCACGCTGGAGACCTGCGAGGGCTACCGCAAGCCCCACTCAGGACGCGTCCGCGTCCTCGGGCTGGACCCGATCGCCGACCGCCGCGAGCTGCTCCCCCGGATCGGCGTCATGCTGCAGGGCCAGGGCGCCTGGAGCGGCGTACGCGCGATGGAGATGCTGCGCCACGTCTCCCGGCTGCACGCGCACCCGCTCGACGTCGGCATGCTGTCCGAACGGCTCGGCCTCGAGGAGTGCGGCCGGACGCCGTACCGCCGGCTCTCGGGGGGCCAGCAGCAGCGGCTGGGCCTCGCGATGGCGCTGGTCGGGCGTCCCGAGATCGTCTTCGTCGACGAGCCCACCGCGGGGATGGACCCGGCCGCCCGTCGTACGACGTGGGAGCTGCTGCGCGAGCTGCGCGCGGACGGCGTCACCGTCGTGCTCACCACGCACTACCTCGAGGAGGCCGAGCAGCTGGCCGACCGGGTGCACATCATCGACCACGGCCGGATGATCGCCTCCGGCACGCCGCTCGAGCTCACCCGCGGCGGCGCCTCCGCGACGATCCGGCTGGTGGTGACCCGCCCGTTCCCCGCAGGCGCGCCGGACTCCCTGCGCTCGGCGCTCGGCGACAGCACCGAGGTGACCCAGCTCGACGAGCGCAGCCTGCTCGTCGCCGGCCCGGCCGACAGCACGACCCTGGCCCGGGTGTCGCGCTGGTGCGAGGAGCAGGGCGTGCTGCCCGAGTCGCTGACGCTGGGCCGGCGCAGCCTGGAGGACGTCTTCCTCGAGCTGACCGGACGGGAGCTGCAGCCATGACCACCCCGATCACCACCGGCACCTTCACCCCGCAGCCCGGGAGCGCGCCGCTCCACCGGCAGGTGCTCGCCCAGGCGTCGATGGAGGCGCGGCTGATGCTGCGCAACGGCGAGCAGCTGCTGCTGGCCGTCGTCATCCCGGTGATCGTTCTGATCGCCGGCGTCAAGGGCGGCCAGCACCTCGACCTCCACGAGGACTACCCGCTCGTCGACATCTTCACGCCGGGCGTTCTCGCGCTGGCGATCATGTCGACGTCGTTCACCTCGCTGGCGATCGCGACCGGGTTCGAGCGCCGTTACGGCGTCATCAAGCGGCTCGGCGCCTCACCGCTGCCCCGCCTGGGCCTCCTCGCCGGCAAGGTGCTGGCGCTCGTCCTCGTCGAGCTGGTCCAGCTCTTCGTCATCGGCGGCGTGGGCCAGCTGCTCGGCTGGTCACCCGAGCCCGGGGCGGTCGGCTTCCTGCTCGCGGTCGTGCTGGGTACCGCCGCCTTCGCCTCGCTCGGCCTCTTCGTCGCCGGCGTCCTCCGCGCGGAGGCGACCCTCGCCGCCGCCAACCTGATCTACCTGCTGCTGCTCGCCGGCGGAGCCGTCGTGCTCCCGGCCTCGGCGTACGGCGGCTTCGGCTCCTTCGCCCAGTGGCTGCCCTCCGGCGCGCTCGGGGAGGCCGTCCGCACGGCCTTCCTCCACGGCGACGTCGCCTGGCGCGACCTGGGCGTGCTTCTCGGCTGGGCCGTGGTCGGCTCGGCCCTCACCGCTAGGACCTTCACGTGGGAATGACCATGTCGACCACCACCGCCCGACTCGTCGGACCGGGTCTCGTCCGGCCGCTGGGCTGGGCGACGCTCGTCGCCAACGCCGTGCTCGTCGTCACCGGCGGCGCCGTCCGGCTCACCGGCTCGGGCCTGGGCTGCCCGACGTGGCCGCGCTGCACCGACCAGTCGATGACGCCGCACGGCAACCTCAACGTGCACTCGGCCATCGAGTTCGGCAACCGCACGCTCACGTTCGTGCTGACGGCGGTGGCGATCGCGACGCTCGTCGCCGCGTGGCAGACCAAGCGGCGCGACCTGCGCCTGCTGTCTCTCTGGATGGCGCTCGGCATTCCGGCCCAGGCGGTCATCGGCGGCATCACCGTGCTCACCGACCTCAACCCATGGGTCGTCTCCTTCCACCTCCTGTGCTCGATGGCGATCATCGGGCTGGCGGTCCTCTTCCTGTGGCGCATCGACCACGCCGACGTACCCGTCGAGCGCGGGCCGGTCGTGTGGCTCGCCTGGGCCAACTTCGCGGCAGCCTGGCTGGTCCTCTATGTCGGCACGGTCGTGACCGGCTCGGGTCCCCACGCCGGCGACGCCCACAGCCCCCGCAACGGCCTGTCGCCGCTGCAGATGTCACAGCTCCACGCCGACGTGGTCTTCCTGTTCGTCGGGCTGACCGTCGGTCTGCTGTTCACCGCGCTCGCCCTGCGGGCCCCGCGCGGCACCGTCCAGGCGGTCCTGGTGCTCCTCGCGGTCCAGGTGTCCCAGAGCGCGATCGGCTTCGTGCAGTACTTCACCAACCTGCCGATCGTCCTCGTCGGCTTCCACATGCTCGGCGCCGCCGTCATCTCCGCCGCCGTCACCTGGGTCCTGCTGCGCGTGCGGCAGCCCGTCGCCGCCTGACGGCAACGACCCCGACCGGCGCGGGGCGGGTGCGCGGGTGACACCCGCAAAGCGTCACCGTGACCCTTCGCGGCACCAGTGACCCTTCGCAAGGGTCACCCGATCCCCCACGTGTCACCGTGACAGTTGGGGAAAGGCGCCCCACCCTCCATCACCCGGCGCCGCGGGCGCGGCGACGACCGGCGCTCCCGAGGCCGGGCCGATCAGCCCGGAGGCCAGCGAACCGGTAGCAGGCTCAGCGCGAGATCAGCGGATCGAGCGCGACCGCGACGAACAGCAGCGAGAGGTAGAGGTTGCTGCTGTGGAACAGGTGCATCGGCCGGATGACGGACAGGTCCTCGGTCCCGCGGGCTCGGGCGAGCATCCGGTGCGCCTGGACGAGGAAGATCGCGCCGAGGACGACGGCGCAGACGGTGTAGAACACACCCGTGCCGGCGACCGGCCAGAGCAGCAGCGAGGTCGCGACCATCACCCACGAGTAGGCGACGATCTGCCACGCGACGACGCGGGCCGGCTTCACGACCGGCAGCATCGGGACGTCGACGTTGGCGTAGTCCTCGCGGTAGCGGAGGGCGAGCGCCCAAGTGTGCGGCGGGGTCCAGAAGAACACCACGCCGAAGAGGACGACGGGGGCCCAGGCCAGCGAGTCGGTGACGGCCGTCCAGCCGATGAGCGCCGGGAAGCAGCCGGCGATGCCGCCCCAGACGATGTTCTGGGCGGTACGACGCTTGAGCAGCATCGTGTAGACGAAGACGTAGAACGCGTTGGCGGTCACCGAGAGCACCGCGGAGAGCGGGTTCACGAACGCCCACAGGACGACCGTCGACACGATGCCGAGCACGGTTCCGAAGACCAGGGCCGCGGCAGGCGACACGATGTGCCGCGGCAGCGCGCGGCGACGCGTGCGACGCATCTGCTCGTCGATGTCGCGGTCGTAGACGCAGTTGAAGACCGAGGCCGACCCGGCCGACAGGGTGCCGCCGACGACGGTGGCCAGGACCAGCCCGAGGGACGGGACGCCGCGCGCGGCGAAGAACATCACGGGTACGGTCGTCAGTAGGAGGAGCTCGATGACCCGGGGCTTCGTGAGGCCGACGTACGCGGCCACCACGTCCCGCATGGTCGCCCGAGCGGTTTCCTGGCGTTGGACGCGGGGAACCTGCTCGTCGACATAGGTCACGTGGCGAGTCTAAACCCGGGCATGAGTAGGCTCGGAAATGGCCGTGTGGGCCGAGTGCACGATCGCGAGAGGAAGCCAGTGAACACCACCACCGAGCTCGAGTGGACCGATATCGACGACAAGGCGGTCGACACGATCCGCGTGTTGGCGATGGACGCCGTCCAGAAGGTCGGCAACGGCCATCCGGGCACCGCGATGAGTCTCGCGCCCGCCGCCTACCTGCTGTTCCAGAAGGTGATGCGCCACAACCCGGCCAACCCCGACTGGATGGCCCGCGACCGCTTCGTGCTGAGCGCCGGCCACAGCTCGATCACGCTCTACATCCAGCTCTACCTGGGTGGCTTCGGCCTCGAGCTCGAGGACCTCAAGAGCCTCCGCACGTGGGGCTCGAAGACCCCGGGCCACCCGGAGTACGGCCACACCGCCGGCGTCGAGGTGACCACCGGCCCGCTGGGCCAGGGCGTCGGCAACGCCGTCGGCATGGCGATGGCCGCCCGTCGTGAGCGCGGCCTCCTCGACCCGACCTCGTCCGAGGACGACTCGATCTTCGCCCACCACGTCTACGCGATCGCCTCCGACGGCGACCTCGAGGAGGGCGTCAGCGGCGAGGCGTCGAGCATCGCCGGCACCCAGCGGCTCGGCAACCTCACGGTCATCTACGACGCCAACCGGATCTCCATCGAGGGCGACACCGACGTGGCGTTCACCGAGGACGTCGCCAAGCGCTACGAGGCCTACGGCTGGCACGTCCAGACTGTCGACTGGACGCACGACGCGACGACCTACCAGGAGGACGTGCCCGCCCTCTTCGAGGCCATCAAGGCCGCCGAGGCCGAGACCGACAAGCCGTCGATCATCGTCCTGCGCACCGTCATCGCCTGGCCGGCCCCCAACGCCCAGGGCACCGGCAAGGCGCACGGCTCGGCACTCGGCGCCGACGAGGTCGCCGCCACCAAGAAGATCCTCGGCTTCGACCCCGAGCAGCACTTCGAGGTCCCCGAGGACGTCCTCTCCCACACCCGCGGCCTGCTGGAGCGGGGCAAGGCCTGGGAGGCCGACTGGGAGAAGCAGTACGCCGCCTGGGCCGGCGCCAACGCCGACCGGGCCCAGATCCTCCACCGGATGCGCACCCGCGCCGTACCGGAAGGCCTCGAGGCGGCCCTGCCGACGTTCGACGCCGACGAGAAGGGCATCGCGACGCGGGCCGCGTTCGGCAAGACGCTCAACGCCGTCGCCGACCTGATGCCCGAGCTGTGGGGTGGCTCGGCCGACCTGGCCGAGTCCAACAACACCACCATCGAGGGCGCCAAGTCCTTCATCCCGAAGGACCGCTCCACGAACCTCTGGGACGGCGACCCGCTCGAGGGCCGCGTGCTCCACTTCGGCATCCGCGAGCACGGCATGGGCGCGATCATGAACGGCATCGCCGTCCACGGCGGCACCCGCGTCTTCGGCGGCACCTTCCTCACCTTCTCGGACTACATGCGCGGCTCGGTCCGCGTGGCCTCGCTGATGCAGGCGCCGGTCATCTACATCTGGACCCACGACTCCATCGGGCTCGGCGAGGACGGCCCGACCCACCAGCCGATCGAGCACCTGTGGGCCCTGCGCGGGATCCCGGGCCTCGACATCGTCCGGCCGGGTGATGCCAACGAGGTCGCGGCTGCGTGGCACCAGATCCTGAAGAACTCCGACCGCCCCGCCGGCTTCGTGCTGAGCCGTCAGGCGATGCCGACCTTCCCCCGCGGCGAGCAGGGCTTCGCCACCACCGAGAACGTCGGCAAGGGCGGCTACGTCCTCATCGAGGCCGACGGCGGCCAGCCCGACGTCATCCTCATCGGCACCGGCTCGGAGCTGCAGCTCGCGGTCAAGGCGCGTGAGCAGCTCAAGGCGGACGGCATCAACGCCCGCGTCGTCTCGATGCCGTCGATCGAGTGGTTCGAGCAGCAGACCCAGGCCTACCGCGACGAGGTCCTCCCGCCGACCGTCAAGGCACGCGTCAGCGTCGAGGCCGGCATCCGCCAGGGCTGGCGCGAGTACGTCGGCGACGCCGGCCGCATGGTCAGCATCGAGCACTACGGCGCCTCCGCCGACGCCGCTCGCGTCTTCAAGGAGTTCGGCTTCACCCCCGACGCCGTCGCCCAGGCGGCCAAGGACAGCATCGACGCCGTGGCGAAGCAGGCATAAGGCAACCGGCAACCGCGTTCTACTCGCGATTCGAAGGAGAAACTGTGAGTACTCAGAGCGATCGTCTCAAGGCGCTGGCCGACGCCGGCGTGTCCATCTGGCTCGACGACCTGTCCCGTGAGCGGATCGAGACCGGCAACCTGGCCGACCTCGTCAAGGAGAAGTCGGTGGTCGGTGTCACGACCAACCCGACGATCTTCGCCGCCGCCATCGCCAACGGTGAGCGCTACGACGACCAGGTCCGTCGCCTCGTCGGCGACGGCGCCGACGTCGACAAGGTCATCTTCGAGCTGACCACGGAGGACGTCCGCAACGCCTGCGACATCCTCGCGCCGGTCGCCGAGTCGACCAAGGACGACGGCCGCGTCTCGATCGAGGTCGAGCCCACGCTCGCCAACGAGACCCAGGCGACCATCGACAGCGCGAAGGCGCTGTGGGCGGCCGTCGACCGGCCGAACGTCCTCATCAAGATCCCGGCCACCCTCGAGGGTCTGCCGGCGATCACCGCGGCGATCGCCGAGGGCATCAGCGTCAACGTGACGCTGATCTTCTCGACCGAGCGCTACCGCCAGGTCATGGACGCCTACCTCAGCGGTCTCGAGCAGGCCAAGGAGGCGGGCATCGACCTGTCCACCATCCGCTCGGTCGCGTCGTTCTTCGTCAGCCGCGTCGACACCGAGATCGACGCGCGCCTGGAGAAGCTCGGCAGCGACGAGGCGCTGGCGCTGCGCGGCAAGTCCGCCGTCGCGAACGCCCGGCTCGCCTACGCCGCCTTCCAGGAGGTCTTCTCGTCCGAGCGCTGGCAGGTTCTCGCGGCGGCCGGCGCCAACGCGCAGCGGCCGCTGTGGGCGTCCACCGGCGTGAAGAACCCGGCGTACCCGGACACGCTCTACGTGACCGATCTCGTCGTCGCCGACACCGTCAACACGATGCCCGAGAAGACGCTGGACGCCTTCGGCGACCACGGCGAGCTCCAGGGCGACCAGGTCACCGGCCGGGCCGCCGAGGCGCAGGCCGTCTTCGACCAGATCGCCGCCGCGGGCGTCGACCTCGACGACGTCTTCCTCACCCTCGAGACCGAGGGCGTCGACAAGTTCAAGGCGTCCTGGATCGAGCTGCTCGACACCGTCAAGGGGCAGATGGCGCAGGCGGCCGGCGCGTGACGGCTACGGCCACCACCGGACCGGTCGACCCGACGACGACTGACGCCTGGCAACGACTGGCCGCGCTGGCCGAGGGGTTCTCCCCCGACCTGCGCGGCTGGTTCGCCGCCGACCCGGGCCGCGCCGAGCGGCTCACCTTCGACGCCGCCGACCTCCACGTCGACCTGTCGAAGGGCCTGGTCGATGCCGACGTCCTCGCCGCGCTCGTGGCGCTGAGCGAGGAGGTCGGCCTCGCTGAGCGTCGCGACGCGATGTTCCGGGGCGACCACGTGAACGTGACCGAGGACCGCGCCGTCCTGCACACGGCGCTCCGACTGCCGGCCGACGCCTCGCTGGTGGTCGACGGCACCGACGTCGTACCCGAGGTCCACGAGGTGCTCCGGCGCGTCTACGACTTCGCGGAGCGGGTCCGTTCCGGCGCGTGGACGGGCGTCACCGGCCAGCGCATCCGGACAGTCGTCAACATCGGCATCGGCGGGTCCGACCTCGGTCCGGTGATGGCCTACGAGGCGCTGGCGCCCTACCGGCACGCCGAGATCGAGTGCCGGTTCATCAGCAACATCGACCCGACCGACGCGGCCACCACGCTGGCCGGGCTGGACCCGGAGAGCACGCTCTTCATCGTGTCCAGCAAGACGTTCGGCACGCTGGAGACGCTCACGAACGCCCGGCTCTGCAAGGCCTGGCTGCTCGAGCAGCTCGGGTCGGGGGTGGACGAGAAGGCAGCGATCGAGAAGCACTTCGTCGCCGTCTCCACCGCTCTCGACAAGGTGGCCGACTTCGGGATCGACCCCGCCAACGCATTCGGCTTCTGGGACTGGGTCGGCGGACGCTACTCGGTCGACTCGGCGATCGGCACCTCGCTGGTCGTCGCGATCGGCCCCGAGCGGTTCGCCGAGTTCCTCGCCGGCATGCACGCGATGGACGAGCACTTCCGCACGACCGACACCGCGTCCAACGTGCCGGCGCTGATGGGTCTCCTCAACATCTGGTACGCCGACTTCCTGGGCGCGCAGACGCACGCGGTGCTGCCGTACTCGCAGCTGCTGCACCGCTTCCCGGCCTACCTCCAGCAGCTGACGATGGAGTCCAACGGCAAGGGCGTCCGCTGGGACGGCACGCCCGTCACCACGGAGACCGGTGAGGTGTTCTGGGGCGAGCCCGGCACCAACGGCCAGCACGCGTTCTACCAGCTGATCCATCAGAGCACCCGGCTGATCCCGGCGGACTTCATCGCGTTCGCGAACCCCGCCTACCCGCTGCGGGACGGCGAGACCGACGTCCACGAGCTGTTCCTCGCCAACTTCCTCGCGCAGACGCGTGCGCTCGCGTTCGGGAAGACCGCTGACGAGGTGCGGGCCGAGGGAACGGCCGAGGCGATCGTGCCGGCGCGGGTGTTCACCGGCAACCGGCCGACCGCGTCGATCGTCGCGGCCGACCTGACCCCGTCGGTGCTCGGCCAGCTGATCGCGCTCTACGAGCACATCACGTTCACGCAGGGCGTGGTGTGGGGCATCGACAGCTTCGACCAGTGGGGCGTCGAGCTCGGCAAGCAGCTCGCCGTGCAGATCAGTCCCGCCATCGCCGGCGACGCCGAGGTGGCCGCCCAGCAGGACCCGTCCACACGGGCGCTGATCGACTACTACCGCGCTCATCGACGGTGAGCCCACGGTGACCCCGAATCCGCTGCGGGTCCCGCAGGACCGCCGGCTCCCCCGCATCGCCGGCCCCTGCGGGCTCGTGCTGTTCGGCGTCACCGGAGACCTCTCGCGCAAGAAGGTCATGCCGGCGATCTACGACCTCGCCAACCGTGGGCTGCTGCCGCCCGGGTTCGCCCTCACCGGGTTCGCGCGCCGCGAGTGGGCCGACCAGGACTTCGCCCAGGTGGTCCACGACGCGGTGAAGGCGCACGCGCGCACGGAGTTCCGCGAGGAGGTTTGGCGGCAGCTGTCCGAGGGGTTCCGCTTCATCCCGGGTGACTTCGACGACGACGTCGCCTTCGAGAGGCTCCGTCGCACGATCGACGAGCTGGACCAGGTCCGCGGCACCGGCGGCAACCACGCGTTCTACCTGGCCATCCCGCCACGGTTCTTCGGCGACGTCGTCGGCCAGCTCAAGGAGCACGGCCTGGCCGACCCGGCCTCGGACTCGTGGCGGCGCGTGGTCGTCGAGAAGCCCTTCGGCCACGACCTCGCCTCCGCCCAGGAGCTCAACCGCGTCCTCGACACCGCCTTCCCCGACGCCTCGGTCTTCCGGATCGACCACTACCTGGGCAAGGAGACGGTCCAGAACATCCTGGCGTTCCGGTTCGCCAACACGATGTTCGAGCCGATCTGGAACAACAACTACGTCGACCACGTCCAGATCACGATGGCCGAGGACGTCGGGATCGGCGGACGGGCCGGCTACTACGACGGCATCGGCGCCGCACGCGACGTCATCCAGAACCATCTCCTCCAGCTGATGGCGCTGGTCGCGATGGAGGAGCCGACCTCGTTCGACGCCGCCGCGCTGCGCATCGAGAAGCAGAAGGTGCTCTCGTCGGTCGTCCTCCCCCGGGACCTGTCGCGCCACACCGCGCGCGGGCAGTACGCCGCGGGCTGGGCCGGTGGCGAGAAGGTCATCGGCTTCCGCGAGGAGGAGGGCATCGACCGGCGGTCGACTACCGAGACGTTCGCCGCCGTGAAGCTCGGCATCGACACGCGGCGCTGGGCGGGCGTCCCGTTCTACCTGCGCACCGGCAAGCGCCTCGGCCGACGCGTGACCGAGGTGGCGGTCGTCTTCAAGGCCGCGCCGCACCTGCCGTTCGCTGCGACCTCGACCGCCGAGCTCACCCAGAACGCCCTGGTCATCCGGATCCAGCCCGACGAGGGGATCACGACCCGCTTCGGCTCGAAGGTGCCCGGGACGGCCATGGAGATCCGCGACGTCAACATGGACTTCGCCTACGGCGGGTCCTTCACGGAGTCCTCGCCGGAGGCCTACGAACGCCTCATCCTGGACGTGCTGCTCGGCGACCCGCCGCTCTTCCCGCGCCACGAGGAGGTCGAGCTGTCCTGGCGCATCCTCGACCCCGTGCTCGACCACTGGGCGGAGCGTGACGCGTCCGGCCGCGGCCCCGACGAGTACGCCTCCGGTGGCTGGGGACCCGACTCCGCCGACCAGATGCTGGAGCGCGACGGTCGCGCCTGGAGGCGCCCGTGATCGCGATCGAGCAGACCAACGCGGCCGGGATCGCGGCCGCGCTCGTGCGGGCCCGCCGCAACGCGGGCTCGCCGGCCATGGGCATGGTGCTGACGCTCGTCATCATCGTCGAGGACGAGTACGCCGACGTCGCGCTCGACCAGACCCGGCAGGCGTCCCGCGAGCATCCCGCCCGCGTCCTCGCGGTCGTGCTCGGCGACAAGCGCGGGCGTGGCTCGGTGAGCGCGTCCGTCGGGATCGGCGGTGGCTGGGGCGGCGAGACGGCGCTCATCACGCTCACCGGCGAAGTCGCGAAGCACCCGGAGTCCGTCGTGCTCCCGCTGCTGCTGCCGGACTCCCCCGTCGTCGTCTGGTGGCCGCACGACGCGCCGCCCGACCCGGCGGCCGACCCGCTGGGGCGCCTCGCGCAGCGCCGGATCACCGACAGCGCCGCGGTGGCCCGCAACAAGTCACGGGTCCTCGCCGAGCTGTGCGCGGCGCACGCGCCCGGCAACACGGACCTCGCGTGGACCCGGCTCACCCCGTGGCGCGCCCTGCTGGCAGCGGCGCTCGACCAGCACCCGCTCAAGGTCACCGGCGCCTCGGTCTCCGCCGAGCGCGGCAACCCGAGCGCCGACCTGCTCGGCGCGTGGCTCGAGGACCGCCTCAAGGTCGCGGTCGCCCGGCACGTCTCCGACGGGCCGGGGATCACCCAGGTCACGCTCGACACCAAGGCCGGCCCGATCCGCATCTCGCGCCCGGACGGCCGCCTCGCGACCTTCACGACCCCCAATCGGCCGGACCGTCCGATCGCCCTCAAGCGACGCGACGTTCCGGAGCTGCTCGCCGAGGAGCTGCGCCGCCTCGACGAGGACGACGTCTACGCCGCCACCGCGCGGCGACTCGCCAACCCCTCCGCGCGCCCCACCAGGAAGAAGGCACGATGACCCAGAACGACGCCCGCGTCGAGGTGCACGAGGACGCCGCCGCGCTCTCCACGGCCGTGGCCGGCGAGCTGCTCAGCCGGATCGCCGACCGCCAGGCGGCCGGCGACGTTCCCCACATCGTGCTCACCGGGGGCTCGATCGCCGAGACCATCCACCGCGAGGTCGCCCGGCTGTCTCCGGAGTCCGGCGTCGACTGGGGCGCCGTGGAGCTGTGGTTCGGCGACGAGCGGTTCGTCGCCCCCGACTCCGCCGACCGCAACGTGGGACAGGCGCGTGCCGCGTTCATCGACGAGGTCGGCGTACCCGCGCACCGCGTCCACGCCATGCCGTCGACCGCCGACGTCGTCGACACCGACGAAGGCGCCGAGGCCTACGAGGCGGAGCTCCACGAGCACGGTCCCGAGCTGTTCGACATCCTCATGCTCGGCATCGGCCCCGACGGACACATCGCCTCCCTCTTCCCGGGCTTCGACCAGCTCGACGTGTCGGACCGTACGACGGTCGGCGTGACAGGCTCGCCCAAGCCGCCGCCGGAGCGGATCAGCCTGACCCTTCCGCGGCTCAACAAGTCGACGTCGGTGTGGTTCCTGGTCTCCGGGAGTGGCAAGGCCGAGGCCGTCGCCGGCGCCCTGGGCGGCCGTGACCCCCACGAGATCCCGGCGGCCGGTGTCACGGGCCGTGAGGAGACCATCTGGTTCCTCGACCGGGAGTCCGCCTCGGCCCTCTGACGGGTACGTCACCCTCAGGTCCGCCTACCGGTCATGGCCCGTCCGGGCCACCCCGGCGACGTGCAGCGGGGCTCGGACCGACCACTCGGCCCGACCGGCCCGGGCGGTTTCTCGGAGACCTGCTCAGCCCCAGCCGGTCCCGGGCGATCGAAGAGGGGACGCCGACAGCGGTCGGCACGTCACCGACGACTCGAGGACTGAGCAGTGAGCACCCACGGCACCGGCCAGGACGCACAGATCGCGGCCGCGATCACGGCGCAGCGGATGGAACGGATCGACACCTGCGAGTGGGCCTCGCCGGCGGTCAGGGACGTCCTGGCGGAGTACGCCGCCGACCTGCGCGCCTCGATCCCGCTCTCGGTCGGCCTCGACCGGATCCGGCGCGCCATCGAGGCCGACCGGGCCGAGCGGCGTACCGCCGAGCAGACCGTCCGCCTCGTGTCCTGACGAACGCACCGGGGCCGCCACCCCGAAGGGATGGCGGCCCCGGTGTCGTCGTCTGACTCGTCAGAAGATGATGTCGCCGGACTTCCGACGCGAGCGCAGGAGCTGGATCGCCTCGTCGAGGATGACCTCGGCCTCCGCGTCGGTGCGCCGCTCCTTCACATAGGCGAGGTGCGTCTTGTAGGGCTCGATCTTCGGCGCCGGCGGCGGGTTGTCCGAGTCGAGGCTCGCGGGCAGACCGCACTTGGGGCAGTCCCACGAGTCGGGGGCCGTCGCCTCGACAGCGAACGTCACCACCGACCGGTGCTCGTGCGCGCAGAAGTAGATGACCGCCTTGCGCGGAGCTGCCTCGCCCCGCTCGGCCTCACCCATCGGACCGGCACCGACCCGGCTTCCCCGGATCGCGTTGCCACCACCAGCCACGTTCGTCCCTTTCGGATTTCTCAGTAGGCCTTGAGCAGGCCGAGCGCGATGACACAGGCGAACCAGATGACGCCGATGCCGACCGTCAGCCTGTCCAGGTTCCGTTCGGCGATGGAGGACCCCCCGAGCGAGCTGGAGACACCACCGCCGAACATGTCCGAGAGACCGCCGCCACGGCCCTTGTGGAGAAGGACCAGCAGGATCATCAGCGCACTCGCGATGACCAGGATGATGGTGAAGAGCGTTTCCAGCACGTGGGGATCCTACGTCACGTCGGGTGATGCTCAGAGCATCGGCATGGCATAGAACCGGCAGATTCCCGCAAACTCGTCGGCCTGCAGGCTCGCGCCACCGACCAGCGCACCGTCGACATCCGCCTGCGCCATGATCGCCGCGACGTTGTTGGCCTTGACCGAACCGCCGTAGAGGATCCGGACGGTGTCGGCGGCCACGTCGCCGTGGGCCTCACGCACCTGGGTCCGGATCCCGGCGCAGACCTCCTGCGCGTCTTCGGGGGTGGCGACCTCGCCGGTGCCGATCGCCCAGATGGGCTCGTAGGCCAGCACCAGGTTCGCCACCTGCTCGCTGGTCAGGCCGTCGAGCGAGCGGGTCACCTGGTCGGTGGTGTAGCGGATCTGCTCCCCCTCCTGCCGGATGTGGAGCCCCTCGCCGACGCACACGATCGGGGTCAGCCCGTGCTTGAACGCCTGGCGGGCCTTGAGCGCCACCCACTCGTCGGTCTCGCCGTAGTTCTCGCGGCGCTCCGAGTGTCCGACGATCGCATAGCTGCACCCCAGCTTGGCCAGCATCGAGCCTGAGATCTCGCCGGTGTAGGCCCCGTCGTCGTGGTTGGACACGTTCTGGGCGCCGTACTTGATGGGCAGCCGGTCGCCGTCGACCAGCGTCTGGACGGACCGGATGTCGGTGTAGGGCGGGAAGACCGCGACCTCGACCTTGCTGAAGTCGTGCCGCTTGTCCGACAGCGTCCACGCCAGCTTCTGGACCAGCACCACCGC
This sequence comes from Nocardioides sp. CER19, assembly GCF_029846275.1. Lineage (GTDB taxonomy): Bacteria > Actinomycetota > Actinomycetes > Propionibacteriales > Nocardioidaceae > Nocardioides. The sequence continues at coordinate 240,543 of NZ_JARVWS010000003.1, forward strand.
TTCCTGGTGGTTGAGGTTCATCTTCCAGTTCCCCGCGATGAGCGGGGTGCGCTGGGGGTTCGTCATCAGCCCTCCAGCACCGTGATGCCGGGGAGCTCCTTGCCCTCGAGGTACTCCAGGCTGGCGCCGCCACCGGTGGAGATGTGCCCGAACGCCGCCTCGTCGAACCCGAGCGCGCGTACGGCGGCCGCCGAGTCGCCCCCGCCGACGACCGACAGACCGTCGATCTCGGTGAGCGCCTGCGCCACCGCACGGGTGCCCTCCGCGAAGGCGGGCTGCTCGAAGACCCCCATCGGGCCGTTCCAGAAGACGGTCCTCGCCGGGCGGACCGCGTCGGCGAACGCCGCCCCGGACTCGGGGCCGATGTCGAGCCCGAGCGCCTCGGCCGGGATCTCGGTCGCCGCAACCACCCGCGCCGACGCCTCGTCGCCGAAGCTGTCGGCGACGACGATGTCGGTCGGCAGCAGGATCTCCACGCCGGACTGCTCCGCGCGCTGGAGGTACCCGAGCACCGTCTCGATCTGGTCCTCCTCGAGGAGGCTCTTGCCGACCTCGTGGCCCTGCGCCTTGAGGAAGGTGAAGACCATGCCGCCACCGATGAGCAGCTTGTCGGCCTTGCCGAGGAGGTTGTCGATGACGCCCAGCTTGTCGGACACCTTCGAGCCACCGAGCACGACCACGTAGGGCCGCTCCGGCGTCGCGGTCAGCCGGCGCAGCACGTCGATCTCGGCAGCGACGAGGCCGCCCATCGCGTGCGGCAGCCGCTGAGCGACGTCGTAGACGGAGGCCTGCTTGCGGTGCACGACCCCGAAGCCGTCGGAGACGAAGGCGTCCGCCAGCGAGGCGAGCTCGTCGGCGAACGCGCCGCGGACTGCGTCGTCCTTCGAGGTCTCGCCGGCGTTGAACCTGACGTTCTCGAGGAGCGCCACCTGGCCGTCCGCCAGCCCGCTCACCGTCTCGTGCGCCGAGGCGCCGACGGTGTCGGTCGCGAAGGCGACCGGCGCTCCGAGCAGCTCACCGAGGCGCACCGCGACCGGTGCCAGCGAGTACTTCGGGTCGGGGGCACCGTCGGGACGGCCCAGGTGGGCGGTGACCACCACCCGCGCGCCGGCCTCGGCCAGCGCGCGGATGGTGGGCACGGAGGCCCGGATCCGGCCGTCATCGGTGATGGCGCCGTCCTTGAGCGGGACGTTCAGGTCGGACCTGACGAGGACGCGCCTGCCGGCGACGTCCCCGAGGTTCGCGTAGTCCCCCACCTCAGAGCGTCTTGCCGACGTAGTCGATCAGGTCGGCGAGGCGGTTGGAGTAGCCCCACTCGTTGTCGTACCAGCCCGCGACCTTCACCTGGTTGCCGATCACCTTGGTGAGCGGCGCGTCGAAGATGCACGACGCCGGGTCGGTCACGATGTCCGAGGACACGATCGGGTCGGTGGAGTAGCGGAGGATCCGGCCGTCGGCGGCCGCCTTCACGATCTCGTTGATCTCGTCGACCGAGGTCTCGCGGGAGGCCTCGAAGGAGAGGTCGGTGAGCGAGCCGGTGGGGACCGGGACGCGCAGGGCGTAGCCGTCGAGCTTGCCCTTGAGCTCCGGGAGGACCAGGCCGATCGCCTTGGCAGCACCGGTCGAGGTCGGGACGACGTTGAGCGCGGCGGCGCGGGCGCGGCGCAGGTCCTTGTGGATGTTGTCCTGCAGGTTCTGGTCGGCCGTGTAGGCGTGCACCGTGGTCATCAGGCCCTTGTTGATGCCGATGCCGTCGTTGAGCGCCTTCGCCATCGGCGCGAGGCAGTTGGTGGTGCAGGAGGCGTTGGAGATGACGGTGTGCTGCTCGGGGTCGTAGATCCCCTCGTTGACGCCCATCACGATCGTGGCGTCCTCGTTGCTCGCCGGCGCCGAGATGATGACCTTCTTCGCGCCGCCGCCGTCGACGTGCGCGCGCGCCTTGGTGGCGTCCGTGAAGAAGCCAGTCGACTCGACGACGACGTCGACGCCGAGGTCGGCCCACTTGAGCGCGGCCGGGTCGCGCTCCTCGAACGCCTTGATCTCCTGGCCGCCGACGATGATCGCGTCGGAGGTGGCCTGCACGTCGGCGTCGAGGCGACCGAGGATCGTGTCGAACGTGAGCAGGTGCGCGAGGGTCGCGTTGTTGGTGAGGTCGTTGATCCCGACGATCTCGATGTCGAGGCCGGACGCGCGCACGGCGCGGAAGAAGTTACGGCCGATGCGGCCGAAGCCGTTGATGCCTACCCGAACGGTCACTGCTACTCCTGGAGTCTGAGGCGCGTTTAGTCACGCCGTCGAAACGGACGTCACGACCCTACCCACTACCTGCCGGTAGTCGGATCGGCGGTCTCGGGACCCGGTCGCTGGTGACGATCCAACGACGCCTTAGGAGGTCGGACGCTCAGTCGTCGGCCAGCATGTCGGGGGTGAGCACCGCCTCGGTGTCGGGGATGCCCAGCTCCTCCGCCCGCTTGTCGGCCATGGCGAGCAGCCGCCGGATCCGGCCGGCGATCGCGTCCTTGGTGAGCGCCGGGTCGTGGAGCTGGCCGAGCTCCTCGAGAGACGCCTGCTTGTGCTCGAGGCGGAGGCTGCCGGCCTGGCGCAGGTGGTCGGGGATCTCGTCGCCGAGGATCTCGAGCGCCCGCTCGACGCGCGCGCCGGCGGCGACGGCGGCACGGGCGGACCGGCGCAGGTTGGCGTCGTCGAAGTTGGCGAGCCGGTTGGCGGTGGCGCGCACCTCGCGCCGCATCCGCCGCTCCTCCCACGCCATCAGCGACTCGTGGGCGCCGAGGCGGGTGAGCAGCTGGCCGATGGCGTCGCCGTCACGGATGACGACGCGGTCGACGCCCCGGACCTCGCGGGCCTTGGCCTGGATGCCGAGCCGGCGAGCGACACCGACGAGGGCGAGGGCCGCCTCCGAGCCGGGGCAGGTCACCTCCAGCGACGAGGAGCGTCCCGGCTCGGTGAGGGACCCGTGGGCGAGGAAGGCACCGCGCCACGCGGCCACGGCGTCGCAGGCCGCCCCTGCCACGACCGCGGGCGGCAGACCGCGCACGGGCCGGCCGCGCTGGTCGAGCAGTCCGGTCTGCCGGGCCAGCGCCTCGCCGTCGCGGGTCACCCGGACGATGTAGCGGCTGCCCTTGCGGATGCCGTTCGCCTGCACGATCGTCACCTCGGCCGAGTGGCCGTAGACGTCGGCGATGTCGCGGCGCAGCCGACGCGCGGCGGCGCCGGTGTCGAGCTCGGCCTCGACGACGATGCGTCCGTTGACGATGTGGAGACCACCGGCGAAGCGCAGCGTCGACGCCACCTCGGCCTTGCGGCAACAGGTCTTCGTGATCTGGGTGGCGGAGAGCTCCGCCTTGACCTGTCCCGTCATCGCCATGAACGCGATCCTTTCACGCTCGTCAATCAACCTCACAGCCGTGGGTGGACCCCCGACATGCGAAAAGTAGTGTGCGCCACGTGGACGTGCAGTCGATTGCGTATCGGACCGACCTCGCCCTCCTGGAGCTCGGCGGATCGGTCGTCGAGGATCGGGGCGATCGGCTGGTCGTGCGCACACCCCACAACCCCACGTTCCACTGGGGGAACTTCCTCCTGCTGGACCGTCCGCCGGCCGCCGCGGACGTGCCGGTGCTGCTCGCCGACGTCGACGCCACGTTCCCCGACAGCACCCACCGGGCCATCGGCGTCGACGGCCCCACGAGCGACCCCGACGCACTCGCACCACTGGTGGCGGCCGGGCTCTCGCTCGACGTCGCCGCCGTCATGACCGCCCGGGCGACGCAGGCCCCGCCGCGGCCGAACGCCGACGCGACGTACCGGCCTCTGGCGAGCGACGAGGACTGGCAGCAGCGGGTCGCCCTCGCGGCCCGGTGCAACGAGGACCACCCGGCCGACGAGTACCTCGCGTTCATGAGCAGCAAGGCCCGCACCGACCGTGCGCTGACCCAGGCGGGCCACGGAGCCTGGTGGGGTGCCTTCGTCGACGGCCGCCTGGTCAGCAGTCTCGGGCTCTTCCGCGCCGGCGAGGGATCGGCGCGCTTCCAGAGCGTCGAGACCGACCCCGCCTTCCGAGGACGCGGGCTCGCCGGGACGCTCGTCCACGAGACGAGCCGGTGGGGACTGGCCGAGCTCGACGTCGAGACCCTCGTGATGGTCGCCGACCCCGACTACGTCGCCATCCGCATCTACCGATCGGTCGGCTTCGCCGAGACGGAGCGGCAGACCCAGCTGCACCAGCCGGACCGGCGGGTCAGCCGGCCATGATCTCGGCGTAGGCCCGGGCGAGCTTCTCCGGGTCGTGCCGCGGGGTCCCGTCGCCGACGCTCACGTCGCCCAGCACCAACCGCGCGCCGCAGGCGTGCACCGCCTCCCGCAGCTCGTCGAGGCCCTCGCCGACCGATGACCGGTCGGCCAGGACCGCGTCGACGCGGAGGTCCGGCGCGTGGCTGAGCAGTACGGCGAGGTGGTCGGCCGGTCCGAAGCCGGGCGTCTCCCCCGCCTGCTCGGCGAGGTTGAGGACCACGACGACCCGGGCCGGCGTCGTCGCGAGCGCGCCACGCAGCGCGGGCACCATCAGGTGCGGCATGACCGATGTGAACCAGGAACCCGGCCCGATGAAGATCCAGTCGGCGCCGCCGATCGCCTCGAGGGCGACCGGCGCCGCGGGCGGGTCCTCCGGGACGAGGGCGATGGAGTCGATGACGCCGTCCGTGGTGGCGACCTCCACCTGGCCGCGCACGGCGACCAGCGCGTCGGGGTCACCGGGCGCCAGCCCGCGCACCTGGGCGGTGATGTCCATCGGGACCAGCGCCATCGGCATGACGCGCCCCTTGGCGCCGAGGAGCCTGCCGACCAGGTCCAAGGCCGCGACGTTGTCGCCGAGCAGCTCCCACAGGCCGACGATGAGGAGGTTGCCGAGGTTGTGGCCGTTCATCTCGCCCTCACCGGCGAACCGGTGCTGGAGCACCTCGGCCCAGGTCGTCCCCCAGTCGTCGGTGGCGCAGAGCGCGGCGAGCGCCATCCGCAGGTCGCCCGGCGGCAGCACGTCGAACTCACGGCGCAGCCGGCCCGACGAGCCCCCGTTGTCGGCGACGGTGACGACGGCGGTCAGCTCGTCGACGGTGAGGTCGTCGACGAGCAGCCGCAGCGCTGACAGCGACGCGTGCAGACCGTGGCCGCCACCGAAGGCGACGACGGACTGGGCGCGGTCCTCCCGCTCCGTCATTCGCGCCCCAGGTCGCGGTGGAGAGCGCGGGCGACCAGGCCGCGGTCCTGGAGCCGGCGCGCGATCTCCTCGGCCATGGCGACGCTGCGGTGCTTGCCGCCCGTGCAGCCGAGCGCGACTCGCATGAAGCGCTTGCCCTCGCGCAGGTAGCCCTCCGCGACGCCCGCCAGGACCGGGACGTAGCCGGCGAGGAACTCCTGGGCGCCCGGCCGGCTGTAGACGTAGGCGGACACCTCGGGGTTGTCGCGGCCGTTGCCGGGGCGCAGCTCGGGGACCCAGTGCGGGTTGGGCAGGAAGCGCATGTCGGCGACGAAGTCGGCGTCGATCGGGATCCCGTACTTGAAGCCGAAGCTGACGACGGTCACCCGCAGCCGGGTCGTGTCAGGCGTCCCGAACGCCTCGGCGATGCGGTCGGTGAGCTGGTGGACGTTGAGGTTGGAGGTGTCGATGACGAGGTCGGAGTTGGCGCGCAGGTCCGCCAGCGCGACCCGCTCGCGCTCGAGGCCGTCGAGCAGGCGGCCGCTGCCCTGCAGCGGGTGCGGGCGCCGAGCGGCCTCCTGGCGGCGTACGAGGACCTCGTCGTTGGCGTCGAGGAACACCAGCGTGGCCTTGCGGCCGGTGCCCTCGTGGACGAGCGCGCGCCCGATCTCGTCGAAGAACGACCCGGACCGTACGTCGACGACGACGGCGATCGGCTGCTGCCGACCGCGGCTGTCGTCGACGAGCCGGACCACGTCGGGCAACAGCGACGGGGGGAGGTTGTCGATGACGAAGAACCCGAGATCCTCGAGCTCCTTGGCGGCCGTGCTCCGCCCCGCCCCGGTCATGCCCGTCACGACGACGAGCTCGCCGGCCTGCTGCTCCGCCACTCAGGTCTCCTCGACTTCTCCGGTAGCCGTGTTCACGGCCACGCCGCCGCCATTCTTCTCGACGGCCGACTTGATCGCAGCAGCGGTCGTCGGTCCGATGCCCGGAACCGCGCCGATCTCGTCGGCGCTGGCCGCGCGCAGCTTGCGGAGCGAGCCGAAGTGCTTGAGCAGGGTCTTGCGGCGCACCTCCCCCAGCCCGGGCACGTCGTCCAGCACGCTCTCGACCATCGACTTCGAGCGGCGCGAGCGGTGGTGGGTGATCGCGAACCGGTGCGCCTCGTCGCGGACGCGCTGCAGCAGGTAGAGCCCCTCGGACGAGCGCGGCAGGATGACCGGGTCGGCCTGCCCGGGCATCCACACCTCCTCCAGGCGCTTCGCGAGACCGCACACCGGGACGTCGTCGATCCCCAGCTCGTCGAGGGCGCGTACGGCGGCCGCCACCTGCGGCGCGCCACCGTCGACGACCACCAGGCCGGGTGCGTAGGCGAACTTCCGCGGCCGGCCCGTCTCCGGGTCGACCAGCATCGGACCGCGCTCCGTCGCTGGTCCTGAGCCGGTCGAAGGGTTGACCTCGGTCGAGGTGGCCTGCTCGTCGAGCAGCCGTCGGAACCGGCGCGTGATCACCTCGTGCATCGCGCGGACGTCGTCGGAGCCCTGCTGGCCGCGGATCACGAACCGGCGGTACTCCGACTTGCGGGCAAGGCCGTCCTCGAACACCACCATCGACGCGACGATCTCGGAGCCCTGCAGGTGGGAGATGTCGTAGCACTCGATCCGCAGCGGCGCCTCTGGCAGCTCGAGCGCCTCTCGGAGCTCCTCGAGCGCCTGGTTGCGCGTGGTGAGGTCGGAAGCCCGCTTGGTCTTGTGCAGCGCCAGCGTCTGGCCCGCGTTGCGGGCCACCGTCTCGAGCAGCGTCTTCTTGTCGCCGCGCTGCGGGACCCGCACCTGGACCCGGCTGCCACGGAGGTCGGAGAGCAGCTCCTCGACCACCTCGGCCTCGGGCGGGAGGGCCGGCACCAGCACCTCGCGCGGGATCGAGTCGGGGTCACCGGCGTAGAGCTGGAGCAGGAAGTCCTCGACCAGCTTGTCGGTCTCCCCCTCGTCCATGCGGTCGGCGACCCACCCGCGCTGGCCGCGGATCCGGCCGCCGCGCACGTGGAAGACCTGCACAGCGACCTCGAGCGGGTCCTCGGCCAGGGCGATCACGTCGGCGTCGGCACCGTCGCCGAGCACGACCGCCTGCTTCTCGAGGGCACGCTCCAGGGCGCCGAGGTCGTCGCGCAGCCGGGCGGCCCGCTCGAACTCGAGCGCCTCGCTGGCGGCGTACATCTCCTTCTGGATGCGCCGGACGAACCCCGACGTGTGGCCGCCCATGAAGTCGCAGAAGTCGTCGACGATCTGGCGGTGGTCCTCGGCGCTGATGTTGCCGACGCAGGGGGCGCTGCACTTGTCGATGTAGCCGAGCAGGCACGGGCGGCCGACCTGCTGGCTGCGCTTGAAGACTCCGTTGCTGCAGGAGCGCATCGGGAAGACCCGGAGCAGCACGTCCACGGTTTCCCGGATCGCCCAGGCGTGGCTGTAGGGACCGAAGTAGCGGGTGCCCTTGCGCTTGGCGCCGCGCCCGACCATGACTCTCGGGAACTCGTCGGAGACGGTGACGGCCAGCCACGGGTAGGACTTGTCGTCGCGGTACTTCACGTTGAACCGCGGGTCGAACTCCTTGATCCAGGAGTACTCCAGCTGGAGCGCCTCGACCTCGGTGTTGACGACCGTCCACTCGACGCTGGCGGCGGTCGTGACCATCGTCGCCGTGCGCGGGTGGAGGCTGCCGATGGGCTGGAAGTAGTTGGAGAGCCGCGCCCGCAGGTTGATCGCCTTGCCGACGTAGATGACCCGACCCTTCGGGTCGCGGAAGCGGTAGACGCCTGGCTGCGTCGGGATGTCCCCGGGCCGGGGTCGGTAGCTCCTCGGATCAGGCACGCCCCAACCCTACGGCGAGGGTCGGACAACCCGGTTGACCCGGCCGCCGACATGGATGACCCTGCCAGGAGAGACACGGCGCTCGGGCTGCCCCAACCCTATCTCTACTAAGTTAGTATGGTTCAGGTGAAGCGCGACCCCTATGGCTACGCACTGACGACGAGCGACGCGGCGGCGGCGGCCTACAGCCGCGGGCTCCTCGATCTGCTCTGCCTCCGGACGGGGGCCTCGGACCACCTCGCCGAGTCCATCGCGCACGACCCGACCTTCGCCCTGGGACACGCTGCCCTCGCGCTCCTCGGTCACGAGATGAGCGTGCCGATCGACGTGCAGGCCCGCATGCAGGCGGCGGCGCTCCACGCCCACCGCGCCACCGAGCGCGAGCGCAGCCACGTCCACGCCATCGGCGCCCACCTCGAGGGCGACTCTCGCCCGCTGGTCGCGCACCTGGCGGCGTACCCGCTCGACGCGCTGCTCCTCTCCTCGGCCGTGCCGACCATCGCCTTCGCGGGGGTCACCGAGGTCCCTGAGGAGGCGTGGGCGATCGTCGAGCGATGTCGCCCGTCCTACGGCGACGACTGGTGGTTCTCCGGCCTGCTGGCCTTCATGCGCCAGGAGCAGGGCCGGTTCGACGAGGCGATGGACCTCTCCGTGGCGTCGCTGGCCGTCGAGCCGGCCGCCGGGCACTCCGCCCACGCCCGGGCCCACGCCCACTACGAGACCGGCGACCACGCGGCGGGCCTCGCCTGGATGGATCGCTGGGTCGTGGGCGACGGTGCGAGCACCGACTCGCTCTCCCACTTCTCCTGGCACGCCGCGCTCCACGAGCTGTCGCTCGGCGACCTCGACGCGGTACGCCGTCGCTACGAGACGCAGCTCCAGCCGGACGGCGCGCGTGGCTGTCGGGCGCTGGTCGACTCGGGGTCACTGCTCTTCCGCTGGGCCCTCACCCCCGGGGCGACCGGCGTGCCGGACGCGGCCGACGTCATCGGCGCCACCGCGCCCGAGACGCTGGAACGGCCGCCCACGCCGTTCCTCGCGCTGCACGTGGCCGTGGCCCAGCTCGCCGTCGGCGACACCGTTGCGCTCGACCGGCTCGCGGCCTGGGCGGCGCGCCACGACCACCCGACCCAGCGCGAGGTGGTGGCTCCCCTGGCCCGCGCGCTCCGGCTGATGGCGGGCGGCCGACACGCCGAGGCGGCCGCGGGGCTCGCCGCCCTCGCCCAGGACGTACGTCGGCTGGGCGGCTCCGACGCCCAGCGCGAGGTCGTCGAGGAGGCCCGGATCGCCGCGCTGCTCCGGGCCGACCGGTGGGAGGAGGCGCGGGTCCTGCTCGACGCGCGGCTCGACCGGCGCCGCTCGCCGCGCGACGAGGCGTGGCTGGCGACCGCGGCGCCGGCCGCGAACCGCTGAGCGTCAGCCGATCTGCACGATCTGGATGAGGTTGCCGCACGTGTCGTCGAAGACGGCTGTCGTCACGCCACCGGCATCGAGCGGCTCCTGCACGAACCGCACCCCCAGCCCACCGAGCCGCTCCCGCTCGGCGCGCACGTCGGGCACCGCGAACGACGTGAACGGGATTCCGTCGGCGACCAGGGCCTCCTTGTAGGGCCGGACCGCGGGATGCCCGTCCGGCTCCAGCAGCAGCTCTACCCCGTCGGGGTCCTCCGGCGCGACGACCGTCAACCACGCGTAGTCGCCGACCGGCACGTTGGTCTTCGGGAGGAAGCCCAGCGTCCGGGTGTAGAAGTCGAACGCCTTGCGCTGGTCGTCGACCAGCACACTCGTCACATGGATCCGCATCCGTCACCTCCTGGCAGACGCAACGAATCTACGTGCCCGTACGCACTCAGGCGACGGTGATCTGCCCGTTCGCCACGGTGATCGCGACCTTCGGAAGCGGCCGCGACGCCGGTCCGCCTTCAACCGACCCGTCGTCGATCGAGAACTTGCTGAGGTGGCACGGGCAGTCGATGGTGCCCTTGCTCACCGACCCCACCTGGCAGCCCTGGTGCGTGCAGGTCGCGCTGAAGGCCTTGAACGTGCCCGACTCAGGCTGCGTCACGACGAGGTTGAGGTCGCCGTAGATCTTGCCGCCACCGACCGGGACGTCGTTGGTCGGACCGACCACCGTCCCGGTCTTCGTGCGGGGCGTCTCGCTCGCGCTGGACCCACCGCCCCCGCCGCCGCAGGCGGCGAGCACCGGCAGTCCCACCGTGAGCCCGGCCGCTCCGGCGAGGGTCGTACGTCGGCTGAGCTGGTCGGACATCGGGTCTCCTGGTCGGTGGTCGTCGATCGCGGCGAGCCTAGTCCGCCCGCCTGTGTCACGGCTGTGCGCCGTGGCGGGTTCAGCTGGCCTTCTTGGCCCGCCGCCGCACCGGCTTCGACGCGGCCGCCTCGCGACCGTCGAGCAGCGGCTTGAGGAAGCGGCCCGTGTGCGACTCGGAGTGCGCGGCCACCTCCTCCGGCGTGCCCTCGATGACGACCGTGCCGCCCTTGTTGCCGCCCTCGGGACCCATGTCGATGATCCAGTCGGCCGTCTTGATGACGTCGAGGTTGTGCTCGATGACGAGGACGGTGTTGCCCTTGTCGACCAGGCTGGAGAGCACGCCGAGCAGCTTGCGGATGTCCTCGAAGTGGAGGCCGGTCGTCGGCTCGTCCAGCACGTAGACGGTGCGGCCGGTGGAGCGCTTCTGCAGCTCGCTCGCCAGCTTGACCCGCTGCGCCTCGCCGCCGGAGAGCGTGGTCGCCGGCTGGCCCAGCCGGACGTAGCCCAGTCCGACCTCGAGCAGCGTGTTGAGGTGCCGGGCGATCGCCGGGACGGCGGCGAAGAAGTCGACCGCCTCCTCGATCGGCATGTCGAGGACCTCGCCGATGTTCTTGCCCTTGTAGTGCACCTCGAGCGTCTCGCGGTTGTAGCGCTGCCCGTGGCAGACCTCGCACGGCACGTAGACGTCCGGCAGGAAGTTCATCTCGATCTTGATCGTGCCGTCGCCGGCGCACGCCTCGCAGCGACCGCCCTTGACGTTGAACGAGAACCGGCCCTGCTGGTAGCCGCGCATCTTCGCCTCGGGCGTCGAGGCGAACAGCTTGCGGACGTGGTCGAACACGCCGGTGTAGGTCGCCGGGTTGGACCGCGGCGTACGCCCGATCGGGCTCTGGTCGACGTGGATGACCTTGTCGACGTGCTCGAGACCGGTGATCGTGCGGTGCCGGCCGGGGATGGTCCTGGCGTTGTAGATCTGCTTGGCCAGCGACGTGTAGAGGATGTCGTTGACCAGGGTCGACTTGCCGGAGCCGGACACGCCGGTGACGGCCAGGAAGACGCCGAGGGGGAAGGAGACGTCGATGTCCTTGAGGTTGTTCTCCTTGGCGCCGAGCACCTTGAGCTCGCGGCCCTTCGTCGTCGGGCGGCGTACGGCGGGTACCGGGATCTCGCGCTTGCCGGCCAGGAACTGGCCGGTCATCGACTTCTCGTTCTCGTAGAGCTCCTTGACCGTGCCGCTGTGCACGACGTGGCCGCCGTGCTCGCCGGCGCCCGGACCGATGTCGACGACCCAGTCGGCGACCCGGATGGTGTCCTCGTCGTGCTCGACGACGATGAGCGTGTTGCCGAGCTCCTTGAGCCGCACCAGGGTCTCGATCAGCTTGGCGTTGTCGCGTTGGTGCAGGCCGATCGACGGCTCGTCGAGCACGTAGAGGACGCCGACCAGGCCGGCACCGATCTGCGTCGCGAGCCGGATGCGCTGCGCCTCGCCGCCGGACAGCGAGCCCGAGGGGCGGTCCAGCGAGAGGTAGTCGAGGCCGACGTCGAGCAGGAACTGGAGCCGCTCCTGGATCTCCTTGAGGACCCTCTCGGCGATCTGCTTCTCGCGGACGCTGAGCTGGACCGTCCGCAGGTAGGCCGACGCCTCGTCGATCGGCAGCGCGCAGACCTCGGCGATGTTCTTGCCGGCCACCCCCGTGACAGGGTCCTTGGCGCCGAGCGTGACCGCCATCGACACCGGCTTGAGCCGGCTGCCGGCACAGGTCGGGCAGGGCACCTCGCGCATGAAGCCCTCGAACCGCTCACGGCTGGTGTCGGACTCCGCCTCGCGGTGCCGGCGCTCGACGTAGGAGCGGACGCCCTCGAACTCCGCGTCGTAGGCCCGCTGGCGGCCGTAGCGGTTGGTGGTGACGACGTGGACCCGGCGGACGTGGCCGTCGAGGATCGTCTTCTGCGCCTTCGCCGACAGGTCCTCCCACGGCGTGTTGAGGTCGAACCCGATCTCCTTGCCCAGCGCGCCGAGGAGGCGCAGGAAGTAGTCGGAGATGTGGGCATGGCTCCACGGCTGGATGGCACCCTCCCCCAGCGTCGCCTGGGGGTTGGGGATGACGAGCTCCGGGTCGACCTCCATCCGGGTGCCGAGGCCGTGGCAGGCCGGGCAGGCGCCGAACGGGCTGTTGAAGGAGAACGAGCGGGGCTCGAGGTCGTCGGTGTCGATGACGTGGTCGTTGGGGCACGACATCTTCTCGGAGAACTTCAGCTCGGTCTTGTCGTCGACGAAGTCGATGAGCACGAGACCGCCCGCGAGCTCGAGCGCCGTCTCGACCGAGTCGGTGAGGCGACGCTTCGACGACTCCTTCACCTGGAGCCGGTCGATGACCACCTCGATCGTGTGCTTCTTCTGCTTGTCGAGCTTCGGCGGTGTGTCGAGCGTGTGGGTCTCGCCGTCGACGCGCGCTCGGGAGTAGCCCTGGCTCTGGAGCTGCGCGAACAGGTCGACGTACTCGCCCTTGCGGCCGCGGATGACCGGCGCCAGCACCTGGAACCGCTTGCCCTCCTCGAGCGCGAGGATCCGGTCGACGATCTGCTGCGGCGTCTGCCGCTCGATCGGCGCGCCGCAGGTCGGGCAGTGCGGGCGCCCCGCGCGCGCGTAGAGAAGACGGAGGTAGTCGTAGACCTCGGTGATCGTGCCGACCGTCGAGCGCGGGTTCTTGGACGTCGACTTCTGGTCGATCGACACCGCCGGGCTGAGGCCCTCGATGAAGTCGACGTCGGGCTTGTCCATCTGGCCCAGGAACTGGCGGGCGTACGCCGACAGCGACTCGACGTAGCGTCGCTGACCCTCGGCGAAGATGGTGTCGAACGCGAGGCTGGACTTGCCGGACCCGGAGAGACCGGTGAACACGATCAGCGCATCGCGTGGCAGGTCGAGGGAGACGTCCTTCAGGTTGTGCTCCCGAGCGCCCCGGATGATCAGCTGGTCGGCCACGCCGCTCCTCTTCGTGATGATTGGACCCTGCTCGCAGACTCCCGCAGAGTCGAACAGGTGTTCGCCATGGTAGCAGGAGCCACCACGGTGGTGCGGGTGCCAGGATGGTCCCCGTGAGCCACCCCACACCGACCGCGGAACTTCTCCGCACTGCCTCTCAGCGCCTGGTGCGCACCGTTGATTCCCTGCCGGGCGATGCGTGGCGCCGACCCAGCCTGCTCCCCGAGTGGACCGTCGCGCATGTCGTCGCCCACCTGGCCCTCAACGCCGAGGCCCTGACGGGGGGTCTCGTCGGTGTCATCGAGGGCGAGCCCGTGACGATGTACCGCTCGGGCGAGGACCGCGACGCCGACATCGACAAGCTCGGCGCGGAGGCGCCCGAGGAGATCCGCGACCGGGTGATGGCCTCGGTGACCCGGCTGGCGGCAGCGATCACGGCGCTGCCCGAGGAGCTGGCCGGCACGAGGATCGAGCGCACGCCGGGGTCGGGCCTCCTCTTCCCGGCCGGGGCCGTCGCGTCGATGCGGCTGCGCGAGGTCGAGATCCACCACGCGGACCTCGGGGCGGGCTACGCGCCGGCCGACTGGCCGGAGGAGTTCACCCGGGTGCTCCTCGACCACGAGGCCGGCCACTGGCACGGTCCGGGCGTCCTGGCCGTGGCGAGCGACCTCGGCGAGTCGTGGGAGATCGGTACGCCGGGACCGACCGTGACCGGGCTGGGTCACGAGCTCGCGTGGTGGACGACCGGGCGGCCGCCGTACCCAGGGACGGCCGGGCCCACCAGCGACGACGGCGTGCTGCCGGGAATCGAGGCGATGTGAGCTACACCGGAGTGGTCAGGCCGGGCGGCCTCTACGACGGCCGGGACCTGCTCCACCTGACGATCCACAAGGTCGCCGTGGACCCCAAGATGTCCAACAACTGCTACCTGCTGCGCTGCCGGCACACCGGCGCGCAGGTGCTCATCGACGCGGCGGCGGAGCCCGATCGCCTGGTCCCCTGGATCGGCGCCTCCGGCCTCGACGCCGTCATCACCACGCACCAGCACTGGGACCACCACCGAGCCCTCGCCGACGTCGTCGGCGCGACCGGTGCGGCGACGATCGCCGGCGAGCCCGACGCCGCCGCCATCACCGAGCAGACCGGCGTACCGATCACCCGCGCGGTCACGCAGGGCGACCGGATCGCCGTGGGCGAGTCGGAGCTCGAGGTGATCGCCGTGCGTGGGCACACGCCCGGCTCGATCTGCCTGCTCTACACCGACCCGGCCGGCCCCCCACACCTGTTCACCGGCGACTCGCTGTTCCCCGGCGGCGTCGGCAACACCTTCGGCGACATGGGGGCGTTCGAGCAGCTCATCAACGACGTGGAGGAACGGATCTTCCAGCGGCTGCCGGACGACACCTGGTTCTACCCCGGTCACGGGAATGATAGTTCTCTAGGTGTGGAACGTCCCCACTTAGCCGAGTGGCGCGAGCGAGGCTGGTAGTGGCCACGTATCTTGCTCACCCGACCTCGTCGGCTCGGAGGTCGGTTTGGGCAGTTGCAGCGACCCGCGTCGCCTTCGCGGAACGGTGGAACGTCTCGGGCATCTACCACTCGACTCTGGGGTGCCCTGCGCTTCGCGACTCAGACGACGCGGCGCGCGAAGCGATGCTGGAGTTCGACCTCACAAGCGGTCAGAGATGGGAGTGGCTACATCACGGACCGAGTGGCTGGACTCGCACAGATGCCATTGAGCAAGGCGTCGCGGGCTGGCGTCCATGCCTGCGTTGTGGAGGCGATCCGGCACCGGCACCGCTCGTGTGCCCGGAGTGTTTCCTGACGATCTGCGACTGCTAGTCACGGAACGCTGGTGCTGGGCGACGGCGCGCCCACCGGGGGCAATCTGCCCTTCTTACCCAGGCGGACCGGCGCTTAGGGCAAAATCCGCTGGGTGTCAGTGACGATCTACGAGGTGCTTGGCGACCTCCGTGCGCAGGCCCTCGATGAGCGCGACAAGGGCGACAAGTTCGAGCGTCTCATCAAGACCTACCTACTCAACGACCCCGAGTGGGCTGCTCGGTTCTCCGACGTGTGGCTGTGGACCGAGTGGGAGGGGCGCCAGGGTCGCCCAGACACCGGCATCGACCTCGTGGCCGCCCTGCGGGACGAGGACGGCTACGCGGCGGTCCAGTGCAAGTTCTACGCACCCGGAGCGACCGTCTCCAAGGGCGACATCGACTCCTTCCTCTCCGCCTCTGGCGGCAAGGAGTTCACACGCCGCTACATCTTCGACACCGCCAAGTCCTGGTCCCCCAACGCCACCGACACCCTGGCCCACCAGGCCGTGCCGGTTCAGCGGATCGACATCGCCTGGCTAGAGGAGTCGGCCTTCGACTGGTCCCAGTACTCCTGGGCAACCCCCGAGGTGCTCGTCTCCACGGGCAAGAAGGCCCTCCGCCCCCACCAGCAGTCAGCCCTTATCGATGTCTTCGACGGCTTCCGCGCCCAGGAGCGCGGCAAGTTGATCATGGCCTGCGGCACCGGCAAGACCTACACCTCGCTCAAGATCGCGGAGGAACTGGTCGGCCCAGGCGGCACGGTTCTGTTCCTGGTGCCCAGCATCCAACTGCTCTCGCAGAGCCTCCGGGAGTGGATGGCCAACACCGAGGTCGAGATTCGCCCGTTCGCGGTCTGCTCCGACGTGCGGGTCGGTCGCCAGACCAACACCGACGACGCCGACATCTCCGTCATCGACCTGGCCGAGCCCGCGACGACTGACGCGCCGACCCTGGTCGCGCGGATGAACGTTGGCAAGCACGCCACCGAGCGGATGACGGTCGTCTTCTCGACCTACCAGTCCATCGACGTGATCCACCAGGCCCAGGAACTCGGGCTGACCGAGTTCGACCTGGTCATCTGCGACGAGGCACACCGCACCACCGGCGTCACTCTCGCAGGCGGCGACGAGTCGGCGTTCGTGAAGGTCCACGACGACGCCTACCTCGCCGCCCAGAAGCGCCTCTACATGACCGCCACACCCCGCGTCTTCGGTGAGGAAGTCAAGCGCAAGGCGACCGAGGCCGAGGCCATCCTTGCCGACATGGCCGATGAGACCGTCTACGGCCCGGAGTTCCACCGACTCGGCTTCGGGGACGCCGTCGAGGCCGACCTACTCACCGACTACAAGGTCCTCGTCCTCGCAGTGGACGAGGAGTACGTGGCCGAGAACTTCCAGAACGCCATGGCGACAGGTGGGGAGATTGCCCTCGGTGACGCCGCCAAGTTGATCGGCTGCTGGAACGGCCTCGCCAAGCACTACGGCACCGCCGACCAGGATGCTGAGGGCGGCAACCTCAAGTCGATGAAGACCGCCGTCGCCTTCGCCAAGGACATCAAGGCGTCCAAGACCGCCGCCCAGTCCTTCCCGGTGCTCGTGGACCGGGCCTTGCAGGACGAGCACGAGAGTGGACCGACCAACCGCCTCCGCGTGGAGGCCGCGCACGTGGATGGCACGATGGGCATCCACGAGCGCAACACCCACCTGGCGTGGCTCAAGGAGTCCACGCCCGACGACGTGTGCCGCATCCTCACCAACGCCCGATGCCTCTCCGAGGGCGTGGATGTGCCCGCGCTCGATGCGGTCATGTTCTTGACCCCGCGCGGCTCACAGGTCGATGTGGTGCAGTCGGTGGGCCGCGTCATGCGCAAGGCCCCTGGCAAGGAACTCGGCTACATCATTTTGCCGATCGTCGTGCCCTCCGGGATCGCCCCGGAGGAGGCTCTGAAGGACAACGAGCGCTACCGCGTCGTCTGGCAGGTCCTCCAGGCGCTGCGGTCCCACGACGACCGCTTCCACGCGATGATCAACCAGATCGAGTTGAACAAGCGCAAGACCGACCGGCTCGTCATCGACAACGTCACCCCGCGCCCGGAGGTCGAGTTCCCCGGCGCGGACGCCGACCAGCAGCGGCAGCCCGAGTCTGAGCAGTTGTCCATCGACTACGCCTTCGACGGCTTCCGCGACGCCATGTACGCCCGGATCGTCCAGAAGGTCGGAGAGCGACGCTACTGGGAGACCTGGGCCAAGGATGTCTCCGACATCGCCCAGGCCCACATCACCCGCATCAACGGCCTTCTCGCGAACGAGGACTCCAACCCCGCCAAGGAGTTCGCCGTCTTCCTCGACGGCCTGCGCGGCAACCTGAATGACAACATCACCCGCGACGAGGCGATCGAGATGCTCGCCCAGCACCTCGTCACCCGCCCAATCTTCGACGCCCTCTTCTCGGGCTACAACTTTGCCGCGAACAACCCCGTCGCCCAGACCATGGAGTTGATGCTGGCCTCCCTGGATGAGCACAACCTCGACTCCGAGAACGCCACCTTGGAGACCTTCTACGCCTCGGTCCGGCGACGCGTCGAGGGTGTGAACAATGCCGAGGGCAAGCAGCGCATCCTCATCGAGTTGTACGACAAGTTCTTCGCCACAGCCTTCAAGAAGACCGTGGACAAGTTGGGCATCGTCTACACCCCGGTCGAGATCGTGGACTTCATCCTCAAGTCCGCCGACGACGTTCTCCGTGCTGAGTTCGGGCAGGGGCTCACCGACGAAGGTGTCCACATCCTCGACGGCTTCACCGGCACCGGCACCTTCATGGTCCGGCTCTTGCAGTCCGGTCTCATCGAGTCTCACGACTTGGCTCGCAAGTACGCCAACGAACTGCACGCCAACGAGATTCTGCTCCTGGCCTACTACATCGCTGCGGTGAACATCGAGACCACGTACGCGGACCTGACCGGAGAACCCAAGGACTTCCCCGGCCTCATCCTGACTGACACATTCCAGTCCTGGGAGCCAGACGACCGGCCCGACCTGGACGTGTTCCCTGAGAACAACGCCCGCCTCGAAGCACTCAAGAAGTTGCCGATCACCGTCATCGTCGGCAACCCGCCCTACTCCTCTGGTCAGGACTCGGCCAACGACAACAACGCGAACGAGAAGTACCCGTCGCTGGACGAAGAAATCCGGAACACCTACGCCGAACGTTCCACCGCCACCAACAAGAATTCGCTCTACGATTCCTACATCCGCGCCATCAAATGGGCGACCCTCAGGATCAAAGATCGAGGCGTCATCGCGTTCGTAACCAACGGCGGATTCATCGACTCGAATACGGCTGACGGTCTGAGGACAACACTCGCAGAAGAGTTCGCCTCCATCTACATCTACAACCTGCGCGGCAACCAGCGCACCGCAGGCGAGCAGTCTCGGAAGGAGGGCGGCAAGATTTTCGGCGGTGGTAGCCGCGCGACCGTTGCCATCACTGTCCTCGTCAAGGACAACGCAAAGGCTGGCGAGGCGACCATCCACTACACGGATGTGGGGGACTACCTCACAAGAGAACAGAAGTTGGAGAAGGTCTCGCAGGCGGCGAGCGTCTATGGGCTCGCCTCGTCAGCGATCGTGCCCGACGAGCATGGCGACTGGCTCAACCAACGGCGCGACGATTTCGGGCGGTTCCTAGCCCTCGCCGGCGATGGAGAACGCGTCTTTTCAGAGTTCGGTCCAGGCGTGCAGACGAACCGCGATGCATGGGTCTACAACGCGTCTTCCGCAAGGCTTCGCGAACACATGACGAAAGCCGTCGAGTCCTATGGACAGGCCCTCGCGGGCAGGCGCTCAGACGACCCCGCCGCCATCAAGTGGTCCTCATCGCTCGACGCCAAGTTGGCCCGAGGCGAGCGGATCGAGTTGGCAAAGGCTGAGCCTCGTGTGGTCCAGTACCGGCCCTTCGAGAAGACACGCTTGTATTCAGATGTCTGGTGGATTCACAGGCCTGGCGTGCTCCGCCGGACGTATCCAGCCGCGAAGACGTTCAATCACGGCTTCTACCTCACCGGCACGGGTTCCGATCGTCCCTTCAGCCTCTTCGCCTCAAGCGTGCCCGTCGATCTCGCCTTCTGGGGTTCGAGCAGCGGCCAGTTCTTCGCCCGCTGGAGATACGAAAGGGTGGCTGAACCCGGCATGCTCGACCTCACCGGAGGCGGCAACCAGACGGACGGCTACCAAAGGTTCGACAATGTCAGGGATGAGGCGCTCAAGCGGTTCCAGGCCGCGTATCCGGACGAAGCAGTCACCAAGGACGACATCTTCTTCTACACCTACGGCCTGCTTCACTCTCCGTCGTACCGGGAGACCTACGCCGCTGACCTCAAGAAGTTGCTCCCACGCATCCCGATGGTCCGCGCCTTCGAGGCCTACGTGGCCGCAGGCCGTGCATTGTCGAGCCTCCACCTCCGCTACGAGTCCGTGACGCCCTACCCGCTGGAGGGGCTCGACACCCAGCCGACCGGCGATGCCTACGACTTCTTCGCGGTCGGCGGCAAGAAGATGTCCTTCGGCAAGCCGAGTGCCGCCCAGAAGGCCGCTGGCGAGCGCTCCGACCGCTCCGTCATCCATTACAACGACCGCATCACGCTGCGCGGCATCCCCGAGGACGCCTACCGATACATGCTCGGCTCCAGGTCCGCCATCGAGTGGATCATCGACCGCTATTACGTGAAGACCGACAAGGCTTCCAAGATCATCAACGATCCCAACGACTGGTCTCGGGAGGTCGGAGACCCGCGCTACATCCTCGACCTGCTCGCGCGCGTCGTCACGGTCTCCGTCGAGACCAACAAGATCGTGGACGCCTTGCCGCCGCTCGACATCATCGAGGGGGCGTGAGTTCGTGACCGTAGACGTGCCGCAGCCTTACGACCGCAGGGCTGAGGTCGAGCGCCTTCTCGAAGCCGACGACACCGTGCTCGGTCGTCTGTGGCAGTACGAGAAGCAAGGCCTCACGCCCCAGCAGATGGCGGAAGCCGAGGGCACTGCGACGACCGGGTGGGTCTCGATCTACCGCATGCTAGTGCGCGTACTCAGAGACGGTGAGGTACCTACCGCGCCTAGCGTGGCGCAGTCTGCTGGCCGCAGGGTCCGCGCATGGCTCAAGAATCTCGATCTGAGCCCCCAGTTGCGCGACGACCTGATCGCCCAGGAGGTGCTGATCGCGTCGCGCGCGGCGGACCGGGAAGCGCAGAGCGAGGAAGTCGCGGAGGCCGTCGAAGCGACGAAGGCGGCGGAGGCTGCTGGGACCCCCGGCATCTACGTCTACACGCTGCCGCACTACCTGCGGTACCCGTACGACCCCGAGACGGGACGGACCCTGCTGAAGGTCGGGCACTCCTCCAGGGACGCCTACTACCGGGCCTCGTCGCAGGGCAGGCTGACCGCGCTGCCCGAGGACCCGATTCTGCTTCGCATCTACCCCGTCGAGGAGTCGGCAGCGGCGGAGCGCGACTTCCACGGCTGGTTGCGAGACGCTGACCACGCGGGCGGCAGGACGCAGCGGGGCGGCTCGGAGTGGTACGTAACCTCGACCAAGTTTCTCGACCGGATCGCCCGTTCCAAGGGGCTTGAGGTCCGCGAGGTCACCGAGTTCGAGGCGGGCGAGGAGTAGGCGTCATCCGCGCGAACAGCGGCATGCGGGGGCCACTGACGTGCGCGTGCGAATTGGGCGTCTGGATCGTTGATGTCGGAGAAGTCGTCTCAGGGGCGGTTGAGCGGGGCTGAGGCGACAGCGCCATCCGGTTGGTGGGGGCAGGTGCCGACCAGGTGAACGTTGCCGTCCCCGTCGTCAATCTCGATGTGGCACTTGCCTTGGGTGAAGTCTGGAATCGACCACGCGCTGAGGAATGTCTGGTTGCCGCGCGCAGGGAAGTACGGCCAGTTCTCAGACCTCGGCTCGATGACGCGAGGTGAGTCGTCGCCGGTCTTCTTGCCGACAACTGTCACGATCCAGCGAACCGAGTCCGGGTCATCCGTGTGCATCCACTGGTCGGCGTCCATGTCGGTGTTGAAGCCCACCTGGGGCCGATAGTCGTTGCTCATCGTCGTACTCCTGTTGGGGGGCTGCTATGCCTCGGGTGCGTACTGGCCGTGGCCCTGGCCGAGCAGGTGCAGGTCATGCGCTGTGCGGTGCCAGAGTTTCGTATCCGGCGACCTCCTGAAGGCACCAAGCCAGCCGACCGGCTTGCGGACGACATCCACAACCCCCGAGTCCGTGATCGGTGGTTTCTGTGCCAGCCGCAGGTACCAGCCGGGGTAGGTGTCAGCGAGCAAGACAGACCCTTGCTGGCTCCCAACCCTCACGTCGTAGACCTTCGGCGCAGCAGCGAGTTGTCCGAGGTGCGCCCCCTTGCCGGGTGACCAATCGAGGCCCAGCGGCAGCACGGCGTGGTGCCACAGGTGAAACGGGTCGCCCCCGCCCTTCCAGGTGTCCTTCCACGGGCGCTCGTGGCGGCGAGCCTCCCAGGCCGGGGCGTCGGGCAGCCGACCTTGCTGCGTCAATCCCATGCCGACTTGCTCTCCGAACACCTCGGCCTGCTTGATGAAGACATCTGTGATGGCAGCCCAGGCCAGCAAGTCCTCGATGCCGGACTTGCCCCACCAGCGCAGGGCCGCGTTGAGGATCGGGTCGAGAGCCGGGTAGCCCATGTCGCGCCAGCGTGCGAGCCCAACGTCGGGGCGCGTCCAGCCCAGGCCGAACAAGAGCGGCTGGAACATGGGGGTCCAGTAGGCGATGAAGCGGCCATGCCAGTCCGCGACGCCGAGGGCTGGCTTGCGGGGCCGGTGAACCTCGCGAGCGTCTGTGGTGCACGCGTGCCATGCGTCCTTGAGGTGCCAGACCCAGGGGCCGTTGTCGCCCAGTTCTGCCGCCAGCGGCGGCGAGACCTCCCACCCCATGCCCATCTCCCTGTCCGGACCTCGACTTCAAGGTGTCCGTGGCTGATCTACCACAGCCACGCGACAAATGTTGACGATCGTCTACAGCAGTCGAGGCCAGGTGTGTCCAAAGTCAGGTGAGTGTCTGAAGGCCGCCTGTCGTTTTCTGAAAATGCAATTCTTCGAGCCTTCGGGGAACGCGTCCGTGAGTTGCGCACCGAGCGCGGCTGGAGCCAGGAGCAACTGATGGATCGCGCCCAACTCGATCGGTCCTACGTCAGCCAGGTAGAGAACGGCCAGCGAAACCCCAGCCTGCTGGTGATCGCCAAGATCGCCTCGGCGCTCAACGTCGAGCCCGCTGATCTGCTCGTGCCGCGCGGCGGACGGTAGACCGCATCAAACCGTCGCCTGGCAGGCTCATGTCGGATCACCTTCCGGTGCGGCTGTTCCGGCGCGCCCGTGCCACTGGATGCGCGGCAGCCTGCTCTCGGCGTCATACCGAGTGATGGCCTCGTCTAGGCGCTCGCGGGCGTGCGGCTGCCAGTCCCGCACCTCGTCCGAGCCTCGGTCGAGCACCGTGATCAGCGAGTCGAGCATCGCCATGACGCGAGCCATCGTCGCGACCGCGTTCTCCGCTCGGAACGCCGCATAGTGCCAATCGACGCCACGGTCTACATCCACGCGGTGGACCACGGCACGGAACTTCGCGCTCGCGTGGACGGCCCATCCCCGGTAGTCGAACAGTTCCTTGATCCAGGGCCGGAAGAGGCTTGCCGCGCGCCTCCGGACCTTGAGGTGGTATCGGAGCGTCTCGAACACGATTGCGTGTCGAGATGTTCGGCTGCCGTCCTCCTTGACCGTGCGCCACAACTCGCGGGATGGGTGATCTGGAGAACGTGCCTGCACCGACGCGTAGAACGCGTCCACAGCGAAGGCAGCAGCCGAGATTGCCCGCATCGACGCCCGGAGTTCCACGTCCAGAAGGTCCGAAAGCCCCTGGTGGTCCTCCACCGGGCTCCCGGCTGCCTCGGCCAGGGCTAGAGCGTTCGACTCCGCCACGACCGCCTCGTTGGCGTCGAGCGCGGCGACCGTCGCGTCGAGGGCCTCGTGAAGCCAGTGGGGCCACATGTCCATGCGCGTCTCGGGGACCAGTGGGTGAACGACTTCGTCGCCCTCGTCGTTCAACGAGACCAGGATCGTGCCCGCCGGGATGCGGAACTGCGAGCCCCGCTGTATCAAGACGCCTGGCACAGCAGCCCTACGCCTCTCCGAACAGGACTACGAAGATCCCGAAGGGGAACATCACAAGCGCCCATCCGACGAGGAGGCCAACCATCGTCAGATTGCGGGCGAGGACATAGCCGCGCAGGAGTCCGGCGACGACGCGGACGATGACGAGGACGGCACCGATCAGCAAAATTGCGGGCCACGCGTCTCCGCCAGCCTCGGCCACGAGCGCCACTCCAACCCAAAGCGCGGCGAGCGTAGTGAAGGAGACCGCCTGCAGGCGCTCGCTCAAGGCCCGTCCCACGACAACCAGGGCGGCCACGCCAGCCAGGACGACGCCCGCGTCGAGAACCAAGGAAGTACGAGCGTCGCTTGCATCGATCCAAGTAGTCACTGACTTGCCCGCGTCCCGCAGCCACGCCACGTCGAACTTGTCCCCTATGGCGGTGATGGTCTTGCTAGGTCGGTGTGTCTCGAACAAGGCCTGGTGTGGTGGACGCTCACGGTCACGTCCGGGGAGAAAGTTGAGCATCGAACCGAGCCACCTCACCCACACGATCAGTGAGGGAAGCACAACAAGCAGGCCGCTGATCGAGCCCGCGCAGAGCCACACCGCGTAAACCGTCACGCCGAGGAACGCCAACAGTGGGAACACGTCCAAGGTAACCCGTCCCTCTCGCCCGATCGCTGCCCGCGCGCGAGCCTATGGAATTGCCCACGAGGGGCCGAGGCCTCGACAGAAGATGTACCGGGATGTGGTGAGAACCGACGCTGCGGACGACCCAAGTGGGCGGGGTATCTAGGCCCTGAGCCGAGCGCTTGCCACAGCAGACGTAGTAGGTGCGAAAACGGTCGGTTTCGTACAGCCCGTGCTGACAGTTGTAAACATGCCGGAGGAGCCCGGAGAGCGTCTCTATACCCGTTTCAAATTGACGTTCTCAGAATCACGGCCCTCCACGGGTTCACGGACGTCTGGCTCGCTCACCCGGCCAGCGCGGCACGCGGCTCGATCCAGGAGAAGGCCGGAGTGGCCGCAGTGGGGTCGCAGTCGCCCCGAGTTAGCAGGCTGTCCCCGGCGATGAATAACCCGTCCTCGGCTGCCACCGCCATACTCACCAACTCCCGCAGCCCGAGGTACTCGGCGGACTGAAGGGTCGGCGGCGCGGCGTACTTGCGCTCCTTCCGGACTTCCTCCTTGCGGGCAAGGCGAAAGGTCGGGACGCCGATCGGGAGCCGGAGGTAGATGTGGTGAATCAACTGCTTGCCGCCGAACCCCGAGTCGTCAGGAGTCCGGGTCGTGTAAGAGGCGAATCCGCCCAAGGACCGGGCCAGGTCCTGAACGTCGCGCGCCAATTGCTCGGAGACCACGCGGAACTCCGCGCCGGACGCCAAGACGTTGCCGTCTGTGTCGAGCAACCCGTGAAGCATCGCAAGGCGGTCGGCAGGGGAGGCGAGGAGGTAACGCTCGGGCACGAACTTGTCGCGGTCCCGATGACCCCACAGTCCGAGTTCGCGGACGGCCCGAGTGAGCAGGTTCGGGGCGTACTTCTGGCCGCTTGCTGCGTAGAAGACCCAGAAGTTCTCGTGGGTCTCCTTCTCCGACTGGATGGAGCAGCCGAGCCGCGTGGCCTCGGTCCTCACCGCTTCAAGCAGCGCCCTGTCGGTTGACCCGTAAGACGTGGCCCATGGGTGCCTGAAACTGCCGTCCCCGAGGAGCAAGCCAAGCACATAGGCGTCGATCGGCAACGAGCCGTGCTGCTCGCCGTACTGCACCACCGGGCGAGCAGGCAGGCGGTACTTCGGCTGGGCGTACTTCGACGCCCGACTGCTCTGCCGCAGGCCGGAGACCAGCAAGTCCCGGAGGCTCCTCGTCACCCATTTTGCGTTTTTGGTGTTCTTGTTCGCCACCATCCATGGGTGCTCGTCACCACAGTCGAGGTAGCCGTCCCCTGACCGCACCCGGTACGCGGGCTGACTACCAAGGCGAACAACGCCGGTGACCTCAACTGGCCATCCCGCCGATCCCATCACAAAGTCTCCGACGACGAGGTCACCCACCAGGGTCCAGCCGTCCGGGGTCAGAACTCTCTCATCGGCGGCCAGGCCACTTCTCGGTGTCCCAAAGTTGATCGTCACAGCGGGAGTATCGGCAGGTGCCACGGTCCAGCCCGCGCTCCCAATTCATTGCAGCACTGTCGCCTCCATGGCACCCTGCCGAGATGAAGCATCGGTGGCGCGCTGCCAGCGTGGTGCTCATTCCGCTGCTCGTCGGATGCGCGTCAAGCCCGGAGCCGCCGAGGATCAGCAGTGAGCGGTTGGCCGCGTCCGTCCTTGCCGTGGTACTCCCCATCCTGCCTCTGCCCGTCGCGCTCCAGGACAAAGCAGCATCATGTGGCCCGGTGCCCACCCCGTCGAAGGGCGCAAGCACCACCTGCACGCTCATGCTGATCACCGTCGCGATACCTGGGCACACCACCGCTCCCGAAGATCGCCCAACCGATTTGGAGTCGCTCTTGGCGCAGGGCGGTGATGATCCTGGTCAGCCGTCCACGACCCTGACGGAACGCTGCACGGTCGAGTTTCAAGACAGTCGTGGAACGTACTTGGCCAAGTGCGCAGACGCAGCGCCGGTGTCGGGTCGCGTGAAGTAGTCAGTTCTGCCGTCGGAGCGGCGATCATAAAGTCCCGGAAGTTGCCGTCCCAGTAGTGCTTCCCGAGGATCGCGTTCTCTCGGACGTGCGCCCAGTGGTCGTCGTTCCAGGGGTCAACCTTGGGGAAGATGCTCCAGCGCCAGTCCTTCGGGAGTTGCTGGATCGCCGGGTCGTTGGCGCTGAACCGGCCTGAGGGCACGACCATCTGGTTGAAGGAGGCGTGGACGCGGTTGTCGTGCATGCCCGCGTACTCCTTGAGCCACTTCCCCTGCCTCGCGGTGAGGTTGTGGACCTCGCGGACCTCCAGGACCTTCTTGACTGCCGGGTGCTCCTTGGACAGTGCCTCCAGGGCTTGGGCGTCGGTGCTCAGTTCGCCCTTGGCGGTGGTGCGGTTCGTGGTGAGCCCGATCTTCGTGTACAGGGCCTCGCGCATCTGCGGGGTGGAGGCGAGGTTCAGGGACGACAGGTCCTCCCCCGCCATCTTGGAGAGCATGGCGCGGGCGGCGTTCTTCATCTCCTCCTCGAAGGGGACGCCCAGCATCCGCGCCTTCTCGATCGCCTCCCAGTCAACCTCGTGACCGGCGTCCTCCATGTCGCAGAGGATGAACATGATCTGCATCTCGATCTGGTAGATCAGGGAGCGCCCGGTGGAGCGGATCAGCGGTGCCGGGAGGTTGTCGAGCCCCAGGGTCCACACCGCGTCCTCGCAGGCGTAGTCGCGCACCTTCGGATCGAACATGTCGAGCACCGAGAACCGGAGGGCGTCCAGGTCCTTCTTCCTCGCGCCGGGGAACAGGCTCTCCAACTCGGGCTTGCCGGGCGGCGGCAATCGTCGCCCGCCCGAGGCATCGCACGTTGGGGCTGGCGAGGCGTACTCGCCAGCCCCAACGTGCTACGCGACCGGCCTCCTAACGCCCGCTGACGAGGCCGCTCGCCTGCGTTCAAAGTCGGTGCGCTCTGCCTTCAAGACGGCATCCATGCTCGTCATCCGCTCACCGTTGTAGCGCCAAAAGTTGCGCGACTGGTGGACCAGGCGACCACCGTTGACGTGCAGGTTGTGACCCAAGTTCAGCGCGTGAAATTCCATGATCTTCTTGTCCCACGGCCAGAGGTAGCGCGCCGCGTACTCAGGCTTGTCCGTCAGAAGGAAAAACCGAAACTCCGACCCGAACCCGACGCGCTCCGCCCCCGCACCCAAGGTCGCCTCATCCGGAACAGATTCCCCGTGGAGGAAGGCGTGGACATGGTGGCGGTGTTTCGTCACCATCCCCCAAGGGCGTTTGACGCTGATCCAGAAGCACTCCACCTTCCACGCCCACTCGTAGTTGTAACCCTCGTTCCGCAGCCGCTCGATCAACTTGTTCATCCGGCGCTGGATCACGGGCCACTCGTCGCCCACCAGCGTGAAGGTCAGAAACGCGGTCGGACACGAGGCGCCTACGGCGCGGCACGTCCTCCAGCGGTTCACCCTTACGCAGTAGGGGCAGAGGTTGGCCTTGCACCTGGGGGGTCGAAGTTCCCCCGTATCAAGGTTCAGGTGATCGGGCTGTCCAGCCGCCCTCGGGCACCTCGTGGGGAAGGAGATTGTGAGGGGAAGATTCGATCCCTTGTACTCAAGACAGTGCGCTCCCCACACGGTCCCGAGAAGCGCGTCCACGTCGCCGGAGGACAGTCCTTGATCAGACATCGCTCAGTCCTCGTCGCCGTTGAGGACGGTGGCGACCAAGTGACGAATCTCCACACGGCTGTCGCCCCGACCGGGATGGACGCTGACGGTTAGCAACCCGCGCACGAGCGCCCTGCGGGCCCCGAGGTCCAGGGCGCGGAACTTGTCGCGAATCTGCTTCCTGACCTGCGCCGCCTCGGTGAACGAGGGAGCGCCCGCGCGCCAGAGTTCGGCCTGCGCCTCGACCATCAGGGCGGCACGGGCGTTCCGCTGCTTGATGTTGGCAATCTCGGCTTCGATTGAGTCGGCCTCAGCGGTCAGCGTCGCCTTCTCCGCCGCAACCTCCGCCAGGGAAAAGGTCCTGGAGCGCACCAGACCGACCAGGTTGGCCATGTGCTCGTGAACGTCCCGCAACGCGCCGTGGAGGGCCCTCAGGCGGGCGGAGTCAGTGTCAGGCACGGAATCCCCCGGTGACATCAGCACGGCGCTCAGAACGGCCTCTGTGACAACTCGATCAAGGTCTGCGCACCTGATGGACGTGTGCCGGACTCCCTGCTCTTTGTGAGCCGCTCCATCGTGGACGCCACAGCGGTACGCGGCGTCACCCGCCTTGCTCATGCCAGCGACGCGCATGGTCGTTCCACACGACCCGCATCGCGCAATGGACGAGCACAGGTGCTTCGCCTCCCTCACCTTCGAGAGCCGACGCCGCGGGTCATCGAGGATCGCCAGCGCGGCGAGATAGGTCGCCTCGTCCACGATGGCCTCCCATCGGCCTCGGTGCTCAGGGTCGTATCCCCCTCGCTGTTGCACGAATCCGGCGTTCTTGGGCCTCCTGAGCACCTTCTCCACTTTCGGTAGGTCCCAGGGGTTGCCTCGAACGGTGGGGACCTTGGCGGCGTTCCAGTCAGTCCGGATCCGGGACAGGGTCCGCCTGCCGCTGATCAGGTCTTCGTAAGCCCTCGCGATCATCGGTGCCTCGACCGAGTGGAGTGTCATCTTGTCCTCCTTGTAGCCGAAGGGGCGACGCCCGCCCAGCAACGGCATGCCCTTCTGCACCAGCAGGTCGTTGGCCTGGCGCTGCCGCTCGGCCTTCCTGCGCGACTCCATCCGGGCCAGCCCCGCCCGGAGCGTGGAGAAGAACTCCCCGTCAGCCGTTGCCGGGTCCACCTGTCCGTCGTTCACGGTCAGCCACGTGACGCCCGAGGTGACACAGGCGATCATCAGGGATTCCTTCTCCCCCACCTGGCGGGTGAAGCGATCCTCACTCTGCGCCAGCAGCACGTCGAGGTTGCCTGCCTGCACGTCCGTCAGCATCTGGGCCCAGCCGGGTCGGTCCTTGAAGTACGACGCACTGATGCCGTCGTCCACGTATACCTGCGTCACCTCGATGCCGTGGCTCCTCGCCAGTGCCCTCGACTGCTGCTCCTGCTGCTCGATCTTCATCTCGCCCTTGCTCTGTGACATGCGGATGTAGACGCCGCCGCGCTTCTGTACCGTTGCCATGTGGCCTCCTCCTGCTAGGCCAGCCGGATGCTGGTCCTATTTGTCGTACGGCTTTGGGAGGCGAAAGTGCCTAAAACGCAATCCCGCCACGGCAACGACTCCACCCTCGGCGCCGAGCGGCCGCACCTCGGCGAGTGGCGCGAACGGGGCTGGTGAGCCGGACCGTCGTCGACCAGCAGCGAGTCGCCCCCGCCGGGGCGCGGACGAGGTTAGGCTCCGGCCGTGTCCGCAGCCCTCCCGCTGATCATCGTGGTCGGCCTCGCCCTCGTCGCGCTCATCGCGGTGGCGTCGTACCTGTCGGCGAAGCGGCGCCGCGAGGCCATCGCCGCCCTCGTCGCCGCGAAGGGCTGGACGCACACGGAGCGCGACGACCGCTGGACCGAGGTGTTCGACGGCGCACCCTTCGGACGCGGTCACGACCGGCAGGCCCGTGACGTCATCCAGGGGGCGATCGGCCAGCGGCGCTGGGTGACGTTCGACTACGTCTACCACACGACGGAGACCAGCACCGACGGCCAGGGCCACACCTCCACCCGCGAGCAGTCCCACCGGTTCGCGGTCATGGCGGTCGACGTCGGCGCCGCGTTCCCCCGCCTCAGCGTGTCGCCCGAGGGCGTTGTCGGACGCTTCTTCGGGCGGCTCACCGGACGCGACATCGAGCTCGAGTCCGAGGACTTCAACCGCGCGTTCACGGTGAACGCCGACGACCGGAAGTTCGCCTCGGACGTCCTGCACCCGCAGATGATGGAGTACCTCCTCGGCCACCGGGACCTCGAGTGGCGCAGCACCGGCCACTGGGTGGTGTCGGCCGAACCGGGCAGCAACGAGCTCACGACGATCGAGACACGTGCCGGCGTCCTGGCCGGCATCCTCGACCGCGTCCCCGAGTTCGTCTGGCGCGACCTCCGGGGCACGGCGTGAGCACCGGCCAGGTGGCGCTGGTCGCCGCCGTCGGCCTGATCGCACTCGCCCTGGGCTCCCTCGCCGTCAGCTACAACCGGTTCGCCCGTCAGCGCACGCTCATCGACGAGTCGTGGGGACAGACCGACGTCGAGCTGACCCGTCGTCACGACCTCATCCCCAACCTCGTCGCCACGGTCCAGGGGTACGCCGCCCACGAGCGCGCCGTCCTCGAGGCGGTCACCCGCGCCCGCACCGAGGCCGAGGCCCACCGGCGCGACGCCCCGCGGAACCGCGGGGCCTACGAGGGCGTGCTCGGCGGAGCGGTGACCGACGTACTGGCGACGGCCGAGGCCTATCCCGACCTCAAGGCGAGCCGGAGCTTCCTCGCGCTCCAGGACGAGCTCACGATCACCGAGGACCGGATCGCCGCCGCCCGGCGCTTCTACAACGGCAACGTGCGGGCCTACAACACGCGCCTGGCCGTGTTCCCGAGCAACCTCGTCGGCCGGGCCTTCGGTTTCGCCCGCCGTGACTTCTTCGAGCTTCGCGACCCCGCAGTCCGCGTGGCGCCGACCGTCGACCCGAGCTGACGGCGGCCGCGCAGACCGTTTCGGCCGCCCCGCGGGCGAGACCGTAGGCTCCGCAGTGTGATCGAGCTCCGCACCCCCACCCAGATCGAGCAGATGAAGCCGGCCGGCCGGTTCGTGGCCGACGTACTCACCGCCCTCAAGGACAAGGCGGACGTGGGCGTCAACCTGCTCGAGCTCGACGAGCTCGCCCACCAGATGATCAAGGACCGCGGCGCGGAGTCCTGCTACATCGACTACCACCCCAGCTTCGGCGCGATGCCGTTCGGCAAGGTGCTCTGCACGAGCGTCAACGACGCCGTGCTGCACGGTCTCCCGTTCGACTACCGCCTCCAGGACGGCGACCTGCTGAGCGTGGACTTCGCCGCCAGCGTCGACGGCTGGGTCTCCGACTCCGCGCTCAGCGTCGTCGTCGGTACGCCGCGCCAGGAGGACCTCGACCTCATCGAGACCACCACCCGCGCGCTGGAGGCCGGCATCGGCGCCGCGCAGGCCGGCAACCGGATCGGCGACATCTCGGCCGCCATCGCCGCCGTCGCGCACGGCAAGGGGCTGACGGTCAACACCCAGTTCGGCGGGCACGGCGTCGGCCGGACCATGCACGGCGACCCGCACGTCCCCAACGACGGCCGGGCCGGCCGCGGCTTCAAGCTCCAGCCCGGGCTCGTGATCGCCATCGAGCCGTGGTTCCTGCACACGACCGACGAGATCTACACCGACGCCGACGGGTGGACGCTGCGCAGCGCCGACGGCTCCCGCGGCGCGCACATGGAGCACACCATCGCGATCACCGCCGGCGGTCCCCTCGTGCTCACCGCGCGCGACTAGTCCTCCTCGGGGCGAGGAAGCGCGCGACCCGCACCGCCGGCTCTAGGCTGCGCGCCATGCACCTCTACACGGACGCGACCGAGCGGATGGCCCGCGCCCTCGCCGACCTGTGCCTCGACCGGCTGGCGATGCAGGCGCCCCTCGACTACACGCTGACTCCGGAGGAGCTGCTCGAGACCGCGGGGCAGACCGTGACCGACGAGGGCATCGGCCAGGACGAGGCGATGCGGCTGTGGGAGCACGTGCTCGCGCCGGCCTGCCTGTCGATCGACCACCCGCGCTACCTCTCTTTCATCCCTGGCGCCCCGAGCAAGGCAGCCGCGGCGTTCGACATGCTGGTCGGCGCGTCGAGCGTCTACGCCGGCAGCTGGCTCGAGGGCTCGGGAGCCGTGTTCGCCGAGAACCAGGCGCTGCGATGGATCGCCGACCTGGCCGGCCTGCCGGCGGAGGCCGGCGGCGTCTTCGTGCAGGGCGGCACGATCGGCAACCTGTCGGCCCTCGTCGCCGCGCGCGCGGCGACGCAGCACCGCCGCGGGTCGCGTCCGGCACGCTGGGCGGTCGTCCTGACCGACGAGACGCACTCCTCGGTCAAGCACGCGCTGGAGTCGGTGATGGACGTCGACGTCGTCCTCATCCCGGGCGACGAGCGCGGGCGGCTGACCGGTGCCGCGATCCGGGAGTGGCTCGCCACGTCGTCGGACACCCAGCGCGAGTCGGTCTTCGCCGTCGTCGCCACGGCGGGCACCACCAACCTCGGCGTCGTCGACGACCTCGCCGGCATCGCCGACGTGGCCGAGGAGCAGGGGTGGTGGTTCCACGTCGACGGCGCGTACGGCGGCGCCGGTCTCGCCGCACCCTCGGTCCGCGACCTCTATGCGGGCGTGGAACGTGCCGACTCGTTCATCGTCGACCCGCACAAGTGGCTCTTCGCGCCGTTCGACTGCTGCGCCCTGCTCTACCGCGACCCGGTGCTGGCCCGTGCGGCGCACACGCAGAAGGCCGGCTACCTCGACCCGGTCACGGTCGAGGGCGAGTGGAACCCGAGCGACTTCGCCATCCAGCTCACCCGCCGCGCGCGCGGCCTGCCGTTCTGGTTCTCGCTGGCCGTCCACGGCACGCAGGCCTACACGGACGCGGTCGAGCGGACCCTGGCAGTCGCGAGGGACGGCCGGGCCCTCATCGACGCGGCCGACCACGTGCGGCTCCTGGTCGAGCCCGACCTGTCGGTGCTCATCTTCGAGCGAGTCGGCTGGGCCGACGCCGACTACGCCGCCTGGAGCAAGCGCCTGCTCGACGACGGTCGCGCGTTCGTGACGCCCACCCGGCACCAGGGAACGGTGTGCACCCGCTTCGCCATCGTCAACCCGCTCACCGGTGTCGACGACCTGGCCGGGATCCTCGACTCGATGCGCTGAGGCGGGCGCGGCCCGTCGGCCCAGGACAGGGACCGGCGGCCGCCCTGCGTGAGGACGGCCGCCGGCCTGCTTGTCACACGGTCAAGCCTGAATCAGCTGAGGGTGACCGCCGTGTCATCGATGAGGAAGCTCGTCGAGAGTGCGCTGTCCTCGGTGCCGGTGAACGTCAGCGTGAAGGTCGTCCCGGCCTGCGGCGCCAGGCTGATCGACTTCTGCACGTAGCCGGACCCCTTGTTGAGGTTCGAGTAGGTCGCCAGCGTCGTCGTCCCGGCCTTCACGGTGAGCTTGTCGTACGCCGTCGTGGTGGTCGTCTCGTTGGAGGAGATGTAGACCCAGAACGTCAGCGTCGCGGAGCAGCCCGCCGGGATGGTGACCGACTGGCTGAGCGTGTCCGTGTGGGTGGTGCCGTAGCCGTCCAGCCACGCCTTGTAGCTGCCGGTGTGCGCCGGGGCGCCGGTGGAGCTGTCGATCACACCGGTGCTCGTCGTCCAGCCGGTGGTGCCGGACTCGAAGCCCGGGTTGGCCAGCTTGTTGCCCGAGCAGGACGTCCCGCCGCCGCTGCCGCTCACCGTGAACGTGAACGACGTCATGCCGGCCGCGCCCTTGCTGTCGGTCGCGGACGCGGTGACCGCGTAGGTCCCCGCCGTGGTCGGCGTACCCGAGACGGTGCCGGCCGACGAGATGGTCACACCCGCGGGCAGACCGGTGGCGGACCAGGTGTAGGGAGCGGTCCCGCCCGACGCGCTCAGCGTGAAGGAGCTGATCGCGGTCCCGACGATGCCCGTCTTGTTGCCCGGGTTGGTCACCGTGACCGTGCCGGTACCGCCGCCGGCGGTGCAGGTCGGCTCACCGGACTGGGCCGGCACGGAGACCGCGTTCCAGGCCGCCTTGACCGCGTTGAACTCGGTGCAGGTGCTGGTGCCGTAGAGGTTCTTCGCCGCGGTGAGCGTCCAGGTCCGGTACTTCAGGTAGGACGAGCTCGACGTCTTGAGGAGCATCGCGTTGTACATGATCTTCTCGGCCTTCTGGATGCCGATGCCGGTCACCGACGAGCTGTTGCAGGTCGGGCTGGTCGGCTGGCCGTCCGTCGGGCTGGTGCCCTCGGCGAGCAGGTAGAACCAGTGGTTGCCCGGGCCCGCCGCGGCGTGCACCTCCGCGTTCGGGGTCGAGGACGAGTAGCAGTTGCTGTCGCCGGCCAGGGACGGGTTGTACATGTAGCGGATCGGGGCGCCGCCCAGGTTGACCTCCTCGCCGACGGTGAAGTCGGGGGTGTCGTAAGGCGCGGCCTCGTTGGCGTACCACTCGGTCGCGGCGCCGAACGTGTCGGCGACGAACTCCTGGGTGCCACCGCCGGAGATGCCGCCCGGCGTGTGGTCGTCGACCCCGTGGCCCATCTCGTGGGCGACCACGTCGATGGACGAGATCCAGGCGCCGCTGTCGTCATATCCGACCTGCACCTGAGTGCCGTCGTAGTAGGCGTTCTCCTCCTGGTCGCCGATGCGGATCGGCCAGGCGCCGCCGCTGCCGTCCGGCCCGCTGCGGCCGTCCCAGGCCGACAGCATGGCGATCTCCTTGTCGGCCGCGAACAGCGCGTCGACGCAGGCGGTCTCCCGGTCGGTGGCCGCGCCGCCGCCCCAACCGGTGTCGACGGTCTGGGTGTAGGTGGTGTTGTTGGCGGCGTTCTGACAGCTGAGGTTCGTCGCGTTGGGGTCCTTCATCGAGTACGACGACCCCGAGCCCGACGTGCCGAACGTGACCGGCTTCGGCCCGTTGTAGGTGCCCGACCCGGTGCCGTGCAGGACGTGCTCCTTCGTGCCGACGACCTTGCCGCTGTGGGCGTCGACGTAGACGGAGAGCCGCGACGGCTCGCCGTTCCGGGTGCCGGTGGCGATCGTCTCGTAGGCGAGGTGGGAGGCCGACTCGTCCTGGAAGACGACGAGGCGGGTGTCCCCCAGCGAGGCGTTCTTCACCTGGCCGGCCGACGTCTGGCGGGCCGCCGACTGCGACACCGTCGGGGACAGCGAGGAGAGCTTCGTGGGCGCCGTCTGGGCGACGGACGTGGAGACCACCTTGCCTGCGTCGTCGGTGGCCACGACGAAGTCGCCGCCGACCACGTCGAGCCCGTGGTAGGTCCGCCCGTAGGACACGTAGTTGAGCCCGTGCGACGTGTAGACGGCGCCCTGACGGGCTACGTCGTCCTTTGCCAGGTGGAGCCGGCCGGGCCGCGTGGCGACGAAGTTGCCGGCGCCCTGGGCGGCGGCGGAGCGGCCGTGGTCGCCGGACTTGCCGGCAGCGGACGGGGCGTGGTCGGCGGAGGTGGCTGCCGCCGTGGCAGGAGCGGCGTGGACGCCTGTGGGCGCCAGCCAGGCCGCTGAGACGAGGGCCAGAGTCAGGCCCGATGCGACGCGATGTTTCACGAAGTACCCCTTTGAACCGGGGCCCGGAGGCCCCCGAGAGTCCGGCCCGGGTTCGGGCCCTCGGGAACTGTCTTCTCGGCAAGATCCTCCGGTCAATGGCGCTCATCACCAGAGATGTGCATTGCGACAACCTGCAGAAGTGGAGAACGCCCCCGGGGCGCCGACCCCGGGACGAGGCTCCTGATCTGCGGCTGGGAGACTGGGAGCATGACCGACCACGTCAGCGACCCCGCCGGTGGGCTCGTCTCGCGCCAGGCCGAGGTCCTGGCGTTCGAGCGCTCGTGGTGGTCGCACGCCGGCGGCAAGGACGACGCCATCCGCGACCGGTTCGGGGTCACGACCGCCGACTACTACGTCGCCCTCGCGGAGATCATCGACGACCCGGACGCGCTCGAGCACGACCCGCTCCTGGTGCGTCGGCTGCGGCGGCAGCGAGCCACCCGGCGGCGCGCCCGCTCGGCCCGTCGCCTCGGCGACGGCTGACCACCGATTTTGCCGACCGCGTAGTCCGTTCGGGCTATGCGGATACCCCATCTGAGCCATCTTGGCCAAATCTCAGGGGAATCCGCTTGGGGAGGGCTCGCCCGACGGCTAGAGTCCTACTCACTGAGCCGCTGGTGACCCGAGACGCCAGCGGTTCAGTGCTATTTTCAGGACTCCTCGGACGCCAGCTCCTCGTTGTGGGTCCCCGGCCGCGGCGCCCACGGGAGCTCCTTCGCGGGCCGGACGACGATCAGCCGGTCTCCGCGCGCGAGCTGGGTGACGACCGGGTCGAAGTAGCGGAACACCCGCTCGTCCCGGACGACCGCGATCACCTGGTCGGGCAGCTGCTGGGGCTGCTTGCCGACCTCGCTGACGAGCAGGTCGCGCTCGGCGACCTCCAGGCCCTCGCCGTACGTGAGGAGGTCCTCCATCACGGAGCCGAGCGTCGGCGACAGCGACGAGAGGCCGAGCAGGCGGCCGACCGCGTCCGAGGACGTGATCACCGAGTTGGCGCCGGACTGCTTCATCAGCGGCGCGTTCTCCTGCTCGCGGGCCGCCGTGACGATCCAGGCCTCCGGGTTGAGCTGACGCACGGTCAGCGTGGTGAGCACGTTGGTGTCGTCGCGGTCGGTGGTGATGATGACCTGGTCGGCGGTCGCGACCCCGGCGCGGTTGAGGACGTCGCGGCGCGTCGCGTTGCCGGTGACGACGGCCAGGCCGTCCGCGTGGGCGTCCTCGAGAGCCCCCTTGCTGGGGTCGACGACGACGATCGCCTCGCGCCGGAGCCCGTTGTTGAGCAGCGTGTCGACGGCACTGCGCCCCTTGGTGCCGTAGCCGACGACGACGACGTGATGACTCATCTTCTTCCTCCAGCGGGCGACCCGCATCTGCTCCCGACCCCGGCTGGCCAGCACCTCGATGGTCGTGCCGATCAACAGCGCGAGGAAGGCGATGCGAGCCGGGGTGATGATGAACGCGTTGATCAGACGGGCGTGGTCGGACGCCGGCGCGATGTCGCCGTAGCCGGTCGTGCTCAGCGTGACGGTCGTGTAGTAGATCGCGTCGATGAGGCTGAGGTCGTCGCCGTTGGCGTCGCGGTAGGACGCGTGGTCGATGTAGACGATGGCCACGACGAACACGAGGATCCCGAGGGCGAACAGCATCCGGCGGCTCAGGTGCCACCAGGGCGAGCGGACGTGTTCGGGGAGCGCCACGCGACCGGCGCCGGGTGCGTCGTCGACCGAGCCTCTCCAGGCGGCGTCGGCGCGTTGATCGTCGGGCACGCCACTACGGTAGTGGCATGACCGCGCCATCTCGCGGAGGCATCCGCACCGTCCTCAACCAAGCCCCGCTGCTGGCCGGCCACAACG
Source organism: Nocardioides sp. CER19 (assembly GCF_029846275.1). Classification (GTDB taxonomy): domain Bacteria; phylum Actinomycetota; class Actinomycetes; order Propionibacteriales; family Nocardioidaceae; genus Nocardioides. Next base: position 277,688 of record NZ_JARVWS010000003.1, read on the forward strand.
TCGTCACGGCCGATCTCGCGCTGTCCGAGGCGGTCGTCCGGCACGCCTCCGACGAGACGCTCGAGTCGCTCGTGCCGCTCGGCTTCGAGGCCGGCTCCGTCGAGGCGCGCGAGCAGGGCATGCTGGCGAACCAGCACGAGCCGGTGCTCACCCCCTACGACCGCTACGGCCACCGGATCGACGAGGTCGCCTTCCACCCGTCGTGGCACTGGCTGATGGAGCGGGCCGTCGGCTACGGCTTGGCGGCCTCCCCCTGGGAGCAGCAGGCAGAGGGCGACCCGCACGCCCACGTGCGCCGCGCCGCCGGCTTCTTCGCCTGGTCCCAGACCGAGCCGGGGCACGGCTGCCCGATCTCGATGACCTACGCCGCCGTCCCGGCGCTGCGCGCCGACGACGCGCTCGCCAAGGAGTGGACCCCGCTGCTGGCCTCGCGCCGTTACGACCCCGGCGTACGGCCGGCGCAGGAGAAGCTGGGTGCCCTCGCCGGCATGGGCATGACCGAGAAGCAGGGCGGGTCCGACGTTCGGGCCAACATCACCGAGGCCCGCCCGACGTCGACCGACGGCACCTACACCCTGCACGGGCACAAGTGGTTCACGTCCGCGCCGATGAACGACGTCTTCCTCGTGCTCGCCCAGGCGCCGGGCGGGCTGACCTGCTTCGTCCTCCCCCGCGTCCTGCCCGACGGCACCCGCAACCGCCTCGACGTGGTGCGACTCAAGGACAAGCTGGGCAACCGGTCCAACGCGTCCTCGGAGCTGGAGTTCGACGGGACGATCGTGTTACGGCTCGGTGACGAGGGCCGTGGCGTGCGCACGATCATCGAGATGGTCGCGGCCACCCGGCTCGACTGCGTGCTGGGGTCCGCCTCGCTGATGCGACGGGCTGTCGCCGAGGCCTCGTGGCACGTGGCGCACCGCTCGGCCTTCGGCGGACTGCTGGCCGACAAGCCGCTCATGCAGAACGTGGTCGCCGACCTGGCCGTCGAGTCGGAGGCCGCCACCGCCCTCGCCCTGCGGCTGGCATCCGCCGTCGACCGGCTCTCCGACCCCCACGAGGCAGCGCTGCGACGGATCGGGCTGCCGCTGGCCAAGTTCTGGGTCTGCAAGCGCACGCCCGGACTGGTCGCGGAGGCGCTCGAGTGCCTCGGCGGCAACGGCTACGTCGAGGAGTCCGGCCTGCCGCTCCTCTACCGGGAGGCGCCCCTCAACTCCGTCTGGGAGGGGTCGGGCAACGTCAACGCGCTCGACGTGCTGCGCGCGCTGTCGCGGGAGCCCGAGGTGCTCGACGCCTATCTCACCGAGGTCGGCCGCGCCCGCGGCGCCGATCCGCGGCTCGACGCCGCCATCGACTCGCTGCTGTCCATGCTCGGCTCGCTGTCCCCCGACGCCATGGAGCTCTCGGCGCGCCGCCTGGCCGGGCGGATGGCCGCGGTGCTGCAGGGCTCCCTGCTGGTCCGCCACGCACCGGCAGCGGTCTCCGACGTGTTCTGCGCCTCGCGCCTGGGGTCCGCCCACGACGGGACGTACGGCGCCCTCGACGGCGGCGACCTGGCCGCGATCGTGGCCCGGACGACTCCGCTCGTCGCTAGCTGATCTCGTAGGTGCCCTCGAGCCGGGCGCGCGCGACGACGTGTCCGGCCAGGGCGTCGCGGGCCTGCGCCAGGGTGAAGCGCTCGGGCAGGTCGAGCGGCTGGTCGGAGGCGAAGAGCTGGAAGACGTAGGAGTGCGGTCCGTGGGAGCGGACGGGCATGGGCCCGGCCCAGCCCCGACGCCCGAGGGCGCCCTTGCCGTGCCGCAGTCCGCGGACCGGGCTGGGGTCGGCCAGCCCGTTCTCGGGGAGGCCGCCCAGTGCCGGGTCGATCCCCGCCGCGAGCGCGTGGGTGGCGGGCCTCCGCAGCGGGACGTCCGGGTCCTGCACGACGAGCAGGAGCTCCTGCGTGCCGGCGGGCGGCGCCGTCCAGTCGAGGGGCGGCGAGATGTTCGGGCCGAAGATCCTGCCCTGGTAGCGGCCGGGGATGGGGGCGCCGTGGTCGAAGGCCGGGCTGGTCAGCGTGAAGCTCTCCGGGGCTTGCAGGTCCGCACGCGTCCAGGCGAGCGTGTGGTGGCCGGCGCGCCGGTTGCGCAGCGCGCGCCCGAGGGGGTTGGCGGGCATGGTCTGTGCTCCTTCTCGCTCGTCAGGGGTCGTCAGGTGTCGTCAGCGGTCGTCAGCGGTCGTCAGCGGTCGTCAGGGTTCGGCCGGGAACGCCCGGGCGATCGCGAGGACGGTCGTCCGCTGCTCCCCACCGTCGTCCGGGACCTCCCGGCGCCGCCAGCGCAGCAGCAGGTCGTTGAGCTCTCGGCCGAGCTCGACCAGCTCGTCGGGCGTGAGCCGAAGCCAGAAGTGGCCGGCGTAGGCGGCGTCGTCCCAGGGCGGCTCCTGCTGCTCCAGGAAGGCTCGTGCCTGGTCGAACTGGCGCGCCAGGTAGACACCCTGCGCCGAGACCACCGCCGCCTCCTCCGCCGGCTGCCCGCGGAACTGTCCGGGGTTCCACCGCGTGCCGCGTGACGCCAGCTCCCAGCGACGTACGCGCCGGTCGGCGTCGTCGGCCGCCGCCGGTCTCACCAGGCCCGCCTCGCTCAGCACCTTGAGGTGGTGGGAGATGCTGCCGGTCGCCAGGTCCAGCGCGTCGGCGAGCGCCGACGTGGAGGCCGGGCCGCCCACGGCCAGCGCGTCCAGCAGCCGGACCCGGTCCGGGTTGCCGAGCGCCGCGAGCGCGCGGACGTCATCGATCTGCCGGACGTCGCCGGGCCCACCGTCACGCATGGTCCGACTCTAGCAAATACAGTTGCGCAACTCGATTTGCGGATCTTAGCGTGTCGGCATGCGCTCCACCCAGTTCCGGCTCTTCTGGACCGGCGAGGCGGTCAGCCTCGTCGGTACGGCGACGACCGGCGTCCTCCTGCCCCTGGTCGCCGCCACCCAGCTCGAGGCGGGGCCCGGCGCCATGGGCCTGCTCACCGCGGCGAGCTGGTTGCCATGGCTGCTCCTCGGTTTGCCGGCCGGTGCGCTGGTCGACCAGCTGCCGCCGCGGGCGACGATGCTCGTGGCGGACCTGGTGGCCGCGCTCGCCGCGGCGAGCGTCCCGTTCCTCGCCGCGGGCGACGCGTTGACGGTCCCGGGGCTCGTCACGGTCGCCTTCGTGATCGGGTGCTGCTCGGTCGTCTTCCGCGGCGCGCTTCCCCGACTGATCACCCGCGTGGTCGACCCCGACGAGCTCGGCGCGGCCAACTCGCGGCTGTTCGCCACCGAGTCCGCCAGCCAGATCGCAGGTCCCGGCCTCGCCGGCGGCCTCGCGGCCGCGGTGACCGCCGCCGGCGGGATCGTGCTGGACGCCGTCAGCTTCCTCGTCTCGGCGGCCTGCCTCGCGCGCCTGAAGCCTCGGGCGGGCGCCGACGACGGCCGCGAGCCGTTCCTGCGCCGCATCCGGGTCGGGCTGCGCGTCGTCGGCAGCGACCCGATCCTGCGCTACTTCCCGTTCCTCGCGCTGGCCGCCAACTTCGGCCTCACCGGGCTGACCACTCTGCAGGTGCTCTTCCTCGTCGACGACGTCGGCGCCGGCGATGCGACCATCGGAGTCGTGCTCGCGATCATCGGGCTCGGAGGCGTGATCGGCGCCCTCCTGGGCCCGAGCATCGCCCGCCGCGTGGGCTCGGCGCGGGGCGACATGCTCCTGCAGCTCGCCTCGTGCTCCATCCTGCTCGTACCGCTGGCGACCGGCGGCGCAGGGCTCGGCTGGATGGTCGCCGGGCTGCTCGTCAGCGAGACCGCGATCGTGGCGAGCAACGTCATCCGGACGACCTGGCGGCAGCGCTACGTGTCCCAGGAGCTGCTCGGTCGAGTGAGCACGATCAACCAGACGATCGCGTTCGCGGCCATGCCGGTGTCGGCGCTGACCGCCGGCTGGCTCGGGCAGCAGATCGGGGTCCGCGCCGCGATCGGGGTCATGCTCTCCGTGCACGTGGCCGCAGTCCTCACGATGCCGTTCAGCCCGGTCGGCCGGATCCGGGACCTGCCGGAGCGGCCCGCGGGCTCGGAGCGCCGACAGCCCGCGCCGGTCGCGGTCGGCGGTGGGACCGTCGGCGGCGCGTGACCCGCGATCCCGCGCTCACTCGTCCCGCACGCGGCCGCGGAGCGCCTTCGTGCGTCCGAGCTGCTTCTTCGCCTCGACGCGCCTGCGTTGCGAGGCACGGCTCGGCTTCGTGGGACGCCGCGGCGGCGGGGGCGGTGCCGCCGCCTCCCGCAGGAGCGCGACCAGGCGGTCACGGGCCGCGATGCGGTTGCGGAGCTGTGACCGGTGCTCCGAGGCCACGACGGAGACCTGCCCCTGCGTCATCACGCCGGCCAGGTTGCGGAGCAGACGAGCCCGCTGGGCGTCGGTGAACGCCGTCGAGGTCGCCGGGGCGAAGAGGAGCTCGACCCTGGTGTCGGTGGTGTTCACCGACTGCCCACCCGGTCCGGGGGACCGCGAGAAGCGCTCGACGAGCTCCGCTGCCGGGATGGTGGCACCGGACGGCAGGCCCGGGCCTGCCGGCACCGCGAGGTTCTGCCCGGGCTCGCTCACGGGTCGACGGTATCTCGCGGCTCACCGCGGACGCCTCCACCCGTCTGGCCGCCACCGGACGGGCCCGGCTGCGCGTAGGTTGGCGCCGTGGCCGAGATCGTGCTCTTCCACCACACCTGCGGGCTGACCGACGGCGTGCGCTCCTTCGCCGAGGTCCTGCGCGAGGCCGGGCACACCGTGCTGACGCCCGATCTGTTCGGCGGCCGCACGTTCACCGACGTCCACGACGGTGTCGCCTACGCCCAGACGCTGCGCGAGGAGCTGCTCGCCGCGAGGGCGGCCGAGATCGTGTCGGCGATGCCGCACGACCTGGTCTACGGCGGGATGTCGATGGGCGCGGCCCGGGCGGCCGAGCAGGTGATCGGCAGGCCGGGCGCGCGCGGCGCGTTCTTCCTCTACGGCGCGATCGCGCCCTCGTGGTGGCAGGCCGCGTGGCCGGCCGGCGTACGGTCGCAGGCGCACGTCGGCGAGGTCGACGCGTTCCGCGAGCCGGAGGCCGAGCGCGAGTACGTCGCCGAGGTGCCGAACGCTCAGCTCTTCGTCTATCCCGGGTCGGGCCACCTGTTCGCCGAGGCCGGCCATCCGGACCACGACGAGAAGGCTGCCCGCCGGGCGACCGAACGGGTCCTCGCGTTCCTGGCGCCCCTCTGAGCACGCGTCACTCGATCGGGTACGGCCGGTCGATGACGATGTTCTTCATGACCAGCGTCGAGTTGAGCCGCTGGACGCCCGGGAGGACGGACAACGCCTCGTCGTAGAGACGGGTGTAGGCCGCGAGATCAGTGGCTCGCACGCGCAGCAGTTAGTCCGGGTCGCCGAAGAGGCGCTGGGCGAGCAGCACGCTGGGGATCGCCGCGACGGCCTCCTCGAAGGCGCGGACGGTGTCGTGGTCCTCCTGCTGCATCGTGACGAAGATGAGTGCCTCGAAGCCGAGGCCGAGCGCCTGCGGGTCGACGATGGCGCGGTAGCCGGAGATGGTGCCCGACCGCTCCAGGTCGCGCACCCGGCGGTGCGCGGGAGAGACGGTGAGGCCGACGCGCGCGGCCAGATCGGTCAGGCTCAGCCGACCGTCCGCTTGGAGCTGCGCAAGAATCTCGCGATCGAGTCGGTCCATGGCGATGATCTTTCCACCGCGCCCCCCGCCCGCAGCCAGATCCGGACAGCACATTCTCGCCGAACTCTCCTACCTTCCTGAAGAAGGAGGGAGATCGATGCCAGCGTCTGCAGTGCTCGGGTTCGCGCTCGTCGCGTTCACCTTGATCATGGTGCCCGGTCCGGACTGGGCCTACATCCTCGCCGCTGCCGTGCGCGACCGCGTCGTGCTGCCCGCTGTCGGGGGCCTCCTCCTGGGCTATGCGGCCGTGACGCTCGTCGTGTCGGCAGGCGTCGGCTCGCTGGTCGCCGGCTCGTCCACGGCGCTGCTGGTCCTCACCGTCGGTGGAGCCGCCTACCTGGTCCACCTCGGGACCAAGGCCCTGCGGAGCCGAGCGGAGATCGGGCACGGCGGCCCGGAGATGGTGGCCGGTGCCTCGCCGCTGCGCTACGTCGTGCGTGGCGCCGGGGTGAGCGCACTCAACCCCAAGGGTCTGCTGCTCTTCCTCTCCGTGCTCCCGCAGTTCACGCGCCCGTCCGCGGGCTGGCCGGTCGCGGTGCAGCTCGCGACGCTGGGCGCGGTGTTCATCGCGGCGTGTGCCACCTTCTACTTCCCGCTCGGGTACGCCTCCGACCGCGTCCTCGGTGCCCGGCCGGGTGCGGCGCGGGCGACGACCAGGATCGCCGGCGTGGCGATGGTCGTCGTCGGCCTCGCACTGCTGGCCGAGCGCGTCGTGGAGACCTTCGGCTGAGGGCGGCGGCGGGCCGCTATCTTCCCGCCATGGAGAAGATCGACCGGCTCGTCGAGAACGGCGCCCGGCACTACGGCCGCTTCGCGAACCGCCCCACCGACGCCAACCCGCTGGACGAGTTCGGTGGCGCCGCCCGCCGCTGGCGGTGGCTGCGGCTGAAGGAGTGGCTGGGCTGGACGCTGGTCCACCCCGAGATCTACTCGTCGATGATCCTGCAGGACGCGCACTACCTCGCCAGCTCGGAGATCTACGTGCGCGACAAGGCCTCCGGCGCCCTGCACCAGCACGCTCGCAACGCCCGCGGCGGGTCGCTCGGCATCCCCCGGGCGCTGTGGGGCAGCCGCCCGGAGATCGCGGCGAAGGGCTACGGCATCCGCTACGACCTGGCCGCCGATGGCTCGGTGCACCGGATCACGGTCGACATCGCAGCGACCGGGTCCGAGCCGGCCCTCTCGGGCGTCCTCGAGGTCGACGGGTCCGCCGCCTCTCCCGCGCTGTCGGTCAGCTCACGGCTCCCGGGTGGCGCGATGTACACGCACAAGGCGGTCTTCCCCGTGTCCGGAGCGCTCCGGGTCGGCGACCGCGAGATCGTCTTCGACCCGAGCCGTGACCTCGCCATCCTCGACGAGCACAAGTCGTTCCTGCCCTACCGCACCACGTGGGTCTGGGGCACGTTCGCCAGCCGTACGCCGGCCGGCGAGATCATCGGCGCCAACTTCGCGCGCCGCCCCGAGCTGCCCGGGGAGCAGGAGGAGTCGTGCCTCTGGGTGCCCGGCGCGGCCGAGCCGCTGGCCGACATCGACTTCTCCCCCACATCGCCCGACGACCTCGCACCCTGGCGGATCCGCTCGGCCGACCGCCGGCTCGACGTCACGTTCACACCCGACGGCCGCAAGGACGTCAAGCACCAGCTCGGGCTCCTCGCGATCGACTACTTCCAGCTCTACGGTCGCTACACCGGGACGATGCGCTCGCTCGATGGGACTTCCCACGAGGTGGACGTGCAGGGGGTCTGCGAGTCGATGCGGATGCGCTCCTGAGTCAGCGACTGATGCGCGAGCCCCGCAGCCGGACCGGCTCCAGGAAGTCGCCGACCCGGTCGCGCGCCCACCATCGGCCGGTGTCGGCCCGTTCGCGCCGGGTGGTGAACCGGTAGCGGTAGAGAGAGGCTCGCACGTAGCGCGGCGGCTCGCCGCGGAACGGGTCGTGCCGCAGCAGGCGGGACACCTGCCGGTCGCCCTCGAGCAGGCGCTGCACCAGCGCCGCGAACCACGGGTCGACGTACGCCGGTGAGAGCGCGGCGAACCACATCAGCCAGTCCAGCCGCAGGTGGTAGGGCGCGAACTGGCGCGGTCGCCGGCGCGGGTCACCGGGCTTGCCCCGGAACTCGTACTCCCGCCAGTCGGTCCGCGGTCCCCAGGCGGTCTCGTTCGTGCCCTCGATGACGATCTCGTAGCGGCGCTTGGTGATGCTGCCGAAGGCGCCGTAGGAGTTGACCAGGTGCCACCGGTTGAAGGACGTGTTCATCAGCTGCCGCCGCGACAGCAGGTTGGCGACCGGCCAATAGCTGAGGACGACCACCACCGCGGTGAGCGCGCAGACGACCGCCGCGAAGAGGACCGGCGTGCCGGCCGACGCGTGGGTCGCCGAGCCCGGGAGCAGCGGCGCGAGCCAGGCATCGGGCAGCACCGAGAAGCCGATCACGATGGCGAGCCAGTTGAGCCAGGCGAAGTTCCCGCTCGCGACGAGCCAGAGCTGGGTCACGATCATCATTGCGGCCGCGGCACCGGCCACCGGCTGCGGGAGGAACAGGAAGAACGGGACGCCCAGCTGGGTGACGTGGTTCGCCACCACCTCCGCGCGGTGGAGCGGCTTCGGGAGGTGGTGGAAGTACCAGCTGAGCGGACCGGGCATCGGCTGGGTCTCGTGGTGGTAGTAGAGGCAGGTGAGGTCGCGCCAGCACGGGTCGCCGCGCATCTTGATGAGCCCCGCGCCGAACTCCAGACGGAACAGCAGCCACCGGAGCAGGAGGAGGGTGAGCAGCGGCGGGTCGGTGTCGTCGTTGCCGAGGAAGACGGCGAGGAAGCCGGTCTCGAGCAGCAAGGACTCCCAGCCGAAGGAGTACCACCGCTGCCCCACGTTGACGATCGAGAGGTAGAGCAGCCAGAGGACCACCCAGACGGCCATCGCCGCAGGAAGCGGGACGACGTCCGTCAGACCGGCCACGGTCGCCACTGCCAGCGCGGCCCCCGCCCAGGCGACGCCGAGGAAGGTCCGGTCCGAGTGGTGCAGGTGGAAGAGGCTGGGCGACCGCCGGAACGACACTGCCCTCAGGTAGCGGCGGACCGGGGTCAGGCCGTGGTCGCCGAGCAGCGCGCGGTACTGGCGGGCGGCCGCGACGAAGGCGACGGCGTAGACGGCCGCGAGCGAGCGCTGGAAGAGCGCACGGGCGAGCCAGCTGTGCTCGGCGACGAACCAGTCCACCCTCCCCTGGTGCCCTAGGAGCGGTGGGTCGGAACGACCGGGATCCGGGTCCCGAACCGCCGCTGCAGCGCGACGCGGGCGGCGTGGTAGCCGCACATGCCGTGCACGCCCGGCCCCGGCGGCGTCGCCGAGGAGCACAGGTAGACCGTCGGGTCCGGCGTCGCGTACGGCGTCCAGCTCGCGTGCGGCCGCGCGACCAGCCGCAGCCCCGCGGCGCTCCCGCACGCGATGTCCCCGCCGACGTAGTTGGCGTTCCCCGCCTCGAGGTCGGCCGGCCTGGTCACGTGCCGGGCCCGTACGACGTCGCGGAACCCCGGCGCGAACCGCTCGAGCTGCCGCTCGATCGCCTCGGTGAGGTCGCCGTCGAAGCCGTGGGGCACGTGGGCGTAGACCCAGAACGTGTGGCCGCCCGCCGGCGCGCGGGAGGGATCGACCAGCGTCGGCTGCGCGGTGATGAGGAACGGTGGGTCCGGCACGCGGCCCGCCCGCACGGCCGACAGCGCGGAGCGGACCGCGCCGAACGTGGGCGCGAGATGGACGGTCCCCGCGCGGCGGCACTGCTCCGCCGTCCAGGGCACCGGCTCGGTCAGCGCGTAGTCGATCTTGTAGACGCCGGGGCCGTAGCGGTAGCGCTCCAGCCTCGAGCGGAACCGGGCCGGCAGGCGTCCATCGGCGATCCGCGCCAGTGCGGTGGGCGAGACATCCAGGACGTAGGCCCGAGCGGTGGGCAGCTCGGCCAGGCTGCGCACCTCGTGCCCGAGCACGATCTCGCCGCCGTGCTCCACGACGTCGGCTGCCAGCGCGTCGACGATCGACTGGGACCCGCCGCGCGGCATCGGCCAGCCGGACGAGTGCGCGGTGACCGCGAAGACGGTGGCGATCGCCGTCCCCACCGGCGAGGTGAGCGGGGCCATGGAGTGCGCCGTCAGCCCCGCGAGGATGGCCGGGGCCTTCTCCCCGCGGAAGATCCGGTCCAGGAGCGCTGCCGGTATGCCGGCTCGCAGGCCGAACTGGCCGAGCCGGAGCGGGTGCTCCGGCCAGGCCGCCCACGGCGTCCGCAGGACGTCGCCGGCCAGCTCGTCCCACCGCCCGGCGAGCGGGCCGATCAGCCGGCGGTAGGCGCGGGCGTCGGGGCCGAGCGAGGCTGCGGTCTCCTCCACCGACCGGGCCAGCACGGCCGCCGTACCGTCGGGGAAGGGGTGGGCCATCGGGATCTCCGGCTGCAGCCACTCGAGTCCGTGCCGCCCGAGGTCGAGCGCCTCGAAGACCGGCGATCCGATGCCGAGCGGATGCACCGCCGAGCACGGGTCGTGCCGGAAGCCGGGCTCGGTCAGCTCCCGCGTGCGCGCGCCCCCGCCGACGGTGTCGGCCGCCTCGTAGACACGCACCGCGAGACCGGCACGCGCGAGCACCGCTGCGGCGGTCAACCCGTTGGGGCCCGCTCCCACGACCACGGCGTCCGTCACATCGCTGCCCACCACGGGGTCGAGCCTCACATGACGACTCCACCAGGGTCTAGCGTCTCCCGCGTGACCCTTCCCGAGACCTCGGCCGTGCGGATGGGCACACCCGTCGGACGGGCCGTCATCGCCGCCGCCACCCTCGGCTCCGGGATGGCGATGCTCGACGGGACGGTCGTCAACGTCGCCCTGCGCACGATCGGCAAGGACCTCGGCGCCAGCCTCGCCGCCCTGCAGTGGATCACCAACGCCTACCTCCTGCTGCTGGCCAGCCTGATCCTGCTCGGCGGCTCCTTCGGCGACCGGTTCGGCCGCCGCCGGGTGTTCGTCGTCGGTGTGGTGTGGTTCGCAGCGGCGTCCCTGCTGTGCGGGATGGCACCGAGCCCGGAGGTGCTCATCGCCGCCCGGGCGCTCCAGGGCATCGGCGGCGCCCTGCTCACTCCGGGCAGCCTGGCCATGATCCAGGGCGCCTTCGCGCCCGACGACAGGGCGCCGGCGATCGGCGCGTGGTCGGGACTCGGCAGCATCGCCGCGGCGATCGGTCCGTTCGTCGGCGGCGGGCTGGTCGAGTACGCCAGCTGGCGCTGGATCTTCCTGCTCAACCTGCCGATCGCCGCCGTCACGGTGCTGGTCGCCGTACGCGCGGTGCCCGAGACGCGAGACCCGCACGCCTCCTCACGCTTCGACGTGGCCGGCGCGGTGCTCGCCGCGCTCGCCCTCGGCGGGACGACGTACGCGCTCATCGAGTGGGGCGGCGTCGGTGGCTGGATCGCTGCCGTGGGCGGCCTTGCCGCGGGCGTCGGGTTCGTGCTCGTCGAGGCGCGCGAGCCGGAGCCGATGCTGCGCCTGGAGATGTTCCGGAACGCCACGTTCAGCGCGTCGAACGCGATGACGCTGCTGGTCTACGGCGCGCTCGGCGCGCTCACCTTCTTCGTCGTGATCGAGCTGCAGACCGTGGGCGACTACGGCGCGCTGGCCGCGGGCGCCGCGTTCGTCCCGATGACGGTGATCATGCTCTTCCTCGCGCCGGTCGGCGGACGGCTCGCGCAACGCATCGGACCGCGGATCCCGATGACGGTGGGGCCTGCCGTGATGGCGGTCGGCACGCTCCTCATGATGCGGATCGGCCCGGGCGTGAGCTATGCGCTCGACGTGCTTCCGGCGGTCGTGGTGTTCGGGCTCGGCCTGGCGATCATGGTGGCGCCGCTGACGGCGACGGTGCTCGCCGCCGCACCGGACGAGCATGCCGGCATCGCCAGCGGCGTCAACAACGCGGTCGCCCGGGCGGGGTCGCTGCTGGCCGTCGCCGCCCTGCCGATCGCGGTCGGCCTGCACGGCGCGGAGTACGCCGATCCGGGCGTCTTCGACGACTCCTTCCACCGGGCGATGCTCGTCTGCGCCGGGCTGCTCGCCGGCGGCGCCGTCGTGTCCTGGTTCGCCATCCCGTCGCGCGTCCGCGCCGAGGCGTGAAGGATGTCCGCGTGATCACCGTTGACCCACTGGGCACCGAGCCGCCGTTCGAGCAGATCCGCGCGTCGTACGCGCAGCGGATCGAGACCGGCGAGCTCGCCGCCGGGGTGCGGCTCCCGACGGTGCGGCGGCTGGCCGACGACCTCGGGGTCGCCGCCAACACCGTCGCCCGGGCCTACCGCGAGCTCGAGCAGGCCGGGCTCATCGAGACCCGCGGCCGGGCGGGCAGCTTCGTGGCCGGCGCGGGCGTCGACCGCGAGGCCAGGGCCGCCGCGGCGGCGTACGCCGAGCGAGTGCGGGCGCTCGGGCTCGACACCGAGGAGGCCGTCAGGCTGGTACGGCGAGCCCTGCAGTGATCGGTGAGGGCCGGAACCCCCGGAACGTCAGGTAGAGGCCGAGGGAGAGCTCCCAGAGGAAGATCGGGACCGTCGCGATGCCGGCGAGGACCATGAGCCGGTCCTGACCGGCGAACATCCGCGCCACGGTGGCCGCGATGATCAGCGGCCCGCCGACGAGGCCCATCAGCGGGATGACGCGAGGAACGAGCCCGGAGCGGTACATGAGGTAGCCGAGCAGCAGCGCGTTGAACCCGGGCGCGAGGCTCGGCCCGAGCAGGAACGTCCAGTCGCGTATGGCGACCAGCGCGCGTCCGACCGACACCATCGTGTCCGTGTCGGCCCCGTCCGCGCCGTCGCGGCGCAGGGTGACCACACCGAGCAGGCTCACGACACCGATCATGATGACCGCGGCCTCGTACATCCGGGAGGTGACGAAGCCGAGGGCGATGCCCTCGTTCTGGCGCCGGACGATCGGGAACAGCGCGACGGCCGTGCCGACGCAGGCCACCGCGTTGACGATGTCGAGCAGGCAGCCGAGCACGACGCGACCCTCCGACCCGGAGCCGACGATGTAGTGGGCGTCGTTGAGCACCGGGTCGAGGAGGAACACGGCGGGGATCGAGGCGACGAACGTGACCAGGTAGAGGATGCCGGCGACGAGCGCGGTCCGGCGGACAGGAACCATGCCGGCGAGTCTCACAGCCGGCACGGATCCTGTGCCAGGGCCCGGGACCCGGTCCCGGAGCGGTCAGCCCGCGTCCTTCCACGGGTTGTGGTCGGCGAGGATCCGGTCGACGCGGGCCTGGTCGAGGCGGGAGACGACGTACTGGTTCTCCTGCGCGTCCCGCACGCACTTGGCCAGCGAGAACGACGACGTCGTGAGGAACAGCGTGCCGAGGGCGAGGAAGGCCTTCGGCCAGCCCTCGCCCGGCAGGTAGTAGATGGCGATGAGCATGGCGAGCAGCGCGGAGCCGAACGCGATGGCCGACTGCGCGAAGAAGGCGGTGGTGTTCTTCGAGGTGGTGGGAGTGTCCATGCGTCGAGTCTCGGCCGGCGCCACCTCCCCTGAGATCCGTACGGATACTCAGGTTCTGCTGCACACTTCGACCTGTGAGCCCCTGGTCGTCGCCCGCCGCGACAGCCGTCGACGACCGGCTGTTCCGCGCCGTCGCCGTGCTGCGGGTCGTGCTCCTCGGCAACACCGTCGCGATGAGCGTCGTCCGGGCGCACGGCTTCGAGCGCCCGATCGCGGGCGCCGCCTGCCTCGTCGTGATGGCGCTGTGGACCGGCTTCGCCACCTGGGCCTACGCGGCGCCGCGGCGCCGCACCCCGGCGCTGCTGGTCGCCGACGTCGGGCTCAGCCTCGCACTGCTCCTCGCGACCCCGTGGGTCAAGGGCGACGACGTCAGCATGAGCCTCCCCGGCTACTGGGTCATCGCGGCCCTGGTCGCGTGGGGCATCGCCTACCGGACGACGGGTGGCCTCGTGGCGGGCGTGCTGCTCGCGTCGGCCGACCTCGCCCGGCAGGACGTCGACGGGTCCGACTACGGCAACGCGTTCCTGCTGGTCATCGGGGGCGTGATGGTCGGCTACATGTGCGGGTCCCTGCAGCGGATGGCGACCGAGCGGGACGAGGCGGAGCGCGCCGCGGCGATCGCCGCCGAGCGGTCCCGCCTCGCGCGCGCCGTGCACGACGGCGTCCTCCAGGTGCTGGCGCTCGTCCAGCGCCGCGGCCGCGAGCTGGGCGGCGACCTGGCCGACCTCGGCCGGCTGGCGGGCGAGCAGGAGCGGCAGCTGCGCGGCCTGATCCGGGCCGAGGACGCCGCCGACGCCGCCCTTCCCCGTGAGTACGTCGACCTGGTCGCCGAGCTCGCCCGGCTGGAGCGCTCCGCGTGCGTCACGGTGTCGGCGCCGGCGTTCCCGGTCGAGCTGCCGGCCGCCGTGTCCGACGAGCTGGTCGCGGCGACCCGCGCCTGCCTGGACAACGTCCGGCGCCACGTCGGCGAGGACGCCTCGGCGTGGGTGCTGCTGCAGGCCTTCGCGGACCGGGTCGAGCTCTCCGTGCGTGACGACGGCCCCGGCATCCCGACCGGCCGGCTCGACGAGGCCGTCGCGCAGGGGAGGCTCGGCGTGAGCGAGTCGATCCGGGGGCGGATCGCCGACCTCGGGGGCACGGCCACCCTGGTGACCGGGTCGTTCGGCACCGAGTGGGAGTTCGTGGTCCCGCGGGTCGCCGCGCCGCTGGGGTCCGCGTCGTGAGCGCCGTGGAGGCAGCCGCCGTGGTCCGCGTGATGGTGGTCGACGACCAACCCCTGTGGCGCGACGCCGTCGAGCGCGACCTGGCGCAGGCGGGCTACTCGGTCGTCGCGGTCGCCGCCAACGGCCGTGAGGCGCTCGCCCGCTTCCCGGCGGCGCGTCCGGACGTGGTGGTGCTCGACCTGCAGATCCCGGCTCCCGACGGCGTCGAGGTCACCGGCGAGATCGTCCGCCAGGACCCGTCGGTCCGGGTCCTCGTCCTGTCGGCCTCCGGTGAGCAGGGCGACGTCCTGGCCGCGGTGACCGCCGGCGCCACCGGCTACCTGGTGAAGTCGGCGTCGCGGGAGGAGCTGCTGGCCGCCGTACGCCGGGTGGCGCAGGGCGACCCCGTCTTCACGCCGGGGTTGGCCGGACTGGTGCTGGGCGAGTTCCAGCGCCGCTCCGAGACGCCGCTCGACCCGGCCGAGCCGGCGCTGACCGACCGCGAGACCGAAGTGCTGCGGATGGTGGCCAAAGGCATGTCCTACCGCCAGATCGCCGAGCGGCTGGTGCTCTCCCACCGCACGGTCCAGAACCACGTCCAGAACACCCTGCGCAAGCTCCAGATGCACAACCGGGTCGAGCTCACCCGCTACGCCATCGAGCGCGGCCTCGACGCCGACTAGCGTCGCGCTCCGAGTGAAGCCCGCAGGGGTCGGGTCAGGGAGCCGCCGGCGACCCCGCCTCCGTGGAGGTCGTGTTCCAGCCATGACGGCCGTGCGGCATGATCCGCACATGACCGACCTGGGTGGCCTGGCGCGGCCGGTGGTGGACCGCGAGGAGGCGGCGGAGATCGCCGCTCGGCTCTGGGGGCTGACCGGGCCCGTGCTCGAGCTCGGCAGCCAGCAGGACCGGAACTTCCGGATCGAGTCGTCCACCGGAACGGTCGTGCTCAAGGTGGCCAACGCGGCGGCGGCACCGGCGGAGGTGGACGCCCAGAACGCCGCGCTCGCGACCGCGGCCGATGCCGGGCTGCGAGCACCGGCCGTCGTACCCTCGCTGGCCGGGGCGACGGTCGAGACGGTCGAGGTCGGCGGGCAGCGGCTGCTCGCGCGGGTGCTGACCTACGTCGACGGCACGCCGCTCCTCGAGCTCGACGGCTTCGACCTCGACCACTGCCGGCTGCTCGGCGCGACCGCCGGCGCGCTCACCGCGGCGCTCGCCGGCTTCTCCCACCCGGGCACACGCCGGCGTACCCAGTGGGACCTCCGGGTCGCGAGCGACGTGCTGGCATCCCTCGAGTCCCACCTGCCCCGATCGGTCAGCGCGGAGCTCCTCGCGGCGACCGACGCGGCCGCCGCCCGGCTCCGGTCGGTCGCCGCCGAGCTGCCGGAGCAGGTGATCCACGGCGACCTCACCGACGACAACGCCGTGCTCGACGACACCGGGTCGGTCGGCGTGATCGACTTCGGCGACGTGATGACGAGCTGGCGTGCCGCCGAGCTCGCGGTCACCGCCACGAGCGTGCTGGGCAAGACGGCCGATGACGTGACGGCCGTGCTCGCGGTCGTCGGGGCGTTCACCGAGCAGGCCCCGCTCACCGACGCCGAGCTGACCGCCGTCTGGCCGCTGGTCGTCCTGCGCACCGGCGTCCTGGTCGCCAGCAGCGCCGAGCAGGTGGCGCTCGACGGCGGCAACGACTACACCGAGGCGCGCCAGGCCGAGGAGGTCGGTGCGTTCCAGCGGGCCGCGGCGCTCGACGCGGAGGAGCTGACCTGGCTGGTCCGGGCCAGCGGGCAGCAGCTGACCCCGCCGCCGCTCCCCCGCCTCCTCGACGCGGACCTGACCCCGCTCGACCTCTCGACCACCAGCCCGCTGCTCGACGACGGCGCGTGGCTCGACCCGGACGTGGAGGGGCGCCTGCTGCGGCCCGGCAGCGTCACGCGGTACGGCGAGTACCGGCTCACCCGGGCCACGCCGCTGGCCCGCCGCAACACGAGCAAGGTCCTCGCGCTCGGCGTCCAGGTCGCGCTGCCGCTCGGCACGCGGCTCGCGGCCGCGCCGCCCGGGGTCTTCGTCGACGGCGTCGACGCGGACGGCGCCACCGTCGCGCCGGTCGTGAGCATCCAGGTGAGCGCGCTGCCGGGCCGCCCGCCCGCGTTCGTCACGCCGCACGCGGCCGACGTCTGGCGCCGCCTCTCCCCCGACCCGTCGCCGGTCCTGGGGGTCGACGTGGCCGCCCGCGAGCCCAACCCGGCCGGCCTGCTCGCCCGGCGCGACGCCTTCTTCGCGACGGTCCAGGAGCACTACTACGACGCACCGCCCCAGATCGAGCGCGGCTGGCGCGAGCACCTCGTCGACACGCGGGCCCAGGTCTACGTGGACGCCGTCAACAACGTCGCGACCACCGGCCACGCCCATCCCGCACTCACGGCCGCGGCGGCGCGGCAGTGGTCGCTGCTCAACACCAACTCCCGGTTCCACTACGGCGCCGCCGTGGAGCTGGCCGAGCGGCTCGCGAACCTGGCGCCCGACGGCCTCGACCAGGTCTTCCTCGTCAACAGCGGCAGCGAGGCGGTCGACCTGGCCCTGCGACTGGCGACGACCGCGACCGGCCGGCCCCGGATCCTCGCCGCCCGGGAGGCCTACCACGGGTGGACCCTCGCCTCCGACGCGATCACGACGAGCCTCGGCGACAACCCCCGTGCCCTCGGGACCAGGCCCGACTGGGTCGAGCTGATGGACGCGCCGAACGCGATCCGCGGTACCCACCGTGGCCCGCGCGCGGCCGCCGGCTACCTCGCCGACCTCGACGCCCAGCTCGCCGGCCTCGACACGGACCGGATCGCCGGCGTGATCCTCGAGCCGATCTTCGGCAACGGCGGCGGCGTGCTGCTCCCGGACGGCTACCTCGTGGGCGTCTTCGACCGCGTCCGGGCGCTCGGCGGCGTCTGCATCAGCGACGAGGTGCAGATGGGCTACGGCCGCCTCGGCCACCACTTCTGGGGCTTCGAACAGCAGGGCGCGGTGCCCGACATCATCACGGTGGCGAAGGCGATGGGCAACGGGCAGCCGCTCGGCGCCGTCATCACGACGCGCCCCATCGCCGAGGCGTTCGCGGCGGAGGGCAGCTTCTTCTCGTCGGCCGGTGGGTCGCCGGTCAGCTCCGCGATCGGCCTCGCGGTGCTCGACGTGATGGCGAGCGAGCACCTGCAGGAGAACGCCACGACCGTGGGCGACGCGCTCAAGGCCGGGCTGGAGGCGCTCGGGTCGACGTACGACGTCATCGGCGCCGTCCACGGCCTCGGCCTCTACCTCGGCGTCGAGCTGGTCACCGACCGGGAGTCGTTCACCCCGGCCACGGAGCTGACGCACCGGGTCTGCGAGGCGCTGCTCGACGAGGGCTGCATCGTGCAGCCGACCGGCGACCACAAGAACGTCCTCAAGATCAAGCCGCCCCTCGTCATGACGAAGGCCTCCGCCACGTTCGTGACGGAGGCCCTCGACCGCGTGCTCGCCCGGATGGGCTGCGGCCGGCTCAGCTG
The DNA here is from genome assembly GCF_029846275.1 of Nocardioides sp. CER19. Lineage (GTDB taxonomy): Bacteria > Actinomycetota > Actinomycetes > Propionibacteriales > Nocardioidaceae > Nocardioides. Next base: position 295,667 of record NZ_JARVWS010000003.1, read on the forward strand.
AGGTCGAGGCCCGGGTAGAGCGGGAACCTGCCCATCAGCTCGGCGGCGGCGGCCTTGGTCTTCTCGGCCACCCCGTCGGCGATGACGTACGACGCCTTGGACGGTGCGCCGGCCGACGTGGTGCCCGGCGAGGTGCTCTTGAGGACGTTCACGATCAGGTCGGCGACCTGGTCGAACTCGTCGGCACCGAGGCCACGGGTCGTCAGGGCAGGGGTGCCCAGACGGACGCCGGAGGTGTACCAGGCGCCGTTGGGGTCGGACGGGACCGAGTTGCGGTTGGTGACCACGCCGGAGTCGAGCAGCGCCGACTCCGCCTGCCGACCGGTGATGCCGAGCGACGACACGTCGAGCAGCACGATGTGGTTGTCGGTCCCACCGGTGACGAGCTTGACCCCACGCTTGAGGAAACCCTCGGCCAGCGCCTTGGCGTTGTCGGCGATGTCCTGCGCGTAGGTCTGGAACTCCGGGCGGCGGGCCTCGGCGAACGCGACGGCCTTGGCCGCCATCACGTGCGAGAGCGGGCCGCCGAGCACCATCGGGCAACCGCGGTCGACGGACGGGGCGTACTCGTCGGTGGCCAGGATGAAGCCACCGCGCGGGCCGCGCAGCGACTTGTGCGACGTGCTGGTCACCACGTGGGCGTGCGGGACCGGGTCCTCGTCGCCGGTGAAGACCTTGCCGGCGACCAGGCCGGCGAAGTGCGCCATGTCGACCATCAGGGTGGCTCCGACCTCGTCGGCGATCTCGCGCATCTTCGCGAAGTTCACCCGGCGCGGGTAGGCGGAGTAGCCGGCGACGATGATGAGCGGCTTGAACTCGCGGGCCTTGGCGGCGAGCGCGTCGTAGTCGAGGAGGCCGGTCTCCGGGTCGGTGCCGTACTGCTGCTGGTGGAACATCTTGCCGGAGATGTTCGGCCGGAAGCCGTGCGTGAGGTGACCGCCGGCGTCGAGGCTCATGCCGAGCAGGCGCTGGTTACCGAGCTCGTTGCGGAGCCTCTCCCATTCGGTCTCGGAGAGGTCGTTCATGTTCTTCACGCCCGCGTTCTGCAGCCACGGACCCTCGACCCGGTGGGCGAGGATCGCCCAGTAGGCGGTCAGGTTGGCGTCGATCCCCGAGTGCGGCTGCACGTAGGCGTACTCGGCGCCGAACAGCTCGCGCGCGTGCTCGGCGGCCAGCGCCTCGACCGTGTCGACGTTCTGGCAGCCGGCGTAGAAGCGGTGCCCGACCGTCCCCTCGGCGTACTTGTCGCTGAACCAGGTGCCCATCGTCAGCAGCACGGCCGGCGAGGCGTAGTTCTCGCTCGCGATGAGCTTGAGGGAGGCGCGCTGGTCGGCGAGCTCTTGCCGAGTGGCCTCGGCGACGCGGGGCTCCACGGAGGCGATGACCTCCAGAGCCTGGGAGTAAGCACTGCTCGTGAGGGCGTTGACGTCGGCCATGGGGCTGAGCCTAGTGACGGTCGCGGGGGCCGACCAATCCTCTCCCGAGGGCCGGACGCGGTGTGACCTGGGTCGCAGCCCACGGGGCAAGGAACGGCTACCGTCTCGTATCGTGGGCATCGATCTCACATCACGAGATCTGGAGTTGTGGGACGGCGGTCCGAACCCTGAGACTCCTTGACATGGTCACTGCTGCAACTCATGCGCACCTCGTGGTTCGTCGCCACGTGGACTTCGGGCGCACCCGCAGCATGATGTGTTGGCCTCGCTGACCTCCCCCGACCTCTTCTCCACCGACGGTTGCCTGCGCCGCCCACGCTGCGGCGCACTCTCAGCGAAGGACCGTGATCCCTCATGCCTGACCTGCGCTACAAGCCCGCATTCGCGAAGCGCACCGAGATCCCCCGCCCGAAGCGGGGCGAGGGCCAGTGGGCGCTCGGCTTCACCGAGCCGCTCAACAAGAACGAGCAGTCCAAGAAGGACGACGACCCGCTCAACGTGCGGGACCGGATCCTCCACATCTACTCCAAGCGCGGCTTCGACTCCATCGACCCCGCCGACCTGCGCGGCCGGTTCCGCTGGATGGGTCTCTACACCCAGCGCAAGCCCGGCATCGACGGCGGCAAGACGGCGTCGCTGGGCGAGGAGGAGCTCGACGACCGCTACTTCATGATGCGGGTGCGCACCGACGGCGCGCTGCTCCCGCCGCAGGCCGTGCGGGTGCTCGGCACCATCGGCCAGCGCTTCGCCCGAGACACCGCCGACGTCACCGACCGCGAGAACATCCAGTACCACTGGGTCGACATCAAGGACGTCCCGACGATCTGGGACGAGCTCTTCGAGGTCGGCCTGACGACGCTCGAGGCCTGCGGCGACAGCCCGCGTGGCTTCCTCGGCTCCCCTGTCGCCGGCGTCGCGGCCGACGAGATCATCGATGGCACCTGGGCGCTGGAGGAGATCAAGCGGCGCTACATCGGCGACCCGCGGTTCTCGAACTTCCCGCGCAAGTTCAAGACGGGCATCACCGGCCACCCGCAGCACGACGTCGCCCCCGAGATCCAGGACGTCGCCTTCGTCGGCACCGTCCACCCCGAGCTCGGCCCCGGCTTCGACGTCTGGGTCGGTGGCGGGTTGTCGACCAACCCGCACTTCACCGGAAAGCTCGGTGTCTGGGTCCCGCTCGAGCAGGTTCCCGACGTGTGGGCGGGCGTGGCCGGCATCTTCCGTGACTACGGCTACCGCCGGCTGCGCTCCAAGGCGCGACTGAAGTTCCTCGTCGCCGACTGGGGCACCGAGAAGTTCCGCGAGGTGCTGGAGAACGAGTACCTCGGTCAGCCCCTGACCACCAACCCGTCGCCGGCGTCGCCGCTCGGCTACCGCGACCACATCGGCGTGCACGAGCAGAAGGACGGGCGTCGCTACATCGGCGTCGCCCCGGTCGTCGGTCGCATCTCCGGCACGCTCCTGACCCAGCTCGCCGAGCTGATGGAGCAGTACGGGGTCGAAGGCGCCCGGCTGACGCCGTACCAGAAGATCGTGCTCATCGGCGTCGAGCCCGACCGGGTCGAGGCCCTCGTCGCGGCGCTCGACGGGATCGGGCTCTCTGCGCGGCCGTCGAACTGGCGGCGCAACACGATGGCCTGCACGGGCATCGAGTTCTGCAAGCTCGCGATCGTCGACACCAAGCAGCGCTCGGCGGACCTGATCGCGGAGCTGGAGCGCCGCTTCCCGGAGCTCGACGCCACCATCACGGTCAACGTCAACGGCTGCCCGAACGCGTGCGCCCGGACCCAGCTCGCCGACATCGGGCTCAAGGGCCAGCTGGTGGTGGACCGGAACGGCGACCAGGTCGAGGGCTTCCAGGTGCACCTGGGCGGCGCCGTCGGGCTGCAGGCCAACTTCGGCCGCAAGCTCCGCGCCCACAAGGTGGCCAGCGTCGACCTCGACGACTACGTCAGCACGCTCGTGGAGAACTACCTGGCCGACCGCGAGGCCGGCGAGACGTTCACGACGTGGGTCCTGCGCGCCGACGAGACGCTCGTCCGCGGCGACAAGGTCCTGGAGGTGGTGACGGCATGAGCACCGCGACCACCCTCGCCGCCCGCGAGTTCAAGGGCGCGCACACGGAGGGACGCTCGCCCGAGGAGCTCCGGGAGCTGGTCTCCCACTGGGGCGCCGAGCTCGAGCTCGCGCCGGCCGAGACGATCATCGAGTGGGCAGCCGCCACGTTCGGCGAGCGCTTCTGCATCACGTCGTCCATGGGCGACGCCGTGCTCGCCCACCTCGCGGCGAAGGTCGTGCCAGGCGTCGACGTGGTCTTCCTCGACACCGGCTACCACTTCGTCGAGACCATCGGCACCCGTGACGCCGTCGCCGCGACGCTGGACGTCAACCTGATCAGCATCACCCCCGTCCAGTCGGTCGCCGAGCAGGACGCGACGTACGGGAAGGACCTCTACAAGACGGACCCCGACCTGTGCTGCAAGCTGCGCAAGGTGCAGCCGCTCCAGGAGGCGCTCGACGGGTACGACGCCTGGGCGACCGGGCTGCGCCGCGCCGAGACGCACAACCGGGTGATCGCGCCCGTCGTCGGCTGGGACGCCAAGAAGGGCAAGGTCAAGGTCTCCCCGATCGCCCGATGGTCCGACGAGCAGGTCGACCGCTACATCGCCGAGAACAGCGTGCTCGTCAACCCGCTCGTCTACGACGGCTATCCGTCCATCGGATGTGCACCGTGCACGCGCCGAGTGGCCCCCGGCGAGGACCCGCGCAGCGGGCGCTGGGCCGGCACCGGCAAGACCGAGTGCGGCATCCACACCTGATCTCTCCCACCGGGCTCCCCTGAGCCCCTCTCGCAGCACGAAAGGCGGCACACCATGGCTGCTCCCGCTCTGATCGCCCTGGCGCACGGGTCGCGCGACCCCCGCTCGGCGGCGACGATCACCGCCCTGGTCGACGAGGTCCGCGCGATGCGCCCCGACCTGCGCATCGCCGAGGCCTTCCTCGACCTCTCCTCCCCCGGGTTCCACAAGGTCGTGGACAAGCTCGTCCGCGAGGGCCACGACGAGATCGTGGTCGTCCCCCTCCTCCTCACCGAGGCCTACCACGCCAAGGTCGACGTGCCGGCGGCCGTCGCCGCGGCGGGCGAGCGCCACCCGTCGGTGAAGATCCGCGCCACCGCGGTCCTCGGTCACGAGACGCGGCTGCTCGAGATCATCGACGAGCGGCTCCGGGCGGCCCTCAAGAAGGCGCGGGTCCGCGAGCTCGACGCGCTGGTGCTGGCGGCGGCCGGCTCGAGCGACCCTCTCGCGAACGCCTCGGTCGCGCGGCTCGCCCGGCTCTGGGGCACCCACCACAAGCTCCCGGTCGTCGCCGCGTACGCCTCGGCCGCGCCGCCGGCGACCGGCGAGGCGGTGCGTGCCTTCCGCGCCGAGGGCCGCCGGCACATCGCCGTGGCCTCGCTGTTCCTGGCGCCGGGCTCGCTGCCGGACCGAGCGGCCGAGCTGGCCCTCGAGGCCGGCGCGATCGCGGTGGCCGAGCCGCTCGGCGCCCACCCGGAGCTGGCCCGGACGATCCTGGCCCGCTACGCGGTCGGCGCCGTGGAGCTCGTCCCGGTCTAGGGGGCCATTTCCTTCTGTCCCGGCCAGCCGACCCGGACGTCTCACGCTCACGTGCCGCGGCGGCGCCCTGAGGGCCTCGGTCCAGAGCACGACGGCCGACCACGTCGACGGCGTCCTGGGATCGGTGCGCTGGCTGCGCGGCCACGTCGGCAAGGCGCCCTGGCAGTGGCTGCGACTTCTCCCTGACCCGTCGCGCCGGGGTCAGCCGACGAGCCGGGCGAGCAGTCGCTCCAGCTCGGCCGGGGCGTCCACGGTGACGCCACCATGGACCGGGCCGGGCTGGAGGACCGTGCTGCGCGGCGCCTTGAGGAAGCCGAAGCGCGAGCTCTGGGTGTCGCCGAGGACGCGGACGCCGTACGCCGTGGCGCGGGTGGCCTCGCCGTAGCCGTTGTGCGCCTCGCCGGCGCAGACCATCTCGACGGCCGCCAGCGCCGCTCGCACGTGAGCCAGGTCCAGCTCGGGCGCCAGCGCGCGCAGCCGCTCCTCGTCGAGCCGCCAGGCACAGCCGAGGAACTGCTGTTCGGGGCAGTAGACGACGACCCCGACGTTGACGAACTCCTCACGCTCCACGCGAGGCACGCAGCGCAGGACGACGTACTGGTAGGGGTTCATGCGGGCAGCCACCCCCGCCCACCGTCGAGCCGTGCTCGGAGGAACGTCACGTAGCGTTCGCGCAGCGCGGCCGCGTCCTCGGCACCCGGCACCGGCTCGAGCCACCCGTCGGGTACGGCGGCCAGCACGGCGCCCAGCACGTCGTCGCCGAGTCGGCCGGCCAGCGCCTTGTCCTGATCACGAGCCTGCTCGACGAACCCGCGCAGCACGTGCTCCGAGATGTCGTAGGGCTGGGCCGCGAACCGCTCCGGGCTGCCCGGAGCTCCCGGCCAGGAGTGGTGGAAGTAGAGCGAGGCCCCGTGGTCGATCGCCTGCATCGTGCCGCCCCAGACCAGCAGGTTGGGGTTGCGCCAGCTGCGGTCGACGTTGGCGGTGAGCGCATCGAGCCAGAGCACCCGACCGGCGAGCTCGGGATCGGGCTCGTAGGCGGCGTCGTAGCCGAACGCGCCGGGCAGGAAGTCGATACCGAGGTTGGCGCCGCTGCTCGCGTTGAGCAGGTCCTGGACCTCCTCGTCGGCCTCGTAGCGGGCGATCTCCGGGTCGAGCTCGAGCTCGACCTGGTCAGGGGTCGGGACCCCGAGCGCGCGGGCCAGGCCGGCGACGATCACCTCTGCGACCAGGACCCGCAACCCCTGGCCGGCGCCGCGGAACTTGCAGACGTAGGTGCCGAGGTCGTCGGCCTCGACGATGCCGGGCAGGCTGCCGCCCTCGCGCAGCGGCGTCACGTAGCGGGTGACGCGGACGACCGGAAGCGTCACGCGTCCCGCTCCCCGATGGTGTCCTCGGCGAGCCGCTTGCGTTCGGCCGCCACGTCGAAGTCGGCGGGCGGCCAGTCGAGCCCCATCGACTCCAGCGCCTCCTGGAGGATCTCGGCGATGGCGTAGTTGCGGTACCACTTCTTGTCGCTCGGCACGATGAACCACGGCGCGTGCTCGGCGTTGGTGCGCTCGAGCGCGATCTCGTAGGCCTCCGTGTAGGCATCCCAGAGCTGGCGCTCGTCGACGTCTCCGGGGTTGTACTTCCAGTGCTTCGTCGGGTCGTCGAGGCGCGCCAGGAGCCGCTGCTTCTGCTCCGCGGGCGAGATGTGCAACATGCACTTGACGACCACCGTGCCGTCGTCGACGAGCCGCCGCTCGAAGTCGCTGATCGCCTGGTAGCGGCGCTCGATCTCGTCGGGCGGAGCCAGCGAGCGGACGCGTCCGATGAGGACGTCCTCGTAGTGCGACCGGTCGAAGACGCCGACGTAGCCACCCTCCGGCACGGCGCGCTCGATCCGCCACAGGAAGTCGTGGGCGCGCTCCTCGGCCGTCGGCGCCTTGAACGACGTGATCCGCACGCCGACCGGGTCGACCAGGCCGATGGTGTGCTTGAGGACGCCGCCCTTGCCCGAGGTGTCCATCCCCTGCAGGACGAGCAGCAGCCGCTTGGCGTCCGACCGCCCCCGATGGGCGAAGAGCTTCGTCTGCAGGTCGAGCAGCCGGGGACCGAGCTCGGCCAGTCGCTCCTCGCCGTCCTGCTTGCGACCCTTGAATCCGCGAGTCGCCGACGTCGAGTACGACGACAGGTCGACCGGTCCGGGCGGGACGCGCAGCTTGTCGAGGAGTGTCACGCCTCGGATTCTGGCATGTCCGCGATCTCGCTCCGCACGACAGCCATCGCGAGACCGGAGGGGTAGCCCTTCCGCGCGAGCATCCCGAGCAGGCGTCGCGCCTTCGTCGTGTCGTCGAATCGGCTCATCGAGCGCAGCTTGCGCTGCACCAACGACCGGGCCGCGGCCTCCTCGTCGGCGGGGTCGAGCTCGTCGAGCGCCTCGCGCGCGACCTCTTCGGAGACGCCCTTGCGGCGGAGCTCCTGGGCGAGTGCCCGCCGGGCGAGCCCCTTGGACGACTGGCGACTGGTGGTCCACAGTCGCGCGAAGGCCTGGTCGTCGACCAGCCCGACCTCCTCGAACCGGTCGAGCAGGCCGGTGGCGATCTCGTCGGGCACGTTGCGCTTGGCCAGCTTGTCCGCGAGCTCCTTCCGGCTGCGCGCCTGGCCCGTCAGCTGGTCGAGCAGGATCTTGCGGGCCACCGCCTCGGCGTCCGCGTCAGGCCCCTGCGCGACCTCGTCCTCCGGCGGGGGCACCGCGTCGGCGCCCCTCCGGGTCCACACGTCCACGCCGAGGGTGACATCCCCGACCCAGCGTCGGCCTGAGCCTGGCGAAGGGTCGGGGGCCTCACCGCTCGTCCACGGATCAGAAGTCATCGACACCGATCGGGTCGGCCGGCAGCTCGACGCCCTCGGGGCTGTCGACGGTCGGGCCGACGCCGAGCTTCTCGAGGATCTTCTTCTCGATCTCGTTGGCGAGGTCGGGGTTGTCCTTGAGGAAGGTGCGGGCGTTCTCCTTGCCCTGACCGAGCTGGTCGCCCTCGTAGGTGAACCACGCGCCGGCCTTGCGGATGAGGCCCGCCTCGACACCGACGTCGATGAGGCCGCCCTCACGGCTGATGCCCTTGCCGTACATGATGTCGAACTCGGCCTGCTTGAACGGTGGGGCGACCTTGTTCTTCACGACCTTGACGCGGGTGCGGTTGCCGACCACGTCGGAGCCGTCCTTGAGCGACTCGATGCGGCGCACGTCGAGACGGACCGACGCGTAGAACTTCAGCGCCCGTCCACCCGTCGTGGTCTCGGGCGAGCCGAACATGACGCCGATCTTCTCGCGGAGCTGGTTGATGAAGATCGCCGTCGTGCCGGCGCCGTTGAGGGCACCGGTCATCTTCCGGAGCGCCTGGCTCATGAGTCGGGCCTGGAGACCGACGTGGCTGTCGCCCATCTCGCCCTCGATCTCGGCGCGCGGCACGAGCGCCGCCACGGAGTCGATGACGATCAGGTCGAGCGCGCCCGAGCGGATCAGCATGTCGGCGATCTCGAGCGCCTGCTCACCGGAGTCGGGCTGGCTGACCAGGAGGGCGTCGGTGTCGACGCCGAGGGCCTTCGCGTACTCAGGGTCCAGCGCGTGCTCGGCGTCGATGAACGCGACGACACCACCGTTGCGCTGGGCGTTGGCCACCGCGTGGAGGGCGACCGTCGTCTTACCGGAGGACTCCGGACCGTAGATCTCCACGACGCGGCCGCGCGGGAGGCCGCCGATGCCGAGCGCGATGTCGAGCGCGATCGCGCCGCTCGGGATCACCTCGAGCGGAGCACGGGAATCGTCACCCAGTCGCATGACCGAGCCCTTGCCGAACTGCTTCTCGATGTTGGCGAGCGCGGCGTCGAGCGCCTTCTCGCGGTCTCCTCCACCAGCCATCATGTTCCTTCCCGCCTGGACCTTGGGTCCGGGAGCCTTTGCCACTTTGCCTCGTGCCTTCGTTGGTTGGGTTCCGTGTCGTCGTGCGTGACGCTAGACGGGACCGCCGACAACCTTCGATACGGCTCGTCGGGCCTGTGGAAATCCTCGACCAGAGCGCCGCGTGTGGAATCACACTAGCCCGAACAGATGTTCGACCCATCCATTTTCGCGGCGTGTCGGTGGTCAGCGCTCGCTGGGCGGAAGCTCCAGGGCGTGGTGGACCGCGCGCCACACCTCCTTGGGGGTGAACCCCGCGTCGAGCGCCTGTCGCGCGGTCCGGCCGCCGAGCTCGCTCATGACGTACTGGTCGGCCCACACGTCGTAGTAGCCGGGCCCGAGGGCCTTCTCCATCCGTGCCCAGAACTCCGTGTGCCTCATTTCAGCAACAACCTATCCAGGCGCCGGCGGACGACGACCAGCCCGCCCACCCCGAGCGCGACCAGATAGACCACGGAGACGGCGGAGCCCCACGAGAGCGCACCGGTCGTGAGCTCCCGGCAGAGGACCACGCCGCGGTAGAGCGGTGTGCACTCCACCACCCAGCGCAGCCAGTCCGGGTAGGCCGTGACCGGGAAGAACGTGGCCGAGAACAGGAACATCGGAAGCATGCCGAGGGTGACGTACTCGAAGTCCTGCCACGACCGCATGAACGTCGTCAGCGCCATCCCCACGGCGCCGAACGCGAGCCCGATGAGCAGCGCGGCCGGGACGACCAGCACCGCCCACCACGAGCCGACCAGGCCCATGAGGAGCATGACGACCACGAAGGCCGCCGAGTAGATCCCGCCGCGCAGCAACGACCAGGCCAGCTCGCCCCGGGCCACGTCGAGCGTCGTGAGCGGCGTGGCCAGCATCTGGTCGAAGAGCTTGTCGTACTTCAGCTTGAAGAAGAAGCCGAAGGTGGCGTCGAGGAGCGCGCCGTTCATGGCGGACGCCGCGACCATGCCGGGCGCGACGAAGTCTCGGTAGTCGATCGCCTCGCCGTTGAACTCGAAGCCGTGCACGATCCTGCCGACCCCGATCCCGATCGAGAACAGGTAGAGGACCGGCTCGAGGAAGCCCGTCGCGAAGACGAACCAGGCCCTTCGGTAGGACAAGAGGTTGCGGTAGACCAGCAGGCCGACAGCCTCGCCGGGACGCACCGGCCGCGCCACGGCGGTCGTGACGGCCGTGTTGACCAGCGCCATCACTTCACCAGCCGTCGGGTCAGCCGGCGCACCGTCAGCCACCAGCCGACGGCGGCGAGCGCGGCCAGGTAGACGACGTGGACCGCCGCCCAGACCCAGTCGACGTCACCGAGCACGAGCATGCGGGTGAGGTCGACCCCCTGCCAGAGCGGGGTGACCCGGGCGACTGCCTCCAGCACCGGCCCGAGGTTGCCGATCGGGAAGAACGTGCCGGAGAACAGCGTCAGCGGGATCATGCCGAGACGGAAGATCAGGGCGAACGCCGACTCGTTGTCCAGTCCGGCGGCGAACGCGAACACGGGCGTGGCGAAGGCGAGCCCGATGAGCAGCTGCACGGGCAGTGCCGCGAGGGTGCCGCCTACCGACTCGAACACGCCGAACGGTGCCAGGACCGCCAGGAAGACGCCGCAGGAGAACAGCACCCGGACGAGGACGAAGCCGAGCTGAGCGAGCACGATCTCGCCGACGCTGAGCGGCGAGGCGATCATCGAGTAGTAGATCCGCTGCCACTTGACCATGCCCATCACCGGGTAGGTCGTCTCGCTGATCGCGATCGTCATCGCCTGCACCGCGACCATGCCCGGGGCGATGAAGGCGAGGTAGGACGGCGCCCCGTCGAGCTGCGCGGGGTCGGCCGTCACGAAGTCACCGAGCAGGACGCCCATCGCGAGGATGTAGAAGAACGGCGTCACGAAGGACGTGATGACGCCACCCTTCCAGGTGCGCTTGTAGACGATGGCCCAGTAGTCGACCAGTCGCAGGGCGCCGCTGAGCGGCATCGGGGTCGCCATCAGTCCGCGAGGCTCCGTCCGGTCAGCCGGAGGAAGACGTCCTCGAGCGTGGCCCGGCGCACCAGCGTGGTCTCGGGGCGCAGCCCACGGCCCAGGACGTCCTGGAGCGCCCGCTCGCCGTCGTCGGTGTAGAGCAGCAGGCGATCGGGCAGCACCTCGACCCGCTCCGCCAGGTCCTCGACCTTCGGGGCCAGCGCTTCGTTCTCGCCGACGCCGAACCTGATCTCGGCGACCTCGCGGGTGGAGTACTGCTCGATCAGCTCGCGCGGCGAGCCCTCGGCGACGATGACGCCCTTGTCCATGACGACCAGGCGATCGGCCAGCTGCTCGGCCTCGTCCATGTAGTGCGTGGTGAGCACGAGGGTCACGCCCTGCTGCTTGAGCCGGAACAGCCGGTCCCAGATGACGTGGCGTGCCTGCGGGTCGAGGCCGGTCGTCGGCTCGTCGAGGATGAGGATCTCGGGCTTGTTGATCAGGCTCCGGGCGATCGTCAGGCGGCGCTTCATCCCTCCGGACAGGTCGTCGACCTTCGCCTGCGCCTTCTCGGTCAGCTGCACGAAGTCGAGCAGCTCGTCGATCCGGTCCCGGACGACGTCACGCGGGAGGCCGAAGTAGCGCCCGTAGACGTAGAGGTTCTCCCAGACGTTGAGCTCGTTGTCGAGCGTGTCCTCCTGCGGGCACACTCCGATCCGGGACCGGATCTCCGGACCGTGGGTCGCCGGATCCAGTCCGAAGATGCGCAGCTCGCCGCCGCTCACCGGCGACACGCAGCAGATCATCCGCATGGTGCTCGACTTGCCGGCGCCGTTCGGGCCGAGGAAGCCGAAGGCCACGCCCCGTCGTACGTCGACGTCGATGCCGCGCACCGCCTCGAACTCGATGCCCGGGCCCTTGCGCGAGCGCTGCACGAAGGACTTGCGCAGGCCGCGCGCGGAGATCATGGACGTCTGGTCGGACACGGTCCCGACCCTAGGACGGCCCGCCGACGGCCCGCACACGGGATTCGGATTGGTCCATCCGAACGGGCCGATATTGGCCACGCGGCAGACCGCCGCCGACCCATAGTCTCCGATCGTGACTCGCACCGGCCTCTCCGTCGCCCAGGGCGCCGCTCTCACGCTCGGTGCCGTGCTCGGCACGGGCGTCATCTCGCTCCCCGCCCTCGCGGCCTCCGAGGCCGGGCCCGCCTCGCTCGTCGCGTGGATCGCCCTCATCGTGCTCTCGGTGCCGCTCGCCGCCACCTTCGCCGCGCTCGGCGCCCGCCACCCCGACGGGGGCGGCGTGTCGACGTACGCCCGGCTCGCCTTCGGCGAGCACGTCTCCACCATGGTCGGCTGGGCGTTCTACCTGACCATCGGCGTCGGCGCTCCCGCGGCCGCCGGGTTCGCCGGGTCCTACGTGGCCGACGCCGTCGGCGGTGGCCGCGCGGCCAGCCTCGCCACCACCACCGGGATCGTCGCCCTCGTGACGGTGCTCAACTGGTTCGGCATCAGGATCTCGGGTCGGGTCCAGCTCGGCATCGCCGCGACCATCGCGCTGCTGCTCGCCGTGGCGGTCCTCGTCGCGCTCCCCCACACCCACGCCGCCAACCTGACGCCGTTCGCCCCGCACGGCTGGACGGCCGTGGGCCGCGCCGCCGGGCTTCTGGTCTGGGCGTTCGCCGGCTGGGAGGTCCTGACCTCGCTGTCCGCCGAGTACGCCGACCCGGCCCGCGACATCCGCCGCTCGACGGCCATCGCGCTGGTCGTGGTGGGCGTGCTCTACCTCGGGATCGCGTTCGCCACGGTGGCGGTCCTCGGTCCGCACACGGGTCCCGCTCCCCTGTCCGACCTGCTCGTGCTCGGCTTCGGCGGCGGCGCCCGTCCGGTGACGACCGTCGTCGCGGTGCTGCTCACGCTCGGGGCGGTCAACGCCTACTTCGCCGGCGGCTCGCGGCTGGGCGCGGCGCTCGCCCGCGACGGCGGACTGCCGCGCGTCCTGGCCGCCGGGAGCGGCTCGGGCGAGGTGCCGCGGCGGGCGCTGGCCGTCATCGCCGTGACCGCGTTCGGCACGATCGCGACGATGGCGGTGTTCGGCCTGTCCACGGACGCGCCCCTCCTGCTCGCCACCGGGACGTTCGCCTTCATCTACGTCGTCGGCTCCGCCTCCGCGCTGCGCCTCCTCCCGCGCCGTACGCCGGCCTGGTGGTGCGCCCTGGTGTCGCTGGTCGCCGCCCTCGCACTCCTGGCGATGACCGGGACGCACGTCGTCGGGCCGCTGCTGTTCGCCGCCGGCGGGCTGGTGTGGACGGTCGTCAGGCGGAGGTCCACCCCGCGGCCCGGGCCAGTCGCGCCAGTCCCGGCCTGATCGCCTCGGTGAGCGCTGCGCCGTAGCCGAGCACCACGCCGTCGCGCCCGGCACCGATCCGGTGCTGACCGATGGTGTCGACGGCCACGCCGGCGGCCAGCGCCCGCTCCGCGAGCCCGGACGGGACCTCGGCGAACGCGGCGAGGTGGAGCCCCGCGGCCGATGGGACGACCTCCACCGGCATCCCGGCCAGCGCGTCGAGGACGAGCTCGCGACGCTCGGCGTAGACCTTCGCGGCCCGGCGGACGTGCCGCGCCAGCAGCCCCTCCTCGAGGAAGCGCGCCAGCGCGGCCTGCGGCTGGGTCGAGCCGAACCCGTCGGTGAGCTGCTTCGCGGCCAGCAGCGCGTCCATCACGCTGGCCGGCGCCACCAGGTAGCCGGCGCGCAGGCTCGGCAGCAGCGACTTCGAGAACGTGCCGACGTAGATCACGCGGCCGCCCTCGTCGAGCGCGTGGAGCGGCTCGAGCGGTCGCTGGCTGAAGCGGAACTCGCTGTCGTAGTCGTCCTCGACCACCGCCGCGTCACGGCTGGCGGCGAAGGCGAGCAGCTGCCGGCGGCGGGCCAGGCTCAGCGCGACGCCGAGCGGGAACTGGTGGCTCGGCGTCGTGTAGACCAGCCGGGTCTCGTCGGGCAGCTCGTCGACGACGAGCCCTTCGCCGTCCACCCGGACCGGCACGACCCTCGCACCGTGGGAGGCGAACAGGTCGCGCGCCGAGGCATAGCCGGGGTCCTCGACCGCGACGACGTCACCGGGCTCGACGAGCACCCGCGCGACCAGGTCGAGAGCCTGCTGGGTGCCGCTGGTCACGACCACCTCGTCGGGGTCGGCACGAACGCCGCGCCCGTAGGCGACCGACCGGGCGATCGCCTCGCGCAGCCGGGGCAGGCCGGCCGGGCCGCCGTAGGCCCCGGGATGGTGTCCGTGCAGCCGCGACTCGGCGGCGAGGATGCGGCGCCATGTGTCGAAGGGGAACAGCGAGGCGTCCGGGATCCCCACCCGGAAGTCGTAGACCGGCACCGCGCTCTCGCCGCTCACGGGGACCGGCGCCCACCGCCAGCCGGGGCGTGGCCGCACCGCTCCCGTCGCGTAGCGCGACGGCGTCGCAGCGACCGCGCTGACGAACGTGCCGGCGCCGACCCGGGCGTCGAGGAACCCCTCGGCGACCAGCCGCTCGTAGACCGTCGCCACGGTGGTGCGAGAGATCCCCAGGTCGCCGGCCAGCGCGCGACTCGCCGGCAGCCGGTCGCCAGGGGCCAGCCGTCCGTCACGCACCGCGTCGCGCAGCGCGCGGTAGAGCGCGCCGGCCCGGTCGCCGCGATCGCTGAGGTCGAGGACGAGATCCACGGGCACACCTTGCCCGAGAACACCGACGATCGCGCAGGATGTGCCCATGACCACCGATCCCCTGGGCGCCGTCGAGTGGCCGCTGCGCACCGACCGCCTCACCCTGCGACGCGGCACGGAGCCGGACCTGGAGGCGATCTGGGCCTACCGTCGGGACCCGGCCGTCACCCGTTGGCTCTCCGCCGCGCCCGGCACGCTGGCCGAGCACCGGGCCTCCTTCATCGAGCGCGGTCACCTCGACCAGATGATCATGGTGGAGCGGGACGGCACCGTCGTCGGTGACACGATGATCAGGATCGAGGACGCCTACGCCCAACACGAGATCGCCGAGCGGGCCCGCGGGACGCAGGCGGAGCTGGGATGGACGCTCGACCCGGCGTACGGCGGCCGCGGCTATGCGACGGAGGCGGTCCGCGCCCTCGTCGACCTCTGCTTCGGGCCGCTGGGGCTGCGTCGGGTCGTCGCGCTGTGCTTCGCCGACAACGAGCCGTCGTGGCGGCTGATGGAGCGGCTCGGCATGCGCCGCGAGCAGCACCTGGTCAGGGAGTCCCTGCACCGGTCGGGCGAGTGGGTCGATGCCTACGGCTACGCCCTCCTGGCCGAGGAGTGGCCGAGGTAGCTACGTCAGCCGGCCGCCGTAGTTGGGGAGCATGAAGCCGCGCTCGTAGTAGCCACCGTAGAACGCCAGCTGGTGACTGGAGATGTTGGCGGTGACGGTGTAGCCGCGTGCCGAGATCGCCTGGCGGCACCGCTGCTTGGCGACCCTGACCCGCACGCCTCGCGGGCGTCCGCAGAGGCCGTTCCACTCGAAGCCGGCCCTCCGGAGCGGGCCGACGAGCCGCCGGACCTCCCTGTTGGGGCGGCCGGTCACGAAGAAGACGGCCATGCCGAGGGCGCGGGCCTGCCGGGCGACCGACAGCGTCGGCCGGGCGACCGACAGCGTCGGCCGGACGCCCTTCGGCCAGTCGTAGTGGGTGGCCAGGGCGACGTTGTCGATCCCGAGGACGATGGCCAGGCGGCCGCCCTGACGTGCGCGTGCGGCCAGGTAGGGGTGCACGGCTCTCAACGAGCGGGAGACGTCGCGGAGCCACACCGCCTTCGGCGGCAGCCCGTGTGCCGGCCCCGGTGGGCGTGCGCCAGGTGCCCGCCCGCAGGTGCGGAGGCGGAGGCGGGCAGGGCGACCGTCAGCGGCGCGAGCGCGCCGACGGCGAGGACGAGGGCCGCGATGCGACCGCGCCCGGGCATGGTCGTGTTGTTCATGTCTGCTCTCGGTGAGGGGTGGCGGCTAGACGTACGGCCGGCGGCGACCGGGTCTGAGCAGTTCGGGCCGCTGGGATCGGCAGCCGTACGCCGGCCGCTGTCGGTGCCGTGCGCAAAGATGGCGGCATGCCCTTGCAGCGCTTCAGTGAGCCCACCCGTGTGTGGTTCTCGGCTGCGTTCGCGGAGCCCACGCCCGCCCAGCAGGGCGCGTGGGAGGCGATCAGCAAGGGGCGTCACGCGCTCGTCGTGGCGCCGACCGGCTCCGGCAAGACGCTGAGCGCGTTCATGTGGGCCGTCGACCGGCTCTTGACCGAGCCGCCGCCGGAGAAGGCGAAGCGGACCCGCGTGCTCTACGTCAGCCCGCTCAAGGCGCTGGCCGTCGACGTCGAGCGCAACCTGCGCACCCCGCTGGTCGGCATCCGCCAGACCGCGGAGCGGCTCGGGGTCTCGACGCAGGAGGTCCGCGTCGGCGTCCGCTCGGGCGACACGCCGGCCAACGAGCGGCGCAGGCTCACCACTGCGCCGCCCGACATCCTCATCACCACGCCCGAGTCGCTGTTCCTCATGCTGACCAGCCGGGCCCGCGAGTCGCTGCGCGGTGTCGAGACGGTCATCCTCGACGAGGTGCATGCCGTCGCCGGCACCAAGCGGGGCGCCCACCTCGCCCTCACCCTCGAGCGGCTCGACGACCTGCTCGAGCGGCCGGCCCAGCGGATCGGCCTGTCAGCCACCGTGCGCCCGCTCGAGGAGGTGGCCCGCTTCCTCGGCGGCAGCCGTCCGGTCGAGATCGTCGCGCCGCCCGCCGACAAGCGCTGGGACCTCCAGGTCGTGGTGCCGGTCGAGGACATGACCGCCCCGGAGGACTACGACGAGGAGTCCGACGACCCGCAGCGGAGCAGCTCCCTCTGGCCCCACGTCGAGGAGCGCGTCGCCGACCTCATCGGCCGGCACCGGTCGACCATCGTCTTCGCCAACTCCCGCCGGCTCGCCGAGCGGCTCACCGCGCGTCTCAACGAGATCGCGTCGGGCGTCGACCGCGACGGCGCGCCCCCGGCCGAGCTGATGGCGCAGTCGGGGCAGAGCCACGGCGCCGGCGCCGTCATCGCCAAGGCCCACCACGGGTCGGTGTCCAAGGAGCAGCGGGCCCTCATCGAGGACGACCTCAAGGCCGGCCGGCTGCCGGCCGTCGTCGCGACCAGCAGCCTCGAGCTGGGCATCGACATGGGTTCGGTCGACCTCGTCGTCCAGATCGAGTCGCCGCCCAGCGTGGCCAGCGCGCTGCAGCGCGTCGGCCGGGCCGGACACCAGGTCGGCGAGGTCTCCCGCGGCATCCTGTTCCCCAAGCATCGCGGCGATCTCGCCCAGACGGCCGTCGCCGTCGAGCGGATGCGGACCGGGGCGATCGAGTCGCTGAGCGTCCCGGCCAACCCGCTGGACGTCCTCGCCCAGCAGATCGTCGCCGCGACGGCCATGGACGAGTGGCGCGCGGAGGAGCTGTTCGAGCTGGTCAGGCGCGCGGCGCCGTACTCGTCGCTGCCACGGAGCGCCTTCGACGCGACCCTCGACCTGCTGGCGGGCCGCTACCCCAGCGACGAGTTCGCCGAGCTGCGGCCGCGGATCGTCTGGGACCGGGTCACCGACACGCTGACCGGCCGGCCCGGTGCTCAACGCCTCGCCGTGACCAGCGGCGGCACGATCCCCGACCGGGGCCTGTTCGGCGTCTACCTCGCCGCCGGTGAGGGTCCGGGTCGCCGGGTGGGCGAGCTCGACGAGGAGATGGTCTACGAGTCACGGGTGGGCGACGTGTTCGCGCTCGGTGCCACCAGCTGGCGCATCGAGGACATCACCCACGACCGGGTGCTCGTCACGCCGGCACCGGGCGTCCCCGGGCGGCTGCCGTTCTGGAAGGGCGACAGCCTCGGCCGACCGGCGGAGCTCGGCGAGGCGATCGGCGCGTTCACCCGCGAGCTGGCCGCGCTACCGCCCGCGAGGGCCGAGGCGCGCGCCCGGGAGGGCGGCCTGGACGAGTGGGCCGCCGGCAACCTGGTCTCCTACCTCACCGAGCAGGGCGAGGCCACGCGGGTGCTCCCGAGCGACACGACGCTGCTGGTCGAGCGGTTCCGCGACGAGCTCGGCGACTGGCGGCTGGTCGTCCACTCCCCCTACGGCACCCCGGTGCACGCCCCCTGGGCGCTCGCGATCAACGCCCGGCTGCGGGAGCGCTACGGCGTCGACGGGCAGGCGGTCGCCTCCGACGACGGCATCGTCATCCGGATCCCGGACACCGAGGCGGAGCCGCCCGGAGCCGACGTCGTCGTGTTCGACCCGGCCGAGATCGAGGACGTCGTCACGACCGAGGTCGGCGGGTCGGCGCTGTTCGCCAGCCGGTTCCGCGAGTGCGCGGCACGCGCCCTGCTGCTCCCCCGCCGCGACCCGGGGCGGCGCAGCCCGCTGTGGCAGCAGCGGCAGCGGTCGGCGGCCCTGCTGGAGGTGGCGGCGCAGTACCCCTCCTTCCCGATCGTCCTCGAGGCGGTCCGTGAGTGCCTGCGCGATGTCTACGACCTGCCGTCTCTCGTCGCGCTGCTGCGCCGGGTCGAGCGCCGCGAGGTGCAGGTCGTCGACGTGGCCACGACCGCGCCGTCGCCCTACGCGCGAACCCTGCTGTTCGGCTACGTCGCCCAGTTCATGTACGAGGGAGACTCCCCGATCGCGGAGCGGCGGGCGGCCGCGCTCACCCTCGACCAGGGTCTGCTCGCCGAGCTGCTCGGGCGGGCCGAGCTGCGCGAGCTGCTCGACCCCGACGTGCTCGCCGAGCTCGAGGCCGAGCTGCAGCGCCTGGCGCCCGACCGGCGGGCCCGGGGCGCCGAGGGCGTGGTCGACCTCATCCGCCTGCTCGGCCCGCTGACGACCGAGGAGGTGCGGGACCGGTCGGCCCCCGAGGCGGCCGCGTGGATCGACGACCTCGTCGCCGCCCGCCGCGTCGTGCCTGTGCGGGTGGCCGGCGAGGAGCGCTGGGCGGTCGTCGAGGACGTCGGCCGGCTGCGTGACGGCCTCGGCGTGGCGGTGCCGCCCGGCGTGCCGGCGGTTTTCCTCGAACCGGTCGACGACCCGCTCGGTGACCTCGTGTCGCGCTACGCCCGGACGCACGGGCCGTTCACCGCCGACGAGGTGGCGGCCCGGCTCGGGCTCGGGGTCGCCGTCGTGCGTCACACGCTGCAGCGGCTCGAGGCGCGCGGCCGTGTGCTCGACGGCGAGTTCCGGCCGGCCGCCACGATGGGGTCGACCGGGGTCGGCGGCCAGGAGTGGTGCGACGCCGACGTGCTGCGCACGCTGCGCCGCCGTTCGCTCGCCCGGCTGCGGCACGAGATCGAGCCGGTGGAACCGGCGACGCTCGGCCGCTTCCTACCCGCGTGGCAGCGGGTGTCGGCGAGCTCCAAGGGGCTGCGCGGCATCGACGGCGTCCTGGGCGTCGTCGACCAGCTCGCCGGCTGCCCGGTCCCGGCGAGTGCATTGGAACCGCTGGTGCTGGCCGCACGGGTGGTGGACTACGAGCCCTCCTACCTCGACGAGCTCACCGCGAGCGGCGAGGTGCTGTGGGCGGGGCACGGTCCGCTACCCGGTGCCGACGGCTGGGTCTCGCTCCACGCCGCCGACACCGCCGAGCTCACCCTCCCCGAGCCGGAGCCGCTCGACGGCCTCGACCACCGCGACGCCGAGCTCGCCGAGGCAGTCCTGCAGGCGCTCGCGCCCGGTGGCGCATGGTTCTTCCGGCAGCTCTCGGACGCGGTCGGCTCCCAGGATGACGCTCGCCTCAGCGCAGTGCTGTGGCACCTCGCCTGGACCGGCCGGATCGGCAACGACACGCTGGCTCCGCTGCGGGCGCTCACCGGCTCGGGCACCCCCGCGCACCGGACCCGCCGCCAGCCGCCGCGTGCCCGGCTCAGCGGTGGTCGAGCCCGGATGCCGGCCCGGACGGGGCCGCCCGAGACGGCCGGTCGCTGGGCGCTGCTGCCCGAGATCGATCCCGATCCGACCCGGCGCGCCCATGCCGCGGCCGAGCGCCTGCTCGAGCGGCACGGCGTCGTCACGCGCGGCGCGGTCGTCAGCGAGCGGGTCCCCGGCGGGTTCGCGGCCGTCTACAAGGTGCTGAGCGCCTTCGAGGACTCCGGCCGAGCCCGGCGCGGTTACTTCGTGGAGGGGCTGGGCGCCGCCCAGTTCGGCACTGCCGGATCCGTCGACCGGCTGCGCACCTACAGCCGTCCCGCCGACGACGGTGCCAAGCCGGTGGCGGTGGCGTTGGCGGCGACCGACCCGGCCAACCCCTACGGCGCCGCGCTGCCGTGGCCGGCCTCGACCCCGCGACAGGCTCAGGACGGCGCAGGCACGACCGGCCCGGCGGGACACCGGCCCGGGCGCAAGGCCGGCGCCCTCGTCGTCCTCGTCGACGGCGAGCTGGTGCTCTACGTCGAGCGCGGCGGGCGCACCCTGCTCACCTGGAGCGAGGAGCCCGAGCGGCTCGACCCGGCCGCCGGGGCGCTCGCAGAGGCCGTACGCCGAGGTGCGCTCGGCCGGCTGACGGTGGAGCGTGCCGACGGCGACCGCCTGCTCGGCGCCGGGGACACGCCGCTGCGGCACGCGCTGCAGTCGGCCGGCTTCGTCGCGACACCGAAGGGGCTGCGGATCAGCGATGCCCGAAGGTGACGCCGTCCTCCGCACGGCGCGCCGGCTCGACCGGGCGCTGACCGGTGGTGTGCTCACCCGCACCGACGTACGGGTGCCCCGCTACGCCACCGTCGACCTGGCCGGGCAGCCGGTCACGGGGACCGTCACCCGCGGCAAGCACCTGCTGACCCGCATCGGCGCCGACTGGACGCTGCACACGCACCTGAAGATGGATGGGTCGTGGGCGACCCTGCGTCCCGGGCAGCGGTGGCCGAAGCCGGCCCACATGGCGCGCGTGGTCCTCGAGACCGATGCGACGCAGGCGGTCGGGTTCCTGCTCGGCATCGTGGAGGTGCTCCCCCGCGCCGGGGAGGAGGAGGCGGTCGGGCACCTCGGCCCCGACCTCCTCGGCGCCGACTGGGACGAGGACGAGGCCGTGCGCCGTCTGCTGACCCACCCCGACGAGCCGGTGTTCGACGCGCTGCGCGACCAGACCAGCCTGGCCGGCCTCGGCACGATCTGGGCGGCCGAGACCGGCTTCACGATGGGCATCCACCCGATGACACGGGTCGGCGACGTGCCCGACCTGGTGCGAACGGTCCGGGTGGCCAGGCTCAAGCTGCAGCAGGCGATGGAGCGACCGGGTCCGCTGGCGGTCTACGGCCGCGAGCGGGCGGTCTGCCGGCGGTGCGGGACGCCGATCCGCCGCATCGAGATGGGCGGGCGCGAGGGCAGGCCGCGGCCGGCGTACTTCTGCCCCAACTGCCAGCCTGCGCGGTGACGCGGAGCTCAGGCGGCGGAGGCGACGACCTCGGCGCCGGCGGCGCGCACCGGGATGGGCGTCGGTGCGATGGCGGCCTCCTCGACGGCGACCGCGTGGGAGACCTGACGCAGGACGTCGGAGAGGCGCACGTCGAGGGCGCCGCACAGCGAGGCGAGCAGCTCGGAGGAGGCCTCCTTCTGACCGCGCTCGATCTCGGAGATGTAGCCGAGGCTGACGCGAGCCTCCGCGGAGACCTCGCGCAGCGTCATGCCGCGCTCCACCCGCTGCGCGCGGAGCACGTCGCCGAGAAGTCGACGGAACAGCACCATGCGGACTGCCTCCTCACATCGGGCCGCGTCGGGCCTTGTCCTGCTGCCACCGCAGGGTGACCCTGCGCTGACGTTGCCCCAACGCTACCTGAGAGCAGTCTGTTCCCGCAGGCGCACCTCCAGCGCGGCGAGGACCGCCTCGCAGGAGGCCTCCTGGATCTCGGTGCGGTCCCCGTCCAGCTCCACGAGCTCGGAGGTGACGAACCCCGGCCCGGCGATCCCGACGTAGACCGTGCCCGCCGGCTTGCCCTCTTGCGCGTCCGGCCCGGCGACCCCCGTGGTCGACAGTCCGTACGTCGCCCCGGTCATCGCCCGGACGCCGCTGGCCATGGCCTCGGCGCACTCGGCCGAGACGACCCCGTGCTCCTCCACGATCTCCTCGTCGACGCCCAGCATCGAGGTCTTCAGCGGGGTCGCGTAGGTGACCGCGCCACCGAGGAACGTCTCCGAGATCCCCGGCACGTCGGTGAAGCGGACCGCCAGCCGACCACCGGTGAGCGACTCGGCGGTGGAGACCGTGCCGCCCTCGGCACGGAGCAGCAGGTGGACGCGCTTCGCCAGGTCTGTCACGTCGCCGATGCTAGCGACGGCTGGAAGGGGCCCGGGCCGGGCACCACCGGCCCGGGCCCCGAGATCACTGACCGGCCGGGTTCGTCACCGTCAGGGTGAAGGTGTCCGTGCCGGGGAGCACCCGGCCGCCACCCGAGTAGGCGGCGGTCAGGGTGTAGGTGCCGCGCTTGTAGGACTTCTTCGCGAGCGTGACGACCGTCCGGCCGTCGACCAGCGTGCCCGTGCCGACGACCTGGTCGCCGTCGAGCACCGACACGGTGCCGGTCGGCACGACGCCGTCTGCCGTCACGGTGATCGCGACCTCCGCGGCGGCCTTGCTGAAGACGACGGTGGTGTCCGCGGCGTCGACGGTCGGCGTGTAGGAGATCTCCGGCAGGTCGACACCGATCACCTCGGGGTCGTGGTCCGAGGCGCGGAACGGGCTGTCGTCGTAGAGCAGCGTGGCGTTGTAGTTGTAGCGGCTGTACTCGTAGGCCACCGACTCCTGGGCGTTGATCTGCCACACGTCGACGCCCGTGACCCAGGCCTTGGCGGCCGGGCTGGCGAAGACGTGGTCGAGAGAGCCGTCCATGCCGTCGAAGGAGTACGTCGACTCTCCGCCGTTGAAGGCGCCGTTGAGCTCGGTGTAGCCGGCCCCCTCGAGGACCTGGATCGGGTCCTCCTGCGAGTAGGCGTTGAAGTCGCCGGTCAGGAACACCTTGTCGGTGTGGAGGTCGCCGGCGACGCCGTTCGCGAAGCCGACCAGGGCGTTGGCCTGGTCGACGCGGTCGGGGTTGGAGTTGCCCTGGCCGGTGCCGTCGTCGACGCCGGAGCCCTTCGACTTGAAGTGGTTGACGATGACCGCGAAGGCGTCGCTGTCGGGAGCGCCGGCACGCTTGAAGCCCTGCGCGAGGGGCTCGCGGGCGGAGGCGAACGGCTGGGAGCCGACGAGGACGTGCGAGGCACCGACCAGCGTCACCGCGGCGGGCTTGTAGATGAACGCGGTCCGGATGACGTCCTGCTCGGCCAGCGACGGCAGGTCGGCCGCTGCGGGCGACGGCGCGAAGGCCCACACCTGCGAGCCGGCCTCGGCGTTGAGCGCGTCGACCAGGGTGGAGAGCGCGTAGTCGCGGTCCTTGCCGAACTTCACCGAGTTCTCGATCTCCTCGAGGGAGACGATGCTCGCGCCGAGGGTGTTGATCGCGTGCACGATCTTGTCCTGCTGGCGCTTGAGGTTCGCGGCGTCGGCCGCGCCGCGCGGGCCGTCGCCGGCGCCGGTGGACGCGTAGCCGCACTGGTTGGTGGCGATGTTGTTGCCGGCCCGGTCGGTGTAGAACGTGCACTTGCCGCCCAGCTGGTTGACGAACTCGTCACCGGTGGTCGGGAAGTAGTTGAGCACGTTGAAGGTGGCGATCCTGATGTCTCCGCCGACCTGCTTCGGGGCCAGGTTGTCGGCCCGCGTGTCGGAGAACGACACCACGTCGTCGCCCGTGCCGGTCACCTGGGCGAGCGGCTCGAGGGTCCACTGCGCGGGGTCCCCGGAGACCGTGCCGCTGGTCTCCTTCTTCCGGAAGTCGAGGATCACCGGCTGGTGGAAGGTGGCGGAGGCGCCGACCCGCACGGAGTGGTCGAGCGTCAGCCACGGCATCGGCGTGTTCTTGCCGGTCGTGTTGGTGAAGAAGTCACCGGAGTAGCCGTCGTCGAGGGCGATCGCCCGCGCCGCGTTGTCCGCCTTGGCCGCGGCGATCGCGGCGGCGTCCTGCGCATCGGCCACCTCGGTCGGCGTGACGAGGGGGTGGTCGCCGACGGCGAGACCGAAGGTGCCCGAGACGTTGGTGTCGTAGTTGTCGGACACGGTGAACTTCAGCGCGGTCGGGTCGACGACCTCGCTCTCGTGGGCCTCCTTCTCGGCGTCGGTGTCGAGCGCAGACCAGTCGCTCACCGCAAGCGGCGTGACCTCGCCGAGCGATGTCGGCAGCACCGCGAGGTTGTCGGTCACCGGCGTGTTGACGGAGAACTCGGTCAGGCCGTTGAACTCCTGGACCCGGCCGGTGATCCGCACGCTGTCGCCTCGGTGCACGAGGGCCGCGGCCTGCGAGCCGAAGACGAAGATGCCGTCGGAGGCACCGGGCGTGTCGGGCGTCCCCGGCGTCTGGAGGTAGAAGCCGTTGAAGGAGCCCGAGCCGGTGTAGGTGGCCGTCACGACACCCTGGGTGGTGAGGTTCTGGGTGCCGAGCGCGCCCGCGGCGCCGGCGTACGGCGAGGTGTCGGTGGTCCCCTCGATCTGGGCGATCGTGGCGTCGATCGGAGCGGTCGGCGGCGGCTCGTCCCCTCCACCGCCCGGCGTTCCGCTGTTGGTCGGCGTCGGCGCAGCAAGAGCGAAGTCGGCGGAGTTGTCGTTGGTGTCGATCCCGCCGGCCGTGCGGTTGAGCGACTGGGTGGCGGTGGCCGCCGACTTGGTGGCGGCCTTCTCGAAGCTGCTCGCGCCGGTCGCGCCCACGAAGTCGACGAGCCCGGTCGTCGTGCTGACGTCGCCGGACGTCGCGATGACCGCGGTGCCCTGCTGCAGCGCCACCTGGCCACCGGCCGC
Source organism: Nocardioides sp. CER19 (assembly GCF_029846275.1). Lineage (GTDB taxonomy): Bacteria > Actinomycetota > Actinomycetes > Propionibacteriales > Nocardioidaceae > Nocardioides. Next base: position 320,491 of record NZ_JARVWS010000003.1, read on the forward strand.
CGCCATGTTGAAGCCGGCGGTCGCGTCGGGCGTGGGCAGCGCCGCGCCGTTGCTGCCCGCGCCGCTCATCTGGATCAGCCAGTGCCCGTGGGCGGGCACCGAGCCCGAGAGCGCGAACGGCGATCCGCCCGAGCCGCCGCTGGCCGACCGGTAGTGGACCGCGAGTCCGCTGAGGGACAGCGCCGAGGCGGTCGGGTTGTAGAGCTCGACGAAGTCGGCGTTGTAGACGGCGCCGTTGTTGCCGCCCGCGCCGTAGACCTCGCTGATGACGAGCCCGGTGCCGCCCGGGTTGGCGTGCGCGGGCGAGGAGACGAGGAGGGGGGTGAGGGCGGTGACGGCGAGGCCGCCGAGCGCGGCGGCGATGCCGACGCGGCGTGAGGACGACATGGGTTCTCCGAGGTTTGACGTAGTGGTCGTGGTCGGCCTTCGTCGGGGCCGCTGCCGGCCCCGACGAAGGTGGTCCTGGTGCTACTTCTTGCTGGCGACCGGGATCGTGACGGTCGTACCGCTGGGCTGCGCGACGAGCGTGAGCACGCCGTCCTTGACCTGGGCCGGGAGGTCGAAGGACACGCTGGCCGCGCCACCCGACACCGTCGCGGTGCCGACCTTCACCAGCGAGCCGTGCCCGCGGTCGGCCGTGATGGCCAGCGTGGTGTTGGCCGGGCTACCGGCCGACGTCAGGTCGAGCTTGCTGAGCGTGAACTCGTAGTGCTGCTTGGCGCCGACCGCTGCGGGCAGGCCCGTGGCCGCCACCTGCTGGCGGGCGAAGTCGGGCGCCAGGTGCGGGTGGCTCTGCAGGTAGGAGATCCACAGGTCACGGTCGACGAGGCCGGTGTCGTGCGGGGTGCCCTCCGTGAACGCGCCGAAGTTGTCGCCGCCGGTGCCGAGGAAGCTGAACGTCGAGACCGTGTAGGTCGCGTCGGGGTCGAGCGGCTGGCCGTTGATCGTGACCGACGTGATGTGCGACCCGGCCGACGCGTTGGGGTCGTAGGTGACCTGGACGTTGTCCGAGAGCCCGAGCGCCAGGAACGGACGCGACGAGCCGGCGGGCTGCCACTGCTGCTCGAGCACCTTCTTCAGCGAGGAGCCCTTGAGGTCGACGAGCCAGATGTTGTTGACGAACGGCAGCACGTTGTTGGCCTCGGCGTAGGTCACGACGCCGTCGGTGTTCGCGGGGTTCGTCGACGTGTCGCCGGCGTAGAGGAGCTCCGCGCGCAGGCCGCCGGGGTTGACGATGCCGAGGTCGGCCTTGCCGATGTCGGACGGGATGCCGTCGCGGAGCGCGTTGCCGACGAGGTCACCGAGCGTCGACTCGCTGCCGCGGTCGTCGCGGTTGCCGGTGCCGCCGGCCGCGGGCGGCTGGGACGGGTTCGGCAGCGCCGTCGTGATGTCGCCCGTGACCGAGCCCACCGGCTGGTTGCCGATGGCGGCCGCGTTCGCGAGCGCGGCGTCGACGGTCGTCTTGACCTGGCTGAGCACCGGGTACTTGGCGATCAGGTCGGCGTCGGGCGTGGTCACCCGGGCGACGTTCTGCTTGGTGTAGGAGAGGACGTGCTTCGTGGCCGGGTCGACCGTCAGCTGGATGTTGCCGACGTTGTCGCCGTAGTTGCCGGTCTGGAGCAGCGGCCGGGTCGGCAGGTCACCCCCGGTGACCGGGGCGTCCCAGGCGTAGACCTGGTGCGTGTGGCCCTGGAAGACGGCGTCGACCTTCGGGGAGAGGTTGAGCGCCATGTCCCGGAACTCGCCGTTCTGCAGCACCTGCTCCTCGTACGACGACCCGGCGCCCTTGATCGCGCCCGCGTGGACCGTCGCCACGAGGACGTCGGCCTCGCCGTTCGCCGGATTGCCGTCGGTCAGCTCGTCGGCGACCCGGTTGATCGCCGGGACGATCGGCCCGAAGTCGAGGTCGGCGATGCCGCCCGGGCTGACCAGCGACTTGGTCTCCTCGGTGACGGCGCCGATGACGCCGACCTTGATGCCGCCGACGTCCTTGATGAACGCCTCGGGGAGCACCGGGTTCTGGGTGCCCTTGGCGTAGACGTTGGCGCCGAGGTAGTCCCAGCTGGCGTTGGAGCCGCCGGCGATGATGCGGTCGCGCAGGTCCGCCCAGCCCTTGTCGAACTCGTGGTTGCCGACCGAGGAGGCGTCCAGGCCGAGCTCGTTGAGGACGTCGATGGTCGGCTGGTCGTTGGCGGTCGCCGACGCGAACTCGGAGGCGCCCACCAGGTCGCCGGCGCCGACGAACAGCGTGTCGGCCGCCGTGCCGCGGGCCTTCACCTGCTCCACGGTTCCCGCCCACTTGACGGTGTTGGCGTTGATCCGACCGTGGAAGTCGTTGATGCCGACCAGGTTGACGACGACCGGGTCGGCGGCGTCGGCGGCGGACGTGGTGACGATGCTCAGGCCGGCCGCGCCGAGGGCCAGACCGAGGGTGCTCGCTGCGAGGCGAGCGGGGGTACGACGGGACATGACGCCTCCGAGGGATGGAGCAAGAAGGCTCGTGCGTCCCGCCCGAGCCTCGTATGACTGGGCGACCCTACGACGGCTCGGCGCTGCTGCGTATCCCCCAGGTGAACGAACTTTTAACGTGCCGACGACATTCGGCGTCGGCCCTCGGCAGGTCTTGCCGATGCCGGCTCGGGGCCCCCCGGGCTACGCGCAGCTAGGCGGAGCGGATCGCGTGGCGCTGCTTCCACACATTCGCGTAGAACTCGTAGCCCGACCAGAGGGTGAGCGCCACGGCGACCGCCAGGCAGGCCTGGAAGGCGTAGAACAGGACCTCGCCCGGCACGTGGAACCAGTCGGCGAGGTCGGGGTCGCGCAGCGGGAGGCACAGCCCGGCGAGGGCGACGGCCTGGACGGTCGTCTTGATCTTGCCGAGCTGATCGGCCGCCATGACCACCTTGCTCAGGATGGACAGGCGCAGCAGCGTCACGCTCCACTCGCGCAGGAGGACGACGATGGTGACCCACCACCAGACGTCGCCCACGATCGACAGGCCGATGAACGCCATGCCGGTCATCGCCTTGTCGGCGATCGGGTCGGCGATCTTGCCGAAGTTCGTGATCAGGTTGTGCTTGCGCGCGATGTCGCCATCGATCTTGTCGGTGATCATGGCGACGCAGAAGATGAACCACGCGAGCAGCCGCAGCCAGGCGTCCTCGCCGCCCTGGGCCAGCAGGGCCCAGCCGAAGAACGGCACCAGGACGATCCGGAGCGTGGTCAGGACATTGGGAACGTTGAGGTTGCTGGCCTGGGTCTCGGTCATCGGTGCGGTCCTCACACGGCCTTCGCGACCAGGTCGACGCCGTCGGTCGCCACGACCTCGGCCCGGACGATGTCGCCGACCGTCGCGGTCGACTCCAGCAGCAGGGTGGTCCCGTCGACCTCGGGGCCCTGGTGGGCCGCCCGGCCGACCGTCCCCTCGTCGACGGTCTCGACCAGCACGTCGACGTACTCGCCGATGCGCTCCTCCGCTCGCTGCGCGTTCAGCTCCTCGACGAGCGCCTGGACGTGCTCGAAGCGGGCGCGGACCTCGTCCTCGTCGAGCTTGAGCTCGTCGGGGAAGGCGGCCGCCTCGGTGCCGTCCTCGTCCGAGTAGCCGAACACGCCGGTGACGTCGAGCCGGGCCGCGACGAGGAAGTCGCAGAGGATCTCGAGGTCCTGCTCGGTCTCGCCCGGGAAGCCGACGATGACGTTGGAGCGGACGCCGGCGGTCGGTGCCAGCGAGCGCACGGTGTCGAGGAGCCCGAGGAAGCTGTCGGGGTCGCCGAACCGTTTCATCCGCCGCAGCACCGCGTTGCTGGCGTGCTGGAAGGAGAGGTCGAAGTAGGGCGCGACGCCTGGCGTGGAGGCGATGGCCTGGACCAGCCCGGGGCGCGTCTCGGCCGGCTGCAGGTAGGAGACGCGGACCCGCTCGATGCCGTCGACGGCCGCGAGCTCGGGCAGCAGCGCCTCGAGCAGCCGCAGGTCGCCGAGGTCCTTGCCGTACGACGTCGAGTTCTCGCTCACCAGGAAGAGCTCCTTGACACCCTGCCGCGCGAGCCACTGCGCCTCGTGGAGGACGTCGCTCGGGCGGCGGCTGACGAAGGACCCGCGGAAGCTGGGGATCGCGCAGAAGGTGCAGCGCCGGTCGCAGCCGCTGGCCAGCTTGAGCGGCGCCCACGGGCCGTCGTCGAGGCGGGCGCGGAGATCGTCGAAACCGGGCGTCGAGACGGCCGAGGCGTCCCGCTCCGCCGGGGAGATCGGGAGCAGCAGGCGGCGGTCCTGCGGCGTGTGCGGGTGGTGCGCCTCACCGCTGACGATCGCCCGCAGCTTGGCGGCGATGTCGGGGTAGTCGTCGAAGCCGAGCACCGCGTCGGCCTCGGGCAGGCTGTCGGCGAGCTCCTTGCCGTAGCGCTCGGCCATGCAGCCGACGGCGACGACGGCCTGGGCCTTGCCGGAGTCCTTCAGGTCGGCCGCCTCGAGCAGCGTGTCGACGGAGTCCTTCTTGGCCTGCTCGACGAATCCGCACGTGTTGACGACGACGGTGTCCGCCTCGGACGGGTCGCTCACGAGCCGGAAGCCGCCGGCGGCAAGCCGACCGGCCAGCTCCTCGGAGTCCACCTCGTTGCGGGTGCAGCCCAGGGTCACGAGGGCGACGGAGAGGTCCACGGAGTGCTGAGTGTCAGTCGTCATGATCGGGGTTCACGATAGCCGTGCGGGCCGCCGGGACGTTCATCCCAACGCCCCGCAGGCGGGTGAGCGAGCTCAGTCGGCGGTGTAGGTCTGCTGGGCGGCCTGACCGGTCTTGCCGACCGGCGCCGCCTTGCCGCCGTCGACGGCGACCGTCGTCGAGCCGTCGGAGGCCTGGATCCGCACGGGCGGCGAGGCCCGCAGCGTCTTCGACTCGCCGAAGGCCAGCGAGCCGGAGAAGACCACGTCGCCGCTGCCATCCCGTACGACGACCTCGGCTCCCCCGCCGGCGGCGCTGATCGTCACGGGGACGGCCGGGGCGAGCTTGCCGTAGGGGTTCGACGTACCGGCCGAGCCGCTGCCCAGGCTGGGTGCCGGCGGCGGGGTGGTGGAGGAGCCGTCCAGGACGAGCCGCGCGATCGACCAGGCCAGCACGATCGCCATGACGGCGGCGACCAGCACCGACCAGTTCGGACCGCCCTTCATGCGGCGGATCGGGCCACCCGCACCCGTGGCCAGCTCGGACTCGAAGACGCGGCGCGGGTCGATGGGGGCGTCGGCGTAGGTGGCGTCGTAGTGCTGGAGCAGCGGCGGGGCGTCGATGCCGAGGACCCGCGCAAGGGTGCGCAGGTGCCCGCGGGCGTAGAAGTCGCCGCCACAGGGGCCGAAGTCGTCGACCTCGATGGCCTCGATGACGTGCGGACGGATCCGGGTGCGCTCGGCGAGCTGGTCGACCGAGAGGCCGATCCGGGTGCGGGCGGCCGCGAGCTCGGGGCCGATGACCGGCTCGGCGGCCGGCGTCGGGCCGAGGTCCTCGACGACGAGCGGCTCGACCGGTTCCCCCGGCTTCGCGATCGGCGTCACGCCCTCGTCGTGACCGCCGAGCCAGCCGAAGAAGGGGCGGTGCAGGTGCCCGGCCTCCGGCAGCGCGGCGTCGCCCTCGTCGTCGGTCTCGGACGGGTCCAGCTTGAGAGCGTTGGCGCCGATCGTCGAGAAGTCGCGGGTCACCTCGGCGCGGACGGCGACGGTCGGCTCGCGCAGCGGCGACGGCGTCGGGCTGGCGACGGCCGGGCGCTCGGCGGTGTCCGTGAGCGGGTCGCGGTCGACCGCGCGGGTCGGCTCGGGCGCGCTCTCGGTGTTCTCGGACATGCTCTCGGACCCGTCGTGGGCAACGGCCGCGTCCTCGACGCCCGGGTCGATCTCCACGATCGTGGTGTCGTCACCGGCGAGGTCGGCGAGCCGCGTGGACAGGTCGCGGCTGCCACCCGCGACGACGGTGGTCAGTCCGAGCGGTACGGCGAACGGGGCACCGTAGAGCCTCTGCGAGAGCGTCGCGTGGCGCCGACCGGCGGCGGGCAGCGCCGCCATCTGGGCGTCGTCGTCCTGGGGCAGCAGCACGAGCCGGCCGTCGCGCCACCAGGAGCGGCGCGGCAGGTGCTCGACCTCGTCGAGCTCCCGCCACGGGATGCCCTGCCAGACCCGGCCGAGACGGACGCGGACGCCGTGGTCGTCGGCGACCAGCAGCGGCGTGCGCGCGTCCCACGCGCTCCACAGCTGGGCGCCGGCGATCGCCAGCAGGACCAGCCCGAGCGCGAGGTCGACGACGCCGTGGTGGCGGACGAGGAAGGCCAGCGCGAGGACGCCGGCGACACCGCCGACGACCGCGGCCAGCCGCCCGTTGCGGCCGATCTGGATGTCGCTCACAGTGCCTCCCCGTTCACTCGCAGCTCGGCCACAGCCTCGCCTTTGAACACCAAGTACAGGCCGCAGTGGCCTCGCGCTTCGCTCACATCTCCCCCTGAAGCGTTGCGATCACACTGTCCAGCTCGTCGGGCTTGACGAGCACGTCTCGTGCCTTCGAGCCCTCGCTCGGGCCGACGACGCCGCGGCTCTCCATGATGTCCATGAGACGACCGGCCTTCGCGAAGCCGACCCGCAGCTTGCGCTGCAGCATCGAGGTCGAGCCGAACTGCGTCGACACGACCAGCTCGACCGCCTGGACGACCAGCTCGAGGTCGTCGCCGATGTCGTCGTCGAGCTCCCTCTTCGACGCGGCGGGCGCCGTCACGTCCTCCCGGTACGACGGCTCCAGCTGCGTCTTGCACGCCTTCACCACCGCGGCGATCTCGCCCTCACCGACCCACGAGCCCTGGACCCGGATCGGCTTGGACGCGCCCATCGGCAGGAACAGGCCGTCACCCTGGCCGACCAGCTTCTCCGCGCCCGGCTGGTCGAGGATGACGCGGCTGTCGCCGAGCGACGACGTCGCGAAGGCGAGCCGCGACGGCACGTTGGCCTTGATGAGGCCGGTGACGACGTCGACCGACGGCCGCTGCGTCGCGAGCACCAGGTGGATGCCGGCCGCACGGGCGAGCTGCGTGATGCGGACGACCGAGTCCTCGACGTCGCGCGGCGCCACCATCATGAGGTCGGCGAGCTCGTCAACGATGACGAGCAGGTAGGGGTAGGGCGCCAGCTCGCGCTCGCTGCCGAGGGGCACCTCGACCTTCCCTGCCCGCACCGCCTTGTTGAAGTCGTCGATGTGGCGGAAGCCGAAGTTGGCGAGGTCGTCGTACCTCATGTCCATCTCGCGCACGACCCACGCCAGCGCCTCGGCGGCCTTCTTCGGGTTGGTGATGATCGGCGTGATCAGGTGCGGCACGCCCTCGTAGGCGTTCAGCTCGACCCGCTTGGGGTCGACCATGATCATCCGCACCTCGTCGGGCGTGGCCCGCATGAGGATCGAGGTGATCAGCGAGTTGATGAACGACGACTTTCCGGAGCCGGTGGCACCGGCCACCAGCAGGTGCGGCATCTTCGCCATGTTGGCGACGACGAAGCCGCCCTCCACGTCCTTGCCGAGGCCGGCGACCATCGGGTGGTGGTCGTTGCGGGCGGTGTTGGAGCGCAGCACGTCACCGAGGGTGACGATCTCCTTGTCGATGTTCGGGATCTCGACACCGACCGCCGACTTGCCGGGGATCGGACTGAGGATCCGGACGTCGGCGCTGGCCACCGCGTAGGCGATGTTCTTCTGGATGTTCGTGATCTTCTCGACCTTGACGCCCGGGCCGAGCTCGACCTCGTAGCGCGTGACCGTCGGGCCGCGGGTGTAACCCGTGACCGCGGCGTCGATGTTGAACTCGTCGAGCACCTGGGTGAGGCGGCCGACCACGTCGTCGCTGGCCTTGGACCGCGCCTTGTGGGGCGAACCCTGCTTGAGCAGGTCGTTCGCCGGCAGCGTGTAGGTGATGTCGCCGGACAGCGAGAGCTGCTCGACGCGAGGCGGGAGCGGGCTGTGCGGCGGCGGCTCGAGCTCCGTCTTCTCCGCCTTGTCCTGGCGGGCGCCCGGCTTGGCGCGGCGCACCGTCGGCTCGACGGCCTCCGCGGCTGCCTCCACACCCGCCTCGGCGGCCTCGCCCTCCCCCGCGGCGAACGGGTCGTCGGCGAAGAACTGGTCCAGGTCGACCTTCTGGCCGCGGCGCCGACGCTTGCGCATCTCCCGGTCCTCGAGGACCGGGCTGTCGTAGGCCGGGTCGCCCATGTCCGGGTCGATGAACGAGTCGTCCATCTTCCGCTTGCGCCGTGCGATGGGCTGGGTGTCGTGCGGGCCGACGCTGAACTCCTCCGCTTCGTCGTGCTCGCGGCCGAGCGCGCGGTCGCGGAGGGCCGCCAGCTTCTCGGGGACCTGGTAGAGCGGCGTGGACGTCACGACCAGCACGCCGAAGAAGGCGAGCAGGAGCAGCAGCGGGACGACGACGTACGCGGAGCGCAGCAGGTCGAGCAGCAGCGCGCTGACGACGTAGCCGATGGCGCCACCGGCGTCCTGCAGAGCCGCCGCGTTGCCGCCCTGCGGCTGCGGGTTTCCGTTGGCGATGTGCACGATGCCGAGCACCCCGAGGCCGAGCGCGGACCAGCCGATCACCTGGCGGCCGGCCGGACCGGCGCCCTCGGGGTCGCGCATCGTGCGGGCGGCGACGTAGACGAGCGCCAGCGGCACGAGCCAGCCGACCTTTCCGACGCTGCCGGTGACCATGGTGCGGACGAAGCCGAGGATGCCGCCCTCGATGCCGAACCAGACAGCGGCGGCGACGACGACGGCGAGACCGAGCACGAAGAGCCCCGCACCGTCCCGGCGGTGCTCCGGGTCGAGGTCACGGGCGCCGTGCCCGACGCTGCGCGCGATCGAGCCGATCCCGCCCGCGACGGCGAGCCAGATGGCCGCGACGCCCCTGAAGAGGGCGAGGAAGAGGCCGGCGACCGGGCCTCGACCGTTGCGCACGGCGCGGGGCGCTGGGCGCTTCGACGAACCTCGCGCCGCCGGCTTGCGGGCCGTGCGCGAGGTCGATCGCTTCGTGGTGGATCCGGCACTCCGGGCACGCGTGCTGGGAGCTCGTCCCCCCTTCGAGGAGGACGTGCTCTTGCTCCGCGACCCCGGCGGGGAAGACGTACGGGTCGCCATGTGACCAACCTATTTCAGAACCCCACCAGTCACAGGCATCACAAGGGTGCGTGTCGCGGGTGACGGCGGCGTGAAGCGTGGGTACCGGCTGGTTCCATGCACCTACGGATCTGGGAGGGCCCGTGGCCGAGCAGAACGACAGGGATCAGCAGAACGGCGACATGGACGTCCACCACGAGCTGGTGACGCTGCTGATCGAGAAGGTGCGCCGGGATCCTTACCCGTCCACCACGATGATGGACCTCATCGAGGAGATCCTGGCCCCGGAGGACGTCCCGGCGTACGCCGGCGTCCTCATGGAGAAGATCAGGAACGACGAATTCCCGAGCATCGACCTGATGGCTCGAGTTCGTGACCTGACCTGACGAGACCCCGATTCCCCCGTCGGTTTGGGACGAAAGTCCCCGGGTACCGACTCCGCCATGGGCGACAGAGGGATCGCCCAGACCCAGAACAGGGAGCCGCGCACGGCGCGGCTCCGCAAAGGGAGGGACACATGCCTGCGACATCCAGGGTCGCGGCCGCGGTGGCTGCTGGCTATCTGCTCGGTCGGACGAAGAAGCTCAAGCTCGCGATCACCGTCGGAAGCCTGCTGGCGGGCGGCAAGCTGGCCGGCGCCAAGCCCGGCGCGCTGCTCGCGGGCCTCAACGACAACCCCGAGATCAAGAAGCTCGAGGACCAGTTGCGCGGACGCCTCATGGACGCGGCCAAGAGCGCCGCCGTCAACATGGCGACCGCGCGCGTCGAGGCGCTCACCTCGTCGCTGCGCGAGGGCGGCTCGTCGAAGGACGAGGACGAGGGCGAGGAGCCGGAGGACGAGTACGAGGACGAGCCTGAGGACGAGTCGGCTGAGTCCGAGGAGCCCGAGGACGAGTACGAGGACGAGCCCGAGGACGAGGGCGAGCCGGAGGACGAGGCCGGCGAAGAGCCTGAGGACGAGTCGGAGGAGCCCGAGGAGGAGCAGCCCCCGCGCCGGCCGGCGAAGAAGGCCCCCGCCAAGAGGGCACCGGCTACGAAGGCCCCGGCCAAGAAGGCGCCCGCCAAGAAGTCGGCCGCGAAGGCATCGGCCTCCAAGACGTCGTCGGCCGCGAAGAAGGCTCCGGCGAAGACGTCGTCGGCCGCCAAGAAGGCGCCGGCCAAGAAGTCCGCTGCCAAGAAGACGACGGCCAAGAAGTCGACGTCGCGGTCGAGGAGCTGATCGCATGGCGAGCAATGGCACCCAGGGCCTCAAGGACGCGTCCGGCGAGCTCCTGAAGACGCTCGGCGACCGCGCGATGAGCGCCGTCTCCTCCCACATGGACGGCCTGACCGACAAGCTCGAGGACGTCGCCGGCGGCGGCCCCGTCTCGGGCTTGGTCGGCGGCGCCCTGAAGTCGAAGGTCGAGGGCGGCTCCACCACCGGCGGCGCCCTCAAGGGCGCGTTCTCGGGCATCAAGGACAAGATCACCGGCGGCGGAGGTGGTGGCAAGGGCAAGAGCAAGCCCGAGACCAAGGCGACCACCATCTTGGAGGACATCGACGTGGGTGTCCCGGTGTCGGTCGCCTACAACCAGTGGACCGAGTTCGCGAGCTTCCCGCAGATGATGCGGAAGGTCGAGAAGGTCGAGGCCCAGGACGACACCAAGCTCAACTGGAAGGCCCAGATCGTCTGGTCGCACCGGACGTGGGAGGCCACGATCATCGACCAGGTGCCGGACGAGCGCATCGTCTGGCGGTCGAAGGGCCAGAAGGGGCACGTCGACGGCGCCGTCACGTTCCACGAGATCGCGCCGAACCTGACCCGCATCTCCCTGACGCTCGAGTACTTCCCACAGGGGCTGTTCGAGCGCACCGGAAACATCTGGCGCGCCCAGGGCCGCCGGGCCCGCTCGGAGCTGAAGCGGTTCCGCCAGCACGTCATGACCCAGACAATCCTCAACGAGGACGAGCTCGAGGGCTGGCGCGGCGAGATCCACGACGGCGAGGTCGTACAGTCCCACGAGGACGCGCTCGAGGAGGAGCAGTCCCAGCAGGGCGAGGACCAGGAGCAGCCCGAGGACGAGACCGAGGACTACGAGGACGAGGGCGAGGACGAGGGCGAGCCCGAGGAGGAAGGCGAGCCCGAGGACGAGGCCGAGGACTACGAGGACGAGGGCGAGCCCGAGGAGGAAGGCGAGCCCGAGGACGAGGCCGAGGACTACGAGGACGAGGGCGAGCCTGAAGAAGAGGCCGAGCCCGAGGACGAGTACGACGAGGAGGCCGCGGACGAGGGCGAGCCCGAAGAAGAAGGCGAGCCCGAGGACGAGGCCGAGGACTACGAGGACGAGGGCGAGCCTGAAGAAGAGGCCGAGCCCGAGGACGAGTACGACGAAGAGGCCGCGGACGAGGGCGAGCCCGAAGAAGAGGCCGAGCCCGAGGACGAGGCCGAGGACTACGAGGGCGAGCCCGAGGACTCCGAGCAGGAGTCCGAGGAGGAGTCCGAGGAGGAGTCCGAGGACAAGCAGCCCGCCCGGCGCCGTCGTGCGCGCCGGTGACCCGCAGGAACAGACGGAGAGGGAGCAGACATGACAGTCCAAAGCCAGTCGCGTCGTAGCGGCGGCGGCTACCTGCAGCGCCCCGCGCCGAGCGGCCTCGCCGACGTCATCGAGATCATTCTCGACAAGGGCATCGTCGTCGATGCCTACGTGCGTGTCGCACTCGTCGGCATCGAGCTGCTGACGATCGACCTCCGCATCGTGATCGCGAGCGTCGACACCTACTTGCGGTTCGCCGAGGCGACCAACCGGCTCGACCTGCTCGAGCACGGTGCGGGCAAGCCGCTCGACGAGTTCATCGGCAGCATGCAGGAGTCGGGCGCGTCGAAGAAGGTCAGTGGGGCCGTCCGTGGCGCCAAGAAGGCGCTCACGGGTGGTGGCGACGACGACGACGATGAGCGGCGCAGCCGGTCCAGCAGTCGCCGCAGCACGCGGCGCGAGGAGTCGTGAGCACGGGGACGCAGGCGCCGACGCCGCTGCCCCTGCCTGGGGCAGGTACGGACACCGGCTGGTTCGTGTACGGCATCACGAGCCGGTCGGTGTCCGTGCCGGAGTCGATCCGTGGCGTCGACGACCAGCCGGTCCACCTGCTCACGTACGGCGAGCTGGCGGCCGTCGCCAGCGCGGCGCTTCTCGACCGCCCGCCGGGGCGGCGGGCCGAGATCCTCGCCTACACGACGGTGCTCGACACGCTGGCCGAGGAGTCGCCGGTCGCGCCGGTGCGGTTCGGGTCGATCTTCGCCGACGACCAGGACGTCGTCGACCACTTGCTCGCCCCGTCCACCGACGACCTCGCGACGCTGCTCGCCGACCTCCAGGGCCGCACCCAGCTGCGGCTCACCGCCACCTACCGGCAGGAGGTGCTGCTGGCCGGTCTCGTCGCCGACGACCCCGACATCGCACGATTGCGCGACCTCACCAGGGACGCTCCCGAGGAGGCCTACCACGCCGAGCGGGTGCAGCTGGGCCAGCTCGTCGCGCAGGCGGTGGAGCGGATCCGCGAGGGTGACGCGCAGGAGCTTCTCGACACGGTCGCGCCCCTCTGCGTCGGGGTCGCCGAGCAGCCCGCTCGGGGTCTCGACGGCCTGCTCGACGCCGCACTGCTCGTCGACCGCTCCCGCGTCGAGACCCTGGAGGACGTGCTCGAGGTGGTCGCCGAGACGGTCCACGAGCGCATCGAGCTCCGGCTCGTCGGCCCCATGGCGCCGTACGACTTCGTGGAGGGCGAGGCATGGGGCTGATCACCGGGCTGCTCGGCCTGCCGTTCGCCCCGGTGCGCGGCACGGTCTGGGTGGCCGAGCAGGTGCTGGAGCAGGCGGAGAAGGAGTACTACGACCCTGGCCGGATCAAGGCCATGATGGAGGAGGTCGACCGACTGCGTGACGCAGGCGAGCTGACGGACGAGGAGGCCGTCGCCCAAGAGGACGCCCTCGTGGAGCGACTGCTCGAAGGACAGCAACGACAAGGTGGTCAGTGATGGCGGAAGACGACGACACCACGACCGACGACACGGCCGACGAGACGACCGAGGCACCCGCCAAGAAGGCGCCCGCCAGGAAGGCGGCGGGCAGCAAGACCGCCGCCAAGAAGAACGCCGGGACCACGCGGACCGGCGCCAAGACGGCCGCCGCCAAGGCGGCACCGCCGCGCCGGCCCCGGGCCGGCGCGATCGCCCGCGAGGCCGCGGCCCAGCTCTACGAGCTGATCGGTCACGAGATCGAGGGCATCACCGCAGTACACCGCGACGACGACGGTTGGGTGGTCGAGGTCGACCTGCTCGAGCTGCGCCGCATCCCGGCGACGACCGACGTGATCGCGACCTACCACGTGACGGTGGACGAGAACGGCGACCTGGTCGGCTACCGCCGCAAGCACCGCTTCGTTCGCGGCAACGTGGGTGACGGCCGATGAGCCATGAGCTCCCCGAGCCGTCGCAGCCGGTCGCGGCACGCTCCTACGGCAACAGCCAGGCCGGTCGCATCCAGCCGCAGAACCTGGCCGACATCCTGGAGCGGGTGCTCGACAAGGGAATCGTGATCGCCGGCGACATCCAGATCAACCTCCTCGAGATCGAGCTGCTGACGATCAAGATCCGGCTGCTCGTCGCCTCGGTCGACAAGGCCGAGGAGATGGGCATCGACTGGTGGCGCAACGACCCGATGTTCAGCAGCAGCGCCCGCAGCGTCGCTCAGGAGAACGCCGAGCTGAAGCGTAGGATCGAGGAGCTGGAGGCCGGCAACGGCACCAGCGGCGAGGTCCTGGAGGAGGACGAGCAGAAGACGCAAGGGCGGCGCCGATGAGCGAGGGTCGTTACCTGTACGCCGTCACGCGCGACCTCTCCCCCGACGCCGTCGCCGGCACCCGGGCGCTCGGTGGCTCGCCGCTCGAGGTCATCGAGCACCGCGGCCTGTCGGTGCTGGTGAGCACCGTCGACCTCGACGAGTTCGGCGAGGACGCGCTCCGCCGCAATCTCGAGGACCTGGCGTGGCTCGAGGCCACCGCGCGCGGCCACGACGACGTCGTCCGCTTCGCGGCCGAGCGCGGCGCCACCGCGCCGATGCGGCTGGTCACCATCTGTCTCGACGACGCCGGCGTGCTGGCGCGACTCGACGACTCCTACGACCAGATCGTGCAGGCCCTGGCGCGTGTGGAGGGGCGCACCGAGTGGAGCGTGAAGGCGTTCGCACCCACGGCCGCGGCCGAGGAGCGCGCCACGGCCGTGGGCGCGGGCGGCGGCGCGGCCTACCTGCGGGCCCGGAAGGCGGCCGTCGAGGGCCGCCGTGCGCAGGACGAGGCGGCGATGGCGACGGCCGAGGAGCTGCACGACGTACTGTCGCGGCTGGCGGTGGCGAGCCGTCGACTGCCGCCGCAGGACCCGCGGCTCAGCGGCCACGAGGGCCGGATGACGCTCAACGCCGCCTACCTGGTCGACGAGGCCGACGGCGACGCGTTCGCCCGCGAGGTCGAGCGTCTCGCGCGGGAGCATCCGGACGCGCGCGTGTCAGCGGGCGGTCCGTGGCCGCCGTACTCGTTCGCCACCCTGGAGGACGCATGAGTGTCCACAACGCCGACGTCGTGGAGGCCCGACCCGCGGGCGAGATCGCGCTGGTCGACCTGCTCGACCGGCTGCTGGGCGCCGGCGTCGTGCTCGCCGGCGACGTGGTCATCTCGCTCGCCGGCATCGACCTGGTCCAGGTGCGACTGCACGCCCTGATCATGACCGTCCGGGCCGGGATGGACGAGCCGCGATGAGCGAGCAGCGCCGTCTCCTGCCGGAGCGGATCGAGACCGACGCCGAGTCGGTCGAGCGCGACCTGCTCAAGCTCGTGCTCACGGTCGTCGAGCTGATCCGGCAGCTCATGGAGCGCCAGGCGCTGCGCCGCGTCGACGAGGGCGACCTCTCCGAGGACCAGATCGACGCGCTCGGCAACGCGTTGTGGCGGCTCGAGCAGGCGATGGACGAGCTGAAGGATCGCTACGGGCTGACCGCGTCCGACCTCAACATCGACCTGGGGCCGCTCGGACCGCTGCTGGCGGAGTGAGCGCGGCGCGGGGGCGTGACGTCCCCGGCCGGGTGGTGCATGCTTGGCCGCCGTGACCTGGGCCACAGCGATTCTGACCGCCGCTCTCGCGCTTCTCAACTGGGTCTCGGTCGCCTGCGGCTGGTTCCGGGTCGAGTGGTGGACCAAGCTCCTCACGATGGTCGCGCTCATCGCGACTGTGCTCGTTGCCGGCGCGCTCGACGACGCGCCCGGCACCTGGCTGGTCGTGGCGCTCGCCTTCGGGCTGCTCGGCGACGCGGCGCTCCTCGGTGACACCGAGCGCCGGCTGCTGGCCGGCGTGGCGGCATTCTTCGTCGGGCACCTCGCCTACCTGGTCTGCTTCGTGGTGCTCGGCGTCTCGCCCGAGGTCTGGTGGCCGCTCGTCGTCGTGGTCCTCATCGCGACGAGCTGGCCGACGCGGGCGCTGGTCCCGGCGGCCTGGCGCCACGGCGGACCTCGGCTCGCGGTGCCCCTGCTGGCCTACACGCTCGTCATCGCGGCGATGACCGTCTTCGCGTTCCTGACCGGCGAGCCGCTCCTGGCCCTCGGTGCCACGCTCTTCGTCGTGAGCGACTCCCTCATCGCCCTCGGCCTGGCCCGCAACGAGTTCGCCCAGGACAAGGGCAGCGCGCACGTCGCCGTCATGGTCACCTACCACGTGAGCCAGGCGCTGCTCGCCGTCGGCGTCCTGGTCGCGCGCTGACCCCTAGCATCCGAAGCGACGCTCTCGCTCGAAGGAGCCACCCGTGACCGACTTCCCCGCCCTGCCGCCCGGCTTCCAGCTGGGCACCGCCACCGCGTCCTACCAGATCGAGGGCGCCGTCGCCGCCGACGGCCGCGGCCCGTCCGTGTGGGACACGTTCTGTGCGATCCCCGGAAAGGTCGCCGGTGGGGACACCGGGTCGGTCGCCTGCGACCACTACCACCGGATGCCGGAGGACGTCGCGCTCATCCACGAGCTCGGCAGCGACGTCTACCGGTTCTCCATCTCGTGGCCGCGGGTTCTTCCCACCGGCGCCGGCACCGTCAACGCCGCCGGGCTGGACTTCTACGACCGGCTCGTCGACGCGCTCGTGGCGGCCGGCGTCACGCCCGCCGCCACGCTGTTCCACTGGGACCTCCCCCAGGCTCTCGAGGAGACCGGCGGGTGGCGCAGCCGCGACACCGCCCAGCGCATGGCCGAGTACGCCGCCGTGGTCGCTGAACGCCTCGGCGACCGGGTCGGGATGTGGATGCCGCTCAACGAGCCCGTCGTGGTGACGCTGCTCGGCTACGCCCTGGGCATGCACGCGCCCGGCCTGAGCCTCGGCTTCGACGCGCTCCCCGTCGCCCACCACCAGCTGCTCGCGCACGGCCTCTCCGTGCAGGCGCTGCGGGCTGCCGGCGTCACGGGTGGCATCGGCATCGCCAACAACCACACGCCCGTCTGGCCGGCGTCGGCCTCGCCCGAGGACGAGGGCGCGGCCGGGCTCTTCGACCTGCTCTACAACCGGTTGTTCGCCGACCCGGTGCTGCTCGGCGTCTACCCCGAGGGCTTCGCCGAGGCGATGCCCGGTCCGGTCGCAGAGGATCTCGCCGTCATCTCGACGCCGCTGGACTGGTACGGCGTCAACTACTACAACCCCTCGCTCATCGGCGCGCCCGGCACGGCGACCGACGCGGCGCCGGCCGTCGGCGACTTCCCCGTGCCCGCTGACATCGGGTTCGAGATGCGGCAGCTGCTCGGCCGCGAGACCACCGACGTCGGCTGGCCGATCGTGCCCGAAGGACTGACCGAGGTGCTCACCACCCTCGCGTCCCGCTACCCGGCGCTGCCGCCGGTGTGGATCACCGAGTCCGGCTGCTCCTTCCACGACGTCGTCGGCGCGGACGGCGCCGTGCACGACGACCGGCGGATCGCCTACCACGACACCCACCTGCGCGCGGTCGTGCGCGCGATCGACGCGGGGGTCGACGTGCGCGGTTATCTGGCGTGGTCGCTCCTCGACAACTTCGAGTGGGCCGAGGGCTATCGGGAGCGGTTCGGGCTGGTGCACGTCGACTACTCGACGCTCGTACGCACCCCGAAGGACTCGTTCCGCTGGTTCCAGCGGCTCGCGGCCAGCCGGCCCTGAGGGTCTCGATACGCTCGCTGGCGCTCGCACTCGACCAACGAACGATCGCTGGTCGAGTAGCCGGCGCTCGCACTCGGCCAACGAACGATCGCTGGTCGAGTAGCCGGCGCTCGCACTCGACCAACGAACGATCGCTGGTCGAGTAGCCGGAGCCGCTAGGCGAAGGCGTATCGAGACCCGTGCCGGGCCGTCAGGCCTCCAGCACCACCGGGATGATCATCGGGCGGCGCCGGTGCGTGTCGGACACCCAGCGGCCGATGACCCGGCGGATCGTCTGCTGCAGCTGATAGGTGTCAGTGACGCCGTCGCGCAGCGCCGTGTCGACGGCGTCGCGGATCGGCTGGGTGATGCCGTCGAACGCGCCCTCGTCCCAGGCGTTGCCGCGGGCGTGGATCTCGGGGCCGGCGGCGACCTTGCCGCTGACCGAGTCGACGACGACGATGACCGACACGAAGCCCTCCTCGCCGAGGATCCGGCGGTCCTTGAGCTCGGTCTCGGTGATGTCGCCGACCGACTGGCCGTCGACGAATACGTAGCCGCAGTCGACCTTGCCGGCGATCTTCGCGACCCCGTCGACGAGGTCGACGACCACGCCGTCCTCGGCGATCACGACGTTGTCGACGCCGGTCAGGCGGGCCAGGTCACCGTTGGCGAGCAGGTGCCGGATCTCGCCGTGCACCGGCATCACGCTGCGCGGGCGGACGATGTTGTAGCAGTAGAGCAGCTCACCGGCGGACGCGTGGCCGGACACGTGGACGAGCGCGTTGCCCTTGTGGACGACCTTGGCGCCCAGCTTCGCGAGCCCGTTGATGACCCGATAGACCGCATTCTCGTTGCCCGGGATGAGCGAGGACGCCAGCAGCACGGTGTCGCCGGGCTCGATGCGCACGAAGTTGTGGCTGTTCTGCGCGATGCGCGACAGCGCCGACATCGGCTCGCCCTGCGAGCCGGTCGAGAGGAGGACCTGGCGCTCCGGCGGCAGGTCGGCGAGCGTCTTGGCCTCGACGAGCACGCCTTCCGGCACGTGCAGGTAGCCGAGCTCGGCGGCGATCTGCATGTTGCGGACCATCGAGCGGCCGACGTACCCGACCTTGCGGCCGTGCGCGGCGGCGGCGTCGAGCACCTGCTGGACGCGGTGCACGTGGGAGGCGAAGCAGGCGACGATGATGCGCTGCGTCGACTCGCGGAAGACCTGCTCGATGGCCGGCGTGATCTTGCGCTCCGACGTCGTGAAGCCAGGGACCTCGGCGTTGGTCGAGTCGGTGAGGAAGAGGTCGACGCCCTCCTCCCCCAACCGCGCGAACGCGCGCAGGTCGGTGATCCGGCCGTCGAGCGGCAGCTGGTCCATCTTGAAGTCGCCGGTGTGCAGCGCGAGACCGGCGCCGGTGCGGATCGCGACCGCGAGGGCGTCGGGGATGGAGTGGTTGACCGCGACGAACTCGAGCTCGAACGGCCCGAACGTGATCCGGTCACCCTCCTTGACGACGTGCTGCACCGTCTCGCGCAGCCGGTGCTCGCGCAGCTTGGAGGAGAGCAGGGCGAGGGTGAGCTTGGAGCCGACGAGCGGGATGTCCTCGCGCTCGCGGAGGAGGTACGGCGTCGCGCCGATGTGGTCCTCGTGGCCGTGGGTGAGCACGAGGGCCTCGACGGCGTCGAGCCGCTCACGGATGCTGGTGAAGTCCGGGAGGATCAGGTCGACGCCGGGGTGGTGGTCCTCCGGGAAGAGGACGCCGCAGTCGACGATCAGCAGGCGGCCGTCGTACTCGAAGACGGTCATGTTGCGGCCGACGTCGCCGAGACCACCGAGGGGGGTGACCCGCAGGGCGCCCTTCGGCAGCGGAGCGGGCGCAGCGAGCTCCGGGTGGGAGTGGGACATGCAGTTCCTAACTGGGTTCAGAGGAGACCCGCCGCGGTCAACCCCTCGCGCAGCGCGGCGACCTCGTCCTCGTCCAGCGCCACGAGGGGCTGCCGGACGCGGCGGTTGTCGAGGACTCCGAGCAGTTCCAGGGCCGCCTTGGCGGTGGTCGCTCCATAGTTCGGGACGCCCATGACGGCGTCGATCGCGGGGAGCATCCGCGCATACGTCTGTCGGGCGGTGGCGAGGTCGCCGGCGGCGACCGCGTCCACGAGGGCCCGGAGCTGGTCGCCGGCCGCATGACCGACCACCGAGACCACCCCGACGGCGCCGTGCGCCAGCCAGGCGAGGTTGAGGCCGTCGTCACCGGAGTAGATGGAGTAGCCGAGATCGATCAGCCGAGTGCCGCGGGCGAGGTCGCCGGTCGCCTCCTTGACGGCGACGACGGTGTCCCAGGTGATCGCCTCGCGGTAGGTGTCGAAGCCGATCGTCGAGCCGGTGCGTCCCGGGACGTCGTAGAGCATCACCGGCACGTCGGTCGCCGAGGCGACCGTCCGGAAGTGCTCGAGGATGCCGCGCGGGCCGGGCTTGTTGTAGTAGGGCGTCACGAGCAACAGCCCGTCGACGCCGACCTTCGCGGCCTGCTCGGCCAGCTCGACACTGGTCCGGGTGTCGTTGGTGCCGACGCCGGCGACGATCTTGACCCGGTCGCCCACCGCATCGCGGACCGCCGCGAGCGTCTCGGCGTCCTCGACGACCGTGGTCGTTGCCGACTCGCCCGTCGTTCCGGAGATGACGAGGCCGTCGTGGCCGTGGTCGACCAGGTGCTTCGCGACCTTCTGCACCCCGTCGAGGTCGACGGACCCGTCCGGGCGGAACGGCGTGACCATGGCGGTGAGGACGGTGCCGAAGTGCGCAGCAGAGGACATGGCCCCAGGGTATCGCTCCGCACCCGCGACACCGACGACCGCGCGCCCTGGCGGACGCGCGGCCGTCGTCGTCGTGGCGGGTGCCGCTGGGACGCTACGGCCTGCCAGGAGCTGCGGTTCTGCTGGGTCAGACGCGAGGCATGACCTCCGCGGCGACCAGCCGCAGGTGGTCGAGGTCGGCGAGGTCGAGCACCTGGAGGTAGACCCGCTCGACGCCGACCTCCGCATACGCGGCCAGCCGGGCGACCGCCTCCTCCGGGGTGCCGGCCACGCCGTTCTCGCGCAGCTCGTCCTTCTCGCGACCGATCGCGGCGGCGCGGCGCTCGACCTCCGCCTCGTCGGCCCCGACGCAGAGGACGAGGGCCGCCGAGTAGGTCATCGAGTCCGCAGGCCGGCCGGCCTCCTCGACGGCCGCGCGGACCCGGCCGAACTGGGTCGCGACGTCGTCGGCGCCGGCGAAGGGCACGTTGAACTCGTCGGCGTACGCCGCGGCGAGGGCGGGGGTCCGCTTCTTGCCGTGGCCACCGATGATGACGGGGACACCGCCGCGACGGCCGCTGCGCTGGTCCGGCTTCGGCAGGCCGGGGCTGTCCTTGATCTCGTAGTGGGTGCCCTCGAAGTCGTACCCGCCCTCGGTCGCCCACAGGCCGGTGATCACCTCGAGCTGCTCCTCGAGCCGGTCGAACCGCTCCTTGGTGCCCGGGAACGGGATCCCGTAGGCGGCGTGCTCGGCGTCGAACCAACCGGCCCCGAGACCGAAGTCGACCCGGCCGCCGGACATCTGGTCGACCTGGGCGACCTGGATCGCGAGCGGGCCGGGATGGCGGAAGGTCGCGCTGGTGACCAGCGTGCCGAGCCGGATGGTGCGCGTCTCGCGCGCGAGGCCGGCCAGCGTGGTCCACGCATCGGTCGGCCCCGGCAGACCGCTCCCACCCATGGTCAGGTAGTGGTCCGAGCGGAAGAACGCCCCGAATCCGAGGTCCTCGGCGGTCGTCGCAACGGCAAGCAGGTCGTCGTACGTCGCCCCCTGCTGGGGCTCGGTGAAGATGCGCAGCTCCATGACGTCGAGCCTAGTGAGCGCCCCTGGCCCGCCCGCTCACAGGTCGACGAGGCGCACCAGGGCGCGTTCGAGGGCGGCCCGGTCGGCGGCAGGCAGCGCGGACAGCAGGTCGCCCTCCATCGCCCTGATGTCCGACCGGCACGCCGTCACCAGGCGTCGGCCGGCGGCGGTCAGCGACACCACCTTGTTGCGACGGTCCGCCGGGTCCGGCGAGCGCGACACGAGCCCACGGCCCTCCAGAGCGTCGAGGTTGCCGATGAGTCGGGTCTTGTCCCGTCCCGAGGCCGCCGCGAGGTCGCGCTGGGTCGCCGCGTCGCCCGCGAGCAGACTGCTGAGGATCACGTAGTCCCACATCTCCAGCCCGGCACGCTCCAGGATCGGCGTCTCGCGGCGGATGATCTCGCGCAGCAGCTGGGCGGTCAGCTTGCCGAGGTCCGGGCGGTCCATGAGAGGCGATTATTCCTCACGACAGATCGTCTACGGGCGCTTATGGTCTACTCATGACCTTCACCGACGACCTCCGGGGGCTCTTCGAGCAGGCTCTCGACGACGCGACCACCCAGGTGGCGCGTGCCGCCTCGGCCGACCTCGGCCGACCCACCCCCTGCACGGACTGGGACCTCGGAGCACTGGTCG
Organism: Nocardioides sp. CER19; assembly: GCF_029846275.1. Classification (GTDB taxonomy): domain Bacteria; phylum Actinomycetota; class Actinomycetes; order Propionibacteriales; family Nocardioidaceae; genus Nocardioides. The sequence continues at coordinate 342,276 of NZ_JARVWS010000003.1, forward strand.
GACACATGGTCGGCCAGAACGAAGGGTTCGCGGCGGCGGTCAGCGCGGGTGACGCCCCGCTCTCGGCGTACGCCGCTCCGGCGCTGCGGCAGGACGAGGTCAGGCCGCGCTGGGACGAGTCAGCCGACCGCCTGCGTGCCGCCTTCCAGGACGCGCCGCCCGACCGACGCCTGCGGCTGGCCGAGTTCGACAGGGAGGTCTCCGTGTCGGTCGCGCTCGGGATGCAGGTCGTGGACAACGCCGTGCACGCCTGGGACGTCGCGACAGCGCTCGGCGAGCACTACCGCCCGGCGGAGGCCGTCGCGCAGGTGGTGCTCGAGAGCGCGCGGCAGATCGCGGGGCGACCCGGCGGGACGCCCGGGGTGTTCGCGCCGCCACAGGAGGTCTCGGGGACCGACCCCTGGCTCGAGGCGCTGGCACTGCTCGGCCGCTGAGCGGAATCCCTGCGCAGGGTCGGCGCGCGGACCGTAACCTGCGCCGGTGACGCAGCGTTCCGAGAGCGTGTCCGACGACGACGTGACCACCGACGACGTGACCACCGACCGGCCGAGCCCACCGATCGGCAGGCCGCTCCCGACGGTGGGCGGGCGACTGGCCGTCCCCGGCCGGGTCGCGGGCGCCGCCCGGAGGCGGCTCGGGAGCCTCTCGCTCAGCACCCGGCGGCTGCTCTTCCACGGTGGGACCGTGCTGGGGATCGGCCTCGTCGTGCTGGCGTCCGTCGTCCTCGGGCCGCACTACTACCGGACCAACGAGACCGACACCCTCCACCACGACTCGACCTGGTCCGTCCGCTACGCCCTGCTGTTCGCGCTGGCCGGCGGCGCCGCCGGCACGATCCACGCCACGGTCGCGCTGCTCCCGGAGCGCGCCCCCCGCACGGACCGCCGTGCCACTCCGAAGGTCGTGCGCTGGTGGTTCTTCGTCGCCTACGCCGTCGTCCACCTCGGCGTCGCAGCCCTGTGCGCGCGGCTCGCGCCCACGACGAGCCCGGCGAGTTCCTCGCCCACCGGCGAGTACCGGACCGATGCGTTCTTCGGGGCGCTGGTCTTCGCCCCGCTGGGCTACCTCGCGGTGCCGATCGTCGTGCTGCTCCTCGTCGTCTCGCTCGTCCTCGTCCCCGTCCTGGCGCTCTCCCTCGCCGTCGCGCTGTACGACGCCGGGCGGGTGCTCGCCACGCCGGGCCGACCGGCCCGCGAGCGGCTCCACGCCGCGGCGGGAGACCTGGTCGCAGGGGGAACCAGCGGCGTGCTGCTGTTCACGCTGCTCGCCGTGCTGACAGCTTCACGTTCGGCTCCTCGTTCGTGGCCGGCCGCGGCGCGGGCACGGCGGCGCTGCTCCTCACGGTCCCCATCGGCTTCGGCGCGGTCAAGGTCGCCGGGGCCGGCTGGGGCCTCGTGCTCCTCGGGAGGCTCGCGGCGGCGTCGGCGACCCTCCTGGTCGTCGGTGCCGTCGTCGGTGCCGTCGTCCGCCGGCTCACGCGGCCGGGTGAGGCGCCCGACGGCGCTGCGTGAGCGTCAGGGGTTGGCGGCGAGGAACAGGAAGGCGGCGAGGAGCACGAGGTGCAGCCCGCCGTGCAGCGTCTTCGCCCGCCCGGGGACGACGGTGAGGGTGGCGACCAGCAGCGAGATCGCCAGGAGGACGATCTGCGTCGACTCCAGCCCGAGCACGAGCGGACCGTCCAGCCAGATCGTCGCGACCGCGATGGCCGGGATGGTCAGGCCGATCGAGGCCATGGCCGAGCCGTAGGCGAGGTTGAGACTGATCTGCACCCGGTCGGCGAGCGCGTGCCGGACGGCGGCGATGCTCTCCGGCAGCAGGACGATCAACGCGATCACTACGCCCACGAAGCCCTCGGGCAGTCCCAGCGCGTGCACGCCCTCCTTGATGGGGTGGGACTCGACCTTGGCCAGTCCGACCACCGCCACGAGCGCGATGAGGAGGAAGACGCCGCTGATCACCGCGGAGCGGATGCCCGGGGGGTCGGCGTGGTCGTCACCGTCGAGGTCCCGCAGCGTCCCGTCGGCGGCCACGGGCAGGAAGAAGTCGCGGTGGCGGACGGTCTGGGTGAAGACGAAGAGCACGTAGACCGCTAGCGACGAGACGGCCGCGAAGGCCAGCTGCGCCCCGGAGAACTCCGGCCCCGGGTGCGAGGTGGTGAACGTCGGCAGCACGAGGCAGACGACGGCGATGGTGGCGACCGTCGCCAGCGCGGACCCGGTGCCCTCGGGGTTGAACACGGCCAGCCGTCGGCGCAGGGCGCCGACGAGCAGGGACGCGCCGGCGATGCCGTTGATGCAGATCATCGCCGCGGAGAAGACCGTGTCGCGGGCGAGCGCCGAGGTGTCGCTCCCGTCGGAGGCCATCAGCGTCACGATGAGGCCGACCTCGATCACCGTCACCGAGGCGGCCAGCAGGAGCGAACCGAACGGCTCCCCGACCTGGTGGGCGACCACCTCGGCGTGGTGCACGGAGGCCAGCACCGCGCCGATCAGGGTGGCGGCGATGATCGCGACGATCAGTCCGTTGGGGTGGCTGCCCCACGTGAGAGCCAGCTCGAGCGTCGCCACCGCCGGAACACTGATGGTCCACTGCAGCCGCGCCACGAGTGAGCCGAGCCGGCCCTGCAGGAGGTTCACCCGTCGGCCGCCCGCCGGTCGAGCACGACCCGGTCATAGAGCTCGTGCGGCTCGCGACCGGTCTCGGCCCACTCCGCGTCGGGGTACGCCGGGTAGTGCACGTCGCCCTCGGGAGCCAGTCGGACCCGGGTGATGACCTGACGGTCGGCATACGGCAGGGCGGCGGCGTAGACCTGCGCTCCCCCGGCGACCATGACGTCACCGGGCAGGCCGGCGGCGAGCGCGAGCGCGTCCTCGATCGTGTTCGCGACCAGCACGCCGTCGTAGCACCACTCCGGGTCGCGCGTGAGGACGATCGTCGTGCGGCCCGGCAACGGGCGGCCGATCGACTCGAACGTCGTCCGGCCCATCACCAGCGTGTGGCCCATCGTCAGCGCCTTGAACTCGGCCTGCTCCCCCGGGATCCGCCACGGGATGTCGGGTCCGTTGCCGATGACGCCGTTCTCTGCCACCGCCGCGACGAGGACCACCCGCTTGCCGAGGACGGCCAGCTGCTCGTCCGGAGACTCAGACAGCAATGGGGGCCTTGATGCCGGGGTGCGGGTCGTAGCCCGCCACGCTGATGTCCTCGAGGTCGAAGGCGTCGATCGCCGTCACGGCCGGGTTGAGCACCAGCGTCGGCAGCGGCCGCGGCTCGCGCGTGAGCTGGAGCCGGGCCTGGTCGAGGTGGTTGAGATAGAGGTGGGCGTCCCCGAGGGTGTGGACGAAGTCACCGACCTGGAGGCCGACGACCTGGGCGACCATGTGGGTCAACAGGGCGTAGGAGGCGATGTTGAAGGGCACGCCGAGGAAGACGTCGCCGCTGCGCTGGTAGAGCTGGCAGCTGAGCCGGCCGTCGGCGACGTAGAACTGGAAGAGCGCGTGGCACGGAGCGAGCGCCATGTCGGGGATGTCGGCGGGGTTCCAGGCGCTGACGATGTGCCGGCGGCTGTCGGGGTTGCGGCGGATCTCCTCGACGACCTGCGCGAGCTGGTCGAGGTGGCGCCCGTCGGGCGTGGGCCAGCTGCGCCACTGGGCGCCGTAGACCGGGCCGAGGTCGCCGTTGTCGTCGGCCCACTCGTCCCAGATCGTGATGCCGCGGTCCTGCAGCCACTTCACGTTGGTGTCGCCACGTAGGAACCACAGCAGCTCGCCGAAGACCGACCGGGTGTGGACCTTCTTCGTCGTCACCAACGGGAAGCCGGCGCTGAGGTCGAAGCGCATCTGGTGACCGAAGACGCTCAGCGTCCCGGTCCCGGTGCGGTCGCTCTTCTGGACGCCCTCGTCGAGGATCCGCTGCATCAGGTCGAGGTACTGCCGCACGAGCCTCACCCTATCGGTGGAGACCAGCTCTAGAAGGTCACGCTGCCGAGGACCGTCGTGCGCGTGTCCCCGCCGACCCAGATCACGCCGTCCGCATCGGTGGTGACGTGCACCCGTCCGCGGCGCCCCAACGCGGTCCCCTGCGAGGAGACGTACGACGACGGGAGCGTGCCGTTGGCGGTCAGCCACTGAGCGACGCCGGCGTTGAGGGAGCCGGTCACCGGGTCCTCGTCGACGCCGAGGCCGCCGACGAACGCCCGGACCTCGATCGCGCACTCCCCCTCCGGGTAGATCCCGACCACGCCGACGGCGAAGTCGCCGAGCCTGACCGGGTCGGGACGCACGGCGAGCACCGCCGATGCGTCGGCGAGCAGGACCGACACCCACCCGGGACCGTTGTCGGTCCAGTGGGCGTCGACGATCTCGTCGCGCCGGATCTCGAGACCGGCCGCGATCCGCTGGAGGTCCTCCTCCGACACCGGTCCCCACCGCAAGGGCTCCGGCGCCCCGAAGGCGAGTCGCTGGTCCTCGCGCAGCAGCTGGACGAGTCCGAGGCCGCACTCCTGCATGATCCGCTCGCCCCGCGGGACGCCGCCCTCCTCGAGCCACGCGTGCGCTGTCCCGAGGGTCGGGTGTCCCGCGAACGGCAGCTCGCCCCCGGGCGTGAAGATCCGCACCCGGTAGTCGGCGGCCCGGTCGGTCGGGGTCAGCAGGAACGTCGTCTCCGACAGGTTGGTCCACCGGGCGAACGCCGCCATCTGGGTGTCGGACAGCGCATCCGCGTCGTGGACGACAGCGACGGGGTTGCCCATGAGCGGTTCGGAGCTGAAGACGTCGACCTGTCGGAAGGTGCGCATGGCGGGATCGTACGGGCGGGCCCTCGGTTTCGAGGCCCGCTGCGCTCGCACCTCGACCGGCGACTCTAGATGGGTCCGCGGAGGAAGTACCAGACGAAGACGGCGGCGACGAGCGCCATCAGCGGGTGGATCCGGCGCCACTGCCCTCGGCCGAGTGCGATGAGCGCGTAGAGCACCATGCCGGCACCGACGCCGTTGGCGATCGAGTACGTGAACGGCATCAGTGCGATGGTCGCGAACGCCGGCACCGCGATGCCGACGTCGGTCCAGTCGATGCCCGCGACCTGGCTGATCATCAGGGCACCGACCACGACCAGCGCCGGACCCGTGGCGGCCGCCGGGATGATCCCGGCGAGCGGCGCGAAGAACATCGCCAGCAGGAAGAGGGCGCCGGTGACGACGTTCGCCAGGCCGGTGCGCGCACCCTGGGCGGCGCCGGCGGTGCTCTCCACGAAGATCGTGTTCGAGGACGCCGACGCGCCGCCACCGGCGATCGCGCCGACGGACTCGACGATCAGGACGCGGCGCATCTGGGGCAGCTGGCCCTGCGCGTCGGTGAGGTTGGCCTCGCGGCCGATGGCGAGCGCGGTGCCCATGGCGTCGAAGAAGTTCGCCATCAGGACCGTGACGATCAAGGCGAGCGCGGCACCGAACCCGACGACGTCGAAGACGTTGAAGCTGATGTTGCCGACCAGGCCGAAGTCAGGGGTGGCCCACGCCTTGTCGGGCAGCTGGGCGCCGGGGACCGGGGTCCCGTCGGAGACTGCGTTGATGATGATCCCGACGACGGCCGCGACGACGATGCCGATGAGCAGCGCGCCCGGGACGCGCCAGGCCATGAGGACGGCGATGAGGACCAGCGCCACGACGAAGACGAGGGTGTTGCGCGAGCCGAAGTCGGGCGAGAGGGCGACGATCGTGCCGCTCTCCGGGTGAGCCACGATGCCGCCGTCGACGAACCCGATGAGGGCGATGAAGAGACCGATACCGCCGGCGATGGCGCGCTTGAGGCCGTCGGGGATCGCGTTCATGATCGCCTCGCGCAGGCCCACGAGGACGAGGACGAGCATCACGATGCCCTCGATGACGATGACGCCCATCGCCTCGGGCCAGCTCAGGCCCTTCCCACCGACCAGGGTGAACGCGACGAAGGCGTTCACACCGAGACCCGCCGCCAGCGCCATCGGCACGTTGGCGAAGACACCCATGGCGATCGTCATCACACCGGCGACCAGCGCGGTGACGGTCACCAGCTGCGCGTGGTCGAGGGTGGTGCCGCCCGAGTCCGCCAGGCTGCCGAGGATCGACGGGTTCACGATGAGGATGTAGGCCATCGTCGCGAACGTCACGACGCCGCCCAGCACCTCGGTGCCGACGCTGCTGCCGCGCTCGGTGATCCGGAAGAACCGGTCCATGGGTCTCCTTCAGAGAGGGTGGATTGGTGGAACTCAGGGGCGGAGGGACATCGGCCCGTAGACCTCGCGGTCGTGCTCGAACAGCACCACCGAGTCGACGCCCTCCTCGGCGAGCTCCCGCCAGACCTCACCGACCCAGGACTCGGCGTCGCCCTGGGACGCGAACCGCTGGTCGGCGTACTCGGCGGAGACGGAGGCCTCGGCCCCGAGGACGTCGACGAGCCGCCACCACCACGGGCGGTCGGCGGGCGCGGGCTGCCGGAACGTGGGCGGCAGGTCGGGCAGGCTCACGACTCGCGGACCGAGGTGTCGAGGAAGGGCGGCTGGGTGAGCTGGAAGACCTCACGTCGGCCGCGTACGTCGACGCTCACCTCCGCCTCCGGGTTGACGCTGGTCGAGACGAGCGCCAGCCCGATGCCCTTCTTCAGCGTGGGCGAGAACGTGCCGGACGTGACCTCGCCGGCCGCCACGTCGGCGCTCAGGAAGACCTGCATGTGAGGCCGTGGGATGCCGCGCCCGGTGGCGACGATGCCCCGCAGGATCCGCTTCGGGCCGGCCTCCTTCTCGGCGACGACCGCGGCCTTGCCCCAGAAGGTGTCCTTCTTCCAGCCGACCGCCCAGCCGAGGCGGCCCTGGTTGGGGGTGGTGTCGAGGGAGATGTCCTGGCCGTGCAGCGGGTAGCCCATCTCGGTGCGGAGCGTGTCGCGCGCGCCGAGGCCGCAGGCCTGGATGCCGAGGTCCGCCCCAGCCTCGAGGAGCTTGTCCCACAGCTCGCCGGCGGCGCTGTTGGCGGCGACCAGCTCGTAGCCGCGCTCGCCGGTGTAGCCGGTCCGGCAGACCACGACCCCGACGCCGGCGAACTCGGCCGTCACGAAGGACATGTAGTCGTGGCCGGTCGGCAGGCCCACCTTGTCGAGCACCTCGTCGGACTTGGGGCCCTGGACCGCCAGGACGGCGTAGTCGCGGTGGTGGTTCGTGACGGTGACGCCCTCGGGGGCGGCCGCGGTGAGCCGGCGGACGACCTCGCCGGTGTTGGCGGCATTGGGGACGAGGAGCACGTGCTCCTCGTCGCGGTAGTAGGCGATGAGGTCGTCGACGATGCCACCGGTCTCGTCGTCGAGGCAGAGGGTGTACTGGGCCTGCCCGGGCCCGATGCGGCGCAGGTCGTTGCTGAGGGTGGCGTTGACGAACCCCGCGGCGCCGGGCCCCGTCACGATGGCCTTGCCGAGGTGGCTGACGTCGAAGATCCCGACCGCGTCACGGACGGCGGCGTGCTCCTTCACCACGCCGGCGCCGGCGTACTCGAGGGGCATCGACCAGCCACCGAACTCGGCGAACTTGGCCCCGAGAGCGGCGTGCCGGTCGTGGAGCGGCGACTGCAGGAGATCGTCGGACATAGCGCGCAAACTACCGCAGGCGGGCCGCGGCGCCGCCGCGGGTAATCTGCGCCCCGTGACAGTGTCGTCGGCCAGCGCCCACTACTCCCTCAGGACCGCGAGCCCCGCCAAGACCCGGGCGGAGGCGGTCGTCGTCGGCGTGGTGCAGGGCGCGAAGGGTCCGGAGCTCGCCGACGGGGCGCAGGAGGTCGCGTCGGCCTACGGCCGCAAGCTCCGGCCGCTGCTCGCCACGCTCGGCGTGACCGGCAAGGAGGGCGAGGTCGTCCGCGTGCCGGTCGGCGACACCCTCGCCACCTCCCTGCTGGTCCTGGTCGGCCTCGGCGCCGACCCCGCCCCCGACGCCGTACGCCGGGCGGCGGGTGCGGCCGCGCGCGCCGTCCCCAACGCCACGTCGGTCGCGCTCGCGCTGCCGGCCGACTCCCCCGAGCTGGTCAGGGCCGTGACGGAGGGCCACCTGCTCGGCGGCTACACCTTCACGACCTACCGGGCTCCCACGGAGTCCCGCGGGCCGGGCGAGGTCATCGTCCTGAGCCCGGCCGCACGACGCAGGGAGGCGACGGCCGCCTTCGAGGAGGCGCAGGTGGTCGCCGCCGCGGTGGCCGGGACCCGCGACTGGGTGAACATCCCGGCCAGCGACCTGACTCCCCCGCTGTTCGCGGATGCGGTCGTGGCGGCCGTGGCGGCGCACAACAAGGGCGTCGCCAAGGGTGCCCCGGAGGTGTCGGTGACCGTGCTCGACGAGGTCGCCCTCGCCGAGATGGGCTGCGGCGGCATCCTCGGCGTCGGCAACAGCTCCGACGCCCCGCCCCGGCTCGTCGAGCTGACCTACGAGCCCGCCGACCCGGTGGCGCACGTCGCGCTGGTCGGGAAGGGCGTCACGTTCGACACCGGCGGCCTGCAGCTCAAGCCGGGCAGCTCCATGCACGACATGAAGCAGGACATGGCGGGTGCCGCGACCGTCGTCCAGGTGACCCTCGCCGTCGCTGCGCTCGGGCTGCCGGTGCGGCTGTCCACCTACGCCCCGATGGCGGAGAACATGGTCTCGGGCTCGGCCGCTCGACCCGGCGACGTGCTGTCGCTCTACGGCGGCACGACCGTCGAGATCAGCAACACCGATGCCGAGGGCCGGCTCATCCTGGCCGACGCCATGGTGCGCGCCACCGAGGCGAAGCCGGACGTCATCATCGACGTGGCCACGCTCACCGGGCACATGGTCGCCGCCCTGGGCGAGAAGATCACCGGCGTGCTCGGCTCCCCGGAGGTCGTGGAGGCGGTCCTTGCGGCCGCGAAGACGGCCGGTGAGGAGAGCTGGCCGATGCCGATCCCGGAGATCATGGACGAGCGGATCCGCTCGTCGAAGGTCGCCGACCTGGCGCAGCACGACTGGATCCGCTGGGGTGGCGGGCTGTTCGCGGCGGCCTTCCTCCGCGAGTTCACCGCCGGGCTGCCATGGGCGCACCTGGACATCGCCGGGCCGGCGTACAACGGGGGCGGGGCCTATGGCCATGTCGCCTTCGGCGGCACCGGTGTCTCGGTCACGACTCTGGTCGACTACCTGCGGGCGCTGGCAGCTCGCTGACCGAGCCTCGTCGGCTCAGCCCTGCTGCTTCTTGCGGCGGTTGTAGTCCCGCATCCGCTGCGGGATGCCCACGACGGCAGCGTCGTACGACGGCGTCATGTGGTCGTTGCAGAAGTGGTGGGCCCACGCCGCTGACGGCACCCGCCGTCGGGTCCACTCACCGTCGTGGGCGACCAGCAGGAGCGTGACGTCGCTGACCGCCGTCCGCGGCTCGACGAAGCCCTCGACACCGCGCCGCGACGCGATGAACTCCGCGAGGTACGCGACGTCGGCATCGTCGGCGGCCCGGACGCGGGTCGAGCCGGTGCGACGAGCGTCGCGGGCCGGCCGGTTCATCCGGACGCCGGAGGCACGACGGAAGCGGTCGAGGAACGACATGACGCCAAGTGTGCCCTGTGTCGCACGCGGTGGAGGGTGACTTGTGGGTAACTCGCCCCGGTGTCGACCCCGCGTGTCGGGGTGCAAAGATGGGGCGCGGACGGGAATCCCGGACCCCAAGCATCACAGGCGCATCAACAGAGGCGAGCGAAGGAACTGCATTGGCCACTGAAGTCACACTGCCGGCACTCGGAGAGTCCGTCACCGAGGGCACCGTCACCCGCTGGCTCAAGAACGTGGGCGACACCATCGCCGTCGACGAGCCGCTGCTCGAGGTGTCCACGGACAAGGTCGACACGGAGATCCCCTCGCCGGTCGCCGGCACGCTCCTCGAGATCCGCGCCAACGAGGACGACACCGTCGAGGTCGGCGCCGTGCTCGCCGTCGTCGGTGCCGCCGACGAGGCGGACTCCGCCCCGGCCCCGGAGGCAGCGCCCGAGGCACCCGCGCAGTCCGAGCCCGTCGAGCAGGAGGCGCAGCAGCCCGCCGCCGCCGAGGCGCCCGCGCCGGCCGCCGAGGAGGCTCCGAAGCCGACCGCCGACACCCAGCCGACCACCGGCGCCACGTCCGGCACCTCGGTCACGCTTCCCGCCTTGGGCGAGTCGGTCACCGAGGGCACGGTCACCCGCTGGCTCAAGAACGTCGGGGACAGCGTCGCCGTCGACGAGCCGCTCCTCGAGGTGTCCACCGACAAGGTCGACACCGAGATCCCCTCGCCGGTCGCCGGCACGCTCCTCGAGATCAAGGTCTCGGAGGACGAGACGGTCGAGGTCGGCGCCGAGCTCGCGATCGTGGGCGACGCCTCGGCGGCTCCGTCTGCTCCGTCCGCTCCCGCCGAGCCCAAGGCCGCCGCCGAGCCCGCCGACGAGGCCGAGCCCGCCGACGAGGCCGAGCCCGCCGCCGAGGCCGAGCCCGCCGCCGAGCCCGCGCCGACCCCCGAGCCGACTCCTGCGCCGGAGCCGACTCCCGCACCGGCCGCGACTCCGGCCGCGCCTGCCGCTCCGGCCGCCGCCGCGCCCGCCCAGGCCCCGGCCGCGCCGGCTTCTGCCGACACCTCTGCCGCCAGCGCGTCGGGCGACGGCCACGGCTACGTGACCCCGCTCGTGCGCAAGCTCGCCGCCCAGCACGGCGTCGACCTCGGTGCGGTCAACGGCAGTGGCGTCGGCGGTCGCATCCGCAAGGAGGACGTGCTCGCCGCGGCCGAGGCCGCCAAGGCTCCAGCCGCCGCCCCGGCAGCGCCCGCCGCTCCGGCCGCCGGTGCTCCCGCGGCCGCCGCTCCGGTGTCGCCGTCGCCGCTGCGCGGCACGACCGAGAAGGTCAGCCGGCTGCGCAAGGTCATCGCCGACCGGATGACCGAGTCGCTGCACACCTCGGCGCAGCTCACCCAGGTGATGGAGGTGGACGTCACCAACATCGCCCGCCTCCGCGACAGCCTCAAGGGCGAGTTCCTGGCCCGCGAGGGCGTCAAGCTGACCTACCTGCCGTTCTTCGCCAAGGCTGCGATCGACGCGCTGAAGCAGCACCCCAAGCTCAACGCCAACCTCAACACCGAGGCGGGCGAGGTGACCTACTACGACCGCGAGAACATCGCGTTCGCCGTCGACACCGAGCGTGGCCTGCTGACCCCGGTCGTGAAGGACGCCGGCGACCTCTCGATCGCCGGCCTGGCGAAGAAGATCGCCGACGTCGCCGAGCGCACCCGCACCAACAAGATCACGCCGGACGAGCTCTCGGGCGGCACCTTCACGATCACCAACCTGGGCAGCTTCGGGGCGCTCTTCGACACCCCGATCATCAACCAGCCCCAGGTCGCCATCCTCGGCCCCGGTGCCGTCGTGAAGCGTCCGGTCGTCATCGACGACCCGAACCTCGGCGAGACCATCGCCGTGCGCTACATGGTCTACCTGTCGCTGACCTACGACCACCGCCTGGTCGACGGCGCCGACGCCGGGCGTTTCCTGAGGGACGTCAAGACGCGTCTCGAGGCCGGCGCGTTCGAGGTCTGACCTCTCCACTCCGAGTCGCGGGTTCTGCACGTCAGAGCCCGCGACTCGGTGCATTTCGGGGTCGGTAGGTTGGGCCCATGGCACGTGTCGTGGTCGCCGGGTCGTCAGGGTTCCTCGGGTCGCACCTGCGCGAGGAGCTGATCAGACGCGGCCACGAGGTCACCGCCTTCGTACGCCGCCCGGCGGGCGCCGGCGAGTCCCGCTGGAACCCCTACGCCGGCATGCTCGACCCCGACGTCGTCGAGGCGGCCGACGTCGTCGTGAACCTCGCCGGCAGCCCGACCTTCGGCAACCCGCACTCACACCGGTGGTCCCGGCGGCTGCACGACAGCCGGGTCATCACCACACGGGTGCTGGCCGAGGCGATCGCCGCGTCGCAGCGACGCCCGGCCTTCCTCGCAGGCAACGCCATCGGGTGGTACGGCGACCACGGATCGCACGCGGTCGGCGAGGCGGCCGACAGCCGGGGCCACACGCTGATGACGACCGTGTGCCGGGACTGGCAGGACGCCGCCCGTCCCGCCGTCGAGGCCGGTGGGCGCGTCACGTTCCTGCGCACCAGCCCCGTCATCGACCGGAGCAGCCCGCCGCTGCAGCAGCTGCTCCCCGTCTTCCGGGCCGGACTCGGCACCCGGATCGGCGACGGCCGCCAGCGCATGCCGATGATCTCCCTGCGCGACTGGGTCGGCGCCGTCGCTCACCTCGTCGAGCACGACGTCGCGGGCCCCGTGAACATCACCTGTCCGCAGCCACCGACCAACGCCGAGTTCACCACGGAGCTCGCTCGCCTGGTCGGCCGTCCGGCGCTGCTCGCCGTCCCGGCACCGCTCATCCGGCTGGGCGCCGGCCGGCTCTCCCCCGAGCTCCTCGCCTCGGTCGACGCACGGCCGGACGCGCTGATCGCCGCGGGCTTCGAGTTCCGCGACCCCGACATCCGCGCGATCCTCACCGCCGCCCTCGAGTCGTCGGTACCGGCCTGACCGACGCGACCCGCCAGCCATCGCCGAGACGGCGCAGCACCACCTCCCGCACGGCGGTCGCTCCTGCCGGCAGCGGCTCCGAGCGGCCGGCGCCGGCCGCCACGGCACCGGTCACGCGATCGCGCACGCGCAGCACCCAGCGATGTTGCCCGTGGCCGAGGACCCGCACCGCCAGCAGCTGCGTGGTCAGCGCGTCGACCGCCAGCCCGCGCGTGGTCCAGTCCCGGAGCATCGCCACGTCAGCGTCGCCCGCGCTCGCGCCGGGCACGTAGAGCGCCGCCAGCGCCCCGCCGTCGCCGGCGGCCCACGCAGCGGCACGTTGCCGGTCCCAGGCACGGAGCACGGCCGCCGCCTGCGCCTCCACGCGCGGCGGCCCGCCCGGCCGACGATCCGGCGCGCCGCCCGGCGTCGCAACCGATCGACCCCCAGGATGCGTCCCACTCCCGCCGGACCCCGTCGTCGGCCAGGCCAGGACGACGAACACGCCGGCCAGCAGCCCGACGACGAGGATCGGGACCAGCAGGCGCTGAGCAGGAGGCCGAGCATCATCCATGCCGACACTCTTCCCGCCGACCGCGCGTCGGCGCCGGCGTTGTCCACAGACCCAGGGCAGGATCTGCGGGTGCTGAGCCGTCGTACCGTCCTCGTGGCCGCCGCCGGACTCGCGACCGGCGGCTGTGCCCGGGCCTCGGGCGTCGCCCACGGCGTCTCGGTGGAGACCCACGAGTTCGTCTCGGCGGCGCGGGGCGGACGGACGACGCGCTGGACGTTGATGCGCCCGCGCGGCGCCGGGGGCACGCTGCCCGTGGTCGTCGCGCTGCACGGTCTCGGCGGCGACCACGGCTACGTGCCCGCGATCGGCGGAGCGGCGGCGCTGGCGGCCGCGGGGACGCCGTTCGCGCTCGTCGCCCCGGACGGTGGTACGTCGTACTGGCACCCGCACGACGGCGAGGACGCGGGCGCGATGGTGACCGACGAGCTGCTCCCCCGCCTCGCCGACCACGACCTGCGCTCCGACCGGATCGCCCTCATCGGCTGGTCGATGGGCGGGTACGGCGCCCTGCGGCTCGCCGGCCTGCTCGGACCGTCCCGCGTGGCCGGTGTGGCGGCGGTCAGCCCCGCCCTGTGGACCGACCCGGCATCCGCGTCGCACTCCGGGTTCGACGACGCCGCCGACTACCGCCGCTACTCCGTCATGGGCGACCAGCGGAAGCTCGACGGCATCCCCGTCCGCGTGGACTGCGGCCGCAGCGACCCGTTCGCCGACGCCGTGCGCAGCTACCGCTCCGGCTTCGCGCACCGGCCCGGAGGCGGCTTCTCCTTCGGCAGCCACGACCGCGGCTACTGGCGTCGGGTGCTGCCGGCCGAGCTGACCTTCCTCGGAGGTACCCTCGCAGCGTGACTGAGCTGCTGTTCCAGGAGATCGGGACGATCGACTACCTCGCCGCGTGGGAGCTGCAGCGCGAGGTGCACGCGAAGGTCGTCGCGGGCGAGCAGCCGGACACCGTCCTCCTGCTCGAGCACCCGCCGGTCTTCACCGCCGGGAAGCGGACCGACCCGCACGAGCGCCCGGTCGACACCAACGGCGCGCCGGTCGTCGACGTCGACCGCGGCGGCAAGATCACGTTCCACGGCCCCGGTCAGCTGGTCGCCTACCCGATCGTCCGGCTCCCCGACCACGTCAAGGTGGTCGACTTCGTACGCCGCCTCGAGGAGGCGATGATCCGCACCTGCGCGGCCCACGAGGTCCCCACGGCCCGGGTGCCGGGCCGCAGCGGTGTCTGGCACGCCGCCGACGACCGCGGACAGGAGCGCAAGCTGGGTGCGATCGGCCTGCGGGTCAGCAAGGGCGTCACGATGCACGGGATCGCGCTCAACTGCGACGTCGACCTGGCGTGGTACGACCGGTTCGTGCCGTGCGGCATCTCCGACGCGGGCGTCAGCACGCTGTCGGTCGAGACGGGCCGCGACGTGACGGTCGCCGAGGCGCTGCCGGTGCTGCGTGCCGACCTGGAGCGCTTCCTCGCCTGGGAGCCCTACGAGTCGACACCCGACTACGAGCCCAAACCGGAGCCCGCGCACGGCCCGCGGATCGAGCTGCTGACACCCTCTCGCGGGTGACCGGGCGGTAACGGTCCCGACTGCGGACGGAGTGGGCTCTCGGCGTACCCTGAACGCGTGACGACTGCGCCAGCACCCGAAGGTCGCAAGCTCCTCCGGCTGGAGGTCCGCAACTCGGAGACCCCGATCGAGCGGAAGCCCGAATGGATCAAGACCCGGGCCAAGATGGGCCCGGAGTACAAACACCTCCAGCAGCTCGTGAAGTCCGAGGGACTCCACACCGTCTGCCAGGAGGCCGGCTGTCCCAACATCTTCGAGTGCTGGGAGGACCGCGAGGCCACGTTCCTCATCGGCGGCGACCAGTGCACGCGCCGCTGCGACTTCTGCCAGATCGACACCGGCAAGCCGCAGCCGCTCGACCGTGACGAGCCGCGCCGTGTGGCCGAATCGGTGAAGAGCATGGGCCTGCGCTACGCCACCATCACCGGCGTCGCCCGCGACGACCTGGAGGACGGCGGCGCCTGGCTCTACGCCGAGACGGTCCGCGCCATCCACGAGCTCAACCCCGACACCGGCGTCGAGAACCTCATCCCCGACTTCAACGGCAAGCCCGACCTGCTGCGCGAGGTCTTCGAGAGCCGCCCCGAGGTGCTCGCCCACAACGTCGAGACCGTGCCGCGGATCTTCAAGCGGATCCGGCCCGCGTTCCGCTACGAGCGCTCGCTCGACGTCATCACCCAGGCGCGCGACTTCGGCCTGGTCACCAAGTCCAACCTCATCCTGGGCATGGGCGAGACCCGCGAGGAGGTCTCCCAGGCCCTGCGCGACCTGCACGCCGCCGGTTGCGAGCTCATCACCATCACGCAGTACCTCCGCCCGAGCGTCCGGCACCACCCGGTCGAGCGCTGGGTGAAGCCCGAGGAGTTCGTCGAGCTGCGCGAGGAGGCCGACCAGATCGGCTTCTCCGGCGTCATGTCGGGCCCGCTCGTTCGTTCGTCCTACCGGGCCGGTCGCCTGTACCGTCAGGCGATCGAGGCCCGCGAGGGCATCTCCGCCTGACCCTTCCGTCCTGAACTGAGAGAGCACCAGATGTCCCAGGTCGATCCGAGCACCATGAGCCGCCGCCGGCAGATCGTCGAGACCTACCGGCTGACCAAGCAGTCCGACCCGTCCATCGGTCTGTGGCTGCTGGGGTCGTTCCTCGTCGGTGCCATCGTCGGCTTCGCCGTGTTCTGGGTGCTGCCCGGCACCGGCGTCTTCGGCCTGGTCATGGCGATCGTCGGCGCGATCCTCGGCGGCACCCTGCTGACGATGATCGTGTTCGGTCGCCGCGCCCAGCACGCGGCCTACAAGCGGCTCGAGGGACAGCCCGGCGGCGCTGCCGCGGCGCTCACGATGCTGCGCAAGGGCTGGACGACCGAGCCGGCCGTCGCCTTCAACAAGCAGCAGGACGTCGTCCACCGCGTGGTCGGCCCTCCGGGCATCGTCCTGGTCGGCGAGGGCAACGTGAACAGGCTGCGCCCGCTGCTCGTCAGCGAGCGCAAGCGTCACGAGCGGGTGCTCTACGAGGTGCCCGTCACCGAGATCATCGTGGGCGACGGCGAGGGCCAGGTGCCGCTGCCGAAGCTGGTCCGCACCGTGATGAAGCAGAAGCGTCAGGTGAAGCCGGCCGAGATCACCGACCTGCTCAACCGCCTCAAGGCGATCGACGCCACCCGCGGCAAGGTCCCGCTCCCCAAGGGCCCGGTCCCGACGTCCATGAAGGGCATGCGCGGCAACCTGCGCGGCCGCTGACCGGCCGCTGACCGGCCGTGACCGGCCGCTGGCCGGCCGCTGGCCGGCCGCTGGCCGGTCACTGGCCGGTCACTGGCCGGGCATCGGCACCGTGTCCGCCGCCGGGGGCCGTTGGACGGTGATCTTCCTCCCCCAGTCGGAGAAGGTCATCGTGACGGTCTGCGCGCTCCCGCTGCTCACCACGATCTTCTGCAGGTAGCCGTCCGAGCCGACGTAGATGTCGGTCGTGACGCCGTCCTTGGACAGCCGCCAGTGGCCGTTGCCGAGGTCCTGGGCGTCCGCGCCGCTCTTCTCGAGCTCCTCGAGCGCCTGGGAGGGGTCCATGCCGAGCATCTGGCCGGCCTGACCGAGCTCCATCTTCATGAACTTGCCGTCCTGCCCCGGGACGGCCACGTAGACGCCGCCGTCGACCATCCGCACCTCGGTCTTCTGCCCGCCCACCTGCATCCTCAGCTGCATCGACTGCGAGCCGCCGGCGAAGCTGACATCGCCCTCGCCCGAGCCCTGGCCACTCATGTCGACGGTGATGTGGGCGGTCTTGCCCTCCGTCATCGACTTGGCGAGGACGTCGGCCAGGGAGCGCCTGGCGCCCGAGGAGTCGGCGGTCGTCGTGGACGTCGAGGCACCGACGGAGGTCGTCGTCCCCGTGGTCGCCGGCTCGGCGTCGTCGCGGGTGCCCCCACATCCGGCCAGGGCGAGGACGGCGGCGGCCGCGGCCCCGGCCGCCAGGACACGAGGTGGGGGCAGGTTCATGCCTCCCATCATGCTCCTCGGAACACGCTCCGGTAGGTGTCGAGGGTGACCGTCGCCGTCCCGGCGGCGAGGTCGTGCAGACCGCGCCCGTCCGGCCGGAAGATGAGCGGCGGTACGACGACCGCGACCATGATCTGCCGGGCGATCGCCCGCAGCAGGTCGAGCGGGCGCGGGTCGCCGTTGACGCGCACCGTCCGCAGCCGCGTCGCGAGCTTGCCGAAGGACCCACCGGCCAGTGCGGTGAGCACGGCCGACTCGACGACGTACGCGGCGAGCACGAAGAACTGCTCGGGGCCACCGGGCGAGGCGTACTCGTGCCAGCCGACGAAGAAGATCACCACCAGCGTCGACGCCACCCAGTCGACGAGCAGCGCGACGCCGCGTCGGGTCCAGGAGGCGGTCGGGTACGTCGGGTCGGTCATGGCGGGACAGCCTAGGGGGACGCCGCTGGACCCCCGCGCCCGGGAACCTGTTACATGGCTGAAACAATTCCGACACGACTGCGCAACTGCGCCTGCTTACCGTTCAGGCACGATCTGGCGACAGTGCGGCCGTCGGATCACCACTCAAGCGTTTCGAGGCTGCGCCCCAGGCGCGCAGCCAAGGAGGACGGATGTTCAGCAACCAGGACGAGCTGTTCAAGTACATCAAGGACGAGGGCGTCGAGATGATCGACATCCGCTTCGTCGACCTTCCGGGCATCATGCAGCACTTCACGGTGCCGGTCTCGTCCTTCGGTCCCGAGGTCTTCGAGGACGGCCTCGCCTTCGACGGCTCCTCGATCCGCGGCTTCCAGGCCATCAACGAGTCGGACATGGCCCTCTTCCCGGACGTGACGACCGCCTTCATCGACCCGTTCCGCGCCGCCAAGACCCTGGCGATGAACTTCTTCGTGCACGACCCGATCACCGGCGAGGCCTACAGCCGCGACCCGCGCAACATCGCGCGCAAGGCGCTGGCGTACCTGTCGACGACCGGGATCGGCGACACCGCCTACTTCGCTCCCGAGGCGGAGTTCTACATCTTCGACAACGTCAAGTTCGAGACGAAGGCCAACACCGGCTTCTACGAGATCAACTCCTACGCCGGCGCCTGGAACACCGGCGACTCCTTCGAGCGCGACAACCGCGGCTACAAGGTCAAGTACAAGGGCGGCTACTTCCCCGTCTCCCCCACCGACCACTTCGCCGACCTGCGTGACGTGATGGTCAAGCAGCTCGAGGCGTCGGGCCTGCTCGTGGAGCGCGCGCACCACGAGGTCGGCACCGCCGGCCAGGCGGAGATCAACTACCGCTTCGACACGCTGCTCAAGGCCGCGGACGACGTCATGAAGTTCAAGTACATCATCCGCAACACCGCCTGGGAGGCGGGCAAGACCGTCACCTTCATGCCGAAGCCGATCTTCGGCGACAACGGCTCGGGCATGCACGTGCACCAGTCGGTCTGGAACAACGGCGAGCCGCTGTTCTACGACGAGGCCGGCTACGGCGGACTGTCCGACCTGGCCCGCTGGTACATCGGCGGCATCCTGCAGCACGCGCCGGCGCTGCTCGCGTTCACGAACCCGACCGTGAACTCCTACCACCGCCTGGTGCCGGGCTTCGAGGCGCCGATCTCGCTGGTCTACTCGTCGCGCAACCGCTCCGCCGCGCTCCGCATCCCGATCACGGGGTCGAACCCGAAGGCCAAGCGCATCGAGGCCCGCTTCCCGGACCCGTCCTCCAACCCCTACCTCGCGTTCTCGGCTCTGCTGCTCGCCGGCATCGACGGCATCCAGAACAAGATCGAGCCGCCCGCGCCGATCGACAAGGACATCTACGAGCTCCCGCCGGACGAGATGGCCGAGATCAACCAGGTGCCGACCTCCCTCGGCGCCGTCCTCGAGGCCCTCGAGGCCGACCAGGACTTCCTCACCGTGGGCGACGTCTTCACCCCCGACCTGCTCGAGACCTGGATCGACTACAAGCGGACCAACGAGATCCTGCCCGTCCAGCAGCGTCCTCACCCGCACGAGTTCGAGCTCTACTACGACATCTAGCCGATCGGGCCACACCGGCCCTGACCTGCACGAGCGTGCGGCCCCTGCGAGGTTTCCCCGGGATGCCCGCAGCGGGCCCGCGCTCGCTCGGGCAGTCGCCCGCCAACGACCTACAAGCCGAGGGCCCGAGGTGCGCCGCGAGTCGACCCCAAGTGGAGTTCCTGGAGGGGTGGCCCTCTAGTCCCCCACGCGGCCGGTGTCGTAGGCCCACATCGCGATCTCGACCCTGTTGCGGGCGCCGATCTTGGTCAGCAGGCTCGCGACGTGGGTCTTGACGGTCGTCAAGCTGATGAACAGCTCGGCGGCGATCTCGGCGTTCGTGCGACCGACAGCGACCAGTTTCAGCACCTCCTCCTCGCGTTGGGTGAGCGGATCGATCGGTGGGGTACGGCGCTTCGACGAGGCCCCCGCGGCAAGGGTCGCTAGCAGCCTACGGGTGACGTTTGGCGCGATCAGTGCGTCGCCGACGGCGGCGGCATGCACGGCCTGGACGAGCAGCTCAGGCCCAGCGTCCTTCAGCAGAAAGCCTCGGGCGCCGGCCCGAAGGGCGCCGTGGACGTACTCGTCGAGGTCGAAGGTAGTGATCACCACCACCGCCATGGGGTCCGCGACGCCCCGCCCGGCGAGGAGATCGGTCACCTCGATGCCGTCGAGCCCGGGCATCCGGATGTCGACCAGGCACACGTCGGGGTGGAGCGTGCGCGCCAGCTCGACCGCGGCGTGGCCATCCGCGGCCTGACCGACGACCTCGATGTCGGGCTGGGCCTCGAGGATCATGGACAGGCCGGTCCGCACCAGGTCCTGGTCGTCGGCCACCAGCACGCGCACCGTCATCGGCGTACCTCCACCGGCAACTCGGCGTCGACCGTCCACCCGCCGCCAGACGCCGGCCCGGCGCGCAATGTGCCGCCGAGCAGCTGCACGCGCTCGGTCATCCCCAGCAGCCCGAAGCCGTGGTTCGCCGGCCGCGCCGGGTCGATCTGTCCGTCGTCGGTCACGCGTAGCCGCAGCCTTCCTTCACCCTCGACGACCCGGATCTCCACGCGCGAGGCGTTGCGGGCGTGCCGCAGGGCGTTCGTCAGCGCCTCTTGCGCCAGCCGGTAGACCGCCGCGTCGACCTGGAGCGGAAGTTCGTCCAGGTCACCCGGCACCTCCACGTCGACGACTGGCACCGGGTCGCGGCGGGCGAGGGACGCCAGGTCGGCGACACCGGGCTGGGGGGTGTACTCCGCCGGCGCTCCCTCGCGCAGCACCCGGACCATCGCCCGCATCTCCGCGAGCGTCTGCGATGCTTCCCCTTCGATGGCCGCCAGCGCCTGGAGCCCCGCTTCGGGTCGCTGCCCGGCCAGCGCCCGGCCCGCCTGCGCCTGCACCGCGATCGCCGAGACGTGATGGGCGACCATGTCGTGCAGCTCGCGCGCGAGTCCTACCCGTTCCTGGCTGCGAATCTGCTCCAGCGCCCGTCGCCAACTCTCGGCGCGGTAGCGGAACGCCGCTCCGCCCGCTGCTGACGCTGTCAGGATGCCGAACCCGCCGATGGCGTCGGACGGGCCGGTGTAGTCGGCGACCGTACCGATGACCGCAGCGATCAGCACGAACATCAGCCCGATCACGATCTCGCGCCCTGAGCCCCAGCGGACCAGCGCGTAGACGAGCACCAGGATGTAGATCATTGCGTTGAGCCCCACGTGCGAGGGGCCGCCCGCCAGGGTCGCCAGTCCCAACGCCATCGCGGTGCCGAAGCCCACCACGACGCAGGCCAAGGGCTGGGTACGCCGCCAGAGCAGCACGGGCGCGAGCCCGACCGCCACGATCGTCGCGAACGGTCGCCAGACGACGTCGTCCCGGAAGACGCCCTCGAGCAGCGCCGCCATCATCAACACCCCGACCAGCACCCAGTCCCGCGACAGCCGTTCGGGAGCGGCGGCTGCGCGAGGCTCGGCCCACAGCGAGCGCAGGGCGTTGGTGACCACCCGACCAGCCTAGGGACAGCCGAGGCCCCGGGGACCGACCGAAAGAACGAGACGCTGCTCCTCCCGATGGCCAAGATGGGTCCGGCCCGTATGCCGATGTGCGCACGCCGCGACGCGCCGAGGGTGGTCACATGATCACTGTTGAGTCACTGACCCGCAGGTACGCCGGCTTCACCGCCGTCGACAACGTCTCCTTCACCGCCCTGCCGGGTCGCGTCACCGGCTTCCTCGGCCCGAACGGCGCCGGCAAGTCCACCACCATGCGCGTCATGGTCGGTCTGACCGCCCCGACGTCCGGCACTGCGACCATCAACGGAGAACAGTTCGCCGACCTCCCCAACCCCGGCCTCGAGGTGGGCGTCCTCCTGGACGCGTCTGCCCAGCACGCAGGCCGCACCGGACGCGAGATCCTCACGATCGCCGCTGACACCATGGGTCTGCCCCGCCGCCGCGTCGACGAGATGCTCGAGCTCGTCAGCCTGACACCTTCGGAGGCCAAGCGCCGGGTGCGCAACTACTCCCTCGGCATGCGTCAGCGACTGGGCATCGGCACCGCACTGCTCGGGGACCCCCGGGTTCTGATCCTCGACGAACCAGCCAACGGGCTCGACCCTGCTGGGATCCGATGGATGCGCGACCTGCTGACGGCCTTTGCCAGCCAGGGCGGCACCGTCCTGTTGTCCTCGCACCTGCTCCACGAGATCGAGGTCATCGCCGACGACCTGGTCGTGATCGGGAACGGCAAGATCGTCGCATCCGGCAGCAAGGAAGAGCTGCTGGCCGCAGCGGGGACGCTCGTCCGGTCGGAATCACCGCGCGACCTCGCGTACGCCCTCGAGCGGGCCGGGATCCCCAGCACGCTCGCAGGGGACGGCTCGGTACGCACGGACGCCGACCCTGCTCGGGTCGGGGCGGTGGCCCTGACAGCTGGCATCGCCCTCACCGAGCTCCGGTCCGCCGAGGGCACCGGGCTCGAAGACATGTTCCTGTCCCTCACTGCCGACACCCAACGCGAAGGAGTTGCGGCATGACCGCCACGATCGTCTTTCCCGACACCATCGAGGCCGAGCCGGCCCGACGGACCGCTCAGCCCATCCCGACCACCCGACTCGTCAAGGTCGAGCTGCGCAAGATGTTCAACACCCGCTCGGGATTCTGGATGCTCATCAGCATCGGCGTCCTGTCGCCCATCTCGGCCGGGTCGCTCCTCGTCCTCGGCCTCAACAGCGACGTCACCTACCAGAACTTCGTGAGGGCGAGCGGGTACCCGATGTCAGTGATCTTGCCGATCATCGCGATCCTGGCCGTCACAGGTGAGTGGAACCAGCGAAGTGGGCTCACGACCTTCACGCTGGTGCCGAGCCGCGGCCGCGTGATCGGCGCCAAGGCGATCGCGACCCTCCTGGTGGGCCTCGGCGCCGTCTCCGTCGCCTTCGCGGTCGGCGCCCTCGGCAACGTGGCCGGGTCCGCGCTCGCAGGCGTCGACACCGCGTGGGACATTTCGTTGTCCATGGCTCTCCAGGTGATGCTCTACAACCTGGTCGGCATGGCCTTCGGCTTCGCCCTCGGTGTCGTGCTGCGCAACTCCGCGGCCGCGATCGTGGGCTACTTCGTCGCTTCACTGGTCATGCCGGGCATCCTCACGCTCCTGGCTCAGGTGCGTTCGTGGTTCGAGGACCTGCAGCCGTGGATCGACTGGCACTACACGCAGGTGGCGCTCCTCGATGGCGCCACGAACACTGTCAAGGAGTGGGCGATGCTCGGCTCGACCACGATGATCTGGATCGCCCTTCCCCTCGTCATCGGACTGCTGTCCCTGCGCCGCTCCGAGGTCAAGTAGTCGCACACACGGGCGGCGCTCTCCGGAACCCCACTGTGGGTTCCGGATACCGCCGCTCCGGGGTGCGTCGGCTTAGCGCCCCCGTCATGACGTCGCCCGGCGCGAGAAGGGGGGAACCGCCCCGTCCCCCTCGTCATCGGCATCCTGCTCGCCCTCATGGGCCCCGACGTTGCGCGGTATCTGGGCAGCGCGTCGTACGACGAGATCAGCGACCTGCGCTCGGGTCCCCCGCCGAGCCGGGCCCGGTCAGCCCCCGGGAGCCGTCGGGCCCGACGTCCCGGTGACCCTGGTCGGCGCGCAGGACCCGCAGCTGAACTTGTGGGCTCTGGCTGGTCAAGTGGTTCCTGGTGTTCTTCGCGATCCTGGTCACCGGCCGCTCTGATCGGCGCGCTGCCGTTGGCGCCCTTGCCCGACCTGTTGGTCGGCCTGAACCGGTGGGTCTACCGCGTGACCGCGTACGTCGCCCTGATGCTGGCCGGCCGATGAGCGTCGTCCTGACCGTCAGGTGGAGGTGTGACGATGCCTCGCTGAACTCCATCCACTCACGGCATGGATCAACCGGTGCGAGGTGCACCAGCGGCCTTGTCCCCAAGATTCCCCCGACGGCGTGCCCACCCAGCGCCCACTGGACGCCCAGGCCGGACGTGTCTCCGCACCGGGTCGCGTGCCCGACGGACCCGTGGCCGGAGACCTCGGAGCGGGTGGTCGCGGTGAGACCGAGCCTCCCGGCAGGTGCGCGCTGACCATCCATCGGTCAAGACAGACCAACGATGGTCCCGTCGTCGAGCAGGTCGATCCGGGCGGCGGCAGGTTTCGCCGGCAGCCCGGGCATCGTCATCACGTCACCGCAGACGAGGACCACGAACCCCGCACCCGCAGAGAGCCTGACCTCCCGCACGTGCAGGTCGTGGCCGGACGGCGCCCCCCGCAAGGTGGCGTCGGTCGAGAAGGAGTACTGCGTCTTGGCGACGCAGACCGGCAGGCCGCCGTACCCGTCGGCCTCGAGTCGGTCGAGCCGGCGCTTGGCCTTGCCGTCCCACGTGACGCTGGACGCGCCGTAGAGCCGATGGGCGAGTGTCTCCGCCTTCTCCTTGAGGGGGAGCCCGTCGGGATAGGTGAAGGAGAACTCCATGGGACCGGGATTCTCGAGCAGGTCCAGGACGCCCTTCGCCAGGTCGGTGGCGCCGGCGCCGCCGTCGACGAAGTGGGTCGCCGGATGGGTGCGGACGCCGAGGTCGTCGACCAGGTCGATCACCTGGGCGATCTCCGCATCCGTGTCGGTCGGGAACCGGTTGAGTGCGACCACGCACGGGATCCCGTAGACCTCACGAACGTTGCGCAGGTGCCGGGCAAGATTCTCCATGCCGCGCTCCACGGCGCCGAGGTCCTCGCGGCCCAGGTCCGAAGCATCCCTCCCGCCGTGGAACTTGAGTGCCCGAACGGTGGCGACCACGACCGCGGCATCGGGACGGAGTCCGGACTTGCGGCACTTGATGTCGACGAACTTCTCCGCGCCGAGGTCGGCCCCGAAACCGGCCTCCGTGACCACGTAGTCGGCCAGCCGCAGCGCCGCCCGGGTGGCGATCACCGAGTTGCAGCCGTGCGCGATGTTCGCGAACGGTCCGCCGTGCACGAACGCCGGAGTGTGCTCCAGGGTCTGCACCAGGTTGGGCGCGAGCGCGTCCCGCAGCAGCACCGCCATCGCGCCGTGCGCCTCGAGGTCGCGGGCCGTGACCGGCTTCTTCTCGCGGGTGTAGCCGACCACGATGTCGCCGATCCGCCGCTTGAGGTCGGCCCAGGACTCGGTCAGGCAGAAGATCGCCATCAGCTCGGAGGCCACCACGATGTCGAAGCCGTCCTCGCGGGGGTAGCCGTTCACGAGCCCGCCGAGGCCGACCACCACGTCCCGAAGTGCCCGGTCGTTGAGGTCGATCACCCGCTTCCAGTCCACCGAGCGGACGTCGATGCCCAGCGCGTTGCCGTGGTGGACGTGGTTGTCGATCAGCGTCGCCAGCAGGTTGTTCGCGGCCGCGATCGCGGCGAAGTCACCGGTGAAGTGGAGGTTGATGTCGGTCATCGGCACCACCTGTGACCACCCGCCGCCCGCCGCGCCGCCCTTCATGCCGAACACCGGACCCATCGACGGCTCCCGGAGACAGGCCATCGTCCTCAGGCCCAGCCCGCGGAGGGCGTCGGCCAACCCGACGGTGGTCGTCGTCTTCCCCTCCCCCGCCGGCGTCGGAGACATCGCCGTCATCAGGATCAGCTTGCCGAGCGGCCGTCCCTCGAGGGACTGGAGGTAGCGGAGGTCGACCTTGGCCTTGTGGTGGCCATAGGGCACCAGGTGGGCAGGCTCGATCCCGAGCTCGTCCAGGGCGACCTCGGTGATGGGGCGCAGCTCGGCCGCGTTGGCGATCTCGATGTCCGACAGCATTCAGGCCCTCCCCTTCGTGACGCCCATGCGCCGCAGCAGGCGCGAGCGGCTCTCGGAGTCCGGCAGGGTGCGCACGTTGGACTCCACGTTCATCCGAGCGATGGCCGACCCGGCCCTCGCCACCTCCCCGGCCGCGACCAGGTCGGACGCCAGCCCGGGCCTCGCGGCCGTGGCCGGGCGCAGGAGGTCGATCAGCACCAGGACCTCGATCGCTGTCTCGACCACCTGTGCCTGGGGCTCTGACGCATCCAGGAGGGCCGCGCCGATGGCGGAGCGTCGCTCCTCGTCGTCGGACCACGCTCCTCGGGGGACCTCCCAGACCTCGGCGACCGCACGGAAGGCTCGCTCGTCGTCGACCGCCAGCTGCTGCGCCCGGGCCACCAGCCGCACGGCCCGCTCGACGAGCACCGGCGCCTCGCAGTAGCGCGCCACCATGGCGACGAGGGCTGCGGCTTGGGCCGTGCACAAGGCCGCCACCGAGCCGCCCGCCGGAGTCGGTGTCCGGTCGGCGAGGCGGTCCAGGAAGTCGGTGACGGTTCGGGCGTCCACGTCGGCATCACGGCCCACGGGAGCCACGCTAGTGCCGCGGCCGCGCGGCGCAACCCCCATCCGGGCGAGCACCGTGACGCCACGCACCTCGACGGCTAGACTCCGGGCGTTGGTGCGCATCCCGAAACGAGTTCCGTATTGCGCAACAAGGCGAGGTCCCGGCGAACCATCGTGCGCTTGCTCGAGCAGGCCCGGTACGAGGTGCTGCCCACACCCAGCGCGGAGGACCGAGTGCTCGAGCACGTGCCTCGCGTCGTCGCCGTCACCATCACCGCCTCCCCGTCCAAGGGGCTCGACGCGACGTTCGACCTCGCCGAGCGACTCGCCGGGCACGGGTACACCGTCGTGCCGCACGTCGCGGCGCGCATGGTCCGCGACCGCGCCCAGCTGGCCGCGATCTGCGAGCGCCTGACCGGGAAGGAGATCTCGCGGATCTTCGTGCCGGCCGGTGACGCCGACCCCGCAGGTGACTACCCCGACGCCCTGTCCCTCCTGCAGGACCTGGCCGAGCTGGGGCGCCCGTTCGCGCACGTGGGCGTGACCGGCTATCCCGAGTCCCACCCGACGATCGCTGACGACCTCACCGTGCAGTCCATGTGGGACAAGCGGCGGTATGCCACGCACGTGGTCAGCAACCTCACCTTCGACGCCGCCGTCGTCCGGGCGTGGATCCACCGCATGCGGGCTCGCGGCATCACGATGCCGCTCCTGCTCGGCGTACCAGGCCCCGTCGAGCGCGCCAAGCTGATGTCGATGGCCACCAAGATCGGGGTCGGCGAGTCCACCCGCTTCCTGATGAAGCACCGGCGGACGCTCGTCCGGCTGGCGGCTCCGGGCGGTTTCACGGGCGAGTCGTTCCTCGCCAAGTGCGCTCCGACGCTGAGCGAGCCGACCGCCCTCGTGGAGGGGCTGCACGTCTACACCTTCAACCAGCTCGCCGAGACGGAGGCCTGGCGGCAGGACCTTCTGCGGCGGCTGCAGGACTGACCTGCTGCTCGGGACCCCCGCGGTCCAGCGCCCACAGGTCCGCAAGCGCGCGCTCGAGCCGCGCGTCGCCGGTCTCCACCACCGTCAGCGGGAGACCGATCCGCTCGGCCGCCGCCTGCGCCAGCGAGCGCAGCTCCTCGGCCGGCTGCTGCGCCAGCCAGACGACGCGCGTGTAGTGACCGAAGTAGGCATCGCGCAGCTCGGGCCAGCGGTCCAGCCCGAGCTCCTCCTCCACCGTCCTCGCGAAGGACCTGACCAGGAAGTCGGTGAGCAGGTAGGTGCCGGGCTGGGCAGCGAGGAGCCGTTCGATGTTCGCCGCCCCGCCGAAGAGGTCGTAGCAGTGCAGCCCGGGCAGGCGCCGAAGACCCAGCTCCTCGCACACCTCGTCCAGCGCCCCGTAGGTCCCGCAGTCGGCGTACCCGACCGCGATCGAGGAGTACGCCGGGCCGAGCCGGACCGCGGCCCGACGTACCTCCGCGGCGATGTCGGCCGGGCGGTTGTGCAGCAGCGGCGGGAGCGGGTGGACGTCGAGCGGCCAGCCGTGGCGCACCGCGATCTCTCGGCACGGGCCGGCGATCGCCCCGCAGGCCACGAGCGCCACCCGGTCGGGCGGGTCAGAACGCGAGCTGGTCGACGAAACGGTCGTTGAAGTCGGGGCGGTCCGAGAGCTCGACATAGGTCACCTCCCCCAGCAGCGCCTGGGCGCCCGCGCGCTCGCGCACGGACAGCAGCGCCATCTTCGCCCCCTCGCCGGCGACGTTGCCGGCGGCGACGATGCGCAGCAACGGCAGAGCCGGGACGAGCCCGATCCGCACCGCCGCCGCGGCGGAGAGGTAGCTGCCGAAGGAGCCGGCGAGCAGGACCTGCTGCACGTCGTCCTGGTGCAGGCCGAGCTCCTCCAGCAGCAGCGTCCAGCCCGTGGAGATGGCGGCCTTCGCGAACTGCAGCTCCCGCACGTCACGCTGGGTGAGGACCACGCAGTCCTCCGGCTCGGCGTCGGGTGTCGGCCGGTGGAGGACGAAGACCCGCTGCTGCTCGAGCATCCGGAGCCGGTCCGCGAGGCTGGGGGCGACCTCCTTGGCGACGTCGTCGCTGACGAAGCGGCCCGACCGGTCGAGGAGCCCGGTCCGGACCAGCTCGGCGGCCGCGTCGACCAGCCCCGAGCCGCACAACCCCCGTGGCTCGACGTCGCCGATGACCCCGAGCTCGACGTCGTCGCCGAGACGCACGACCTCGATGGCGCCGTCGGCGGCGCGCATGCCGCACCGGATCACGCCGCCCTCGAACGCCGGACCGGCCGGCGCGGCGGTCGCCAGGATCCGGTCGCCGTCACTGACGACGATCTCGCAGTTCGTCCCCACGTCGATGAACAGGCGCGTGCGCTTGTCCCGGTCCATGCCGCTGGCCAACATGCCCGCGACGACGTCGCCGCCCACGTAGGCCCCCAGGGCCGGGAAGAAGGTCGCCCGGGCCCGCGGGTGAAGCGCCAGCCCGACCTCGGAGGCAAGGACGTCGGGCGGCTGTGCGGCGGACATCACGAACGGTGCGACGCCCAGCGGCTCGGGGTCGATCCCGAGCACCAGGGCCGTCATCGTGGCGTTGCCGGCGACGGCGACCTCGTAGACGCGAGCCGGGTCGACGCCGCCCTCCCCGCACACCTCGCCGGCCAGCGCGGCCAGCGTCTCGCACGCCGCGGCGCGCAGCCGGTCGAGTGCCTGCGGATCGAGCATCGTGGCGCTGATCCGGGTGATGACGTCGCCGCCGTAGGGCTGCTGCCGGTTCAGCGCCGACGCCACCGCGACGGGCGTCCCGGTGGTGACGTCGAGCAGGGTGGCGACGACGGTCGTGGTCCCCAGGTCGAACGCGATCGCATACTGCTCCCGTGTCGTGTCCCCCGGCTCGACGTCGATGAGCGTCTCGCCGACCACGACGGCCGTCGCCTTGAAGTCCGCCTCCCGCAGCACCGGCGGCAGCCGGCGCAGCACCGCCAGGTCGGGCGCCGGCTCCAGGTCGTCGATCGCGTCCAGGAACCGGGCGAGGTCGGTGCGCTGGTCGGCCAGGGTCGGCTCCGCCAGCTCGACGTACCTCTTCTGGATCGCCGGCCGGAGGATCACCTGACGGCCGACGCCGACGGTCGCAGCCTTGGGCCGGGTGGTGAGCGGCGGTATCTCCACCTCGAGGTCACGGGTGGCGTTGACCAGGCAGGCCAGCCGCCAGCCCGCGTCGAGCTGCTCGCGCGAGAACGTCTTGAGGTCGTGCGGCGTGGTCGGGCAGCGCTCGTCGATGCGGACCCGGCACTTGTGGCAGGTGCCGTGGCCACCGCAGGTGGAGTCGATCGCGATGCCGTTCCACGAGGCGGAGTCGAAGACGGTGACGCCCGGGGGCACGCGCACCTGGCGGTGGGTGGCGCGCTCTCGGTCGCGCACGGTGAACGACAGCTCGACGCGGCCGGTCCCGTCGTGTTGCGCCTCGGCCTCGGTCACGCCGGCGCTGCCGCCTTCGCCCGGTGGGCAGCGATCCACGCCATGCCCCAGTCGTCGTGGTTCAAGAACACGTCGGCCGCCTTCACCGCCGCCACGATCTCCGGCGTCCGCACGTCCATGATCGCGCTGGTCAGGCCCGCACTCATCGCCATCGGCAACCAGGCTGCGCCCAGGGTGTGGCGGTCCGGCATGCCGAAGGAGGTGTTCGACGCGCCGCAGCTCATGTTCACGCCGTACTCGTCGCGGATACGGCGCATGGTCTCGAACGTCACCAGCGAGGTCGCGGTGTCCGCGCCGATCGGCATGGCCAGCGGATCGATGACGAGGTCTGCTCTGGGGATCCCGTACTCCTCGGTCGCCACCGTGATGATCTTGCCGGTCAGCGCCAGGCGCTTGTCGGCGTCCATCGGGATCTCGTCCTCGTCGTTCGGCAGCGCGATCACCGCGGCGCCGTGCTGCTTGACCAGCGGCAGGATGGCCGCGAGCCGCTCGTCCTCGGCGGTGACCGAGTTGACCAGCGCCTTCCCTTCGTACGCCGCCAGGCCCGCCTCGAGTGCCTCGACGACCGAGGAGTCGATGCAGACCGGCAGGTCGGTCAGCGACTGCACCAGCCGGATGGCCTGGTCGAGCAGGGCGGGCTCGTCGGTGAGCGGGACGCCCATGTTGATGTCCAGCACGTCGGCGCCGCCCTCGACCTGCGCCCTGACGTCGCGCTCGACCGCAGACAGGTCCCCCGCGCGAAGCTGCTCCTGGAAGAGCCGGCGGCCCGTCGGGTTGATGCGTTCGCCGATCAGGCAGAAGCGCTGGTCGTGTCCGATCACGACCTCCTTGCTCGCCGAGCGCAGGACCGTGTGCAGCGGCTCCCCGTCGTACCGCATCACGCCGGCACCTTCGCGCGACGCTCGTGGAGCAGGGCCTTCGCCTTCTTGACGGTGGCGGAGGCGTCGGCCGCGTAACCGTCGGCGCCGACGGCGTCGGCGTACTCCTGGGTGACGGGAGCGCCGCCGACCATGACGATCACGGAGTCGCGGATCCCCGCCTTCTCGAGGGCGTTCATGTTGGCCTTGAACATCGGCATGGTCGTGGTGAGGAAGGCCGAGAACCCCACGATGTCGGGCTGGTGCTCCTCGATCGCCGCGACGAACCTCTCCGGCGCGACCTGCACACCGAGGTCGACCACCTCGAAGCCGGCGCCCTCGAGCATGATGTCGACCAGGTTCTTGCCGATGTCGTGCACGTCGCCCTTGACCGTGCCCATGAGGAACTTGCCGATGGTCTCCACCCCCGTCTCGGCCAGCAGCGGGCGCAACCGCTCCATCGCTCCCGCCATCGCGCGCCCGGCGATCAGCATCTCCGGCACGAAGAAGTCGCCGCGCTCGAACCGGGCGCCGACCTCCTCCAGCGACGGGATGAGCGCGTCGAAGAGCAGCGTCTGCGGGGCCATGTCGAGCCCGAGCCCCTCCTCGGTCAGCTCCAGCACGCGCGGGGCGTTGCCGATCAGGGTCTCGTCGTAGAGCCCCTGCAGGATCTCCTCCGGTGTCATGCCACTCCCTCCTTGGGGTCGTCGCGGCGATCGGGCGCTCGGCCGCGCAGCAGGTCCGACAACTGGGCGGCGTGGGACGTCAGGTTGCGCCCGAGCTCGTCGAGGCGGTGCTCGAGCCGCGCCGTCGGACCCGAGATGCCCAGCGCCGCGACGACGTCGCCGCGTGGACCCTCGACCGGAACGGCGATGCCCGTCAGCCCGACCTCGAGCTCCCCGTCGGTCGAGGCCCAGCCGCGGGCCCGGATCCGGACGCCCTCACGCCACAGCGCCTCCGGCTCCGTCAGCGTCGCGTCGGTCAGCCGCTCGAGCGGTTCCTCCGGGATGGGTAGCACGCCCCAGGCGTAGAAGACCTTGCCGAGCGCCGACGAGTGCGGCGGCACGTCGATCGCGGTCCAGTCGCGGGTGCCGAGCAGGTAGCGGCTGTCGACCTGAGCGATCTGGGCGACCCGGTCGCCCCGGGCGACGGAGAGGTGCACGGTCTCCGACGTCTGCTCCCCGATGCGCTCCATCGTGGGGCGGGCCAGCCGGACGAGCTCCTCCCACGGGTCGTGCCGGGCGGCATAGAGGGAGAACAGGCTGCCGGCGACATAGGAGCCGTCGCCCCCGCGCTCGAGGAGCGCGCCGCGCTCGAGCGCGGTCAGGATCCTCGACGTCGTCGACTTGGCCAGCCCGCTGGCCTCCTGGAGGTCGGCGAACGTGAGCGGTCGGTCGGCGCCCAGGACGAGGTAGAGCAGGGCGATGGCGCGGTCGACCGCCTGCGTGCCGCTCGACGACTCGGCCATCCGGGCTCCTCTGGTCACGGATCCCATCTTGTGGAACTGTGGCCCACATCATGAGGCTAGGCGGGAGGTCTGATGTTCCGCAACCAGATGCCGCGCTACGAGGTGCTCTCGGAGCAGGCCATGGAGACCCTCGACGCCGGGTGGCGGCGTCTGGTCAGTGAGATCGGCGTCGAGTTCTTGGACGCCCGGGCGCGGGACCTCTTCGCCGCGGCGGGCCAGACGGTGAAGAACGACACCGTCCACCTGGACCCGGACTTCGTCCTCGAGCAGGTGGCCAAGGCTCCGAAGGAGTTCGATCTGCAGGCGCGCAACCCCGCGAACTCCGTCCACATCGGCGGCGACGCGATGGCCTTCGGCGCCGTCTACGGCCCACCGTTCGTCCGCCAGGGCGACGTACGTCGCGACGCGACGATGGACGACTTCCGCAACTTCGCCCGGCTCTCCCAGGCCTTCGGTGTCCTCGACTCGGCCGGCGGCGTCATCGCCGAGCCCAACGACACGCCGCTCGACAGTCGGCACCTCGACATGACGTACGCGCTGCAGACCCTGACCGACAAGGTCTACATGGGCAACGTCGTCTCGGGCACGAACGCCCGGGACACGATCGCGATGACGGAGATCCTCTTCGGCTCACGCGAGGCGATCGAGGAGACGCCTGCGATCATCTCCCTGATCAACTGCAACTCGCCGCTGCGCTGGGACGACCGCATGCTGCAGGCGCAGTTCGAGTACTCGGCGGCGAACCAGCCCGTCGTGCTGACGCCGTTCATCCTCATGGGTGCGATGTCGCCGGTGACGATCCCCGCGGCGCTGGTGCAGCAGATGGCGGAGGCCCTCTCCGGCATCGCGCTCTCCCAGCTCATCCGGCCCGGCTGTCCGGTGGTGTTCGGCTCGTTCCTCTCCAACATCGACATGCAGTCGGGCTCGCCGACCTTCGGTACGCCGGAGTCCGGCATCGGGCTGCTGTGCACGGGTCAGATAGCCCGGCACTTCGGGCTGCCGTTCCGGACCGGCGGCGGTCTCACGTCCTCGCAGGTCCCCGACGCGCAGGCCGGCTACGAGGCGATGATGACGCTGCTGCCGACCTTCCTCGCCGGTGCCAACTGGGTGATGCACTCGGCCGGCTGGCTCGAGGGCGGCCTGGTGTCCGGCTACGAGAAGTTCGTGATCGACTGCGAGCTCGTCCAGATGCTGCAGCACGAGTTCACGCCGTTGGAGGTCGACGAGGCGTCGCTGGCCTTCGACGCCCATCAGGAGGTGGGCCACGGTGGCCACTTCCTCGGCGCGATGCACACGCTCGAGCGCTTCCGCACATGCTTCTACCGCCCGTTCCTCTCCTCCTCGGAGAACTACGAGCGCTGGATGCGCAACGGCGCGAAGGACGCAGCGGCCCGGGCCGAGGACGTCTACCGCAAGAAGCTCGAGGAGTACGAGCCGCCGGCGCTCGACGAAGCCGTCCGCGAGGAGCTCGAGGCGTACGTGTCGCGTCGCCGCACGGAGCTCGGCGACTGAGGTCCGGCGCTTCGGCCACGGGTGTTGCGCAGCACGAGGTCCACGCTGCGATACGCAACATCTCTGCGCTAGCCTCCGGCTATGAGCGAAGCGGCCGGCGGGGTCCAGTCCGTCGACCGCGCGCTGACCATCCTCGAGGTGCTCAGCCGCGTCGCCGAGGCCGGAGTCACCGAGATCGCCGCCGAGCTGGGTGTCCACAAGAGCACCGCGTTCCGCCTGGTCACCACGCTGGAGGCGCACCGGCTGGTGGAGCAGACGAGCGACCGCGGCCGCTACCGGCTCGGTCTCGGCCTGCTGCGCCTCGCGGGTGCGACGACCGCGCGCCTCGACCTGGTGCAGGAGGCCCGCCCCGTGTGCCGCCAGCTGGCCGCCGACACGGGCGAGACGGTGAACATCGCCGTACTCTCCGAGAGCTCCGCGCTCTACCTCGACCAGGTCGCCGGCTCGTCGGCGCTCCAGCCGCACAACTGGGTCGGTCAGCACATCCCGCTGCATGCGACGAGCAACGGCAAGGTGCTCCTCAGCGGTCTGGACGACGGCCGGCTGGACGAGCTGCTCAGGTCCCTGCCCCGCTACACCTCGCTCACCATCACGACCAGGAGCAAGCTGCGCGCCGAGGTCGCGCACGTGCGCGAGTGCGGGTACGCCCTGGCGATCGACGAGCTGGAGGAGGGTCTGACGGCCGTCGCAGCCCCAGTGCGCAACGCCCACGGCGACGTCGTGGCGTCGATGAGCGTCTCGGGTCCCACCTTCCGGCTCCCCGAGGACCGGGTGGCCGAAGTGATCCCGCTGGTCGTGACGTCCGCGCAGGAGGTCTCGCACCGTCTTGGCTGGGGTCACCGGTAGGCGCCGTCCTGCCCGACCCACAGGGCCACCGGTCGCTGAGAACTCTTCCGCTCTCTTGACGGGGGCGGGCCGCCACACCATTCTCAGGTCCAAGGGCTAGTTGCGCGACGAGCACTCGGTTGCATGATACGCAACCTCCTCGCCGCGCGGGGAGCGAGGGGCCGTCATGCCCGATCTCTATCTCGGCGGAGCGTGGCGGAACGCGTCCGGTGGAGCGCGCCGCGCGATCCGGTGCCCCGCCGACGGCACGTTGGTCGCCGAGGTCGACGAGGCCACCGGCGCCGACACCGAGCTGGCCATCGCCGCGGCGTACGCCGCCTTCCACGAGAGCGACTGGCCCCGGACCTCGGCGCGGGACCGCGGCGAGCTCCTGATGGGGGTCGCCGACCTGCTGGAGCGCGACGCCGCCGACATCGCGCGGATGGAGTCCCTCGACACGGGCAAGCGGCTCGTCGAGAGCGAGTACGACGTCGCCGACGTCGTCTCCGTCTTCCGCCACTACGGACGCGTCGCGGGCGAGGACGCCGGCCGCGTGGTCGACACCGGGCGACCGGACGTGGTGAGTCGTGTGGTGCACGAGCCGGTCGGTGTCTGCGGCCTCATCACTCCGTGGAACTACCCGCTGCTGCAGGTCTCGTGGAAGGTCGCGCCCTGCCTGGCCGCCGGCAACACCTTCGTCCTCAAGCCGAGCGAGCTGACACCCCACAGCTCGATCCACCTCATGCGAGTGCTGGAGGAGGCCGGCCTGCCGGCCGGCGTCGGCAACCTCGTCCTCGGCGCCGGTGCCGCCGCGGGGGCAGCGCTGGCGACCGACCCTCGCGTGGACCTGATCTCCTTCACGGGCGGTCTCGAGACCGGCCGCCGGCTCATGCGTGACGCCGCAGGGACGGTCAAGCGGGTGGCGCTCGAGCTCGGCGGCAAGAACCCGAACATCGTGTTCGCCGACGCCGACGTGGACGTCGCCCTCGACTTCGCGCTCACGGCCGTCTTCCTCCACTCCGGGCAGGTGTGCTCGGCCGGTGCCCGCCTGCTGATCCAGGACCAGGTCCACGACGAGTTCGTCGACCGGCTCGTCGACCGCGCCGAGCGGATCCGGCTCGGCGGACCCTTCGACGACAAGGCGGAGACCGGTCCCCTCACCAGCGCGGTGCACCGTGACAAGGTCGAGGCGTACGTCGCCCGAGGCATCGCCGAGGGCGCGGTCCTCCGTTGCGGTGGCCGGCGTCCCGACAGCCCCGACCTGGCCGACGGCTACTACTACCTGCCGACGATCCTCGACGGCTGCCGCAGCGACATGTCGGTCACCCAGGACGAGTCCTTCGGCCCGGTGCTGACCGTGGAGACCTTCGTCGACGAGGACGACGCGGTGCGCATCGCGAACGACTCGATCTACGGCCTCGCCGGGGCGGTCTGGACCGACGACGCGGGCAAGGGACAGCGGGTCGCCGCCCGGCTGCGGATGGGGACGGTGTGGATCAACGACTACCACCCCTACGTCCCGCAGGCGGAGTGGGGTGGCTACAAGCAGTCGGGCATCGGGCGCGAGCTCGGCGCGGCGGGCCTCGACGAGTACCGCGAGACCAAGCACGTGTGGCACAACATCCGACCCGTCGAGCAGCGCTGGTTCGAGGGATAGGCCGAGCGGGAGGCGAGCCTCATGGGTGCAGACCGATACGACTACGTCATCGTCGGCGGCGGTTCCGCCGGGTGTGCGCTCGCCAACAGGCTGTCCGCCGATCCGGGCACCTCGGTGCTCGTCCTCGAGGCCGGCCGATCGGACTTCCGTGTCGACCCGTTCATCCACATGCCCGCGGCGTTGCCGATCCCGATCGGCAACCGGTTCTACGACTGGCGCTACGAGACCGACCCCGAGCCGTACCTCAACGACCGCCGGGTCTTCCATGCGCGCGGCAAGGTCCTCGGCGGGTCTTCCTCGATCAACGGGATGATCTTCCAGCGCGGCAACCCGCTCGACTACGAGCGCTGGGCGACCGAGCCGGGGATGAAGGAGTGGGACTACCTCCACTGCCTCCCCTACTTCAAGAAGATGGAACGGGTCCTCCTGGAGGACGGCACGAGCGGTGCCGACGACTGGCGCGGCGGCACCGGCCCGCTCGTCCTCGAGCGCGGACCGGCGGACAACCCGCTGTTCGGCGCCTTCTTCGAGGCGGTCCAGCAGGCCGGCTACCCGTTGACCGACGACGTGAACGGCTACCGCCAGGAGGGCTTCGCGAAGTTCGACCGCAACGTCCACCGCGGCCGCCGGCTCTCGGCGGCCCGCGCCTACCTGCACCCGGTCCGCCACCGGACGAACCTGACCGTGGAGACGCTCGCGTTCGCCACGGAGGTCCGGTTCGCCGGACAC
Source organism: Nocardioides sp. CER19 (assembly GCF_029846275.1). Classification (GTDB taxonomy): domain Bacteria; phylum Actinomycetota; class Actinomycetes; order Propionibacteriales; family Nocardioidaceae; genus Nocardioides. The sequence continues at coordinate 378,786 of NZ_JARVWS010000003.1, forward strand.
CGGGCGGTCGGCGTGGACTACCTGCGCGGTGGCCGCCTACGGCGCACGGCCCACGCTGGCGAGGTCATCCTGTGTGGGGGTGCGATCAACACGCCGCAGCTGCTGCAGCTGTCCGGGGTCGGCGACCAGGCGCTGCTCGAGCAGCACGGCGTACCGGTCGTGCAGCACCTGCCCGGGGTGGGCGCGAATGCGCAGGACCACCTGGAGGTCTACATCCAGTACGCGTCGAAGCAGCCGGTCTCGATCGCGCCCGGCCTGAGGTGGCGTCGCCGCCCTGGCATCGCCTACGAGTGGCTGGTCCATCGGCGTGGGCTCGGCGCGACGAACCACTTCGAGGGTGGCGGCTTCTGCCGGAGCAACGACGATGTCGACTACCCCAACCTGATGTTCCACTTCCTGCCCGTGGCCATCCGGTACGACGGCTCGGCGCCGACCGAGGGACACGGCTACCAGGTGCACATCGGCCCGATGTACGCCGACACCCGGGGCTGGGTGCGGATCCGCTCGCGCGACCCCAAGGTGCACCCGTCGCTCCGGTTCAACTACCTCTCGACAGCGAACGACCGGCGCGAGTGGGTCGAGGCCGTCCGAGTCGCGCGCAGCATCCTGAACCAACCCGCGTTCGAGCCCTACAACGACGGCGAGCTCTCGCCGGGCCGACGCGTCGAGACCGACGAGGAGATCCTCGACTGGGTCCGTGCCGACGCCGAGACCGCGCTGCACCCGTCCTGCACAGCGAAGATGGGCGTGGACGAGATGGCGGTGGTCGACCCCACCTCGATGAAGGTCCACGGTGTGGAGGGCCTGCGGATCGTGGACGCCTCCGTCTTCCCGTTCGTCACCAACGGCAACATCTACGCCCCCGTGATGATGGTCGCCGAGAAGGCCGCCGACCTGATCGCCGGCCACACACCGCTCGAGCGCGCCGACGTGCCGTACTACCGCCATCGCGACGGCACCCCGCTCTATCCGCCCGGCGACAGCCGCAACTCGTGACGTCGCACACCATCCCGGAGAGAAGGCAGCCATGACATTGTCAGCGACCGCGTCCCCCGCGACCGCCACCGCCGAGCCCACTCTGGCGGTCAAGGACCTGTGGAAGGTCTTCGGCCCGCGCGCCGACGAGATCATCGGCTCACCGCATGCCGAGCTGTCCCGAGCCGAGCTGCTCGACAAGACCGGCTGCGTCGCCGCGGTCAAGGACGTCTCCTTCGACGTGGCGCAGGGCGAGGTCTTCGTCGTCATGGGCCTCTCCGGCTCGGGCAAGTCGACCCTGGTCCGATGCCTGACCCGGCTGATCGAGCCGACCGCCGGCAAGGTCGAGCTCGAGAACCGCGACGTCGCCACGATGTCGAGCAAGGAGCTGATGGAGGTACGCCGACGGGAGGTCGCGATGGTCTTCCAGCACTTCGGCCTGCTGCCACACCGGACCGTTCTCGACAACGTCGCCTTCGGCCTGGAGATCCGGGGCGAGGACAAGGACAAGCGCTACGCCCGCTCCCGTGACGTGATCGAGCTGGTCGGCCTCAAGGGGTACGAGGGCCACTTCCCCGACCAGCTGTCCGGCGGCATGCAGCAGCGGGTCGGGCTGGCGCGGGCCCTCGCCGTCGACCCCAAGGTGCTGCTCTTCGACGAGCCCTTCTCGGCGCTGGATCCGCTGATCCGCCGCGACATGCAGAACGAGGTCGTCCGGCTGCAGGCGGAGCTCGGCACGACGATGGTCTTCATCACCCACGACCTGCAGGAGGCGCTCAAGCTCGGCGACCGGATCCTCATCATGCGCGACGGCGAGGTCGTGCAGGTCGGCCGCCCCGACGAGGTCATCGGCGCACCGGCCGACGACTACGTCCGCCGCTTCGTGCAGGAGGTACCGCGGGCGCACGTGCTCACCCTGCGCTGGGTGATGCGCGACCCGCGTCCGGGTGACCCGCTGGACGGGCCGACGATGGCTCCCGACACCGTCGTCCAGGACGCGGCCCGGGCGGCGATCGACTCACCCAGTCCGATCCGCGTGGTCCAGGACGGCCAGGTCGTCGGCATCGTCGACGAGGAGGCGATCATGCGGGTGGTCGTCGCCGAGGAGGACACGAAGGCCGGGGGCGAGTCGGCATGACCACCCTGACCAGCCCGGCGCCGGAGACCACGGCGCCCGAGCCCGAACCCCCGGGCGGACACCGGATCCACCTACGCCGCTCCTGGATGCTGGCCGGCGTCGTCGGTGTCTGGATCGTGCTGGCAGCGATCTTCCAGGGCCGGCGGACCCTCGAGATCGGCGGCGCCGAGCAGGTCGGCGTCCAGAACTGGTTCGGCGACCGCGCCAACGACATCCTGACGGCCAGCCAGGACAACTGGCTGCTCACGATCACGCACTGGATCGCCGACGTCCTGTCCGCCGTCGTCGAGTGGCTCCAGCGCCTGGTCTCCGTGCCCGACTTCCCCAGTCCCTACCCGGCCATCGGGTTCCTGGGCGTCCTGGCGATCGCCTGGTTCGTCACCGCCCTGATCGCGGGCTGGCGGATGTCGCTGCTGACCGCCGGATGCTTCGTGATGTTCGCACTGCTGGGCTTCTACGAGGACAGCATGGACACCCTGATCGTGATCGGGGTCGCGGTGGCCATCTCGGCGCTGATCGGGCTGCCGATCGCGATCTGGATCGCCCACGACGGGAAGGCCCGCGCCGTGGTCACGCCGGTGCTCGACGTGATGCAGACGCTGCCCTCGTTCACCTACCTGCTCCCGCTGATGCTTCTGTTCGGCATCGGCGCCGCGGCGGCCGTGGTCTGCACGCTGATCTACTCGTTGCCGCCCCTGATCCGGATCGCCAGCCACGGGCTCCAGAACGTCTCCAGCACGACGCTCCAGGCCACCACCTCCATGGGCCAGACGAGGTGGCAGAGCCTGCTCAAGGTCGAGCTGCCGATGGCGAAGCACACCATCATCGTGGGGCTGAACCAGACCACGATGGCCGCCCTGTCGATGGCCACGATCGCGGCCTTCATCAACGGCCCCGGGCTCGGCCAGCCCGTGGTCCGGGCGCTGAACGCGCTGCGCGTCGGCGACGCCTTCGTGCCTGGCCTGTGCATCGTGCTGATGGCGATCATGCTCGACCGGGTCACCACCGCGGCGAGCACCAACGCCGACCGGCTGGCGCGCAGCGAGAACAAGGACATGGCCGTCCGACGCGCCCAGTTCCTGCTCGTCGGTGCCGTCGTCACGGTCGTGGCGGTCTACCTCTCGCGGGTCTTCACCTTCGCGGCGAAGCCCCCGGACTCCTCGCTCGGCCGCTGGATCGCCGACGGGATGCAGCGTGCGGTCGACTGGATCTCGACGAACTGGGCGAACGCGACCCTGTCGATCTCGAACCACTTCACCAACTGGTTCATCAACCCCCTCGAGAAGCTCATCGCCGGGTCCCCGTGGTTCATCACCGGGTTGGCGATCCTCGCCATCGCCCTCATCGTGGGCGGCTGGAAGGCGTGCGTCGCGGCCCTGATCTGCCTGGCCGGCATCCGCTGGCTGGGGCTCTGGAACGACTCGATGGTCACGCTCACGTCCACGCTGGTCGCCACGGTGTTCGTGATGATCCTCGCGGCCGTCGTCGGCGTCTTCATGGGCCGCAGCATCAGAGGTGACCGGATCATCCGGCCCTTCCTGGACGCGGGGCAGACGATGCCGCCGTTCGTCTACCTGATCCCGGTCCTGGCCCTCTTCGGGGCCACCCGCTTCACCGCCATCGTCGCGGCCGTCGCCTACGCCGCACCGGCGGCGATCAAGATCGTCGCCGACGGCATCAAGGCGGTCTCGGCCACCACTGTCGAGTCCGCACAGTCCGCCGGAGCGGTCGCGATCCAGATCATCACGAAGGTGCAGATCCCCATGGCCCGCTCGGCCTTCACGGTCGCGGCCAACCAGGGCCTCCTCTACGTCCTGTCCATGGTCGTGATCGGGGGCCTCGTGGGTGCGGGCGCCCTCGGCTACGACGTGGTCGCCGGCTTCAAGCAACAGCCCTTGCAGGGCCGCGGCCTGGCCGCGGGCTTCTCGATCGTCCTGCTCGGGATCATGCTCGACCGGATCACCACCTACGCGGCCCGCCGCGGCGAGGGGAGCCGGCGATGACCGGCCGGCGCATCGCCGTGGTGGTCGCCGTCGTCGGCGTGATCCTGGCGATGGTGATCCCCGCCTTCGGCGGCAACATCGAGGACGTCGAGACCAAGGGCCTCTCCGCGTGCGGGGACGTCAACATCGCGGTCAACAACTGGGTCGGCTACGAGGCCGACGCGTTCGTCGTCGGTCAGGTGGCCAAGGAGAAGCTGGGCTGCATCGTCAACTACATCTACGTCGACGAGCAGATCTCCTGGCAGGGCTTCGCGAGCGGCCAGGTCGACGCCGTCCTCGAGAACTGGGGCCACCCCGAGCTGGTCGACCTGTACGTCAAGAAGCTCGGCGTCGCCGAGGACGCCGGAACCATCGGCATCGACGGCGTGATCGGCTGGTACGTCCCGCCCTGGATGAAGAAGAAGTACCCCGACATCACCGACTGGAAGAACCTCAACAAGTACGCCTCGCTGTTCAAGACCTCCGAGTCGGGTGGCAAAGGTCAGCTGCTCGACGGCGACCCCGGGTTCGTGACCAACGACGAGGCGCTGGTGAAGAACCTGAAGCTCGACTACAAGGTGGTCTTCGCCGGCAGCGAGGCCGCGCTGATCCAGGCCTTCCGCACCGGAGAGGCGCAGCACAAGCCGGTCATCGGCTACTTCTACTCGCCGCAGTGGTTCCTGGCCGAGGTCCCGCTGGTCAAGGTGAACCTGCCGAAGTACACCGAGGGCTGCGACGCGGACCCGGCGAAGGTCGACTGCGACTACCCGATCTACAAGCTGGACAAGATCGTGGGCAAGCAGTTCGCCAACGCCGACAGCACCGGCTACCAGCTGATCAAGAACTTCAAGTGGACCACCGACGACCAGAACCTGGTCGCGAAGTACATCACCGCCGACGGCATGACGCCGGAGGACGCGGCTCAGAAGTGGATCGACGCCAACGCAACCAAGGTCGAGGCGTGGCTGCCTCGGGCCGGCGGTCGCTGATGACGACCAGGAACCGACGACCGGTCGCGCTCGCCCGGACCGGGGATTGACTGCCCGGACCGGCGCGAGCCATGCTGTCAGGAGTTCCGTATCGCGCATCGTAGTGCACGATACGCAACACTCAGATCGTCGAACAGGCCCCGGGAGGGACCCATGGCCACCGTCCCCGCCACGGCGAAGGTCGTCGTCATCGGCGCCGGCATCGTCGGCAACAGCCTCGTCCACCACCTCGCGCGGCTCGGGTGGCGCGACATCGTGCAGATCGACAAAGGGCCACTGCCGAACCCGGGCGGCTCCACCGGGCACGCCTCGAACTTCATCTTCCCCGTCGACCACTCCCGGGAGATCACCGACCTGACGCTCGACTCGATGCGCCAGTACAAGGAGATGGGTGTCTTCACCGAGTCCGGCGGGTTCGAGCTGGCCCGCACCGAGGCACGGATGGAGGAGCTCCGACGTCGGATGTCGAGCGCCCGGGCCTGGGGCATCGAGGCGCAGCTGGTGGACCCGGAGTTCGTGAAGGACAAGGTGCCCTTCATCGAGACCGACCAGTTCATCGGCGCGTTCTGGACCCCTGGCGTGGGAGTGGTCGACTCGCTGCGCGCCGGCACCATCATGCGCGAGCGGGCGCTCGAGACGGGTGCGCTGACCGTCGTACCGAACGTCGAGGTCGTCGGGCTCGACGTCGACGACGGACGGATCCGCCGGGTGCGTACGTCGCGGGGCGACATCGAGGCGGAGCACGTCGTGATCGCGTGCGGCGTCTGGAGCCCCAAGATCGGCGACATGGCGGGCATCTCCATCCCGCTCACGCCGGCGGTGCACCAGATGGTCAGCGTCGGGCCCTGCCCGCAGCTCGCCGAGCGGGAGGGTGAGATCTCCTTCCCGATCATCCGCGACATGGACACCTTCTGCTACGAGCGCCAGCACGGAGCCGACATGGAGGTCGGCTCCTACGCGCACCGAGCGATCCTGCACGAGCCCGAGGACATCCCCTCGCTCGAGCAGGCCACGCTGTCGCCGACGGAGATGCCCTTCACCCCGGACGACTTCGACCCGCAGCTCGAGCAGGCCTACGAGCTGATGCCGGACCTGCTCGGTGCCGAGGGCGCCCAGATGCGGTACGCCATCAACGGCCTGCTCTCGCTGACCTGCGACGGGAGCCCGATCCTCGGCGAGAGCCTGGTGAACGGGTTGTGGACCGCCGCGGCGGTGTGGATCAAGGAGGGCCCCGGGGTCGGGCGTGCCGTCGCCGAGTGGATGGTGAACGGCCGGTCGGAGATCGACCTCAGCCACAGCGACATCGCCCGCTTCCACCCGCACCAGATGCGGCGGGAGCACACCCGGCTGCGGACCACGGAGTCGTTCATCAAGACCTACGGCATCGTCCACCCCGGGGAGCAGTACGAGTCCGACCGCGGTCGACGGCTCGCCCCGATGCATGCCGCGCAGCGGCGGCTCGGTGCGGTCTTCTTCGAGACCGGCGGCTGGGAGCGCCCGCACTGGTACGAGTCCAATGCCGGTCTGGTGGTCGAGTACGGCGCCGCGGTGATGCCCCGTGAGCACGAGTGGGATGCCCGCTGGTGGAGTCCCATCATCAACGCCGAGCACCTGCGCATGCGCGAGGCGGCCGGGATCGTGGACCTGTCCGCGTTCGAGGTCTTCGACATCGTCGGCCCGGGAGCCCTCGAGACGGTCCAGACCGTCTGCGTCGCCCAGTGCGACGTCCCGGTCGGGAAGGTCGTCTACACACCGGTCCTCGATCCGGCCGGCTGCCTCCGGTCCGACCTGACCGTCATGCGGCTGGGCGGCGAGCACTTCCGGGTGGTGACCGGAGCGGCACACGGGCCGGTCGACCGGAAGTGGTTCGGCGACCACGTGCCTGCAGACGGCGCGACGACGCTGATGAACCGCACCGACGACGTCGTCACCATCGGGCTGTGGGGGCCGCGCGCCCGCGACATCCTCGCGTCGCTGACCTCCGAGGACGTCTCGGACGGTGGCTTCGGCTTCCTCACCTGCCGCGAGATCCAGGTCAAGGGCGTTCCCGTGCTCGCGTCGCGGATCTCCTACGTCGGCGAGTTGGGCTGGGAGCTCTACGTGACGGTCGACGACGCGGCCGCTGTGTGGGACGCCCTGCTGGACGCAGGGACGACGTACGGCGCGGTCCCGGTGGGCATCGGCGTCTATGGCACCACCGGACGCATCGAGAAGGGTTACCGGGCCTTCGGTTTCGAGCTCGACGGCGAGCGCACGATCGTCGAGGCGGGCATGCAGCGCCCGAAGGTCAAGGCGGCCGACTTCGTCGGCAAGGCGGCCTACCTGCACCAGCGCGAGTCCGCGCCGGCCCGCGTGCTGTGCACGATGGCGGTCGACGACCACACCTCGGCGGCCGGCACGAAGCGGTACATGCTCGGCGGCGAGCCGGTCCTCACCCGGTCGGGCGCTCCTCTGACCGACGACCGCGGCGCCCATCCCTACGTGACCAGCGCCGGCCCCGCGCCGTCGCTCGGCAAGCACCTGCTGATGGCCTATTTGCCGCCTGACGAGGCCGTGGTCGGCAACGAGCTGGCGGTGTCGTACATGGAGGAGCTCTATCCGGTCACCGTCGTCTCCACCGACGCGACCCCGGCATTCGACGCTGCGAACGAGCGCATCCGATGAGCACGCTCGTGTGCGTCAAGCGGGTCGTCGACTCGTCAGGACAGGTCGTGCTGACGGAGGACGGCCAGGCCGTCGACGGTCGCTACGCCGGCTTCACCATGAGCGTCCACGAGGAGTGCGCGGTCGAGATCGCGGTGCGAACCGGTGATGCGACGGTCATGACCCTCGGCGACACGGACGCCGTCGAGCAGCTTCGAGCTGCGCTCGCGGTCGGCTGTACGGCGGCCACGCACGTGGTCGCCGACCAGCAGGCGTTCGGCCCGGCCGACGTCGCACGGGAGATCGCGGCCGTCGTACGTGACCAGGGCCACGACCTCGTGCTCCTGGGCAACGACGCCTCGGACACCGGCGACTTCCAGGTCGGGATCCGGCTGGCCTACGAGCTCGGTTGGCCCGTCGTCAACGGCGTGACGGAGGTGTCGGTGGACGACGGCGTGGTCACCGCGCGAGGCGCCGGACCCGGCGGCGTGGAGACCTACCGGCTTCCGCTGCCCGCGGTCGTCACCGTGCTCGAGGGCGGGGTGGAACCGCGCTACCCGACCGTGCCCGGCCGGATGAGGGCGAAGAAGGTGGCCATCGACGAACGAGAGCCCACCTCACAACCCCAGGGTCCGGGCCGGGTGCGGTTGCTGCTGCGACCGCCGGTCCCCTCCTCGGTGCAGGTGCTGGGCAAGGGCGCCGAGGCGGCGCCGGCCGTCGTCGACCTGTTCGAGCAGCTGGGAGTGATCTCGCGATGATCCTCGTGCTCGTCGAGACCGACCTGGCCGGCACCGTGGCCGAAGTCTCCCGGGAAGCGCTCACCTTCGGCCGTTCGCTCGCTGAAGCGGGTGGCGACGTACCACTGGACGCCGTCGTCGTCGGTGAGCCTGCGCCGGACGTCGTGGAGCAACTCGGAGCCTTCGGCGTCCGCGACGTGCACGCGCTGACCGGCGCAGCTTTCGACGGCTACGCCGGCGCCGCCTGGGCCGCCGGCGTGCTCCATGTGCGCGCGGGCACCGGCGCCGTCGTCGTGATGGCCGCCGGCACGCCGCGCGGCAACGAGGTGATGGCCCATACCGCAGCCCGGGCGGACGTCCCCATGGCGGCCAACGTGCTGTCGTTCTCCGGCCTGGCCCCGTTCACGGTGACCCGTCAGGTGGTCGGGGGCTCCGCGCTCGAGGAGATGCGGCTGACGCAGCGGCCGGTCGTGTTCACCGTGGCCGGTCACGCGGTGGACGCTCGGCCGGCAGGGCAACCGGGAACGGCGAACGTCGTCCTCGAGCGACCCGAGATCGCCGCCGCCGATCTGGTCGCGCGCGTGGTGTCGACGGAGGATCCTGAGCCGGACCTGTCCGGAAGCCTCCGGTCCGCGAAGGTCGTCGTCGGCGCTGGGCGCGGCGCCGGGTCGGCCGACGGGTTCGCCGACCTGCTCGAGCTGACCGAGCTCCTCGGCGCCTCTCTGGGCGTCTCTCGTGTGGTGACATCCCTCGGCTGGCGTCCGCACCATGAACAGGTCGGCCAGACCGGTTCACGCATCTCCCCCGATCTCTACGTCCCGTGTGGCATCAGCGGTGCGATCCAGCACTGGGCCGGATGCTCCTCTGCCAAGACGATCCTGGCGATCAACACCGACGCCGAGGCGCCCATGGTCACGAGGGCGACGTACGCCGTGATCGGCGACCTGCACGAGGTGGTTCCCGCGATCAACGCTGAGATCAAGCGCCGACGTGCCCACGGAGCAGGGGCTTGATGACACGGACGGACTGAGCGGTCGTCGTGCGGAGGTTCGGCTCCACCAGTGGTCGACGTCGGCCGCCCGTGACGACGGTCATTCTGCTCTCGTGTCCAGCCTGTAGCCGTGGCCACGGACGGTGGTGATGGCGGGCAGGCGTACGTGCTCCGTGTGAGCCGCAGCGTCAGTGAGCTGGCGCCGGAGGGCAGCGATGTGGACGTCGAGAGTCTTGGTCGAGCCGTACCAGTGGGTGTCCCAGACGTCGTCGATGAGGGCTACTCGGCTGACCGCCCGGTCGGGCTCGGCGGCCAGCCGGGCGAGGAGGTCGAACTCCTTGGGCCTGAGCGCCAGGTCGTTTCCGTGGATGTGGCAGCGACGGGCGGCCAGGTCGATGGTGAGGTCGCCGTACTCGAGGGTTTCGGCTGTCGGGGCGATGCTCGCGCGTCGTAGGTGGGCGCGGACGCGGGCGAGGAGCTCGGTGAGCCGGAAGGGTTTGGTGAGGTAGTCGTCGGCCCCAGACTCGAGTCCCTCGACCACGTCCATCTCGTCCTTGCGTGCGGTGAGGACGACGACGATGCAGCCTGGTTGACTGCGGCGCAGCTCCCGGCAGACGTCGATGCCGTCGATGTCGGGCAGGCCGAGATCGAGCAACGCAAGGTCGAGATGGCCCGCACTGGCGGCGTGAAGCGCTTCTGCACCCGTGGTGGCTCGTCGTACGTCGTGACCGTTCGCGACCAGCGCGGAGGTGAGGAGTTCGCCGATGCGTTCCTCGTCCTCCACCACGAGCAGCGTCGCCATGTCCCTAGCCTAGGGACCGAAGCAGGTCGCGGGCCTGGTTCTGTGTTCGGGTCACAACCAGCCGAGTCGCCATCCAGACCGCAGCGCCCGCCCCGGCGACGACAGCGACGAGGTAGAGCCACGGGAACGCAAGAGAGGTCGGGGGCGGGTCGAAGACGCCGGTGAGGACCTTGACGGTGAGCTCGGCGAGGACGGCGCCGCTGAGGATCCCACCGGCGGCGCCGATGAGGAACACGAAGGCGGGCTCAGCACCGAAGAGGCGCCTGACCTGACGCGGGCTGGCGCCGAGCGCGGTGGCGACGGCGAGTCCCCTGCGCCGTTCCGCAAGTCCGAGCCCGAGCACGAGCCCCCCGGAGAGCGCCGCGATGACCAGTGCGAAGCTCAGCTCGAGGCGGGTGAGTCGACCGAGGTCGACGGAGGTGAGGCTGGAGCCGACCTGGCCGCGCGCGTCGAGGAGCGTGGCCACCTGGCCTTGGGTGCCGACCACCCGGCGGACCTGGCCCGCGGTCGCGGCGATGGATCGTCCTCCGGTGTCGATCAGGAAGCTGCCGACGGCATCGCTGTGGCTCTGCTGTGCCAGATAGGTGGTGTTGGTGACGATGAAGCTGTCTTTGGGGGCCGTGGGGAACTCGTTGACGACGCCGATGTAGTGGAACGGCACCTGGCGGAACTGGTGGGTGCGGGCGTCCTGGATCCGCAACCGGAGCAGATCACCCGGGTTGAGCTGGTAGTCGTTGACGGTCTCGGCGCTGACCAAGGCGCCGTCGGGGTGGCTGCGGAGCAGGTTCATCGCCTCGGCGGCCGTGATGCCCTGGAAGTAGGAGTCCTGCAGGTGGGTCGCGCTGGGCAGGGTGGTCGGGTCGATGCCGTACATGTCTTGGAGGTCGGAGCCGACGTACGCGAAGCGGTGCAGCATCGGCTGCACATGGTGTACGCCGGAGACCTTGGCGAGCGTGGCGGCGTAGGTCGGCGGGGTCTGGGCGCCGGGCGAGGTGTTCGCGGCGATGTCGGCGCCGTTGGTCAGCTGGGCGTCGACCTCGGCTTGCTGCTGATAGGTGGCGTTGAACGTGGAAGTCGAGATCGCATAGGCCAGGGCCAGGGCGAGCAGCACGGTGGCGCGGGCGACGCCGCGACGGCGGTGGGCAAGCATCGAGGCGGCGGCGGGTGCGAGGGATCCGAGGGCTGGTCGGGCGACGCGGGTGACGAGGCCACGACCGTGGCGGAGTGCGGCGTCAGCAAGGCGCCAGCAAAGCAGCCCGAGGCCAAGCCAGGCGAGCATCGGGCCGAGGAAGGCCCAATAGCTCGCTGTGACGGTCGGGACGCCCTCGGGGGCCAGGACCAGGGTGTACTTGTTCTGCCCGGCGAGCAGGTAGATGCCGATCCCGGCGGCGACGAGAGCGACGTCGAGACCGAAGCCGAGCCAGGGTGGGCGCGAGCGCCTCGACTGGTCGGGTCGAGCGGAGAGTGCGCGGGCGTCCCGGATGGCGGGTCGCGCCACGACGAGACATGCCACGCCGAGACCGATCGCCGCTGCGATCGAGTCCCACAGCATGGCCGGCCGTGACCCGGCGGCCCACGCGATCAGGAGGCCTGCGGCGACTCCGACCACGCCGCTCACGAGGGCCTCGATGAGGCTGAGCGCGGTCAGCCGTCCGGTCGACGCCCCGCGGGCGCGCAGCAGTGCCTGTTCGCTGCGGCGTCGCTCAGCACCTGCTTCGACCACCGAACCGGTGAGGCCGGCTGCGAGCAGCGCACCGGGGACGGCGAGGAAGAGGAACAGGATCCGGGCGTACGCGGCGTCCTCGCGGGCTGCGCCCAGAGCCGCGCCGAGGTTGCTGCCGACGGTGGCCGCGCCGGCGGTCCTGGCGGCGAGGTTGTTGGCGGCGCCGAGGTCGTCGGCGTATGCCGCGGCCGGCGAGTGAGGGAGTGAGGCGTGGTCGCGGGCGATGTGGAACTGGGTGATGGTCGGTTGCCCGGCGTACGCCTGGGCGAACTCGGGGGCGGGGAGGAGAACGACGTTGTCCGGTGGGGCGACGAGTTGAGCTGTCGACCCCACCCGTTGGAACAGGGAGTCGGCCTGCGGCAGCTCCACGACTCCGGCCACCTTGAGCTGGTGTTGCTTGCCTCCCCCGAGGTCGACGGTGACGGTGTCGCCGGGGGCGGCGTGCAGGTTGGCTGCCGTCTGCTGGACCAGCAGTGGCCCATTCGTGGCACCCGCCAGAAGCCGCATCTCGCCGGGGAAGGCGGTGCCGTAGCCGGGTGGCAGGCCGAGGACTCTTCCGGCGCCGGTCTGCTGTCGGGTGCCGCCGGTGGCCGCCGAGAGGCCAGCGGCATCACCGAACGACACGGGGAGCACGGTGGTGTTGCGATGGTCGGCTCGGAGTTGCTGGGCCACGGTGACGGCAGATCCGCCGGGTGCGACCTGGACCTGCCAGTCGACCGCGACGCCTTGGGCGGCGCGAGCGGTCATGGTCTGCTCGGAGTCCACCAGGAACCCACCCAGCTCCGCCATCAGGGCGACCGCGATACCGATGCCCAGCGCCGTCGCGGCCAGTCGGGTCGGGCGGCGCCGGATCAAGCCGGCGAGCCAGAGGGTGATCATGCGACCATCTCGCCGTCGCCCAGGGCCCAGCGCTGGTCGAGGAAACGGGCGATGGCCGGGTCGTGGGTCGCGATCACCAGACCGGCGCCGACCTGGTCGGCCGCGGCAACGAGCTGCTCGACGACCATGGCGCCGTTGTGACGATCGAGTTTGCCGGTCGGCTCGTCGGCCAGGATCAACGCGGGGCGTGAGCAGATCACACGTGCCACCGCGACCCGTTGAGCCTGCCCGCCCGAGAGTTCGTCAGGGGTGTGGCGTTCGAGCAGCGTCAGTCCGAGAATCCGCAGCGCGGCCGCCGCCTGCTCCAACGCAGTCGCGGGATCCTCGCCGCGAACCAGGAGCGGGAAGGCGGCGTTCTCCAAGGCCGTCAGCGACGGGATGAGGCTGGGCTCCTGGAACACCACGCCGGCACGCTCGGGGTGCCCGAAGGGCGTTCCGGCCCAGACCGGCCAGTCGAGGACACCCGAGGTCGGTCGATCCAGGCCGGCCATGAGATGCAGGAGGGTCGACTTGCCCGATCCCGACGGCCCCGTCAGAGCGACCCGGCCGCCGGACTCGACGGCACAGGTCACGCCATGCAGCGCGACGACTGCTCGTTCGCCGGCGCCGTAGGTGCGCCCGACTCCGTCGCAGGTCACGAGGTAGCCGGTCCTCTGGGGTGTTGCCGTTGTCCCAGACCTGGTGGGGGCCGGGTTGCTGGGGGTCGTCATACGAGTCTGCCTTCCGCCAGTCGCAACGTCCGGTCCGCTGCGTCGGACACCGCCGGGCTGTGAGAGGCGACCAGGACCGCGCACCCGGTCCGCGCCTGCTGGCGCAGCAGCTGGAGGAGACGTTCCTCGGTGGCCTGGTCGAGCTCTCCTGTCGGTTCGTCGGCAAGCACGACTCGCGGGGTGTTGGCCATCGCTACAGCGAGCGAGGCACGCGCGCGCTCGCCCCCGGAGAGCTGGCCCGGATAGGCGTGAGCCCTCTGCGCCATGCCCAGCCCCTCGAGCAGTTGCGTCGCGTCTGCGGGTCTGCGGCGCACGAGGCTCTGGGCAAGGCGGATGTTGCCTGCCACCGTGAGGTGGTCGAGCAGGTTGCCCGATTGCGCCATGGTGCCGATGGAGCGGGCTCGCAGTCCGGCCCGGTCGGCCTCGGTGCGGCCGCTGATCCGCTCGCCACCGATCCACACTGTTCCTCCCGAGGGCTCGTCGGTGCCGGCGAGGCAGCTCAGGAGGGTCGACTTCCCGGACCCGGACGGTCCGGACAGAGCGACCAGCTCGCCGGCCGCCAGGGCGAGGGTGACCCCTTGCAGGGCGAGCGTCTCCTCCTCATCGGCCCGAAAGAACCGATACAGGGTCCGCGCCTCCAGGGCCGGCGGGGTCCCATGGCTGGTCGTGTCGGCAGGGTTCGCGGTGGGACTCGGGACGGCGGTCACTTCCAGGTCACCGAATCGCTGACGGTCTGCCAAGGGTCGACGTTGTCGGCGTTCCGCGGGCCGGTCAGGGCCAGGATCGCGTCCTGGTCGTGGTGCCAGAACTCGTAGCGTTCGACCGCGTCGCGGACGACCTTGCCCGTCACGGGATCAGGCTTGGAGTCGATGAGGTAGCGGATCCGGACCGCGGTCCCGGCGCCCTTTCGGCTGACGGTGTCGATGCCGATGAGCTGGAAGTGCGACTCGCTGGCCTTGAGCTGCGGGACGTCGACCTGCCTGGCCGACGCCGCTGTGGGTGCCTGTGGGGCAGCGACGACCTGGATCGCGATGCTGTTGTAGTGGTCGGTGAAGGAGGCCGTGCCGTGCTGGGCCGACTGTGCCCAGCCCTCGGGCACCGTGAAATGGACATGGCTGCCCGGTGCCACGTGGTCGACGAAGACCGCGTTGTCAGGAATGTCTCCGGGCGGATTGAACTCGGTCGGGTGCGTCGCCGGCGCCGTGCTCTGTGTCGTCGGCGGCGCCGCGGTTGCTGTCGTTGCCGAGGACGACATCCCATCGGTGCTCGTGGGTGGGGTCATCGGCGAGCTGGTCGACCTCGAATTGCCCGACCCACAGGCCGCGAGTGCAGCCGAGACCACGCCTGCCAGGGCGAGATCGGCGAGGACGCGGGAGGTCTGGTGGCGCATACCGGCGACGCTAGGTCGCGGGCGGCCAGCGACCGGCCAGCGTCAGGTTAGCGTTTGGTCGGACCGACGCAGCGGCCCCGTTCCGACGCGGGCGGGTGGGAGGCTGGCCCCATGCGTCGACGGATCCTGCTGGTGGCGATCTCGACGCTGCTGCTCGCCGCGATCCTCCTTGGCATACCGCTGACCTTCTATACGGTGCACGAGGCCGATGCCACCCAGCGCAGCACGCTCGAACGCTCCGCGTTGCGGGCCGTGACCGTGATCGGTCCCACGCTGGCGCAGGGCGACCCGGCCGAGCTGCCCGCACCACCGTCGGGGGTCAGCCTCGCCGTGTTCTCCTCGACCGGCGACCTTCTCCAGGGCAACGGGGCGGCACACTCCGACATCGCTGCCCGAGCGGCACGCGCCCAGGCGGCGACCGATGGCAGCGGACCGGGCACCATGGCGGTCGCGATCCCGGTGAGCAGCAACGAGAAGGTCACCGCGGTGGTCGTCGCCACCTCGTCGACCGCAGCCGTGCGCGCAAGCATCCTTCGGCGACTCCTCGGACTCGGAGGCCTCGCTGCGATCGCCTTCGTCCTGGCCGGCGGGTTCGCGTTCTGGCAGGCACGCCGCCTCGCCCAGCCCATGGACGCACTGGCCGCCACCGCCGCCGCCCTCGGGGAGGGCGACTTCACCGCCCGCGCACCCCGCTCGGGCGTACCGGAGATCGACAAGACCGCCGACACCCTGGCCACCACGGCCGAACAGGTCGCCGCGCATCTCGAGCGTGAGCGCAGCTTCGCCGCGCATGCCTCCCACCAGCTGCGCACCCCGCTGACGCGCCTGCAGCTCGAGCTCGAGACCGGCATCAACGGTCCTGCCGAGGACCTGCCCGCGGCGGCGTCGCGCGCACTCCGGATGGCCGAGCACCTCTCTGAGACCGTGGACGACGTCCTCGAGATCGCGCGCTCGCCCCGCGTGGGGGCTGGAGTTGCGGTCGAGCCGGTGCTCGACGCCCTCGCCGACGTGTGGCGCGGACCGCTCGCCGCGCAGGACCGGCCGGTCCGTGTCCGCGCTGAGCCAGGGCTGCGAGTCGCCGCAACGCCGGCTGCTCTGCGCCAGATCCTGGAGGTGCTTCTCGACAACGCCTACCGCCACGGCGCGGGCGTCGTCAGCATCGCCGCGCGGCCATCCGGCGGCACCGTGGCCATCGACGTCGAAGATGAAGGCGTCACCCCCATCACCTGGCCTCCGCCGGAGGGGACCAATCTCGGACTACGCATGGCCCGGTCCTTGGCAGCCGATCTCGGCGGTCGTGTGGTCCTCGGAGCAGCGGCCTCCACACGCTTCACGCTCCTGCTCCCACGACCACGGGACGCAGCACCCGGCGAACCACCCCAGGGCAAGCCGTGAGCCCCCGTGCAACGTGGTGCGGGTCGGACCATCACGGGTCCCATCTGACCGACGGATCAGTCGGCGGACCGAATGACGATTGGTTCTCATCCGTTCAGCCCGGGTACGGCGTCGTGGCGCGTGCGTTCCTGAGCGCGTCGGCCCACCAGGCGAGCTGCGTGAGCATGGTCTTGGCGTAGAGCGGGGCGTCGGGGTCGGTGGGGTGGCCGTCGTCCCAGGCACGGCGGAAGTAGGGGAACGCCAGGCCGTCGCGGATGGGGACGGCATTCAGCTCGATGAGGACGTTCTCGAGGTGCAACACCGCGTGCCGTCCGCCGCCGGCGCCGCCGTACCCGACGAAGGCGACCGGCTTGGCGGCCCACTGGGTGAAGTGCCAGTCGATGGCTGTCTTCAGCGAGGCCGGGTAGCTGTGGTTGATCTCCGGGGTGACCAGCACGAAGGCGTCGGCTCGTGTGACCAGGTCCGTGAACGGGAGCAGGCCGGCCGGTCGTGGGTAGCCGTCGCCGGCGTTCATGGGCGGCATCTCCGGCAGCGCGACCGGCAGGTCGTAGTCGGCGAGGTCGGCCACCGTCACATCGAAAGCGCCGTGGTCCCGTGCCTGCTCGGCGACCCAGCTGGCGATCATCGGGCCGTGGCGGCCCTCACGGACACTGCCGATCACGATGGCGAGGTTGAGGTTCTCGGTCATGCTCCCAAGCTGGACCGACCTGCGACCATCAACCAGCCCGGCTCCAGGCTGGCCCTGACAGGACCACCCTTCGAGGCGGCGACGGGCCGTAGATTGGACGCCGTGGGCGCAGCGCTGGGCGACTTCATCAGGGCCAGACGAGACGCGACGTCGCCCGAGGCGGTGGGTCTGCCCGCCGGTGCACGACGGCGCGTGCCCGGCCTGCGCCGCTCCGAGCTGGCGGGGCTGGCGGGGATCAGCGTGGAGTACCTGGTGCGCCTGGAGCAGGGCCGCGACACCAACCCATCGCCCTCGGTGATCGCCGGTCTGGCCACGGCCCTGCGGCTCGATGCCTCGCAGCGGAGCTATCTGAGGCACCTGTCCAAGCTCAACGCCGGCTGTGGCGCCCACCTGCGGCCCCGCGAGGACGTACGCCGGCCCGTCCTCGCACTTCTCGACATGCTCGAGCCGGGCGTGGCGTACGTGGGCAACCGGCTCGGCGACATCCTCGCCATGACCAGCGGTTTCGCCGCGATCGCGCCGAGCAGCCTCGTCGATGTGCCGCGTCCCAACCTGACCCGCTTCGTCTTCCTCGACCCCGACGCTCGCGCGACGTTCCCCGATTGGCACCGGGTCGCCGATGCGGTCGTCAGCGACCTGTGGCTCGGGCCGCCCGAGGGGAGGCAGGGGCTGTTCACCGCGGAGATGATGACGGCCGCAGGCCCGGAGCTCGCCCGGCGTCTGGACAGCCCGGCGCTCCCGGACGCCGGGACGTGGACCTGGCGGCATCCCGAGGCCGGAGAGCTCCGCTTCGAGCGTGAGATCCTCGAGCTGCCCGCCGGCGACGCCCAGCAGGTCGTCGTCCTCGTGCCCGCCGACGCAGCGTCCGCGGCGGCGCTCGTCGATCTCCGGCGAGCATCGGCCGGAGGGCTCCGCGCCGTGCACTGACCTCACCGGCTGCAGGTGGCCGGCAGACCTCAGGAGCCGCGCATCGATGGGGAACACACCAAGCCCTGCCTCGCTCAGCCCTGCTGCTCGGTCAGGAGTCGTTCGTCACCGTCTCAGGTCAGCACCGAAGACCAACGCCGGCCCACCGAACTTGTGGACCTCACGCTCGAGGGCGAGCCCGATCTTCGTCGCCACCCGCTGCGAGGGGACGTTGTCCGGCCGGATGATCGCGATCAGGTGCTCGATCCCGGCCATGGATGCGGTCTGTCGCACCGCGCCCGCTGCCTCCGTCGCATAGCCCTGACCGCGCAGGTCGGAACGAACGTGCCAACCTGCCTCGACGTACCACTCCCCCTCCACCTCCTGCAGGGTCAGTCCGCAGTCGCCGACGAACTCGCCGGCGTGGGTCTCGAGCACCCACAGCCCGAAGCCGTGCTCGTCGTAGTTGCGCCGATTCCACGCGATCCAGCCCTCCGGACCACGTGAGCCGCCGAGGTCCAGGGTGGCGATGAGCGGCAGGTCGGCCTCGGTCATCTCGCGGAAGCGGAGCCGTGTCGTCGACCGGGGCAGCACCGGATCACGGTAGCGCCGCGGCTCGTTCAGTCGCCTGCGGGCTCAGCCCTCGGCGAGTCCCGTCTCCTCGCTCCGGCCGGCCTCTGCGGCCAGCCCGTCACCGTCCGACTGAGCGTCGAGCTCGTCATCGACCTCGCCGATCTCTCGACGCTCGGCTTCGGGGTCGTGCTCGGGCTCGGGATCCGGGGTCGACTCGGGTCCGGGATCACCGCTGGGCACGACGGTCGGGTCAGGGCTGGGTTCGCTCGGCGTTGTCGTCATAACCGGAAGTACCCGACCGGCTGGCTCGGATGCCACCAGCTCGCCGCGGGCACTCTCGTCACCAACTGCTTCCCGGACCGTACGTCCCGACGCTCCACTCGTGGCCCTCCGGATCGAGGACGCGAGATCGCCGAGTCCCCCATTCCGTGTCCTCGGGTGCGATCACCTCGACCGCACCCGCCCCCACGGCCCGTCCGTGCCAGGCGTCCACGTCGGAAGACCGCGGGAGCCACAGGTAGAGCCCGCCACCACTGCTACGTCCGATGAGACGAGGGACGTCATAGGCAGCATCCGCACTCGCCACCATGAGCACGGCTTCTCCGAGGCGCACCTCCGCGTGCTGGACGGTCCCGTCGAGGCCGTCCTGGCGAGAGACCACCTGGAACCCGACGCTCTCGAGCCAGCGTAGACCGGCACTGGCATCGCGGTAGCTCAGGTAGGCGTGCAGCCGAGCGGCAGGGTCCATCGGTCGATCATCACCCGTCACCGTGACCGCCACAACGTCCGAGGGCAGCCATCAGCTCGCGGGCACGCTGTTGGCCCGCGGCAGGTGGAACCGGTCGAGATTGTCCTGGGCCGGATGACTCCTCCCGACCGGTCCGGCGGCGTACGCGCGCAGGAGGTTGTCGGTGACCACGCGCACGAACCGCGTGGTGGCTCGACGCAGCGGTACGTCGCAATGGTCCGCCAGCGCGCAGCCCCACCTCAGCGTGCCGGCGGCGAAGACGCCGGCACCCGAGGGCACCGTGTAGTAGACGGCCTGGCTGGTCGTCCGCACCCCGCGGCAGCTGTAGGACGTGTTGCTCAGGATCTGCAGGGGCCGGGGAGTCCAGCGACTCGGGTAGACCCGGTCGGCCTCGCCACCCACGAGTCCGGACACCACTCCTCCGGCATCGACCCCGGTGCCCGCGAAGCCCCACCACTCCGGGCTGACGATGCGGTAGTCAGCGTCCACGGGGAAGCACTCGTAGAGCATCCCGACCAAGGCGCTCTCGGGCTGCGCCGCCGGCGGGTCGCGGAAGCGGGCGGTGGTCAGCGCAGGACGGGTGCGCTGCGCGGGATCGAGCAGCGCGGCGTCACGGTAGCCGGTCTCCAGACGGGCCGGGCGGCCCCCGCGAGCGCTGAGGCGGATCCGCCAGTACGCCGTGTTGGCGCCGAGGAACGCGAGGTTGGTGCCCTGGTCGCGAGCCCCGAGGACAGCGGCTCGCATCTGCGGCGTCCAGTACTCCGAGTGCCCAACCTGCACGTAGCCCCTCGCGCCGCTCAGCACGCCGGCCGTGGTGGACAGCTCGACATCGGTCGCGTAGGACAGCGGGACGCCGGTGTGCTCAGCCTCGAGGACCACGGGGACCACCGCTGTGCGGAAGTCGTTCATCCCGTCGACGCCTTCGAAGGGCCGGTCGAAGCTGACCGCCCAGGCATGGCGGTCGCCGGCGGGACCCTCGTAGAGGCTGTAGCCGCCCCACCGGTTGTAGGCCTGCCATGTCGCCATCGGCACCATCAGCGCCACCGTCCCGGCGGTCGACGGCGACGTCACCACGTACGGCACCTGCGCCGCGGCGCCGGAGGTGGTCAGCCGCAGCACGTAGAAGCCCGGCCGCCAGCCGGCCGTCGGCAGCGTCAGGCTCGTCCGCCACGGCGCCACCACCGTACGGGTCGCGTACGGGGCGAAGGTCGGCCCCGGCTGCTCCCGGCCGCGGACGGAGCCGGAGCGCCACACCAGCCGCCCGGTGCCGCCGCGGTAGGCCCCGATCCGGAAGGCCAGCACCCGGAAGTGCGGACGGATGGTCGACACCCTGAGGCCGACCGCCGTGCCGGGCGGACCGCTGGCCACGGTGGTGTAGCCCTCGATCACCCCTGCCACCGGCTGGCGGACCCGCCACCGGTCGGAGCCGCGTGGTCGCCGGGATGCGGCGTGAACGGGGGAACCAACGGAGCCGGCCGGCGTCGTCAAGGCCCTCGGGGTCGCGACCGACGTGGACGGGTCAGCCTCCGGCATCGGAGCGATCGCCACGTGGCCGGCACAGGCTGCCGCGACAGCGACCGACACGAGCAGCGGGACGATCCGCGGCACGGCTCCCGCACCCGCGGCGATGGCTTTCGTGGACGCCCGGCTGTGCAGGGCCCTCCTGCCCATGTTCAGAGGCTGCACCCGCCTCGCTCGAGCGTCAACGAGCGACCGCCCGGTCCAGCGGCGCCGCTGCTCCTCTCGGCTGGCCTCGCGCCGGGCCTCGTCGCGCGTCCGTGGCCCCGGCACAGTGGGTCCCGACGACGTCGTGCACGTCGGCGCCATCTGTTGCACCCCACTGGATGGACCTCGCTTCCCTTCCGAAGCACCGCGACTACCGTGGACAGAGGCTTCGAAATCAGATGCAGTCGCGGGCGGCGCTCGACCTCCTCCTGCTGTGCGGGTGGTGTCACGCGATCAGCCTCCTCACCCGTGTCACGCGTCTCCCCAGGCGCCGGGCACTCCCCCGCTGCCGAGCGAGCCGGCGGCGTCGTGACCGAGCCGGCGCCGACCCTTCCGGGCGCTCCAGGCGCAGTGCGGCGGGATCTCCTCGAGCGGCCTGACCGCCCGGCTCGCCGAGCTCACCGGGGCAGGCATCGTCGAGCGGGACGGACGCGGCTACCGGCTCACCGACGAGGGCCAGGCCCTCGTGGGCTCGCTCGAGACGATGAACCAGTGGGCGCATCGCTGGGCGGATCGGCTCGACGGGCCCGCTGACTGACCGGACTCGGCCGCGCCGGAGGGAGCTCCACCTCCACCCGGAGCCCGCCGAGCGGCGAGTCGGCCAGCCGGACGTCGCCGCCGCGCGCACGGACGGTCGCGCGGACGAGCGCCAGGCCCAAACCCGTCCCGCCCGACTCCCGGTCGCGAGCCTCGTCGAACCGCGTGAAGCGCTCGAAGGCGCGCTCCCGGTCAGCCGGTGCGATCCCCGGCCCCGCGTCATCGACGTGGACGACGACCGCCTCGCCGCGCCGGCTCACCGAGATGCGGACGACCGGCGAGTAGCGGGCCGCATTCGCGACGACGTTGCCGAACACCCGCGCGAGCTCCTCCGGACGCGCGGCGACGACCGCGGCCGGTCCCCGATCGACCTCGACGTCCACGCCGGGGACCGACCGGGCGACGACCTCCTCCAGCACGTCGCGTACGTCGGCCACGACCGCCTCGTCCGAGACCGCGCCCGCCTCCGTGCGCGCCAGCTCGAGCAGGTCCTCGACGAGCGCCGACATCCGGTCGATCTCGAGGTCGAGCTCGTCCAGCAGCTCGGCGTCCTCGCCGAGCCGGCGCGCGACGTCGACCTGCATCCGCAGCGAGGCGAGCGGACTGCGGAGCTCGTGGGCCGCGTCGGCGACGAACTGGGCCTCCCGCTCGCGGGCGCCGTCGAGGCGGTCGAGCATCGAGTTCAGCGTCACGGCGAGCGCGTGGATCTCGTCGTCCGACGGCGGCACGGGCAGCCGGTCCTCTCGCCCCGAGCCGGAGATGTTGTCGGCGGCCGCGCGCAGCGCCTCCACCGGGCGCAGCGCCGCCCCGATCACCCGCCAGGCCACCAGGCCGAGCGCCAGCAGGAGCACCGGGTACCCGATGAGCAGCACCAGCCGCAGGACGTCGCTGTCCCCCACCAGGTCGTCCACGGGCTCCGCGACCACCACGGTGGCGCGATCGGCCCCCGAGCCGACGTCGGTCGCGTGGACGCGGAGCCGGGAGGTGATCCCGAGGCGGGACCCCGACGCCGTCACCGGCCCCCGCCGGGCGTCCGCCAGCTCGTCGGGACGCAGGATCGACGTGAGCCGGTCGGCGTTCGCCGAGGCGCTGAGGACGCGCCCGCTGCTGTCCAGGACCTGGATGATCTCCACGCCGGTGACCGGGATCGTCTGGGGCAGGCGCCCGGCGCTGATGAGCTCGGCCACCTCGTGGGCGCTCGCCTCGGCGGCCCGGTCGACGCGGCGCAGGCCCTCGACGCGCAGCGCCGCATAGAGCCCGATGCTGCCGAGAGCGAGCGCGAGGGCGAGGCCGAGCAGGCCGATCGTCAGCAACCGGGTGCGCAGCGTCCAGCGCCACCACACGCCGTTCATGAGCCGACGATCGCCGATCCGCCGAGGCGGTAGCCCGCCCCTCGTACCGTCTCGATCACGTCGGCGCCCAGCTTGCGCCGCAGGTAGCCGACGTAGACCTCGACGGTGTTGGTGCCCCGGTCGCCGAGGTCCCAGACGCGGTCGAGCAGCTCGAACTTCGTGATGACCTGGCCCGGGTGCCCGAGGAAGAACTCGAGCAGCGCGTACTCACGCGGTGTCACCTCGACCGGCTCGCCCGCCAGGGTGACCTGGTGGGCAGCAGGGTCGAGACGCACGTCCCCCCACGTGAGGACGGGCGGCAGGGTGTCGTGGTGCCGGCGGAGCACGGCTCGCAGGTGGGCGAGGAGGACGACGTAGGAGACCGGCTTGACCAGGTAGTCGTCGGCGCCGGAGTCCAGCCCGTCGGCCTGGTCGTGGGCGCCGTCCTTGGCCGACAACATGAGCACCGCGACCGGGTTGCCCTCGGCCCGGAGCGTGCGGACGACGTCGTAGCCGGACATGCCGGGCAGCATCACGTCGAGCAGTACGGCGTCGTAGTCGCCGTCCCGCGCGGCCTGGAGCCCGGCCGGGCCGGTGAGCGCGATGTCGACGGCGAACCCGTCGGCCATCAGGCCGCGCCGCAGGGCGCGCGCGAGGCGCACCTCGTCCTCGACCACCAGCAGCCGCACGCCGTCATCCTGACAGGGCCCACCGAAGAGCGCCCACAGGTTCTCAGCGGTTTCACAGCACCCGGCGGTGAGGATGAGGGCATGACGCTCTTCGCCCGCCGTCCCCAGCTGCGCTGGCTCGTCCCCCTAATCGCCGTGGCCGTCCTGGCCTCGGCCGGATCGGTGGCCGCCACGATCACCGCCAGCGCGCGCGACCCGCTTCCGGCGCGCAGCGCCGCACAGCTGCTCGTCGACGTGCAGAACGCCCGCGTCGACGGTCTCTCCGGCACGGTCGTGCAGTCGGCCTCGCTGGGCCTGCCCGCCCTGCCCGGACCGTCCGGCGACCAGAGCTCGAACCTCAGCTCCCTCGTGTCCGGTTCCCACACGCTGCGCGTGTGGGCCGCGGGCCCGGAGCAGGCCCGCATCGCGCTCCTGGGTCAGCTCGGCGAGTCCGACGTCGTCCGCAATGGGTCCGACGTGTGGATCTGGTCCAGCCGCGACAACTCCGCGCGCCACCTGAAGATCCCGGCTGACGCCGGGCACTCGCGGGCCGACACCCCCACGCCCGGGCAGCCGACCACACCGCAGCAGGCCGCGGACGCCGCCCTGCGGGCGATCACCCCGACCACCCGCGTCAGCACCGCCCGGACGGCTGAGGTCGCCGGCCGGTCGGCGTACGAGCTGGTCCTGACGCCGCGCGACGCGGCCACCCTCGTCGGGCAGGTCAGGATCGCGGTCGACGGCGCCACGCACATCCCGACCCGGGTGCAGGTCTTCGCCCGCGGCGCGAAGAAGCCGGCCTTCGAGGTCGGGTTCACCTCCTTCAACCCGTCGACGCCGTCGTCGTCGGTCTTCCGGTTCAACCCGCCCCCGGGTGCCAAGGTGACCCAGGGCATGGTCGGCGGTGCCGACCACTCCCCCGCGGCGCGACCCCAGGACGCGGGCACGAAGCCGCAGCTTGTCGGCGAGGGCTGGACCACCGTCGTCAAGGCGACCCTCCCGCAGTCGACCGAGGGCAGCACCGGGCGCCGTTCCGGCGAGCACGCCGACGGCGCCTCCCCGCTGGGCAACCTCGACGCGATGGTGCAGAAGCTTCCGGCGGTCTCCGGCGCCTGGGGCTCCGGGCACCTGCTCCGCGGCACGCTCTTCTCCGTCCTGGTGACCGACGACGGTCACGTCGTCGCCGGCGCTGTCGCACCCGAGCGCCTCTACGCGGCGCTGGCCGCGAAGTGACGGCGACGTGACTCCGCCAGACGCGGTCCGGACGGTCGGGCTCACCAAGCGGTTCGGCTCCCACGCGGCCGTCGACGGCATCGACCTCGTCGTCCCGGCGGGCTCGGTCTACGGCTTCCTCGGCCCCAACGGCTCCGGGAAGACGACGACCATCCGGATGTTGCTCGGCCTGATCACGCCGACCCACGGTGAGATCGAGCTCCTCGGCCACCCGGTACCCAGCCGGGTCGTCGACGCCCTGCCCCGGGTCGGGGCGCTCGTCGAGGGGCCGGCGTTCCACCCCTACCTCTCCGGGATCGACAACCTGCGCCGGCTCGACGCCGCCGACCGCACCGCCGACCCGGCGACGTCTGGTCGTCGCCTCGGGGAGGCGTTGGACCGGGTGGGGCTCGCCGCGGCCGCCGGCAAGCGCTACCGCGCCTACTCACTGGGCATGCGGCAGCGGCTCGCCATCGCCGCCGCGCTGCTCACGCCCAAGGACCTCATGGTCCTCGACGAGCCCACCAACGGCCTCGACCCTCAAGGCACCCGCGAGGTCCGCTCGTTGATCGCCTCCCTGGCCGATGACGGCACCACCGTGCTCGTCTCGAGCCACCTGCTCTCGGAGGTCGAGCAGGTCTGCACCCACATCGGCGTCATGCACGTGGGCCGGCTCGTCACGCAGGGCTCCGCCGCGGAGATCCGCCGCCAGCAGGAGGCCGAGGCATGGGTCGACACCGACCAACCGGAGCAGGCCGCCCGCGTCATGCGCGAGCTCGGCCTCAGCGACGTACGCATCACCCCGCACGGCGCGGTCGGGCGGCTCGGCGAGGTCGCGCCCGAGAAGGTCGTCACCGCCTGCGTCCACGCCGGGCTCGCCGTCACGCGGTTCGTGGTGGACGCACCCACGCTCGAGGAGATCTTCGTGGGCCTGACCGGGGAGGGCTTCGATGTCAGCGGCTGATCTGACCACCCCCGTGCCGAGGGTCGCGATGCGCCGCCCCTCGCCGCGGTTCCTGGCCTCCGAGCTGCGCCTGGTGCTGCGGCGACGCCGCAACATGGCCGGCCTCGTGGTCCTGGCGGCCGTGCCGATCTTCATCGCCGTCGCGGTGAAGTCGACCGCCTCGCAGCCGGGGTCCGACGCGCCCGCCTTCTTCCAGTCGATCACCGAGAACGGGCTGTTCGTCTCCCTCGCGGCGCTCACCATCGAGCTCGGCCTGTTCCTGCCGCTCGCGGTGGCGGCGATCTCGGGCGACGCGATCGCCGGCGAGGCGAACCTGGGAACCCTGCGCTACCTGCTCACCGTGCCCGTCGCACGGCTCCGGCTGCTCGGCATCAAGTACGCCGCGATCGTGATCTTCAGCTTCCTGGCGACGTTCCTCATCGCCATCGTCGGGATGGCGATCGGGCTCATCCTCTTCGGCGGCGGCGACGTCACCACCCTGTCCGGGACGCAGATCTCGTTCGCCGCCGGCCTGGGCCGGGTCGCGCTCGCGGCCGTGTACCTGTCCCTCGCCCTCGCCTCCCTCGGTGCCGTCGGGCTCTTCATCTCCACCCTGACCGAGCAGCCGATCGCGGCCACCATCGCGACCGTCGTCTTCTCGACCGCCAGCTTCATCCTCGACTCGATCCCCCAGGTCCACTGGCTGCACCCCTACCTGCTGACCCACCACTGGATGTCGTTCGGCGACCTGCTCCGTGCCCCGATCGCCTGGGACGGCGTCGTCCACGGGCTCTACCTGGCGGCGTCCTACGGGCTGGTGTTCTTCCTGGCCGCCTGGGCCCGCTTCGCGGGCAAGGACGTCACGAGCTGAGCGCGCCGGACTCCGCCTCAGAGGAGCGTGACCACGGCTGCCACCGCGACTCCCCCGCGAGCACCACGAAGAGGACGTACGGCGGCCGGTCGGCGTCCCGGTGCTCCTATCGGCTCGGGGCGCCCGGCCGTAGTCGCCACGGCCGTGCCGAACGGGACCCGGGCAACCGGGTCGGCGCGGCTGAGGCCAGTCGCGCGGCAACGATGCGACTCGCCTCGGTGATGCGGCCGACCCGGTGAGCCATCAACCATCCGTCCACCGCCAACGGTCGGTGGCTCACCGCCCACGGTCCCGCCCTCTCCTCAGCGGTGACTCATCAACCGATCAGATCCCCCGAACCGTTGACCACTCACCACCCATCGCGGCGGCACCGGACGACCGCGGGAAGCGCGAACCACCACCTCAGGACACCGGGGCCGCGGCGACCTCGTCCTCCGGAACAGGAGCCAGGTAGGCGTGCACGAGCGGAACGACCGACGCGCCCTCACCGCTGGCCGCTGCGACCCGCTTCATCGATCCCGACCGGATGTCACCGGCGGCGAAGATCCCGGGCACGGTGGTGGCCAGGTTGGCGGGCGGCAGCCCGTCAACCCACTGCTCCCGCGGGACGTCGCGCCCGGTGAGGATGAAGCTGTTGCCGTCTCGGGCCAGCTCTGGCGGCAGCCAGTCGCAGCGCGGCTCGGCGCCCAGCAGCAGGAAGAGGCCGCGCGCCGCCTTGGTGGTGCGCCGCCCGGTCTCGGTGTCCTCCAGGCACACCCACTCGAGCTCACCCTCGCCGCCGCCGTCGATCACGCGGGTGCACGGGAGGACCTGGATCCGCTCGTTGTAGCCGATCTCGTCGATCAGGTACCTCGACATCGTCTCCTCGAGACCCGGCCGGCGTACGACGATCGTGACCGAGCTGGCGAACCTCGCCAGGTGCAGGGCCGCCTGGCCGGCCGAGTTGCCGCCCCCGACCACGACGACGTCGTAGCCCTCCATCTCGCGGGCGGCGGTCATCGCGGCGCCGTAGTTGACCCCGGCACCGACCAGCTCCTCGAGCGCGGGTACGCCGAGCTTGCGGTAGGCCACGCCGTTGGCCACGAGCACGGTGCGCGCCCGGACGTCCCCGCCGTCGGTGCACAGCCGGTGCGGCTCGCCGTCGGCGCCGGGGATCAGCTCGTTGACCTCCCAGCCGGTGAAGAAGTCGGTGCCGAAGCGGAGCGCCTGGTTGCGGGCACGCTGGGCCAGCCGCATGCCGGAGATGCCCCGCGGGAAGCCCAGGTAGTTGCGGATCATCGAGCTGGTGCCGGCCTGGCCACCGATCGCCTCGGCCTCCAGCACCACCACCGAGAGACCCTCGGAGGCGCCGTAGACCGCCGCGGCGAGACCGGCCGGGCCGCCGCCGACGATCGCCAGGTCGACGACGCCGTCGACCTGGAAGTCGCCGGGGCGGCCGTAGATCGAGACGGCGACGTCGCGGACGGTGGTGGCCTGGATCGGCACCCGGTTGGCGGCGTAGACGACGGGGTAGCGCAGCTCCTCGACACCCAGCTGCTGCCTGATCATCGCGAGGTAGTCCTGGATCGCCGGGTCGGCGGGGTCCCAGACCTTGTTCTGCATGCCCATCCGGTCCAGGAAGTCCCGGATCGCCATGGTGAGCGCGTCGTGGTGCGGCGAGATGATCTTGGCGCTGACCACCTCGGGCTGCGGCACGGTCGAGCCCCAGTCCGACAGAAGGTCGGTGATCGCGTTGTGGAACTCCTCGTCACGGCGGCCGCGCGGCATCAGGAGGTAGGCGTCGTACTTCCCCTTCGCCAGCCCGACCCGCAGCGGCGGCCCGTCCTCGACGAAGTGGTCCCAGTGTGCGGTGATCACCTTGCGCGCGGTCGGGATGACCTGCCGCCACCGGTGGATCGCCTCGAAGATGTGGTCGACGTCGGACAGCCGCGAGTCGCTGACGAAGAGCGCGATCATGCCGCCGCGGCCGCAGATCTCCCGGGCGAGGGCCTCCGCCTCGCCGGCGCTGCCGGCGAGCCGCAGGTCGTAGTCGCGCTCGTAGCGACTTCGGAACTCCTCCAGCAGCACGTCGCCGTGGTCGCCGGACACGAGAATGATCGCGGGGTCGCCTTCCACCCCTGCAGCCTAGGGCCGGACGGGACGTGACGCCTCTCCGAAAAATCCTGGGCTGTGACGGCCCTCCCCAAGGCGGCTCGAGCGCCCTACGCTCGGTAGACCGAGCAACGAGCCGGCACTCCTGCGAGAGGACGCGCCATGACCAGCGCACCGACCGACAGCACCGTGCGAGCAGCCCTCTTCATCGGAGGCCAGGAGCGCTTCACCGACGACGTCCTGGAGATCGCCGATCCCGCCCGGCCGGGCGTGGTCGTGGGCGAGGCGGCCGCCGCGTCCCCGCGCGAGGTGGCGGATGCCGTCGCCTCCGCGAGGCGGGCGTTCCCGGCCTGGGCGGGGTTGTCCGCCCAGGAGCGGGCGGAGGCCATGACCACCGCGATCGCCGAGATCGCGGACGACCGCGACACCGACGCCGCCATCCTGTCCCAGGAGAACGGCAAGATCCGCATGGAGGCCTGGGTCGACGCGCTGGTCTTCGAGATCCGGTGGCGGCTCGCCCTCGCGCTCGCCGATCAGGTCGACACCGGCACCGTCCTCGAGCCGGCCCCCGGCATCCCGGTGACGACGCAGGTGGGCTACCAGCCGATCGGCGTGGTCACGATCATCGTGCCGTTCAACTGGCCGATCGCCATCCTCGGTGCGTCCCTGCCGCACGCGCTCCTCGCCGGCAACACCGTGATCGTCAAGCCGCCGCCGTCGGCGCCGCTGGCGACCAGCCGGGTGGTGCAGCGCGTCGCCGAGCGGCTGCCGGCCGGCGTGCTGAACGTGGTCAACGGCCGGGACGAGGACATGGTGGGTCTCATCCAGAACCCCGACGTCGCCAAGGTGTGCTTCACCGGCAGCGTCAACGGCGGCAAGCGGATCATGGAGCTGGCGGCCAGGACGCTCACCCGCGTCACGCTCGAGCTCGGCGGCAACGACGCCGCGATCTTCACCGAGGACGCCATCCTCGACGACGCCCACCTCGACCGGCTGTTCGCCGCGGTCTACGACACCACCGGCCAGATCTGCATGAACGCCAAGCGGGTCTACGTCCACCGGTCCCGCCTCACCGAGCTGGTGGCCGGGCTGGAGGAGCGGCTGCGTCGGGTGCGGCTGGGCCGCGGCCTCGACGAGGGCACCACCATGGGCCCGCTCCACCAGGGCGCACAGAAGGCCTTCGTGGACGAGATCGTCCAGGAGGCCAAGGACGCCGGCGCCGACGTGCGTGAGTACGGCGACCTGCCCGGCGGCGAGCTCGCGGGCGGCAACTTCGTCCGCCCGGCGATCGTCGTCGACCCCGACCCGAACCTCCGGATCGTCACCCAGGAGCAGTTCGGCCCGGTGGTCCCCGTCCTCCCCTTCGACACCGAGGAGGAGGCGATCGCGGCCGCCAACGACAGCTGGGGCGGGCTGTGCGGATCCGTCTGGACCGCCGACTAGGAGACCGCCCAGCGGATCGCCTCCCGGCTCGTCTGCGGCTACGTCTGGGTCAACGACCACGGCGCGACCCGGCTCGACCTCCGCGCCCCGTTCGGTGGCATGAAGCCGTCGGGCATGGGCCGCGAGCAGGGCATCGAGGGCGTCCGCGCCTTCCAGGACACTCGAGCGATCGCCACGCTCGACGAGGCAGCGCTCGCGGCGGGCGCGCACTGACCCGCAGCGGCTGACCTGCCTCAGGAGGTGCGGACGGGCGCTTCGAGGTCGTCGTACGCCCGGACGGCGGCGAGCCGGCCACCCGGGTCGCGCTCGTAGACCAGGATCCCCGCCTGCGGGGGCAGGCGGTGGCCGCCCCACGAGTCGCAGGTGTACTCCACCGCGCACCGGACCCCGTCGTCGGTCACCAGGCAGCAGCGCAGGCCGAGGCCACCGCCCTCGCCGAACCAGGCGGAGTAGAAGGACCGGATCTCGTCGGGTCCGCGGTGGAGGCCGGGTGAGCCGATCGCTTCGCGGACGTAGCCGCCGGGCGCGAACGCGCTCACCAGCGCGTCGACGTCCCCCGCCGCGAGTGCCGCGAGATGCCGGCCGACGGCACCCTCGGGCGTCGCCACTCCGGGCGCCAGCAGGGGCGGCCGCACGTGGCGCCGACCGTCTACCGGGACCTGGCTGCAGTAGGTGCGGAACACGACGGACGTCTCGTCGGTCGCCTCGGCCACGACGGCGACCGGCCAGGTGGCCGCGTGGCCGTCCTCGGTCAGGTGTGCCACCAGCTCGACCACCGCGCGGTTTGCTGCGACGGTCGAGGCCACCGTCTCGATCCGGGCGCCGTGCTCGTCGAGCCACCGCCTGCTCTGCTTGACGAAGCGCCGCAGGTGGTGGTGGCCGTGGACGTCGCCGGCTCGGGGGTCGTGGACCACCACCCCGCCCGGCCAGGTGGTCGCCAGGTCACCGGGATCGCCGTCCGCCAGGGCCGCGAGGTACTGCGCGACCGGGTCGCCGTGGCCGGCCGCACGGGTCGACCTCCGCGCGAGCTCCGCGGCGTTGGCGAAGTCCGGAAACCAGGGCACGGCAACACCATGCCCGTTCTGACCGGTCTGCGGAAGGCTCGCGGCCTACAGGTCCAGGACCACGTCGGCGTCGGCCCGTGAGCAGCACAGGAGCGTCTCGTCGGGGCCGGGCCGCTCGAGCGGCTGCGTGGTGTAGGAGGTGCGTCCGGACAGCACGTCGGTCACGCAGGTGTGGCAGACACCGGTCCGGCACGACCACTGGGTGGGTACGTCGCACGCCTCGGCCAGCTCGAGGAGGGACGGGTAGTCGTCCGACCACCGCACGGTCAGGCCGGTGCGGGCGAAGGTGACGGCCGGCCCAGTGCCCGCAGGACCCGGCGGCTGGTGCGCCGGCGGGAGGTCGGCACGGACGACACCGGGGTTGATCGCGGCCCGCGAGCCGAACCGCTCGGTGTGGATGTTGGCCGGGCTGATGCCGGCATCGGCGAGCGCGGCCGTCATCTGGTCCATGAAGGCCGCGGGCCCGCAGACGTAGGCGACCGTCTCGGGCGGGACGCCCAGCCCCGCGATGAGCTCGGCCGTGACACGCCCGGCGACCGCCCCGGACGGGAGCGGGTCGGTGCCGGCCGTGAGGTAGACCTGCGACCGGGCCGAGGGCAGTGCCGCGACCAGCCGGGCGGCCTCCTCGGCGAACACGAACGTCGTGGCGTCGTGGCTCGTGTGCAGCCACCACGCCCGGCGGGTGCTGCCGCTGTCGGCGAGCTGGTGGAGCATCGCCAGCACCGGCGTCACGCCGATCCCGGCCGAGACCAGCAGCACCGGCGCCGTCCCGGCGTCGAGCACGAAGTCGCCGCGCGGAGCGGCCACCTCGATCCGGTCACCACGGCGCACGTGCTCGTGCAGGTAGGTGCTGACCCGGCCGCGCGGCTCCCGCTTGACGCTGATCCGGTACGTCGCCCGGTCCCGTCCGGCCGACAGCGAGTAGGTCCGCACGGGGGCGGGTCGCCGGCGGCAGGGACGCGAAGCGTGAGGTACTGACCCGGACGCGCCGCCGGCAGCGTCCCGCCGTCCTCGGCGGCCAGGTAGTAGGAGTGCACGGCCTCGCTCTCCTCGACCACGTCGGTGACGAGGAGCTCCCGGAAGCCGTCCCAGGCCGGCGGCGGGCCGGTCGGCACCCCGCCGGGTGAGCGGGTGTCGCCGTCCGTCTCGAGCATCGCGCGGAAGGATCCCTGCCAACCCGGGCTCAGCGCCGGGAGATCGACCGCACGACGGAGCAGGCTCCGGTCGGCGTCCGGGAGGTAGAGGAGGGCGTCGATCGCGGCGACGGTGATCCGGTGCCGGCCGCGGTCGAGGCGGACGATCTCGTCGCCGGCCTCGACGTACCCCTCGGTGAGCACCCGCAGGTAGTAGCCGGGCCGGTGGTGGGCCACCAGCAGCGCCGGAAGCTGCGGCTGCCCCAACCGCATCCCGACCCGGAAGCACGTCACCCGCGGCTGGGTGACCTCGAACTCGGCCCCGCCGATCCGGAAGCGGTCCCCGATGCACACGTCGTCGTCGGCGAGCCCCTCGACGGTGAGGTTCTCGCCGAAGGCCCCGAGCTCCAGCTCGTCGATGCCGAAGAAGTCCTGCCAGTGGCGGTAGGACTCCACCTGGTAGACGAGGACCGCACGCTGCTCACCGCCGTGTCCCGCGAGGTCGCCCTGCCCGTCGCCGTCGATGTTGAGGCGCCTGACCATCTGCCGGCCGGCGACCGGGCGCTTCCACACGCCCGTGTGCACGGTGCGTCCCCGCCATGCCACGTCCTGGGGCATGCCGACGTTGACGGAGACCACGGTTGCCATCGGTCACCAGCGTCGTACGCCGAGGACCGGCTGTCGACCGTTCCGCGAGGCGTACCCGAAATGCGCGAACGGCAGGTACATTGCCCGGGCCAGTCATGCCCTCGGAGGATCCGTGCCCGCCCACATCACCCGCAGAACGACCAAGCTCCTCGCCGCCGGGAGTCTCCTCGCGGTCGCGAGCGGCGTGGGCGCGGTCGTGGCCGCCCAGACGCCGGCGGGCTCCGCCCTGCCGACCTCCTCCTCGAGCTCCCCGACCTACGCGGCCTCCCCTGCCTCGGCGGCCTCCCCTGCCTCGGCGGCGATGCGCGCGAGCTCGCCCGTGGTCCAGGTCGTCCACCGCACCACGTTCCGCTCGGAGGCCCCGGTCTCCGCGCCCCCGAAGGTCAGGATGCGCGCCTGGGCCGTCGCCGACCTGGACACCGGTGTCGTCCTCGCGGTCCACGACCACCGCCGCCAGCTCCCGCAGGCCTCGACCATCAAGCTGCTCACCGCGGTCACCGCAGCGGCCCGCGTCCCGGCCGTGCCCCGACACCGCGTCACCCGCGCCGAGGCGCACCCGCGGTTCTGCACCTGCGCGGGCCTGCGCGTCGGCCGGCGCTACACCCGGGCCGCACTGATGACGGGCATGCTCCTGCCGTCGGGCAACGACGCCGCCGAAGCGCTCGCCGGCTCCGACCCGCGCGGACGGGCCGCCTTCATCGCCGCGATGAACACCGCGGCACGCCGCCTCGGCGCCACCGACACCCGCGTCGTCACGCCGTCCGGCCTCGCCGCCCCGCGAGCCCACTCCTCGGCGCGTGACCTGCTGGTGTTCCTGCGTGCCGCCCAGGCGAACGTGACCGTCGAGCCGTTCCTCGAGATGGCATCCGGGCGGATCGGACCGCTCCACGGCCGCGGCCACGTCGTCTACCGCGCCACCGACTACGTCAACACCTACCCGAGCGCCCAGGGCAAGTCGGGCTACACCACCCCGGCCCGCAACACGCTCGTCGTCGCCACACCGGTGCGAACGCCCGCGGGCGCGGTGCACCGGATCGGCGTCGCCACCCTCGGAGCGCCCGGCGGCTACTCGACCAAGGGCACGCGCGCGCTGACCGTCTGGGCTGCGCGCAACTACGACCAGCTCCGCTCGGTCGGCCAGCTCCCCCCGGCACCCGGGCCGGTCGTCGGCGCACAGGCGAACCTCGTCCCCGGTGGCTGACGCCGTCGCCACCAGCGGCGCGAGGCCAGCGCGGCCAGCCCGGCGCCGGCGGTGTTGAGCAGCACGTCATCGACCGACGACACCCGGTCCAGGCGAAGCACGTACTGCGCGGTCTCGATCAGCGCCGAGGAGGTGGCGGCGAGGACGAGCACCCGCCGGAGCGAGGCGAGGGACGCGAAGCGCACGGGGCCGAGGAACCCGAGCGCGGCGAGGACGAGCAGGTTCCCGACGACCTGGAACGCCGGCATGGTGGCCAGGTCGCGCAACGGCACCAGGCTCACCCGGCCGGAGACCTCGCCGGCCTCGCTGCCGGGCAGCATGGTGAGCCAGACCCACGGCAGGGTGCCGTAGACCAGTCCGACCTCGGCCGCCGAGGCGCGCCATGCCCATGCCGCCGGCGACCCGCTCGCCCGCCGCCAGCGGGCCAGCGCCCCCACCACCAGCAGCGCCACGGGCAGCGCAGCCATCGTCACGTGGACGATGCCGACGTACGTCCCGAGCCAGGCGTGCCAGGTGCCGATGGGCATCCCGCCTCCGGGGCTCCGGGGGTGCCCGGTCACCGCTGCATCCGCGGGTCGTGCGTCGGGTCGGCGTACGTCGCCGGGCAACCGTTGTCGACCGCGTCCCGGCGGCGCTCGAAGTGCCAGGGCTCGTTGCGGTAGACCTCGCACAGCCCGTATGCGGCGCCGTGCCGGGACAGCCAGGCCGTGGCATCGGAAGGGCCGATGTCGACCGCCTCCCCCGCTTCGTGGACCGATGTCCCTGGGCGGGCGACCCATCGCGCGGCCTCGTCCTTCGAGCCGTACTTCGCCACCGCCTCGCGGAACAGCTGCTCCTGGTAGGCGCGGTCGCGCCAGCCGCTGTTGACGTGGAAGGTCACGCCGTCCTCGCGGGCGTCCGCCGCGGCAGCGCGGAGGGCATCGAGGAGAGCCGGCTCGAGCCTCGCCACGGCGGGCACGTCGCCGAAGACCGTCGTGCCGTCGGGGACCACCCCGTCGGCGATCCCCACCGTCCGATGGCGCTCGACGATCGGCGCCGGGGCGATCGGGAGCGGCGCCGAGGCGATCGGCGACGACGCCGTCGAGAGCGACGTACCGAGCGACTGGTGGCCGAGGACGCCTGCGGCGGCCGCCCCGACGATGACGGGGGCAGCGACGAGGGTGGCGACGAGGGCCGGCCGCACGCGGCGCCGCGGCCTGGGGATGGGGCTGCGGGCTGGGCTGGGGAGGGAGTGGCTGGAGGACACGTCCCCGAGTCAAGACAGCGCGGCGTTGCCAGGGCGTATGCACTTTTCGATATGCCGGCGATAGGTGGTGGCTCTCTAGCATTCACCCATGCGCGTGTTGGTCGTCGAGGACGAGCCCCTCATGGCCGCGGCCATCCGTGACGGCCTGCGTCTGGAGGCGATCGCCGCCGACCTCGCCGGCGACGGCGACACCGCTCTCGAGCTGCTGAGCGTCAACGCCTACGACATCGCCGTCCTCGACCGCGACATCCCCGGACCCTCCGGGGACGAGGTCGCCCGGCGCATCGTCGCCTCCGGCAACGGCATGCCCATCCTCATGCTCACGGCGGCCGACCGGCTCGACGACAAGGCGTCGGGGTTCGGGCTCGGCGCGGACGACTACCTCACCAAGCCGTTCGAGCTGCGCGAGCTCGTCCTCCGGCTCCGCGCGCTCGACCGACGACGCGCTCACAGCCGGCCGCCGGTCCGGGAGATCGCAGGACTCCGACTCGACCCGTTCCGACGGGAGGTCTACCGCGACGGACGGTACCTCGCGCTCACCCGCAAGCAGTTCGCGGTGCTCGAGGTCCTTGTGGGCGCGGAAGGTGGCGTCGTCAGCGCCGAGGAGCTCCTCGAGCGGGCGTGGGACGAGAACGCCGACCCGTTCACCAACGCCGTCCGCATCACCGTCTCCGCGCTGCGCAAGCGACTCGGCGAGCCCTCGCTGATCGCCACCGTTCCCGGTGTCGGCTACCGGATCGGCGCCGCACCCGAGGGCGCCGACCGTGGCTAGACCGCCGGGGCTGAGCGTCCGCCTCAAGCTCACCCTCAGCTATGCCGGGTTCCTCATGATCGCCGGTGCCCTGCTGCTCGCCGTCGTGTGGGTCTTCCTCCTGCGCTACGTCCCCGACGGCGTCCTCGTGACGCGCGGGCCCGCGTCACCGAACCGCACCGACCTCCAGCGCGCGTTCACGCCGCGGGCCGTCCAGGCCATGGCGTTCCTCCTGGTCTTCGGCCTCGTCGGCGGCTGGATCCTCGCCGGCCGGATGCTCGCTCCGCTGACGCGGATCACCGACGCGACCCGCCGCGCGGCGAACGGGTCGCTCAGCCACCGGATCGAGATGGAGGGCCCCAGCGACGAGTTCCGAGAGCTCGCCGACGCCTTCGACACGATGCTCGCCCAGCTCGAGGCGCACGTCGAGGAGCAGAAGCGGTTCGCCGCCAACGCCTCCCACGAGCTGCGCACCCCGCTGGCGATCACCCAGACGCTCCTCGACGTGGCGCGCAACGACCCCGATCGCGACACCGCGGAGCTCGTCCGCGTCCTCCACGCCGTCAACAGCCGGGCGATCGACCTCACCGAGGCGCTGCTGCTGCTCAGTCGCGCGGACCAGCGCTCGTTCGCCCGCGAGCCCGTCGACCTGTCCCTGGCGGCCGAGGAGGCAACCGAGACGCTCCTCCCCCTCGCGGAGAAGCGCGGCATCGCCATCGAGACCTCGGGCGACCCGGCGCCCGCCATCGGCTCGCCGGCGCTCCTGCTGCAGATGACCACGAACCTCGTCCACAACGCGATCGTCCACAACCTGCCGGCCGACGGATCGGTGTGGGTCAGCACCCACACCGACCAGTCGTACGTCGTCCTGGCGGTCGAGAACACCGGCGAGAGGCTCGCTCCACGACTCGTCCCGACCCTCACGGAGCCCTTCCAACGGGGCAGCGAGCGCATCCACGGCGACCATGCGGGTGTCGGCCTCGGGCTGGCCATCGTCAAGAGCATCGCCCTGGCGCACGACGGGACCCTCACGCTCGTCGCCCGCCCCGAGGGCGGGCTGCGCGTGACGGTGCGGCTGCCGGCCGCTCCGGCTAGAGCTGGATCCCCCGCGTGAGCGCACCGTCGACGACGAGGTTGGTGCCGCTGACCCGGCGGGCGACCCGGCTCGCGAGGAACACGACCGGTCCGGCGATCTCCTCTGGCGTCCCCATGTGACCGGTGGGGTTGAGCCCGACGGCGGTGTCGAAGAGCTCTCGGTCGCCCGTCTCGATGCTCTGCCAGACACCGCCCTCGAAGTAGGTGTTGCCCGGTGACACGGTGTTGGCACGGATGCCCTTGTCCGCCAGCTGCATCGCGAGACCGTTGATGTAGCCGATGATGGCCGTCTTCGCGGTCCCGTACGGGCCCGAGGCGAAGTCGGACTCGCGTCCGGACACGCTCGAGATCGCGATGATCGAAGGTGCCTCGCTGCGCTCGAGGTGGGGCAGCGCGGCGCGGACCAGCCGGACCGTGTGCATCAGGTCGACGTTGAGGCTGGTCTGCCAGTTCTCCTCGGTGTCGGGGATGGCGAGCGCGCTGACGTTGGCGACCACCACGTCGAGCCCGCCGAAGGCCCGCGCCGATTCCTCGACCCAGGCCGCCAGGGCCGCCGCGTCGCCGACGTCAACCACACTGCCGGTGACGTCGCCGAGACTCGTCAGCGCGTCCTGCGTCGCCGCGACCTCGTCGGGCTTGCGCGCGCAGAACCCGACGGTGGCGCCCTCGTCGAGGAAGGCTGCGACGATGGCTCGGCCGATCCCGCGCGTGCCGCCGGTGACCAGGACGCGGGTGCCGTTGAGCTGCAGATCCATGAGCGGCCTTTCAGCTGGGGGGCCGAGGCCCCGATCTTCAGAGGGACCCGAGAGACCGTGCGCGTGCGCGCAGGTCGGCGTGGATGCCGCCGTAGGCCGTCGGCCCTCGGGAGGAGCGCCTTCGCCACCTTCACGACGACGCTGTAGTTGGCGTCGACCACGTTGGCGACGGGGACCTGGGCGATCTGCGAGCACAGTTGGTAGGCGTCCATCGTGTGCAGGCCGTAGAGCTCCGCCACCCAGTGCACGACCTCGGCGTTCGCGATCCGCCA
Source organism: Nocardioides sp. CER19 (assembly GCF_029846275.1). Taxonomy (GTDB): domain Bacteria; phylum Actinomycetota; class Actinomycetes; order Propionibacteriales; family Nocardioidaceae; genus Nocardioides. The sequence continues at coordinate 417,041 of NZ_JARVWS010000003.1, forward strand.
GGAGTCCTCGAGCGGACGGCTGGAGCCGATCGCCATCCAGTGGGTGTCGTCCTCGATGCGGGGCCAGGCCGGTGCGCCACCGTTGATCAGGTCGACGATCAGCGTGGTCGTCATCGCGCCCTCGACCGCCGTACCGCACGCCTCGCCCTCGCCCTGCCGGTAGTGGCCGTCACCGATGGAGAACAGGGCGCCCTCGACGTTGACGCCGAGGAAGACCGTCGACCCGGCCCGCATCTGGGGCGTGTCCATGTTGCCGCCGAAGCGGTCGGGGACCAGCGACGAGCGGGCCTCTCCCCCGGCCGGTGCGACGCCGACGGTGCCGAGCATCGGCTCGACCGGCAGGTCGATGCGGTGGTCGCTGTGCCGCGCGGCGAACGAGACCGTGTTGCGGTCCCCGTCGAGCTCGTAGATCCACGTCGTGTCGGGCAGCGGCTCCTGCAACGTGACGACGCGGTCGGTGCTGGTCATGCCGCCGAAGAACGGGATCGCGGCCGAGGCGCCCCAGTCGCGCGCTGGCGTCAGGTCGACCAGGTGGAGGACGAGGGTGTCGCCGGGCTCGGCACCCTCGACGTGGAACGGGCCGGTCTGCGGGTTGACGAACCGGAGGTCCACCTTGGCGGTCGACAGGTCGTCGACGCTGCGCAGCACCCCGCCGAACGCGTCGTCGGACCAGAGTCGCAGCGCGGTGCCCGGCGCGACCCGCATGGTGGGCGCGACGCCGCCGAACGTGTAGGCGTACTGCTCGCGGGTCGGCGTGTACTCGACGACGTCCATGCGGGCAACCTACTCAGGCGGCACGCAGCCGTACATGGTCACGCGTGAGGTCGCCGACCTGCGTCACGCCCAGCAGGGCCAGGGTGCTCGCGAGCTCGGTCCGGAGGATGTCGGCGGCCCGCTGCACGCCGCGTTCCCCGCCGGCCATCAGCCCGTAGAGGTAGGCCCGGCCGACCAGGGCCGCGCGGGCTCCGAAGGCGACCGCGGCAGCGACGTCGCTGCCCGAGAGGATCCCGCCGTCGACGTAGACCTCCGCCCGGTCGCCGATCGCGTCGACGATGCCGGGCAGCACCTCGAGCGGCGTCGGCGCGCGGTCGAGCTGGCGTCCGCCGTGGTTGGAGACCACGACGGCGTCGGCCCCGGCGTCGACGACAGCCATCGCGTCGGCGGTCGTCTGGATGCCCTTGACCACCATCGGCCCCGGCCACGCGGACCGGATCCACGACAGGTCGGCCAGGGTGGCCGAAGGGTCGAACATCTGCCCCACCAGCTCCGCCACCGTGCCGTCGAACGAGTGGAGCGAGGCGAACTCCAGGGGTTCCGTGGTGAGCAGGTCGAACCACCACGCGGGGTGCAGGGCACCGTCGACGAGCGTTCGTGCTGACAGCGTGGGCGGGATGGTCAGCCCGTTGCGCTCGTCGCGCAGGCGCCGACCGGGCACCGGCGTGTCGACGGTGAGCACGAGCGCCTCGTACCCCGCCTCCCGCGCTCGCTCCACCAGGCCGCGGCTGGCCTCCCGGTCGCGCCACAGGTAGAGCTGGAACCACAGCCTCGCCGTCGGTACGTCGGCCGCGAGCCGCTCGACCGACGTGGTGCCCATCGTGGAGAGCGCGTAGGGGATGCCGACGCGGGCGGCCACGCGCGCGACCGCTGGCTCACCCTCCGTGTGCATCATCCGGGTGAACCCGGTCGGGGCGAGGACGAGCGGCGCCGCCGACGGCCGCCCGAGGATCGTCGTCGAGGTGTCCACCGACGACACGTCGCGCAGCACCTGGGGCACGAGCTCGACGCGCGCGTACGCCGCTCGCGATCGGCCCAGCCCGATCTCGTCCCCCGCCGCCCCGTCGGTGTAGTCGAAGACGGCGCGCGGCGCCCGGCGTCGGGCCAACGTCCGCAGGTCGCGGATCGAGGCGGCGTGCGACACGCGCTCAGCGCGGGTCACCCGCAGGCGGGGACGCAGCAGGGGCGACAGCTCCGACCACCGGGGCCAGCGCCGGTCGGTCGCCCCCGTGCTCATCGCGTCGGCTCGCCCTCGAGCTGCGCCTGCGCCTCCGCGATCAGCTCCACGACGCGAGTGCCGAAGCCGACGTCGAGCGGATGGGACGCGCCTTCTGCGGCGGCGACCAGCTCCTCGGCGGCGGTCGCGAGAGCGTCGACGAAGGCGTCGGGCCGTCGTGGCATGAGTGACACGCCGGTCTCGCCCCAGACGGCGGCCTCGAAGCCCTCTGCAGCGGGCGGCGCGAACTGGGTCAGCGTGACGGTGCTCAGCGCGCCCGACCCGTGCCGAAGCGTCAGGTTCACCAGGTCTCCTCGCCCGCCCACCGCGCTCAGGGACGTCACGGGCCCGAGACACGCGTCGAGGGTCGACAACGCGTGCGGTGCGATGTCCCAGAGGGCCCCGCGCTCGTGGCGCCACGCCGAGGCCCCGAACGGGTTGCCCGGCTCCTGCAGGGCGCTGAACCACCTGACCCAGCCGCCCTTCCAGCCGTCGGTCGAACGCACCTGGTCGAACCAGGCGCGGGACTCCTCGACGAAGCGGTCGGTGAAGAAGACCACCGACGCCACCCCCGCCTCGGCGGCGGCGTCCCGCAGCCGCCGTGCCGACTCGACGTCGGCGGCGACCGGCTTGTCGAGCAGCAGGTGCTTCCCAGCCCGCGCGGCCTCGAGCGCGAGCTCCGCCTGCGTCCCTGGCGGGACCGCGAACGCGACCGCCTCGACGTCGCTGAGCAGGGCGTCATAGCTCTCGTAGGCGGTCGTGCCGAGCTCCTCGGCGAGCGACCGCGCCTTGTGCGGGTCGCGGCCCCACACGCCGACGAGGTCCGCACCGGGGGCAGCCACGAGGCCCGGACCATGCGTCATCGTCGCCCATGGACCCGTGCCGACCAGACCAAATCGCATGCGGGCACCGTACGCCGACCCGCGACGGCTTGTCCCCCGACGCGACCGCGCCTCAGCCGGCCCGAGCCCGCAACCGGGTGACCCACTTGGCGACCTCGGTCAGCAGGAAGATCACCACCGCGAGGACGGCGGTCAGCAGCCACTCCCGCGGGCCGATCGGCGCGGAGCCGAAGGCGGTGTTGGCGATCGGCAGGTAGCAGTAGAGCAGCTGCAGCCCGATCATCGCGGCCGCGCTCCACCACACGAGCCGATTGCCGCGCAGCACGTCCGGAGTGAGGCTGGAGCGGTCCAGGAAGCGGCAGTTGAACAGATAGGCCAGCTGCCCCAGGGCGAGCATCGTCACCGCCGTGGTCTGGGCCTCGTCGAGCGCGATGCCGCGGTGGTGGTCGTAGTAGAAGACGCCCATGGTCGCGCCGCCGATCAGGAGGCCGACCAGCGCGATCCGGCGTACGGCGGAGGGCGGGACGATCGCCTCCCCCGACCGCCGGGGTGGACGGGTCATGATCCCGCGCTCGGCCCGCTCGTTGGACAGCGCGAGCGCCAGCGTCACCGAGGTCACCATGTTGATCCACAGCACCTGCACGGGCGCGAGCGGCAACGTGAGGCCGAAGAGGACGGCCACCAGGATCACCAGCGACTGGGCACCGTTGGTGGGCAGCAGGAACAGCAGCGAGCGGCGCACGTTGTCGTAGATGCGCCGGCCCTCCTCGACGGCGCGCTCGATGGTCGCGAAGTTGTCGTCGGCGAGGACGATGTCGGCGGCCTCCTTGGTCGCCTCCGTGCCCTTGATGCCCATGGCCACCCCGACGTCGGCCCGCGTCAGCGCGGGGGCGTCGTTGACGCCGTCGCCCGTCATCGCGACCACCTCGCCGTGCGCCTGGAGCGCCGCCACGATCCGCAGCTTGTGCTCCGGACTGGTCCGGGCATAGATGTCGACGTCGCGTACGACGGCACGGAGCGCCTCGACCGACATCGACTCCAGCTCGGCGCCGGTGAGGACCGGGCTGGCGGTGCTCTCCACGATGCCCATCTCCCGGCCGATCGCGAGCGCCGTCCCGGCGTGGTCGCCGGTGATCATCTTGACCCGCACCCCGGCGGTCGCGCACAGCGCGATCGCGTCGACCGCCTCGGGACGGGGTGGGTCGACGATGCCGACCAGGCCGGCCAGCTCGAGCCCGCGCTCGAGGTCGGCGTGCGACAGCGTCGAGGCGCCGGGGTCCGGGCGGGCGTGCGCGGCCGCGAGCACCCGCAGCCCGCCGGCGCCGATCTCGTCGATCTGGGTCTCCCAGAACGCCACGTCGATCGGCTCCGCCGCACCGGTCGGCCCGGTCTGCGTGGCACAGCGCTCCAGGATCCGGTCGGGGGCGCCCTTGACGAGCACGTGGAGCGCGCCGTCCGGGTCACGCGCCAGCACGCCCATGTACTTGTGAGCCGGGTCGAACGGCACCACCGCGACCCGTCGCCAGCCGTCGGTGACGAACCCTGCCTTGGGGCCCAGCAGGCTGACGGCACCTTCGGTCGGCTCGCCCACGAGGCGCCACTGCGACCCGTCCTCCACCACCGCGGCGTCGTTGCAGATGGCCATGTCCTCGACCAGCCGTGCGAGGTCCGGACGGTCCGCGACCGTCACCACGTCGGCGTCCAGCGTGACCTCGCCGATCGGCGCGTAGCCGAGTCCGCTGACCTCGAACCGGGAGCCGGCGGTGCGCACCATCCGGGCGGTCATCTCGTTCCTCGTCAGCGTGCCGGTCTTGTCGGAGCAGATGGTCGAGACGGCACCCAGCGTCTCCACCGAGGGGAGTCGGCGCGTGATCGCCCGCCGGCGCGCCATCTGCTGCACCCCGAGCGCCAGCGTGATCGTGACCAGGGCCGGAAGCCCTTCCGGCACCGCGGCCACGGCGAACCCGATCGCCGCGCTGAGCAGGTCGGGCACGGTGAAGCGGTGGAGCCATCGACCGATGAGGATCATCACGAGGGCCATCACGAGGATCAGGACCGCGAGCTTCTTGCCGAGCGCGTCGAGCGACCGGGTGAGCGGTGTCTCGACGGCCTCGACCCGCGAGATCATCGTCTGGATCCGGCCGATCTGGGTCTCCTGCCCGGTGGCGACCACCACGCCGGACCCGGTGCCGGCGACGATGAGCGTCCCGGAGTGGACCATGCTCCTCCGGTCGCCCACCCCCGCGTCCGCAGGGACGACGCCGGCGTCCTTCGCCGTCGGGACGGACTCACCGGTCAGCGCCGACTCCTCGGCCTGGAGGCCGTTGGCCTCCAGCAGCCGTACGTCGGCCGGCACGCGGTCGCCCGCGCGCAGCCGCACGACGTCGCCCGGCACCAGCGCGTCGGCGTCCACATCGGCCACCGAGCCCGACCGCACCGCGTGGGCCTGGACCGAGAGCATGTCCTTGATGGCGTCCAGCGCCCGCTCCGCGCGGCCCTCCTGCACCAGGCCGATGACCGCGTTGATCACCGCGACGCCCAGGATGACCGAGAAGTCGACCCACTCAGCCAGGACCGCCTTGGCCGCGGCCGCCACCAGCAGGATGTAGATGAGGACGTCGTCGAACTGCGCGAGCGCGCGTCGCCACCACGGTGAGCGCTGGGGCGGTGCCAGCCGATTGGGACCGAACCGCTCCCGGCGCCGTGACGCCTCCTCCTCGGTCAGGCCGTCCGGGCGGCTGTCGAGAGCGACGAGCACGTCGTCCGGGGGTCTCGACCACGGGGTGTCGACCGTTGCTTCGGCCGGCGAGAAGGGGTCGGTGGCCCGAGTCAGGTCCGAGGACATGCCCCCAGGCTCCCGCGTCCCGGCGCCGGAAGGTAGGTCTGGACGCGCACCGGTGGCACGGGCGTACCGTGCAGGTGGGCCGTCGGGCCCGTCCTTCTCGGGTGGAGGAGACCCTCGTGGCAATCATCGACACCAGTGCATCCGGACACGCCGAAGCGGACGTGGTGGACCGGCTCGCCCATCCCACCGACGAGGACGTCGCAGCGGTCGACGCCTGGTGGCGGGCCAACAACTACCTCACCGTGGGCCAGATCTACCTGATGGCCAACCCGCTGCTGCGCGAGCCGCTGAGCGCCGACCACATCAAGCCACGACTGCTCGGCCACTGGGGCACCAGCCCGGGGCTGGCACTGATCTACGCGCACGCGTCGCGGCTGATCCGGCACACCGGTCAGCAGATGATCTACCTGACCGGTCCCGGGCACGGCGGGCCGACCCTCGTCGGCGCCAGCTATCTGGAAGGCACCTACACGGAGACGTACCCGGACGTCACCGTCGACGAGGACGGGCTGCAGCGGCTGTTCCGCCAGTTCTCCTCGCCGGGCGGGATCCCCAGCCACGTGTCGGTGCCGATCCCCGGCTCGATCCACGAGGGCGGTGAGCTCGGCTACGTCCTGATCCACGCGGCCGGGGCGGTGATGGACAACCCCGACCTGATCGCGCTGGCCGTGGTCGGGGACGGCGAGGCGGAGACGGGGCCTCTCGAGGGGTCGTGGAAGCAGATCTCGTTCCTGAGCCCGGTCCACGACGGTGCGGTGCTGCCCGTGCTCCACCTCAACGGGGCCAAGATCGCCGGCCCGACGGTGCTGGCCCGCAAGGACCCGGCCGAGGTCCGCGCGCTGATGGAGGGGCACGGCTACGAGGTCCTCGAGGTCGAGGGGGACGACACGCCCGGCATGCACCACCGCTTCGCCGAGGCCCTCGCGCGGGCGTGGGCGTCGATCAGGTCGATCCAGGCGGCCGCCCGCGGTGGTGACTGGGACGGCACCCGCCCGCGCTGGCCGATGATCATCCTGCGCACGCCGAAGGGCTGGACCGGCCCGGAGGTGGTGGACGGGGTGCAGGTCTCGGGCACGTTCCGGTCCCACCAGGTTCCCGTGTCCAAGGTCAAGGGCGACAAGGAGCACTTGCGGATCCTCGAGGACTGGATGCGCTCCTACCGGCCCGAGGAGCTCTTCGACGACAACGGCGCGCCCGTGGCGCAGGTCCTCTCGATCAACCCGGACGGCGACCTGCGGATGAGCGGCAGCCCGCACGCAAACGGGGGCCGGCTCGCGACCGACCTGGACCTGCCGGACTTCCGCGACTACGCGGTATCGGTGAAGGCGCCGGCCCGGACGCGGCTGGAGTCGACGCGCAAGCTCGGTGAGCTCATGCGCGACACCTATGCCCGCAACCCCGACCGGTTCCGGCTGTTCTGTCCCGACGAGACCAACAGCAACCGCCTCGGCGCGGTCTTCGAGGTGTCCGACCGGGCGTTCCTCGAGAGGGTGACGGACGAGGACGTCGCGATCTCGCGGGACGGGCGCGTGATGGAGGTGCTCTCGGAGCACGCCTGCCACGGCTGGCTCGAGGGCTACAACCTCACCGGCCGGCACGGCTGGTTCGCGACGTACGAGGCCTTCGCGATGGTGTCGGCGTCACAGACCGTCCAGCACGCGAAGTGGCTGCAGGAGGCGCACCACCTGCCCTGGCGGGCGCCGGTGCCGAGCCTCAACATCCTCCTGACCTCGACCGCGTGGCGCCAGGACCACAACGGGTTCAGCCACCAGGGCCCGGGCCTGATCCAGAACGTGATCACCCACCGCGGCACGGTCAGCCGGGTCTACCTGCCGCCGGACGCCAACACGCTGCTGGCGGTCTCCGACCGCTGCATGCGGTCGCGGTCGTGCGTCAACCTGGTCGTCATCGACAAGCAGCCGCAGCTGCAGTGGCTGACGATCGACGAGGCCGTCGAGCACTGCGCCCAGGGGGCCGGCGTCTGGTCGTGGGCGGGCACCGAGGACGGGCGCTCGGACCCCGACATCGTGCTCGCGTGCGCCGGCGACGTCGTCACCATGGAGACGGTCGCGGCCGCCAACATCCTCCGCGAGCGGCTGCCGCTCTTCTCCACCCGTGTGGTCAACGTGGTCAACCTCATGTCGCTGCCGCGGCCCGAGATCCACCCGCACGGCCTGGACGACACCCAGTTCCGCGAGCTGTTCACCGACCACGTCGACGTGCTGTTCGCGTTCCACGGGTACCCCGGCGCCATCCACCAGCTCGTGCACGGCCGCCCGGACGCCGACCGGTTCCACGTGCGCGGGTTCATCGAGGAGGGCACGACGACGACGCCGTTCGACATGGTGGTGCGCAACCGCGCGTCGCGCTACCACCTGGTCATCGACGCGCTCGACCGGGCGCAGCGGACCCCGGCCGGGGCGGGCGAGCTCAGGGCGTGGTGCGAGCAGCAGCTCCTCCGGCACGAGCAGTACGTCGTCGAGCACCTCCAGGACATGCCCGAGGTGCGGGACTGGTCCCTGGGCGACTGGGCGGACGAGGCCTGAACGGCTCGTCCTCAGATCGCCTCGGGGTCAGCGCCGTTGACCGACCGGCCGCCGTCGACGGGCAGCACCGCGCCGTTGACGAACCCCGCCTCGGGTGACAGCAGGAACGCGACCACGTCCGCCACCTCGGCGCTCGTTCCGACCCGACCGATCGGGTGCAGGGCCGCCATCTGCCGATCGACGTCGGGGTGGGCGGCGCGGTAGGCGTCGTACCGCTCGGTGCCGATCGACCCCAGCGCGACCGCGTTCGTGCGGATCCCCTGCGGCCCGTGGTCGACCGCGACCGCACGGGTCAACCCCTCGACGGCCGCCTTGGCGGTCGCGTAGGGCAGCGCGCCTCGCACCGGCCGCTGCGCCTGGTGCGAGGAGACGTTGACGATCGCCCCCGGCCGCCCGTGCGCCAGGTAGTGGTTGACCGCCACGTGGCAGCCGGTGACGGCCAGGGCCAGGTTGGAGGTGATCAGCCGGAGGACCTCAGGAGCGTCCGCAGCATCCAGCGACGCGTCGCCGAACAGGGCCGCGTTGTTGACCCAGCCGGCCAGCGGCCCGACCGCCTCGGCCGCCTCGGCGGCGGCCACCGCGACCGCAGGATCGCCGGCGTCCCCGCTGACGAGGCTGACCCGCTCCCCCACGACCCCATCGGCCAGGTCGAGAACGACCACGTGGCCCGTCCGCGCCAGCACGTCGACGATCGCGCGGCCGACGCCGCGCGCGCCGCCGGTGACGACATAGGACGGGCGGTCGTCACCGGTCACCACGTGGTGACCATGTCGCCGTCGATGCGCTCCGCCGGATCGACGGGAGAGGACAGGTCGAGCGTGACGCTGGCGCACGCGACGGCCAGGCCGATCCGACGGCTGGCGCCGGTGACGACGGCCCGTCGGCCTCCGAGTCCAAGCGTCATGCCCGGCTCCTCAAGTCCACAGCGGGTGTCCCGTGCCGATCTCACACCACCGCGAGCGCGATGTCCACGGGTGCGCAGGCGGGAGGGTCCCGGCACCACGCGCTCAGGTCCGGCCGAGCCACGCCAGCGCGGCGAATGACGGCCTGGGCTGGCCCCACACCGAAGTCGAGACCCTTCAGCACGCCGCTGACGGCGAACAGGCTGAGCCCGGCGGCGTCGAGGCCCAGGATCGGAGTGGCCAGCCGGTCGAGCCGCGACCGAAGACGAAGGCCACCGGGCCCAGTGCTGCCACCGCCCGGGAGCGCGAGTCGCTGAACGTCGCCGGCGGCAGGGCATCGAGCAGGATGTCACGGATCATCCCCCCACCGAGCGCGGTGAACATGCCGAGCGTGATCACGCCGACGATGTCCAGGCGGGCGACCCGGACCGCCGTCAGGGCGCCGCTCAGTACCCGTCCGCGCACCGGGACCGTGAGAGAGTGGGCCGGTGCGGTGGAGGGTGGCGGGAGGCTGCTGGCTGACGGCGGCCGCAGTGCTCGTCGCGGTGCCCTTCGCCGCCGTGGACGACGCAGAGCTCGAGGCGCCCGACCTCGGCGACCCGAGCTGGTGGGCCGGCCTCGCGGTCGTCACGCTCCAGGCAGCGGTGCTGCTCGGTCGGCGCGTCTCCCCCGTCGCCCTCCTGGTCGTCGCGGCCGGCGCGCCGCTGGCCGCGCTCGTCGGGCTCCAGGGTGCGACCGGGGCGACGTCGGTGGCGGTCCTCGTGGCGGCGTTCCTGGTGGTCCTGTCCGAGCCGACGGAGGGAGCGTGGCCGGGGCTCGTCGGGGCGACCGCGCTCGTGGCCCTCGGAACCGCTCTCGGGGAGACGGACTCCGGCACCCCGACCGGCGCCGCGGTGGGTGGCGGGCTCGTCCAGGGCATCGGCACCGTGGCGCTGGCCGTCGTGGTGGGCATCGTCGTCCGGGCTCGGCGAGAGGCGCGCACGGCCCGCGCCGATCAGGCGCGGGCCCTGGTCGGTGAGCACGCGGCGCTGCTCGAGGCCGCGGTCGCGAAGGAGCGCACGGCGATGGCCCGCGAGCTGCACGACATCGCCGCTCACCACCTGTCGGGGATCGCGGTCATGACCGGCGCGATCGGACGGCAGATCGACACCGACCCGGAGGGCGCGAAGCGCGCCGTCCGCGAGGTGCGCACGCACAGCACTGAGATGCTGCGCGACATGCGCAGGCTCGTCGGCCTGCTGCGGGAGGACGGAGCGGAGAGCCAGGCGACGATGGCGCGGGAGGAGTCCCTCTCGGGGATCTCCGGTCTGGTCGATGCGGCGGGTCGCACCGGCACGGAGGTCACCCTGACCGTGCACCCGCACTCCGACGGTGGGCCGCCCGGCAGCCGGATCGGACCGCTCGCCCAGCTGTCGGCGTACCGGACGGTGCAGGAGGCCCTGGCGAACGCCGCCCGGCACGCCCCGGGCGCCCGGTGCGAGGTCGTCGTCGACGCGCGCGAGGCCGACGCGGTGGTGGTGAGCGTCCGCAACGACGCGTCCGACCGGCAACCCGTGCACCCGGAGCCGAGTGGCGGCTTCGGCCTGGTCGGCATGCGCGAGCGCGCCGAGCTGACCGGGGCCGCGCTGGACGTCGGCCCGGCGCCGGACGGCGGCTGGCTCGTCTCGCTCCGGATCCCCACCCTCGACACCGTGACGACCGGGGAGGACGCGCGATGATCCGTGTGCTCGTGGCCGACGACCAACCGCTCGTCCGCACCGGGCTCGTCACCCTCCTCGACGGCGAGCCCGACATCGAGGTGGTCGCCGCCGTGACCGACGGGCAGCAGGCGGTCGAGGCCGCCCGACGCCTGCGGCCCGACGTCGCCTGCCTCGACATCCGGATGCCGGGCACCGACGGCATCACCGCGACGCGGCAGCTGAGCGGGCCGGACGTGCCCGACCCGGTGCCGGTGCTGGTGCTCACCACCTTCGACATCGACGAGTACCTGTTCGGCGCGCTCGAGGCCGGCGCCTCGGGCTTCCTCCTCAAGGACGCCGAGCCCGAGCAGATCATCGGCGCCGTCCGCTCGGTGGCCGCCGGCAACGGCACCCTCGCCGACGGCCTCACCAAGCGGGTCCTCGCCGAGCTGGTCAGCCGACGGCGAACCCAGCCGGTGACGGCCGCGCGGGCGAGCGAGCTGCTCACGCCACGGGAGCTGGAGATCCTGCTCCACCTGGCCCAGGGCATGTCGAACGAGGAGATCGCGCGTGCGCTCGTCGTCGAGGTGACCACGGTGAAGTCACACCTGGCCCGCATGATGCCCAAGCTCGGCGTCCGGTCGCGGCTGCACGCCGCTGTGTGGGCCTACCAGAACGGCGTGGTCGACGTACGTCGCTGAGCCGGGCTCCTCCGAAGGATGCAACCCCTCGGACTGCGTTCCTGCGGCGCTCGTCCCGGACGGTGCGCACTTCCTAGCGTCGTGGGCATGCACACCGACACCCTCGCCGACACGAGCACCGAGACCGCCGTACGGCTCGCCGACGTCCACAAGACCTACCCGGGACCGACGCCGGTTCCCGCGTTGCGAGGCGTCTCCCTCGACCTCCGCCGCGGATCGCTGACCGCGGTGATGGGCCAGTCCGGCTCCGGGAAGTCCACGCTGCTCAACATCGCGGCCGGCCTCGACGTGCCGACGCGCGGCCGCGTCGTGGTCGGCGGCCACGACATCGCCGGACTCTCCCCCGACCGGCTCACCCGCTTCCGCCGGGACCACGTCGGCTTCGTCTTCCAGGCCTACAACCTCATCGGCCACCTCGACGTCGCGACCAACATCGACCTCCCACTGGTCCTGGGCGGCCGCGCGGCGGATCCGGCATGGCGCACCGAGCTGGTGGGCTCCCTGGGCCTGGCCGGCCTCGAGCAGCGGCTGCCTGGCGAGCTGTCGGGCGGCCAGGCCCAGCGGGTGGCCATCGCACGGGCGCTCGTCACGCGGCCCACGGTGGTGTTCGCCGACGAGCCGACCGGCGCCCTCGACTCCCGGACCGGCGCCCAGGTGCTCGCGATGCTCCGAGACACCGCAGTGCGGCTGGGGCAGACCGTCGTCCTGGTGACGCACGACAGCGTGGTCGCCGCAGCCGCCGAGCGGGTCGTCTTCCTCGCCGACGGCGTCGTCGTCGACGACCTCGCCGCCCCCTCCGTCGAGCAGGTGGCCAGCCGCATGCTCGCCCTGGGGCGGTGAGCGGGATGTGGACGCTCGCCCTCGCCGGAGCCCGCGCCCATCGCGCCGCGCTGACCGGCACCGCCCTCACGCTCGCCGCGGCGGGTGCGGTCCTGTCCACCGTCGGCGTGCTCGCGGAGTCGGGCCTGCGCGGCGGTGCCGACATCGACGGCGGGACCCTCACCACGCTCGCGGCCTCGTACACGGGCACCGCCCTGGTCGTGGTCGTCCTCGTCGTCGCCGCGACGGTGACGCTCGCGCTCCGCGGGCGCCGACGGGAGTTCGCGCTGCTCCGCACCGTCGGTGCGACGCGGCGCCAGATCCGGCAGCAGGTCTCGCGTGAGGTGGTGCTCGTCGCCCTGCTGGCGGTCCCGTTGGGCGCGATCCCCGGAGTCGTCGTCGCGACCCGGCTCGAGCCGCTGCTCCGGGAGGCGGGGGTTCTCGGGTCGGGTTCCGCGCTGCGCCTGTCCCCGCTGCCCGCCGTGGCCGCGGTGGTCGTCCTGCTGCCGAGCGCCCTGCTCGCCGGCCGCCTCGCGGCGCGCGAGACCGTCAGGACAGCGGCCACCGACGCGCTCCGGGCGAGCGCGGCCGAGGACGCCGCCATCGGGCCCACCCGCCGGCTGCTGGCGCTGGTCACCGCGGTGGCCGGCGTCGCCGCCGCCTTCGCGCCCCTTGTCGTGCCCGGGACGATCGGCGGCACTTCGGCGGCGACCTCGGCGTTCCTCCTCGTCGGCGCCACAGCGCTGGCCGGGCCGCTGCTCGTCGGGCAGGCCTTCGCCCGGACCGAACGGCTCACCGGCGGCCGGCGGCCGGCCCCGACCCGGCTCGCCCTGCACAACCTGCGCGGCTTCTCGCGGCGACTGACCACGGTCGTCGCGCCCCTGGCCCTCGCCCTGGCGACCGGCACGGTCCAGACCAGCGTCGACGGCGCCGTCGCCGAGGCCGGCCGGCAGCAGCTGCGGGCGGCCCTGACGGCCGACCTCGTCGTGACCGGCGCTGCCCTGCCCGGCCGGCTGGCGGACCTCATCGCGCTGCGCGGCGTCACCGGCGTGGTGCCGCTGGCCGACCGCCGGATCCAGGTCCGCACGGACGACGACGACCTTCCGGACAGCCTCGCCTGGGAGACCACGGGGGTCCGGGTCGTCCCCGCCGACGCGTCGCGCACGCTCTTCGACCCGGGCGTCACGCGGGGCGCCCTGACCGGCCTCGCGAAGGCCGGGACCGTGGCGATCAGCTCCGACGCGGCGTTCGAGCTCGGGCGTGGCCTCGGCGACACGGTGGAGGTGCGCGACGCCGGGACCGATCGCCGGCTCCGCGTCGTCGCCGTGTTCGACCGCGGGCTCGGCGTGGGCGACTACCTGATCGGACCGGCCACGGCCGAGCCCGTCGGTGGGACACCGGCCGCCACCGTGGCTCTGGTGAGCACATCGCAGCCGCCGGCCGCGACCGCCGAGCGGCTGCGTGCGCTCGGTCTGACCGTGGGAACGCCCGAGGCGTACGTCGCCACGGTGATCGACAGCGACGCCGCCCTGCAGCACCTCTCGACCGTGCTGCTGCTCCTGCTCCTCGTGTTCGTCGGCCTGGGCGCCGCCAACTCGCTCGTCCTCACCACAGCGGGACGCCGCGCCGAGCTCGCGCTGCTGCACCGGACGGGTACCACGCGCCGACAGCTCCTGCGGATGACGATGGTCGAGTCGCTCCTCACCGGAGCGCTCGCGTGGCTCGTCGGAACCGTCGCCGTCCTGCCCGCCGTGCTCGGGGTCAGCCTGGGGCTCCTCGGCTGGCAGCCGCCGGCGGTCGACCTGACGACGTACGTCCTGCTGAGCGGAGCCGTCCTCCTGACGGCGGTCGGTGCCACGGGCCTGACGGCCTGGTGGGCGATCCGCCGGGTCGGTGGGTCAGCGCGGCGATGAGCCTCGGGCGGCGTCCCGGCGCGGTGGGTCGCGGCGCAGCAGACGCGGCAGGTAAGCGGCACCCGCGCCGCCACCGACGGCGGCGACGTCGCCGGGGTTGGAGATCCCGCACTGCTTGAGGGACAGGCAGCCGCAGCCGATGCAGGAGTCGAGCCCGTCGCGCAGCCGCTCGAGGGCGGCGATCTGCTCGTCGAGGCGCACCCGCCAGTGCTTCGAGATGCGGTGCCAGTCCGACTTCGTCGGCGTGCGCTCGGCGGGCAGCGCGGCGAGCTCGTCGCGGATCTCCTCCAGCGACAGGCCGACGTTGCTCGCCGCGCGGATGAACGCCAGCCGGCGCAGCACGCTCCGCTCGAACGTGCGCTGCCCGCCCGACGACCGCGTCGCGGCGATCAGCCCCTGGCTCTCGTAGTAGCGCAGTGCCGAGGCGGCGAACCCGCTGCGGCGCGCGACCTCGCCCATCGGGAGGCGGTCCTGGGCATCCATCGGCAAAGTCTCCTCGTCATCGCTTGATCTCAAGTTCACTTGAACTTGAATGCTAGCCGCATGACATCCACCAACGGAACACCTGTCGCGCTCGTGACCGGCGGGTCCGCCGGCCTCGGGCTGGCCCTGGTCAGCGCGCTCAGCCGTGGGGGCTGGCGTGTCGTGACCGACGCCCGCCACGCCGACGCGCTCGTCGCTGCCACCGCTCCCCTGCCCGACGTCACGGCGATCCACGGAGACGTGCGAGACCCCACGCACCAGAACGACCTCGCCGCGGCCGTCGGCCGGCTGGGGCGCCTCGACCTGCTCGTCCACAACGCGAGCGAGCTCGGCCCGATGCGCCCGCTCGCCGACGTCACGCCCGACCAGCTGGCCGAGGTGCTCGCGACCAACCTCTACGCCCCGCTCGGGCTCACCCGGCGGGTCCTCCCGGTGCTGCGGGCCTCCGCAGGCGCTCTCGTCGGCATCTCCAGCGACGCGGCCGTGGAGCACTACCCGACATGGGGCGCGTACGCCGCGGGGAAGGCCGCCCTGGACCACCTCGTGCTCACCATCGGCGCCGAGAACGACCTGCGGGCCTACGCCGTCGACCCAGGCGACCTGCGGACGGCGATGCACCAGCGCGCCTTCCCCGGCGAGGACATCTCCGACCGGCCGCTCCCCGAGACCGTGGTGCCGCGGCTGCTGGCGCTCGTGACCGGCGACCGACCTCCGGGGCGCTACCGAGCCATCGACGAGCCGGCTCTCCAGCTCACGGAGGTCGTTCGATGACGCTGCTGGCCGAGCAGCCGGGCATCCACTTCCCGGCCCCTGACGACACGACAGCGCCGGCGCCGGCCGAGTGGCGCGGCTACGCCCGCGACGAGGTGCGGCTGCTCGTCGCAGGTCGCGACGGCCTCGTCCACACGAGCTTCCGGGCGATCGCCGACCACCTCACCCGGGGCGACCTCCTGGTCGTCAACGACTCCGCCACCGAGGCGCGCGAGCTGGACGCCACCCTCCTCGGCCGCGGTCCGGTCGTGCTCCACCTCGCCCAGCGGCTGGGCCAGGGCGCGTGGGCGGTCGAGTTGCGCACGGCACCGGGCGCCCACCGGTCGGTGCTCGACGCCGCCGAGGGCGACGTGGTGACCGCCGGCGGCCTGCGCCTCACCCTGACGGCGCCGTACCCCGGAGGCGTCTCCTCGCCCACCGGTCACGGCAACCGGCTGTGGCGCGCGAGCGTCGCCGGCGACGTGGGCGGGGTGCTCCGCGACCACGGCCGTCCGATCGCCTACGGCTACCTCGACCGTCGCTACCCGCTCGCCGCCTACCAGACGGTGTTCGGCGTCCGGCCGGGCAGCGCCGAGATGCCGTCGGCCGCACGGCCCTTCACCCCGGAGCTCGTGACGGGGCTGGTGGCCCGCGGCATCCAGGTCGCACCGGTGACCCTCCACACCGGGGTCTCCTCGCAGGAGGCCGGCGAGGCGCCCGCGCCCGAGTGGTTCGAGGTCAGCGCGACGACGGCCCGCATCGTCCGGGAGACCAAGCTCGCGGGCGGACGCATCGTCGCGGTGGGCACGACCGTCACCCGAGCGCTCGAGTCGGCGGTCGTGCACCGCGGTCGCCGCGGCACGACCCTCCGGGCCGGACGCGGCTGGACCGAGCGCGTGGTCACGCCCGAGCGGCCGGCGGCGATCGTCGACGGGCTGGTCACCGGCTGGCACGACCCGCACGCGTCCCACCTGCTCCTGGTGGAGGCGGTCGCCGGCCGCGAGCTCACCCAGCGTGCGTACGACGCCGCGGTCGACGCCGGGTACCTGTGGCACGAGTTCGGCGACGCCGCCCTGCTGCTGCCGTGATCAGCGTCCTTCAGCCGTGGAAGTCGGCGGTGGCCTCGCCCGACAGGGCGGCGGCGATCCGCTCCGCCATGTGCGGCCTCATCGGCGGCAGGGCGTCGCGACGGAACCACCCCACCTCCAGCGACTCGTCGTCGGCGACGTACGCCTCACCGGACAGCCACGTGCAGGCGAAGGTGAGGTCGAGGTAGACCGCTCGGTCGCCGTTAGCGTGCACGATCCGCTCGCCCGCGGCGACCGAGACCAGCCGGTCGACGCTGATCTCGACGCCGGTCTCCTCCAGCGCCTCGCGACGCGCGGCCACCGCGGGCTCCTCCCCCGGGTCGATGATCCCGGTGACGGGTGCCCAGCTGCCGTCGTCGGCCCGGCGGACGAGCAGCAGCTCGTCCGCCGGCCGTACGACGACCGCGGTCACGCCGGGCAGCCAGAGCTCGAACTCCGGGCCGACGACGGAGCGCAGCGCGGCGACGTACTCGGGGATCGGCACGCGACCGAGGGTACGTCCTCAGGACGCGGGGCCGTTCCGCGCCTCGATCGCCTTCACGGTGCCGTCGAACGCGTTCGACAACACCTTGCGACCTACGGTGGCCACCACGGCGCCCAGCAGCCGGCCGCGGAGGTTCTTGCCCTCACGGACGACCGTGTAGTCGATGTCGGTGGTCCCGTCGGGGCGCCTCGTCAGGTCGTAGACGTGGCTGGAGCTCCGGCCCCAGGTGTTGGAGTCGGTCGTCCTCAGCACGACGTGACCCGGGTTCGACCAGTCGTAGGTGAGCCGCTCCCAGATGCCCCGTGACCCCTCCGTCACGTCGGCCTGGTGGTCGCCGACGCTGTGGACCTGGAGGTCCTTGTCATCGGTGTTGCCGAAGATCTGGGAGCGCCCGGGGCCGAAGTCGGTCAGCGCGGCGATGAACTGCTCGGGGGTGACGCGCGTGTTGGCGTGCAGGTGGATGGTCGTCATCGACGCGTCCGATCAGACCGGCAGCTCGGTGCCGTGGTTCTCGGCGACCATGTAGGCGGCGTACCACTCGGGCCAGTTCGCGTCCTCCTCGCCGGTGCGGGCCTCGTGCTCGCCGTGCGCGGCCGCGGCCCGCTTCAGCGCACCGACCAGGTCGCTCACCGACGCGTACTCGGTGCTGCTGGTCTCGACGCGACCGGGGATCCGGGCGGTGACCTGCTGGAGCAGGAACGTGTTGCCGTCGGGGTCGCGGAAGGTGGCGAAGGAGCCGTAGCTCGCGCCGTCGTCGGCGGGTCCGGCGGCCTGGCCGCCGTCGAGCCGGCCGAACTGCGCTCCCGGCGACTCCGGGTGGAAGACGTCGCTGACCTCGGCGCCGAGGCCGACCAGCTGGTCGTGGGCCGTCTCGATGTCGGAGACGACGAGGTAGATGCCCTCGGCGGTGCCCGGCTGCTGACCGGTGATCAGGGTGCCGAACTGGATCGACGCCGGTGATCCGGGCGGGGTCAGCTGGACGACGCGGAAGCCGTTGTCGAAGCCGAAGTCGGCGTCGAGGCGCCAGCCGAGGTCCTCGTAGAACTTCTTGGACCGGTCGACGTCGGCGACGGGGATGACGACGGCTTCGAGCTTGAGGTCGGCCTTCGAGGTGGCGGCGGTGGCGCCGGTCTCGGGGTCGGTGGCGGTGCTGTTCATGGCTCACTCCTCGGGGTGGGGCGGGGATCGCCTTGTCACCACCGAGCGTGCCTGCAGGAGGGGGCCGTCGACCAGAGGGGTTTCGGACTCAGTGCGACCCGGGGATGCGCGGCTTGGTGGTGGCCACCGCCGGGCGCGGGCGCACCGGGCGCGGCGTCGGCTTCGACGGAACCTTCGGATGGCTCATCGCTGGAACCCCTCTCGTGCTCGGCAGCCGGACAGGATTCGCCTTCTTCCCCTTCACGATGCTCGCCGGCAGACGGCTCAGGCGGGACCTCGCACGGCGAGTCTCGAGCCGGCCGGTCACTCCGTCGGCGGCGGCGCGAGGCCCGCGTCGGCCAGCTCCAGCGTGGCCAGCCTGCGCACCACCTCGGCGTCCCGCTCGCGCCACCGCCCCGCGGGGTCGTCGCTGATCCGGGCCAGCACGTGCAGCGGCTGGTTGGCCAGCGCGCGCAACGCGAACAGGTCGAGGTCGGCGGCCGAGTCGACGAGCCGCTGGCCCGCCGCCGCGCGCCGGAAGAACCGCACACGTGCCGGGACGTAGAACGCCACCACGAGCAGGATCGGCACCAGCGCGGTGGCAAGGGCCAGCCAGAACGCGAGCGTGTCGACCGCATCGACCTGGCTCCGCCCCGCCTGCGCCAGCCGACCCGCGGCCGCGCCGGCACCGTTGAAGGGACGGCTCGCGTCGTCCCCGACCACCGGCAGCCCGCCGACCGAGTCGGCCGCGTGGTGCAGCTGGGCGGCCAGGTCCCCGGCGGAGGAGTCGATCCGGCGCCCGGGAACGGCCAGCCGCTCGGTCGCGTGGTGCACCTGCGCCGCCAGCCAGATCCAGACGACCAGCCACACGACCAGCAGGAGGTCGCCGACGATCTGCGTCGTGCGACGGGACGGGAGGTCGGCGTACAGCTTCACCCCCGCCCGTGACCGCTTCGGACCGCGGACAAACGTGAGCGGCGGAGCCCCGACCGCTCCGGACCGCCGAGCAGCCGGCGCGCGAGGAACACGTGGAAGCGGGTCGCGAGCAGCGGATCGTCGACGTGCACCCGCTCGTGGACGTTCGCGCGAGCTGCGCCATGGCGACCGCACGCGCGGCCGGCCTGGTACGCGACGAGCTCGCAGTCCACGCCGGCGTCGCGGGGGTAGCTGCACAGGTGGGCGGCGGCCCGCGTCTCGTCGCCCGGAGGGTTGGTGGTGTCGAGCCGGATCAGGTCACGCGTCGGCGCGACGACCTCGCTCGACAGGACGCCGGACTCCGTCATCGGTCGCCGGTGCCCCGTCGGGCTCACGCGCGCTCGGCACGCTCGGGCGTACGGGGGCCGGCTCGCCGGTCGCGACGGCCTCGAAGTACCGCAGCATCTCCACCGGGAAGGGCAGCACCAGTGTCGAGTTCTTCTCTGCGGCCACCTCGACCATCGTCTGGAGCAGCCGCAGCTGGAGCGCGGCCGGCGTCCCCGACATGGTGTCGGCGGCCTCGGCCAGCTTGCGGGACGCCTGGAACTCGCCGTCGGCGGTGATGATGCGCGACCGGCGCTCGCGCTCGGCCTCGGCCTGCCGCGACATCGAGCGCTTCATCGACTCGGGCAGCTCCACGTCCTTGATCTCGACCCGGTCGATCATGATGCCCCACGGCATCGCGGGGCTGTCGAGCATGAGCTCCAGGCCCTGATTGAGCTGCTCGCGGTTGCACAGCAGGTCGTCGAGCTCGCTCTTCCCGATGATCGACCGGAGCGAGGTCTGCGCGACCTTCGCGATGGCCTGGGCGTAGTCCTGGACCTCGATGACAGCCTTCACGGGGTCCATCACCCGGTAGTAGACGACGGCGTCGACCCGGACGGTCACGTTGTCGCGCGTGATGCCGTCCTGGGCGGGCACGGTCATCGTCACGACCTGCATGTTGACCCGCTTCAGCCGGTCGACGACCGGGATGATCGCGGTGAGGCCGGGCTCCCTCACCTCCGGCAGCACACGGCCGAGCCGGAAGACGACCCCGCGCTCGATCTGCTTGACGACGCGGGCGGTGGCCGCGAAGGCCACTCCTGCGAGCAGGACCGCGATCACCAGAATGCTCAGCACCACGTCCACGGCGACTCCCTAGCGGGACGAGTTTCACTTTCCAGCGTACGTCCGTTGCACGAAATGAGCGCCGGTGGAGTTCACGGATCCGATCGTGGGCCGGCCCCCCGACGCGCGGGGCGTCCGGGGGCCGGCGTACGAGCCTCAGGTCAGTCGGCGGCCGCTAGAGCAGCCCCTTCACCGACCGTGTCTCGCCGTCGCGGTCGACGACCAGCTTGGCGCCGTCGGCGTTGTCGAGGTACTCGCGGACGACCGGGAGCTCCAGGCCGGTCGCCGACGCGATGGCGGTGTCCGGGACGGAGGCGATCCGCTGGCCGAAGCCGCCGGCCGGCAGGTCGTCGCCGGCGCTGCCCTGCGCTTGCAGGAGGAGCTCCTGGATCGTCGTGTAGAGGTCGTCGGTCGTGGCGTCGAGATCGCTCGTCATGAGGACTCGGTACCCGCTGCCCGAACCTTCATGGTCGTGACGTCAGTCTCGGACCCGGCTGCGCAGCACGTTCTTCTGGACCTTCCCCGTCGAGGTCTTCGGCAGGTCCGCGAACTCGATCCGTCGGGGCACCTTGAACCCGGCGATCCGCTCCCGCACGAACGCCCGGAGCTCGTCGGCGTCCACGACCACGCCGTCGCGGAGCGTGACGAAGGCGACCGGCACCTCGCCCCACGTCTCGTCGGGCGCGCCGACGACCGCGCACTCCAGCACGGCCGGGTGCTCGTCGAGGACGCGCTCGACCTCGACGGAGGCGACGTTCTCCCCGCCCGAGATGATGACGTCCTTGCGGCGGTCGCGGATCTCGACGTAGCCGTCCGGGTGCATCACCGCCAGGTCGCCGGTGAGGAAGCAGCCGCTCCGCGTGACCGCTGCGGTCGCCTCCTCGTCGCGGTAGTAGCCGAGCATGACGTCGTTGCCCCGGGCGGCGAGCTCGCCGACCGTCTCGCCGTCAGCCGGTACGTCGTCGCCGTCGGCGTCCAGCACGCGGAGCGGCCGCGCGATCAGGTTGCCGATGCCCTGGCGCGCCCGCAGCCGGTCGCGCTCGGACGTCCCGAGGGCGTCCCACTCGGGCTGCCACTCGTTGATGGCGACCGGCCCGAACGTCTCGGTCAGCCCGTAGAGGTGGGTCACGTCGAGGCCGAGCGGGCCGAGCCGCCCGATCAGGGCGGGCGACGGGGGCGCACCGCCGACGTCGACGTGCACCCGGTGGTCGAGCGGCGCGGCGGCCGGGTCGGCCGCGATCATGGCGAGGACCGTGGGCGCACCGCTGAAGTGAGTCACCCGCTCCTCGCGGAGCTGCCGCCAGATCTCGCCCGCGTCGACGGCCCGCAGGCACAGGTGGGTCCCCCCGGCCCCGGTGACCGCCCAGGTGAAGCACCAGCCGTTGCAGTGGAACATCGGCAGCGTCCACAGGTAGCGGGCGCCCGGCCCGAGACCGGCGTGGTAGGCCATGGCGACGGCCTGCAGGTAGGCGCCGCGGTGGTGGTACATCACGCCCTTGGGCCGCCCGGTCGTGCCGGAGGTGTAGTTGAGCGCGAGCAGGTCGCGCTCGTCGACGTCCACCCGGTCGGCGGGGTCCGCGTCGGCCGCGTCCAGCCAGGCGTCGTAGGCATCCTCGACGACGAGCGCGATCCCGAGGTCGTCGGCGAGCGCCCGCGCCGTCTCGGCGAGCTCGGCGGTCGCCACCAGCAGCCGCGCGCCCGAGTGCTCGAGCACGTAGCGCATCTCGGCCCGGCTCAGCCGGATGTTGACCGAGACGAGGACGCCGCCTCGGGCCGGCACGGCGTGGTGCAGCTCGAGCATCACGTGGCTGTTCGCGCACAGGGCGGCGACCCGGTCCCCCGGCTCGATCCCCGCCCGCGCGAGCGCGCTAGCCAGCCGTCCACAGCGGTCGGCGAGGTCGGCGTAGGTCAGCCGGACGGCTCCGTCGACCACCGCGACCCGCTCGCCGAACACGGCCGCCGAGCGGTCCAGGAGCGACGCCGGCGTGAGGGGCGCGAACGTGAAGTCAGCCATGTGCCCAGCGTGCCGCAGAGTCGTGCCCAGCGTGCCGCAGAGTCAGGGCGCGCCGCCCCTACTCACGCTCGAGCCGCAGCGCGAGCGCCGGACAGGTGGCGACGGCGCGACGGGCGTGCCGCATCGTCTCCCGCGGCACCGTGCGGTCGTGGAGCACCGGGTAGCCGCCGGCGTCGGAGCCGATGTTCTCCGGCAGCAGGAGGGCACACATGCCGTGGCCGTCGCAGCGGGTCCAGTCCACCTCGATCCTCATGAGTGGAGTCCGTCCAGGGGCAGGACGCCGAGGTAGGGCCGACCGCAGCCGCCGCGCTCGGCGTGGACGAGGAGCTCCTCGGTCATGCTGGCCAGGGCGCTGCCCACGAACGCGGCCGTGCCGTCGGGGTGGGCGCAGGCGCCACGACCGACGAGGCCGCGCAGGCGCGCCGTGACGTCGGGGGCGGGGCGCCCGCGCAGGAGCGCCGCGACGTCCTGGGCCACGGCGTGCGTGCCGAAGAGGCACGGCCCGCACTGCCCGGCCGACTGCGCCGCCAGCCACGAGCTGACGGCGGCCACCTCGGCCAGGGCGCAGCCGCCCTCGGGGAGGCGGGCGATGACGCCCGCGTTGAGCGGGACGCCGGCCTCGCGCAGCAGCGGTCGGGTCGCCCTCAGTCCGCTGGTGTCGGCGATCCAGCGGCCGTGGTATCCACCCACGAGGACCGGACCGTGGACGCCGTCGGGGCGGAGCAGTGCGTCGAGCGGCAGCCCCGTCGGCACCTCGACGACGCCGGGAACGGGCACATCGCCGGCCACGGTCAGCAGGGTGGTCCCCGGCTCGCGCGGGTCGCCGACCCCGGTGAAGCCACGGACACCGAGGGAGACCAGCAGGGCGATCTGTGCGAACGTCTCGGCGTTGCTGGCGAACGTCGGCGCGCCGTGCAGCCCGCGGTCCGACGGGAGCGTGCGGCGCCCCGGCGGCACGGCCGCCCGTCCCTCGAGGCCGTTGAGCAGGGCCCTCACCTCGCCGGCGACGAAGCGGTCCTGCTGCAGCCGCACCACCACCCGCTCGGGGTGGGGTTCGAGTCGCCGCCGCTCCTGCAGGGCCTGCGCGAGCGATGCGTGCGCGGCCGCGTCGTGCACCGCGATCGTGACGCGGCGGGTCCCCAGCGCGCGGGCGACGACGAGCGCTCCGTCGATGACGAGGTGGGGTGCGACGGTCATCAGCGTGCGGTCCTTGTGGCTGGCGGGCTCGCTCTCCGAGCCGTTCACGACCACCTCGACCGACGACCCGGTCCGCATGGCGGCCAGCTTGGTCGACACGGGGAACGCCGCTCCGCCGCGACCGAGCAGGCGCACGGTCGCCGTCTCGGAGACGAGGACACCCTGGGTGCGGTGCTGCTGCGGGCCGTGCAGGGTCCGGTGCAGCGCGAGCTCGGCGCGACCGCCATGGGTGACGCCGGCCAGGAGCCGCGCCGAGCCGTACGCCGTCGGGGTGGCCGGGGCCTGCAGGGCGGTCATGAGCTCCTCCCGGTGTGCGTGAGCTGCCGGTCGGCGGCTCGGCGCACCCGGAGCATCTGGCGGCGGACCGCCAGCGGTCCGCCCGAGTGTCGCTGCTCGGCGCTGAGGCGGGTCCAGACGGCCACCAGGACGGCCAGTGCCGAGCCGGCGTAGAGCCACCACGCCCAACGCGTGGTCGTGTCGGTGCCGGCCAGGAGGCCGTGGGCCATCGCCAGCGGCCAGGCGGCGTAGGCGAGCGCGTGGACCGGCCGCCAGCGCCGCACGGCCCACGCCGAGCCGGCGAGCCGTCCCCGCAGGGCTCCGCTGAGCGCGACCACGGCGAAGCAGTAGACGGCCAGGGTGCCCAGCCCGACCGCCAGGCCGCGGTAGCCGGCCGTGAACGGCACGAGCGCGCCCGGCACCGAGATCGCGACGTGGCGGTCGAGGATCAGCAGCACGGCGTGGAGCGCCAGGAGGGCCAGGGTCACCACGGCCGCGGAGCGGTGCGCGAGCTGCAGCAGGAGCCGGGTGTCACGGCGCCGCAGGCGCGTCGCCGGCGAGGAGCCCGAGGCGATCGCACCCAGGCACACCGCGGTGGTCGCGCCGAGCAGGGCCATGAACCCCGCCGCCCGGGCGAGGAACCACAGCGTCATGCGGCACGCTCCTCGACCGGCCAGGTGCCGACCCTCCGCACGCTCCCGCTGCGGTCCACCAGTCGGGCGGACACACCGGCGCGCTCGAGCCGCAGGGCTGCGGCCGCTCCCCAGACCAGTGCGGCCGTGCTGAAGGTGTTGGCGAGGACGCAGCTGCGCGCCCAGACGGCGGCCGTGCGCAGCGGGCCGTCCGTGGGCCGTCCGGTGCGCGGGTCGATGACGTGGTGGGCGTCGCCGGATGCGGTACGCCAACGGCGCTCGAGCGTCGAGGAGGTGGCGAGGCCGCCGTGGGTGACCCCGACGACCTCGCCAGGACCGCCCGCGACCTCGGCGACCCGCACCGGCCAGGGCGCGTCGGCAGGTCCGGCGACCGCGACGTCTCCCCCGATCTCGACCAGGGCCGGGTACCGATGCCGGGCGGCCACCCGGCGGGCGGCCTCGTCGGCCGTCCACGCCTTCGCCGTCGCCCCGAGGTCGAGGCGCAGCCCGCGACCGACACCGACGCGACCGAGGCTCCGGTCGACCGTGACACGCCGCCAGTCGGCCGGCGCTCCCTCGACGCCGGCCGACGGCGGACATGCCCCACGGCGGCGGACGACGTCGATGTCGTCGTCGTATCCGCAGGCCGCGACCTGGTGACCGACCGTCGGATCGACGGCTCCGTCGGTGCTCCGGGCCGCGTCGAGGGCGGCTTCGACGAGCGTCAGCGCGAGTGGTCCGACCGGCAGCAGCCGCGGCGCGGCGTCGTTGACGACCTGCACCTCGGAGTCCGCCCTGAAGCGGCTCGCCGCCCGGTCGACGTCGGCCATCAGGGTCGCCACGATCGCGGCGGCATCGTCCACCACCGCTTCCGTGACCGGCTCACCCTGCCCGACCAGCACGCGCACCGTGCAGGACCAGTCGCGCCAGCTGCGCTCGCTCATGACGCGTGCGTCCCGCTCTGGGGCTGGCTGTTCGACGGCGCGGGGACCACGCCGGTGCTGCCGCCGGCCGACGAGCCCCGGTGGGAGTGCTGGGGCCGGCTCGGCGTCGGCGTGGTCGAGCTGCCGGACGGCGAGCTCCCCGACGTGCCGCCGGTGCCAGGACCGCCGTTGCCAGCCGTGCCACCAGACCCGCCCGAGCCGCCCGAGCCGCCCGAGCCGCCGGTGACGGTGGCGTGCGAGGCCGCGGCGGTCAGCGCCGCCGTGCCG
The DNA here is from genome assembly GCF_029846275.1 of Nocardioides sp. CER19. Lineage (GTDB taxonomy): Bacteria > Actinomycetota > Actinomycetes > Propionibacteriales > Nocardioidaceae > Nocardioides. Next base: position 442,635 of record NZ_JARVWS010000003.1, read on the forward strand.
GCCGCCGCCGCGACGACGATCCCCGCGGTGGCCACGCGGGCTCGGCGGAGGAGTCGACGGCGAGGGGTGTCGTACATGCCGTCCACGGTGCCGCCGACCGGCTCAGACGTTCCGGAACGGGCTCTCAAATCGAGGTCAAATCGACCTGTGCCGCACCCGTCAGCACCGGCCGCACGGCTCCGTCAGGGGCCGTCAGGGGCCGTCAGGGGCCGTCAGGGGCCGTCAGGAACGTCCGAGGAGCAGGCGGACCACCGTCCAGCCGTCCTCACGGCCCACCTCGAGGCTCCCGCCGCTCGCCTCGGCACACGCCCGCGCGATGTCGAGCCCGAGCCCGGTCGAGCCCCGGTCGCTGCGCCCTCGGTGCACCGCGCCGTCGGGGATGCCGGGCCCCTGGTCGCGCACCTCGAGCCGGACCGGTGCTCCCCGGCCGCTGCCCTCGTCGAGGAGGACCGAGATCGACACGCCCTCCGGCGTGTGCGCCATGGAGTTCTCCAGCAGGGCGTCCACGGCCGCCCGCAGGTCGTCGGCCGAGCAGTGCACCTGCACCGGGTGGTCCGGCAGCGCGAGCGTCACCGTGCGCCCCTGGTCCTCCGCGAGCGGGCGCCAGAAGTCGACCTGCTCGCGGACGACCTCGGTCGCGTCGCTGCGCGGTCGGACGCCTTCGCGCTCGGGGCGGCGGGCCGCCCTGATGACGGCGGTCAGGGTGCGCTCGAGCTGGTCGAGATGGAGCTCGAGCTCGTCCGTGCGCTCCGACGGCGGCAGCGCCTCGACGTCGAGGCGGACCGCCGTGAGCGGCGTCCGGAGCCGGTGGGAGAGGTCCGCGACGGTCTCGCGCTCGGCGGCGAGCAGGTCGCCGATCCGGCCGGCGAGCCGGTTGAGCGCGGCGGAGACGCGGCGCACCTCGGACGCCACCCGGTCCTCGGGTGCGCGCGCCGAGAGGTCGCCCTCCCCGAGCCGATCGGCCGCCGCGGCCGTCTCGTCCAGGTCGCGGACCAGGCGGCGGCTCACCACCTCGGCGGCGGCCGCCGCGAACAGGAGCAGCACGGCCGCCGCGACGCCGAGCCACAGGATGCGATCCACGGCGCGGCTGCGCTCCTCCTCGGCGGAGCTGTAGGCGAGGACGACGACCGGCCCGTCGGACGTCGTGGCTCGCACGCTGACCAGCTGGCCGCCGCCGACCTCGTGGAACTCCGGCTCGGACACGGGCATCAGCCCGTTGTCGTCATCGGTGTCAGCATGCTCCTCGGGCACCCGCTGGTCGGACTCGTGCGGCGCGCCGGCCGGCAGATCGGCGCCGAGCCGGGTGCCGTCGGGCAGGAGCACGGCGACCCGCGCCCGCTCGCTCCGCGCGTTCAGCCGGTCGACGTACGCCTCGAGGGTCTGGGGTTGCGCGGTTCCGGCACTCACGTAGTCGGCGACGCCCCGGGCCGCGGCGACCGCGCCCTCACGGTTCTCCTCTGCCGCCGACCGGTCGAGCAGCAGCCACAGCGGGATCGCGAAGAGCACCATCACGCTGGCAGCGGCTCCCACGGCCAGCGTGAGGATCCGCTGGCGCAGGCTCATCGCACTCACGAGCCCTTCGGGTCGACGAGCTTCACGCCGACTCCTCGAACGCTCACCAGGTAGCGCGGCGCGGCCGCCGTCTCCCCCAGCTTGCGACGCAGCCACGAGAGGTGGACGTCCACGGTCCTATCGGCGCCGCCCCACGGCATCTGCCAGACCTCCGCGAGCAGCTGCCGCTTCGTCACGACCTCTCCGGACCGGGAGGCCAGCGCGAAGAGCAGGTCGAACTCCTTGCGGTTGAGCGTCAGCTCGCGATCCTCGAGGAGGGCGGTCCGGGACACCGGGTCGACCACCAGGTCACCGACGACGACTCGGGAGTCCTGCTGGGCCACCGGCGTGGCGCGGCGCAGCACCGCCCGCACCCGGGCCATGACCTGCGCGGCCGAGAACGGCTTGATGAGGTAGTCGTCCGCCCCCGCGTCGAGCAGGCGCACGATCTCGCGCTCGTCGTCGCGAGCGGTCGCCACCACGACCGGCAGGTCGCTGCCGGCCCGGATGAGCGCCAGTACGTCGGAGCCGTCGAGGTCCGGCAGGCCCAGGTCGAGCACGACGGCATCGGGACGTTCGCTCGACACGGCCTTGATCGCCTCGACGGCCGAGGCGACGGGCACCACGGTCGCGCCGTGCTCACCCAGTCCACGGGCGAGGGTGCGCCTGATGTCGGGGTCGTCCTCGACGAGCAGGAGGCGCACCATGCCCGCCACGCTACTGCCGCGCGCCGGCCAGCGGTCCCCCGGCGAGACCTCAAATCGGCCTCAAATGACCCGCAGCCCGAGGCGCCGCGGTGCTCAGGCCAGGGCGAGGAAGAGCTTCTCCATCTTCTTGGTGTCGACGCTGTCCGGACCGCCCTCGGTGAGGCAGCGCTCCAGGCCGGTCGCGACCAGCGCGTAGCCACCACGGCTGATCGCCTTGTTGACGGCGGCGAGCTGGGTCAGCGCGTCCTCGCACTCCGTGCCGTCCTCGAGCATCCGGATGACGGCGGCCAGGTGGCCGTTGGCGCGCTTGAGGCGGGTGATGATCGCCTTGGTCTCGTCAGGCTCGAGCCGCATCGGTGTCCTCCAGTCCAGCGGTCAGGGCCTTCATCATCCCGGAGAGCCGGTCGCGCGCCTCGGCGGCGACGGTCGCGAGCCCGGGCGCGTCGCTGAAGGTCGTCATGACGGCCGGATCGAGCACCTCGACCCGGGTCGCGTTCCCCTCCGCTGCGACCACGACGTTGCACGGCAGCATCGTCGCGAGCCGCGGGTCCGCCTGCAGGGCCTGGTGCGCCAGCTGCGGGCGGCACGCGCCGAGGATCACCTGCGGCGGGATCTCCACCTCGAGCTTGGCGCGCAGTGTCGCCTGCAGGTCGACCTCGGTCAGGACGCCGAAGCCGGCGTCGGCCAGCAGCGCGCGCACCCGGTCGACGGTGGCGTCGTAGGGCGCCGGGACGGTCGCGGTCAGCGTGAAGTCAGTCATCTCGATCCTTTCGTCGGTGTCGATTGTACATCCCCCCGGGGGGATACGTAGGCTCCGTGGACATATCCCCCCGGGAGGTTAGGAGAGGAGATGAGAATGACCACCACCACGACCATCACCACGGCGACGTCGACGCCAGGACTGCTGGGCCGCCTCGGCCTCGCGGTGTTGCGGCACGCCCGCGCGACCACGGTGATCTGGCTGCTCGTCGTGATCGGCCTCGGCGCGTTCGCGCCCCAGGTCGAGAACGCGCTCTCCGGTGCGGGCTGGCAGGCCAGCGGCTCGGAGTCGGTGAAGGCTCGCGAGCTCGCGCAGGCCCACTTCGGCGGCAACGCCAGCTCGGCACTCCAGGTCGTCGTCCACAGCGACGACGCACCGCTCTCCTCCCCCGCGGGTCAGCGCGTGATCGACGACGTCACCGCGACACTGCAGGGCGACCCGCGGATCAGCGGGGTGATCGCCCCCCAGCCGGGGGCGACCCTCAGCCAGGACGGCCGCACCGCGGTGGTCCTCGGTGGCGCCGGCGCCGACACCAACGACATGGTGCGCGCTGCCGTGGACCTCAAGAAGCCGCTCACCGGCCTGTCCGGCGACGGCATCGAGGTCACGCCCACCGGAGCCTCGCAGCTCTGGGCGGACTTCAACGCCGCGAACCTCGAGGCGATGATGAAGTCCGAGATGATCTCGTGGCCGGTGACGCTGGCCATCCTGGTGCTCGCCTTCGGCGCCCTGGTCGCGGCCGGGCTGCCCCTCCTGCTGACCCTGGCCGGGCTGGTCGCGTCCGCCGGCTCGCTGGTGCTCATCAACCAGCTCGTGCCGGTCTCCATCTGGGCGATGAACTTCGCCATGATGTTCGCGCTCGCGCTCGGCATCGACTACGCGCTCTTCCTGGTCGTCCGCTTCCGCGCCGCCCGCGCCGTGCCCGGCACGACCCGCGAGCGCGCCATCGCCGAGACGATGGACACCGCCGGCAAGGCCGTGCTGCTCTCCGGACTGACCGTCCTCGTCTCGCTGTCGGCGGTCGAGATCGTGCCGTCGCCGTCGTTCCGGTCCATGGCCGGCGGCATCATGCTGGCCGTCGTCTTCGTCCTCGCCGCCACGCTCACGCTGCTCCCGCTGGTGCTGGGCAGGCTCGACCACCGGATCAACAAGCTCGCGCTGCCGTGGTCGCGCACCAGCGCGCACCGGTCCCCGCGGTTCGAGGCGTGGGGACGGCGGCTCTGGCAACGTCCGATCGCGTACGGCGGTGCGGCGCTGATCGTTCTCGTCGCGCTCGCCGCGCCGATCGTCGGGCTGCACACCGCGATGCCGTCGATCAAGGTGCTGCCGTCCGACGCGCCCGCCCGAGTCGGTTACGACCGCGTCCAGGAGGCGTTCGGCCCCGGCGCGCCCGGCATGCTCCAGATCGTCGCCCCGGCGGCCACGGCAGGCGCGGCGCAGCAGGTGGCCGCCGCCGACCCTGGAATCGCCGCCGCGATGCCGCCGGCGCCGGCAGCCGACGGGTCGGCGTACGCGCTGGTCCAGGCCATGCCGAAGGTCGACCCGTCCGCCCCCGAGCTCGCGCAGACGGTCGATCGGCTCCGTGCCGATCTGCCCGACGGGGCGCTCGTCGGCGGAGCCGCGGTGGAGAACCTCGACCTCAAGGCGCAGCTGGACAGCTCGACGCCCTGGGTGATCGGCATCATCCTCGGCCTCGGCTTCCTCCTGCTCCTCGTCGCCCTGCAGGCGCCGTTGATCGCGCTGCTCGGCACGCTGGCCAGCCTGCTGTCGACCGCCGCGGCGTTCGGCGTCGCTCGGCTGGTCTTCCAGGAGGGCCACCTGTCCGGCCTGTTCGGCTTCGAGCCGCAGGGCTTCCTGGACGCCTGGGCGCCGGTGTTCTTCTTCGCGATGATCTTCGCGATCGCGATGGACTACACCGTGTTCCTGCTGGCCTCGGCCAAGGAGCACTGGGAGAGGTCGGGCGATCCGCGCGAGGCCATGGTCGGCGCCGTGGCCCACTCGGGCCGCGTGATCTTCGCCGCGGGCGCGGTGATGGTCGCCGTCTTCTTCACGTTCTCGCTCTCGGGCCCGCTGCCGCCCAAGGAGATGGGCGTGATCCTCGGCATCGCCGTGCTGCTCGATGCCTTCCTCGTCCGCCTCGTGCTGCTGCCGGTGCTGCTCCGGCTCACCGGCCGCGCCGCCTGGGCCGCCCCGACCTGGCTGCGCCGGGTCCTGCCCACCATCCGCTTCTCGCACTGACACCCGAAGGAGTCATCCCCATGACCGACACCCACGCATCACCGCACGGCAAGGCCGTCCTGCGCGAGGTCGCGCCGCTGCACCGCAACCTGCGGCACGCCATCCCGGACGTCTACCGCGGCTTCGGCGAGCTCTCCCAGGCCGCCTTCGCCGACGGCGCGCTCGACCGGAAGACCAAGGAGCTCATCGCCCTGGCGATCGGCGTCGTGGAGGGCTGCGACGGCTGCGTCGCCTCCCACGGCCAGGCCGCCGCACGCGCCGGCGCCACCCGCCAGGAGGCCGCCGAGGCCATCGGCGTCACGTTCCTCATGCACGGCGGTCCCGCCACCATCCACGGCGCCCGCGCCTACGACGCCTTCTGCGAGTTCGCCGACGCCCTCGAGGCCGGCGAGCAGCCCTCCTGACCCGCCTCTCGAAAGGAGACACCGAGATGTGTCGACCCGTCCGCTGCAAGACCTGCGGCAAGACCACGTGGGCCGGTTGCGGCCAGCACGTCGCCTCCGTCAAGGCCGCCGTGCCCGCCGACCAGTGGTGCCCCGGCCACCCGAAGTCCGAGCAGAGCGGCGGCTTCCTCGGCCGCCTGCTGGGACGGTGAGCGCGACGATGAACGGCTACAACCTCGACCGGGGCGTCCTGCTCATCGCCGGCCTGGTCACGCTCGCCAGCGTCGTCCTCACGGTGGCCGTCTCCCCGTGGTGGCTGCTGCTGACGACGTTCGCAGGGCTCAACATGCTGCAGGCGAGCGTCACCGGGTTCTGCCCGGCCGCGCTCGTCCTCAAGCGCTGCGGCGTGCGGTCGGGCTGCGCGTTCCGGTAGAGCTCGAGCGGTCGGCCGGTGGTGGTCGCCAGCGAGCGGCACCCTGCCGCACCGCATCCTCACGGGTCCCGATCGAGCTGAGGCCAGGGCGCTTGGTCGCCGACCGGAGGACCAAGGACCCTCGGCCGGTGGATACCCGGATGGGGTGACGACGCGCTGACATTCCGCGCCGGCCGGGGCTAGCGTGGCGGACGACCCAGCCAGCACAGCGTCGGCGCGACCGGAGCACCGCAGCGGTCGGGGTCGGCGCGTCACCCCCGGGAGCTTCCATGATGGGATTCTCCGTCCGCGCCGCGGGCCTGGCCGGCCTGCTCGCCCTCGCGCTGGTCTCGCCGGCCGACGCCCAGCACCACCAGTCACCGCAGCCACGCCACGACCGCCACGCCGGCGCCACGTTCCCCGACCACCTGGACCTGCCGGACGGGTTCCAGCCGGAGGGCATCACGATCGGCCGCGGCCCGACCGCCTGGCTGGGGTCGCTCGTGGACGGCGACGTCTACCGGCTCGACCTGCGCACGGGCACGGGAGCAGTGGTCAGCCAGGGCCCGGGCACGCCCTCGGTCGGGCTCAAGATCGACCGACGCGGCCGGCTCTTCGTCGCGGGCGGCCCGACCGGCAGCGGCCGCGTCGTCGACAGCCGCACGGGCGCGGTCGAGGCGACGTACCAGTTCACGACCGCCAGCAGCTTCGTCAACGACGTCCTGCTCACCCGTCGGGTCGCCTGGTTCACCGACTCCGACCAGCCCCAGCTCTACGGCGTCCGGCTGGGCCGCCACGGCAGGCCGGCCGCGCACGCCTTCACCCTTCCCCTCGGCGGCGACTGGGTCCAGGGCGCCGGCCTGGGCGCCAACGGCATCACTGACACCCCGAACGGCCGGGCGCTGCTCGTCGTCCACACGACGAGCGGCCTGCTCTACCGGGTGAGCCCGCGGACCGGCGTGGCGACCGTCGTCGACCTCCACGGGGCGTCGGTCACCGACGGCGACGGCCTGCTCCGCATCGGCCGCACGCTGTACGTCGTCCGGAACTTCGACAACGAGGTCGACGTCGTCCACCTCGACCGGAGCGGCCGCAGCGGCCGCGTGGTGCGGACCCTCACGAGTCCGGACTTCGACGTTCCGACGACCGTCGCTGCCTTCGGCCGGTCGCTCTACCTGCCCAACGCCCGGTTCTCGACGACGCCGGACGCGACCACGCCGTACTGGGTGACGCGCATCGGGAGGTAACGGTGAGCGGGGACGAGGAGATCCTGCAGATCGGACGTCCGGAGCCGGAGGGGTCCGAGCGCAGCCTCGTGCGGCGTCACCGGACCCGGCTCGGCGCGGGCGTGGCCGCCGTCGCGCTCGCCCTCGGCGCGCTGGCCTGGACCACCGTCGGCCCACGCACCCAGCACGAGGAGCCGCCTGGTCCGGTGCCCCGGCCGGCGGCGGTCGTGCGGCTGGAGGCCGGCGCGCTCCCCCACCTCGCCGTGCCGGTCACCTTCCCGGCCTCCTCCGTGCTCGTGCGGGTGGAGCCCGGTGCCGGCGGCGAGGTGGCCCGGTTCAACCAGGTCCAGGACCTCGCCGGCGTCACGATCCTCGAGAACGTGGTCCCGGTCGTGGACGAGGCCGGACGGCGGGATCCGACCGCAGGACGCACCGCCCGGCCGATGGCGCGGTGGCTGGCGCATCGGCCCTACCTCGTCGACACCCACGTCGACCCGGTCACCGTCGGCGACCTGCGCGGCTGGCGCGTCACGAGCGACCTGGTCCCGCGGCTGAAGAGGTCCGATGACATCCCCTTCGTCCCCGGCGAGCTGCCGCTGCGGATGCCGCCCGTGCTCCGCGCCGGCACCGCGTTCGCGAGGTTCGGACCGGCGGTCGGCGACATGACGTTCGTCGACGTGCCGGGCGCCGGTGTGGTCGCGATCTGGACGTGGAGCGCCCGCGGCGACCTCAGGGCCGCGACCGGTCCGGAGCTCCGGGCGTTCGTGGGCGCGCTCCGCTTCGACGTCAGCGGTCACGGGCTGGGTGCCGGGTGTTCCGGCGACCGCGGGCACCGCGCGGAGGAGCGCGCGTAGGGCGGTCAGTCGGTGCCGGCGTACTCGCGGGCGAGCCACTCGTCGAACGTGCCACCCGCGATCAGCGCGCCGGGCGGCGCCTGGAGCGCCCCGCCGCGGACCTTGCGGCCGGCCTCGCCGGGGAGCCACACCGGTAGCACGCGCAGCTTCTGGCCGCGTGCCTGGGCGGTACGTCGGACCAGGTCGGCGAGCAGCTGCTTCTCGGGGCCGGCGATGTCGACCCGCACGCGGTCACCCTCGAACTCCGCGCCGGCCAGCGCGACGAGCTCGTCGGCGACCGCGTCGACATCGACGGTCTGGACGGGTTGCTTGGGGCACGGCAGCACCCCTGCCTTCGCGACCCAGTCGATCAGCTGGCCGGCGAAGCCGTGGAACTGCGTCGCGCGCAGGATCACCGTCGGCACCGGACCGGCCTCGGTCGCGGCCTCCTGGGCGTTCTTGCCCTCGTAGTGGGCGAACGCCGCACCGCCGAGGCCGTCGATCCCGACGATGGAGAGCGTGATGATCCGCCGAACGCCGGCGACGGCACCCGCCGCCTGGAGGTTGCGCGCCACGGCGCCGAAGAACGCGACGTACTCCTCCGGCTTCTTCGCCACGACCGACGTGACGTCGATGACGACGTCACAACCCGCGAGCGCTGCGTCGAGGCCGTTCCCGGCAACGAGGTCCACGCCCTCGGAGCGTGCCAGCACGACGACCTCGTCGCCACGAGCGCGCAGCCGCTCGACCACCCTGCTTCCGACCAGGCCGGTGCCACCGGCTACCGCGATCTTCACGCCGCGACGCTAGCGGAGAGGCGAGCCCTTCGGTCCGCATTTATCGCACCGTGAGCACCACCGTGACCCGCTTCGACGTGGTGCCCGATCGGTACGCCGGCGCGCGAACGGGTGCGGCACAGGGCCCCCGGCTCCCCCGTTCACTGGTGCGGGCGAGCGGCCCCCGTCGGCCGCCACCAGTCGGTGACGAGGACGCCGAGAGCCAGGGCCAGCGCGACCGTAGGGACCTGGAGGCCGAAGTCGGCCAGGTTCTGGATGCCCGAGACGACGTCACCCCCGAACATCGCCGTCACCCCTCGTACGCCGAGCCCGCCGACCGTCAGCACGAAGAAGCCGCCGAGCACCAGGATCAGACGGGGCGGGGCGGCGTCGACCCGGTCGACCAGGTTGGCGAACGCGCCCAGGACTGCGCCGGCGACCAGGGTCCCGACGACCGACCCACCGAGCCGGGTGGCACCGTCCTGGAGCACGTAGGTCGCGATCACGCTCGGCACGAGCCAGACGAACACGAGCGGCTCGGCGTTGAAGGCGAGCACCAGGCCGCCGGCGAAGACCACCCAGCCGGCCAGCAGGACGACGTAGGGAAGCGCGGGCTCCGGAAGTGTCTCGCTCAGCGCGTCCACGTGACCCGTCACGCCGGCCCCGGCGACGATCCCGACCACGATGAGCCCGAGGACGAACAAGGCGAGCACGAGCCGGACCGCACCGGCCGTCAGGTTGCCGGTGAGCAGCTCCCCGGCGGCCGCCGACAGCGTGTCGCCGGGCACGGTGATGAACAGAGCGGGGATCACGAGCAGGGTCACCCCCGTCGTGGCCGACAGATCGGACAGCACGGTGAGGCCGAGGACCGTCACCGCGAACGCCCCGATGAACGGCACGAGGCCCTCCGCGCGGGTACCGCCGGCACCGACCACCAGCAGGCCCATCAGGAGCCCGAGGAGGCTGGCCGCGCCCACCTCCTGCCAGGACGCCACGACGCTCGGGGCGAACCCCGCCGCGAACATCGCGACGCCGAGCGCACGCACCCACCAGGGCCACCGCGGCCGCTGTGCCTCGACCCCGTCGAGCAGCGCACACGCGTCGGCGGCCGGCATCCCGTCCTCGATGCGGGCGAGCGCACGCTTCAGCGCGGCGACCTGGTCGAGCCGGAAGACACCGGGTGCGGCCCGGACGACGGCCGAGCGCGCGCGGCCGGGGCACTCCTCCTGGAGCACCACCTGCTCCGGAAGGACGACGAGCACGATCTCCGTGCCGTAGGGCGCGGCCGCGCGCCGGACGAAGCGCTCCAGCCTCTCGACGCCCTCGGCGCTCGAGGCCAACGCGAGCCGGGCGACCCGCACCGCCACGTCGAAGCCGTCTGCCACGGGCCCAGGCTGGCGGCCCAGGAGCCTCGTCCATGTCGCCCGATTCGGGTGAAGGGACCGCCTCTCGGCCGGCCTTACTTTCGGACGCGTGGGAGGCCTCGGATGAGCACGGCCACCGCCGCCGATCGGGCCGGCGGTGTGCTGGCGGCGACCTGCCTCTCGACGCTGGTCGTCAACGCGAACACCTCAGCCGTGAGCATCCTGCTGCCGGCGATCAGCGACGACACCGGCATGTCGGTGAACACCCTGCAGTGGGCCGTCACCGGTTACTCGCTGGTCGGCGCGGCCGTCATCATCACGTCCGGATCGCTGGGCGACGTGTTCGGCCGCAAGCGGATCTTCCAGCTGGGGCTGACCCTCTTCGTCGTCTCGTGCGTCCTGATCGCGCTGGCCCAGTCCGGTGGCATGGTGATCGCCGGCCGGGTCATCCAGGGCGCCGCCGGGGCCACGATCCTCGCCTGCGGCCTCAGCCTGCTCTCGGTCGCGACGACGGGCGACGCCAACCTGCGTGCCGTCTCCCTGTGGGGGGCTGCGGCCGCCGTCGGTGCCGCCGCCGGACCCCTGGTCGGCGGTGTCCTCGTCGACCTGACCGGGTGGCAGGGCCTGTTCTGGATCGATGCCGGCATCGCCGTCCTGTGCATGCTCCTCACCTACGTCAAGGTGGCGGAGTCGCGAGATCCCGAGGCGCCCCGGTCCATCGACTACCTCGGCAGCGTGCTGATCGCGCTCACCCTGATGCCGCTGATCCTCGGCATGACCAAGAGCGGCGACTGGGGCTGGATCTCCGCGCCGACCCTCGGCTGCTTCGCCATCTCGGTGGTCGCTGCCTTCGGCTTCGTGCAGGCCGAGCGCCGGGTGGCCGCCCCGCTGCTCGACCTGGGCCTGCTGCGCAACCGGGTGCTGGTCGGCTCGACCATCGCGATCCTGATCGGGGCGGGCACCATCAACGGGCTCATGTACCTGCTGAGCCTCTACTTCCAGGAGCCCGCCACGCTCGGCTTCTCGCCGCTCCAGGCCGGCCTCGCCACCCTGCCGGCGACCGTCGGCCTGGTGGTGGTCGCTCCCCTCGTGCCCAAGCTCGCCCACCGCTGGGGCGGGCGGCAGACCATCGGAGCGGGGTTCGCACTCACGACCGTGGGCTTCGTCGCGATCGGCGTCGTCGACTCCTCGTGGAAGTACCTCGCGTTCCTGCTGCCCCTGCTGGCGATCGCCGTCGGGATGGGGCTGTCCAACGGGCCGTCGTCGGCGGCGGCCACCGCGTCCGTGCCTGCACAGCAGGTCGGTGAGGCGTCGGGCGTCTCCAACATGGCCAGGTACGTCGGCGCGGCCGTCGCGACCGCGCTCGCGGCGACGATCTACGGGACGGTGACGGCCAACCACGTCGACGACGGTGCGTCCCAGGCGAACGCCCTCGCGTCCGGCCTGGGGGCCGCGTCGTGGGCGATGGCGGTGTTCAGCGCGCTCGGCCTGCTCCTTGCGATCCTCGTCATCGTCCGGCACCGCACGCCGCGCGGCACGATCGGCGACTCGGCCGCTGCGGCCGCCGCCCACCTGCACACCCTCCCCACCACCGCCGCAGCGTCGGCGACGCCCGGTCGCGCTGCACCCGTCGACCGCGCCGGAGAGATCCCGTGAGCACCGGCGAGCACCCCGCCGCGGTGCCGTTCACCACGGCCGACTACGCCGCGCGAATGGCGCGGGTCGTCGACGAGGGCCGCACCGCCGGGCTCGACGGCGTCCTCGTGACCCCGGGGCCTGACCTGGTCTGGCTCACCGGCTACCAGCCGACCGCGATCACCGAGCGCCTGACGATGCTTCTCCTCACCACCGACCGCGAGCCGACGCTGCTGGTCCCGACGCTGGAGCGGCCCGACGCCGAGGCGGCGGAGGGCACGCCGGCCACGACGGTCGCCGACTGGCCGGACGGCGTGGACCCCTACGACGTGGCGCAGGCGCTGCTCCGCCCGGACGGCAGCTACGGCGTCTCGGACAACGCCTGGGCGATGCACCTGCTCGGCCTCCAGGCAGCCCTCCCCGCCACGCGCTACCAGTCGTTGACCCAACGGCTGCCGATGCTGCGGGCGGTGAAGGACGACAACGAGCTGGCGCGGCTGGCCGCCGCCGGTGCGGCCGCCGACGCCACCTATGAGGAGATCCTGGGCGTTCCGTTCGGCGGGCGCCGCGAGTCGGAGGTGGCCGCCGACCTGGCCGACCTGCTGCGAGCCCACGGCCACGAGCAGGTCGACTTCACCGTCGTCGGATCCGGCCCCAACGGGGCCAACCCGCACCACGAGGCCGGCGAGCGGGTCATCGAGGAGGGCGACTGCGTGGTGCTCGACTTCGGCGGCCTCATGTTCGGCTACGGCTCCGACACCAGCCGCACCGTGTGCGTCGGCGAGCCCACCGCGGAGATCCGCGAGGTCCACGACGTCGTGCGTGCCGCCCAGCAGGCGGGCGTCGACGCGGTCCGCCCGGGTGTCGCGTGCCAGGAGGTCGACCGGGCGGCGCGGCGCCTCATCACCGAGGCGGGCTACGGCGACCGGTTCATCCACCGCACGGGGCACGGCATCGGGGTCACGACCCACGAGCCGCCGTACATGATCGAGGGCGAGGAGCAGCCCCTCGTGCCGGGCATGTGCTTCTCGGTCGAGCCCGGGATCTACCTCGCCGGCCGCTTCGGCGTGCGCATCGAGGACATCGTGGCCGCCACCGCCGACGGCGGTCGCCGCCTCAACAACACCGACCACGGCCTCCGGCTCGTGGAGTGACAACCCTTCCGAGGAGGTCCGAGATGCGACAGCACACCGGTAGTGACCGCGTAGGGCGGGTGACCCCGTGAGCGCGATGGACCTGCCCGCCGACGGCGCCAGCGCGCCCGTCGTCCCGAAGGCCAAGGCAGCCGCCGCCACCCACTGGATCTCCTGGGTCGCCCTGGCGATGATGACGACCAGCTCGGTGGCGAGCCTGCGGGCCGCGCCGACGATGGCCGTCTACGGGCTCGCCTGCGTCTTCCTCTACCTCCTCCCCGCGATCGTCTTCCTGCTGCCGACCTCCCTGGTGTCCGCCGAGCTCGCGTCCGGCTACGACGGCGGCGTCTACAACTGGGTGTCCCAGGGGATCTCCAAGCCCATGGGCTTCCTGGCGGTGTGGTGCCAGTTCGCGATGACGATCTTCTACTACCCCAGCCTGCTGGGCTTCGTCGCGAGCACGCTCGCCTACGTCATCAACCCAGCCCTGGCCACGAGCGGGGTGTGGACAGCCCTCGTCATCGTCGTCGTCTACTGGACGGGCGTCTGGGTCTCCGCGCGCGGTACGTCGGGCGTCGCCGGCCTCGCCAGCATGGGGCTGATCATCGGCACCCTGATCCCGGGTGTCGTCCTCGTCGTGCTCGGCGTCGTGTTCCTCGGGCAGGGCAACACCTCGGCGGCGCCGATGGACTCCAGCCACCTGTTGCCCGCTTGGGCCGGGCTCTCGAGCCTCGTGCTGATCGTCAACAACTTCCTGTCCTACTCCGGCATGGAGATGAACGCCGTCCACGTGGGCTCGCTGCGCAACCCCGGCAAGGAGTTCCCCAAGGCGATGTTCCTGGCCATGGGGATGGTCCTCCTGATCTTCATCCTCCCGGCGCTCGCGATCAGCTGGATCGTGCCGGGCGACCAGCTGTCGCTGACCGCCGGCGTGATGCAGGCGTTCGACGCGGTGTTCGCCGAGTTCAACACCCAGTGGCTGACGCCGATCTTCGGCATCATGCTGGTGGCCGCCTCGCTGGGCGGGATGCTGACCTGGCTCGCGGGCCCCTCGAAGGGTCTGCTCATGATCTCCCGCGAGGAGGGCTACCTGCCGCCCTTCCTGCAGGCCCTCAACAAGCACGGCGTGCAGCAGAACATCCTGGTCGCCCAGGGCATCGTCACCACGGTGATCGCACTCGGCTACGCGCTGATCCCCGACGTCTCGAGCGCCTACTGGATCTTCTCGGTGATCACGACGCAGGTCTACCTGATCATGTACCTGCTGATGTTCGTCGCGGCGGTCCGGCTCCGACGCAACGACCCCGACCATCCACGCGGGTTCAAGGCGCCGTGGCTCGTCGGCCTGTGCGTGATCGGCTTCGTCGCCTCGCTCGCCGCGCTCCTGATCGGGTTCGTCCCCTCGTCGCAGTTCGGTGGGGGCAGCACCTGGCTCTACGTCCTCATCGTGGGCGGCGGCGCCCTCGGGCTCGGGCTGCTGATCCCGTTCCTCTTCTACCGGCTGCGCAAGCCGTCCTGGAAGCAGGCTCCGGCGGCGGAGGTGAACCAGTCATGAGTGACGACGGCATCGGGATGTTCCACCGCCACAACGCGGTGGCCTACTGGATCGCCGGAGGGCTGGTCCTGGTCCTCATCGTGATCGGGCTGTTCGCCTACCGGGGTGCCAAGGAGAACCAGGCCGCCCAGGACAAGGCCGGCCAGCTCATCTCGCTGCTCCAGCAGAAGGGGGTGCAACGGCTGCCGTCGCAGGACCAGGTCGCCCGGGTCCTCGGCGACGACGGCGGTGCCGTGTGCCACGACCCCGCCCACGCCCTGAGCAAGGCCACCCTGTTCTCGATGATCACCAACGGGGCCTCCGGGCCCGGGCTGCGTCCGGTGATCACCGACAGCCGGCTGCTGCGCGGCCAGCTGGCCGTCATCAGCGTCTACTGTCCGGACGAGCTCGACGCGGTACGGAAGCTCGTCGACGACCTCAAGACCCGCGACGTCGTGAGGAGCTGATCGCGTGGGCATCGAGGAGAGAGTGGCGGAGCAGATGCCACGGATGCGGCAGGAGCTCGCCGAGCTGGTCGCGATCCCGTCAGTGGCCGACCCACGCCAGTTCCCCGCCGAGGAGTGCGCGCGGGCGGCCGACTGGGTCTCGGCGGCCTTCCGCGAGCTCGGCTTCGCCGACACGGCGCTCCACGAGACCGCCGACGGCAGCAAGGCGGTGGTCGGGTCGCGGCCGTGCTCGCGCCCGGACGCGCCGACGATCCTGCTCTACGCGCACTACGACGTGCAGCCTCCGCTCGACGCCGAGGCGTGGCGCACGCCGCCGTTCACCCTCACCGAGGTGGACGGCCGGTGGTTCGGCCGCGGCACGGCCGACTGCAAGGGCAACATCCTCATGCACCTCACGGCCCTCCGGGCCCTCGGCGACGACATCCCGGTCAACCTCAAGCTCGTCGTCGAGGGCTCGGAGGAGCAGGGCACCGGCGGGCTCGAGGACTTCGTGCCCAAGAACGCCGACCTGCTGCGCGCGGACACGATCCTCGTCTGCGACACCGGCAACGCCGCCGTCGGGGCGCCGGCCGCGACGGTGAGCCTGCGCGGGATGGTCAACGTCGTCGTGCACGTCGACGCGCTGCCGGGCGAGCTGCACTCGGGCATGTTCGGCGGACCGGCCCCGGACGCGCTCGCGGCGCTGCTCTCGATGCTGACGAGCCTGCGGGACGAGCACGGCGAGACCACCGTCCACGGACTCCCGCACGACCAGACGTGGAGCGGGGCGCCGTACGACCCCGACGCGTTCCGGCGGGACGCGGGCCTCGGTGAGGGCGAGAGCCTGCTCGGGACCGGCACGGTCTCCGACATGCTCTGGGCGCGTCCGGCGCTCACCGTCCTGGGCATCGACTGTCCACCGGTGGTGGGCTCGAGCGCGGCGATCGTGCCGCGCGCCAGCGCGCGTCTCAACCTCCGCATCCCGCCCGGCACCGAGGCTGCCGAGGCCGAGTCCGCGCTGCGCAGCCACCTCGCGGCAGCCGCGCCCTGGGGGGTGGCCGTGAGCGTGGAGACCGAGGCGACCGGGAGCCCGTTCCGTGCCGACACCTCCGGGCCGGCCTACGACGCGATGCGTGCGGCCATGAGGGAGGCGTACGGCCGGGACATGGTGCTGCTCGGGCAGGGAGGGTCGATCCCGCTGTGCAACGTCTTCGCCGACACCTACCCCGATGCCGAGCTGATCCTGATGGGCGTCGAGGAGCCGCAGTGCCTGATCCACGCGCCGAACGAGAGCGTCGACCCGACCGAGATCGAGCGACTGGCCGTCGCCGAGGCCCTGTTCCTGCGGTCCTACGCGAACGCCGGCACCGCCGCCGTCGCCGCCGACCCAGCGACCTCCCCGTGACGACGCGGTCCCCCGGTCACTGCAGCGCCGCCGTCAGCCGCATCACGTTGTCGACGTACGCCGCTCCCCAACCGCGCTGCGCCCAGCGCTCCGCGGTGAGGTCGGTCGAGACCGCCCGGTAGCGGGCCAGCACCTCGTCGAGGCCGTCGACCACCTCGCGGCTGCGGAGCAGGAGCATCACCTCGTAGTTGAGCGCGAACGACCGGTAGTCCATGTTCGACGACCCGACGACGGCGACCTCGTCGTCGACCGTGAAGAACTTGGCGTGCAGCACGTACGGCGACGGGTAGAGCCTGATCCGCACGCCGGCGTCGAGCAGCGCGCTGTAGTAGGACCGCTGGGCGTGGAAGACCATGAACTGGTCGGCCCCCTCGTTGACGAAGAGCTCGACGTCGACGCCACGCTGGGCGGCCGTCGTGACGGCGTAGAGCAGGGACTCGTCCGGGACGAAGTAGGGGCTGACGATCGAGAGCCGCCGGCGGGCGTCGTAGATGAGCGTGTTGAACAGCCGCAGGTTGTTCTCGCTGACGAACCCGGGTCCGCTCCCGACGACCTGGCAGGCCACCCCGTCGACCGAGCCCCCCGACGGCGGGCCCTCCGGCTTCGAGAGGAGCAGGGTGTCCCGCACGTTCTCGCCGGTCTCGGAGAACCAGTCCGTGGCGAAGACGACGGCGAGGTCCCGCACGACCGGACCCTCCAGGCGCACCATGACCTCGACCCACTCGCGGCCGGCCTTGTGGTTCTTCGGCTTGTTGTAGCCGGGCTCGATGAGGTTCTGGGAACCGGTGAAGGCCACCTGCCCGTCGACGACGAGGATCTTGCGGTGGTTGCGGAGGTCGGGCCGCCTGACCTGGCCGCGGCGCAGGCTGATCGGCAGCATCGGCGCCCACGCGATCCCGGTGCCCTCCAGTCGAGCGAGCAGCTCCTTGTAGACGGGGATGCCGCGCGACCCGAGGTGGTCGAAGAGGAGCCGCACCTTCACGCCGCGCCCGGCGGCGGCGACCAGCGCGTCGAAGAACGACGACGTCATCGCGTCCCAGGCCGTGATGTAGAACTCCACGTGCACGAACGACCGGGCGCGCTCGACCTCGGCGCACATCGCCGCCAGGGTGTCGGCGTACTCGGGCAGGACGGCCACCCGGTTGCCGTCGGACATCGGCAGCGCACCGAGCGTCTCGTTGAGCCGCGCCGCCCCGACCAGGTCGCTGCTCGGCGCGATCATCGCGGCGTCGCCCCGGGCCCGCGCCTCGGCGGCCACCTCCTCGTTGACCCGCCGCTGCCACTCGCGCCGCTTCCGGCCGACGCTGGTGCTGCCGAAGAACGCGAACGCGAGGATGCCGACATAGGGCAGCGCCAGGATGAGGATCAGCCAGGCCATCCCGGTCGAGGGCTTGCGCCCGCCGGGGATGACGCCGAGCGCCAGCACGCACACCGTCACCTCGACGACCACCAGCGCGATCCCCGCGACGGCGAGCAACCAGGTCAGCCAGTCCGGCACGGCGCACCCGCCTCCTGACCAGCCGTCGCCGGTCGTCGCCTCGGACGCTAGGAACGCGGTCGGCGGCTCGCGTCACCCGAACAGGGTGAGCCCATCGACGTACTCCTATCGGCGACGATGAGCCGTGTCCGTCGCACGGTCCACCCTCCGCAGCGGAGGGCTCCCCCGCATCCTCACCGTCCTGCTGGGCACGGCCGCGGCCGTGGTCACCGTGGGCGGCATCCACGCGGCGCGCGGCATCCTCGGCCCGACGTTCCTGGCGCTGGTGCTCACCATCGTGGTCCACCCGGTCCGCCAGCGACTCGCCCGACGGCTGCCCGACTGGCTGGCGACCACGATCTGCGTGGCCCTCGTCTACCTCATCATCGTCGGCCTGGCGCTCAGCATCGTGGTGGCGATCGCGCGCTTCGGCGCGCTCATCCCGACCTACGCCGACGACGCCGACGAGCTCGTCAACAACGTGACCTCCCGGCTGCACGACCTCGGCGTCGACGCCGACGCCGTCCACAAGATCGGCTCGTCCTTCGACCTCTCGCAGCTGGCCGACCTCGTCGCGGGCGTGCTCTCGGGGATCGCCGGCCTGGCCTCGAGCCTGTTCTTCCTGCTGACGCTGTGCCTGTTCGTCACGCTCGACGGCGGCGCCTTCCCGGACCGGCTGCGGGAGGCGGCGGCGACGCGCCCCCGGCTGGTCGAGGCGCTCTCGGGGTTCGCCGTCGGGACACGCCGCTACCTCCTCGTCTCGACCGTCTTCGGCGCGATCGTGGCGGTGCTGGACACCATCGCGCTGTACCTGCTCGGCGTCCCGCTGCCGCTGCTGTGGGGCCTCCTGGCCTTCCTCACGAACTACATCCCCAACATCGGCTTCGTCATCGGGCTGGTGCCGCCCGCGGTGCTGGCACTGCTCGACTCGGGCGCCGGCCTCATGCTGGCCGTCATCGCCGTCTACTGCGTCCTCAACCTCATCATCCAGTCAGGGATCCAGCCCAAGGTCGTGGGCGACTCGGTCGGGCTGTCGACGACCCTGACCTTCCTGTCCCTGGTCTTCTGGTCGTGGATCATCGGGCCGGTCGGTGCGATCCTGGCGGTGCCGCTCAGCCTGCTGGTGCGCGCCCTCCTCGTCGACGCGGACCCGGCGATCCGATGGCTCACACCGGTGATCGCCAACCGGGGCGAGGAGCCGCCCGAGCCGACGCCGCAGACCGTCAGTCGTCCGGAATCGTGAGCACCTCGACGACGTCGATCCCGAGGGCACTCAGCAGGTTCAGGACGCCCTGGAGCTGCTCCTGGTCGATGATGTTCCCCGTCAGGGTGGTCGAGGCCCGATGGCGGCGGCTCGTCAGGTAGGGGAAGGCGCTGAGCAGCTCGTCGGAGAGATCCGCGTCGACGCGGATCAGCATCCTCGCCATCAGAGCACCCCGATCCCTTGGTCGAGACTGGTCACACCGCGCGCCTTCGGAGGACGCCCCCCGGTCGCCGAGACCGTGACCCAGCCCATGCTCCACCCCACCCCGTCCGCACACTCACTCACGTGGCGATCGCCCGCGCCGCGCGCAAGCGGATGACGTGAAGGTAGGTCCGCCGGACCTGCTCCCGCGTCACCGGAATCGGGCGAGGTCGGGACGGCGCGGCTCGGCGACCGTCGGAGTGTCCGGTCGTGGCATTCCGCCCGCACCGCCAGGAGGCCCCCGTGTCAGCAGCAGTCCTCGCCGTCCTGGGCTTCATCCTGTGCTTCCTCGGCGCCCTCTCCGTTCGCCTCGCCGTGCTGATCGCCGGCGGCGGGCTCGGCTGGCTGCTCGCCGAGGCGTTCGATGCCTCCGCCGCGACGATGGTGCTCGTCGCCGGGGCCGGCGCGGTCGGCGCCCTCGTCGTCTCGTTCCTGGTCTCGCGCTTCCTCTTCTTCGTCGCGGGGGCCTGCGTCGGGTCGGTGATCGGCGCCAAGCTCTTCGTGATCGCCGACAACGGAGAGCACCACTGGCTGTTGGCGTTGGTCTTCGTCCCCGCCGTCGCCGTGGTCGCCGGCTTCCTCGCCCAGCACTACGAGAAGGCGTTCCTGCGGTGGGGAACCGCCGTCGCCGGTGCGGCACTCCTGCTCTCCGCCGTCGGCAGGCTCGGAACCAGCAGCACCGACGTGCTCTGGCGTCCCGAGACGGCGCTCGGCGGCATCCTCTTCGCCGTCCTCTGGGTCGTGCTCAGCATCGTCGGACACCGCGTGCAGACCAGCGGACGCGTGCGACGGGCATCGGCCGGCCACCCGGGGTGATGGAGCGGGCGACGTCCGCGCCGGCGTTCACCGGGTTCGGGTGAGCACCCCGCGAGCCCTGCGCGGTGGAGTGGGAAGCACGACCCATCGAACGACTCAGGAGGCTCAACATGGCGCAAGCGACCCTGTCGGTGTGGAAGTTCGAGTCCCCGACGGCGGCCGACGAGGCGGAGTCGGTGGTCCAGCAGCTGGCTCGCGAGGGAGTGGTCACGCTGCACGACGCGGCGACCGTCTCGTGGCCGGCGGACCGGAAGAAGCCCAAGACCCGCCAGCTGACTTCGACCACCGGAGCGGCCGCCCTCGGCGGGACCTTCTGGGGCATGCTGTTCGGCCTGCTCTTCTTCGTGCCCTTGCTCGGCGCGGCCGTCGGTGCCGCCACGGGCGCCTTGACCGGCGCCCTCAGCGACGTGGGCATCGACGACGGCTTCATCAACAAGATCCGCGACCAGGTCACGCCCGGCACGTCGGCGCTGTTCCTGATGACGTCGGACGCCGTACTCGACAAGGCTCGTGACGCCTTCGCCGGACAGCACGCGGAGCTGATCTTCACCAACCTCAGCACCGAGCAGGAGTCGGCGCTGCGCGAGGTCTTCACCGAGGAATGAGCGCGAGATGCCCGGGCCGTCCACGCTGACGGTGTGGCTCTACGACTCCGCGATGGGCGCCGCGGCGGCTGAGGTGCGGCTCAAGGACCTCCAGCAGCAGAACGCGATCACCGTCCACGACGCGCTCACGGTCACATGGGTCCCGGGCGCACACGAGCCGCGCATCGGGCACCTGCGTCACGCGACCACGTCAGCCGCGTCGAAGGGCTCGGTGCTCGGAGCGCTGGTCGGCGCGCTCTTCCTCTCGCCGGTCCTCGGCGCAGCAGCCGGAGCCGGGGTCGGAGCGCTCGCGCAGCGCCTGCGGGGCACCGGCATCGAGCGCGACTTCCTCGAGCAGATCACGCAGCGACTGCACCCAGGCACGTCGGCGCTCATCGTGCTCTCCAGTGACGCGGACCTGGACATCGTCCGCCCGTTCGTCGAGCGCGGCCGGGCCCGTGGCGACGTCACGCTGCTCCTCGCCGATCTCGCCGACGACGCCCCCGCCGCGCTGGTCGACCTGCTCGGTGACGTCGGAGAACAGACGTCGCCCTTTCCGGGTGACGCGGACGATCCTCCCCCGTCCTAGCGTCCGGTGAGCGTCAGGAAAACACGCGGCCGACCGCAGGAGGCACCATGGCCAGCACCTCCCGATCCGGGTACGACCCCCCGACCCGTGAGCTCGTCGCCATCGGCGTGAGCACCTTCGCGGGCGTCCTGATGGCGACCGTCGCCGTCTTCCAGATCCTCCAAGGCATCGCCGCCATCGCCAAGGACGACGTCTTCATCACCGGGCAGGACTACCAGTTCAAGCTCGACGTCTCGACCTGGGGCTGGATCCACCTGGTGATCGGGATCATCGCGCTCGTCGCCGGGGCCGGGATCCTCGCCGGCCAGACCTGGGGTCGGCTGGTCGGCATCTTCATCGCGTTCCTGGCCATCCTCAGCAACTTCGCCTTCATCCCCTACTACCCGATCTGGAGCGTGGTCGTCATCGCGTTCTGGATCGCGACCCTCTGGGCGCTGTGCACGCAGCTGTCCGAGGACTAGCGCAGCGAACGCCCGAAGGCCCTAAAGTGAGAGCACGGCGCGGATGGGGATCGCCGTACCGAGCAGCGTTACTCGAGGCGCTGCGCCATGGAACGCTCGGCCCGGCGGCTGCCGGAGGGGCGAGTCAGCCCCTGCTCCCGGGTGTTCGGGAGGGGACCCATGGGTAGACCAGCGAACCCCCGAGACGAGGCACGCGAGGCCTACGAGCCGCGTCGTGAGGTCATCGGCGCGCCGCGCCTCCCTCGCACCTATGTGCCGAGGCCCCGGCTCTGGGCCGCCCTCGACCGCGCGACCACAGCCCCGGTGACTCTCCTCGTCGCCCCGGTCGGCGCCGGGAAGACGCTCGGCATCCGCGGCTGGCTGGAGTACACCCCCGCGACGCAGGCCGCGGACGCGACCTGGATCCAGGGCGACGCGACCTGGAGCGCCGACCGCCTCGAGTCGGCCATCGAGGCGGCCGCGGACCGCGTGAACAGCGCGACCGGGTCCACCGGCTGCCTCCTGGTCGTCGACGACGCCAACGCGCTTCCGCCGGGGGCGCTCCGCCTCGTCGACGACCTCCTGTCGGCCAGGCCCGAGTCGCTGCGACTGCTGCTCGCCAGCAGGTGGGACCTCCCCCTGAGCCGGATGGTCCCCGAGCTGCTCGGTCAGCTCACGGTCCTCCGGGGCGAGCTGCTGCACATGAGCGACGAGGAGTGCCTGCCGCTCATCGTCGAGCACGCCCAGACCGACGATCCCGAGGTGGTCCGCGCCGTCGCCGGGCGCGCGCAGGGCTGGCCCGCCGCGGTCGTGCTCGCGTCCCGCGCCGTCGGTACGGCGCCCGACCGGCTGGCCGCCGCGCGCCACCTCGGCGACGGCGCGACGTCCGTCCCGGACCACGTCGCGAGCGAGGTGTTCGTGTCGATGACCCCGCGTCAGCGCCACCTCCTGCTCTCCGTCGCCGGCGAGGACGTCGTCAGCGCGGCCACCGCCGCCCACCTCGCGCGGGAGCCGGAGGCCGCCGACCTGTTCGCCGAGCTGGAGGCCACCGGCCTCCTCGTCGCGCGGGTCTCCCCCGGGCGGGTGCCAGAGCCGCGCGGCGAGCGAGCGGACGCGGACCAGGAGTCAGACGCCGACGCCAGCTATCGCATCCACCCGCTGCTCGCGGAGGTGGTCCGCCGACGCGTCCACGCCGGAGGCGTGGACGTCGTCCAGGCCCAGGCGACCGTCAGACGGGCCGTCCATCTCGACCTCGTGCAGGGGCAGAGCCGCGCCGCCTTCGACCGCCTGCTCTACGTCAACGCCGCCGACGACGCCGCCGACCTCCTCGCCAGCCACGGCGTGCGCCTGGTCGTCGGCCAAGGGGGCATCGCTGAGGTCGAGCGCTTCGTCCGCGCCCGTCCCGACGTGATCGACGAGCGACCGGACACCTGGTTCCAGGTCGCCCTCGCCCGCTGGCTGGCCGACGACATGGAGGGCGCCCTCCACTGGGCGACGCGTGTGCTCGGGCGCGACGAGGACGACGCCGACGTCGAGATCGCCTGCGTCCGGCTCTGGCGAGCGCGGCTCGGGCTGGAGCCGCTCTACCCGGCGCTCGGGTATGCCAAGCGGATCGTCCGGCTCTGGCTCGCTCGGAGCAGTCCCAGCGGCGCACACGCCCGCGAGCTCGCGGTCCTCATCAACGAGGTCGGCGTCACCTGCGCCTGGCTCGGCGACCTGACGGAGGCGGAGGCTGACCTCACGCTGGCCATCAGCCTGAGCAAGAGCGAGGGCCTCGGTGCGATGGAGGCCTGGGCGATGACGCACCTCGCCCAGACCATCTACATGAGCGGCAGGGAGAGCGCTGCTTCCGCCATGGCCGTCGACGCGCTCGGTCGCCTGGACGAGCCCGACGTCTGGCACACGCGGTTCGCGCCGTCGCGCGCGATGCTCACGCTCTTCCTCAGCACGCACGTCGACGTTCCGTGGCCGGACGACCCCATCGCCGTGCCGGATCCACCCGCGAGCAGCCGCGTCCACAGCGCTGACCTCACCACGAAGTTCTGGCTCTGGATCCGCGATGCGCGGATCGCGCTGCAGCGCGGTTCGGTCGCCGAGGCCGAGCGCATCCTCACGATGCCGTCGGAGACGGCGATGCTGCACGAGTCGAGGCTCCCGGACCACCTCCGCGTCGTGCTCCTCATCGAGCGGGCGTTCCTGGCCGCCGTGTCCGGCGACCAGTGGGGGCTCCCCGTCCTGCAGAAGTCGCTCGCCGCGCTCGGCGCTCGGGGCGAGGCCGAGCTCGTCGCCGGCCTGGCCGCCGACCTGGCCGGCGACCGGCGCCGCGCCGTCGCCGCGTTCGACGCCGCGGCCGCTGATGCGGCGTACTCGCAGCCGCCGGTGCGGGCGCTCGCGCTCGCCTGCGGCGCCCAGCTCCTCGACGCCCTGGGCGAACACGCGCGGGCGTTCGCGCTCCTCGCGGACGCGGCGACGGCGACCGAGGTACGCCGCAACTCGGTGCCTTTCCTCGGCTGGACCCGCCAGGGCACGCCGATGGCCACGCTGCTCCCGCGGCTCGCCTCGAGCACGCGGTCGTCCTGGGTCCAGGATCTGGCGGCCGCCGGCGCGCGCCGGCCCGACCTCAGCGCGGTCTACGCCTCGCGCACGCCCTCGCCGCGCGAGCGCAGCGTCACCACCGCGGTCGTCGTGCCACCCCTGCTCAGTCCGCGCGAGCGGGAGGTGCTCGGCGAGCTCGCTCGCGGCGCGACGTACGCCGACATCGCGAGCACGCTCTTCCTCTCGGAGAACACCGTCAAGACGCACGTGTCGAGCCTCTACAGCAAGCTCGGCGCGTCGCGGCGCAGCCAGGCGCTCGCCGTCGCACGCAACCTCAACCTCTTCTGAGGCGCCCACCCGATTCGGGCGAGGACGGGCCGGGGGCCTCGCAACACGATGGCTTGGTCAGGACTCACGTCCGGAGGTGGCCATGTCCGACGAGCAGTACGCCGGCTTCGACGGTCCCGAAGGGCGACCGACCGGCCTACCGACAGCGATCAGCGTGCTGGCCGACCACTGGGGCCTCGTCATGGCCTACGGCCTGGTCAGCCTCGGGCTCGGCATCACCCTGGCGGTGTGGCCCGACGAGACGCTCACCGTGGTCGCGGTCCTGATCGGCGTGCAGTTCCTGGTCTCCGGAGTGGTCCGCATCATCGGCGCCCTCGCCTCGTCGGGCCTGGATACCTCGTTGCGCCTGGTCCTCGGCCTGACCGGGGCGATCGCCCTCATCGTGGGGCTCCTCTGCCTGCGCGACCCGCTCCAGACCCTCCTCGCGATCACCTTGATCCTCGGCGTCTGGTGGCTGGTGTCGGGCGTGATCGACCTCGTGCGAGCGGTCGTCGCGCCGGTCCCGGAACGGCGGGCGTGGGACCTCTTCTCCGGCGGCATCAGTGTCCTCGCGGGCGGCTTCCTGCTCGTGGACCCTCACCTGTCACTCGGCGTCCTCGTGTTCGTCACCTCCGTGTGGCTGATCCTCACAGGGCTGCTGGGGGTGGTGGCGGCCCTCCGACTGCGCGCGCGGCGCTCTCGCGAGAGCACCGGGACGACCTCCGCCTCTCCTCCGCCCGCACCGGCACTCTGAGGAGGCGATCAGCCGATGGCTACGACCGAGCCTCCGGCCGAGACCCCGGCCGACCGTCGGCAGCGGGCGGACCAGCTGCGCGCCGAGCTCGCCGAGCTCGAGCCTCAGTCGGGCGCTCGTCGGACCGGCGCCTGGCGGACCTTCATCGCCACGCTCCTCATCGTGGCGATGGCGATCCTCGCTCCGCTGGCGGTCGTCGCCCGGTGGGCCCACGACGAGGTGTCGGACACGGATCGCTACGTCTCCACCGTGGCGCCGCTGGCCCACGATCCCGCCGTGCAGCGCGCGGTGGCCGACCGGATCACCACCGAGATCGTCTCCCGGCTCGACGTACGCCAGGTCACCGACCAGGCGGTCGGGGCCCTCTCCCAGCGCGGCCTGCCGCCGCTCGCGGCGACCAGCCTCCAGGCCCTGAGCGGGCCGCTGGCCAATGCCATCCAGGACTTCATCTCCCGGCAGGTCACGGCGATCGTGCAGTCGGACGCCTTCAGCCAGGCGTGGGAGCAGGCCAACCGGGAAGCGCACACCCAGATGGTCGCCGTGCTGACCGGCAAGGGCAGCGACACCGTCGACGTCAGCAACGGCGTCGTGAGCATCAACCTCGCGACGATCATCGAGACGGTCAAGACCAGACTCGTGGACCGCGGCTTCACCCTCGTCGAGAAGCTGCCCGACGTGCAGGCCCAGTTCACCGTGTTCCAGTCCGCCGACCTCGAGAAGGCACAGACCGGCTTCCGTCTCCTCAGCGCGGTGAACACGCTGCTGCCGATCCTCGCGCTGGTCTGCCTGATCGGCGCGGTCCTCGTCGGCCGGTCCCGGCGGCGCACCCTCGTGGCGGGCGCGATCACGCTGGCGGCCTCGATGCTGCTGCTGGGCGTCGCGCTCAACGCGTTCCGGTCCGTCTATCTCGACGC
This sequence comes from Nocardioides sp. CER19, assembly GCF_029846275.1. Taxonomy (GTDB): domain Bacteria; phylum Actinomycetota; class Actinomycetes; order Propionibacteriales; family Nocardioidaceae; genus Nocardioides. The sequence continues at coordinate 468,939 of NZ_JARVWS010000003.1, forward strand.
CGTGCCGGCGGACCAGCTGCCTGCTGATGCGGCCGGAGCCATCTACGACCAGCTGGCATGGTTCATCCGGCTCAACCTGCGCGCGATCCTCGTGCTCTCGCTGGCGGTCGCGTTCATCGCCTGGGTGAGCGGTCCCAGCCGTACGGCGGTCACGGTCCGCCGGGGCACGTCGGGCATGATCGAGGTCGTCCGCGGCGGAACCGCCCGCGCCGGCCTCGACACCGGCCGCCTCGGCGTCGCGCTCGACTCCTACCGCAACGCGATCCGTGGCGTGGTGCTCGGCGGGGCGCTGCTGGTCTACGTGATGCGGGACCACCCGACCGGCGCGTTCACGCTCGTCCTGCTGGCCGTCGCCGCGGTGATCCTCCTGCTGGTCGAGCTGCTCGCCCGGCCAGCCGCTCCCGAAGCGTCCCCATCAGCCTCCGCACCGACGGGTCCTCAGTGACCACGCGCCCGACGAGCGCGCTGCCGACGACCACGGCGGCGAGTCCGATCAGCCACGTGGACACGGCCAGGATCAGGCCGAGCGTGCCGAACTGACGCGTGCTCGCGGCGACGTACGGCGGCATCAGCAGCGCGGCGGCGTGGCTGTAGAGGACGGTCAGCGCGCCGGCCAGCACGGCTCCGAGGGCCAGCTGCCACCAGCCGACGCGGCCGAACAGCAGCAGCCACGCGGTGAGCCACCAGATCGCACACATCGCGACCGCGTGCACCCCGATGCCGAGGACGTCGGCCACGAAGCCGCCGCCCAGCAGGGCCCGCGCCGCGGCCAGGAGCTGGAGACCGACCAGCCAGCCGATCAGCCACAGGAAGCACCGACGCGTCCCGGCGAGGCCGCCGATGTGCGGCTGGTCCCAGACGCGCTCGAGCATCCGCTCCAGCGCACGCGCGAAGCTCGTCGCTGAGAACAGCGTGACCACGATGCCGACGACACCCGTCTGAGCGCGTACCTGGGCGCTGTCGAGCTGGCCGCTCACGTTGTCCGACCCTGTCTTGCCGAGGCCGGCCGCGGCGGTCAGCTGGTCGAGCGCGCCTGCGGTGAGCCGGGGGAAGAAGGCGGCCAGCACGATGAGCATCGGGACGAGCGCGAGGAGCGCCTGTGCCGCGATGAGCATGCAGCGGTCGATGAACTCGATGCGCACGAACTCGCTCAGCAGGCGGCCGAGGATCGGGATCCGTTCGACCGTGTCCGTGAGCCGGCGGCGGAGGGCGACGAGGTCCATCGACCGCCAGCGTCGCGCCGACCGGCGGGTCTCCCTGTCACCCGGAGAGGGTGAACTGGCCGACGACCCGACAGGGACAGGATCGAGGCGATGTCCGAGTGGCGACGGGTGGTGGGCATGACGACGGCGTTCGCGCTCGTCGTCGGCCTCTACTTCGTCGTCCCCGTCACCGCCGCCCCGCAGCGCACCGACGTGGTGCGCCTCCTGCTGTCCGCCCTGATGTTGCTCGTGCTCACGGCTGTCGTCGTCTGGCAGATCCGGGCACAGCTGGCGCACCCCGAGCGCCGTATCGACGCACTCCTGCTCGCGCTCGTCGTCGGCGTGCTGGGCTTCTCGCTGGCCTTCTACGTCCTGGAGCAGCGCGACCCCGGCCAGGTCGCCGAGCTCGGGACGCGGGTCGACGCGCTCTACTTCACGATGTCGACGCTGCTCACGGTCGGGTACGGCGACGTGCACGCCGTCGGCCAGACGGCCCGTGTCCTCGTGCTGATCCAGATGGTCTACAACGTCGTCGTCATCGCCGGCGCCGCCGGGCTGATCACCCGGCGCATGCGCGAGGCCGCCGCCAGCCGGGTCGAGCGGCGCGAGGAGCGTCGGGAGGTGCGCCGGGAGACGCGGCGCGAGTCGCGAGGCCAGGACCTGGGTCGTCCCGAACATCGGAGAACGCCCTGAGCCACCCGCTTCGGGGGAGGTCGCACCGCCGTCTCCCCTGATGGTGTCGTGTCGTGACCGTCCCACCCGTCGCAGCGCCGAGGCCGGCGCGACCGGCACATCCGCAGCGGCGTCTGCTGCTCCTCGGCCTGCGGACCCTGGTCTGGGTGGTCTACGCCTACGTCGTCGTCACCGAGGTGGTCCTCACGCTCGGCTTCGTGCTGCTGCTGTTCGGCGCCAACCCCGACGCGTCGTTCGTGGCCTGGGTCTACCGCTCCCTGGACCGTGCCATGGAGCCCTTCCGCGGGATGTTCACGCCGATCCACCTCAACGTGAGCGCGAACGACGACGTCCGCGCGGTCCTCGACACCTCGGTGCTCTTCGCGATGATCGTCTACGCCTTCGCGGCCTGGGCGGTGCACGCCGTCATCGAGTGGCTGACCGGGCTGATCCGGACCTCCGAGCAGGGTCGGCAGTACGGCGCCGAGCCCTCCCCGTGGCAGCCGGCCACGGGCATGGGGCCGGGTGCGGCTTCGAGTGCACCGTCGAGTGCACCGTCGACCGCTCACACCACCGCCTCGCCCCCGGGACCGGCTCCCGGGCCGACGTACCCGCCGCCTTCGGCCCCGCCCTCCGCTCCGCCGGTGCGGGGTTAGCGCTGCTGACTGTTCATCGAGGTATGCAGCCGAGTGGACGCTTCCCGGGCGGAACTCCGCGCGGGAGGTGCGCATTCGGCTGCATACCTCGATGAACCTGCAGCGAGCCGCCCCACCCGACCCGCGACCTCACGCCACCCGGTAGCGCTCGGCGGCCTCCCGCCGCAGCCGCAGCCCGTGGCCGGGCCCGTCGAGCGGGAGCAGGGCGCCGTCGACCGGGTCGGCGTACCCCTCGACGAGCTCGCGCGCGATGCGGACGTGGTCGTGGAACCACTCGAGGTGTCGCAGGCGCGGGGTGGCGGCGGCGACCGGGGCGGTGAGGTAGGGCGCACAGTGGGCCGAGACGTCGAGACCGTGGGCAGCGGCCACGGCGGCGACGCGGAACCACTCCGTGTAGCCGCCGCACCGCGTCACGTCGACCTGGAGGCAGTCGACCACCGGGGCGAGCCGCGCGAGGGTGGCGAGGTCGTAGCCGTACTCCCCCGCGGTCACGTCGGCCGTCACGCCGGCCCGTACGGTGGCCAGCCCGGCCAGGTCGTCGGAGCTGACCGGCTCCTCGAACCACCTGACACCGAGGTCGTCGAACCGACGGCCCATCCGGACCGCCTGGCCGGCGGTGTAGCCGCCGTTGGCGTCGACGTAGAGCTCCACGTCGTGCCCGACGACCCGCCGCGCGAGGGCGGTGCGCTCCAGGTCGCGTCGCTCGCAGCTGCCCCACGACTCGCCGATCTTGATCTTCACCCGCGGGATGCCCTGGTCGACCCAGCCGGCGAGCTGGGCGCGCAGGTCGCCGTCGGAGTACGTCGTGAAGCCACCGCTCCCGTAGACCGGGACCGGCCGCGGCTCGACGCCCCACCAGCGGGTCAGCGGGATGTCCTGCAGCCGCGCGCCGAGGTCCCACAGCGCGATGTCCACCGCCGAGATCGCCGTCCCGACCAGGCCGACCCGGCCGGCGTTGCGCACGGCCCTGACCATCGCGGCCTGGGCCGTCGCCGGCGCCAGTGCGGAACGGCCCTCGACGACGGGCGCCAGGACGTCGGCGACGACGTGCGCCCCCGACGCGGGCGCGAACGTCCAGCCGGTGCCGACGGCGTCCTCTGCCCGCGCCTCGACGACCACCACGGTCGTGTGGTCCCACGCGATCGTGCCGTCGGCCTCCGGCTGGTCGGTCGGCACGGTGTAGGCGGTCGCCGCCACCGAGGCGACCCTCGGATCAGTCATCGTCGATCAGTCATCGTCGCGTTGCGGGAACAGCTCCTGCGCCTTCGTCTTCAGACCCTCCTTGATGACGCCCCACCGGGACGTGTCGCCCTTCATGAGCGCGGCGGCCATGCTCTTCATCTGCGCGAAGTCCGCGTGCGGCGGGATCGGCGGCACGTCCGGGTCGCAGTGCACGTCGAGCACGTAGGGCCGGTCGGCCGACAGCGCCTCCGCCCACGCCGCCGGCAGCTCCGCCGGGTCGGTGACCGTCAGCGCCCCGAGCCCGATCGAGGCGGCGAAGCCGGCGTACGACGTCTCCGGGAGTGCCTGCGACTCGACGAAGTCGGGCGTGCCGCCCATCGCGCGCAGCTCCCAGGTGACCTGGTTGAGGTCGTTGTTGTGCAGGACGGCCACGACGAGTCGGGGGTCGGTCCAGTCCTTCCAGTAGCGGGCGACGGTGAGCAGCTCGGCGAGGCCGTTCATCTGCATCGCGCCGTCGCCCTCGAACGCGATCGCCGGCCGGTCCGGGTGGGCGAACTTCGCGCCGATGGCGTAGGGCACGCCGGGCCCCATCGTCGCGAGCGTGCCGGAGAGCGTGCCCCGCATCCGCCCGCGCATCCTGACCTGGCGGGCGTACCAGTTGGCCGCCGAGCCGCTGTCGGCGGCGATCATGGCGTCCTCCGGCGCCACGCGCGAGAACTCGTGGAAGAGCAGCATCGGGTTGATCGGCTTCGCCTCGACCTGCGCCTCGGACTCCATCACGTCCCACCAGCGCGCCACGTTGCCCTCGATCGTCTCCCGCCAGCCGCGGTCCTCCTTGCGCTGGAGCAGCGGGATGAGGGCCTTGAGCGTGCGGGCGGCGTCGCCGACGAGGTTGACCTCGTAGGGGTAGCGCAGCCCGATCATGGCGCCGTCGATGTCGATCTGGACCGCACGGGCCTGCCCCAGCTCCGGCATGAACTGGGTGTAGGGGAAGTTCGACCCCACGGTGAGCAGGGTGTCGCAGTCGCGCATCATCTCGAAGCTCGGCCGGGTCCCCAGGAGACCGATCGAGCCGGTCACGAACGGCAGCTCGTCGGAGAGCACGTCCTTGCCCAGCAGCGCCTTGGCGACTCCCGCGCCGAGCAGGTCGGCGACCAGCGCGACCTCGTCGGCCGCGCCGCGCGCCCCCTGCCCGATGAGGAGGGCGACCTTCTTGCCCGCGTTGAGGATCTCGGCGGCGGCCCGGACGGCTGCGTCGTCGGGGTCGACGGACGGCCAGCTGACGCCCAGGCTGGAGGGCACCATCTTGAAGGCGTGCGTCGGGGCGGCGTAGTCCAGCTCCTGGACGTCGTTGGGGATGATCACGGCCGTCGGAGCCTGCCGCGCCATCGCGATCCGCAGCGCGCGGTCGATGACGTTGGGCAGCTGCTCGGGGACGGTCACCATCTGCACGTAGTCGCTGGCCACGTCCTTGAAGAGGCTCAGCAGGTCGACCTCCTGCTGATAGCTGCCACCCATCGCCGTCCGGTTGGTCTGGCCGACGATCGCCACGACCGGCACGTGGTCGAGCTTGGCGTCGTAGAGGCCGTTGAGCAGGTGGATCGCGCCGGGGCCCGAGGTCGCCATGCAGACGGCCGGCTTGCCGCTGAACTTGGCGTAGCCCACCGCCTCGAAGGCGGCCATCTCCTCGTGCCGCGCCTGGATGAACCGAGGCTCGTCGTCGGCGCGGGAGAACGCCCCGAGCAGGCCGTTGATCCCGTCGCCGGGATAGCCGAAGACCTGGTCGACGCCCCACTCGCGCAGACGGGTGAGCAGATGGTCGGCGACTTTCGTGCTCATCGGGGAGGCTCCTTCGTGATCGGGTGTCAGTGGTCGTCGTGCCCCAGCCCCTGGGCCAGCAGCTGGGCGAGGTGGAGGCCGTGGTGGCCACTCGGGTCGAACTCGTCGATCTGGGTGCGGCACGAGAAGCCGTCGGCGAGTACGACGGTCTCGGCCGGTGCCTCGCGCAGCCGCGGGACGAGCGTCTGCTCGGCCAGCGCCTGGCTGACCCCGCCGTGGCCGGCGGTGAAGCCGAAGTTGCCGGCCAGCCCGCAGCAGCCGGAGTCCAGGTGCTCGATGTCGGCGCCGGCCTGGGACAGCAGGTCGGCGTCGGCGTCCCACCTGAGGACGGCGTGCTGGTGGCAGTGCACCTGCGCGAGCCCGTGCGTGCCGTCGAGCCGTGGCGGCTCCCAGCCCGGGGAGTGCTGGGTGAGCAGCTCGGCGAGCGTGACGGTGTGGTCGCGCAGCCGGTGGACGTCCTGGTTCTCCGACAGCAGCTCGGCGGCGTCGGACCTGAACACGGTCGTGCAGCTCGGCTCGAGACCGACGACGAGGCCGCCGGCGCGCACGTGCGGCGCCAGCGCGGCCACCGTCCGGCGCAGCCGCTTCTTGGCGGTGGTGAGCTGACCGGTCGAGATCCAGGTCAGCCCGCAGCACAGCGGCTCGCTGGGCATGGTCACGGTCCAGCCGGCGTCCTCGATGACCGCGACGGCGGCTCGGCCGACCTCGGGATGGAAGCGGTTGGTGAAGGTGTCGGGCCAGAGCAGGACGCTGCCGCGAGACACCGCGGGCCGCGGTCCGCCTCCGGCCGAGCGCTCGGCCCACCACTGCTGGAGCGTCTGCGTCGCGAACGTCGGCACGTGCCGGTCCTCGAGGCCGGCGGCACGGGTCGCCGCCCGGCGTACCCACGGGATGCTGGTCAGGGCGTTCACCGTGCGGGCCAGCCCGAACCGCTCGACCGCGCGCGCCAGATCGGGCAGGAAGCCCATCGCGTAGTCGGCGCGGGGGCGCAGCCGGTGCCGGTAGTGGTGGGCGAGGAACTCGGCCTTGTAGGTGGCCATGTCGACATTCGCCGGGCAGTCGCTCTTGCAGCCCTTGCAGGCCAGGCACAGGTCGAGTGCGTCGAGCACCTCCTCAGAGCGCCAGCCGTCCTTGATCGGGCCGTCGCCGTGCCCGTCGAGCATCTCGAACAGCAGCCGGGACCGGCCGCGCGTGGAGTGTCGCTCCTCCCGGGTGACCTGGTAGGACGGGCACATCACGGTGCCGCCCTCATTGACCAGCTTGCGGCACTTGCCGACGCCGACGCAGCGGTTGGCCGCCTCGCTGAACGACCCGCCGTCCTGCGGGAAGGCGAAGTGGAGCTGCTGGTGCTGCTGCGGCGACCAGAGTCCGCCGAGGCGGAGGTGGGCGTCCAACGGCGAGGGGTGCACGACCTTGCCGGGGTTCATGAGGTCGTGCGGGTCGAAGACGCGCTTCACCTCGCCGAACAGCGCGACGACGTCCTGCCCGAACATCTTGGGGAGGAGCTCGCCGCGCGTCTGACCGTCGCCGTGCTCCCCCGAGAGCGACCCACCGTAGGAGACGACGAGGTCGGCGGCGCGCTCGAGGAAGCGGCGGTAGCTCGCGACGCCCTCGGTGCTGTAGAGGTCGAAGGGGATACGGGTGTGCACGCAACCCTGGCCGAAGTGGCCGTAGAGGGCGGGGCCGGTGTCGTCGGCGTACCCGAACTCGTCGTAGAGGCTGCGCAGGTCGCGCAGGTAGTCGCCGAGCCGCTCCGGCGGCACCGCCGAGTCCTCCCAGCCCTCGAAGGTGTCGCGCTTGTGCGGCACGTGCGCGGTCGCGCCGAGGCCCGCTTCCCGGACCTGCCAGAGCTCGTCCTCGCGGGCGGGGTCGTCGTAGAAGACGACGTCGGGGTCGTGCTCGGTCTCCCCCAGCGCGTGGAGCATGTCGTGGGCGTGGGCGTCGGCCTCCGCGCTGGTGTCGCCGCCGAACTGCACCATGAGGAAGCCGCTGCCCTTCGGCAGCTCGTGCACCCCCTGCTTGTTCATCCCCTTCATCTGCTCGTCGTGGATCAGGTAGTGGTCGACGCCCTCGAGCGCGATCGGTCCGTGCTCGACGATCGCCGGCACCGCGTCGGCCGCCTTCGCGATGTCGGGGAAGCCGAGCACGACGAGCGTGCGCTCCTTGACGCGCGGCACGAGCTTCAGCTCGGCCCGGAGGACGGTGACGAGCGTCGACTCGCTGCCGACGAGGAGCCCTGCCACGTCGAAGCCGTGCTCGGGCAGCAGCGAGTCGAGGTTGTAGCCCGAGACCCGCCGCGGGATCTTCGGGTAGCGCGTGCGGATCAGCGCGAGGTTCTCGTCGCGCAGGTCGCGGAGGGCGCGGTAGAGCTCCGCGCGGCGGTCGTTCCCGGCCGCGATCTCGGCGCACTCCTCGTCGCTCGTCGGCCCGCAGGTGAACCTGGTGCCGTCGTGGAGCAGTACGTCGAGCGAGGCGATGTTGTCGACGACCTTGCCGGTGCGCTGCGCCGTGGCGCCGCAGGAGTTGTTGCCGATCATCCCGCCGAGGGTGCAGTTCGGGTGGGTCGCCGGCTCCGGGCCGAAGCGCAGCCCGGTCGGCTCGAGCTGACGGTTGAGGTCGTCGAGCACGATGCCCGGCTCGACCACGCAGCGGCGGTGCTCGGCATCGACCGAGAGCAGCCGGTTGCAGTGCTGCGAGAAGTCGAGCACGACGGCCGCGTTGGTGCCCTGGCCGGCCAGGCTGGTTCCGCCGCCCCGGGAGACGACCGGCACGCCGAGCTCGCGGCAGACGGCCACCGCCTCGGCCGCCGCCTCGACGGTGCGTGGCGTGACCACGCCGAGCGGCACCTGGCGGAAGTTCGAGGCGTCGGTGGAGTACGCCGCCCGGGTCCCCGCGTCGAACAGGACCTCCCCGTCGACCCGGTCGCGCAGCCGCTCGAGCAGGCCGGTGCCCTCGGCGACCGCCGTCATCTCCGGCTCCTCCCGAGGGCGATGGCCGCTCCTGCCGCGGCTCCCGCCAGCGCGGCGCCGACGGTGGCGTGGTGCTGGGAGGCCCACAGCTGCAGGGAGCGGTGCTTGGATCGGTCGTCGAACGTCCCGTGCGCGCCGTAGTCGTGCCCGTCCGTGCCGTCAGCGGGCTCCCACAGGTTCGCCGGCTGGTCGGCCGGCTGGCGCTGGTCGGTCTGCTGGGACTCGAGGCCGGTGCGAGCCAGGTAGCGGTCGAGGAGGCCCGGGGCGACGGCATTGGCGATGAGCGTGAGCGCTGTCGACCCGCCGACCCAGTACTCCCGGCGGCGCGGATGGTCGGCGGCGTAGAGCACGGCGTCGGCGGCGACCTCGGGCTGGTAGATCGGCGGCACCGGCTGGGCGCGCCGCGGCAGCCGCGACAGCACCCACTGGAACTGCGGCGTGTTGACCGCCGGCATCTGGACCATGGTGACGTGGACGTTGCTGCGGTCGTGCAGCAGCTCGGTGCGCACCGACTCGTGGAAGCCCTGGACCGCGTGCTTGGCGCCGCAGTAGGCCGACTGGAGCGGGATGCCGCGATAGGCCAGCGCTGACCCGACCTGGACCACGACGCCACGGTCACGGGGCAGCATGCGGGTCAGCGCCGACCGGGTGCCGTTGACGTAGCCGAGGTAGGTGACGCGGGTCGTGCGCTCGTACTCCTCCGCCTTCACGTCCATGAAGCGGGCGAAGACGGAGCTGAACGCGACGTTGACCCACACGTCGATCGGGCCGAGCTCGGCCTCGACCTGCTCGGCCGCCGACTCGACGGCCTCGTGGTCGGCCATGTCGACGCTGATCGGCAGGGCTCGGGCGCCCGCCTTCCGCACGTCGGCGGCGGCTCCGTCGAGGCCCTCCTCGCCGCGGGCCAGCAGCGCGACGGCGTCGCCCCGCTCCGCGAACGCGCGGGCGGTCGCCCGTCCGATCCCTCCCGATGCGCCGGTCACCACGACCACGCGCTGACGGTCCTGTGCCATCTCACCTCTCCTCTGCGTCGACGCCCTCCGCGCCGACGCCGGCGCGGCGGAGCTGGGGGGCGGTCTCCATGAGCAGTGCGTACTCGCTGAGGGTGTGCGGGCGGGACGACGCCGAGGCGACCATGGGGGTTCGGTACCCCGCGTCACCACCGACCCATGCCCAGGCGCATGGACTGTGCGTCAGGCGCCGTCGACCGGCCATCCCCCGTCGTCGGTCTCGCGGGCCGCGGCGTCGAAGGCGCGCATCACGCGGACCGCGTCGACGCGGTCCCGGGCGTCCATCGCGGCCAGGACGCCGGAGATCTCGGCCCGCCGCCGTCGGTTGACCGCGTCCAGCGCGTCCCGCCCCAGCGGCGTCACGCTGATGACGACGGTGCGCGCGTCGGCGCTGGACCGCCGGCGCTCGACCAGGCCCAGTCGCTCGAGACGCACGACCAGGCGGCTGACGTTCGACTGGTTGATGCCGAGGTGCTCCTGCAGCATGCTGACGCTGTCGGCACGTCCCGACGCGACCAGGACGAGCGCGCGGTGCTGGGGCGCGGTGAGCGCGACCGGTGCCGCCGCGATCGAGCGTACGGCGACGCCGACCAGCGCGCGGCTGGCACGGATGAACGCGTCGACGAGCTCCGGGTCGTCGGTCACGGTCGCCTCCTCAGGAGCGGGATGTCCCACCATCATCTCGCGTCCCGGACCTGCCGTAGGCTGCCACCTGCTCGTGGCGCAGGAACCCGGTGCGACTCCGGGGCGGTTCCGCCACTGTGACGTCGGCTCCTCGGAGTCGGCGCAGCCAGACACTGGCCACGGGTCCATCCGACCGTTCGACGGGGCGAGAACCCCGAAGGAGGACCCTGCGCCGTGCGCATCGTGCTGCTGTCCACGTCCGACACCGACCTGCTCTCGGCACGCGCCAGCGGTGCCGACTACGTCTGGGCCAACCCGGCCCGCGCGACCGACCCCGAGCTCGGGTCGCTGGCCGACGGCGCCGACCTGGTCGTCGTACGGCTGCTCGGGTCGCCACACGACCTGTGGCCGGGCCTCGACGCCGTCCGCGAGGCCGGTACTCCCCTCGTCGTCCTCGGCGGCGAGCAACAGCCCAGCGCGGAGCTGATGGAGCTCTCGACGGTGCCGATCGGCGTCGCGGCGCAGGCCCACCGCTACCTGGCCGAGGGCGGTCCCGGCAACCTCACCCAGCTGCACGCGTTCCTCTCCGACACCGTCCTGCTGACGGGCGAGGGCTTCGAGCCGCCGGCGGCCATCCCGGCCTGGGGCTTCTCCGAGCGCCAACCGGTCGTTGGTCGAGCAGCGAGCGCCAGCGAGCGTGTCGAGACCCGCCCCCGGATCGGCGTGCTCTACTACCGCGCCCACGAGGCCAGCGGCAACAACGCCTTCGCCCACGCCCTCGCCGACGCGATCGACGCGACCGGACGGGCGGTCGGCGTGCCGGTCTTCGCGGGCTCGCTCCGCTCCGCGCCCGACGAGCTGTACGAGGCCCTCGGCACCCTCGACGCGCTGGTCGTGACCGTCCTCGCGGCCGGCGGCAGCGTGCCGGCGGGCGCCAGCGCCGGCGGCGACGACGAGGCCTGGGACGTGGAGCGGATGGCCGCCCTCGACATCCCCGTCCTCCAGGGCCTGTGCCTGACCAGCAGCCGGGCGGAGTGGGAGGCCTCCGACGACGGCGTGACGCCGCTGGACTCGGCCAGCCAGATCGCGATCCCGGAGTTCGACGGGCGCCTCATCACCGCGCCGTTCTCGTTCAAGGAGATCGACGCCGACGGCCTGCCACGCTACGTCGCGGACCCCGAGCGCGCCGCGCGGGTGGCGGGGATCGCGGTCAACCACGCGCGCCTGCGGCGCATCCCCTCCCACGACAAGCGGCTAGCGCTGGTGCTGTCCGCCTACCCCACCAAGCACGCCCGGATCGGCAACGCCGTCGGCCTCGACACCCCGGTCTCCGCGATCCGCCTGCTGCGCCGGCTGCGGGACGAGGGCTACGACCTGGGCGGCGACAACGTCGTCACGCGGATCCTCGATGGTCTCGATACGCCCTCGCCTAGCGGCTCGGGCTACTCGACCAGCGAACACTCCGACGGTCGAGCAGCGAGCGCCAGCGAGCGTATCGAGACCAACGAGACCGAGGCCGGCGACGCGCTCATCCACGCGCTCATCGCCGCGGGCGGGCAGGACGAGGAGTGGCTGACGTCGGCGCAGCTCTCCGACGCGCACGTCCGGATCAGCAGGGCCGACTACGACGCGTGGACCGCCGACCTGCCCGCCGACCTGCGCGATGCGATGGTCGAGGCGTGGGGCGAGTCGCCGGGCGGCCTGTACGTCGACGACGACGGGGCGCTGGTCCTGGCGACGCTGCGGGCGGGCAACGTCGTGATCCTCATCCAGCCCCCGCGCGGGTTCGGCGAGAACCCCGTGGCGATCTACCACGATCCTGACCTCCCGCCGAGCCATCACTACCTGGCGGCGTACCGCTGGCTGGAGCACGGCTTCCGCGCGGACGCCGTGGTCCACCTGGGCAAGCACGGCTCGATGGAGTGGCTGCCGGGCAAGAACGCCGCCCTCTCCGCCTCCTGCGGGCCGGATGCGGCGCTCGGCGACCTGCCGCTGATCTACCCGTTCCTCGTCAACGACCCCGGCGAGGGTGCGCAGGCCAAGCGCCGGGCGCACGCCACGATCGTCGACCACCTGGTCCCACCGATGGCGCGCGCCGAGTCGTACGGCGACATCGCCCGGCTCGAGCAGCTCCTCGACGAGCACGCCAACGTCGCGGCGATGGACCCGGCCAAGCTCCCGGCGGTCCGCGGCGAGATCTGGCAGCTGATGCACGCCGCCGAGATGCACCGCGACCTGGGGCTGGAGGACCGACCGGACGACGAGGAGTTCGACGACTTCCTGCTGCACGTCGACGGGTGGCTCTGCGAGATCAAGGACGCCCAGATCCGGGACGGCCTGCACGTCCTGGGCGCTGCACCGACCGGCGAGGCCCGGGTCAACCTGGTGCTCTCGATCCTGCGCGCGGCGCAGGTGTGGGGTGGCGTCGGGAACGCGGTACCGGGGTTGCGGGCGGCGCTCGCAGGTCTCGACGCGCCCTCGCCCAGGGGCTCGGGCTCCTCGACCACCGAAGGATCCGACACCAGTCCCGTTGGTCGAGCAGCGAGCGCCAGCGAGCGTGTCGAGACCGACCTCCTCGAGGCGCAGGCCCGCGACCTGGTCGAGGCCATGGAGAAGGCGGACTGGGACCGGGCCGTCGTCGAGACGCTGCACGACGACCCCGAGGTATGTCGGGTCCTGGCGTTCGCGGCCGAGCAGGTCGTCCCCCGGCTGGCGCGCACGACCGACGAGCTCGACGCGGTCCTGCACGCGCTGGACGGCGGCTTCGTGCCCGCCGGCCCGTCCGGATCGCCGCTGCGCGGCCTCGTCAACGTCCTGCCGACCGGGCGCAACTTCTACACGGTCGACCCCCGTGCCGTCCCCAGTCGGCTGGCGTGGCAGACCGGCGTGGCGATGGCGGACTCGCTGCTGCAGCGCTACGTCGAGGAGACCGGCGGCTACCCGGCGTCGGTCGGCCTGTCCGTCTGGGGAACCTCCGCGATGCGCACCTCCGGCGACGACGTGGCCGAGGTGCTCGCGCTGCTCGGCGTGCGGCCCGAGTGGGACGAGGCGTCGCGGCGGGTCGGCCGGCTGGTCGTCGTACCGCTGGAGGAGCTGGGGCGCCCGCGCATCGACGTCACGGTGCGCATCTCCGGGTTCTTCCGCGACGCCTTCCCTCATGTCGTCGCGATGCTCGACGACGCGGTGCGCATGGTCGCCGAGCTCGACGAGCCGCTGGAGCAGAACTTCGTGCGGGCGCACGCCCGGGCCGACCTCGCCTCGCACGGTGACCTGCGCCGCGCCACGACACGGATCTTCGGGTCCAAGCCCGGGTCCTACGGCGCCGGGATCCTGCAGGTCATCGAGGCCGGCTCGTGGCGTGACGACGACGACCTGGCCGAGGTCTACACCGCCTGGGGCGGCTTCGCCTACGGCCGCGACCTCGACGGCGCGCCAGCGGCCGACGACATGCGCGCCAACTACCGGCGCATCAAGGTGGCGGCCAAGAACGTCGACTCCGCCGAGCACGACATCGCCGACTCCGACGACTACTTCCAGTACCACGGCGGCATGGTCGCCACCGTCCGCGCGCTCACGGGCGCCGACCCGAAGGCCTACGTCGGCGACTCGACGTCCCCTGACGCGATCCGGACCCGGACGCTGTCGGAGGAGACCGCCCGCGTGTTCCGGGCCCGCGTGGTCAACCCCCGCTGGATCGCGGCGATGCAGCGGCACGGCTACAAGGGCGCCTTCGAGCTGGCCGCGACGGTCGACTACCTCTTCGGCTTCGACGCGACCGCCGGCGTCGTGCACGACTGGATGTACGAGAAGCTCGCGACGGAGTACGTCCTGGACGAGGCCAACCAGGAGTTCATGCGCCGCTCCAACCCGTGGGCGCTGCGCGGGATCGTCGAGCGGCTGCACGAGGCCGCGGACCGCGGCCTCTGGGCCGAGCCCGACCCGGCGGTGATGGCCGCCATGCAGGAGGTCTACCTCGAGCTCGAGGGCGACCTGGAGGACCGAGTCGATGGCTGAGCGTTCCGCGGTGGTCGAGGTGCGAGCGCAGCGAGCCTCGAGACCCCGCGTTCGGATCCTCGGCATCGGCATGGGTCCGCAGCACGTGACCCGCGAGGTGGCGGAGGCGCTGCGCGACGCCGACTACGTGCTCGCGGCGGAGAAGGCGGAGGACGACCAGCTCCTCGCGGTACGCCGCCGGATCGCCGCCGACGCCGGCGTGCCGGTGGTGGCGGTCCCGGACCCGCGCCGGGACCGCGCCGACGTGGACGCCATGGGCGACTACCGGCGGGCGGTCGGCGACTGGCACGACGCCCGCGTGGCGGCGTACGAGGCGGTGCTCGCGGAGCGCGGCGGCACGGCCGCGATGCTCGTGTGGGGCGACGCCTCGCTCTACGACTCGTCGATCCGGATCGTCTCGGCGATCGCGTCGCGGGGCGTTGTCGACCTCGAGTGGGACGTCCTGCCGGGCATCAGCGCGCCTCAGCTGCTCGCCGCGCGGCACCGGCTCGTGCTCAACGACGTCGGCCGGCCGGTGCACGTGACGACCGGGCGGCGGCTGCAGGAGGAGATCGCGGCCGGACTGGACAACGTCGTGGTGATGCTCAACCGCCACCTCGACCTGGCCGGCTGCGAGGACTGGGACATCTGGTGGGGCGCGAACCTCGGCGGCGTCGGCGAGGAGCTGGTCGCCGGCCGGGTCGGCGACGTGCTGCCGGCCATCGAGGCGGCCCGCGAGCGGGCGAAGGCGGCGGCGGGCTGGCTGATGGACCTCTACCTCGTGAGGCGTCCGTCGTGAGGGCGCGAATGTCGACATTCCGAGGCGCTACCCAGGGAAGTGCGGAACTCCCGGGGTGTCGTGACACCCCGGGAGTTCCGGAGTACCCGGTTGACCGGGGACTCCGACTCGGGGAGCGCCCATGACCGGCCTCCTCGTCGCCGGCACGACGTCGGACGCCGGCAAGTCAGTGGTCACGACCGGGCTGTGCCGTGCGTTCGCGCGTCGCGGCGTGAAGGTGGCGCCCTACAAGGCGCAGAACATGTCCAACAACTCGATGGTCTGCGCCGCCTCCGACGGGACCTACGCCGAGATCGGGCGTGCGCAGTGGGTGCAGGCGCTCGCGGCCGGCGTCGCACCCGAGCCGGCCATGAACCCGGTGCTGCTCAAGCCCGGCTCCGACCGCCGCAGCCACGTCGTGCTGATGGGCCATCCCGCCGGCGACGTCTCCTCCGCCGACTGGGAGACGGGCCGGCGCCACCTCGCCACGGCCGCGCACACGGCGTACGACGACCTGGCGGCGCGCTTCGACGTGATCGTGGCCGAAGGTGCCGGGAGCCCGGCGGAGATCAACCTGCGCGCGGGCGACTACGTGAACATGGGGCTGGCTCGGCACGCCGGGCTGCCGACCGTGGTCGTCGGCGACATCGACCGGGGCGGGGTGTTCGCCGCGATGTTCGGGACGGTGGCGCTGCTCGAGGCGGCCGACCAGGCGCTGGTCGCAGGGTTCGTGGTCAACAAGTTCCGCGGGGACCGGTCCCTGCTCTCCCCGGGCCTCGACGCGCTCGAGGGGCTGACCGGGCGGCGGGTGTTCGGCGTGCTGCCCTGGGACGCCGGCCTGTGGCTGGACTCCGAGGACGCGCTCGACCTGGACGGCCGCCGCTCACCCGGCTCCGCGTCACGGCGGGTCGCGGTCGTCCGGCTCCCCCGGATCAGCAACTTCACCGACGTCGACGCGCTCGGCCTCGAACCCGAGCTCGACGTCGTCTTCGTCTCCGACCCGCGCGACCTGGCCGACGCCGACCTCGTCGTGCTGCCGGGCACCCGCTCGACCATCGCCGACCTGGCCTGGCTGCGCTCGCGCGGCCTCGACGTCGCGATCCGCGACCACGCCGCCCGCGGCCGTCCCGTCCTCGGGATCTGCGGCGGCTGCCAGATGCTCGGCCGCACCATCGCGGACCCTGAGGGGGTCGAGGGCACGCCCGGCGTCGGGGTCGAGGGACTCGGCCTCCTCGACCTGGTCACGACGTTCCACGAGGAGAAGACGCTGCGGCTGCACGAGCCGGCCGGCTACGAGATCCACCACGGGCGGGTGTCCGGAGACACCGCGCGGGGCCTGGTGACCGGCACGATGGTGCACGGCCGGCTCGAGGACGATGCCTTCCGCGCGGCCTACCTCGCCGAGACCCTCGGCGTCGGGTCGACCGTGTCGTTCCCGGCCGCCCGCGCGGCGCGACTGGACCGGCTCGGCGACCTGGTCGAGGAGCACCTGGACGTCGACGCGCTGCTGACGCTCGCCCGCTCCGGTGCGCCCACCGACCTGCCGGTGCTGGCGCCGGGAGGCAGATCGTGAGGCTGCTGCTCCTGGGCGGGACCAGCGAGGCGCGTGAGCTCGCCGATCGCCTGGTCGCCGACGGCGTCGACGTGACGTCGTCGCTCGCCGGGCGGGTGGCCCGCCCGCGGCTCCCGGTGGGCGAGGTCCGCATCGGTGGCTTCGGCGGCGTCCCCGGGTTGCGGGCGGCACTGGCCGACTACGACGCGGTCGTCGACGCGACGCACCCGTTCGCGCTCGGCATGACGACGAACGCCGCGACCGCCTGCACTGTCGACGACGTACCCCTGCTCCGCCTCGAGCGGCCGGGCTGGGACCCGGACCCCGCGTGGCGCTACGTGGACGACCACGAGGAGGCCGCGTCGCTCGCCGCCTCGCTCGGGACCCGGCCGTTCCTGACCGTCGGCCGCCAGGAGCTGGCGCGCTTCGTGCCCGCCCTCGCCCACCGCTCGGTCCTGGCGCGCGTCGTCGACGTCCCGTCGCTGGATCTGCCCGCGGCGTGGGAGCTGGTCACCAGCCGCGGCCCCTACACGCTCGCCGTCGAACGCGCGCTCATGACCCGGCACGGCAGCGACGTCGTCGTCACGAAGGACTCGGGCGGCGGCTACACGCGGCCGAAGCTGCAGGCCGCCGCCGAGCGGGGCGTCCCCGTGGTCGTCGTACGACGTCCGCCCGGTCCGGCCGGCGTCCCGACGGTGCACCACGTGGACGACGCGGTGGCCTGGGTCCGCTCGCTCGCCGGCACCGACGGACACGGCTCAGAGCGACGCGGCCAGCTCCCGTCGGGCGATGACGACCCGCTCCCGTGACTGCAGCCGGAGCAGCAGCCCGGTGAGAACCACGCCGATCGCCGCCCACATCGTGGCGAGGATGATCAGGGAGGCGCGGCGGAAGTACCAGAGCGTGTCCGCCGGGAAGTCGCCGATCTCGTTGACCGTCGGGAAGAGCCGCCCCGCGACCACCATGAGGGCGACGTAGGCCAGGGCACCGCCGACCACGGCGCCGTAGGTGCCGATCCTCGGCGCGAGCCTGACCGCCAGCACGGTGACCGCGACGGCGACCACGACCGAGACGAGCAGGAAGGCGAAGTAGGCGCCGGTCCGGCTGCCGATCGTGTCGGCGTTCCCGACGGCGGGCGGTGTCGACGGGTACTTGAGGAACGGCACGAGCGCGAACGACACGAAGCCGATCGCGCTCACCAGCGCCGTCGACTGGCCGAGCGTGAGGCGACGCATCCGGCCGGCGACAGCGGCCGCCACCAGGGCGACCACGCCGCCGAGCGCGGTGCCGACCGCGACGGTGCCGGTCAGCAGTCCCCAGGTGCGCTGGTCGTGGCGGGAGACGACGGTGCCGTCCTCCGCGTGTGAGTGGCCGTCGGCGGGGCTGTGGCCGTGGTTGTGGCCGTCCTCGGAGTGGGACCCCTCGAGCGCGATGGCGGCCGCGACGGAGGGCTCGCCGACGGCATGGGCGACGAAGAACGTGGCGAGTCCGGCCAGAAGCCCGGCCAGGAGGCCACGCACCAGGAAAACGCGTGCGGTCATGCGCTCAGTGGCAGGGGTAGCCGAGCAGGTGACGACCGTCGTGGACCCACTCGTGGATCGCCGTGCCGGACGGGATCGAGATCGCGCCCTGGTCGGCGCTCACGAAGAAGACCACCAGGGCCGCGAGGAGGCCGAAGAGCACTGCCCACGGGGCGAGCTCACGGAGCGGGACGGTGGGCAGGGAGGGGGTGGAAACAGGGGTGGCAGACGTGACGCTCACGTGATGCTCCTTCGGGAATGCAACGTTCCTCTACGGGCGGACAACACGGCGGCGGAAGATCTGACTTCGAACCCAGACGGGCTCTCACAGTGGCGTGACCGTGCCAGATTCTCACTGGCTTCCTCACATCCGGCGTGCCCACACACGTTAGCGGACCTCGGCCCCGGTCGCCATCGACGCGCGGCGCGCCAGCCTGTGACCTTCGACCGGTCGGCCGGCCACGAGATGGTCCGCGACGATCGCCGCCGCGGTCGGAGGGTCGACGCGGCCGTACCAGACGTCGTCGGGCTGGACGCTCACCACGGGCGCCTGGTTGCACGGGAACTGGCAGCCGGTGTGCACGAGGAGGACGTCGTCGTCGCCGAGGCGGTGCTCCATCAGCGCGAGGACCATCGCGCGCAGGCTGTCGACCGATCCCTTCGCCGTACATCTCGGGCCGCGACAGACCAGCACCTGGTGCCGGTGTGCGCTGACTTCTTCCCAGGCGGCCGAGGTGAGCCCGGGCTCGGTGCCGGTGAGCGCCCGCGTCTCGGTGAGTACGTCGACCACCGCGTCGACCCTGTCGGCGAGCCGCGTCGCGACCCGGATCTCGGGGCGCTCCCCCGCCCGCTCGCGCCACCAGTGGGCCGCGATCCGACGCAGCCAGGAGTGCGCGGGTGCGAGCGGCCCGAGGCTGACACCGACGAGCGTGATGGCGCGGGCACCCGCGTCGGCGAGGCGGGTGAGCTCGGCGGCGAGCGCCGGGTCCGCCATCTGCAGGAAGGCGACCGTGCCGCCCAGGTCGGCAGCCCCGCGGACGAGCTCGTCGCGACGGTCGACGTCGGCCACCGACATCCCGACCAGCACCGGCCCGGTCACGAGCGCCGGCCCCGTCGCGACCGTCTCAGCGGGACCAGGGACGCGACGGCGGCGACACCGGCCGCGCCCAGGCCGACGCGCCGCGCGAGCGCGACCGCTCGCACGATGTCGCGCGCCGCCGGCGCACGGCCGTCCCCCATCACCGCGCGGTGCTCGACCCGCGTGCCGTAGTAGGTGTTGGTCCCGCCGAGCCGGATGCCGAGCGCGCCGGCGAAGGCGGCCTCGACCACGCCCGCGTTGGGGCTGGGGTGCCGGGCGGCGTCGCGGCGCCACGCCCGCCAGGCGTCTCGCGCGCGCCGCGGGTCGGCCGAGAGAGTGAGGAGCCCCGACAGCCGGGAGCCGGGCAGGTTGAGGACGTCGTCCAGGCGCGCGGCCGCCCAGCCGAAGCGCTCGTAGCGCGCGCTGCGGTGGCCGATCATCGCGTCGAGCGTGTTCGCGGCGCGGTAGCCGAGGAGCCCCGGCACCCCGGCGACGGCGCCCCACACCAAGGGGGCGACGACCGCGTCGGAGGTGTTCTCGGCGACCGACTCGACCACGGCCCGCGCGATCTGCGACTCGTCCAGCGCGCTGGTGTCGCGGCCGACCAGGTGCATCAGCCGACGCCGGGCCGCGGGCAGGTCCTCGACCACCACCTGGCCGTGGACGGCGGCCGCCTCGCGCTCCAGCGAGCGTCCGCCGAGGACGGTCCAGGTGACGACGGCCGTGAGGACCGCGCGAGCGACCGGCCGGGTCGCCGAGCGCTCGGCGGCCGCCCCGAGGGCGACCGCTCCACCGACGAGCGCGGCGGTGTGGAGGGCGCCCCACGCCCGCGAGTCGGCGTAGAGCCGGTGCTCGACGGCGTCCGCGACGGCGCCGAAGCCGGCGACCGGGTGGTGGCGCACGGGGTCGCCGAGCAGTCGGTCGGCGGCGTACCCGAGCAGCAGCCCGACGGCCCGCCCGCTCATGACAGCGCCACCAGCATCGTGGCCAGCGCGGCCTCGACGGAGGCCCCGAAGACGTCGCCGGTCACGCCGCCGAAGCGGCTGACCGCCCGGGCCACGACGACACCGACGACGAGCAGCGCGAGGGCCGCCCCCAGGACGCCGCGCCACCAGCCGAGCCCGGCCCAGCGCCCCACCAGTGCCAGCGCCGCCGCGACGACCAGCCAGACCGCGGCGACGACGGCAGGGGACACGGTCTGCGTGTAGGTACGGCCGAGGCCGTCGGGACGCGCCGGGCGGACGCCCCGCGCGCAGCAGACGGCCAGGGCCGCCCTCGAGAGGCAGACGGCCAGCCCTGCCAGCGCCCCGGCCCACCAGCCGTCCACGCGAGCGAGCACGGCCGCCAGCCCGGCCGCCTGGAGGCCGAGCACGAGGACCACGGCGACCGTGCCGGCCGGACCCGAGGTCCCGGTCTTCATGACGGCGAGCGAGCGCTCCCGGTCGTACGAAGCTGCCAGCCCGTCGGCCACGTCGGAGAGCCCGTCGAGGTGGAACCCCCGGTTGCCGAGCGCCACGGCCCCCAGCGCGAGGAGCGCGACCACGAGCGGCGGCAGGTCCAGCGCGGAGCCGGCGACCGCCACCAGGAGCACGGCCAGCCCGAGCGGGAGCACGGCGACCGGCGCGAGCACCATCGCCGCGGCTGCCCGCCGCTGGTCGACGGTCGTCGGCGGGCTCACCCGCAGCGCGGTCAGCGTACCCACGGCGAGCCGCCAGGCGTCGGGCAGCATCAGAGCTCGGAGAGCAGCGCGACGTCGCGCAGCAGGCTGCCGGCGCTGCGCAGGACCGGGACGGCGGCCACGGCGCCGGACCCCTCACCGAGACGCAGTCCGAGGTCGAGCAGCGGCTCCAGCCCCATCTTGGCCAGGGCCAGGGACTGAGCCGGCTCGGTCGAGCGGTGGCCTGCGGCGAACCACGCGGCGGCGCCAGGCTCGACCCGGTCGGCGGTGAGCGCGCAGGCCACGCTCATCAGGCCGTCGAGAAGCACCGGGACGCCCTCCTGCGCGGCGGCGAGCAGGTAGCCGGTCGTGGCGGCCAGGTCCGCGCTGCCGAGCGCGGTGAGGGTCTCGACCGGGTCCGCCGTACGCGCTCCGGCGCGGGCCAGCGCCGCGTCGACGACGGCTGTCTTGCCGACGAGCGCCTCGTCGCCGATGCCGGTCCCGCGGCCGACGACCTCGGATGCGGGGAGGCCGAGACCGGCGGCCACCAGCGCCGAGGCCGGGGTGGTGTTGCCGATGCCCATGTCGCCGCTGATGAGCAGCTGCGCGCCCGCCTGGATCTCCTCGCGGGCGACGGCCGCGCCGGCGTCGAGCGCGGCGCGGGTCTGCTCGGCGGTCAGCGCGTCCTCGAGGTGGATGGCGCCGCTCCCCCGTCGCACCTTGTGGGCCGTGAGCGCGGACCGGGTCGACTCGTCGAGGTCGTCGAAGTCCTCGTCGACGCCGAGGTCCAGCACGCGTACGGCGACCCCGTGGGTCCGCGCCAGGGCGCTGACGCCGGCCTTGCCGGCGAGGAAGGTGCGCACCATCGCGCCCGTGATCGCGGGCGGGAACGCCGAGACACCGTGGGCAGCCACCCCGTGGTCGCCGGCGAAGATCACCAGCCGCACGCGGTCGAGCGGCGCAGGTGGCACCTGGCCCTGGCACGCGGCCAGCCAGACGGCGGTCTCACCGAGCCGGCCGAGCGCGCCGGGTGGCGTGGCCAGGGCGGCGAGCCGCTTGGCGGCGTGGCCGCGGGCGATGTCGGAAGGGGCGGAGACGTAGGGCATCAGGGTTCCTGTTCAGGCTCGCGGGAGCTGGTCGAGGGCGGTGAGGAGTCGGGCGGTCAGGTGCGGCGGGCGGACGGCGATGCGCGCCCAGGAGCGGTCGAGGCCAGGGAACGTGTCGGCCCGTCGTACGGCGACCCCGCGGCTGCGCAACGCCTCCCGGGCGCCGGCGCCGAGGCGGGCGAGCACGAACGGTGCGGCCGACGGGACGTGCTCGATGCCGCGCTCACGGAGCGCCTGCTCGAGGCGGTCGCGCCAACCCGCGATAACGACGGCTCGGTCGCGGGCCTCGGCGGCGGCCTCGTCGGACGTGCAGGCGACGGTGGCGGCGATCGCCGGGGTGGAGACCGCCCACGGGGTCTGGAGGTCGGCGAGCCGGGTGACGGCGTGGCGGTCGCCGACGACGTACCCAGCGCGGATCCCGGGGATCGCCCAGTGCTTGGTGAGGCTGCGGATCACCAGCAGCCCGTCGAGCGGCTCCGCGACGAGCGACTCGGCCTCGCCCGGGACCGCGTCCATGAACGCCTCGTCGACGACGACCAACCGGCCCGGCCTGAGCAGGCGGCGGACGGCGGCGGCGGGATGCAGGACGCCGGTCGGGTTGGTCGGGTTGCCGACGACGACGAGATCCGCGGCGTCGGGCACCGCGGCCGGGTCGAGCGCGAAGCCGTCCTCGGGGCGGCACAGCACCACCGTCACCTCGTGCCCCGCGGCCTCGAGCGCCGCGTGCGGCTCGGTGAACTGCGGGTGCACGACGGCCGGCTCGGCCCACTCGCGCAGTCGGGCGACGAGGGAGAAGGCCTCGGCCGCGCCGGCCGTGACGAGGACCTCGTCGGTGTCGCGACCGTGGTGGTGAGCGACCGCGTCGCGGGCGGGCACGACGTCGGGGTAGGACGCGGAGGCGTCGACGGCCCGGTGCAGGGCGCGGTCGAGCCAGGCCGGCCGATCGCCGCTGTAGACGTTGACCGCGAAGTCGGCGAGGCCGGCCCCGACCTCCGTGTCGCCGTGGTGACGGAGCGGCTCGGGCAGGACGTCCGGCAGGACGGTCGCCGGGGCGGCCGCCTCGTCGGACGTCCTCGCGTGCGGCGTGGCGCGGTGGACCGCGCCGGCGAAGCGCTGGGCGAGGTGCGGGTGGCCGGCCCAGTGGACGTGGAGGTACGACGCGTGCCAGGTGTCGCCGACGAACCCGGTCGGCGCGCCGTCGATCGTCCAGGCTGCCCCGGCGCCGCTCTCCGGCGAGGTCCGGGTGCGGTGGAACTCGTGGCCGGTGACCTGCTCCCCGGCCCGGGCGAGCAGCGAGTCGGAGGCGGCGACGGCGGTCGGGTAGCGCAGGGTGAGCCGCTCGGACATCGCGGCCGTGGCGGGGACGACGTCGGCCATCGCCGCGCCGTCGAGCGACTCGGCGAGGTAGAGCAGCCCCGCGCACTCGGCCACCGTCGGCACGCCTGACCTGACGGCGTTCCGGAGGTCGCGCAGCAGCGCGCGGTTGGCGGCCAGCTCGCCGGCGTACACCTCGGGGAAGCCGCCGCCGAGGTAGATGCCGCTCGTGCCCGGCGGCAGCGCCGCGTCGGTGAGCGGGTCGAAGGCGACGACCTCGCAGCCGGCGGCGCGGAGCAGCTCCTCGGTCTCGGCGTAGCGGAACGTGAAGGCCCGCCCGCCGGCGACCGCGACGACCGGTCGCGCGCCGCCCGGCGGCGACACGACCGCGGCCGGGTCCCAGGGAACGGCGTCGAGGTCGGGCGCGGTGCGGGCGACGGCGAGGAGCGCGTCGAGGTCGAAGTGGCGGGCCACCTGCTCGCCGAGGTGTCCGATCATCGCGACCGAGACGTCCCGCTCGGCCGCCGGCACCAGCCCGAGGTGGCGCGAGGGCGCGGCGAGCCGCGCGTCGGTCGGGAGCGCACCGAGGACGGGGATGCCGAGACGCTCGATCGAGCGCCTGATCTCGGTGGTGTTGCGGTCGGAGCCGGCCCGGTTGAGGACGACGCCCGCGACGGTGACGGCGGGGTCGTAGGCAGCCATCCCGGCCACGATGGCACCCGCGGTCCGGGACAGCTTCGCGACGTCGAGGACGAGGACCACCGGCGAGCTCGTGAGGGTGGCGACGTGCGCGGTCGAGGCGAAGCCGTCGGCGCCGAGCCGGCCGTCGTACAGGCCCATCACACCCTCCACGACGGCGACGTCGGCGCCGGCCGCGCCGTGCAGGAGCAGCGGGACGACCAGGTCCTCGCCGACGAGGTGCGGGTCGAGGTTGCGACCGGGGCGTCCGGTCGCGAGCGCGTGGTAGCCGGGGTCGATGTAGTCGGGCCCGACCTTGTGCCCGCTGACGCTGAGCCCTGTGCCGGGGCGCCCGGCGCTGTGGGGCCCGGCCGAGCGCAGCGCCGCCATCAGCCCGGTGGCGATCGTGGTCTTGCCCTGCCCCGTGGACGGGGCGGCGACCACCAGGCGGGGCAGGCTCACCATTCGATGCCTCGCTGGCCCTTCTGACCGGCGTCCATCGGGTGCTTGACCTTGGTCATCTCGGTGACGAGGTCGGCGGCCTCGACCAGCCGCGGGTCGGCGCCCCGGCCGGTGATGACGACGTGCTGGTGCCCGGGCCGGTTGCCCAGCGTCGTGACCACGTCGTCGACGTCGACCCACCCCCACGTCATGGGGTAGGTGAACTCGTCGAGGACCAGCAGGTCGTACGTCGCGGCGGCGAGGCGGCGCTTGATCTCCTGCCAGCCCTCGACGGCTGCGGTCTGGTGGTCCCCTTCCTCGCCCTGCTTGCGCGACCACGACCAGCCGGAGCCCATCTTGTGCCACTCGACCGGGCCACCCTCGCCGGTCTCCTCGTGGAGGCGTCCGAGCCTCTCGAGCACGGTCTGCTCGCCGATGCGCCACTTGGCCGACTTCACGAACTGGAACACGCCGATCCGCCAGCCCTGGTTCCAGCCGCGGAGGGCGAGGCCGAACGCGGCGGTCGACTTCCCCTTGCCGTCGCCGGTGTGCACGGCGAGGACGGGCCGGTTGCGGCGCTGGCGGGTGGTGAGGCCGTCGTCGGGTACGGCGATCGGCTGACCCTGCGGCATCAGGCGGCTCCCCTCGTGCGGACCGTGCTCGTCAGCGCCTCGGCACTGACGTCGGCGACCGGGAGGTGCTCGGCGCCCAGGCGCTCGGCCAGCCGCAGTGCCAGCCGGAGCCGGAGCGGCCCGCTCTCGCTGTCGACGACGACCGTCGTGATGCCGAGCCCGGCCACGTGGTCGGCCGCCAGCAGGGAGCGTGCGACGGCGTCCTTCCCACCGGTGGCGCGCCCGTCGGTGACGACGACGAGGAGCGGGCGCAGCCGCGGGTCCCGCAGCCGCTCGCGGGTGAGCACGGTCGCCGCTTCGAGAAGGCCCTCGGCGAGCGGCGTACGACCGCCGGCGGGGACCTCGTCGAGCCGGGCGGCGGCGATGTCGACCGACCGGGTCGGCGGCAGCACCAGCTCGGCGCCCTGCCCGCGGAAGGTGATCAGCCCGACCTTGTCGCGGCGCCGGTAGGCGTCCAGCAGCAGCGACAGGATCGCGGTCTTGACCTGCGCCATCCGCTTGCGCGCCGCCATCGAGCCGGACGCGTCGACGCAGAAGAGCACGAGGTTGGCCTCCCGCCCCTCGCGTACGGCGACCCGGAGGTCCTCCCCGCGCAGCTCGACGCGTCCTCCCGGCGCGCGGCCCCGGGCGCCCTGCTTCCCCGCCGCGGCCAGCAGCGTCTCGACCAGGTGGAGCGAACCGGTCGGCCCGTCGGGCCGCCGGGCTCCGACGCGCCGCCCGGTGGACGCGATCGCCCGGCTGCGCCGGCCGGACTCGCCGTCGCCGAGCCCGTCGACCTTCAACAGCCGTGGTCGGTAGGGGGCGGTGGCGCCGACGGTGGTCGCCCGGCCCGGAGCGGTGGCGCCGGGCGGTGAGCCATCAACTGTGTCCTGACCCGGATCGGTCGACTGCTCACCGCTGCCGGGGGCCGGTCCGTCCAGCGGTGAGTCATCGACTGCTTCCTGAGCCGGATCGGTCGACTGCTCACCGCTGCCGGGGGCCGGTCCGTCCAGCGGTGACCCATCAACCGGCTCGGGACCCCGATCGGTTGATGACTCACCGCTCCCGGAGCCCTCCGGATCCCCGGGACCGCCGGCATCGCCCGTATCCCCCGGACCCTCCGGCGGCTCCGGCGGCAGCTCGTCCTCACCCAGCAGCCGGTCGAGCAGCTCCTCGTCGATCCCTGGGGCGTCGAAGGGGTTGCGCCGGCGGCGGTGCGGCAGCGCGAGGAGCGCCGCCCGGCGGATGTCGGCACGGGTCACCTCGTCCCGGCCGCACCAAGCGGCGTGGGCGACGGCGGCGCGCGCGGTCACGATGTCGGCGCGCAGGCCGTCGACCTCCAGCGCCGCGCAGATCTCGGCGATCTTGAGCAGCGCCGCATCGCCCAGCCGCACCTTGCCGACCCGCGACCGGGCGTCCTCGATCCGCGCCGTCAGCAGGGCGTCCGAGGCCCGATGACGCGCGACGAACGCCGCCGGATCCGCGTCGAACGCCATCCGTCGCCGGACCACCTCGACCCGCGAGGCGGGGTCGCGCGGCGCGGCGACCTCGACCGTCAGCCCGAACCGGTCGAGCAGCTGCGGCCGCAGCTCGCCCTCCTCGGGGTTCATCGTGCCGATGAGCACGAACCGCGCCGCGTGCTCGACCGAGACGCCGTCCCGCTCGACGCTGACCCGGCCCATGGCCGCGGCGTCGAGCAGCAGGTCGACGAGGTGGTCGTGGAGCAGGTTGACCTCGTCGACGTACAGCACCCCCCGGTGGGCCCGCGCCAGGAGCCCGGGCTCGTACTCCACCGTGCCCTGCGACAGCGCCCGCTCCAGGTGCAGCGAGCCGAGGACCCGGTCCTCAGTGGCGCCGACCGGCAGCTCGACGAGCCGCACAGGCCGGGCGTGCACCTCGGCGTCGCCGGCGAACGGGCCGTCGGGCGAGGACGCCGACGGGTCGGCCGGGTCGATCGAGAACCGGTCGGCGGCGTACACCTCGATCGGCGGCAGCACCCCCGCCAGCGCGCGGACGGTCGTCGACTTCGCCGTCCCCTTCTCACCGCGGATCAGGACGCCGCCGATCTCCGGGGCGATGGTCGTGAGGACGAGGGCGAGGCCCATGTCGTCCAGCGCCTCGGGCTCGCAGCCGAGGACAGCGGAAAAGGGGTAGTGCAGTGGCATCTGAGGCTCCCGCTCGCTTCGCCATGGAATGGACGGGCGCGAGGCCGGTCTTCGGACTTGTCGGGTCCCCTCGTTCGAGGGGCCCGATTCACCGCAGCGGGCCTGTGCCGGAGTCTCACCGGCTTCCCAGATTCTCCCCGCCGGCCGTTCCCACCGTTTCCGATGGCCGGGCCGTTGGGGCACCTCGTGCCTGAGCGGTCACTGTAGCGTCCTCCGACGTGATCATCGTGGTGGGCATCGGCGCCGACGGTTGGGACGGGCTCTCGCCGACGGCTCGCGCCTGGGTCGAGGCCGCACCGGTCGTGCTCGGTGGACGCCGTCATCTCGACCTGCTCCCCGACGTCCCCGGACAGCGTCGGGAGCGCTGGCCGTCGCCGCTCCGCGAGGGCCTTCCCGACCTGCTCGCCTCGGTGGGTACGCGCGCCGTCGTCGCGCTCGCGTCCGGCGACCCGTTCGTCTCGGGCATCGGTACGACGCTCACGGAGCTGCTCGGCCGCGACGCCGTCCAGGTGATCCCGGCGGTGTCCTCGGTCGCCCTCGCCCGCGCCGGCATGGGGTGGTCGGCCGAGTCGTGCGCGGTCGTCAGCGTCGTCGGCCGCGACCTCTCGCTGGTCCGCCGCGAGCTCGCCCCCGGGCGGCGGATCCTCGTGCTCTCGTCCGACGAGCACACCCCACGCCAGATCGCCGAGCTTCTCCTCGAGACCGGGTACGGCGACAGCGAGCTCACCGTCCTCGGCGACCTCGGCGGTCCGACCGCGAGCTCGGCGGCGTTCGACAAGGCGCACATCCTGACGGGCCGCGACGACGACTTCCCGCCGCTCAACGTCGTCGCCGTGACCTGCGTCGGACCGCACCGCGGCGGGTGGGTCGCCGGCCTGCCCGATGACGCGTTCGAGAGCGATGGCCAGCTCACGAAGCGCGACGTGCGCGCCTCGGCGCTCGCCCGCCTCGCGCCGGCCCCCGGCGAGCACCTCTGGGACGTCGGTGCCGGCGCCGGATCGGTCGGTATCGAGTGGATGCGCGCCCACCCGACCTGCACCACCACAGCCGTCGAGGGCGACGCGGACAGGGCCCAGCGGATCGGCCGCAACGCGGCGAACCTCGGCGTCCCTGGCCTCACGGTCGTGACCGGCCGCGCACCCGACGCGCTGGCCGGCCTCCGTGCGCCCGACGCCGTCTTCGTGGGTGGCGGCGCGACCGTCCCCGGAGTGCTCGAGGCCTGCCTGACCGCCCTCCGGCCCGGCGGCCGGATCGTCGTCCACGGCGTCACGCTCGAGACCGAGCGGCTGCTCGCCGACGCCTACCGCGAGCACGGCGGCGAGCTGACCCGACTGGCGGTCGAGACCGCCGCGCCGATCGGCTCCTTCACCGGCTGGACACCGGCTCGGGCCGTCACCCAGTGGGCCCTCTGGCGCTGATCCGCAGTCGCGTCACGCCGTGAACGGTGGCGGCAGCACCGACGGCCGCTCAGTCGCTGGGCCGACGGACGTAGAACTCGGTGAACTCCCGGCAGCGGCCGGCGTCGTCGAAGCGCATCAGGAAGCAGTTGTCGTAGACCCGGTCGATCGGGCCGCCCGGCTCGCGCCAGTAGGTGCTCGAGCCGCGGGCGACCACCGTGTCCCCGTCGACGGCGACGGGCGCATAGCTGCCGTCGTAGGTGCCCGGGGCGTCGCGCGACGAGACGCCCTGGGCGTCGGAGTCACCGAGCCACGAGGCGACGACCGCGTCCGCGCCGACGACCGGCTCGTCGTAGGAGTGGTAGCGGTAGGCGACGTCCTCGGCGAAGAGGGCGCGGATGCGTTGCGGGTCGTAGGTGCGCCAGGCCTCGACGTAGGCGTCCAGCCACACCTGCGCGCTGTCGTGGTCCACGGGAGCAACCTACCGATCCCGCCGCCGGAAGGCTCGGGGGTTTCCTGCGCGAGGACTACGCGAGGCGGTAGACGAACAGGCTCACGTCTCCGACGGTCTCCTGCCCGTCCGCGAAGACGTAGGTGGTCGCGCCGCCGCCGACGTCCTCCCACTCGATCGGCGAACCGACGTCGCCCCAGTAGAGGGTCACGCCGTCGGCCACCCCACCCCGCAGGACCACGTTGTGCGCCGCGCTCATGTCGCCAATCTAGGCGGGCCCGCGATCGCGCGCCGGGTCGTAGAGGAACGACTCGCCGCCCTCGCGCGACCCCAGGGCGTGCCCCACGAGGACGACGGCGGCCTGGCGCAGCCCCGCCGCCTCGACCGCGTCGGCGATCGTGGCCACGGTCCCGCGCAGGACCTGCTCGCCCGGCTGGCTGGCCCGGTGGACGACGACGACGGGGCAGTCGGCGCCGTAGTCCGGCCCGATCTCCGCCATCAGCGCGCGCACGCGGGTGATCGCCAGGTGCAGCACGAGCGTGGCCCGGGTGGCGGCGAACGCGGCCAGCGACTCGGTCTCCGGCATCGCCGTCGAGCGCGCCCGGGTCCGGGTCAGCACGACCGACTGCGCCACGAGGGGGACGGTCAGCTCCCGTCCGACGAGCGCGGCCGCCGCGGCGTACGCCGGCACGCCCGGTGTCACGTCCCAGGGCACGCCGGCCACGTCCAGCCGGCGGGTCTGCTCGGCCAGCGCCGAGTAGACGGACGGGTCGCCGGAGACCAGCCGCACGACCTCGTGCCCGGCGCGGTGGGCCTCGACCAGGCACGAGGTGATCCGGTCGAGGTCGAGGTGCTGGGTGTCGAGCAGCCGGGCGCCAGGGCCCACGTGCGCGAGGACGTCGGGATCGAGGTAGGTGCCCGGGTAGAGCACGACGTCCGCCGCGCCGATCAGCCGCGTGGCCCGGACCGTGAGCAGGTCGGCCGCGCCCGGCCCGGCCCCGACGAAGTGGACGCTCACCGCACGAACCTCGGCGTCCACACGCCCGCCGTGCTCACCCGGGTGCTCTCCGCACCCACGATGAGCAGGCACTTCATGTCGATCGCCGCCGGGTCGAGCTCCCCCAGGGTGGTCACGGTCAGCGACTCCTCGGCGCGGCCGACGTCGCGGCCGACGACGACCACCGTGTCGGGCTTGCGGTGCTCGAGCAGCACGTCGCGAGCGGTGGAGATCTGCGCGGTGCGCGACCTCGACGCCGGGTTGTAGATCGCCAGCACCAGGTCGGCCTCGGCGATCGCTCGCAGCCGCCGCTCGACCACCGGCCACGGCTTGAGCCGGTCCGAGAGCGACACGACGGCGAAGTCGGCCCCGATCGGCGCGCCGGCGCGCGCGGCCACCGCCTGCACGGCGCTCACGCCGGGGAGGACACGGATCGCCACGCCGTCGTACACCGGGTCCTCGGCCGCCTCGAACACCGCGGCCGCCATCCCGAAGACCCCGGCATCACCGCCCGAGACCACCGCCACCCGCTCCCCCGCCAGCGCCAGGTCCAGGGCATGTCGGGCACGGTCGACCTCGACGGTGTTGCCCGACGCATGACGGGTCAGCCCCGCGCGCTGCGGAACCCGGTCGACGTACGGCCCGTAGCCGACCACGTGGCTCACCTCTCCCAGCGCCGCGGAGACCTCCGGGGTGATCCAGCGGTCGGGCCCGGGCCCGAGGCCGAGGACCAGCAGCTCGGCTGGGGTCTCGATACGCTCGCTGGCGCTCGCTACTCGACCACCGGAACCGGCGTCGCTGGCGCTCGCTACTCGACCACCGGAACTGGCGTCGCTGGCGCTCGCTACGCGACCACCGGAACTGGCATCGCTGGTCGAGTAGCCCGAGCCGCTAGGCGAGGGCGTATCGAGACCACGCGACCGCGGCCCGTTGAGCGAGTCGCCGGTGACGACGACGAGCGAGAAGTACGGGACCGAGTCGGCATCGACCTCGGCGACCGGCAGCCAGCGCTGCTCGGGCATCGAGGCCCGCTCGACGTAGAGCGCATGGTCGAGGCGGCCGGCCGCCTCGAGCGCCCGGCGCACGGCTGGGAAGGTCCGGCCGAGCTTCATGATGATCGCCGCGTCCGTACCGGCCAGCCGCCGGGCGAGCTCCGGCTCGGGCAGGGTTCCAGGCAGCACGGTGAGTACGTCGGTCTGCCGGACGAGCGGGCTCGCCGCCGCTGCCGTCGCGGCGGCGAACGCCGGCACGCCGGCGACGATCTCGGTCGGGTAGCGCTCGGAGAGCCGGTCGTGCATGTACATGTAGGACCCGTAGAACAGCGGGTCGCCCTCGGACAGCAGGACGACGTCACGCCCCGCGTCGAGGTGCGCGGCCAGGCGGCCGGCCGACTCCTCGTAGAACTCCGCCAGCGCCCCGGCGTAGCCGCCGGGATGGGCGGTGCTGCCGGTCGTGACCGGGTAGGTCAGCTGCTCCTCGATGACGCCGTCCGGGAAGAGACCGGCGGCGATCCGCCGCGCGTTGGACTCCTTGCCGACACCGGCGTGGAAGGCGATCACGTCGGCGCTGCCGATGAGACGGGCGGCCTTGAGCGTGATCAGCTCGGGGTCGCCGGGGCCGACGCCGACGCCGTGGAAGCGTCCGGTCGTGGTCGTGCTCATTCCTGCTCCTGGGCGAGTGCGTTGAGGGCCGACGACGTCATGGCGGAGCCGCCGCGACGGCCGCGCACGGTCACGTAGGGGATGTCGATGCCGTGGTCGGATGCGAGGTCGACGAGCGCCTGCTTCGACTCGGCCGCCCCGATGAACCCGACCGGGCAGCCGACGACCGCCGCCGGGCGCGGTCCTCCGTCCAGCACCATCTCGAGCAGGTGGAACAGCGCGGTCGGGGCGTTGCCGATGGCCACGACGGCCCCCTCGAGCCACGGCTCCCAGAGCGAGACCGCGGCGGCGGTCCGGGTCGTCCCCCACTCCGAGGCGAGCTCGGGCACCCGCGGGTCGTGGAGGAGGCAGAGCACGTCGTTGGCGCGCGGCAGTCGGCTGCGGGTGACACCCGTCGCGACCATCGTGGCGTCGCAGAGGATCGGGGCGCCGGCCTCGAGCGCCGCCCGCGCCGCGCCCACCAGCCCGGGATGGACGACGAGGTCCGCAGCCAGGTCCACCTGGCCGCTGCCGTGGATCATCCGGACGGCGAGCCGCTCGGCGTCGACCGGCACGGCCGACAGGTCGGCCTCGCGCCGGATCGTGGCGAACGAGTCGACGTAGATGGCGGGTCCGCTGTCGACGTACTCGTAGCGGCGCGGCGGCCGCCTCGGCCCGCTCACCGCTGTCGCTCCGGGACGAGGACGCCGCGCCACGGCGTGACCACGACCTCCGGTACGTCGGCCACGAGCTCGTCGACCGCCACCCGGTCCAGCCCGCCGGCAGCGGCGACGTGCCGGCCGCCGGGCACGTCGCCGAACGGCGGCGCTCCGACGGGATGCGGGAGGTGTGGATCGGGCGGGACCGGATCGGCGAGCGGCGCCGACAGCTCGACGACGTGCCACGGCGCCGCCGGCCCGCTCCCCCGCCGGGCGGCGAACGACGCGGCCAGACCGGCCAGCGTGGCCGGTGCGTCCCGGAGCGCGACGACCGGACCCCAGCCGTCCCCGACCCGGAGCTGGGCGGTCCCGGAGTCGAGGGCCACGATCCCGAGGTCGCCCGTGCGGTCGACGAGGTCTCCGCGACCGTCGTCGAGGACGAAGAGGAAGCGGCCGGGCAGCCCGGCCAGCGCGGCGTCGGCGCAGAGCAGCCGGTCGAGCTCCGCCGCGACCGGTCGCAGGTCGGCGCGGCCGCCGGCCAGCCCGGTCTGCGGCGAGACCAGCACGTTGCGGACCAGCTCGTGCGTACGGGTGGGCAGCAGGCCGGTCCTCTCGAGCGCCGCGAGCACGTCGGGGTCCAGCGCGGCGGACGTGCCGGGCAGGCCGCGGACCTGGAGGTTGGCCCGGCCCGTGAGCCGGATCCGGCCGTCGCCGTACTCCTCGGCGACGTCCGCGAGCGCGCGCAGCGACGAGGAGCGCACCCGGCCGCCGATCAGGCGGAGCCGGACCAGCAGCCCGTCGTCGGCGGCCCACGGGCGCAGCGCGCCCGGGCAGCGGTCTCGTCGGGTCCGGGCGGCTACGGGACCTGGCATGAGGCACCTGTTCTGGTCAGGGGCCCGTCCGCGGGGCCCGCGTGTGACCTGGCGGCGGTCGCCGCTAGGGCCAGCAGGTCTTCGGACTCGGGATCATCCGGCGCGGAGCGCCTTCCCGGAGCAGGTGCTCCAGTGGCTGCCATGCGTGCATGGCGTGCTCCGGCCGTCACCCTCACCGCTGCGCGTCAGTCCCGGATTCGCACCGGGTTCCCTGACTCCACGAGGTGGAGCACGACTGGCGCGGCCACACTATCGCGACCATGCCGGGCACCAACTCGCCGGACATCGAGCGCCGCGTCCTGTTAACTTCCGGCCGTGACGCAGACCTCGCCGCCCGGCTGGCACCCCGACCCCGCAGGGCCGACACCCGGGCAGCCGCCGCTGCTGCGGTGGTGGGACGGCACGGCGTGGACGGAGCACCTCACCCCGGCCTACCCGCCCGGCCAGCCGTTCGGCCAGCCGTTCGGCCAGACGTCCACCCAGCCGTTCGTCCAGCCGTTCGTCCAGCCGTACGCCGCCGCGCCCGGCCCGACCACGCCCGACGGTGAGCCGCTCGCCGGCTGGTGGCGGCGGGCGCTCGCCTACCTGCTCGACGGCGTCGTGGTCGGCATCGCCGGCAATCTCGTGTCGCTCCCGGCGCAGGCCGACCTGCAGCGCGACGTCCGCGACCTGAGCGAGGAGATGCAGCGCCGCCTCGACGCCAACCCGGACGACACGGGCGCCATCGGCGACTACTTCCACGGCTTCCTCGACACGATGCACGACCACGCGGTCAGCCTGCTCGTGCCCGCGCTCGTGGTCGGCGTCCTCTACTTCGGGGTGCTGCTGCGCTGGAAGGGCGCGACGCTCGGCATGCTCGCCGCGGGACTCCGGGTGCGGCTGCGCGAGCGGCCGGGAACCCTGCCGTGGACCGCGATCGCCATCCGGGTCGGGGTCCAGGTCGCCCTCGTCAACCTGCTGATCCTCCTCGGCCTCGGGTCCGGGTCAGTGGTCCTGCTCGTCCTCCTGGCGCTGGGCGGCAACCTCTTCCAGCTGCTCAACTACCTCTGGCCGCTCTGGGACCCGAAGCGCCAGGCGCTCCACGACAAGGCCGCCCGCACCAACGTGGTCCGGGTGCGCTGACCGATGCGGTCGGTGCTGCAGCGCGAGGGCGTCGGCTACCTGCTGGGGACGTCGTTCGTCGGGCGGCTGCCGACCGCGATGAGCGCGCTCGCGCTGGTGCGGCTCGTGGTCGACGGCGGCGGCAGCTATGCGTTCGCATCGGTGCTCTCGTCCGCCTACATCGTGGCCGGGATGGTGGGACAGCCGGTGCTGGCCCGGGCCGTCGACCGCACCGGCCGACGTCGCCTCGTGGTGATCGCGGGCACGGTCGTCGCGACGCTCGCCTTCGTCGCGACGGCCGTCCTCGTCGACCACGCCGCGCCGGCCGTCGCCGCCGTCGCCGTCGCGGGCCTCGCCACGCCCCCGATCGAGCCGACGCTACGCAGTCTGTGGGCATCGATGTTCTCCGACGGGGCCGAGCTGCGGTCGGCGTACGGCGTCGACGCGGCGGTCCAGGAGGTCGGCTTCATCCTCGGGCCCCTGGTGACGGCCCTCGGCATCGTCGTCCTCGGCGCCGACGGCAACGTCGTGCTGATGGCGGCGATCGGCCTGGTCGGCGGCCTGATGTTCGCCGTGCACCCTCGACTGCGGTCGAGCGGCCGACCCTCCCGCGTGCAGGGCGAGCGGCACGGCAGCCCGCTCTCGTCGGGCGGGTTCCGGCGCATCCTCGTCGCGATCGTCGGTGCGGCCGTCCCGGTCGGGTCACTGGCCGTCCTCGCCACGGCGTACGCCGACTCGCACGACCACCCCGGCCTCGGCCCGTGGGCGGTCGCCCTCAACGCGACCGGCGCCCTGACCGGCGCCCTCCTGGTCGCACGGTTCCCGCTGGCAGCGACGCCGGCGCGGGCGCTCCGGCCGCTCGCCCTGGCGCTCGCGGTGCTCTACCTGCCGCTCGGCGCCTGGGCCCTGCCGGCCGGTGCGTGGCTGGTGGCGGCCGTCCTCTCAGGGCTGACGCTGCCGCCGCTCCTGACGCAGGTGTTCGCGCAGACCCCGCTGGCGGTGCGCGGGCACCATGCCAACGAGGCCAACGCGTGGGTCATCAGCGCCTTCGCCATCGGGGCGGCGACCGGCACACTGCTGAGCGGCTTCGCCGTCCAGTGGCGCGACACGTGGGGCATCACGCTCGCGATCGGCGTGGGCGCGCTGGTCGCGGCCGCCTGTGCGCTGCCGGCGGCTCCGCGCCGACTGGTCCTGGCCGAGGTCGGCGACGAGGCTCAGTCGCGCGCCTGAGCCGACTTCCTCCGGTTCGCCTTCATGATGGCGTCGACGAGCTCGTGCTTCTTCATCGACGAGCGACCGGAGATGTCGAGCTTGCGGGCGAGGTCCATGAGGTGCGTCTTCGAGGCGTTCGCGTCGACGCCCTCGGCGGTCTTCCCGCCGCTGCGGCGGGCCGACCTGCCCGTCTTGGCGTCCTGCTCGTCCGACGGGCCCTTCTCGTTCTTCGGCTCCCAGTGGTCGCCGACCTTCTCGAAGGCGTGCTTGAGGGCGCTGAAGGCCGTGCGGTGCGCGCGCTCGCCCTCGCCGTACTCCTCGACGGCAGAGTCGTGGGCCTTGATCCACGTCCGCTGGGCCTTCTTCGACGAGCGCTCGAG
Organism: Nocardioides sp. CER19; assembly: GCF_029846275.1. Classification (GTDB taxonomy): domain Bacteria; phylum Actinomycetota; class Actinomycetes; order Propionibacteriales; family Nocardioidaceae; genus Nocardioides. Next base: position 504,695 of record NZ_JARVWS010000003.1, read on the forward strand.
GGTCGAGGGCAGCTCCTGCTTGCCGGGCATGAGTGGGCTCCTTCCGTCCAGGTGGCGAACCGGTACCCGTCGCCTCAGGACGTACGCCGGCCCTGCGGCCGCCCGCCCGCGACGACGGCGCCGTCCCGGACCGACCACAGCCGGCCGGCGTACCACCGGCGCCGACCGATCTCGGCCAGCTCCCAGATCGCCCACGGGCCGGGACGCTCGAGCACCCGGTCGCGGTGCACCCGCCCGTAGCGCCGTCCCGCCTGGTTGTTGCGCTGGTCCGCCTCGCTGTCGAGCGGGTCGAGCGAGTGCAGCTCGTGCTCGCTGGTCACGGCGTCGGCCAGCGCGGTGCCGTAGCGCGCGGTCAGCCACGCCGACCAGGTGAAGTGCCGGAGGGCGTTGCGCAGCCGCGGCCGGCCGCGGCTGCGAGCGAGCGCGACGAGCAGCGCCCAGCCCGACGCCGCGAGGACCCCGACCGCCACCCGCACGCCCGCCGCGTCGCGGGCCGCACGGAACGAGCCAGGTACGCCGCCCACCACGACCCGGAGCGTGCGTAGCGACTTCACCCTCCCAGTGTGCCGGGACCCTCCCGTGGGCTACCGGCAGTGTGGTCTGATCGACCGTCCCGAGAGGAGACTGGACGTCGTGGGCAAGAAGAAGTCGTTGAAGAAGGCCGACCGTGCACTCGAGCGCCTCGCGGCCAAGCTGGAGAAGGCCGAGTCGAAGGCCCGACGCTGGAAGGCCGAGGCGAAGCGGCTGGAGGCCGAAGCCGAGAAGAGCACCCGCCAGCTGAAGAAGCTGCGCAGGCGCCTCGGGGCCGCTCGCTCGGCAGCCGCCCCCGTCGGAGCCATCGCCGAGGCGCCGGCCCCGACCCCGATCGCCGCCCCGCGGCCCGCGCCGGCGTCGGGGCGTACGTCGGGGCCCCCGTCGGGGTCCTCGCTCGGGTCCGCCGATCCGATCCCTGTCGCGGTGGTCGGCGACATCGCGGTGCTCACCGGCATCGAGCAGGCCCCGGCCGCCGAGCTCGGCACCATCGAGCAGGCGCTCGGCGAGGCCGCCGAGGACACGGGCGCGCACCGGGCCGCGGCGCCCTCCGGCGGCGACCGGCCCGACGCGAGCTGGACGGTGACCGCGCTCCGGGTCGCCGCCCGCGAGCAGGGCGTCTCCGGGTACTCCCGCCGCACCAAGGCGGAGCTGATCCGGCTGCTGAGCGAGTGAGCGGCGCACCGAGCGTCCTCGTCGCCGAGGACGACGTCAGGCTCGCGGCCCTGCTCGAGCAGGCGCTGGACGAGGCCGGCTGGAGGGTGGAGGTCGTCCACGACGGCCGGTCGGCGTACGCCTCGGCGCTGGACGGCTCCTACGACGCCCTGCTCCTGGACTGGATGCTGCCCGGCCTCGAGGGTGTGACCGTGTGCCGGAAGCTGCGCGACGTGGGGCTGACGACGCCGGTGCTCATGCTCACCGCCCGCGGCGACGTGAGGGACCGGATCAGCGGTCTCGACGCCGGTGCCGACGACTACCTGCCCAAGCCGTTCGACATCGACGAGCTGCTCGCCCGGCTACGGGCACTGCACCGCCGCTCGTCCTACGACGAGACCGACGTCGTCCAGGTCGGCGAGCTGGTCGTCGACGGCGGGGCCCGACGCGTCACGCGCGCCGGCACCGAGATCGACCTGTCGACCCGCGAGTTCGACATCCTCTTCCTGCTGGCCTCCAACGCGGGCAGGGTCGTGTCGCGGTTCACGATCCTCGACGAGGTCTGGGACGGCGAGACCGACCTGCGCAGCAACGTCATCGACGTCCACCTCGCGACGATCCGCGCCAAGATCGACAAGCCGTTCGGCACGAACACCATCACCACCGTGCGCGGCGCCGGCTACCGCATGGAGACCGACGCATGACCGACCGGCTCCGCCGGCTCCCCCTTCGCAGGCGCCTCGTCGCGGGCTTCCTCGTCGCGATGCTGGTGCTGCTGACCGCGGCGGGCGCGTTCGTCTACTGGCGCGTGCAGTACGCCCTCGACCGGGGCCTGGACAACGACCTCGAGAACGCCACGGACGCGATCGCCCCGCTCGTCGCCGGCGGCGGCGAGGTGAACTCGCCCGCGGCCGATGCGACCGGCGCGGGCTGGCAGGTCCTCTCCCCCGTCGGTGAGGTGCTGGCCGCCGGCGGGCCGGCTCCCGACCGGCAGCTGCTGAGCGAACGACGGCTGCCGACCAGCGGCCACCGCACCTACGACGTCGGCAGTCTCCTCCCGACCGACCACGCGACCTACCGCGTCCGCGTGACGCGGCTCGCCGACGGCCGCCTCCTGCTCGTCGCCGTGCGCCGCGACCGGCGCGACGAGGCGCTGCGCGAGCTGGTGGCCCAGCTCGCACTGGCGGGGATCGCCTCGCTGGCGGTGGCGGCCGTCGTCGGTGACCTGCTCGCCCGCGGAGCGCTGCGCCCGGTCGAGCGTTACCGCAGCCGGGCCGCGGAGATCGCCGCCGGCGCGGGTGACCTGCGACTCGACGTCCCCGAGTCGCGCGACGACGAGGTCACCCGCCTCGGCCACACCCTCAACGAGATGCTCGGCGCGCTGGAGGAGTCGATGTCGCGCGAGCGGCGGTTCGTCAACGACGCCAGTCACGAGCTGCGTACGCCGCTCACGCTCCTGCGTTCGCGCATCCAGCTGGCCCGGCGGCGGGCCCGGAGCGTGGACGAGCACGAACGCGTCCTCGACGAGCTCGCCGTCGACGTCGCCCGCCTCGGGGAGCTCGCCGAGCAGCTCCTGGAGCTCGGGACGCCGACGGTGGCCGGCTCGAGCGACGCGACGGCCGTGGCGGCCGGCGTCGTCCGGCGGGACCTGGAGGCGCACCCCGAGCGCGACCTGTCCGTCACGTCCGACGGGCCGGCGCCGGTCGGTCTCTCGGAGCGGGCGGTCGAGCGCATCGTCACCAACCTCGTCGACAACGCCTTCACCCACGGCACCCCGCCGGTCCGCGTCGACGTGCGCACGGCCGGCTCCCACGTCGTCCTCGCGGTCGCCGACGCCGGCCCCGGCATGTCCCCTGCGCTGCTCGCCTCGGCGCCGAGCCGCTTCATGCGCTCCGACGAGGCCCGCAGCCGGCCGGGCTCCGGGCTCGGGCTCAGCCTCGTCGAGGAGCTCGTCACCGGCGCCGGCGGCCAGCTCCGGCTCTGCCACGACGGCCACCACACGACCCACGGTGCGGCCGTGCCCGTCGAGTGCGAGCACGGACCCGAGATGACGGTCTCGGTGCTCCTACCGCGCCGTGAGCACTGACGGCGCCACCGCCTTCGGCTTGAGCAGGAACGCCGCGAGGTAGAGCAGCCCGACGACGACCAGCAGGTTGCGGTAGCCGGTGAGCAGGGCGCCGTACTCCAGGCAGCCGCCGATCATCGCGCCGATCAGGTTGACGGCGAACGCCGACTGGGAGTCCGCCGACTCCGCGAAGCGCTTGGCGAAGGCGATGTTGGCCAGGTAGATCGGCAGGAACGCGAGCACGGTGGCGAGGATCAACCGCGGCCAGAACGGGAAGCCGAGCAGCCACTCGGGCTTGACGACGTAGGCGATCGCCAACGCCACCGCGATGAGCGCGTAGACGACCGGGAGCGGCGGCGTTCTCAGATGGCGGGTCGTCTCGACCGCCGCGAGGACGACCAGCAGCACGCCGCCGAACACCAGCGCGTTGACGAGCCAGGTCGTCCCGAAGAGCAGCGCGAACGTGGCGATGTTCTTCGTCTCGAGCAGGAGGAACGCCGCGCCCATGAAGAACAGGTCGGCGTAGGGCCGCATCGAGCGGAACGGGCCGCCGAGCAGCCGCACCGCGATCAGCGAGACCACGATGATCCCGCCCAGCGCCCAGATGTAGAGCATCGGGATCATGCCGCCGCGGTAGTAGAGGAACGGCCGGTCGTCACGCGCCGGCGTCACGTAGGAAGCGGCCAGCTCGTGGTTGTCCGACCCGCACCGCTGGTTGGCGGCGTTCCGCGCCGCGCTGATGACGCCGGTGGCACCCCCGAAGAGGTCGATGCACGGCGCATGGCCGAACGCCTCCTTGGCCGTGCCGCCGAGCCGGTCGATCAGCCACGGCTGGCGGTAGTAGTTGTACATCGAGAACACGCCGTCGTCGCTCAGGTGGTCGCGGGCCAGGGTGAGCGCCTCCTTGGTGAAGAGGAACGACTCCAGTCGGATCTGCGAGCCGCCGCTGACCAGGGACAGCGAGTCCGGCAGGGCGAACAGGATCAGGTCGTACTTCTGGTCGGTCCCCTCCAGGAACGCGCGCCCGTCGTTGATGTGCCGGGTGACGCGCGGGTCCTGGTAGGCCCGGTCCGGGTTCCCCTGGACGCCGATCTGCACGATGCGCGGATCGATGTCCACGGCGTCGACGTGCTGGGCGCCCTTCGAGAGCGCGATCGCGACGTCGCTGCCCGAGCCCGCGCCGACGACCAGGACGTTGCGCAGCGGCGCGTCGCCGCGGCGTGCGTACGGCGCCCCGTAGATCTGCGAGGCGCGCGTCAGCTTCCAGCGCGCCGACGACATCGACTGGTGCGGCACGCCGTTGACGGAGATGTAGGTGCGCGTCCCGTACTGGTCGTTGTGCACCTTCTGCGTCGTGATCTTGTAGTACGGCGACCACGAGACGTTGGGCGCGGTCGACTCGATGACCAGCGCGGCGATCATCACGACGCCCGCCAGGGCCGCGAGGATCCGCGCCTTGCCGTCGATCAGCACGACGAAGGCCACCGCGACGATGGTCCCCCACACGTACGACGGCGCCCACGCGAACGAGAGCACCGCGAAGAGCGTGATCCCGATGAGCGAGCCGACCAGGTCCCAGCGGTAGGCGTTCAGCGAGTGCAGCCGGCCGAAGCAGCGCCCGACGGCCTCGCCGGGTCCGGCCAGGACCGCCGCGCTCAGCAGGAAGACGATCGGCAGGACCAGCCACGCCGGCGGGCCGGTGGTGTGGAGCGAGGTGAAGAAGATGACGTCGGCGTTGCTGCGGTCGACCGAGACCGGCACGAGCCGCACCACCACGACGAGGGTGGCGAGCAGCACGGGCGTCCACGGCAGCACCGACCAGCTGCGCCGCGATATCAGGAACCCGACCCCGACCCCGAGGAATGAGCCGAGCAGCACGAAGTTCGTGAAGTAGGACAGATGCACGATGTTGGCGCCGAGCCACCGGATCAGCGCCAGCTCGAGGAAGAGCATGAGCGCGCTGCCCAGGACCAGACGGGGAACCGTGCGGTCGACGCGCTCGGGCCAGAAGGTCGCACGCGCGGACGGAGTGGCGGTGTTGAGGCCCATGGCATACCCCTGCGGCCGGTTGCCGGCAGTCTCGGCCACTACTCGGAGTAGTTGCCCGCAGTCACCGGGACCATGCGGGTCGGACGGGTTCCGTCCCGCGATCGCACACTAGACGCCGGACTCGGAACCTGTCACCGCTGCTGGGAGCCGGCGTCGTCTGGAACCTTCGTGACGAGCGGTCCCACCGCTCCCGCGGGCGATCGGCCTGACCGCGACCCGCCGTCGGCACCTCGCACTTCACGTCGCCTTCATCAACGGCTCCCTACGGTCCCCGCCATGACTGAAGCACTAGCCGTCGACGCCCAGGGAGTGACCAAGACCTACGGGTCGCTCCGCGCCGTCGACGACATCACCATCCGGGTCGCCCCGGGCGAGGTGTACGGCGTGCTCGGGCCGAACGGCGCGGGGAAGACGACCTTCCTGCGCATGCTCTTCGGCCTGATCCGACCCGACTCCGGCACGATCCGGATCTTCGGGAACACCTGGCAGGACGCCGGAGTCGGCGCCCTGGCCGGTGTCGCCGGTTTCATCGAGAGCCCGCGGTTCTATCCCTACCTGACCGGCCGCCAGAACCTCGAGGGCCTCGCCCTCCTCGACGGCGGCACCACCCCCGGGCGCATCGACGAGGTCCTGGCGATGGTCGACCTCAGCGATCGCGCCGACCGGAAGGTGGGCGGCTACTCCTACGGCATGAAGCAGCGCCTCGGCGTCGCCGCCAGCCTGCTCCGCGACCCGCGGCTGCTCGTCCTCGACGAGCCCGCCAACGGCCTCGACCCGGCCGGCATCCGCGACATGCGGGCGCTGGTGAAGCGGCTCGCCGCGAGCGGTCTGACCGTGCTCCTGAGCTCCCACCACATGGACGAGGTCGAGGAGATCTGCGACAACGTCACGATCATGCGGCGCGGCTCGGTCGCCTTCCACGGCACCATCGCCGAGCTCCGCGCGATGGCTCCGGACCCGGGACACGCGCTCCGCACCAGCAACGACACGGCCGCCGTCCGGCTCGCGGAGAACCACGGGGTGCGCGTCGAGATCGACGACGCGGAGGGCGGGCTCACCGTCACCGGCCCGCAGCAGGCCGTCTCGGCGTACGTCGCGGCGCTGGTCGCGGCCGGCATCGAGCTGCGCGCCCTGACCCCGACCCAGACCCCGCTGGAGGCCCTGTTCTTCATGCTCACCGACGACGAGACCGGGCGGATGGAGCCCCAGGACCTCGACGAGATGGAGGCTGCCGGATGACCGCCACGATCGAGACGTTCGCCGGCCGGCGCCCGCACGTCCAGCCGCGCCGCGTCGGCACTGGCGCGGTGCTCCGCTGGGAGCTGCGCAAGCTGGCGCACCAGTGGCGCGCGAAGGCGGTGCTACTGGCCGCCCTCGTCGGGCCGATCCCCGTGGTGTTCGTGATCCACGGCCAGTCGCGTCCGCCGAAGGACTCGCTGTTCGGCCGGTTCGCGACCGAGAACGGCTTCGCCCTCGCGTTGCTGATCCTCGGGTTCGCGGCCCAGTGGGCGCTCCCGCTCCTCACCTCGATCGTCGCGGGCGACATCTTCGCCAGCGAGGACCAGCACGGCACCTGGAAGACGGTGCTGACCCGCTCGACCAGCCGCGGCCGCATCTTCTGGGCCAAGACCCTCACCGCCGCACTGTTCGCCGTCGTCACCCTGGCGGTCCTCGCCGCATCGACGATCGCGAGCAGCGTGCTCATCGTGGGCCGGCAGCCGCTCACCGGGCTCTCCGGCCAGCAGATCGCGCCCAGCCACGCGCTGGCGCTCGTCACGGCGTCGTGGGCGTCGATGCTGCCCGGCATGCTCGCCTTCACCTGCCTGGCCATCCTGATCTCGGTCTGGTCGCGCAACCCGGCCGCCGGCATCGCCGCACCCGCCGTCATCGGCATGGTGATGCAGCTCGTCGGCGCCCTCGGCGGCGTCGAGCCGATCCGGCCGTTCCTGCTCAGCACCGGATTCGAGGCCTGGCACGGGCTCCTCACGGCGCCCCGCTTCACCCAACCGATCCTCGAGGGCGCCGTGACGAGCGCCGGCTGGTGCGTGGTCACCCTCGCGATCGCCTACCTGACCCTCCGCCGACGCGACATCACGGGAGGCTGAACATGCGTCGTACTCTCATCTCCGTCTTCCTCGCGATCGTCGCGGTGGTGGCCGTCGGGGCGGCGGCGTTCGCCCTCGACAGCGGCCCCAGCTCCATCACCAAGGCTCGGATCGAGCGCTCGCTGCCGGCGACCTTCGCGAACCTCTACGTGCAGCGTGCCGCGCTGCAGGGCCGCACCGGCCTCACCCCGGCCTCGTTGCACGCGAAGACCATGTGCGACAAGGGCGGCGCCGCCTCCCCCGACGTCGGTGCGGGCAGCGACTGGAACTGCCTGATGAGCTGGACCGATCCTGAGGTCCCGATGCCGCCCGAGGGCTACGGCAAGTTCGAGCTGCAGGTCCACAGCAACGGCTGCTACACCGCCGGCGCCCCGAGCAAGCTGGTCGGCTTCCAGACGATCACCGACAAGAAGGGGCGCACGGTCAACAACCCGGCCTACGAGTTCGACGGCTGCTTCGACCCGCAGGGCGACAACACCCCGACCGGCGTCGTGTTCCCGTCGCTGCTCACGGTCACGAGCACCACGGTCCAGCCCACCGCCGACCACAAGGCGGCGGTGCAGATCAGCTGCGGCACCGGCCACGGCGGATGCACCGGCACGGTGAGCGCCACCGCCGGCGACGTGCCGCTCGGCTCGACGACGTACGCCGTCAAGGAGGAGCAGACGGCGACGCTGACGCTGCCGACGGCCCTCCCGGCGGGCGCCACGGACGTGACGTTCACGTTCACGTCCAAGACCGGCGTGGTGCCGCCGAAGCCCTCGACGATCCCGCTCCAGGGCTGAGCACACGTCCGTACGCCGGGCTCGTCGACGTCACCCGCGACGAGCCCGGCGTACGGCTGCGCTCACACCTCGACGTGGGAGCCCATGATGACGGTGCGGTCCCGGGGCAGCGAGAAGTGGTCGGCGGCGTCGGCCGTGATGTGCGCGGTCGCGAGGAACAGCCGCTTGCGCCACCTGCGCATGTCCTTGCTCCTGCCGGCCACCAGCTCGATCTTGGACAGGAAGTACGTCGCCGTGTCGAGGTCGATCTTCCCTTCCGTCTGCTTCGAGGTGAGCGCCGCCAGTGACGCGGGGACGTCCGGCGACTCGGTGTAGCCGAATCGCAGCGTCACGTGAGTGATCCCGTCTCGCGGATCCCCGAGCCCGTTGACCTCCGCCCGCTTCTTCGGCGCGACCCGCGGGATCGACTCCGTGACGACCTCGACGACGAGCACGTGCTGGTGGCGCACGTGGTTGTGCTCCACGTTGGCGCGGAAGGCCAGGGGGGTCTCGATCCCTCGGTTGAGGAAGATCGCCGTGCCCTCGACGACGGCGGCGCGCTCGGACCCGTCCGCCAGCTCGCTGACGAAGTCGGTGAGCGTGCCCTCCATGGCCTGTCGTCGGGCGGTGACCAGCTCCCGCCCGCGCTGCCAGGTCGTCATGATCAGGAAGGCGCTCAGCGCGATCACGATCGGCAGCCAGGCGCCGTGGACGAGCTTGGTCATGTTGGCTGCGAAGAAGAGCAGGTCGAGCGCGAGCAGCACCGCGATGATCGCGAAGAGCAGGACCTTCGGCATCCGCCACGTGCGGTAGGCGATGTAGCCGAACAGGATCGTGACGATCGTGATCGTGCCGGTGACCGCCATGCCGTACGCGTAGGCGAGCGCCGCCGATGAGCGGAACGCGAAGACCAGCGTCAGCACCGCGGCCAGCAGCAGCCAGTTCATGAACGGCACGTAGACCTGGCCGTGGGTCTCGCGGGAGGTGTGCAGGATCCGCAGTCGCGGCAGGTAGCCGAGCTGACCGGCCTGGGAGGCGACCGAGAACGCGCCCGTGATGACCGACTGGGCGGCGATCACCGTCGCCGCGGTCGCCAGCAGGACCAGCAGGATCCGGGCCCAGTCCGGGGCGAGCAGGAAGAACGGCGCCGACAGGTTCGAGGTGTCGTGCAGGATCAGCGCGCCCTGCCCGAAGTAGTTGAGCGTGCAGGCGGGATAGACCAGGAACAGCCATGCGACCGAGATCGGCTTGCGACCGAAGTGCCCCATGTCGGCGTAGAGCGCCTCGGCGCCGGTCACCGACAGCACGACCGCGGCCAGCGCGAAGAAGGCCAGGTGGAAGTGGCCGAGCAGGAAGCCGACGGCGTAGGTCGGCGAGAGCGCGCGCAGGATGCCCGGCTCGCGCGCGATGCCCCACAGGCCGAGGCCCCCGATCGTCGTGAACCAGAGGATCATCACCGGCCCGAACGCGCGTCCGACGGCGGTGGTGCCGAAGCGCTGCACCAGGAACAGCGCGACGATGATCACCGCGGTGATCGGGACGACCAGCTCGGCGAGGCCGGCATCGACCGTCTTGAGACCCTCGACCGCCGAGAGCACCGAGATGGCCGGCGTGATCATGCTGTCGCCCAGGAACAGCGACGCACCGAAGATGCCCAGGGCGGCGAGGACCACCAGCAGCCGGGTCTTCGACCGCGTCGCCCACTGCCGGATCAGCGTGATCAGGGCCATGATCCCGCCCTCGCCGTGGTTGTCGACGCGCAGGACGAGTCCGACGTAGGTGACCGTGATGACCAGCGTCACCGACCAGAAGATGAGCGACAGGACGCCGTAGAGGTTGTCGGTGCTGACCGGCACCGGGTGCGGGTCGTCGGGGTTGAACACCGTCTGCAGGGTGTAGATCGGGCTGGTGCCGATGTCCCCGAACACCACCCCCAGCGCGCCGACCACGGCGGCGAGCCTGACGACGTCTTTCGTGCGAGTTTCGGAGCTGGTCACGGGCTTGACCCTAGGGGGTGCGCCGAGGGCGTCATCGGGTACGCCGCCGCCGGAGCCGCTCGGGCACGAGCGGCTCCGCCTCCTCGTCCTCGACGTGGGGGCGGAGGTGGGTGACGGTGGCCGGCGAGGGCAGCCCCTTGTCACCCTCCAGCCAGGCCTCGATGTCGGGGGCGCGCAGCCGGGCGCCGGAGAGCGCCGGCACGGCGATCGCCGCGACCAGCGCGGCCGCGGCCACCCCGGCCATCGCGAGCATGCCGACCCGCGCGGCGTCCACCGGAGCGGACGAGCGCAGCACGAGGGCGAGGACCACCGGCGCGACGGCGTACGTCGCCATGGAGCGCAGCAGCTGGACCAGCGCGAAGCCGCGGCCCAGCTGGTCGGAGCGCAGGCCGAAGCCGGTGAGGAACAGTCCGGGCGAGACCGTCGCGGCGGCACCGAAGCCCAGCAGCAGGCACGCCGCCCACGTCGTGGCGCCGGTCGCCAGCACGCAGCCGAGAGCGAGCGCGGCCAGGCCCACGTCGATGAGCACGGGCACGAACCTGGTGCGGAACAGAGCCCAGAACACCGCCGCGCCGACCAGCGCACCGATCGGCATCGGCCAGAAGGTCGCGGCCGCGTCGGCGGGCGAGGTGTGCTCGATCTGCGTGAGCCGGGCCTGCAGCAGGTCGGTCGCCGTGACGACCACCGCGCCACCGACCATCGCGACGAGGATGCCCGTGACGGGCAGCTGGGTGGTGAGGGAGGACAGCGGGATGAGCGGGTCGGGACGCCGCATCTCCCACACGATGAGGGCGACGAACGCCAGCAGGGCGACGGCGGCCGGCCCGAGCACCTGCCAGGCGAGGAGGCCGTGTCCGGTCACCAGGGACGCGGCGACGAAGCCCGCGCCGACCGACAGCACCACCAGCGCCAGTGCCGGCACGTCCGCGCGAGCGTCGGGCTCGGCCGGCTCCCAGAGGTCGTAGCCGAGCGCCGCGACGAGCAGGCCGACCAATGCCAGCGCTGTCGCCCCGGCGAACAGCCACCGCCAGCCGTTCCCGCCGGCGGCCAGGCCGCCGAGGATGGGCCCGAGCGTGCTGGCACCGAAGATGCCGACGTTGACGATCCCGGCGCTGACCGCGACGCGACCGGCCCCGAACCGGGTGATCAGCGGAGGCAACGAGCTGATCAGCATCGCGCCCGCCGAGAGTCCCTGCAGCACCAGGGCCGGGAACAGGAGGGCGATGCTCGGAGCGAGCGTCGCCGTCAGCGAGGCCAGCGCGAACACGGTCTCCGCGACGAGGAAGATGCGGCGCTGCACCAGCTTGAGCGCGAGCTGGGCGGCCACCACCGCGCCGATGGCGTAGCCGGCGCTGCCGAGCCCGGTCGCCAGGCCGATCGTCGACGTGCCGGCGCCGAGCCCGTCCGCGAGCGACTGGCGGACCGGCAGCAGCGCGGTCGAGAGCACCACGTTCGGGCCGAGACCGAGCAGGGCGATCCCGACCGCGAACGGGTAGCGGCCACGCAGCCGCGTCACCTCAGACCGGGTTGCTGGGCGCGTCCGGCAGGTCGTTGGCCGAGACGCTGTGCGGCCCGTTGTCGTGGTGCATCCGCTCGGACACCTTCTCCGTGACGGCGTCCTTCGCCGCCGTGGCCTGGTCGTAGGCGACGTGCGCGGCCTGCTGCCGCTTCTCGGCCACGCGCGGGTCCTGCCACAGCCGCTGCGCGCTGTCCCGGATCTGCTCGTAGCGTTCGCGTCCCGCACGGGTGCCGAGCACGTAGCCCACACCGACTCCGGCGAGCACCGCCAGCTTGCCCTTCATGCTTCCTCCCGGTGGTCGTCGTTTTCGTGACGTCCCGGTTCCCCGCGGAGGCCGCAACCATGAGGTCAGCGGACGAGCAAGGCCGCTTCCCCGCGCGGGACGAGCTCGCCGATCACCGGGTATCCGGGCACCTCGCCGGCGACCAGCAGCCCGCCGGAGGTCTGCGCGTCGGCGAGCAGCAACAGCTCGTCGTCGGACACGGAGGAGGCGACGTAGGGCCGCACCCAGTCGAGGTTGCGGCGGCTGCCGCCGGGCACGAAGCCCTCGGCGTACGACGACCGAGCGGCCTCGAGGTAGGGCACCGCCGCGGCGTCGACCACCGCCGACACCCCGCTGGCGCGGGCGAGCTTGTAGAGGTGCCCGAGCAACCCGAAGCCGGTGACGTCGGTCGCGCAGACCGCGCCCGCGGCGAGCGCCGCCCGGGAGGCGTCGCGGTTGAGCGTGGTCATGGTCTCGATCGCCTCGGGGAACACCTCCCCCGTCGCCTTGTGCCGGTTGTTGAGGACGCCCAGGCCGAGCGGCTTGGTCAGCGTCAGCGGCACCCCGGCGACGCCGGCGTCGTTGCGCAGCAGCCGGGCCGGGTCAGCGGTGCCGGTGACGGCCAGGCCGTACTTCGGCTCCGGGTCGTCGATGCTGTGCCCGCCGGCCAGGTGGCAGGCGGCAGCGGCGGCGATGTCAGCGCCCCCGCGGAGCACCTCGGCGGCGAGCTCGAAGGGGATCCGGTCGCGCGGCCAGGAGAGCAGGTTGACCGCGACCAGCGGGTCGCCGCCCATGGCGTAGACGTCGCTCAGCGCGTTGGCCGCGGCGATCCGACCCCAGTCGTAGGGGTCGTCGACGACGGGCGTGAAGAAGTCGGTGGTCAGCACCACCGCGCGACCTCCGTCGATCCGGACCACGGCCGCGTCGTCACCGTTGTCGGCACCGACGACCAGGTCGCCGGACGGCGCCGGTGTGAGACCGGACAGCACCCGTTCGAGCTCGCCGGGCGGCACCTTGCAGGCGCAGCCGCCACCCGCGGCGTACTGGGTGAGCCTCAACGGCACAGGCGACGGCGGCGCGGTGGTCACGACGTCAGCATGCCACCGGCTCCCAGGGGCACCAGGACCCATGACCGATCTCCGCGCCCTCGTCCTCGTCTGCACGCTCAAGCCGTCGCCGGCCGACTCGAGCTCGTCCCTGCTGGGCACGCAGGTGCTCCGCGAGCTGGAGCAGCACGGTGTCACCGGCGAGGTGGTCAGGGTCGTCGACCACCAGGTTAGGTTCGGGGTGAGCACCGACGAGGGCGACGGCGACGAGTGGCCGCAGCTACGGGAGAAGATGCTCGCCAGCGACATCCTGGTCATCGCCGCGCCGATCTGGCTGGGCCAGCCGTCGTCGGTCTGCAAGATGGTGCTCGAACGGCTCGACGCGGAGCTCTCCGAGACCGACGACGAGGGCCGGATGCTCACCTACGGCAAGGTCGCGGCCATCGCCGTCGTCGGCAACGAGGACGGCGCTCACCACGTCGCCGCCGAGTGCCAGCAGGCGCTCAACGAGGTCGGTTTCAGCCTGCCGGCCAGCGGCGTCACCTACTGGGTCGGCGAGGCGCTCGGCAGCACCGACTACCAGGACGTGACGCCGGCGCCCGAGCAGACGACGTCGATGACGAAGACCGTGGCCGCCAACACGGCGCACCTCGCGCGCGTGCTGAAGGAGTCGGGCTACCCCGCCGTGTGAGCCGCCGCCCCGCCGGTCTGCTTGCGGGCGAGCCGCTCCTTCTGCGGCACGACGACGTACTTCGGGTCCCGCGCGGACTCCAGCCCGGCCTCGAAGACCCCGAATCGGGTGGCCAGCGAGGCTGTCAGGTACGTCGCCCCGGCGAGGGCCGACAGGACCCGTGACCGGCCCCCGACCACCGTGGCGGCCGCGGCGGCCGCCGTGGCGAAGCGGGCGACCTTCATCAGCTTCCCCGGCCGACCCTGGTCGTAGGGCTCGGCGACGAGACCCTTCTTCAGGATGCCCTCGGCGGCGAGGATCTCGACCGCGGCGCCGCCGAGCGCCATCCGCCGCGCCGGACCGGCCTGGTCGGTCGGGACCAGCATCATCGCCAGCCCGCCGGCGGCCTGCGCCCCGGAGCCGGCGAAGACGAACGGCAGCTCCCGGTGCGCCTCGTGCCAGGCGGGCACCGCGGTGTTGGCGACCAGCGCCGCCGTGTAGGTGGCCAGGGGCGGACCCAACGCCGCGGCGCCCGCACCGGCGAGCCGGCCGAGCCGCGGCAGCACGCCGGTGACCTGCGAGGCGGCCGCCGCACCGGCGAGAGCGCCGAACGGCGCCAGGATGAACGACCCGACCGACAACGGCGAGGTCGGCTTGATCACGCGCAGCATGTTGAGGAACCGCTCGGGGCGACCGAGGTCGTGCACGAGCGCGACCGTGCCCCCTGCCGCACCGCCGGCGGCCGCCAGCCGCGCGACCTTCTCCAGTGCCGGCCGGCCGGTGAGCGCCGCACCCTCCGCGAGCACGGCCGAGGCGCCGGCGAGGCCGCCGAGGAACAGGTAGAGCGGGACGTCGGGGGTCTTCCACGTGGGCTGCTTGAGGATCGGCCGGCCGTAGTAGGACTCGAACTCCGGCTCCGGCACCATGGCCCGCTCTCGGAAGCTCATCGCCGCCTCCCCAGGAACGACGCGACGCCGACCGCGACGAGCGCACCCGCCGCTGCGCCGACGTGCTTCCAGATCGAGCCGATGTCCCTCGTCGTGACGACCGGGTCGGGCGGCAGCCCGTAGACCTCGGGCTCGTCGAGCAGGAGGAAGAAGGCGCCGTCCCCGCCGACGCCGTCCTCGGGGTCGCGGCCGTAGAGCCGCGCGACGTCGACGCCCTTCTCGTGCAGCTCCGCCAGCCGCCGGTCGGCACGCTCGTGCAGCTCGTCGAGGTCCCCGAACTGGATCGACTCCGTCGGGCACGCCTGGGCGCATGCCGGGGTCTGGTCGTCCTTGAGCCGGTCGTAGCAGAGGGTGCACTTGAACGCGCGGCCGTCCTCCTTGCGCAGGTCGATGACGCCGTACGGGCAGGCCGGCACGCAGTAGCCGCAGCCGTTGCACACGTCGGGCTGCACCACGACCGTCCCGAACTCGGTGCGGAACAGCGCTCCGGTCGGGCAGACGTCGAGGCACGCGGCGTGGGTGCAGTGCTTGCAGACGTCCGAGGACATCAGCCAGCGCACGCCCGCATCACCCGAGACCGCACCCTGGTCCTCCGAGCCGATCGTGGGCATCCCCAGGTCGACCGGCGCCGGGACGTCGATCGGCTTCTCCACGAACGCCACGTGCCGCCACGTGCTCGCGCCGAGCTGCTGGCTGTTGTCGTAGGACATGCCGGTGAGCAGGAAGCCGTCGTCGGGGACCTGGTTCCACTCCTTGCACGCCACCTCGCAGGCTTTGCAGCCGATGCAGACGGAGGTGTCGGTGAAGAAGCCCTTCCGCTTGGGGTGGTCGGCATAGCCGGCATCCGCGGCCGGGTCGTCCAGCCGCCCCCACAGACTCGACTCCACGGGCGTACTCATCCCTGCGTCCCTTCGGTCGTGGTCTCCTCGACGCCGGCCCGGCGGCGGTACTCCTCGACGTACGCCGTCAACGCGCTGCCCCGAGGGCGTCGACCCGGCCGGATGTCACAGGTGCCCACCTTGTCCTGGATGTAGACGTTCGGGTCCATGGTCACGTTGACCAGGTCGTTCGGTGAGTCGCCGGGGACGAGCCCGTTGGGGCCCCAGTGGTAGGGCAGCCCGATCTGCTCGATGGTCCGGTCCCCCAGCCGCAGCGACCGCACGCGGTCGGTGACCAGCACACGCGCCTCGATCGCCGTCCGCGACGTCACGATCGTCGCCCAGCCGAGGTGCTCCAGGCCTCGCTCCGCGGCCAGCCGCGGGGACACCTCGCAGAACGGCTCCGGCTGGAGCTCGGTGAGGTAGGGCAGCGTCCGGCTCATCCCGCCGGCCGTGTGGTGCTCGGTGAGCCGGTAGGTCGTGAAGACGTAGGGGAAGACCTCCGTGTAGCTCGGGTTGAGCGGGTTGGAGGCGGTGGCGAGCGAGCGCCTGGTGGGGTTGTTCTGCTGCTGGTAGAGCGGGTTGGGCAGCGGCGACTCGGGCGGCTCGTAGTGGGTCGGCATCGGCCCGTCCGCGAGACCGACCGTCGCGAAGAGCCAGCCCTTCCCGTCCGTCTGCATGATGAACGGGTCGGTCCCCCTGATCGCCGCAGGCCCCTTCGCGCCGTCCTCCGGGACGTAGTCGGGCGACCGGTCGGGGATGAAGTCGGGCACGTCGTCGCCCGTCCACTTCCCCTCGTCGGCGTCCCACCAGATGTAGCGCTTCCGCTCGCTCCACGGGCTGCCGTCCGGCGCCGCCGAGGCGCGGTTGTAGAGGATGCGCCGGTTGGCCGGCCACACCCAGCCCCACTCCGGGGCGACCTGGTTCTGCTCCCAGTGCGGCTTGCGGCGGCGGGCCATGTTGGTCTCGTCGGCGTAGACGCCGCAGTAGATCCAGCAGCCGCACGCGGTGGAGCCGTCCGCCTTCAGCTCGGTGTACGCCGACAGGGCCGCGCCGTCGGGACCGGTGCCGTTGATCTCGCGCAGCACCGTCTCCGGCTCGGGGTCGCCGAGCTCGTCCGCCGGGTAGTCCCACGTCAGGTCGAGCAGCGGCCGGTCCATCTCGTCGGTCGACCCGGCCAGCTTCTGGCGGATCCGCTTGCCGAGCTGGAAGTAGAACTGCAGCTCGCTCCGGGCGTCACCCGGGGGCTCGACCGCCTTGTCGCGCCACTGCAGCATCCGCTGGGTCTGGGTGAACGACCCCGCCTTCTCCACGTGGGACGCGGCCGGAAGGAAGAACACCTCGGTGCCGATCTCCTCGGTGACCAGCTCGCCGGTCTCGATCTCGGGGCCGTCCTTCCAGAACGTCGCCGACTCGATCATCTGCAGGTCACGCACGACCAGCCAGTCGAGGTTGGCCAGGCCGAGCCGCTGCATCTTGCCGTTCGCCGACCCGACCGCGGGGTTCTCCCCCACCAGGAAGTAGCCCTTGCACCGGCCCTCGATCTGCGCCTTCACGGTCGTGTACGACGAGTGGTCGCCGGTGACCCGCGGCAGGTAGTCGAAGCAGAAGTCGTTGTCGGGCGTCGCCGCGTCGCCCCAGTAGGACTTGAGCAGGCTGACGGCGTAGGACCGCGACTCGCCCCAGAAGCCCGCCTTGCCCTCGTCGTCCGCCAGCCACTGGTCGAGCGACTGGTGCTGGTCGGCGTGCCGCATCGGGAGGTAGCCCGGCAGGATGTTGAAGAGCGTCGGGATGTCGGTCGACCCCTGGATCGACGCGTGCCCGCGGAGAGCCATGATCCCGCCGCCCGGGCGGCCGATGTTGCCCAGCAACAGCTGCAGGATCGAGGCGGTGCGGATCATCTGCGCCCCGGTCGTGTGCTGGGTCCAGCCGACCGCGTAGCAGAACGCCGCCGTCCGCTCCCGACCGCTGTTGGCGACCAGCGACTCCGCGACCTGCCTCAGCTGCTCCGGCGAGATGCCGCAGACCTCCTGGACCATCTCCGGGGTGTAGCGGGAGAAGTGCCGTTTCAGGATCTGGTAGACGCAGCGCGGGTGCTGCAGCGTCTCGTCGCGGCGCCCCTTCCACGGCACGGCGGCGCCGCCGGAGCCCCGCGCCTCCGACTGTGCGGCCAGGTGCGCCTGCGCGTGACCGTCACTGCCGCCCTCGTGCTCCTCGTGCTCGAGCTCCTGCTGGAGCTCCTGCTCGTCGGAGGTCGGGTCCTCGGGCGGCTCGTAGCGCCACGTCGTCGGGTCGTAGTGGCCCGACTCCGGGTCGTAGCCGGAGAAGAGCCCGTCGAGGTCCTCGGTGTCCTGGAAGTCGGAGTCGACGATGTTGGCGGCGTTCGTGTAGGCGACGACGTACTCGCGGAAGTCCGCGTCGTTGCTCAGGACGTGGTTGACGAGACCGCCGAGGAACGCGATGTCGGAGCCGGCCCGGATCGGCACGTGGACGTCTGCCAGCGCCGACGTGCGGGTGAACCGCGGGTCGACGTGGATGATCGTCGCCCCTCGCCGCTTCGCCTCGACGACCCACTGGAAGCCCACCGGGTGGGCCTCGGCCATGTTCGAGCCCTCGATGAGGATGCAGTCAGCGTTGCTCAGGTCCTGCAGGAAGGTGGTCGCCCCACCACGGCCGAACGAGGTCCCCAGACCGGGAACCGTGGAGGAGTGTCAAATACGGGCCTGGTTCTCGATCTGGATCGCGCCCATCGCCGTGTAGAGCTTCTTCATGAGGTAGTTCTCCTCGTTGTCGAGGGTCGCTCCTCCGAGGCTGGCGATGCCCAACGTCCGCCGGGTGCGCTTGCCGTCCGTCTCCTCCTGCCAGAACTGCCGGCGGGTCTTGATGACCCGGTCGGCGATCATGTCGACGGCCGTCTCCAGGTCGAGGTCCTCCCACTCGGTGGCGTACGGCCGCCGGTAGCGGACCTTCGTCACGCGGGTCGGGCTGGTGACCAGCTGCTTGCTGGCGCTGCCCTTCGGGCAGAGCCGGCCGCGCGAGATCGGGCTGGCCGGGTTGCCCTCGATCTGGGTGACCTTGCCGTCCTTGACGAAGACCTTCTGGGCGCAGCCGACGGCACAGTAGGGGCAGACCGAGTCGACGACCTTGTCGGCCTCGACGGTCCGCGGCTCGAGGGTGTCGCTGCGGCGCGACATCGCCGCAGCGCCTCGGCCCAGCTTGTCGCGCCCGGTGACCTGACGCAGCAGAGGCCAGCCCAGGAAGTCAGTCACACCGGCTATGTAACCACCGTCGGTGGGGCCAAAACAGGCCCCTCGTGCGGCCCGCTAGATTGCACGCGGAGGCGTACCTCGTCTGGTGATGGGCGCGGTCCTCAAAACCGTTGTGGCCGGGCATCCCGGTCAGGCGGGTTCGATTCCCGTCCGCCTCCGCCAAAGCTTCCGTCCGGCGTGGAAGGAGTCCCGCAGTGACCGAGGACCCGCGCCGGCGTACGCCGCGCACCGACGCCGTGCTCGCCGACCCGGCTGTGGCGGCGGCCGCGGCGCGGCTCGGGCGGGTTCGGGTGAAGACTGCGGTGGCCGCGACCTTGGAGGCCTGCCGGTCGGGTGCGGTCGCTCCCGAGGACGTCGTCGCGCACGTGCTCGCAGTGCTGCCGGCGTCGGCGACGTCGCTGCGGCGGGTGGTCAACGCGACCGGGGTCGTCGTGCACACCAACCTCGGCCGCGCTCCCCTGTCGCCGGCCGCCGTCGAGGCGGTCACGGTCGCGGCCGGGGCGACCGACGTCGAGCTCGACCTCGCGACGGGCCGGCGGGGACGCCGCGGCGCCGCGGCACTCGCGGCGCTGGCCGCCCGGGTGCCAGACGCGGGCGGGGTGCACGTCGTCAACAACGGCGCCGCCGCCCTGGCTCTCGCGGCCTGCGCGCTGGCGACGGGCCGGCGGATCGTGATCGCCCGCGGGGAGCTGGTCGAGATCGGCGACGGCTTCCGCATCCCGGAGCTGCTCGAGTCGACCGGTGCGTCGCTCCGCGAGGTCGGGTCGACCAACCGGGTGCACCTCGCCGACTACGAGGCGGCGCTGGACGACGAGACGGCGTTCGTGCTCAAGGTCCATCCCTCCAACTTCCGGGTCGAGGGCTTCACCTCCAGCGTCCCGGTCGACGCACTGTCGGCCCTGTGCCGTGAGCACGGCGTCCCGCTGGTCGTCGACATCGGCTCGGGTCTGCTCGCTCCCCACCCGCGGCTGCCCGACGAGCCCGACGCCACCACCGTCCTCCGCGACGGGGCGACCCTGGTGACTGCGTCCGGCGACAAGCTGCTCGGCGGTCCGCAGGCCGGGCTGCTGCTCGGCTCCGCGGAGCTGGTGGAGCGGCTGCGCCGGCACCCGCTGGCGCGGGCGCTCCGGGTCGACAAGCTCACGCTCGCGGCGCTGGAGGCCACGCTGACCGGGCCGCCTCCCCCGGTCGCCGTCGCGCTGGCCGGCCGGCCCGAGGAGCTGCTCGCCCGAGCCCGCCGGCTCGCGCTGGCCATCGGGCCCGACCTCGCGACCGCCGTCGAGTCCGAGGGCCGGGTCGGCGGGGGCGGCGCGCCCGGACTGCCGCTGCCGAGCGCCGCGGTGGCGCTGCCGGCCGACCTCGCCGAGCCGCTGCGATCCGGCGAGCCGCCCGTGGTCGGACGGGTCGCCGACGGGCGGCTGATGCTCGACCTGCTCGCCGTCCCGGCCGAGGCCGATGACGAGCTCGCCGAGGTCGTACGCCGGGTGGCGACCGCGGAGCGCGCCGGCTGATGCACGTCGTCGCGACCGCCGGCCACGTCGACCACGGGAAGTCGACGCTCGTCCGCGCGCTCACCGGCACCGACCCCGACCGGCTCGAGGAGGAGCGGCGGCGCGGGCTGTCCATCGAGCTGGGCTACGCCTGGACCGAGCTCGCCGGGGTGGGCGAGGTGGCCTTCGTCGACGTGCCCGGACACCAGCGCTTCCTGGCCACGACCCTCGCCGGCGTCGGACCGGTGCCGGTCGCCCTGCTCGTCGTGGCCGCCGACGACCCCTGGATGCCGCAGGCCGCCGAGCACCTCGCGGCCCTCGACGCCCTCGGGGTGCGGCACGGGGTCGTCGTCGTCACCCGGGCGGACCTGGCCGACCCCGCCCCAGCACTCGCGCGGGCACGGGCGGAGGTCGACGGCACCGGGCTCGCCGGAGCGCCGGCCGTCGTGGTCAGCGGCCGCACGGGTGCCGGGCTGGACGAGCTGCGCCAGACGTTGGCCGACGTACTCGCACACGTGCCCGAGCCCGACCCGTCCGCGGATGTCAGGCTGTGGGTGGACCGGCGGTTCCACATCCGCGGCTCGGGCACCGTGGTCACGGGCACCCTGCCGGCCGGCACCGTCGCCGTCGGCGACACGCTCGTGCTGCTCGGCGGTGCGGAGGCGCGCGTGCGCGGGCTCGAGGCCCTCGGACGGGCCCGGCAGCGGATGAGCGGCGTCGCCCGCGTCGCCCTGGACCTCGGCGGACGCGCGCCTGAGGGCATCGTCCGGGGCACTGCCCTGCTCACGCCCGACGCGTTCCTGCCCGCGACGGCGGTCGACGTGGCGCTGCGCGGCGAGGGGCGCGTCCCGGAACGTCCGGTGCTCC
Source organism: Nocardioides sp. CER19 (assembly GCF_029846275.1). GTDB lineage: Bacteria > Actinomycetota > Actinomycetes > Propionibacteriales > Nocardioidaceae > Nocardioides. The sequence goes on from NZ_JARVWS010000003.1 coordinate 525,808, forward strand.
ACCTCGGCTCCACGCTGGCCGCCGTGCACGCGCGGCCGCTCGGCAAGGACTACTACCGGCTGACGCTCGACGGGGCGCTCCCCCTGCGGATCGGCGACCGGGCCATCCTGCGCGACCCCGGCAGCCGGACGCTCTGGGGTGTCACCGTGCTGGACCCGCAGCCCCCGGCGCTGCAGCGCCGCGGCGCGGCCGCCGCTCGGGCGGAGGTGCTCGCGGGGCATGACGGTACGACGGCCGCCGAGCTCGCGACGCGCGGGCTGGTGCGGAGCGGTCTGCTGCGGCGGATCGGCGCGTCGCCGGGCCCGTTGCCGCCGGGGACGGTCGCTGCCGGCGACTGGCTGCTGGCGCCGTCCCGCGCCCGCGAGCTGCGGGCCGCGCTGGTCGCCCTGGTCGAGGCGGCCGGCGTCAACGGCGTGACCCCCGCCGCGGCCGCCCACGAGCTGGGGCTTCCCGACCCGGCGCTGGTCGACGCGCTCGTCGAGGAGCCGCTGCGCACGGAGGGCGGCCGCATCCGCTCGGGTGATGCGTCCCTTCCCCCGGGTCTCGTCGCGGCGCTCGAGGGGCTCCGGGCGCAGCTGTCCGCGGCGCCGTTCGCCGCGCCGACCGCCGAGGAGCTCACTGCGCTCGGGCTCGACGCCGGCGCGGTCGCCGTACTCCATCGCGACGGGCACGTGCTCCGCCTCGCCCCGGGCGTGGTGCTGCTCCCCGACGCCCCGGCCCGCGCGACGGCGCTCCTGGCCGGGCTGCCACAGCCGTTCACCACCAGCGCGGCGCGCCAGGCGCTCGGCACGAGCCGGCGAGTGGTGCTGCCGCTGCTCGCTCACCTCGACGCCGCCGGGCGGACCGTGCGACTGCCTGACGACACTCGGTCGGTCAGGGGGCCGGCGGCTGGGTCGTGATCGCTCGCGTCCTGCGGCGGTGAGCCATCACCGTCCCCAACCCACGCACCGTCGACCACTCACCGCCCAGACCCGCCGACATCACCTGGTTTGGCTCGCGATCCCGTCGGGCACCGGGGGGCGTCGCCCACCAGCGACGCGGACACGAAGGAGTCATCTGATGGGTTACGGACTTGGAGCGTTCCTGCTTGCCGTGGGGCTGATCCTCGCCCTCGCGGTCAACGCCAGCGTGCAGGGTGTCGACCTCCAGATGGTCGGCTGGATCCTCGCGATCGTCGGTGCGCTGGTCATCGTGCTGACGGCGATCACGTGGAACCGCGCCCGCGGCACCCGCACCGTCGCCACGCGCACGCATGCAGACGGTACGCAGACCCAGGAGGAGCGCCGCTCGAGCGGCTTCTGATCAGGCGAGTACGACCGACGCCGCCGCGTCGAGCGGGATCTCCCCGCTCGGGTCGGCGGCGTCGCGCCGTTCAGCCCCCGCTCAGGTCCGAGGTCAACCCCGGCTCGCCTCGGTGATCGGAGTGATCCGGGCCTGATGGGTGCTCGCGTTCTTGGTGATCGCGAGCAGCTCGTCCATGTGCGGCTCGAGGCCGGTCACCTTGTCCAGCGGTACGCCGATGATCAGCTGGAAGCCGAGGCCCTTCCACGCCCGCACCGCGCGCCCTGCGAACTCTGAGTCCGCCTTGACGAAGCCCTCGTCGAGGAAGACCGGCGCGAAGCGCGGGCGTGACCGCATCTCGTCCCCGAGACGGAAGCGCAGCGCCGACCCGACGATGAAGGCGACCAGCTCCTGCGACTCACCGCCGCTCTTCTCCCCCAGCGTGCGGTACGTCGCCCGCAGCTCGCCGGACAGGTGGTCGTAGCGCTCCGCGCTGATCTCCACGTGCCGTCGTACGTCGAGCAGCCGGTCGCGGTCGCTGGTGCCGTCGACGGTGTGCTCGGGCCGGCGCAGCTGCTGCATGAACCGGCTCAGGTCGACGAACCGCCTCTCCAGATCGGCCTCCCCGAGCTCGGCGGTCGAGCCTGACGACAGCGCACGGAGGTCCTTCATGAACGCCTGCACGTGCGCGGGCGCGAGCCGCCGCAGCCGGATCCGGAGGCGGTCGCCGGCGGCGCCGAACTCGAGCCGCCGCAGGATCGCGTTGATCGGCTCCAGCCGGTCCTCGATCTCCTCGACCGACGCGGCCATCGCGCCGACCAGCGGCACGAGGTCCTGGCCGCTCCACTCCGTGAGCCGGCGGCGCCACTCCGAGCGACGCTCGGCGAGGCCGGTCGCGCGGATCTCCTCGAGGATGCGCGCGTAGTCGGGGTAGGAGTCGACCGTGGCACCCAGGTTCGGCGAGTCCCACTGGAGCTTGTAGGTCCGGAAGATCGCGGCGAGGTCCTCGTCGACCCGCTTGGTCTCGGCCTCCGCGTCGGCCACGGCCAGCCGCAGCCGCTCGGCGAGTCGCTGGGAGTTCTCGGTGAAGCGGTCCACGTGGTCGGGGTCGGCAGGTGCCGCCGCGGCCGCGAACTCCGCCGTCAGGCTGGCGGCCTGCTCCTCGCTGAGCTCGACCCCGCCGGCGCGCTCCATCGCCTCGAGCCGGTCCTTGACCATGTCCTCGGAGTCGACCAGCTCGCCGTGCTCGTCGCTGCGCCGCTTCTGCTCCTGCTCCAGCCCGAAGCGCAGCTTGCGGGCGGAGTCGAGCCTGGCCTCGAGGTCGAGGATCTGGCGCTCGAGCACGTTCAGCTGGTCGTCCGCCTGGAGGAGCTCCGCGCGGCGGCGCTCGATGTCGGCGATGCGCTCGTCGCTGCCCGCGACGTCGAGGTCGTCGAAGCGCGCGACCGCCACGGCGTCGTACGCCGCCCGGCGCTGACCCAGCACGCTCACCTGTCGCCCGAGCTCGGTGACCTCGGCGTCCAGCTCCTCGAGCTGCCGCTCGAGGCCGGTCAGCTCCGCGTCGACCTCGGCGATCGCCTCCTCGTTGGAGAAGCCGATGATGCTGCGGGCGTCGTTGCGGCCGTGCGAGCCGCGCCGCCCGTTGCGGGTCTGGCCGGCGAGCGTCACCCGTAGGCCCGGCCCGGCGAGCCCGTCGGCCGTCTCGACGCAGAGCGCGTCACGCGCCGGCTCGGACACGTGCTGCTGGACCCAGCCGGAGAACGGCGAGTCCTTGAAGAGCAGCTTGCCGGCGATCCGCTCGGGGTCGGCCGGTCCGGTGTCGGGCAGGTCCAGCTCGGCGCCCTCGAAGGTGAGCCGGCCGCGCAGCCGCAGCCCGTCGATGGCCTGGGAGAACTCCTCCAGCCGGTCGAGCGGGACGAGCATGACGCGCGCCGAGCCGCCGAGCACGGTCTCGATCGCGGTGCGCCAGCGCGCCTCCTCGGGCGCGACGTCGATGAGCTCCGCGACGAACGGCAGCTCCTCGGCGGACAGTCCGCTCGCCCTCGCCACCTCGGCCCGCAGCTCGTGCAGCACGACCGGCACCCGGCCGGCCCGGCTCTCGAGGGAGGCCCGCTCACGGGTCAGCTCGTCCTTGCGCTGCAGCAGCGGGACGCGCCGGCCGACCGCCGCGTCACGCAGCCCCGTCAGCCGGTCCTGCTCGGCCTCGTGACCGTCGAGCCAGCGCCGTGCCTCGGCCTGCAGCGCGTGGAAGGCGTCGGCAGAGTCCAGAGCCCCCTCGACCCGCTCGGCGTCGGTGCCCGTGACCTCGAGCAACGGCAGCAGCCGCTCCTGCAGCGCCGCACGGCGCCCGGCGCGGTCCGCACGGACGACCTGCTCCTGCTCCAGCGACGACGCCAGCGCCTGCAGCGTCGAGCCGCCGGCCGCGCGGTGTGCCTCCTTGGCCGCCTCCAGGTCGCTCTGCAGCGCCGCCTCGGTGCTCGAGCCGGAGGCCAGCGCCTCGGCCGTCGCGGCCCGTGCCGCGCGGTTCTCCTCGACCGCCGTCTCCAGCAGCCGCAGGTGGGTGCGGAGCAGCCACAGCCGCAACGGGGTGTCGCCGGACCCCGTGACGCCGTAGGAGTCGAGCTCGGCCGCGCGCCGCGTGGCCGCGACCTTGCGCTCGTGCAGCCCGGCGATCGGCGCGAGCACCTCGAGCTTCTGCTCCTCGGTCCGCATGGCCGAGTAGGCCGAGTCGAGGTCGTCGAAGTGCTCGATCGCGCGGTCGGCGGCGGCGTAGGTCGCCGGTCGCTCGAGCACCATGTCCTTGTAGAGCTCGTCGACGCTGCGCACCTGGTTGCCCGCCTGGATCCGCGCGAGCAGCCGCAGCGCCTTCGACCCGTCGCCGTTGGCGCCGATCCCGAGCCGGGCATGGAGGACGGCCGCGAACTCGGCGTACGTGCGGTGCACGCGGACGCCGGGGAAGAGCTTCTTGAGCGTGTTGGCGTGGAATCGCTCGGGGACCGCGACCTCGAGCGTCTCCAGCGCGAGGGCGCCCTCGTGCGTGACGAGCTGCATCTGTACGTCGGCCGAGCGGGCCGCCCGGCGCGGGACGTAGTAGGTCCGCAGCGCGGTGAAGCGGCGATCCTGGTCGCTGACGAACGTCATGGCGACCGCACCCCAGGTGTCGGCGCCCTTGCCGCGCAGCAGCTTCTCGACCGGCCGGCCGGTCCGCGGGTCGTCGACGACGTCGACGGCACCCCGCAGGTAGGAGAGGAGGTTACGCTGGCCGACGCCTCGGGCTCGGCCCGCGACCGCGTCGTTGGAGGCGCCGTTGAACTTCGTGTCCGACGGCATCATCAGCGCCGTGTAGGCGTCGAGGATGGTCGACTTCCCGACGCCGGACGCGCCGGAGATCATCGTCGCGTCGCCGTGCAGGGGGATCCGGGTCAGGCCACCGAAGCCGCCCCAGTTGACCAGCTGCAGCAGCTCGGCGCGCCACTGCACGGTGTCGTCCGCCGGCGTGGCGACGACCTGCTCGTCGAAGAGCCCGTTGCTGACCGTACCCTCGTCGAACTCCTCGAGCTCGTCCCCGGCCTCGAGCGCGTCGGTGCTCACTCCTGCTCCTCCTCGGGCTCGTCGAACAGGTCGGCGTCCTCGGGCTCGGGCGCCTCGGTGCCGTTGGCCCGCTGCAGCGCCTCGAGCAGCTCCTGGAGCAGCTCGAGCGGCAGCAGTGGCTCGACGGCCTCGCTGATCTCGAACCGGTCCTCGCTGGTGCCGGTGATGAGCAGCCCGGCCTTGGCCAGGCTCGTCACCGCGTTGCGGGCGCGCTTCTCGTCGCCCGCCTCGTCTGTCGCGTGGGCGGGACGGAAGCTGGCGACGTACTCGACCAGGTCCTCGCGGTCGACGAACACCCGCGACTCCCCCGCCGCCGCGCCCGCCCGCAGCCGGTCGCGGAGGTGGACGAGGACGAGCGTCTCCTCGCGGCTCCAGGCCGCGTCGTAGAGCATCGTCGGGAAGCGGCTCCCGGTCTCGGAGACGGCCTGCCGCTTCCAGGCCACCTCGCGGACCGGGTCGATCTGCAGGTCGAGGAAGAGGTCGTTGAGCCGCGACCGCAGCACGCGCTCGTGCTCGACGAGCACCTGCCAGTCGCGCGGGTGCGTGCGCGCGCTGATGAACCGCTGCTTGAGCAACGTGACGAGGGCTCGGCGCTGGCGGTACTCCAACCCGCCCTCGTCGCCCTCCCACAGCGACACCGAGGACGCGTCGGCGAGCTCGGCCTCGAACTCGCCCATCGCCTCCGCGGGCGCGACCTCCGGGGCCCAGTCGTCATCGAGGGTCATCGGCTCTTCTCCAGGTCGTGGCCAAGGTCGGGGTCGGGCAGCGGCAGCCGCGGGACGTCGAACGTGCGGCGCGTGCCGTCGGACCGCAGGGCGGCGTAGGACTCGGTCCGGTCCTCGGTGTCCCAGCCCCGGTCGGCGGCGAGGTGGAGCAGGCCGAAGATCTCGACAGGGCGCCGCAGCGCGGGCTCGAGGGTGTCGAAGAGCGCGCCGAGGGACGCCGCCGGGTTGGTGCTGGCGAGCGCCGCCTCGAGCCGCTCGCGCAGCGAGGGGAGCTGGGGGCCGCCCTGGGCCATCAGCGACGACAGCGAGAGCGACGGCGCGTCCTCGGCCGAGGCCAGCGCGATCCGCTCGGGCAGTACGTCGTCCGCCGGGTCGTAGAACCGCTCGCGCAGGTGCTCGACGGAGGCCCGCGCGGGCAGCAGCGGGACGTCGTGGGTGGCGCGCGGGCCGGTGGTCGCCATCCAGGTCATCAGCTCGGACTCGACCTGGCGCAGCGTCTGCTCGAGCTCGCGGTCACGGGCGGCGTCGTGCGAGACGATGTACTCCTTGAGCGTCGCCGTCACGCGGGACCGCTGCGCGAGGACGCGGTCGAGCCCGTCGCGGACGAGCTTCACCGTGCCGCGCAGCTCGGCCCGGTCGGCGTCGCCGAGGAGCCAGCCGGACAGCGGGTGCTCGAGCAGCGCGTTCAGGTCCTCGCGCAGCTGGGTGACGAGCGCGTCGTCGCGCAGCAGCGCGAAGGCACCCTCGAACGCGCGCCCCTCCTGGGTGGCGGTCATCAGGGCGTCGGCGCGGGCGAGGTACTCGTCGATCACCTGGCCCGCAGGCCGGTCCTCGGCGCGGAAGGCCGCGAGGATCTCGGCGCGGATCTGCCCGAACCGCTCGTCGACGCGCGCGAAGTCGCTCGGCAGGGCGGAGATCAGGGAGAGCAGCTCGGTGAAGCCCTCGAGCATGTAGTCCTCGGTCGCGCTGACCATCTCAGCGCCGTCCACCAGACGGTCGCGCTCAGCCTGCAGCCGGGCGATCTCGGTGTTGAGGATGGTCACCCGGGCGGAGCGGTCAGGGTTGGCCTCCGAGTTGAACCTGCGGACCGTGCCGAGGATGGTGGCGATCCGGTGCTCGCTCAGCGTGGCGCGGTCCCGCGACAGCGTCTTCACGAGCTCGAGCGCCTGCTGGGCGTAGGAGGTCAGGGAGTAGACCTCCTGGTCGGTCTCGTCGAGCGAGCGCACCAGCCACTGCCCGCGCATCCAGCGCTGGCAGAGCTCCTTGCCGTTGCCGGTCGGCACCTCCGACTCGCCGGCCAGCCTCATCTCGGCGAGGTGCTCCTCGACCTGGGTGTGCAGCCGCGCGGTCGGGATGGGCCTGTTGTTGCGGCCGAAGGCGGCCCGGAAGATCGTGATGACGACGGGCGCCTGCCGCTGGTGGAGCAGCGTCAGCGTGGGCTGGGCGAAGGCGGCCTTGACGCGCGCCAGCTCGCCCGCGATCTCGCTCATCCATCTCCCCCCAGGTCGGTGCGAGGCGCAAGCATTCCAGAGGGCTCCGACGAGGCCGGAATTGGTGTCCCCGGGGGCGGGCGGACTCGGGACCGCCCGCCCCCGGGGAGTCTTGTCAGCCGGCGACGACCTCGGCGGTCACCCGGCGCGGGTCGGCCGTCGTCACACGGTGTACGTCGCCCGTGAACCGCACGAGCGCGCGGTCGACCCGGTGGCCGACCACCGGCGCGGCCGCGGCCGACGCAGCGGCCGCGCTCTCCGCGATGCCCTCGGCGACGGCGGTGGCGACCTTCTCGCCGGCGGAGGCCGCGACCCAGACCTCGACGTCGCCCGGCTCGACCACCCGGGTCAGCGACCGGTCGGAGAACGCCAGCCGCGTGGCGGGCACGGCGAACCGGACGACCGCCGACTCGCCGGGACCCAGCGTCACCCGCTCGTAGCCGAGCAGCTGCGAGACGGGCCGGACGACCGAGCCGAGCAGGTCGCGGCCGTAGAGCTGGACGACGTCGGTGCCGGCGACCCGGCCGATGTTGCTGACCCGCACGCTGACCTGGAAGGTCCCGTCCGTCGCCACCGACTCGTCGGCCGACAGCTCGCTGTAGGCGAACGACGTGTACGACAGGCCGAAGCCGAACGGCCGGACCGGGGTCGGGTCGGTCGACGTGACCTCCGACGGGCCGCCGAGCAGCGGCTGGAGGTAGGAGTACGGCTGCGCACCGGACGTCCGGGGCAGGCTCACCGGGAGCCGGCCCGACGGGTTCACCGCGCCGGTGAGCACGTCGGCGATCGCCGGACCGCCCTCCTCGCCGGGGAAGAACGCCTGGAGCACGGCCGCGGGCTTCTCGCTGGTCGAGTCCGTCGTGACCCCGTCCAGCGCCCAGCCGATGGCGTAGGGACGGCCGGTGACGAGCACCAGCACGACCGGCGTACCCGTCGCGACGACCGCCTCGACCAGCTCGCGCTGGACGCCCGGCAACTCGAGCGACTCGGCGTCGTTGCCCTCGCCGACCGTGCCACGGCCGAACAGGCCGGCCTGGTCACCCATGACGAGCACGGCGACGTCCGCCGCACCGGCCGCCTCGACCGCGGCCGGGAAGCCGGTGCGGTCCTCGCCCTCGACCTCGCAGCCGGGGACGACGGTCAGCGTCGCCTCGGGCAGCTGCTCGCGCAGCGCCTCGGCGATCGTCGGCACCTCGAAGCCGAGCGGGACGTCCGGCTGGTGCGCGAGCACGTGGTTGGCGAACGAGTAGCAGCCCATGAGCGCCTCGGAGCGGTCGGCGTTGGGGCCGATGACGGCCACGCGTGCCGGCGCCCCGGCACCGCTGCGGAGCGGCAGCACGCCGTCGTTCGACAGCAGCACGACCGACTCGGCGGCGAGCCGGCGGGCCAGCTCGCGGTGCCGCGGCGTGTCGAGGTCGATGACGGCAGGCGGGGCGCCCAGCCGGTCCGCGAAGTCGGCGTCGAGCAGGCCGAGCTCCTCCTTCTGCGCCAGCGCACGGAGCACGGCCCGGTCGACGAGCGCCTCGTCGACCTCGCCGGACCGGATCAGCTCCGCCAGCGGTTCGAGGTAGGCGTCACCGCTCGGCAGCTCCACGTCGACGCCGGCCTCGAGGGCCAGCGCCGCGGCGCGACCTCGGTCGGCCGCCACCGCGTGCATGACAGTGAGGAACGCGACGCCGAAGTAGTCGGCGACGACGACGCCGTCGAAGCCCCACGTGTCTCGCAGCAGCTCGGTGAGGTACTCCGTCGAGCCGTGCAGCGGCACGCCGTCGACGTCGTTGTAGGCGGCCATGACCGACTTCACGCCGCCGTCGAGCACCGCCATCTCGAAGGGTGGCAGGAACACGTCGGCGATCTCCCGCGGCCCCGCGGACACCGGTGCATGGTTGCGGCCCGCGCGCGAGCCGGAGTAGGCGACGAAGTGCTTCAGCGTCGCGTGCACGCCTGCCGACTGGAGACCCTTGACGTACGACGTGCCGATGGTGCCGACCAGGTAGGGGTCCTCTCCGATCGCCTCCTCCGTGCGTCCCCAGCGGGGGTCGCGGATGACGTCGAGCACCGGCGCGAGGCCCTGGTGGATGCCGAGAGCGTTCATGTCGGCGCCGATCTGGGCGGCCATCTCCTCGACCAGCGCGGGGTCGAACGAGGCGCCCCAGGCCAGCGGCGTCGGGAACGTCGCCGCCTTCCAGGCAGCCAGGCCGGTCAGGCACTCCTCGTGGACCAGCGCCGGGATGCCCAGCTGCGTCTCCGCGACGAGCCGGCGCTGCTCCTCCCACAGCCACGACGCCCGGTCGGCCGGGTCGACCGGCCGGGTGCCGTAGACACGGGTGTAGTGGCCGATGCCGTGCTCGGTGATCTCGGACAGCTTGCCCGAGCGGGCGTTGTTCATCTCGCCGGCCATCGGCGCGACGACCTCGCCACCGTGGTCGAGCCAGTAGCCCACGATCTGCGCGAGCTTCTCCTCCAACGTCATCCTGGCGTGGAGGTCGCGCACCCGCTCCGAGACGAGCGGTTGGGCGCGAAGGGATCCGGTCACTGTTGCGGCTTTCTTCTCAGGTGGGGGGTCAGCCCTTGACCGCGCCCTGCAGGCCGCTGACGATGCGGCGCTGGAGTGCGAGGAAGAGGATCAGGGCGGGGATCATCGAGAGCGTGGTGAACGCCAGCACGCCGGCCGTGTCGGCCGAGTGCTCGGTCGAGAAGTCGGCCACGCCGAGCGGCAGGGTCCGCATGTCGCCCTGCAGCAGCAGGAGCGGCAGCAGGTAGGCGTTCCACGACCCGACGAAGGCGAGCACGCCGACGGTGATCAGGCCCGGAGCCGACAGCGGCAGCAGGATCCGCCAGAAGAGGCCGATCCGCGAGGTGCCGTCGATCATCGCGGCCTCCTCCAGCTCCTTGGGCAGCGCCATCAGGAACGGGCGGAGGATCACCACGGTCATCGGCAGCGCGAACGCCGCCTGCGGGAGCGCGACGCCCCACCACGTGTTCCCCATGCTGAGGTTGCGGGTCACGATGATGAAGAGCGGGATGATCGCGACGGCCGCCGGGAAGAGCAGGCCGAGCACGAACACCATGAACATCGGCTCCCTGCCCTTGAACTGGTAGCGCGCCAGCGGGTACGCCGCCATCACGCCGAAGATCACCGTCACCACCGTCGTGATGGCCGCGATCGCCGTCGAGTTGAGCGCGTAGTGCCAGAACGAGGAGTTCGTGAGCACACCCTTGTAGTTGCTGAAGACCCACGGGTCCGGCAGCGCCGAGGGCTTGTCGGCGATCTGGGCGTTGGTGCGGAACCCGCCGAGGGCGCCGTACAGCACCGGGCCGACCGTGATCGCGACGACGATCAGCGCGATCAGGTAGACCAGCGGGCTGCCACCACCGAAGGTGTGGCCGCGGCCGCGCTTGGGCCGCCGTGCGACTGCGTCGCTCATCGGACCGCCTCCTTCCGTGACTTCCGAGACGCCTTGCGGGAGTCGTCCAGCGTGTCGCGACGGAGGACGAAGAACTGGTAGGTGATCGCCATGACGAACGCGATGACGAAGAGGATCACCGACGCCGCGCCGGCGATGCCGTAGTTGTGGCTCTTGGTGCCCTGCTCGACGAGGTACGTCGCCATGGTGGTCGTGGCGTTGGCGGGGCCGCCGCCGGTGAGGATCCAGACCATGTCGAAGAGCTGGAGCGAGCCGATCATCGACAGGAAGCACCAGGTGCGGATGGTGGGGCCGAGCAGCGGGATGGTGATCTTGCGCTGCACCTGCCACCAGGAGGCACCGTCGAGCTGCGCCGACTCGTAGAGCTCCTCGGGGACGCTCTGCAGGCCGGCGAGGAAGAGGATCACGGCGAGGCCGAGGTACTTCCAGGTCAGCACGGCGAGGACCGTCCAGAGGGCGTACTCGGGCGTGCCCAGGAAGCCCTGCTCCGGACCGTGCAGGCCGACCTTGCCGAGGAGGGCGTCGACCGTGCCGTACTGCGGCTGCAGCAGCTGGAACCACACGACACCGGCGATGACCTCGGCCAGGACGTACGGCACGAAGATGATCGTGCGCAGGACGCCCTGGCCCCACATCTTGCGGTTGAGCAGGAGCGCGATGCCGAGGCCCAGCGGGAGCTGCACCGCGATCGAGCCGCCCACGATGATCAGGTTGTGGACGATCGCGGACGTGAACGCATCGTCCTGGAGGACGAGCTTGTAGTTGTCCAGGCCCACGAAGTTGCTGAGGGGGCCGAAGCCCTTCCACTTGTACAGCGAGAACCGGACGGCCGTGAAGACCGGCCACGCCACGAACACGGCCATGAGGGCCAGTGCGGGCGTCACGAACAGAGCGATCTCCAGACGCTTGCGCCAGGCGTCCGAGCGGCCTCCGGGCCGCGTCGGACGACCGGTTGCCCGGCGTGCGCTCGCACGCCGGGCAACCTGGGCGTCGTGTCCGGACACCGCGGGAGCGGTTTCCGTCACTTCAGCTTCACTTCTCCTGGTCAGCGGCCTTCTGCGTGGCGTCGACGACGTCCTGCGAAGAGGCCTTGCCCGCGAACAGCAGGGCGATCGAGTCGTTCATCGCGTTGCCGATCGACGTGCCGAAGGCGGTGTCGAAGTACAGCTGGATGAACGGGGACGAGTCACGCACCTGCAGCAGCTGGGCGAGGGCCGGGTCCTTGACGGCGCTGGTCGCGGCCGGGTTGGTCGGCAGACCCATGTCGTTCTGGGCGAAGCCGGTCTGGACCTCGTCCGAGAGCAGGTACTTCACGAAGTCGACCGCCACGGCGGGGGCCTTCTCCGAGACGCCCCACGCGTCGCCACCACCGAGCTGGGCGGCGGGGTCACCCGCGCCACCGTCGACCGACGGGAACGGGAACCAGCCCGTGTCCTCGCCGAGGCCCTTCTTGTCGGCCGTGAGGCCCTGCATGACGCCGGGCTCCCAGTGGCCCGCGAGCTCCATGGCGACCTTGCCGGTGGCCAGGAGGCCGGAGGCCGAGGTCGGACCGCTCTGGGCGGGCGTGGAGAGGAAGCCGGCGTTGAACGGCTTCTTGGCGATGATGTCCTTGAGGGTGTCACCGGCCTTGACGAAGCACTGGTCCGAGAAGTCCAGGCTCCGGACGGCCTTCTGGAGCACGTCCTGCGAGCACTGGCGCAGCGCGGTGTAGTACCAGTAGTGCGCGGCGGGCCACTTGTCGCCGGCGCCGACGGAGACCGGGGTGATGCCCGCGGCCTTCAGCTTGTCGATGTCGGAGAACCACTCGTCGAGCGTCTTCGGCGTGCCGGTGATGCCGGCCTTGGCGAAGAGCGACTTGTTGTACCAGAAGCCGACGACGCCCATGGAGAACGGCAGGGCGTAGGTCTTGCCGTCGACCTGCCAGCCGGCGACGTTGCCGCCGAGCTTGGAGATGACGTCGGCGGCGTCCTTCGAGAGGTCCTTGGTGAGGCCGGCCTCGACGTGGTCGGCGAGCTCGCCGCCACCGCGCTCCATGTAGATGTCCGGAGCGTCACCGCTCTGGAAGGCAGCGTCGAGCTTGGTCAGCATGTCCTCGTGCTGCATCGCGCTGATCTTGATGTCGACGTTCGGGTGAGTCTTCTCGAAGTCGGCCGCGACCTTCTCGTAGTAGCTCTTGCCCGGGTCGTTGTTCGAGTTGTGCCACCACGTGATCGTGGTCTTGCCGCCGCTCGAGCTCTTGTCGCTCGAGTCGCTGCCGCCACAAGCGGCGGTGGTGAGCAGCACGCCGGCACACAGAGCGGCCAGCACCGCTGCGCCTCGTGTCTTCCTCGCCATGGGGACCCCTTTTTCTGTTTCGGACGGGTTGTGACGCTCAGCACGCGTCGAGCGCCGAGACTCCCAGACCGAGATAGCCATGTCAATCGTTGTCGATAACGATTTCGTAATCGTCGTCACATGCGGCCTGATGGGCTAACGTCTGCGCCGTGACCACAGCAGACCAGCCACGCAAGACCGCCCGCGCGACCATCGTCGACGTCGCGCGCGAGGCGGGGGTGTCCGTGGCCACGGTCTCCAAGGTCATCAATGGGCGCTATGGCGTGGCCGAGGCCACCAGCGAGCGGGTCCTGGCCGTCATCGACGACCTCGGCTACGAGTCCTCGCTGGTCGCGAGCAGCCTGCGGCGCAAGCGCACCGGGGTCATCGGCGTACTCGTCGCCGAGTTCGAACCTTACTCGGCCGAGCTCCTCAAGGGGATCTCCGCGGGCCTGGCCGGCACCGGCTACGAGCTGCTCGCCCATGCGGGCAGCACCGACGTGCACAGCCGCACCGGCTGGGAGCGGCGCTCGCTCTCCCGGCTCGCCCGCACGCTCATCGACGGCGCCATCGTCGTCACGCCGTCCATGGTCATCACCGACCAGGCCGGCATCCCGGTGGTCGCGGTCGACCCGCACACCGGTCCGGACGGCCCGGCGACCGTCGACTCCGACAACATCCACGGCGCCCGCATGGCCGCCGACCACCTGCTCGCGCTCGGTCACCGCCGGGTCGCCTTCCTCGGCGGCCGCCCCGACCTGCGCTCCGCCCAGCTGCGCGAGGAGGGCTTCCGTACGGCGTTCTTCGCCGCCGGTCTCACGCCCGACCCGTCTCTCATGAAGGTCGGTGGCTACCACCCCGACCTCGCCGACGCGCCCGCTCGCGAGCTGCTCAGCCTGCCGGCCGGTCAGCGCCCGACGGCGGTCTTCGCCGCGAACGACCTCTCGGCGATCAAGGTCCTCCAGATCGCCAACGAGCTCGGCCTACGGGTGCCCGAGGACCTCTCCGTGATCGGCTACGACAACGTCCCCGACGCCGCCAGCAGCACTCCCCCGCTGTCGACCGTCGCCCAGCCGCTCCACGACATGGGCGTCACCGCCCTCCGCGTCCTGCTCGCCATGCTCACGGGCCAGTCGATCGAGCGGCACGTGCGGATGCCCACCGAGCTGATCGTCCGCGCCAGCACCGCTCCGCCGGCTGGCTGACAGCCGATCTCCGAGTAGTCGCTCCCTTCGCCCACGGGCTCGCTGGGTTGGAAGGTCGAGACTTCTGCCACCGGAGCCGCGAGACCGACGCCGGAAGTCTCCACTTCCACCCCAGGTGAGCGACCCGGACCGGCCGACGGCTGCTGGCGTCAACCGCCCGCAGCAGCGCACTGCCGACGACCCGTCCACCTCGTCCCCGCCCTCCCGGTCCGCACCACGACGGACCGCACCGGAAGCACAGCGGGTCAGGCAGAGCCCCAGAACACCCGCTCGACGACGCCGCGCGCCAGCCGCGTCGCGCGGAGGTAGTCGTTGACGAGCTCGTCCGTCGCCCCGGCCGGGTAGCCGAGGATCGCGGCGACCGCACGCCGCTCGCGCGCGGCGGTGGGGAGCTGGTCGGAGGCGCGGCCGCGGACCAGCGTGACGGCGTTGCGGATCCGGCTGGCCATCCGCCAGGCCTCGCGCAGGACGTCGGCGTCCCCGTCGGTGACCAGGGCGGCGTGGCGGGCCGCGGCCAGGGCGTCCAGGGTCCGGCTGGTGCGCAGGCCAGGCGCCTCGTGGGCGTGTCGCAGCTGCAGGAGCTGCACCGTCCACTCGATGTCGGCCAGTCCCCCACGACCGAGCTTGAGGTGCGTGGCCGGGTCCGCGCCTCGCGGCAGCCGCTCGGAGTCGACGCGGCTCTTGATCCGCCGGATCTCGTGGACGTCGTCCTCGCTGACGCCACCCTCGGGGTAGCGGACCGGGTCGATCAGCTGGGTGAACGCGGCCCGCAATTCCTCGTCGCCGACCACGGCGTCGGCCCGCAGCAGCGCCTGCTTCTCCCACACGGCGTGCCACTTGCCGTAGTAGGCGGCGTATGCGTCCAGCGTGCGCACCAGCGGTCCGGACCGACCCTCTGGCCGCAGGTCGGCGTCGACGACGAGAGCCGGGTCGCCGCCGGCGAGCGCCAGCAGCCGGCGCAGCTCGGTCGCCACGGCGAGTGCGTACGACGCCGCCACCTGCGGGTCGACCCCGTCGGCCGGCCGATGCACGAAGAGCACGTCGGCGTCGGAGGCGTAGGACAGCTCGAACCCGCCGTAACGGCCCATCGCGACGACCGCGATCGCCGTCGGCGCCTCGTCGAGGCCGCGCTCGGCGCGCACCGCCTCACCGACCACCTGGAGGGTCGCCTGCAGGGTGGCGTCCGTGAGCCGGCTGAGGCCCTCGCTCACCACGGCCACGTCGCTGAGCCCGACGACGTCGCCGGCGGCGATGCGGAACAGCTCGCGCCGTCGTACGCCACGGATGGCCCGCACGGCCTGCTCGGCGTCGTCGCGGCGACCGCCCGCGGCGAGCATCTCCTCGACGACCGGCTGGGTCGCCCGCGGCGCCAGGTCGTCGCCGAGGATCCGGACGCCCTCGGGCTCGCGCTCGAGCAGCGTCGTCGCGTAGCGCGAGGTCGACAGGACCCGGGCCAGACGCTCGGCGACCATGCCCTCGTCGCGCAGGGTGCGGAGGTACCAGTGGGTCTCCCCGAGCGCGTCGCTGATCCGTCGGAAGCCGAACAGGCCGGCGTCGGGATCCGGCCCCTCGGCGAACCACTGCAGCATCACCGGCAGCAGCGCGCGCTGGATGTCCGAGGCCCGCCGCACGCCCTGGGTGAGCGCCTCCAGGTGGCGCAGCGCGGCCACCGGGTCGTCGTACCCGAGCGCGGCGAGCCGCCGCCCGGCCTCCTCCGGCGAGAGCCGGCCGAAGTCGCCGGGGATGCGGGCGACGGCGCTGAGCAGCGGCCGGTAGAAGAGCTTCTCGTGCAGCCGGCGTACCTCCAGGCGCTGCTGCTGCCACTCGTCGAGCAGCGACTTCACCGGCTCCTTCAGGAACCCCAGTCCCCGGCCCAGCCGGCGCAGCGACGCCTCGTCGTCGGGCACGACGTGGGTGCGGCGGAGGCGGTGGAGCTGGATGTGGTGCTCGAGCCGGCGCAGGAAGGCGTACGCCGTGTGGAGCGTCTCGCCGTCCTCGCGACCGACGTAGCCGCCCTCGGTGAGGGCCGCCAGGGCGCTCAGCGTCGACGGGGAGCGCAGTCGCTCGTCGGACCGCCCGTGGACGAGCTGGAGGAGCTGGACGGCGAACTCGACGTCGCGCAGGCCGCCCTCGCCCAGCTTGAGCTCGCGGTCGGCGTCCTTGAGCGGTAGGTGCGCGACCACCCGGCGCCGCATCGCCTGGGTCTCGGCGACGAACCCCTCCCGCTCGGCGGCGCGCCAGATGAGCGGCTGCACCCGGTCGACGAACGCCTGCCCGAGCTCCAGGTCGCCGGCCGCAGGGCGGGCCTTGAGCAGCGCCTGGAACTCCCAGGTGCTCGCCCACCGCTCGTAGTAGGCACCCATCGCGGCCAGCGTGCGGCTGAGCTGGCCGGCCTTGCCCTCCGGCCGGAGCGCCGCGTCGACCGCCCAGATCCGTCCCTCGGACGTCAGCTCCCCGCAGACGCCGATGAGCTGGCTCCCGAGCTGGGTCGCGACCTTCAGCGCGGTCTGCTCGTCGACGCCCTCGGCAGGCTCGTGGACGAAGATGACGTCGACGTCGGAGACGTAGTTGAGCTCGTGGCCGCCGCACTTGCCCATCGCGAGGACGGCGAGCCGGGCCGCCTCGGCGTTCGGCACGGCGGCGCGCGCGACCGCGAGCGCCGCGTCGAGCGTCCCGACGGCCAGGTCGGAGAGCTCGGCGGCGGTGTCCTCGACGGTGAGGCCGTGGGCGAGGTCGCGCGCGGCGAGGCGCAGCAGGATCCGGCGGTACTCGACCCGCAGCGCGTCCAGCGCCGCCCGGTGCTCGAGGGTCGCGACCGGCCGCGGGTCGTGCGGCTCCGCGCCGACCGCGCGCAGCAGGTCCTCCCTCATCGCGTACGCCGGCGCGCGGGTCGATCCGAGCAGCGGATCGGTGAGCTCGCGCCAGTGCCCCGGATGCCGCACCAGGTGCTGGCCGAGCGCCTCGCTCGCGCCGAGGACGCTGAGCAGCCGCATCGCCGAGCCCTCGTCCTCCGCGAGGGTGTCGAGCAGGTCGTCGGCGTCCTCCGCCGCCGCGAGGACGCGAGCCAGCGCCGCGAGCGCCAGGTCGGGGTCGGCGACCAGTCCGAGCATCGCGAGGATCGGCTCGGCGGACGACCCCAACGCCTCCAGCGACGCCTCGGCCGCGTCCGGATCGGTGAAGCCGAGCCGGAGCAGGTGTCCCTTCCCGGTCGCTCGACGCATGCGACTCAGAGGACCGGGAGCATCCGGTCGCGCTCGAACGCCGAGACGACGCCGCGGTACTGCTGCCACTCCGCCCGCTTGTTGCGCAGGAAGAAGTCGAAGACGTGCTCCCCGAGCGTCTCGGCGAGCAGCTCGGAGCGCTCCGCGAGGGCGATGGCCTCGTCGAGGCTGGCCGGCAGCGGATCGAGGCCGAGCGCACGCCGCTCGCGGTCCGTGAGCGACCAGACGTCGTCCTCGGCCTCGCGCGGCACGTCGTAGCTCTCCTCGATGCCCTTCATCCCGGCGGCGAGGACGGCGGCGAAGGCGAGGTAGGGGTTCGCGGCCGCGTCGATGGTGCGGACCTCCACTCGGGTCGACTGGCCCTTGAGCGGCTTGTACATCGGTACGCGCACCATCGCGGAGCGGTTGTTGTGGCCCCACGAGACGTGGGTGGGCGCCTCGCTGCCGGTGATCAGCCGCTTGTAGGAGTTGACCCACTGGTTGGTGACGACGCTGATCTCGGGCGCGTGGTGCAGCACGCCGGCGATGAACTGACGGCCGATCTTCGACAGCCCGTACTCGGCGCCCGCCTCGTAGAACGCGTTGGCATCGCCCTCGAACAGGCTGACGTGGGTGTGCATGCCGGAGCCCGGGTGCTCGGTGTAGGGCTTGGGCATGAACGAGGCCCAGATGCCTTGGCTGAGCGCCACCTCACGGATGACGGTGCGGAAGGTCATGATGTTGTCGGCGGTCGACAACGCGTCCGCGTAGCGCAGGTCGATCTCCTGCTGGCCCGGCCCGCCCTCGTGGTGGCTGAACTCGACGCTGATGCCCATCTGCTCGAGCATCGTGATCGCCTCGCGGCGGAAGTCCGATCCCATCGACTGCGCCGTGTGGTCGAAGTAGCCGCTGCGGTCCACCGGCACCGGCGGCCTGCCCTTCTGCGGGGCGTCCTTGAACAGGTAGAACTCGATCTCGGGGTGCGTGTAGAAGGTGAAGCCCTTCTCGGCCGCCTTCGACAGGGTCCGCTTCAGGACGAAGCGCGGGTCGGCGTACGACGGGCTGCCGTCGGGCATCACGATGTCGCAGAACATGCGCGCGGTGGCCGGCCCCTGGTCGCGCCACGGCAGGATCTGGAACGTCGAGGGGTCCGGCTTGGCCAGCATGTCGGACTCGTAGACCCGCGCGAAGCCCTCGATCGCCGAGCCGTCGAAGCCGATGCCCTCGGCGAACGCCGCGTCGAGCTCGGCCGGGGCCACCGCGACCGACTTGAGGAAGCCGAGCACGTCGGTGAACCAGAGTCGGACGAACCTGACGTCGCGCTCCTCGAGCGCCCGCAGCACGAAGTCCTCTTGCTTGCCCATGGCGTCACCCTAGTGGCCTCCGCGGGCCTGTCGGGTCCCGGCCGGCGGCGTGGTCACGCCACCATCACCAGCGTCCCGAGACTGACCAGCCACGAGACGAAGCTGCCGACCAGGAAGTACTCGGTCACCTCGTCGATCGTCGGCCCCTCGGACCCGCCGGCGTCGCGGAACGACTGCAGCTCGGGCCACCGGATCAGGGCCTTCGCCGCGATGACGAGGCTCGCCGCGGTGACGTAGCCGCTCAGGCCGAGACCGAAGATGACGAGTCGCTCCATCGGCCCCAGCAGCCGCCCGCCCTTGAGGCGTGCGCTCGCGTCCCGGTCGGGGCGGGCCGGGTTGACCGTGTCGGTCGCCGCCAGCACGAGCCGTACGACGACGTTGCCGGTCGAGAGCTGGACCAGCAGCCCGCCGAGGACCAGCAGCGCCGTGTCGGGGTTCGCCGCCGCGGCGCGGGCCCAGGGCAGCTCGCCGAGCCAGTCGGCGAACGGCCCGTCGACGTGACCGGCGAGCGGTGAGACCAGGATGGCCGCGAGCACCGCGCCGCCGACCAGCGCGAGCGGCCACTCCGGGCGGCCGAGCCCGAACCCCTCGCGGACGACCCGACCCCAGCCGATCACCACGAGGGCGATGACGATCCAGGCGACCACGTCGGCACGCGAGGTGAGGCCGCCGAGCAGTCCGAGCGTGACCACGACGCCGGCACCGACGCACTCGGGCACCCAGCGCACCGGTCGCACGGAATGGCCCAGGTCGGCGATGCCCAGCCCGACGAGGAGCAGCGCGAGCCAGCTCACGCCAGCCGGCCCAGCAGCTCGTCGGCCCTGACCAGGGCCGCCAGCCCGTCGCGGCGTACGCGCTGCGACACGGCGGACGCGGTCACCCCGAGCTCGGCGGCGATCTCCTTCTGGCTCATGCCGGCGAGCATCCCCGACAGCACCGACAGGGACTCGGGACCTGCCTCGTGGAGCAGCTGGTCACGCAGCACCAGCGCCGCGTTGACGCCGTCGGGGTCGGGTCCCCCGGTCCCCTCACTGGGCACGTACGCCGTCCGCAGCCCGCGCAGCGCCGCCCTCCGCTCGGTCGACTCGACCGTCTCGATCGCCTCCCGTGCGGCCCACCAGGCCGGACCGTCCTCGACCCGCGGCTCCTCCCGGAGGACGGTGATGGTGCCGCGCCCGACCCCGTGGCGCGCGTCGACCTCCGGCAGCAGCGCGAGCCGCAGCCGGAGGGTCGCACGCAAGGCGGAGCCGAGGTCCGCGTAGACGCCTTGGTACTCGTCGCCGACGGTGATCCGCAGCGGCACGGCGGCGCGCACCTCGGCGTTGACGCGGTCGAGCGCCGCGGTGAGGCGTGCGTGCAGGGCGGTCCGCTCACCGGCGGTGCGCGACCCGATCAGGTCGCCGATGAGCGACACCTGAATTACCGACATATGAAGATAATAGCTTCATATTCGTCAAATGGAGCAACAGCCTTCATTGCGATGGGCGCCGAGTCCGTGCGCCCTCGCGCCCCGACGCCTGGCAGACGGTTGCCATCGGTTGCCATCGGTTGCCATCGGTCGCCGCCCGGCCTACGGTCGCGTGACGCACGCCGCACGGGGGCGGCGGGGTGGGCGGCAGACCGCCCGACGACGAGGAGATGCGTGAACGAAAGCTCCCCACCACCGGCTGCCGAATCACGTCGGCGCGGCGCGTCGGGCTTCGTGGCCGAGACCCGCGACACGGCGGTCGGCCTGGTGGACGACCAGCCGCGGCGGGCGTTCCGGCCGTGACCGGACGCCTCTCGCGCGCCGCAGCGGGCCGGCCGGCCGCCCCGGTGGCCGCCGCCCACCTGGGGCTGGGCGCGTTCTTCCGCGCGCACCAGGCCGCCTACACCGACCTCGCCCCGGACGCGGACGCGTGGGGCATCGCGGCGTTCACCGGCCGCCGCGCCGGCCTGGCCGAGCAGCTCGCCGCCCAGGACGGGCTCTACACGCTGCTGCGCCGCAGTGCCGACGGCGACGAGGCGTCCACGATCGGGTGTCTCAGCCGGGTCCATGCCGGCGGCGACGTCCCGACCTGGCTCGCGACCATGGCCGACCCGGTCGTCCGGCTGCTGACGCTCACCGTCACGGAGGCGGCGTACCACCGCAGCGCCGACGGCGGCCTCGCCGTCGATGCCCCGGAGGTCGCGGCCGACCTCGCCGCGCTGCGCCGTCGTGATCCCGCGGCCTGCCGGAGCGTCCCCGGCCGCCTCGTCGCGGCCCTGGCCGCCCGCGCGGACGCCGACGGCGGCCCGCTCGCGGTCGTCCCGTGCGACAACCTCCGCCGCAACGGCGCCGCGGTCGGCCGGGTCGTGGCCGAGCTGGCCGCCGAGGTCGCCCGTGACCTGGACCCGCAGCTGCCCGAGTGGATCGAGCGGCAGGTGTCGTTCGTCGACACCGAGGTCGACCGGATCACGCCGCGGACGACCGCCGACGACGTCGAGGTCGTACGCCGTCTCACCGGTGTCGACGACCCGTGTCCCGTGGTCACCGAGCCGTTCACGGAGTGGACGCTCGCGGGCGACTTCCCCGGTGGCCGACCCGCCTGGGAGGCGGCGGGGGCGCGGTTCGTCGACGACGTGACGCCCTACGAGACCCGCAAGCTGTGGCTGCTCAACGGCGCCCACTCCCTGCTGGCCTACGCCGCCGGCGCCGTCGGGCACAAGACGGTCGCCGACGCGGTCGCCGACCGTCGCTGCCGCGGCTGGGTCGAGGAGTGGTGGGACGAGGCCGCCCGCCACCTCGCCCTGCCGACGGCCGACTACCGCGCCGCCCTCCGGGAGCGGTTCGCCAACCCGGCCATCCGGCACCTGCTCGCGCAGATCGCCGCCGACGGCTCCCAGAAGCTGCCCGTCCGCGTCCTGCCGGTGCTGCGCGCCGAACGCGCCGCCGGCCGCCCCGGCTGCGCCGGCACCCGGGCCCTCGGCGGCTGGGTCGCGCACCTGCGCGGCCACGGCGCACCCCTCACGGACCCGCGCGCCGAGGAGCTGCGGGCCTGCGCCACCGGGCCGCTCCCGGACGCGGTGCCGCGGGTGCTCGCTGCCCTCGACCCGACCCTCCCGGACGACCCCGACCTCGTCGCGGCCGTCCTCGAGCACACGAAGGAGCTCAGCCGATGAAGATCACCGACGTCGACGTCATCGTCACGTGCCCCGGACGCAACTTCGTCACCGTGCGGATCACCACCGACCAGGGCCTGACCGGCGTGGGCGACGCGACGCTCAACGGCCGGGAGCTCGCCGTCGTCTCCTACCTGCGCGAGCACCTCGCGCCGCTCCTCATCGGGCGCGACCCGCTGCGCGTCGACGACACCTGGCACTACCTCTACCGGGGTGCCTACTGGCGCCGCGGCCCGGTGACGATGACGTCGATCGCCGGCGTCGACACGGCGCTGTGGGACATCAAGGGCAAGGTCGCCGGCCTGCCCGTCTACCAGCTGCTCGGCGGTCGCTCCCGCGACGCTGTCACGGTCTACGGCCACGCCTCAGGTGCGACGGTCGAGGAGGCGGTCGCCGATGCGGCCGGCTACCTCGAGCGCGGCTACCGGGCGGTCCGGGTCCAGTCGGCGATCCCGGGCCTGGACTCGACGTACGGCATCGGCGGGGTGGCCACCGCTGCCGCGCACGCCTACGAGCCGGCCGACTCGGCGATCCCGACGGAGAACGTCTGGGACACCGAGGCCTACCTCGACCACGTGCCGCAGCTCTTCGCCGCCGTACGCCGTGAGCTCGGCCCGCTCCCCCGGCTCCTCCACGACGTCCACCACCGGCTCACCCCCAACGAGGCGGCCCGACTGGGCAAGGAGCTCGAGCCCTACCACCTCACCTGGATGGAGGACCCGGTCCCGGCCGAGATGCAGGACGGCTATCGCCACCTGCGCGCGCACACCACCACGCCGATCGCGACCGGCGAGGTGTTCAGCTCGATCTATGACTGCGAGCTGCTCATCCGCGAGCGGCTGATCGACTACATCCGCACGACCGTCGTGCACGCCGGCGGCATCACCCACCTGCGCCGCATCTTCGACCTGGCCGCGCTCTACGACGTCCGCAGCGGCTCCCACGGCGCGACCGACCTGTCCCCGGTCTGCCTCGCCGCTGCGCTCCACGTCGACACCGCGATCCCGAACTTCGGGCTGCAGGAGTACATGCCGCACACCCCCGAGACCGACGAGGTCTTCCCGCACTCCTATCGCTTCGAGGACGGGATGCTCCACGTCGGCGAGGCGCCGGGCCTCGGCGTCGACATCGACCTGGAGAAGGCGGCGCAGTACCCCTACCAGCCGGCCTCGCTGCCGGTGAACCGGCTGCGCGACGGCACGATGTTCCACTGGTAGACCCGGACGTCCTGCGGTTCGGTCGCCGCGGCGACCAGGTCGTACGACGTCGGGCCGGGCGCGGGCGGGTCAGCCGGCGCGGCTCCGGAACTCGCGCGGGCTGACGCCGTACTCCCGCTTGAACGCGGTGCTCAGCGCGAACGGCGTGCCGTAGCCGACCTGCCGCGCCACGGCCTCCAGGGTGATCCCCGGATCGGCGAGCAGGTCGGCGGCCAGCGCGAGTCGCCAGCGGGTGAGGAAGGTCAGCGGCGGCTCGCCGACGAGCGCGGCGAAGCGCCGGGCGAACGCCGCGCGGGAGACGTGCGCGGCGGCGGCGAGGTCCTCGACGGTCCACGACTCCTCCGGGCGCTCCTGCATCAGCCGCAGGGCAGGACCGGCGACCTCGTCGCCGAGGGCGACGTACCACCCCGGCGGCCGCGCGTCCGGCCGCGAGAACCAGGCCCGCAGCACGGCGATGAGGAGCAGGTCGAGCAGTCGGTCGAGGACGGCGTCCTGGCCCGGCTCGGCGCGCACGATCTCGGCGTCGAGCAGCCCGATGAGGGGCGAGCCGAGCTCCGCCTCGTTGACGACGAACAGGGGTGGCAGGGACCGCAGCAGCCGGCGGCTGACCTCACCCTCCAGCAGGTAGGACCCGCTGAGCAGCACGGTCTCGCCGGCCGGGTCGTTGCCCCAGCTGCGGACGCCGAGGTCGTACTCCTCGGTGAGCCGCCGCCCGTCCGGCGCGACGCACTGCTGCCCGGGCATGATCGTCGCCGTCACCGGGGTCGAGGCGGCGTCGGCGATCGTCCAGTGCGGCACTCCGAGCGCGACGACGACATCGCCGGGAGCGAGCGCCACCGGCGGCGCACCGTCCGGCACGGCCCAGGGCCTGCCGCTCACGACAGCCGTCAGGCTCAGCGGGACCTCGTCGGCGATCCGGAGCGCGAACGGCGCCCCCATCAGGCAGCGCACCAGGAACGCACCGCGCGCCCGCGGACCCTCGAGCACCGCCGACAGACCGTCCACGGCTGCCGAGCGTAGACGATCGCGTATGTCGGCGCGGCGCGTGGCGATGTCGCCGTACGCCGGCTCCGACTGGACTGGGGTCATGACCATTCGCACCCTCGTCCCGCTCCTCGCCACCGTCGCCGCCGGCCTGCAGGCGGGCACCTACTACGTGTGGGCGTGCGGCGTCATGCCCGGCATGGCCCGCACCGACGACAAGACGTTCGTCAGCGCCCTCACCCACATGAACCAGGCGATCGTGAACCCGGTCTTCATGGCGACGTTCGTCGGCACTCCGCTCCTCGCTGCGGCCGCGGTGGCCACGGGACCCAACCGCCCCTGGCTGGCGGCCGGCCTGGGTCTCGCCGTCCTGACCGTCGTCATCACCGGCGCGGCCAACGTGCCGCTCAACGACGCGCTCGACCAGGCCGCCGCGCACCCCGCCGCGGCGCGCGAGGCGTTCGAGTCCACCTGGGTGCGGTGGAACGTCGCCCGCACGGTGACGTCGACCGGCGCGCTCGCCGCCCTGGCCTGGGCGGCGCTGCGCGCCGCGTGACCGGTCAGAAGAAGGGCACCTGCTCGAGGTCGTGTAGCCACGCCGCCGGCGAGGCGTCGGACGGCATCCGCCAGTCGCCGCGCGGGCTCATCGTGCCGCCGTTGCTGACCTTGGGCCCGTTCGGCAGTGCCGACCGCTTGAACTGGTTGGCGAAGAACCGCTTGATGAAGACCTCCAGCCACGACCTGATCTCGCCGAGGTCGTAGGAGACGTGGTTGGCAGCCGGATAGCCGGGCGGCCACTCGCCCGCCGCCGCGTCGCTCCAGGCGTGCCAGGCCAGGAAGGCGATCTTGCTCGGCCGGGCGCCCTCCCGGACGAGGTGGAACAGGTTGAAGTCCTGCAGCGCGTAGGGGCCGACGACGGCCTCGGTGCTCTGCGGCTTCTGTCCCGCCTCCACCGGCACCAGCTCGGGGCTGATCTCCTGGTCGAGGATCGTCTGCAGCACCTTGTCGGTGCGCTCGTCGAACTGCTCGGTCGAGATCACCCACCGGATCAGGTGCTGGATGAGGGTCTTCGGGACACCCGAGTTGACGTTGTAGTGCGACATCTGGTCACCGACGCCGTACGTGCACCAGCCGAGCGCGAGCTCGGACAGGTCGCCGGTGCCCAGCACGATCCCGCTGCGCTGGTTGGCGGCGCGGAACAGGTAGTCCGTCCGCAGCCCGGCCTGGACGTTCTCGAACGTCACGTCGTAGACCGGCTCGCCCCCCGCGAACGGGTGGTCGAGGTCGTGCAGCATCTGCCGCGCCGACGGCGTGATGTCGATCGTCTCGTACGTCGTCCCGAGCGCCTCCATCAACGCGACGGCGTTGCCCTTCGTCTCGTCGGAGGTGGCGAAGCCGGGCAGGGTGAAGGCCAGGATGTCGCTGCGCGGCCGGCCGAGCCGGTCCATCGCGTTGGCCGCGACGATGAGCGCGTGGGTGGAGTCGAGGCCGCCGCTCACGCCGATGACGATCTTCGGCCAGTAGTCGGGGCCGCCGATGGCCCGTAGCCGCTGCTCCAGCCCGGAGACCTGGATGTTGTAGGCCTCGTAGCAGTCCAGCGCGAGCCGGTCGGCGTCGTCCGGGACGAACGGGAACCGGTCGACCTTGCGGCGCAGCCCCAGGTCACCCTCGGGCGGGTCGAGCACGAAGTCGACCACGTGGAACTCGTCGTCGACGTCGACCGCACGGCGGTTGTCGTCGAACGTGCCCTGCCGCAGCCGCTCGGCCCGGATACGGCCGAGGTCCACGTCGACCACCGTCCGCCGGGCGCCGTCCGGGAACCGCTCGGACTCCCCCAGCAGGTCGCCGATCTCGTAGACCATCGTCTGGCCGTCCCACGACAGGTCGGTGGTGGACTCCCCCGGGCCAGCGGCGGTGTAGACGTAGGCGGCCACGCAGCGCAGGCTGCTGCTCTGCACCAGCTGGCGGCGGCTCTCGCTGCGGCCCACGGTGACCGGGCTCGCGCTGAGATTGCACAGGACGGTGGCGCCGGCCAGGGCCGCCTCGGCGCTCGGCGGCACCGGCACCCACATGTCCTCGCAGACCTCCACGTGCACGACGAGGTCGCGGACGTCGCTGGCCTTGAACAGCAGCCGCGGGCTGATCGGCACGTCGACACCGTCGAGCGTGACGACGTCGTCGATGTCGTCACCCGGGCCGAACCAGCGCCGCTCGTAGAACTCCCGATAGGTGGGCAGGTTCGACTTCGGCACGACCCCGAGCACCTCCCCGCCGTTGATGACGACGGCGGTGTTGAGCACCCGGTTGCCGTAGACGAGCGGTGCGCCGACGACGATCACGGGCCGCAGCGCCTCAGACGCGACCACGATCTCGCTGATCGCCGCCTCGATGCCGGCGAGCAGCGTGTCCTGGAGGAACAGGTCGTCGATCGCGTAACCCGACAGGCACAGCTCCGGGAACACCGCGACCGCGACGCCCTCCTCGTGGCAGGCTCGCGCCTGCTCGATCACGGTCCGGGCGTTGGTCGCCGGGTCGGCCACCGCGATCGGCATCGTGACGGCGGCGACGCGGGCGAAGCCGTGGGCGTAGGCGGAGTAGAAGTCCACGCTCGGAGTCTAGGGAGCCGTCGTGGCCGGCCGCTCCATGCACATCTCCTCGGGCCCGCCGCGGATCGGGCTCGGCTTGCGCCCGGTCTCGCGGAACCCGAGCCGCTCGTAGAACCCGTGCGCCCCCGCGTTGCCGACGACGTGGGTCAGCCGGACCGGCCTGTCGCCGGCCGCGACCACCACCGCGTGGACGAGCCCCCGGCCCGCGCCGCTCCCCTGCGCCTCGGGCAGCACGTAGAGCTTCCAGAGCATGACCGCATCGTCGTCCTCGAGCAGGGACCACGACGCCATGCCGATCACCCCGGCGTCCGTCTCGGCGACCAGCGTCCGTCCGGTCTCGATGCCGCGGGCGATCGCCTCGCGGCTCCACCAGCGCTCGATCCCGGAGCGGACGTAGTCGTCGCCGGCCAGCGGCGCGTACGTCGCCCACCACGCTTCCGTGCCCACCCTGATCACCGCATCGACGTCGTCGGCGATCGCCACTCGCACCTCCATGGCACCGACCTTAGGGCCGCGCGCGGCCGTGAGACCTCCCGGATCCCGCTCCGGCCGCCGCTCGCGGCGTGGCCCGTCCTGGCGGCGGCTCTCGGGGTCGGCTACCACGCGCTCGAACGGCGCATGCCGTGACGATCGACACAGCGCGCGCTGGCCGGTCGTCGGACTAGCGTGGATGGCGGTCCGTGGACTCCATCAGGGAGCCGCGAGATGTCACGAAAGGCTCGATGATGAGCAGTACTCCCGAAGAGGCCGCGCCCTACGGCGCCGGGGTCTCGACAGGCTCGACCAGCGGAAGCGCCCCGGCGGTCAAGAAGGTCCGCACCCACCATCTGCGTGCGTGGAAGGAGGCGGGCGAGAAGTTCACGATGCTGACGTCCTACGACGTGATGACCGCCCACCTCTTCGACGAGGCCGGGGTCGACACCCTGCTGGTCGGCGACTCGAGCGGCAACACCGTCATGGGCTACTCGACGACCGTGCCGGTCACCTTGGACGAGATGATCGTCATGGCTCGCGGCGTCACCCGCGGCGCCAAGCGGGCGCTGGTGATCGGCGACCTGCCGTTCGGCACCTACCAGGCGTCGCCCGAGCAGGCCTACCTCTCCGCCGCCCGCCTCATGAAGGAGGCCGAGGTCGCCGCGGTGAAGCTCGAAGGCGGCGTCGAGATGGCACCCCAGATCCAGAAGCTCACCCAGGGCGGCATCCCGGTCTGCGCCCACATCGGCTTCACGCCGCAGTCGGAGCACACGCTCGGCGGCTACCGGGTCCAGGGTCGCGGCGACGCGGCGGAGCGACTGCTCCAGGACGCGCGGGCCGTCCAGGAGGCCGGCGCCTTCGCCGTCGTACTCGAGATGGTGCCGGGCGAGGTCGCCGCGCGCGTCACCAAGGAGCTCACCATCCCGACGATCGGCATCGGCGCCGGCAACGAGACCGACGGCCAGGTGCTGGTCTGGCAGGACGCGTTCGGGCTCAACACCGGCCGCGTTCCGCGGTTCGTGAAGCTGTACGCCGACCTCGGCTCGGCCATCCTCGACGGGGCCCGCAGCTTTGTGGCCGAGGTGAAGGACGGCTCCTTCCCCGCGCCCGAGCACACCTTCTGACCGGACGTCGAGAAAGATGGAGCCTTCGGCCACGTCCTGAGCGATCAGGCTGGCCGAAGGCTCCGTCTTTCAGGCCTTTCAGGCGACCTCCTCGCCCGGGAGGCCGATGCGCGACCGGAGGACCGTCGTCCCGGCGTCGGTGAACAGGGACGCCCGGACAGGTCGTGCCACACCTCGATCCGGCCCGCATCGTGGGGCCGTCCGAGCGCCAC
Organism: Nocardioides sp. CER19; assembly: GCF_029846275.1. GTDB lineage: Bacteria > Actinomycetota > Actinomycetes > Propionibacteriales > Nocardioidaceae > Nocardioides. The sequence continues at coordinate 554,163 of NZ_JARVWS010000003.1, forward strand.
GTCGTGGCTGGCGCCGTCGTACTCCTGGAGAGTGCGCGTGCCGATGATGAGGAGATCGGACGCCGGCGCATTTCGAGTGCGTCGAGCGCCTGACCACCGCGACGAACCCCAGCGGCCGGTTGTGGAGGGCTAATCCCCGCGGGCCGGCTGTGCGTGAAGTGGAGCCGGTTCCGTGCTCGCCGAGGGCGTACCGTCGACCCATGCGGGTCCGACTCGGATTGCTCGTCACCCTTCTCGTCGCCGGCATGCTCACGGCCGCCGAACCACCGGCGGGGGCCGCGCTCCCCCGCCTGTCGGTCAGCGTCGTGGCCGGGAGCCTCGACCATCCGTGGGACGTCGCCGCCCTCCCCCATGGCCGGCTGCTCGTCACCGAGCGGTCCCGGGCGCGGCTGAGCGTCATCCGCCACGGCCACCGGCGCACGATCCCGCTGGTCGGCTCGCACCTCTGGGTGAGCGGTGAGACCGGCCTGATGGGCCTGGAGGTCGACCCGCGCTGGAGGAGCAACCACCGCATCTACACCTGCCAGGGCTGGGGCACGTCGGCCTCGCACGACGTCCGCGTGATCGCCTGGCGGCTGACCAAGCACCTGCGCGAGGCCGTACCGGTCCGCACCCTCGTGGCCGGGCTGCCGTCCACGAGCGGGCGGCACGGCGGCTGCCGGCTGCTGATCACGCGCGACGGCTCGCTGCTCATCGGGACGGGCGACGCGGCGACGGGGACGAACCCGCGCAACCTCGGCTCGCTCGGGGGCAAGACGCTGCGGGTCAACCGGTTCACGGGCCGGCCGTGGCGGCACAACCCGTTCCGCAGCAGCAGCAACGCGAAGACCCGGCTCGTCTACACCTACGGCCATCGCAACGTGCAGGGCCTCGCCCAGCGCCGCGACGGCACGCTCTGGTCGATCGAGCAGGGCACCTCCCGCGACGACGAGGTCAACCGACTGGTCGCCGGCGGCGACTACGGCTACAACCCGGTCCCGGGCTACAACGAGTCGGTCCCGATGACCGACCAGTCGCTCCCCGGCACGCAGATCGACGCCCGCTGGTCGTCGGGTCCGACCACCGACGCGACCAGCGGCGGGACGTTCGTCCCCAACAGCCGGAAGTGGAAGGGCTTCCGAGGCTGGCTCGCCGTCGCGGCCCTGAAGAACCAGAAGCTGATCATGCTCCACTTCTCCCTCTCCGGAAGGCTGCTCGCGGAGCGCACCGAGCTGACCGGCCACGGGCGGCTGCGGACCGCCGTCGTCGCTCCCAACGGCGACCTGTTCGTGACGACCGACAACGGCGACGGCCGCGACGTGATCCTGCGGGTCCACCCGCGCTGACCCTGACAGATGTCATCCGCGTGTCGTGACCGACGCGCTAAGCGTCTGATCCATCGAGGCACGATGCTCGTCCCATGAGCATTCCTGCCGTGCGCCTCAGCGGCGTGACGAAAGACTTCGGGCCCGTGCACGCGGTCCGCGGCATCGACCTCGAGCTCGCCCAGGGTGAGGTCGTGGCATTCCTCGGCCCCAACGGCGCGGGCAAGACGACCACCATCGACATGGTCCTCGGCCTGTCGCAGCCGACCGGCGGCAGCGTCGACGTCCTCGGCATGGCGCCGCGCCAGGCGATCGCGCACGGTCTCGTGTCGGCCGTGATGCAGACGGGCGGCCTCCTCAAGGACCTCACCGTCCGCGAGACCGTCGAGTACACCGCCAGCCTGTTCGCCGACACCATGCCCGTCGACGAGGCGCTGGCCAACGCCGGCATCACCGCGATCTCCGACCGCAAGGTCGGCAAGTGCTCCGGCGGCGAGCAGCAGCGGCTGCGGTTCGCGATGGCGCTCTTGCCCGACCCGGCGCTGCTGCTGCTCGACGAGCCGACCACCGGCATGGACGTCGAGGGCAGGCGCGCGTTCTGGTCCGCGATCCGCAAGGACGCCGAGAAGGGCCGCACGGTCCTGTTCGCGACGCACTACCTCGAAGAGGCCGACCAGTACGCCGACCGGATCGTGCTCATCAGCCACGGCCGGATCGTCGCCGACGGCACCGGCGCCGAGATCCGTGCGCTCGCCGAGGGCCGGACCGTCCGGGCGACCTGGCGCGACGCCGACTCGGCCGCGCTGGCGGCCCTGCCGGGCGTCGACCAGGTCGACGTACGCGGGGACCAGGTGCTGGTCCACGCCAAGGACTCCGACGAGGTCGCGCGGTTCCTGCTGACGCAGACGCCGGCCCGTGACCTCGAGATCACCTCCAAGAACCTCGAAGAGGCCTTCCTCAGCCTGACGGGAGCAGACGCATGAGCACCACCACCGTCGACGTCACCAGCCGCCGCGTTCCGCGGATGGGCGGCTTCAGCCTGACCCTGCTGCGGATCGAGCTGTTCCGCATGCTGCGCAACCGCCGGACGATCGTGTTCACCCTGATCCTGCCCGCGGCGCTGCTCCTGACGGTCGGCAACCAGGCCGGGTGGGACGACCGGGTCGGGTCGGGCAACGTGGCGGCGTACCTCATCATCTCGATGGCGCTCTACGGCGCCGCCCTCACCGCGGCCGCCACCGGCTCGATGGTCGCCGTCGAGCGCGCCCTCGGCTGGTCGCGCCAGCTGCGCCTCACGCCGCTGCACCCGGTCGCCTACATCATGACCAAGGCCATCGTCGCGCTCTGCATGGGCGGCCTCGCGATCGCCGCCGTCAACGTCGTCGGCCTGCTCCAGGGCAAGGGCGAGATGCCGGTCGGCGTGCGGGTCGGCGCCGCCTTCGTCACCCTCGTGTGCATGCTGACGTTCGCGGCGCTCGGGGTCTTCATCGGCTACCTGGTGCCGAGCGAGAACGCCATGCAGATCCTCGGCCCCGGCCTGGCGCTGCTGTCCTTCCTCGGCGGTGTGTTCTGGCCGCTGGACCAGTTCGCCGAGGTGGTGCGCCAGGTCGCCTACTGGACGCCGATGTACGGCGTCGCCGAGGTCGCCCGTGCGCCCCTCACCCACGACCTGCCCTGGTTCGCGGTCGTGAACGCGATCGCCTGGTTCGGGATCTTCGTGGCCGGGGCCGCCTGGCGGATGAGCAAGGACACGGCCCGGGTGTGACTAGCCTTTCCCCCGTGAGCGAGCAGCGGGCCCAACCGACCCAGATCGGGCGGCTGGGCCCGCTGTTCGCGGGCATCTGGCTGTTCTTCCTGCTCGACCCGCTCGCATACGGCTGGGAGAACCGCGACAAGGCCTGGGGTCTCCTCGGGATCGTCGCGACCGTCGCGTTCGCCGGCGCCTACATGACGCTGTGGGCGCGGATGCGCGCCAACCGCACCGTCAGCGCGCTGGACCCGCCGCTGTCGTTCACCGCCCCCTACCTCGCGGCCCTCGTCCTCCTCGGCGCCGCGATGGTCGCCTGCCTGGGCGAGCGGGGGCTGGCCTGCACGGTCTACATCGCCGTGGCGTCGGTGATGGTCCTGTCGGTACGCCTCGCGCTCGCCGTCATCGCGGTGCTGGTGTTGGGCTCGCTCGGTCTCAGCGCGGCGGCCGGCTGGGGCAACCAGATCAGCCTGGCGTTCGGGATCTCCGCCGCCTCCCTCGCGATCTTCGGGATGCGCACCGTGGTGCGCCGCAACGCCGCCCTCATCGGCGCCGAGCAGGAGAACGCCCGGCTCGCCGTCGACAGCGAGCGCAACCGGTTCGCCCGCGACCTGCACGACATCCTCGGCCACTCCCTCACGGTCATCACCGTCAAGGCGGAGCTGGCGCAGCGGCTCCTCGACGCCGATCCCGACCGCGCCCGCGCGGAGCTGGCCGACCTCGAGCGGCTCTCACGCGACGCCCTGGCCGACGTACGTCGGGCGGTGAGCGGCTACCGCGAGCTGACCCTGCCCGGCGAGCTGGCCCGGGCGCGGGAGGCACTGCGCGCCGCCGAGATCGAGGCCCGGCTGCCGCAGAGCACGGACGACGTACCGACCGACCTGCGCGAGCTGTTCGCCTGGACGGTGCGCGAGGGCGTCACCAACGTCATCCGGCACTCCGGCGCGCGGTCCTGCGAGATCGTGCTGACCCCGAGCAGCGCCGAGATCCGGGACGACGGCCGCGGGCCGGGGTCCTCGGTCGACGGCTCCGGGCTCACCGGCCTGCGGGAGCGGTCGGCCGCGGTCGGCGCGACCGTCGTGACCCGGGCGCTCGAGCCGGGCTTCAGCCTGCAGGTGTGCGCATGAGCGCCCCGACGATCCGGCTCCTGCTCGCCGACGACCAGGCGCTGGTCCGGGGCGCGTTGGCCGCGCTGCTCAGCCTCGAGCCCGACCTGGAGGTCGTCGCCGAGGTCGGCTCGGGCGACGAGGTGCTGCCCGCCGTGCTCGAGCACCGGCCCGACGTCGCGCTGCTCGACGTCGAGATGCCGGGCATGGACGGCATCGCCGCCACGGCGCTCGTGCGCGCCAAGGCGCCGCGCACCCGGGTGCTCATCGTGACCACGTTCGGACGGCCCGGCTTCCTGCGCCGCGCGCTGCAGGCGGGCGCCTACGGCTTCGTCGTCAAGGACACCCCGGCGGCCGAGCTGGCGGACGCCGTGCGCAAGGTGCACCGGGGCCTGCGCGTCGTCGACCCGCAGCTCGCGACCGACAGCCTGGTCGCCGGCGAGTCGCCGCTGACGCCACGGGAGACCGAGGTGCTGCGCGCCGCGCGGGACGGGTCGACGGTGGCGACGATCGCGAAGCGGCTGTTCCTGTCCGAGGGCACCGTCCGCAACCACCTGTCCGCCGCCATCGGCAAGACCGGCGCGGCGACGCGTGCCGAGGCGGTCCTCACCGCCGAGGGCAACGGCTGGCTCTGAGGGTGGGCGGCCGCTGCGTCGCCGTCCGCCAAAGTGTCACGGTGACCGTTCGCGAGTCGGGTGACCGTTCGGATGTGTCACCCACACCGCAAAGGGTCACCGTGACACTTCGGTCACCAGCCCCATTCCGTACGTCCCGACCGCGAAGTGCCGGAACGCCAGGCCCCGCCGTCTGCGTGAGTCGGCGGGGCTGACGCCGAGTACCCAGTCTCCGCGCAGACATACCCATGAATCGACAAATTCCTGGGGGAAAGCCAAAGCCCCGCCGTCTGCGTAAGTCGGCGGGGCTAATAGTGAGGTAACCCGGGTTGTTGCTGCTGATGCTCTAGTGGGATGTGATCTGGACCACCCGGAGGTACCGTGATCCATGCTGCCTCGGGTCCTCCGCACCGTCGCCCTCCTCGCCCTGCTCGCCGTGGCGCTCGCCGTCCCGACCCACGACCCGGCGGCAGCCGCGCAGCCGCGGCTGCGGGTCCACCCGCTCGTGCGCGGCCTCGACCATCCGTGGGACGTACGCGCCCTCCCGGGCGGTCGGCTCCTCATCACGCAGCGCAACCGGCGCGCGCTGACCGTGTGGCGGGCGGGCCACCAGCACCGCGTGCGGTTCGCGAACCGGCGGATCTGGGTCGGCATCGAGAGCGGCCTCATGGGGCTGCAGGTCGACCCGGCGTTCCGGAGCAACCGTCGTTTCTACACCTGCCAGGGCTGGCGCCGGCGCGGCGGCGGCCACGACGTGCGGGTGATCGCGTGGCGGATGGGCCTCGGCTACCGCCGGGCCACTCAGCTGCGGACCCTCGTCTCCGGCCTGCCGTCCACCAACGGCCAGCACGGCGGTTGCCGCCTGCTCATCGCCCGCGACGGGTCGATGCACGTCGGCACGGGCGACGCCAAGATCGGTACGGCGCCCGAGAACCTCGGCTCGCTCGGCGGCAAGACCCTCCGCCTCAACCGCTTCACCGGCGCACCGTGGCCGACGAACCCGTTCATCCGGAGCTCGAACCCGCGCACCCGCTACGTCTTCACCTACGGCCACCGCAACGTCCAGGGCCTGGCACAGCGCGCCGACGGCACGATCTGGTCGGTGGAGCAGGGCACGTTCCGCGACGACGAGGTCAACCTGCTGGTCAGGGGCGGGGACTACGGCTACAACCCGGTACCGGGCTACAACGAGCAGGTCCCGATGACCGACCACTCGCTGCCGGGCGTGCAGCAGAGTGCGCGCTGGCGCTCGGGCAACCCGACCGACGCGACCAGCGGCGGGACATTCCTGCCGTCGTCCGGCTGGGGCCGACTCGACGGCTGGATGGCCGTGGCCGCTCTCAAGCACCACGAGCTGGTGCTCCTGCACTTCGACGCGGCAGGTCACCTGCTGCGCGAGCTGCACGCCGTCCGGGGTCGCGGCCGCCTCCGCACAGCGGTCGTCGCCCCGGACGGTTCCCTCCTGGTCACCACCGACAACGGCGGCGGCCGGGACGTCGTCCTCAGGGTGCGGCCGCGCTGATCAGCCGTCGCCCTCGTCGGCGTCGTCGTTCCAGGCCGGGTCGTGCTCCCAGGCCTCGTTGCGCTCCTCGACCTTGCCGAGTGCTTGCTCGGCCTCGGCCGGGGTGTCGTACGGACCCAGCCGGTCCTTGTTGGGGCACCCCTCCGGTCCTTCGACCGTGTGGTGCTTGAGGCAGAACCAGTAGCCGCCCTCAGTCATGGGTTGAAGTTACCCGTTCTCGGCCTTCGTCATCAGCAGCCGCTCGACACGCAGCATGGCGAGCTCGTGCTCGATGTCGCCGCTCATCACCGCGGCCATCTTGAGGTGCGGGAGCGCCTCCTCGAGGCGGCTCTGCCGCTCGAGCACCCGGCCCAGGGCGTGCCGCGACCAGACGTCGTCGGGGGTCTCCTCGACGAGGTCGCGCAGCTCGTCCTCGGCCTTCTGAAGCTGGGCGCGCAGCATGTAGGCCCAGGCACGGAGGCAGCGCAGCCCGGTGTTCGCGGGCTCGTCGGCCAGGGCCGGCTCGATGATCTCGAGCGCCTCCTTGGGCGCGCGACGGGCGAGCAGGTCATAGGCGACGCGGTACGCCGACTCCGGCTGCTGCATGCCGGGGAAGACGATCGCCGGGGCGGAGAGCTGGAAGTCGTTGTTGGTCACGACATGAGAACCTTTCTCATCTTGCGGGCATTCCCGCCACACCCTCGAGTGTCTCGCACACCCCCAGGTGGCCGACGCACTCCAGGGTCGGCGTGCCGTACTCTTGCTCCCGCGTGACGGGCTGGCCGGGCGACCGCGTCGCCTTCCACACGAAAGGGAGGCGTCGAGGAAAGTCCGGGCTCCACAGGGCAAGGTGGTGGGTAACGCCCACCCGGGGAAACCCGCGGGACAGTGCCACAGAAATCAGACCGCCACTCCGTTGGTCGAGCTTGTCGAGACCAGCGAAGCGGTAAGGGTGAAACGGTGGTGTAAGAGACCACCAGCGCCCCAGGTGACTGGGGCGGCTAGGTAAACCCCACCTGGAGCAAGGTCAGACAGGATGTGCCCGAGGGCGGCCCGCCCGAGCATCCGGGTAGACCGCTGGAGGCCGTCGGCAACGGCGGTCCGAGATGGATGGTCGCCCCTCTTCGGAGGACAGAACCCGGCTTACAGGCCAGCCCGTCACGCACCAGCCTGTGACCTGCAGGTTTACCGTTTTCCAGGCAGTTTAGTCCGCACACGGTCCGCAGGAGAAGCTCGACTGCGGTCGTTGACGACCGTCGAGGACCGGCGTCCGCCACCGCTCAGGCAGGATCGGAGACCGTCGCGGAACCCGGCTCTGGGGCGCCATTGGGAAGGCGTCGAACGCCGTAGGGAGCAAGGCCCACTGCAGGAGGCACAAACGAACCATCAGGCCGCGACGATCCGCCTTCGCTCTGGACCGATATTTGCAAGGTGATTCGGCGTTGGCCGATCTGGACTCTCCTCGGCGCTCCGCCCGACCGGGCGGATCCCCAAACCCGAGCCCGCTCATCGTGTCCTCGATGCCGCATCTGGACCCGAGTCCGGGTGGTTCGTGCTTCCGAAGTGGGGACGGCTTAGGCTTGCGTACTTGGTTGAGCGTGCCTTCCATCGAGGTAGCTGCCTGTCAGACGAGGCTCTTGCTTGGCATGCCGGGCACCTTCTGCTCGCGTCAACGCGCGGGCCGTCCACGCCGCCCCGACTGGGACGGCTGAACAGTCCCCGGCGCGCACCCCAATGGTCAACACGAGCACGCGTTCCGGTGGTGACACGCGCGTCGACGCGGGTAAGGCATTGCCTACTGTGCTCCAGACCTCGGCGTGCTGCGCTTCACTTGACGCGAGCTCGTGATCGAATTCGCATATCGGTTGATGAGACTGGGTGCAAGAAGCCCGTGCAGGAGCACACTGCCGAGGATGACAAGGGTCGTCACGCCTAACACTTCGTAGGCGAAGCCGGGGTCCGCGAGCTGGTTGAACGCGAGCAGCCCAAACACGATCGATGTCGTTCCGCGGGGCCCCAGCAAGGCGACGAGTGTCCGATCTTTCGGTTGGGAGTCGGACCCGAGGAGTGCAAGCATGACGGGCAGAGCCCGAACGACGCTCAGAACAGCGAGGCTGTAGACGACGACGGCCGTGTCGATGTAGCCGCTGGTGAGCACGAGCACGGCAACGTTGCCGAACACGAACCACATCGCTATCGAGAGCAGTACGACCACATCGTCGAGCAGTTCATGGTCCGACGAGGTTTCGCGAATTCTGTTGTCGGTCCCAGATCCGCCGTCGGGAGCAGCCCGCAGGGCCAGCAGGCGCACGTGGCGGAAGGTCACACCGCAAACGAAGGCGGCGACGAATCCGTTGCCCGCGCAGCCGATGGCGATGGCGTAGGTGAGGACCGGGAGGACGGCTACGGCGACGCCGGCGGATCTGGCCGAAGTCCATCTGCGCTGTGCGGCGCCCGCGAGGAGCCAGCCGGTCGCGGCGCCGAGAACGGTTCCGACGATGACCGCCACGAGAACTGCGCCGAGTGCGGTGCTGAAGTTCCCACCACGGTGAGACGTCTCGGTTGTGCCCACGATGAGGAGCGCATACGCGAAGATGGGTGACACGATGCCGTCGTTGTAGCCACCCTCAACGTTAAGCGCATCCCGCACCCGGCGGGGTAGGCGCCGGTCACGCAGAAGCGACTCGGAGGCGGCGAAGTCGATAGGTACGACGGCGCAGGCTAGAACGAGAAGTGCGGCCCAGGGCAGATCAGGGAGCAGGAGAAGGCCTATCCCGAGCGCTGCCGCGAGGCTGAGCGGCAGGGCGACAACGAGGAGCCGTGCGGCCCACCACGCACTGTTGCCGAGCAGTTGACCGCGTTTGACCTCGGTAGCGTCGACGAATAGGAGCGTGGCGAGCGCGATCTCGGCGACTCGGGTAGTGAGGTTGCTGTTGAGTGCGTCGGCGAGTCGCCCGTGCGTGAATAGTCCAACGGCGAAGCCCGCCAATGTCATGACGACGGGTACGCGCAGGTGTAGCCGTGCGAGCGGAGTTGCGCACAGCGACCACGCCATCGTGAAGAGGCCGAGGACGATGAGACTTGCCAGCACTGTGTCAGTGTTGCTCACGCCGTGACCCCTACTTCCTCGACGGGTCCCCGGGCGGAACCGGGCCGTCCGGAGCACGCCGCCGGGTGAGGGTCAGCAGGTCCTTGGCGGTGGCGGCCTCGAGGTAGCTGCGGAGGATGGCCAGACCGGCGAGGGGAAGCGCCGCTTCGTCCGAGACGAGGAGGTATAGAGGCTCGAACCTGGGCTGGAACTTCGCTTTGAATGACTGAAGCGACCGGAAGCCGTAATACGGCTCCAGTCGTTCCGCGAGAAATCGAAGGACCGCTTCGATCTCGCGTCGGTCGCCGTCGGTGCCGCGGGCGTCGTCGGTGCGTGCAAGAGGGGCGCCGGACAGCGAAACGATCCCCGCGCCTTCATCTCGGAAGCGTAGGCAGCTCGCGGCGATGAGAAGTTCCATCGTATATCGGAAGCTGTCGCCGCGCCGTCGCATGAGGTCGAGCGTCCAGCCGGTGATTCGGCCACCGCTGTCGCTGATGGGCATCCAACTCGTGACACCATGGACTCGTCGTTTAGCGTCGACGGCCACGGCCACCCATACCTCAGTGTCGCGGGCCTCGACGATGCTTCCGAGGGTGAATCCCATCTCGGGCAGTGCTTTGTCCTGCACCCATCGCTCACAGATGGCGTCGATCTGTGCGGCAATGTCCTCAGGCGCCTCAACGAGGCGCCACCAGCGGACGTCGATGCCTCGGCGGCGAGCTTGGTTGAACGCCGACCGGACGTCCTGCCAATGCTTCCCACGGAACTCGAGCCCCGGCAGATCGATGACGGCTTCTTCCGCGACCTGGATGGCGAGCCATCCGCGGTCCCGCGCCCAGGCGGCGAGCTGGTTGCTCGCGCTGAAGAAGCAGGGCAGCTTGCCGGCATCTCTGGCGGCCTCGACGAATTCATCAGCCACGGCGTGGAGCCGATCGTGCGGCGCTATCGGGTCGCACAGACCGAGCGCGACACCCAAACGCAGCCGGTAGGCGACCGCACCGCCGCCTCCGATCTCGTTCACCCCGTCACTTTTTCCGCTCTTTGGGGCTGGTGTGAACCACAACCGGTGGCTCGGCCAGGTCGTCATCCAGGACAACCGGTTGGCAGACCCGAGATCAGTGAGGAGGGCTCGCGCACGTCGACGATCAAGTTCGGTAGGACCGGCCCCGATGTGCCCTGGACCCAAGGGGTGACGAGTGCGCGGGCTCAGATTGCTGAAGGCGCTACGGCCGCAGGCAAGCAGCAGGAGACTGGCGCTCTCGATGACCAGAAGGAGCGCCAACATATGATCGGGATTTCTCGCACGGCCGCTCGCAAGCACAGCAGCTAGCAGGCCAAGCCAACTGGCGAGGGTCACGATTGATGCCAGGCGCCACCAGGTACGCCGCCCCCTGAGCAGGCCGAGTCCGATGGCAACGTCGAGCACGACTAGCGGCGCGACGCGCCACCACGGTCCGGGATCGCCACCAATGGACCCGAATGGGCCTGCGTGCGCGACAAACTGGCCCACGAGCGTCAGTAAAGCACCCCAGAAGTACAGGCCGGCCGCCACTAATCGAACGCGCCTCGTCATTGGACCCCGCCCACGGATCGATGCTGGGCGATCGGAACGCCCCTCCGGGCGAGCAACCAGTCTTGGACCCACCCACCATCCCGCCAAGGTCGCCATGAGCCGTTCAGCATCGTGCAGGAAGCCGAGGAAGACCAGCGAGGTCAGCACGCAGCCCAAGACCGCCAGCCGCAGCCGACCGCGCCATGGCGGCCGCAAAGCCGCTGTTGCCACCATCAGCGCGCCCAGCGCTCCGGCGCTGAACCCGACATCCAGCTGCTGCGCCGTCACTCGAGCCCACTCCGAGGGTGTATGCGCAAGTCCGAGAACCAACAGTCCGCCGCCAATGGCGCCGACCGCTTGACCGACGACAACGCCCCACAGAGCCACACGGCTGCCGAGCAACCACTCGACCGGCCCCACAAGCACTGTGAAGAACCCGAGCATGAGGGGGTACTGCCACGGCGCAAGTGCAAAGACGGGGCCTGTCAGAAGTGTCCACCATCTGTGGTTCTCGAACAGCGCGGACGGTCCGAATTCCAGGGTCCGGAACCAGTCATCGTCTTGCACCGGCGACCACAACGCTCCGGTGACCGCTCCGGCCAAGACCACGATTGCGACGACGGTCGCCGTGAACGGCGCACGGACGAAAGCCGCCCGCACTCGATGCCACGACTTGCGCTCCGCATCAGGAACAGTCGCAGGCCCGGCTTCTTGCGCAGAACCCTTCTCCGACAGTGCCAGGTGCTCGGTACCACCCGGCCCACAGTTCGTACTCAAGGGCGACTGCATGGCCGGCCCCTCCCTCATGATCACATCAACAGAGGACGAATGTTCGCCGGGTGCAGTTGTCGCCACGAGAAACGACTACCGTGAACACGTCTTTCTGTACATCTGTACATGTACAAATGTACGTTAACAGGGCGTGAGCCAGCGGAAACGAGGAAGAGATCAGACATTGAGCGACCACGAACCTTATGGAACGGGAGTTGTCGGCAGGCGCCGACGCGACCCCACGCGGCGGCGCCGAGAGATCGTTGACGCGGCCGCTGAGATCGTCGCAGAGGTGGGCGCGGCGTCGCTCACGCACCGGCAGGTCGCAGCGCGTGCTGGTGTGCCACTGGGGTCGACGACCCAATACTTCGCGACCTTGGATGCACTGCGAGCTGCCGCTCTGGAACGACTGGCCGATGAGGTTCAGCTCTACGTCGATGAAGTGGTCGGGGTCATGAATGCGGCCGCTCAGCTCGACGATGGGATCGAGGCGCTCGGCCGCGGACTCCACGAGTACCTCAGCGATGCGCAATGGGTGCGCGCGGACGCGATGCTTTCAGCAGCGTCAGTCGTCGACCCCCAGGTCCGACCACTGACCGACGCATGGTTCAGCGGACTCGCAGCGGCGCTAACGCCCCACCTAGGTGCTGCCGCAACAGAACGTGTCGCGATCTTCATCGGCGGCGCAGCTTGGCACACCGCTCTGAACGACGGCCCGCCGCCGGTGGAAACGGTGATCACTTCTCTACGCGCCTTGCTCGAACCGGAACGCATTACGACTACGGCCGATGGGCCCCACAAGCGCCACGAAACTGAGCCGAACGGGCAGCGCGACAAGGACAGCCGATGACGGCCGTAGAAGACGTCGCGCCGTCGTGGGTGCCATGCCCCGTCACCGAAGGTGGGATGGCCGGCGAGGTTGCTCCGCTCAGCTTGCTGGGGCTCGCGACGGACTCAACGATCCTCGACACCGCCATTCCCGGCTCGGCCTAGAGCCTCCACCCCGCGGCGAACTAGGTGCTTTGGATCGTTGACAGCGACTCCCTTGTCCTAACCGGTGTGTTGGTGTCCGTAAGTGCCCTCCTCGACAGGTGGGGACGCAAGCGGCTGCTAATCGGCGGCTACGGCGTGTTCGCCGTTGCCTCGGCCACGGCAATGGTGGCCGACTCGGCCGGGCTGTCGTTGCGCTCCGCTCTTTCCTGGGCCTAGGCGGCCACGAACATGCCGCCGACCCTGTCGATGCTGCGCAGGTGTTCAGCGATCCGAAGGAGCGGGCGATCGCCCTGGCTCTGTGGACCTCCGTCGCCGGGATCGGTGCCGGTCCCGTGGTGGACGGCGCCCTCTCTGAGTTGTTCTCGTGGCGTTCCGGCTTCATGGTCAATGCGCCGTTGGCGCCACCGGATTGGCACGGGTCAACTCACTCCGCGACCCTCTGAAACGGGACGGCACTGCCACCCTGGGTGTGCAGCAACCTGCGCAGGACATAGGGCGTGATCCCGCCGTGCCGGTAGTAGTCGAGGTCACGCGCGGTGTCGAGGCGGACGGTCATATGGAAGCACTTGTCGTCGGCGTGGACCCGCACCGCGGCCGGAAGCGAGCCGGGCTCAACGTCGGCCAGTCCGGTGATGCTGATGGTCTCCGTGCCGGTGAGCCCATGCGACGCGGCCGAGTCTCCAGGCAGGAACTGGAGCGGGAGGATTCCCATGCCGATGAGGTTGGACCGGTGGATGCGCTCGAAGGACTCGGCGAGGACGGCGCGTACGCCGAGCAACGCCGGCCCCTTGGCGGCCCAGTCGCGCGAGGACCCAGTGCCGTACTCCTTACCGGCGACGACGATGAGCGGGACGTCGGCATCTCGGTACACGCTGGCGGCGTCGAAGATCGTCTCGGTCTGCCCATTGATGAGGTTGCGGGTCCAGCCGCCTTCCCTGCCTGGCACGAGCTGGTTGCGGAGCCGTACGTTGGCGAAGGTTCCGCGCATCATCACCTCGTGGTTGCCGCGACGCGAGGCGTACGTGTTGAGCTGGAATCGTTCGACACCGAGCTCGGTCAGGTACCGGCCGGCCGGGGTGTGAGCAGGGATCGCGCCCGCCGGTGAGACGTGGTCGGTGGTGACCGAGTCACCGAGCTTGACGAGGACGCGGGCGCCGACGATGTCACGAAGGGGCATGACGTCGCGGCTCATTCCGTCGAGGTAGGGAGGCCTACGCAGATAGGTGGAGGCGTCGTCCCAGGCGAAGGTGTCACCGCCGGGTGGCCTCAGTTCCTGCCAGCGTCGGTCGCCGGTGAAGACGTCCGCGTAGGCGCGTTGGAACATGCCGGCGTCGACGGTGCTGTCGATAGTGGCCTGCACCTCGTGCGGTTCGGGCCAGATGTCGGCCAGCATCACCGGCGCGCCCGTGGCATCGGTACCGAGTGGTTCGTGAACCAGGTCGATGTCCATGGTTCCGGCGATCGCATAGGCGACGACCAGCGGCGGTGAGGCCAGGTAATTCATGCGGACGTCGGGGTTGATGCGGCCGTCAAAGTTGCGGTTGCCCGACAGGACCGAGACGACGGCGACGTCGTGCTGGTCGACCGCGTCGCTCACCTCGGGGATCAGCGGCCCGGAGGCGCCGATGCAGGTCATGCAGCCGAAGCCGGCCAGGTGGAAGCCCAGCTGCTCGAGATGAGGGGTGAGTCCGGCGTCGTCGAGGTAGTCGGTGACGACCTTCGAGCCGGGCGAGAGGCTGGTCTTGACCCACGGCTTGCTGCGCAGCCCGCGTGCGACGGCATTGCGGGCGAGCAGGCCGGCGGCGACCATCACGCTGGGGTTGGATGTGTTTGTACACGAGGTGATGGCGGCGATCGCCACGTGCCCATGGTCGAAGGCAACTTCCTCGCCATCGAGCGTGATCGACACGTCAACATTCGGCCGCGGCACGTGCTGCCCGACGTATGCGAGCCGCGTTGGAATCACCGTCACGGACGTGTCTTCGGGCGCGTCGTGGTGGATGGCCGGGGCGTCGCTGGCGGGGAAGGACTCCGCGGATGCTTCGTCGGCGGCCGTGCGGATGCCGTCGTCGCCGTCCACGCCGAGGATGTCCGGAAGGACACGGCGGAAGTCGGCGCGTGCCTCTGTGAGCAGCACCCGGTCCTGGGGTCGCCGCGGCCCGGCGAGCGACGGGACGACAGTCGCCAGGTCGAGGGAGAGGTGCTCGCTGTACCGGGCGCGGTGGGCGGGGTCGTGCCACAGCCCCTGGTGGCGCGCGTAGGCCTCGATCAGGCGGACCTGGTCCTCGGGCCGGCCGGTGAAGCGGAGGTAGCGGATGGTCTCCTCATCGATCGGGAAGTAGGCGCACGTGGACCCGAACTCGGGGCTCATGTTTGAGATCGTCAGCCGGTCAGGAAGCGTGGTCGCGGTGACGCCGGGACCGTAGAACTCGACGAACTTACCCACGACGCCGTGGCGCCGCATGAGTTCGGTGATGGTGAGAACGAGGTCGGTTGCGGTAGTCCCCTCCGGCAGGGTGCCGGAAAGCTCGACCCCCACCACGGGCGGCAGCAGCATGGAGAGGGACTCCCCCAGCATGACGGCCTCGGCCTCGATGCCGCCGATGCCCCAGGCGAGGACGCCGAGCCCGTTGACCATGGTGGTGTGGGAATCGGTGCCCAGGCAGATGTCGGGGAACGCCCATCCCTCCTGTGCCTCGACGACGCGGGAGAGGTACTCGGAGTTGACCTGGTGCATGATGCCGGTCCCCGGCGGGACGACGGCGAAGTCCTTGAGGTTCTGTTGTCCCCACTTGAGGAACCGGTACCGCTCGGCGTTGCGGTTGTACTCGATCTCGACGTTTCGTTCGAAGGCGTCGTGGCTGCCGAAGACATCGACGATCACGGAGTGGTCGATGACCAACTCGGCGGGGATCAGCGGGTTGACCAACGCCGGATCGGCGCCGAGCTCGACCATGGCGTGCCGCATGGCGGCCAGGTCGACGACGGTCGGGACGCCGTTGGTGTCGTGAAGGAACACTCGTGAGGCGCTGAGGTCGAGGGACCTGGTGTGGTCCGGGCCGGCGCTCCAGTCGAGCAGCAGTTGGACCTGGTCGGCGGTGACCCGCTCGCCGTCCTCGTGGCGCAGCAGGTTCTCCAGGACGACGCGGAGGCTGTAGGGCAACGCCGCGGTGTCGAGCCGGGACAGGTCGTGGATGCGGTAGCTCCGGCCGTCGACCTCCAGCTCCGCCTCGGTGTGGAAGGTGTTGTCGGCCCGGATCTGCGAGGGACGGGTCATGAGCGGTCGACCGTCTCGGCCTCGAGGATGTCGGCCGGGAAGGCCGGCTCCAGGTAGGTGTTGACCTGCGTGCCGGCGCGCACGCAGCGCGCCGATGCCTCACGCCACGCGACGTAGTGCGGGGCTGAGCGATGAGCGACGTAGAAGGCGTCGGCGTCGGTGTAGATCTCGTAGAACATGAAATGGTGGGGGTCCTCGACGCTGCGGTGGACGTCGAAGCGCAGGCAGCCGGGCTCGTCGCGGAGGGTCGCGTGCGCATTGATTTCGATGGCGGCAAGGAACTCCTCGAGGCGGGTCTCCGCGACGTCCAGGTTGACGATGACGACGAACATCAGCCGACCGCCGTCCCGGTGTGGCCGGTCAACTCGTCGAAGGAGAGCCCGCAGGAGTCGCCGAGCTCGCGGAGATCGCTGAGCGTCTGCGCAGGGAGGTCGACCCCACGAAGGCGACCTGCCCGCTCGGCGCGTGCCTCGATCTCGCCGGGGTAGAAGATCTCCCTCGTCCCGTCGGCCAGGGGCACAGACTTGGTCGTCTGGATCAGGTCCTCCATGCGGACAGCGAACTGCTCGGCGGGGAGGAACGCGTCGACTCGCAGCGCGAGTACGAGGTGCCCGCAGTTGCTCTGCTGGTCGGGGACGTAGGGGCCGACGACCTGCTCGGCGTACCCGGAGCCGGTGAGCACACCGGAGAGGACGTCCATGATGAAAGAGATGCCGTAGCCCTTGTGACCGCCCATCGGAGCGAGCAAGCCGTGAACGGCGACCTTCGGGTCAGTGGTGGGGACGCCGTTCTCGTCGATCGCCCAAGTGTCGGGGATCGGCTCACCGCGCTGGGCGGCGGCGTAGATCTTCCCGCGCGCGACCCCGGTGTTGGCGATGTCGAGGACGACCGGGTCACGAGTCCCGGCAGGCGCGGCGACCGACCAGGGGTTGGCTCCGACCGTCTTGCGGGTGCCGCCCCAGGGCGCCATGGCCGGGCTGCCGTTGGTGGTGAGGATGCCGACGCAGCCGGCCTGCGCCATGCGCCGGGTCCAGTAGGCGGCGGTGCCGAAGTGGTTGCTGTTGCGGACCGCGACGACCCCCACCCCGTGCTCTTCCGCCCTCGCGACCGCTTCGGTGCAGGCACGGTCGGTGACGACCTGGCCGACGCCTTGATGGGCGTCCATCACGGCCAGTGCGCCGATGTCGACGACGAGCTCGGGGGCGGTGATCGGCTGCATCACCCCGGAGCGGAGCCTGGCGACGTACCAGGGCAGCCGGAGCATCCCGTGCGACGGGTGTCCACAGAGGTCGGCCGTGACGAGGCTGTCGGCGACGAGGTGGGCGTCGTCGGCGGGGACGTCGAGCGAGGTGAGTACCTCGGCTCCGAAGTCCGTGAGCTGGCCGGCGTCGATCACGCGGGGTACCTCCGGTTCAGGTCGGCCACCTGCTCCTTGTCGAGCGGGCGGGTGTGGTGGTCGCGCAACATCAGGAAGAGCCGGGCGGTCTCCTCGAGCTCCTCGGCCGCGTCTGCTGCGGCGGCGAGATCGGCCCCGGCCACCACGGAGCCATGGTTGGCGAGCAGGAAGCAACGGTGGTCGGCCGCGGTGGCCTCGGCCAGCGACTCCAGCGACTCATCGCCCGGCGCGTGGTACGGCAGCAGCGGAAGCTTGCCGACGCGCATGACGTAGTAGGCGGTTAGCGGCGGCATCACGTCATCGTCATCGAGGCCCGCGAGGCAGGAGACGGCGACGGCGTGGGTGCTGTGCAGGTGGACCACAGCTCCGGCACCTGGCCGTGCGCGGTAGACGGCGGCGTGGAGGAAGGCCTCCTTGCTCGGCTTGGCGCCGTCGAGGTGCTGACCCTCGAGGTCGATGACGGAGAGCTTGTCGGCGTCGAGGGCGCCGAGGCTGACCCCCGTCGGGGTCACGATGATCCGGTCGCTGACCCGGACGCTGAGGTTGCCCGTACGCCCGAACGTGAGCGTGCGCTCGAAGAGCGAGGCTCCGAGCCGGACGATGTCGTCACGGACGGTGGCAGTGCTCGCCGCGGTGTCCGCGCCAAGCGGTGCCTTCAGAGGGGTCGTGGTCACAGGTGCTCCTTCGTGGCTCGTACGAGCAGGTCGTGGCTGCCGAAGTTCCCGGACTTCAACAGAAGGGCGATGGGGCCTGTCGCGGTAGGTGCGAGGCACCACGGCACGCCGCGGTCCGCCTCACCTGCGACCTCGACCATCGATACGCCGAGGGCCCGGACCACGGCGCCGGACGTCTCACCGCCGGCCACCACGATCCGGCGTGCTCCTAGATCGACGGCCGTCCGGGCCAGCTGTGCGAGGGTGTGCTCGAGGTGCTCGGCCGTCGCGGGTCCCATGGCCGCCACCGCCGCCTCCCGCTCCTCCGGCCCTGCTGTCGAGTAGATGAGCACGGGGCCACGCCCCCAGTTCTCCGACAACCACTCCGCGGCTCGTTTCAGCATCGTGCGCGGGTCAGGAGTGACGGCCGGTTCCAGTCGGTAGGACCGGAACATGGTGGCTGCGACGGCGACCTGCTCATGGGTCGCTGCGGAGCACGAGCCGGCCACCACCAGTGTCTGCTCGCCCGGTGGGAGCTCGTGAACGGGCCGGCCACTGTCACCCGCCCCTTGGCGTGCTAGCGCCGCACCGAGCGCGCCCGCCAGGCCAGCTCCCCCGGTCCACAGTCGCAGGCGGGCCGCGTGCAGCGTGCCGTCGACGATCTCGTGCAGGTCGTCCTCCGTCACGGCGTCGCAGACGACGTAGCGGGTCTGGTCCCGCTGTAGCTCGGCGATCCGGCCAGCAACCTCGTCGGCGCCACGGCGGATGACCGGCAGGGTGAGGCGATCGACCGCACCGTCGGTCTGCTTGCTGAGGAGCACTGCGATGCGCGAGTCGCGCATCGGGGTGAGCGGATGGTGCCGCATGGGTGAGTCGGCGAGGAGCTGGTCGTGGACGAACAGGTGGCCTAGATACGTAGTGCGGCCGTGCTCGGGCGAGGCCGGGCAGACGAGGGCGATCTGCTCCCCCAGCGCTCGTAGCAGGGCATCGCCGACGGGGCCGATGTTGCCCTCCTCGGTCGAGTCAAAGGTGGAGCAGTACTTGAAGTAGACCCGGTCGACATGTCGGTCCTGCAACCACGACAACGCGTCGAGGGAGTGACGGACCGCTTCGGCCGCGGGGATGGTGCGGGTCTTGAGGGCGATGACGACGGCGTCGGTGTCTGGAGTCGCTGTGGCCTCGTGCGGCACGTCGAAGAGCAACGTGACGCTCAGCCCGCTGCGGCGGAGCGCGGCCGCGACGTCCGTGCCACCGGTGAAGTCGTCGGCGATGCAGCCGAGGGCGATCACGCGGGCTTCCCCGCCAGCTCGCGCGCCAACTTGCTGGCGGCCAGGTGTGGGCCGCTGAGGACCGGGACGCCGAGCTGCTCGGAGACCGCGGCGGCCACGGGTGAGAGCGAGTACTGGGCGAGCATGACGACGTCGACGGGCTCGACCGTTCCGACAGCGTCCACGAGTGATCGTGCCAACCTCGCGTGGTCGCCCGCCAGGGACGCCGCGCGGGCATCGTCGGCGATCGCCGAATCGATGGTCGGCGACTGACCTACCTTCGTCAGCGAGGCAGTCAGGCGCGCTGTGCTGTCAACAGCTGCGGGGGGCAGCGAGGCGAGGACGAGGACCCGCTTCGGTGCGAGCCTGGCGACCTCGTCGAAGGCGCCCTGGTCGGAGGTGAGCACGGGCACCGGCTGGCTGGCGCGGCTGGCGACCGGGCCGAACATCGAGCACGCCAGCTGGACTGCGTCAGCGTCCGCGTCGACGGCGTACTGGATGAGCCGGTCCATGCGGGCGGCGAGGGTCTCGTTCAGCCCACCAGCGGCCGCCGCATCCCGATCGAGCCGGTCATCGAGGATGTGCCACAGGTTCGCGTCGGGGAAGCGCTGCGCGAAGGCAGCGGCGACCGGCGGCATGCTGGCCGGGGTGGCGTGGATCAGAGCGACGACCGGTGCGGTGCTCATGGGGCGAGCTCCTGTCTGTTGAGCGTTGAGGGGTGGGAGGCGCCGTTCCCGGCCACCCCCGCCGGTGACCGGGAACGGCGATCCTCAGGCCGCCTGGATGGCCGCGACCACGGCGTCGGTGAACGCGCTGCAGCTCGCCGTGCCGCCGAGGTCCCGCGTGCGGGTGCCGCCCACCACCGTCTCGGTGACGGCGGCGTCGATCCGACGTGCGGCGTCGGCCAGGCGCGGATCGTCGTGCTTGCCACTCAGCCAGTCGAGCAGCATCGCGCTGGACAGGTTCATAGCGATCGGGTTCGCGACGTCCCGCCCGGCGATGTCGGGCGCCGACCCGTGCGACGCCTGCGCCATCGCGTGTGTGTCGGAGGAGTTGACCGAGGGCGCGATGCCCAGCGAGCCGGCGATCTCGCCTGCTAGGTCGGAGAGGATGTCGCCGAACATGTTCTCCGTCACGATGACGTCGAAGTCGTTCGCGCGGCGGACCAGGTGGACGGTCATCGCGTCGATGTGGAAGTCGTCGACCTCGACCTGCGGGTACTGCTCGGCGACCTCCCGGCACACGTCACGGAAGAGCCCGGTGGTCATCTTGAGCACGTTGGCCTTGTGCACAATGGTGACCTTGTTGCGGCGCCGTGTGGCGAGCTGGAACGCCGAGTGCGCGATCCGCTCGGTCGCCGCGCGGGTGATGATGCCGTGCATGATCGCGACGTCGGCGGTCGGCATCATCTCGCCGGTGCCGCGGTAGGTGTTGCGGTCGGCGTAGAAGCCCTCGGTGTTCTCGCGGGCGATGACGAGGTCGGTGCCGTCGACGACGGCGTTGCCGCCCGGGAACGCCTTGGCCGGACGGATGTTGGCGTAGAGCCCGAACTGCTTGCGGATGGTGCCGGAGGGATTGAGCTGCGACTTGTAGGGCTCGGGGTAGGCGGCGCTGTCGTGCGGGCCGAGCAGCCAGCCGTCGAGGTCGTCGAGCGCCTTGAGCGTGATCTCCGGGGTGTGGGAACCGTACTCGTCGATGGCGGAGAACCCGAGCGGGAGCTCTCGCCACTCGATGGGGCTCACCCCGGCGGCGGCGATTGCGGCGTCGACGATCTTCACCGACGAGGGCACGATCTCGGGTCCGATCCCGTCGCCGTGCAGGACGCCGAGTCGGTAGGTGCGGTGGTCAGTGGTGGTCACGGTGGTGGCCTTTCGATCCGGGAGGAGAAGGAGTGGGTGGCACGTCAGCTGTCGACGGTGATGAGCTCGCGCTCGTCCTCGCTGAGCTCGACTGTCTGGGCGTAGAGGAGCGCGTTGGCCGGCTTGAAGACGACCTGCACCTGACCGGTGAGCCCAGGGGTGCTGCTCTCGACCTGGACGACCTGGCTGCCGAGCCGCACGTCGTAGTCGTAGTGCGAGCCGACGTAGGAGGAGGTGAGGACCTCGGTGTCGAGGCGGTTCATGCCGGCCACCTCCTCACCGGCGGGCACGACCTCGAGTCGCTCCGGCCGGAGCGCCACCGTGACCGTGTCACCGACCGCGACCTGGGTCGAGGAGTGCACCTCCACGACGCCGTCGTTGCAGCCGAGCCGGATCGTGTGTCGCTCGTCGACGGTCTCCAGGACGGCGCCCTCGAAGAAGTTGCAGCGTCCGACGAACGCGGCGACCTCGGGCGCGGCGGGGCGCTCGTAAATGGAGTGCGGGTCGTCGACCTGCAGCATGTGACCGCCTGCCATCACCGCGATGCGGTCACTGAGCGCCAGGGCCTCGTCCTGGTCGTGGGTGACGTAGATGGTGGTGATGCCGAGATCCTCCTGCAGCCGCTTCAGCCAGGCGCGGGCCTGTTCGCGGAGCTTGGCGTCGAGGTTCGACAGCGGCTCGTCGAGCAGCAGGACGGTGGGCGAGTACACGAGGGCGCGGGCCAGCGCGACGCGCTGCTGCTGACCGCCCGAGAGCTGGTGCGGGTAGCGCCCGGAGAGGTCGGCGAGACCGACCTTCTCAAGAGCCTCGTGGATCAAGGTCCGCTGCTTGTCCCGGGGGATCTTGCGGATCTTCAACGGCATGGCGAGGTTCTTCTCGATCGTCATGTGCGGCCACAGCGCGTAGGACTGGAAGACCATGCCGAGGTTCCGCTCCTCCGGCTGGAGGAAGATCTTGCGCTCGGTGTCGACGAACGTGGTGCCGCCGACCGTGATGGAGCCGCCGGTTGGCTGCTCCAGCCCGGCGATGCAGTTCAACGTAGTCGACTTGCCGCAGCCGGACGGCCCGAGCAGGGTGAAGAACTCCCCGTCCTTGATGGTGAAGCTGTTGTCGTGCAGGACGGTGTTGTCACCGAACTGCTTCCGCAGGTTGCGGACGGTCAGCTCAGGCATGGTGCTTTCCCCTCGTGAGCAGGCTGGCGATCGCGACGAATGCCGCGGTGATCGCGATCTGGATGGTGGCGAGCGCAGCCACGGCACCGGTGGTGCCTTGGGCCCACAGCTCGAGCATGGTGGTGCCGAGGATGTTGTTGTCGGCGGAGCTCAGGAAGACCGCGGGCGAGTACTCCTTGAGCATGATGACGAAGACCAGGACCACGGCGCCGATGAAGGCCGGCGTGATCAGGGTGCGCAGGATCCGGAAGAAGGTCATCACCCAGTCAGCGCCGGCCACCCGGGCCGCGTTGTCCAGCTCGGCGCCGATCTGCATCATTGACGGGGCGACGGAGCCGAACGCGCTGGGCAGGGCACGGAGCCCGAAGGCGATGACGAGGGCGGTCAGAGTTCCGGGGAGCGCACTGGCCAGGCCGAACGGCGCATAGGCGAACGCCCAGAAGAACCCGATGCCGATGATGATGCCGGGCACTGCCTGTGGGATGAGGGCGAGGTACTCGACCGAGCGACCGAAGCGGAAGTTCGAGCGTCGGGCGACCATCACGGCCAGCAGGGCGATCACGCTCACCACCACCGCGCCGATGCCGGCGACGATCAGGCTATTCCAGATGGACTGGACGTAGGTGTCGTAGCGGGTGATGGTCGAGTAGTTGTCGGTCGTGACGAAGTCGAGCGGGTTGCGCAGCGGCGTGAAGATCCGGGTGAAGGATCGGGCCACGAGCCCGAGGATGGGGATCAGCGCACCGAAGACCACGTAGAACGTGATGGCGGCGATGCTCACCCACTTCAGCCAGCCGAGGTCGAGCGGCCGGGGCCGGGTGGCCTTGCCACGGACGGACACGAAGCGCGCGGCGTCCTTGAGAAGCTTGGCCTGGACAGCGACCAGGCTGATCGTGACGCACAGGATGATCACAGAGGCGGCGCCGAGCACGCTGTAGTTGGGGTGGACCGACTGGAGCCCGTTGGTGAAGAGGAAGGTCGAGAAGACGTCGATCCCGACCGGCTGGCCGTAGAGCAGCGGCACGCTGAGCGTCTCGATGGACATCGAGAAGATGAGGATCGAGCTGTACACCATCGGCGGTCGCAGCATCGGCACGATCACCTGCGTGAGGATGCGGAACGGGCCGGCGCCGCAGACCTGGGCGGCGGCCTCGAGCGAGGCGTCGGACTGACGCAGTGCGTTGGCGCAGAACACGTAGGCGATCGGGGCCAGCGCGACCGCCTCGGTGATCGCCATCCCTGGGATCGAGTAGAGGTTCCAGGGCACACCGCCGAAGACGTTACGGAACTCGGTGCTCACGAAACCGGCGGGGCCGTACATGATGATCCAGCCGAAGCCGAGGATCAGGGACGAGATGAAGAACGGCCACTGCATGGCGAGCGCGAAGAAGCGACCGCCGGGCAACTTGGTGCGTACGACGACCACGGCCATCGGGATCGCGATGAGCAGTGTGAGAAGCGTCGTCAGGGTGGCGAAGAGTGCGGTGTTCCAGATGACCCGGCCGAAGCCCGCGTCAGTGAACAGGTGGCGGTAGCCGTCGAGGGTGAACGCGCCCCCGTCCTCGTAGAGCGGCT
Organism: Nocardioides sp. CER19; assembly: GCF_029846275.1. Lineage (GTDB taxonomy): Bacteria > Actinomycetota > Actinomycetes > Propionibacteriales > Nocardioidaceae > Nocardioides. Next base: position 578,039 of record NZ_JARVWS010000003.1, read on the forward strand.
CGGAGCGGATCGACTGGATGAGGGTCGGCACGACCGGAGCCAGCACCCAGATCGCCAGGAGAGCGATCACGGCGTACTGCACCGCCGTGTCCCGGCCGATGCCGAACGGGCGCCGGTACCGCGGAGGACGGAAATCGCGTTCGTCCTCTGGTCGCTGTTCAGGTGCGACGGGGCTGGTGAGGGTTGCCATGGTGTGGCTCCGATCGTGGGACTTGTGTCGGTGCTGTCTAGGCGGTCGTCACTGCTTGACGAGCGCGTTGAACTTGTCGAGCCACGCGGTGGAGTCCTCCTTGGAGACCACCTCGTACTTGACCGGGATCACCTTGTCCTGGCCGACCTTGGAGACGAGCTCCTGATAGGTGTGCAGCCCGGGGCCAGAGATCCCTTCGCGGTAGGACGAGAGGCCGCCCTCGGCGACCGCGCGCTGGCCCTCCTCCGAGAGGACGAAGTCGACGAAGAGCTTGGCGGTGGCCGGGTCGGGCGCATCCGCGGCGATGCCGACACCGCGCGGCAGGACACTGGTGCCGTCGGAGGGGTAGGTGACCTGGACCAGGCCGTCGCTGTCGTCGACGACCGGGAAGGCCGGTCCGCCGCTGATGAAGAACCCGGCGACGTACTCACCGGAGGTGATCTTCTCGAGCTGGGTGCCCGAGGACGTCTCCGGCCGCGCGGCCGGCAGCAGCGTCTCGAAGTCGGTCCACGCCTGGGGGTTGGCGTCGGTGAACGCCTTGGTGACCGAGAAGCCGAAGGAGCTCTCCGGGTCGCGCACGGTGATCTTGTTCTCGAACTTCTTCGGGTCGGCCTTCACCATCTCCGCGAGGTCGTGGATGCTGGTGGGCGCCTTGTCCATGAGCGAGGTGTTGTAGGCGATGGTCATGGGGTCCTTCGACATCGCGTAAACGTTGGGGAGCAGCTGCGCGTCGGGCATCTCTGCCAGCTCAGCCGGCTTGTAGGCCTCGAGGACGTCGGGGCGCTGCGCGAACTCCGCCCAGGCGGAGGCGGCGTTGGAGACGATCAGGTCGACGGGCGAGGAGCCGGTGGCGTGCTCGCTCAGTACCTTCTGGAACACCTCGTCGCTGTCGAGGTCGTTGGCAGAGACCTTCTTGACCCACGGAAACTTTTTCTGGAAGTCGCGGAAGATCGGCGCCCAGTTCTCCTCGGAGGTGTTGGAGTAGATGGTCAGCTCGCCGCCCTCCTTCTTCGAGGCGTCAAGAACGCTGGAGTAGTCCGCCGGGTAGTAGCTCGGCACCTCAGAGACGGCGATCTTGTTCTCCTTCGGCTTCTCCGCGGCGTCACCGCCGCCACCACAGGCGGCGAGCGACGACAGCGCGACGACGCCGGCGACGGCCAGGGCGAACCTGGATCCACGATGAAGCCCGAGCTTGGCCTGACTTGTCTTCATGAACCGCTCCTCAGTGCAACGGCAAGAGTGATGTGACGGCGACCACTGTGCTCGTTATAACCTATGACCGTCAAGCCTCAAGGAGGAAAGTTTGTGACGACCGGCATCGCCCGAGACTGATTCTGGCTGGTCTGACGTGGGAAAACCGTCACCTCGCCCGATTCGCAGAAGTCGACGCGGACGTTTCTCTCGATCGTCTGTGGCTTCATTCGAGCGGGCATGTGGGCTACGTTATAACCAGCGGTACCTGAGGAGGCCCCATGTCTGAGCCCGCCGGGCTGTACGTCACCAAGAGCGACTTCGCCTACACACGTCTGCGCGAGGGCATCCTCTCGGGCGAGTTCGCGCCCGGCGCCGTGCTGCAGCAGGCCATGCTGGCGAAGACGATCGGGATCAGCACCACCCCCTTGCGCGAGGCCCTGCGCCGGCTCATGACCGAAGGGCTGGTCGAGCTGGACGCGCACCGCGACGCGCGGGTCTCGCCGCTCACCGCGGAGGAGGCTCGCGACCTGTTGGAGATCCGCCTATCGCTCGACCCACTGGCTGCCTCGCTCGCCGCGCAGCGACGGACGAAAGAGGACATCCGTCTCATGCGCGAGCGGCTGGACCATACGAAGCCTCTGCTTAGCAACCCGACCATCCCTGATCTCACCGCGCACCGAGCCTTTCACCAGGCGGTGTACGAGGCCTCGCACAACGACCTGCTGATCTCGACGCTCAACGGACTGTGGGACAAGGCTGATCGGTATCGCCGGATGGGCCTGGAGGTGCAGCGCAGCCAGGAGGAGCGCGATCAGAAGGACGAGGAGCACCACGCACTGGTGGACGCGATCGTGAGCGGCGAGGCAGAGCTCGCTGCAGCGGTAATGCTTCAGCACATCAACACCAGCTTGGGCGCGAAGGCGGCCGACCGGCTCGGCGCCGGCACTCCATCCGCCACCGTGACGTCCCTGTCCTGACCATTCACCAGCCGCCCGATGCGCCGACTCCACGCGATGAGCCACGGGTGGCAGGCCGCATTCGTGGCCAACACGATCGTGGTGCAGGCTGTCACCTTCGTGGTCCGCCCCAGCGCCACCTACCGCGCTCTCGAGCTCGGCGTCGGCGCGCAGTGGCTCGGTCTGATGAGCGCCAGCTTCGCGATCGTGCCGCTCCTGGTCGCGGTCCAACTTGGCCGCACCGTCGACCGCATCGGCGAACGACGCGTCATGGTCACTGGAGCTGTGCTGGCCACCGCGGCCGGAGCCGTCCTGGTCTTCCTCGGCGACTATGTCTGGGGACTGCTAGTCGGGTTTATCCTGCTGGGAACCGGGCATCTCGGCTCCGTGGTGGCCCAGCAGGCGCTGGTCGCGAACCGCACGGACGCCTCCCGCTACGACAGCGTGTTCGGCAGGTACACATTCGCCGCCTCACTCGGCCAGGCCATCGGCCCGGGACTGATCATCGTGTCCGGCCGCTCGCAGGCCATCCCCCATACCCACACGATCTTCGTCTGGGCCACCTTGCTCAGCCTGACACTGATCGCCACGGCGGCCGCCGTGCCGAGTCAGGAGCGGCCCATGGGCGCTGCCGAACGGCGTGAAGGCTCGGTCGCCTCTCTGCTGCGCCGGCGAGAACTCGTGCTGGCACTAACGGTCAGTTGCGTCGTACAGGCCGCCGTGGACATTACGGTCGTCTACCTTCCCGCGCTCGGCAGCGAACGCTCCGTGGCGGCGGGAACGGTCGGCGCACTGCTGACGGTCCGAGCAGTGGCCAGCATGGGCTCTCGACTGTTCCTCGGCCGTCTCGTCGACCTGCTGGGACGCGCGCGCCTGCTCACCACCAGCGTGTCGGTAGCCGCCGTCACCATGGCCGCGCTCGCCTTCGTCTCCAGCACACCGACGCTCTTCCTGCTCGTCCTGGGCATGGGCTTCGGCCTGGGATGCGGACAACCGCTCACCATGTCATGGCTCGCCGAGTCGAGCCCGCCCGGCCTACGCGGGCGGGCAATGTCGCTGCGGCTGACCGGCAACCGGCTCGGACAGGTCGTCCTACCTTCAGCCGCCGGCGTGCTCGCCATCGGCTCTGGAGCGGGCGCCGTGCTGTGCGCCACGGGCGTCTCCCTCGCAGCTGTCGCCGTGCTTTCTCGGAGCATTGGCTCCCCTGGTCAAGCCCCCACCACCCCAACCACCTGAGCAGCAATCTTCAGAAGGGAACCTCGATGACCCAGTTCATCCCCACCGCCGACCTGTATGACGAGCACGGCGACGCACTCCACTCCTGCGACACGCAGTTCCGTCAGTTCGGCCCAAAGTCGCGTTTCCAGGGCGAGATCGTGACCGTCCGCTCTCACGAGGACAACGCGCTGCTCAAGAAGGTGGTCAGCGAACCCGGCCACGGCAAGGTCGTCGTCGTTGACGCCGGTGGGTCGGTGCACTGTGCGATGATGGGCGACAAGATGGCGCAGATCGCCGCCGACAATGGCTGGGAGGGCGCCGTCATCTTCGGCGCCATCCGTGATGCAGACGCTCTCGGCGGGATCGACCTCGGCGTGAAGGCGCTCGGCACCAACCCGCGCAAGTCCCACAAACACGGTGCCGGCGAGACGGACGTGGTCGTCAGCTTCGGCGGCGCGGTCTTCACCCCAGGCGCCTATGTCGTGTGCGATGAGGACGGCGTCGTTGTGCTGCCGGACTCCTCGCCGTCACCAGCGTGACCGACGAACCTAGCCGGCGACCGCCTGCTCGGGCGGGCGCCGGATGGCATCCCTTGGCGTATCCGGTCAGGGTCTGGCTCATACCGGGCCGTTCGTTATACCGATGGTCCGGTCACTCCCACGGTCACTCCCCCGACAAGATCCCCGAGATGACGAACGCGACCGTCTGCCACAGGGAGAGGGTGAGGTCCATTTGCACTGGCGCCCTGGCTGAGTCGACACGGAACGGCTCCCAGCACACCGACTATTCAGCGAGGCTCCAGCGTCACCCCAACCAGATCCACTTCGAACCGTTCGCGCGGACGCGAGTGGCACGCAGAGGCAATCGGGCGGCGCGCTCAAGCAATGTGCGATCGATGGCGTGGAGAAGTTTGGTACCACGTCGGGTTCACGACCTCCTGGCGTTGGACCGCGAGTCGTCAACTAGCCCTTCGATGAAGGGCGGCTGACCGACGCTTCATCGTTCGAGGCATCCACAACTGAACGCGAGAGTGAGAGCCGAAGTGAGCACCTACGCCGTCACCAACCCCGCCACCGGCGAGACGTTGAAGGAATATCCGGAGATCACCGACGCCGAGCTTCGGGCGGCAATTGAGCGGGCGGGGGCGGCCGCCGCCTGGGCCCGCGGTTCGAGCGTGTTCGAACGTGCGGTCCTCGTCCGTGCTGTTGGCGACCTGCACTATGAGCGCCGCGAACAACTCGCCGAGATCGTGATGCGCGAGATGGGAAAGCCGTTTGAGCAGGCGCTGATCGAGGTGGACTACGCAGGCGCGATTTACCACTTCTACGCCGACCAGGCTGAGACACTCCTCGCCGATGAGCCGATCGACCTGGTCCGCGGAGGCGGCAGCGCAATCATCCGTCGGAGCCAGTTCGGCGTCCTGCTCGGAATCATGCCGTGGAACTTTCCCTACTATCAGGTCGCGCGGTTCGCGGCGCCCAACCTTGTCGTCGGGAACCCGATCCTGCTCAAGCACGCGCCCCAGTGCCCGGAGTCGGCTGAGGCGATCCACGCGATGTTCGACGACGCGGGCTTTCCGCGCGGTGCCTACGAGAACATCTACGCTACGAACGCCCAGGTCGAGTCCGTCATCGCCGACCCGCGGGTTCGCGGCGTCTCGGTTACCGGGTCGGAGCGGGCGGGCGCAGCGGTGGCGGAACTTGCGGGCCGCCACCTGAAGAAGATCGTCCTTGAGTTGGGTGGGTCGGATCCGTTTCTTCTCCTTGGCACCGACGACCTCGACGCGGTCGTGGAAGCCGCTGCGACCGTACGGCTCGAGAACACTGGTCAAGCGTGCAACGCCGCCAAGCGCTTCATCATCATCGATCATCTCTACGACGCCTTTCTCGAGAAGTTCAAGGCGGTCTTCGAGACTGCGACACCTGGTGACCCCGCCGTCCGAGGAACCGAGATCGGCCCCCTGTCCTCAGCCGCCGCTGCGGCGCGGCTTCGTGATCAGGTCGACCGGGCCGTCGCAGCCGGCGCATCTGTCGTGGTTGGCGGAGGGCAGCACGGCAACTTCTTCGAACCGACGATCCTCACCGGGATCACGCCCGGCGACGAAGCCTCCCAAGAGGAGTTCTTTGGACCAGTCGCGCAGGTCTACCGGGCCAGCGACGAGGCTGAAGCGGTAGCGATCGCGAACCTCACGCCGTTCGGGCTGGGCTCGTACGTGATGACCAATGACCAGGACCAAGCGGACCGCGTGGCCAATCAAATCGAAGCAGGCATGGTGTTCGTCAACATCGTGCTCGCTGACAGCCCCGAGCTTCCATTCGGCGGCATCAAGCGATCTGGTTTCGGGCGCGAACTTGGTCGCTCCGGAGCCGACGAGTTCGTCAACAAGAAGCTCATTCGGTCAGCGGCCCCCGGCGACGGTCCCCTCCAGCACTTCGCGGCGGGGCAGCAAGTAGGCGTCTAGTGGTCCCGGCAGCGGCCCGGGAGGCAAACCTGACCCGCTTGACAGCGAAACCAGTCAGGCGGTTGGCCGGTGACGCCCTCGCCTCCGGTGCTCGTCTCGGTGACCGTGCCATCGCGAGGGATCCGGGCAGCGCGGCCGTCAAACGCAGCCCAGTTTCTGCACGTCCTTTTCCGCCAAGCCAATGGCCCGCAGGCACTCCTTGCAGCTGGGCACCGTTGGCTCGGGAAACGCACGTGTCCAGATACGGTGCCACGTCAGGGCGGAGCGGCCGCACGCTGTCTGGGTCGTGCCCATCTGCTTCGCATGCGCGACCACACCGGCCGGCAATGCGAACGCCTTCTCGTCATCCCGGATCGGCGCGAACGGCGCCGCGACGAACCACATCGTGGTCGTCGCAGGTGTCGGCGCGGCACCGAACTGATACAGCTTGGCCTTCGATTTCGCCATGTGGGTCACCAAGTCCCTTTCGGTGAGTCGATCCGAGATCGGAACGCGCACGCGTTGCGCTAGCTCGACGGCTGTCCCGTCCCAGCCCGCCGGACCGTTTCAACTCAAGCGTGCTGAAGGGCGTCACGTTTGCCATTGACGTTGAGTGCCAGCCCACAGCATGGGGCCGCCATCGGCCGTTATGGCCAGCGTGAACCGCGCGTGTGACAGCCGCAGACACAGGTCCCGCGATGAGCTGGTCGACTGTGGCCGTCCGCCGCCGTGCCGCGTCCGGCGTCTGCGCGACCGCTCACTCGTCGAGCATTGGTCCCCGGGCCTGCCTGGTCGGTCGCCATCCCGGCTCGGGAACGCTCGCCCGCAAGGCTTGGGTGTACGGATGCTGCGGCGAGTCGAGGATCTGCGCGGTCGTGCCCTGTTCGACGATCTGGCCACGCCTCATCACCAGTGCATGCTCAGTGAGCTGACGGACGACGGCGAGATCGTGGCTGATGAGCAGGTACGGCAAACCGGTCTCCTCACGAATGTCGGCCAGAACGTTCAACACCTGCGCTTGGATCGATACGTCCAATGCCGAGACAGACTCGTCGAGGATCAACAAGCGCGGCCGCGCCGCGAGCGCACGAGCGATGGCCACCCGTTGACGTTGCCCGCCTGATAGCGCGACTGGACGCACACTCAGCTGGCGGTCGTCAAGTCCCACCATCTCAGCCAGCTCGCCGATCCGCGCGCGTCGGACATCATGCGTATCCGGCTGGTGAAGACGGAGGACCTCGTCGAGGCAGGCCCGCGCGGTCTGGCGCGGATCCAGGCTCGAGTACGGGTCCTGGAAGACGATCTGAACCTCGCCACCGCGTCGACGCCGTTCCCGTGTGGAGCGAGCCGGGACGGAACGGTCGCGGCCGCAGCAGATGATTGTCCCGCGGGTCGGGCGCTCCAAGCCGGCTATCATCCGGGCGACCGTCGTCTTGCCTGATCCGGACTCGCCAACAATCGCCAGCGATCCGCCGGCCATCAGCTCGAAGTCGACGTCATCGACCGCGACCTGGTCCCCGAACTCTTTGCGCAGCCCACTGACGGTCAACATCGGGCTGCTGCTGTCAGCCACGTTTGCTCCCGAGCAGTCCGCGCAGCTCGGTGGCCCGGACGCAGCGCGCCTCTCCCTCGTCGAGCGCGACCAGCAGCTGAGGTTCCGAGCACGCCGGCTTCTCGTGGGCGCATCGCGGCGCGAACGCACAACCCTCGGGCGCCTCCAGGGCAGACAGAGGTCTGCCGGGAATCGCGGCCAGCCGACCGGCCGTGTGGGCGACGCTTGGCCGAGCGGACGCGAGTCCGGCGGTGTACGGATGCAGCGGGTCGTCGTGGAGCAATGCGGCCGCACGGGTCTCAACGATCTGTCCGGCGTACATGACTGAGATCCGGTCACAGACCGCCATCGCGAGGTCGAGGTCGTGGCTTATGAAGAGCAGGGCGACGCCACGCTCCCGCCGGAGCTCATCGAGGATGGCCATGACTTCTGACTGCGTCGTCACGTCGAGCGCCGTCGTTGGTTCGTCGGCGAGGATCAGCACCGGCTCGACCATCAACGCAGCCGCGATCATCACGCGCTGCAGCATTCCTCCGGACAACTGGTGCGGGTAGCGCGTCATGCACCGCCGCGGATCCTCGATCCCCACGTCCTCGAGCAGTTCCAGGGCACGCCGGTCCGCCATGCGCCGCACGTGCCCCTGAGATCTCGCCTGTTCCGTGATGAAGTCCTCGATGCGCCGCACCGGATTGATGTGGGCTCGTGGGTCTTGAAAGACGATCCCGATCCGCTGGCGGCTGGCCCGCACGACTGCTCTTTCAGCCGCGAGGATGTCGCTACCCTCGAAGCGGACTCGCCCCGTGGTTGTCGCGCCGCGGGGCAGGAGGTTCATCACCGCCCGCGTCGTCATCGACTTGCCACATCCGGACTCGCCCACGAGGCCGACGGCCTCCCCCGCCGAAACCCTCAACGAGACGCCGCGGAGCACCGGAGCCATAGTGTCGCCCGTCCTCAAGTCCACATGTAGGTCGTCGACCTCGAGCAGATTCATCGGTTGCCCTCCGACGCCCGGGTCGCGAGGCGCTCGCCGGCGACGTTGAAGGCAACGACAACCAGGACGATCGCGATTCCGGCCGCCAAGGACTCACCCGGGTAGCCCTGGAGTACTCCGACCTCACCTTCGGACACCATCACGCCCCAATCGGCCGCAGGCGGCTGGACACCCAGCCCGAGAAAGGAGATCGCCGCAAGGTCGAGCATCGCCCAGCCGAACAGGATCGTTGCTTCAGCGACGATGACCCGAAACATGTTCGGCAGGATGTGCCGCAGGCAGATGGCAAGCGCAGGCTGCCCTTGCACCTCAAGCGCCGCCACGTAGTCGCGCGACCGTTCGCGCAGGGCCGAAGCGCGGAGTACCCGCGCGACGTAAGGCACGTAGGCGATTACCAGTGCCATGGCTGCCGCCGTAAGGCCAGGCCCGAAGACGGCGGTCGCTAGTACCGCCAAAAGGAGCCCTGGAAAGGCGAAGATCACGTCGAGAACCGCACCTGCGGTCATATCGAGCCACCCGCCCACCCAGGCGGCAGCGACGGCGACGAGCGAGCCAAGACTGACGGCGATGAGTACGACAATCAACGGGCCGACCATTGACGTGCGCGCTCCCGCGAGCACCCGGGACAAGAGGTCCCGACCCTCGGCGTCGAACCCCAGCGGATGGAATCCGGCCAGCGTCGTGCCGACGTTGGCGTTGGCAAGATCCACGGCGTCGGGGTCATGCGGCGCGAGGGCGGGTCCGGCGATCGCCAGAATAGCGGCGATTCCGATCACGATTGCGCAGAGCACTTCCGAGATGGTGAGCCGTCGCTTGACCCGCCGGCGCGGAGTTTCCTTGAGGCTGACGCTCGCGGACGAAACGGTCATGATGTGTGGCTCCCGAGTTTCACTCGCGGGTCCAGTGCCGCGTACAGAATGTCGACGACAGTGCTCGTCAGGACGAAGGCGACAACCAGGAGCAGCGAGATGGCCTGTACCACGGCGAAGTCCTTCGAGGACGCTGCCTCGACCAGGTAGGCCCCGAGCCCGTCGATGTTGAAGGCCTGCTCGACAACCGCCACCGCGGCGACGAGCGACGCGATGGTGACGCCCGTGACGGTCGTGATCGGTATCGCCGCATTTCTCAGCACGTGCCGGCGCACAATGAGTCGGCGCGGCAGGCCGCGCGCTTGGGCAGTCTGCACATGTTCGCGGTCTGCTTCCTCAAGAACCGATGCCCTCGTGACTCGAGCCACGAGCGCGAGAGACGAGGTCGCTAGTGCGATGGCCGGCAGGGTCAGATGCCGGATCTGGTCCAAGAGCCCGTCTCCGGCGCCCAGGGTCGGGAACCAGCCCAACCTGACCGAGAACACCGAGATCAGCACCGTGGCGGCGACGAATGACGGCGTGGCAGCCAGGACGGTCGTGGAGATCAGCATCCCGCTGTCGACGATCCCTGGACGGAGCGCACCCAGCAGCCCGATAGCGACGCCGAACACGACGACCAGGACAGCCGCGTAGAAGACAAGTTCTGCGGTCGTGAGGGCTCGGGGAGCGATGAGGTCGGTCACCGGCACACGCTGTACGAAGGAGGTCCCAAAGTCGCCATGCATGGCTCCGTTCAGCCAGTGCCAGTATCCGACGAGCACAGGGTCGTCGAGGTGGTACTTCTGCTCGAGGACGCGGATCGTCTCTTCGGGAAGCGGTCGGCCACCGGTCAACGCAGACAGGGGCGTTCCGGGCGCGAGATACAGGGCGGCGTAGATGACGATGCTGGAGGCCAGGAGCGTGAGAACGAGCATCCCGAGCCGCCGAAGCAGGAAGCCCGACACTTAACCTGCCGCCCCGAGCATCGCCATGACCGGGGCGGACATGTAGTTGAACGTTGACGGAGGGCCCGTCACCCGCTTGTTCATCACCAGTACCACGTAAGGAGCGCTGACGGGGATCCATGGCAAGTCATCCATTATCAGCTTCTCGGCTTCGACGTCGAGCTTGGCTCGTTGCTCGGGGTCTGCCTCCGACCGTGCTTCGCCGAAGAGTTTGGTGATCTGCGGGTTGTTGTACCCGGAGAAGTTTTGACTACCGTTCGGCAGTGCATAGGTGGACTCGAGCGACGCGGGGTCGGCGTAGCTCCCGTAGGTGGTCACCATCAACGCATCCAGGTTCGCGCGGGCCTTTTCGTCGACGAAGAAGTTGAAGTAGTTGTTCGCCGATACGTTGGCGAGGGTCACTTTGAGTCCGATGCTCTCGGCCGCTGCCCGCCAGGCATCTGCCTCCAGTGCGACACCGGCGATTGCGGTCGAGGTGCCAATGACGATCGTCTTCCCGTCCGCGCCCGCCTCCTTGACGAGCTGCCGTGCCTTCGTCAGGTCGACCTTGAGTTCGGGCATCGAATCCCACGCCTGCTGGAATACCCCGTGGGCGAAGCCCCAGGTGCCCGGGTTGGTGGGCATGCGGGGAACCTGTGCCGCCCCATGGACGGCGCTCTTGATATAGGTCTTGCGGTCGAAGGCGAGTGAAAGCGCGCGGCGCACGCGCACATCTCCGAGCGGGCCGGCAAGGCTGGTGACGATGAACATGTCGCTGTCGAACGAGGCGCCGTAGTAGATGTTGAGACTCGACGCCCGTTGCAAAGCTGGAAGCGAGACCACGTCCTGCACGTAGGCGCCGTCAATCTCGCCGCTCGACAGGCCTTTGGCCATCGCGCTTGCGTCCGTGACGCCTGTGAACGTGATTTGCTTGGCCTTCGCCTGCGCTGACGTATCCCAGTAGGAGTCGTTCTTGGTGACAGTGATGTCACCGCCGGCCTTCCATGTTTGGACGCGGTAGGGGCCGGTGCACATGATGCCGCCCGCCGGCGTGCCGAACGAGTCGCCGTGAGCCTGCGCGTAGCGCTTCTCGACCACCACGCCCGCAAGTGACGACAGTTCTCCCTCTAACCAGTAATCCGGCTGCTTGAGCGTGATGGTGACCTGGTTCGGACCGGTCGCGGTGATCGAACTGACCCGGTCGAAGACCTCCGTGTAGTAGCCGCCGGCCTTCGGATCGGCCGCCCGCTGCAGGCTGAAGATGACGTCGGCGGTCGTGACGGGTGTGCCGTCCCAGAACCTCACCTCGGGGCGGAGGTCGAGGGTGATCGTGGTCGGCGCCTGGTATTTGAGTGTGGCGAGTCCCGGCTTCAGCGATCCATCCGGCTGCTGTCGCAGGATCGCTTCACACAGGGTGGCGACGACAGTGTTCTCCGGATAGTCGAAGGCGACGATAGGGTCGAGCGAGTTGATGGGGCGGTACATCCCCCAGGTGGCCGAGTCCAGGTCACCGACGGCCTCCGGTGTCGTCACCGTCAGCTTGGTGCCGCGGGAATTGGTCGCCTGTGGCTGACCGCTGCAGGCGCTGAGCGCGATCAGCGCCACCGCGATGAATGAACAGAACAGGGCTTTGTGCGGCTGCCTGTGCGGACGGCGGTCGCTCCGAAAGCGGCTGAAGATGATCATGCGGATCCGCCTCCACACGTAGGCCGTTACCCCGAGGCAACAGCGTCCTGGGGCGCATGCTGCTCCGATGAGGGATCGCTGGATTGTCTTGCCGCGCCAGTAGATGTGCTGAGAGTGCCGAAGAGGACGGTTCTCGGCTCCGGCCCCTCAAGCGCGGACTTAGCCTGTCCGGCCCAGCTCAGCGAGGTGCACCATCGGGTCGGGAGCCCATCTCGGGACGATCGCAGATGTGCCTTCGCACCAGCGACCGCTGCATTGGGGACGCGGTGCCCTCCCGCGGCAGTTTCGGTGTTGCGCCGCCGTGCCGGGCACGGACGTGCCCATCGCTTGAGCCCGGTGTCGTCTCGAGACCGCCTGAAACTGACGGCGTCGCGACCCGCCTCAAGCGAACGCCTGATGATCACAATTATCGGGGCCGGGCTAAAGCGCGGTACCTCACGCGCAGCAGCGCGCGCCCCCACCTTCACCTCACTCGGTCGATGACCGAACCAAGATCTACCCACGCGGCTGTGGGAGACAGTCTCACAGTCCGAGGTCGCGGCCGATGAGCTCCTTCATGATCTCGTTCGAACCGGCCCAGATTCTCGTCACACGAGCGTCGCGCCAGGCGCGCGCGACGCGGTACTCGTTCATGTATCCGTAGCCGCCGTGCAGCTGGACGCAATGGTCGAGCACCTCGCCCTGGACTTGCGACGTCCACCACTTCGCCTTTGCTGCCTCAATAGGCGTGAGGTCGCCCCGTGTGTGGGCGAGCACGCACTTGTCGACGTACGCCTCGGCCACCTCGATCTGGGTGAACATCTCAGCCAGAAGAAACTTGTTGTGTTGAAACTGTCCGATCGACTGACCGAAGGCCTTCCGGTCCTTGGCGTACTGGAGTGTCTCGATGAGGATCTGCTTGGCATGGGCGATGTTTGCCAGGGCGCAGCCCAAACGCTCCTGAGGAAGGTTCTGCATCATGTGGATGAAGCCATTGTCGAGCTCGCCGATAATCTCGTTGTCGGTCACCCGCAGGTTCTCGAAGAACAGCTCCGCAGTGTCGGACTCGTCCTGACCGACCTTGTCAAGCTTGCGGCCGCGCGAGAATCCGGGGTTGGTCGCTTCGACCGCAAAGAGGGTGATTCCGCGAGCCTTCTTTTCGGGGGCCGTTCGAGCGGCGACCAGCACAAGGTCAGCGGAGTAGCCGTTCGTGATGAACGTTTTGGATCCGTTGATGACCCACTCGTCGCCGTCGCGGACCGCGGTCGTCTTGAGCGCCGCCAGGTCGGAGCCGCCGGAGGGCTCCGTCATGCCGATCGCGCACCAGATCTCACCAGAGGCGATGCCCGGGAGCCACCGTCGCTTCTGCTCCTCAGTGCCGAGCGACACGATGTAGGGGGCGACGATGTCGGCATGGATTCCCCAGCATGACCCGGCCGCCGCCATGACTTTCGAGAGCTCCTCGCCAAGGACCGCGTTGAAACGGTAGTCGCCTGCCTCGGCTCCGCCGAACTCCTCAGGGATCTCCAGACCGAGGAACCCTTGCTCGCCCGCTTCGAGCCAGACGTCGCGCGGGATGGCGTGGGCGTCGGCGTACTTCTCGAGGTTCGGAACGACCGACCGCTCCAGCCATGTGCGAACCGACTCGCGGAACGCCTCATGGTCCTCGTCGTAGACGTCACGGTTCACGTGTTCAGTTCTCCTTGAGTGAGTGGACGGCCGACGCGGAAACCGCGTTGGCCTCGGGTCCGGGATCGATGACTGAGAGGGTCGCGACGGCCGCAGCGACCTTCGGCGGAACTGCCGTCGGACGGCGGGTGAGGGGGTCGACGTAGACGTGGACGAATCGACCTATGACGTGGGGCCATTCGCCGTGGTGCGGGAACACGGCCAACTGATAGCTGACGCTGGAGCGGCCGAGTCGAAGCAGTGCTATCCCGACGTCGAGAGGCTGAGGAAACGCGGCTGAACGCAGGTAACGGCAATTGGTCTCGGCGACAACACCGAGTGCGCCGAGATGGGTGACGTCGCCGCACCTTTTCGTCAGCCAAGCGTTGACCGCCGAGTCGAAGTATTCGTAGTAGACCGCGTTGTTGACGTGCCCGTACTGGTCATTGTCGTTCCAGCGCGTCGACAGCTCGTGGAAGACGCTGAACGCACCACGGTTCAAGAGCTCGGCGGTCATCTCATCCTCGCAATCCCCCGCAGGTGGACCCATCCGCACGTCGTGCGGGTGCACGACCTGCCGTATGGCACGTCGCGACGCGATATCGTCCGACCCGACGTTGCTGTTCTTGAGCGGCGACGCACTCGACACGAGCCGATCGACCGGCAGCCTGTCCGCCCTTCCTTAGCGACACCCTCGCCGGGGTGTCAGGTGCTCTCTGTGCGGTCTCCATGTTTGGCCCCAGGACGCGGCGGTTCTCCGCAACGATGCTGAGTGGAGGCAGAGCCACGACGGCCGATGGCTGCGGAAGCCTGACCGACACGGTTTCACCTCTGCGGACCGTCGCGGCGTGGGCGGCTTCGAACACCTTCGGCGACCCGACGGCTTCGAAGGCTCGGTCGAACCTGTCCGCCGCAATGCGTGAAATGGCGTGGTCGAGCCGGTCTGGGCTGCGGGTGTGGGTCGCGCCGGCCTCCAGCGCGAGGTCGCCTCTGGCAGCGATCGGGTCGACCGCGAGGACCGCGTTCGCGCCTGCGGAGCCGGTCGACATCACGGCTGCCGAACCGACGCCCCCGAGTCCGAGCACGACAGCAGACTTGCCAGACCGCACCTGCGCCGTGTGATTGGCGGCGCCGTAGCCGGTCAACGTTGCGCGCCCGAAGGCTGTGCGGCACGCGGTCGCCCACTGCTTCCACGTTCCCGCGGCTTCGTGACCGAGCAGCATCGGGAGAGGCCGAACGCGGTTCCCGTCGACCGGGGGGACGTAGGTGCGGCAGGCCGCCGCCTCCGCCATGCGGACCAACAACTTATTCGTCGGGGGCGGATCGAGTTCCGGTGTTCGGACATCCAGCGGCCGCGGCCGGCGGTCCGGGAGCGTTGCCCCAGCACCATGCAGGACCGAACCCTGGGTTTTCACGGTGGACCTTTCGACTGACGACTGGTTACCGACAGACTGGATGACGTGTCGCGGACGCCCTGTGTGGTTGGGTGACGGGAAGGTGTGCCATAGGCGTCCGCACGATCAGGACTTGGCCAGCTCTCCAATTGGTGCACTGCCAGTGAAGTAGAGCTGATCTCGGGGTACGCCCCAGTGCTCGGCGACCTTCGTCAAATATGGCTCCGGCTCCATGACAGCGTCGAGGGGGTAGACGCCGGGCGCGAGGTCTGCTTCGGCGATCGTGCCTGTCGCGATTCCGTAGGGCACCCCGGTGCCGATCCTCATCGGGGCCGGCTTCGAGACACATCCGGCGAACTGGTGCACCTGCTTGCCGTCCCGTTCCCCGCTGAGCAGGACGAAGTAGGTTGGGAGGTCGCCGGCGCCAGGGAAAGCGGGGTCGTCATCGACCGCGGTTGGCGCCATCACGGCGTCGATGGTGCGCTCCCCGGCCTGTGCGTAGTCGATCATCCCCGCTTCGAGGTCCGCGGCGATGCCCGTCAGTGCGATTGCGCGATCCGAACTCATGAGGCAGACGCTGAGGGAGGAGCCGTGGGCCTTCAGAGTCGCTGGCAGAGTCACGGGCTCGGGGTGACCGACCGAGTATCCAGTGCCGGATCCGAGGCCCGGGACATCAATCCGTACCTGGTGGCGGGTGGCGCGTTCTGAGAGCTGACCGTCGACGTATGCGGGGACGGTGTGCATGAACTGCTCGAAGAAATGCACGAGCGCGGCGTCGCCGCCCTTCTCATCGGACTCGTCGTCCTCACCGGCGCGCATCATGTCCCAGTTCCGTTGGGCATTGTTGAGCGTCCATCCGACCGTGATGTCCTCGAGACTGTCGAGTCCCTGAGCGGCCAGTTTGGCGAAGACGTTCATCAGGCCTGGGCTCGCGCCGGCGCCGATGACTGCGGTGATCCCCGCGGCCTTAGCACGCTCGTCGAGGGCGAGCATGTCGACCGTGGGCTGGGCGTCGTCGCAGAGGTCGATGTACCGGACCTTGCTCTCGATCGCGGCCTCCAGGATCGGCACTCCGAACCTGAAGTACGGCCCGACGGAGTTCATGACAAGGTCGGCGCCTGCCAGGAGCTCGAGGAGCGCCTCGCGGTCGGAGACGTCGATGCGCTGAGACGACGCAGGCTGGCCGAGGGCTCGCAGCTCGGTGGCGACGAGCTGCGCGGCGTCAGCGTTGAGGTCGGCGACGATGACCTCGCTGAACGTGTACTCCGACGCCATGACCTTTAAGGCAGCATGTCCCATTCCCCCGGCACCGCCGAGCGCGATGATGCGCATGTGAAGCCTTTCTGTGGCGATCTCGCGCGGGCAAATCAGGCGAGCAAGCCGCCGTCAACCGGGAAGACGCCGCCGGTCGAGTAGGACGACAGATCGGAGGCAAGGAACACGACCATCTTGGAGACCTCCTCCGGCTGGGAGGCACGGCTGATCGGCTGCATCTCGAGCCAGGCATCGAAGTCGAACCACTCATTCTGCGCGAAGTGCTCGAGCTCGCGGTGGAACATGGGCGTGTCCACGACGGATGGGGCGACTGCGTTGGCACGGATGTTCTCCTTCGAGTAGGTCAACGCGACGGACCGAGTGATGCCGAGAACGGCCGCCTTGCTCGCCTGGTAGGCCGTGTAGTCAGCCGTGCCCTTCACGGCCTGAACCGAGGCGGTGTTGACGATGGTGCCGCCGCCGTGTTGCTGCATCACGGGGATGACCGCGCGGCAGCCCTTGAACACCCCGCCGGCGTTCGTGTCGTTGACGTACGCCCACTCCTCATCGGAACACTCAGCCGGGGGCGCGAACTCGCAGACTCCGGCGTTGTTGACCAGGACGTCGACGGTTCCATACCGCTTGACGACGTCGCCGACGACAGCCGACCACTCGTCGCTGTTGCGAACGTCGAGGCGAACGTACTCCGCCTCTCCCCCGGACTCTCGGATCTCCTCGGCGACGGCCTTGCCGAGGTCGTCGAGGATGTCGGTCACGATTACCTTCGCGCCTTCGCCGGCAAGGTGCCGGGCGTGTGAGGCGCCCTGGCCCCGGGCGGCGCCGGTGACGATGGCAATCTTGTCCTTGAGCAGCATGATCAGGCTCGCTTCCTAGTGGGAGGGATCGGCGGGTCGAATTGAGGAGTTGTGATTGGCGGCCCGCCTCGATGGCGGATGCCGCGGAAGGCGCTGCCGAAGAAGACCATGGGGTCCTCGGCTTCCTGCTCGACGTGGAGGTCGAGGATCTGCAGGACGACGATGATGTGGTCCCCCGCGTCGTGAGAGGCGTCGAGTCGGCACTCGAACCATGCGTGCGTGTCACCCAGGACGATGGCGCCGGAGGGTAGCTGGGTCATCTCGACACCAGCGAACCGGTCGCCTTCCTTGGCTGCGAGGCGCTGGGCATGGTCCTTCTGCTCGCGGCCGAGGACGCTGACGCCGATTGAGCCGCATTGACGCAGCCGCGGCCACGTCGATGAGCTCTTTTGGATACACACGCTGAGCAGCGGCGGCTCCAGCGAGACCGGCATGAATGCCGAGACGGCCATTCCGACGGGCTCGGTGCCGTCATGGGCGCAGAGCGCCACGACGCCGGTTGGAAACTTGGCGAATGCGTTTCGGAGCATTCGTCCATCAAGAGACTCGCGTTCTTGCACTTGCGTCATCTCATTTCCTCCGTGACCACGAGGGTCCCTTGTTCGTTCGGTAGACGATTTGCCTTGTCGGCGCCGCGGTCGGACCGTTGGGTTTGGGCGAGAGCAGGTTTTGCGTCAGCGGCAGATCGCTCAGTCGCCGACCAGGTCCGCGATCAGCGGCGCGACCTTAAGACCGGTGAGTTCCCAACTGCGGCGCCACGTCTCCGGGTCGGGATTTCGGGCGTGTGAGGCGCAGATGATGGTTCCGAAGCCGCCGAGGCTTTCGTAGAGCTCGCGAATCTTACGGGCGACGGTCTCGGGCGAACCCACAAGCGCGAAGTTGTCGATGAGCCATTCGGGCGTCAGGTCATCCGGATTGCCGTCCGGGCCGGCCAACAGGGCGTCGATCCCGATGGATCTGAATATCTCGAGGTTGTAGGCAGCGAGTGTGCCGAGCGAGCCGTTGAGCGCGAGTTCGCGCGCCTGGGCGTCGGTATCGGCGACGAGCCAGTCGCGGGTGATGCGCCAGTTCTTGCGAGACGGATAGTGGCCGGCCGCGATTGCGGAGGCCGCATAGGTCTCCCAGTGCATCCTGACGTAGTCGGAGTGCACGGCCTGGCTGACCGGGCTGTAGCCTCGGCGACCGGCCTCGGTCAGCGTTGGCGACTGGGGCTGCATGCCCGTCATCAGTTTCTCCGGACCACCAGGCTGAAGAGGGGTCAGGTGTGGGCCAGCGAGGTGTTCGTCGAATGCCGGCATGTCGGCGTTCCAGTACTTTCCCTCGAACCTCCATGGGCCCGGCTTGTGGAAGATCGCCTCGATGATGTCGAGTCCTTCTGCCAGCATGGCCGGATTGCTCGAGCCGGTGTCGAAGAGCTGGGCGTCGCTCGGGTAGGCGCCGGGAGCGACGCCCGCGAGGTACCGGCCGCCCGTCATGTGGTCGAGGAACAGCATGCGATGTGCCAGTGCGACCGGGTTGTGATATGGAACGAGATGTCCGAGTGCGCCGAGCTTGACCCTGTTCGTGACCTGGGCTGCGGCAGCGATCATCAGGTCGGGTGCGGGACTGCACTCCACCCCGAGGGTGTAATGCTCAGCGAAGAACACCTCGTCGAGGCCGTACTGGTCGGCCCACAGGGCGGTCTGCACCCCCCAGGCGATGACGTCCTTGAGCGGCTCCTTGCCCGCGGCATAGTCGAGGGCGAAGGGGACGTTGAATATAGCGAACTTCACGACGAACCTCCACGAGTGCTCCTCGCGGCACCGATGCTGATGGCCGCCGAGGATGTGTGACAAGTCTCGATTCGGAGCTGCCGCGCTCATTGACTGTGAGTGCCACGCCGTCGCTTTGCAGCGCCCTCGGCAGCCGTAGGTGCGAGGCAGACGAACGGCGGGCGCCAGGCCGTAAACCCGGGCACCCGCCGCTCATCCTCCAGCCGTCAGGACGGCTCAGGCGCCATCTTGATTGCCGATCCGTTCCCAGACGTCGGCTCGATTGCGTCGCAGCCACCTGGCATAGACGGCTCCGGCAAGGAAGACAGCGAGGACCACGGCCAGGCCGATGTCAGCAAGAGTCGTGTCGCCAACGACCAGCGCTCGGTTCTTGAAGTCGAGGAAAACGACGGTGCCGAGACCGAGTGCTGCCAGCGCCGGCGCGATCAGGGTCTTCCAGGTTCCCTCCTGCAGGTCCGTCCGTCGCCGGAAGTACACGATGATCGAGATCGCGGTGAGGACGAGAAGGATCTGCAGGACGATGTTTCCAATGCCTGTGAGGGCGGAGTACGCATGCACGACGTCGGGGTCGACCAGCGCAATGATCACCAACGACACGCCGATCACCGCGAACACCACCGCAGCGGCCCGTGCAGGCGAGCGGAAGCGCGGATGGGCATGCCCGAGCCACGAAGGCAGAACGCGGTCTCGCCCGAAGGCGAACAGGTAGCGCGCCAGGATGTTCTGGAGCGAGAGGGTTGCCGCCATACCGGTCGTGACCAGCAGGAAGTAGACGACCTTTGCGTAGGACGCGGAAACATACTCTGCGACGCTGGCCATGAAGCTGCCGGTCGGGTCGGCTGCCGTCGCCAATGCCGCATCGGTTCCGAAGGCCGCGAGATATGCCCACGAACCCAGTGCATAGAAGCCAGCCAGGAAGATGACGGTCAGGTAGGTGGCTCGAGGGACGGTCCGCTCGGGCTCACGGGTCTCGGCTCGGAAGACCTGGATCGACTCAAAGCCCATCATGCAACCGATGCCCCATAGGGCGGCGAATCCGACCGATCCGGTGTGCAGTTGCGCGGTCACGGGCAGGCCGACCCCATGGGCACCGCCCTTGGCGAAGACGAAGGCCTCCCAGATAAGGACGCTCACCGTCTCTAGCCCGAGGATTACGACGAGCGCCTTGCCTGACACCTCGATGTTGAAGAGGGTCAAGGCCGAGACGACGAGGAACCCGGGGATGACCCAGAGCCACCACGGCAGCGACGGCGTGCCGAAGTCCGTCATGAAGAGGTTGTTCCACAGGTATCCGCCGAGCACGTAGACGCCAACGACGATGAAAAAGTAGGAGATGAGGGCGAGGAATCCGGCGCCGAGCCCGGGGATCCGTCCGATACCCGCAGTCACGTAGCTGTAGAAGGCACCCGGCTTCTCCATGTGCTTGGCCATGTGGACCAGCCCGACAGCGAAGAGAAGCATCAGCACCATCACTGCCAGGTAGACGAATGGGGTGGCTGCGCCGACGCCCATCCCGATCACCAGCGGCACGAATCCGCCCATGGTCGCAAGCGGTGTGTTGAAGGCAAGCGCGGTGAGAACGAGCCCTCCTACCCCGAGCTTGCCCTCTAGTTTCTGGTCACTTGATGTCGCCCGCGGTGTGCGGGCCGCATCGGTGGTCGTCATGTTGTCTTGACTCTTTCGGTTCTGGCGGACAGAGAACGGCAGCCGCCACCGCGCTGTGGGGTTGCCGAATCGTAGGCGCCATGGTGGCCGAGGTCACACCCGGTAGCGATTGATACTGCGCGCCAGGGATTGGTCTGGGTGTGCCGGCACGCCGCAGACAGGACCGAGGTCGCGCCGATGGCGTCCTCGGACCACGAGCTGGCGTCTCCGGACAACCGGAGCAACCCGGCACCCTGCCACCCTTGGCACACGCAGTTGTCGTCGACGGGGAAGGGATTTCTTGACCGTGCCAGGCATGCCTCTTGATCCGGCGATTGCCGCAGCGTTCGCGGGACTCAACCTAGATGGTGCCCCGAGACCGGTTCTCGCCCGGGGCGACGCGGCCGCATTGCGGGCCCTCGCCGACGCCGAGATGACAGCGGGCTTCAAGCTCGCTGTGGCGGCTGCTACCGAGATCCATCACGCAACGGCGGTCGCCCGGGAATTGACCACCTCCGACGACGTGGCGCTGTCTTTCGACGGGGCTCCGATCCCGGTGCGATGGTATGTCCCCGCGGACGCCGTCGCATCCGGAAGCGCCGTCGTGTACGTCCACGGCGGCGGCATGGTATCCGGGTCGCTCGACATCTACGACCCGATCCTCCGCTTCTACGTCGAACAGACAGGCGTCCCGATCCTAGGAGTAGACCAGCGATTGGCACCTGAGTTCCCAGGTCTGCACCCGGCCCAGGACGCTTTTGCCGCACTTAAGTGGCTGCACCACCACGCCGACGTGCTTGGCGTTGACCCCCAGCGCGTTGCCGTGATGGGCGACAGCAGCGGAGGAGGGCTCGCGGCGAGCGTCGCCATCATGGCCCGCGACAGGAGCATCCCTCTGGCCCGGCAGATTCTCATCTACCCGATGCTCGATGACCGCAACACCGTCGCAGCTCCTTGGGCACCCCAGGGCATCACATGGTCACACGACATGAACTTCACCGGCTGGCAAGCGTTGCTCGGTGACAAGGTTGGCACGGCCAAGGTCAGCGAGCTTGCCGCGCCCGCTCGGCTCCGCAACTTCGATGGCCTGGCCGCGGCCTACATCGAGGTCGGAGAGCTCGACATATTTCGAGACGAAGACGCGGCGTACGCGGCGGCCTTGTGGGGTGCCGGCACTTCCTGCGAACTGCGCGTCCGCGCAGGGGCGCCCCACGACTTCGACTGGTTCGCGCCCGACGGGCCGATCGCCATCCAGGCGATCCGTGACCGTGTCGACGTGCTCAAGAGGCTTTAGTACATGGCGAGGAGAGGAACACCATGGGACGAGTAGAGGGCAAGGTCGCATTCATCACCGGTGCAGCCCGGGGTCAGGGGCGATCGCACGCCTTGCGGCTTGCGGAGGAGGGAGCCGACATCGTCGGTGTCGACATCTGCGCGCAGATCGACACCGTTCCGTATCCCATGTCCACGCCTGCGGACCTAGCCGAGACGGTCGCGCTGGTGGAGAAGACGGGCCGCCGGATGCTTGGCCTTGAGGCGGACGTCCGCGACCTGTCGGCACTCCAGAACGCTGTCGACCGCGGCTGGGATACCTTCGGGCGACTCGACACCGTCGTTGCCAACGCCTGCACGCTTAACGGCAATGGTCCGGCCTGGGAGCTGTCCGAGCATCAGTTTCAAGACCAGGTCGATGTCGCGCTCGGCGGCGCGTGGCGGACGGCGAAGGCAACCATCCCGGCATTGATCGAGCAGGGACAGGGCGGCTCCATCATCCTCATCAGCTCGACCTCCGGGATCAGCGCGGAGATCAACATCGCCCACTATGTTGCGGCGAAGACAGGCGTCACCGGGCTGATGCGCGCACTCGCGGCCGACCTGGCGCACTACATGATCCGGGTGAACTCGATTCATCCGACGAACGTGCGTAGCCCGATGATCGAGAATCAGCCCACGGTTGATCTCTTCGCCGGTGGTCGCCCCGGTTTCACCTTCGAGCATCCGGAGATCAAGGCTGCCTTCCAGAGCATGAACCTGATGCCCGTTCCGTGGATCGAGCCGATCGACATCAGCAATGCGGTGCTCTACCTCGCCTCTGACGAAACCAGGTACGTGACCGCGACTACACACGTGGTCGATGCAGGGGCGCTTGCCGCCTTCAAGCATCCGCACGTCGAGTAGACCGGACCTGCGCACGAAGACAAGGGGCCCGCACCTCGTGGTGCGGGCCCCTTCGGCACTCTTCCGGTAGGCGCTTACTGTGGCTGATCGCGGAGCTCGCGCTTGAGGATCTTGCCTGTCGCACCCTTGGGAAGCTCCGAAACGACGTGGATTTCTCGGGGGTACTTGTAGGCGGCCAGGCGTTCCTTCGTGAATGCGACGATGTCCTGCGTGTCGGCTGACGCGCCGGGCCGCAAGGCAACGAAGGCGACAACTTCCTCGCCCAACTCCTGGTCAGGTCGTCCGACGACGGCGGCCTCGGCCACAGCTGGGTGCTCGTAGAGCACCTCCTCGACCTCGCGTGGATAGACGTTGTAGCCACCTCGGATGACCAGATCCTTCACGCGGTCGACGATGAATACGTATCCATCCTCGTCGCGGTACGCGAGGTCGCCGGTCTGGAGCCAGCCATCTCGAATCGCGGCCGCTGTGGCTTCGGGGTTCTTGTAGTAGCCCTTGGTGACGACGTGGCCGCGAAGAACGATCTCGCCCACGTTCGCTTTGCCCGGCGGGAGCGGCTCGCCGTCGCTGCCCATGATGCGCAGCTCGACGCCCCAGATCGGGCGCCCGATCGAGAGAACCTTCCGCTGATCGGCGCTCACGTTGAACGTGGCAGTGCTGGCGGTCTCGGACAGTCCGTAGCCTTCCAGGATGACGGCGTTCGGGTACTTCTCCTCGAATGCGCGAATAACCTCTCCCGGAATGGACGCGCCTCCGGACACAGCTGCACGGAGACTGGAGAGATCTCGGCCGGTTGTGTCGGCCTGCAGAAGCGCGCTGAACATGGTCGGAACACCGGAGAAAACTGTCACCTGGTGGCGTTCGATGGCGTCCAGCACGTCGTTGGCGTCAAACCGAGGGATGAGGACCATGCTGGCGCCGTATCGCACGGCGTTTCCCAACACCGCGGAAAGGCCGAAGACGTGGAACAGCGGAAGCACGGCGACGCTGACATCGTCGGCGGAGAGGCCGAAGAGCGCACCTGAGGTCGTTGAGTTCATGAAGAGCTGGAAGTGCGAGAGCTCGGCGCCCTTCGGCTTCCCCGTGGTTCCGCTGGTGTAGAGCAGTACCGCGGTGTCGTCGGAACTGGTCGGGTGCAGCAGGCCTGCGTCGGGGGCCTGCAATAGTTCGCCGAACGGCTTGGCCCCTCGTGCGTCGGCGTCACCGACGATGTAGACGGGGAGGCTCCCTGCGTCGGCGGCCGCACCCGCGGCCCGGTCGATGCACACGGCATGGGTGATGACAAGCTTCGCGTCGCTGTCGTCCAACTGGTAGGCGATCTCCGGCCTCGCCAGCAACGGGTTCAGCGGCACCATCACCAAGCCGGCCTTCAGGATGCCGAAGTAGGCGAACAGGAACTCAGGCACGTTCGGCAGCTGCACTGCCACCTTGTCGCCTGGCTCGAGCCCAGCGGCTCGCAGCGCGGAGGCGACTCGCCCCGAGTTCGCGTCGACTTCGGAGTACGTGAAGGTGTGCGTCCCGAAGTAGGCAAGGGGCCGGTCGGCGCCGGCGGAGGCCGCCGACTCACGCAGCATCGTTGCAAGATTGAAGCTCATGGTCATGCACCTTTCCTGCCGGCCTGGTGGCGGCGCAGCTCGGCTTTGGCGAGGGCGTTCTTGTGTACCTCGTCGGGGCCGTCGGCGAACCGCAGCGTGCGGACGCCGGCGTACATCGCGGCCAGCGGGAAGTCCTGCGAGAGGCCGCCCGCACCGTGCACCTGGATGGCCTTGTCGAGGATCCACTGCACGGTCGCCGGCGTGGCGATCTTGATCGCCTGGATCTCGGAGTGCGCGCCCTTGTTGCCGACGGTGTCCATCAGCCACGCGGTCTTGAGCACCAGCAGGCGCAGCTGCTCGATCCGGACCCGCGACTCGGCGATCCAGTCGCGGACGACGCCCTGGTCGGCGATCGGGCGTCCGAAGGCGACGCGCGAGGAGGCTCGGGCGCACATCAGCTCGATCGCCCGCTCGGCGACGCCGATCGAGCGCATGCAGTGGTGGATGCGGCCGGGACCGAGCCGCGCCTGGGCGATCGCGAAGCCGGCGCCCTCCTCGCCGATGAGGTTCTCGACCGGCACCCGCACGTCGGTGAAGGACAGCTCGGCGTGGCCGCCGTGGTCGTGGTCGTCGTACCCGAGGACGTGCATGCCGCGCTTCACCTCCAGGCCGGGGGTGTCGCGCGGGACGAGAATCATCGACTGCTGCCGGTGGCGGGCGGCGCCCGGGTCGGTCTTGCCCATCACGATGAAGATGCGGCAATTGGGGTTCATGGCGCCAGTGATCCACCACTTGCGGCCGTTGATGACGTAGGAGTCGCCGTCACGAACGATGCTGAGCTGGATGTTGGTGGCGTCGGAGGAGGCGACGTCGGGCTCGGTCATGGCGAACGCCGACCGGATCCGGCCGTCGAGGAGCGGCTCGAGCCACTTCTCCTTCTGCGCCTCGGTGCCGAACTGGTGCAGCACCTCCATGTTGCCCGTGTCCGGTGCTGCACAGTTGAGGGCCGCAGGTGCCAATGCGCCACTTCGTCCAGTGATCTCGGCCAGCGGCGCGTACTGCAGGTTGGTCAACCCGGCACCTTGCTGTCCGGGCAGGAAGAGATTCCACAGGCCTCGGCCGCGGGCTTCTTCCCGAACCTTCTTGAGAAGAGGTGCCGAGTCCCAGGCCCAGATGTTCTCGAGCGAGTTGACCTGCTCCTCGAACGCACGCTCATTGGGGTAGATGTGGCCATCCATGAAGTCGAGCAGGTTCTCGATCAGGCCGCTGGTGCGCGGGTCGTACTGGAAGTCCATCAGTAGGTCTCCTTCAAAGCCGAGAGGCCGGCAGCAAGCAGGGGGTCGATGGCTTGACCGATGGTGTCGAACCCCTCCCCGACCGTCTTGCCTTGCAGGTGGCGGAAGTGGATGCCTTCGAGGATGGTGGCGAGTTTGAAGGCCGCCAGCCCGAGGTAGAAGCCGAACCGCGAGAGGTCTCGCTCGCTCCCGCGTCCGTAGCGTGCGATCACCTCGGCCTCATTGAGGAAGCCTGGCGACGAGGCCGCGCTGGTCGCACCGTTGTCGAGCATCAGGTCCAGCCGGTGGTAGGTGATCATCAGAGCGAGGTCCGTCAGCGGATCGCCGAGCGTCGCCATCTCCCAGTCGAGGACTGCGGTGACGCGATCGCCCTCGTCGACGAGAATGTTGTCCAGCCGATAGTCACCGTGCACGATGCCCGTCGCGGACTCGCTCGGGACAGCACCGAGAAGCTTCTGGTGAAGCTCGTCTGCGGCGGGCAGATCGCGTGTGTAGGACGCGTCCAGTTGCTTCTTCCAGCGTCCGACCTGTCGAGCGAGGAAGCCGTCGGTCTTGCCGAAGTCCGAGAGCCCAACGGCAGCGGGGTCAACCGCGTGCAGGGCGGCAAGGGTGTCGACAAGGCGCTCGGTGATGCGTCGGGTGCGGTCGGCGCCGAGGGTTGCTAGTTCGTCCCTAGTCCGATACGGCGTTCCCGCAACCTGCTCCATCAGGTAGAACGGCGCGCCAAGGACGGCCGTGTCTGTGCAGAGCGCATAGGTCTGAGGGACCGGAACTGCGGTGTCTTGTAGCGCACTCAGCACCCGGTATTCGCGGCCCATGTCATGCGCGGTCGCTAGGACGTGGCCTAGAGGCGGTCGGCGGAGGATCCAGTGGCGGCTGCCGTCGGTCACCGAGTAGGTGAGGTTCGACCGTCCGCCGGCGACGAGTGAGGCTTCCAGCGGGCGCTCGGATGCCAGGTTCGGCGCAGCTTCTGCGATCCAGTCAGTGAGGCGTTCGAGGTCAAGACCCGGGAGCTGCTTCTTCTCGGTCATGGCACCAGCAGGCTCACGGTCTCGGCGACGCACACAGGCTTGTCGGCGCCCTCGCGCTCCACGGTCACCCGTGTCACGAGTTGATGACCGTTTCCGCTGGCTTCGACGCTGACCAGTTCGACGCCCGCCCTCACACGTGAGCCGACGGGGACGGGAGCAGGGAAGCGGACCTTGTTCGATCCATAGTTAACCGCCATCGACGTCCCGTCCACGGTGTAGACCTGACCGACGAGGTGCGGGAGCAGCGACAAGGTGAGGTAGCCGTGGGCGACGGTCGCTCCGAACGGTCCGGCCTGTGCCCGCGCGGCGTCAACGTGGATCCACTGATGGTCGCCGGTGGCCTCCGCGAAGAGGTCGATCTGATGCTGAGTGATCTCATGCCAATCCGACTGGCCTAGATGCTCGCCCACCGCGGCGCGGACCTCGTCGACCGAAGTGAAGCGCCTCATCCCTGCGGCCCACCCGCGACGTAGATGATCTGACCAGACACGAACCCGGCCCCCTCGCTGGCTAGGAACGAGACCGCGTGAGCGATGTCGTCAGGGACGCCGGTGCGGCGCACCGCGATCCCTTCAGCCGCAGCCGCCTTGAAATCTTCGAAGCCCATCCCGATGCGGGCCGCTGTCTGGGCGGTCATCTCGGTCTCGATGAAGCCCGGCGCGATGGAGTTCACCGTGACACCGAACTTGCCGAGCTCGAGAGCAAGGGTCTTCGTGAAGCCTTGCAGCCCCGCCTTGGCAGCGGAGTAGTTGGCCTGCCCGCGGTTGCCGAGGGCTGAGTTGCTGGACATGTTGACGATGCGCCCGAAACCGGCCTGGGTCATGTAGCCCTGCGTGGCTCGGCTCATCAGGAAGGCCCCGCGAAGGTGGACACTCATGACGGCGTCCCAATCGTCGACCGTCATCTTGAAGAGCAGGTTGTCACGGATGATTCCGGCGTTGTTGACCAGCACCGTCGGCTCGCCGAGGTCTGCGACGATGCGCTCGACGGCGCTCGAGACGGCGGCTTCGTCGGCGACGTCGGCGCCGAAGGCACCGGCCTCGCCGCCGGCTGACTTGATGGCGTCGACGGTGGCCGAGCACGCCGATTCGTCGAGGTCGACGACGGCGACTCGCAGGCCGTCGGAGGCAAGGCGGCGTGCGATCGCCGCGCCGATCCCTCGTGCAGCGCCCGTCACGATTGCTGTGCGGGGGGTGTTGTCGCTCATTCGTAAACTCCTGCAGGTTCGTTGATGTTGATGAGGTGTGGCAGAGCCTCAGCGAGGGCTGTGCGGGTGGCGGCGGGGTCGGTGTGGAGAATCGCCGGCATCCCGATCGCCCGGGCGCCTTCGACGTTGGGCTCTGCGTCGTCGACGAAGATGGCGTTGCTTGGCTCGACGCCCAAGCGGCCCAGCGCCAGCCGATAGATGGCGGCGTCTGGCTTGCGCAGGCCCACTTCGCCCGAAATCACGACCTCGTCGAAGGAGGCGTCGATGCGCTGCCGCGGGTACGTGTTGCCCCAGCTGTTCGAGACGAGCGCGACCTTCAGGCCGGACTCGCGAAGTTGCGCGACAAGCTCGAACATCGACGAGTCCGGTTGCATCCGTGCAAACAGCCTCTGCAAGACGCCGACCGGCTTGACCGGGCTGCCGTCGAGTGTGCTGAGCTCGGCGGCGAGCAGTGCGTCGAAGTCAGGAATGCTCAGGTCACCGGTCTCGAGGCGATGGATCGGTGTTCCGGACGGAGCGGTGCGCCCGAGCCATGCCTTGAGTACCCGACTGAAGGACGTCGGCTCGATTCCGTCGGCCGTGAGCCAGGCAGCGATTGACTCGCTTACCGGTGTCGTCAGCACGCCCCCGTAATCGAAGAGGATCGCCTGGGGTGCTGGCGCCGTCATGAGGCTCTTCCCTCAAGCTGCTGCTGGACCTTGTTCATCTGTCGTAGCCATCGGTCCGGCGCGGCGGCCCGAGCCGCGTAGTAGCGCCCGACCTCGGCGTGTGGAAGGACGAAGAACCGGTCGAGCGCGATCGAGCGCATGCACTCATCGGCAACCTGCTCCGGTTCGACGACGGTGTCGCGACCCACGAGCTGTTGAAGGTTTCCGAGGTTGTCGTACATGCGGGTGTTCACGCCCTGCGGGCAGATGGCGTGGACGTCGATGCCCCGGTGTCGGTAGGTGGCCGAGAGCCACTCGGCGAATGCGACAGCGCCATGCTTGGTCACGGAGTAGACGGGGCTGCCGAGCATTGTGAGCACTCCGGCGGCCGAGGCCGTCACGACGAATCTGCCGCGACCGCGTTCAAGCCATTCGGGCAGCAGTAGGCGCGCGGCCCGGACGTGCGCCATGACGTTGATCTCGTGGGCAAGGGCCCAGTCAGACTCTGAGGCCTCAAGTCCGCGACCCACGTCGATTCCGGCATTCGCGAACCAGCTGTCGATGCCGCCCAGCCGGTCGTGAGCCTGGTCCACGAGCGTCGCGAGCCCACCCTCACTTGCAGCGTCTCCCGGGAGCGGGATACCGCCGATGGCGGACGCGACCTGTTCGGCGGCCCCGCCGTCCAGATCGTTGACGACAACCGTCGCACCATCGGCAGCCAACCGTGTGGCGAGGGCTCGGCCGATACCGTTCCCTGCGCCAGTGACAACGGCGCGCGTGCCGGCGACGGTCATTCGACGCCGCCTGTGAGGGTTAGACCGCCATCGATCACGATGGTCTGGCCTGTCAGCCAGGCTGCGTCCTTGGAGAGCAGGAAGCCGACGACGCTGCCGATGTCCTCCGGCTCGCCCAGTCGCCTGAGCGGATACTGCGCCGCGACGGTCTCTTCACGACCCTCGTAGAGCGCGGTCGCAAACTTTGTCTTGACCACGGCAGGCGCGACCGCATTGACCCTGATGGTCGGGCCGAGTTCGACCGCGAGCTCTTCGGTCAGGTGGATGAGCATGGCCTTGCTTGCGCCGTACAGCGCGATCCCGGGGGCGGGCTTGAGGCCTGCGACGGAGGCGACGTTGACGATCGCCCCTCCATGCTCCTTCATCCAGAGCCGGTGGATCTGCTGGACCCAGGAAAGAGCGGCGATGCAGTTGACGTCGATGACCTTCCGGGCTGCGTCGAGGGGCAGTTCCGTCAGCGGGCCATAGGCGGGGTTGATGCCGGTATTGTTGACCAGCAGGTCGGCACTTCCGAAGGTGTCGATGGCGCGTGAGATGACCTCGACCTGGTGGTCGAGGTCCGCTGCGTGGCCAGCAACGCCGAGGGCGTTGTCTAGGCCACCGAGAGACTGGACGGCCTCGTCGAGGGCCTCGGCCTTGCGGGCCGTGATGACAACCTTTGCGCCGTCGGCGACGAGCCGCTCGGCGATGGCAAGGCCGATGCCACGGCTGGCTCCCGTGACGATGGCGGTCTTCCCGGTGAATCGGGACATGTGTCGTGC
The DNA here is from genome assembly GCF_029846275.1 of Nocardioides sp. CER19. Taxonomy (GTDB): domain Bacteria; phylum Actinomycetota; class Actinomycetes; order Propionibacteriales; family Nocardioidaceae; genus Nocardioides. Next base: position 608,092 of record NZ_JARVWS010000003.1, read on the forward strand.
TCCTGGGGATTCTGTAGTGAGGGCGGGTCAGCTCAGGCGCTCGAGGACCATGGCCATCCCCATGCCGCCGCCGACGCACATGGACTCGACGCCGAACTGCTTGTCGTGCCACTGCAAGGAGTTGATGAGGGTGGTCGTGATGCGAGCGCCCGTCATGCCGAACGGGTGGCCGATCGCGATCGCGCCACCGTTGACGTTGAGCTTCTCGAGGGGGATGTCGAGCTGCTGGGCCGAGCCGAGGGACTGGACGGCGAAGGCCTCGTTGATCTCGAACAGGTCGATGTCGTCGATGGTCAGGCCCGCGCTGTTGAGTGCGGCGGGGATGGCCTCGACCGGCCCCAGGCCCATGATCTCCGGCGAAAGGCCAGTGACTGAGGTCGAGACGATGCGGGCCAAGGGCCTCAGGCCAAGGTCGCGGGCCTTCGTGTCGGACATGATGACGAGCGCGGCGGCGCCGTCGTTGAGCGGGCAGGCGTTTCCGGCGGTGACCGTGCCGTCGGGGCGGAACACCGGCTGCAGTGCGCTGACGGCCTCGAGGGTGACGCCCGGCCGCGGCCCGTCGTCTGCGCTCACCTTGCTCCCGTCAGCAACTGTGACAGGCGTGATCTCGCGGGCCCAGAAGCCCTCGGCGATGCGCTGCTCCGCTAGGTTCTGGCTACGGACGGCGAACTCGTCCTGCTCCTGTCGGCTCATGCCGATGATCTGCTGGACGTTCTCGGCTGTCTGGCCCATCGCGATGTACACGTCCGGGAGCTCGCCGTCGAGGCGGGGATCGGTCCAGGTCTCGGCGTCCGCCTTCGAGCGTACGTGCGTTCGGTGCGTGGCGTCAGCGAAGCGGGGGTTGAGCAGATCCTGACCCTCGATGTAATCGGAGTTGCCCTTGAAGAAGCGGCTCACCGTCTCCACGCCGGCCGAGATGTAGGCGTCACCTTCGCCTGCCTTGATCGCGTGGAATGCCATCCGGGTCGTCTGCAGGGAGGACGAGCAGTATCGGGTGACGCTGGTGCCGGGCAGGTGGTCGTATCCGAGCAGGACGGCCAGGTTGCGGCCCATGTTCCATCCCTGCTCACCTCCGGGGAGCCCGCAGCCGAGGATCAAGTCGGAGATGTCGCGAGGATCGAGGGCAGGCACCTTGTCGAGTGCGGCGCGCACGATCTGAGCGGCGAGATCGTCGGGACGCTCATCCTTCAGCGAGCCCTTGAAGGCACGGCCGATCGGTGAGCGAGCGGTCGAGACGATGACGGCTTCAGGCACTTGACTCTCACAATCTAAGCGGTCGCTTACTTTTGATGTCAGTATCGTGCCGCTCGGCGGATGTGGCGTCAAGCAGTTCGACGACCTGACCCGAGGGAGGAGAGAAGAGGCACATGGCATCTGAGACTGCGAGGGGCTACCGCAAAGGCGCCGAGACCCGGTTACGCATCGAGGAAGCAGCTGCAGCGGCGTTCGCGACCCGCGGCTTCCACGGCACTTCGACTCGCGACATCGCCGCGGCCGCGGGCATGAGTCCTGCCGCCGTCTACATCCACCATGGTTCCAAGGAGAACCTTCTCTTCGTTCTCTCCCGGGATGGTCATCGTCACATCCTGGAACTGGTCCAGGATGCCGCCAGAAGCCGAGAGGGCGCCCAGGCCCAATTGGAGGAGGTGGCTCGGGCCTTCGCTGAGGATCACGCTCGTCATCACGTCCGTGCCCGGCTGGTGAACTACGAGCTCCTGGCCTTGGAGCCCGCGCACTTGGACGAGATCTTGGGGTTGCGCGAGGCGATCGCGCGTGAGCTCGTCACCATCGTGGAGCGAGGAGTCGCCGACGGGGTCTTCGCCACCAGCGATACGCATATGGCGGCGAACGCAGTCATGTCACTCGGCATCGACGTCGCGCGCTGGTACCGCGATGGCAGTTCTTGGACGCCTGAGAGAGTCGGCGCCTTCTACGCCGATATGGCGCTGCGGATGCTGGGCGCACGACGGCCGCCTGCCACGCCCGCCTAGGCCCTACGGGGAGGCAGGCCGCGGTCCGAGGTCCGCGGGCCGGAAGTCAGGAGGCGACGGCGTCCTGTGCGGACACCTCGTTGCGGAACGCCGTCGTGGTCATCCCGTACGTGCGCTTGAACTCCCGGCAGAAGTGACTGACGTCTGCGTACCCCCACTGGGTGGCGATCGCCTGCACAGTGCGCGAGGTCAACGCGAGGTCTTGACGGGCACGCTCTAGCCGGAGGGCTCGGACCATGTCGCCAAACGTGCCGCCGGAGTCGGAGAAGAGGCGGTGAAGGGATCGAACCGAGATTCCGTGTGCTGCGGCCGCATCGACAGGACTGATCGTGCCGTCCGAGAGTCGACTGGTGACCCAGTCCTCCACCTTGCGCTTCATGGCTTCGCTCACGGCACCGGTCTCACTCCCTGATGTGTCGCGAAGCGTGCCGGTCAGGAGGCTGAGAACGGCATTGCGGATTGCGACTGCGTCGGGCAGCTCAACGTGTGGCGGCGCATTCAGCACGGAATCGATGACGCCGGCCAGGATGCGGGCCGACGGCTTGTCATCGACGCTCAAGGGTTCGGCTAGGTCGCGAACGCGGACGCCGAACCGTGCCAACGCGTCCTTGGGCACGAAGATGTAGCTCTGCTCGCGGGGCACGTTGACTGAGAAGTCGGCGATACTGCCGTTGTCCCAGATGCCGAGCATCGAGTTAGCTTCCTGGACCGAGGAGTCCCGTCGCGTCGTGAAGGTCTCTCCTCCGCCGTCCCAGGTGACGCCGAAGCCCACAAATTCTCCGGCCTCAGAGGCGGGCCGGAAGCGTCCGGCGTAGGGGGTGACCGTGTACCTCATCACGATGCAGTCGTCGATCCATCGACGCTGGAACTCGCCGCTGAATCCACGCTCGCCAGCGATCGGCCACACCGTGTCCCCGAGGAAGTTCTGCGCGCAGATTTGTCGCCACTCGTCGAACCCTTCAGTGGTTGACGGCCGGCCAAATCGGACTGTTTCGAGGGTGGAGTTGCCCATCGAGTGCCTCCCGGGGTGTATCGCGGTCACTGCCGTCAGGTGCAGAGCGGTTCTGCAGTGCTCGGATGATCGCTGCGCCGCTTACCCGAGACCCTGACGTGACGGCGGCCACAATACATCCCCATATGACAAACACCACGGACGAGCCCAAGACTCAGTCCGAAATTGTCTTGGACCGTTCGTCGGTGCCGGTGACCCGCCTAGCAGGATCCGCGTTCTTTCCTGGCGGCCCCCCGTCAGCGGTAATCAGACGTACCGCCCTGTCGATCATGTCTGCGAGGATCGCCTCCCCGGCAGCGGGGCTTGCACCGCGCGGGTCGCCCAGGACGCCAGAGCTGGATACGGCGCGAACGCCCCGCGCTCTTAACTCGGGCAGGATCTCTGCAAGGGGCGCGACGTTGCCCGGGCGCGCGGCACCCAGACGGACCCGTTCCGGCATCAGGTGGAGCATCAACGAGGTCTCGGTGCGTCCGGCGTGCGGGTCCGCGTCGGGGACCGCGCACGGCACCCATTGCGCAGTGTCGCCCTCGCTTTGCAGCCGCCTCACCGCAGTCTCGAGAGCGGCGACGTTGCCACCGTGGCCGTTGACGAAGACGTATCGCAAGGCCCAGTGGCGAAGAGATCGGCCGACCTCGAGCAGCATGTGCGCTAGCGCCTCGGACCCTTGCGAGACAGTGCCGGGGAATGCTTCATGTTCACCGCTCGCGCCGTACGCGATGGGAGGGGCGACGAAGACCTCGCCCTCGATCCGGGCGGCGATGCCGTTGGCCACGGCACTGGCGATGACCGTGTCCGTGTCGAGGGGCAGGTGGGGCCCGTGCTGCTCCATTGAACCAGTGGGGACGAGCACGACCGGCCCAATGGGAAGATCGGGCCAGGGGGTCCACGGACCGCAACTCACAGAATTACCTTCCCACGTGTCAGGGCGTCGACCGGGAGACGTCGGCACACCACAGCCCTTGCCGGCGGTGACGGTGCTGGCCTCTCAGGCGGCCGCTGGTCACCGCGGGCCGGAGCTGCTCAGGAGCGTGCTGGCGCAGCGGCGAACCGTCGCGGGGATAGAACGCTCGGATCAGAGAGCGTGGCCGCGATGTCAGGCGGCACCGGGTGGCCGAGTATCTCGGCTGCGGCAAATCGCGCCATCGCCGGCCCGATCTGGATGCCGTACCCTCCCTGACCGGCGTACCAATACAGGTCGTCGGCGTCGGCGGCCCAACCGACTACAGGCGTCGAATCGGGTGCGAATGTCCGCAGCCCTGCCCACGGGCTCCGCACATGTCGAATGTTCAATGTTGTGATCTCGTTGATGGCCTCGATCGCTCGAGCGATCTCCAGTTCATCAGGCTTCGCGTCGCCGGGCGGTGACAATGTTTCATCTTGAGGCGAGCAAAGGAGCTGCGGACCCTCAGGTTTGAAGTAGAAGGAATGATCAATGGCAAACGTCATCGGAACCGACGCCAGGTCAACGCCGTCAGCTGGAGCGGCGAACATGGTCCTACGTAGCGGTCTGACGCCTATGGGAGCCGCGCCATGGAGCGCGGCAACCTCATCGACCCACGCTCCAGCTGCGTTCACAACGACAGGGGATGTGTAGGTGTCTCCCGCGCTCGTCGTCACTCGCCAACCGGTCGAGACACGCTCCGCAGCAATCACACGCGATCGGGTGACGATCTGACCGCCGCGCCGACGCAGTGCGCGGGCGTATCCCGCGTGCAGCTCGTTGACATCGACGTCCATGGCACCAGGTTCAATAAGCCCCCCTTCGATGCGCTCCGGATGCAGCAGGCGGTTAGCGGCCAACGTCTCTTGGCGGTCGAGCAGTTGTGCCTCTGGCGTCAGTTCTGCCACGGACCGGTGGAGCGCTCGAAGTGCTGCCGACTGCCCGAGACCCGCCACGTACAGCAGCCCGAGGGGTTTTGTGAGGGGCGCCTCGAACATGGCCTCGGGGGGTTCGACCAAGAAGGAGCGACTGGCCGCGGCGAGGGCGCGGACGGGCTCGTTTCCATATGTTCCCAGCCAGGTAGCGGCAGATCGCCCCGTGGTGTGGTGCGCCAGGGTCGATTCAGCCTCGAGAAGGACGACGGTTCGTTCGGACGCGAGCTCGTAGGCCAACGACACGCCGGCAATACCACCGCCGATGACGATGGCGTCGAAGGGGTTGCTCATCCACTGCCCGCGATCAGTACCGCACCGGAGTGATGAGCTCCGGGTGATTGATCAGTCCCCAGTAACCCTCGATGATTCTGCGCGTGTACGGGCCGGGCGTGCCGTCTCCGAGGACGGCATCGTCGAATGACACGAATGGCCAGACGCCACCCGCGGTGGTGCAGCCGAGTGCCTCATCTGCGTTGTAGAGGTCATCGAGCGTGATGTCCGCCAGGCGTGTCCGCAGACCGAGCGCCTCCGCGACCTCAAGGACACTCTTGCGGGTGATTCCCGGCAACGCAGCGCCACCAGGGGTGAGGAGTTCGCCGTCCTTGATGATCGCGACATTGAAGCCCGGGCCCTCGGCGACCAAGCCGTCAACATCGAGAAGGATCGGCATCTCGTAGCCACGGTCTCGATTCTCGTGGATCGCCCGGATCAGGTCGCCCCACTGGTAGTTCTTGACGTGAGGGTCGATCACATTCCGTCCTGCGCGGCGCACCGTCTGGGCGACCATCGCCTTGACGCCGTTGGCAATTCGCTCGAACGGCACGATCCACTGGTACGGGACGGCGTACATGTAGATCTGAGGCCGGTGCTTTGTCATGTCACGCTCGCCCGGGCTCGTGGCGTAACCGCGAGTGAGCGAGATGGAGACGTAGGCCTCGCGGAGCTCGGTCCGAGCGACGAGCTCCAGGGCGATGCGGGCGACCTCGTCCTTTGTCATGGGAGGGTCGATTCGCATCGCCTCGGCACCTTGGAAGAGCCGATCGATGTGGTCGGTAAGGCGGAAGGCCCTTCCGTGCCAGACGTGGAAGACCGTGTAGGTGACGTCCGAGTGCAAGTAGCCCTGGTCGAAGATCGAGATTCGCGCCTGGTCGGCGGGGACGAACTCGCCCTCGATCCAGGCGGCCGCGCCGGCGAGCGGGTTGTCCGCGGAAAGCGTGTAGTCGCTGTAGGTGATGTAGTCGATTCCCGTGTCTGCCTTGTAGGCGAGCGAACCGTCCTCGGTAGTGAGAGCCATGTGTTTTCCCTTTCGAAATGTTGGTGACGACTTAGGATGGGACGCGGCTCACCAGCCGCGCTCGGAGAGCCGGTGCGGGACCGGGATGTCGTCGACGTTGATGCCGACCATCGCCTCACCGAGCCCGCGGGAGACCTTCGCGACGACGTCGGGGTCGTCGTGGAAGGTGGTCGCCTTGACGATCGCCTCGGCGCGCTGGGCGGGGTTGCCGGACTTGAAGATGCCGGAGCCGACGAAGACGCCCTCGGCGCCGAGCTGCATCATCATGGCGGCGTCGGCCGGGGTGGCGATGCCACCGGCCGTGAAGAGCACGACGGGCAGCTTGCCGTTGGGCGCCACCTCCCGGACGAGGTCGTACGGCGCCTGGAGCTCCTTCGCGGCGACGTAGAGCTCGTCCTCGGAGAGCGAGCCGAGCCGCCGGATCTCCTTGCGGATCGTGCGCATGTGGGTCACGGCGTTCGAGACGTCGCCGGTGCCGGCCTCCCCCTTGGAGCGGATCATGGCCGCGCCCTCGGTGATCCGGCGCAGCGCCTCGCCGAGGTTGGTGGCGCCGCAGACGAAGGGAACGGTGAACGCCCACTTGTCGATGTGGTTCTCGTAGTCGGCCGGGGTGAGCACCTCGGACTCGTCGATGTAGTCGACGCCCAGCGCCTGGAGCACCTGGGCCTCGGCGAAGTGGCCGATCCGGGCCTTGGCCATCACGGGAATGGAGACGGCCTCGATGATGCCGTCGATCATGTCCGGGTCGCTCATCCGGGAGACGCCGCCCTGGGCGCGGATGTCGGCCGGCACCCGCTCCAGCGCCATCACCGCGACGGCACCGGCGTCCTCGGCGATCTTCGCCTGGTCGGGCGTGACGACGTCCATGATCACGCCGCCCTTGAGCATCTCGGCCATCCCGCGCTTCACGCCGGTGGTGCCAGCCACGCCAGGCCCGGTGTCGTGCCGCGAGTCCATAACTGCCTCTCTGCAGGATGTTGTGTGCGGTTGCGAGTCTGGCGTCGCTGCCGATCCGCCGGTTGAGCCTGCGTGCCAGTGGTTGGTCTGGCGGCGCCTGAACGCCGGGCGGTGGCGGCGAGCGGGTCAACTCCGTCGCGAGGGACCGACTACTTGCGTGCCTACTTTCGGCCGAGGTGGAGGTCGAAACCCTCGGGGATGATGAGGTGTTCGTGGGTGAGCTCGTCGATCGACTGGACGCCCAGCCCGCTCAACGTCGAGTCGATTCCGCTGCGCAGGATGTCGAGGACGTTCTCGACTCCGGCCTGCCCGTTCGCGCCGAGCCCCCACAGGTAGGCGCGTCCGATCATCACGGCGTCGGCCCCGAGAGCGAGGGCTTTCACCACGTCGGATCCGCGTCGGATCCCACCATCGAAAAGCACCGTGATCTCACCACCGACCGCCTCGGCGATGCCACGGATGAGCCGGATCGTGGGGGGCGTGCCGTCGAGGTTGTTGCCACCGTGGTTGGAGACCGAGATGGCGTCCACACCTGCGTCAACGGCGCGCTTGGCGTCGTCGATCCGCGTAACACCCTTGAGCACGAAGGGCTTGCCTGACATCTGTTGCCAGGTGGAGGCGACCCACGCGATGTCCTCCCATTGGGGCGGCGGGGTGGTCATCCACTCGTAGTAGGCACCGAAGAAGGTCGGGCCTTTTGTTGCGCCGCGGGCCGCCAAGTTCGGCGCGGTCAGGTCAGGGACCCTTCGGGTGCGCAGGAAGGACCACCACCAACTGAACTTGAGCGCCATTGCTGGGCTATTGCGCACGATCGCCTTCAGGTTGACCCTTTCGGGAATCTCCGGACTCCCCCAGTCGCGTCCGACCGAGAACGACCAGTCCGTGGTGGCAATCAGACCTTGCGCGCCCGCAGCGCGGGCGCGCTCCATCCGCTCAACCATCGTTTCCCGGTTGCCGGTCCAGTACATCTGGAAGAAGGTGCTCGGATTGGCGGCGACGACCTCCTCGACCGACTTGGAGGCGAAGTTGGACAACCCCATCACCGTGCCGCGACTGGCCGCCGCCCGCGCGACCGCGACCTCGCCGTCGGGGTGCACCGCCTGAACGCCGGTCGGACTGATGATCACCGGAAGACTGACGTCCTGGCCGAGAACGGTGCGGCTCATTCGCCTGTCTGCCTTGGCTCCGACCACATGCGGAGCGAAACCCAGCTCCGCAAACGCGGCTTGGTTGTTCGCGACCGTCTGCCCCCGTTCGGAGCCGGCGACCAGGGCCATATAGACCGGCTTCGGTAGCCGCTTCCGTGCCCGCTCCTGAGCGACTGCCACCGATTCGAACCATGGATTCTGCTTCCACGGATTCGCCAGCCAGGCGGGACGTGCGATGGCCATGTGTTTCCTTCCACATGTCGGGTGTTGGTGGCTCGATCGTCGCCCGCCTCGTCGTCTGCCTCATTGAGTGTGCGTGCCACGGCCTTGCGTGAACGGGACGTGACCTGAAAGGCGATCGGGTCGGGTCCTCCGCGCCTGCGTCGGTTGACTGAGCGGGTCACGCTGTTGCGCCTCAGCGTCACGACCTGTGCCGGCCCCTGATTCCAGGCTCCGCCCGGCCTACGGTGTTCCCGCAGAATCGCGACGACAGGAGGAGAATTATGAAGCCGCGAGCAGAGCACGACGAGGACTTCGACCTCGACGGCGAGAGCCTCATCGAAGAGGTCTCGATCGACGGTATGTGCGGCGTCTACTGATGGTCGCGTCCGGAGCCGAGCAGGCGCGGGTCGACCTTGCTGAGGCGTGGGAACTGTCTCCCTCCGTTGCCTTGCGTCCAGAGCCGTTCGGGGCGCTGGCGTATCACTTCGGTAATCGGAAGCTGACCTTTCTCAAACGACCTGACCTGGTGGCCCTGGTACGGGCGCTCGCCAGCGCGCCGAGCGTCGCTTCGGCTCTGGACATCGTCGGCATCTCCGCTCGTCAGCGCGCGGCCTACCTAGACGCTCTGTCCGGGCTGGCTGCGACTGACATGATCCGAAAGCGCGCATCATGACCACGACGCTCGGTGTAGAGGCGACAGGTCCGACGCGCCCACGCGGGGGTGACTTGGTGCAGCAGTTCGAAGCTGGACTGGATGCACCCATCTGCCTTACCTGGGAGTTGACCTATGCGTGCAACTTGGCGTGCGCACATTGTCTCTCCTCGTCCGGCCGGCGGGACCCACGCGAGCTGACCACCGAGCAGTGCGAGGCGGTCATCGACGAGCTGGAGCGGATGCAGGTCTTCTACGTCAACATCGGTGGTGGAGAACCGACCGTCCGCCCAGACTTCTGGCACCTGGTCGAGTACGCGGTCGCGCATCACGTCGGCGTGAAGTTCTCCACCAACGGCGTGCGCCTGACGCCCGAGCGGGCCCGGTGGCTCGCGTCGACCGACTACGTCGACGTGCAGATCTCACTTGACGGCGCCACCGCAGACGTGAATGACCGTGTCCGCGGGCCTGGGTCATATGACACCGCCATCACCGCGCTGCGCAACCTGCACGAGGCTGGGTTCAAGGACCCCAAGCTGTCGGTTGTCTGTACCCGGGAGAACATCCCCCAATTGGACGAGTTCAAGTCGATCGCCGATGCCTATGGTGCGACGTTGCGGCTCACCCGACTTCGCCCTTCCGGGCGCGGAGCGGATGTTTGGGATGTGCTCCACCCCCTGCCCGCACAGCAGCGAGAGCTCTACGACTGGCTGGTGGCGCGTGGCGACAACGTTCTGACCGGCGACTCCTTCTTCCATCTGGCCCCGTTCGGCGAGAAGCTGCCAGGTTTAAACTTGTGCGGTGCCGGCCGGGTCGTCTGCCTGATCGATCCGATCGGTGACGTCTACGCTTGCCCGTTCGCGATCCACGAGGAGTTCCTGGCGGGCAATGTGCTCGAAGCAGGCTTCCAGCACGTGTGGCAGACGTCGAGGCTGTTCGCAGATCTACGCTCTCCGCAGACGGGAGGAGCCTGCACCTCTTGCCAGTTCTTCGACGCTTGCCGCGGCGGCTGCATGGCAGCGAAGTTCTTCACGGGCCTTCCGCTCGACGGGCCGGACCCGGAGTGCGTCCAGGGTTATGGTGAGGCAGCACTCGCGGCGCCCCGCGAGGTGCCCGCCGCGAGCCAGGACCACTCACGCAGCAGCCCTGGGCGGAACGCCCCCGTGCTACTCACGCTTCAGCGCCGCCCCCCGACGACTGCCTGTGACGAGAACCCTCTCGCCGGTACCGCCGCGAGCGCCCATTCCTGACACCAGCAGTCGATGCGGGAGACGAAAGTGGTTCGAGTTGCCCTGGTCACCGGTGCCGCCCGCGGCATCGGTGCCGCCACTGCAAGGCGGCTTGCAGCCGACGGCTACTCGGTGCTCGCTTTGGATTGGTGCGCGGGCCCCAGCGCGTACCCCTATCCCATGCCTGAGCGGTCCGACCTCGACGCCGTGGTTGGGCCGCTCAGTGGTGCGGTCGCGCACGTCGCCGATGTGCGCGACCGACAGGGTATGGACGCTGCGGTCGAACTCGCGCACGATCGCTGGGGAAGACTTGATGTCGCCGTTGCGTGCGCGGGCGTGATCACCGGCGGGCGCACCTTGTGGGACACCCCCGACCAGGAACTCGAGTTCGAGTGGGGCGTCAACGCCAAGGGTGTCTGGAATACCGCGGCAGCGGCAATACCGGCCATGCTTGCGGGACCCGACCCTTCCGGTTGTCGCTTCGTCGCTGTGACGTCAGCAGCAGGCTCGCGGGGTCTCTTTCATCTCGCCGGATACAACGCGGCCAAGCATGCGGCCGTCGGCATCGTCCGAGGACTCGCAGCGGACCTGACCGGCACCGGCGTCACCGCTGTGGCCGTGTCCCCCGGTTCCACACGCACTCAGATGCTTGATGCGACCGTAGCGCTCTACCCGGGCGCGACAACCGAAGACCTCTCCGATCACCAGCTGCTCCAACGGGCCCTGAGCCCTGACGAGGTCGCTGCAGCAGTGGCATTCTGCTGCTCCATCGAAGGCGCGTCTCTCAACGGGTCAGTGCTGCACGCCGACGGCGGCTTCCGCGGGTGACATCGTACGAGCGTCGGTTTCCCGCCGGGTTCCGAGTGAGGCTGCGGGCACGTACGACGGTCCGGGGTGATGTGCTGGTCGGAGGGTCTCCGATGCGCGCCGTCCGGATCGGTCAGAGCGCCCTGAGCCGAATCAGCGGAGGAGTCCTCACGGTCACCGACAGGGTATCGGACCGCGTCGCTGGCTATCTGCTCGACGCTAACCTCGCCGATCCTCTGGTCGACCCGGCGGACCCGAACGACACCGATGGTGAGGCGTCGGAGATGACCGTGGTCATTCCGGTGAGGGACCGGCCACAGCAGCTGGAACGGTGCCTTGCTTCACTGGGAAACCTGTCCGTTGTCGTCGTGGACGACGCTTCGATCGACTCGGCATCGATTCGTCGGGTCACAGATGCTCACGGGGCGCGGTACCTGCGTCTTCCGGTGAATCAGGGTCCGGCAGGCGCACGGAATGCGGGTTTGCAGCATGTTAGGACCACCTTCGTCGCGTTCGTCGATTCCGACGTGACGGCCGAGGCGTCCATGCTCGTCCAGCTCATGGCCCACTTCCGCGACGCGCGCCTGGCGCTCGTCGGCCCGCTGGTCCGTGGGCGCTTTACCGCCGCCCTGTCGGGGCGCGATTCCCGGTGGTTCGAGAAGTATGACGAGGCGGCGTCGTCGCTGGCCCTCGGCAATCGTCCCAGCTCGGTGCGTCCTGGAGCGGCGGTCGGCTGGCTGCCGTCAGCCTGCCTGGTCGGGCGGACGTTGGCGCTGCGGCAGCTGCCGCTTCCAGGTTTCGATGCGTCGATGCGGGTAGGCGAGGACGTCGATCTCGTGTGGCGCTTGCTCGACGCCGGATGGAGAGTGCGGTACGACCCGAGCCATGGTGCCGACCATGACACCAGATCGTCGCTCGCTGGCTGGCTCGGACGGAAGCTGATCTACGGGTCGGGCGGAGCCGCCCTTGCTGCCCGGCATGGGCGCCACGGTGCACCGGCCGTGCTCAGCGTCGTCAGTGCAACCTCCGCCGCGGCGGTGCTGATTCGTCGCCGATGGTCAGCACCGGCGCTCGTCGCCGGTGTCGGCTACACGTGGTGGCGGCTCAACCGCCGCCTGCCGTCCATGGAGGGTCGGGTGACCCGATCGATGTGCCTGTCGGTAGAGGGCACAGCCTGGGCGGTGCGTCAGGAGTCGGCACTCCTCCTGCGGCACTGGTGGCCGTTGACCGTCGTCCTGTTTCCCTTCGTGCCGGCGGTTCGCCGAGCCGTCGCGTCCGCCCTCATCGTGGACGCGGTCGCCGCGCGGCTGGAGATGCCGACTGCTCCATATCTTCTGGTCGGTCGTCGGCTCGACGACCTGGCATATGGCGCGGGGCTCTGGTTGGGTGCGCTGCGGGCGAGGTCGATCGAATGCCTCCTGCCGCGTCGGCCCCGGAGCTGACCGGCGCCGGCTATGCGACATAACGAGGAGCGTGCAGCGACTTTCGGAAGTCGCCTGTCGTCATCCCGAAGGACCGCTTGAACTCACGGCAGAAGTGGCTGACGTCCGCATAGCCCCATCGGGTTGCGATCGTCTGGACGGTGGCGGAGCTCGATGCCAGCTCCTGGCGGGCACCATCCAACCGCACTGCCCGCACGACGTCACCGTAGGTCTCCGACGTTTCTGAGAAGAGGCGGTGGAGGGACCGGACTGAGATGCCGTGAGCGTTCGCGGCAGCGGCCGGGCTGACCGGGCCGGTGCTGACGTTAGCTGCGATCCACTGTTCGACGCGTTGCCTCATCATGGCGCTCACCGCCCCGGAGGTCTCAAGAACGACGTCGCGCGATGTGCCAGCGAAGAGGTTGAGGATGGCGCTCCTAATGGCGCTCGAGTCCGCCGGTGCCAGGGGTGCCGGCTGATCGAGAATCGATGAGAGGACGCCGGCGAGGACCTGTGCCGTGGGTCGTGCGTCGACACCGGTTGGCTGCGAGAGGGTGCTCAATCGGACCCCATGTCCCCTGAGCGCGTCCTTCGGTACGAAGACGTAGGTGTTGTCGCGGCGGATGTTCACCGCGAACTGGTGGATGCTCGCGTGATCCCACAACCCCATCCGGGTGTCGGATGATCGGACTTGTTCCTCGGTCCGCAAGACGAAGTCCTCGCCGGTCGGGGGCCACGAGATGCTGAAGGCGAGGTAGTCGCTGGCTTGGGAATTTCGCCGGAATGAGCCGTGGTACGGCGAGGCCGAGCAGCGAACGACGAGACAATCGTCGATCCATCGTCGGTCGAACTCGCCGCTGAAGTGGTCCTCGTTCTCAATCGGCCATACGTCGTCGCCCATGAGGCTGTCGGAACAGAACTGTCGCCAGCCTTCGAAGTCGACGTGAGCGGTCGGCGTCGGCGAAGCGTGCGGCGTAGGGGCAATGCGGGTCATCGGTAGCCTCCTGGCTGTGTTGCTCACCTTGCGGAAGCGAACGAATTACGAAGATCTTGCCGTCGCCCTGTTTCGGTGACATTGCATGCGCGCGAACGGCGGATTCCGCCCATCAGCCGGGCGGCTAGATTCCTCCCAGGTCGACAAGGAGCACACCGCCGCTGACTAGGGCGATCCCCGTCCACATCAGGGGCGTCAGCGGTTCATCGAAGAGGACCCGGGCCGCGACGGCCATGAGCGCGACCCCCGCCGCTGCCCAGATGCCGTAGGCGACACCGATGCCGAAGCCGGCGTGGAGGGTGAGCATGAGCGCTATGAAGGAAGTCGCGTAGCCCAGCGTCATGGGGATGTACCAGATCGGGCGTCCATGAGCCGCCATGCGCAGCGAGAGGCCGGCTCCGACCTCCACAACGATGCCAATGGTTAAGTAGAGCCAGCCCATCACGCGACGACCTGACTCGAGTGCCTTGGGCCCTCGGACGGGCCGTCCAACGGTCGGCCTACCTTGCCTTTCGGGCGTGCGCCCGTCGAAACGAGGACGACGCCGACGCAAACTAGGGCCAATCCGATCATTGCCGTTGGGGCGAATCGCTCCTTGTAGACGAGAGCCGAGAAGATGGCTGTCAACAGCACACCGCTGCCGGCCCACACGCTGCTCGCCACGCTCAGCGCCATGCCGCGACGCAGCGCCCCCGAATAGAGGGCAAAGGAAATGCCATATCCGACCGCGACGATCGTGTAGAAGATTGGGTGTCGCGTCGCTGCTTCCATCGACAGGGAGCCGGTCACCTCGCCGAGTATCGCGCCCACGAGGAACACCCACTTATGCACGTGTGCACCTTTCTCACCCCGGGCTCAAAAGACCCCGGGGTGCTCAGGATCAGGATGGATTCGAGGCCGAAACCGCGGCGAAGGCGTCCTCGAACGCAACGATCGTGCGGTCGACCACTTCCCGGGTGTGCGCCATCGACACGAACATCTCGCCGCGTGGCAGGAGCAAGATCCCCCGGGCGGCGAGCTCGATGGCCAAGGCGTCTGCAGTGTCGTCGTCCCCCCGTGTGGGATAGACCCACATGATCGAGGCAACGCGGTGGACGCCGAACGGCGCGCCCGTCCTCTCGGCGGCTGCGGCGACGCCGTTCTCGAGGTGAGCAGCGTTCTCTTCGAGGCTGTCGTAGACCCCCGGCGAGCTATAGGCGTGCATCGCGGCTTTGACTGCGGCGAGGGCGACCGGGTTCCCGTTGTAGGTGCCTGCGTGGTAAACGTCGACGGTCACCTGGTCGATGATCTCGGCTCGTCCCAGGACGGCGCTCTGGGAGAACCCGGCCGCCAGTGCCTTCCCGAGCGTCCAGAGGTCGGGTGTGACGCCCCAGCGCTCAGCCGCGCCGCCGCGTGCCACTCGGAACCCACTGACGACCTCGTCGAAGATGAGGACGACGCCGTGCTCAGTGCAGGTCTGACGCAGGACGGCGAGGAACTCGGGGTCGGGCTCGACTCCCCCACCGCTGTTCAGGATCGGGTCAATCAGCACTGCGGCGATGTCGAGTTCGGCCGCGCGTGCCAACGTCTTCGCTGCCTGCTCGGTGTCGTTGAACGGCAACACGATGAGGTCGTCGAGCACCCGCGGGTTTTGCCCCTTGCTGTGAGCGACCGCCCGAGTACCCTCGCCGTGCTCCGCGACGCTGGCGAAGACAGAGTCGTGCCAGCCGTGGTAGGCACGGGTGAACTTGACGATGTGATTTCGTCCCGACCAAGCGCGCGCCAAGCGCAGCGCAACTTGGACGGCCTCGGTACCGGTGTTGCTCCAAAGCAGCTTCTCTGCCCCGGGGACGGCGCCGAGGACGGCCTCCGCAGCCTCGTACTCCAGCACGTGGCCGGTGCCGGGCATCTGCAACCGCGGGAGTTCCTCGGCCACGGCGGCGATCACGTCGGGGTGGGAGTGACCGAGAAGCATCGGCCCCCATGCGCCGATATAGTCGATGAACTCGCGCCCGTCGAGGTCCCACATCAGAGGGCCCTGGGCACGATCGACGAAGATCGGATACGGCTGGAAGTCTCCGCGCAGGCCGGAGCTGACTCCGCCGCCGATGCTCCTCTTCGCGCGCTCCCAGGCCACCCGGGAACTCGGAGAGATAGCCACCGGGTCGGTGTTGACTGCCGTCATCCCTGGTTCCCCATCTTCATGATGTATCCGGCGTCGATCGGGATCTCGCTGGCGGTGATGTAGCGCCCCGCGTCCGAGGCGAGGAACTGGACGACACGAGTGATGTCCTCGGCTTCCATCGCGCCGATCGGGAGGATGTTCATTCCGACCATGCCCTCCCACCAGTCGTCGATCGAGATCGTCCGGGTGGTCTCCCCCGGGGCGAAGATGGACACCAACTCGTCGTTCCACATCAGGGGCGTCTTCACCGTCGTTGGGTGGATGGTGTTGACCCGGATGCTGTGTTCGCCCAGCTCAGCGGCCAGGACCCGCATCAACGCGACGATGCCGAGCTTCGAGGCGTTGTAGGCGGGGTGGCCGTGCTCACCGCGGTAGCCGTTGGAGGACGCAGTGATGGTGATCGACCCGCCGCGGCCGCCCTCGATCATGGCCGGGATGGCCGCTTTGCAGGTTCGCCACACGCCGTTGAGGTCGATGTCGACCGTGGTCGTCCAGGTCTCCTCCGTCATCTCCCATGTCTTGGGTGCGTGTGAGAAGACGCCCGCGTTGGCGATCACGTGGTCGATCCGCCCGAAGGCCGCGAGGGCCTCGGACACGGCTTCGTCCAGGTCGCTTTGTGCTCGCACGTCGGCGATGCGAGTCAGGATCTCACCTCCGGCCCGCTTCACCAGGTCCGCCGTTTCGGCAAGGTCCTCCTTGCTTGCCAGGGCGTACCGAATGCCGTCAACCGGCGCGCACGCGTCGAGGGCGACGATCGATGCCCCCTGTTCGGCGAACCCGACCGCGTGGGCGCGGCCCTGACCGCGCGCTGCTCCCGTGATCAGCACTACCTGGTCGTCAAACTGACCCATTGTTGTCGTACTCCTTGTGAAGATGAAGAGGGGAAGGTTTGTTCGGGCTC
Organism: Nocardioides sp. CER19; assembly: GCF_029846275.1. Lineage (GTDB taxonomy): Bacteria > Actinomycetota > Actinomycetes > Propionibacteriales > Nocardioidaceae > Nocardioides. The sequence goes on from NZ_JARVWS010000003.1 coordinate 624,759, forward strand.
AAGACCCGGATCGCTCGCGGAGACGGCCGATGTTGCTGGCGAAGCCGATGCCGACGATCAAAGCCGCGCCGTTGACGTACTCGTTGACGAACGGCGGAACGCCCGCAAGGTTCAGCCCGCTGTTGAGCGCAGCGAGGAAGATCAGCGCAACGACCGCTCCGGGGACGTTGTACTTGCCTGGCTTGATGGCCGCCGCGCTCAGGAAGGATGCCGCCATACCGGTCAGTGCCAGATTGGTGCCGATATTGGTGGAGGCACCGCCTGCGTAGGCGACCTGCATGATGCCGGCGACTCCGGCGAAACAAGCTCCGAGGATGAAGGCGATCGAGATCAGCTTGCCGGTCCGGATGCCGACCAGTGGTGCGGCATTCGGATTGGATCCGATGGCGTAGAGGTAGCGGCCGAAGGGCGTGTGATTGAGCAGGTAGTAGGCGAACAGGGCGACCACGGTCGCGATGACCGCAAGGGCGGGGATACCGAAGGTGGTGTGGTGGCCGAGTTCGACCAGCCAGGCCGGCAGGTTGCTCACGATGGCGAGGCCGCCGGTCTTCTGGGTGACGACACCGGCAACGATCGTGGATGTGCCCATGGTGGTGATGACGGGGTGCACTCCGCCCTTGGTTGAGATCAGAGCGTTGACGACGCCGACGATGCCGGCGACGCCGATGGCGGCCAGGATCGCAAGTGGCGCCGACATGCCGGAGGACATGAAGGCAGCACCGAAGACGGCGGCCAGGCCGGCGATGGCTCCGATAGAGAGGTCCCACACGTCGGCCGTGAGCGGGATGAGGGTTCCCAGTGCCACGACCGCCAGCACGGACTGACCCGCAAGGACGATTTGGAAGTTCGCCATTGTCGGGAACGTCTGCGACGTGGGGCCGTAGAAACTGAAGAAGATGATGATGCCGACCGTGACCAGCAGAAGGCCGTACGCCTCCACCCAACGAAGCCACGGCATCGTTCGGCGCGGTGACCTCGCTGTCGGACTCTCGGCAGTTGCAGCCGCTACTGCAGTGTCCGGCACTTGCTGAGTCGACTCTGCGGCGTTGCTAGTCATTCTCACTCCCCATCAGGACGAGTCGATCGATGTTGTGTTCGGTGACGTCCGAGCCGGTCAGCTCTCCGACGATGGCGCCGTGTCGGACAATGAGGACGCGGTCGGAGAACGTGGCCAGTTCTTCGAAGTCGGAGGAGACGACGACCGCTCCGGCCCCTTCGGCCACGGCGCGGGCGATCAGCTTCCAGATGTCGGCGCGAGCGCCGAAGTCGACGCCTTGGGATGGTTCGTCGAGGAGGATGACCCGTGGCTCGCGGCGAAGCCATCGAGCCATGATGACCTTCTGGGCGTTTCCGCCCGAGAGCGAGGTCAGCGGGTGGTCGAGGCCGGCTGTCTTGACGGTGAAGTCGCTGACGAGCTTCTTGGCGTCTGCCCGCTCGCTGCGACTCTGGAGTCGCCCTCGCTTGAAGTATCGACGGGAGTCGGCGATCGTCAGGTTCTCGAGAACGGTCATGTCGGAGAACGAGGCCATTCCGTTGCGGTCCTCAGGGACGTACGCGATCCCAGCCGCCATGGCGTCTCCGGCTGACCGGATGTGCACCGGCTTGTCGTCGACGCGGACGGTGCCGGCGTTCGGGGCGGGCACGCCGAAAAGGCTGCGCAGGATGGACGAGCGCCCAGACCCCATCAGACCGGCGATCCCGAGAACCTCTCCGGCCGAGACGGAGAAGCTGACGTTGTTCGCGGCGCCGCCAGAGAGGCCCTCCACCTCGAGGACCTTGTTGGAGAAGGCACGAGTCTCGACCTTGCGGTGGCTGAGCTGCTCAAGGGAGCGTCCGGTGATGAGCTCGACCAGGCGGCCCTGAGTCAGTCCCCCATCGGTGGTGGTGATCAGTTTCCCGTCGCGCAGGACCGTCACCTTGTCGGCGATGGCCCGGATCTCTTCCAGCCGGTGGGAGACATAGATGATCGTCTGACCCGCGGCGGCGTAGTGCTGGAGCGCTTCGAGAAGGACGTCGACGTCGGGGCCAGGTAGGGAGGCGGTTGGCTCGTCGAGCACAAGGATGCTGGAGCTGTCCTCCTCGCCATCTTGGAGAGCTCGCGCGATCGCCACGCCGGTCTGGTTGGCCGGGCTCAGCGTTCGCAGTTCGGCGTCCGGGCTGGCGTTCACCTCGAATCGCTCGAGGAGTTCGACGGCGCGGGCGCGCTGGGCCTTCCAGCGCACCCGGCTGCCGAACCCGGTGAGGAATGACGAGCCGATCGCCAGGTTCTCCGCGACGGTCAGGTCGGGGAATACAGACGGCTGTTGGTGGACGAACCGGAAGCCAAGGTCGCGGGAGAGCGCCGGCGTCATCGCGGTGGCGTCCTGCTCGCTGCCGCGCACCCCCAGCGAGCCGGCGTCGGCCTGGTGGACGCCTGCGAGGATCTTGATGAGGGTGGACTTCCCCGACCCGTTGCCGCCTACGAGCGCGTGGATGGTGCCTGGCTTCACCTCGAAGCTGACGCCGTCGAGTGCCTGCGTCGCGCCGAACCTTTTGGAGAATTGACTGATCGTCACCGCGGTTCCGCGGTCGGCGGGTCCAGTTGTCCCGTCGAGCGGCAGCGGGCCCACCGTCATCTCACTTGCCCCAGATCTTAGTGTAGAGGGCCTTCGGGTCGATCGGCTTGCCGTCGACCTGCGGGACGCAGGCACCGCTCTTGGGCAGGTTGTGGTCCTTGTCGATCAGCACCCAGCCGTTCCCGCTGTCGGTTGCGGGCTTGGCGCCGGCGAAGAGGCGGATCATCTGGTCGATGTCGGTGTAGGCGACCCAGATGTTCGAGGTGCAGGTCGAGGTCTGCTGGTCGCCGGCATCCTTGCGGATCAGGTCCAAGCCGGGGGCCGTTCCCTCGCCGCCGGTGACGAGCAACTTGTCGGCACGCCCCGAGGAGAGGACAGCACCGGAGAGTCCGTACTGCTGGACGAAGTCGGCGACGGTGTTGATGATCGCTGTTGCCTCGGGGTGCTGCAGCAGCGCCTGAGAGATCATCTGCTGCAGGTTGGGGATCTGGTCGACGGTGTACTTGACCGTCGCGACGATCTTGCATCCCGGGCAGACATCCTTGAGCTCCTCGCGGACGCCCTGCGCCTGCCAGATGGCCGCCTGGGAGTCGGTCTCCTCGATCGTGATGATCTTGGCGTCGCCGTTGCTCTTGACCGTCACCCAGTCGGCCTGCGGCTTGAACGCGGCTGCCAGCGTCTTCGGGGCGGTGCCGTCGTTGCCCTCGTAACCACCGTTCTTGAAGACGGTGGTGGCAGAGAACAGGGGCGGGTCACAGTCCTGGCCCTGGTCGCCGACGACGGGGATGCCGGCCTTCTTCGCCTCAGTCAGGCCGGACTTGATCGCGTCGCAGTCCTGTACCTCGATCATGATGCCGTCAGCCTTCGCCGCGATCGCCGAGCGAATGCCCTGCAGGACGTTGTTCGGGTCGCTCTTGCCGTCGTAGGTCTTGATCGTCCAGCCGAGCAGCGCGCCCGCATCCTTGGAGGCCTTCGCCCAGTCGTCGGAGAAGCCGTAGGACAGGTCCGTCGGGATGACCCAGACGTTCTTGCCGGTCGGCGCTGCCGGAGTGTCGCCCTGCGGCTCTGAGTAGAAGCCCTTGTAGGCGGCGTTGAGCCGCTCCTGAGCCTTCGATGTGTCTGCGTTGCTGCCCGAGGTTGAGTTCGCGTCACCACTTCCTGACGAGTTGCACGCCGACAGAGTTGTCGCCAGCAGGGTGGCCGCAGCCACCAGACAGCCTTGCCGCAACGTGGACACATTGGCTCGCATGAACGCTCCTTCGATGTTGGCTGCGGCCCAGAGAACCCGCCGGTCAGTGGCCTCAATGGTGGGCGTGAGTGACGCACGCGACATTGCCTGTCCGTGCCAAGGCGCGGCACTGCACCGCCAGAGGGAGTGGCACAGCTGGAACGTGTCGTTGGATGTAACGCACGCGAGACACAGCCGTCGCACGCGGCTGGCTCCCGTCCCAAACTTGGCTGCGACCGGGCCGTCGCGGCACCAGACCTAGGACCGGCAGCGGTCTCTCGCGCTGCGCTCCATGGGAGGGCGTGGCCCTCAATCAGAGTCACTCCACGAGACCGGCCAGCGGCACCAGTCCACGAGTCCAGGGGCAGCGAACCAGCCAGGTCACTGAGCAGGGTCAGTGTGTACGAACCACCAAGGGTCAGCCCATAAGACCAGCGAGCTTGCGACGCATCGCGGGCGGCCACGCTGCAGACCGGCCGGCGACCACCCAGACATAGGTCGTGACGACTCGGCAACAGAGCCTTTCCCCCACGGTGATGTCCATGGTGAGGCTAAGGCTTGAGCGCCCCAGAGCCTCGGCGCGAGCTGTCACGGCGACCTCGTCTCCCCAGCGGGCCGATGATGACCACTCAAGTCGGCTGGCTTTGACCATGGAGTCGCCGCCGTTCTCGTCGGGCCCTGTCCAGGGGAGCCCGACCGCGCTCCACCATCGGCTCGCCGCTTCGTCGGCCCAGACAAGGTAGTGCCCGTTGAACACGACACCCTGCTGGTCGCACTCGACGAAGCGCACGGGCGCGCGCCATGTCTGCTCGAGGGTGGACAGAGAACCGGTGCCTTCGTCCGCCTGGACGCGGTCTGGTGCGGAGCCGTTGCCGGACGAATCGTGTCCTGGTGACGCTTCGGCTGGGTCTGGCACCGTCATCTGTGGTCGGCGATCTGGTGAAGCGCCAGGAGATCCAGTGCGCCGAGGCCCGCGTCCTGGGCGGCTCGCAAGCTTGCGGCGGCGGCCTTGATCTGGTGGCCCCGGATCCCCATGCGGTCGACGTGCTCGGCGATCTGTCGACTCGACATCACCCACGTGTCGATCGAGGCGTCGGAAGTGGTGTAGTCCGATGCCTCGATCTTGCGCACCGCATAGGAAATGAAGTTTTCGAGTGCGGCCGGCACTTGGCTGATCGTGTCCCACAGCACCGACAGGGGCAATCCCAGGGCCTGGCCGTAGGCGAGGGTTTCCAGGATTGCGCATTCGGCGGCGGTGACGAGCGAGAGCGTGACGGTGTCGATGGAGTTGGCAAGACGCATTTGGTTGCCGAGGTAGAGCGAGCCGCCCGCCAAACCTCGGACGACGCTTTCCCATTGTTCCCAGACGCCGGGGTCGCCAGAGAAGTAGATGGCGGCGTCCTCGGTTCCGATGTCGTTGGGGAACGCAAGGATGGCGCCGTCGAGAAGTCGGACGTCGTGCCGCGTCGCCCAGTGCTCGACCCTGTCGGCGTCTTCCGGCTGGCCGGTGACCAGGTTGATGACGTCTCCTGAAAAGTCCGTCGAGGCGGCTTGGTCGAGAAGTTTGTTGACGGCGTCATAGGACTTGAAGACGAAGATGCTCAGCGGGCTGGCATTCATGGCTTCGACAGCACTCTGGGCGACGTTGGCGCCGTCGCCTCGAAGGGCGTCTGCCTTTGCCGCGGTCCGGTTCCAGACCGTGACCGAGTGGCCAGCGCGAAGAAGAGCCCGAGCGATCGCGGAACCCATCAGCCCCGCACCGAGCACACTAACGGACGTGTTCATGAGTTCACTCACTTCCTTTCGTGGGCGCCGGCGGCATGCAAACAGCCGTGCGTGCCTTTGGCTCTAGCAGGCGGACGCCCTCAGGCGGTCGCTGTATAGATCTCCGGATCGAATTCTTCACACTGGTCGCGGAAACGATGCGCGAAGTCCGGCCACGACAGCGTCGCTCTGCCGTTTCGGGGGTCGAGGTACCAACTGCTGCACCCTCCGTGGAGGATGACGGTGCCTGCCGCGCGGCGATCCAGCTCCCGACCGAATGCCTCTTCTGCGCGCGTGCTGACTTCGAGCTCGGGCTGCCCATTGCTCAGCCACCATTCGAATGCGCCGAGAAAGTGGTCGATCTGCGTCTCGATCATGTAGATGAGCGAGTTGTGCCCCAGGCTGGTGCCGGGTCCGTTCAGGAGAAACAGGTTCGGAAACCCGGCGACGGAGATCGAGTCGTACGCCTGCATGCCGCCGTCGCCCCAGTGCTCGGCGAGCGACCTCCCTCCGCGGCCAAGGACGCGGTGTGACGACGGCAGGTCGTAAGTCTCAAACCCGGTCGCGAAGATGAGGGCGTCGACCTCGTAGGAATTGCCGTGGGCACTGATCGCCCGGCTTCCCTCGATGCTGCTGAGCGCAGCGGTTTCGAGCCGCACGTGAGGCTGGGCCATGGCGGGGAAGTAGGCGTTTGACGACAGGATCCGCTTGCAGCCGATCTCGTAGTCGGGTGTGAGCTTCGCGCGCAGCTCATCGTCCTCGATTTGGGCGGCGAGATGGCCAAGCGCCCGATCGCGAGCCTCTTGGAGGAAAGCTGGAAGAAGGCGCCGCGCCGCGAACGTGTAGTCGCCATACCAGAAGAGTCGTTCGCGCATCTCCGTCATGGCGCTCGGATCGCGTCGGAACAGACGCCTGTCCGATTCAGAGAAGGGCCGGTCGAGTCGCGGATTGACGTAGGGCGCGCTGCGCTGGAAGACGACGAGTTCGTCGGCGATCTTGGCGACCTCAGGAATGATCTGTATCGCTGAAGCGCCAGTGCCCACGACGCCAACCCGCTTGCCTGACAGGGATCTCGAGTGATCCCAGCCGGCGGAGTGGAATAGCGCCCCGGGAAAGTCCGCGAGCCCAGGCACAGGAGGGAACTTCGGGTCGGTCAAGTGGCCAGTCGCGGCGACGAGGATGTTCCCGGTGAAGTCGCCCTGGGTCGTGTGGATTCGCCATCGCGACTCGGTGTCGTCCCAGGTGGCCCGCAGCATGTCGGCGTCGAAGACAAGGTGGGGCAGCAGTCCTTCCTCCCGCGCGGCGCTGCGCAAGTAGTCCCAGATCTCCTCGCCGGGTGCGTACATGCGTGACCAGTCCGGGTTCGTCCGGAACGAGAACGAGTACAAGTGCGACGGGATGTCGCAAGCCACGCCAGGGTAGGTGTTGTCGCGCCAGGCGCCTCCGACGTCGGTCGCCCGCTCGAGGATGACGAAGGACTTGTAGCCCGCGCGGCGCATCCGTATGCCGAGGCCGATGCCTGAAAACCCGGCGCCGACGATGACGACGTCGACGTTCTGGGGCATCGTGCTGGGGCGTTCTGGCGACTCGCTCACGCTGGGAGTTCCTCCGTTTCGTGTGGCGGGTATGGACGCGGTCCGCTGTGATCAGGGCATGCGGGACGGGATGATCTCGCCTGCCGGATATCGGTCCGGTGATCCGTTGAAATTCGTCAGGAGATGAACCAGTTCCGCTGGTCGCTCGGCGACCATGGCGTGTCCTGACGTCACCTCGGTGTACCGGGCGTCAGGGATGGCGCCGAACAGTGCCTTCGACTGGCGGCGCGGGGTCATCTGGTCGTCGGTGCCCGCGATGATCAGCGTCGGGCAGGCGATGGTCGGGGCCACCTCGGTGAGATCGACGGTGCGGTTCATCTCCATCTGATGGCGAGTGGCATCGTCACTGGCGACGCTCGCGATCAGGGCGTCGAGCTCGGCTCGCGTGCGCCAGTTCAAGAACGGGTCGCTGAATGCGCAGAAGGCGAAGTATCGAGCCAGAGTGTCCTGTTGACCGCTGCGGTGAAGGTCGAGCCAGACCTGGTTTCGTAGCGCCTGGCCGGCCGTGGTCTTCAGCCACCCTGCCATCAGGACCAGTCGGTCAACCAGGTCGGCTCGCCTCGCCGCCACGGTGGCGGCGACGACCGCACCCAACGAGTAGCCGGCGAGGGATACTCGTCGATCCGGAAGGATCTCTTCGATGGCGCTGGCGACTTGGTCGGCGTAGGCGTGGGGCCCCATGTCGGCGGGTGCGGTGGTGTCGGTGTTGAGATCGACGGCGACGACACGTTGCGCGGTGGCGAGCATCGGGAAGAGGAACCGAAAGTGGCGCGCAGTCGTGCCTCCCGTGCCGTGGACCAGCACGATGGGCGCTCGGCCGGGCGTCTCCTCAAGTGAGTCGTAGTACTGGACGTCGACGCCGGCTGCTTTCACGGTGCCGCTGACGGCGGCTCCCAGTAGCGCTGCGTCGGGGTCGGCGGTGATCGTCATCGCACTCCAACTTCCGGTGGGCTTGAACGGATCCTGGTGTCGGGGCAGGTCGGCACTGAGTGCAGGCCGCACCGTGCGGCGTACCGGAGTGGTACGCCGCACAGTGCCTCGCCCTCAGTCGGTGCCGTACTCCTTGAGTGCCGGCATGACGACTGTGCCGAGAAGCTCAAGGTGGCGACGGAACGGCTCGGGGTCCGCGTGGAAGTCGTAGTTGTAGGTCAGCAGCGTGCCGAAGCCACCCGACTCCTCCTGCTCCTCCTTCAGCTGCGCGATGACGGTGTCGGGCGACCCGACGATCCAGCCGTGGTGGGCGAAGAACTCCGCGGTGATGTCGACGTCCTCGCCGATCATGTGCTTGAGGGCAGCGATGTTGCGCGGAATGACCCAGTTGTCCCAGGTCTCCTTGAGCGGCTGGGAGAGGGCGAGCTCGAGCGCCTGCTCGTCGGTGTCGGCCACCCACACGTCACGAACGACTCGCCAGTCCTTGCGGGTCGGCGTCCGACCCGCGGCGAGCGCGCCTTCCTCGTAGACCTCCCAGTGCCCTTGCAGGTACTCAACGCTGAAGCAGATGCTCATCGGGATGTCGCCGCGAGCGCCGCCGGCCCGCAGCGATGACGAGCGCGGCGAGAAGCCCACGAGCGCGGTGCGCGGACCACCGGGCGTCAGGGGGTGCCAGTGGCCGCCGAGCTTAGTGGACTCGTCGAGCGCGGGGATGTCGACCGAGTAGTGCTTCCCGTTGATCTTGAGGGGGCCATCCGCGTTCCAGATCGCCTTGATGAGCTCCGCGCCCTCCTGGAGCTTCTCGTGGTTCTCCTGGCCGATGTCGGTGCCGAACAGCTGTCCGTCGGTCTCGTAGCCTCCAGCACCGAACCCGACCATCAGCCGGCCATTCGTCATGTGGTCCAGCGCCATGAGGCGGTACGCGAGGGCGACCGGGTTGTGGTACGGGATCAGGTTGGCGGCGGTCCCGAGACGCAAGTTGCGGGTCTCGCGGGCCGCGGCGGCGACGTGCAGCTCAGGGGAGGGCCATCGCTCGTAGCCGACGGTGTAGTGCTCGGAGAACCACGCCTCAGCGAAGCCGTATTCCTCGGCCCAACGCATGACCTGCATGTCCCACTCGAAGCCGACCTGCGGGGGTGTGTCCGGAAGCTGGTAGGCACAAAAGAGTCCGACGTCCACGGGTACTACTCCTGTTCAGAGAAAAGACAGCACGGCTGTGTTGGATCGATCGTGCGGCCCCCGCCGCCCTTCCCCATTGATCCGCGACGCCACCGCCTGGTCGTCGTGTGCCACAGGTCGTGACCGGTGGCGCTCGTGTGCAAGAGCATGGCCCGCGGCGTCAATCAGCGCTTGGGAGGCGCCGGGCACGCTGGCGACACAGCCGTACTCGTTAGGAGTCGGTCCACTCGCGACGCGGGAGATGCTGATGTGCGCAGGCCTGCCCACCCGAGTTGACGTTCTCGTCGTCGGAGCCGGGCTTTCCGGCATCGGCGCCGCGGCCCGGCTAGCCCGCGAGTGCCCGGACCTCTCGGTCGCGATCCTCGAGTCGCGCGAACGATTGGGAGGCACGTGGGACCTCTTCCGCTACCCGGGTATCCGATCGGACTCCGACATCCCGACCCTTGCCTTCCCATTCCGTCCGTGGACCAAGGCGGTTTCGATCGCGGACGGTCCCAGCATCTTGAGTTACCTCGACGACACCGCCGACGAATACGGTCTGAAGGACAAGATCCACTTCGGATGCAAGGTCGTGCACGCGAGCTGGGACTCAGACCTGTCGCTGTGGACCGTTGAGGTCGTCGTCGAGCAAGGCGGTGGCCCGACAAAGCACATCTCCATGACCTGCTCGTTTCTGTACCTATGCACCGGCTACTACTCCTACGACAAGGGCTATGCACCGACCTTTCCGAACCAGGAAGCATTCACCGGCCCGCTCGTCCATCCGCAGGCCTGGCCCGAAGACCTCGATTACGAGGGCAAGAGGGTCGCGGTCATTGGCAGCGGCGCTACTGCCATCACCCTCGTTCCAGCTCTGACAGAAAGGGCATCTCACGTCACGATGGTGCAACGCTCGCCGACGTATGTGATGAGCGTGCCCCGCCTTGAACGCTCGTGGAGCGTGCTCTCCCACGTCTTCGGCGAACGAGGCGCCGCGAAGGTGATCTTCTGGAAGAACGTTCTCGGCAGTCTCGCGTGGTATCAACTCAGCCGCCGTCGGCCGGCGATGGTCAAGTCGATCCTGGCCAAGGAAGCGCGCAACCTGCTACCCGCCGGCTATGACCTCCAGACCCACCTGACGCCGCACTACGACCCATGGGATCAGCGGCTGTGCGCCACACCAGACGGAGAACTGTTCGACGCGATCAGATCGGGTCAAGCATCAATCTCCACCGGTGTCATCAGTCGGTTCACCGAGTCAGGAATCGAACTAGAGGGTGGGGAGGAGATCGACGCCGATATCATCATCACGGCAACGGGTCTGAACATGCTCGCCCTCGGAGCGATCACCTTCGACCTCGACGGCGATCGAGTCGACGTAGGGTCGACCATCGCCTACAAAGGCATGATGCTCTGCGGCGTCCCGAATCTCGCTTGGACGCTCGGGTACACGAACGCGTCATGGACGCTGAAGGCCGATCTGGTCGCTACATACGTCTGCAGACTGTTAAACCACATGTCCGAACACCACCTTCTCGCCGCCGAGCCAACCGCTCCAACCGGAGACCCCCAACTGGGATCTGTGTTCGATCTCAACGCGAACTATGTGCACCGCGGGATCGCCGCGTTCCCCAAGCAGGCGTCGTTGGCGCCGTGGCGGCTGCACCACAATTACTTGGCCGATAGGCGAGTCCTCCGTCGAGGAGATCTCACGGATCGGATGACCTTCGTTCGTGCCGCCTGGGACTCGAACGGTTCGCACGTTACGCCCCGCCTCCACGCATGATCGAGGGACCAGATGCCAACATCGCTGTCTTGGCAGGCGCGCATGACCACTGCCGCTCTGCGTTTAGTGCCGCCTGGCTACATCACCAACGCGTTCACCAAGCCCGCCCGTCGCAAGCCAGGTCCACTCGTACCGAAGCGCGTCGCTAGCCGATTCGTCGTCGACGAATTCGTCGCCGGCCACGGGCGCGTCGCAACCGTCTCCCCGAGGCGGTCCGTCGGGCACTTCTTCTTTCTTCACGGCGGCGGATACACGATGCAGGACATGCACTGGGGGTTTCTTGGCCAGCTTCTCGAACAGCATTTCACCGTCTCACTGGTCGACTATCCCCTCGCCCCCGAGTACACCGTCACGCAGACGGTGCCGATGGTGGTCGACGCCTGGTCCGAGGTGCTACGCAGGTCGGCAGGCGAAGCGATGACGGTGTTAGGAGACTCGGCCGGCGCAGGGCTGGCTCTGGTGCTCGCCCAAGAGTTGCTCTCCAGCGGAGTCCCGGCGCCCACTCGCACGGTTCTGCTATCGCCCTGGCTCAACTTGGTTCTCGATGACAAGGCAACGCTCGACCTCGCCGAGCGTGATCCGTTACTCAATCTAGACGCGTTGCACGGCGCCGCGCGGTTGTACGCCGGCGGGCGCGTTCTCTCAGAGCCCGCGCTGTCCCCGATCAATGGGCCGCTCGACGACCTCGGCGATCTTCTCGTGTTCTCTGGGACGCGGGACCTGCTTTTCCCTCAGGCCAGCGAACTGAGTCGCCGGGCCGCTGGGGCGTCCGGCACCAGCGTCGACCTCCGGGTCATTCCGGGTTTGCTGCACGACTGGGCGCTTATCCCATATCTCCCCGAGACGAGGCGTTTGGCCACCGACGTCTGCGTATGGGCGCTTGGAGGGGCGCTGGCACGGTAGCAATGCGTCGGCGCCGCGCTGCTACCGTGCCAGGATCAGTTGGCGATCGCGACCCCGTCGATCTCGACAAGGGCCCCCGGCATTGCGAGAGCCTGTACGCCGAGAAGCACGGCGGCAGGCAGTCCGAGCCCCGTTCGCTCCATGGCTGCGCGGTATCCGCGGGCGATCGCGTCGTCGAATGCCTCGGTGTACTCGACGACGTAGATTCCGATCTTCGCAAGATCGTCCATCGACGCTCCCGCTGCTGCTAGGGCCTCGGCGAGGTTCACGAAACACTGCTCGACTTGGATGGCCAGGTCGGCTTCTCCGACGAGGTTGCCTTCCTGATCGGCGGAGACTTGGCCAGCCAGGTGGATGATGCGGGATCCGGTGCCGATCACGGCGTAGGTATAGCCAGCCGGCGGGTGAAGACTCGGTGAGTTCACGAACTCGAGTGCCACGTGGTTCTCTTTCTGTCGGAGCGGGAGTCAGCGGATGGGGGCTTGGAGCTGCGCGAACGCCCTCTTCTGGTCCGGGCGCACCGCTTCGCGCGCTGAGCGGCGGATCGTCCGGTTCTCCAAGGCACGCAGTCCTTCGAATGCCGCTCGTGCGGCGGTCGTGCGCATCGGCCCCGGGGGCCACGTCTTCGTCTTGCGGTCGACGATCCAGAGGTTGGTGAGTTCTGAATCGACGCCGCGGGCAAGGTGGGCCAGCAGCTTCCCGTGTAGGTGCGCGATTGCCACGCCGTGACCCCAGCAGCCGTTGACCCGCAGGATCTGCTTGCGCTCATCGACGAAGCCGATGTGCGGGAGAAGATCGAAGGTCCCGGAGATCACGCCGCCCCAACGGTGCGTCACGCGCACGTCGGACAACTGCGGGAAAAATGCTCGGAAGTCACGTTCCATGCGGTGGAAGACGCGCACGTCGTATTCGCGGGTCAACCCGTCGTCGGCGGCCTTCAGTCCGTCTCGACCACCGAAGATGAGCCGTCCGTCGACGGTCGGGCGAGCCCAGTGGAAGAGGCTGAGGCTGTCCTCGGTCCAGTTTCGGTTCTTGAATCCGATCGAGTCCCACTGCTCGGGGCTGAGCGGCTCGGTCGCGAACTGATACGAGTACAGAGGCGTCTGGTCTCCGACCGGAAGCACGTCACTGGGCAACTTGTGTGAATACGCGTTCGTCGCCAACACCAGCCGGTTGGCGACGACCGTACCCCGGGGAGTGGTGACGCGGACCTCGCGAGGATTTGTGACGATCTCGATGGCGGGCGAGTGCTCGTAGACCTCGACGCCGGCTTCGGTCGCGAGCCGCTTCCACTCGCGAACATGCTTGACCGGGTCGAACATGAAAGTTCGCTTCTCACGCAGACCGGCCGCTCCGGCGAAGAGCGGGCTGTTGAACTCCTGGGCGAGAGTCGCGGCGTCGACCCACTCCACGTCGTGTGTTGGGTCGAAGCTCTCGTGCATGGCCTTCGCCGCCTCGAGATCCTTCACCCACCGGTCGCCGATCGCGACGGTGAGCGAGCCGGTGTCGATCACGTCTGACTGCATGTCGTGCTTGGTGATGAGCTCGCGCATGTAGTCGAGAGCACGGGAGGCATAGTCGTAGAGCTCCTTCGTGCGCTGCTCTCCATGTGCCTTGAGCACTACCCCGTTCACGCCGACCACAGCTGCACCCGCGTTGCGGCCGCTGGAGCCGTCACCGATTGCGTCGGCTTCAAGCAGCACCACATCGAGAGCTTCGCCCTCCGTACGCAGGTGGTAGGCCGTCGACAGCCCGTTGAAGCCGCCACCGACGACGACGACATCGACTCGGCGCTCACCCCGGAGGGGCTCATTCGCCGTGTACGGCCCGTAGGCGTCCGCCCAGAACGAGAGGTTCGTGCTTGTCATTCCTGCTTCTTTCGTCTTGTCGGTTCAGCCGACCCGAAGCGGGTCGACCCCATCGACGCCTGCGGCGACCTCACCGGCGTCCCTGCCTGCCAGTTCGCGAACGGCTCGGTAGGCCATGTCCACTGCGGCGTCCACGTACGCCCGCGGCGCAGAGTCACTGTTTGCGATCGCGACGTTGCCGAACCTCTCCCTTGCCACGTGGTTCGGGAACGGCCCGTGCGGCCAGAAGATCTCGAACGGCACGCAGTACTGGTAGGCGTAGGCGTGTGCCCACCGATTGATGGTGATCGCCTCGATGTCCTCGGCCGCATCGAACCCGCCGGGGCCCAGGACCTCCTGCAACTGCTTGCGCAACTCGCGCTCCATGCCGGCGAACCCGGTGGCCAGCAGCTCGCGGCGTCCATCGGCCGACTGATCGGTCGGATGCTTGGGCTTCCAGGGGTCATCACTGGGAACGGCAGCCGCGGACCCCAGATGCACGAGAATCGGCTTGTGCGGGTCCTGCGGGAACTTGTACTTGCCGATGCTGACCGGGAAGTCGAGGCTCATGCTGTCCCAGTAGCCGCTGACATAGCGAGCGCCTGAGATGCCCAGCTTCGTGAACGCGGTCCAGTTCTTGATTTGGACCGTCGCGTAGCTCAGAGCCATCCGCTTGGCGTTCTTCAGCGCGTTCGCCTGCGCGGCCCCGAGCTCGTCCGTCAGGTATGGGATGAGGTTGTTGTTGAGCGCGAGGATGACGTGTTTGGCGCGGACGGTGAGGAGCTTGCCGTCGTTCATGTAGGAGACTTCGACGGCGAACGGCTTCCCGTGTGTCGTGCCCTTCTTGTGACGGTTGGGCGGGTAGAGGTTCTGAACCTTGACGACCGGTGAGTTAAGCCGTACCCGAAAGCTACCGGGCTTGTCCAGCTCCGCGTACTGGATGCGGTTGGTGTCGATCGTTTCCATGCCGCGTCCCGGCAGCGCCCTGGGGTTCAGGTCGCGGATGAGCGAGTAGACGACCCCGGCGTTCCCCTCGGGGAAGTGGTAGATGTAGGGGTCTTCGGAGTACCAGAACTTGGGGACGTCTGCGCGGAAGCGCGGGTCAGGTTCCAGGCTCTCCTCGAGTTCGCCCCAGCCGAGTCCGAGTCCGTCGAAGCCGACGAACTCGACGGAGGCGTCCAAGGCGCCGACGCCAGAGGCGCCGTAGCCGTAGTCGCCGTTGGGCGTGGTCTCGAAGAACTTGACCGTGTCTGGATGCGCCTTCACCCACTTGAGGAGGTACTGCTCGTAGGTGATCTGCGCGAGTTCGTCCTTCTTCTCTGCGACGGTGAGACCGGGCATGTAGTCGACTTCGCCGGCGTACATCTCAGCGATCTGAGCCTTGGCCTCGTTCGCCATCGGCGCACCTGCGAGGACGTCGTCCCAGGCTCGGCCGCCACCGGTGTAGGTCACGAAGTCCCGTCCCCAGGTCTCCTTGTCAAAGAAGAGGGCACGGCGCGTGAGTCCGTGCTCGGCGTTGAAGCTGGTGTCGAAGTATCGCTCGAACTTCTGGTAGTCGATGCCGATGTCTTCGAGCAACCTGGATGCTGGACGGGCAAATGAGCTTGGGCTGTCCAACGACTGCGATCCGCCGTAGCCGATGAGGGTGCGAGCGCTGGTCTCGAACTCGTTGCGGCGGGCGTGGCCGCCGACGTCATCGAGACCCTCTAGAACGAGGATCGTCGAACGTCCGAATTGCTCGCGGTAGAACTTCGCCGCCGACAGCCCGCTGATGCCCGAGCCGACGACCACCAGGTCGTAGTACTCCCCTGTGCTCTTCGGCGGCGGTGCCGTCTTCCAGAACTGCCCGCTGGCCAGCGAGTGCGGGATGGTCTGGACGCCGTCGAAGTAGCCGCGACCGCCGGTGAGTGCGGGCGGGTACGTCGCAGGTGGGTGGGGGTGCTTTCCATGCCCGCTCGGGCGGCCTTGGAAGGCAGTGCTGGCGTCCGCAGCTCCAGTGCCGGCCGCAACAAGGCCGACGCTGACGGCGACCCCATCCAAGAAGCTTCGCCGGGTGATGTTGCGATTCATGCCTAGCCGCTCGTCGCTGTACTCGACCATCGATCATCCCTACCTTCCGGAGCCTCGAGCGCCAACGGGAGGCCCGAGCGAGGGGCGTTCTGGTCAGCGTGTGAACCATGCAGCGGATCGAGTCTGTCGGGCTCTTACGGGGGTCGGCTTGCGGTTCCGTGCCAGCAGGCGTGCCAGCAGCGCCACAACCTTCCGGGGTTAGCCCTACGCCGCCTATCAGGTCAGCCGGAAGACGACTACCTTGCGCACGGTCTCCAAAGTCACGAACCTGCACGGATCGTTGGGCGCGATGAACGCTCCGTCGCCGGGGCCGAGGTCGAGGACTCGGCCGTCGGGGAACTCCACGCGCGCCCGTCCGCTGACGATCACGAAGGCCTCGTTTCCCTGAACCTCTTCAAGGACGCCAGGGGTCATCTCCCAGACGGCGCCGACTTCGCTGCCGTCCTCGCGCTCCCAGAGGGGGGCGGCGTTGATCTCTGTTCCTGGGGTGAGCCGCCCGGACGCGACCGGGTAAGGCTCGAGGGTCAGGTCGGTCGGCGTGAAGCTGACAGTCTTCATCGAAACTCCATAGCTGAAGGGCGAACCAACGATTGGTGCGAGGAGGGCCTGTTGTAGTTCTTTCCTACGCTCGGGGCACGATGCCGGGCGCGCGGCCGAGGGGTATTGCAGGCGAGTGCCAACTGTTCGGATGCGAGTGTCAGGGCGTCGTCGGTGGGCAGGCGCTCGTTGCTGTCGACGACGGGTGGTCTCCTGCCGATGGCGATGTCGCCAGTCCGGAGACCCAGACACGACGGGACTTGCCGGGTCGCGCAGGTCCCACGGAGGACAAGCAGGACAGGTCGTGGCTGCATGGGTCCGCGCTGCTGGCCCTAGTTACCCAGGACCGTCAACTTGCGGACGGCCATGGCGCCTGGCTGATCAGCGCCCTGGTTCAACCGCTCAACGACACTTCCAGCCGCGTGCTCCCCGTCCAAAGACGGTGTAACCGCGCGCCGGCGATCGACGTGTTGCGAGCACGGTAGCTGGTCAACTCCTCGCGCGTCCGGGTGTACTGATCGAGGCACATCCCATGGTGAGGACGTCACGGCGATCATGACGGCGCCGCCCCCATTTGATTGCCCGAGGCGTTCGCGATCGTCCCTCGGCTGCGGCGAAACAACCGCGCTGGCTTCGGTTAATGACCGTCTGGAGTCAGTACACGGCCGTCGCTTCTCGGATCCGCGCCCGCGTCGAGCGTTCCATCTGCAGCGACGGTGCAGATCATGGCGTGCCCGACATCCTCGTTCAGCGGCGTGATCGTGTGGAGTGGAAGACCGGAGAGGGCCAGCGAACCCAGCGTCCGCGGGTCGAGGTCAGACTCGGCACGGACCGATAGGGCGTCAGGTTCGGCCAAGGACTCCACGATGAAGCGGGGCGCGGCCACGGCCTCCTGTGCCGCATGCCCGTCCAGGACACGGCGCAGCACCTGCGTGTGGATCTGCGGTTGGGCGTGGCCGCCCATGGCGCCGTGGGCCGAGAGCCGGCCGTCGGCAAACTCGACGATGACCGGCATCAGGGTGTGCGCTGGACGCTTGCGCGCCGCGGGCGCGTTCGGCGACTCGGCGGTGGCGGCGAAGGAGGACGCGCGGTTGTGGAACGTGATGCCCGTACTCGGGTCGTGCACTCCCGATCCAAACGACCAGAAGAGGGATTGGATGAGTGAGACGGCGGTGCCGTCGTCTGACACGGCGGTCACGGCGACCGTGTCTCCCGTCGCCTTTGACAGATTCGAGGAGTCGCGGAAGCCGCGGGAGGCCGACAGTGCTATCGAGTCGGCGTCGGTGATGATGCTGCCTTCAGAAAGCAGGTCCGCAATGTCTGCCGTCATGTGCGCGGGGTCGGCGAGTTCGCGTTCGCGCCGGGCCTCGCCGTACGCGAAGACATGAGCGAGGTCGTCCGCGCGGGTTCTTGACCCGCTACCCGCGATCCTTTCCAGGACCTTGAGCGCCGTTAGCAAGATGTAGCCCTGCGAGTTCGGCGTGGCCGTGATCACCCGGCACTCGCCGATGTCAGCCTCCAGGGGCGCGGTGAGGACCACGTCGTGTCCACTCAGATCGTCGGGGCGGATGGGGATGTCGAGGTCGGTGAAGGCCTTACCCAAGCGATCGGCGATGGTGCCGGCGTAGAAGTCCTGGAGGCCGTTCTCTGCGAGTGCCCGAAGCGTGTGCGCGAGCGCGGGCTGGCGCAGCAACGCGCCTCGTTCCAACGGTTGCCCGTGCGAGTTCGAGAGCAACTCTCGAAGGTGCCACGTCGGGGTAGCGGTCGCAAGCAGTTCAGCGATCGCGGATGCGAGACGGCTTCCGACGGCCGTCCCGCGCTCGGCAAGCTCGACCGCAGGGGAGAGAATCTGACGCGCCGGCAGGCTACCGGCGACCTCCAGCATGCATCGCCAGCCCGAGACGACACCCGGCACGGAGACGGACAGGGGCCCGCGCTGTGGGATGGGGAGCGGAGCAGGGTCGATGCCCGAGCCGTAGGCACCGCTTGCGTTGATACTCAGTTTTCGGCCGTCGGGCGTCCGGATCAATGCGATCAGGTCACCTCCGAGCGAGCATTGATGCGGGTACACGACGGTCAATGCAGCGGCGGCGGCCAGCGCCGCGTCGACAGCGTTCCCGCCCAGGGTGAGGACCTGGCGGGCCGCGTCGACGGCGTCCGGGTGAGGAGCGGCAAGGCAAACTCGCCTGTTAGGCATCAGCGTCCACCGTTCCTGAGATGACGAGAGCGCGAACTGCGTCGAGAACGGTCCACTCCGTGCGTTCGCCAGCCCTGAGCCGGAGGACCGTCCCGGGTCTGAGTCGAGTCTTCGTCGCCGTGCTCGAAGCGGATGGTTCCGCGCCCGGACAGCACGACGACGCACTCGTCTTCTTCAACGTCGGACGCGACGCCGGCGCTGATCTCCCAGGCGGCAACGCGGGCACCACCGAGCACCGCCAGTGTCTGCGTCGCAGCGGTCGGCCAGCCTCCATCGATCCACATCCCGGGTTGGCTCGGGGTGGTCAACGGCATGCTTCGCACGTCCTCGGTGAGGATCCGCCGGTTCTTGTCGTCTGCTTCTGAATCGGTCATGTTCGCCATTCCGCCTGCGTTGCCGAGGAGTCCGGTCCGGCCGGCGCCGATGGGGTCGCCTCAGCAGCCTGGGCCCGGCTCACGAGGAGCTTCTCGGCCCGAGCACGAACGCGCATTGACTCGAAGTGCCACGGTGCAGCACTCACCAGCCATCTCGATCTGCTGGGGGCTGGTTGCCACTGCGCGACTTGTCATCATCCGCTGCGTCTTGCGCGGCGTCCCGTTGTGCCTTCCCCGCGAGCGCAGCCCGGGGCGCCGCGAGCCGCACCGTTTCGCTGCGTCGGATCGTCGATGTCCGCAACGTGACGCATTGCGGGTCGACCGCGAAGACGACGTCCTTTACAGCCGAGGGGGTGATACGGCCAGGGTTGCCGGCGAGGTCGACGACGAGCGTGGCCGGCCAACCGTGCTGGCCGATGTCGAGCACAGCCCCGACGCCTAGCGTTTTCAACCCTTGTAGGCCTGCGAGGCCGACCTGCAGACTAGAGACGCCGAAGAGGAGTTCTCGATGGGACGAGACCTCGTCATCTTTCTCGTACTCGCCATTAGTTTCGTCCACCCCTGCCGGTGTCGTCGCCGGCCACACCATCTCGAACTCGGACGTGCCTTTTCCGCTCGGGCGTCCCGCCCTCCGATGGGAGGATCCGCGAGGGCGGCAGCGTGAGGCAGAGGACACGGCCTGCACCGCTAGCTCGGCTGCGAGCCGAGGAAGTCGGTCAACGCAGCGGTGTACTCGCCTGCTCGTTCCAGATTGGCGACGTGTCCTCCGGGAACGGTCACCCAACGGGACCCTGGAATGAGCTCGTGGAGCTCCGCGGACACGGCGGGCGGCACCAAGATGTCGGAGTCGGCAGCGAGGACGAGCGTCGGGACTGCCAGGGCACCGAGGCGGCTGCGGGCGTCATGCGCTTCGGCTCCCTGGATCTGGGCAAGCAGAGCTTCGACAGACATCGGGAACTCCGCCATCGCTTCCTCAGCCTGCGCTGCCTCATCCGGGTGATCGGCGAAGAACTGGGGTGTGAGCGAGTAGAGCATCGACTGCCGCATGACGAGCCCGACTCCAGCCTCTTGAGCGAGATCGGCCCACAGCGTGAGCACCCGTGACATGTAGGGGGACGGTGCGGGGAAGGTCGAGGACAGGGTGACGGACTTCAGGTCAGAGGAGTGCGCCAAGGCGTACTCCTGCGCCACGGCGCCTCCCATCGAGTGGCCGACGAGGTGGAAGCAGGTGATTCCCAGCTGGTCGACCAGCGCCTTCGTGTCCTCTGCGAGCTGCGTCGTTGTGTAAGGGCCTTCGGGCGCGTCAGACCCGCCGGCGCCACGCGGATCGAAGGTCAGGACCCGGTAGCCGAGCTCGAGAAGCGCCGCGACTTGGAAAGCCCAGGAATCCTGAGTGTCTGCGAGCCCGCAGATGAGGACGACCGTCTCGGGGCCGTCTCCGTCGAGGCGGTAGTCGATGGTGATTCCGTTCACCGGTGCTTGCGGCATGACCGCTCCCTCTCGCGATGTCTGTGCACGTTGCGGCGGATAGCGCCGAAGTCCGGCCGACTCCAGCCGCGTTGTCGTGCGCAGCGTGGAGGCCGGGGCTTCTTGGATGCTCTCGATCGCTTGCCATTCCCGGATTGGTCGACGGGGCCAACGGCTTGAACCAGAGCGTCACGGGCGACGTCATGACCTCGGGACTGGTGCTGCGGAGTGAACGACGGTGCAGAGGCGGTCGGCTAGCCTGCTCCCATGCGGCAGATGCTGCAGGGTTACCGGGCTCGTGTCGCGTTCTCGCTGCTGCTCGTCCTGGCAGAGGCGGCTGGCCAGGTATTTCTGCCGTTCGCGATCGGCGTGGCCCTGGACGACTATCTGGCTGGCTCGTGGCGAGGGTTAATGCTATTCATCCTCGTCGGCCTCGCGACCGCGGCCTTTGCGACCTCGCGCCGCTTACTGGACGCCCGACTGTTCGCCAGCGTGTACCAGCGGGCAGGCACGGATGCGTCCAAGCCTCAGGTCGGCCTTTCGGAGAAGAGTGCCAGGCTGAACATGCTGCGAGAAGTCGTTGACTTCCTCGAGTACTCGATGCCTGAGTTGATCGTGGGCATCGGGGGGTTCGTCGGGACCTTGGTGTTCCTCGCCGCACTCTCGGGACCGGTCTTCCTGGGCGCCCTGGTGATGGCTGCAGTGATCGTTGCGATCTATGCGGCATCCACTCGGCGCACCGTGGCGTTCAACGAGGAGTACAACGACGAGTTCGAGCGGCAGATCGACGTTCTCCGTCGCGACGAGGTAGACCTCACTCGCCGACACATTGGCATCCTCAACGGATGGGTCATCCGGCTCTCTGACATCGAGACGGTCAACCATGCAGCGTCGCTTTGTCTCATGGTGGCGCTTCAAGTGTTCGCGATCGTCACTTCGACTCGGGAGGGCATGGACGAGGGTGCCCTCCTCTCGATCGTGTTGTACGTGTTCGAGTTCTCGGCGTCAGCGTCGTTCCTGCCCGTGTCCTGGCAGGAATACCTGCGCCTTCGCGACATCCTGCGGCGACTAGGCCAAGCCGAACAAGAGTGAGCGCCGCACGAGGGCCGAGCCCACTTTCCGACGCTCGGTGGCGTGCTTCTTCGAGTCGGTGTCGCAGGTCTGCGGTCACTCGATGCGATCTTGGTTGGCACGCCGGGCCGGTCTCCGGGCGCAACCGTTCAATTGGTCTCTGCTCTGGGCTTGATGTGCTCACGGTGGAGGTGCGTGAAGGTGACCGATGACGGCCAGGGCGTCCGCGGGCCGCTAGCCGCTTTGATCGCGAAGGTGACCGCGTTGAACGAGATCGCGGACGACCTCGTAGGCGAGTTCGAGCCCTCGGTAGCGCTCGCCTCGATTCTCACCCGATGTATCGACCTGATGCAGTGTGACGCCGGCTCGGTTTCCAGTGTCGACGAGGCGGCCGCGACCTACCGCAAGGAGGTCGATATCGGGATTCGGTGCCTGTCCGGGCACGTCTTCAGCCTGGACGAAGGTATGACCGGCGAGGTTGTGCGGCGTCGCTGCGCGGTGTGGTTCGACCGCTACGACGAAGTCGCCGGTGGGCACCTCGATCCCGCCGACCGAGACGGTCTGGGTGCGACGATTGGCACGCCGTTGGAGTGGCGAGGACGCATCGTCGGGGCTCTCGTGTTGTTCTCTCGCGACCCGGATCGTCGGTTCGGCGCGGAGGACGCACAGCTGTTGGCAATGTTTGCGCGTCATGCGGCTGTCGCTCTCGCCAACGCCACCATGTACTCGGCCATCGAGGCGCATACCCGCGATCGGGCTGCAGCGGCAGAACGACATCTGCTGCTTCGCGAGCTCGAGGAGCTGATGACGCACACCTTCGGCAACGCGCTTCGCCAAATCGACAGTGCGGCGAACGATGCCGGCGGAACCCTGGACGGCAGACTCGCACCGATTCGCACGGCAGTTGAGTGCGCGCTGTCTGACATGGCGGCCAAGGTTCGCGAACTGGCTGTCATGGCCGAAGACCCCAAGGATCTCGAAACTCTGCTGCGAGCCGAGCTCGCGACCTTGGAGAGCGTTCGATCGATCGGGACTGACCTCGTCCTCACCGGCGAGCCCGACAGCGCCCGATCACTCAGCCAGTCCGCCATGCGCGACGTGCTGCGTGTCGTGCGTGAGATCTTCGACAACATCGGCAGGCACGCTGCGGCCCGTACGGTCCGCGTGCTCCTCGCTTGCGATTACGGCGTGCTTCGCGTAGTCATCCAAGACGATGGCCGCGGGTTCAGTCCGAGCGAATTCCCTAGCGGGGCTGGCCAAGCACGGATCGTGAACTGGATGCGCGAACTCGGCGGCGACGTCGTCTTCGAGTCCGAGCCGCAATGGGGCACCACGGTGCGCCTGCGGTTTCCCCAACGCGATGGCCCCGCCGCACATCTGGCGCGAGTGCCGATCGTCGTAGCCGCGCCGCGCAAGATCACCACTGCCGGGCTCTCCCGGTTGTTGGGATGGCAAGAACCCTCGCTCGCCGTGGTCGGTGAATGCCAGGCAGTCGAAGATGTCATCGGGGCGATGTTTCGATCTGCGCCAGCCGTCACTGTGATCGGGCACGACGATCCGCAGCTGCTCGTGGCGTGGGTACGACGCGTCGCCGAGGAACACCCGCGCCGCTCCATCGTGGCAGTGTGCCCCAGCGACGACTACGACCTGGTATCCGAGACGGTGTTGGCCGGTGCTGTGGGCTGCTTCCTCGACACTGCCGATGCATCGACGGCTGCCTCCGTGGTGGTGGCGGCCGCGCACGGGCATTCGGTCCTGCCCGCGTTCCGCCCGGTCGGTCGCAAGGCCGACTTTTCCGTGCTCACCGGTCGCGAGCGAGAGGTCCGTCAGCTGCTCGAACGGGGCTTGGCCAACAAGGCAATCGCGGAGGACCTGGTGATCTCCGTCAAGACCGTCGAGAAGCACGTAGGTGCGATCCTGCGCAAAGCGGGCCTCCGGAGCCGCCACGAGCTGATCGCCCGGACGCGATCGATCTCGCGGTAGGGAACCCCGCAGCCAAAGACGGGGGAACGCCCCCATGCGCGGTTCCAACGCCCACACCTACGGTCGGTGCACCCACGACACGGAGGTAGTAGTGCCCGTCGCTGCCCTGATCGACATCCTGACTCCCGCCCTCAAGGAGCGGTACGGCGTCCCGGCCATCAACATCGTCAACGTCGAGACAATGGAGGCGGTGCTTGACGCAGCGGTCACCGAGCGATCGCCCGTCATCGTGCAAACCTCGGTGAAAACCGTCCGGCACATCGGCTCATCGGTGCTCTTCTCCAGTTGGGCGGCCATGACAGCAGGCATTGAGGTGCCGGTCTGCCTCCATCTCGACCACTGCCCGAGCCGCGAGGTCATCAGCGAATGTCTGCGAGCTGGCTGGAACAGCGTGCTGTTCGACGCCTCGGAGATGCCCGTAGCCGAGAACCTGGCTCAGACCATGGAGGTCGTATCCGAGGCACGCCGCTTCGGCGCGCACGTCGAGGGCGAGATCGAGTCGATCACGGGGGTCGAGGACGGAGTGGGCAGCGATACCCCCTCGGAGCGGCAGTCGCTCGACATCTGCCTCGACTTCATCGCACGCTCCGGCGTCGACGTGTTCGCACCTTCCATCGGCAATGCGCACGGTCAGTACGCCGCGCAGCCAGATCTGGACTACGAGCGCGTCCAGGACATCGTGGATCGAACCGGGGTGCCGGTCGCGCTGCATGGTGGAACCGGGCTCGCTGAGGAGCAGTTTCGCGACCTGATCGCACGAGGGTGCGCCAAGGTCAACATCTCGACCGCGCTCAAGCGGGCGTGGATGATGTCGTCTCTCGATGCTTTGCGGGAAGCCGAGGCCCGTGACCGCTGGGAACCGTTGGACCTCATCTCGACGTCATCGGCGAGCGTCCGGCAGATGGCCGTCGACCACATGTGCATGTTCGGAAGCTCGGGACGTGCGGCATGACCGAGAACGCCCTGATCTTCGACTGCGATGGCGTGCTAGCCGACACCGAGAAGGACGGCCACCGAGTCGCGTTCAATGAGGCCTTCGCCGCGTTCGGGATACCGCTCAATTGGGGGGTCAGTGACTATGGGCCACTCCTCGAGGTCGGCGGCGGCAAAGAACGCATCCGCGCAGCCATGACGTCGGAGGTGCTGCGCGAAGCCGGGCGCTCCCAGGAGCCTGCCGACCTCGACGAGCTCATCTTGTTATTGCACCAATACAAGACTCAGCGTTATCGACAGATCGTTGAGGCTGGTGGGTTGCCGGCCCGTCCGGGCGTCGCGCGTCTAGCGGCCGAGGCGTTGGCCAATGACTGGCGTGTCGCCATCGCCTCCACTTCGGCGCCGGAATCGGTTCGTGCCGTCGCTGACCACGTTCTCCCCCCGCACGTGGCTCGCGAAGTCCGCGTCTTCGCTGGTGACCTGGTGCCCCACAAGAAGCCGGCGCCCGACATCTACCTCGCCGCCGCCCGCGAGCTCGATGTCAGCGTCGAGCGCTGCGTGGCGATCGAAGACTCCCCCATCGGCTGCGCTTCAGCCGTCTCAGCGGGAATGAGATGCGTCGTGACCGAGAGTGAGTACACGACCGGCGACGTGTTCGAAGGCGCCGCCCTCGTGCTCAGCGATCTAGGCGAGCCCGGCGGAGCCCCCGTGGCAGTGCGCTCCAACCCCGGTCGCCTCCTCCTCAAGGGCGAACTGCGAGTCGAACACCTCAAGCACCTGCTCACTCCGTCACATGGAACCGCACCGGGAGGAGAGGCTCGATGAGCACATCCAAAGCCGTGGAGACGATGGTGTTGGCGATCAGTGAAACGGCGATCAGCAACGAGTCCTACTTCTGTGAGCTTGACGCTGTTGCCGGCGACGGCGACTTCGGCTTCTCGCTGGCCCGCGGGTTCGAGGTCGTCCTCGACACCTGGGAGCAACTCGACCGCGACAGCAATGCCGCGTTTCTTCGACGCATCGCAACCATCATCACGAGTCGGACTGGTGGGACCTCCGGTCCGATCTGGGGAACGGCGTTTCTGCGAGCCGCAGGCTCACTTGCCGACGCGGATGCCACTTCGGGTGGCCCGAGCGACGCTGCCGCCGCGCTCCGCGCCTCGATCAAGGGGATCATGGATCGCGGGAAGGCGACCGTAGGCGACAAGACGCTGCTCGACGCCTTGGTGCCGGCCGCGGATGCGCTCGAACGAGCCGCAGCAGAAAACCTGCCCCTGTCGCTGGCTCTCGAACGCACCGCCCAGGCCGCGCGGGCGGGCGCCGAGGCGACGAGGGACCTTGAGGCCAAGCGCGGACGCGCCAGCTACACCGGCGCACGAAGCGTGGGCAGTCTCGACCCTGGGGCCGTGGCCGTGGCACTCATGACCGAGGAGATCGCTCGCCGGCTCGTCGACTTCGAGTCCATTGCATCAGCGTCGCCTACATCTGAGGAGCCAACATGAAGAAGTTCGTCAACGACCCCAAGCAGTTCGTGCCCGACATGCTTGAGGGTCTAGCGCTCGCCAACCCTGGCACCCTGACGTACGACCCTGCGTCGAACCTCATCATGCGCGTGGACGCGCCCGTGCCCGGGAAGGTGTCGATCCTGCAGGGATCCGGCTCTGGTCACGAGCCTGCGCACGTGATGGCCGTCGGTCCCGGGATGCTCGACGGTGCCTGTCCCGGCGACGTCTTCGCGGCCCCGCCGATGGACTACGTTCTGGCCGCCACTCGGCGCTTGGCTACCGAGGCCGGTCTGGTCTATATCGTGAACAACTACACCGGTGACCGCATGGCGTTCGAGATGGCGCAAGAACTGGCCGAGGCAGAAGGCATCAAGGTGCGGACGGTGATCGTCGATGACGATGTGGCCGTGGACAACTCCACGTTCACGGTCGGGCGCCGCGGCGTGGCCGGCAACTTCTTCGTTATCAAGGCGATGGGCGCTGCCGCTGAGCGGGGCGCTGATATCGATGAGGTCGTCCGGGTCGGCGAGCACGTCAACTCGGTCACGCGCAGCATGGGCATGGCCTTGACGTCATGCACGCCACCCGCCAAGGGCACCCCGATTTTCGAGCTCGGCGAGACAGAGGCTGAGATGGGGGTCGGGATCCACGGAGAACCGGGACGCGAGCGGGTCCAGGTTCGATCAGCGAGCGAGATCGTGGACGACCTGCTAGACGCGATCGTCAGCGATCTGCCGTTTGCGGCGGGCGACCGGGTGGCCCTGATGGTCAACGGCCTCGGTGGGACGCCGATCAGTGAGCTCTACCTCCTCTACGGTCTGGCCCACAAGAATCTCGTCGGTCGCGGCATCGAGATCGCACGGAACTATGTGGGCGAGTACTGCACGTCGCTGGACATGGCAGGCGCGTCGCTGACGCTGGTTCGCCTTGACGAGGAGATCGACGAGCTTTTCGGCGCACCGGCTGCGGTCCCGATCCGCGTGTTCTGAGAAACCTGGGACAAACGGGGATCTCCGCGAGCGCGTGTCGATGTCGACGCGCGTCGCGGACCTGTCTGCTCCTGCCACGTGTGTGGCCGACGCCCCCGGCGCCACCGTGCGCCGCGCCGCGTGACCGATCCGAGGCGATGAGCTTCAGATAGGGAACGGAAGTGCTGATCTCAGGAGTCGAAGCCCAAGCCGAGCCGATCAAGCGTGCGGAGCCAGATTCCGCGCTTGCCGGTGCGGTCCTCGCGCGCAAGGTAGTGCCGGGTGGCTTGGATGCCGACCCACGCGAACGGCTCCGGCGGGAACGGGACGGCCCGTTGGTGGACCATGGCCAGTTGGGTGCGCTTCGTGGGTCGACGCTCGAGGAGGTCGAGCATCACGTCGGCAGCGAACCGTGAAGCTCCCACCCCTAGACCGGTGAAGCCGAGCGCATATGCCGTCTGGCCGCGGTGAGCCGTGCCGAAGAACGCACAGAAACGTGTCGAAGTGTCGATCACTCCTGCCCAGCGATGCGTAAAACGCACGTCTCGCAGTTGCGGAAAGGTCCGGGCGAAGTTCTTGGCAAGCGTTTCGAACGTCTCGGTCCGATCCTCGTAGTCGGCGTCGATGCCCCGGCCGTAGTGGTAGATCGCGTCGTAACCACCCCACAGGATGCGTCGATCGGGGGTGATCCGGTAGTAGTGAAATTGGTTGCCGGCGTCCGAGACGCCGAGGCGCGGGTCCCACCGCAGTTCGGCGAGTTGTCGATCAGACAATGGTTCGGTGGCAAGCACATAGTCGTAGACCGGAACAATGCTGTGCTTAAGCCGTCGCAAGGCAGGGGTGGCGTTAGTGGCGAGAACGACGTGACGCGCGTTGACGGTGGCCTGCTGGGTTCGGGCATCGACTCCTGTTCCACGCCGTGATGTGCGCACGTTGACCAGGCGGGTGTGCTCAGCGATTTCGACTCCGAGCGACTCCGCCGCTCCGGCGAGGCCCCACGCGAGTCGGGCCGGGTCAACGAGCGCGCAGTCCCCGTCGGAGAAGTGGCCTGCGAGATATGTCGGCGAGTTGACCTTGGCCCGGGCCTGCTCGGCGTCGAGGAATCCGGCCGTTCCTGGGCCGAGCGCCTCCACCTGGTGCGGGTGCGTTGCAACGGCCATCGTCGCCCCACGGAGGAAGCCGCAGTCGATACCGTAGCGAGCGATCGTTTCCTCGATCTGGTAAAGGTTCTCGAGCCCAAGCCGGTGCAGGGTCTCGTACTCGTCGGGCCAGCGAGCCCGACCGTTGGACTCGCCGTGAGTCAGGCTTGCTTCGCAGAATCCGCCGTTGCGGCCCGTGGCATGCTCGGCGATGCGATCGCCTTCGATCAGGAGGATCTTGCGATTAGGAAATCGCTCGGCGGCGCGAACGGCGGCCCACAAGCCCGTGAACCCTCCACCGACGATCAGCAGGTCCGTCTTATGGCGCCCACTCAATGCCGGTCGAGCTTCGGGTCGATCTGGGTTCGAGAGCCACAACGGGGCCAGCATGGTGTGCGAGAGTGCGGCTCGCGCCCAGGTTTCGACGCTGTGTTTGGAGTCGGTTCCCATCGACCCGCTCATGCCCCGTTCGTGTGCTGGCTGTGGGCGTCTCGGAGAGACTCGGCCAGGATGCTGATGGCCTGGGTGACCTCGTCACGACTGGCGGTGAGCGGCGGTACCAAATGGAGGCGATTGAAGTTGGCGAACGGCAGCAGCCCTCGTGATCGGCATCCGGCTAGCACCGTCGTCATCTCGGGGCTGGTGGCTCCGTAAGGCGCGAGTGGTTCGCGCGTCTGCTTGTCTCGGACTAGCTCGACCGCCCAGAAGGCGCCGGTGCCGCGGACGTCGCCGACCCATGGGTGCTCGTCGGCCAGTGCTTGTAGTGCTGGCGCGAACACGTCCGCACCGAGGGCCGCCGCGTGGTCGACGAGCTGGTCGTCCTCCATTGTGTTGATCGTGGCGATCGCGGCCGCGCACGCCAGGGGGTGGCCCGAGTACGTGAGGCCACCCGGGTAGACTCGGTCGTCGAAGGTGGAGGCGATCGCGTTGCTGATCGCCACTCCTCCCAGCGGCACGTAGCCGGAGTTGACGCCCTTCGCGAAGGTGAGCAGATCCGGGACCACCTGATCGATCTCGATGGCGAACCAGCGTCCGGCACGACCGAAGCCGGCCATGACCTCATCGGCGATGAACACGATCCCGTACTCGTCGCACAGGGCTCTGACTCCGCGCATGTAGCCGGGCGGCGGGATCATGATGCCTGCGGTGCCTGGGATGGATTCCAGGACGATGGCTGCGATTGTCTGCGGGCCTTCGAACTCGATCACGTCTCGCAGGTGCGCGAGGGCGCGCTCGGCTTCTTCGGCTTCATTGGTCGCATGGAAAGCGCTGCGGTAAAGGAACGGTCCGAAGAAGTGGACGGTGCCGGCGGTCCCGGTATCGCTCGGCCAGCGGCGCGGGTCGCCGGTGAGGTTGATGGCGAGGTCGGTTCCGCCGTGGTACGACCGATAGGAAGAGAGGACCTTGTGGCGTCCTGTGTGGAGCCGCGCCATCCGGATTGCGTGCTCGTTCGCGTCAGCGCCGCCGTTGGTGAAGAAGATCTTGTCGAGGCCTTCTGGGGTGTGGCACGCGATCAGGCGCGCTGCCTCTGATCGCGCCGCGTTCGCGTGCTGCGGCGCCACAGTGCACAGAGTCGCCGCTTGCTCTTGGATGGCACGGACGATCCGGGGGTGTTGGTGTCCCAGATTGGTGAAGACGAGCTGGCTGGTGAAGTCGAGGAGCCGGTTGTCATCAGCGTCCCAGATGTAGGACCCCTCGCTTTTGGTCACCACCATGGGCCTGAGAGCGCCCTGCGCGGACCAAGAGTGAAAGACGTGTGCGCGGTCGAGTTCATAGGTGCGGGCTGGGTCGAAGGTCGGCAGCTCGCTTCGGCTGTCAGCCGACACGGTGCGCGGCGTCTCAGACATTGCGCGGGAACCCGAGCTCGAGGCCACCGGCCGGCCGGTTGGCTGGGTCGATCCAACGGCTAGTGACTACCTTGCCGCGGGTGAAGAAGTGGACGCCCTCGACACCGTGGGCGTGGGTATCGCCGAACAGGGACCGCTTCCAGCCACCGAAGGAGTAGTAGGCGACCGGGACTGGGACCGGGACGTTGACGCCGATCATGCCCACTTGAACGTCGGCCTCGAACCGGCGGGCTGCTCCCCCGTCATTGGTGAAGATGGCAGTGCCATTGCCGTAAGGGTTGGCGTTGATCAGTTCGACCGCGTCGGCGTAGGTCTCCACTCGCACGACCGAGAGGACCGGGCCGAAGATCTCCTCGGTGTAGATGTCCATTTCGACCCCGACGTTGTCGAAGAGTGTCGGGCCGATCCAGAAGCCGTCGGTGGCACCCCGGGGCTTCACGTTCCGACCGTCGACGACGAGCTTCGCGCCTTGCTCTTCACCGGAGGCGATGAACGATGCCACGCGATCACGGTGTTCGCGGGTGACGAGCGGACCCATGTCCGCCTCGACGCCGTCAGCGGGCGCACCGTCGCCAGTGACGAGGGTCAGGGTTCGATCGGCGATGCGAGCGACGAGGTCGTCGGCAACGGGACCGACCGCGACGAGGGCGCTGATTGCCATGCACCGCTCCCCCGCGCTGCCGTATCCAGCGCTGACCGCCGCATCGGCCGCGAGGTCGAGGTCGGCATCGGGGAGGACCACCATGTGGTTCTTCGCGCCACCAAGTGCCTGGACCCGCTTGCCAGTCTTCGAGGCCTGCTCGTAGACGTACTCCGCGATCGGCGTGGACCCGACGAAGCTGACAGCCTGGATCTTGTCGCTGTGGAGCAGAGCGTCGACGGCGACCTTGTCGCCGTGCAGCACGTTGAAGACACCGTCGGGCAGACCGGCCTCCGTCCACAGAGCCGCGATCCAGTTCGCGGCACTCGGGTCCTTCTCGCTCGGCTTGAGCACGATGGTGTTACCAGCGGCGATGGCGATGGGGAAGAACCACATCGGCACCATGGCCGGGAAGTTGAACGGCGAGATGACGGCGACTGGGCCGAGCGGGTCCCGCTTGGAGTGAACGTCGACTCCGGTGGAGACACTTTCGGAATGGCCACCCTTAAGGAGGTGGGAGATGCCGCAGGCGAACTCAACGACCTCCTGGCCACGAGCGACCTCACCCAACGCATCGGAGAGCACCTTGCCGTGTTCGGCCGTGATGATCGCGGCGAGCTCTTCCTTGCGGGCGTTCAGCAACTCCCGGAAGGCGAACACGATCTGGGTTCGCCGTGCTAGCGACGTCGTACCCCAGCTCTTGGCGGCAGCGGCGGCAGCATTGATCACAACGTCCGCGTCTGCCTGGCTCGCCAGAGCGACGTGGCCAGTGACCTGACCTGTCGCCGGGTTGGTGACGTGTCCCCAGCGATCAGCCGCCCCGATGTAGTCAGCGCCGTTGGCCCAGTGGGTGATCCTAGTGTTCATGCGGCCATCTTCGACCGTAGCCGTCCCCGCTGCGGGCGACAGATCGTAGTCTGTTTCGCCAGCGGGTCGACAAACTGTCACCCACCGTTCGAAGGGTCTTGGTGATGAGGCACCTGACGTTGGCCGAGGCGCTTCGGCTCCCCGCTTTCAGGCGCGCCGTCCCCGTCGTCGTTGCTGGCGAGGATGCCATCGAGAGGCCGATCCGGTGGGTGCATGCCACCGAGTTAGCAGACGTCGCCGGTATCTTGCGGCCTGGCGACCTCGTGCTGACCATGGGGACCGGCCTGCCCGCCGACGGGGACCACATGGCACTCGCAGACTTCGTCCAAACGCTCGCCGATGTGGAGAGCGCCGGGTTGGTCATCGAGCTCGGGCGCCGCTGGCAGACAGCCCTGCCGCAGGCGCTCATTGACGCGTGTAGGGAGCGGGCCATTCCGCTGGTGGCCCTCACACACGAGGTGAAGTTCGCATCGCTGACACAGACGATCGGCGAGCGGATCATCGACGCGCAGCTCGCAGATCTACGCGACGCGCAACGGGTACACGACACCTTCACCGAGCTCAGCTTCACGCAGGCCGGTCCCGCCGAGATCCTCGATGCCGTGCAGCGACTTACGGGCGGACCTGTCGTCCTCGAGAATGCTCAGCATCGGCCGCTCGATTTCCTGGCTGGCAGCGCTGACGGCGACGGTTTCCTCGACGGATGGCAGACCAGATCAGCAAGGGTCACCATCGCCGGTCGCACTGGGTGGGACGCCGGCAACGGCTGGCTTGTGACCCGCCTGGGCACGACGGAGCAAGACTGGGGGCGGTTGGTCATCGCCTCCCCCGAACCGCCAGCCGAGCGGGACATGGCCGTGGCGGAGCGCGCAGCAGCAGCCCTTGCGTTGCACCGGCTCCACGATCGCGACCGAGAGAACTCAGTGCGACGAACACATCGAGAGCTGATGTCGGCGCTTCAGGCCGGCGCCACGTCGGACGAGGTGCTGCGCAGGTGCGAGCTGGCACGATTCCCCGTGCGACGGCGCAACTTCCTCGCGCTGGTCCTCCGGCCACGGACTGTGACGCGCGCGCCGACCGACCTGAATGACGTGGCAGCCACGGCAGTGCGTGCGGCCCACGCGGCACGCGTCCCCGTCCTGGTGTGTGAGGTCGAACGCGACATCCGGGTCTTGTTGTCGACGACGCCGTCGACGAGCGCAGACGCCGTCGCCGACCGGGTCGCCAGGCGGATCGTGGAGCAACATGACGTGGCGGTCGCTGCCGGTCGGGTGGCAGGCGACCTCGCCGAGATCGGCCGAAGCCTGCGGGAAGCCGGTCACGTCGCGGACGCGATCCCGCTTTCTGCGGACCCGACCTCACCCGCGGTGCACCGACTAGAAGATCTTCATCTGCGGGGCCTGCTCGCCCTCCTTGGTCAAGATGACCGGCTCCGACTCTTCACCGATCGTGAGCTCCAGCGCCTGCGAGAGCACGACCGGTCGGTAGCAGGCCGGCCGAGTCTGATTGCTGCTCTACGCGCGCTGCTCACTCATCCGGAGAGCAAGACGCATGCGGCCGCGAGCCTCCACCTTTCTCGAGCCGCCTTCTATGACCGCCTCGCCAAGATCGCGCAGGTGCTCGGCCGCGATCTAGACGACCCAGAGGTGCGGATCTCCCTCCATGTCGCCCTGATCGCAGACGAAATGTCGGCCGAGCGCACATGATTGCGACAATCTGTCGGCGGGCTTTCGCCGTGTGATCGACGACGATGCAGGAATGAGTCGCGTTCTTGACCTCACCAGCGCCGTCGTCACCGCACCGATCGACGAGACGAGCATCGTCGACGGCACGCCGGCGGCCGGTTCCAGGGCGCTAACCGCATTGGCCGGGACAGAGGTCGGGGTGTGGGAGATGACGCCCGGCACATCGGTCGACGTCGAGGACGACGAGGTGTTCGTCGTCCTGTCGGGATCCGCGACCATCACTTTTACGGACGGCTCGAAGGTCGACCTCACCCCGGGGTGCGCCGTCCGTCTGCATGCGGGTGAGCGGACCACCTGGACCGTCCACGAGACGATCCGCAAGATCTACGTGTCCTGAGAGGGCCCATCTGATGACCGAGATGATCCAGAACTACATCGATGGACGGCTCGTCGACTCTCCGACCGGATCATTCATCGACCTGGTCGATCCCACCACCGGTGAGGTGAACGGCAGGTCGCCCGTGTCTTTGCCGGCCGAGGTCGACGCGGCATATGCGGCGGCGGAGCGATCGTTGGAGCCGTGGAAGCGGCTACCGCCGAGCCGTCGACAGAAGTACCTCCTTGACCTCGCCGACGTCATTGCCGAGCACCGCGACGAGCTCGCGCGCCTTCAGTCTCGCGACACAGGCCAGCTCGTCCGATTCATCGCAAGCGAGGAGATCGACCAGGGCGTGGACCAGCTCCGCTTCTTCGCCGGGGCCGCCAGACTGCTCGAGGGTAAGAGTGCCGGCGAGTACCTGGAAGAGCACACGTCTTCCATCCGGCGTGAGCCGATCGGTGTCGTGGGCCAGGTGACGCCGTGGAACTACCCCTTCGCCATGGCGGTCTGGAAGATCGCCCCGGCTCTCGCAGCGGGGAACACGGTCGTGCTCAAGCCGAGCGACACGACCCCACGCTCAACCGTCAGACTCGCGCAGCTTGCCGGCGAGGTGCTCCCCAAGGGCGTCTTCAACGTCGTCAATGGCGACGCAACGACTGGCCGGTACCTGGTAGAGCACCCCACACCTGGGCTTGTTGCGATCACAGGCTCGGTTCGCGCCGGAATCGAGGTCGCCACGTCCGCCGCCCGCTCGCTCAAGCGCGCTCATCTCGAATTGGGCGGGAAGGCCCCGGCCGTTGTCTGCGCGGATGCAGACCTCGCTAAGGCGGCAGCAGCCATCGCCGGAGCTGCGTACTTCAACGCTGGTCAGGACTGCACCGCCGCCACGCGCGTCATCGTCCATCGCAGCGTGTACGACGACTTCGTCGCCCGCCTCGTCAGGGAGGCCGAGTCCACCAAGCCCGGCGACCCTGATGACCAGGATGCTGCATACGGGCCGCTGAACAACGCTTCACACTTCGAGAAGGTGATGACCTTCATCGACGAGTTGCCCGCTCATGCTTGCGTCGCGACGGGCGGCACTCGACATGGTGAGCGGGGCTTCTACTTCGCCCCCACCGTCGTGACGGGGGTGTGCCAAGACGACCGGATCGTGCAAGACGAAGTCTTCGGTCCCGTCCTCACCGTCCAGACCTTCGATGACGAGCCCGCGGCGATCGCAATGGCGAACGGCGTGCCCTATGGCTTGGCCGCCAGCGTGTGGACCAGGGACCATGGGACCGCCGATCGGCTGAGTCGTGAACTGGACTTCGGTTGCGTGTGGATCAACACTCACATCCCGTTCGTCTCGGAGATGCCACACGGCGGATTCGGTGCGTCGGGGTACGGCAAGGACCTGTCCGGCTACGGATTCGACGACTACACGCGTATCAAGCACGTCATGAGCGCTCACTACTGACCTGCCGATCGCGGCGCCGCGCCGCGGGTACCACCGGGTCAGCGGCATTCCCGGTGGTATTTGATCCGGCCATCGATCCATGTCTGACACACGCACGCCTGCTGCGGCACTTCGGTACTTTCGAACGGGTCGCGGTCGAGCAGCGCCAGATCAGCCTTGAAGCCAAGACCCTGCGGAACGGCTCGGTCCCGTACCTCGGACCCTGTGCTGGTCGACGTAGGCGACCAGCAGCGCGGCATTCACCTCACCGTGCGAGTTGCCGTGCGGCGAAACGCGCCGACGCCAACCGCAAGCCCTCGTCAGCTCGCCTCAGCGCACGGTTGGCCTGCTGGAGTTCGATGATCCGCTGCGCCTCCGCCCTGGTTCCGCCGCCGCCGAGTGCTTCCTCGATCTCGACTTGCCGAACCCATTTCCAAGCGTCTCGGGATTAGTGCCCACTGCTCGCCCCACGGCGTAGTGCGCCGATCCTGGTGGCCGGGTCATGCCGCAGCTCGACCGCCATCTGAGTCGCCGCTCGCGAAGCTTCCGGAATACGCGACACCTTTCCGCAAGCAGTCGTCGTGTCACCGCACACACGCGATCCCGCCCGTGGCGGGAGTAGCCGAGATCGCGCGCTGTCGAGTCGGACGGCGTGCGGACGCGTTTATCGTCGGCCGACTCCGACAGTCACTTGAAGAGAGGCCGTTGAGGCGGTTGCGGAGAACGCCGAGCAAGCACCATGCGTCCGATGGCAACACACATCGGCATGTGTGTGCTGCCGGTTGGACGCCGCGCCGTCGGTGGATCGCTGACCGCCCGTCCTCGGATCGCACGATATCGCCTGACGCGCGACGTAGTGACGGCGCTTGACGATCAATCCTTCGATACGAGCGGCATCAATACGTACGGGTACAAGTCAGCTCTCAATGTCTGGGACATCGATGCCGAGATCGACCGCCTTCGGGCGCACATCGAGGAGTCCGTAGTCAGCTGCGAAGGGCGGAATCCGCTTTGGCGCAGGTTCGGCCTCACGCTGCGCGCCCAGGAGCCGCAGACGAATGAGACACCCCTCGAAGCGAAGGTCGATCTGCTCGCTTCGCAGCTGCCCTTATTGCAGAAGCATCTCGACAATGAGGTCAGACTGCGCCATCACGTCGAAGCCGAGGCGAATGCACTAAGAGCGGACAACGGCGCATTGAGGCATCGAGTCCTACCACCAGCGAGCCGCACATACTCGGTCCTGCCTGACGACGACGGCGATCCGATCGTTGTCGACGAGGCGGAGATTCGACGTCTCAACCTCGAAGCTTTCCAGGCTGAGGTTGAGAACTACGGATCGTCTGTCGACCTTGATCTGTCGGTGTCCCTCAGTTCTAGCGGAGCCGTGGTTGTCCACAGCAGCGGTCGGCATCGGCTTTCTGATGCCGACCATGACGCGCTGCGAAAGCTGGCCCGCGCACGCGGCATGGTTATCCAGATCGCCGACGAAGCGGCGCGCTAGCCAGCCCAGCCGTGTCGCTCTATTCCGCCCCTTGTGCCCTTGAGCCGCTCGTTGCGGCAGCGCCGTGCGGCGGGTGATAGACGACAGTAAAAGTCGAGCGTGGTCGATCCGCCGCGGTCGCCACGGAAACCAGCAACCGCGCCCGAGCTGCACGCAACCCTGGTTCACGAGCCCCACCGTCGCTCAGCTGGGCCCGCGGTGCGGATGTGACGAGCGAACTTGTCCCCGAGTGTCTGCGCCGGCCAGTTCCTGCCGGCTCGGCCTCGCCGCAAACCGGCTCACAGGGCGCGGGTGCCAAGGTTTGCACCATCATCCGACCCCTTCGTCCTCGCGATGCTCCCGTTCTCCCTTGCCAAGGACGTCGTCAATCGCGTCCCTAGTGCGATCCTCGGCGTCGGGCCACATGTGGGAGTACGTATCGAGCGTCTCGGCAGCACTGGCGTGCCCAAGCCGCGCCTGGACTGTCTTGACGGATTCGCCGTAGCGGATGAGAAGCGACGCGTAGTAGTGGCGCAGTGCATGCATCCCCGTACCGGTGTGCGCATTGAGGCCAGCAGTCAACGCAACCGGTCGGAAGAGGTGACCGAAGGCGGAGCGTCCGATCGGATGGCCTGACATCGTGAAGAGGAGCCCGTCCTCCGCGATGTCGTAGGCATCGATGTGGTTGTTCAGCGCCTCGACCACGATCTTCGGGAGTGGCACGGTGCGGTAGCTCGCCTTGGTCTTGAGCGGACCGAACTGCGGGCCGATGATCCGTCGTTGCACGAGCTGGCGGTCGACGATCACGACCGGGTTCCGACCGAGCAGCCGGAGCCGGTCGCGGGTCATCCCGAAGACCTCCCCCTGTCGCAGTCCGGTTCCCGCAGCAAAGACGACCAGCGCCTTCAACTCGTCCGGCATCCCCTCGCGGAGCTTCTCGACCTGCGTCGTGGTGACAGGGATGACACGGCGCTTCTCCGCCCGTGGCAGCCGGGTTCCCTCGCACGGGTTGGCCAGGAGCTTCCGGTCCCGGACCGCCGCCCGGAAGATCTGCGAGACGATCCCGTGCACGACGCCGACCGTGGTCGGAGCGAGCGGGACCCGCTTCGTCGTACGGTCGCCGCTGGCCAGCCGTTTCACCCATGCCTGGATCTCCGAGGGCAGGATGCTGGAGATGTGCCGGTCGCCGAAGAACGGGTAGGCGTGCCGGCGCAGCATTCCCTCGACGTGGTCGTGGCTCGAGGGCCGGTGCACCTGGGCCTCGCGCCAAAGCTCGGCGTAGTCGCGGAAGAGGACTCGGCCGGCGTTCGGGTCGACGTACTGGCCTGTGACGATTGAAGCGGTCACTTCGTCGACCCATCGCTGGGCGTCGACCTTCCGCTTGAAGTGGCGCGAGTGCTCCTTGCCAGCCCCGTCGCGATAGCGGGCCCGCCAGCGGCCGTCGGGGCGCTTCTGGATGCTTGCCATGGCCGGCTCGATCAGGCCAGTGGACGCAGGTCGCCCTGGGCGGCGTCGAGGTAGGTGCGGACCTCCGCGACCGTGGTTCGCAGCTGGCGACCGATCTTGAAGAAGCGCGGCCCCTGGTCGAGCTGGCGCCACCAACGCAGTGTGTTGATCGGGACGCGCAGGATCTCGGCCACCTCGTTGAAGGTGAGCAGCTCGTCGTCGTCGCGCTCGTGGAAGGGCGGGGTGTGCAGGGTGGACATGGCGCCTCCGTGACTCGTCGGTGTGTCGCACCCACCCGTTGCGACGGCTGGCCGGTGCCGACCGTTGCTGGGGTGTGGTGCTCACCTGGTAGGTGTGGAGGTAAACCCGAGGTCTTTGGCCCGAATGAACGGCTGGCACGGGTCTGGCGCCGACCGCGATTCAGTCCGCAGGGAGTCCGCACGAGATCCGCGGCAGCCCACTAACGACCGCTACCCAGATCCAGTGTTTCCCCAGGTCAGACCGCAATTGGCACTGATGTCCACCAGCGGCCGTTCTCGCGGGGTCTGGCCCCGGCTTACAGGCCAGCCCGTCCGCATCCCTCCTGGTCAAGTGGCCGGGGCGACCGAGGAACACCGGTCAGCGGCGTCCGCCGAACTCCCAGTCGTGCACCTCGACGTCCCGGTAAGCCGACAGCGCCATGCTCGGCTCGGTGAGGAGCTCGTCGAGGAATCCTCGCGACGGGACGTGCACGCCCACCGCGACTCCGGCGGGTTCGCCGTGCAAGGTGTGCAGCGCTCCGTACACGACGAGGACGTCACGCCACGGCGCCGCCAGGTCGTCGACCGCCACAGGCTCGCGGCCACGTGCCGGAGCATGCGCGAGGACCAGGAACTTCGGCTCGTCCCGCGACCCGGCACACTCCCACATCGTGCGCCCCAGCAGGTTGGTGAACCGGGATACCGAGTGGTGCGCGAACAGCCCCGCCCGCTGGTAGGGCTCGTCCTGGACGAACGCCCGAGCAGCCTCGCTGGTGGGCAGGTCCACGATGTGCAGGCTGCCCGTCCAGCTGTCCCGGT
Source organism: Nocardioides sp. CER19 (assembly GCF_029846275.1). GTDB lineage: Bacteria > Actinomycetota > Actinomycetes > Propionibacteriales > Nocardioidaceae > Nocardioides. The sequence continues at coordinate 663,609 of NZ_JARVWS010000003.1, forward strand.
CCGGGCCCAGCGTCGGACCCCGAGCCGTCATCAGGTCCGCGAAGGCGTCCATGTAGGACCAGTGCCGCTCGTTGAGCCGCTCGTCCTCCTCGGCCGTGCGGTCGGGGAGCTCGCTCGGTGGAACCGACCGGCTGTAGACGAGGAAATCCATGGCCGCGGACGCTAACCGGTCCTGGACGCCCGCCGACAGTCGATTTCCGACGAGGTCGCATGCCCCGGGCGGGACACCGCGCCCCGCCTGCCGGACGCGGCAGACTGCTGGCATGGAGATCTCCGAAGCCCTCGCCGCGGTCGCGCGAACCCACGAGGGCGTGCTCGTCACGCTGAAGAAGGACGGCCTGCCGCAGCTGTCCAACGTCTCCCATGCCGTCGACGCCGAGGGAGTCATCCGGGTGTCGACGACCGCGACGCGGGCGAAGACCCACAACTTGCGGCGTACGCCGTGGGCGGCGCTGCACGTCAACGGCAGCAGCTTCTGGGAGTACGCCGTCCTCGAGTGCGCCGTCGAGCTCTCCGCCGTCGCCGCCGACCCGGCCGATGCGGCCGTCGAGGAGCTGATCGCGGTGTTCCGCAGCATCAAGGGCGAGCACGACGACTGGGACGACTACCGCAGGGCGATGGTCGCCGACCAGCGGCTGGTGGTGCGGCTGCGGCCCACCCGCGCGTACGGTGCCCTGCGCTGATTCCGGGCACCGACCGCCTCACTCCGCCAGAGAGCGGATCAGGCTGTGCGCGGCGCGCGCCCCGCTGACGAGCGCGCCCTGCGCCGAGGCCGTGTCGCGGTGGTCGCCGCACACCCAGGTCGTCTCGTCCAACCGCTGATCGCGTCGCGCCTGCAGCGGCGCCGGCTGCGGCGGAAGAGCACGGGGTATCTCGTGGCGGCGGATCAGCTCCCAGTCCTGGCCGGAGCAGCCGAGGATGGCGGCGGCGTGCCGACGGGTGTCGGGCTCGGGGGCGGGGCGGCCGCCCGCCGGCAGTAGGCTGGTGACCTGGACGAGGTGCCGGCCCGGCGGCGCGTAGGACGGCGCAGTCGCGGACACGACACACGTGTTGACCACCGGTCCTGCGTCGTCGCGCACGTCGATGTGGAGCATGCCGCTGGAGGTGGGCGGCTCGGTGACGGCGTACCAGTCCGTGACCACACCCTTCGGGGAAGGCGCCACGACCCGCGGGCCGAGCAGCGCCTCCGCCGACCACGGATCGGTCGCTTCCACGACCCGGCGGGCGGCGTACGTCGGCCCGGTGGTCGTGACGCGCACGCCGTCGTCGGTTCGCTCCAGCCGTGTCACTCCCTCCCCGAGCCGGATGACCCCGCTCAACGGAGCAGCGATCGCGCGCGGGAGCGCTTCGGCACCGTCTCGCGGCAGGCCGGGCGTCCCGCGGACGAAGCTGCGGACGAGCAGGAGCGAGAACGCCGCTGACGTCTCGCCGGCGTCCTCGAGCACGACGCCTGCCAGGTAGCGCTGGAGCACGGCTCGCAGCAGCCCGTGGGCACCCGCACGGTCGAGCGACTCCCCCAACGAGGTGTCGGCCCGCGCCGCGAGGAGGTGCGGCACCAAGCCGTGCTCGCGGCGCATCCCGGTCAGGAGAGGAGCCGCCCATCGCGAGAGCGCCCACAGCTCCGCCGGCCGCGTCACCGTGCTGCGCACCGTCTGCGCGATGTCTGCGGGCACCCGCACCGGGTCGGCCACCGTGCGGAGGCCGTCGTCGGTCAGAACTCGCACTCCTGCGGGGAAGCGCGCGAGGGCAAGGGCGTCGACGTCGACGGCTGCCCGCAGGGCGGGGTACCAGGGGTTCACCACCTGGAACCCGCGGTCGAGCAGGAAACCGTCGACGCGGTCGGTGCGCACCCGGCCGCCCGGCGCGTCGGTGGACTCCAGCACGGCGACGTCGAGGCCGGCGGCCTCGAGGATCGAGGCGCACCGGAGGCCGGCGAGGCCGGCACCCGCCACCACGACGTCGACACTCTCCATGGTGTCGGGTGCCCGCCGCTGCGATCGCCCACACCCGGGGCGACAGCGCGGCGGACGTGGGCGTGCCAGCGCCCGTGGGGACGTCGACCCCGATAGCGTCCGGGGATGCCCGGTCGCCGCTCATCCAGTGCTCGTCGACGCAGCACGTCACCGCGCCGGAGCGGGAAGCGACAGCCACCGCGGCCGTTGCCGGCCGCCGGACCGGGCGAGCGACTGTGGGTGCTCGACGTCCCCTACGGGACCCAGGTCGACGGCGCCAGCTGGCACCCGGCCGTCAAGACCCACCTCTTCGTCGGGCGCGCTCTGCCCGCGCACCTCGCGCCGTACGCGCCGGGGCCGTACACCCTCGGTCGGTTCATCGAGAACGCCCTCAACCCCGATGATCCGACCCCCAGCCCGGAACCGACCGACGCGCTCGAGCCCCGGAGGCTCCAGTTCGAAGCGGCCGATGCGATCGCGGCGCGCGCCGCGGCGGGCGGACGACAGTTCCTGCTGGCCGACGAGCCCGGCGTGGGCAAGACGATCTCCGCGGTCCTCGGGGCGACGGCGGTGGGCGACCTCCGCGGCGCGCGCCGGGTGCTCGTCGTGGCCGACCGGCCCGCCGCGATCACCATCGGCCACTGGTGCCGCACGATCACCGCGCTGGGCGACGGCGGTCTGGAATGGGTCGTGATCACGTGGGACCGGCTGGAGAAGGTCAAGGACCACACGTGGGACGTGATCATCGCGGACGAGGCCCACGCGCTGCGACGTACGACGACGAAGCGGTGGAAGCTCTGGGCGCGGATCTCCGGGCACGGACGGCCGCACGACAAGGCGCCGTTCGTCATCGCGACGACCGCGACGCCCGGACACATGCCGCTGGAGCTGCCCTACCTCGCTCCGGCCTATGCGCAGGTGCTCGGCGAGCCGATGCAGGAGTGGACCTCGACGGCGCAACCCGGGGCCGCGTTCGCGGCCGCGCTCGAACGCCACGGCGTCGGGGTGGAGCAGGGCCGCTACGGCGCGACCTGGACCACGGACCCGGCGCGGCGCGCCGCTGACCTCAAGCTCGTGCGCGGCTGGCTCGCCGACGTGCGGCCGCCGGCGATGCTGCACCGCGCTGCGCCGTGGGGGCCGGTGCCGATCTCCGGCATGCCGGTGGCTCTCACCCCGGCGGAGCGGACGGCGTACGAGGCCGAGTGGGGTGAGTTCTGTCGTGAGATGGAGCTCGCGCGCCGCGGCCGCAACGTGGCGAAGGGTCGGGCCGCGCTGCTGCGCTTCCGGCAGAAGGCCGGGCTGATCCGCGTCGACTCCACGGTCGCCTGGATCGCCCAGCAGGTCGAGGCCGAGCGGCAGGTGGCATGCTCGGTCGAGTTCGTCGCGACCGCCGCGGACCCGATCGCCGACCGACTGCGTCACTCCGGCATCGAGGTGGCCACGATCTACGGCCGCGACCGGTTCGACGCCGAGGCCGAGCGGCTCCGGTTCCAGACCGGGCAGGCGAAGGTCTGCGTCTTCACCTCGGTCGCCTCGATCAGCCTGCACGCCGGCGAGACGCTCGCCGACGGCCGACGCGCGAGCACCGAACCGCGCGTCGGCGTCTTCCACCAGGCCCGCTTCTCGGGCATCGCCGCACGTCAGGTGACCGGCCGCACCCACCGCGACCACCAGGTCTCGCCGTGGCACATCGCCTACGCCGAGGGCACGGTCGAGGAGCAGGTCGGCAAGGTGATGGTGGAGAGGATCGCGGCCGCCTCCGACATGGTGGGCAGCGACACCACCGGTCTCGCCGACCTCGCCCAGCTCCTTGGAGCGGACTGGCTGCCGTCCACGGCCCTGACCGAGGACGGGACCTGACCGGGTCCGGCTCGGGGACGGACGACGGCGGCGTCGAGCCACCAGGCCGCGGCCTCGGCTAGCCTGTGCGGCGATGAACAAGTCGGATCTCGGCAACCGCTACGGCAGCTCGAGTGTCGCGATCAAGATCCTGGGGTCGCTGGTCGCGCTCGCGCTGATCGTCCTCGGGGCGATCTGGACCTTCACAGCGTCCGGCGCCGCTCACTCGCTCGGTCCGATCGTGGCAGGTCTGGGCGTCGCACTCGGCTACGTCGTGCTCATCCAGAAGCGGCACTGACCGATCTGTCGCCGCCCTCCCCCGCAGGCGAAGGCATTGACCCGCCGCCCGACGGCGTAGGAAACTCACCGCTCATAAGGCGCCAGCGGTAATTCACCTACACCCATCGCTTTTCCAGACCTGCTCGGAGGTACTGGCATGGCCCGTCCGATCCAGCGCCGCAGCCTGCTGCGCACTGCTCTCACCACCGCCGGGGCGGGTGCCGTCGTCTCGACCGCCCCACCCGTCCTCGCGTCCGCCCCGAGCCCTCAGGCCGGCGGTGGCGTGCTCACCGGTTTCGACAACCTCGCCCTCGACGGCTATCGACTGGTGGCCGGCCAGCGCGTGGGGTTGGTCTCCAACCCCACCGGCATCGTCGAGGACCTGCGGCACGAGGTCGATGTCATGGCCGGCGACAGCCGGGTCGACCTCGTGGCCGCCTTCGGGCCCGAGCACGGGTTCAGGGGCAGCGCCCAGGCCGGCGGTTCCGAGGGGAGCTACGTCGACCCCCGGGCGGGCGTGCCGGTCTACGACACCTACGGCAAGACGCCGGCACAGATCGCCGGCTTCTTCCGCGCGGCCGACGTCGAGACGGTGATGTTCGACATCCAGGACGTCGGCGCCCGGTTCTACACCTACATCTGGACGATGTACGACTGCATGGTCGCCGCCGCGCTCGCCGGCGTGCGGTTCGTGGTGCCCGACCGCCCGAACCCCATCAGTGCCACGGCGGCGTACGGGCCCGTCATGCACCCGCAGTACGCCAGCTTCGTCGGCCGCAAGGCGATCTCCCAGCAGCACGGGATGACCGTGGGCGAGCTGGCCGGTCTGTTCAACGGCGAGTTCCTGCCGGACGACCCGGACGCGAGGGGCCAGGTCGACCTGGCCGTGTCGCCGGTGAGGCGCTGGCGGCGCTCGATGTACGGCGAGGAGACCGGGCAGCCGTGGGTGATGCCCTCCCCCAACATGCCGCGGATCGAGACGGCGGTCGTCTATCCGGGAACCTGCCTGTTCGAGGCGACGAACCTCTCCGAGGGCCGGGGCACGACGCGGCCGTTCGAGCTCATCGGGGCGCCGTACGTCGACCACCGCTGGGCCGAGGCGCTCAACGAGCGCGGGCTGTCCGGCGTCGCGTTCCGCGAGGCCTACTTCGCGCCGACGTCGTCCAAGCACGCCGGCGTGACCTGCGGCGGCGTGCAGCTGCACGTCGGAGACCGGGCGGAGCTCGACGTGATCCGGACGGCGATCACGATGATCGTCGCCGCCCGCGACCTCTACCCGGAGGACTTCGCCTGGCGCGAGACCACGGCACCGTTCTGGATCGACCGGCTCACCGGCTCCGACCAGGTGCGCCGGGCGATCGACGGGGGCGCCGACGCCGACGAGGTCGTCGCCGGTTGGCAGGGCGAGCTGGCCGAGTTCCGCGCCGTGCGGGAGCGGTACCTGCTCTATCCCGGGCGCCGGCCGTGAGGCGGGCGCTGGTCGCGGCACAGGCGCTGATGCTCGGTCTGCTCGCCGTGACCGCCGGCCCTGCGCACCCGATGCCCGGCTCCACGCCGGACAAGCCCATCAGGAAGGTCCCGAAGCCGTTCGACGTGACGGCGGAGGACCTCCGCTTCCAGCACCACCAGCTCCGAGCGGGCACGCCCGAGCAGGCACAGCTGCTGCCGGGACCGCTGCAGCAGATGTCGACCGACCTGCGCTCCTTCCTGGGGCCTTCGCCGACCCACCCGCAGTACGCCGGCGGCGTGGTGCTCGCCTCCCGCCACGGCGTCGTTCCCGTGGAGGACGCAGCCGGCAAGGCCGTGCGCTACGCCGACGCCGGCACCGAGCTCCCCGCCGACCAGCAGGTGACGGTGCGCCCGGACACCATCTTCGACCTGGCGTCGGTCACCAAGACGTTCACGACGATCGCGGTGCTGCAGCAGGTCGAGGCCGGCCGGATCGACCTCGACGCGCCCGTCGCGACGTACCTGCCCGCGTTCGCCCAGAACGGCAAGGGCGACGTGACGATCAGGAACCTCCTCACCCACACCGCCGGCCTGCCGGCCTGGCTCCCGCTCTACAGCGCCTATCCGACGCCCGCGGAACGGCTGGCCGCGGTGCTGGCCGTCAGGCCGATCGCCAAGCCCGGCGAGACCTACCTCTACTCCGACCTCAGCCTGATCACGCTGGGCATGGTGGTGGAGACGGTCACCGGGCAGAAGCTGGACACGGTGATCAGCGACGGCATCACCGGCCCTCTCGGGATGACCGACACGATGTTCAACCCGCCGGCGAGCCTGCAGGACCGGATCGCGGCCACCGAGGCGGAGCCGTGGGCCGGGCGGCCGATGATCCGCGGCGCGGTGCACGACGAGAACGCCTGGTCGCTCGGCGGCGTCGCCGGCCACGCCGGGCTCTTCTCGACCGCCCACGACCTGGCCGTCCTCGCCCGCACGCTGCTCAACGGCGGCCGCTACGGCAACACCCGGATCCTCCAGGAGGACACGGTCCGGGCGATGCTGGTCAACCAGAACGCCCGGTTCCCCGGCGACTCCCACGGGCTCGGGTTCGAGCTGGACCAGCGCTGGTACATGGACGGTCTGTCCACCCCGGTCACCTTCGGGCACACCGGCTTCACCGGCACCTCGCTGGTCATCGACCCGATGTCGGACTCGTTCGTCATCCTCCTCACCAACCGGGTGCACCCGAGCCGTGACTGGGGCAGCAACAACCCGGCGCGCCGCGCGGTCGCGCGGGACCTGGCCCGGGCGCTCGCGGTGCACCCGCTCGTGGGGGACGACGCCTGGTTCTCCGGTGTCGGTGACGCGCGGACCGTCACGCTGTCCGCGCCCGCCACCTCGGGCGGTGCGCTGTCCTTCGGGCTCTGGTACGACACCGAGGCGGGCTACGACATCGTCAGTCTGGAGGCCTCCACCGACGATGGCTCGACCTGGTCCCCGGTGCCGTTCTCGATGCGAGACGGGCCGGTCGAGACCGACACGGACGGCACGGTCTCCGGGTTCGGCGGCCGGCGCTGGCACCACGCCGGTGCGACACTGCCCACCGCCGGCTCCGCGGGTGACGGCGTACTGGTTCGCTGGCGCTACGCCTCCGACTCGCTCTACCAGGGTCGTGGCGTCTACGTCGACGACGTCCGCGTCGACGGTGAGCCGGTCGCGGACAGCGCCTTCACGACCACCGGCTGGCAGTCGTCCCCGAACTGAGGTCCCGCATGCCCGAAGCCGCGCCGGCCACGACGGTCCGGATCCGCGCCCTGCTGCCCTCGCTCGCCCCGGCCGAACGCCGCGTCGCCGAGTGCGTGCTCACCGACCCGGCCGCGGTCGCGGCCTCGACGATCGGCCTGCTCGCGCGGCAGTGCGCAACGTCGGAGACGACCGTGATCAGGTTCTGCCGCGCGGTCGGGTTCACCGGCTATCCCGCGCTCCGACTCTCCCTGGCGGCTGAGGCAGGCCGCCACCAGGCCGGCAACGGCCATGACGCCACCGGCGACATCGCGGCCGACGACGACCTCGACAAGGTCGTCGCCACGATCGCCTTCGCCGACGCCCGCGCCGTCGAGGACACGGCCGATCAGCTCGACCTCGGCACCCTGCACGCGGTCGTCGACGCCATCGTCGAGGCCCGTCGCGTCGACGTGTACGGCGTCGGCGCCAGTGGCTTCGTCGCCCTGGACTTCCAGCAGAAGCTGCACCGTATCGGCCGGGTCGCGTTCGCCTGGAACGACACCCATGTCGCGCTGACGAGTGCGGCCCTGCTCACCGGGTCCGACGTGGCCGTCGCGATCTCCCACTCCGGCGCCACCGCGGACACGCTGGACGCACTCGCCCTGGCCCGACGACGGGGAGCCGTGACGGTCGCGGTCACCAACTTCCCGCGCTCGCCTCTCGCCCGCCTCGCCGACCACCTCCTCACGACCGCGGCCCGCGAGACGACGTTCCGCTCCGGCGCCACCGCCAGTCGCCTCGCCCAGCTCACGGTCGTCGACTGCGTGTTCGTGGGCGTCGCCCAGCGCACCTACGAGACCTCCCAGCGGGCGCTGGACCTCACCCACGAGGCGGTACGCGACCGGCGCGTGGGTCACAAGACCGCTCGCTGAGGGAGGGGCGGACCCAGGTTCGTCGCCCCGTCGCGTCAGAACCGGAGGGTCCGCCGGCGAAGGTCGGCGACGACGTCTGCCATGGCGCCACCGGCGGCCAGTGCGTCGCGTTGTCGGGTCGCGCCGGTGCCGCGGGTCATGAACGTGTGCAGGCCGGCCCTCACGAGCTCGGTGTCACCGGCGGTCTCGAGGGGCTCGGCGACCAGGTCCGCCAGCTGCTGCCCGACGTCAGCGGCCGGCGCGAGCTCGCGCGACGCCGGTGACACCAGCCGGTCCGCCAGCCCGAACCGGGCAGCTCTCCAGGCTGCAGCGCGCAGCTCGTCCACGCGCCACGCGTCCGGCGGGTCACCCGCGCGCTCCGCGAAGTGCACGACGAGGGCGCGGGCCAGAGCCGCAATCACCATCGCGTCATCGAGGTCGGTGCACACGTCAGCGACGCGGAACTCCACCGTCGGGTAGCGGTGGGAGAGTCGCACGTCGAGGTTGATCAGGCCCTCGTCGAGCGCCGCGCCGCGAGCGACCATGTCCTTCGCTCGAGCGCGGTATGCGTCGGCGTTCCCGAAGAGCTCCGCCGGCCCGCTCGTCGGCCACATGTTCCACACCCGCGACCGCCAGCTGGCGTGCCCGGTGTCGACCCCGTGCCAGAAGGGCGAGTTCGTGCTCAACGCGAGCAGGACAGGGATCCAGGGACGTACGCGGTCGATGACCGCGACTCCCTCCTCCGGATCGGCCACCTCGACGTGGACGTGCATGGCGCACATCAAGGACTGACGCGCCGTCTCCCCGTAGTGCAGGTCGACGGCCGAGTACCGATCTCCGGGCGAGATCTTGCGGCCGGTCGACGTCATGGCGAGGACGGGACCCGGGACCGCCAGGGGCGCGACCCCCATCGCCGCCCCGACGTCCGCGATCCGTGCGCGGCCACCGGCCAGCTCGTTGCGGACCGAACCGATGTCGGTGTGCGGTCCGGTCGCCACCTCCACCTGGGCGAGGAAGAACTCGTGCTTGAGCGAAGCGCCGTTGTCGTCGTCGCCGACCCCCTCACATCCTGCCAACACCTCACGCGCCAGCGGTCGCACCTCACCGGTCACCACGTCGCTGAGGAGGAGCTCCTCCTCGACGCCCAGACGGCGGCCGTTCACCAGTACGCCCCGCGCGAGGTCAGCGTGACCGTGCAGGGCAGAGCGCGTATGCCGAGGTACCGGCTCAGGCCGGGCGGAGCGGACATCTGTCGGATGCTATCCGTCTGACGGCAGCGGCGCCGCAGGCGTTCGGGCCACGACGGCGGTCGCCTCTGCACGGGCGATGTCGTCCTCGCTCCGGCTGGGTGGTCGTCGTCGTGGCAGCCGCACTCCCGACCCCTGACGACGGTGCTGGCTCTCCGGTCGGTGTGGGTATCCACCGAGGCACCACGCCACCCGAGGTGGTCGTGCCAGCCGACTCTGACGAAGATGGGCCCGTGTTCGGACTCGAGATGGTCGTCCTGCTCGGAGTCGCCCTCGTGGCGTGCGGCGCGCTGGCGCGTCGCTATCCGATCGCTCCCGCCATCCTGCTGGTCCTCGTCGGCGTGCTGACCGGGTTCGCGCCGCACTTGCGAGAGGCCCAGCTGCCGCCGGAGGTCGTCCTTCTCCTGTTCCTTCCCGCGTTGCTCTACTGGGAGAGCCTGACCACCTCGCTGCGAGAGATCCGCAACAACCTGCGGGTCGTCGTGCTGACCAGCACGGTGCTGGTGGTGGCCACGGCAGCCGCCGTCGCGTGGGCCGCACACGCGCTCGGCATGCAGTGGGGTCCGGCGTGGGTGCTCGGTGCGGCGCTCGCGCCGACCGACGCGACTGCAGTCGGTGTCCTGGCCCGCGACCTGCCCCGCCGTACGGTCACGGTGCTGCGCGCCGAGAGCCTCATCAACGACGGCACCGCGCTGGTCATCTACGGACTGGCGGTCGGGGTCACCGTCGGCGAGGAGCAGCTGACCGGTTGGCACGTCACCTGGCTCCTGGTGCTCGCCTACGGTGGCGGCGTCCTGGCCGGAGGCCTGGTCGGGCTCGTCAGCTGGCAGGTACGCCGCCGGATGGACGACCCGATGCTCGAGGCCATCGCGATGCTGGTGACTCCGTTCGCGGCGTTCCTGCTGGCCGACGTCATCCATGCGTCAGGCGTTCTGGCTGTCGTCTGCTGCGGGCTGTTCATGAGCCAGGTGACGCCCCGGATCACGGGTGCGGCCACGCGGCAGCTCGCCCTCCCCTTCTGGGCGGTCTCCACGACGGTGCTGAGCAGCGCCCTCTTCGTCCTCATCGGGATCTCGGCGCAGTCGGCGTTCCGCAGCCTCGCCAGCACGTCCGTTCGGCACGCGCTGGTGGCCACCCTCGTGGTGACCGCGGTCGTGATCGGGGTGCGGTGGGTGTGGACCTACACCACGCCGTACCTGATCCGGATCCTCGACCGCCGCCCCGCGCAACGCTTGCGCCGGGTGGGCGCACGTCAGCGCACGGTGAGTGCGATGGCCGGCTTCCGTGGGGCGGTGTCGCTCGCCGCGGTCCTCGCCGTGCCGCACACGCTGGACTCCGGCGCCCCCTTCCCCGACCGGGACCTGATCGTGCTCGTCACGTCAGGAGTGATCGTGCTGACCCTCCTCCAAGCCCTGCTCCTCCCGTCGGTGGTGCGCTTCGCCCGACTGCCTGCCGACAACTCGGTCGCCGAGGAGCTCCAGCTCGCCGAGATCTTCACCCTCGATGCGGCGATCGAGACCATCGACGCCACCGCCACCGAGCTCGGCATCGGCGAGCGGGTGGTCAGCCGGGTCCGCCACGATCTCGACAAGCAGCGCAGGCTCGTGGCTGCGGCCGGGAGCGACGGGGACCCGGTCGTCCAGCACGACGACCAATACACGAGCCTGTCGCTGGCACTCATCGCGCGCCGCCGGGAGGCGCTCCTCGAGCTACGCGACGAGCAGCGGATCGACGACATCGTGCTGCGCCAGGTGCAGACCCGGCTGGACCTGGAGGAGGTGCGGTTCTCGCGGGCGGGTCTCGTCGAGTGAGCGCGACTCAGTCGCCGGTCGCGTCGGGCGCCACGAGTCGTACGTCGGGCTGCTGGAGCAGGCGCTTGGCCTCCCGGAGGCCGCTCGTCATCGCACCGTCCGCGTACCCGGCACGCTCACTCGTCGTGTGCTCACCCGCGAAGCAGATCCGGCCGACCGGCTCGCCGAGCACGTCGAGGTCCGAGGCCTGCTCGCCGGGGCGGACGTGGGCATAGGCGCCGAGGGCGAACTCGTCGTGGAGCCAGTCGGTGCTCACCGATCCGGTCGGCGCGGCCGGTAGCGGGTCGCCGTACACGGCCTCGAGCTGCTCCAGCGCCCACCCCTCGGGGTCGCGCCACATCGACGGGGCCGCGCTGTGCGCGACCAGGAACATCAGCGTCGGCGCGAGCCCGAAGTCCCACGTCCACGTCGCCGCCTCCCTGCGGTCGGCGGGATAGATGATCGAGTGCTGCAGCCCGGGATCCCGGTCGCGCCAGAACGGCTGGGCGAACGCGAGGACGACCTTCTCCATGTTCCCGAAGCCGGTGCGGTCGATGACGTCCTGCCGTTGCGCTGGGAGGGGCGGCTCGAAGTCGATCGCGCCCGCCTTGAGTACGCCGAGCGGCACGGTGACGACCACGTGGCTGCCGGCCTCGGACCAGCCGTCGCCGGTGACGACGACCCCGTCCTCGTTCTGCTCGATGCGCCGGACGGGAACACCGAGTCGGAGGGCACTGCCGGCCGCGAGCGGCCCCAGGACCGATCGGTAGCCGTCCACCGGGACGTTGTCCACGACGTCGCCGACGAACATGTCCTCGGTCAGCGCCCACCGCGCGGAGATGCCCTCCAACGGCCCGGCGCCGTCCTGCTCGACCATGGCGGCCATCAGCTGCCAGAGCCGCTCGTTCTCGGCGCCGCCCGGCCCGGCCGCTGCGAGGTACTCCTCGACCGCCTCGGCCGCCGACCGGTCCGTCCCGCCCGCCGCGAGCTCGGCGCGGACGCGCTCGGCGACGGGCTCGAAGACGGCGTACCCGACGCCTTCGAGCTCCTCGGCCGTCAGCCGGCGGCCCTCGGCGAGGTCGGCCCCGGTGAACCGGGTGCCGGTCGGATCGACGATCCACGGCACCGCCGCCTGCTCGATCCAGTGACTCAGGACGTTGTCGTCGGGATGGTGGATCCAGGCACCGCCGAGATCCGCCACGTGCCCGTCGACCTCGACGGTGTGGAGCCGCCCCCCGATCCGGTCTCGCGCCTCGACGACGACGCAGTCGACGCCGGCCGCGGTGAGCGCGTTGGCCACGGTGAGCCCGGCGATACCGGCACCGACGACGATCACCCGCCTCGGCGCGCCGGGCACAGGGCTCGGGATCTCGGCAGAACCGTCGTCGAAGACACGCGTGGGCACACCGGAGGCTCCCACAACCCGGCACCGGGCGGTACGGCGCCTCGTGTCCTGCGCCCCAGAACGCACACGCGTGTCGCCCAGCGGCCCGACCGTTTCGCTGCGGGTGACGCTCCGAGGTCGTGCTGACGGCATACTGAGCGCGACGTCCGGGTCGGACGTCCCGGACGAGGCACGCCGTACCCGGACAGCGACAAGACGGCGTCGTTGGAGGTCTCGTCATGTACGACGTCGTTCAGATCGCTGGGTCTCTCCTGATCCTCGTCGCGTTCATCGCCGCCCTGAGCGGGCGTCTGACGCAGTCGTCCTATCGCTATCTCGCGGCGAACGCGCTCGGCTCGAGTGCCCTGGCCGCGACCGCCGTTGCCGGCCACGAGTGGGGCTTCATCCTGCTCGAGAGCGTGTGGGCACTGGTGTCGTCCTACTCGATCTACCGGAAGGCAGTCGGCGCGACCGTCGCCGCGTCGCACTAGCTGACCCGTTGTCAGCCGGCGAGCGTCGTCGAGATGAGGAACCGGTCGATCTCGATCCGGACGGCGACGCGCTGGGGATTCGGCCGGGGCACGCGGTAGCGCCCGGCATAGCACTCCTCCGCTCGGCGTACGGCCGCTGGCTCTGTCAGGACCTGCGCGCGGCCCTCGAGGGTGGACCACCGTGCGCCGGCGACCTGGCAGGCGGCCACGGCGCTCCCCTCGGCTCCGGCGGCCGCCACGTGGCGAGCCTTCTGCGAGGCGCCGTGGGTGATGACCCAGGCGCACCGCTCCTCATGGTCGATCGCCACGCCGACCGGCACCGCGTGGGGCCGGCCGTCGGTGCGCACGGTTGTGAAGGTGCAGAGGTGGCGCTCGGTCCAGAACTCACGCAGGGCGGGCGGAAACGCGCCCCAGCCAGGCGTCCAGGAAGTCATGTGGCCCAGTCTCTCGAACGCCCGGTGGCGACCTGCGTACGCGGCCCTGCGTCGAGGTGGCTCCGACGTCAGCGCCCGGCCAGCAGGATGGCCGCCCCCGCCGCGGTGGCGAACGTCGCGCCGTCGACACCTCCGCCTGCTTCGGCGACCGACCGGCGTCGTCGGCGACCGCCGACGGCGTGCCGGAGCCCGCCGAAGCGGGACTCGACCTCGGGCTTCGCGACGTCCTGGTGATGCGAGGTTCCGTACATGGGTTGCTCCTCACCGCTCCGACTCTTCCTTCACCACGATGCTCGTCGTCTGAGGTGGAGGGGCACATCGGGCAGTCGCCTGATCTCCGACAGATCAGCGAAGCGACGGCCGCCCTCAGCGCCTTACGGGCGTGCCCCTGCCCCGACCAGGGTCTAGTCCCATCGTCTGATTGCGACTAAGACCCGCGCCTCACGACGCTGGTGGCATCGATCCACTGACCAGGAGGCAACCATGCTGCATCAACTTCGTAGGCGGGCTCTCGTCGGGACCGGGGCGATCGCACTCGGTCTCACCACGTGCTTCACGGCCGCGGCCGGTCCGGCATCGGCCACGGGCGACGACGGCGTCCGGACCAGCGGCGCCTGCATCCACGGCGGCCATCTGAAGCTGAAGGCCAAGCACGACGACGGCAGGATCGAGGTCGAGTTCGAGGTCGACTCGAACCGTGCCGGCCAGAATTGGACCGTACGGATCAGGGACGACGGTGCTCTTGTCGTGGCACGGCATGCCAGGACTGCCGGGCGAAGTGGCTCGTTCTCGGTCGAGAAGAAGATCGCGAACAGGCCGGGCCCCGACAAGATCCGCGCCCGTGCGACCTTCAAGAATCGCACCTGCACCGGCACCGTGGTGGTGTGACCGACCATGAGGCGACGGAACGGGCCGCTGAGCCGTGCCGACGCCCTCGTGCCTCCTGACCCGATGGCCGGCACCCTGAGGAGAGGCGGAAGATGTCGACATGAACACGCCGATTCCCATGGTCATGTTCTCGGCGCGGCGGTACGACCGCGACTCGTTCGACGCCGCGCTCGGCGAGGTGGCCGACCAGGTCGCCATCCGCTACGTCGACACCCGACTGACGACCGACACCGCGGCCCTCGCCGCCGGATCGCCGGTGGTCTGCGCGTTCGTCAACGACGACCTCGGCGAGCCGGTCCTCGATCGCCTCGCTGCTGGTGGGACGACGTGCGTCGCCTTGCGAAGTGCGGGCTACAACCACATCGACCTGGCCGCCGCGTCCCGGCTCGGGATCACCGTCGTCCGGGTCCCCGCGTACTCGCCGAACGCGGTGGCCGAACACACCCTTGCCCTGATCCTTGCGCTCAACCGGCACATCCCGCGGGCTCACGCGCGCGTCCGCGACGGCAACTTCTCGCTCGACGGACTGGTCGGTTTCGACCTGGCCGGCAAGACCGCCACCGTCGTCGGCACGGGACAGATCGGTGCCATCGTCGCCCGCCTGCTGTGGCACCTGCGGTGCCGCGTACTTGCCGTCGACCCCTCTCACGACGCCCACCTTCTCGACCTCGGCATCGAGTACGTCGACCTGGCCCCCGGACTGGCCGAGGCGCACATCGTCTCCCTCAACTGTCCACTCACGCCCCACACCCGGCACCTGATCAACGCCGACGCGGTCGCGACGTTGCGGCCCGGAATGATGCTCGTCAACACGGGCCGCGGGGCGCTGATCGACACGGCCGCCGTGGTCGAAGGGCTCAAGTCACGTCGCATCGGGTCGCTCGCACTCGACGTCTACGAGGAGGAGGACGAGCTGTTCTTCGAGGATCGCAGCACCGAGGTGCTGGGCGACGACACGTTCGCCCGCCTGCTGACCTTCCCGAACGTCCTGATCACCGCTCACCAGGCGTTCTTGACACACGAGGCGCTGTCGGCGATCGCGACGACCACCTTGTCCAACGTCGTCGACGTCATCTCGGGCCGCCCGTGCCCGAACCTGGTGAGCCAGAGCTGACGCGCCATCGGCGCCGCACGGGTCGCGACCCACTGCTACACCGGCTACCCACGAGTGTCGATGAGCGGGTGTCGATGAGCGGGCGGGCATGGCGGGGGTCGCGAACAACGGCGAGGCGTCGACGTGGCGATCGTGCGACGCTGCGGGCATGTCTGGTCGTGCCTTGAGTTTCGGAGGTGTGGCCGAAGCCTACGAGCAGTTCCGGCCCGGGTATCCAGGCGAGATCGTCGAGCAGGTGAGGGCCTACGCCGGCCAGCCGATTCGGTCAGCGCTCGAGGTCGGGGCCGGTACGGGCAAGGCGACCCGTCTGTTCGCGCAGGCGGGGGTCATGGTCACCGCGAGCGAGCCTGACGCGGCCATGCTCGACGAGCTGCGCAAGCGGGTGCCGCACGTGACGACGCTGCAAGCTCGGTTCGAGGACCTTCCTCTGGCGAAGCGTTTCGGGCTGGTGTACTCCGCGGCGGCATTGCACTGGACGCGTCCTGAGGGCCGGTGGTCACGCGTGGCCGCCCTCCTGCGTCCGGGTGGGGTGTTCGCGAACTTCGGCGGTCCGGTGCGGTTGGCGGACCCGTCGGTGGAGCGGGTGGTGCAGGAGGCACGGGCACCGTTTCTCGCGAGCGATGAGGTTCCTTCGCCGGACGGGACGGCTCCGGAGGCGCGCCTGCAATGGCCGGGTACGGAGCTGGAGCGATCCGAGTGGTTCGTCGATGTTCAGCAGTCGGTGATCGAGCGGCGTTTCACCATGTCCGCAGCCGACTACGTCGGCTATCTGTCGACCGTATCGGCCTATCTGGAGCTTCCGGCCGCCGTGCAGCAGCAGGTCTACCGGCACATCTCGACCGTCCTGCCGGCGACGGTGGAGATCTCCGCGGACCTCATGGTCCATCTCGCGCGTCGACGCGAGCCGTCCTCACGCCACGAACCCTCGGTGCCACCCACCTCCGGACATCAGGATCTGCCGCCACGACACGTCTGATCCGCCCGAGATGCGAGCGCGTGCATGCAAGGGGGCTCACTATCCTCCCGCCATGACTGAATCGACTCGCGACTCCCTCGGGCCCGCGGTTCACGGTGAATCCGAGGAGTTGCTGTCAGTTCTCGAGCGGAACCGACGGACCTTCGCTTGGAAGACGGGCGGGCTCGACGAGACGGGGCTACGCGCTACGACGGCCGCCAGCTCGATGACGCTCGGGGGCCTGGTCAAGCACGTGGCTCTGGTCGAGGCCGACTGGCTGGCGGTCAAGCTTGCCGGCGAGGAGTACGGCTCCCCGTGGGACGGCGTCGACTTCGACGCGGACCCCGACTGGGACTGGCGCACCGGCGCCGAGGATTCTCCCGAGAAGATCTATCGACTGTGGCTGGACGCGGTCGATCGCTCGCGTCGAATCGTCGCCGATGTCATGGCGGAGCGTGGACTCGACGGGCCGGCCTCCTTCACCTGGCCCGGCGGCAAGACACCGACCGTACGCGCGATGCTCTTGGACATGATCGAGGAGTATGCGCGCCACACGGGACACGCAGACATCCTTCGTGAAGCGGTCGATGGCAGAGTCGGTGAAGGCGCGCCAGCGGACTTCTCCTTCTGACGGGCTCCTGCCTCGCCGTACCGCGATGCCGGACCCCGGGCCGAGACGAGTGCAGTGACTTCACCGGTGCGTGGGCAGGGCGTGCTCAACTTCTTGCATGCGGATCGACCTTCGGCCTCCGACCGACGCGGCGGGCATCACCATCGGGGCATCGCGGCCCGAGGCGATCCGGAGCTGCAGAGCCCTGGGAAGCCCCTCTGACTTTCACCGCGGGAACGAGACCAGCGTCTCACTCGTCGTTGAACGACCCTCGGGTTTGGTGACGTTCGTCTACTTCGACTCGACTGGCTCTGTGGAGGCGATTGAGTTCGGTCGCCCGACAACCGATACCGACGTCGTCGAGTACGCGGGCGTCGACGTCTTCGGCACCCCAGCCGAGGAACTGGCTCGCTGGCTGAGTGAACACACTCGGGTCGAGGTCGCCGACGAGGGACGGTCGATCACCGCCCCGGACCTGCTCCTCGCGCTCTGGCGTCCCGTGATTCCTCTGGACCTCGAAGACGAGGACGGCCGGTTCTTCGAGTCCGTGCTCCTTGCCGAGTCGGGCTACAACGGCTGAAGCGCACTCATCCGCCGCAACCCACGCGCCAAGTGAGTGACCAGTCCGCCATCAGCAACTGACCCGTTCACACTCGACCCCAGAGCATCAACGCCCTCGTCGTGGGTGATCCTGGCTGGAACGTCGGCAGCGAGGGCAGGCAGGATCGATCGACTGCGGCCCCGACAGTCTCATCGGAACACCCACCACCAGATGCAGCCCCGCGTCACCCCGCCGTACCGCCGCCACGATCGCCTCGCAGAACGTCCAACGCGTCACCCAGGAACTCCTCCATCGCCAGGGTCGTCCGCGGCTCGAAGTGGCCGGCGATCTCGGCGAGCAGGTCGACGAGCTCGCCGAAGTGATGCCAGCCCAGCTCGAGCGCGGCCGGGCTGGCGACCAGCTCGACGCGGCGCCCGTCGAGCTGACTACGTCGGCGAGCCAGGAGCCCTCGACGTTCCAGACGCTTCAGGAGCGCTGCGGTGGCCGGCGTCGTCATCCCCAGTGCTTGCGCCAACCCGCCCGCCGTGAGCTGGCGCCCCTGCCTCTCCGCGTCGAGAAGCTCCACGAGCGCTCGGAGGTCCGTGGGGTGCAGGCCGATGTCCGCGGCGATCGCGGACGTCCGGTCCGCGTAGGCGAACGCGAAGGCCCGGAGGAGGTGGACCACCCGCGGCGGCTCCCGTCGTCTCGGTCCGTCAGGCTCGACCACGTCTCCCATGTCGAACAGATTACCTCACTGAGTGAGGTAATCTGTCGAGCATGACGAGCCATGTCGACTTCTTCGCCGCCCTCGATGCGCTGCTCGACTCGACCGGCCTGCCCACCGATGTCGACGACGTCCCGACCGGGGCCGGCCGCACCCGAGTCACCAGCTGGGGACCCGAGACGGCCCCGGCGACGGTCCTCCTGCACGGTCACGGCGCCACCTCCGGATCGTGGGCACCGCTGGTGCCGCACCTGGCACGCACCCAGCGGCTGCACGCGATCGATCTGATCGGCGACGCCGGCCGCTCTCAGGCCGACCGTCCTCCGCGTCGGCCCGAGGACCTCTTCGGATGGCTCGACGACGTGGTGCGGTGGACCGGCCGGTCCAGGGTCGGCCTCGTGGGTCACTCCTACGGAGCCTGGCTTGCCTGCTCCTACGCGCTCTCCAGGCCGGAGATCGTGGACCGTCTCGTGCTGGTCGATCCCACCAACTGTTTCGGCAGCCTGTCGGCGCGTTACGTGCTGCGCGCCCTTCCGTTCCTGCTGCGGCCCTCGCCCGCCCGGTGGCACTCCTTCCTCACGTGGGAGACCGCCGGCACGAGCGTCGACCGACGGTGGGCCGAGGTCGCGGGTCTGGCGACCTCGCTGCCCCGAGCCCGCGTCGTCCGACCGCGCCGGCCGACCCATGACCAGCTCGCAGGCATGTCATGCCCGACACTGGTCCTCGTGGCGGACCGCGGCCGAGCACACGACCCTGCTGCGCTGGCGCGTACCGCGGCCAGCTACCCAGCCGTCACCGTCGCCCATCTCGAGTCGGCCAGTCACCACTCGATCCCCGCAGCCCAAGCCGACCAGATCGCAGCGGCGATGCTCTCACACCAGGGCGCCACGTGATCGTCAGGCGACTGCGCTCCTCACGGGCGGACGAGCCGCTCACGTACGACGCGTGGCGAGGCGTCAGCGGTCCGCTGCGTCCCACGTCGCGCGCAGGACCTCCCGGTGTGTCGGCAGCGCCTCGTCATGGGTCCTAGCGCCCTTGCCGGTCAGGCACACCGACACACCTCGCCGGTCGTCTTCGCAGGCCCCGCGGGTGACGAGCCCGTCCTTCTCCAGCCGAGCGACCGCGCGGGAGAGCGCGCTCTGGCTGAGGTGGATGTCCTTGGCGAGGTCGTGCATGCGGTAGCTGCCGCAGTTGGCGTCGACCAGTCGGTCGAGCACCTCGAACTCGCTCAGTCCGAGGCCGTGCCGCTCGTGGAGCTCGCGCTCGAGCGCGCAGCTCACGGCCGCATGACGATCGAGGAGCGTGCGCCACTCGCCGACAAGCGCGACCTCCGACCTCGTTGTCATGCGGGCATCCTAGCGACCCACAAGAGTTCTATGCAACAACATTAATTGCGCTTGCATTGAATGCACGTGCATGGAAGCGTCATGGTCATGAATCCGCCCTCCCTCACCACGAGCACCCCGGGGACCGTGGCCACGCCCAACTGGACCGGTCGGACCTGGGCCATGCTCATCACCCTCTGCATCGTGCTCTTCCTCGATGGGCTCGACGTGTCGATGATCGGCGTCGCGCTCCCCTCGATCGGCACCGAGCTCGACCTGTCGACCTCCACCCTCCAGTGGCTCGTGAGCGGCTACGTCCTCGGGTACGGCGGACTGCTGCTGCTCGGCGGTCGCACCGCCGACCTGGTCGGCCGGCGACGGGTCTTCCTGATCGCCCTCGGCGTCTTCGCGGTCGCCTCGCTCGCCGGTGGCCTGGTCAGCTCCGGGCCGCTGCTGATCCTCACCCGTTTCGTCAAGGGCCTGGCCGCCGCCTTCACGGCGCCGACCGGGCTCTCCATCATCACGACCACGTTCGCCGAGGGGCCGGCCCGCAACCGCGCCCTCTCGATCTACACGGTCTTCGGCGCGGGCGGCTACTCCTCCGGCCTGCTCTTCGGCGGCCTGATGACCGGGATCGGCTGGCGCTGGACCTTCCTGCTCCCCGTGCCGATCGCGGTGGCCGCGCTCGGCGCCGCGTGGCGACTGCTCCCCCACGACCGTCCGGCAGAGGGAGGAGGCCACGACCTCGTCGGTGCCGCACTGGCCGCGTCGCCCATGCTGCTGCTCGTCTACACGGTCGTGAGCGCCCCGAGCGTGGGCTGGAGCTCGGCAAGGACGCTCGCCTCGTTCGTGCTCGTGGTCGCGCTCTTCATCGCCTTCGTCGCCGTGGAGCGCCGGGTGCGTCATCCCCTGGTCCGGCTCGGCATCCTGCGGAAGTCGACCTTGCTGCGTGCCAGCCTCGCCATTGTCGCGATAGCCGGCTCCTACTTCAGCTGGCAGTTCATCGTCACGCTGTTCCTCCAGGACACCCTGGGGTGGAGTCCGCTCCACCTCGCGCTCGCGCTGTTGCCGGTCGGCGTCATGGTCGCGGGCTCGGCGGTCTTCTCCGACCGGCTCGTCGACAGGTTCGGTCCGGGCCGGATCATCGCAGTGACCCTCTCCGTGATGGCCGTGGGCTACCTGGCCTTCCTGCGGATCGACACCGCGCCGTCGTACCCCACGATGCTCCTGCCCGCCGTGCTCCTCATCGGCATCGGCTGGGTCGGCTTCCCGGCCGTCAACATCCTCGCCACGAGCGGGATCGACGATGAGGAGCAGGGTCTCGCCGCCGGTGTGTTGCAGACCGCGATGCAGGTGGGCGCCGCGATCGTCCTCGCCGTCACGAGCGCGCTGATCGCCTCGACTCCGGAGACGAGCGCATCACCCCAAGCGGTGCTCGACGGATTCCGGCCGGGGCTCGTCTTCGCAGCCGCAGTCTCGATCGTCGGCGCAGTGGTCGCCACGGGGGGCCTCGCGCTCAGCCGCAGCACCGCGGAGGTGGTCGAAGCGCCCACCCGGCTCGAGCCGCACGAGGACGCCGCCTGAGTTCTCCTCCGCTGAGGCGCCGGCCGGGTCGCTCGGCCGGCGCCTCACCAACGCGATCTAACGATTTCCTGGCCGTGGCTTCGGGGGTCCGGAGACACCTCGGCTACGCCCGAACGTAGGCCGCCAACCGGGCAGCGAGGTCCACGGAGGCTGCGATCTCGTCGCGTCGGATGGAGACGCTCTCCACGTTGAGCCCGAAGGGAACTCCGAGGCGGCGGCAGAACTCGATGAGCTCGACGGCCGCCGCCTGCGCCTGCTTCAGGGAAGCCGCCAACGGGTCGGTCGAGTGGCGCAGGTCGTTCTCGATCCACCGAGGGACGTCGATCCCGAGCCAGCGAAGGAACTCGAGGGTCTTCATCGAGCCGCATACGGAGAACGTGAACACGATCGGGACCGGGGCCAGTCCCCGAGTCTCGCACTCGTAGCGGTAGTCGGAGACGAGGTTCTTGGCGGCGTTGAGGTCGTAGACGACCTGGGAGACGAAGAACCGGCAGCCAGCCTCCTGCTTCGCCATCAGGCGCAGGTGCTCGTTCTCGCGGCGGCTGTGCCTCTCGGGGATCGCCACTCCTCCGAGCAGCAGCTCCGGGTTCAGCTCTCTCCGCAGCGCCTGGGCTTCGGCGAGGGACAGGGCCGGGGTGGTGCCGCTGGAGGGAGCACCGACCAGCACCGTCAATGTTCGCCGGGGGTCTTGCTCGGTGAGCCACGTTCGCAGGTCTTCCCGTTGGTACTTGCTCACCGCGCGGTAGACGATGGCCGGCGTTCGCCACACCTGGAGGTGCTCTGCCCGGTAGGCGGACGGGTCGACGGTCGGGCTGAAGGGGAACGGGCGCTCGACCGGGTTGCGGGATCTCTCGTCGTCGATGTCGTAAAGGACCAGGCCGTCGAGGTCGAGGTGGTCCAGCCGTTCGACGGTGGCGCGCGCGATCTCCGGGAGCCGCTCCGCAGGGGTGGACTGCCTCGGAGGGGTGATCGCGAAGAGCACGAAGTCACCGTGACCCGATCTGATCCGCTGGATGATCTCCACGTCGCGAAGGTAGCGGGCTTCCACGGCTCCCCTTCACAAGCCCTCGCACAGGTCCTCGACGAGACCGCTGGTCACACATGGGCCGCGAGATCCGACCTAGGGGTGAGGGCACGGAGAGCCGTGCCGAGTCGGACGAAACGGGGTCACCGTGCGAGTTGTCATCTTCGGCGCGAACGGCGCGACCGGCCGCCTGCTCACCCGGCAAGCGCTCGACGCCGGCTTCGACGTCGTCGCGGTCACCCGGCACCCGGTCACCTTCCCGATCGAGCATCCACGGCTGACCGTGGCAGAGGGCGACGTGCACGACCGCCGCGCCACCGCAGAGGTCATGGCGGAGGCCGACGTCGTCCTCTCCACGCTGGGCGTGCCGTTCACCCGCAAGCCGATCAGCCTCTACAGCGACGGCATCGCCAGCATCACCGAGGCGATGGGAAAGCACGGCTTGACCCGGGTGGTCGTGGTGAGCTCTTCGGCCACCGAGCCGATCCGGCATGCAGACGGCGGCTTCCTGCTCAACCGCGTCATGCAGCCGATGATCACCAGGACCATCGGCAAGACGACGTACGCCGACATGCGGGCCATGGAGGAACACCTCCGGTCCGGCCTCCTCGATTGGACCGTCATGAGGCCCGGAGGACTGTTCGACGCCGACCTCGTCAGCGACTACGAACTGCACGAAGACAGCTCCGAGCGTGTCTTCACCAGCCGTGTCGACCTCGCCGCGAGCGTGCTGGCGCAGGCGAGCAGTAGCACCTGGAGTCGGAAGTACGTCGCCGTCAACACCGTCACGGGCGTCCCGACGCTGCTGCAGATGATCCGCCGCGAGGCCTTCGGGGGCCACTGACCCACCAGGGCCCGCCACCGCCGAGAAACGTCAACGACAAAGTCAAAGGAGCACAAGACGATGAGCACGTATGCCGAGTCCCGGGCGGACGCCTGGACGCGCCGCGCGTCAATAGTCGGCGAGGTCGACTTCACGATGATGTACATCGCTCACGATGCGTTCAACCGCGACATGGCGCGGCTGATCGCCGCCGCCGACGCCGGCCAGGGAAGCTCACCACCGGCGCAGGCGACGTGGCGCAGCTTCGCCAAGCACCTGCAGACCCATCACCATGCGGAAGACAAGGCGCTGTGGCCTCGTCTGGCCGGTGCTGTCGCGGATCCCGCCGAGAGTCGCGTGCTCGCGCAGATGGAGACCGAGCACGCCTCCATCGACCCGCGCCTCGACCAGATCGAGGCCTCGATGAAGCGCGCGAGCGACGCTGAGCTGGCCGACGCGCTCCAGACGCTGGCCGAGGAGCTGGCAGCCCACATGGTGCACGAGGAGAGCGAGGCGCTTCCACTCCTGGAACGACGTCTGGGGCAGGCAGGCTGGACCGCGTTCACCCAGGAGATCCGCCACCAGCAGGGCGGCATCAAAGGCGCATCGGAGTATCTTCCGTGGGTGCTCGACGGGGCCACCGACCAGATCCAGCAGCAGGTGCTGAGGATGTTGCCTGCGCCCGCACGTCTCCTCTACCGGGTGCGGTGGGAGCCGACGTACCGCAACGCCACCAGGTTGAGGTGATTCGAGGTGCCCGATGAGCGCGCTCGCATCGAGACCGGTGGCATGGAGTGGTTCGCGGACAGGTTCGAGGAGCATCGGCCGCGCCTGCGCGCGGTCGCCTACCGGATGCTCGGGTCGCTGACCGACGCCGACGACGCGTTGCAGGAAGCCTGGATCCGAACCACCAGGTCAGACAGGAGCACCATCGAGAACGTCGATGGTTGGCTCATCACCCTGGTCGGGCGCGTGTGCGTGGACATGCTGCGCTCGCGTGGCGCGCGTCGCGAGGACGTCGTCGGGTGGCTGCCCGAGCCAGTCGTCAGCACCGACGACACCCTCGACCCCGAGCATGCAACCCTGCTCGCCGACTCGGTCGGCATGGCGCTGCTCGTCGTGCTGGAGACCCTTGACCCTCATGAGCGTCTCGCATTCGTGCTTCACGACATGTTCGGCGTCCCCTTCGACCAGATCGGCCCGATCGTCGGCCGCAGCCCCGTTGCGGCTCGTCAGCTCGCCAGCCGGGCGCGACGCAGGCTTCGCGGGTCATCGGCAGTCAGTGATGCCGACCTGCCGACGCAGCGTCGTGTCGTCGATGCGTTCCTGGTCGCCGCCAGGGCGGGCGACTTCGCGGCGCTCTTGGAGGTACTCGATCCCGAGGTGGTCTTCCGTGTCGATGCCGGGGCGCGCTCGGGTCTGGCGCCGGCACTGCTGCGGGGTCGGGCCGACGTCGCCCAGCATGCTGCTCTCCACGGTCCGCGTTTCGCCACCTT
The DNA here is from genome assembly GCF_029846275.1 of Nocardioides sp. CER19. Lineage (GTDB taxonomy): Bacteria > Actinomycetota > Actinomycetes > Propionibacteriales > Nocardioidaceae > Nocardioides. Next base: position 688,188 of record NZ_JARVWS010000003.1, read on the forward strand.
GTGCGGACCGGCTCTGGTCAACGGCGCAGCCGGAGTGATCGCCACGACTCCGCACGGAGTGCTGGCGGTCGTCGGCATGACCGTCATCAGCGAACGCATCATCGAGATCGACCTCGTTCTCGATCCGGTGAAGCTCGCCGGCCTCACCATCACCGAGGAACATCCCCATTCCTAGTGCTCGATGGCCCGCGGTGCTTTCGAGCCGACGAGAGCCGCGAGCGTGAGCTCCCGGGGTCCCGACCTTCGAGGGGCGCCGCCAGCTCGCGGTCGATCCAGCGGCCGATCACCTCGACCACGTAGGCCCGCTCGCCGCGGTCGAGCCGGTGCCCCTTGGCGATGCCGTGCCACGTCTCCAGGCAGCTGCGGCAGCAGGTCGCGGTGGCGTGCTGGGCCACGAAGACAGGGTGGTTGCGGTAGGGGGTCTGCCGGCCGTCGTTGCGCGGCTCGGCCGGCGCCAGCCGCTCCGCGATGATCTCCGCGGCGTGAGCCCGCATCGTCTGCGGACCGCGCAGCTCAGCCGTGGCCCGCTCGCGCCCGCGCAGGTGGAACCGCTGTCCGAACGGTCGCGCGCTCGCGCGGTCGATCCGTTCATCGATCTCGGCGGGGTCGGGCACGCCCCCAGACTAGGCACGGCACGGTGGCCGACAGGACCAGGACGGCTGGGTCTCCGCGAGGGCCGCTGGGCGTCGTCTCACCCGGGCCCGGGCCTCACTGCCTCCCCGACCCTGTCGAGCATGTCCTTCTCGCGAGCACTGACCTGTTCAGCCTTGAAGCCCATGAAGCCGCCTTCCTTGGCGGCGTCAGCCGCTGCCTGAGCGACCTGCACCAGCCAGCGTCCGAACGCCTCCGCCTCCGCGGGGTCGGCCTTGGCGGCGACGATCGTCGACACGGTCCGGAGCTCGTCGACGACCTGGTCCCCCACCGGGCTGCCTGCGTTGGGCTTGAACCCCTTCAGTGGGTTGTGGTGCTGCTGCGTCATCGTCTGCAGGTCCAAGGCGACGTCCGTGAGGAGCTGCTCACGGGTCGGCGGGTTGGTTGCTGCCCTGAGAGTCGCCATCGTCTCCTTCCCTGCCTCGAACGGGCCGCCCGGGTCGGCGACCGAGATCGCCATCCCTGCCACGAACGGCGCACGCACGATGCGCGCCCAAGCCTCGTCATCGAAGTCGCTCTTGCTCGTCACCGCGCCTCACCTCTCGTGCCTGGTCGTCTCGTCCGCGCGACCTGCCGCTGGAGAGCCGGCCGTCACGGCGCTTTACCTCCTCGAGCGTGCCTGCCGACGGGTGCGGCGGGTTCACCCGATGCGGGTGGCTACACGTGACCGGAGCCCTGGTTCGGTGAACGTCCCCATGGGCCTGGGCGTGTGCACGCCCGGGCCTGGGTACGTCGCATCCGCACCCCGCACGCCAGCGCCGAAAGGACTTCCCTCATGGACGAGCTCGACAACCTCGCGACCGACCCGCTCGGCTCCCTCGCACCCGGGGCGGCACAGGTCGCCACCGCGCTGGACCTCCTCAGCGATCTGCTCGGCACAGCGCCCGCTCGCACCCAGCGCTGGGAGCCGCGCGACCGAGGCAACGGCCTGAACTACCGCCTGTGGGACGCGCTCCCGCTCGTGCACACCATCGCCGCCACCCACCAGGTCACCGAGGCCGAAGCGGTCCACGCCATCCAGGCCGCCGTGCGTCAGGTCAAGACCGACGACGACACCATCGACGTCTTGACCGAGCACCTCGCCGAGCTCGGCGTCGGCAGCTTGCGGGACTTCATGGGGCGCACCATCGAGCTCGAGACCCACGCACCGCTCAATCTCGGCGCCTACGCGTTGAGCGTCGTCGACTCCGCCACCATGCAAGACGCCTACGCGCACACCGCAGCCGCCCTGTGCCGGCGGGCGCTGCCGACTCTGCCCCCACAGCCCACCGCGGCCTGACGCCTCCGCCCCGGCGTCAGCCTTGCCCCTACCCCGGTCGCCTACGCCCGAAAACCGACGGGACAGAATGCGGTCGTGCCGATCGATGACCTGATGTCTCAGATCGGTGGTCTCCCGGCGGCCACGCGGCACCTGCTCCTCGTCGCGGCGTGCGCCTCGTCTGCCAACGGCTCGGACGACCTGCGGCTCTTCCTCTCGGGCATGGACGACCAGCAGATGGCCGGTTGGGTCGCGGCCGAGTCCGCGGGCCTCGTCCGCCTCGGGGAACCCGACGGCGTTGCTCTGCGCTGGGCGGACCCTGGTCTGCCAGCGGCGCTGCGAGACGCTGCTCCTTTCGTCGACCGGCGCAAGGCCCACCTTGCGCTGTCCGACGCCCTGGCACTCCGTCCCGACCGGCGGGCATGGCACCGCGCTGCCGCGCAGCTGGGGCCGGACGAGGAGGTGGCCTCGCAGCTCGAGGAGTCCGCGGAGGTCGGCCGGCGCTACGGCGGTTGGCCGGCCGAGGCGCAGATGCTGGAGCGGGCCGCGGACCTGTCGGTCGACCGCAGCGTGGCGGCGCGGCGCTACGTCCTGGCCTCGCGCGCGGCGAGGTACGCCGGCGACAGCGCCTGGGTGGCACGGCTCGGCGACCGGGCCGCCGAGCTCGCGGACGACCCGTCGGTCTCGCTCGAGGCGTCGGTCGGACGTGGATGGGCCATGGCCTGCACCCTGCGGCAGACCGAGGCGGTGGCGCTGCTGACGACGAACGCCGTCCGTGCCGTCGGCGCCGGCCAGCTCGACATCGCGTGGTCCGCGCTCGCACCTGCTGCGGTGGCCGCCTACTACGCCGGCCGACCCGACCTGCACGAGCAGGTGGCGGCGGCGTACGACGTCGTGCGACTGGCAGAGACCTCGATCGACGCCCGGCCGCAGCGGTACTGGCTGGCGGCCTCGCTCGACCCGGTCGGCGCGGCCGCCGAGGTGGGGGCGGCGCTGGACGCCGTCGAGGACATCGCCGACCTCGACCAGCTCACGCTCAACCAGCTCGGCGGCGCGGCGTGGATCATCGACCGCTCCGACTTCGCGCTGACCGCCTTGCGCGCCTTCCTGGACCGGCAGAGCCGAGCACCGGAACGGGGCGCACACGCGCTGGTCACCGCAACGCTCGGGTCGGTCCTGCTCGACCTGGCCAGGTGGGACGAGGCGGAGACGTCGTTCCGCGACTCCGCGCGCATCGCCGAGGCGAACGGCATGGAGATGGTGCGCAGGGTCAGCGTGGCGCGGCTCGCGCAGCTCGCCGCCGGTCGGGGCGACCACGCCCGGACCGCGGAGCTGGCGAACCGGGCTGTCGCCGGGCTCGACCACGACCCACGTCTGTCGGTCGCGGTGCTCGCCCGCGGTGCTCGCGGCCTGGCGGCGCTGGGCGAGGGCAACCACGACCAGGCGTACGACTCGCTCCGCGGCGTGGTGGACGACAAGGGTGCGCCGTTGCACGGTCGGCAGGCCCTCTACGTGATGGCCGACCTGGTCACCGCGGCCCTACGCACCGGGCGGCCGGACGAGGCCGCCGACGTCGCCGAACAGCTGCGCGATCGTGCGGGCCAGGGGTCCGTGCGCCTACGCCAGCACGTGCTCCACGCCACCGCGCTGGTCGCGGCCTCGCGGGGCACCGCCGACGCTCGCGCCGAGGCCGAGGAGGCGTTCCGACGCGCGGTCGACGCGCCGGACGGCGCCCTGTGGCCGTTCGAGCGCGCCCGCCTACAGCTCGACCTCGGCATCTGGCTACGCCGGGAGCGTCGCAAGACCGAGGCCCGACGGCACCTCGTCGACGCCCACGACGCCTTCGCGCGGATCGGCGCCACGCCCTGGGAGCGGACCGCGGCCACCGAGCTCCGGGCCCTCGGCGTACGTGGCGCGACGATGGGCGGCCGTCTCGCAGACCTCACGCCCCAGCAGCAGGAGATCGTCCGGCTGGCTGCCCGTGGCCTGTCCAACCCGGAGATCGCCGAGCGGCTCGTGCTGTCGCCGCGCACGGTCGCATCGCACCTCTACCGGGCGTTTCCCCGGCTCGGGATCACCGGGCGCGGACAGCTCCGTGACGTCGTCGACGAGTGGGGAACCGACGACGAAGTGCAGTGAGGTGACTGATTCGCGGGGCACGCGGAACCGGAAAGACTCGTCCGGCAAGTTCCCCACGAGAAAGGGCATCCCGTGCCGTACGTGACCACCTCCGACAACACCGAGATCTTCTACAAGGACTGGGGCTCGGGGCGCCCCGTCGTCTTCAGCCACGGCTGGCCACTCAACGCCGACGCCTGGGACCGCCAGCTCAAGGCCGTCGCCGACGCCGGCTACCGCGGCGTCGCCCACGACCGCCGCGGCCACGGCCGGTCCACCCAGACCTACGCCGGCAACGACATGGACCACTACGCCGACGACCTCGCCGCGTTGCTCGAGGCGCTCGACCTGCGCGACGTCGTGCTCGTCGGTCACTCGACCGGCGGCGGCGAGGTGGCGCACTACCTCGGGCGACACGGGTCCGCCCGCGTGCGCAAGGCCGTCCTGCTCGGCGCTGTGCCGCCGCTCATGCTGCAGACCGACGGCAACCCCGAGGGCACACCGCTCGCGGCCTTCGACGACATCCGGGCGGGTGTCCTCGGCGATCGCTCGGCGTTCTACCAGGGCCTGAGCGTCCCCTTCTTCGGCGCCAACCGGGAGGGCGCGACGGTCAGCCAGGGCGCCCGTGACCAGTTCTGGCGCCTGGGGATGCAGGCGGGTCTCGCCGCGGCGTACGACTGCGTCGAGCAGTTCTCGGCGGTCGACTTCACCGCGGACCTCGAGAAGATCGTCGTCCCCGTGCTCGTCGCGCACGGAGACGACGACCAGATCGTCCCGATCGCGGCCTCGGCCCTGAAGACCGCCGAGATCGTCAAGGACGCCACCCTCAAGGTCTACGAGGGTGCGCCCCACGGCCTCCATGGCGCGTACGAGGAGCAGTTCACCGACGACCTCCTCGCCTTCATCGCCGACTGACCACGCGCGTGCCGGCGCCGGTCCCGCTGCGGATCGGCGCCGGTGCACGCCGGGCGGCGCGCCTCACTGGCCAGATCCACGACCAGGTGAGGTCCCTCCCGCCGGGTGCGCCGATCACCGGCATCACGCTCGGCTGACCAGCGAAGATCTCATCGCCGACCGACCGGATCTGCCGCGACGAGTGCACTGTCCTGTCGTTGCGGTCTGTGCCTAAGGATGCAGCAGGATCTTTCCAGACCGGCCGGGCGCGAAGTTTGCTCGAGCCGCGTCGGCGACCTGCTCGAACGAGTAGCTCTCCTCGACCGGGAGGGTGAGCGAACCGCTCGTGATGCGTTGGTAGAGCTCGGCCATCAGCGCCGCCCGCTTGTCGGCATCCATGGCCGCGCTGACCCTGCTGCCCCAGAAGCCCTTGACCGTCACGTCCTTGAAGATCACGTCGCCGGACGGGATCTGCATGGTCGACGACGCCATCGCGCCGAAGACCACGAGCGTGCCCTGCTCCGCGAGCACGGACACGAGGTCGCCAGTGGCGCTGCCTCCGACGGAGTCGATCCCGACGCGCACGGGCGCGCCACCGGTGATCTGCGTGACGCGATCACGCCAGTCGTCGCTGTCGGTCGCCACGACGTCGTCGATGCCGAGGGCCCGCAGCTCGTCGACGCCGGCAGCCCGGCGCACGAGGCCGAGGACGTTGACACCACGTGCCCGCGCCAACTGGGCCACGAGGCGACCGACGGCGCCGTTGGCGGCGTTCTGGGCGAGCCAGTCCCCGGGCTGCAGGTCGAGTGTGTCGAGCAGGCTGATCGCGCTGAACGGCATCGCGACCAGCTGTGCGGCCGTGTCGTCCGGGAGCCCCTCGGGCACAGGCATCAGCGCGGCCGCCTTCGCCACGAAGTAGTCGGCCCAGACGCCGAACGTCCCGCCCGTCACCACGCGCTGGCCGACCTGGAGGCCGGTGACCTCCGCGCCCATTGCGTCCACGACACCGACCGCCTCGGTTCCGGCCCGGGCGGGCAGCTCCGGCTTGTAGCCGTAGCTGCCCCGGACCGTCCACAGGTCGTGGTTGTGGATCGGAGAGGCCAACGTCCGGACCCGCACCTCGCGCGGCCCGGGCTCGGGGGTGGGGACCTCCTGGACGGTCAGGACCTCGGACGGTTCCCCGAACGACTCGTGCACGATGGCGCGCATCAACTGCCTTCTCTCCTCGGACCGGACATTGGGGCGGTACCCGACGGCTCCCCTCATCTTGCCCGCGGCCATCAAGCGGCCATCAAGTGGGGCTCGTGGCGCTTGCCGCCTGCAACCGCCGGGCAACGCCAGACCGGCGTGCCCATCTCCGGGCACCGCCGAGGACGGCGCCAACGGGTCGAGGGAGCTACCGTCGATCGACCTCGGCGTCGAGCCGCATGCGTCGGGGGTCGCCGCTGCCGGGCACTTGCGACAGAACCGTCCGAACAGGAGATGGGCTCACCGGACCGCGTATCACGCCCCCACTGAACTCGATCTCTCCGCTCTCATCGACGGAATAGCGCGAGGCCGGTCGCCGGTCGACGTACGCCGTGGCTCTTGTCGGGCTGCCCTCACCGGCGCAGCTCGGACGGCAGGCCGTCGTCGATCAGCTGCTCCCAGCAGTGCAGGAAGTCCTCGTTGAGGTGGCCGTTGTCGTCGAGTGCACCCGAGACGACGGCGCCCGTGCGTACCATCATGAGCTGTTGTGCCGCGGCCCGCGGGTCGCGGTGGTCGAGAAGTCGCAGCAGTTCCTCGAGCCTCGCGGTGACCCAGCGACGGATTTCTCGGGCGCGGACGCGGGCCGCATGGGATCCGGTGAACTCCGCCGACGCGTTGATGAAGGGACAGCCGCGCCGCACTGCGGCGAAGTCGTCGCGGGTGAGCACGGCAGCGAGCTCGGAGAGCGCCCGCCGGGGGTCGTCGCGGTGAGCGTCGATGATGGCGTCGACCTGGGCGTGGTCGGCGGTGGCGCGTCGATCCAGGTAGGCCGCGATGAGGTCGTCCTTCGACGGGAAGTGGCGATAGAGCGTCACGCGGGTGACCGACGACTCCGCGATGATGCGCTGGACGCCCACCGCGTGGATGCCCTCCTCATAGAACAGCCGGTCCGCCGTGAGGAGGATGCGTTCCCGCGCTGCCGAGGTACGGCGCCGACCGGTTGACGCGGACGGTCCGAGGGCAGGTGCGGGTGCGGGGTCGTTCAACGCCGTTCAGCTCCCATCTCACGCTGTCCCGACCCTTGTCAGGACGTCGACTGCGGTTCTAGGTTAGCCCGCAGGTAGGTAGATCGGTCGGTCTACCCAGTCGAGCGGAGAATGCGAATGCCCGAGCACGCGCCCGTCCTGTTCATCCACGGCCTGTGGCTGCATGCCACGTCCTGGAATCCCTGGATCGATCACTTCACCGCCGCCGGGTACGTCGCCTCCGCGCCCGGGTGGCCGGGCGACCCGGACACGGTGCTCGAGGCGCGGGCGCACCCGGAGGCGATCGCCGATCACGGCATCGACGACGTCGTCGCCCACTACGCAGACATCATCAAGGGACTCCCGACGAAGCCCATCCTCATCGGGCACTCCTTCGGCGGCATGATCGCCCAGCGCCTTCTTGGCGAGGACCTGGCGGCTGCGGCCGTCGCCATCGACGCCGCACAGATCAAGGGCGTGCTCCCCCTTCCCCTCTCCGCGCTCAGGGCGACGCTGCCGGTCTTCAAGAACCCCGCCAACCGGCGTCGAGCTGTCTCGCTGACCGCCGAGCAGTTCCGGTTCGCCTTCGGGAACGCGATCGCGTCCGAGGAGTCGGACGAGCTCTTCGAACGATGGGCGATCCCCGCGCCCGGCAAGCCCCTCTTCGAGGCCGCGGCCGCCAACTTCAACCCCCACTCCCCCGCCAAGGTGGACACGGACAACGCGGGCCGAGGTCCGTTGCTCTTGATCATGGGCGGTCAGGACCACACGGTCCCCGAGGCGGTCACCAAGGCCACGCTGAAGCAGTATCGCCACAGCGCGGCGACCACCGACCTCCTGGAGTTCTCCGACCGCGCGCACTCGCTCACCATCGACCGAGGCTGGCCTGAGATCGCCGACACCTGCCTCTCGTGGCTCAAGGAGCAGGGGCTGTGAGCATGGACCTCGAGCTCGCGGGCAGGACCGCCCTCGTCACCGGGGCCAGCAAGGGCATCGGGCTCGCCATCACGCGTGCCCTCGCCGCCGAGGGCGCATCGGTCGTCGCCGGGGCCCTGAAAGGGAGCAGCGAGCTCGACGAGCTGACTCGAACCGCCGACGTGCACGCGGTCTCGGTCGACCTCACGACGGCCGCCGGCCCTGAGGAGCTCGTCGCAGCGGCGGCGACGACGTACGGCGGCATCGACATCCTCGTGAACAACGTCGGCGCGGTCCGGCCGCGGCTCCAGGGGTTCGCCGCGCTGACCGATGACGACTGGGAGTGGAGCCTGACCATCAACTTCCTGGCCGCCGTCCGCACGATGCGCAGCGCGATCCCCCACATGGTCGGCCGGCCGGGCGCCAGCATCGTCACCATCAGCTCGGTCAACGCGTTCCTTCCCGATCCCGGGGTCATCGACTACAGCGCCGCCAAGGGCGCGCTGACCAATCTCTGCAAGTCGCTGTCGAAGGAACTCGGACCAGGGATCCGTGTGAACACGATCAGTCCCGGGCCCGTGCGGACCGACCTGTGGCTCGGCAGCAACGGCGTCGCGGCAACCGTCGGCCAGGAGAACCGTGCCGACCCCGCCGAGATCATCCGGCAGCAGGAGGCGCAGGCCGCCACCGGCCGCTTCACCTACCCGAACGAGATCGCCGACCTCGCGCTGTTCCTCGCCAGTCGCCGGGCAGCGAACATCACCGGCAGCGACTTCGTCATCGACGGCGGCCTGATCACCACTCTGTGACCCCTCCATGCTCGACGGAGCGGATCCCGCGAACCTCCGTCCCCACCCACCCAGCCGACTCGGCAGGACCGCGGCCGCTGCGACCGACCCCGCCCACGTGCGTCTGTCCGCCGGCGCCTCTTCAGCAGATCGACCACCGCGCACCCTTGCCGACGTGGCCCACGTGGACGAGCCTGACCACATGGACCTTCTCGGGTACGCGTCCCACCACCGCTCTGCGAGGACCGCCGCGGCCGGACTCGCCGCCGTCGGCCTCGTCACCTCCCTCAGCCTCGGCCCCGGGGCCTCGCCGCCCGCCAGCGGCGCGGCATCGTCCCGCGGGACGGCCACCCACCACGGCGTCTCGCGGCTGCCGCTCGGACCAACCGGCCTGCCCGAGACGCGCACGACCACGACGCTCGAGCGCGGAGTCACGTGGACCCACATCGAGCGGGGCGCGGTCAGTCCCGACGTGCGGTGGGTCGTGGAGTTCAGCATCCCGTCGTCCGAGTCCAGCCCCGACCCGGACGCTCCCCCGCGCTCCGTGCAGGACCGGGCCTCGGCCGACGCCCTGGTGGCCCGGCTGGCCGCCGCCGGCGTGTCGGCCCGGACCCAACCCGTCGAGCAGCCCGCGACCGCCGACGTGCCCGCCGGCGTGATCGGCTTCCGCGTCCGCCTGGCCGCGACCTACGCCACCAAGGCAGAGGCGGACGCCCAGGTCGCCACGCTCCGCGGCCAGGGATTCACCTCGCGCAGCTGGTACGCCGGCTGGGACGGCGGCAACCCAGCGGCCGGTCACTGGTCGCTGGAGGTTCTCACCATCGACCCGCACCGCTTCCGCGGCGACCTGCGCGCGACCTACGGCCCGGACATCGAGAAGCGGGAGACGACGTCCGCCCTGGCGGCGTACGAGCATGCGACGGCCGCCGTGAACGCCGGATTCTTCGTGCTCGACCCTGCCGCCGGCGCCGAGGGCGACCCCGCCGGCGCCGGGGTGTACGACGGCAGACTGGCCTCCGAGCCGGTCGGACGCCGCCCCGTGCTGGCGCTGCGTGACGACGCCCGCTCGACGCAGATCACCCGCCCGGTGTGGCGCGGCACGGTGCGTCTGGCGGGCGGCACGGCCGTGCTCGACGGCCTCGACCGCGTCCCTGGCCTGATCCGCAACTGCGGCGGCATCGGCGACTCCCCGACCGACCACCCGCTGCACGACACCACCTGCACGGACGCCGGCGAGCTGGTCGCGTTCGACACCCAGTTCGGCGCGCGCACGCCCGGCGGCCCCGGACGTGAGGTCGTGACGGACCGGCGCGGGCGCGTGGTGGCGATCGCTGACGTGCGCGGCATCGCGCTGAAGCCCGGCCAGCGATCGCTCCAGGCCACCGGCGACCGGGTCCCCGAGCTCGCCGGCCTCGCAGTCGGCGACCGGCTCGACCCGCGCACGCACCTGTACTCGGGAACGGGACGCCGGCTCGACCGACCCGGCGTCTCCGTCGTCAACGGCGGGCCGCTGCTGCTCGCCCATGGCCGCGAGCGGATCACCCAGGCCGCGGACGGGATGGTGCACCCCGGTGATCCGTCGTTCGCCTACGGATGGGTGCTGCAGCGCAACCCACGCACCTTCGCCGGCGTCGACCGCCAGGGCCGGACCGTCCTCGTCACCGTCGACGGCCGCCAGCTCGACCAGGACGGCCTCTCGATCCCCGAGACGGCCGACGTCGCCAGGGCGCTCGGTCTCGTCGACGCCATGAACCTCGACGGTGGCGGATCGACGGCGGCTGTCGTCGACGGCGGCGTCGTCTCGCACCCCTCCGATGCGACCGGAGAGCGGCCCGTCGGGGACGCCATCGTCATCCGCTGACCTCAGACGCCCCTGCCAGGTCCGCAGGTGTACAGCCGAGCCGTGGTGGCGCGGTGATCCTGCTCGGCCGGGCTGAGCCGAGTGCTCAGCCTGGTGCCGGAAGGAGTCGAAGGCGCATCCCAGGTCGTGCGCCTTCAGGGCCGGGAGGATCGATCATTTCCAGGAGCTGGGCCCGCTGGAGCCGGCGGCGTAGGTGTCCAGCGGCACCTTGCCCTCGCGCCAGGCGTCGACGGCCGGCTCCACGATGCGCCAACACTCCTCGGCGTTGTCGCCCCGAACCGCGAGGAGAGGGTCACCGTCGAGAATGCCGGCCAGGACCTCGCCGTACGCCAGGAGATCCCCATCGGCCAGCTCGGCGACCGGGGAGGCAGTCTCGAGGTCGAACGGGTCACCGGGCCCGGAGACGTCGAGGTGGAGGGCCAGCCGAGCCGGCTTGAAACCGATCGTGATCTGGTCCCTGGAGTCGTTGCCACGGAGCCCTTCGGGCAGGTGCGGGGTCGCCTTGAGCGTGACCACGGCTTCCTTGCGTGGTCGACCGAGCGCCTTGCCGGATCGCAGCGTGACGGGCACCCCGGCCCAGCGCCAGGTGTCGACCTCGACGGTCAGCTCGGCCAAGGTCTCCGTTCGGCGGGAGGCGTCGACTCCGCGCTCGCGGCTGTACGCCGCCAGCTTGCGGTTGCCGAGGACGCCGGCCGTGTAGCGGGCGCGACGCGAGGCCTCCCGCGGCGTACCTCGTAGCCGCGTGGCGCGCAGCACCTCGCCCTTCGCGTCGCGAACCTCTCGCTCGTCCACCCGGCTGACCGGGTCCATCATCAGCAGAGCCATGACCTGCAGCAGGTGGCTCTGGAGCATGTCGACGAGAGCCCCCGCCTTGTCGTAGTAGCCGGCACGCCCCTCCAGCCCGAGCGACTCGTCGTAGACGATCTCGATGGACTCGACGTGCTGGTTGTTCCACACCGGCTCGAGGAGCCTGTTCGCGAAGCGTGTACCGAGGATGTTGAGGACGTCGCTGCGCCCCAGGAAGTGATCGATCCGGAACACCTGGTTCTCCGGCACGAGGGTGGTGACGAGCTCGTTGAGCTCACGAGCCTTCGCACGGTCGGTGCCGAACGGCTTCTCCAACGCCAGCACCGTCCCCTCCGGCAGCTCGACCAGCTGCAACGCCTGGCAGGCACGAGCAGTGATCGCCGGCGGCAGGGCGAAGAACAGTGCGGGCGCCCCGTCGCACTCCGCCAGCAGCGACCTCAGCTCCTCCCCCGAGGTCACGTCGCACCTCCGGTAGCGGCTGCGCCGCGCCGTGGTCGATACCCGTGGGCCGCTGCCACCGTACGCGAAGGCGTCCTCGACACGCTGTCGCCACTGCTCGTCACTGAGGTCCGACAACCCGGCACCGAGCAGGTGGATGGACCTGCGCTCGTTCCAGTCACTGCCCAGCAGGGACGCGAGGCCCGGTAAGAGCAGCCTGCCCGTCAGGTCTCCGTCCGCGCCCAGCACCACCAGCGTCTGGATCTGAGTCGTCGTCACGCGCCTTCAGTACCCACCGCGCGCCCGGAGTGGAGCGCGGACGATCAGCATCTGCCTGGCGGCGCGTCATTTCAGGGGAGCGTGCGGAGCAGGCTCCACAGCAGGCCAAGCCGCTCGCCCATGTCGATATCGCCTGCGTCACTGGTCAGCCACTGCAATTGGAGGCCGTCGGCTGCAGCGACGAGGAGTGAGGCGACCGTCTCGGCGTCGAGCTGCTTCGAGACCTCACCGTCGGCCTGCCGGCGCCCGATGTCGTCCGCGACGTCGCCGATGATCGAGCGGTATCGGTCGGCGAGGAACTCGGCAGACGGGCTCTCCTCGTCGATGCAGTCAGCGGACATCGCGACGAAGAGACGGACCAGGCCAGGCTCCTCCGCGTTGTGCCGAACGGCTGCGATCAGCCCTTCGGCCGTGTGTCGACGGTCGGTGATCGCGTCGTAGCGATCCTGGTCGCGGCGGTCACGGCGACGCAGCACCGCGACGAGAAGCTCCTGCTTGCTGCTGAAGTGGTGGAGCAGGCCGGCCTGGCTGAGACCGCTCTCCCGGGCGATCTCCCGGAACGATGTCTTGTCGTAGCCGTTGCGGACGAACGTCTCGATGGCCACGTCGAGGATCTGCTCACGCGTGGCAGCGCCCTTGGCGTACGAGCCTCGCGCTGACATTCCGGCATCGTAGAAGATGCGCGTCCCGGCACGCTGTGGAGACGGGAAACTCGGCGGGGCCACGCACAGGTGGCCGCGCCGAGCTCGATCGCCCCTTCGTCAGGTCATCGCAGGAGCACGTCGAAGACGTGGCTCCCGGCGCCGACCGTGTAAGCGGTGCCCGCCCGCTGCGCGTCGCCGGTCACGTGTGTGACCGCCGCTCGGGGCAGCTCGACCGATGCGGTGGTGCCGCTCGGCACGTCGACGCGCAGAGTGATGTGTCCGGAACGCGACTTGTGCCACGAGCTGGCCACGCGGCCCTGAGGCGTCTCGTAGGTGCCCCTGGCATCGGTCAGGTCACCGACGAATGCCGGCTTGATGACGAGCTTGCGATAGCCGATCGACCCGGCTGCCTGCTGGATGCCGGCGAGGCCGCTGACGAACCAGCTGTCGACCTGCCCGAGGAAGTGGTGGTTCTGCGAGCCGCCACCGCTGAAGTCCTCCGACAGGGTCGTGTGACCGGTGGCGACGAGGTAGCCGTAGCCAGGCGCCGTCTTGTTGGTGACCATGTCGTAGACGACGTCGTCACGCCCGGCTGTCTGCAGTGCCCGGAACAGGGGGCCGAGGGCGACCGAGCCGGTGGTGATGTGGTTGCCGCTACGGCGTACGGCGGCGACCAAGCGCGCCGTCACCGCTTCCCGGTCTGCGTCGGCGACCAGCCCGGCGTCGAGAGCCATCGCGTTGGATGCTTCGCTGTCGCTGCCGTAGTAGACCCCGGTGACGTCGGTGTGCCGGAACCGGGCGTTGAAGGTCTGGGCGAGCTCGTCGGCGAGCGCGCGGTACTTCGCCTGGTCGGCCTGCTTTCCGAGGACGCCGGCGATCTTCGACATCTCATCGGCGGCGGTGTAGTAGCCGGCGTAGATCGCGAGCTGCATCGGCGTGGTGTTGTCGGAGGCCGACCAGTCCCCGAGACCCGGGATGTCGCCGTTGTTCTCGGCGCGGTTGGCGGCCTCGTAGTCCAGCCACTTCACCATGTTGTCGTAGTAACGGGACATGGTGCGGGTGTCGCCGTAGGTGGTGTAGAGCTTCCACGGGATCCGGATGATCGCGCCGCCCCAGTTGACCTCGTCGAGGAACTCGATCACGCCCTGCGGGTAGTTGAGCTTGACCGGCGCGACCCGGTGGAACTCCGGGGCGATGTTGGCGATGAGGCCGGGCGACTCGTCACCGGCCTTGCGCTGCGCCGTCGCCATGTTGCGCACCAGCTGCGGCTCGTAGGCGGACATGTCGAACTGGGTGAGGAGGGCGTCGATGTTGTGCAGGTTGTCCCCGGTGTAGGGGCCCTTCTCACGGTCTGGGCAGTCGGTCAGGACCGACATCATGTTGCTCTCCGTCGAGCGCACCGTCATGGCGTGGATGTCGTTGAGCACGTGGCTCGAGGAGCTGAACGAGGACGCCCGGGGGTTGGCCGCGTGGACGACGAGCATGGTCACCGTGTCCCGGCTCGGCCGCTGCGCCAGGCCGTCGACGCGCAGGTAGCGGAACCCGCTGTAGGTGAACTGCGGGTGCCACGTCTCCCTCCGGTGGCCGGCGGCGGTGTACTTGTAGGCGATCGCGCCCTTGGTGGCGCTGGCGCCGGTGCTGGCGGTGTTGATCGTGCCGTCAGGGTTGAGCTGCTCGGCCGGTGTCATGGTGACGGTGGTGCCGGCCGGCACCTCGAGGGAGACGTCGGGCCACCCGGACCGGTTCGCGCCGAAGTCGAGGACCCAGGAGTCGCCGACCTTGGAGATCGCCTTCGGGCGGACCCGCTCGGCGACGGTCACAGGCGGGCGCGGGTTGGCGACCAAGGGCGTGTCGGTGCGCGGAGTCGTCGTGCCGGAGAGTGGGGCCGGGGCGGCGTTGGTCCAGTCGTGGCCGGCCAGCCTCGCCGCCGAGCTCGGGTCGGTGGCGGCGCGGCGGGCGTCGTACTCCTCGCCGCTCCACCACGAGGAGTATGTCGTCGGCCCGAGCGCGGTCTTCCAGCTCCCGTCCGAGGCGACGACCTGACGACGGCCGTCGGCGTAGGTGATCTCGAGCTGGGCGATCACCTTCGGCTCGCCGTAGACGGTGTACTTCTCCAGTCCGCCGCCGAAGAAGTAGTGCCCGGGCGTCTTGACCCTCTGGTAGGTGCCGCTGCCGGTCTCGACGCCGACGACGTTCGCACCGCGCTCGAGGGAGCTGGTGACGTCATAGGTGCGGTAGCCGACCTCGTCGGCGTACGTGGTCTGCCCGGGCTCCAGGACGGCCTCACCGGCGGGCTTTCCGTTCACGGTGGCGGCGTACATCCCGAGGCCCGTGATGTAGAGCCGCGCTCGAGCGACCGGTTTGTCGACGTGGAACGACGTGCCGAAAACCGGCAGCGGCGTCTCGGTGCCGTCGGGCTGGGTGTAGTCGTAGTGGGGGTTCTCGATCCAGCGAGCAGTCCACGCGTCGTTACCGATCAGGCCCATCTCCCAGGTGGCCGGCCTGCTCCACGCCGAGATCCGGCCCTGGTCGTCCCAGATCCGGACCTGCCAGGCCACGGTCTGGCGCGACTCCAGGTCGAGGCCGGTGAACGCGATGTTGTCGTGTTCGCCGGACACCACCCTGCCCGTCGTGCCCTCGATGCGCCCCCGGCGGAGATCGCCGACCGAGTCGGCCACCCGGATCTCGTAGGCCGACTGGCGAGACGTTCCGATGGTCTGCCAGCTCAGCAGTGGCGCCTTGTCATCGATCCCGATCGGATCGATCAGATGATCGGTTCTGAGCGCGGTCGCGCGAGGCGCCCCGCCCGTCGCCTGTGCGTTCGAGGGCGCGATCAGGCCCGCCCCGAGCAGCGAAACACTTGCGATTCCGGCGACCAACGCCGGTCCGAGAGAGCGCACGTGATGCTCACTTCCTGCCGCGCCGGCGATGCCGACGACGCCCGAGTTCCACGTGCCGCGACCCGACACCGTGGATCCACGCCGAATTGAAACGATTCAACGACCTGGTACACCGAGCGTATGGCGTGCGTCACATACCTGTCAATGATTGGAATTCGGGCCCCCGCGCGCCCCCGGCGGCCGCGGCCCGCTCCCGCGGAGCTGACCGGTTTCGGGTAGATCCGCCGTCCGGGCCTCACCACGTCCACGACCTCGGTGGTTCGGTCGGGACGTGGTCCACACACCGGCGAGGCTGGGTGCATCCTTGCTGCTGACCGCGTCCGCCTCGGCGACGTTCGCGGCGGCGTGGCAGCGGTGGTGGCCCGCCTGCCATCGGGGGCGGTTCGACGTGGCCCGCTGCGTGCGGCTGCAGGACCACGAGTACGACTACCTGGTGCCGTCGGATCCGTGGACCCCGGTCGGGGGCGCCGCCGAGCTCGGTGGCATCGGGCTCATCCTGCTGGCCGGCGCAGCGCTCCTCCTCCCCCTGGCCCTCGTGCCCCCGTCGCACCGGGTGCTGCGATCGCTCGTCGCCCTCGTGCCCGCGGCGAGCCTCGCGCTCGTGAGAGCGCAGACGTTCCTGTCCGGGCGGGCCGGACACGTTGTCGGAGTGCCGTTCCTCCCGTGGGCGGTGGCGGTCTGGCTGCTGGCCTGGCCGTTCGCGCTGACGATGTGGGCTGGTGCGCAGTTGCTCCGACAACCGGGTGGGAGGTCGCGTGGCGACCTCGCGTCTGCGCTCCTGGTCGCAGGCGCGACGCCTCTACCCACGCTGCTGATCCTCGGACCCGCGGCCGCCAGCTACAGCTCCTACGACACGGCACCCTGGTCAGAGGCCGTCACGGCGCCGTTGCTGTTGCTGGCTGCGGCGACGCTGTGGATTCCGGCCGCCACGGAGCGCGTGATGTCGCTCTCGGGTGCCGTGTCTGACCGGCGGACCAGTAGGCCCGGCGATCTCGGCGGGGTCCGCTAGCGTGAGCGGGTCACATCCCGGCCCGTGGAGGTCCCGTGTACCGCTTGACCGTCGAGTACGACGCCCCCGCCGACGTGGCCGCGTTCGAGACCCGCTACACCGACGAGCACGTCGCGCTCGTGCAGCAGATCCCCGGTCTCGCCCGGTTCACGCTGAGCCACCCGAAGGGCGGCGACGGCACGCCGTACCTCGTCGCGGAGCTGTGGTGGGACGACGAGGCCGCCTTCAAGGCGTCGGCCGGCACCCCGGAGCGGGCCGCGACCGCCGAGCACGCCCAGGGCTGCGGCGCGACGTACCGGACGTTCCACGGCGAGGTCGACGACCGACTCTGACGGAGCCGCTCGACGGCGTCTGGAAGCGTTGGGGGGCCTGCCGCGTTCAGCGAGGGCCGACCACGCGGCCGATGAACGCGTCCAGGTTGGCCCTGAGCCGCGCGACCTTCTGCTCGACCCCCAGCGTCTCGTAGGCGATGGCATCGCCGGTGCGAAGCAGGTCGCGGGCATACAGGGAGCAGACGAGATCGGCGCAGATGTAGGTGCCGACCGAGTTCCCGGCCAGCCCTGATCGGCCGGCGCGCGGCGCCACCATGAGTGCGACGTCGCCGACCGTGAGGCAGAGCGAGCACATCGTCTTGCGAGGCCCAGCGGGCTGCGTCGATCGCCTCAGTCCCACGCCGCAGACGCCTGCGGCGCGCTCGACGACGAGATAGGCGCGCTGCGGCGACTTGGGGTCCCGCCAGCCGAGGTAGTCGAGCTGATCCCAGGACCTGGTCGCCAGGTCGCCCGGAAGGTTGGCGCGCTTGGCCTCCCCCGCCGTCAGGTTCACGAAGGATCTGCGTACCTGCGACTCGGACAACGGCGACATGTCTGCGACGATAGGCTGCCTAATGGTGTTAGGCAAATGGGAGGGATCGTCATGGGCCGTGCCGGCTTGAGTGTCGAGGTCGTGACGCGCGCGGGCGCAGACCTGGCCGACGACGACGGCTTGGAGACACTGACGGTGTCCTCCCTGGCCCGGCGTCTCGAGGTCAAGACCCCGAGCCTCTACACCTATGTCGACGGCAACGCTGATCTACGTCTGCGGGTGACCGCCCTGGCGCTCGACGAGGCGGCGGATCTCGCGACCGCGGCCATCGCGTCGCTGTCGGGACGCACGGCACTCGCGGCGCTCGCCGACGCGTGGCGCGAGTTCGCCCGACGGCACCCCGGCCGTTACGCCGCGACCCGGCAGGCGGTGCCGTCGTCCGGTACGGATGCGGCCGTCGCCGCGCTGGGGGCGGGACGACGACACGCCGACCTGCTGCGCAACGTCCTGGACCACTACCCCGTCGCGGAGGGCGACACGGTGCATGCGGTGCGGCTCATCGGCAGCGTGGTGCACGGCTTCGTCTCCTTGGAGCTGGGCGGCGGCTTCGCGCACAGCGACCCACCGAGCGACGACTCCTGGGACTACGCGCTCGCGGCGCTCGACCGGACGTTGACACGCTGAGGCCTGGGACACGATCGATGGAGCGACCGGATCTGCCTCGAGTCGCGCTCGCCGGAGGCGCCTCCACGCGCCGCAAGGAGGGCGGGGTCACGGCCGGGCGATCCGACGTCGGCGGAGCGTCTTCAGCAGTTACGGTTCACGCGTGCTCCGGTCGCTGGTCCTCTGGCTCGTTCTCACGTGCGCCGTCCTGTTGGTGATGAGCCTGCTCGCGGGCGGTTTCGGACTCGGCACCCCGGAGCAGGCATTCGCGGCGAGCGTGAGTGCCGTCGTCGTGGCCCGGGACACGCGGAGGCGCCGAGCTCGACGTTCCACGCGTGCCGCCGAAACGCTGGGCAGCTAGCGGCACAGCTTCCGGAACGGGCATCGTGACGGGGACCTGGCGCCGTGGCTCGGCATTCGGCGCGTCACGACGAGGATCGGCCGTCGGACCCGACGCGTACGTCATCGAGGTCATCGGCCGTTGAGGCCGATGTGCGGGGGCGCTTCGTCTCGGACCGACCGAGATCGAGGCGACGGTTCACCGAGCGTCCCCAAATGTGGGGCTCGTGGGAGCGTGTCCACCGCCGCTAGCGTCGAAGACGGTGCCCGCCGCGGGCGCCACCCCCTCGAGATGGGAAACCGATGAGCGACCTCCCCCACATCGTCCTCGTCCACGGCGCCTGGGCCGACGGCTCCTGCTGGAGCTCCGTCATCGGACGGCTCCATGAGCGCGGGTACGACGTCACCGCCCCGCAGTTCCCCGAGTCCTCCCTGGCCGCCGACGTGGCGCGCCTGCGCGAGGTCCTCAACCGACAGACCGGCCCGACGATCGTGGCCGGGCACTCCTACGGCGGCCAGATCATGACCGCCCTCGGCACCGACGCGCCCAACGTCGCCGGTCTCGTCTACGTCGCCGCCTTCGGGCTCGACGAGGGCGAGTCGATCGGCGCCCTGCTCGGCAGCGGTCCGCCGAGCGCGGCCCTGGCCCACCTCACACCGGACGAGGAGGGCTTCGGCTGGCTCCCGGAGGACGACTTCGTCGGGCACTTCGCAGCCGACGTCGACCCGGCCCAGGCCCGGATCATGTACGCCGTCCAGCAGCCCATCGCGCTGTCGGCGTTCACCGACGTGATGGGCGTGCCGGCGTGGCGCGGCCTCCCCACCTGGTACCTGGTCGCCGCGCAGGACGAGGCGATCCCGCCGGACGCGGAGCGTTCGTTCGCCGAGCGCATGGGCGCCAAGACGATCGAGATCGAGTCGAGCCACGTCGCGATGGTGTCCCACCCGGAGGAGGTCGTCGCGCTGATCGAAGCGGCGGTGGCTGGCGTCACCGGATGACCATCCTCGTCTGCGCCGGAGGATGGAGCGGCGGCCGCGTCGGGCTCACCGGCGCGGTCGCCGTCTGCGAACGCGTACCTACGGCAGCTCGCGTGCCGAGCGCTCCTCGACACGGGCGAGCAGCGGATCCCGGAGCCCGACGGTGTCGGTCGCCCAGAACGCCTCCGAGTAGACCAGGCGGCCGGTCATCCACGGCTCGTGCGCGGGCAGCAGCGCGACCTGGAAGGCCCGCTCCGGGATCCGTGTCGAGGGGCGCTCGAAGCCGAGCGAC
Source organism: Nocardioides sp. CER19 (assembly GCF_029846275.1). Taxonomy (GTDB): domain Bacteria; phylum Actinomycetota; class Actinomycetes; order Propionibacteriales; family Nocardioidaceae; genus Nocardioides. Next base: position 708,039 of record NZ_JARVWS010000003.1, read on the forward strand.
GCGCCCGGGCTGAATCCCCGGGCGCCGTAGTAGGACCAGGCGCCCTCGAGGAAGACCGCCGGCGCTCCCCGCTCGGCGGCGCTCCGCAGCGCAGCGTCGACCAGCGCCGTACCGATGCCGCCGCCCTGCCGGTCAGGGCTCACCGACAGCGGCGAGAGCACCAGGACCTCGACCAGCTCCCGGCGCGCGTCCACCCACCCCCGGGACAGGCCGACGTGCCCGACGACCTCGTCGCCCTCCACCGCGACCAGGCTGGCGCGCTCGGCGCCCGTGGCCGCGAGGGCACGCATCATCAGGACGGTCCGGCCGTCGAGCTCCTCGTCGAACGCCGCGGCCACGACCGCCTCGACGGCGGGCAGGTCGGCGTACGTCGCCTCTCGGATCTCCACGAGGCGACGCTAGGCGGCCGCTCCCCGGCGCGCATCGGAATTGGGCCGGTGGCGCGGCCACTAGACTCCCAGCACTCAGGCAGCGAAGCGCTTCGACCGGAGGTGGGATGGCCAACATCGCAGACGTCGCGAAGGCGGCCGGCGTCTCCGCGAGCACGGTGTCCTACGTGCTCAGCGGCAAGCGGACGATCTCGAAGGAGACGGCCGATCGGGTGCACCGCGCGATCCGGGAGATGGACTACCGTCCCAACGCCGGAGCCCGGGCGCTGGCCAGCGCACGCACCAACATCATCGGCCTCGTTGTGCCCCTCCGCGCCGGCCAGAACGTGCCGGTCGTCATGGAGTTCGTCGCCGCGGTCGTGACGAGGGCGCGGTCGCACGACCACGACGTCCTGCTGCTGACCCAGGACGAGGGTGTCGACGGTCTGCGTCGCGTGGCCGCCTCCGCCCTGGTCGACGCCCTCATCGTCATGGACGTCCAGGCCAAGGACCCGCGCCTGACGGCGCTGCGCAGCCTCGACACGCCTGCGGTGCTCATCGGCGTCCCCGAGCGGTCCACCGGGCTGAGCGCGGTCGACCTCGACTTCGCGGCAGCCGGCAGTCGGGCCATCGAACACCTCGCCGAGCTCGGACACCGCAGGATCGGCTTCATCGGTCAGCCGCCCAAGGTCTACGAGCGCGGCACCGGTTACGCCGAGCGGCTGCTCACCGGCCTCCACACCGCCGCCGCCGAGCACGACGTCACGCTCTCCGTCGCGCCCTGCGAGTCGTCGATGGCCGGACTCCGTGCGAGTGTCACCCAGCTGCTCGACGAGCAGCCCGGCCTGACGGCCCTGATCGTGCACAACGAGTCGGTGCTGCCGGCGCTGCGCGAGGTCCTCCTCGAGCGTGAGCGCCGGCTGCCCGACGACGTCGCCGTCGTGGCGATCTGCCCCGACGACATGGCTTCGAGCCACGGCATCGACTACACCAACATCGCGATCCCCGCCGACGAGCTCGGCACGGCTGCCGTCGACATGGTCATGAGCCGACTGCCCGGCAAGAACTCCGCCGAGACCCGGCTGCTCGCCCCCGACCTCACCGTCCGCGACACGACGCCTGATCTCAAGGCGCGTTGAAGCGCTTCGCCGAATTGGCCACCGATCACCGTTGACACGGCCGCCGGTGGCGGGCGAACATCTCCCCATCCGCGACGTTGTGACTGCGGTCACGTGTGCCACATCGTCGAAGCGCTTCGATTCTCGGGAGGATGCGCCCTCATGTCCGCACGCCATCACCGCCGTCTACGCCGCCTCGGCGTCGTCGCCGCTGCCCTTGCCGCCGGGGCCACGGCTCTCGCCCCGACGGCCACCTCGGTCGCCGCCGACCCGGACCCGTCGACCTGCAACAGCCTTCCGTTCCGCGACACCTCGCGGAGCATGCAGGCGCGGCTCGACGACCTGATGGGCCGGCTGACGCTCGACGAGAAGATCGGCCTGATGCACCAGTACCAGCAGCCGATCCCCCGGCTGTGCATCGGTCTCTTCAAGGCCGGCACCGAGGCCCTGCACGGTGTGGCGTGGTCCAACAGCTATCAGGACAACAGCGTCGTCACCGCGACCGCCACCGCCTTCCCGCAGGCGGTCGGCCTCGCCAGCACCTGGGACCCCGCCCTCATCGAGCAGGTCGGCTCCGCCGTCGGCGACGAGGCACGTGGGATGCACGCCAAGAACCCCGACGTCTTCGGGCTCAACCTCTGGGCACCGGTCGTCAACCTGCTGCGCGACCCGCGCTGGGGCCGCAACGAAGAGGGCTACTCCGAGGACCCGACCCTGACGAGCGAGATCGCGACGGCGTACGGCTCCGGAATCCAGGGCGACGACCCGACGTACCTCAAGGCGGCGCCGACACTGAAGCACTTCCTGGCCTACAACAACGAGGTCAACCGGGACACGTCGTCCTCCAACCTCACGCCCCGCACCCTCCACGAGTACGACGAGCAGGCGTTCGAGCCGACGCTGCGAGCCGACGCCGCCACCGGCGTGATGGCCTCCTACAACCTGGTCAACGGCCGGCCCAACACGGTCAGCCCGCTCCTCAACGAGATCCGCCACTGGTCCAGCAAGACACTCTTCAACGTCAGCGACGCCTTCGCGCCGCACAACCTGACCGGCTCGGAGCACTACTACGCGACCGCACCCGAGGCGGACGGCGCGATGTTCAAGGCCGGCATCGACTCCTACGTCGCGGACGACAACAAGCCGGCCACGATGATCGCCGACGTCAAGGCGGCCCTCGCGCAGGGCTTCATCGACCAGGCCACCATCGACCGTGTGGACCGGGACGCGCTCTCGATCCGCTTCCGCCTCGGCGAGTTCGACCCCGACGGCGGCCCGTACGGGAAGATCGGCGCCGACGCGGTCAACACCCCGGCCAACCAGCGGCTGGCCCGCAAGACGGCCGGCGAGGCGATGGTCCTGCTCAAGAACCAGAAGAACGCCCTCCCGCTCAACGCCAGCAGCACCAAGAGCGTCGCGGTCATCGGCCAGCTCGAGGACTCCGTCTACAGCGACTGGTACGGCGGCAACCTGCCCTACAAGGTGACGGCGCTGCAGGGGATCAAGGAGCGGCTCGGCAGCGGTGCGAACGTCACCGGTACCGAGGGCGTCGACCGGATCGCGCTCAAGGACGTCGCCACCGGCAAGTACGTCACCGCGACCGGGACCGGCACGAGCAACACGGTGAGCGCGACCGCCGCCCAGCCCGACGCCAACGCCCAGTTCGACGTCTTCGACTGGGGCCAGGGCATCGTCACGCTGCGCAACGCCGGCAACGGCAACGTCGTCGGCTCCGGCGGCGGCGGGTTCGTCACGCACGACGCCCAGCCGAACGGCTGGTACGTCCAGCAGCAGTTCAAGCTCGAGCGGCAGCCCGACGGCAGCTATGTCCTCCACTACGCGGGCAACGAGACGCACGAGAGCTGGTTCGGCAAGAACACCTACGTGACGATCGGTGCCGGCGGCAAGCTGGTGGTCGGGGCCGACACCGCCGCCAAGGCCGCCCACTTCAGCAAGGACACGATCAGCAGCGGCATCGACCAGGCCGTCGCCGCCGCCAAGAAGGCGCAGACCGCTGTGCTCGTGGTCGGCAGCATGCCGTTCATCAACGGCCGCGAGGCCGACGACCGCACCAGCACGGCGCTCGCCGAGGGGCAGGAGGCGCTGGTCAAGGCGGTGCAGGCGGCCAACCCGAACACCGTGCTCGTGCTGCAGACGAGCTATCCGGACACCATCACCTGGGAGCAGCAGCACGTGCCGGCCATCGTGTGGACCACGCACGCGGGTCAGGAGACCGGCCATGCCATCGCCGACGTGCTGTTCGGCGACGTCAACCCGTCCGGTCACCTGACCCAGACGTGGTACGACGGATGACACGCAGCTGCCGAGCATCCTCGACTACGACATCGCCAAGACCGGCGCGACCTACCTCTACCACCAGGGTGGGGAGCTCTACCCCTTCGGCCACGGGCTCTCCTACACGAGCTTCCGCTACTCGCAGCTCAGCGCCGACCACTCCGTCGCGAAGAACGGGACGATCGACGTCTCGGTGCGCGTCACCAACACGGGCACGCGCGCCGGCGGCGACGTGGTGCAGCTCTACTCCCACCAGCGCACGTCGCGCGACCAGCAGCCGATCCAGCGCCTGCAGGCGTTCCAGCGGGTCCACCTGGCGGCAGGAGGCTCGACGGTCGTCCACTTCGCGCTCCCGGCGAGCAAGCTGGCGCACTGGGACGTCACCCGGAGCAAGTGGGTCGTCGAGCGGTCGACGTACGACCTGCTGGTCGGCGAGTCGGCGACCGCCATCCGGCAGTCGGCGGCGGTGAACGTGCGCGGCGAGATCATCCCGGCGCGTGACCTCTCCCGCACGACGCAGGCCCAGAACTTCGACGACTACTCCGGCACCACGCTGGTCGACGAGTCGAAGACCGGCGGCACCGCGGTGGGGGCGACGGCGGCGGGCCAGTGGGTGAAGTACGCCGACGCGCAGCTGCGCGTCCCCCGGGCATTCACCGCCCGAGTGGCCAACTCGTCCGGCGCCGCCTCGACGGTCGAGGTGCGGCTGGACTCCCCCACGGGCCGGCTGCTCGGGACGGCCGACGTCCCGGCGACCACTGACAAGTACACCTACACCTCGGTGAGCGCTCCGCTCGCCCATGTCGGTGGCCGGCACAGCGTCTACCTGGTGCTCGGCAACGACGTCCGCCTGGCGTCCTTCTCCCTCTCCTGAGCCAGGTCGGCGACCTCGCCCCTCCCGCGCTGGAAGCAGTGCGGGAGGGGCGAACGCCTGTCTGGGCGCCTCGGTTTCGAGGCTCGCGGTGCTCGAACCTCAACCAGCGGCGGGGGCCGTCTCGAAGACCTTGCCGGGGTTGAGGATGCCGGCCGGGTCGAGGGCCCGCTTCACCGCGCGGTGCATGTCGAGGACCGCGGGCGAGAGCTCCTGGCTGAGGCCGCCACGCTTGAGGAGGCCGACGCCGTGCTCGCCGGTGACGGTACCGGCGAGCGCGAGGGCCGCGGCGAGGATCTCGTCGAACGCCGCCTGGGCGCGCCGCGGCGCCGCCGCGTCGTCGGTCGGGACGATGAGGAGCGGGTGCAGGTTGCCGTCGCCGACGTGGGCGATGTTGGCGATCCGGATGTCGTGGCGGCCGGCGATCTCGTCGATGCGGCCGAGCATCTGGGTGACGGCCTGCTTCGGCACGCACACGTCCTCGGTGAGGACCGGGCCGAGCCGCTCGAGCGCCGGGTAGGCCAGCCGACGCGCCGCGAACAGGGCCTCCGCCTCGGCCTGGTCGGCCGACCGGCCGGCCCAGCTCGCGCCGGAGTCCTCGAACGCCGCGAGCAGTCCGTCGGCCGCCTGCTCGCCGGCCGAGCCCTGCTCGTCGACCTGGGCGAGGAGGACCGCGTTGGCGTCCACGGCGAGCCCCATGTTCTTCCACGCGTCGACCGCCTCGAGGCAGTGCCGGTCCACGAGCTCGAACACGGCCGGCGTGAGACCGCGCTCGGCGACGAGGCGGACTGCGTCGCCGGCGGCGACGACCGAGTCGAAGAAGGCGGCGACGGTGTGACGTGGTGCGGGGAGCGGCCGCAGCCGCACTGTCACCTCGGTGACGATGCCCAGCGTGCCCTCGGAGCCGACCATCAGGCTGACCAGGTCGTAGCCGGCGACGCCCTTCGCGGTACGCCGGCCGAGCCGGACCAGCTCCCCGCTGCCGGTGACGACCTCGAGCTCGAGGACGTAGTCGCGGGTCACGCCGTACTTCACGCAGCACAGCCCGCCCGCGTTGGTCGCGACGTTGCCGCCGATGGTCGACCAGGGCGAGCTGGCCGGGTCGGGCGGGTACCACAACCCGTCCTCGGCCACCCGCGCACGCAGGTGGTCGTTGACGACGCCGGGCTGGACGACGGCGAGGCGCTCGACCGGGTCGACGTGCAGCACCTTGTCCATCCGCTCGAGGCTGACCACGACGCAGCCGTCGACGGCGTTGGCGCCACCCGACAGCCCGGTCCCCGCGCCCCGCGCCACGACGGGCACGCCGCGCTCGAAGCACAGCCGCACCACCCGGCGTACGTCCTCGGCCGACTCGGCGACGACGACGGCGGCCGGGGTCCCGATCGGCGCCCAGTCGGCCCGGTCGTGGCTGAGCCGCTCGGTGCTCACCGGGTCGACGATGACCTTGCCGGTCACCGCGCCGTGCAGCGCGTCGACGAGCGGCTCGGCGGCGTCGGTGGCAGCGGTCATGACAGGTCTCCGAGCGGCGTCATGCTCCCGATCCAACCAAACGCCGTGGCGGGCGCGTGTCCGGGGCCGGGGCCGCGCCGGCGCGCCGACGTACGCTCGGGCCATGGCGCTCGTGGAGCAGGTCAGGACGAGCCTCGCGACCGCGATCCTGCAGCGCGTGGCGGGGCCGGACAGCGACCGCGAGCACCAGCGCATCCACCATCGCCCGGGTCCGCGGTGGTTCGAGCCGGGCAGCCCGATCACCCGGGTGCACGGGGACGCGTCGATGTTCATCGGCGGCATCCGCGCCCTGTTGCTGCAGTCGCTGCACCCGGCGGCGATGCGCGGCGTCTCCGAGCACAGTGGCTACCGCGGCGACATGTGGGGGCGGCTGGCGCGCACCAGCCGGTTCATCGCCGTGACCACGTTCGGCCACGCCGACGACGCCGAGGAGGCCGTCGCCCTGGTGCGGCGCATCCACGAGCACGTCAACGGCACCATGCCCGACGGCACTCCCTACACTGCGACCGACCCGCACCTGCTGGCCTGGGTGCACGCCGCCGAGATCGACAGCTTCCTGGTCGCGCACCAGGCCTACGGCAAGCGCCCTCTCGACGCCGCCGGCCGCGATGAGTACGTCGCCCAGACGGCCGAGATCGCCCGGCGGCTCGGTGTCATCGAACCGCCGACGACCGAGCGCGAGCTGCGGCAGCTGCTGGCGTCGTACCGACCCGAGCTGCGCGCCACCCCCGAGGCGCGCGAGGCGACCGGCTACCTCCTGTGGCGGCCGCCCCTTCCGGCGGCGGCACGCGTCCCGTACGGCGTCCTCGTGTCTGCGGCGATCGGGTTGATGCCGCGCTGGAGCCGCCGACCGCTGGGGCTGCCGTGGCTCCCGGTCGCCGAGCGGACCGTCGTCCGCGCGCTCGGCACGTGCGCGACCGGCACGATTCGATGGGCGATGAGTCGACCGGTGCCGAGCAGCACGGCCTGACCTGGGGCAACCCCAAAAGACGACGGGTTGGTCGATCTCGCGACGGGTTCTCGTCGCCCCCGCCCATCTGTTTCCGATGCCGTGTCAGCCCGCGCCGCGGGCTGCCGCCCAGCGGTGAGCCATGACCCCCGCAGCCACAACAGACGGTTGACCACTCACCGCTCAGCCGCAACCGCCGCCCCGCACCGGCACCCACCCGCACATCGCCCCCGCCAGCGAGCGCCGGTGGGGGCGACGTACGTCGTCAGACCGGAAGCGGTCAGACGCGCACCCAGGCGGCGGCGTCGCTCGGCAGCGTGCCGGCCTCCGCGGCCGGGTCGGAGCCCAGCAGCAGCTCGCCGGGCACGGCGACGGGGGCGCCGGAGGTGTTGAGCCAGACCTGGACGTCGCCGCGGGCGAACGCGAGCGTGCCCTCGGGCGACGGGACCCACTCGAAGCCCTCGCCGACCAGCCACTTCGACCGCAGCTCGAGCGCGCGGCGGTAGAGCGACAGCGTCGAGTCGGGGTCGGCCTCCTGCGCCTCGGCCGTGTAGGGCGCCCACGAGTCCGGCAGCGGGAGCCAGGGCTCCGGCGCGCCCTCCGGGCTGAAGCCGAAGGGGGCCGTCTCGCCCGACCACGGGAGCGGCACCCGGCAGCCGTCGCGGCCGATCTGCGCGCCGCCGCTCTGCGCGATGGCGGGGTCCTGGCGCACCTCGGCGGGCAGGTCCTCGACCTCGGGCAGGCCGAGCTCCTCGCCCTGGTAGACGTACGCCGTCCCGGGCAGGCCCAGCGTCAGCAGCGCCGCCGCCCGGGCACGCCGCAGGCCGAGCGCCAGGTCGGGGGCGCCCTCGTGCCAGCGGCTCTGCTCCCAGATGGAGGAGACGGCGTGCTCCGGCTGCGACCGCGCGTAGCGGGTCGCGTGCCGGACGACGTCGTGGTTGGACAGCACCCAGGTCGCGGGCGCGCCCACGGCGTCGGCCGCGGCACGGGCGTCGTCGATCGTCTGCTTCATCACCGACGCGACGAACGGCGCCTGCAGGAAGTCGAACTGGAACGCGGTGTGCAGCTCGTCGGGACGCAGGTAGCGGGCCAGCCGCTCGTTGCTCTCGACCCATGCCTCGGCGACGAACACCCGGTCGGCGTACTCGTCGGCGACGCGACGCCAGCCGCGATAGATCTCGTGGACGCCGTCCTGGTCCCAGCCGGGGTGGTCGTTGCGGTCCTTGCGCCCGGTGCGCGGACCAGCGTCCGGGAGCTCGGGGTGCTTGGCGAGCCCGTGCGCGACGTCGATCCGGAAGCCGTCGACGCCCTTGTCGAACCAGAAGCGCAGCACGTCCTCGAACTCGGCGACGACCTCCGGGTTGGACCAGTCGAGGTCGGGCTGCGCGGGGGCGAACAGGTGCAGGTACCAGTCCCCCGGCGTGCCGTCCGGCGCCGTCGAGCGGGTCCAGGCGGGTCCGCCGAAGATGCTCTCCCAGTCGTTGGGCGGCAGCTCGCCGTCGACGCCCTTGCCGGGGCGGAAGAGGTAGCGCGCCCGCGCCTGCGCGTCGCCGGCGAGCGCGGCCTCGAACCACGGGTGCTCCCACGACGTGTGGTTCGGGACGATGTCGAGGACGACCTTGATGCCGAGGTCGTGCGCCTCGGCGATGAGCAGCTCGGCCTCGTCGGTGGTGCCGTACGCCGGCTCGATGGCGCGGTAGTCCGAGACGTCGTAGCCCGCGTCGATCTGCGGCGACGGGTACCACGGGTTGATCCAGATCGCGTCGATCCCCAGCTGGTGCAGGTAGGGCAGGCGGGCGCGCAGCCCGGCGATGTCGCCGAGGCCGTCGCCGTTCCCGTCCGCGAACGAACGGATGTAGACCTGGTAGACGACCGCGGTCCGCCACCACTCGGCGGTGGCTGTCTCGTGCTGCATGCTCTCCTCCATCAACGCAAACGTTTGCGCTGCGATTGTAGCCAGGCTCGGCTCGGGCCACGCCGGGGCGCCCCGATCCGGCCGTCCTCAACCGTTTGCGCCGCCAGGCCTGAGTACGATGCCGCCGTGTCCGGCTCCGCGCACCTCAACATGGCCGACGTCGCCCGCGAGGCCGGCGTCTCGGTCGCCACGGTCTCCCGCGCCCTGCGCGGGCTGCCCGGCGTCTCGGAGCCCACCCGCGAGCGGATCCAGGCCCTGGCCCGGTCGATGTCCTACGTCGTCTCCCCCGAGGCCTCGCACCTGTCCCGCGGGTCGACCGGACGGGTCGCGATCGTCGTGCCGACGCTCGACAGCTGGTTCTTCGCCACGATGCTCGCCGGCGCCCAGGCGGAGCTGCAGGAGGCCGGTGCGGACGTGCTCGTCTACCAGGTCGACGGCGCCGCCGCCCGCGACACCTTCTTCGACCACCTCCCCGCACGCCGCAAGGCCGACGCGATGATCGCGATGACGCTCCCCCTCACCGAGGCCCAGTCCGCGCGGCTCGCCGACCTCGGCATGGGTGTCGTCCTCACCGGCGCGCGCATTCACGACTACCCGCGCGTGCTCATCGATGACGTCGAGGTCGCGCTGCAGGCGGTCCGGCACCTGGTCGCCCTCGGCCACAGCCGGATCGCGATGGTGCGCAGCACCGACCCCGCCACCGAGACGTCCTTCGCCGACGCCGACCGGACGACCGGCTACCACCGTGCCCTCGCCGAGGCCGGCCTGGAGCCACGGCCCGACTACCTGCTCACCGTTCCCCACACGCTGGCCGGCGGCGTGGAGGCGGCGGAGCGGCTGCTCAGTCTGCACGAGCCGCCGACCGCGGTGTTCGCCTACTCCGACGAGCTGGCCCTGGCCATCGTGCAGACGCTGCGCCGCGCCCACCTGCGCGTCCCGGAGGACGTGTCGGTGGTCGGGGTCGACGGCCACCCGCTGGCCGAGCTCCTCGACATGACGACCGTCGAGCAGCCCGTCGAGCAGCAGGGCCGGCTCGCGGGACGGCTGGCGCTCCGGCTCTTGTCCGACGGGGACCCGCCGACACAGGAGCTCCGCCTGCCGACGCGGCTCCGCGTGCGCGGGACGACCGGTCCGCCGAGCGCTCCGGAGGCCGACCCGTCTTGACCCGAGATCGAACACGTGTTCGACTTGGGGTGTGACGACGACACCTGGCGAGGCGCGCTACCTGTCCGGCTACGAGGCCGGTCGTGCGCTGTGCCTCCGCACCGGGTCGTCGGACGCCGGGCACGGCTGGCTCCTCGACCACCCGCGCGCGGACGACGCCTACGTCGCGGGCTTCGAGTGGGCGCTGTGGGACTACGAGGACGCCAACGGCATCCGCCCCCGAGGCCACGAGACCGCCCACCGGACCGTCGGCTGAGGGTCAGACGCTCAGGCGCAGGCCGGCCGCCTCGAGCTCCTGCTCCACGTGCAGCCGCTCGCTGTCCCGCTCCAGCCCGCCGGGCGCACCGCTCAGGGTGTCGGGGACACCGAGCGCCCGGCACGCGTCGATCAGCAGGTCGTCGTACGCGCCGGTGAGCGCGACTCGCCGCGCCATGGGCGTGCCCGAGGAGACGCTCGCCAGCTCGGCACGGACCCGCCGTGCGTTGCGGGCGATCCGCTCGATCGGCAGGCCCTGCGGCGACTCGGGGCGCGGGACGAGGCGACGCCCGAGGCGGGCCAGGCCGCGACCGACCTCGACCAGGTGGAGCACGCCACCGAGGACCGCGCTCACGACGAGCGTGATCAGCGCAACCACGAGCAGCCCGCGCATCGGGCCGTCGGGGAGCCCGAACCCCATCCTTGGACGGTAGACCTGACGCAGACCCGGGACAAGCGCGCTTCGCGACCCCGTTTTCGGGGAACTTCCCAGACATGGATCATGGGCCGGCTCGGGAGGCGGCCACGGTGGACGTCATGCGGTTTCGGGTCGAGGTCAGGCGGTCGTGGCTGGGCCTCATGGCGGCGTACGCCGTCGCAGGCATCCTCACCGCGACGGCGGGCGGTCACGTCGTCGTCGCCGGTCGCGACGGGATCATCGCCACCGCGGCCGCCTTCACCGTGCTGGCGGTGACCGCGGCGTTGTTCCACGAGCTCGGGCACGCCCTCGTCGGCGTGGCGTTCGGCCGCCGGCCCGTCGGGCTCGTCCTGAAGGCGGGTGCGGCGGTCCGGATCGAGGAGGCGCCGCCCGGCTCCCGGGCCGCCACCGCTCCGGCCGAGAGCCTGGTGGCCCTGAGCGGACCGCTCGCGAGCGGGCTGATCGGACTGGCCTACCTCGGGGTCAGCACCAGCTCGGCCTCGCCGTTCGCCTGGGCCGGCCTGCTCGCGCTCTTCGACGGGCTGGCCAACCTGCTCCCGATCGCCGCCAGCAGCGACGGGTCCCGGATCCTCCACGCCCTGCGCCACCAGGCGTGGCGGCGTGGCCGGCCGCTGGACGCTGCCGACCCGCCGGTGTCGGCCTAGCCAGGGCGCCGCGGCCGGGCACGTCGAGCGTCATCCGGCGTACCGCCCAGCGACCACCGCCTGCTCGTCCACCGGCCGACCGGTCTGGATCGTCCACGCCAGCCGGATCAGCGCGGCGTGCGACCACACCAGCGGGGTGGCGGCCCTCGTCCCCTCGCCCGCGCGGCAGCAGGGGCGTCCGGTCGGCGGCCGACCGTCCCACACCTGCTCGGAGATCATGTCGCCCGCGTTGGCCGCCGCGGCGACCGTGGCCAGGTAGGCCGCACCCGATCGGCCGGCCGCGACCTCGTACTCCCCGCGCTCGGCCGTCAGGATCGGCCAGCCGCGACCCAGCGTCGTGAAGGTCCCGGAGTCGGTGATCGTCCACTCGCCGCCGGTCCGGGTCTCGCCGTAGCCGTCGAAGCTGAACCGGTGCCAGAACGGCCCGTTGGGCGTCACGACCTTGAGCTGCCGGTCCACCACCGCCAGGGACGATGCGAGGACCGGGTCGTCGGCCGGGAGGACGCCCATCAGCGGCAGCGCGAGGAAGCTCGGGTCGACGACCCGACGCTGGTCGATCGAGGTCGGGCCGCCGTCCCCCATCTGGTAGGGCGACGCCGTGTCGGGCTCGCCGTTCTTGGTCAGCCGCAGGAAGTACGGCGACGCCGAGAGCGGCCCGTTGGTGGTGACGGTCCACGCCTTCACGTTCGCCGCCCACCGGTCGGCGGTCTGCAGCCACTGGTCCGCCAGCTCCGGGTGCCCGTTGCGCCGAGCGATGTCGGCGGCGGTCACGAGGCCCGCGACCTCGGCCGCGATGGAGTTCGGCGAGTAGCCGGACTGGTTCTCCCACCGCTCCTGGGGTGTGAACGGGGCCGCCCGGCCCGTGTCCGGGTCGCGGTAGGAGACGAGGAACTCGGCGGCCTTCCGGACTCCGGGCCAGGTGCGCGCGCCGGTCCGGCCGACCAGGTGCGCCAGCACGATCGGCAGCGCCACCTCGTCGAGCTGGAGCGAGCCCCAGACCGGCGTCCCGCTCACGTCGGAGTTCTGCGGGAAGGAGCCGTCCGGCTTCTGCTGCACGCCGAACAGCCAGTCGACGACGCGCCGGGCGGCGGCCCGGTCCCCCATCGCCCACAGCGCGGTGCCGAACTCGTAGGAGTCGCGCGCCCACACCAGGTGGTAGGCGCCTGAGGGCGACGACAGGTCGGGCACCTCGTCGCCCCACACCCACGGCGCCGTCGGTGAGGCCACGATCGCGCCGCGGTGGTGCTTGTCCTCCGCGGCCGCGAGGACGAGGGCGGAGGCGAGGTACTGCCGCGAGACGGCCGCAGCACTGGCCGGCACCCGCAGCGTCCGCAGGTAGCCGTGCCAGCCGGCGTCGTAGCCCGAGGAGGCCCGACCCCAGCCCGAGCGCAACGTCCCACGCGCCGCCCGCTGCGCGACCGCGCCCGTGCGGCCGAACCCGAGAGCGAGGGTCGCGGCCTGACGGCGGCGGCCGTCGAGCCGACCGATCCGCGCCGCCTGCACCACGTTGCCCGGTCCCGCCGAGCGGTAGTGCCGGGTCAGGCCGTGGCGCCGGCTCAGGTCGCGCCACGGATCGCTGGTGCGACCGGCGTACCCGTTGGTGAGCGAGGCGAGCGCCGGTCGCGACCGCAGGGCGCTCGCGACCGACGCGTCCGAGGCGACCAGGGTGCGGCCGGCACTGCGGGCGGTGTCGTCCATGCCGTTGTTGGCCAGCGCCGGGTCGTAGAGCACGTAGGCGCGGTACCGTCCGCCGTCGAGCGACCGCAGCCGGATGCGAAGGACGACGGTGGCGCGCCGGGGGTCGGTGACGACCTCCTCGGTGAGCCGGTAGCGGCCCGCACGGCCGCTGACCTGGACGTAGCGCAGGCTGCGCGGGTCCGGGCGGGTCACGGTCGCCGTCCTCCGCGACTGGCGGTCGGTGAACGTGGACCCGTCGGTGACGACCAGCTCGAGACTGCGCACGCTGGGCGTCGAGAGGTCGGGGTAGAACACCTCGCTCACCCGTCCTCGCTGGAGCGTGAACCACACGTTGCTCCCTCGCGTCCGGGACGTGCCGAAGCCGCCCTTGTCGGCCTCGGTCCACGTGCTCTTCGCGCCGGGGGCGCCTGGTGCGGCGCGCTGGCCGAGCGCCACCGCCTGGGCGGGCGCTCCCGTCGCCGTCATGGCCAGGGCCGAGCCGAGTACGGCGGCCAAGGCGGTGCGGATCGCGTACCGGGTCTTCTGCGGTGCTCGTGTGGTCATCGTGCGCCTCCCGCCTTCTCCGGTGGCCCGGTGACGCAGGTCACAAACTCCGCTTCAATGACGCCATGGCCGATCGCACCGGCCCGCTGGCAGGCCTGCTCACCCGGATGTACGCCGACCTCGAGGATCTGACCGCGCGCGGCGACGCCCGCCGGTTCTTCCACGCGACCTACCTGCGCACCACCGAGGCGGTCGGTGCGGAGATCGAGCACGGCGGGTTCGCGGACGCCGACTGGGTGGCCCGCTGGGACGTCGCGTTCGCCGAGCTCTACCTCGACGCCCTGGACGCCGAGCGGGACGGGCGACCCGTGGCCGGACCGTGGCAGGTCGCCTTCGGCACGGCCGACCGGCGGCCGGACGCGGCTCCGCTGCACCACGTCCTGCTGGGGTTGAACGCCCACATCAACTACGACCTCCCGCAGGCCCTCCTCGCGGTGATCAGCCCGGAGGACTTCGACGACCGGCGCACTCTCATGTCACGGCAGGCCGACCACCGTCACATCGACACCGTCCTGCAAGGACGGGTCGGCGCCGAGAGCACCGAGCTCGACGCGATCTCCCGGGTGACGCTGCTCGACCGGCTCCTGCAGCCTGCGAACCGGGCCGCCAGCCGGCGCTTCCTCACCGAGGCCAGGGAGAAGGTCTGGCGCAACGCGGCGGTGCTCGACCGGGACCGCCGGCGCGGCGACGACGCGCTGGCGGCCGGCACCGCCGCGCTGGAGACGCTCTGCGCCGAGCGGGTGCGCGACCTGAGCCGCGGCGGGTTCGTCCTGCTGCGGCTGGCACGTCACGGGTTCGGCGTACTGCTGCCGGGGGCGTGAGCCTCGGGCACCGCCCGGGCCTGCTGCCCGGACGCGTGCCGGCGCATCACGTCGGTGAGGTCCGCGAAGAACGTCAGCAGTGCGGGCCGGGCGTCGGCCGGCACGGCGGCCGCGACCGCGCGCATCTCCTCGTGCATGTCGGCGAGGAGGTCGTGCGCCTCGTTCCTGGCGTGGTCGGTCACGACGAGGACCTTCGAGCGCCCGTCGGTCGGGTGCGGGCGTCGCTCGACGTGGCCCGCCTCGACCAGCCGGTCGAGGACCGTCGTGGTCGCCGCCGTCGTCAGACCGAGGTGGCGCGCCACGTCGCGGGGCGTCACCGGCTCGCCCCGGCTGCAGGCCGTCATCACGAACCGGGTCGCGCGCAGGTCGCTCACGCCCAGGTCCATGCGCCGTCCCGTCGCCCGGCGCGCCGCCTCGTCGGAAGCGACGAAGTCGCGCAGCGCGCGCAGGAGCTCGCGCTCGGCCGGCCCGTAGGCAGTCATCTCGGGGGTGGATGCCGGTTGGTCCATGGGGGTACTGTCCCATCAACGATTGCTAGATTTTCTAGCGAACTCTACTTCGGCGGAGCGAGATGGACGACTGGCTGGCCCGCGACCTCGACGAGCTCGCGGCTCTCCTGCCCCCTGGGCCCAGCGGTGAGGACCTCCGGACGGCCCTCGCCGCCGCGAGCCAGGGCGGCAAGCGGTTCCGACCCGGGCTGGTGGCCGACGTGCACCGCGCGCTGGGTGGGGATGATCGAGCGGCCGTCGCGGCGGTCGGTGCCGGCGTCGAGCTGCTGCACACGGCGTTCGTCGTCCACGACGACGTCATCGACGGCGACGACGTCCGCCGCGGCGCCCCCAGCGTGCCCGGCCGGTTCCGCCGTGCCGCGCTGGCCGAGGACGCCGACCCCCGCTCGGCGGCGACCCGTGCCGTCGCCGGCGCTGTCCTGACCGGCGACCTCGCCCTGGTCCTGGCCATGCGGGCGTTCGCCACGGCGCCGGTGGGCCCCGATGTGCGGGCCCGCCTCCTCGACCTCGCGACGGAGGCCATCGCGGTGTCGGCGGCCGGCGAGCTGGCCGACGTACGGCTCGCGGCGAGGCTGGCACGGCCGTCCACGGACGACGTCCTCTCGGTCGCCGAGCGCAAGACGGCGTGGTACTCCTTCGCGCTGCCGATGCAGCTCGGCGCCCTGCTGGCCGGAGCCGACGAGGCGACGGTCGCCGAGCTCGGCGAGGGCGGGCTCCTGCTGGGCATTGCGTTCCAGCTCTACGACGACCTCGCCGGGACGTTCGGCCGGGCCGAGGCCACGGGCAAGAGCAGCCTCGCCGACCTGCGCGAGGGCAAGGCGACGCTCCTCATCGCCCACGCCCGCACGACGGCGTCCTGGCCGCTGGTCGCCCCCGTCTGGGGCGACGAGCACCTCACCGACTCCCGCGCGGCCGCGGCGCGCGAGGTGCTCCAGCGGTGCGGGTCGCGCGCGTACGTCGAGCAGGTGGCCGCCGAGCACCTCGCCGCCGGTCTCGACCGGGTCGTCGCGGCCGGCCTCCGGCCGGAGATGTTCGCGTGGATGGCCGGGCTGCAGGACCGGTGCGCCGTCCCGACCGAGGCGGCGGCCGGATGAGCCTCCTCTACCTCCGCACGCCGACGACGACCACCGCCGCCGACCGCTACGACGCGGTCGCCGACGAGAGTGCCGCGCTCGTGATCCGGCGGTACTCGTCCTCGTTCGGGACCGCCAGCCGGTTGCTCGGCCCGACGGTGCGCCCGCACGTGCGCAACGTCTACGCCCTCGTGCGCGTGGCCGACGAGATCGTCGACGCGCCCCGGCCCGGCGCAGTCGCCGCCGACCGCCGCCGACTGCTCGGCGCCCTCGAGGAGGAGACGCTCGCCGCCATGGAGCGCGGGCACAGCGCGAACCTCGTCGTGCACGCCTTCGCCCGCACCGCCGCCACCTGCGGCATCGAGCCGGACCTGGTCGTGCCGTTCTTCGGGTCCATGCGCGTCGACCTCGACCGCACGGAGCACGACGCCGAGAGCTTCGCCGACTACATCTACGGATCGGCGGAAGTCGTCGGCCTGATGTGCCTGCGCGCCTTCGTCCACCACCGGCCCGCCCCCGCCGCCGACTACCAGCGGCTCGCCTCCGGCGCGCGCCGCCTGGGCGCCGGCTTCCAGAAGGTCAACTTCCTGCGCGACCTCGCCGCCGACCACCACGACCTCAGCCGCTGCTACTTCCCGGGCATCGACCCGACCCGACTGACCGAGGCGCAGCGGGACGCCCTGCTCGACGACATCGACGCGGACCTGCTCGCGGCGACCCCGGCGATCGCCGGTCTGCCGGCCGACAGCCGCCGCGCGGTGGCCGCCGCGCACGCCCTCTTCGCCGAGCTGGCCCGGCGCCTGCGGACCACCCCGGTCGAGGAGATCCGCAGCCGGCGGGTCCGCGTACCCGGGCGGGTCAAGGCGCGTGTCGTCGCTCGCTGCCTGGTGCGGGGAGTCGCATGAGCCGGCGAGCCACCCGACACCCCGGTGCCGCCGTCGTGATCGGCGGCGGCGTCGCCGGGCTGGCCAGCGCCGCCCTCCTGGCCCACGACGGCTGGTCGGTCGACCTGGTCGAGCGGCACGAGCGCCCCGGCGGTCGCGCCGGCGTGTGGGAGCACGACGGCTTCAGGTTCGACACGGGGCCGTCCTGGTACCTCATGCCGGAGGTCTTCGAGCACTTCTTCCGCCTGCTCGGCACCAGCACGGCCGAGCAGCTCGACCTGGTCCGTCTCGACCCCGCCTACCGCGTCTTCTTCGAGGGGTACGACGACCCGCTCGACCTGCGCTCCGACCAGGCGTCCAGCATGGCGGCGTTCGACGCCCTGGAGCCCGGTGCCGGATCCGCGCTGGACGCCTACCTCGACGACGCGCGGGAGGTCTACCGGCTCGCCGTGCGACGGTTCCTCTACAGCACGTTCGAGTCGAAGACCGGCCTGCTGGCGGCTGACGTGCTGCGCCGTGGACCGCGGCTCGGCGCGCTCCTCACCCGCAGCCTGGAGTCCCACGTCGCCGCGCGCTTCACCGACCACCGGCTCCGTCAGGTCCTCGGCTACCCGGCCGTCTTCCTCGGCACCTCCCCCGACCGCGCGCCCAGCATGTACTCCCTCATGAGCTCCATGGACCTCGCGGACGGCGTCCACTACCCCCGCGGCGGGTTCGGGACCCTGGTCGACGCGCTCACCCGGCTCGCGGTGGGGGCCGGGGTCCGGCTCCACCTCGCCACCGAGGCCACCGCCGTCGAGGTCCACCGCGGCGCCTCCGGTGCCCGGGTCAGCGGCGTGACGGTCGCGGGGCAGGACGGCCGCTCCGACACGCTTCCCGCTGACCTCGTCGTCGGTGCCGGCGACCTGCACCACCTCGAGACGACGCTCGTGCCCGACGACCTGCGCACCTACCCGGCCGCCTGGTGGAGGTCGCGCGACCCCGGCCCCGGCGCCGTGCTCGCCTGCCTCGGGGTCCGGGGGACGCTGCCGCAGCTGGCCCACCACTCCCTGTTCTTCACCCGGGACTGGCGCCGGAACTTCGACGACATCTTCGACCGGCCCGGCCGCGTCCCCCAGCCGGCGTCGGCCTACGTGTGCCGCCCGTCGGCCACCGACCCGACCGTCGCGCCCGCAGGGCACGAGAACGTCTTCGTGCTGGTCCCCGTGCCCGCCGACCCGGGCATCGGTCACGGGGGTCGCGACGGTGCAGGTGACCCGGAGGTCGAGAAGGTCGCCGACGCCGCGATCGCCCAGGTCGCGGAGTGGGCGAGTGTCCCCGACCTCACCGAACGGATCGTCGTACGCCGCACGGTGGGTCCCGCCGACTTCGCCACCGACCTGCACTCCTGGTCCGGCGGTGCGCTCGGACCGGCCCACGTGCTGCGCCAGAGCGCGTTCTTCCGGGCCGGCAACGCGTCGAAGCGGATCGATGGCCTCCTCTACGCCGGCGCGAGCACCATCCCCGGGATCGGCTTGCCGATGTGCCTGATCAGCGCCGAGCTGGTGCTCAAGCGCACCCGCGGCGACCGCTCGACGAGCGCCCTGCCCGAGCCGGTGGCGCGATGAGCCTCCTCTACCTCGTCAGCCTGCTCATCCCGGCCTTCTGCATGGGGCTGGTCGATCGCCGCTGGCGCCTGTTCCTCTTCGCCGGGCGCCCCCGCACGGCGTGGACGGTGCTCCTGACGGGCGCCGCGTTCTTCCTCGTCTGGGACCTGGTCGCGATCGGCCAGGGCATGTACGAGCGCGGCGACTCGACCGCGATGACCGGCATCGAGGTGGCCCACGAGCTGCCGCTGGAGGAGATCGTCTTCGTCCTGTTCCTCTGCTACGTCACGATGGTCGTCCACGGCCTGGCGCGGCTCCTGCTGGCCCGGCGCTCCTCCACCTCGGCCCCTGAGCGCCGGGCGCGAACGGAGGTGCGCCGATGAGCTACGCGACCCTTGCCCTGCCGTTCGTGGGCGCCGCGGCCCTCGTCCTCCTGGTCGCCGCGGTGCGTCGCCGGCCGGGCCGCCGCTGGTGGCTCGCGACCGGGGTGACCGTGGTGGCGCTCCTCGCGCTCACGATCGTCTTCGACAACGTGATGATCGCGGCCGGCCTGTTCCGCTTCGACGACGCCCAGCTCACCGGCGTGCGCCTGGGCCGGGCGCCGCTGGAGGACCTGGCGTGGCCCCTGGCCGCAGCGCTCGGACTGCCGGCGCTGGCCCTGCTCGTGTCCGGCGCGCCGGACGACGAGGGGTCCGCATGACCGCCACCGCCGTCCAGCAGCCGCGTGCGTCGCGGGCGCTCGCCCAGGTCGTCGGCACGTCCCGCCCGCTCAGCTGGGTCAACACCGCCTACCCGTTCGGAGCTGCCTACCTGCTCGTCGGCGGCGGCGTCGACCTCGCGTTCGTCCTCGGCGTGCTCTACTTCCTCGTCCCCTACAACCTGCTGATGTACGGCGTGAACGACGTCTTCGACTACGAGTCCGACGTCAGGAACCCCCGCAAGGGCGGCGTCGAGGGCATCGTGCTCGACCGCCGCGTCCACCGGCTGACGATCGTCCTCGCCGTCCTCACCAACGTCCCGTTCGTCGGGGCGCTGGTGCTGCTCGGCGACGCCGCGTCCACGGCCGTGCTCGCGGTCTCCGTCTTCGCCGTGGTCGCCTACTCGGTGCCCGTGCTGCGCTTCAAGGAGCGCGCTCTGCTCGACTCGCTCACCTCCAGCACCCACTTCGTCAGCCCCGCCGTCTTCGGCGTCGTGCTGGCCGGCGGCGACCTCGCGGCCGGCGCCGCCGCCCTCGCAGCGTTCTTCGTCTGGGGCGCGGCGTCGCACGCCTTCGGCGCGGTCCAGGACATCGGAGCCGACCGGGCCGCCGGCATCGCCTCGGTCGCCACCTGGCTCGGCGCCCGCTGGACGGTCCGGCTCGCCCTGGCGGCGTACGTCGTCTCGGGACTGCTGCTGCTGACCGTGGGGCTGCCCGCAGCACTCGCGGCCCTGCTCGCGATCCCCTACGTCGCCAGCGTCGCTCCCTATGTCGGGCTCGGCGACGAGGACTGCGAGCGCGCGCACGCCGGCTGGCGCCGCTTCCTGTGGCTCAACTACGTGACCGGCTTCCTCGTCACCCAGCTGCTGATCTGGATGGCGATCGGCTGGTAGCGGCCACGCCAGTCCAGCGGCCACGATCCGGCCACGATCCGGCCAGAACCCGGCCAGGACCCGGCCACGACCCGGGCGACGGGTCAGTGCGGGAGGTGCGTGCCGTAGACGCGCTGGTGGTAGACCAGCGGCGCGCGCGTGTCGTGGGCGGCGCCGAGCACGTCGCAGAGCACGAGCGTGTGGTCACCGGCCGCGACGAGGGAGCCGACGCGGGTGGCGACCCACGCGTGGGTGTCGTCGAGCGCGGGCGACCCGTCGCGGAGCGTCCACGAGACGGTTCCGAAGCGGTCGGCGCCGCGGGTCGCGAACAGCGTGGCGATGTCGCTCTGGCCGCTGGCGAGGATGTTGACGCCCAGCGGCGACCCGACGGACAACAGCGACAGGAGCCCGGAGCGGTTGTCGAGGGAGACGAGGAGCATCGGCGGCTGCATCGACAGCGACATGAAGGCACTGACGGTGCTGCCGTGCGGTTGGTCGCCGGCGTACGTCGTCACGATCGCGACCGGGCTCGCCACATGCCGCATGGCCGCCCGGAACTGCTCCTCGAGCACCTCAGTCATCGCCTCCACACCTGTCCTGTAACCAGTTCTCGGGGGTCAGGATTCCAGCAGGCCCCCGTCCCGTCGCCGTGAGGGCTGACACACTGCGTCGCGTGGACGTTCTGATCTCGGCCGCCGACCTCGCCACCGCGCTCGTCTCCGACCGCCCGCCCGTCGTGCTCGACGTGCGGTGGAGGCTGGGCGGCCCGCCGGGACACGGCGACTACCTGCGCGGCCACGTCCCCACCGCCGTCTACGTCGACCTCGACACCGAGCTCGCCGCCCACGGCGACCCGACCGACGGCCGCCACCCCCTCCCTACCCGGGAGTCCCTCCAGGACAGCGCGCGCCGCTGGGGCATCGACGACGGCGATGCTGTGGTCGTCTACGACGGCGAGGGCAACCTCGCAGCGGCCCGGGCCTGGTGGCTGCTGCGCTGGGCCGGCGTGGCCGACGTACGGCTGCTCGACGGTGCGCTGCCCGCCTGGACCTCCGCCGGCCTGCCGCTCGCGACCGACGACGTGGCGCCCGAGCCGGGCACGGTGACCCTCACGACCGGGGCACTGGCGACGATCACCGCCGAGGAGGCTGCCGCCTTCGACGGCGTCCTGCTCGACGCCCGCGCCGGCGAGCGGTTCCGCGGCGAGACCGAGCCGGTGGACCCGAAGGCCGGCCACATCCCCGGCGCCGTCAGCGCGCCGACCAGCGACAACCTCGCCGCGGACGGCCGGTTCCGGACGCCCGAGGAGCTGCGCGAGCGGTTCGCCGCGGCCGGGGTCGGCGGCGACCGGGACGTCGCCGCCTACTGCGGCTCCGGCGTGACCGCCGCCCACGAGGTCGCGGCGCTCGCCATCGCCGGGATCGACGCCCCGCTCTACCCCGGCTCGTGGTCGCAGTGGAGCAACCTCGACCTGCCGGTCGCGACCGGCGAGTAGGTCATCGGATCGGCAGCTCGACGTAGCCGGTCTCCTCGTCGACCTCGGACGTCCGGACGGTGACCGCGAGCCGCCACGTGCCGACCATGGGCACGCTGAGCAGGGCCTGCCGGTGGCCCGGTCCGGCCGTGCCCAGCGCCACGGGCAAAGGGCCGACCGCTCTCTCCGGCAGCGTGACGCTCGCCCGGACCTCCGCAGGGTCGGCGAGCTGCCCGTCGGCGCCGAACACGTAGACGTGCAGCTGCGACTGCCGGTCCCCAACCGGGACGGCGGAGACCTGCACGGCGTCACCGGCCAGCGAGAGGTCGGCCGCGACCGTCGGTCGGTACGCCGACCGGGCCGGCTCGGTCGCGACGAGCGCCGAGGTCACGCCGAGCACCGCCAGCACGATGAGGCTCTCGAGGGCGACCGCGCGGCGCAGGGTCGAGAGCGCACCGCGTCGACGCAGCAGGGCGCGCGTCGTCGCCGCGACGCCGAGCACCATCACCACGAGCATGACCTTGATGGTCAGCTCGCGGCCGTAGGTCGTCGGCGTCAGCGCGGAGAACGACCTGACCTGCCGCCAGGCCTGGAACAGCCCGGTGGCCAGCAGGGCGACGACACTGCCCAGCGCGATCGAGGAGAAGCGCAGGACGACGCGGCGCGCACCGTCGTCGCGCCACACGCTGCCGACGACGAGCACGGCCAGGCCACCCAGCCAGACGCTCATCGCCAGCACGTGCACCGACTCGCTCAGGATCGCCAGCAGCCTCACGTCGCCCGCGACCGCGTGCCCGGCGAGCGCGAACGACACCGCCTCGCAGGCGCCGAGGAGGCCGCCCAGGACGCCGAGCTCGCGAGCCGACAGCCGCCCGCGACCCAGCACCAGCAGGCCGAGCAGCAGGCCGAGCACCCCGCGCGTCAGCGTGGCCCGCCCGTACGTCGTCCCGACCACCTCCTGGAGCAGCTCTCCGCGGCCGAGGGCGCTCCAGCCGAGCCCCGCGTCGAGCGGCCCCTTGAGGAGCAACGACGCCACCGCCCCGAGGACCAGCAGGACCGCCCCGGCCAGCACCAGCCGCGGCGCCCGCCTGGTGCTCCACCCGCCCGGCCAGCAGACGCAGAGGAACAGCAGGCCGCCGACGAGGAGTGCCGAGCCGACGTAGCCGACCCAGCGCGCGACGCCGAGGGCCGTCTGGACGCCGCCGTCGGTGGAGACGGTGGGCGCCGTCGGGGCCGCGCTCGCCGCGCCGACGGAGAACGTGAAGGCCCCGCTGACCGGGTGGGAGTCGTCCGAGACGACCCGCCACGAGACCAGGTAGGTGCCTCGCGCTGCGGATTCGAGGCCGACGCTGACCCGCGGACCGTCGGCCGTGACGCGGCCTGAGTCGACGCGATGCCCGTCGGGCGCGAAGACCCGCACCGCTCCCGCCGGCGTCGTCACGCTCTCGTCGAACGTGAGGGACACCCGGGTCGGCGCCGAGGTCAGCACCGCGCCCTGGGCCGGGTCGCTGTCCGTGAGCACGGCGTGGGCGGAGGCCGGGCCGCCGGCCAGCAGGACGAGCCCGGCCGCGAACGCGGTCCCGAGCCCGATCCGGGCGGGACGGACCAGCGAGCGCGAGACGACCCGCAGGCCGCCGTACGTGGGCGGGCGGGGGCGCCGGACCCGACCGCGCCATGCGGGCGCGGGGCCACCGGGCTGCTCCCGCGCCAGCAGCCAGAGGAGGACGCAGCCGGTCAGCAGATCGACGTGCGGCAGCTCGTCGAGGGCCGACGTCCGCCCGCCCGAGACGTCGAGGACGGCCGTGACCAGCAGCAGCCCGACGGCGGTGCCGATGACCGGCAGGTAGCCACGCGCCAGGGCCGGCCGGTAGGCGGCGAGCAGCAGCCCGAGGCAGATGGCGATGGTGAAGGACAGCGACTCGTGCGTCGCGTGGCCCTCCTGGCCGCCGTGCGCGACGAAGCTGTAGAGCGCGTTGACCAGCTCGGCGCCGCCCATGAGCGCGATGCCCCAGCGCAGCACGAACACCCGGGACTCGCCGCGTCGACGCCGGCGGGCCAGGACGGACCCCGCCAGGTCTGGGACCGGCTCCTGAGCGACCAGGCCGCTGAGCTCCACCAGCCCCCTCATCGCCTCCTCGAACTCGGCGCAGCCGGAACAGCCGGCCACGTGGGCGCGCACGGCCGCCTCGACGTTCGGCTCCTCGCGCCCGGCGTCGGGGCCGCGTTCGCCGTCGGCCCACGCCGACAGCGCCTCCCGTACCTCAGAACACTCCACGGTGGAGGAGTCGGCCTCGCTCGGCACTTGGTTCCCGGCGGGAACCAAAGCGCCTCTCGACGGCACTCAGTCAGCGAGTCCACCCCCGGAGAGGAACACCATGAGGAACCCCGTCCGCGCCGTCGCAGCAGCCGCCACCACGGCCGGTCTCGTCCTGCTCGCCGGTCCGGCGTTCGCCCACGTCACGGTCAACCCGGGCGAGGCCGCGCCGGGCAGCTACACGAAGCTGACCTTCCGCGTGCCGACCGAGTCCGACACCGCGTCCACGACGCGGGTCCAGGTCATGCTGCCGGCGCAGCTGACCTCGGCCCGGGTGAAGCCGCACGCCGGCTGGACCTACGCGCTGTCGAGGTCCGGCGACGCGGTCACGGCGATCACGTGGACGGCCGACGAGGACGCAGCGATCAGGCCGGGCGAGTTCGACGAGTTCGACATCTCGGTCGGTCCGCTGCCCACGACCGACAGCCTCACCTTCAAGGCGCTGCAGACCTACTCCGACGGGTCCGTGGTCCGCTGGATCGAAGTGCCGCAGACGGGCCAGCCCGAGCCGGAGCACCCCGCTCCGGTGCTCAGCCTCACCGCCGCGCGCGACGACGCAGCGAGGACGTCGACCGACGTCCCGGCGGGCGCCTCGGGCGCCTCGGGCGACTCGGGCGACTCGGGCGCCTCGAAGGCTCCGCTCATCCTCTCGATCGTCGCGCTCGTGGTGGCGGTCGCAGGGGCCGGCGTCGCCGTCGTCCGCCGGCGCGCATGAGCGGGCGCTCAGGCCAGGCGGGTACGCCGGAGCGCGGCCGGGTCGACCATCCCGACGAGGTCCTCACGCGCTCGAGCGACGCGCGAGCGGATGGTGCCGATCGGGCAACCGACCAGCTCGGCGGCGTCGGCGTAGGAGTAGCCGAGCACCTGCGTCAGGACGAACGCCTGTCGGCGCTCCTCGTCGAGCCCCGCGAGCAGGCTGGTCAGGACCACCTCGCCCTGGTGGTCGGGGATGGCGCGGACACCGGGGCGCGGCTCCTTGCGCCGGCGCTGGCGGTCGGCGATGTCGTCGGCGACGACCCGGCGCACGATGCTGAACAGCCACGGCCGCACCGGGGACTCGCCCCGGAAGGAGCGCAGCGACCGCAGCACGCGGGCGTAGACCTCCTGCGCCAGGTCGTCGGCGTGCTCCCGGTCGCCGAGGTGGGCGCAGAGCCGCCACACGTCGGCCTGGGTGGCCCGGACGAAGGCCTCCACGGCCGGCTCGTCGCGCCCGTCGCGCGCCGCGACCGCCAGCCGCGTCCAGTCGTCCACGGCCGGGACCGTAGCAGGCGCGCTCTGCTCGTCGGGCTTCTGACCGCGGTGATCCTGGGCACGGCGCTGCCGGCGTACGCCGGGACGTTCTCGACCTACCGCACGGCCGTGACCGGCCTCCGACCCGGGACGGCGGGCGTGACGGCGACCTCGCCGACCAACGGCGAGGCCATCACCGTGAGCAACACCTCGGCGGCGCCGGTGATCGTGGAGGGCTACCAGGGCGAGCCCTACCTCAAGGTGACCAGCGCCGGGGTCTGGCAGAACGACCGCTCCCCTGCCGTCTACCTCAACAAGGAGCAGACGATCGGGAGCATCCCGGACGACGCCAACGCCCGCCAGCCACCGCACTGGACGCAGGTGAGCGACGGGCACCGCGCCCAGTGGCACGACCACCGCATCCACTGGATGGGTGCCGTGGAGCCGCCGGCCGTCACCGCCGACCCCGGCGAGCCGCACCTGATCAACACCTGGCACATCCCGATCCTCGTGGGCGCGACGAAGGGCGAGATCACGGGCACGCTCCGCTACGAGCCGTCCAGCCACTGGGGCGACTACCTGCCTTATGCGGCGGTCGGCCTCGGCGTGCTGGTGGTGGTCGCTGTGCAGGTCCTCGTCGTACGTCGACGGCGGACCGTCCGGCAGGAGTGATCAGCCCAGCTCGAAGGTCACCTTCCGGGTGGCGACGTCCGCCTGGGTGAGCGCGACGGACACGTCGGCGCCGAGCGGCAGCGGGGCGGGCCCGGTGACACGGGCCTCGATCGCGGGCTCCTGGATGGTGACCGTGCCGCGCCCCTCGTCGCGGTCGTCGAGCTCGACGACGACCCCCTCGAACGTCTCCCCCACGTGCGGTGCCAGCACGCCGGCCTCGACCAGGTCGAGGATGGCGCCCTCGTAGGCCCCGGCCCGGTGTCCGGACTCGCGCATCGTGTCGGGCAGCGTCGGCAGCGCCTCGTGCACCCAGTCCGGGACCGGCTGGTCGGCGCACAGCGCGACGCAGATCTCGCCGGCGTACCTGTCGACGAGGCGGCGCAGCGGCGCCGTGACGTGGGCGTACTCGGAGGCCAGCGCGCTGTGCTCGGTCTGCTCGGGCAGCTCCCCGTCGAAGGTGGCGTAGCCGCTGCCGCGGAGCAGCCGTGTGCAGGCCACGACCATCGCCGCCTGCTGGGGGTCGGCGGGGTCGAGCGTGCGGATGAAGTCGGGGTAGAGCTGCTCGGCCGGCCAGTCGAGACCGAGCGCGCGGGCGGTGCGGTGCAGTCGCTGCACGTCGCGCGGGTCCGGCGGCGGCAGCGTGCGCAGCACCCCGACCTTCGCGTAGACCATCAGGTCGGCGGCGCCGAAGCCGGTGAGCAGCGACAGCTGGGCGTTCCAGTCCTCGACCGGCAGCAGGCGGCGGTACTCCAGCCGCCAGCGGTCGCCCTCGATCGCGACCTCCTGGTCCGGCAGCGGCAGGTTGACGCCGCCGCGGGCCACCTCGAGGTGCTGCCGCTTCTCACCGATCTCCTTGAGGAGCGGCAGCGAGTCGGCGTACGGGCCCTCGAAGGCCTCGGTGTCGAACATGTGCTGCACGCCCTCGTAGGACAGCTTGGCGACCGAGCGGACCCGGGCGCGCTCGACGCGGGCGCCGGTGATCTCGCCGGTCGCGTCGAGTGAGACGGTCCAGAGCAGGGCGGGCCGCACCTGGTCGGGCAGGAGGGACGCGGCGTCCTCGGACAGCACCTTCGGATGGAGCGGGATCTTGGAGTCGGCGCCGTAGAGCGACTCACCCCGCTTGCGCGCCTCGACGTCGACCGGGTCGCCCGGCGTCACGAAGGCGGCGACGTCCGCGATGGCGTAGTGCACGGTGTAGCCGTCATCGGCGTGCTCGAGGTGGAGCGCCTGGTCGAGGTCCATCGAGGTCGCCGGGTCGATGGTGACGAACGGGAGATCGGTGCGGTCGAGGTCCGGCAGGCGTGGGTTCGCGGCGGCCGCGCTGGCCGCGGCCTCCACGTCCGGCGGGAACTCCTCGCTCACCCCCAGCTCCTGCTGGATGGTGGCGATCCCGTCGCGCAACGTGGCCGCCGCCACGCCGTCGTCGTCGGTCCTGACCCGGATGACCTGTCCGCTCGGCATACCGGCACGATATCGACGTGCTCATCCTGCTGCCGCCGTCCGAGGGCAAGTCGACGCCGTCGCGCGGCGCCCCGCTCGACCTCGACGCACTCACCCTGCCCACGCTGGCCAAGGCCCGCGAGGCGGTGCTCGACGCCCTGGTCGACCACTGCAGCGGCGACCCCGACGTCGCGGCCGGGACGCTCGGCATCCCGAAGACCCAGCCGGAGCTCATCGGCCTCAACGCCGCCCTGCGCACCGCCCCGACCGCGCGCGCCGACCGCATCTACACCGGCGTCGTCTACGACGCCCTCTCGTTCGCCACGCTGTCGCCGGCCGGCAAGCGGCGAGCGTCCTCGCGCGTGCTGGTCACGTCCTCGCTGTTCGGCCTGGTCTCCCCCGCCGACCGGATCCCCGCCTACCGCCTGTCCGGTGACGCGACGCTTCCCGGCCTCGGGGGCGTCGCCGCCCACTGGCGCGCCTCCCTCGACGAGGCGGCCCGCGAGGCGCTGGGCGGCGGCCTCCTCGTCGACCTGCGGTCCGGGACGTACGCCGCCTTCTGGCGGCCGGCTCCGGACCTGGCCGGCCGGGTCGCGACCGTGCGGGTGCTGCACGAGATCGACGGGACCCGGAAGGTCGTCAGCCACTTCAACAAGGCCACCAAGGGCCGGATCACGCGCGCACTGCTGGAGGACGGCGCCGCGCCGCGCACGCCGGCAGCCCTCGCCGACGCGCTGCGCGACCTGGGCTGGGCCGTCGAGATCGGCCGGCCGGGCAAGGCCGGCACCCAGCTCGACGTGGTCGTCAGCGAGCTCTGACCGGCCTCACCAGGTCGTCGTGGCCGGGTCGAACCCGCTGCGGCCCGGCGGGAGCGCGTTGTAGAGCCGCAGCGAGGCCCGGTCGGGCTCGCCCGGGCTCGGGTAGAAGGAGACGACGCTGACCGACGCCGGCGAGAGCTCCATCCGGAACAGCGACTCCAGCGGGGCCTCGAGCGCGTGCGCCACGAGCGTCTTGATGGGCGTGACGTGGCTGACGACGATGACCGTCCGGCCGGCGTACCGCTCCCGGAGGCGGGCAACCGCGTCGGCCACCCGCTTCTCGACGACCCGGAACGACTCGCCGCCCTCGGGCGCGACGTCGAGCGACCCGCGCCAGCGCTCCATCTCCTCGGGGAACCGGTCGGCGACCTCGGCGAAGGTGAGCCCGTCCCAGCGACCGAACTCCATCTCGGCCAGCCCTGGCTCGGTCTCGACCGGCAGCCCGAGGGTCTCGGCGATGATCTGCGCCGACTCCAGCGTCCGCCGGACCGGCGACGCCACGACGACCGCGGCACGCTCGGCCAGCGGCGCCAGCCAGTCGGCCGTCATCCGGATCTGCGACCGGCCGTCGTCGGACAGCCCCGGGTTCGCGCTCGCCAGGCCGCCCGAGAAGCGTTTGCCCGTGGTGTGCGGCGTGACGCCGTGCCGGACCAGCACGAGCGTCGTCGGCGCCCCGGGCTCGACCTCGCCCTCCCGGGCGAGCGGGGGCGCGGGGTCCTGGAGCTCCTCGATGAGCGAGGCGTCCTCGCCACCCGCGACGGTGACACCGCTGCGCACGCCGTCGAGCGCCTCGTTGACCAGCCGGTCCGCGTGCTTGTTGGCGCCCCGCGGCACCCAGGTGTACGTCGTCCCGGCCGGCGCGAGCCGGCCAGCCTCCTCCGCCAGCGGCTTCATGTCCGGGTGCTTGATCCTCCAGCGCCCCGACATCTGCTCGACGACGAGCTTGGAGTCCATCCGGACCTCGACGTCGGCGTCCGGCGTCAGCTCGGCCGCCAACCGCAGGCCGGCGATCAGGCCGGAGTACTCGGCCACGTTGTTGGTCGCGACCCCGATGGTGGTGCCGTCCTCGGCGATCACCTCGCCCGTCGCCGCGTCCTTGAGGACCGCGCCGTAGGCGGCCGGCCCGGGGTTGCCCCGCGAGCCGCCGTCGGCCTCGACGACGACCGCGGCGGGCCGGTCGCGCTCCTCGAGCGTCACAGCCCCGACTCGGCCGTCCTGACGAGGATCCGCGAGCACTCCTCGCAGCGGACGACCTCGTTGCTGGGCAGCCCCTTGATCCGGGCGAGCTCGGCGGCGTCGAGCTCCAGCTGGCAGCCGCCGCAGCGGCGCGCGCGCAGCTCGGCGGCGCCGATCCCCTTGGCCTCGCGGAGCTTGTCGTAGAGCGCCAGCAGGTCGGCGGGCATGCCCTCCACCGTGGACGGACGCTCGGCGGCCACCTCGGCCAGCTGGGCTTCGAGCCCGGCCGCCTTCTCGTCCCGGCTGGCCGCCAGCTCCGCGAGCCGCTCGTCGAAGCCGGCGACGCGCTCCTCGAGCGCGGTCAGGGCCGTCTGGGCCTCCTCGAGCTGCTCCATCAGCTCGAGCTCCTCGTCCTCGAGGACGCCGATGCGGCGGTCGAGCGTCGCCAGCTCGTGCTGCATCCGCTCGAGGTCCTTGGGGTTCGACACGGCGCCGGAGTCCATCCGCTCCTGGTCGCGGCGCCGCCGGGTGCGCACGGCCTCGACGTCGGAGTCGGCCTTCTTCTGCGCGGCGGTGAGGTCATCGACGGTGATCCGCGCGTCGCGCGCCTGGTCCGCGACGGCGCGGCGCTCGGCGGTCACGGCGGCGATCTCGGCGGTCTCGGGCAGCGTCGCCATGGCGTGGCGCAGCTGGGCGGCGCGGGAGTCGAGCTCCTGGATGTCCAGCAGCTTCAGTTGGGCGAAGGGGTCGGCTTTCAGCGCGGGCTCCTGGGTGAGGTCGGCGTCCGAAGATTCAGGCTCGGAACGTCCACGGGTCGGTCACGGTCGTGCTGACGCGGGTCTCCACCCTATTCCCCAGTCGCTCGGCGAGCTTCGCCGAGACCACCGGAAGCCAGGTCCACTCCGCTGCCCAGTGCGCCACGTCGACGAGGGCGGGCCCGTCCTTCTCCAGGAACTCGGTGGCGGGGTGGTGCCGTAGGTCGCTGGTGAGGTAGACGTCGGCGCCGCTGCCCGCGAGCTGGTCGAGCAGGAAGTCCCCCGCCCCGCCGCACAGCGCGACGGTGCTGACCGGCCGCTCCGGGTCCCCCGCGACACGTACGCCGTGCGCGGTGGCCGGCAGGGCCGCCGCCACCGCGTCCGCGAAGGCTCGCAGGGTGGTCGGGGCGATCGCCCCGATCCGGCCGGTGCCCACCCCGTCGCCGGCCCCGTCGCCGACCCCGGCGGCCGCCGCCGGTACGAGCGGCCGCTGGTCGGTGAGCCCGAGCGCGTCCGCCAGCGCCTGGGAGACGCCGTCGACCGCCTGGTCGGCGTTGGTGTGCGCCGTGAACAGGGCACAACCCGCGCGCGTCAGGGTCGTGAACGTCCTGCCCTTGGGCGTCGTGGCGGCCACTCCGTGAACACCCTTGAGGAACAGTGGATGGTGGACGACGAGCAGGTCGGCGCCCCAGTCGGCGGCCTCCTGGGCGATGACCGGGGCCGGGTCCACGGCGAACAGCACGCGGTGGACCTCGTCAGCCGGGTCGCCGCCCACCAGCCCGACGGCATCCCAGTCGTCGGCGGTTGCGGGCGGGTACCACTCGTCCAGGAGCGCCACGACGTCGGCGAGGGTCGGCATGGGCACAGGCTAACGAGGAGCGAACTGGATGACGCTGACGAGGGAGACCCCGCCGGCCCGGCCACTGCCGGCGTACGCGCCTCCGGACGGACGGGCCTGGTCGATCGCCGCCTGGGTGGCCGTGCTGGTGGCGACCGCGACGCACCTCTGGGTCGCCCACACCGCGTTCGTCAAGGGCTTCCCGACGTTCAGCTACGACGAGATCGACACGCTCATGGCCGGGCGCGCGGCCCTCGGCATCCCCACGCCGCACATCGACGGCTCGGGCTACTTCCCGCTCTCCTCCATCCTCGTCTCCCCCGTGTGGTGGCTGACCTCGGACCCGTTCACGTTCTACCGCGTCGCGACCGCGGTCGGTGTGGTGACCGCCCTGGTGACGATCTGGCCGCTGGCGCGGATCGCCACCAGGTTCGGCCTCACCACATCGCAGGCGGTGACCGTCGGCGCCGTCGTGATGGCGATCCCCGCGCGGTCGGTGCAGGCCGAGTACACGCTGGCCGAGAAGCCGCTCTTCCTCCTCCTCACCCTCTCCGTGCTCGCGGCGGTCCGCCTGGGCGAGCGACCGACCGCGGTGCGGGCGGTCCTGTTCGGCGTACTGGTGGCGCTGACCTACTTCACCCACGCCCGCATGCTGGTGTTCGTCGCCGCGGCGGCGCTGTGGCTCCTGCTGTTCGCCTTCCGGCGCTGGCAGGCCGCGCTCGTCGGCCTGGTCACGCTCCTGCCGCTCGCCTGGGTCGTCCACCGCGTCGCACTCCACGTCAACGGCCTCGTGGACCCCAGCGGGTTCGACCAGGGCCAGCACATGTTCGACAACCTCCGGGCCGGCAACGCCGACATGCTGCTGCGGGCCGGGCTCGGCCAGGCCTGGGAGCAGCTCGTCTCCGGCTTCGGCCTGACCGCCGTGGGGGTGGTGGTCGGCCTCGTCCTGGTGCGGCGCGAGCTGCGCGGCCGGTCGCCGGGGGTGGCCTGTCTCGTGGTGCTGACGTTCGTGGCGCTCTTCGCCGGCAGCGTCATCGCCTGGGGAAGTGCCGACCAGCTCTACGCCACGACCTGGCGCCGACTCGACGCCTGGATCTACGGCCGGTACGTCGACCCCGCGGCCGACCTGCTCGTGCTTCTCGCCCTCTGCGCCGTCGTCCGCGGCGTCAGCCGACTGACCCTGGTGGCGGCCTGGTGCGTCGCGCTCGTGATCGCCGTCCCGACGCTCCTGTGGCTCGCGCCGAAGGCGCCGACCGGTGCCTTCATCACCCCGGCCCACATCCCCGGGGCGATGGCCTGGTGGTGGGCGCTACCCACGCACACCGTGGTGCCGGGCAGCGTGCCGAGCCTGACCAACGACAACCGGTTCTGGCTGCTCGCCACCCTGACCGCGCTCGTTCCGCTGGCCGTGCTCGCCGTGGGCCGGCTGCGCGTCCAGCGGGCGGCGACGCTGACGGCCGCGCTGGTCACGGGACTGGTCCTCTCCCTGGCTGGCGCCGGCACCGTCTTCGCCGACCAGGCCAACGGCCGCTACCAGGAGACGCACCAGGTGATCAGCCCGCTCGTGCGGCAGCTCCGGTCGATCCTGGCGGACCACCCGGGCACGACGGTCGGCTACCAGCAGGCGTGCCCGAAGCCGGTGTGGCAGGCCGGGGGCCGCCGCAACCGGTTCACCTGGCAGCTGCTCCCCACCGTCGTGTCGGGCACGACGAAGGGCGTCGACATCGCGATCGCCTGCGGCGCCGCGGGCGACAGCCTGCCTCCGGGCGGTGTCCTGCTCGAGCAGTCGGCCTTCGGCGTCATCTACGCGTGGGTCATGCCGGGCGCGCTGCAGGACGAGCTCCGCGACGAGGGCCTCCTCACCACGCCGAGCTGACCCTTTGCCGACGCGCCGTCGGCGTTTGCGGCGACTTGTTGACTCCACGGTCGACACTTGTCACGGTGTCCGCCACCACCCAACCCCAGGAGTCCCCACCGATGGCAGTCAGCACCTCCGCCGAGGTACCGGCGACCCGGGCCGACCCCACCCCGAGCGACCTCCGCTGGCGGGTCGCCGCCTGGGTGGCCGTGCTGGTCGCCGTGGCGGGGCACGTGTGGGTGGCCCGCAGCTCGATCGTCGCCGGCACCCCGTCGTTCAACTACGACGAGATCGCCAGCCTCATGCCCAGCCGCGCGCTGGTCGGCCTGCACGCGCCGGAGGTCGGAGGTGCCGGCTACTTCCCCCTCAACGCGATCCTCGCCGCCCCGATCTGGTGGTTCACGTCCAGCCCGGTCGCCTTCTACCGCGCGGTCCTCGTGCTGGGTGTGCTCCTCGCCGTCGTCTCGATCTGGCCACTCGCCCGGGTCGCCACGCGGCTGGGTCTGACCAACGCCCAGGCGGTGACGGTGGCGGGCGTCGTGATGGCCCTGCCCGTCCACACCGTCCACGCCGAGTTCGCCACCGCCGAGAAGCCGCTCTTCCTCGTCGTGGCGCTCACCGCGCTCGCCGCCGTACGGCTCGCCGAGCGGCCGACGTACGCGCGCGTCGTGCTGGTCTCCCTCGGCGTCGCGCTCGCCTACTTCGCCCACGCCCGGATGCTCACCGTGGTCGTCGCCGCCTTCCTGTGGCTGGTGCTCTTCACCGTCCGGCACGTGCGCGTCGGGCTCGTCGGGCTCGCCGCGCTGGTGTTCTTCACCTGGGCGGCCCGCACCCTCGCGCTCCGCATCGTCCTCCTCGTCAGCCCGGGCGGGTTCCGCCAGGCCGACAACTTCACCGACGCTCTCGTCCACCTGCGCGTCGGGCTGCTCACGCGCACAGTGCTCGGCCAGTCGTGGGAGCAGGTCGTCTCGACGTTCGGTCTCGCTCCCCTCGGCCTGCTCGTCGTCATCGTCCTCGTGCTGCGCGAGGTGAGGCAGCGCAGCGCCGGCCCGGCGCTGTTCCTCCTGCTCGCGGTCGGCGCCCTGTTCGCCGGCAGCGCCCTGGACTGGGCGCAGGCCGACCAGCTGTGGCCGACCACCCGGGTGCGGCTCGACGTCTGGATCTACGGCCGGTACGCCGACCCGCTGTTCGCCCTCGTCACGCTGGTCGCCCTGGCCGCGATCGTCCGGGGCGCGCGCCGGTGGGAGGTGTGGGCGGCCGCGGCGGTCGACCTGGCGATCGTGGTGCCGACCGTCCTCTGGCTCGCCCCGCAGGCGCCGACCGGCGACCGGACCACCCCGGCCAACATGCCGGGCTCCTCGGCCTTCTCGTGGGCGCTCCCCGACCACCCGATCCCGACGGGCATCCTCCCGACCCTGACCAACGACAACCGCTTCTGGCTGATCGCGAGCCTCGTCGCCCTGGTCCCGGTCGCCGTACTCCTGGTCGCGCGCCGCCGAGCGCTCGTGGTGCTGGCGGTGGTGCTCGTCCTCGGCGCGGCCGGGACGGCGACCGCCAACGTCGCGACCGACGACTTCCACGACAAGCGTGTCCAGCCCGTGCCGCTGGTGGGCACGCTGCGCCACATCGTGGCGGACCACCCGGACACGTCGATCTCCTACTTCCCGGGCTGCCCGGGGCGGGCACCGGCCGCCGGTCGCATCCGCGTCCCGTGGATGATGCTGCCGACGACCTTGGGGACCGACCCCGGTGCCGACATCGTCATCGCATGTGCCGCGCATCCGGCCGCGAAGCAACCCGGAGCCGTCGCGCTGCCCGGCGTCGTGGACAGGTCCTACCGGGCCTGGGTGCGGCCGGGCCCGCTCCAGGACGCGCTGCGGACCGAGGGGCTGGTCAGTTGACCTGCCGCTCGTAGCCCTCCCAGTAGGGCGCGCGCAGCTTGAACTTCTGCAGCTTGCCGGTCGCCGTCCGCGCCAGCTCGGCGCGGAACTCGACCGAGGTGGGCGCCTTGTAGCCGGCGGCGCGTTCCTTGCACCACGCGATCAGCTCGGCCTCGGTCGCCTCCGCCCCCGGCGCGAGGACCACGAGTGCCTTGATCGTCTCGCCCCACTTCTCGCTCGGCACCCCGATGACCGCCACCTCCGCGACGGCGGGGTGGGAGAAGAGCACGTCCTCGACCTCGATGCTCGAGACGTTCTCACCGCCGGTGATGATCACGTCCTTCTTGCGGTCGCTGATCGTCAGGTAGCCGTCGTCGCCGATCGAGCCGCCGTCGCCGGTGTGGAACCAGCCGTCCTTCAGTGCCCGCTCGGACTCCTCCGGCTGCTCCCAATAGCCCTCCAGCACCACGTTGGAGCGGGCCAGCACCTCACCCTCCGGGTCTACCTTCAAGGTGACGCCGACCGCCGGGGCGCCGGCGCGGGTCAGCCGGGTGGCCCGCTCGTGGGCGTCCAGGTCGTCCCACTCGGCGCGGGTGCGGTTGATGGTGAGCAGCGGAGAGGTCTCGGTGAGGCCGTAGATCTGGATGAACTCCCAGCCGAGCTCCTCCTGGACCCGCACGACCGTCTTCGTCGGCGGCGGCGCGCCGGCCATGATGATCCGCACCCGGTCGCGGCCCGGGATCTCGCCGTTCCCGTTCTCGGCCCAGTCCTGGGCGGCGTCGAGCACAGCCGCGGCGACCGCCGGAGCGGCGCACAGGTAGGTGACGCCGTGGTCGCGGACCCGGCGCAGGATCTCGGCACCGTCGACCTTGCGGAGGATGACGTGCTTGACGCCCATCCCGGTCGCCGCGAAGGGCATCCCCCAGCCGTTGGCGTGGAACTGCGGAAGCGTGTGGAGGTAGACGTCCCGGTCGCTCACCCCGGCGTGCAGCGCGAACGTGATCGCGTTGGTCCAGATGTTGCGATGGGTGATCTGCACGCCCTTCGGCCGGGCGGTCGTCCCGGACGTGTAGTTGATCGTCGCGGTCGCGTTCTCGTCGTGCTCCCACGGGACCGGCTCGGCGCCGGGCGGCGCGTAGAGGTCCTCGTCCCGACCGAGGACGAACCGGTGCTCGGCGGTCACGTCGGCGAGCGCCTCGTCGAGCTCCGGATCGACGTAGAGCACCTTGGCGCCGCAGTGGCCGACGATGTACTTCACCTCGTCGGGCCGCAGGCGGAAGTTGATCGGCACCAGCACCCGCCCGTAGCCGGCCACCCCGAAGAACGCGGTCAGCAGCCGGGCGCTGTTGTGGCTGACCACCGCGACGCGCTCGCCGAAGCCGACGCCCAGCTCGTCGAGCCGAGCCGCCTGGCGGCGGGCGAGGTCGCCCATCTCGCGGTAGGTCAGGTCGCCGAGCGACGGGGCGGGCTGGTCGGGCTCGTCGACGACGCCGACCCGGTCGCCGTACACCTGCACGGCCCGGTCGAGGAAGTCGTTGACGCTGAAGGGGACGAACACGATGACCTCCGAAGGACGTGACCTGCTTCACACTGCCAAGGACCCTAGCGTCCCGCCGTTGGCGCCCGGTTGCCAGCGTCCCGCGCGGTTCCGACCCCCGTTCCAGGGACGGAGGCTCGGACACCGCTCCGCCATGCGCACCACCGAGCTCGCCCCTCTGCTCAGCACGCCCGGCCCCTTCGCGACCGTCTTCGTCGACGTGAGCCAGGGCGTCGTGGAGGCGGTCGCTCCGGGCCCCGCCGCCCGGCTGCTGGTCGCCACCGGCGCCGGCATCGCTGACGACGACACGGCGGCGTGCTGAGGGCGGGGATGCTGCCGCCCGACGCGGCGGACCGGGAGCTCGACACCGCTCGGGTCGTGAAGCGCCCCGCCTGATCCAGGATTCCGTCGACACGAGCGTCATCCACGTGCGACGCTCCCGCCCGTGACCGACACCGAGACCAAGAACACGGCGCCGCCACGCGCCACCACCCTCCAGGGACACCCGGACACGTCGACGATCTTCGTTCTCGGGTTGGTGGGACTGAGCGGGACATTCGTCTTCGGTGGGTGCGCGTGGTACTTCGGCAACCGGCTGCTCCGCAAGTACGACGCCGAGCCGGGCCGGTGGGGCCGTCGCGGCTGGGTCCAGGCGGGCCGGGTCATGGGCATGGTCGGGACGGGCCTGAGCGTCGTCAACACCGGCCTCGTGCTGGTCGGTCTGGCGCAGTAGCCGTCGCGTCACCCCGCCGTCGCGGACGCTTCCGGCGGGCTGAGGCGCTTCGGCGCGAGCGCGAGCCCGAGCAGGCCGAAGGGCAACGGCAGCCAGTAGCTGAAGAGCCGGTAGGCGAACGTCGCGAGCACGGCATCGCCGGGACTGACACCGGCGAGCGTGAGGAGCGCCGTCATCCCCGCCTCGACGAACCCGAGGCCGCCTGGCGTGACCGGGATGTTGCCGAGCGCCTTCGCGCCGCAGAACGCCATGAGGGCCAGACCGGGCCGCGGGTAGGACCCGATCGCGGCGAGCGCGACCTCGAGGGTCAGGAAGTCGAGCAGCCAGCGCCCGACCGCCGCGGCGAGCGCGCGCTTCCAGTGCGGTCCCGTGACCGTCGTGATCTCGTCGCGCTCGGCGAGGAGGCGCTGGGGCAGATCGGTGACCGGGGTGGCGCGGCGACGGATCCGGTTCCGCGCGCCCTGCGCGACGCGGCCGATCCACAGCAGCGGGCGGTCGGTGTTCAGCAGGAGGGCGCCGACGCCCACGATGAGCGCGAAGGCGGCGACGGTCGTCCCGGCGGCCTCGAGCAGGTTGCGGTTGACGTTGCCGGCGATCACGGCGGGGATGGCGAGCACGGGCAGGCCGAGGACCACGGCGAACACGAGCAGGTTCACCGCCGTGAGAGCGCGCACGGTCGCCCGT
This sequence comes from Nocardioides sp. CER19, assembly GCF_029846275.1. Classification (GTDB taxonomy): domain Bacteria; phylum Actinomycetota; class Actinomycetes; order Propionibacteriales; family Nocardioidaceae; genus Nocardioides. Next base: position 745,661 of record NZ_JARVWS010000003.1, read on the forward strand.
CGTTCCAGACCGGCGGCGACGAAGATCCGGTACTGCAGGGCGGCTCCGACCGGCCCGCCGCCCGGGGCGATGTTCGACAGTGCGTTGGACGCGAGCTGGGCGGCGATGACCGGCCTCCACCTGACCCGGCGGAGTGCGACGCGCTGCAGGTCCCAGAGGCAGGCGCAGACGGCGACCTGGAGGGCGAACATCGCCAGCAGCGACGTCGCGCTGAAGCGGGTGATCTGGCGCCACGACGAGAACGTGGCGACAAGACTGGGGAACACCAGGTAGAGCGACACCAGCGTGACGGCGAGCCACACCAGGTTCCGGACCAGGGACCGCGGCTTCTCCTGCTCGCCGCGCTCGATCTCGCCCGCCGTGTCGGCGTGGCGTTCCATCGCACGCTCGAGGCGGTCGCCGATCGACTCCGGGACGGTGTGGTCGTCCACAGCGGCCATCGTCGCACGGCGGGTCGCCCCGGCGCTGCCGGCGAGGTCCATGGTAGGTCCAGGCGAGCGGAAGCAAACGCACGTGAACTGATGGCTGTGACTCGGTGGCTCCACGCCGATGTTGTTCCGATGGACCACCGTGAGGGACCCTGACCCCATGACCGATGGGGAGAACTCGGGTACCCCGGCTGCGCCCACGAGTGCACCTGCTGACGCCGCGAGACGTGCCGACCTGATGCCGCGCCTCTACGACCAGCGTGGGCGTCTGATCGACTTCGCCACCTATGTCCAGCTGCACCTGGACAATCCCGGGTGCGAGCACGTCGCGAGCGAGCGCGTCGGCCCCTACTGGGTCTCCACGCTGTGGTTCGGCATCGACAGCGGCAGCGTGCCCGCCCCGCGGCAGCCGGGCAGCCGACGCGCACCGGCCGTCTACCGGACGATGGTCGAGCGGCTCGAGAACAGGGCCCCCGACCCCGGGGTCTTCGGACTCACGCCCGACACGATGCGCTACGCCAGCGAGGCCGACGCCCGGGCCGGGCACGCGCAGGTCGTCGAGACGCTGCGCGACGCGATCCAGTCCGCGACCGCTGAGCGACCGGCGGTCCGGGCCTGACCCGAGCGGTCGCCGGTCAGGCGCTGGCCGCCTCGCGGTCCTCGGCCGGGGCCTCGCGGAGCGGCGCCAGCGCGTTGCTCCAGGCGACGACCTCGTCGAGCGCCTTCGCCAGGAGGACGCCGGCAGGCTGGCGGGGAGTGAACGCCGTGTAGTCGGTGAAGTCGTCGGCGAGGGTCAGGTTCACACCGGTCGGGACGTCGGCGATGCCCAGGACGCCGCACAGCTGGCGCAGCTGGCCGGCCGAGACCGCGCCGCCCGCGACCCCGTAGGAGACGATCGCGGCTGCCTTGCCGCGCCACTCGGCGAAGAGGAAGTCCAGGGCGGTCTTCAGCATCCCCGGCATGCCCTGGTTGTACTCCGGCGTCACGAACACGAACCCGTCGTAGGCGGCGATCGTGCTCGACCACGTCCGGGTGTGCGGCCGCTGGTAGCTGCCGGTCATCGCGGGCATCGGCTCGTCGAGATGCGGGAGTGCCTGGTCGCGCAGGTCGACGAGCTCGAAGACCGCGTCCGAGCGTCGCGACGCGATGTCGTGGACCCAGGTGGCGACGGGCTCGCCCCGGCGGCCGGGGCGGGTGCTGACGAGAATGATGCCGATCGTGGTCATGGTGTCTCCTGGTCGTGTCGGTGGGAGGGTCGTGGAGGTTCGTGCCTCGCGGGCCCACACAGGACGACGACGGAGCCGCCCGAGATGTCAGCCGTTCGTGACATCTCGCGTCGCTGCGTCGTCGTAGGGGTGGAGCCGGATCCACCGAGAAACAGGGAGCACCCATGAGCCAGCACGGCGGCCAGCCCTGGGAGCCGGGCGCGCGCCTCGACGACGTCCTCGCCGAGCGCGGCGCGCTGACCAACCTGGCCTACCGGCTGCTCGGCTCTCTCACCGAGGCCGAGGACGCCGTGCAGGAGGCCTACGCGCGCTGGTTCGCCCTCGCCCCGGGGTCGCGCTCGGCCATCGTCTCGCCCGGCGCGTGGCTCACCACCGTCACCAGCAGGATCTGCCTCGACATGCTGGGCTCGGCGCGCGTACGACGCGAGCGCTACGTCGGCGAGTGGCTGCCCGAGCCGGTGCCGGACCGCACGGAGTGGCCCGGTCACGTGACAGCTGACGCGCCGGTCGACCCGGCCGACCGGATCACGCTCGACGAGTCGGTCGACATGGCGTTCCTCGTCGTGCTCGAGGCGATGACGCCCGCCGAGCGGGTCTGCTTCCTGCTCCACGACGTGTTCCGCTACTCCTTCACCGAGGTCGCGGAGATGGTCGGGCGCTCGCCCGGCGCGTGCCGGCAGCTGGCCTCCTCGGCCCGTCGCAGGCTCGAGCAGGAGCGGCACCGCGCCGTCCCGGAGCAGCGGCGCACCGCGCTGGTGCGCGAGTTCAAGCAGGCCTGGCAGGACGCGGACGTCGCCGCCCTCGTGCGACTGCTCGACCCGGAGGCGGCCGCCGTCGCGGACGGGGGCGGGCGGGCGAGCGCCTCGCCGGTCCCGATCGAGGGTGGCCGCCAGGTGGCGGGCTACCTCGCCGAGCTGGCCGTCCGAGCCGGGTCGCTGGACCTCCGCGAGCGCACCGTCAACGGCCAGCCCGGGTTGGTGGCCGTCCTGGGGACCGAGCTCCTGGCGGTCTACTCCTTTGAGTTCCGCGACGACCGGATCGACCGGATCTGGGTGGTCCGCAACCCCGACAAGCTCCGGGCCTGGGCCGGCCTCGAGCTCGGGTAGGCGTCGTACTCCAGCGGTAGCCGGCGCCTACGCCCGCGGCAGTACGCCGCTGTGAGGGTGCCCGCTCCCGGCGTAGCCCCAAGTCACTCCCGTGGGCAGATGTCCCGGCTGCGCGGCGCCGGAAGGCTGGCGTGGCCACCCGCCCACGAAGGGATACGCCCGATGAAGACCCTCGCCCGCTGGTCGTTCCACCACCGGTGGATCGTCCTCGCCCTCTGGCTGGTCGCGCTGATCGGCGTCCGCGCCGTCGGCGCGGCCACCGGCACCGACTACACCGACAAGTCCCAGCCGCCCGGCACCGACAGCACCCGCGTGCAGCAGCTGCTCGAGGCCGCCTCCCCCGCCGCCGGCGGCGACACCTCGCGGATCGTCTTCGCGACGAGGTCCGGCACCCTCTCGGACCCCGTCGAGCGGGCCCGCGTGGAGCGGACGCTGGCCGCCGTCGCCGACCTGCCCCACGTCGTGTCGGTGACGTCGCCGTTCGCCGCCGACGCCCGGGACCAGATCGCGCCAGACGGCCGGATCGGCTTCGCCACGCTCCACTTCGACGAGCTCGCGGAGGACCTCCCGAGCGACGCCGTCGACCATGTCATCGACACGGCCCGGGCGCACCAGGGCGACGGGCTGCGGATCGAGCTCGGCGGCGAGGCCATCTCCCAGCAGGAGGCGCCGAGCCTCGGCGGGGTCGGCTTCGGTCTCCTCGCGGCGGCGGTCGTGCTCTTCCTCGCCTTCGGGTCGCTGGTGGCGATGGGGCTGCCCCTCGTGACGGCGGTCGTGTCGGTCGGGATCAGCCTCGGCGTCATCGACATCCTGTCCAACGCGCTGGCGATGCCGACCTTCACCACGCAGCTGGCCAGTCTCATCGGGCTCGGGGTGGGGGTCGACTACGCGATGTTCATCGTGAGCCGCTACCGCTCCTCGCTGCTGCGCGGCGACAGTCCGGAGCGAGCGACCGTGACGGCCGTCGACACCTCCGGACGCGCGGTGCTGTTCGCCGGCATCACGGTCTGCATCGCGCTGCTCGGCATGTTCGCGATCGGGCTGACCGTCTTCGACGGCGTGGCGATCGGCGCCAGCATCGCCGTCGTCATCACGGTCGTCGCGGCGCTGACGCTGCAGCCGGCTCTGCTCGGCCTGTTCGGGACACACGTGCTGAGCCGGCGTACCCGCCGCCGGGTCGCCGCCGGCGATCTCGACCTTGCGAAGACCGGGCTCTGGGGCGCATGGGCGACGGGGCTGCGACGCCGGCCGTCGCTCCACGCAGGCGTCGGCCTCGTGGCCATCGTGTTGCTGGCGGTGCCGTTCCTCTCCCTCCGCCTGGGCTTCCCCGACGCCGGCAACGAGCCGACCTCGACCACGAGCCGGCACGCGTTCGACCTGCTCGCGGAGGGCTTCGGACCCGGGTTCAACGGTCCCCTGGTCGTGGTCGCCGACCGTGCGGACCCGAGCGCGGTCGCTCGGTTCCGGTCGGTGCTCGGGGACCTGGCGGCGACGCCGGGGGTCGCCGAGGTCGGCCCGGCCGCCACCGTCGGCGCCGGCTCGGACGCCGTCCAGGTCGCCCAGCTCATCCCGAGCACCGCGCCCCAGGACCAGGCCACCACCGACCTGGTCCAGGACCTGCGCCACGACGTCGTACCCGGGGCCACGGCCGCGGGCGACCCGCACGTCCTCATCGGTGGGGTCAACGCGGTCAACATCGACTTCTCGCACACGATCTCGCGGCACCTGGTGCCCTTCATCGGGCTCGTCATCGCGCTCTCGTTCCTGCTCCTCGCCGCCGTCTTCCGCAGCCTGCTGGTGCCGCTGATCGCCGCCGTGATGAACCTGCTGTCGGTGGCGGCTGCCTTCGGGGTGGTGACGGCGGTGTTCGAGAAGGGCTGGGGCAGCGGTCTGATCGGCCTGGAGTCCACCGCGCCGGTCGAGCCGTTCATCCCGGTGATCGTCTTCGCGATCCTCTTCGGGCTCTCGATGGACTACGAGGTCTTCCTCGTCGCGCGGATGCACGAGATCTGGCGGCGCACCGACGACCACAGCGCCGCCGTCACCGGCGGGCTCGCCGAGACCGGACGCATCATCACCGCCGCCGCGGCGATCATGGTCTGCGTCTTCAGCGCGTTCATCCTCGGGGACAACCGGACGATCAAGGTCTTCGGTCTCGGCCTTGCGAGCGCGATCCTCATCGATGCGCTGATCGTGCGGACCCTGATCATGCCGGCGGTCATGCTCCTGCTCGGCAGGTCGACCTGGGCGATGCCGGCGGCGCTGGACCGGCTCCTGCCCCGCCTCGACGTCGAGGGCGAGCACGACGACCTCGACCCCGATGAGGAGCTCGCGGTCGCCGGTCAGGCCGTTTCATGACGGCCGAGCTCGGCGAAGGCTCCCTCCGGGTCGACGCGCTGGAGCACGGCGTCCGCGATGGCCGCCAGCTGCGTGAGCTGCTCGGGGGTGAGCGCGTCGATCACGTGATGCCGGACGAACGAGACGTGGCCCGGCGCGGCCGCCACGAGCCGGGCCCAGCCGACGTCGGTCAGCTGCGCATCGGTCGCGCGCCTGTCCTCGGGGCACGGGATGCGCCGGACGAGACCGCGAGCCTCGAGCCGCTTCATGACGTGCGAGAGCCGGGGCGGGGTCGCGTTCGTCCGTCGAGCGAGGTCGGTCATCCGCAGGGTCCGCTCCTGGGCCTCGGCGAGCATGGCGAGCACGTAGTAGTCGAAGTGCGTGAGCCCGGCGTCGCGTCGGAGCTGAGCGTCGAGGGCGGCGGGCAGCAGCTCGAGCACGGCGGCGAACCGCATCCACACGGCCAGCTGCTCCCGGTCGAGCCACCCACCCTCGGGTGCTTCGTCGGGTACGACGCCGGCCACTCAGTCGACCTCGATCGAGCGCTTCGCCAGCCCGAGCGCGTAGCCGTCGATCCGCGTCCGTGGAGCGGCCGTCGCGTCATCGGCCGCGCCGAGCGTGACGAAGAGCGGCGTGAAGTGCTCCACCGTCGGGTGGGCGTAGGGCATGCCGGGGGCGTGGGCGCGGAACGCGGCGAGCTCGTCGACGTCGCCTCGGCCGAGCGCCTCCGCCGCCCAGAGGTCGAAGTCGGCCGACCAGCCCGGCACGTGGCTCGGGTCGTGCCAGTCGATGAAGGGCAGACCGTGGGTCATGTAGCCCGAACCGACGACGAGGACGCCGTCCCGGCGGAGCGCCGCGAGCCGGCGACCGAGCGCCATGAGCCGGTCGGGGTCGTGGGTGGGCATGCTGACCTGCAGGACCGGGATGTCGGCCTCGGGATACATGATCTTGAGCGGGACCCACGCGCCGTGGTCGAGACCCCTGCTGGCGTGCTCGTGGACGTGCTCACTGTCCGGCATGAGCGCGGTGACAGCGCGAGCGAGCTCCGTGGCCGGCGGGGTGTCGTAGCGCATCAGGTAGTACATCGGGTCGAAACCACCGAAGTCGTAGACGAGCTCGTCGGGGGTGCTGCTGCTGAGGCTGAGCGGAGCCGACTCCCAGTGCGCGGAGACGATGACGATGCCACGGGGGCGAGGCAGCGCCCGGGCCCAGGTGTGGAGCTCGGTCATCCAGTCGGTCATCTCGAAGAGCATCGGCGCCCCGTGGCTGAGGTAGAGGGCGGGCAGCGCGCCGTCCTCGGGTGTCCACGCCCGGTGCGGGGAGGTCAGCTGCTCGGCGGCGGCCCTCCGCAGGTGCGCGGCGAACGGGTGCGCCGCCGGGATGCGCCGGTCCGCCAGCGCCGTACGACCAGCCGGCTCGATCACGCGATCACCCATGCCGAACACTCCCCGAATACTTGTAGCTTCAACGAACATCGCCGAGCGTACGCCTAGCTAGTTGTATGTTCAACTTTCTTTCCGGGAGGGAGACCCCGGCATCGGCACGGCTGTCGACCTCCGGCAGCCACCTGTTCAGGCTCGCGTCATGTCATCCGGCCTATGGTCACCATGTGCCGTCGCCGCTCCGCGACTCCGCGCGCCGAGCAGGGAGAGCCTGGGTGGCTCCCCCGGTCTTCGTCGCGGCCAACGGCCTCCTCTTCCTGCTTCTGCGCCCCGACGTCCCTGACCTGTGGGCAGCCCGCGCACGAGCGGCGGCCGTGTCCGACGGCGTCGGTCTCACCTACTGGTTCAGCTGGTTCGGCGGTGCGACCCCGGGCGCCTACTCGGTGCTCACCCCGTTCCTGTGCGCGGTGTTCGGGACCGAGCTGGTGGCGGCCCTCGCGGCGGTGGCGATCAGCGGCACCACCCACCTGCTGCTTCGCGGCACGGAACGACCCGTCGCGGCGGCGTGGATGGCGGCGGTCGGCATCGTGGTCAACCTCTGGTGCGGTCGGGTGCCGTTCCTCGTGGGGGCGGCCTTCGCGGTCGCGGCCCTGGCCTTCGTCCGGGATCGTCGGAAGCTCCCCGCCGGAGCGATGGCCCTGGTGAGCGTGCTGGCGTCGCCGGTCGCCGGCGCCTTCCTGGGCCTCACCCTCTCGGGCGTGCTGCTCGCCCCCTCGACGCGGGCCTACCGAGGGACGGTGCTGCTCACCATCGCGTGCGCGATCGGTCCCCTGCTCGGGGTCGCGCTCGCGTTCGGCGCACCCGGTCCCGAGCCGTTCCCGGCCTACATGCTCCTCGAGGTCGGCACCGCACTGGCGCTGATGCTGTTCCTGGCGCCACCGCACCAGCACCTGCGCGTCATCTTGGTCGTCTCAGCCCTGGCCGCGGTGGTCGTCTTCCTGGTGCCGAACGGACTCGGTGGCAACTTCACTCGGCTGGCCCTGTTCTGCCTGCCCGCCGCCGCGGTCGCGCTGAGCCGGAACCGCCCCCGCACCGTGCTCCTCATGATGGTGCCGATCCTCGGCTTCGGCGGGCTGACCTCGGTCTCGGCGGCGCAGAGCACCACCGAGCCGTCGTCACATGCCGCGTACTACTCCGCCCTCGCCGCGCGGGTCGACACCCTCCCGGACATCGGCGACCATCGGCTCGAGCTCGTCCACGTCGGGCATGCTGCCTATGCCGCGCTGCTCGGGCACGCCACCTTGGCGCGGGGTTGGGAGACCCAGGCGGACCGCGCGCTGAACCGCGTGCTCGAGCGCGGCCCTCTCGACAGTCGCCGTTACCGCACCTGGCTGGAGGTCAACGCCGTCGGCTACGTCGCGATCGACGGGGCCGGGTCGACCGCCGAGGCGCGCCTGATCAGACGGGGACACCTGGACTACCTGCTCGAGATCTGGCGCCACGACTCCTGGCGGTTGTACGAGGTGCTGCATCCGACGCCGATCGTCGCCGGCCCGGCCGTCCTCGAGTCCTCGGACCAGGCGGCGATGCGGGTGCGCGTCCCCTGCGCCTGCCGGACGCTGCTCCGCATCCGCTGGTCGAGGTTCCTCACGGTGTCGCCGAGCCTGCCCCGAGACGCCGGTGATGCGGTCGAAGACTCCTACCGACCCTCGCTCGCCGCCGACGGCTCCGGCTGGACGGTGCTCACCACCGATCGCGCCGGCACCTACGTCCTGCGCGGTCTGCTCTAGTGAGCCGGTACGCCCGCGCGCCGATCTCTGCCAAGATGCCTCGCATGGGCGTGACCATCGGCGTCACCTTCCGGCCGCAGCTGCCACCGGAGGATCTTCGCGGTGTCGTGGAGGCCGCCGAGGCGGCCGGGACGCACGAGCTGTGGCTGTGGGAGGACTGCTTCCTCGAAGGAGGCTTGACCACCACGGTGGCGGCGCTGGCGTGGTCGACCCGGCTGCGGGTCGGCATCGGCGTGCTCCCGGTGCCGATGCGCAACCCCGCGGTGACCGCGATGGAGGCGGCGACGGTCGCCCGGCTCTTCCCGGGACGCTTCGTGCTCGGGCTCGGGCACGGCGTCCAGGACTGGATGCGCCAGATCGGAGCGGGCGTCGAGTCCCCCATGACGCTGCTGCGCGAGCACGTCACCGCCGTCCGCGACCTGCTCGCCGGCCGGAACGTCGACGTCGCCGGCCGCTACGTCCGGCTGGACGGGGTCGCGCTCGACTGGCCGCCCACCGAGCCCCCGGAGCTGGTCGTCGCCGGCCGAGGCCCGAAGACCGTCGCGCTCGCGGGCGAGCTGGCCGATGGCCTCGTCCTCGAGGGCAGCGGCACCCTGGACGACGTACGCCGGGCGCGGGAGCTCGTCGACGCGGCGCGGTCCGCCGCCGGGCTGCCCGGGCAGTGCCGCATCGTCGCCTACACCCCGGTGGAGACGCGTGACCCCGACCTCGCCCGAACGGTCGCCGACCAGGTCGCGGCGCTGACCGACGCCGGCGCGGACACGGTCGTGCTCGAGGCGCCCGAGGACGCACCGGACCCTCGACCACTCATCGAGCTCGTGCCCGGCCTGCTATGACCGATCCAGCGCCTGGCTGTCCGCAACGCGCGATCGCCCGCCGCTCCCGAGGAGCGACGGGCGATCGAGACGCTCGGTCAGGCGCCGGCGGTGCCGGTGGGGGCCGGAGCGGTCGCGGCCTGGCACTTGTTCAGCGCTGCCGTGGCGTGGGCGACACGGCGGACCTGGGCCTTCTTGGCCTTGGCGATCTTGACCTTCTTGGCCTTCGCGGCGGCCAGCGCCTTCTTGGCCTGGGCCCGAGCCGAGCCCGTGGTGGCGGCGACCGCCTTGCGGTCCTTCTTCACCTTCGCGCTCTGGGCCGCGAACTTCGCCGTGAGCCACTCGAGCTCGGCCTCGGCCTTGTCGAGGTGCGCCTGCTGGGCGGAGCAGGGGACGTGCGTGGCCGCGTGCGGTGCCGCGGCGGCGGACGCCACCGTGACGCCACCGGTGCTCAGTGCGACCGCGGCGACGAGGGCAGCAGCGCCCTTGCGCAGGTTGTTCATGGAGTAACTCCTTCGAATCGGACCGTGTGATCGGTTCACGCGCTTCATGTCGCCGACCACGCCCGTCGTTACATGCGTCCCCCAAGGCGCCCGCTGGCGGTACGCCGGGGTCGGCGCCGGCACGAGGTGAGCATAGGTCCAGTGCTCAGCGGGAACGGGAGCAAGTGACCCGATGACCGGCGTGCACGGGGCCCTTCGGGCCCGGCTGGTCAGGGCCACACTGGGAGGGAGAACCACGATGCAGCTCAACAGCAGCCTCAACGTCCAGAACCGCCTGCACGGCCTCGCCGACCGCGAGAGGTGGGCCGCCCGCGGCACGTCGTTCGTCGCCAAGCTGAAGGCGACCAAGCTGGTGTGGTTCCCGCCCGGTCCCGGAAAGGTCGCCGGAGCCGCGGCCTCGACCGCCGAGAAGGCCACCACGACGGCCACCCGGAAGTCGGCGGGCGCGGCCACGAAGTCGGCGGGCGCGGCCAAGAAGTCGACCGCGAGGGCCCCGAAGAAGTCGGCGGCGGCCGTCAAGAAGACCACCGGCGTCGCCAAGAAGACGGCGAGGAGCACGAAGAGCGCTGGTCGGTCGGCCCGCACCACGAAGGCCTGACGTCCGGGTCGTCGTCACCTGACCCGCGTCGTCGGCTGTTCCGCCGCGAGCAGGTGGCGCTCCTCGGCGCGCCACCACTCGTCCCGGCGCAGCACCTCGAGAACGTCCGCCCGCACACCCCCGAGCGTCAGCCCGATGCCCGACGCGGCCAGCTGGGTGCTGAGCTCGCGAAGTGCGTCGAGGAAGGGAACCGTGACCCTGGTGACGGCGGTGGCGTCGCACCACACCGACGCCGGCGGAGGTGCGGCCGCCCGGACGAGGTCGAGGACCGTGTCCTGGGTCGCGCGTGCGTTCCCGGTGTAGAGCGCCCCGGTGAGCCGTAGCGGCAAGACACCGCCGTGGACCTGGAGCACGGCATGTTCGCCCGGCGGTACGTCGGTCCAGCCCTGCCCGTCGGCGCGGCGGTAGAGCGGCCGTACGTGCGGCTGGTTCACCGCCCGCAGCACGAGCACCAGGGTCAGGGCGATGCCGGCGGCCACGCCCAGGAGCATGCCGCCGGTCAGGCCGAGCAGGGCGACCACGACGGCCACCCACAGCTCGGCCCGGTCGATGCGGGCGTAGCGACGGAGCTCGCGCGGGTCGAGGAGACCGAGGATCGCGACCAGCACCATCGCGGCGAGCACGGCGCGCGGCAGGTCGCTGAGCACGGGCGCCAGCAGCAGGGCGACCAGGACGGCCAGCGCGACCGTGACCAGCTGAGCGACCTGGGTGTGCGCGCCCGAGCGCAGGTTGACGGCCGACTGGGAAAAGCCGCCGGCCGGCGGCATCGTCTGGGACAGGCCGCCGGCGACGGATGCGATCCCGGTGGCGAGCAGCTCCTGGTCGGTGTCGATCGGCGGCTCGTCCGAGCGTCGGTTGGTGCGCGCGACCAGCACCGTCTCGAGGAACGACATGACCGCGATCGCCAGCGCCCCCGCCAGCAGGTCGGGGATGTCGTCGGCGACCGGGGCGACCAGGTGCGGCAGGCCGGTCGGCACGTGGTCGACGAGCGCGAGGCCGTGGTGCTCCGCCGACGTGGTCGCGACCAGGAGGATGCCCCCGGCCACGACCAGCAGCGGCGCGGGGACCTGAGGAAGGAACCGGCGCAGCGTCAGGAGGACGACGAGGCAGCTCGCCGAGACGAGGACGGTGAGGGGGTCCGCATCGTCGAGGTGGCGCAGGGCGTCGCCGACCTTGGCGAAGAAGCCGCTCGCGTCGGCGTCCGCGGTGACGCCCAGCAGCGCGGGCAGCTGGCTGGCCGCGACGGTGAGGCCCACGCCCAGACGCACGCCGGTGAGCGTGGCCGGTGAGATGTTCTCCACGAGCGCTCCGAGGCGGAACAGCCGCATGGCGATCAGGAAGAGCCCGACAAGGAACGTGAGCGTGTAGACCGCGCGCAGCACCGACGCGGTGTCGACCCGCTCGTGGGCGGGCAGCCCCGCGACGGTCGCCGCGACCAGCACCGCGATCGTGGAGGTGGTGGACACGCTCAGCGCGCGGCTGCCGCCGAGCAGCGCGTAGACGATCATCGGCAGCATGCACGTGTAGAGGCCGATCTCCACCGGGAGGCCGGCGATCGTGGCGTAGGCCATCGCCTGCGGGATCACGACCGTGCCGGCGGCCAGGCCGGCCAGCACGTCGCCGCGCCACCACTCACGTCGGTAGCCGACCATCGTCGGCGGTCTCATCGACCGGAGCCTCCCGGGCGCGTTCGCGGCCCGCCGTGCCAGCTGCCCGCTCCCCCTCTGCCCCACCGGTCCAGCCAAGAAGCACCGGCGGCGTTCAGGCTCACCCATCGCGGGTGAGGCGACCCGTCGATCGGCTGGTCAGCCTCGTCGGACAGCGACCATGCCGGCTAGGTGGAGGAATGTGATGGCTCGAGAGTTCCAGGGCAAGATCGAGCTCGACGTCCGCGACTCGCAAGGCGACTGGGAGGCGTTCCTCCCGTCGAGGGCCCCCTCGGGGGCGCCGAACGTGCTCGTCGTGCTCTACGACGACACGGGCCAGGCCGCCTGGTCGCCGTACGGCGGCCGGATCCAGATGCCGACGATGGAGCGGCTGGCGGCGAACGGCCTCACCTACACGCAGTGGCACACCACGGCGCTGTGCTCGCCGACCCGGTCGACCCTGCTCACCGGGCGCAACCACCACCTCAACGGCTTCGCGTCGATCTCGGAGTCCTCGACCGGGTTCCCCGGCTACTCCTCGCACATCCCGCCGTCCAACGCGACGATGGCGGAGGTGCTGCGCGAGGCCGGGTGGGCCACGTTCTGGGTCGGGAAGAACCACAACGTGCCGATCGACGAGTGGACGATGGGCGCCTCGAAGAAACGGTGGCCGCTCGGGATGGGCTACGACCAGTTCTACGGGTTCATCGGCGGTGAGACGAACAACTGGTATCCCTCGCTCGCCGAGGGCAACCGCTACATCGACCAGCCGTACTCGCCCGAGGAGGGCTACCACCTCTCGAAGGACCTGGCCGACCAGGCGCTCCGGATGATCCGCGACAGCAAGCAGACGGAGCCCGACAAGCCCTGGTACCTGTGGTTCTGCCCCGGCGCCAACCATGCGCCGCACCACGCGCCGCAGGAGTACATCGACAAGTACAAGGGCGTCTTCGACGACGGGTACGAGGCCTATCGCGAGTGGGTGCTGGCCCGGATGATCGAGCGCGGGATCGTGCCGGAGGGCACCGAGCTGCCCCCGCTCAACCCGATGACGGAGGGCACCTACTCCCAGTCGGACCACGTGCGGCCGTGGGCGGAGCTGAACGAGAAGGAGCGGGCGATGTTCTGCCGGATGGCGGAGGTCTACGCCGGCTTCTCGGAGTACACCGACGCACAGGTCGGCCGGATCGTCGACTACCTCGAGGAGTCCGGGCAGCTCGACAACACGATCATCTTCTACTGCGCCGACAACGGCGCCTCCGGCGAGGGCAGCCCCAACGGATCTGTCAACGAGGGCAAGATCTTCGGCGGCTACCCCGACGACCTCGAGCAGAACCTCGCGATGGTCGACAAGCTGGGCAGCCCGGACACCTACAACCACTACCCGACCGGCTGGGCGACGGCGTTCTCGACGCCGTACCGGATGTTCAAGCGCTACGTCTACCAGGGCGGGGTCTGCGACCCGCTCGTCGTGCACTGGCCGGCCGGCATCCAGGCCCGCGGTGAGGTGCGACACCAGTACCACCACAGCACCGACATCGTGCCGACCATCTACGAGGCCTGTGGCATCGAGTTCCCCGAGGTGTTCGAGGGTGTCGAGCAGACTCCCCTCTCCGGCGTCTCGATGCGCTACTCGTTCGACGCCTCCGACGCGGCCGACGCCCCGACCGAGAAGAAGACGCAGTACTACGAGATGTTCGGGAACCGCGGAATCTGGCACGAAGGCTGGAAGGCGGTGACCGAGCACGGGCCGGTGAGCGGGATGGGCGACTTCCCGAGCGACCGGTGGCAGCTCTTCCACACCGCCGTCGACCGGTCCGAGGCCCATGACCTCGCCGAGCAGGAGCCGGAGCGGCTGGAGGAGCTGAAGGCGCTCTGGATGGAGGAGGCGAAGGCCAACAACGTCCTCCCGCTCAACGACCTGCAGGTGATCGGCAACCCGAAGGACTTCGAGACCTTCGTGAAGATGGAGTTCCACATCCCGGTGCCGCCCAGCGGGCAGTACACCTACTACCCGGGCACCTCCGAGATCCCCGAGCGGTCGGCGGCCAACGTGCACGGCGTGTCCTACAAGGTGCTCGCCGAGGTCGACCTCACCCCGCAGTCGCAGGGCATCATCTTCGCCCACGGCTCCCGGTTCGGCGGGCATGCCCTGTTCATCAAGGACGGCACGCTGACCTACGCCTACAACTTCCTCGGCATCCCTCCGGAGGACCGGATCAGCGCGCCGGCGCCGACCAGCGGCAAGCACATCCTGGGTGTGGAGTTCACCAAGGAGAGCATGGGGCAGTTCCGCGAGGGGGTGGGGCCGCTGAAGCTGTGGATCGACGACCACATGGTCGCCGAGCAGCAGATCCGCACCGTGCTCGGCCACTTCTCCCTGTGCGGCGAGGGGCTGTGCATCGGCTACGACAGCGGGGACGCGGTCTCCAGCATGTACGCCGGCTCGCGGTTCGAGTTCACGGGCGGTGAGATCGTCAAGGTCGTCTTCGACGTCGCCGACGACGCCTACGTCGACGTCGAGGCCCACCTCGCCGCGGCGATGGCCCGCGACTGACCGATCCCCGGGAGGGACCATGAGCGCCATGCCGCATCGGGCTCCGGAGCGCGCCCCGGACGCCGACGAGCTCATCTGGGTGCCCGGCGGGCACACGTCGATGGGCAGCGTGCGGTTCTACCCCGAGGAACGGCCCGTCGTCGAGGTCGTGGTCGGCGACGTGTGGTGGCAGCAGCACCCGGTGACGAACGCCCAGTTCGCGGCGTTCGTCGCCACCACCGGCCACGTGACGGTCGCCGAGTCCGCGCTGGATCCCGACGACTTCCCGGGCGCCGACCCGGAGCTGCTGGTTCCGGGCTCCCAGGTGTTCACCCAGCCGCACGGACCGGTCTCCCTGCACGACTGGACGGTGTGGTGGCGGTGGCAGCCCGGGGCCTCGTGGCGCGCGCCGCAGGGTCCCGGCTCCGACTGGCGGGACGTGCCCGACCACCCGGTCGTCCACGTCGGCTGGGAGGACGCCGCCGCCTACGCAGCCTGGGCCGGCCTCGACCTGCCGACCGAGGCCGAGTTCGAGCACGCCGCCCGCGGCGCCGGAGAGCCGGAGGACTACGCCTGGGGCACGCAGCTCCACCCGGACGGGCAGATCCTGGCCAACACGTGGCAGGGCCCGTTCCCCTGGCGCAGCGACGACCCGCACGGTCACCACCGGACGAGCCCGGTGGCGTCGTACCCCGCGAACGGCTACGGCCTGTTCGACATGATCGGGAACGTGTGGGAATGGACGCGGACCCGGTGGACCCCGTCGCACGCCGGCCCGAGCGAGGACCTGAGCACCGGCCCGGTGACCACCTGTTGTGGCGCCTCGCTGCGGCCGGCCCTCGGCGAGACGGACCGGATGGTCACCAAGGGTGGCTCCCACCTCTGCTCGCCGCACTACTGCCAGCGCTACCGCCCCGCCGCCCGGCAGGGGCACGGGGCGAAGGACAGCACGTCCCACGTCGGCTTCCGCTGCGTCTCGCGCACCCTGGCGTGAGCGACCGCCCACCGGCGTCGGCGGGAGTCGCGGATCAGGGGTCGGGAATGGTGACGACCTCGACGACGGCGAACCCGAGGGTGTCGAGCAGGTTGAGCACGCCCTGGAGCTCCTCCTGGTCGACGAGGTCACCGGTGAGCGTCGTGGAGACCGGGTGGCGACGCGGGACGAGGTGAGGGAAGGCGCTGAGGAGCTCGTCGCACAGCTCGGCCTCGACGCGGATGAACAGCTTGCTCATGACAGCCCGCCGATGCCCTTGCCGATGCTGGTCACGCCGATGGTCAGCAGGAGCACGGTCATCACCGCCGCGTTGTGGTCGGTGAGCCAGTCGCGCAGCTCGTCCAGGACGTCGCGCATCCGCTTCTCGGCCAGCGTGTAGCCGAGGACCGGGGCTGCGACGGAGGCCGCGGCGATGGCGACGAAGGCGGCACCGGCGATGACGGCCTCCCCGGCGGGCAGGGCGCTCGAGCCGATGGCGACTCCCCCGCCGGCACACAGGACGAGGTTCTTCGGGTTGAGCCCGGAGAGCAGGGCTCCGAGGCCGCCGGCCTTCCAGGGCGTGATGCGGTCGAGCGCCGACATCCACGCCGGCAGCTTGGTCGGCTCCCCGGCCTTCGGTCGCGACGCCCACTGCTTCGCGGCGAGCAGGACCAGCACCACCCCGAGGCCGACGCGTATCCACGCGGACACTGCCGACGGGCCGCCCTCACCGTCGTCGACCGGTCCGACGAGGACCGAGACCACGGCGAGGACGGCCACGATGCCGACCACCCACCCCGCCAGGAACGACCAGGCCGCGACCTTCGCGCGCGGCGCGAGCAGCATGAGGATGACGGCGATGATCGGCACGGGTGAGATGGCGACCCCGAGCGCGAGCGGGAGCAGCTCCCCGATCACCTCATCCATCCATCTCACGTCCCTCGGTCGACGTACGCGGCTCGCTCGTGACGGAGCCGTGATGCTCCGCCGGGTGAGACGGCTCAGGCAGCGTCGCTGAAGACCGCGCGCAGCGCGGCCTCCTGCTCGTCGCTGAGGTTCGTGAAGATCAGCTCGCCGCTCTCGCCCTCGCCGAACGCCGTCTTCACCTTGTCCACGACGGTGTCCGAGCTCATCAGGAACAGGGCGGAGGTACCGGGGGTGACCCGGTCACGGACCTGGTTGATGAAGTTGTCGTCGATGCCCACATCGGCGAGCGAGCCGGCGAGGGCTCCTGTCGCCGCGCCGATCGCCGCGCCCAGCAGCGGGACGAAGAAGATCAGGCCGAACAGCAGTCCCCAGAACGTCCCTCCGAGAGCGCCGGCGCCGGTGGGCGAGGCGAGCTGGCGGGTCTTGGGCTTCTTCCTCCCCTGCTCCCAGGAGACCGTGGCCGCGTCGATCACGTTGATGAGGTCCTGCTTGGCGAGATCGAGAAGCTTCCGTTCGGCGTTGTCGGCGCCGCCGGGCGAGTCGAACTTCCACACGGTGAGCGTGGGCATGAGCTGCTCCTTCGGGTCGGTCGGTGGGAGCGGTCCGCGGGTCGAACCCGCCGTCACCCTCCCCTGCCACCGGCATGCCCGGGTCACCCGGAAACGGTGAACGGCGAGGCGTGGAGCGCCGGGCGCCCGGCCCGCGGATGGTCGGTGGCCGTTTGCTGAGGGCTGCGTTACCGTTCCCTGCATCGGGAGGGAACCCGGTGTAGGGAAGCGACGGACAGACGACGACGCGCACTACCGGAGGGACACGCAACAGCCACATCACATTCTCCGCTGAGCGAGCGACGAAGTGGGCGTCGTTCGAGGCGGTGACCGCTCGCGAGGGGGAGGGTCCTTGCACACGACGGCGCCGGGTCCAGGCAACAGCCAGAGCTCAGACGAGAAACCGGGAGGTGGCTCGGCAGGCGGCCGTGCTCTCGGCCGTGCTCTCGGACGTGTTGGTGGGCGGCCCCCGAACCTACCGCGGACGTTCGTGGCTCGGCGTCGTCTCCAGGCCCAGCTCGATGCGTCCGCGGGCGCATCCGTGACGATGCTCGTCGCCCCGGCCGGCAGCGGGAAGACCGTCGGCGTCGGGGGGTGGGCGAACGCGGCCGCGCAGGCCGGTGAGGGCGGTCCGGTCTGGGTCCAGGCCGACGCGACGTGGGACGCCGACCGCCTCGAGTCGCAGCTCGTCCTCGCGGAGGACCCCGCCGAGGAGCGGCCACGGCTGGTGATCGTCGACGACGCCCACCAGCTGCCCGCAGAGTCGATCGGTCTCATCGACGAGCGCCTGACCGGCGCACCGACCTCGATCCGCTTGCTCCTGCTGAGCAGGTGGGACCTTCCGCTGGCCAAGACGGTTCCCGAGCTCCTCGGTCACCTGACGGTGCTGCGCGGCGACGTGCTCCGCCTCGACGACGACGAGGTGGCCGCCCTGGTCGCCGTCCACGCGCGTACGACGGCTCCGGAGGTCGTCGACGCGATCGCCGAGCGCGCCCACGGCTGGTGCGCGGCGGTCGTCCTGACCGCACGCGCGGTGGGGGCCGCGGCCGACCCGCTGGCGGCGGCACGGCACTACGCCCGCGACCCCGGCGGCGTCGCCGGCCAGGTGGCCAGCGAGGTGTTCGCGTCGCTCCAGCCGCGTGAGCGGCACCTGCTGCTCTGCGTGGCCGCCGAGGAGACCGTGACCGCCGCGACCGCCACCGCGCTCACGCACGACACGGGAGCCGGCGAGACCCTCTCCCAGCTGGCCGTGACCGGCCTGCTCGTCACCCGCCTCGACGGGGCCTCCGTCGAGGGACCTCTCGCCGACGAGCCCGAGGCCCGGTTCCGCGTCCACCCGCTGCTGCTGGAGGTGGTCCGGCGGCGCCTGGCGCGCGGCGGCGTGGACGTCGAGCGCGCGCGCAGCACGGTCCGCCGTGCGGTGATGCTCGACCTGACGCGTGGCGAGGTCGGCGACGGTTTCCGGCGGCTCGTCACGGCCGGCGAGCTCGAGGCGGCCGCTGAGCTCCTGGGCGCCAACGGGATCGCGATGATCAACCGCGGCGAGGTGGCACCGATCGCCGGCTTCGTGCGCGACCACCTCGACGTGGTGGAGGCGCACCCGGAGACGTGGGCGGTCGTCCTGACGGAGCGCTGGGTGGCCGGCGACACCGATACCGCCCGCCACTGGAGCGACCGGATCCACGCCTCAGGCACCGTCGCCGTCGCTCGGGCGGCCGACGAGCCGTTGATGACGGCCCTGGCGGTCCTCACCCGAGCCCGGCTCGGTCTGGCCGACCTCACCGACGCGGTCGCGGCAGCCCAGTCCCTCGCCGACGCCGAGCAGCACGCCGCGACGCACGCGACCGACCGCGCGATGCTCCCCCAGCTCCTGACCGAGCTCGGGATCGTGCAGACCTGGGTCGGTGACCTGGCCGCCGGGGAGCGCAACCTCAGTGCCGCGCTCGAGCTGACCCGGACGCGCAACCTCCCGGCACTGGCCATCGCCGCGACATCACACCTCGCGCTGACCGAGTTCCTGCTGGGGCGCGAGCACACGTGCGTCGAGGTCGCGACCGAGGCGCTCCGCCTGGTCGACGAGTCGAGCTCCTGGAGGCCCACCTTCGCAGCCGCGCGCGCCAAGCTGGCGCTGACGCTCGGGAGCATGACCGACCCGCCCTGGACCGGCGTGCCGGCACATCGACCCAGCCGGCCGACACCTGCACACCCGGCCGACCTGCTCACGAGGTTCCTCAGCAAGATCTGCGACGCCAGGGTCACGGCTGCCGCCGGATCGGTCACCGACGCCCAGACGATCCTCGAGGCCCCGCTCGACTTCCCTCTCGCCCAACCGCTGCCCGCCCACCTGGCGCTGACGCTCGAGCTGGAGCGTGGGTTCCTGGCCTTCCTGGCCGGCGACGCCGCGGGCGTGCGCACCGTCGAGCAGCGGCTGGTGGGGCTGGGGTTGACGGCCGAGGGCGCACTCCTCGCCGCCCTGCGCGCGGACCTGCACGGCGACGCCCGGGCTGCCGCCGACCTGTTCGTGCTGGCCGCGGACCGGACGACCTGCCGGCAGCCGCCCGTGCGGTCGTTGGCGCTGGCCAGCTATGCCCAGCTGCTGGCCGCCGAGGGCCACCACTCCGCGGCGCTCCGGCACCTCCACGAAGCCGTCGTCGCCACGAGCGTGCGACGCAACGCGACCCCGTTCCTCGGCTGGGTCAGGCACGGCGCCCGCTCCGGTGCGCTGATGACCGCTCTCGCCGAGCAGATGCACGCCCCGGCCGGCACATGGCTGGCCCGCCTCGGGGAGACGTTCCGGGACCGTCCGGACGTGGCTGCCTCCTACGCGCACACCGTCTCGACGAAGGCCGAGCTCGAGTCTGGCGGAGTATCGATGCCAGCGGTGGGCGTGACGCTCAGCGGGCGTGAGCGGGACGTGCTGCTGCACCTGGCGCGCGGGGCGACGTACGCCGACATCGCGGCCAACCTCGTCGTCTCGGAGAACACCGTGAAGAGCCACGTCTCCAGCCTCTACGCCAAGCTCGGTGTGTCGCGACGCCGGGAGGCGCTCCTGCTCGCCCGGGAGCTCCACCTCATCTGACCGGTGGTGTCACCCAGAGCGGGTGAGGCCGCGGACCGAGCAGGTGACGACCATGGCCGGGTGTCACGCGCCGCCGAGGGTCCGGTGACCGACTGGGTCCGTCGCACCGGTCGGCGTGCCGGCATCGCGTTGCACCGCCGCTTCTCGGCCGACGGCGTCACGATCGAGCAGATCGCTCCCCCGCCCGCCATCCCCGAGCAGCTGCTCGCGCTGTTGCGCAACCTCGGCGTCGCCATGTGCGAGGCAGGCGACGCCGCCGACCGGGTCACCGTCATCCTCGACGACGTCGCCCACGCCTACGCCGCGACGGGTGTGCGCTTCTTCGTCCTGCCGACCGGTGTCTTCGTCAGCATCGCCGACGGCCCGCGGAGCAGGGTCGACTTCGCGCCGAGCAGCAACCGGACGCTGCGGCTCGACCAGATCGACGAGCTCTACCGCATCGTCGACGACATCCGGCACCACCAGCTCGACGTGGAGGGGGCGGCGACCCGACTCCGCGCGATGCACGCCTCGCGGCCCCGCTTCGGACCCGTCCTGACGGTCGTCGCCACCGCGGTGCTCACCGCGGGACTGGGGCTCATGCTCAACCCGACGGCAGTCGCCCTGCCGGCGTACGTCGTGCTCGGTCTCCTGGTCGGATCCCTGCGCTGGTTCGCCGGCCGCCACCCGGCGCTCGAGCCTGTGCTACCGGTCGTCACCGCAGGCGTCGTCACCTGGGTGTGCTTCCAGTTCTCGGGCCTCGTGGACTCCCGGCCGCTCGACATCGTCATCCCGGCGCTGGTGACGTTCCTGCCCGGCGCGGCCCTGACGATGGCGACCATCGAGCTGTCGGGCGGCTCGATGATCTCCGGCGCCTCGCGCCTCGTCTACGGACTCGAACGGCTCCTGTTCCTCTCGTTCGGCATCGCCACCGGGGTCGCCCTCGCCGGGCTGCCCGGCAGCGACGAGACGGTCGGCCACCCGCTGGGCGCCTGGGCGCCGTGGGTCGGGGTGCTGGTCTTCGCCGTCGGCCAGTACGTCGCGTCGCCGGCCCCGCGCCGGTCCCTCCTCTGGCTCCTGGTCGTGCTCTACGTCGCCTATGCCACCCAGACGATCGCCGGCACCGCGCTCGGTTCGCTCGGCGGCAGCCTGGTCGCCGCCGCCGTCGTGCTTCCCGCGGCGTACGCCGTCCAGGCACGGCCCAGCGGGCCGCCGGTGATGGTGACGTTCCTGCCCGCGTTCTGGCTCCTCGTCCCCGGAGCCCTCGGTCTGCAGGGCGTGACCGAGCTCGTCGGCGCCGACTCCGCCGCGGGGCTGGGCGACTTCATCAACGCCTTGATGTCCGTGGCTGCCATCGCCGTCGGCGTCCAGCTCGGCGCCGGCTGGTCCGAGCGGGTCGGGCGGACGACCGGTGTCTGGCGCGGGATCTGAGTGCCCGCACGTCCCGCCGACGGAGGCTCAGCGCGGACGGGACGGCCCCGCTCGGCCCGCGTGGGCACCGACGGACACGAGCGGTGGGGGCTCCTCCGCCTCCTCCCGCACGAGCCGGGCGGCGATCTGCCCGATGACGGCGTCGACCGCCGCGACCTCCTCGCCCGTCAGGAGCCGTGCCCGGCTGCTCTCGGCCTCGGTGGCCTCCCCTCGGAGGTGGGCGAGGATCCACGCGCGGAAGGTGTCGGTGAGCCGGTCGATGACCTGCTCACCGGTCGCAGTGGGCCGGAGGTCGTCGGCGGGACCGTCGACGTAGCCGCGCTCGCGCAGCTCCTCGAACGCGGGCGCCAGGAGGATGGTGGGCACCCGCCGGCTGCGCGCGATGGCGGGGACCGACGCCGCACGACCAGCCTGGCAGTGGCCGTGGACCTGGGCGAGCGCCCAGACCCGGCCCTCGTCGATGCCGAGATCGGCCTGGTCGAGCATCTCGAGGAGCCCGTCGCGGCCCTGGCGGTAGAGCAGGTTGGCGACCCGCTGGGCGATCCGCTCCTCCGCCGGTCGCGCGTCCGGAGCCCCGAAGCCCTCGCCGAGGTCCGCCGCCGCCGGCTGGAGGTCGTCGCTGAGGCGGCCGTTGGGAAGCAGTAGCGCGATGACGAACGCGACCAGGGCGACCGGCGAGGCCCACAGGAAGACGCGGTCGAGCGCCCAGGCGTAGGCGTCGACGACGGGCGCGATGACGTCCGCGCCGAGCGCGTGCAGCGACTCGGGGGTCGCGAGGTCGTCGGGTGTGACGCCGGGAGCAGCCGCGAGTGCCGACGGCAGGCGGTGGTCGAGGAAGTTGGCATAGAGGGTGCCGAAGATCGCGGCGCCGAACGCGCTGCCGATGGTCCGCATGAAGGTGACCGCGGACGTGGCGACGCCGAGGCGCCGGTAGGGCACCGAGTTCTGCACGATGATGGTGAGGACCTGCATGCTCAGGCCGATGCCGAGCCCCAGGACGACCATGTAGACAGCCGACCTCCAGACCTCCGTCGAGGCATCCATCCGCGAGAGCAGGTAGAGCCCGAGAGCCATCACGAGACCACCGGCCACGGGGAAGGCCTTGTAACGGCCGGTGTGGCTGACGTAGAGGCCGACGGAGATCGAGGTGGCCAGCATGCCCGCGACGAGCGGCAGCATCCGCACTCCGGACGCGGTGGCGCTCACCCCCTCGACGTACTGCAGGAACGTGGGCAGGAACGTCATCGCGCCGAGCATGGTGAACCCGACGACGAAGCTGAGCGCGCAGCAGACGGCGAAGGCCCGCTCCTTGAACATGTCGATCGGGAGGATCGGCACGTCCGTGCGCAGCTCGATGAGGATGAACAGGCCGAGCAGCGCCGCTCCGACCACGAACAGGCCGATGATGACCGGCGACGACCAGGCGTAGGTGGTGCCGCCCCAGTTCGTGGCGAGGATGAGCGCCGACGCGCCGAGGCCGACCGCCGCCATGCCCCACCAGTCGATCCGTACGTCGCTCCGGCCGGCGCCGCGCGGGATCGTCCGTGCGGCCAGGACGATGACGAGGAGGGCGAGGGGGACGTTGACGTAGAACGCCCAACGCCAGGAGAGGTTGTCCGTGAAGTAGCCGCCGATGAGGGGACCGAGCACGGTGGTCACCCCGAAGACGGCGCCGAGCGAGCCCTGGTAGCGGCCGCGGTCGCGCAGCGGGATGACGTCGGCGATCAGCGCGGTGGCCGTGACGGTGAGGCCGCCACCGCCGATCCCCTGGATGGCGCGAGAGCCGATGAGCCATCCCATTCCTGGCGACAGCCCGCACAGCGCCGACCCGATGATGAACACGACGACGCTGGTCTGGAAGACGCGCTTGCGACCGAACTGGTCGCCGAGCTTGCCGACCACGGCCGCCGAGACGGTCTGGGTGAGCAGGTAGGCCGTGACCACCCACGACACGTGGTTCCCGCCGCCGAGGTCACCGACGATGGTGGGCAGGGCAGTCGAGACGATGGTCGAGTCCATCGCCGAGAGCAGCATCCCGAGCGCGACCGTGCCGAACGCGACCAGGCGGGCCCGGCCGTAGAGGAGGTGATCGGGCGGCGCGGTGGCGGCAGGTGCGCTGCCTGCCACCACAGTCATCTGAAGACCTCCCGAGCTCGGCGTGCGTGGGCGTCGGCCCACCGGTGGGGTTGCTCCGCACTCTCGGCAGTCCGGCAGCGCGGCCACACCCCCGTTTCGGGCCATGGCCCCCGCCCCGCGTCCAGGCTCGCCCGGTTCGGGTGACCAGCTCGGCACGCCGCGCTCGTTCACTGGTCACGCTGGTCAGAGGGCCGAACAGGCAGGCAGCGAGGCTCGTTGCCCCTGGCGAGGAGGACGTGGTGACGCGCACACCGGACGCGCCGGCCGGCGTCTCTTGGCGCTGGTCGTACGCCTTGCGCGGCCTGGTCACCGCGGCCCCGGCGGCCGCGGCGGCGTTCTCGGACGTGCAGCTGGCCGCCGGTCTCGCCGTCGGGCTCCTCCCGGTCTGCCCCCTGCCGCTGCCGCCCAGCCGGACCGGGCGGCTCAGGCTCGGCGTCTACGGCGTGCTGGCGGCGGTCTCGATCTTCCTCGGCGGCGTTCTCGCGCAGTGGCCGGTCGCGGCGGTGGCCGGCATGGTCCTGGCCGGCGGCGCCCTGGGGTACGCCGTCGACCGGCTGGCACGGCCGGCGACGATGCTCGGCGTCCTGCTGTGCCTGCCGCTGCTCGCCGTCGGGTTCAGCTATCCCGGCACCGACACCGTCAGCGGGCTCGCGGCCGACATCCTCCTCGGATCGGCATGGTCGCTCCTGGTCGCCGTCGCATGGCCGACCGCCTCTACCGGCCCGGCCGCCGCCGGCCACGCGGGTGCCGCGCTGCCGCCGCCCGGTGTCATGGTCAGGTACGGGTGGACCGCCGGATCCGCCGGCGCGGTCTGCGCCGCCATCGGGTTCGCCGCGGACCTCGAGCACGTCGGCTGGGCCCCGGCGGCTGCGCTGCTGGTGATGCGGCCCAACCCGCCGGTCCAGGAGATGCGCTCGTTCGACCGCCTCGCCGACGTGGCGATCGGGGCCGCCGCGGCCGGCCTCCTCGTGATCGTCGGGCCCCCGACCTGGGTCTACGCCGCCGCCATCGCCCTGGTCGGCGTCGCCGCGACCGCGACGGCCGGAAGCCGGTGGTACGTGTTGCCGACGTTCACGACGTTCCTGGTGTTCGTCCTGTTGCTCGCCCGAGATCCCGCCGACGCCCAGGAGAGGTTCTGGGAGCGGGTGCTGGAGACCGCCCTGGGGATCGCGGTGGCCGCCGTGGCGACCTTCGTCGTGCTGCCGGCGTTGACGCGACGCGCCGCCGCACGCTCCTCGTCGAGCCCGGCGGCCGACTCCGACGCGGGGCGGCGCGCATGAGGATGGGGTCTGGCCTGAGGACAGGGTGGGGGCGACCTACCAAGCAGGACGCCGTCGCCGGCTTCGTGACCGGCCTGTTCTCCATCCCCGAAGGCATGGCCTACGCCTCGATCGGCGGGTTCAACCCGTTGCTGGGCCTCTACTCCGGGATGGTCCCGACCACCGTCGGGTCGCTGTTCTCCAGGACCGTGCTGATGACGACGACCCTGACCAGCGCGATCGCGCTGACCTCGCACAGCGTCCTGTCCCAGGCCGGCCTGCGGCCCGACGACCCGGGCAACATCGCGATGCTGACGGTCCTGGTCGGCGTACTCATGCTGCTGTTCGGACTGCTGCGGATGGGCTCGTTGATGAGCTTCGTCTCCAACGCCGTCATGACCGGGTTCACCACCGGCATCGCGATCCAGATCCTCGCGGGCGTCATCGAGGACGCCACCGACTACCACACCAGCTATCACAACACGATCGCGAAGCTCGGTGACGCCCTCGTGCACATCGGCGACTGGGACGCGGCGTCGACGCTCGTCGCCGCCGGCACCGTCGCCTGCTGGTTCGCCGTCCAGGCCGTCCGACGGCTCGAGCCGTTCGCGATCCTGATCGCCCTGGTCGTCGCGAGCGCGGTCGTCGCCGTCCTCGGGTCCGCGACGGGCCTCGACGTGCGCGAGGTCGGCGACATCGGCGCGATCCCGCGGTCGCTCCCCCACCCGGTCATGCCCGACCTGTCGACCGCTCCGGAGCTGCTGACGGGAGCCGTCGCGGTCGCCCTGGTCGCGCTCGCCCAGGCCGCCGGCATCGGGGCCGCCGTGCCGAACCCCGACGGGTCCCGGACCAACGTGTCGGCCGACTTCGCCGCCCAGGGCGTCGCCAACATCGCCGGCGGGCTCTTCCGCGCGCTCCCCACGGGCGGGTCGATGTCGCGGACGGGGGTCGCCACCAGCGCCGGCGCCCGGACCCGCTGGGCGGGCGTGTACGCCGGCATCGTGCTGGCCGTCCTCGTGCTGGTCGCGGGACCGGTCGCCGAGCACATCCCGATGCCGGTCATCGGCGGCCTGATCGTCGTCATCGCGGGCGAGCTGATCGTGGGGCGCATCGGTGACATCCAGCTCGTCTCCCGGACCGGCCGGCTGCCCGCGCTGGCGATGCTCGCCACGTTCGTGGCCACCACCCAGCTGCCGCTGCAGGACGCCATCCTGCTCGGCGCCGGGCTGTCGTTGCTGCTGTTCTGCATCAACGCCCAGCGGCAGGCGCGGCTGCGGGCGCTCGAGTGGGACGACAGCGGTCGATGGCGCACCACCGACGTACCACCGCGCATCGAGTCCGGCACCGTCACCGTCCTCCACTACGAGGGCGTGAGCATGTTCGCCGAGATCGAGCGCCTCGACGAGTCCTGGCCGCGTCTGGGACAGGCCAGGCACGCGGTCGTCATCTTCCACGTCCGCACGCTGCCGGACGTGCCGTCCTCGACGATGGTGA
This sequence comes from Nocardioides sp. CER19, assembly GCF_029846275.1. Taxonomy (GTDB): domain Bacteria; phylum Actinomycetota; class Actinomycetes; order Propionibacteriales; family Nocardioidaceae; genus Nocardioides. Next base: position 771,854 of record NZ_JARVWS010000003.1, read on the forward strand.
AGTCGCTGGAGCGCCGGGCACGGCAGCTCGCGGACCACGACTGCCGGCTCATGGTCGTCGGCCTCGACCCGGTGCTGCTCCAGGTGTTCACGCGCACGGGTCTCGTCGCGCTGCTCGGCGAGGAGAACGTGGTCACCCGGACGCCGGTGTTCTTCGAGGCGCTGGACCGCGCCTACGCCGAGGCGACCGCGTGGGTGGAGAGCGGCCGACGACTGGCCGACGGGACCGACGACGGCGGCGAGTACGTGCGATGAGGCGCCCGGCGCGCGTGGTCGGCCAGGCCAGGTCGACGTGGCGGCGCCTCCGGCCGCGCCCGTCCGACCTGCGCGCGGACGCCGTCGCCGGCCTCCCCGGAGCGATCAGCACCGTGCCCGACGGGATGGCCTCGGCCGTCCTGGTCGGCGTGAACCCCGCCTACGGCCTCTACGCCGCGTTCGCCGGTCCGATCGGCGGGGGTCTCACCACGTCGACCCGGCTCATGGTCGTCAGCACCACGACGGCGGCCGCCCTGGCGGCCGGGTCGGCACTCGAGGACCTCCACGCCGACCAACGCGACTCGGCCCTCGTCCTGCTCACGATGATGACGGGCGTCCTGATGATCGCGGCCGGCCTGCTGCGCCTGGGCCGCTACGTCCGGTTCGTGTCCCGGTCGGTCATGCTCGGCTTCCTCACCGGTGTCGCCGTCAACATCACCCTCGGGCAGCTGCCCGACCTGCTCGGAGCACCGTCCGAGGGCTCCTCGAACGTCGGGAAGGCGTGGCACGTGCTGACGCACCCGAGCGGGATAGGGGCCCCGTCGGCCGCGGCCGGGCTGGGCGCCCTCGCCATCATGGTCGGCCTCTCCCGCACCCGGTTCGACCTGCTCGGCTCGCTCGCCGCGGTCGCCGTCCCGACCGTCGTCGCCGTCGTCGCCGGCGCCGACTCGGTCGCCAGCGTCTCCGACGAGGGCGCCATCCCCCGCGGCGTGCCACCGCTGGCCTGGCCGCACCTCTCCGACTTCTCGTTCGGGCTTCTCGGCGGCGCGCTCGCCGTGGCGGCCATCGTGCTCGTCCAGGGCGCCGGGGTCGCCCAGGTGGCACCCAACCCGGACGGCGGCCCGTCGCGCGCCAACGTGGACTTCATCGGCCAGGGCGTCGCCAACGTCGCCTCGGGCGTCTTCCACGGGATCCCGGTCGGCGGCTCGGTCAGCTCCACGGCGCTGAACCAGGCCGCCGGTGCCCGGTCCCGCTGGGCGTCGGTGTTCGTCGGCGCCTGGATGCTGCTCATCCTCGTCGCGTTCGCCGGCATCGTCGGCCACGTGGTCATGCCGACCCTCGCCGCGGTGCTCATGTACGCCGGCGTCATGTCGCTGCGCCCGCACGACCTCGTGGAGGTCCTGCGCACCGGGTCCACGTCCCAGGTGGCGCTCGTCGGCACGTTCCTGGCGACGCTCGCCCTCCCCGTCGCCGCCGCTGTCGGCGTCGGGGTCCTGGTCTCGCTGCTGCTGCAGCTCAACAGGGACGCGCTCGACCTCCGCGTCGTCAGGCTCGAGCCCTACGACGGCGACCTCGTCGAGACCGAGGTCCCCGCCGTCCTGCCCGATGACGAACCGGTGGTCCTCGACGTCTACGGCAGCCTGCTCTACGCCGGCGCGCGCACGCTCGAGGCTCGTCTGCCCGACGCGTCCGGCGCCGAGCGACCGGTCGTCGTGCTGCGCCTGCGCGGCCGCACGTCCCTCGGCGCGACGTTCTTCGGAGTGGTCGCTGCCTACGCCGCCGACCTCCACGACCGTGGCGGACGCCTCTACCTCAGCGGCGTCGACCAGGACGTCGTCGCCCGCTTCCAGCGCACCCAGGCCGTCGACGTACGCGGCATGGTGCAGGTCTTCCGCGCGACGCCGGTCCTCGGCGAGTCCACGGTGGCCGCCGTCGCCGACGCCACCGACTGGCTCGTGGAAGCACGACAGCCGACGTCCTGACCCCGGCGAGACGTCACTCCCGCGAGAGCGCGGCCGCCGCCTCGGTCGGGTCCAGGTAGCTCTCCCCACTCACGTCGATCCGACGCCGAGGACGGTGCCGCCCGTGAACCGGGACGGAGGGCCGGCCGCCGGACCGAGCATGTGACGCAGCGCACCCGTGCGGCCGAGGGTGACCGGGCCATGCGCGAGCGCACCGCGATCGAGCTACTGGCCGGTCTTCCCGGCCGCGTCGACCCGGCCGAGCATCTCGGTGAGGTGCTGCCGCAGCCCCTCACGGTGCTCGGTCGCCACCTGCTCGAGTCGGGCGACGTCCTCCTCGTGGCGCTTCCGGAGCGCGGTCGTCTCCTGCCGCACCCGGTAGGCCTCGACGCGCGCCTCGTTCGTCATCTCGGCGCCCTTGTCACGCGCCGAGCTCACGAGCCGCTCGCTCTCCTCGCGGGCGGCCCGCACGATGGCGGCGGCCTCATTGCGGGCATCGGCCACGATCGCGGCGGCCTCGCTCCGGGCGTCGGAGCGCCACTGGTCGGTCTCGCGGGCCGTGATCTCGAGCAAGCGGGCGGCCGCCTGCGACTCCGTCCCGTCCTCCGGGTTGCGGGTGTCCTCGCCGGCTCCCGCGTGCGGGGCGACGAACCTGTCTGCGTTAGTGGTCATGACCTTCTCCCGAGCGTCGCACGCTTGCCATCCGTCTGCAGCACCGTGCGGTCTGAGCAAGACTGCCCTTTCGACCGAGTTTCCCGAGAATCGGCACGACCGACATCGCGGTCCGCGACCTGAGACAGGGCCGGTCGCGGATCCGGTCGTCACCAGCGGGACGAGGTTCCCTCCGCTGCGACCGACGCGACCAGGTCGGCAGCCGCCCGAAGCTCCTCGCCGAGGACGTGGTCCTCCAGGGTGGTGCCTCCGGACTGGGCGAGACCGTCGAGCGCGGCCCGGCCGAGCTCGGCCGCCCCACCGGCCGTGGGCAGACGCTCCGGCGCCAGCCTCAGCGCACGGGTGGCGGCGAGGAGCTCGCAGGCCAGCAGGTCCGGCAGGCGGGCGGCGAGCTCGCGTGCGACACGGACCGAGTGGGTCGAGTGGCTCGCGGTCTCCTCCAGGCCGATCGAGATCGTCGTGCGGCCCAGTGCCGCGGGCATCGTGCGGAGCCGGATGTCCGCGGCGAGGTCGCCGGCGACGTACTCGAGGATCATCAGGCCCGAGCTGCCGGGCGCCCCGTCGCTCAGGAACGCGGGCAGCCCCGTGAGCCGCGGATCGACCAGAGCCGCGAGCCGCGCCTGCACGAGCGTGGCGACGGCGACCCACGACTCGCGTACGGCGTCGAAGGCCGCGGCCAGCCGCTGGGTGAGGAAGCCGCCGTGGTGCAGGACGGCGCCGCGCTCGGCGAGCGGGTAGGGGTTCTCAGCCGGCGCGTCGATCTCCGCCACGAGCGCCTCCCGAGCCGACTCGAGCGCGGCGGCCGCCACGCCGTGCACCTGGGGAACGGTCCGCAGCGCGAAGGGGTCCTGGACCCGCGCCGGCGGGGCCGCACCCCGGACGAGGGCGGTCATCCGGTCGGCCGCGGCGGCGGCGTGCGGGTCGGCCCGGCGGGCGAACACCCGGGCGTCGTAGGCCTCGGGCGACCCGCGCAGGGCCAGGAAGCTCAATGCTGCGACGCGCTCGCTCGCGCGCAGCAGGCCGGCGAGATCGACCTGCGCGAGCGCGCCGAGCGCAGCGGTCATGGCGTTGCTGCTGATGAAGGGCAGCGCCTCGCTGGAGCGCACGCGCACCGACGCCGGCGGCCGGCCCGTCCCGCGCCACTCCCCCTCGCCCGCCAGCGCCAGCGCGAGCTGGGCCAGCACGGTGAGATCGCCGGTGCCGACGCTGCCGTGACCGCGCAGCAGGGGGATCGCACCCGCGACCACCGCCCGCTCCAGCGACTCCGCCAGGGCGGGCGTGACGCCGGTGGAGCCGGCCGCGAGCTGGTGAAGGCGCACCAGCATCGTCGCGCGCGTCTCCTCGTCGCTCAGCTCGGGCCCGAAGGCGGCGGCGTGGCTGCGGAGCAGCCGCAGTCCCTGGCTGGCCCGGTCGTCGACCTCGACGTCTCGCAGCGCGCCGACGCCGGTGGTGAGCCCGTAGACCGCCTGCACGGCCGCCGCCGCCTCGAGCGTCTCCGCTCCTGCGGCGATCGCCGCCCGAGCAGACGGGGTGAGCACGGCGTCGACGGCCCGGCGTCCGCGCGCCTCGTCGGCGAGCTCGCTCAGCTCCATCGCGCCAGCCTAGGGGTGTCGGACAGCGCCCCGTCCGGACCGCTCACGCCGGGACGACGCTGCCCAGGTCGGAGGCCGGCACCGGCGCGAGCCCCAGGTGGTCGCGCAGGGTCGTGCCGGCGTACTCGGTGCGGTGCAGCCCCCGGGTCTGGAGGATCGGCACGACGTGCTCGACGAAGAGCTCGAGCGAGTCCGGCAGGGTCGTGGGTTGCAGCGTGAAGCCGTCGCTGCCGCCGCGCGTCACCCACTCCTCGATGAGGTCGGCGAACTGCTCCGGCGTGCCGGTGAACTCCAGCCCGCCGGGCAGGCCCGTCACGAGCTGGGCGACCTCCCGGAAGGGCAGGTTCGTCTCCCGGGCCCGGCCGATGATCACCTGCGCGAAGGTCGAGGCCTCCGCGGTGGCGGCCGCCTCCTCGCTGAGTGGCTGGTCGGGGTCGATCAGGGCCGGGTCGAGCCCGGCGTTGTGCGCCAGCATCCGCCACCGCAGCTCGGGGTCGGCGCTCTCTTCCAGGGCCCGGCGCCGCTCGGCCGCCTCGGCCTCGGTGCTGCCGATGACGAACGCGATGCCGGGCAGGATCTTCACGCTGCCCGCGGGTCTCCCGTACGACGCGGCGGCGGCGTCGATCCGGGCACGGAACGCGCGCGCGGCATCGACGTCGGCCTGCGGCGTGAAGACCACGTCGGCGGTGCGGCCGGCCAGGTCGATCCCGGCCTCGGAGGAGCCGGCCTGGGCGAGCACCGGGCGGCCCTGGGGCGGCCTCGGCACGGGCAACGCGCCGGTCACGTCGTAGAAGTCGCCGTGGAACTCGGCCGGGTGGATCTTCGCGATGTCCGCCCAGCGCCCGGACGCCCGGTCGCCGACGACGGCGTCGTCCTCCCACCCGTCCCACAGCCGGCGTACGACCTCGACGAACTCGACGGCCCGCGCATAGCGGTCGTCGTGCTGGGGGTGGGGGTCGCTACCGAAGTTCGCGGCCGCGTTGGCGTTCCCCGTGGTCACGACGTTCCACCCGAACCGGCCGCCGGTCGCGTGGTCGGCGGTGGCGAACCGCCGGGCCAGCTCGTAGGGCGCGTTGTAGGTCGTCGACGCGGTGGCGAACAGGCCGATGTGCCTGCTGTGCTGCCCGAGCGCGGTCAGCACCGTGACGGGGTCGAAGCGCACCTGGGGGAAGTACTGCGCCCGGAAGAGCTCGATGCTGGGCGAGTCGGCGAGGAAGACGGCGTCGAGGAGCCCGCGCTCAGCGATCGCCGTGCTCCGCGCCAGGCTGTCGATCGACGACGTCGCGGCGACGGCGTCGTCGTCCTGGACGAGCCATCCGGACTCGTGGTAGCCGCTCTGCGTCAGGAAGACGGTGAAGTGGGCGTGGCGCGGCTGGGTCATCGGCTCTCCTTCTGGGGGTGGGTGAGGTCTCGGGACAGCGCGCCCTGGTGGGCCAGGCGCAGCGTCTCCGCCCGCAGCTCGGCGTCACGCGGGTTGGTGACGAGGCCGCCGAGGGTGACGATCTCGACCCCGAGGTCGTAGTAGGCCAGGACGGCGTCGGCGACGGTGCTCGGCGACCCCACCAGCGTCGGCAGGGCACCACCACGCCGCACGAACCCGAGGTGGAGGCAGGTGTCGACGACCGGGTCCGTCACATCGCCGAAGCGGGCCGTCCGCTCGTGGCGGATCGACTCGACCGGCTCGCCGGGCGTCCTGGCGCGATGGGCCTGCAGGACGTCGACGGCCTGCTCGAGGTCCCGGGCGTGCGCCCAGGCCGCCTCGTCGGTCTCACCGACGAGGAAGTTCGCGTTGACCCAGTAGCGCAGCCGCCGGTCGTGACCCGCGGCCCTGGCCGACGCACCGTCGATCCATTCGGCCACCTCGGCCAGCGAGCCGGCGTGGGTCGCGAGTACGTCGGCGTACCGGGCGCCCAGCTCGATGCCTTCTGCCGAACCGCCGGGCGTGGAGATGACGGGGCGCGGCGTGCCGAGAGGCCTGACACCCGAGAAGGCGCCCTCGACCCGGTAGTACTCGCCCTCGAAGTCGAAGGGCTCCACGCTCGTCAGCGTGCGGGTGTAGACCTCGAGGTACTCAGCGGCCCGCGCGTAGCGTTCCTCGCGGCCGAGGTGGTCGCCGTCGCGCGCGAGGTCGGAGTGCCCGAGGATCAGGTGGATCCCGGTGCGCCCGCCCGAGAGTCGGTCGAGCGTCGCGAGAGCCCGGGCGGCCGCGCTGGGCGCCTGGATGCCCGGCCGGTGCGCTTGGACGACGGTCAGCCGCTCGGTCGCGGCGAGCGCCCAGCCGGCCACTGCCGCCACGTCCGGCCAGGTGGCGCTGGCCGGGATGATGCTCGCGTCGTAGCCCGCCGCTTCGTACTCCCGCGACTCGGCCACCACGTGGTCGGCGTCGACGTCGACGGGCTCCGGCGCCGTCGAGAAGTAGGAGGCCTCGCGGGCGATGCCGGCCGTCGAGTAGCTGTTGGTGTAGGGCTGTGGATTGATCCACGAGCGCAACTCGAGCGGCATCCGGCCCTCTTCCGCCCCGGCTGAGGCTATAAAGTTGATCCAGTCACTACACTATACCCCTACCACGGAGCTCTCGATGCCCTCATCCGCTGCCACCGTCACGCCCACCGCCGGCCTCTCGCGCCGCCACCCCGTACCGCCCGGTGCCTTCACCTACGAGCCCAGCGAGCGGCACGTGCGCGCCCGGATCGGCGCCCTCGACCTCGTCGACAGCCACACCCCTGTGCTCGTCTGGGAACCCGGGCAGGCCGTGCCGGGATACGTCTTCCCCCGCGCGGACGTCCGGACGGACGCGCTGCGTCCGACGACCGACCCGGGTCACGGCCGACGTGCACAGGTCGGTCGGTGGTACGACGTCGAGGCGGACGGCGTGACCTACCCGGCCCTGGTGTTCGAGTACGCCGTCGACGGGCTCGGCGACTACCTGGGCGTCGAGTGGTTCGGTCGCACCGAGCCCGGCGTCGAGCACTGGTACGAGGAGGACGAGGAGATCTTCCAGCACCCGCGCGACCCCTACAAGCGGGTGGACCCGATCCCGAGCTCGCGCCACGTCGAGGTCTACGTGGACGGCGTGAAGGTCGCCGACACCCACCGGCCGGTGCTGCTCTTCGAGACCCGGCTGCCGGTCCGCTACTACATCCCGGCGGACGACATCGACTTCACCCACCTCGTCGAGACCGACCTGGTCACGACCTGCCCCTACAAGGGCGACGCGCGCTACTGGTCGGTCCGGACACCCGACCGGCTGCGCGAGAACATCGTGTGGTCCTACCCCGACCCGGTCCGCGCGGCGACGCCCATCAAGGACCACCTGGCGGTCTACAACGAGGTCGTCGACATCGTCGTCGACGGCGTGCCGGTGCCCCGCCCCGAGAGCGAGTTCACCGCCCGGCTCGGGGAGCGGAACGCCTAGCGGCCTGCGAGGTTCTCACGCAGCGTGGCTCCGGCGTACTCGGGCGGGTAGATGCCACGCTGCGTGAGCAGCGGGACGACGTGGTCGACGAGGTCGGCGAGCCCGCTGGGCAGGCTCGGGGCCATGAGGATGAACCCGTCGGCGGCCTTGCCGTTGAAGCGCTCCTCGATCCGGTCGGCGATCTTCTCCGGCGTACCCACGACGAACCCGCGCCCGGCGACGGCCTGGTAGACCTGCCGGAGCGTCAGGGACCGGCCCTCGACGAGACGCTGGATCGCCTTGTAGGCCGACTGGGACTGCTGGACGGTCCCCTCGTCGAGGAAGTCGAAGGTGAAGATCTCGTCGGGGTCGCGACCGGAGAGGTCGGTCTGCAGGCGGTGCGACAGCAGGTCGAGCGCCACCTGGTCCGGCGTGAGCTCCAGGATGAGGTCGGCGCGCTCGCGGGCCTCGGCCTCCGTCGACCCGATGACGGGCGCCAGCATCGGCATCACCGCCAGCGACTCCGGGTCGCGGCCCGCGACCGCCACCCGCTCCTTGTAGTCCCGGTAGAGGTCCTGCGCCGCGTCGAGGGTCCCGCTGCCGAGGGTGAACACCGCGTCGGCCGTCGCCGCGGCGAGGTTCTTGCCGTCCTCGGAGGCGCCCGCCTGGAAGAGCGCTGGGCGACGCTGCGGCGACCGGGAGATGTTGAGCGGCCCTCGTACGTCGAAGAACTCGCCGTGGTGGTGGATCGGCCGCACCTTGGCGGGGTCGGCGTACCGGCCGCTGGCCTTGTCCGCGACGACGGCGCCCTCGTCCCAGCTGTCCAGCAGACGGTCGACCACCTCGACGAACTCGCCGCCGCGCCGGTAGCGAACGGCGTGGTCGAGGTTGGCGTCGCGGCCGAAGTTCCAGGCCTCCTCGTCGGAGGCGCTGGTCACCAGGTTCCAGCCGGCCCGCCCGTGGGACATGTGGTCGAGCGTCGCCAGCCGCCGGGCGACGTGGTAGGGCTCGTTGTACGTCGTCGACACGGTCGCCACCAGGCCGATGTGCTCGGTCGCCTGGGACAGGCCGCCCAGCAGCGTGAACGGCTCGAGCCGCTCGTTCACCGTCGACTCGACGCCGGACTCGAAGCGGTCCCAGACGTAGAGCTCGTCGGCCAGGAAGATCGCCGCGAAGCGGCCGCGCTCGGCCGTCCGGGCGAGGTCGCGGTAGTAGTCGAAGTCGAGGAACCGCTCCGGCCGCGCGTCGGGCAGGCGCCAGCTCGTGACGTGCTCGCCGTTCGGGTAGAAGAGCCCGAGCGCGAAGACCAGGTGCTTGCGGGTCATGCGACCACTCCTTCCTCGAGCGCCGGCGCCGCCGCGGCGACGAGCGGCTCGCCTACGTCGGTCGGCCGCCAGCCGAGCCCGGGAGCGATGTCGTCGACGACGGCATGGACGGCCTCCACACGCTGGCGGTGGTCGGTCGTGCCGTAGGCGACCGAGACCTGCAGATCGGTCGCGAGCGGGAACGGCGCGAACCCGGCGATCGACTCCGCGATCTGCTCCGGGGTGCCGTAGTGCACGTTGATCGCGGCCGCCTTCTCCTCGAGCGTCTCCGCCCTCGGCAGCCATTCGCGTCCCCAGCGGTAGGTCGTCTCCACGTCCGGCCGGAGGGCGGCGAGGGCGGCCTCGCGGGAGTGCGCGACGTGGAGGTGGAAGATGATCCCCACCCGTGGCTCGGCGCCGACGGGGAGCGCCGCGTGGTACGCCGCCGCGGTGACCTCGGCCGGCACGGTCTGCGTGGTCCCGATGAGGACGCCGTGCCCACGCCGCGCCGACTCGGTGCCGGTGAGCTCGGTGAGCGCCGACTCCCAGATGCGACCGGAGAGGCCGGCCGCGGGCGGGTTGAGGACCTGGTCGGTGCCGTGCAGCGGCTCGCCGTCGAGAGCGCTCTCCAGCAGCGTCAACCTGCGCAGGTACTCGGCCTTCTTCTCCTCCCGATCGGCCGGGAGGTCGACGCCGAGCGCGTGGGCCGTGTCGGGCTGGCCGCCGTTGGAGACGCCGAGCTCGAACCGGCCTCCGCTGAGGGCGTCGAGCACGGCGGCATCCTCGGCCACCCGCACCGGGTTCTCGAGGGGCAGCGGCACGACACCGGTGCCCAGCCGCAGGCGGGAGGTCCGCGCGGCGAGAGCGGCCAGGAAGACGAACGGGGAGGGCATGCCGCCCGGGAAGTGCGCGGCGTCGCCCCTGGTCCGGAACTTGTAGGACCGGATCCACGCGCTCTCGAACCCGAGCCGTTCGGCCAGGACGAACAACTCGAGGTTGTCGCGGTAGACCTCGGCCTGGTCGCCGTGCTCACGATGGTCGGTGTGGATGGCGAGCCGGAAGCTCATCGGAGGGTCTCCTTGGGGGTGGGGACGGCGGGGCGCGAGACACCCAGGTGGCCGCGCAGGGTGGTCTCGGCGTACTCGGTGCGGTGCAGGCCCCGGTCCTGGAGCAGGGGTACGACGTGGTCGACGAAGAGCTCGAGCGACTCGGGCAAGGTGGTCGGCTGGAGCGTGAACCCATCGCTCGCGCCGCTGAGGACCCAGTCCTCGATGAGGTCGGCCAGCTGCTCGGGCGTGCCGGTGAACTCGAGGCCGCCGGGCAACCCGGTGAGCTCGGCTGCCAGCTCGCGGAAGGGCTTGCCGGACTCGGCCGTGCGACGGATCAGCTCGTCGGTCCGACTCGTGCGCTCGCCTCCGATCGAAGCGGCCGCGGCGGCGGCCTCGTCGAGCGGACGGTCGGGGTCGACGCGCTCGTGGTCGAGGCTCGCGTTGTGGGCGAGGTTGCGCCAGCGGAACTCCGGGTCGACCGCGTTCTCGAGCGCCTGGCGCTTGGCGCGCGCCTCCTCCTCGGTCGAGCCGATCACGAACGCGACCCCTGGCAGCACCAGGACGTCCGCGGCCGACCGCCCGTGCCGTACGGCGGCCGCCCTGACCTGGTCACGGAAGGCGCGCGAGGCATCCACCGTCGACTGGGCCGTGAACACCAGGTCGGCCACGCTGCCGGCGAGCTCGATCCCGGGACCGGACGACCCGGCCTGGGCGAACGCGGGCCGGCCCTGCGGGGACCGCGGCAGCGTCAGCGCACCGGCGACCTCGAAGTAGCGGCCGCGGAACTCGACGGGCCTGATGCCCTCCTGCCGCGCCCACACTCCGGTGTCAGGGTCGGCCACCACCGCGTCCTCCTCCCAGCTCGCCCAGAGGCGCGACACGACGTCGACGAACTCCGCGGCGCGCGCGTACCGCTCGTCGTGCGGCGGGTGGCCGGCCAACCCGAAGTTGCCGGCCGCGCCGACGTACCGCGTCGTGACGATGTTCCAGCCCGCGCGGCCACCGGAGAGGAAGTCCACCGTGGCGAGTCGCCGGGCGAGGTCGTAGGGCGCGCTGTAGGTCGTCGACGCGGTCCCGATGAGCCCGATGCGGGAGGTGACCGCCGCGATCGCGGCGATGAGCTCGAGCGGATCGAAGCCCACCTGCGGGAAGTAGCGAGCGCGGAACGGCTGGATGCCCGGCGTGTCGGCGAAGAAGGCCGCGTCGAACAGCCCACGCTCGGCCGTCTGCGCCGCCTTGACGAGCGTCTCGACGGCGACCTCGGGCCGGGCGAGCTCGCGCGGCGACACCTTCCACGCCGACTCGTGGTAGCCGAACCCCGCGAGGAACGCGGTCAGGTGCGCCTGAGGCCTCGCTGTCATCGACGTGCATCTCCTCGGGTCGACGGGTGGACGAGCCCGGTCCCCGGCTCGACTCGCACAGAGCCGAATCCTATATCTATGAAACCGATCTGTTTACTACAATTCGGTTCATGCCCTCTTCGCCTGCCCCCGTCGCACCGCCGCTCGAGAGCGCGGCGCTGGTCCGGCGCTTTCCGCGCTACCCCGACACCTTCACCTACGAGCCGAGCAGCCGGTGGGTGCGCGGCGTTCTCGACGGGGTGACGGTGGTCGACAGCCGCCACCAGATCCTGGTCTGGGAGCCCGGGCACAAGGTGCCCGAGTACGGCTTTCCCCGGGACCACGTCCGGCTGGACCTCCTCGAGGCCGGCGCTGCCCCCGAGGCCGGCTACTACCGGCCGCAGACCAAGGACGTGGAGTGGTACGACCTGGTCGTCGGCGAGCACCGGGTCCGCGGCGCCGCCTGGAAGTGGAACACCCCGGGCCTGGAGGACTACGTCGCCGTCAGCTGGTTCCCCGGCGTCCTGGACGCGTGGTACGAGGAGGACGAGCTCGTCATCACCCACCCGCGCGACCCGGGCAACCGCGTCGACGTCATCCCCAGCAGCCGACACGTGGTCGTGCGGGCCGGCGACCGGGTGCTGGCCGAGTCCCGGCGACCGCTCGCCCTCTTCGAGAACCGCCTGCCGACCCGCTTCTACCTGCCCGCCGAGGACGTCCACTGGGACCACCTCGAGCGGGTCGAGGTCGTGAGCACCTGCCCCTACAAGGGGACCGCTGACGGCTACTGGGCGCTCAAGGGCGCGCCCGACCGGGAGGTCGCGTGGGCGTACTCGAAGCCGTTCCACCAGGTCTCCGCCATCAAGGACCACGTCGCGTTCTACAACGAGCGCGTCGAGCTGGTCGTCGACGGAGCGCCCTTCCTCGACTCCCCGGAGACCTGGGCCTAGCGGCACCTGGCCGGGATGGTCGGGAGCTGGCTCAGGCAATGACCTGTCCCGGCTCCTCGGCTCGGGCATCGCCTCGCGGCCACCCCCTCCGCAGTGACAGCGCCGACTCGACCAGCTGCCGGCTGTAGGGGTGCTCGGCGGACTCGAAGAGCTCGTCCGACTGCTTGAGCTCGACGAGCTCGCCGTCGTAGAGGACGCCGATGCGGTGCGAGATCTGGCGTACGACGGCCATGTCGTGGGAGATGAAGAGGTAGGAGACCCCTGTGCGCTGCTGGAGCTCGACGAGCAGGTCGATGATGCGAGCCTGGATGGAGACGTCGAGGGCGGAGGTCGGCTCGTCGCAGATCACCAGGGGCACGTTGCCGGCGAACGCACGAGCGATCGCCACGCGCTGCTTCTGCCCGCCGGAGAGCTGCCCGGGCAGCCGGTCGAGCAGCTCGTGCTCGATGCCGACGCTGTCGGCGAGCTGTTCCACGGTCTGGTCACCGTCGAGCAGCCGGATCGAGCGCTTGAGCACCTGACGCACGGTGCGGCGCGGGTTGAGGGAGAGGTCGGCGTTCTGGAAGACCACCTGCACCTGCGGCAGGCGACGACGGCCCGGCCGGCCGCCCTGGTCGAAGGTGACCTGGCCGTCGTACGTGGTCAGGCCTGCGAGCACGCGACCCAGCGTGGTCTTCCCGCTGCCCGACTCCCCGACGATGCCGAGCACCTCACCACGGCCGATGGTGAACGACACGTCGCGCAGGGCGCGCTTGCGGTGGTAGTCCTTCGACACGCCGGAGACCGTGACCACCGGTCGAGCCGTGTCGTCTGCTCCGCTGGCCGGGCGGCTGCGCCGGGCGTCGATGTCGGGAAGCGCGGCGATCAGCGACCGCGTGTAGGCGTGCCGGGGCGACCGCAGCACCCGCTCCGAGGGACCCTCCTCGACCATCACGCCGTCCTGCAGCACACCGATGCGCCGGCAGTGGGCGGCGATGAGCGGCAGGTTGTGGCTGATCAGGATCGTCGCGAACCCGAGCTCGGCGCGGAGGCGGTCGATCAGCGCCATGATCTCCGTCTCGACCCGCCCGTCGAGACCGGTGGTGGGCTCATCGAGGATCAGGAGGTCAGGCGAGCCGGCCAGCGCCATCGCGATGACGACACGTTGCTGCTGGCCACCGGACAGCTCGTGGGGGTAGCGGCCGGCGATCACGGCGGCCGGGGTCAGCTGGACACGCTCGAGCGCTGCGTGCGCGCGCTGCGCGGCCTCGCTCCGGCCGGCGCCGGCCAGCCGGAAGACCTCGGCGACCTGCTCCCCCACCGCCATCGTCGGGTTGAGCGCGAGCCCGGGCTCCTGGTAGACGACGCCGAGGGACTCGGCTCGGAAGTGGCGCAGCCGGCGGCCCTCGAGCGAGCGCACGTCGACGCCGGCGACGCTCAGGTCCCCGGCGCTCAGCTCCGCGTTCGGCGCGAGGTACCGCGTGAGTGCCATCGCGGCGGTCGACTTGCCCGAGCCTGACTCGCCGACCAGGCCGTAGGCCTCGCCGGCCTGAACCGCGAAGCTCACGCCCTTCACCGCCTGGAGGGTCCCGTGCCCGGTGCGGTAGCCGATCCGCAGGTCTCGGACCGAGACCACCGGGCCAGACCGATGGGTTGCTCCGGTCATGGCCGCGAGACCTCCTTGATGTTGTCGGCGATCAGCTGGACGGAGACGACCAGGGAGGCGACCGCCAGGGCGGGGAAGAGAACCGTCCACCACTGCTGCTGGAGATAGATCATGTTGGCGTTGATCTGCAGGCCCCAGTCCGCCGAGGGGGGCTGCGCGCCGAGGCCCAGGAACGAGAGCGTCGCGGTCATGAGGATGGCCGAGGCGAGGCTCAACGTGATCTGGACGAGCATCGTCGGCCACACGTTCGGCACCAGCTCGAGCGCCATGATCCGCAGCCGCGACTCGCGCTGCAGCCGCGCGGAGGCGACGTACCCCTTGCCCATCTCAGCGAGTACGGCGGCCCGGATGATGCGGGCGATGCCGGGCGCGTAGACGAAGCCGATGCACAGGATCAGGGCCCGGGTGCCGGAACCGAAGGCCGTCACCAGCACGATGAGGAAGATGATCGGCGGCAGGACCACGAGTACGTCGAACACCCGCATGAGCGCGGTGTCGACGATGCCCCGGAAGTAGCCGGCGATGACGCCGAGGGCCCCGCCCAGGATCGTCGCCATGACCGCGCCGAGCGGCCCGATCAGCAGCGCCCGGTCGGCACCGACCAGCGTGCGTGCGAAGACGCTGCGCCCGAGGTTGTCGGTGCCGAAGGGCTGCGACCAGCTGGGGGCGGCCAGCAGCTTGCCGGTGTTGGAGTAGGGATCCAGTCCGACGACCTTCCACAGCACCGCGGCGAGGATCCACCACAGGACGATGACGGCGCTGATGACGAAGGTGGGGCGCCGGAGCAGGGCGCGGGCACGCGGCCGGCGAGGGGTCGCGGACGCCGTCGCCACGTCCTGGACGGCAGCAGCCGCAGGCGTCAGTGCCCCGGGCTCCGGAAGGTTCTCGTCGGAGGTCAGGACGGACATGCCCATGTCAGGAGCTCGCATTGTCGAAGCGGATACGCGGGTCGCTCACGATCAGCGCGATGTCGGCGAGCAGCAGCGCCAGCAGTGCGACGACTCCCGTGACCACCACGCCGTCGCACAGCAGCACGACGTCCTTGTGCTCGGCGGCGGTCACCAGGAGTGCGCCGAGGCCCGGATAGTTGAAGAGCTGCTCGACCACGGCCTCCCCCGAGAGCAGCGCTCCCAGGTAGATGCCGAGCAACGAGAGCGTCGGGATCAGTGCGTTGCGCAGCACGTGGCGCCGCACGATCGAGGCAGGCTCCAGACCCTTGAGCACCGCGGTGCGGTGGTGCTGCGCGGTGATCGCGCCCGTCACGCCCGTGCGGACCATGCGGGTGACGACGGCGAGGTAGTACACGACCAGTGTCACGGCCGGGATGATCATGGCGTGGAGTCGCTGGCCGATGTTCCCGGTGGCGAGTGCGCTGGCCTGGACGGGCACCAGGTGCAGCCACACCGCGAAGACCAGCAGGAGGATCACGCCCACCACGAACGCCGGCACGGCCGAGAGCGACATGGCCGCGATCGTGATCGAGCGGTCGGTGCGCCTGCCCTCGCGGTAGCCCTGGACGGAGCCCAGCACCACCGAGATCGGCACGAGCAGAACGAACGCGAGGGCGCCCAGCAGCGCCGAGTTCAGCAGGCGATCGAGGATGAGCTCGCGGTTGGGCTGGCCGAAGACGAAGCTGGTGCCCCAGTCGCCGGTGACGAAGCCGTGCAGCCAGTGCAGGTAGCGGCTCAGCAGCGACCCGGTGAGGCCGTTCTGCTCGTCCCAGATGCGGACCTGCTCGTCGGTCGCGTACTGGCCCAGGGTCGCGCGCCCGGGATCGCCGGGCACGACCTGGATGAGCCAGAAGGTCAGCGCCGAGACGACGAGGAGGACCACGGGGATCTGGACCAGCCGCCGTCCGAGCAGGCGCAGGACCCGTCCGTGGCGTTCGGCCAACGCGCCGAACCCGCGCCCGGGGGCCGCCGCCCCAGGGCGCGGGTTCAGGGTTGTCATGTCGGGCCGCCTCGGGTCAGTGGCTGACGCTGATGCCGCGGAAGTCGAAGCCGCCGTCGAAGTTCTGGCCGTTGGCGAAGTCGCCCTTCACCTTCGGCGAGAGGAGGAGGACGTTCTTGGCGAACGCCGTGATGACGACGGGTACGTCGTTCCACTCGATCTGCGCGATCTGGTCGGCCAGGTCCTGGCGGGCGGACGCGTCGGTCGTCGAGTCGTACTGGTTGACCAGCCCCTCCAGCTGCGGGTTCGCGTACTTCGACGCGTTCCAGGAGCTGTCCTTCGCGTAGAGCAGGGACGCCAGCTGCGAGGGCAGCCGGTCGGCCCAGTCGGTGATGGTGACCGGGGCGCTCAGCCACGGCGAGTTGTCGCCGCTGGCGTAGTAGGACCCGGACGACTGCACGTCCAGGCTGACCTTGAACAGGCCCGTCGCGTCGAGCTGCTGCTGGATGGCCTGGGCCAGGTTCTGCTCGCTGGTGTAGGTCGTGATCGTGAACTTGATCGGCGTGCTCAGCCCGGCCAGCAGCTGCTTGGCCTGGTCGACGTCGGGCTCACGCTGGGTGAGGCCCTGCGGCTGCACCGCGTAGTCGGGGAAGGTGGCGACGTCGTTCGCCACGGCTGCGTCGTTCTGGTAGACCGACGTGGCGATCTGCTCACGGTCCAGCGACCAGGCGATCGCCTGGCGGACCTTGACGTCGTCGAAGGGCGCCTTGGTGACGTCGAAGACCAGGCCGTCGAACTTCTCCCAGCCGCTGGTGTCCACCCGGTGCTGGGTGGATCCGATCTGGCTCTCCGGAGTGTTCGCCAGCTGGTCCACCTCACCGCTCTGGAAGGCGAGCTGCTGCGACTGCTGGTCGCTGAAGAACTTGGCCTCGATGCCGTCGAGCCGGATGGCCGAGGCGTCCCAGTAGTGGGGGTTCTTCTTGTAGGTCACGCCCTGCCCCGGCGTGTACTTCTCGATGGTGAACTCGCCGGCGCCGACCGGGTGCTCGATCCAGTCCTCGGCGGAGGTGTTCGCCGGCAGGATCCACGTGTTGGCGCCGGTGAGCAGGTAGGGGAAGTCCGAGTAGGGCTTGGCGAGCGTGAAGACCACCGCCTTGCCGGAGGACGCGGCCGCGACTGACTTCAGCGTGCCCGTGAAGCTGCTCGCCGCCGGCGAGGTGCTCTTGGGCGCGAGGATCTGGTCGAAGGTCCAGACGACGTCCGCGGGCGTGACCGGCTTGCCGTCGCTGAACTCGGCCCCGGGGCGCAGCTCGAAGGTCCAGCTCAGGCCGTCCTTCGACGACGTCCACGACGAGGCGAGCTGGCCCACCAGCTTGCCCTTGGGGTCCTTGTTCACGAGCTGGGCGTTGGCCAGGCCGACGATGAACATCGAGTTGTAGTCGGCGACGGTGAAGGGGTCGATCGCTCCCTGGGGCGCCTGCAGCGGGAGGTTGTAGACGCCGCCCGAGGCCGCCTCGCCAGCGCCGCTCGGGGCCGACGAGGACGAGGATCCAGAGGAGCCGCAGGCGGCGAGCGACACCGCGACGATCACGGCAAGGGTGGTACCGAGCGCACGACGCGCGGCGAGCTTCTTCGACACGTGGTTTCCGTTCTCAAGGTGGGGCTGGAACGCTTCCGAACCGGTTGGTCGGGACCCGAGGGGCGAAATACTACTAAGTTAATCTTGTTTCGCAAGTTAGATGCGTGTCGCGGCCGGCTCAGCCCGCTACCAGCTGCTCGATCGGCGTCGGACCGCCCACGGTCGGGAGCCCGGCCTCGCGCCAGGCATGGATGCCGCCGATCACGTCCGTGGCGTCGAGCCCGAGGGCGACCAGCGAGGCCGCCGCGAGCGACGACGTGTACCCCTCGGTGCAGTAGACGATCCAGCGCGTGTCCGCCAGCGCGAGCGGGAGCCTCGCGTCGGAGTCGGGGTGTACCCGCCACTCCAGGTGGTTGCGCTCGATGACGACCGCGCCCGGGATCTCGCCGTCGGCCCGGCGCTGCCACTCCGGCCGGATGTCCACCAGGCGGGCACCGTCGCGAACGGCCTGCTCGGCCTGGACCGGGGCGAGGCGGCTGAGCGTCGCGCGGGCCGCCTCGACCATCTCGTCGACGCTCGCGAAGGTCACGACGCCTCCCGCGTCGGCGTGGGCGCCTCGGGGTCGTCGGTCCAGCTCGACGCCCACCGCAGGAGGCTGCCCTCGGCCGCGTCGTAGTAGTGCATGAGGCGGATCGGCGGCGAGTACGCGTGCACGCTCACGGCGGGCGCCTCGAGGTGGTTGCGTACGTCGTGCACGTAGTGGGGCCCGAAGGCGATGGTCTGCCGGTCCCGTCGCAGGTTGTCGACCAGTCGGCCGGGCGCGCCCTGACTGGCGCCGCTCCAGACGTACTCGTTGAGCGTGCCGTCGACGACGGTGAAGGCGCCCGACGACCCGCCGTGGTCGTGCAGCTCGGTGCCCTGCTCCATCGTCCAGCTGATCAGCCAGACGTCGACGTCGGCGTCCTGATGGATGCGGACGTGCCAGCGCTCCTCGGTGTGGAACTCCGCGTGGTACTGCCCCGCGCGCACGTCATCGGCGTAGCGCTCGACGACGTCTCGCAGCTCCGCCAACGACAGCTGGCGCCCGGTCGCCGCCGGAAGAGGAGAGATCGTGCTCATGCACTATTAGTACCAAAAGCCTAGTTATTTAGTCGACTTGTTCGAGAAATCAGTTCGGCGTGTCTCACTCGGTGCCCGGGCAGCGCGAAGGCCCGGACACCCTCGTGCCCGGGCCTTCCCTGCCTCTCGCTCAGTGGTCGGCTAGTGCCTTCCCAGCCTGCTGCCGGTGTTGCGACCGGTGACTGTGGAGGCGATGACGACCAGCACCGCGGCGCAGGCGATCGCGACGATCCAGCGGACCCAGTCGACGCCGGGGCTGCCGTTGCCGCCGAAGGCGGTGTAGATGAACCAGCCGATGATCACCCCGCCGATGCCGCACAGGATGGTGAGCCAGATCGGGATGTTGTCCTTGTCGCCGGGGGCGACGAACTTGCCGAGCAGGCCGATGATGATGCCCGCGATGATGACGCCGATGATCTCCATGAGGGGTCGCCTCCCAGTGTCCTCGGACCCTCGCGAGCGTGCGGGGGTCCTTCGCGGAACCGGTACCCGGCGGGCGAAACCCTGAACCTCCGGATGAGAGTTGCCGCTCAGAACGGGAACTCGCGCCGTTCGTCCCGGGTCGTCACCCACTGCAGCTCGGTGAAGTCCTCCGCGGCGAAGCCGACCCCGAAGCGACCCCAGCCGCTGTCCTTCGAACCCCCGAACGGCATCTGCGGCTCGTCGTTGACCGGCTGGTCGTTGACGTGGACGATGCCGGCGGAGACGCGGCGGGCCACCTCGAAGCCCTCCACCGAGTTGGCGGCCAGGACCGAGGCGGTCAGACCGAACGGCGAGGCGTTGGCGCGCGCGATCGCGTCTTCGCGGTCCTCGACGACCGTGAGGACGACGACCGGACCGAAGGTCTCGTCGAACGCGAGCTCGATGTCGTCGGGCACGTCAGTGAGCACCGTCGCCGGGTAGCACGGAGGCTTCGGCGTTCCGCCGGCGAGCACCCGGGCGCCTCCCGCCACCGCCTCGTCCACGCGTCGGCTGATCGTGGACAGCGCCCACTGGTTGATGACGGGGCCGATCACCGTCGCCGGGTCCGACGGGTCGCCGAACGGGAGGCCGGTCACCTTCGCGGCGAACCGCTCGGCGAACTCATCGGCAATGGCGCGCTCCACATAGATCCGGCGTGCGCACATGCACACCTGCCCCTGGTGGACGAACGCCCCGAAGGCGGCGGCATCGACGGCGTAGTCGAGGTCGACGCCTTCCAGGACGATCATCGGGTTCTGGCCGCCGAGCTGCATCAGCACCCGCTTGAGGTGTCGTCCCGCGGCTTCGGCCAGCCGCCGGCCCGTGACCGTGGAGCCGGTGAAGTTGAGGCGCCGGACGAGGGGGTTCGCGACGAGCTCCTCACCGATGAGCGCGGCCTCGCCGGGGGCGTGCGTGACCACGTTCAGGACGCCGGGCGGCATCCCGGCCTCGGCGAAGATCTCGGCCCACAGGGCGCCGCACGCGGGCGCCTCCTCCGAGGGCTTGAGGACGACGGTGTTGCCGAGCGCGAGCGGCGCCGCGATCGCCCGGCCGGTCAGCGTCAGGGCCGCGTTCCACGGGGCGATCGCAGCGACGACGCCCACCGGCCGGCGTACGGCCATGGCCCGCGTGCCCGGCTGGTCGGACGGCATCATCTGGCCGAGCGCGCCATAAGGGAGCGCGGCCGACTGCCGCAGCAGGGACAGCGTGAAGTCGAGCTGGATGTCGCCGAAGTGCCAGGTGCACCCGGTCTCGCGAGCCAGCAGCGACAGCACCTCGGCTCGCCGCCGCTCGACGATGTCGGCCGCCCTGAGGAAGATCCGCTGTCGCTCGAACGGGAGCGACTCCGACCAGCTCGGGAAGGCCCGATGTGCGGCGTCGATCGCCGCGCGGGTGTCGTCCTGGTCCCCGGCGGCGACCGTCGCGACGACGTCCCCCGACCACGGGTCCAGGCTCTCGAACGTCCGGCCGTTGCGCGAGTCGGCCCAGTGTCCGCCAATGTGCTGGCGCACCCGCGTCTGCGACGTAGTCACCACTGCTCCTTCGACCGGATCAGGCCGGTCACGCTAGGTCCAGAAAGAGGACGGCGCGATATGCGTTCCGTCTGACGGACCCGCGATTCGACGAATGGAACGGAATCACCCGAGATAGCCCATTCGCTGGGAGATCTCCTGCGCCGCGCGGTAGAGCGGTGGCTCGAGCCGGGAGACGACGGCATCGACCGTCGCGTTCCAGGCACTCAGGTGCACCGACATCCCGACGGCCGCGACGACCGTCCCCGTGTGGTCACGGACCGGCACGGCGAGTGACCGGAGCCCGGAAGCCAGCTCCTCGTCGTTGACCGCGAGCCCCGTACGCCTCACCTCGGCGAGGCCGGCCAGCAGCTGCTCGCGTGCCGTGATGGTCTTGGGACCGCGACGCACGAGGTCGATCCGGTCGAGGATGGCCCGCACGGACGCGGGGTCCCGGTACGCCAGGAGCACCTTCCCCATGGAGGTGCAGTACGCCGGCAGGCGCGTGCCGACCTGCACGTTGAGCTCGATCCGGAACCCCGCGCGCGTCGGGCGGCGCCGGTCGACGTAGATGATGTCCGCGCCGTCGAGGATGGTCAGGCTGGCCGTGTGGTTGGTCTCGTCCGCCAGCGCTTGGAGCACCTGGCCGGCGACCCGCGTGATCTCCAACGAGCTGACGGCTGCGACGCCGAGCGTCATCGCAGCCGGTCCGAGCCGGTACTTGCGGGTCTCCGGATCCTGTTCGAGATAGCCGAGACCGAGCAGGCTCGTGACGTAGCGGTGGCACGTGCTCTTGCTGAGCTCCGCGCCGCGCGCGATCTCGACGAGTCCGAGCGCGCGCCGCCCCTGAGCCAGGGTCGACAGGATCGACAGGCCCCGCTCGAGGGCCTGGGTTCCGGAGCCGGAGGTCTCCGTCGGGACGGGTTCCGCGCCGGCCGGTGGTGCAGGTGCGGCCATGACCGAGATGCTAGTGGAACGCCCTCCCTGCCAGTGGAACGATCGATTGACCTGTGGTGTGCGTCACCTCATGATCCTGCGCCAGAGACGCCCGTCACACCGCGTGACGTGATCCGTCGGCCCCCTCAGGAGGAACGTCGTGACCAGCACCCCGACTGGCGGCATGAGCCGCCGCGGTCTTCTCAAGAGCGCCGGGCTCGGCGCAGCAGCCCTCGGGACCATGCCCCTGCTCTCCGCCTGCGGCGGCCTGAAGGGCTCGTCGTCGTCGGCGGCGGACGTGCTGCGCATCGGCTACGTCAGCCCGCAGACCGGGCCGCTCGCCAGCTTCGCGGCGGCCGACAACTTCATCGTCTCCACGATCCAGGACGCCGTGGCCAAGGGACTCACGATCGGCGGCAAGAAGCGCAAGTTCGAGATCGTCGTCAAGGACACCCAGTCCGACCCCAACCGTGCCACGGAGGTGACCCGGGCGCTGATCAACGACGGCGTCGACCTGATCGTCGGCTCCTCCACCCCCGACACCACGAACCCCGTCGCCGACCAGTGCGAGGCCAACGGCGTCCCGAACGTCACCACGATCGCGCCGTGGGAGGCGTGGTTCCACGGCCGCAACGGCAAGGAGGGCGAGGGCTTCAAGTACACGACCCTGTTCTTCTTCGGCATGGAGCAGTTCGCCGACTGCTTCTTCCCGATGTGGGACCGGATCGGCGTGAGCAACAAGAACGTCGCCGCGCTGTGGCCGAACGACACCGACGCGAACGCGTTCCGCAACGGCCTCGGGCCGATGATGAAGAGCAAGGGCTGGAACCCGATCGACGGCGGCGCGTACGAGGACGGAGCCAGCGACTTCACCGCTCAGATCACCAAGTTCAAGAACTCCGGCGCCGAGCTGTTCACCTGCACCCCGATCCCCCCGGACTTCCAGACGTTCTGGAAGCAGGCTCAGCAGCAGGGCTTCCACCCCAAGCTCGCGACGGTCGCCAAGGTCATGCTCTTCCCCACGGAGGCCGAGGCGCTGGGCAAGCTCAGCAACAACATCGCGACCGACATCTGGTGGAGCCCCCAGCACCCCTACAAGTCGGTGCTGGACGGTACGACGGCCAAGCAGCTCGCCGACAACTACGCCACCAAGACCGGCAAGCAGTGGACGCAGGCGCTCGGCTCGATCTACTCGCTCTTCGAGATCGCCATCCAGGCCTTCAAGGACGCCGACGACCCGAAGGACAAGGACGAGGTCGCCAAGAACCTGCGCGAGATGAAGATCAACTGCATGAGCGGCGACCTGGACTTCACCAACGGTCCGGAGCCGGGCATCGCGATCCAGCACCCGGTCGGCGGCCAGTGGCGGCCCGGCAAGAAGTTCCCCTGGGACGTCGTCATCGTCGACAACACCCCCAACCCCGCGGTTCCGGTGGGTGGCGACCTGGAGCCGACGAACGCGTGAGCCCCCAGCACGAGCTGCTCTCCCTCCGGGGGGTCAGCAAGCACTTCGGTCGCGTGATCGTCGCGACCGACCTCGACCTGAGCGTCGCCGACGGCGAGGCACTCGGGATCGTCGGTCCCAACGGTGCCGGCAAGTCCACGCTGTTCTCGATGATCTCCGGCGACCTGCGTCCCGACGCGGGCACCGTCTGGTTCGACGGCAACGACGTCACCGGCGCACACGCCTACCAGCGGACGCGGGCCGGGATCGGGCGCACCTACCAGATCCCGCGCCCGTTCGAGAACCTCACCGTGTTCGAGTCGGTCCTCGTCTGCTGCCACCAGGGTGGCGGCAGACGAGGACGCGACGCGGCCGACCGCGCGGCCGACATCCTCGAGCGCACCGGCCTCCGCGCCGAGGCCAACACGGCGGCCGGCCGCCT
This sequence comes from Nocardioides sp. CER19, assembly GCF_029846275.1. Classification (GTDB taxonomy): domain Bacteria; phylum Actinomycetota; class Actinomycetes; order Propionibacteriales; family Nocardioidaceae; genus Nocardioides. Next base: position 795,119 of record NZ_JARVWS010000003.1, read on the forward strand.
CGGGCTGCTCCAGCGCAAGCGCCTCGAGATGGCCCGGGCGCTGGGCACCGACCCCAAGCTCCTCCTCCTCGACGAGGTCGCCGGCGGGCTGACCGACCCGGAGGTGGCCGAGCTCGTGGAGGTCGTGCAGGGCATCCGAGCGGACGGCCTCGCGGTGGTGTGGATCGAGCACGTCGTCCACGCCCTGGTCAAGACCGTCGACCGCATGCTGTGCCTGGCCGGGGGCCGGATCGTCGCCGACGGGAGCCCGCTCGAGGTCCTCGCGAACGCCGAGGTGCGCGAGCTCTACCTCGGCGGCGGCCCCGAGTCCGCCACCGCCGACGAGGAGACCGAGTCATGACCCTGCTGAGCGTCGACGCGCTCGACGTCCACTACGGCCAGCTGCAGGCCATCAGGGACCTGAGCCTCACCGTCGAGGCCGGCCAGGTCGTCGCGATGATCGGAGCCAACGGCGCCGGCAAGTCGACCCTCCTGCGCGCGCTCGCCGGGAGCAACCACCCGTCGGGCGGCACGATCACGTTCGCCGGGGTCGACATCACGCGGGTCCCTGCCCACCGGCGGGTGACATCGGGCATCGCCCTCGTCCCGGAGGGTCGCCGACTCTTCCGCTCACTCACCGTCGAGGAGAACCTGCTCACCGGCGCCTACCGCAAGCGCCCGGGACCCTGGACCCTCGAGCGCGTCTACGAGATGTTCCCGTGGATGGGTGATCGCCGGCGCCAGAGCTCGGCCCAGCTGTCCGGCGGCGAGCAGCAGTCCGTCGCCATCGGCCGAGCGCTCATGTCCAACCCCGAGCTCATCCTGATCGACGAGCTCTCGCTCGGGCTCGCGCCCGTCATCGTCCGCCGGATCTACGGCGTCCTGCCGACCATCGTCGAGCAGGGCACGGCGGCGCTCATCGTCGAGCAGGACGTCTCGCAGGCGCTCCGCGTCGCCGACCACGTGCACTGCCTCCTCGAAGGCAGGTCGGTGCTCGACGGCGCGCCGGACGAGCTCAGCACCGAGCAGATCGAGCACGCCTACTTCGGCATCGCACATCCATCCGCACACGAGACACCGAGAGGGGACTGACGTGGACTGGTTCAACGCGGTCATCCAAGGACTGCTGCTCGGCGGCCTCTACGCCCTCTTCGCCACGGGCCTGTCGATCATGTTCGGTGTCATGAGGGTGGTCAACCTCGCCCACGGGGACCTCGCCGTCGTCGCGTCGTTCCTGGCACTGTCCATGGTCAACGCCACCAACGCCCCCCTGTGGGTGGCCGTGGTGATCACGACACCGCTGTTCGCGGTCCTCGGTTACCTCACCCAACGCATCCTGCTCCAGCGCAGCCTCCGCGTCGGGCCGATGTCGACCCTGGTCGTGACGTTCGGCCTGTCGATCGTCATCCAGAACGTGCTCCTCAAGATCTACTCCGCCGACACGCGCACTCTCGGTGGGGGCGGCTTCGCCACCGGCTCGTTCCACCTCACCAACGACATCGCGATCCCCTACCTGTCGCTGGCCACGTTCGTCCTCGCGGTGGTGGTGATCGTCGCCATCCAGCTGTTCCTGTCCCGCACCGGGCTGGGCCGCATGCTGCGGGCCAGCTCGGACGATCCCGACACGGCGACCCTGGTCGGCGCCGACAGCCGCCACGTCTACGGGATCGCCACCGCGATCGCGTTCGGCACCGTGGCACTGGCCGGGATCATGATGGCGATGCGGTCGTCGTTCGACCCGGCGACCGGACCCTCGCGCCTGCTGTTCGCCTTCGAGGCGGTCGTGATCGGCGGCCTCGGCTCGCTGTGGGGCACTCTCCTCGGCGGCATGGTGCTCGGGCTGACGCAGTCGGTCGGCGCTCAGATCGACCCCGCCCTCACCATCCTCCTCGGCCACCTCGTCTTCCTCGCCGTGCTGGCCTTCCGCCCGCAGGGCCTTCTCCCCGGACGGACCGCATGAGCCTGACCGACACCCTCACCTCCCGCGCCGCGAAGGCGGCGTCCGTACGTCGGTCGACGAGGTCGACCCGCGTCGGCGGCGGCGTCCTGACGCTCGTCGTCCTGATCCTCGCGGTGCTGCCGTTCGCCGTCTTCAGCAGCGTCACCGACTCGCTGGTGAACCTGTTCATCCTCATCGCGCTCGCCAGCATGTGGAACCTGCTGGCCGGCTTCGCGGGCCTCGTCTCGGTCGGCCAGCAGGCCTACTTCGGCCTCGGCGCGTACGCCGTCCTGGTGTTCGCCGAACAGGGTGTGCAGGCCTACCTCGCGATCATCCTGGCCGCCATCACCGCGGCGGTCTTCGCCGTGCCCACCTCCTGGCTGGCCTTCCGCCTGCGTGGCGACTACTTCGCCATCGGGACCTGGGTGATCGCCGAGGTCTACCGCCTGGTGACGACCCGCATCGATCGCCTCGGCGGCGCCAGCGGCAAGTCTCTGACGACGCTGTCGGACATCGACCCGGTCACGCGCGGGGCCCTCAACTACTGGGTCGCGCTCGTCGTCGCCGTCGCCTCGGTCGTCGCGTGCTACCTGCTGCTGCGCAGCCGACTCGGACTGGCCCTGATGGCGGTCCGCGACGAGGAGACGGCCGCCAACGCCGTCGGCATCAACGTGCCGCGCGCCAAGCGGTGGGTCTACCTCATCTCGGCGGCCGGGTGCGGTGCTGCGGGCGGCGTCCTGCTCGTCACGTCGCTGAGCGTCAACCCCAACGCCGTCTACAGCGTCCAGTGGTCGGCGTACATGATCTTCATCGTCGTCATCGGCGGCATCGGCTACATCGAGGGCCCGCTGCTCGGTGCGGTCATCTTCTTCGCCCTGCAGCAGGCCCTCGCCGACTACGGCACGACCTACCTGATCCTGCTCGGGCTCTGCGGCATCGCGGTCGCGCTGTTCGCACCGCGCGGCCTGTGGGGGATGATCGCCGATCGCACCCGGATCAGCCTGTTCCCAGTCGGCTACAACCTCGCCGCACCAGCCGGCTCCGACGAGCCTTCGACCGGAGAGGACCAGACGAGGTGAGGGTCACCGCCGCGGTCGTCGAGGAGCTCGACGCGCCGTTCACTCTCGCTGAGCTCGAGCTCGACGAGCCGGGGCCGGGTGAGGCGCTGGTGCGCGTCGTCGCCACGGGCATCTGCCACACCGACGAGATCACCCGCCACGGCGACCTGCCGATGCCCTTCCCGGGCGTGCTCGGCCACGAGGGCGCGGGCGTCGTGGAGGCGGTCGGTCCCGGAGTCACGGGCGTCGAGGTCGGCGACCACGTCGTCATCGGCTGGCCCTCGTGCGGCACGTGTGCGCACTGCCGCGAGGGCCAGCCCCGTTACTGCGCGCGTCTCGGCGAAGCGCTGTGCGGTGGCGGTCGCCTGCTCGGCCCGCGTGCGGGCGAGAGCGCGCTCCGACGCACCGACGGCGAGAAGGTGCACAGCCACTTCTTCGGGCAGTCCTCGTTCGCCACCCACGCGCTGGCGTGGGCCGATGCCCTGGTCGTCGTACCGACGTCGGCGCCGCTCGAGGTGCTCGGTCCCCTCGCGTGCGGCATCGCGACCGGTGCCGGCGCGGTCTTCAACACCGCGCAGCCCGGCCCCGGCAGCAGCATCGTCGTCTACGGCGTCGGCGCGGTGGGCCTCGCCGCGGTGATGGCGGCCAAGCTCAGCCCGGCGACCCGCATCATCGCCGTCGACCGGCACGCCAACCGGCTGGAGCTGGCCCGGCGCTACGGCGCCACCCACACCATCGATGCCACCGACACCGACCCGGTGGCGGCCGTGCACGAGATCTGTGGAGGTCCCGCCGACTACGCGCTCGAGTGCACCGGCGTGATCCCGGTCGTCCGCCAGGCGGCCGACAGCGTCGGCATGCTCGGCACCTGCGTGCTGATCGGTGGCGCGCCGGCCGGAGCGGAGCTCAGCCTCGACCACCTCACCACGCTCTGGGGCAAGCGGATCGTGGGCGTCCTCGGCGGCGGCGGACGTAGCGGCACGCTGATCGGGACCCTCGTCAACCTCAACGCCCAGGGTCGGTTCCCGTTCCACGAGCTCGTCGAGCTCTACGACCTTCCCGACATCGAGAAGGCCCTCGAGGACGCCCTGTCCGGCCGCGTCCTCAAGCCCGTGCTTCGCATGCCGTCCGGCAGCTGACTTCGATCGACCAACCCCCACGCGGAAGGGACCATCATGGGACTCCTCGACTCTGTCGACTGGCAGGGACACATCTTCAAGAACGGCGTCTGGCAGGAGGGCAAGAGCGGCGCGTACGCCGTCATCGAGCCGGCGACCGGCAACGAGCTCGGTCAGATGGGCGCCGCCAGCGCGGAGGACGTGGCCGAGGCGGCCGCGTTCGCCGCCGACGCGCAGCGTGAGTGGGCAGCACTCCCCTTCACCGCCCGCGCTGCGGTCATGCGCAAGGCCGGCGACCTGTGGAAGGAGCACGCCGACGAGGTCGCCGAGTGGAACATGCGCGAGGTCGGCGCCATCCGGGGCATGGCCCAGTTCGCGCTCCACGTCGCCGCCGAGGAGTGCTACGAGGCCGCGGCGCTCACCGGACGGCCGCTGGGCGAGATCCTGCCCAGCGAGGAGCCTCGGCTCTCGATGGCGCGTCGCGTACCGGCCGGCGTCGTGACGGTGATCGCGCCGTTCAACGTCCCGATCATCCTCGCCATCCGCTCCGTCGCCCCGGCGCTGGCCCTGGGCAACTCGGTCCTGCTCAAGCCCGACCCGCGCACCGCGGTGACCGGGGGCACGCTGATGGCGCGCATCTTCGAGGAGGCCGGCGTTCCTCCGGGCGTGCTGCACATGCTCCCGGGAGGCGTCGAGGTCGGTGAGGCGCTCGTGACCGACCCGAACGTGCGGGTGATCTCGTTCACCGGGTCGACCCCGGTCGGTCGGCGCATCGGAGAGCTCGCCGGCAAGCACCTCAAGCGCGCCCACCTCGAGCTCGGCGGGAACTCGGCCCTCCTGATCCTCGACGACGCCGACGTCGAGGCCGCCGTCAACCTGGCGGCGTGGGGCTCGTTCTTGAACCAGGGCCAGATCTGCATGACGACCGGGCGGCACCTCGTGTCCGAGGGCGTCTACGACGACTTCGTGGCGGCACTCGCGGAGAAGGCAGCCCAGCTGCCGGTCGGCGATCCGATGAGCGGCGAGGTCGCGCTCGGCCCGATCATCGACGCCAGGCAGCGCGACAAGATCCACGGCCTGGTCACGACGACCGCGTCCGCCGGCGCCCAGGTCGCGTCAGGCGGCACCTACGAGGACCTCTTCTACCGTCCGACCGTGCTGGCCGACGTACCGCTCACCGCGCCGGCGTTCGCCGAGGAGGTCTTCGGACCGGTCGCCCCGGTGACCCGGGTCGGCTCGGTGGACGAGGCCGTCAAGATCGCCGAGAACAGCGAGTACGGCCTCTCCCTCGGCATCGTCACCAAGGACGTCATGCGAGGTCTCGCGGTGGCCGAGCAGATCCCGACCGGCATCGTCCACATCAACGACCAGACCGTGAACGACGAGGCCGTCGCCCCGTTCGGCGGCGTCAAGGCCTCCGGCACGGGGTCCCGGTTCGGCGGCGCAGCCGCCAACATCGAGGCGTTCACCGAGACCCGGTGGATCACCATGCGTGGCGAGCCGGCGCGCTACCCGTTCTGATCCGGGTCACCCATCCGCACAGGGGGCGGCGTCGCCATCGCGCGACGCCGCCCTACTGACGTCTCCGGGCAAGCGGCGTAACGTCAGCGGCGGGCGTGCCGCACCTTCGGGTTGTCGACCACCTTCTTCATTCACCGTCTGAGATGGGAGTGAGAAATGGCTACAGCCCGCGGATCGCGCCGGTGGCACCTCGCTGCGGTCGCCCTGACGGCGGCCTCGTTGGGGGTTGCGGTCGCGCTGCCCACGGGTAGCGCGACAGCACATCGACCAGGCGCGACAGCGACCCCGATCAAGCATCTCGTGGTGATCTTCCAGGAGAACGTGTCCTTCGATCACTACTTCGGGACCTATCCGCACGCCGCCAACACCGACGGGCAGCCGTTCACCCCCAGACGCGGCACTCCTTCGGTGGACGGGCTGAGCGGGTCGTTGCTCACCGCGAACCCCAACGGGACCAACCCTCGCCGTTACGCTCCCACGAACATCGACGACGTCCTGACCTGCGACCAGGACCACAACTACAACGACGAGCAGCGAGCCTTCGACCACGGCGCGATGGACCGGTTCCCGCAGACCGTCGGCACCGGCCATGGAGTGTCGCCGACCGGTGCCCCGTGCGTCGCCGGCGACGTGATGAACTACTACGACGGCAACGCCGTCACCGCGCTCTGGAACTACGCCCAGCGCTACTCGATGAGCGACAGCTCCTACAGCACCACGTTCGGGCCCTCCACACCCGGAGCCATCAACCTGGCCGCCGGGAGCACGGGCGGCGTCGACATGACGCACACGGTGAACAACCCCTCGATCGCGACCGCTGCCTCACCCAACGCGGACCTGACCCCGGACGGCCGCGGCGGGTTCTCGCTGACCAGCGATGCGCAGCCCTACTGGGACGACTGCTCCGTCCGGGACGCCGTCGCGATGAGCGGTCAGAACATCGGAGACAAGCTCAATGCGAGGGGACTGTCCTGGGGATGGTTCGAGGGCGGCTTCCGGCCCACCACGTCGTTCCAGGACGCGGCCGCGGCGACCGGCCACGCCGGACAACCGACGTCGACGTACATCCCGAACCAGTTCAAGGGGCGGTTCTACCAGTCGGTCCCGCACGCCTCGGACCAAGGCATCTGCAACGCCGTCACCCCGATCGGTGCCGGCCTCACCGCACCGTTGCCGACCGGCACGGGACAGTTCGGCTACAAGGACGACTACATCCCGCACCACGAGCCGTTCCAGTACTACGCCACGACCGCCAACCCGCACCACCTGACCGTGCCGACCAACGCCTCCGGCCGCGACACCCTTCGCGGCCTGCGCGCAGTGGGACGCGACACCCAGCACTACGTGGGCGGCGTTCCCCAGTTCGACACCCCGAACCACCAGTACGACACCAGCGACTTCGACCAGCTCGTGTCGGCCATCGGACGGGGTCGGCTGCCGTCGTCCGCGCTGCCGGCGGTGAGCTTCCTCAAGGCCCCGGGCTACCAGGACGGGCACGCGGTCTACTCCGACCCGCTCGAGGAACAGCAGTTCATCGTCAACGAGATCAACGCGCTGCAGCGGACGCCGGCCTGGAGGAGCACGGCCGTCGTCATCAGCTACGACGACTCCGACGGCTGGTACGACCACGCCTTCTCCGGCGTGACGAACCCCTCCGTCTCGGTCGCCGACGCCTTGACCGGTCCGGGCATGTGCGGCAGCGGTGCTCCCATCGCCGGGCAGCAGGGTCGGTGCGGCTACGGGCCGCGGCTGCCGCTGCTGGTGATCTCGCCCTGGGCGAAGCGCAACTCGGTCGACCACACGCTCACCGATCAGTCCTCGATCACCCGGTTCGTCGAGGACAACTGGGGACTGGGTCGCATCCCCGGCAGCGCCGACGCCATCGCCGGAAGCCTGCACGGGCTCTTCGACTTCACCCCGAAGGGCAGCGGCCACGGCCACGGGCACAGCCACGGGCACGACGAGGGGCACGGCCACGCACCGAACGCTGCGCGGTACCTGCTCGACCCGATCACCGGACAGCCGACGCATCACTAGGCGCGAGACGATTCGTGAGTCCGCGCGGAGTCCTGCACGAGGCGCCAGACCGGGTCCGGCGTCTCACCTCGTCACACGGAGGTTGCGGTTCGGATCAGCGTGGCCAGGGGCAGCGATCGGCTGTGCGGCGGCCAGGCGATGACCGTGGTGACCTGCGGGGCGTCGAGGATCGGCACGGTCGCGACGCCGGGGTGCTGCTCGGCGCGCGCTGACTCCGGCAGGACGGTGTAGCCACGTCCGAGGGCGACAAGCTGGTGGAGCTGCGCGCCGTCGCGGAGCTCGGGCCCCGGACCGTCGGGATAGCTGCCGTCGCTGCGAGGCCAGCGCAGCGGCGGTACGTCGGGCAGGTCGGGCAGATCGCTCATCTGGAGATGGGGTCGCTGGGACCAGGGATGTCCGGCGGGCAGGACGGCGGCCTGGCCCTCCGCCAGCAGGTCCTCGCTGTCGAGCCCGGTGGTCGCATCGAACGGCCGATGGAGCAGCGCGACATCCGCGCGTCCGTCGCGCAGCAGACGCTCCTGCTCGCCGATGCCGCACAAGATGACCTCGACCTCGACGGAACCAGGCTCAGCGGCATACGCGTCGAGGATCTTGGCGAGAAGCTCGACGGACGCTCCTGCCTTCGAGGCCAGCACCAGGCGCGGCGCACCTCCGGTGGCGCGGCGGGTCCGTCGCTCGGCGGCGTCGACGGCGTCGAGCGCGGCACGGGCCTCCCCCAGCAGCAGGCGGCCGGCGCCCGTCAGGGTCGCACCTCGACTGTTCCGTTCGAGCAACGGGCCGCCGAGACGGCGCTCGAGCTGGCTGATCGCCCTCGACAACGGAGGTTGCGCGATTCCGAGTCGCTGCGCGGCCCGCCCGAAGTGCAGTTCCTCTGCGACCGCCACGAAGTAGCGCAACTCCCGCGTCTCCACGACCATGAGCCTACGTCCACCAGCGGCGATACTCTGCCGGTATCGAGGCTGGCTGAAGTGGTCTTGGAGTTCGGACGACGCTCGAGGCGACGCTGAGGGCATGACAGAACAGACGACCGCGCTGATCACCGGAGCGAACAAGGGAATCGGCTACGAGATCGCCGCTGGCCTCGGAGCTCGCGGCTGGAGCGTCGGCGTCGGAGCGCGCGACGAGGCACGCCGAGCGGAAGCCGTCGAGAAGCTGCAGATCGCGGGAGTCGACGCGTTCGGCGTACCCCTGGACGTCACCGACGACGGCAGTGTCGCTGCCGCCGCGTCGCTGATCGAGGAGCGAGCAGGCCGCCTCGATGTCCTGGTCAACAACGCCGGCATCACCGGCGGGATGCCCCAGGACCCGAGCAGCGTCGCAGCGGAGACGCTGCGCACGGTCGTGGAGACGAATGTGATCGGCGTCGTCCGCGTCATCAACGCGATGCTGCCGCTCCTGCACCGATCACCCTCGCCGCGGATCGTCAACATGTCCAGCAGCGTCGGGTCGCTCACCCGCCAGAGCTCCACCACCGACCCGCTCGTGGTCGGCCCGATCGCAGCGGCCTACTCCCCGTCCAAGACGTTCCTCAACGCGGTGACGGTGCAGTACGCCCGCGAGCTGCACGACACGAAGATCCTCGTCAACGCCGGCTGCCCTGGCTTCGTTGCGACCGACCTCAACGGCTTCCGCGGCGTGCGTACGCCCGCCGAGGGCGCCGCGATCGCGATCAGGCTGGCAACGCTTCCCGACGATGGACCCACCGGCGGGTTCTTCGAGGACGCCGGCGTCATCCCCTGGTGAGGCGACCGGTAGCCGCACGGCTCCTTCTCCCCCCAGGCCGCAGGTGCGACGAGTGACACCCGGCTGCGACCACGTCTCGCGCACCGCTCCGGAGGTCCCGGTCGGAGTAGCCCGGTCGGGGCATTTGTGGCGCCGGGCGGGTCGAAAGTGAGATGAGAGGCCGGGACTTCGAGCCCAGGACGCTGCGCGGGCCCTAACCTCGCCCCGTGGCAGACGGGCTCGGTGGAGACAGGCGGCGCGGTCGGCGCGATCAGCGGGGGGCGGCGGCGGTCGAGTTCGCGCTCGTCCTGGTGCCGTTGCTGATCATTCTCTTCGGCATCATCCAGTACGGCTTCTACTTCTGGGCGATGCAGGGTGGGTCCGACATCGCTCGCGATGCCGCCCGGCGAGCGGCAGTCGGCAGCCCGGCCGCCTGCACACCCTTCAAGGACGCGGTGAAGAGCGAGATCGACTCCCTCGTCGGCTCGGGCAAGGTCGTCGGCATCAGCCGCACCTTCGACCAGGACGCCACGCTTCCGCGCACCAGCGCGACGGACGTCGTCGTCAGCGACCGGGTGCGGGTCCAGGTGACCTTCAAGGGCTACGACTTCCACTTCCCGTTCGTGCCGTTCATCCATGACGGCGTGGTGACCTCGTCAGCCGAGGCGCGGGTCGAGAACGTGACGACACAACCGGGGTTGACGTGCAGCTGATCTGGAAGACCCGTTCGCGTCGCGACCGCGGAGCGGTCGCGATCGTCGTCGCGATCACCTCGGTCCTGCTCTTCGCGTCGGCCGCCCTCACCGTCGACCTCGGGAACACGTGGTCGCACAAGCGGGCGGTCCAGAAGCAGGTGGACATCAGCGCCATCTCCGCAGGCATCGGCCTTCCCGCCTCGACGACCGGCGATGCCAAGCACCAGCCAGCGACGATCGCGTCAGCGGTCGCGACGTACCTGACGAAGAGCTACAACCGCGTCAACGGATCGCCCACGACGGTGACCGGCGCCCAGCTCCTCGACGGCAACCCTGCGAACGGCGAGATCACCTGGCTCACCGACAGCCAGGCCGCATGCGACCCGGCGACAGCGACAGCGACAGCCCTGTGCACCACGATGCGCGTGCTCTCGCCGCCCGCCGACGTCGACTTCGGCTTCGCCGCCATCATGGGCTTCCACCACACGACCGTGCAGAGGACGGCGACGGTGACGGTCGTTTCCATCTCGCCCGGGATGGACGACACGCTGCCGTTCTGGCTGCCGCAGGGCTGCGGGTTCGGAGCGGCCGAGGCCGACACGTCGGGCGGGCCGGCGAGCAGTACGCCGGCCACGCCGACGCCGACGACGGGGCCGCCGGACCCGGCTGGCGCCCACACGCTGACCGGCTCGAACTACAGCGTCACCCAGGGCGGCAAGATCGTCGTCCACAACCTGCTGATCAGCGGCATCGACACCAGCAAGACCGACCGGGCGACGATCCGCATCTATGCCCCGGACTACTCACGCTTCGTCGACTACGCGGCCCAGGACAAGCAGCTCCTCACCAACCCCCTCAACGTGCCCGACTTCACCGTGAGCACGGAGCTGACGAGCACGCCGGGCGTCTGGCACGCCTACGCCTACATCGAGCCGAAGGGCAACGGCACTCCGACGATCTCGTCCACCTCCCTCACCGTCACCGTCACCGGGACCGCGGGGCCGAGCCCCACGGACTCGCCCACGGTCTCCCCCACGGCGAGCCCGTCCAGCGTGCCCGTCGGCTGCGTGGGGCAGAACCGCGGCAACTTCGGACAGCTCACGAGTCCACGCAAGGACGAGAGCAACCTCCAGAAGGCGTTCTCGCTGAACATTGCCTACGGGCTCGACCACCTCATCCAGCCCTACTGCGAGACCTCCGGCAACTCCTGCCCGCCGGAGCCGAACAAGGACTGCGGCAAGGCGGACGGCGACATCCCGGGCGGACTGGTCGACAACCAGTCGAAGAACGGGCGCAACTGCATCGAGGGCGACACCGGCAACGACGGACCGAAGACCTTCGACGGGCTGTTCGGCGGTGGCAACGTGACCAAGGGGCGCCTCGATGCCTCGAACGGCACCACCAGGTGCCCGAACGGTCGCCACAGCGAGCGGACGAATCTCACCGTCAACGGCACGAGCATCAACAACGACGTGCTGTCCTGCTACCTCACCGGGACCAACACGCTCGACAGCATCGCGCAGCTGAACGGTGTGGACCCCAGCATGCTCGACCAGTCCGTCGTGGACTCCCCGCGGTTCGCGTGGTTGCCGGTCGTCTACGCCAACGACCGCGCGCAGAAGAACTTCCAGCCCATCAAGGAGTTCGTGCCGGCCTTCATCACCGACGAGACGCAGACCAGCTACAGCTCGACGTCGATGAACGGCACGGAGATCAACGGGTCCTCGGTCAAGGTGCTGAGGGTGTTCGTCTTCAACAAGGACGCGCTCAACCCCGACGTCCAGCACAACAGCGTCAAGTTCGACCCGAACCTCGGCCAGCCCGCGGTACGGCTCGTCGGCTGACAGTGCTTCAGGAGCGGCGCCGCGTCGCGAGAGGGGCCGGGTCCACGTCGGGAACAGCGAACCTCGGGTTCGCGCCGGCGCAACTCGGCGTCGTGCGGCTTCGTCATCGCGCGCCCGACGTGGGTCTTTCAGCGGCGCCGTGATCAGCGGGATCGTGGGCGTTGGAAGCGATCAGCTTGAAGCGCTGGAGGACCACGATGGTGTCGTCACCGATGCTGGGCACGTGGCCCAGATAGTCCGCCACGTAGTCGCTGCGGAAGAACTCCTCGTGAGCGCGTCGCCAGTCGCTCGCGTTCGTGTAGCCCCGACCCTCGGCGTGGGCGTACTCGTCATCGACCTCGCAGATCCGCAGCTTTTGCACGTCGGTGAGTTCGATCACTGCCGCAGGCCGGCCGGCTGAGTCCACCACGCAGAGCCGGGTGCCAGGTTGCGGGAGCGGTTCGCCCGCGTGTGCGTAGATCTCCAGGAGACCGGTGAGCGCGGTCTTCTCGCCGCACCGGATGGCCTGGATGCCCTCCTCGCGGAGGGCCCCGGGCGCAGCGAGCTCCAGGACTGGCAGGTCGGCCAGGTCATCGAAAGTCATCGGTTCCTCTACGTGCCGTGGGAGCGCTGAGCATCGCGAAGGGCCTTCGCCGCGTCATCACGAGACTTCGGTGACGCGCTAGGACCGTACCTGACACAGAGTCTTCGACGCGGGCGAGTTCTTCCGCCCGTGAATCGTCTCGACCTGCTTGCGACGCCTCTCGCTGGAGCCGCCCAAGTGGCCGAACTGTGCAGACTGCTGCCGGGGCGAATCCGGGAGACGCAGGCGGCGTGACCCCTCTATGGTCGGATCCGATGGAAACCCAGCTGGTGCGCATCGGGGACTTCTCCCGGATGACCTGTCTGACCGTGAAGGTGCTACGTGATCACCAGACGGCCTTCCGCACGCACGCCAGAGGCTCCAGATCGAATCCGAAGGAACGATCGTGAAGATCACCAGGCTCGACCACCTGGTCCTCACGGTGGCCGACATCAGCGCGGCCATTGACTTCTACACTCGTGTCCTGGGGATGGAGGAGACCACCTTCCGCGGCAACCGCAAGGCCCTCTCGTTCGGTTCGAGCAAGATCAACCTGCACCGGCGGGGGCACGAGTTCGAACCCAAGGCCGCGGCGCCGACGCCGGGCAGCGCTGACCTGTGTCTGATCGTCGATGACGACCTGGCCGACGTACAGGAACACCTCGCAGCCCACGGGATTGCCATCGAGGAAGGACCGGTGGAGCGCACCGGTGCGACGGGTCCGATCCGCAGCGTCTATGTCCGAGATCCCGACCAGAACCTGATCGAGCTGTCCAACTATCTGTGATGCTGCGCGGCCGTCGGACGATCCGGTCGTGGCCCGCCGGGCAGGACCTTCTCGAGACGTTGGCCAACGCCTCACCACGCGGACGTGCGCGAGCATGCGAGCCTCCGAGTCGGCCCTCCGAGTTGGGACGGCGGCCGGGAAGGTCGGCCTCGTGTGTTTCGACCTCCTCGGCACCGCTGCCGACCATCTCCCGAGCGGGGCCGACTTCGCATGACGCGGCAGAGCAGCCCCAACAGTCAGCCACCGGCCGGCCTCGTCGAGGCCGTCAGGTGTGCCGGCCGCTGGCCGTGCCTCCTGATCCGACTGCCTTCACAGGAACTGGTTCAAGAACGCCCGTGAGTAGGGGGTGTCGACGCGCTGGTAGCCGCCGGTCGCGTTGCACGACAGGGAGTTCCCGAACGAGTCGTCCCCGGCGACGTACCCGTGGAAGAACACCGCGCCGCCTGAGTCGCCGAAGCACGATCCGCCGCCGGCCTTCGAGTCCTGATTGCTGGTCTGGAAGGTAACGACTTCATCCTGCACGTTCTTCAGGTACGACGTCGTCGAGCGCCGTTCCGTGATGACGATCTGCTCCTTCTTCGCCCCGATCTCGACGCCGTATCCCACCAGGGTGAACGTCTCGTTCTTCAACGCGCCCTGACTGGCGTCGAGGGTGCCGACCGGCAGCAGCTGGGCCGGGGTGATGTCGGGCCACTTCGTCGTAGCCGGCGCGTCGAGCACCACCACGCCCTGGTCGTGCTGCTGGGAGATGCTGAGCTTCCCGGTCCAGCCAGGATCCGGGTGCGCCGTCCCGGTGATGTAGTGAGCCGCGCGAGCCGTCCGCTCCTCAGGAGTGATGTTGGCCGCCAACGGGTCTGCCGGGAGGTCAGTGTCGAAGGAGACGTACACGTTGGTAGCCGGATGTGCTGCGTCGACACCGGTGCAGTGACCGGCGGTGAGGACGACGGTTGGCGAGATCAGGGTGCCCGAGCAGCGGTACCGGCCCGCCGACGTGGTGAACCGGACGACGCCGACGTTGGTGTGGACGGCATCGCGCGTGCCGCCGGTGATCGCTGAGGCTGGCGGCGACGCCGCGACCGATCCCAGCACGAGCAGTAGCGCGGACAACCCGATCCAGGCCGTTGCGAACCCGTATCGCCTCATCGGACATCCCTCCCGCAGTGGTGCTTGCGAGCAGTTCACCACTGCGGCCGAGGACTGGCAACGCATCGGACGACACCTGCGGCGTGGTCGGGACAGCGGAGGCGCCACGGCGACGACGCGCCCAAGCCGGGGGCGACAACGGCACATCTCCTTACATCGAGGCAACTTTGCAGTCATGCATCTTTGCGGTACTGTAGGGACATGGTCGAAGACTCGAAGAAGCCGGGCCTGCGGGACCGGAAGCGGACCGCCACGCGAGCCCGGATCGAAGCCGCCGCCGTCGACCTCGTCCTGCGTGACGGGCTCGAGGCAGCGACGGTCGACGCGATCAGTGAACGCGCCGACATCTCCCCGCGAACCTTCTTCAACTACTTCGACAGCAAGGACGCCGCCATCCTGGGCCTCAAGCCGCAGGCGCTCGAGGACGACCTCGCCGAGCAGGTCGCGAGGCCCAGCGACGTCGACCCCATCGAAGCCGTCGTCGACCTCGTCGTGACGACCATGGGCGTCGGCCACGGCGGTGATGCCGACCTTCACCAGCAGCGCGTCGAGATCATGCGCCGCCACCCCGAGGTCGCCAGCAGCCAGTTCGCCCAGCTCAACGCCCGGAAGAACCGACTGGTCGAGCAGGTCCGCCAGCTTCTGGCCAGGACCGCGACCTTCCCGGACGACGCCGAGCTGACGGCCCGCGCCACGATCGCTCTCGCGGTCTGCGCGAGCGCTGTCCACGCGGCCGTCGAGACGTGGGTCGGAACAGCCGACTCTCCCGCCGCCACCGACATCGATGGGCCGGACGACGCCGACGTCATCCGTCAGCGCGCCCTCTCCCTCATCCACAGCACCTTGAAGGAACTCCTATGACACAGGCAGTAGAGACCGCCGCCGTCGACGAGACGGCGAGCGGCCAGCCCCGACGTGGCATCTGGCTGGTTTTCTCCGGCCTGATGGTCGCGATGCTCCTGGCCTCGCTCGACCAGACGATCTTCAGCACCGCCCTGCCCACCATCGTGGGGGAGCTCGACGGCGTTGACCACATGCTCTGGGTCACGACCGCCTACATCCTGGCTTCGACCGTGATGATGCCGGTCTACGGCAAGGTCGGCGACCTCATCGGCCGCAAGAGCATCTTCATCGGCGCCATCAGCCTCTTCATGGCCGGCTCCCTCATCGGTGGTGTCGCCGACTCGATGACGATGCTCATCCTGGGGCGCGCCGTGCAGGGCCTGGGCGGCGGTGGCCTGATGATCCTGTCGCAGGCGATCATCGCCGACATCGTGCCCGCCCGTCAGCGCGGCAAGTACATGGGCATCATGGGCGCGGTCTTCGCGCTCTCCTCGGTCGCCGGCCCACTCCTCGGCGGCTTCTTCACCGAGGGCATCGGCTGGCGCTGGGCGTTCTGGATGAACCTCCCCCTCGGCGTCCTGGCCATCGCCGCCGCCGTCTTCTTCCTGCACCTGCCCCAGCACGACCGCGCCAAGCCGCGCATCGACATCGCCGGCATCATGCTGCTCGCCGTCGCCTCCTCGGCGTTGGTCCTCACCTCCGTCTGGGGCGGCACCACCTACGCCTGGGACTCGGCCGTCATCCTCGGCCTGATCGCCCTCACCCTCCTCGCCGTTCTTGGCTTCGTGCAGGTCGAGCGCCGTGCGGTCGAGCCGGTGATGCCGCTGCGCATGTTCCGCGAGCGCAACTTCAACCTCACGACCGCTGCCGGTCTCATCATCGGCATCGCGATGTTCGGCGCGCTCGCCTAATGCCGACGTACCTCCAGATGGTCACCGGCGCCAGCGCCACCAACGCCGGTCTGCTGATGATCCCCATGATGGGTGGCGTCCTGGTCACCTCGATGATCTCGGGGCAGGTGGTCAGCAAGACCGGGCGCTACAAGACGTTCCCGATCGTCGGCACCATCGTCACCGGCATCGGCCTCGCGCTGCTGTCCACCATGACGGCCAGCACCTCCGTGGTCGTGACGTGCGTCTACCTGGCCATCATGGGCATCGGCCTGGGGCTCGCGATGCAGATCCTCATCCTGATCGTGCAGAACACCTTCCCGGCTCGCGAGGTCGGCACCGCCACGGCGTCGAACAACTACTTCCGCCAGATCGGCGCCTCGCTCGGGTCCGCCATCGTCGGCACGATCTTCGCCTCGCGGCTCACCGACCTGCTGAGCGCCTCGTCCGGCTCTGCCGGAGGGAGCGGCGTGGGCGACGCGAACTCGCTGACCCCCGAGGCCGTTCACCAGCTGCCGACGGCGGTCCGGGACGTGATCGTCAACGCCTACAGCGACGCCCTCACCCCCGTCTTCCTCTACCTCGTCCCGCTGCTCGGCATCGCCGCCGTGCTGCTCGCCTTCGTCACCGAGAAGCCGCTGGCCACGACCATCGACGACTCCCCCGCCGAGGCGGCCGGCCGCTCGGTCCCCGAGCTGGTCCTCGACTGAGCCGCCGCTGACATGGCCCTCCTCCAGCTGCCCTGCCAGCACGACGCGGTCGCCGACACCGAATCCGCTGACGACGTACGACGACGAGCCTCGCGTGCCTCGCGGATCCGTCCGGGTGCACGCGAGCTCGCCGTGCTCGGCCTCCTCTACGTCGCCTACTCGCTCGTCCGCGTCCTGGCCTCCGACGACCTCGTCAGCGCCGCGAGCCACGCCGCCGACATCCTCCACCTCGAGCAGATGCTGCACCTCGACGTCGAGCGCTGGCTCAACGACTTCTTCTACGCCCACCACGTCCTCGAGGTCGGCGCCAGCTTCTACTACGCCGCCGCCCACTACCTCGTCACACCGGCCGTGCTGTTCTGGCTCTGGCGCCGGCACCGCGCCCACTACCTGGGCGCGCGCCGCGCACTGGCCGGCGCCAGCCTCGTCGCTCTCGCGCTGTTCCTCATCGTGCCGACGGAGCCCCCGCGGCTTTTCGGCGGCTACCACGACCTGCTCGCCCTCACCGCCGACGTCGGCTGGTGGAGCACCAGCGCCTCAGCCCCTCAGGGGCTCGGTGACCTCACCAACCAGCTCGCCGCCATGCCCTCGATGCACGTGGGCTGGGCGCTGTGGTGCGCGCTCGTCGTCGCCACCTGCGCCCGCAGCAGGATCCTGCGGATCGCCGGCTGGGCACACCCGCTGCTGACCGCGCTGGTCGTCGTCGGCACCGGCAACCACTGGATCCTCGACGCCGTCGTCGGCGCCGCGATCGTCCTCGTGGCCTGGACCATCTACCTCGGGAACCAGCGACCGCGACTGCGGTGGACGAACGCGTCGCACGCGACCTGACGGAGAGCTGAGCGCTCCCGCGGTCGCCGGGTCCGTGCGCGTGACAGTCGAGAAGCTCGACGTCGTGACGCCCTGAGCCGGCTTGACCTCGAATGGCGAGTTCCTCGTGCGACAAGTCGGCGCCGTGAGACGCCGGCGGCGCCCGCACACGACGCCAAACGGGCGACCCGCGGTTCCTGCACGTGAGCGCCGAGACATCGGCGGTTCAGACGCGGTGGGCGCAGAGGGACTCGAACCCCCGACCACCGGTTTGTAAGACCGGTGCTCTGACCAACTGAGCTATACGCCCGCGAAGCGCGGCACAGACTACGCGAGCGCGCTGATCTGGGCGAACCGCCCGGAAATGCAGAAGTCGAGCCGCTGGCGTCTCGGGTCACCAGCGGCTCGACGACGAGAACTCTAGGGAGACCCGACAGGTCCCGCAGGAGAACGCGAGAAGTCGGCCGACTGGTCTGGACCAGGCCGGTCAGTCGGCGATGTCGCGCAGCTGACGCAGGTGCTCGGAGAGGTCGCGCCCGTCCGGGTTGGCGTTGTGCACCGACCAGCGGACCAGGCCCTCGCGGTCGACGATGTAGGAGGACCGCCGGGCGGAGCCGCGCTTGTCGTCGAAGACGTCGTAGGCCTGCGCGACCGCGCCGTGAGGCCAGAAGTCCGAGAGCAGCGGGAAGTTGAGCCCGTCCTGGTCGGCGAAGGCGCGCAGGGCGTAGACCGGGTCGGTCGAGACGCCGAGCACCTCGGTGTCGAAGGTGAGGAACTCGTCGAGCCGGTCGCGGATGCCCGCCATCTCCCCGGTGCACACGCCCGAGAACGCCGCCGGGTAGAAGAGCAGCAGCACCGCCTTGCTGCCGGCGTACGACGACAGCGTGATGTCCTGCCCGAACTGGTCGCGCAGGGTGAAGTCCGGAGCAGGCCCACCGATGGCCAGACCCGTCACTACGACTCCTTCTCGTCGTTCCTGTCGTCCGCGCGCTGCCACCCGGCCAGCTCCCGCTTGAGCACCTTGCCGGTGGCGTTGCGGGGAAGCTCGGGCACCTGGACGATCTCGCGCGGCACCTTGTATCGCGCAAGATTGTCTCGCACCCACTCCTTGAGGTCGTCATCGGTCACCCCTCGAGCGGACTCGGCGACCACCACGAAGGCACGCAGGCGCTGCCCGTAGTCGGGATCCTCGACGCCGACCGCCGCTGCGTCGGCAACCGCCGGGTGCCGGACGAGGCAGTCCTCGACCTCCTTCGGGAAGACGTTCTCGCCGCCCGAGACGATCATCTCGTCGTCGCGGCCCTCGACGTAGAGCCGGCCGTCCGGGCCGAACCGGCCCACGTCGCCCGTGGACATCAGCCCGTCGACGACCTCCTTGTGGCCCCCGCCGGTGTAGCCCTCGAAGAGCAGCGTGTTGCCGACGAAGATCCGGCCCGACTCCCCCGCCGGCACCTCTGCGCCGCGTCGGTCGAGGATCCGCACGGCGGTCCCCCACGGCGGCCGGCCGGCGGAGCTCGGAGCGGCCCGCAGGTCCTCGGGGGTCGCGATCGACGCGTACGCGACCTCGGTGGATCCGTAGACGTTGTAGAGGTTGTCCCCGAACGCGTCCATCCAGGCCAGCGCCAGGTCGCCCGGCAGCGCGGAGCCCGAGGACGCGACGACCTGCAGGCAGCTCACGTCGTACGCCGACCGGAGCTCCTCCGGCAGGGCGAGGATGCGCTGCAGCATGACCGGGATGACCGCGAACGTCTCGGCCTTCTCCGAGGCGATGGCCCGCAGGGCCTGCTCGGGGTCGAAGCGCCGGCGCAGCACCAGCGGGGTGCCGAGCAGCATCGCGAGCAGCAGGTGCGCGAGCCCCCAGGTGTGGAACAGCGGCGCCGCCACATGGGTCCGGTAGCCGGCGCGGACCGGCATGCGAGACAGCAGCGAGATCGCGGCGTCGACGCCGGCCTCGTTGCGCGGAGCCCCCTTCGGGGTGCCGGTCGTGCCGGACGTCAGGATGACCAGGCGGCCGCGACGCGACGGAGGCCGCAGCTCGCCACCGCTGTGCCGGGCGATCAGCCCGTCCAGTGTCGGGGCGGTGACGGCGGAGTCGGTCCAGGCGACGACCGGGAGCGGCGCGCCAGAGCCCTCGAGCGCCCCGGACAGGAGACCCTCGAACTCCTGGTCGTGGACCAGCACCTTGGGGCGCTCCCGCTGGAGCACCTCGGTGAGCTGCGGTCCGGCGAAGGCCGTGTTGAGGTAGAGCACGTCGGCGCCGAGCTTGTTGGCCGCCAGGGTGGCGTCGAGGAAGCCGCGGTGGTTGCGGCACATGACCGCGACGCCGTCACCCTCGTGGACACCGAGCTCGGCGAGCGCCCGCGCGAGCGAGTTGGACCGGCCGTGCAGCTCGCGCCAGGTGAGCGTGCCGAGCTCGTCGCAGAGCCCGATCGCCTCGGGCGCGCGGACGGCGAGCGTCGCGAACCCTCCCGCCGGCCCGGTGCCCCAGTCGCGGAGCACCTTCGTCAGCCTGGCGAGCGTGACCGGCGAGTGAGGCCTGACGACGCGTGAGCTCGCGATCACCCTGAGCGCGGTCGCCGCCGACGACCCACGAGCGACGAGCCCGTCGACCAGCCCGTCGAGACCCGGGAGGATCCGGGTCACCCGACAGTCTTCGGCGCCACCAGCCTCGTGGCGGCCCAGTCCTTGCTGACGGCGGCGGTGGTGGTCTGCGAGAGGCCCGCCAGCGGCGCGGCCTCGGCGATCTCGGCGGGGTCGACGGCGCCCGAGCGGCCGACCTTCGGGGTCAACAGCCAGATGGCGCCGCCTCCCACCAGGTCGGTGAGCGCATCGACGAGCCCGTCGACGAGGTCCCCGTCGTCGTCACGCCACCACAGCAGGACGGCGTCGACGTCGTTGCCGTAGTCACCGTCGACGAGGTCAGCATCGATGGCGTCCTCGATCGCGACCCGGAGCGCGTCGTCGCTGTCGCTGTCCCAGCCGAGTTCCTGGATGACCATGCCGGGCTTGAAGCCCAGCCGGTCCGCCGGCCCTGCGGCCGCGGTCGAGCCCACGTTCTACCCACTCCTGCCTGAAGTCCAACTGTTGATCCCGCGGCGCACGAGCGCCGGAGTGGTGGATAGTCCAGCGGTTTTCGGAGGCCGACGCAAGGTTTTCCGCGCGACACGCTGGGGTACCCGCTCACGCCGCCCGCCCTGTGAGACGTGGATGAGACGCGGATGAGACGTGGAAGCGATGCTGGCGAACCCCCGCGGGTTCTGCACCTTGGAACGTTCAAGCACCCTGTGACGGAAGCAACCTGAAGGTACTCGCGGGTAAGTTTGAGCGGCCCCGCACCCGTGACACGATGCCAGGGTGACCGAAGACTCCACCTCTACTTCTGGCACCTCGGGGACGCCGTCCACCACGACGGCGTCGGCGCCAACCCCCAGTCAGCCCACCGTCATCCACGAGGGCCTGCCGACCCAGCTCCCGGACATCGACCCCGAGGAGACCCAGGACTGGATCGCGTCCTTCGACGCGATGGTCGACGAGCGCGGTCGAGACCGTGCTCGCTACGTCATGCTCCGCCTGCTCGAGCGCGCCCGCGAGGCCAACGTCGGCGTCCCGGCGCTCCGAAGCACCGACTACATCAACACCATCCCGCCCGAGCGGGAGCCGTGGTTCCCCGGCGACGAGGACGTCGAGCGACGCATCCGCGCGTTCATCCGCTGGAACGCTGCCGTCATGGTCTCGGGCGCCAACCGCAAGGGCCTCGAGGTCGGCGGTCACATCGCCACCTACCAGTCCAGCGCGAGCCTCTACGAGGTCGGCTTCAACCACTTCTTCCGCGGCAAGGACCACCCCGGCGGCGGCGACCAGGTCTACATCCAGGGCCACGCCTCCCCCGGCATCTACAGCCGCGCGTTCCTCGAGGGCCGGCTGACCGAGGAGCAGATGTTCCGGTTCCGGCAGGAGGTCCAGCACGGGCCGCACGCCGGCCTGTCGTCGTACCCCCACCCGCGGCTCATGCCCGACTTCTGGGAGTTCCCGACCGTCTCCATGGGCCTCACCGGCCTCAACTCGATCTACCAGGCGCGGTTCAACCGCTACCTGGCGAACCGCGGCATCAAGGACACCAGCCAGCAGCGCGTGTGGGCCTTCCTCGGCGACGGCGAGATGGCCGAGCCCGAGTCGCTCGGTGCGATCCGCATCGCCGCCCGCGAGGAGCTCGACAACCTCACCTGGGTCATCAACTGCAACCTGCAGCAGCTCGACGGCCCGGTCACCGGCAACGGCAAGATCATCCAGGAGCTGGAGTCCAACTTCCGCGGCGCCGGCTGGAACGTCATCAAGGTCGTCTGGGGCCGTGAGTGGGACGACCTGCTCGCCCGCGACGTCGACGGCGCGCTCGTCAACCGGATGAACACCACGCCGGACGGCGCCTTCCAGACCTACTCGGTCGAGACCGGCGACTACATCCGCAACAGCTTCTTCGGCGGCGACCCGCGGCTGCGCAAGATGGTCGAGCACATGACCGACGAGCAGATCCGCAAGCTGCCCCGCGGCGGTCACGACTACCGCAAGGTCTTCGCCGCCTTCGACGCCGCAGCGAAGCACGCAGGTCAGCCGACGGTGATCCTGGCCAAGACCATCAAGGGCTGGACGATCGACGCCCTCGAGGGCCGCAACGCCACGCACCAGATGAAGAAGCTGACGATGGCGGACCTCAAGAAGTTCCGTGACCGGCTCTACCTCCCCATCTCCGACCGCGAGCTCGAGGAGACCTACGAGCGCACCGGCGCCGCTCCCCTGTTCCACCCCGGCGCCGAGGCCCCGGAGATCGAGTACATGATGGAGCGCCGTCGCCAGCTCGGCGGCTCGCTGCCCAAGCGCGTGGTGCGGTCCCAGCCGCTCACCCTGCCCGGCGACGCGATCTACGCCGACCTCAAGAAGGGGTCGGGCAACAACAAGATCGCGACCACGATGGCGGTCGTCCGCCAGCTGCGCGACTGGATGAAGGACCCGGAGATCGGCAAGCGCATCGTGCCGATCGCGCCGGACGAGTACCGCACCTTCGGCATGGACTCGATGTTCCCGTCCGCCAAGGTCTACAACCCGGCCGGACAGCAGTACGAGTCGGTCGACCGCAAGTTGTTGCTCTCCTACAAGGAGTCCAGCGCGGGCCAGATGCTCCACGAGGGCATCTCCGAGGCGGGCGCGATGGCGTCGGCCACGGCCGCCGGGTCGGCGTACTCGACCCACGGCGAGCCGATGATCCCGTTCTACATCTTCTACTCGATGTTCGGGTTCCAGCGGACGGGCGACTCCATCTGGGCGATGGCCGACCAGCTCTCTCGCGGCTTCCTCATCGGCGCCACCGCCGGTCGCACCACGCTGACCGGTGAGGGTCTGCAGCACGCCGACGGTCACTCGCCGCTGCTCGCGGCGACCAACCCGGCGATCGTGCACTACGACCCGGCGTTCGCCTACGAGATCGCGCACATCATGCAGACCGGTCTCGAGCGGATGTACGGCACCGGCGGCCCGAACGGCCACGGCGAGGACGTCATCCACTACATCACCGTCTACAACGAGCCCGTCAGCCAGCCGGCTGAGCCCGAGAACGTGGACGTCGAGGGCATCCTCAAGGGCATCCACTGGGTGTCCTCCGGTGAGGGCGACGGCCCGCGCGTACGGCTGCTCGCCTCGGGCGTCGCCTACCCGTGGATCGACGAGGCCGCCCGCCTGCTCCGTGACGAGTGGGGCGTCCAGGCCGACCTGTGGTCGGTGACATCGTGGAACGAGCTGGCCCGCGACGGCGTCGCGGCCGAGCAGTGGAACCTCAACCACCCGGGCGAGGGTCCTCGCACCCCGTACGTCACGGAGAAGCTGTCGGGCGCCAACACGCCGGTCGTCGCCGTCTCGGACTACATGCGCGCGGTGCCGCTGCAGATCGCCCGCTGGGTTCCCGGCGACTACCGCGTGCTCGGTGCGGACGGGTTCGGCTTCGCCGACACCCGCCCGGCCGCTCGCCGGTTCTTCCAGATCGACGCCCAGTCGGTCGTCGTCCAGGCGCTGCAGGCGCTCGCCGACGCCGGCCAGATCGACCCGGCGCTCGTCGAGAAGGCGTTCACCGCCTACCGGATCGACGACCCGACCGCCACGCAGGGCATCAAGCAGGAGGGCGGCGACGCCTGACGCCGAGGCGGCGCCACGGGGTCTCGATACGCCCTCGCCCAGCGGCTCCGGCTGCTCGACCAGCGAGCATCGCTGGTCGAGTAGCGAGCGCCAGCGAGCGTATCGAGACCCCGTCAGGCCAGCTCGGAGGCCGGCTCGACGGGACTCAGGTGATCCGGTCCGCCGTTCGTGAGCAGGCGCCGCCACCTCGCCCGCGAGTACGTCGCCGGGGCGGTCGAGCGGACGAAGCCGTCGAGCAGGTCGGCGAACTCGTCCGGATGGTCCCGGTGCGGGAAGTGGCCGGCGTCCTCCATCACGGTGACCTGGGCGTTGGGCGCGATCTCCCGCGCGAGGTCTGCGTGGCTGGCCGGCAGCACGCGGTCGCCGGCACCCCACACGATGAACAGCGGCATCGCCTCGGTGAGGTAGGCCCGGTCGCGCATGGTGACGTTCTGGCCGCGCCAGTCGATCACCCCGGTCACGAGCTTGTGGACGGCGTACCGCTTGCCCGGGTCCTTGAACGCGTCGAGGATCGAGGCGACCTCGTCGAGGTCGCGCAGCTCCCGTCCACCGAGGCGGCTGAGCGCGCGCAGCGCGGTCACGTTGACGTGCCGGACGCCCGGCAGGGTCAGTGCCCGCAGCACCAGGTCGTAGCCCGGCAGCGTCAGCGCGCGGATGAGGAAGGTCACCTCGTGGCCCATGCCGCCCGGGTCGACCAGGGCGAGCCGCTCGGTGCGCTCGGGGAACTGGTAGGCGAACTGCATGGCGACGGCACCGCCGAAGCTGTGGCCGACGACGGTCACCTTGTCGATGCCCAGCACGGTGAGCAGGTCGCGCATGCCGTTGGCATAGCCGCCGGGGCTGTAGTCGCCACGCGGCTTGTCCGACTCGCCGTGGCCGAGCAGGTCGGGGGCGACCAGCGTGTAGCGGCGGGCCAGCCGCCTCCACACCGGGTCCCACGTGTGCCGGTCGCAACCGAGCCCGTGCAGAAGGAGAAGAACCGGGGCAGTGCCGATCTTCCGACCGCCCAGCGCGTAGGCGCGTCGGTGGCCGTGGATCGTCACGAACTGCGTCTCAGGCATCAGGCTCCTTCTGCGTCTCCGGTACCCATTCCTAGGAAACCCATAGATCAACGATTCAACCAGGTCATCGGCCGAGAATCCCCGAATGCGAGGATGACGCCGTGACGGCCACGACACCGCCCCTGCACGGCGAGGAGGAACCCGTCGCTCGGGCGCGCCGACTCCGCAGCGCCGAGGCGCTCCAGCGCGCCACCGGCCGGCTCTCGACGGCGGCCACCGCCCGGATGGACACGGCGCTCCCCTGGTTCGGTGACCTCACCGCCGAGGACAGGTCGTGGGTCGGCCTCATCGTGCAGGCGGGCATCAGGGGTTTCACCCAGTGGTACGGCGGCGCCCCCGGCACCCGCGTCGAGGGTGCCGACCTCGCCGCGTCCGTGTTCGGTGCCGCGCCGCGGGCGCTCGCCGGCATCATCACCCTGCGCCAGACGGTCGACCTCATCCGGCTGTCGATCGAGGTCGTCGAGGAGAACGTCGACGACCTGGTCGAGCCCGAGGACGCCCCCGACGTCCACCACGCGGTGTCGCGCTACGCCCGCGAGGTCGCGTTCGCGACGGCCGAGGTCTACGCCCGCGCCGCCGAGCAGCGTGGTGCCTGGGACGCGCGGCTCGAGGCGCTCGTCGTCGACGCCGTGCTGCGCGCCGAGACCGACGAGTCCCTTCTGTCGCGGGCCAGTGCCCTCGGCTGGGGCGGCCACGAGGCGCTCACCGTGGTGCTCGGACCAGCCCCCGCCCGGCGTACGGAGACCGACGTGTTCGACGACGTACGCCGTCGGGCACGGGCCGCCGGCCTCGATGCGCTCTGCGCCGTGCAGGGCGAGCTGCTGGTGGTCGTGCTCGGGGGAAGCTCGGATCCCCGGGCCGCCGCGGCGTCGGTGGTGGGGATGTTCGCTCACGGCTCGGTGGTCGTCGGTCCGGTGGCCGAGGACCTGTCCGGTGCACACGTCTCGGCCGGTGCCGCCCTGGCGGCCTACCGTGCCGCGGCAGGGTGGCCCGACGCTCCCCGGCCGGTCCTGAGCAGCGAGCTCCTCCCGGAGCGTGCCCTCGCCGGGGACGACGACGCTCGCGACCACCTGGTGAGCCAGGTGTACGAACCGCTCGCGCACGCCCGCGCGACGCTGATCGAGACGCTCTCCGCCTACTTCGGCGCGGGCGGGTCGCTCGAGGCGGCGGCCCGCGAGCTCTTCGTGCACCCCAACACCGTGCGCTACCGGCTGCGCCAGGTCGCCGACCTCACCGGCTACACCGCCACGCGACCGCGCGACGCCCTCACGCTGCAGCTCGCGCTGGTGCTGGGGCGGCAGGCGGCCGCCGCGGAGCAGTAGTCGCTCGCGTCACATTCCGGCGGCAAGTTGTAGGAACCCTCCAAAGTTCGCCCGGTCAGTTTCGTGCGCGCCGGACACGTGCAAGCGGCAGGTCGCCGGGCAGGGTTGGAGTCGTGCTCGTCATCGTCGCCCCCGGACAGGGGGCCCAGTCAGCAGGTTTCCTGACTCCGTGGCTGGAAGACCCGGCCTTCTCCGCCCGCTTCGAGTGGCTCGCCACCGTCGCGGGCCTCGACCTCGTCCACTACGGCACCCAGGCCGACGACGAGACCATCCGTGACACGCAGATCGCGCAGCCGCTCCTCGTCGCCACCGGCCTCGTTGCCGCCCTCCAGCTCTTCCCGCACCCTGCCGACGCGTTCTCGCGCATCGGTGCCGTGGCCGGGCACAGCGTCGGCGAGCTGACGGCCGCCGCCGGCGCCCGGGCGATCACCGCCGAGCAGGCCATGGTCCTGGTCCGCGAGCGCGGGCGTGCCATGGCGCAGGCGGCCGCGGTGACGCCGACCGGCATGACCGCGATCCTCGGCGGCGACCGCGACGAGGTTCTCGCCGCGATCGAGCGGCACGGCCTCACCGCGGCCAACGACAACGGCCCGGGGCAGATCGTCGCCGCCGGCACCCTCGAGCAGCTCGAGGCCCTCAAGGCGGACCCGCCCGCGAAGGCGCGGCTGGCTCCGTTGAGCGTCGCCGGCGCCTTCCACACCGAGCACATGTCGCCGGCCGTCGGCCACCTGGCCTCGCTGGCCCGCTCGGTGTCCGTGCACGACCCGCGCACCCGGATGATCTCCAACAAGGACGGCCAGGTGGTCCACTCCGGCGCCGACATGCTCCGGCGGATCGTGGGCCAGATCGCCAGCCCGGTGCGGTGGGACCTCTGCCTCGACACGATGTCCGACCTCGGCGTCACCGGCATCCTCGAGATGCCGCCGGCGGGCACCCTGACCGGCATCGCCAAGCGCAACCTCAAGGGCGTCGAGACGTTCGCGCTCAAGACGCCCGACCAGCTCGACGACGCCCGCGCGTTCTGCGAGAAGCACGGCGAGGAGGGCTCCTCGGGCGTCCTCGACACCTCGCCGACCTGGCGGATGGTCGTCTCGCCCTCCAAGGGCACGTTCCACCTCGCGGAGACGGCCAACGGCGCCGCCGTACTCTCCCCCGGCAGCGCGATCGGCGACATCGTCAGCCTGCGCGACCGGATCGCAGTGACCTCCGCCCACGGCGGCCAGGTCGTCGAATGGCTCGTCGAGGACGGCGACCTGGTCTCCCCCGGCCAGCCGCTGGTCCGCCTCCACCCGCAGGGTGTCGCCTGATGGCCGGCCTGCTCGCACCCTCCGGCGCCGCTCACGCGCGGCTGCTCGGCCTCGGCGCCTACCGTCCGTCGCGGGTCGTCCCCAACAGCGAGATCGTGGATGCGATCGACTCGAGTGATGAGTGGATCCGCACTCGCTCGGGCATCACGGAGCGCCGCTGGGCCACTCCGGAGGAGACCGTCCAGGTGATGTCGGTCGCCGCGGCGCGCGACGCCCTCGCGGACGCCGGCGTCGACGCCCACCAGATCGACTGCGTCATCGTCGCCACCGTCAGCCACCTCTCCCAGACGCCCGCGATCGCGACCACGATCGCGCACGAGCTCGGGACCGAGCAGGCCGCCGCGTTCGACATCTCCGCCGCGTGCGCCGGCTTCTGCCACGGCGTCGCGATGGCCTCCGACCTGATCCGCGGCGGCAGCGCCGGCCACGTCCTCGTCATCGGTGTGGAGCGGCTCTCCGACATCACCGACCGGGCCGACCGCGGGACCGCGTTCATCTTCGCCGACGGCGCCGGCGCCGTCGTCGTCGGACCGAGCGACGAGCCCGGCATCGGGCCCGTGGTCTGGGGCTCCGACGGCGAGCGCGCCGACCTCATCACGCAGCGCGAGATGTGGCCCGAAGCGCTCGCCCGCGGCGAGATGCCGCACCTGACGATGCAGGGCAACCCGGTGTTCCGCTGGGCCTCCTTCGCGATGGCCAAGATCGGCCTCGAGGCGCTCGACCGCGCCGGGGTCACCGTGGACGAGCTCGACTGCTTCGTCCCGCACCAGGCCAACATGCGCATCGTCGACGCCCTGGCGCGCTCGATGAAGCTGCCCGAGCACGTCCGCATCGCTCGCGACATCGCCGACATGGGCAACACCTCGGCGGCGTCCATCCCGCTCGCACTCGAGCGGATGAAGCGGGAGGGCGAGGCCAAGAGCGGCGACACCGCTCTGTTCATCGCCTTCGGTGCCGGCCTGACCTACGCGGCCCAGGTCGTCATCGTCCCCTGATCGGCTCCACCCCTACCGAGCACCGCGCTCACCCATCAGAAAGGAACACCATGCCCAGCACCGAAGAGATCCGCGCCGACCTCGCCGAGATCGTCAACGAGGTCGCCGGCATCGACGTCGACGACGTCCAGCTGGACAAGTCGTTCGTCGAGGACCTCGACGTCGACTCGCTGTCCATGGTCGAGGTCGTCGTGGCCGCCGAGGAGAAGTTCGGCGTGTCGATCCCCGACGACGAGGTCAAGAACCTCAAGACCGTCGGCGACGCCGTCTCGTTCATCGAGAACGCGTCCGCCAACGCCTGATCGTCTGATCCGCAACCACCCTTCGAACGCAAGGTCGTCATGAGTCGCACACGAGTCGTCGTCACCGGGATGGGCACCACCAGCCCCGTCGGCGGAGACGTCCCCAGCACCTGGGACGCCCTGGTCGCCGGTCGCTCCGGTGTCCGCACCCTCACCGAGGAGTGGGCCGAGCCCCTCCCCGTGAAGATCGCGGGCCGGATCGCCGTCGAGCCCAGCGAGGTCCTCGACCGGGTCAAGGCCCGCCGTCTGGACCGCTCCGCCCAGTTCGCCATGGTCGCCGCGATGGAGGCCTGGCACGACGCCGGGTTCACCGGCACGGCCGCCGAGGCCGGACTGGACGGCGACCGTGTCGGCGTGGCGATGGCGTCGGGCATCGGTGGCGTGACCACCCTGCTCGACAACTACGACACCCTGCTCGCGAAGGGGCCGCGCCGCGTTTCGCCGCTGGCCGTGCCGATGCTCATGCCCAACGCCCCGGCCGCCAACATCAGCCTCTACGTCGGCGCGCGGGCCGCGGTCATCACGCCGGTCTCGGCGTGCGCCTCCGGCAACGAGGCGATCGCCCACGCGGTCGACCAGATCCGGCTCGGTCGCGCCGACGTGGTGCTCGCCGGCGGCACCGAGGCCGCGATCCACCCGCTCCCGATGGCCGCCTTCGCCAACATGATGGCGCTGTCCAAGACGGGCTCCGAGGAGGGCGGCGACCCGACCGCCGTCTCGCGCCCGTGGGACACCGCGCGTGACGGCTTCGTCCTCGGCGAGGGCGCCGGCGCGCTCGTTCTCGAGCGGCTGGAGCACGCCCAGGCCCGCGGCGCTCGGATCTACGCCGAGGTCCTCGGCGCCGGCATCACCGCCGACTCCCACGACATCGCGCAGCCCGACCCCGCCGGCCGGGGTGGCTCCCGGGCGATCCTGCGGGCGCTCGAGGAGGGCGACGTCTCGCCCTCCGACATCGTGCACGTCAACGCGCACGCCACGTCGACCCCGCAGGGCGACATCGCCGAGGGCCTCATGCTGCACGCCACCCTCGGCGCGCATGCCACCGACGTCGTCGTCACCAGCACGAAGTCGATGACCGGCCACCTGCTCGGCGGCGCCGGCGCGCTGGAGGCGGTCGCGACCGTCCTCGCCCTGCACCACCGGGTCTCGCCACCGACGATCAACCTCGACAACCAGGACCCCGCCGTCGAGCTCGACATCGCCACCAAGCCCCGCGACCTTCCGCTCGGCGACATCGCGGCGCTCAACAACTCCTTCGGCTTCGGCGGCGCCAACGTCGCCGTCGCGTTCGGGACCCTCGCATGACCGCGGTCCAGGAGAAGCCGGCCCGGGTCGACGACCCGCGCTACCCGCTCACCCGGCTCACGGCGCTGCTCGACGAGGGCAGCCTCGAGCTGGTCTCGTCCCTCGACGACTCCGGCATGGTGGCCGCACGCGGCACCGTGGACGGCTCGCCCGTGGTGGCCTTCTGCTCCGACGCCACCGTGATGGGTGGCGCGATGGGCGATGAGGGCTGCCGCGTGGTCGTCGACGCCTACCACCTCGCGCTCACCGACCGCGTCCCGATCATCGGCCTGTGGCACTCGGGCGGCGCCCGGCTCGCGGAGGGCGTCCTCTCGCTGCACGCCGTCGGCCGCATCTTCCAGGTCATGACGCAGGCGTCCGGGGTTATCCCGCAGATCTCCGTCGTCCTGGGCCCGGCGGCGGGCGGTGCCGCCTACGGACCGGCGCTGACCGACGTCGTCATCCTCGGCCCCGAGGGCCGCATCTTCGTCACCGGCCCCGACGTGGTCCGCTCGGTGACCGGCGAGGACGTCGACATGCTGCGTCTCGGCGGCCCCGAGCCGCACGGCCGCCGCTCCGGCGTCGTCCACATCCTGGCCGACACCGAGCGCGACGCCCTCGACCGGGCTCGCACCGTGGCCCACCTCCTCGGCTCGCAGGGCAGCCTGCACGTCGACGCCGTCGAGGACATCGACCTCGGCGCACTGCTGCCCGAGTCCAGGAAGCGCGCCTACGACGTGCACCCGCTCGTCGACCACCTCCTCGACGAGGGCACGGTCCAGGAGCTGCACGCCCGTTGGGCGCCCAACATCGTGACCGCGCTGGGCCGTCTCGGCGGCCGTACCGTCGGCGTCGTCGCCAACAACCCGCTGCGCCTGGGCGGCTGCCTGGACTCGCTGTCGGCGGAGAAGGCCTCCCGCTTCGTGCGCATGTGCGATGCCTTCGGCGTTCCGCTGGTGGTCGTGGTCGACGTGCCCGGCTACCTGCCCGGTGTCGGGCAGGAGTGGGACGGCGTCGTACGCCGCGGCGCGAAGCTCCTGCACGCCTTCGGCGAGTGCGTGGTCCCCCGGGTCACGCTGGTCACCCGCAAGACCTACGGCGGCGCCTACATCGCCATGAACGCCCGCTCGCTCGGCGCGACGAAGGTGTTCGCCTGGCCGGGTGCCGAGGTGGCCGTGATGGGGGCCGTCGCCGCGGTGCGCATCCTCCACCGACGCAAGCTGGCCGAGGTCGCCCCGGACATCCGTGCCCAGGTCGAGGCCGAGCTCGCGGCCGAGCACGAGCGCATCGCGGGTGGCGTCGACAAGGCTGTCGAGATCGGCGTGGTCGACGAGGTCGTCTCGCCGGCCACCACCCGCACGACCATCGCGCGTGCGATCCACGACGCCGTCCAGGCGGGCGGCGTCCACCGCGGACGGCACGGCAACATCCCGCTCTGACGGGCGTAACCCGCCGCGGCCTTGCCGCGTTGGACCGGTGTGAGGCCGATCACCAAGGCTGCAAGGCCGCGGGCTCGTCGCGCGCGGCGGCTGCTGACGGCGGGCGCGATCGCGCTGTGCGTCCCTCTCGGGCCGCTCGGCCCTGTCGAGGCGGCGTCGGCCGCCGAGCCGACGGCTGCCCAGTTCGCGGCCATGGGCAGCACCCACGCGCCGGCGTACCGCCTGCCGCCCGGCTGCCACTGGTACACCTACACCTACCGGGTCTCGCCGCCCGAGCCCGAGTGGTCGCTGGAGGTCTTCATCACCGACGCCGCCGGCGTCGCGCAGGCCTCGGACGTCATGCTCTCGGGCGCTGACCCGACGCAGGGCACCAAGCGCTTCCAGCTGTGCGCCAGCAACACGGCCGCGCCCGGCCGCTTCACGATCCGCGGCAAGCTCTCCTACCGGCACTACGCGTCGATGCCGATCGTCGACCAGACCCGCGACTACTCGGGCTGGATCGCGAGCTCACACTTCCGGGTCTCCAAGCACCGGTCGGCCAGGTGCGTCAAGGCAAGCAAAAAGGCGAAGCGCCTCCACACGGCGAGGGCTCGGCGCGCCGCTCATCGCGCCTGCCACCGCGGCTGAGCCGGACGACTCAGGCCTCGGACGAGTCGGGCGACTCAGACGACCTGGTGGAGCCAGCGCACCGGCGCGCCCTCGCCGGCGTGACGGAACGTCTCGAGCTCGTCGTCCCACTGCTTGCCGAGCAGCTTGTCGATCTCCACGAGCATCGTGGTGTCTCCGAGGGCCGCCTTCACCACGGCCGCCTTGAGCCGGTCCTCAGGGATCATGATGTCCCCGTGGAGGCCGGTCACGGCGTGGAAGACCCCCAGCTCGGGCGTGTAGGAGTAGCGCGAGCCCTCCGAGCCGGACGTCGGCTCCTCGGTGATCTCGAACCGGAGGTGCTTCCAGCCCTTGAGGGCCGAGGCGACAGCGGCGGCCGACCCGACGGCACCGGTCCACGAGAGCTCCGCCCGGTAGGTCCCGACCTGCGCCGGCTGCGGCGTCCAGTCCAGGTTCACGGCAACGCCGAGTACGCCGCCGACGGCCCATTCGACGTGTGGGCACAGCGCGGACGGCGCCGAGTGCACGTAGAGGACGCCTCGGGTGGCGGTCCGCGAGGCGCTGGGCGTAGTCGTGTAAGCGGTCACCATGTTCTCCTTCGTTCCGGCGTGGAGCTTCGCCTTCCCCAGCGGACTCCGTTCGGGACGAGTCAGACCAATGGCCGCTCAATCACAGGTGTGTAGTTCTTTGCATATTGTGACGCATGAGGGCCCTGAGCACCAGCGACACGCGCCGACTGGGGACTCAGGACCCGCGTCACGCCGCCTCAGTCGCGGGTCGCCTCGAGGGCAGCGGCCCGGTCGGCGGCGTCGGTCAGTTCCTCGCCGTCGATCGCGAACGTGCGGTGGAACCACGTCAGCGCGTCGGTCGGACGGCCGGCCGCCTCCAGCGTGTCGGCGTACGTGTAGCGCAGCCGGACCACCCACGCAGCCCTGCTCTTGCTCATCAACGGAGCGTGCTCGAGCACCCGCAGGGCAGCGTCGAACTGGCCCATGTCGCGCCGGGCGCCAGCCTCGACGATGGTCATCTCGGCCTTGGCCTCGGGTGCGAAGTTGGCGACCGAGGGGCTCTGCGCCAGCTTGATGGCCTGCTCCGGCTGGCCGAGCGCACGGTGGCAGTCGGCCATGATCGGAAGGTAAGCGGTCGCGCCGTTCATCCGCTTGGCGGCACGGAGCTCGGCCAACGCCTCGGCGTAGTGACCGGCCGCGTACGCCGCCTCGCCGAGCGCCTCGCGCACGACGGCCAGGCGCTGAGCGCGACTCTTGGCCGCCTTCGCGTGCTGATAGGCGAGCTCGGGGTCGGAGTCGATGAGCGCACCGGCGGCCGCGAGGTGACGTGCGACGCGGGCCGCGAGCTTCTCGGGGAGCCCCTTCAGCTGCACGGCCACGGAGCGGTCCAGCTCCTTGCCGGTCACCCACTCGGGCAGCTCCGGACCGTCGTACGCCCTCTGCTCGGAGGTACGAGCGATGGCGTCACCGCCGCGAGCGGGCCGGTCCTGGCGCGGACGCTGCGGACCCTTCCGCTCCGGTCCCTTGCCCTCCGCCGAGCGGCGCGGCGCGCCCTTCCCTGCCGGGCGGTTCGACGACCCCTTCGCCGACCCCTTCGACGGCGCCGCGTCAGCGCCTCGACGGGACGGGCGTCCCGACTCGGCGGGCTTGCCCTCGCGCGCGCCCGGCGCGCCCTGCGCGCCGCGCCCGGAGCCGGAGCGGCCGGATCCCGCGCCGCGGCCGGCGGACGAGCCTCCGCGCCCCGATCCACCGCGTCCAGCGCCGGCGCCCTTGGCGGGCCGGCCCGAGCGTCGCTCCTCAGCCACGGTCAGTCCTCTCTCACGAAACGTATGGGTCCCGAAATACAGCGTAGGGGCCACCCGGAGGTGGCCCCTACGTCAAA
>NZ_JARVWS010000004.1 GCF_029846275.1 Nocardioides sp. CER19
TGCTCGGCCTGTCGACCTTGCTGCGGGGCAACCTGCAGAAACTTACCCGTTTCGGTCCCCTTCGTCAACTTGGCGCTGACTCGGCTCTCGAACCGGTGTCGGCGCGCACAGCACCTGGGACCTGGTGGCCTCTCGACCGGGGGTTTTGGTGCCGCTCGCGGCGACAGGAAGAACATTACACAGCGGTGTCGGGAGCTTCAAATCGGGGCAGACGACCGGCGAACCGACCACCTGCCGACGCCCAGGATCAGCGGTTCGGCACGCCTCAGGAGCCGGCGCGGCGGCGCTTCTCCAAGGACTGGGCGGGCCGGTAGACCGACACCGTCGGGTCCCCCGTGATCCAGAACCGCCACGGCCGTTCCGGCGCGCCTCGCAGCCCCACCCGGGGTCCGGTCGACA
Organism: Nocardioides sp. CER19; assembly: GCF_029846275.1. GTDB lineage: Bacteria > Actinomycetota > Actinomycetes > Propionibacteriales > Nocardioidaceae > Nocardioides. The sequence continues at coordinate 400 of NZ_JARVWS010000004.1, forward strand.
CCGTCGTCACCGGGTCGCCCAGCTCCAGGTGGACCGGCCCCGCCGCGAGGTCGGCGCCATTGTGCTCCCCGGTGAGGTGCAGCGCGCGGGTCAGGCGCGCCGGCCCCCGGGCGAGGTCTCGGTCGGACGAGCCGAGACGACGGTGCCGGGCGAGGTCGATCCCGTCGACCACCTCGCCGGCACGCAGCAGGCACCCGGACGGGTCGCCCTCGACGCTGCAGACCACGTTGGCGCAGAAGTGCATGCCGTAGGTGAAGTAGACGTAGAGGTGGCCGGCCGGGCCGAACATGACGGCGTTGCGGTTCGTCCGGCCGCGGTAGGCGTGGGAGCCCGGGTCCGCCGGGCCGGCATACGCCTCGACCTCGGTGATCCGGACAGTGACGCCGGCGTGCGAGAGCAGGCCGCCCAGCACCAGCGGGGCGACCTGCTCGACCGGGCCGGCGAGGGCCTCAGCGAGCCCGTCCACGCCCGTCCTGGTCGTCGCCCAGGGGCGCACGCAGGGGCGCTCGCAGCGACGCCACGCGCTGGCGCAGCTCGGCGAGCTGTTCGGCCACCCGGTCCGGGGCGGTGCCGCCGCGGCCGTTGCGGGACTCGACGGAGCCCTCCGCGGTCAGGACCAGCCGGACCTGCGGCGTGAGGGCAGGCGAGATGGCGGCGAACTCCTCGTTGGTGAGCCCGTCCAGGTCGGTCCCCTTCGCCTCGGCCGCCCGCACGCAGGCGCCGGCGAGCTCGTGGGCGATGCGGAACGGCGTCCCCTCCCGGACCAGCCACTCGGCGATGTCGGTCGCGAGCGAGAAGCCCTGCGGTGCGAGCTCGGCCATCCGGTCCGTCTTGTAGACCAGGGTCGCGACCTGACCGGTGAAGGCGGGCAGGAGCACCTCGAGCGTGTCGACCGAGTCGAACACCGGCTCCTTGTCCTCCTGGAGGTCGCGGTTGTAGGCGAGCGGCAGCGCCTTGAGCGTGGTGAGCAGACCGGTGAGGTTGCCGACCAGGCGCCCGGCCTTGCCCCGGGCGAGCTCGGAGATGTCCGGGTTCTTCTTCTGCGGCATGATCGACGACCCCGTGGACCAGGAGTCGTGGAGCGTCACGAAGTCGAACTCCTTCGTGGCCCACAGGATGATCTCCTCGGCGATCCGCGAGACGTCGACGCCGGCCTGCGCGCAGACGTAGGCGAACTCCGCCACGAAGTCCCGCGACGCGGTGCCGTCGATCGAGTTGGCCGTCGAGCCGGTGAACCCGAGCTCGCTCGCGACCAGCTCGGGGTCCAGACCGAGGCTCTGACCGGCCAGCGCGCCCGAGCCGTACGGCGAGTCCGACTCGACCCGCCGGCGCCAGTCCCCCATCCGCTCGACGTCGCGCAGCAGCGCCCACGCGTGGGCGAGCAGGTGGTGCGACAGCAGCACCGGCTGGGCGTGCTGGAGGTGCGTGCGGCCCGGCATGATCGCGCCGAGGTGGGTCTCCGCCTGCCCGGCCAGCGCCTCGACCAGGTCGAGGAGGAGACTGGCGACGACGCGACCGTGGTCGAGCAGGTAGGACCGGAACAGCGTGGCGATCTGGTCGTTGCGCGACCGTCCGGCGCGCAGCTTGCCGCCGACGTCGGGTCCGACCTCCTCGATCAGGAGGCGCTCCAGCGCGCCGTGGACGTCCTCGTCGGATGCCGCCGGCCGCAGCCTCCCCGTCGTGAACCGCTCGGCGAGGACGTCGAGGCCGCGGTGCAGCTCGAGCTCCTCGTCGGCGGTGAGCAGCCCCGCGGCACCCAGCGCCTTGGCGTGGGCGTGCGACCCGGCGATGTCGTAGAGGGCCAGCCGCCAGTCGAAGTGGGTCGAGCGGGACAGCGCCTCGAGCTCGGGCGAGGGGCCGCCCGAGAAGCGGCCGCCCCAGAGCTTGCCCTCGTTGGTCCCCTGCAGCTCAGTCAACGCCGGACTCCAGCGCCGCCTCGTCGACGGCCTCGTCGAGCGCCTCCGCCTCGGCGACGGCCTCGGGGTTGTCCGAGATCTGGTCGAACCCGCCGGCCGGCAGCTCGCCGAAGAGGGTGCCGTGCTCGACGAGCACGTTGCCCTGGTCGAGCGGCTGGGCGGCGTACTGCTCGAGCTTGGCCCGGCTGTCGGCGATGTCGAGGTTGCGCATCGTCAGCTGGCCGATCCGGTCGGTCGGGCCGAACGCGGCGTTCTCGACACGCTCCATCGACAGCTTCTCGGGGTGGTAGGAGAACGCCGGACCCTCGGTGGCGAGGATCGTGTAGTCGTCGCCGCGGCGCAGGCGGAGGGTCACGGTCCCGGTCACGAGCGACGCGATCCAGCGCTGGATCGACTCACGCAGCATCAGCGACTGCGGGTCCAGCCAGCGGCCCTCGTAGAGCAGCCGGCCGAGCTTGCGGCCCTCGGTGTAGTAGTTCGCGAGGGTGTCCTCGTTGTGGATCGCGTTGAGCAGCCGCTCGTAGGCGATGAACAGCAGCGCCATGCCGGGCGCCTCGTAGATGCCGCGCGACTTGGCCTCGATGATCCGGTTCTCGATCTGGTCGGACATCCCGAGCCCGTGGCGACCGCCGACCGCGTTGGCCTCCAGCACCAGGGCGACCGGGTCGTCGAAGCGGCGTCCGTCGATCGCGACCGGGCGGCCCGCCTCGAACGTGATCGTCACGTCCTCGACGTCGATGGTGACGCTCGGGTCCCAGAACTTCACGCCCATGATCGGCTCGACGGTCTCGAGCGAGACGTCGAGGTGCTCCAGCGTCTTGGCCTCGTGGGTCGCACCCCAGATGTTGGCGTCGGTCGAGTACGCCTTCTCCTGGCTGTCGCGGTAGGGCAGGCCGTGCTCGGTGAGCCACTGCGACATCTCGGCGCGTCCGCCCAGCTCGGAGACGAAGTCGGCGTCGAGCCACGGCTTGTAGATGCGCAGCTCGGGGTTGGCCATCAGGCCGTAGCGGTAGAACCGCTCGATGTCGTTGCCCTTGTAGGTCGAGCCGTCGCCCCAGATGTTGACGTCGTCGGACTGCATCGCGCGGACCAGCATGGTGCCGGTCACCGCACGGCCGAGGGGCGTGGTGTTGAAGTAGACCTTGGCACCCGACCGGATGTGGAAGGCGCCGCAAGCCAGCGCGGCCAGGCCCTCCTCGACCAGCTGGGGCTTGATGTCGATCGCGCGGGCGATCTCGGCACCGTACTGGCGGGCACGCCCGGGGACCCCGGAGATGTCGGGCTCGTCGTACTGCCCGATGTCGGCGGTGTAGGTGCACGGCACAGCGCCCTTGTCGCGCATCCATGCCACGGCCACCGAGGTGTCCAGTCCGCCGGAGAACGCGATACCGACGCGCTCGCCCTGCGGCAGGGAGGTCAGGACCTTGCTCACTTGTTTGCTCAACTCTCCTGTACGTCGGGGTGGGACTGATCGTCGTGGTTGGGCTGCTGGTCGGCCAGCCCGAGGAAGCGCTGGGCCAGGTCGTCGCCGCCCTGCGGGTCGCGACCGATGACGAGCACGGTGTCGTCGCCCGCGATCGTGCCCAGGATCTCGGGGAAGTCGGCCTTGTCGAAGGCGGACGCGAGGAACTGCGCGGCGCCCGGCGGGGTGCGCAGGACCACGAGGTTGGCACTGGCCTCGGCGGTGACCAGCAGCTCGGCGCAGAGCCGGGCCAGCCGGTGGCTCGCCGCGGCCGACTCCCCCGGCGCCTGCGGCCGGCGGTCGCCGCCCTCGGCGGGGACCGCGTAGACGAGCGCGCCGCCCGCGGCGCGCACCTTGATCGCGTCGAGCTCGACCAGGTCGCGCGACAGCGTCGCCTGGGTGACCTGGACGCCGCGGTCCGCGAGCAGGTCGGCCAGCTCGCCCTGGGACCTGATCTCGTGGCCGGCGACGAGCTCGACGATGAGCCGGTGCCGAGCGTTCTTGGTCGACGGTCGCAGCGCGGACTCGGTCATGAGAGACCGCTCTCCGCGGCCAGGAACGCGAGGATCGCCTTCTGCGCGTGCCGGCGGTTCTCGGCCTCGTCCCACACGACGCTGCGCGGACCGTCGATGACCGACGCGGCGATCTCCTTGCCCCGGTAGGCGGGCAGGCAGTGCATGACGATCGCGTCGGGCTTGGCGTGCGCGAGCAGCTCCTCGGTGAGCGCATAGGGCGAGAACACGGCCAGGCGTGCCTGTGCCTCGTCCTCCCGGCCCATCGAGACCCAGGTGTCGGTGACGACGACATCCGCGTCCGTCACCGCTTCGGCCGCGTCCGTGACCCAGCTGGCCGAGCCGCCGGTGCCGGCGCCGATCTCGTTGGCCCGGTCGAACATCGACGCCTCGGGCGCGTAGCCCTTCGGCGCGCCGATGACGACGTGGACGCCCGCCAGCGCGCCGGCCAGCAGCCACGAGTTGCCCATGTTGCACGCGCCGTCGCCGACGAACGCCACCCGCAGCCCGGCGAGCGTGCCCTTGTGCTCACGGACGGTGAGGAGGTCGGCGAGCAGCTGGCACGGGTGGAAGTCGTCGGTGAGCGCGTTGACGACCGGCACGCCGGCGTAGGACGCCATCTCCTCGAGCCGGTCCTGGGCGTAGGTGCGCCACACGATGATGCTCGCCTGCCGCCCGAGGACACGCGCGACGTCGGCGACCGACTCGCGCCGGCCGATCCCGGCCAGCCCGCCGTCGACGAGCATCGCGTGGCCGCCCAGCTCGGCGATCCCGGCGGCGAAGGACGTCTGCGTGCGCAGCGTCGGCTTGTCGTAGATCGTGGCGACCGTGCGCGGACCGGCGAGCGGCTTCGGGCCGTAGGGGTCGGCCTTGAGCGTGGCGGCGAGGTCGAGGACCCGCGCCAGCTCCTCCGGGCTCAGGTCGTCGTCGCGCAGGAAGCTGCGGGCCGTCATGACCAGGCCTCGTCGAGGATCCGCGGCCAGGCCGCGAGGAAGGCTTCGGCGTCGTCAGCGGTGAGCACCAGCGGCGGGGCCAGCCGGACCCGGCCGGTGGTCGCGTTGTTGACGATGAAGCCCGCCTTCAACGCGGCTGCGGCGACCTCGGCCGCCTTCTGCTCGGTCAGCACGATCCCGACGAACAGCCCCTCGCCGGCGACCTCGGCCACCCGGGGGTCGGCGGCGAGGCCGTCGCGGAGCTTGTGCCCGAGCACCGTGACGTGCTCGAGCAGGCCGTCCTCCTCGATGGTCCGGATCACCGCCAGAGCGGCGGCGCAGGCGACCGGGTTGCCCCCGAACGTGGTGCCGTGGTTGCCCGGCTCGAACAGCGACGCCGCCCGGCCCAGGCCGAGGCATGCACCGATCGGGAAGCCGCCGCCCAGGCCCTTGGCGAGGGTCACGATGTCGGGGGTGACGCCCTCGGCCTGCGAGGCGAGCCACCGGCCCGTCCGGCCCATGCCCGACTGGATCTCGTCGAACCAGAGCAGGGCACCGTGCTCGTCGGCGATCCGCCGCGCGGCGGTCAGGAAGCCCTCGGGCGGGACGACCACGCCGGCCTCGCCCTGGATCGGCTCGATCACGATCGCCGCCGTCTCGTCGGTGACGGCCGCGGCGAGCGCATCGGCGTCGCCGTAGGGCACGAAGGTGACGTCGCCCGGCAGGGGCTCGAAGGGTGTGCGGTAGGCCTCCTTCGAGGTGAGCGCGAGCGAGCCCATCGTGCGGCCGTGGAACGAGCCGGTCATCGCCACCAGGTGCGTGCGGCCGGTACGCCGGGTCAGCTTGAACGCGGCCTCGTTGGCCTCGGTGCCGGAGTTGGCGAAGAAGACCTTCCCGTCGGCGCCGGCGATCGACAGCAGCTTCTCCGCGAGCTCGATCTGCGGCTCGGAGGCGAAGAAGTTGGAGATGTGCCCGAGGGTCTGCAGCTGCGTGGTCACCGCCTCGACCACCGCCGGGTGGCCGTGGCCGAGCGCGTTGACGGCGATCCCGCCGAGCAGGTCGACGTACTCGCTGCCGTCCTCGTCCCACACGTGGGCGCCGTGGCCGCGCGTCAGGACGCTCTTCGGCGTGCCGAAGGTGTTCATCAGCGCGCCCTGGTAGCGCCGCGTGTAGTCGTCGGTCGAGCTCATCGGTGAGCAGCCTTCCTGATCTTGGTCTCGACTCCCGGGAGCACCTGGGTGCCGATGCCCTCCTCGGTGAAGATCTCGAGCAGCACGGCGTGCGGCTCGCGTCCGTCGACCACGGTCGCACGGGGTACGCCGTGGGTGACGGCCTGGAGGCAGGCGCTCATCTTGGGCACCATGCCGCTCGCCAGGGTCGGCATCAGCTCGGCGAGCGCCTCCGGGCCGATCTCGCCGATGACGTCGTCGCTGCTCGGCCAGTCGCGGTAGAGCCCCTCGACGTCGGTGAGCACCAGCAGCTTGGCGGCGCCGAGCGCGACCGCGAGGGCCGAGGCAGCGGTGTCCGCGTTGACGTTGTGGACCTGGCCGTCGGCGTCGGGGGCGACGCTCGAGATCACCGGGATGCGGCCGGCCTCGATGAGGTCGAGGACCGCGTCGGGCCTGACCTCGGACACCTCGCCGACCAGGCCCAGGTCGACCTCCTCGCCGTCGACGACGGTGTTGGCCGGGATGGCGGTGAAGAGCCCCGCGTCCTCGCCGGACAGGCCGACCGCGAGCGGGCCGTGCTGGTTGAGCAGGCCGACCAGCTCGCGCTGCACCTTGCCCACCAGGACCATGCGGACGACGTCCATCGCCTCGGGCGTCGTCACCCGCAACCCGCCCCGGAACTCGGACTCGATCCCGAGCCGGTCGAGCATGCGGGAGATCTGCGGCCCGCCGCCGTGGACCACGACCGGCTTGAAGCCGGCCAGCCGGAGGAACGCGATGTCCTCCGCGAAGGCCACCTTCAGCGCCTCGTCGGTCATCGCGTTGCCGCCGTACTTGATGACGATGATCTTGCCGTTGTACTTCTTCAGCCAGGGCAGCGCCGCGGCCAAGGTCGCGGCCTTGGCACGCGAGACCGCAGGGTCGTCGACGAGCTTGGTGGGCATGACGGTCTCGTTCATGAGCTGTAGGCGCTGTTCTCGTGCACGTAGGCGTGGGTGAGGTCGTTGGTCCACACGGTGGCCGCGGCCTCCCCCACCTTCAGGTCGATGGTGACGGTGACGTCGCGCTCCTCGAGGCTGATCGCCGCGGGGTCCTCGGCCGGGGCCGAGTTGCGGCACACCCAGACGCCGTTGAGCGCGACGTCGAGGTCGGCCGGGTCGAACGCCGCCTGCGTCGTGCCGACGCTGGCGAGGATGCGGCCCCAGTTGGGGTCCTTGCCGAAGATCGCTGCCTTGAAGAGGTTGCTCCGGGCGACCGAGCGGGACACCTCGACGGCCTCGTCCTCGGAGGCCGCGTTGACCGTGGTGATCGCGATCGAGTGGTCGGCGCCCTCGGCGTCCGCGAGCAGCTGCAGGGCGAGGTCCGTGCAGGCGTCGGCGAGCCGCGCGGTGAACTCCTCGAGCGACGGAGCGACGCCGCTGGCCCCGCTGGCGAGCAGGCTGACGGTGTCGTTGGTCGACATGCAGCCGTCCGAGTCGAGCCGGTCGAAGCTGATCCGCGTCGCGGCGCGCAGCGCCTTGTCGAGGTCGGCCGCGGGTACGACGGCATCGGTCGTGAGGACCACCAGCATCGTGGCCAGGGCCGGCGCGAGCATGCCCGCGCCCTTCGCCATGCCACCGATCGACCAGCCGTCACCCTCGACGACGACCTGCTTGGCGACCGTGTCGGTGGTCATGATCGCGTGGGCGGCGTCGATGCCGCCGTCGGCCGCGAGACCAGCGGCTGCGGCGTCCACGCCGGCCAGGAGGGCGTCGCGGTCGTTGAGGAGGCCGATGAGACCGGTGGAGCAGACGATGACGTCGCCGGCACCGATGCCGAGGTGCTCGGCCACCCGCTCTGCGGTGAGGTGGGTGTTCTGGAAGCCGGCGTGGCCGGTGTAGCAGTTGGCGCCGCCCGAGTTGAGGACCACCGCCTTGACGACGCCGTCCTGGGCGACCTGCCGGCTCCACAGCACCGGGTTGGCCTGGCAGCGGTTGGCGGTGAACACGTTGGCCGCGTCGAACCGGGGACCGGTGTTGACCACGAGCGCGACGTCCTTGCCGCCGGACGTCTTGAGGCCGGCGGCCACCCCGGCCGCCGTGAACCCCTGGGGGTGGGTGACGCTCATGGAGCGAGTCCGATCGTGCTCAGGCCGGCGGCCTCGTCGAGGCCGAGGGCGAGGTTCATGCACTGGACGGCTGCGCCGGCCGTGCCCTTGGTCAGGTTGTCGACGGCACCGACGGCGACGAGCCGCCCCGCCGTCTCGTCCACCGTGACCTGCAGGTGGACGGCGTTGGAGCCCGTCACCGACTTGGTCTGGGGCCACTGTCCCTCGGGCAGCAGGTGGACGAACTGCTCGTCCGCGTAGGCCTTCTCGTAGACGGCGCGGACCTCGTCGGGAGTCACGCCCGGGCGGAGCCGCGCGCTGCAGGTCGCGAGGATGCCGCGCGGCATCGGCACGAGCAGCGGGGTGAAGCTCACGGTCACGGTGCCGTCGGCCAGAGCGGAGAGGTTCTGGGTGATCTCCGGCGTGTGCCGGTGCACTCCGCCGACGGCGTAGGCGCTGACGTTGCCGGCGGTCTCGCTGCCGAGCAGGTGCGACTTGGCGGCCTTGCCGGCGCCACTGGTGCCGCTGGCCGCGACGACCACGACGTCGTTCTCGACGATCCCGGCGGCGACCGCGGGGGCGAGGGCGAGGGACGACACGGTCGGGTAGCACCCGGGCACGGCGATCTTCGTCGCGCCGGCGAGCCTCTCCCGGTTGCCCGGCAGCTCGGGCAGCCCGTAGGGCCAGGTGCCGGCGTGGCCGCCGTTGTCCGTGCCGTAGAACCGCTCCCACTCCCCCGCGTCGGCCAGCCGGAAGTCGGCGCCGCAGTCGATGACGACGGTGCCCTCCGGCAGTGCTGACGCGATCGCGCCCGACTGGCCGTGCGGCAGCGCGAGGAACACGACGTCGTGGCCGCTCAGCGTCTCGACGGTGGTCTCCCCGAGCACCCGCTCGGCGAGCGGCAGGAGGTGCGGCTGCAGCGTCCCGAGCGTCTGGCCGGCGTTGGACCCGCCGGTCAGCGCGCCGATCTCGACCTCGGGGTGGCCCAGCAGGAGACGCAGCAGCTCACCACCGGCGTACCCGCTGGCTCCGGCGACGGCGACGCGCTTCACGATGTCTTCTCCTTCGACATATGCATGACTATACATGGTGATGCATGTGAATGTGCCATCGTCTCGAGACCGCGCCCAAAGGGATCGCGCGGCGTCGGCGCCGGGCGCTAGCGTCCTCCAGCGTGACCCGACTTCCCTTCGACGTCTACCTCGACCATATCGACCGCGAGTCGCGACGCTTCCGCGATGTGCTGGCCGGCTGCGACCCCGAGGCGCGCGTCCCGTCCTGCCCCGACTGGAGCGCCGCCGACCTCCTCTGGCACCTCACCGAGGTCCAGACGTTCTGGGAGCGCGTCGTGCGCGAGCGACCGGCCGGACCGGACGACGACTGGCAGGAGCCGTCGCGGCCGGGCACGTACGCCGAGCTGCTCGCCGCGTTCGACGACCGCCACGGCGCCTTCGTGGCGGCCCTCCAGGCCGCCGACCCCGCCGAGGCCGCGTGGACCTGGTCGACCGAGCAGACCGTCGGGTTCACGTTCCGGCGACAGGCCCAGGAGTCGCTCATCCACCGGCTCGACGCCGAGCTCACCGCCGGCTCGGTCACCGGGCTCGACCCGGTGCTCGCCGCCGACGGCGTCGACGAGGCGCTCGACATCATGTTCGGCGGCACGCCGGCCTGGGGCCGCTTCGACCCGCTCCCCCACCACGTCCGCGTCGACCTCACCGACACCGACACCCAGGTCTGGGTGCAGCTCGGCACCTTCAGCGGGACCTCGCCCGACGGGACCGACTACGCGGAGGAGCCGGACATCTCCGTCGTGCCGGATCCCGGCGACGACCCGGACGCGGTGGTCGAGGGTCTGGCCGCCGATGTCGACGCCTGGCTGTGGCGGCGCGGCGACGACGCCGGCATCCACGTCGCCGGGGACCGCGGGATCTACGACCGGTTCCGCGCCTGCGTCAACCAGCCGATCACCTGAGCGCGCTCAGCCCCCGTGCAGCCGCTGGTGCGCGCGGCTGGACGACGTCCGGGTCGAGGCACCGCCCAGCATCCGCGCGGAGTTGACCAGTCCCACGTGGCTGAACGACTGCGGGACGTTGCCGAGCTGGCGGCGGGCGACGGGGTCGTACTCCTCGCTCAGCAGGCCGACGTCGTTGCGGAGGTCGAGGAGACGCTCGAAGAGGTGCTCGGCCTCCGCCGTCCGACCGATCCCGGCCAGGGCGTCGACCAGCCAGAAGCTGCAGGCGAGGAAGGCGCCCTCGCTCCCGGGAAGGCCGTCCGTGCCGCCGTCGGCCTCGGGGTCGTAGCGGCGTAGCAGCCCCTCGTGGCACAGCTCGCGCTGGACGGCGTCGACGGTGCCCCGCACGCGGTCGTCGTCCCAGGGCAGGAACCCGACCCGCGGGAGGAGCAGGAGCGCGGCGTCGAGGCCGGAGGAGCCGTAGAACTGGGTGAACGTGCCGCGGTCGGTGTCGAAGCCGTGCTCGCAGACCTCGGCGTGGATCCGGTCGCGCAGCTCGCGCCAGCGGTCGACGGGCCCGTCCAGCCCGTGGTCCTCGACCGAGTGGACGGCCCGGTCGACGCCGGCCCACGCGAGCACCTTGGAGTGGACGAAGTGCCGGCGCGGGCCGCGCACCTCCCACAGCCCGTTGTCCGGCTCGTCCCAATGGCCCTCCAGCCAGTCCAGCAGCGCCAGCTGCAGGTCCCAGGCCGTCTCCTCGGCGTCCGCCCCGCTCTCCCGGGCCAGGTGCAGACCGTCGAGCACCTCCCCCCAGACGTCGAGCTGGAACTGCCCGGCGGCGGCGTTGCCCTCGCGGACCGGCCGTGAGCCGGCGTACCCGGAGAGCCAGTCGAGCTCGAGCTCGGGCATGCGCCGACGACCGTCGACGCTGTACATGATCTGCAGCTTCGCGGGGTCGCCCGCCACCGCGCGGACCAGCCACTCGCGCCACGCCTTCGCCTCGGCCACGTAGCCGGTGCCGAGCAGCGCCTGGAGCGTGAAGGTCGCGTCCCGCAGCCAGCAGTAGCGGTAGTCCCAGTTGCGTACGCCGCCGAGCTCCTCGGGCAGGGAGGTGGTCGCGGCCGCGACCATGCCGCCGGTGGGCGCATAGGTGAGCGCCTTCAACGTGAGGAGAGAACGGCGCACCTCCTGCTGCCAACGCCCTTCGTAGCGACAGCGGGCGATCCAGTCTGCCCAGAAGGTCTGCGTCTCACGCAGTGCGCGGTGCGCCTTCGTCGCCTCCGTCTCCCGGCTGTGGGCGGGTCGGTGCGTCAGCACGAACGCGACCTCCTCGCCCTCGCCGACCGTGAAGTCGGCGGTGATGACGCTCTCGTCCACGTCGACCGGTACGTCGCTGTTCAGCCACAGGGCGTCGGGCCCGGCGACCGCCCGCACGTCGCGCCCCCGGCCGACGACCCAGGGCACGACGCTGCCGTAGTCGAACCGCGGCACCAGCTCGCTGCGCATCGCGACGCGCCCACGCACACCGCGCACGATGCGGACCAGGTCGGCGGTGTCGCCGCGCGGCGGCATCAGCTCGAGCACGTCGACCGCGCCATCCGGGCCGTCCCAGTGGTTCCGGAGGACGAGCGAGTCGTCGACGTACTCCCGGTGGGAGACGCTGCCGCCCGTGACCGGGGCCAGCGTCCAGTGGCCCGCGCTCTCCTCGCCGAGGAGGGCCGCGAAGCAGGCCGACGACTCGAACCTCGGGAGGCACAGCCAGTCGATGCTGCCCGTCCTCGAGACGAGCGCGGCGGTGTGGAGGTCGCCGAGGAGGGCGTAGTCCTCGATCCGGGCGTGGTCCCTGATCACCGGTCACCCACGTTCTCGGCCGGCCGGCCGGTCAGTCCCTTCATACCTCGCCGGTGGCCGCCGAGCGCGAGACCTATGCCCTGGCGCATCGGTTCGTCACGCCTGGCCGGAGGTGCGGTGAAACCGCTGAAGGCGCCGTGAAGGCGGACTGAAACCGGCATCCCCGACAGTGGTGCCATGAACGTTTCCACGACACTCGCGGTCAGCGCCGAGGGCCTCGTCAAGAGGTTCGGCGACTTCAGCGCCGTCGACGGGATCGACCTGGAAGTGCGCCGCGGTGAGGTCTTCGGCGTGCTCGGGCCGAACGGAGCCGGCAAGACCACCACGCTCTCCATGCTCGCCACCCTGCTGCCGATCGACGGCGGCAGGGCCAGCATCTTCGGGGTCGACGTCGCGTCCTCCCCGCACCAGATCCGTCAGCTCGTCGGCGTCACCGGGCAGTACGCCTCGGTCGACGAGAACCTGACGGCCACCGAGAACCTCTACCTCTTCGGCCGGCTCCTCGGCCTGCCGAAGGCCCGGGCGAGGGCCACGGCGGACGACCTGCTCGGGCGGTTCGGCCTCGAGGAGGCCGCCACCCGGCAGATCAAGAACTTCTCGGGCGGCATGCGTCGCCGGCTCGACCTCGCGGCCTCGCTCATCGCGCAGCCCCCGCTCATCTTCCTCGACGAGCCGACCACGGGCCTGGACCCGCGCACCCGCGGCCAGATGTGGGACACGATCCGGGAGCTCGTCGCGAACGGGTCCACGATCCTGCTGACGACGCAGTACCTCGACGAGGCCGACCAGCTCGCCGACCGGATCGCCGTCATCGACCGCGGCCGGAAGGTCGCCGAGGGCACACCCGAGCAGCTCAAGAGCAGCGTCGGCGACTCGACGCTCCACGTGCGGATGACCGACCGGGAGCAGACGTCCCTCGCAGCGGCGGTCGTCGAGCGGGTCGTCGGCGAGGCGCCCGTCCTGACGCCGGAGGCCGGGGGCCTCAACATCGCTCTCCCCGACGCCGACCGGGCGGCCGACGTCCTCATCGCGCTGCGGCAGGCGTCGGTCTCCATCGCCACCGCCACCGTCCGGCAACCCACGCTCGACGAGGTCTTCCTGGCCCTGACCGGCCACCACAGCGACACCGACCACCAGGACGAGGAGGTGGCCTGATGACCACCCAGACGCTTCTCCCCGAGGCCCGCTCGGCCGTCGTCGTCGAGGAGCGGCCGCTGAGCCCGCGGCCGAGCCTGCGGGACACCGTCACGCAGACCTTCGCGATGGCCTGGCGCGCGATGAAGAAGATGCGCCGCAACCCGGAGCAGTTCTTCGACGTGACGCTCCAGCCGATCCTGTTCACCGCGATGTTCGCCTACGTCTTCGGCGGCGCGGTCTCCGGGTCCGTGAGCGACTACCTGCCGCTGATGATCCCCGGCATCCTCGCCCAGACCGCCCTGACCGCCTGCATGGCGACCGGGACGCAGATGCGCGAGGACATGGACAAGGGCGTCTTCGACCGGTTCAAGGCGATGCCGATCGCCCGGATCGCCCCGCTGGCCGGGCCGATGATGGCCGACCTGCTGCGCTACGGCATCGCCGCGACCATCACCATCGCGGTCGGTCTCGTCATGGGCTACCGACCCGACGGCGGTGTCGTCGGCGTGATCGCCGGCTGGCTGCTCACGATCGTCGCCGGCTGGTCGCTGGCGTGGATCTTCGCGTGGCTCGGGACCGTGGCACGCTCGGCGCAGGCCGTGCAGGGCATCGGCATGATGATCATGTTCCCGCTCACCTTCCTCTCCAACGCCTACGTGCCGGCCGGCACGATGCCCGACTGGCTGCAGACCTTCGTGAAGATCAATCCGGTCTCGCACGTGGTCACCGCGGTGCGGGACCTGATGAACGGCAACGGGCTCACCGCCCAGGTCGGCTGGGCGCTGGTCGCCTGCGCGATCGTCGTCGCGATCTTCGCGCCGCTCGCGGTCCGCAGCTACAGCCGCAAGATGTGACCTAGACGGTCATCACGAGCTCACGAGCCTCGTCGCGCACCTCGGGTGCGGGGCGGGGCTCGTGGGCCTTCTCCCCCAGCAGCTCCTCGGCCCAGTCGAGGTCGAGGCTGGGCAGCATCCGGTTGAAGGAGAAGGTCGTCGCGTAGCCGAGCAGGCGGCGCGCCTTCTCACGCGAGCCCCCGGTGGTCAGCTCCCACACGCCGAGGGCGAACAGTCCGCAGCCCACGACCGGGTAGTCGAGGAAGTCGTCGGCGTCGCCGAGCAGCACCACCAGCTTGTCCCGCAGCTCGTCCCGCTCCGCGCGTACGTCGGCCACCCGGCCGGCCCGGCAGTGGGCGGCGATGCAGGCCGACTCGGGGAAGATCACCCAGGGCGCGAAGTCGACCGGCACGTCGACGCCGGGCACCCCACGGTTCCGCAGCGAGGCGACCGCGTCGCGGTAGGCGGCCAGCCCCTCGTCGGTGTCACCCCGGGACAGCAGCAGCTCGGCGTGCCCGGCCAGCCGGCTGACCGCACCGCCGAAGATCGACTGGCTCGACTCGTCGGCGGCGACCGCGTCGAGGATCCGCTCCGCCTCGTCGAGCTCGCCCAGCCGGATCGCGGCCAGCGCGAGCATCGACTGCGTCTGCGCCATGTCGTCCCACGCGCCGATCTCGGTGAGGAGCGGCAGCGCCGCCGCGGCGTACTCCCGGGCCTCGGTGGTGTCCCCGGCCTGGAGCGCGAGGCTCGCCAGCTGCGCGGTGAGCAGGGCCGACGTCCACGGGCCGTCCTCGGCGTCGTCGAGCGCGAGCGCCCGCCGGGCCAGCGAGCGGGCACCCGGGAGGTCGCCGTTGTTCTCCAGCGCGCCGGTCGCCCACATCAGCGCGACGCGGGCGACGAGCGGATCCTCGTCGTCGGTCAGCCGCAGCAGCTCGTCCGTCTGCGCGCCCTCCGCGCCGGCCAGCGCCAGCACGACCCGCACGTTGGCCCGCGTCCGCGGATCGGTGGTTCCCGGCCCCAGTGACCGCAGCCGGGCGAGGATGTCGTCGGCGCCCTCCCGCGAGAAGATCATCCGGTTGGTGATGATGAACGTGAACACCGCCCGGAAACCGTCCTCGAGCCCCGGGACGACCGGTGCGGGCACGACCACGTCCTCGACCTGGGTGGCGAGGTTGATGACCTTGAAGTGGCTGCCCTCGACCGTCCAGTAGCCGGCCAGCGCACTGAACAGGCGCACGACCGTCGGCACGTCCTCGTCGGCCAGCGCCGCCCGGAGGACCTCGAGGAGGTTGCCCTCCTCGGCGCGCAGCTCGGCCATGGTCGCGACCTGGTCGGGGCTGAACAGTCGCGGCGCGGCGCCGTCGGCGAGCGCGAGCGCCCAGTCGCGGACCCGCCGGGCGGAGTCGATGTCGTCGCCGGCGTCGACGAGCTGCATCCGCCCGAACTCGCGGACCGTCTCGAGCAGCCGGAAGCGGATCCGCTCGCCCTCCTGCACGGTCACCAGCGACTGGTCGGCGAGAGCGGTGACCAGGTCGAGCGCGTCGGGGCCGACGACCGCGGCCGCTCCGTCGAGGGAGAACCCGTCACGGAAGATGCTGAGGCGCCGGAGCGCGACCCGCTGCTCCTCGGTCAGCAGGTTCCACGACCAGTCGATGACGGCCAGCAGGGTCTGGTGGCGCTCGGGCGCGTCACGGCTGCCGCCCCGTAGGAGGGAGAACCGGTTGTCGAGGCGCCGCTCGATCTCCGCCACGCTCATGACGCGGATCTTGGCGGCGGCGAGCTCCACGGCGAGCGGGAGGCCGTCGAGCCGGCCGACGAGGCTGCGAACGGCCGCCGGGTCGAGGTGGACACCGGGCCGGGCGGCGGTGGCCCGCTCGACGAACAGGTCGACGCCGTCGTCGATCGAGAGTTCCGGCAGCAGGTAGATCCGCTCCGCCGCCAGGCCGAGCGGCGCGCGTGACGTGGTCAGCACCGTGAGAGCCGGCGTACGGGCGATGAGCGCCGAGACGAGGTCGGCGACGGCCTCGACGACGTGCTCGCAGTTGTCGAGGATGAGGAGCGACGGCGCGGTCCCGACCGCATCCACGATCCGGCCGACGACGTCCTCGCGCCGCGGCCGGGCGCGGGTGACGGCGCTCTCCCTCACGCCGAGCACGTCGGCGACCTCGAGACCGACCCCGTCGGCCGACGTGACGCCGGCCAGCTCGACGAAGTGGACGACCGGCTGCTCGGCCTGGCGGCCGACCACGTGGGCCAGCCGGGTCTTGCCCAGGCCGCCGGCGCCGACGATCGAGACGACCCGCGCGGTGCGGACCATCGCCGTGACCGCCGCGATGTCGGACTCGCGGCCGATCAGGGCGTCGGCGTCGAACCGCAGGCCCGAGCGTACCGGTCGGTCACGGGCCAGCAGCTCGCTGTGGAGGGCCTGCAGCGTCGGGCTCGGGTCGACACCCAGCCGGTCGGCGAGCGCCTCCCGGTAGGCCTCGAAGCGGTCCAGGGCGGCCGGGACGCCGTGGACGTCGGCGATCGCCCGCAGGAGGGCGGCCGTGACCTCGTCGTCGGACTCGGTCTGCTCCTGGGCCCGCTCCAGCAGCGGGAGCGCCTCGACGTAGCGCCCCTCGGCCGCCAGGCGCAGCCCCTCGGGCCGCAGCGCCCACGCGTCCACCTCGGCCGGGGCGAGCGCGAGACGATAGCCGTACGCCGTCCGCTCGATCACCTCCGTGGCCGTGGCCGACCGCGCACGGGACACGACGACCTGCAGCGCCTTGGTCGGGTTCGACGGCGCGTCGTCGACCCAGACCTCGTCGGCGAGCGCGTGCTCGCCGAGGCCGCGGGGGCCGGCCTCGACCAGAGCACGCAGGAGCGCGTGCGTCCGCTCCCCGGGGACCGCCCTGCCGTCCCAGGAGACCTCGTCGAGCACACGCAGCCGCAGCACGCTGCGATCATGCCAGGGAACGGTCAGCGGACGACGTCCAGGACCTGCTTCTGGATGCCGTTCTCGTAGACCTGGTGCTCGACGAGCTTCAGCCGCTGCGCGGCGATGTCGGCGTCGCTGAACAGCGGCTTCCCCGCGCCGAGCAGCACCGGGAAGACCAGCAGGTGGTAGCGGTCGATCAGGCCGGCCTCCTGCAGCGCCCGGTCGAGGGACGCACTGCCGTGGACGAGGACGGGGTCGCCGTCCGTCTCCTTGAGCTTCGCCACGTCCTCGAGGGAGCGCAGGATCGTCGTCTCGCCCCAGTCGTCGACGAGGTCGTCGTCGGTGAGCGTGGTGGAGACGACGTACTTGGGCAGGGTCTTGTAGCGGGCGAACTCCTCCATGCCCGGCCACACCGGGGCGAAGAGCTCATAGCTCCTGCGCCCGAGGAGCAGGGCCCCCGCCTCCTCCTGCTCGCGCCCCTTGAGCTCGTAGGCGTCGAGCAGGAAGTCGACCGTCTTGTAGGTCCACTGGGTGTCGTGCAGGCCCGGGTCGCCGGCCGTGGGATCGAGCTTTCCGTCGAGCGAGACGAACGCGGTCGAGATCAAGGTGCGCATGGTGTTCTCCTTCGAGGGTGGTGACGCTTCCGACACCGCCACGAACGGCCGCAGCCGAATCCGACAGCCACGCCCGATCTTGCCCCTCAGGCGCGCTGCACGGCACCTGTCAGCTCGGCGGCCCTCGCCACCGCGGCGTCCCGCGCCGCGCCTGCCTCGCCCTCGACCAGCGTGCGGTCGGGGGCGCGGAACCGCAGCGCGAACGCGAGCGACTTCCTGCCCTCGCCGATCTGCTCGCCGACGTAGACGTCGAAGAGGCGGACCGACTCCAGGAGCGGTCCGGCGCCCTCGCGCAGGGCCGCCTCGACGGCACCGGCCGTGACGCCCTCGTCGACGACGAGCGCGACGTCCTCCTTTGCGACGGGGAACGTCGAGAAGACCGGACCGGAGACGACCTCGGGAGCCTGCCGCATCAGCGCGTCGAGGTCGACGACGACGGCAGCGCTGCGCTCGGGGAGGCCGAAGGCGTGGCACACCTTCGGGTGCAGCTCGCCGGCGAACCCGAGGGTGACGTCACCGGCGGTGACCTTCGCGCACCGGCCGGGGTGCCACGGCATGACCGACGCCGACTCGACGGAGATCTCGAGGCCGAGGTCGCCGGCGAGCCGGTCGACCAGGGCGAGCGCGTCCTGCCAGGCCGCCGTACGCGCCGGGCCCCACCAGCCGCCGCGCTCCTGCTCGCCCGCGAGGACGACACCGAGCTCGGTCCACTGGACCGGGATGGCGGCGAGGAGCTCGTCGAGCTCCGCCTCGGTCGGGCGACGGTCGACTCCGTAGATCGGCGCCGGACCCTTGTCCGCCGGGATGGCGACGATCTGCGTCTCGAACAGCGTGACGCCAGGGGCGCCGCGGCCGAGGTTGCGCCCGGCCGCCTCGAGCAGACCGGGAAGCACCGTGGTCGTGTAGGACGGCGCCTCCGCGGAGAGCGGATTGGCCAGACCGACGGTGTTGCGGCGCGGGTCGTCGGCGGCCAGGCCGAGCGCGTCGAACGACGCCTCGCCGACGAACGGGAAGCTGATCACCTCGACGGCGCCGGCACCGGCCAGCACCCGCCCGACGCGACGCCGGAGCCGCTGCTCGCGGGTCAGGCCGCGGCCGGTGGCGCGGCGCGGCAGGACGCTCGGGACCCGGTCGTAGCCGACGATCCGCACGACCTCCTCGACCAGGTCGTAGGGGTCGGTGACGTCCGGTCGCCACGGTGGCGGCGTCGCCGTCACCCGGTCGCCGGCGACGGAGACCGAGCAGCCGACGGCCTCGAGCAGCGCGACGGTCGTCCCGGCGGGTATGTCGATGCCGCTGATCCGCGCGGGAAGGTCCGCGTCGATCTCGATCGGCGCCGCCTCCGGCGGTACGCCGACCACGGTGACGCCCGGCTCGGCGGTCGCACCGCCGTGCTCGACGAGGAGCTCGACGACGCGGTCGGCGGCGGCCTCGCAGATCGTCGGGTCGACGCCGCGCTCGTTGCGCTTGCCGGCCTCCGAGCCGATCTTGTGGCGCTTGCCGGTGCGGAACATGGAGACCGCGTCCCAGTGCGCCGCCTCGATCAGCACGTTGGTCGTGGTGTCGGACATCTCGGTCGTCTCGCCGCCCATGACGCCGCCGAGCCCGATGATCCCCGAGTCGTCGGTGACGACGAGGTCCTCGGAGGAGAGCGTGCGCTCGTTGCCGTCCAGCGTCGTCATCCGCTCACCGGCGACGGCACGGCGCACGCGGATCGCACCCTGGAGCTTGTCGCGGTCGTAGCCGTGGATCGGGCGACCGGTCTCGAGCATCACGTAGTTGGTGACGTCGACGGCCAGCGAGATCGGGCGCATCCCGGCCTGCTCGAGCCGGCGCGCCATCCAGTCGGGGGTCGGCGCCGCGGGGTCGAAGCCCGTCACGGTCCGCGCGACGAAGACCGGGCAGCCGACCGGGTCGTCGACGACGACCGGGTAGCCCTCGGCGTTGGCCGCGGGGACGTCCCGCAGCACCGGGTCCCGGAAGGGCGCGTCGAAGCCGAGAGCGGCCTCCCGCGCGATGCCTCGCAGGGACAGCGCGTAGGCGCGGTCGGGGTTGATCTCGAACTCGATGACCTCCTCACCGAGACCGAGCACGGCGCGCGCGTCGGTGCCCGGCTCGGGCGCGTCCTCCGGCAGCACGATGATGCCGTCGTGGTCCTCGCCGAGGCCGAGCTCGCGGGCCGAGCAGATCATGCCCGCGGAGAGGTGGCCGTAGGTCTTGCGGGCCGAGATCTCGAAGTTCCCGGGCAGCACGCCGCCCGGGAGGATCACGACGACCTTGTCCCCCGGCTTGAAGTTGTGCGCACCGCAGACGATGCCCTGGGGCTCACCGGTGCCGTTGGCGTCGCCGACGTCGACGGTGCACCAGTTGATGGTCTTGCCGTTCTTCTGCGGCTCCGGGTCCATGGTGATCACCCGGCCGACGACGAGCGGGCCCTCGATGCCGGCGCCGGCGGTCTCGATCGCCTCGAGCTTGAGGCCGAGCATGGTCAGCCGGTCGGTGAGCGCCTCGGTCGTGAGGTCGGCCGGCAGGTCGACGTACTCCTTGATCCAGGAGACGGGGGCCTTCACAGTTCACTCCCAAATGCCGTGGTGAAGCGGACATCGCCCTCGAAGAGGCTCCGCAGGTCCTCGAGGCCGTGCCGGAACATCAGCGTCCGGTCGATGCCCATGCCGAACGCGAAGCCGCTGTAGCGCTCGCTGTCGATGCCGCAGGCGCGCAGGACGCGCGGGTTGACGATGCCGCAGCCACCCCACTCGATCCAGCCCTCGCCGCGGCAGGTGCGGCAGTTCTCGGAGTCGACGCCGCGGCAGACGAAGCAGACCAGGTCGACCTCGGCGGACGGCTCAGTGAACGGGAAGTACGACGGCCGGAACCGCGTCGTGATGCCCTCGCCGAACATCGAGCTGGCGAAGTGGTCGAGCGTGCCCTTGAGGTGGCCCATGGTGATGCCCTCGTCGATGGCGAGGCCCTCGACCTGGTGGAACATCGGGCTGTGCGTGGCGTCGTACTCGTCGGTGCGGAAGACGCGACCGGGGCAGACGACGTAGATCGGCGGCTCGGTCGTGAGCATCGTGCGCGCCTGGACCGGCGAGGTGTGTGTGCGGAGCACGAGGTGGTTCTCGGCCGGCTCGGTCCAGAACGTGTCCTGCATGGTGCGGGCCGGGTGGTCGGGTCCGAGGTTGAGGGCGTCGAAGTTGAGCCACTCCGCCTCGATGACCGGGCCCTCGGCGACCTCCCAGCCCATGCCGACGAAGATGTCGGCGATGAGCTCTGCGCCGGTCGTCAGCGGGTGGCGCGCCCCGACCGGGCGCCGGTCGGTGGGCAGCGTGACGTCGACGGCCTCCTCGACGAGGATGCGCGCCTCGTGCTCGGCCTCGAGCACGGCCTGCCGCTCGGCGAGCGCCTTGTTGACGGCACCGCGGGCCTGACCGATGCGCTGGCCGGCCTCCTTGCGGGCCTGCGGCGGCAGTGCGCCGATCTCGCGGTTGGCCAGTGCGAGCGGCGAGCGGTCCCCGGCGTGGTCCAGGCGGACCTGCTTGAGCTGCTCCAGGTCCTGCGCTCCGGCGATGGCCGTGAGCGCGGCGTCGCGGGCGGCCTCCACCTCCTCGGCCTTCAAGGGCGTGACCTCCACGGGGTCGTAGTCGGTGTTCGGGCCGGACATCGGTGCCTTTCCCAGCAGGTGACGTGCGGGGCCAAGTCTAGGAAGGTGGGCGGCGCCGGCACGAATGGGTTCCCGATATGGTCATGAAACGCGGGGGAGCTCGTCCTGCTCATGGTGGCCACGCGGGCCTGAGCGGTCGCGACCACGGGCCGCCCATGGCGTCCGGCTGCGCGGCCAGGGTCGCCGGTGGTCACGGGCAGCCACGTGACCCTTGTCACGTTCCGCCCCTCTGTGGTGATCTGGCGACGTGCCCGGACTCGACGGAACGGCCAGCGACCTGCTGCTCAGATCGGGCAGGTTCTTCACTCGGTGGGAAGAGACGGACGACGGGCGCGCGGTCTTCCGCGAGGGCGGCCGCGCCGGGGACGTCTTCTACCGAGATCGTTGGAGCCACGACAAGGTCGTCCGCTCCACGCACGGGGTCAACTGCACCGGCTCGTGCTCGTGGAACGTCTACGTGAAGGACGGGATCATCACCTGGGAGACCCAGGCGACCGACTACCCGTCGGTCGGACCCGACCGCCCGGAGTACGAGCCGCGCGGGTGCCCGCGCGGGGCGGCGTTCTCCTGGTACACCTACTCCCCCACGCGGGTGCGCTACCCCTACGCCCGCGGCGTGCTGCTCGAGATGTACCGGGAGGCGAGGCAGCGGTTGGGTGATCCGGTCCTGGCCTGGGCCGACATCCAGGCCGACCCGGAGCGGCGCCGCCGCTACCAGCAGGCACGCGGCAAGGGCGGCCTCGTCAGGACGAGCTGGGCCGAGGCGGTCGAGATGGTCGCCGCCGCCCAGGTGCACACCATCAAGACCCACGGACCCGACCGCAACATCGGCTTCTCCCCCATACCCGCCATGTCGATCGTGTCGCACTGCGTGGGCACCCGCTACACGCAGCTCATCGGCGGGGTGATGACCTCGTTCTACGACTGGTACGCCGACCTCCCGGTGGCCAGCCCGCAGGTGTTCGGCGACCAGACCGACGTCCCGGAGTCCGGCGACTGGTGGGACGCCAGCTACCTGGTCATGTGGGGCTCGAACGTCCCGGTCACCCGCACGCCGGACGCCCACTGGATGACCGAGGTGCGCTACCGGGGCACCAAGGTCGTCTCGATCAGCCCCGACTACGCGGACAACACCAAGTTCGCCGACGAGTGGCTGCCCGCGGCCGCCGGGACCGATGCGGCGCTCGCGATGGCCATGGGGCACGTCATCCTCAAGGAGTTCCTCGTCGACCGGCTGACGCCGTTCTTCGCCGACTACGTACGCGCCTACACCGACCTGCCGCACCTGGTCCGGCTCGAGGAGCATCCCGACCACCCGGGCTCCTACGTCGGGGGCAAGTTCCTCACCGCCGCCGATCTCGGTGGCGGCACCGACGAGGACCGGTGGAAGACCGTCGTGCTGGACGAGGCGACCGGCCGGCCGGTCGTGCCCAACGGCTCCCTGGGCTTCCGCTACGCCGACTCGGGCGTCGGCCGGTGGAACCTCGATCTCGAGGGCGTGACGCCGCGGCTGACGATGCTGGACGGGGATCGCGGTAGGCCTCCGGCCAGCGGCTCCGGCTCCTCGACCAGCGAAGCGGTCGAGGTGCTGCTGCCGGCCTTCGTCGATCCCGACGGGACCGGGTCGGTGCTCCGGCGCGGGGTGCCCGCCCGGCGAGTCGGCGGCCACCTCGTGACGACCGTCTTCGACCTGATGCTGGCGCAGTACGGCGTCGGACGCGCTCTGGACGGGCGCAGCCTGCCCGGCGACTGGGCGACCGGCTTCGACGACGCGTCGACGCCCTACACCCCGGCCTGGCAGGAGGAGATCACGTCGGTGCCCGCCGAGGCGTGCATCCGGATCGCGCGCGAGCTCGCCACCAACTCCGAGGAGTCCGGCGGCCGGTCGATGATCATCATGGGTGCCGGCATCTGCCAGTGGTTCCACGGCGACGCCACCTACCGCGCGGTCCTGGCCCTGCTGATGCTCACCGGCGCGATGGGTCGCAACGGCGGCGGCTGGGCCCACTACGTCGGGCAGGAGAAGTGCCGGCCGATCACCGGCTGGATCTCGCTCGCCAACGGGCTCGACTGGAGCCGACCGCCGCGCACGGTCCCCGGTACGTCGTTCTGGTACATGCACACCGACCAGTGGCGCAACGACGGCTACAGCACGGAGTCGTTGGCGTGGCCGCTCGCCCGTGGCCACGTGCGCGGCCACACTGCCGACGCCATCGCGTCCTCGGCGCGGATGGGGTGGATGCCGTTCTACCCCCAGTTCGACCGCAACCCGCTCGACGTCGCCGACGAGGCGGAGGCGGCGGTCGACGCCGGAGACGCGCCCGACGCGGCGTCGTACGTCGCCCGGGAGCTGAAGGACGGCCGTCTGGGCGCCGCGATCGACGACATCGACGCGCCGACGTCCTGGCCGCGCACGTTGATCCTCTGGCGTTCCAACCTGCTCGGATCCTCGGCGAAGGGGGACGAGTACTTCCTCCGCCACCTGCTCGGGACCCACCACAACGTGCTGGGCAGCGAGAACCCCGGGACGCCCCGGCCGGACGGCGTGCGGTGGCACGAGCGGGCGCCGGAGGGCAAGCTCGACCTGCTCGTCTCGGCCGACTTCCGGATGACGTCGACGACGCTCCTGTCCGACGTCGTCTTCCCAGCGGCCACCTGGTACGAGAAGCACGACCTCTCCTCCACCGACATGCATCCCTACGTGCACGCCTTCTCCCCCGCGATCGACCCGCCGTGGGAGGCGCGCAGCGACTTCGAGATGTTCCACGCGCTGGCCCGGAAGCTGTCGGAGCTCGCCCAGACCCACCTGGGCACCCGCCGCGACCTCGTCAGCGTCGCCCTCCAGCACGACACCCCCGGGGAGGCCCTCCAGGCAGGGGGCATCGCCCGCGACTGGCGCCAGGGCGGCGTGCCGGCCGAGCCGGGCCGCAACACACCGCTGTTCTCCGTGGTCGAGCGGGACTACACCGCGATCGCCGACAAGCTCGCCGCCGTCGGCCCGCTCGCCGACAGCCTGGGCTTCACGGTCAAGAACGTCACGTTCCGGCTGGAGCACGAGACCGAGCGGCTGGCACGCAGCAACGGGGTGATGTCCCACGGCGCGGCCGCGGGCCGCCCGGCGATCGACACCGACGCCAAGCTGGCCGAGGCGATCCTCACGTTCTCGGGGACCACCAACGGCGAGCTCGCGGCCCAGGGCTTCCGGACGCTCGAGGAGCGCGTCGGGAAGCGGCTGGCCGATCTCGCCGAGGGCTCGGAGGAGCGCCGGATCAGCTTCCGCCAGACGCAGGCGGCGCCGGTCCCGGTCATCACCAGCCCCGAGTGGTCCGGCTCGGAGACGGGCGGCCGCAGGTATGCGCCGTTCACGGTCAACATCGAGCGGCTCAAGCCGTTCCACACCCTCACCGGCCGCATGCACTTCTACCTCGACCACGACTGGATGACCGACCTGGGCGAGTCGATGCCGACGTACCGACCGCCGCTGGACATGCACCGGCTCTTCGGCGAGCCGCGCCTCGGCCCGGACGGTGCGGCGACGGTCACGGTGCGCTACCTGACGCCGCACAACAAGTGGTCGATCCACTCGGAGTACCAGGACAACCTCTTCATGCTGTCGCTCTCCCGCGGCGGCCCGACGGTCTGGATGAGCCCGGCGGACGCCACGTCGATCGACGTGAAGGACAACGACTGGGTCGAGGTGACCAACGCGAACGGCGTCTACGTGGCCCGGGCGGTCGTGTCCCACCGGATGCCGGCCGGCGTCGTCTACGTCCACCACGTCCAGGAGCGCACGATCGACGTACCGAAGTCCGAGGCGACCGGGCGACGAGGCGGCATCCACAACTCGGTGACCCGGCTGCTCGTGAAGCCGACCCACCTCATCGGCGGCTACGCCCAGCTGTCCTACGCGTTCAACTACCTCGGCCCGACGGGCAACCAGCGAGACATGGTGGCCACGGTCCGCAAGCGGCGTCAGGAGGTGGCCTACTCATGAGGGTCATGGCCCAGATGGGCATGGTGATGAACCTCGACAAGTGCATCGGCTGCCACACCTGCTCGGTCACGTGCAAGCAGGCGTGGACCAACCGGGCCGGCACCGAGTACGTCTGGTTCAACAACGTGGAGACCCGCCCCGGGCAGGGCTACCCGCGGCAGTACGAGGACCAGGAGCGGTGGCGCGGCGGCTGGACGATCGGGGCCAACGGGCGGCTCAAGCTCAAGGCGGGCGGCCGGCTCAAGAAGCTGCTCACCATCTTCTCCTCGCCGGTCCAGCCGGAGCTGGGCGACTACTACGAGCCGTGGACCTACGACTACGCGACGCTGGTCGAGGCACCGCTGGGCGATGACTTCCCGGTGGCGCGGCCCAAGTCACTCATCACCGGCGAGGACACCAAGGTGACCTGGTCAGCCAACTGGGACGACAACCTGGGCGGTGCCAGCGAGATGGGACACCTCGACCCGATCGTGGCGAAGGTGCGCCGCGAGGCCGAGGACCGGATCAAGTTCGAGTTCGAGCAGACGTTCATGTTCTACCTGCCGCGCATCTGCGAGCACTGCCTCAACCCGTCCTGCATGGCCTCCTGCCCCTCGGGAGCGATCTACAAGCGGTCCGAGGACGGCATCGTGCTCGTCGACCAGGACCGCTGCCGCGGCTGGCGGCAGTGCATCACCGGGTGCCCCTACAAGAAGATCTACTTCAACCACAAGAGCGGCAAGGCCGAGAAGTGCACGTTCTGCTACCCGCGCGTCGAGGTCGGCCTCCCGACAGTGTGCTCGGAGACGTGCGTCGGTCGGCTGCGCTACCTCGGCCTGTTCCTCTACGACGCCGACGCGGTCACCGCGGCGGCATCGGTGACCGACGAGCAGGACCTCTACGAGGCCCAGCTGGACCTGCTCCTCGACCCGCACGACCCGGAGGTCGCCCGCGCGGCCCGCAAGCAGGGCATCCCCGACGACTGGATGGAGGCCGCCCGGCGCTCCCCCGTCTACGCGCTCGCCAAGGACTACCGGGTGGCGCTGCCGCTGCACCCGGAGTACCGCACCATGCCGATGGTCTGGTACGTCCCGCCCCTCTCGCCGGTCGTCGACCTCCTCAAGGAGCAGGGCCACGACGCCGAGGCCGCCGGGAGCCTCTTCGGTGCCATCGACGCGCTGCGCATCCCGGTCGAGTACCTCGCGGGGCTCTTCACCGCCGGAGACACCGCCGTCGTCGACGGCGTGCTGAAGCGGCTCGCCGCCATGCGCGCCTACATGCGCGACATCACCCTCGGCCGGGAGCCGGACGCCGCCATCCCGGCCTCCGTCGGCATGAGCGAGGAGTCCGTCTACCAGATGTACCGGCTCCTCGGCGTCGCCAAGTACGACGAGCGCTACGTCATTCCCAAGGCGCACGTGGAGCAGGCCCACGAGCTCGAGGAGATCGGCTGCTCCCTGGACTACGACGAGGGCCCGGGCATGTACGGCGCCGGCCCGCTGGGCGAGGCGAGCGGCCGGCCCGTCCCGGTGGCGGTCGAGACCTTCCACGCGCTGCGCGACCGGCAGACCGCCGACATGCCGACCTCCGACGAGGGCCTGCGCGGCCGGGTCAACCTGCTCAACTGGGACGGCAACGGCAGGCCGAGTGGGCTGTTCCCGGAACGGCCTCCGGAGTCGCAGGAAGACGGCGGGGTGGACGAGCGATGAGACGGCCCGATTGGCGGGTGGTGCACCAGGTGGCGGCCTGGTGCCTCGGCTATCCCGACGACGACCTGCTCGCCCGGGTGCCGCTGCTGCGCGACGCGCTCGCGGAGCAGCGCGACAGCGAACCGGTGCGGCTGCTCACGCGGTTCCTGGACGAGATCGGCCGCCACCAGTCGGACGCGCTCCGGTCGGCGTACGTCGACACCTTCGACCTCAACCGGCGGAGCACGCTCTACCTCTCCTACTGGACCGACGGCGACACCCGGCGCCGCGGGGAGACGATCGGGGCGTTCAAGCAGCGCTACCGCGACGCGACGTCCAACGGCGCCTGGCTCGTGAACACCCACGGCGACCTGCCGGACCACCTCCCCATGGTGCTGGAGTACGCCGCCCTGGCGGATCCGGTCGGCGGCCGCGAGCTGCTGCAGGAGCACCGGCCCGGCCTGGAGCTGATCCGGCTCTCCCTGGCCGAGCGCGGGTCGCCGTACGCGGACGTGCTCGCCGCCGTGTGCGCGACCCTGCCGGGCCGCTCGCCGCGCGACCGCGCCGAGGCGATGGCGATCGCCCGCAGCGGGCCGCCGAGCGAGACGGTCGGGGTCGGGCCGGACCAGGGGTCGCCGGTGCTGCTGGGCTTCCCGACCGTGGCCACGGCGAGCAGGGAGGTCTGATGGACGTCGCACTGTGGGGCGTGCTGCCCTACATCGGTGTCGTGATCCTCGTGTTCGGGACCATCTGGCGCTACCGCTACGACAAGTTCGGGTGGACGACCCGCTCGTCGCAGCTCTACGAGTCACGGCTGCTGCGGATCGGGTCGCCGCTGTTCCACTTCGGGCTGCTCGTCGTCGTGGTGGGGCACGTGGTGGGCCTGTTCATCCCGGAGTCGTGGACCGAGAAGCTCGGGGTGAGCGACGGGTTCTACCACGGGAACGCGCTCTTCTGGGGCTCGATCGCCGGCATCTGCACGCTGGTCGGGATCGGCATCCTCATCTACCGCCGCCGCCGGACGGGCCCGGTGTTCATGGCGACGACGACCAACGACAAGGTGATGTACGTCGTCCTGGTCGGGGCGCTCGTGCTCGGCCTGTGGACCACCGTCGTCGCGGTGGCCCAGGGCCACGACACCGCCGACTACCGCGAGTCGGTCTCGCCGTGGTTCCGGTCGCTCTTCCGGCTGCAGCCCGACGTGGACGCGATGGCGGCGGCGCCCTACCAGTTCCAGGTGCACACGCTCGTCGGGCTGCTCCTGTTCGCGATCTGGCCCTTCACCCGGCTGGTGCACGCGTTCACCGCACCACTGCACTACCTGTTCCGTCCCTACATCGTCTACCGCAGCCGCGACACCGGCGCCACCGGTGCACGACCGGTCCGGCCCGGGTGGTCGCCGGTGGGCACCACCGACCGCGAGCGAGGAGTCCGTCGATGAAAGAGCGCAGCGAACGCACCATCCAGTCCGGCGCCCAGATGCGCAACCTCGCGCTCGCCACCTGGGCGTTCGCGATCAGCTTCTGGGCCTGGAACATGATCGCGCCGCTCGGTGTGAGGTACACCGACGCGCTCGGTCTCTCGTCCACCGAGAAGTCGGTCCTGGTCGCCGTTCCGGTGCTGGTCGGCTCCGTCGGCCGCATCCTCTCGGGCGCACTGACCGACCGGTTCGGCGGCCGCGTGATGTTCCCGGCCCTGCTGCTGATCTCCACCCCGTTCGTGCTGCTCGTGGCGTTCGCCGGCAACCAGGACTCCTACGGCCTGCTGCTCCTCTTCGGGTTCTTCCTCGGCATCGCTGGCACGACGTTCGCGGTCGGCATCCCGTTCGTCAACGCATGGTTCGAGCCCTCCCGCCGCGGCTTCGCGACCGGTGTCTTCGGTGCCGGCATGGGCGGCACGGCGCTCTCGGCGTTCTTCACCCCACGCTTCGTCGACTGGTTCGGCTACACCACGACGCACGTGATCATCGCCGCCGCCCTCGTCCTGACGGCCGTCCTGGTCTGGGCCGCGCTGCGCGACTCGCCGCAGTGGACGGCCAATCGCGACGCGGTCGTGCCCAAGCTGATGGCCGCGGCGAAGCTGCCCGTCACCTGGCAGATGTCGTTCCTCTACGCCGTCGCGTTCGGCGGGTTCGTGGCTTTCTCGACCTACCTGCCGACCTACCTCAAGGACGTCTACTCGTACGACCTGACCGCGGCCGGCACCCGGACGGCGGGCTTCGCCATCGCCGCGGTCGTGTGCCGGCCGATCGGCGGTGTCCTCGCGGACCGCATCGGACCCCGGCCCATCGTGGCGACCTCGATGGGCGGCGCGGCGGTGATGGCGGTCGACATCGCGTTCAAGCCTCCGGTCGAGCTGGCCGCGGGCATCTCGTTCGTGCTGATGGCGGCGTTCCTCGGCCTCGGCACCGGCGGGGTCTTCGCCTGGGTGGCCGAGCTGGCCCCGCCGCCACGGGTCGGGTCGGTGACTGGCATCGTCGGCGCCGCCGGCGGTCTCGGCGGGTTCTTCCCGCCGCTGGTCATGGGGGCGACGTACAACGAGGCGAACCACAGCTACACGGTCGGGCTGCTGCTGCTCTGCGTCGTCGCGGTGTGTGCGCTGCTCTACACGATCGTCGGCATCAGGCGACATCTCGTGCAGCGACCGGCCTAGCGAGTCCGGCTTGAAGCAACGTTCGTCCGGATCTGAACGGACGTTCGTTCAGACCACACCTCGCGGTCCTCACTCGACGCAGAGGCAGAACGGATGGCCGGCGGGGTCGAGGAAGACCCGGAACGTCGTGCCCGGCTGGTGCTCGGCGCGCGTCGCACCGATCGCCAGGACCTGCGCCTCCGCGTCGTCGAGGTCGGCGACGTCGACGTCGAGGTGGAGCTGCTGCGGCACCTGCTGGCCTGGCCAGTCGGGGGCGCGGTAGTCGTCCACCCGCTGGAAGCAGATGCAGGACGAGCCGTCGGCGGGCCGGATCTCCGCCCAGCCGCCGTCGGCGTCCTCCCGCTTGACCTCCCAGCCGAGCAGCGCGCCGTAGAAGCGCGCGAGCCCACCAGCATCGGGGCAGTCGTAGACGAAGGACGGGAAGCGAGCGATGGCCATGGAGGGACCGTAGCCACGGGCACCGACAGGCGTCACGCCCGCGCGTCGAAGGACGTCACGACCTCGTGCAACCACGCGTCGAGACCGGCCAGCTCCGACGCCGCGCCGAAGAACGGCTTCTTGCCGGGAGGCGGGAGGAAGCCGACCGCGTCCATCACCAGCCAGTAGGCGTCCGGGTCGGTGCCGGTGACGGCGGCGTACGCCCCGAGGAAGGACCTCGCCGGCCCCGGGCCGAACGCGACTGCGAGGTTGGTCGCGGCATGAGCGGCATCGAGCCAGGCCGGCCCGATGGAGGTCTCGACCCAGTCGACGACGCCCGAGACCGCGCCGTGCGTCCACAGCAGGTTGCGGTGGCTGAAGTCCCGGTGCAGGAGGGTCGGCTCGTAGCCGGGCGGCTCCTCGGCCAGGATCGCGAAGGCACGCCGCCACGAGTCGGCGTTCCGGGTCCAGTCCGGCACCACCCACTTCGCCTCCCACGCCCACGACTGGTAGGTGCGGAACGGCTCGCCGGGCCACACGTCGTGGATGGCCGCGAGCACGTCGGCCATCGCCGCCAGGGCGCCGTCGTCCACGGAGGTCGTCGGCATGCCCGGTAGCCGCGACATCAGGTGCGCCGCGACACCGGCTGCCGCTCCGTCGGCGTCCAGCCCGAGGCTCGTGGGGACGGGGATGCCTGATGCCGCGAGCGCACGCTGCGCCGCCCGCTCACGCCGGGTGAGGTCGGCGCCGTGCGCCCGCCAGGGCTCGTTCGTCATCAGCCGCAGCACCGACCGCGCCCCCGAGGCGTCGGTGAGCGCCAGCATGGTCGACGTCAGGCCTCCGCCGAGCGGCGTGACCTCGGCGATCGGGCCGGTGAGGACCGACTCGGCCCACGCGACCGCCGCTTCGTGCACGCGAGCGATCGTAGGGCGTCAGCGTGCCGTGGCGTCGATCTCGGCGCGACGCAGCCGGACGACCTCGTCGAAGACGTCGTCGGGCAGCAGGTCGGCGACGCTGACCCGGATCGAACCCGCCTTCTCCGACGTGTCCAGCCCGGGCAGCCGCTGCGCCACCGCGCCGCTGAAGGGGATCACCGAGAGGCCAGCCTTGGTCGCCATGACGCTGACCAGGCCCTTGCCGCGGTAGAGGTACGCCGGCATGGCATAGCTCCGGCCGACCACCGCGTCGGGGACGAGCGCGGGAACCCTGGCGTAGTAGGCGGCGATGATCGGCCGCTTCTCGGGCTCCACCTCGGCCAGGTAGTCGTCGATCGCGCGCGGCTCCTCGGTCGTCATCGCTCGCCCGCCTCTCTGCTCTGTTCGTACCGCGTCGGATTCGGCACGATCGGGCTCACCGACAGCGGTCGGGACCCGGCACGACCGATTCAAGCACCGGTCACAGCGAGAGGACACGACGATGACGTCAACACCAGAGCGCCTCCAGGGCACGATCGCGCTCGTCACCGGCGCGGGGCACGGCATCGGCCGGGCCTGCGCCGAGCGGCTCGCGGCCGAGGGTGCGCAGGTGGTCGTCACCGACCTCGAGCCCGACGCCGCGCACGCGACCGCTGAGGCGCTGCCCGGGTCGGCCCGGCACCTCGCCCTGGGCATGGACGTGACCGACCGGGCCTCGGTCGACGGCGCCGTCGGCCGGGCGGCCGACCAGCTCGGCGGGCTGGACGTGGTCGTCAACGTCGCTGGTGGAGACCTGCCGCACGGACCCTTCGAGGAGATCGGGGACGAGTTCTGGTCGGCCCTGCTCGACCTCAACCTCGTCGGGGTGGCGCGGGTGTGCCGTGCCGCGCTCCCCCTCCTGCGCCGCAGCGGGCGCAACCCGGCGATCGTGACCGTCAGCTCGGTCAACGGGCTGGTCCCGCTGGGCAGCGAGCCGTACTCGGCGGCGAAGGCGGGTCTGACGGCCCTCACGGCCAACCTCGCACGGGACCTGGGGCCGGCCGGGGTCCGGGTCAACGCCGTCGCGCCCGGGACGATCAGGACCCGCGTCTGGGAGGACCAGGAGGGCGGCGCCGAGCGGATGCTGCCGCTCTACCCGCTGGGCCGCGTCGGCGAGCCGGCCGACATCGCCGCCGCGGTCGCGTTCCTCGCCTCCGCCGACGCCGCCTGGATCACCGGGCACGTGCTGCCGGTCGACGGTGGCCTGCTGCTCTCCCGACCAGCCGTCTGAGGCCGGAGCCGACGTCAGAGGAGCGCTTCCCCGTCGTGCGGCCAGGTCGTCTCGATGCGCGCGCCGCCACCGGCGGCGTCGGTGACGGTGACCGTGCCGCCGTGCGCCTTCACCAGACCGCCGACCAGGTACAGGCCCAGGCCGGAGCCGGCGCTCTTGCCGCCCTTCCAGAACTTGGTGAAGACGCGCCGGCGCAGCTCGACGGGGATGCCCTCCCCCTCGTCCTCGATGGTCAGCGTGACCAGGTCCGGCCCGGCGCTGACGTGCACGCTGACCGTGCCCTCGCCGTGACGCACGGCGTTCTCGACGAGGTTGGTGACGACCTGGGTGAACTTGTCGGGGTCGACCGTGATCGACGGCAGGTCGGGCTCGGCGTGCAGCTCGATCGGCCGGCTGGTGGTCTGCTGCACGGAGTTGACCACTCGCTCGGCGAGCACGCCGGCGTCGCTCGGCCGCGGGTGCAGCTGCAGCCGTCCGGTGTCGAGGCGGGCGACGTCGAGCAGCTCGGCGATGAGCCGGCTGAGGCGGTCGGAGTCGACGCTGACGGTGGTGAGCATGAGCTTCTTCTGCTCGTCGTTGAGCTTGTCCCACCGGTTGAGGAGCGCCTGGACGAAGCCCTTGACGCCGGTCAGCGGGCTGCGCAGCTCGTGGGCCACGGTCGCGACCAGGTCCGATCGCTCGCGGTCCAGGCGGGCACGGCCGCGTCCGCTCCGGATCGTCACCGCCACCCCGGTGACGGGGCCACCGGGTCGCTCCCGGTGCAGTCGTGCGTGGGTGAGCACCTCGGTGCCGTCGGGCAGGAGCCAGGACTGCTCCGGGATGCCGGTGCGGGTCGCCAGGCCGGCGTACGGCTCGTTGACCTCGACCCAGGCGCGACTCTCGGTGTCGAGCAGGAGGAGTACGTCGCCCAGCGGCCGTCCCGCCGTCCCGTCGAGGCCGAGCATCCGACGGGCCACGGTGTTGGTGACCGTCACCGTGCCGTCGGGACCTGCGAGGACCACACCGTCGGGAAGGGCGTCGAGGGGGTCCATGGGGCGAATCTAGCCAGTGACCGGTGCCAGCTGAGGGACCGTGACAGCGCGCCGGGCCGCGAGCGCTGTTGCCGCGAGGACCACGGCGATGGCGACCAGCCCGGTCCTGACGCCCAGCGCGCCGCAGAGCCAGCCGACCGCCGGGGTCGCCAGGAGCACCGGACCGACCTGCGCGAGCTGCAGCAGCGACTGGAAGCGGGCCAGCATGTCGGCGGGCGTCCGCGCCACGAAGCTCGGCAGCAGGCCGGCCGTCAGCAACCCGCAGCCGACGCCCACCAGGGCCATCGCGGCAACCGCGGTGGCCGGCCGCTCCGTCGCTGCCAGGACGACCACTCCAGCCGAGGCGAGGACCGGACCGGCCACCGACAGTGCCGCCGGCGGTGCGCCCCGCCGGGCGACCACGACGGTCACGAGCAGGCCGCCGGCGATCCAGCCGCTCGAGACGAGCCCGGTGGTGCCCGCGTCCCAGCCGCGATCGCGTCCGGTCAGCGGCAGGGCGACCATCACCAGCGGCAGCGCCGTCGCGGCCAGGCCGACGATCGTCAGCAGCGTGGCCGGCACGCCACCTGTCGCTGTCGCCGTCCGCACCGCCGCCGTCACCCGGCGCCACGGCGAGACGCCGTCGGTGCGCCCGGCGGCCAGCTCCGCGTGCGGGGGTCGCACGGACAGCAGGGTGAAGAGAACCAGGAGGTACGACGCCGCGTCGAGCGCCGCCGCGCCCGAGAGCCCCAGCGCCCCGACCAGCACGCCGCCGACGGCAGGCCCGGCGAGCCGGGCGACCTGGGAGAACGAGCCCACCGTCGCGAGCCGGCGGTCCAGACCCTGCGACCCGAAGAGCCGTGGGAACACGCCCTCGGCCGGCCGCCGGAGCGCCGCGGCGCACCCGGAGACGAACCCGACGACGGCGAGCCCCCACAGCGGGGTGCCGCCGACGGAGCCGACGGCCAGCGCGGCCATCACCACCCCCATGACGAGGTCGCAGGCGCACATGACCTGGCGGACGCCGTACCGGTCGGCGGTGATGCCGCCGACGAGCACGAGCGCCGCGAGGGGCACCGACTCGATAGTGAGGACCAGACCCACGGCGCCGGCGCCGAGGCCCGAGGCGACCCAGCCGAGCGCGAAGAACGAGACCGAGTCGCCGAGCGTCGACAGGGTCGCCGCAGCGAGCCAGCACCCGAACGGGTGCCGGCTGACGAGGCCGCGCATCACTCCGGCCGGATCGGCATGACCAGGGCGACGAAGCCCGCCTGGTAGGGCGAGCGGAGGCGGAGCGGGCGTGCCGGGGCGCTGGCCGCGACGACGACCTCCGGCCCCAGGCAGGCGGCGATCCCGCGCAGGAGCAGGGCCGCGCCGAGCCTGAGGGTGAGATCCGCCCCGGCCACCGTGCCGCCGATCTCCCGACCGTCGAGGACCGGCCCGCCAACGGCCAGCTCCAGCGTCACCTCCGCGCGGCCGGCCGCCTGCACAGCGCCTGCCAGCGTCGCCGTGGGCAGCACCGCCGTCGTCGTCGCGTCGTCGAGCCCGTCCAGCACGACGCGGTGGGACGGGTAGGCGACGTGGCGCGCGGCGTACTCCTCGCCCAGCAGCACGACCCGGTCGCCGGTCACCTCGACCGCCACCTCGCCGGCCGCGTCGAGCGCGTCGGCGAGCCGGGCCGCGACCGGGAGGGACAGGACGGCGCGGCCGGACCCACTGCCCGTGAACGGCAGGGTGCGCAGCGCCATCCAGAACCGGTTCGTCGCGACGACGTCGACGCCGTCGGGCGTGACCTCGAGCAGGACCGACGAGAGCGGCGAGGCGGGGTCACCGTCGGCGGCGGGTCGCACCTGGCGCAGCGCCGCCGCCAGCACCGGCCCGTCCACCTGCGTCTGCGCGGGCGGTCCGGGCTCGCTGCCCTGGACCGCCTCCAGCACCGCGACGAGGGCCGCCTCGTCACGGGCGGCCCGCTCCGCGCGGCTGTCCAGGAGCTCCCGCAACGCCTTCTGCGCCACGTCGGGGGTCGCGTCGAGGACGGTCCGCATGGTGTCGATGGCGACACCGGCGTCACGCATGCCCGCGACCAGCCGGGCGCGTCGGACCAGGTCAGGGGTGTAGTAGCGGTAGCCGCTCGCGGGATCGGTCGCGGCCGGCGGGAGCAGCCCGCAGTCGTCGTAGTGGCGCAGCGCGCTCGCTGTCAGCCCGACGGCGCGGGCGAACGACCCGATGGTCAGCAGGGGTTCCGTCGTCACACCCGCCACCCTTGGCCTTCAAGCGGCCTGAAGGTCAAGCACGCTGCGCACGGGCGCTGGCGTACAGACAGACGGCGGCAGCTGTCGAGAGGTTGAGGCTCTCGGCGCGGCCGTAGATCGGGATGCTGACGACGCGGTCGGCCAGGTCCCGGAGTCCGGTCGGGATCCCCCACGCCTCGTTGCCGAACAGCCAGGCGGTCGGCTTCGCGAGGACGTCGTCGGCGCCGAAGAGGTCGTCCCCGTCCATGTCGGCGGCCAGCACGGTGAGCCCGTCGGCCTGGGCGGCCGCGACGGCGGCGGCCGGGTCGCGCTCGACCACGACCGGGAGGTGGAAGATCGACCCGACCGAGGCCCGGATCGTCTTGGGGTTGTAGAGGTCGACCGAGTCACCGGCCAGGACCACGAGGTCGGCACCGGCCGCGTCGGCGCATCGGATGACGGTGCCCGCGTTGCCGGGGTCCCGTACGTCGGCGCAGATGGCGACCAGGCGCGGCGACTCGGGCACGACCGGCTCGAGGAAGCGGCAGACCGCGACCAGACCGGCGGGCGTCACCGAGTCGGAGAGTCCCCCGATCGCGCGGTCGTCGACCAGCGTGACCGTCGGGGCGGGCGCCAGCAGGGCGGCGTACTGCTCGGACGCCGCGGGCGTGGAGAAGACCTCCACCACGCAGTCGGGCACGCTCAGCGCACCCTCGACGGCCTTCGGACCGTCGGCAAGGAAAAGCCGCCGCTCGGATCGCTCCGAGCGGCGGCTCAGCTTCCTTGCTTCCTTCACGCGAGCGTTGCCCGCGGAAAGAGGCGGAGTCATGCTCAGGCGTTGGCCGGAGCGTTGACGTCCTCGGGGAGGGCGGCCTTGGCCTGCGCGACGAGCGCGTTGAACGCGGCGACGTCGTTGACGGCGAGCTCGGCCAGGATCTTGCGGTCGACCTCGATGCCGGCCAGGTTGAGGCCCTGGATGAAGCGGTTGTAGGTCAGGCCCTCGGCGCGCGCGGCGGCGTTGATGCGCTGGATCCAGAGCCGACGGAAGTTGCCCTTGTTCTTGCGACGGTCGTTGTAGGCGTAGACCAGGGAGTGGGTGACCTGCTCCTTGGCCTTGCGGTACAGACGCGAACGCTGGCCGCGGTAACCGCTCGCCCGCTCGAGGGTGACGCGACGCTTCTTCGCCGCGTTGACTGCGCGCTTCACGCGTGCCATGTGGAACTCCTTAGTGCGAAAAGATCGTGGGTGCCGGTCGAACGGCGATCCCGGGGAAGGTCAGCGGCCGAGAAGCTTCTTGGCGCGCGGGACGTCGTTCTTGGCAACCTCGACGGTGCCGGTCATCCGGCGGGTGACCTTGGAGGGCTTCTTCTCGAGGTTGTGGCGCTTGCCGGCCTTCTCGCGAAGGATCTTGCCCGAGCCGGTCACGCGGAAGCGCTTACCGGCACCGGAGTGGCTCTTGTTCTTCGGCATCTGTCGGTCTCTCTCTTCTACTTGCGGTGCGTCTCAGGCGTCGATCTCGGGATCGAGGTTCTCGGAGCGGCGGCGCTCCTTCTTCGCGGCCACCGGGCCGGCGGCTGCGGCCGCGGCGCGCTCGGCGCGCTCGGCGGCCTGGTCAGCCTCACGCTCGGCGGCCTTGTTCTCCTTGGCCGCCTGCTGGTCGACCTTGGCGTCGGCCTTCTTCTTGTTCGGGCCGAGCACCATGACCATGTTGCGGCCGTCCTGCTTCGGAGCGGACTCCACGAAGCCGAGCTCCTGCACGTCCTCGGCCAGCTTCTGCAGCAGGCGGAAGCCGAGCTCCGGACGGTGCTGCTCGCGACCGCGGAACATGATGGTGATCTTCACCTTGTCGCCGGCCTTGAGGAACCGCACGACGTGACCCTTCTTGGTCTCGTAGTCGTGCGAGTCGATCTTGGGACGAAGCTTCATCTCCTTGATGATGACGTTCGTCTGGTTCCGGCGGGCCTCACGGGCCTTCTGGGCGTTCTCGTACTTGAACTTCCCGTAGTCCATGAGCTTGCAGACCGGGGGCTTGCCCTGCGGGGCGATCTCGACGAGGTCGAGGTCGGCCTCCTGGGCCAGGCGCAGCGCGTCGGCCGTCGGCACGATGCCGACGGTCTCGCCGTTGGGACCAACGAGGCGGACCTCGGGTACGCGGATCCGGTCGTTGATACGAAGCTCGGTGCTGATGTGTCCTCCAGGGATTCGGTGGCGATGACTCGAGCGGCAACCCCGGGAAATGAGAAAAGGCTCCCGCTCGCTCAAGCGGAAGCCAGTCAGAGCACCCCACCTCTCGGTGGCTGCTCACCGGTGCGATCAGGACACGGCGTCCGCCGTGGCCGGACTGCTCCGGCGACCGGACCCGACGACCTGTGGTGTTGCTGGGGCGGTCGATGCGGGTGGGAGGGCAGTGGTTGCCTTCCGCTTGGGGATGTGGTGGCGACGGGTGTCGCTGCCACATCGGTCAACAGGAGAGGCTACCGGATCATTCCCCCTCGGGACCAATCCCGGGGGGCTCCTCGCCGGGACGGACCCAGGCGGTGCCGCCGGCGACGCGTGCGAGCGTCCAGCCGGCACCCAGACCGTACAGGTCCTCGCCCTCCACCACGAAGGTGACGGGGCCCGCCACGTCGACGAGGAGCGCGTCGGCCCGGTCCTGCAACGCCGCCCGCGCGGCGTCGGCGGCGGGCACGGCGACGGGGCGAGCGTCGGCCCGCCAGGCGGCCATGGCCTCCAGGCTCGTGAACGCCAGCAGGGCCTGGCGTCCGTCCGCCCCCGTGAGGAGCACGGTGGCCATGTCCGACGTCTTGTCGGCGCCGCTCTCGTCCACCTCCCCGAGGACCGCCACCACCGGCACGAGCAGGCGGCTGTCGGCCAGCACGGCCAGCACGTCGGCGTACGTCGCCTCGCGGCGGGCCAGACCCGCCAGCGCCTCGCCGAGCCGCTCGTCGGCCGCTCCCGTGTCGTCCGGGTACGCCGGGGCCTGGATGTCTCGTCGCCGCTCGTCGTCCATCCGGCAATTGTCCTGCACGGCCCATGGGATCGAGTGGGAGGATGGGCACATGCTCGACTCGGTCACCTGGGGTGCGTTCACCCTCACCTTCACGGTCCTCGGTGGGGTGGGCACGTGGTTCGCCTACCGCCGCCGTGGCCTGCGCTCCGGCCTGCGATGGGCGGCGGTCACGCTGCTCGTCCCGGCCGCCTACTTCACCCGCACGCTCAAGATGCTCAGCCAGATCGGCTCGGCCATCGCTGACTGGGCGGCGTCCTTCGTGTGGAACCCGATGGTGTGGTTCGGCCTGGCGCTCACCGCGCTGTCGGTCGTCCTCTTCGTGGTCGCCGCCCGGCTACCCGGCCGTGAGCGGCGGACGAAGAAGCCGGTCGAGCGCGGCGCCGCGCCGTCGGCGCTGCCCGGCAGTGACCCGGAGCTCGCCGAGATCGAGGCCCTCCTCAAGCGCCACGGCATCAGTTGATGGCGAGTCACATCGAGCGCAACCGCCTGTGGTCGCGCCTCTCCGGCGCGGTCGCGGCCGCCGAGGCGCGCACCGGCGAGCCGCTGCCCCGGCCCGTCATGGTCGTCGACCTGGACGCCTTCGACGCCAACGCCGACGACCTGGCCCGCCGCGCCGGCGGTACCCCGATCCGTGTGGCCTCGAAGTCGCTGCGCGTCCCCGCGCTGATCTCCCGCGCGCTGGCGCACCCGGGCTTCGAGGGCGTCCTGGCCTTCACACTCGCCGAGGCGCTCTGGCTGGAGGAGAACGACGTCAGCGACGACATCGTCGTCGCCTACCCCACCGTCGACCGCGGCGCCCTCGCCCGGCTCGTCGCGTCGCCGCGTGCCGCCGCCCGCATCACGCTCATGGTCGACTCGGTCGACCATCTCGACGTCGTCGACTCGGTGCGCACCTCGAAGGCCGTCCCGGTGCGGGTCGCGATCGACGTCGACGCCGGCCTCGACCTCGGCCTGACGAGGGTCGGCCCCCGCCGCTCCCCCGTCACCTCGGCGGCCGCGGCGGAGGAGCTCGCACGGCACCTCCAGCGCCCCGGCTTCACCCTGGCCGGTGTGATGACGTACGAGGGCCAGGTGGCCGGCGTGCCGGACCAGGTGCCCGGCCAGCGGCTCCGCTCGGCGATGGTCCGCCGGCTCAAGACGATGTCGGTCGCGCAGCTGGCCGAGCGCCGGGCGACCGTGTCCGAGGGGATCTCGCGGGTCGCCGAGCTGGCGTTCTGGAACGCCGGCGGCTCCGGGTCGCTCGAGACCTCGGCGTCCGACCCGGTCGTGACCGAGCTGACGGCCGGCTCCGGGCTCCTCGTGCCCGGCCTCTTCGACCACTTCCGCTCCTTCGCGCCGCGACCGGCCGCCTACTTCGGCGTGCCGGTGACCCGGCGCCCGGACGACCGGACCGCCACCGTGCACGGCGGTGGGCTGATCGCCTCCGGTCCGGTCGGCCCCGACCGGCTCCCGCTCCCCTGGGCTCCCGCCGGCCTCGCGCTCACGGGCCTGGAGGGCGCGGGCGAGGTGCAGACGCCGCTCACCGGCCCCACCGCGGCGATGCTGTCGGTCGGCGACCTCGTGTGGTTCCGGCACGCGAAGTCCGGCGAGCTGTTCGAGCACACCACCACCGCCCACCTCCTGGCCGGCGACCAGCTGGTCGACGACGTGCCGACGTACCGCGGGCATGGGCTCGCCTTCTGACGACGCCCGGGAGGTCCTGGCACTGACCCTCGATCGGCCGGCGTCGCTCGGCACGGGCCGGCTGGTCTGCGTCGACGGGCCGGCCGGCTCCGGCAAGTCGACGCTGGCGGACGCGCTCGCCGAGCTCGCCCCGGACGCGACCGTGGTGCGCACCGACGAGCTGCTGGAGGGCTGGGCGGGCCTGCCGGGGCTCGCCGGCTCCGTCCGCGCACTGCTGGAACCGCTCGCGCGCGGCACGGCCGGCTCGTGGCGGCGCTGGGACTGGCACGCGGGCGGCTGGGCGGAGACGCGTCAGGTCGCGCCGAGCCGTCTGCTCGTCCTCGAGGGGGTCGGGTCGTGGTCGCCGGAGATCGCGCCGTGGGTGACGACGCTGGTGTGGCTGGACGCCGCGCACGACGTGCGGAAGCGGCGCGGGATCGAGCGCGACGGCGACGACTTCGCGCCGTACTGGGAGCAGTGGGCCCGCGACGAAGCGGCGCTGTTCGCTCGCGACCGCACCCGCGAGCGGGCCGACATGGTCATCGAGACCTGAGCGGTCTCACTGGAACGGCGTCGTGCGCGCCACCTGGAGCGAGCGCGACAAGGAGAACGGCGAGGCCTGCCGGACCAGCCATGGCCGGCCGAACCACAGGTAGGCGTCGACGTTGCGCAGGGCGTCGGCCTGCTGCTGCGCCGTGAGCCCGAGCCCGGACTGACCGGCGACGTCGGTGGTCGGCGGTACGCCGAGTGTGTCGCAGGTGCTGTCCGAGACGCTGCGGCAGGTGATCGCGTTGTCGAAGTCGTCGCCCGGGTGCTCGGAGCGGTGCTGCATCCAGGTGAACGGCCGGCCGTTGTCGGCGGTGTCGATGACGAACTTCTTGCCGTCGATGCCGGCGCGCTCGAGCGCGGCGATGATGTCCATGCCGTAGTCGACGTTGCCGCCGACGCTGGAGTAGTGCGTCGCACCGAGGGCGAAGCCGCGGGTGTACTGGATGCCAGCCGCCTCGAGCACCGGCACGATCTTCGCGATCGAGAGCCAGTCGGCGTCGGAGGCGTCGAGGTAGACGTTCGTGCGGGGCAGCTCCGAGAAGCGCCGGGCGGCGTACTTCACCAGGCCGAGCCGGGCGCCGGGATCGGCGGTCCGGGTCTCCCAGGAGTTGTTGGGGACGGCGTTGAGGCCGAGGTCGGGCTCGAGCACCATCGCGACGCGGGCATCCCCGATCGCGTCGGCGGCGGCGTCCACCCAGGCGCGGTACGCCGCCTGCTCGCTGCCGCTCAGCGGCTTGCCGCGGCCGCCCTCGCCGTGCGGCCACTCGCGGAAGACGGCGATCTGGATGAGCGCGTCCTTCCCGAACTCGGCCTGCTGCTCGGCGATGAAGTCGCGCAGCTGGGTGCGGATGGAGCTGGTCGAGAACTCGGAGGCGAACCAGATGACGCGCGGCTGGAGCGCGATCCGGCCGAGCAGCCGCTTGTCCTCGCCGCTGGCCCGCTCGTAGGCGGGGTAGATGCCGTTCCAGGGACCGCGGTAGACCGCCCACTTCCCGCCGGCGAGCGGGTTGTCGGGCAGGACCGTCCGGGCCTTCGACCGCACCGAGGCGGGCCGGTAGCCGGGGACCCGTCCGGTGGTCCGCACCGACACCCGGCGACCGATCATCCGGTCGGTGGGCACCAACGTGCGCTTCGTCGCCCCGGGGATCCGCTCGCCGTCGAGGAACCACTGATAGGTGAACCGCACGCCCGGCGTCCAGCCGTGCCGGTGGTGGACCTTCGCCACCAGCCGCCGGCCCGACACCGGGTCGGCCGTGAGACGGGGCGCAGCCCCGGCCGTCACCCGCGGCGGAGGAGGAGGCGGGGTGGACGGGGAAGCAGTGGGTGTCGGCGTCGGCGTCGCCGCGTGGTGCTGGGCCGCCGGCTGCGCCGCACCGGGCTCGTCGCCCGCGGGCCTGAAGACCAGGGCCGCCGCGACCGCCAGGCCGAGGACCAGAGCACCGACGAGGACGGCGTCGCGCAGCCGCACGCGCGGGCGCTGAGGGGCATGGGACGGCACAGCGTGGGCTTCTCCGAGGTCTGGGACAGAGTCACGACCATCCGACAGGGGGCGCCGGGAGGTCAAGTCGCGGGCACTACCGTGGGAGCGTGCTAGCTCCGAGCGGACAGCAGTTCCACATCAGCAGCGGCGACTACGCCGCCGTCGTCACCGAGAGCGGAGGGGCGCTGCGGGCGCTGACCCACCGGGGCAGGCCGCTGCTCGACGGCTTCGAGGAGGACCGCACCGCCTCCGGCGGTCGCGGCCAGCTCTTGATGCCCTGGCCGAACCGGATCCGCGACGGCCGCTACCGGTTCGAGGGCGACTCCCAGCAGCTGGCGCTCAGCGAGCCGTCCCGGCACAACGCCTCGCACGGGCTGGTGAGGTGGGCCGCCTGGTCGCTGGTCGCCCACCGGCCCGACCATGTCACGCTGGGCTACCGCCTCATGAGCCAGACCGGCTATCCATGGACGCTCGACGTCGAGGTCGGCTATGCGCTCGGCGCGGACGGCCTGACCGTGACGCAGACAGCGACGAACAGGTCGGACACGGTGGCACCGTACGCCTCAGGCGCCCACCCCTACCTGCTCGCCGGTGCCGGGCCGGTCGACGGCTGGACGGTCGAGGTCCCGGCCGAGGTGCGGATGCTCACCGACGCCGAGCGGCTGCTCCCGACGGGCACGGAGGACGTGGACGGGACGCCGTACGACCTGCGCACGCCGCGAGAGCTCGGCGACCTCGTGCTCAACCACGCCTACGGGCGGCTGCAGCGCGGTGAGGACGGCCGCGCGACGGCACGGCTGCGCGCCCCCGAGGGCACCGGCGTGGAGCTGTGGGTCGACGGACGCCACCAGTGGCTGATGCTCTACACCGCCGACGACGTGCCGGCGACGGCGCGGCACTCCCTCGCCGTCGAGCCGATGACGGCGCCACCCGACGCCTTCAACTCGGGCCTCGACCTGGTCCGGCTGGCGCCCGGCGAGCGGGTCAGCGCCTCGTGGGGCGTCCGCTCGACCGACTGAGCGTCCTCAGCCGAGCTCGGCGACCAGCCGGCGCAGGTCGCGGACGGCGGCCGCGGCCCGGTTGCCGTCGGAGCCCTGGATCCCCATCGCGGAGATCTCGGACCCGTCGGCCAGGTCGAGCCGGGCCCAGGGCGCGCCCGGCGGCAACCTGACGGCGACGACCTGGGCCCAGGCCAGCTCGCGCCGGCGGTAGCCGTTGACCACGATCAGCTTCTCCTTGGTCGCGCTCACGCGCGAGCGGGTGAGCGCGTGCACGCACGCCAGGATCATCAGGGCGAAGAACGCCATTGTGATCTTCTGGAAGACGTCGAACGCGGCCTTGGTCGCCTCGTCGAACCCGATCCACGCCATCGCGCAGACGACACCGAGCCCGACCACGAGGACGACCGCGACGATGCGCGGTCCCAGCGGACGGTAGGTGTGCGGGAGGGTCGGCAGGCCCGGGTCGGTCGACTCAGAGTCGGCAGGCATGGATGTCGGTGAGCAGGATGGCGCGCGCGCCGAGCGAGTAGAGGTTGTCCATGAGCCGCTGAGCGCCCTCGCGGGGCACCATGGCGCGGACGGCCACCCAGCCCTCGCGGTGCAGCGGGCTGACCGTCGGGCCCTCCAGCCCGGGCGTGAGCTCGGTGGCGGCGGCGAGGTCGGCGGCGCGGATGTCGTAGTCCATCATCACGTAGCTGCGCGCGATCATGACGCCCTCGATCCGGCGCCGGAACGTCTCGAACGACGTCGGAGCACCCCGGCGGCCGCAGGTGATGACCACCGCCTCCGACTCCAGGATCGTCTCCCCGAACACGTCGAGGCCGGCCTGTCGCAGCGTCGAGCCGGTCTCGACCACGTCGGCGATCACGTCGGCCACCCCGAGCTGGATCGAGGACTCCACGGCGCCGTCGAGGCGGGTCACGCTCGCGTCGATCCCTCGTTGCTGGAGGAACGCCTCCACGACGCCGGTGTAGGACGTCGCGATGCGCTTGCCGGCCAGGTCGTCGGTGCTGGTGTAGCGGCCCGCCGGTCCGGCGAACCGGAACGTGCTGCGGCCGAAGCCGAGCTGGACGACCTCGTCGGCCTTCGCCCCGGAGTCGTGCAGCAGGTCGCGGCCGGTGATGCCGACGTCGAGGGTGCCCTCGCCGACGTAGAGCGCGATGTCGCGCGGGCGGAGGTAGAAGAACTCCACGCCGTTCTCCTCGTCGAGGAGGGTGAGGCGCTTGCTGTCGTCGCGCTGCCGGTAGCCGGCCTCGCGCAGCATCGTCGAGGCCGCCTCCGCCAGCGCGCCCTTGTTGGGCACGGCGATGCGGAGGTAGCCGGGCTTGTCGTCTGACACGGTTGTCCTCACAGGTGGGCGTAGACGTCGTCGAGCTCGAGGCCGGTCGCGAGCATCAGGACCTGGGCGTGGTAGAGCAGCTGGCTGATCTCCAGCGCCGCCGCGTCCTTGCCCTCGTGCTCGGCCGCCATCCAGGACTCGGCGGCCTCCTCGACCAGCTTCTTGCCGATCGCATGGACGCCGGCATCGAGCTCCGCGACGGTGCCGGAACCCGCAGGACGGCTGACGGCCTTCTCGGAGAGCTCGGCCCACAGCTGCTCGAACGTCTTCACGGGGCCACAGCCTAGGCGGTGCGCCGGCGAGGGTCGTCGCCGGTCTCACAACGTCCGACGACCGGTCGCGGGTCTGGTCGTCGGTCTGGTCCTCGGTCTGGTCGTCGGTCTGGGCCTACGTCTGGAACGGGCTGCGGATCCGCTTGATCGTCTGCGCGGTCTGCAAAGCGGCGGCGGCCGCCTCATAACCCTTGT
The DNA here is from genome assembly GCF_029846275.1 of Nocardioides sp. CER19. Lineage (GTDB taxonomy): Bacteria > Actinomycetota > Actinomycetes > Propionibacteriales > Nocardioidaceae > Nocardioides. Next base: position 45,107 of record NZ_JARVWS010000004.1, read on the forward strand.
CCTCGCTCGAGCCCGCCAGCCCCGCCCGGTCGAGCGCCTGCGCCTCGTCGTCGCAGGTGAGCACGCCGAAGCCGATCGCGACCGTGTGGTCGAGCGCGACGCGGGTCAGCCCGTCGGTGGCGGCGCTGCACACGTAGTCGAAGTGCGGGGTGCCGCCCCTGATCACGACGCCGAGGGCGACGACCGCGTCGAAGCCCTGCTGGGCGAGCGCGCTCGCCACGACGGGCAGCTCGAACGTCCCAGGCACGCGGGTCACGACGGCCGCCTCGATCTTGTGGTCGGCGAAGGCGCGCTCGGCGCCGGCGATCAGGCCGTCCATGACCTGCTCGTGCCAGGACGCGGCGACGAGGGCGACGCGCAGGTCGTGACAGTCCGTGGCGTGGGTCTGGGGTGCTCCGGCACCGCTCACTGGGCAGCTCCTAGGTCGAGATCCGGCAGGACGTGGCCCATCCTGTCGCGCTTGGTGATGAGGTAGGCGATGTTGTGGTCGTTCGGGCGTGGCGTCAGTGGCACCCGTTCGGCCACCGTGACGCCGTAGTCCTCGAGCTCGGAGACCTTCTCCGGGTTGTTGGTGAGCAGCCGCACCTCGGACACGCCGAGGTCGCGGAGGATCTGGCTCGCGGCGGCGTAGTGCCGCGCGTCGGCGGGCAGGCCGAGGTCGAGGTTGGCGTCCACCGTGTCACGGCCGCCGTCCTGCAGCTGGTAGGCCTGCAGCTTGGCCACCAGCCCGATCCCGCGGCCCTCGTGGCCGCGCAGGTAGACGACGACCCCACGGCCCTCCGCGACGACACGGCGCAGGCTCTCCTCCAGCTGCGGCCCGCAGTCGCAGCGGCGGCTGCCGAACACGTCACCGGTGAGGCACTCGGAGTGGACGCGGGTGAGGACCGGGCTCTGGTCGTCGCCCGACAGGTCGCCGTAGACGAGCGCGACGTGCTCGGAGGCGTCGACGGCGATGCGGAAGCCGTAGGCGGTGAAGTCGCCGTACGCCGTCGGCAGTCGTGTCTCGGCGGCACGCTCCACCAGGATGTCGTGGCGGCGCCGGTAGGTGACGAGCTGCTCGATCGAGATCATCGCCAGGCCGTGCTCGTCGGCGAACTCCCGCAGCTGCGGCGCGCGCTTCATCGTGCCGTCGTCGTTGACGACCTCCACCAGGACGCCGGCCTCCTCGAGCCCGGCGAGTCGGGCGAGGTCGACGGCTGCCTCGGTGTGGCCCCTCCTGACCAGCACCCCGCCCTCGCGGTAGCGCAGCGGGAACACGTGTCCCGGGCGGGTGAGCTGCTGCGGCGTCGTAGCGGGGTCGGCGAGGAGCCGCGCGGTGCGGGCGCGGTCGGCGGCCGAGATCCCCGTCGAGACGCCGTCGCGGGCGTCGACGCTGACGGTGTAGGCCGTCCGGTGCCGGTCGGTGTTGTGCGGCGTCATGAGGGGGATGTCGAGGTCGTCGAGCAGCTGCGCGGCCATGGGGACGCAGATGACCCCGCTGCTGTGCCGGATCGTGAACGCCATCAGCTCCGGCGTCGCCTTGCTGGCGGCGAAGATGATGTCGCCCTCGTTCTCGCGGCTCTCGTCGTCGACGACGATCACCGCCTTGCCGGCGGCGATGTCGGCGACGGCCCGCTCGACGTCGTCGAGCCTGACTCCCGGGTGCTGGGTGCTCATCGGTTCTCTCCCGTTCCGCCGAGCAGCCTCTCGACGTGCTTGGCGATGATGTCGGTCTCGAGGTTGACCAGGTCGCCGGTCTGCTTGCGGCCGAGCGTGGTGCGGGCGAGCGTCTCGGGGATGAGGCTGACGGTGAAGCTCTCCTCCCCCGCGGCCACCACGGTGAGGCTGACGCCGTCGACCGCGATCGAGCCCTTGTCGACGACGTACCGGCTCAGCGCCGTGGGCAGCGAGATCTCGACGACCTCCCAGTGCTCGCTGGGGGTGCGGGCCAGGAGGCGCCCGACGCCGTCGACGTGGCCCTGGACGATGTGACCGCCGAGCCGGGTCTGCGGGGTGACCGCCCGCTCGAGGTTGACGACGTCGCCCGGCGCGACGCCGCGCAGCGACGTCTTGTCGAGCGTCTCCTGCATCACGTCGGCTGTCCAGGTGTCCCCCTCGAGGGCGGTCACGGTCAGGCAGCAGCCGTTGACCGCGATCGAGTCGCCGTGCTTGACGTCCTCGAGCACGGTGGCGGCGGCGATGGTGAGCCGTACGGCGTCGCCCTGGTCCTCCAGTGCGGAGACGGTGCCGAGCTCCTCGACGATCCCGGTGAACATCAGCGGTCCCTTTCGGTGGTGGGTGGCGTGAGGGTGAGCCGGACGTTCGGCTCCTCGCCGTCGATCCCCGGCAGAACGGTCACGTCGGTGACGCGCGGCCGCAAGGCGTCGGCGATGGTGTCGATCCCGAGGTCGGCGACGGCGTTGCGACCGTCCCCGAGGAGCATCGGCGCGACGTAGGCGACGATCTCGTCGACGAGCCCGGCACGGAGGAACGCGGCCGCGAGGGTCGGGCCGCCCTCCAGGAACACGTGCCGCCGGTCGCGGACCCACAGCTCTTTGAGCGCCTGCTGCGGATCGCGGGTGCGCAGTTGGAGGGTCTCGGCTCGGTCGTTGAAGATCCGCTTGCCGGAGGGGAGGTCGCGCAGCCCCATGACGACGCGTAGCGGCTGTGTCCTCACCGGCCGGTCGTGCTCGTCACGGACGGTGAGCTCCGGGTCGTCGACGGCGACCGTGTTGCTGCCGACCAGCATCGTGTCGCTGAGCGCCCGGAGGCGGTGGGTGTCGCGCCGGGCAGCGGTCGACGAGACCCAGCGGCTGGTGCCGTCCGCCGCCGCGCTGCGCCCGTCGAGCGTCGCGGCGAACTTCCAGGTGACGAACGGTCGCTGCCACTGGGTGGCGCGCGTCCAGACGGCGTTGAGGGCACGGGCCTGGTCGGCGAACAGTCCTGAGTCGACCTCGATGCCCGCGTCGCGCAGGCGTGCCGCTCCCCCGGCGGCGACCGGATTGGGGTCGGCCTGCGCGAACAGCACCCGCCGTACGCCGGCGGCGATGAGGGCCTCCGAGCACGGGCCGGTCCGACCGGTGTGGTTGCACGGCTCGAGGGTGACGACGGCGGTCGCGCCGCGGGCCGCGGCTCCCGCGCGGGCGAGCGCGTCCGCCTCGGCATGCGGGGTGCCGGCGCCACGGTGGTAGCCCTCGGCGATCGTCGAGCCGTCCGGCCCGACGAGGACGCAGCCGACGCGTGGGTTGGGCCACAGCGGCGCATCGGGGCTGGCCGCCAGCTCGAGGGCGCGCGTCATCGCCGCGCGCTCCACGCTGACCTCAGACATGGAAAAGGCCCCTTCGCGGTCCGGTCGCGGACCCTGGGGCCTGACAATGTGCTCGAGAGCCGTCGCCTCCGGGAGGAGGGTCCGGCGAGGAGCAGGTGCGTGCGCTTCCCATCCGGACTTTCACCGTCGGTCCAGGAATCTCACCTGGTCAACCGATGACTGGCTGCCATCGGGTCGCGGACTTTCACCGCCGGTTCGGAATTACACCGACCCCAGAGCACGCGAGTTGTTCACTCGTCGAGTCGAGGATAGCCCGGATGTCCAGCCCGGCGGTGTGAGTTCCGTCAGGCGGGACTCACACCGCTGCCGTCGCGCCTCCGCTGCCCGCGGCGGTGGTCCGCTGGCGGATCACGTAGCCGACCCAGAGCAGCAGCACGGCGTCGCCGAGCGACAGCTCGGTGGAGAGCTCCAGGGCCGGCCGGTCGGTCCACCAGCGGGCGGGCGTCAGCCGCCCCACCTCCGCGCCGGCGCGCCGGACGACGAGGCGGCTGCTGAGGATGCCGGCCGGACGGACCTCGTACGTCCCGTGCTCGCCGGTCACCGTCCAGACCTCGCTGAGCCAGCCGGTGCGGACCGCGCCGAGGCGCTCGATGCCGTCGGGCCCGGTGATCATGAGCCGTTTCCAGCCGAGCGCCCGGAAGCTCCACGTCCCGGCGTCGGTCGAGACCGTCGCCCGCTCGCGCCACCACGACTTCTCGGCCGTCCCGACGGTCTCCCCGTCGCGGAGCAGCGCGTGGTCGCGACCCCACTCGTAGCGCATGGGGTCACTCTAGGGAGGTTGGCGCTGGGCGGTGAGTGGTCAACCGTCTGGGGTGTGGCTGAGTGGCTGCTCACCGGGGTGGGGCGGCGCGCGGGCAGCGGTGAGCCGGCAACCAGCTGACGCGCCGACCCGGTCGACCACTCACCGCCGCGTGGTGCGGCGGTGCGCCATCAACCATCCGACCCGCGCAAACGGTTGACTACTCACCGCCCGCGGCGGACCGGGCGGCGGACCCGGCCCGCTCCCGCAGCGCGGCGACCATGGCGTCGGGGTCGTCGGCGGAGTAGACGGCCGAGCCGGCGACGAACACGTCGGCGCCCGCCTCGGCGCAGCGCTCGATGGTCTCGAGGCTGACGCCGCCGTCGACCTGCAGCCAGATGTCGCCGCCGTGCCGGGCGATCAGCTCGCGGGTGCGCCGGATCTTGGGCAGGCACAGATCCAGGAACTTCTGGCCGCCGAAGCCGGGCTCGACCGTCATCACGAGCACCATGTCGAGCTCGGGCAGCAGGTCGGCGTACGGCTCGATCGGGGTCGCGGGCCTGAGCGCCATGCTCGCCCGGGCCCCCTGCGCGCGGATCTCGCGGGCGAGACGGACCGGTGCCGTCGCCGCCTCGACGTGGAAGGTGACGCTGCGGGCACCGGCCTCGGCATAGCCGGGCGCCCATCGGTCGGGGTCCTCGATCATGAGGTGCGCGTCGAGCGGCAGGTCACTGGAACGGGCCAGCGCCTCCACCATCGTCGGCCCGAAGGTCAGGTTGGGCACGAAGTGGTTGTCCATCACGTCGACGTGCACCCAGTCGGCGCTGCCGATGCGGGCGACCTCGGCCCCCAGGTCGGCGAAGTCGGCGTTGAGGATGCTCGGGGTGATCTGGATGTGGCCCACGCCGGAATCCTAGGAGCCGCCCGCGAAGGCGTGCGTGACCGCCTCGCGGCCGGCGCCGGCGCCCGACCAGTAGCCGTAGGTGCCCTGCTCGAGCAGCTCGTGCCCCGCCGTGGCGAGGGCTGCGTACGCCGCGTAGGCCAGCGCGCCACCGGTCGAGACGCGCGCGGCCCCCAGCTCCGCGAGTCGCGCCACCGGTGGTGTGCCCGGGAACGCCAGGACGTTCACCGGCCGGTCGACGCCGCCGACCACGGCGCGGATCTGCTCCTCGGTGACGGCGCCGGGCGCGAAGAGGACCGGGGCGCCCGCCTCCTGGAAGCGCCGCAGCCGCGTGAGCGTGTCGTCGAGGTCGCCGCCGTGGAGCAGGTTCTCCGCCCGAGCGGTGATCACGAAGTCCTCGCCGGCCGCCTCGACGGCGGCGGCCACGCGCTCGGTGGCCAGCTCGACGTCGTAGATCTCGCTGCCGCTCCAGTCCTCGACCGAGCAGCCCGCGAGGCCGGCCGCCTTGGCACGGGCGACCGTCTCGGCGACGCCGGCAGGGTCGTCGGCGAAGCAGTTCTCGAGGTCGGCCGAGACGGGAACGCCGACAGCCGCAGCGATCGCGGCCGCGTGGCCGATGGCCTCGTCGCGGGTCACCGACCCGTCGAGCCGGCCCAGCGTCGCGGCGAAGCCACTGCTCGTCGTCGCCAGGGCACGGGCGCCGAGCGAGGCCAGGATGCGGGCGGAGCCGACGTCCCAGGGGTTCGGCATCACGAGGGGGTCGCCGGGCCGGTGCAGGTCGAGGAAGTCGCTCATGGCGTCATCCTGCCGCCCCGCACCGACGCTCGGTCACCCCCTTTTCTCGAGCAGCCCGTGCTCCGTGACCAGCTCGGTCGGCAGGGTTCGGTAGCGGACCTCGTCGAAGAGGACGGTCAGCGGCGAGACGACCACGGTCGCCCCGTCGAGGAGCGCGGCCGCGGCCTGCCCGGGGAGGAGCCGGTCGTGGTCGAACCGCTGCTGGGCGGCACGCCGCACCTTCTGGGTGGTCGCTGACGTCACGCGCGTCGGTGACCGCACCGCCCGCGTCCATGCCGGTCAGTCCTCGGGCTCCGGCGGTGTCTCGCTGCCCGCGCGCTCGTCGCGCTCGGCCCATTCCAGCAGCGGCGCGATGTCGAAGACGTGGTCGTCGATGTGGGCGTGCAGGTCCCCGATCCGCGCGAACCGCTCGGGGACGGTGCGGATCGTGAAGTCGTTCGGATGCACGTCGGGCACCTCCTCCCACCGGACCGGTGTGGAGACGCGGGCCTCGGGGACGCCCCTGACGGAGTACGCCGACGCGATGGTGTGGTCGCGGGTGTTCTGGTTGTAGTCGACGAACAGCTGGGCGGGGTCCCGGTCCTTGCGCCACCACGCGGTGGTGACGTCCTGCGGCGCGCGGCGCTCGACCTCGCGGGCGAACGCGAGCGCCGCCCGGCGTACCTCCTGGAAGCCGTGGGCCGGCGGGATCCTGACGTAGACGTGCAGCCCCTTGCCGCCGCTGGTCTTCGGGTAGCCGACGGCGCCGAGCTCGTCGAGCACCTCGTGGACCACCACGGCAACCTGCTGGACGGTCTCCCACGGGCAGTCCGGCCCCGGGTCGAGGTCGATGCGCCACTCGTCGGGCTTCTCGGTGTCCTCACGGCGGCTGTTCCACGGATGGAACTCGACGGTCGACATCTGCACCGCCCAGATGACCGCGCCCAGCTCGGTGACGCACAGCTCGTCGGCGGTCCGCTTCCACCGCGGGAAGAACAGCCGCACCGTCTCGACCCAGTCGGGCGCGCCGGCCGGCAGCCGCTTCTGGTGGACCTTCTCGCCGTCCAGGCCGGTCGGGAAGCGGTGCAGCATGCACGGTCGCTCGAACAGCGCGTTGACGATGCCGGGGCCGACCGCCAGGTAGTAGTCGACGAGGTCCAGCTTGGTGAGCCCGAGCTTCGGGAAGTAGACCCGCTCGGGGTTGGTCACCTTGACGACGCGGTCGTCGACCTCGATCTCGACGAAGGGGCTCGCCATGGGCCCGAGCCTAGGGGGTCGAGGCCCTATCGTCAGCGCGTGGACTTCGACCAGCCACCGGTGGTGCGGGTCACCGCGCGGGACGACCATGACCTCCGGCGCGGTGAGTGGCCGCGCACGGTCCCGGCCGTCGAGCAGCTGCTCGGGGAGGGTCTCGCCCTCCCCCCAGGCGTCACGTTCCTCGTGGGCGAGAACGGGTCGGGCAAGTCCACGATCGTGGAGGCGGTCGCGATGGCCTACGGCCTCAGCCCCGAGGGCGGGAGCCGCAACAGCCATCACTCCACCCGCCGCACCGAGTCCGACCTCGGCGGCGCGCTCGTGCTCCAGCGCGGGATCGGCACCGGCCGCTGGGGGTTCTTCCTCCGGGCCGAGACGATGCACGGCTGGTACTCCCATGTGGAGTCCCTCGGCGCCAGTCGCGACCCCCGCTTCCACGAGATGAGCCACGGGGAGTCCTTCCTCGCGGTGCTCAGGACGCGCTTCGACTCCCCCGGCTTCTACTGCCTCGACGAGCCCGAGGCGGCGTTGTCGTTCTCCGCGACGCTCGGCCTCGTCTCGGTCCTGCACGAGCTCGCGGCGACCGGCGGACAGGTCCTGTGCGCCACCCACTCGCCGGTGCTGGCGGCGATGCCCGGGGCGACGATCCTCGAGGTCGGACCCTGGGGACTGCGGCCGACGACCTGGGAGGACCTCGAGCTCGTCCACCACTGGCGCGCCTACCTCGCGGAGCCGCACCGCTACCTCCGGCACGTCCTCGACGAATGAGTGCAACACGACCGTGGGGTCGAGGCGTCGAACGAGGTGTGAAGAGGAACCACGACGAGTACGCGGACTTCGTGCGGGCCACGGGCACCCAGCTGCACCGCGCGGCGCTGCTGCTGACCGGTGACCACCACCTGGCCGAGGACCTGACCCAGGCGACGTACGCCAAGGTGTTCGCGCGGTGGGGACGGGTGAGCGCGGCTGACAACCCGCTCGCCTATGCGCGGACGACGCTGCTCAACACGTTCCTCTCGCACCGGCGGCTGCGGCGCAACAGCGAGCAGCCGGTCGACCTGACCGTGGGCGCCGAGCTCGAGACGCTCCCGGTCGACCACGCCGCGCGCCTGGACCTCCTGGCCGCGCTCGCCACCCTGCCCGCGCTCGACCGGGCGGTGGTGGTGCTGCGCTACTGGGAGGACAGGAGCGTGGCCGACACGGCGATCGACCTCGACCTGACCGAGACCGCCGTCCGCACCCGGGCCCGCCGCGCGCTCCTGCGCCTGCGGCCCCTGCTCGACCACCTCGATCTCTCCGAGAGGACCCCGTCATGACCGACTTCGACTCCCGCCTGGGTACGGCGCTCCACGACCGCGTCGCCGGGGTCCACCCCGACCTCGACCACCTCGTCGCCGCCTCGACCCGGGCCGGCACCCGGATCAGGCTGCGGCGCCGGGCCGGCGTCTCGCTCGCGGCCGCGACCGGTGTCGCGGTCGTCGCCGTGGGCGGCGCGCAGATCGCCGGCGGCAGCGACCCCCGCCAGGTCGACGGCGGGTTCGCGGCGGAGCCGAGGCAGACCGCCTCCGCGGCACCCACGCCGACGAAGGCGCCGCTCGCTGACGGCCTGGTCTTCAGCCTGCACGGCCGGGACGTGACCGTGAGCCGCTGGGGCCACAGCTGGGTGGCCGACCTCGACTCGGAGGCACCACAGTCGGACGTCGCGGCAGTCAAGGAGCTCTACCCGCGCATCACCGCCGTGACGCCCTGGGAGGCCCTCCCGCCGCTCGTCGACCACGTGCCCGTGACGTTCTCCGCCCCCGGGTGGACCTGCGACCTCGCCGGCGGCGACGACAAGGGCGGCTGCACCGCCGACGACGGGCGGCTCGTGAGCGTGATCTGGCGCCGGGCGAGCGACTACGCGGCGTTCACCGCCAAGTCGGCCGACGACGGCTACTTCGTCAGCAAGGTCCACGACGGCCTCTTCGTGACCCTCCAGCCCGGCCAGGGCACGTCGAAGACCGCCGCCGACGAGCTCGGCGCGACGTTGCACTGGGTCGACTGATCAGTCCCGGCGCAGCAGCGCCATGAACATGGCGTCGGTCCCGTGCCGGTGCGGCCAGAGCTGGACCGTGCCGGGCACGGGACCGTCGGCGTCGGCCACCGCGCCCGCGACGCCCGTGACCGGCTCCAGCCGGACCTCCGGGTGCGCGCCGAGAACCGCTTCGACGACCCCGCGCGTCTCGGCCAGGACCGGCGAGCACGTCGCGTACAGCACCACACCACCCGGCCGCACCAGCCGCAGCGCACTCATGAGCAGGTCGCGCTGGAGCGGGACCAGACCGTCGAGGTCCTCGGGTCGCCGGCGCCATCGGGCCTCGGGCCGCCGACGCAGGGCGCCGAGGCCGCTGCACGGCGCGTCGACCAGCACCCGGTCGAAGGTGCCCTCGCGGAACGGCGGTCGTCGCCCGTCCCCCGCCACGACGCCGGCGGTCCCGCCGAACCAGCGCTCCGCGACCGGGTCGGTGAGGCTGCGCCGGACCAGCGTCGCACGGTGCGGCTGGGCCTCGTTGGCGACCAGCACGGCGCCCCGCTCCGCGGCCAGCGCGGCCAGGAGGGCCGACTTGCCGCCCGGGCCGGCGCAGAGGTCCAGCCAGAGCCGGTCGGCGCCGGAGAGCGGCGCGTCCGCAGCGGCGAGCGCCACCAGCTGCGACCCCTCGTCCTGCACGCCGGCCCGCCCCTCGGCGACGGCCGGGACGGCTCCGGGGTCGCCGGCGTCGAGCACGACGGCGTACGGCGACAGGCCGGTCGGTGTACCGCCCAGCTCGTCCACCGTGGCCCGGCCCGGCCGTGCCACGAGCGTGACCTTCGGCGGCGCGTTGTCGGCCTCGAGCAGCGCGTCGACCTCGTCGGCCCCGACCGCCTCGGTGAGTGTGTCCACGACCCAGCGCGGATGGCTGAAGGCGATGGAGCGGAAGCCGGCCGGGTCCTCCGGCGCCAGGCGCCTGACCCAGGTGCTCAGGTCGGCCTCGCCGATCCGCCGCATCACCGCGTTGGCGAACCCCGCCGCGCCCGGACCGGCCTGCGACCTGACCAGGTCGACCGTGGTGCTGACCGCGGCGTGCGTCGCGACCCGCATCCCGAGGAGCTGGTGCGCGCCGAGCCGCAGGGCGTCGCGGACCTTGGGGTGCGGGGAGCGGTCGACGCAGGCGTCGATGACGGCGTCGTAGGTCAGCTGTCCGCGGACCGTCCCGGAGACGAGCGCGGTGGTGAACGCGGCGTCACGGCCGGTCAGGCCGGCGCGCCGGAGCAGCACCGGGAGGAGCAGGTTGACGTAGGCGTCCTCGGTGCGGACGCGGGTGAGTACCTCGAACGCGATCTCGCGGGCGGGGTCGACGCGGGCGCGGCGCGGCGGGCGCCCGCCCGGTCCGCGGCGCTTGCGGGGGTCAGCCATCCAGCTCCTTCACGAGCTTCTTGGGGGCGACGGCCCGCCAGGCGTCCTCGATCACCTCGCGCAGCTCCTCGACGGCGATCTCACCGAGCCGCGACTCCTGCACGAGCACCGCGTTGTAGTGGTTGAAGTGGTCGATCGTGAAGAACGGCAGGCTGTCATCGGCGACCAGGGCCAGCTTGTCGGCCTCGGTCGGGGTGCGGATCACCAGCAGGTCGTCGTAGAGCTCGCCGGTCGTGGGGTCGACGGCGGTCTTGTGCGGCGCCCGCTGGAGGACGAAGCCGCGGCCCTTGTCGCCGCGCGGGACCTTGTAGGTCGGGCGGTCGCCCCAGCTGACGCCGAGCTCGACCTCCGGCAGCGACAGGCAGATCTGCCCGATGTCGTCGGGCGTCGCCGGTCTGGTCACGATCCGAAGGTAGCCCCGTCGGGCAGTACGACGCCCCTGGCCCAGTCGGCGGCCGCCATCTCCTTGCGGCCGGTGGGGCGGACCTGGCCCAGGCGCACGGGAACGCTGGCGGTACCGACGTGCACCGAGCGCTTGGTGACCCGCAGCTCCCCCGGAGCCAGCGGCGCCTCCTCGGCGTCGGGCGTCACCGGGCCGAGCTTGAACCGCTCCCCCGCGACCGTCGTCCACGCACCCGGCGCCGGGGTGCAGGCCCGGATCCGGCGGTCGACGGCGGCGGCCGGTTCGGACCAGTCGACGCGGGCGTCGTCCACGGTGATCTTCGGCGCCACGGTGACGTCGTCGGTCGGCTGCTCCCGCGCCTCGAGGGAGCCGTCGTCGATGCCGTCGAGCGTGGCGACCAGCAGCTGCGCTCCCCCCTCGGCCAGCCGGCCCAGCAGGTCGCCCGCGGTGTCGGCGGGCCGGATGCGCTCGGTCATCACACCGAAGGTCGGGCCCGCGTCGAGCGCCGGGACGATCCGGAAGGTGGTCGCACCGCTGAACTCGTCACCGGCCCAGATGGCGTGCTGCACCGGCGCGGCCCCGCGCCACTGCGGCAGCAGCGAGAAGTGGAGGTTGACCCATCCGTGCCGCGGGATGTCGAGCGCGCTGGCAGGGAGGAGCGCGCCGTAGGCGACGACCGGCACGCAGTCGACGTCGAGCGCCTTGAGCTCGTCCTGGAACGCGGGGTCGCGCGGGTGCTCGGGCTTGAGGACGGGGATGCCCAGCTCCTCGGCACGCTGCGCCACCGGACTGGCGACCAGTCGCCGGCCGCGGCCGGCGGGGGCGTCGGGTCGGGTGACGACGGCGACGAGCTCGTGCCGGGACTCGGCGATCGCGTTCAGGGACGGCAGCGCCACCTCGGGCGTGCCTGCGAAGGCGAGCCGCATCAGATGGCGAACCCGCGCGTGGCGTGCGGCGACAGCTTGACGGTCGGCCTCTCGACGCCGAACCAGTCCGAGTCGCGGATCTCCTTCATCGCCGCCTTGCGCGCCGCCTGGTCGAGGCGGTCGATGAAGAGCACGCCGTCGAGGTGGTCGGTCTCGTGCTGGATCGCCCGGGCGAGCAGCTCGGAGCCCTCGATGAGCACGGGCTCGCCGTACATGTTGAAGCCGCGCGCGACGACCGCGAGGGCCCGCCGGCAGTCGTACTTCAGCCCGGGGATCGAGAGGCAGCCCTCGTCGCCGTCCTGCGTCTCGGCGGAGAGCGTCAGGTCGGGGTTGATCAGATGACCGACCTCGCCGTCGACGTACCAGGTGAAGACGCGGAGACCCACGCCGATCTGCGGTGCGGCCAGGCCGGCGCCCGGCGCCTCGAGCATGGTGTCGGTGAGGGCCTCGACGAGCCGCCGCAGCTCCTTGTCGAAGTCGGTGACGGGCTGCGCCTTCTGGCGCAGGACCGGGTCGCCGAAGAGACGGATGGGCTGGATGGGCATGGGCGCAAGTCTAGAGAGTGGGCGGGTCGACCTGGACGCGCACCGGGTCCAGCTTGCGCGAGGAGCGCAGCCGCTGCAGCTCGAGGAGCGCCCGGGAGAGTGCCGCACCCTCCGCCCGCGGCACGCGTACGACGGCCCGCCACTGCTCCTCGGCGACGGGGACCGGCCCGAGCACCTCGGCGCTGGCCGGGGCCGCGAGCAGCGTGAGCGCGTCGTCGAGCGCACCGGCGTCACCGGTGATGGTGGCCAGTCGCGAGGCCGGCGGCAGGTGCGCCTCCGCCCGCTGCTCGGCCTCCCGCCGGGCGAAACCCGGCTGGTCCCACCTGACCAGTGCCTGCAGAGCGGGATGCGCCGGGTCGCCCACGACGACCGCACGGCCGCCGGGCGCGGCCAGCGCGATGGCGGCGCTCCAGCGGCGCAGCGCCTCCTCCTCGGTGCGCAGGTCCGGCCGCCCGAGCAGCAGCCACGTGTCGAGCAGCACCACGGAGGCGTACCCCTCGGCGGCGACCGGCTCGGCACCCGGGGTCGCCACGACGATGGCGCGCTCCGCGGGGACGCTCGGCAGGACCCGCTCGCCGCTCGAGGTGACGACGCGGACGCCCGGGAACGCCCGCCCGAGCTCCTCGGCGGTGCGGGCGTCGCCGAGCACGGGAGCACGCAGGCCCCGGTAGTCGCAGACCGGGCACGCCCAGTGCTCGGCCACGGTGCCGCACCAAGTGCAGGCCGGCGGCGTGGCCGGGCCGGTGAGGCGGAGCGGACCGGTGCAGACCGTGCAGCGGGCCGGCGTCCGGCACCGCTCGCAGGCCAGCGCCGCCGCGTAGCCCCGCCGCGGCGTCTGCACCAGCACGGGACCCTCCTCCAGGGCAGCCCGGATCGCCTGGTGCACCTCCCGCGGCACCCGAGACGCACGGGTGAGCGGATCGCGGTCGAGGGAGAAGTCGCTGGCACCGGTGATGGCGACGCGGACCCGCTCGCGAGCGAACGTCCGGGTCGGCGCGATCTCCTGCGCCCAGCCCGAGCGCAGCAGCTGGTCGGCCTCGACGGTCCGGGCGAAGCCACCGACGAGGGCCGCCGCGCCCTCCCGCTCGGCACGCAGCAGCAGCGTCTCGCGGGCGTGGGGGTAGGGCGCGCGGGGCTCGGCGAGCAGGTCGTCGCCGTCGTCCCACACCGCGACCAGGCCGAGGTCGTGGACCGGCGCGAAGGCGGCTGCCCGGGTGCCGATCGCGACGCGGACGGCCCCGCGCGCGACCGCCAGGAACGACCGGTAGCGCGCCGCCGGGCCACTGTCGGCGGTCAGCGTGACGTGCCGCCCCGGGCCCAGCACCGTGTCGAGCGCGGCCGAGAGCCGGGCGACGTCCTTGCCGTCGGGCACGCAGACGACGGCGCCGCGTCCGCCGGAGCCGACGGCGCCGACGGCCGAGGCCAGGAGCAGGGCCCAGTCGGTGCCTGCCGCGGCGTGCCAGACCGCCCGCGGCGACCCGCCGGCGGCGAGGTGCCGCAGGAAGGCCGCACCCGGCTCGTGCCCCGCCCAGGCGGCGGCGAGCGCCGACGGGTCCAGCGACGCCGCCGGGGGCGCGTCGGAGGCCTCCTTCTCCACGGCGGCGTGCCGGGGCGGCACCGCCAGGCGGAGCAGGTCGGACCGGGTGCCGGCGTAGCGCTCCGCGAGGTCGGCGGCCAACCCGGCGATGGCGGGGCTGAGCACGGGCTCTGCGCTGACCACCCGCTTGAGGGGGGCGAGCCTGCCCTCGTGCTCGGAGGCCTCCAGGCGCGCGAGGACGAAGCCGTCGACGTCCTGGCCGGCGAACCGGACCTTGACCCGTGCGCCCGGCACCGCGTCGGCGGCCATGCTGGCCGGGACGGCGTAGTCGAACGTCCGGTCCAGGTGGGTCGGCTGCAGGTCGAGCAGCAGCTGGGCGACCGGCAGGTGGTCGGTGATCTCGGCCTCGGCCTGCTTGCGCGCGCGGGTCGCCCGCGCCTTCGCCCGGCCCTCGGCGACCTTGTCCCGGACGAGGCCGGGCAGCTCGAGGTGCTGCTCGGTGCTCTCGCGGGCCGGCCGGTTCATGCGGCCGTTTCTACCAGCGCGCCACCGACACCCGGGCGCCGCGGTCGGGTCGCCTGTGGATGTGGAGCGATCACCGGCGCGGTGCTCAGGTCGCGGCGCGACCTGACGATCAGTCTCATCGGAAGCTGCGCCTGCGGGGCCAGGGAGACGCCACTCGACGCCGGGAGCAGGACCAACCACATGACACCGATCCCGGCGCTCGTCCCCGAGCACAGCACGTCGCTGGTCGCCATCGCCGCCGTCCTGTGCCTGGCCGGGGCGTGGGCCGCCTCGCGCTTCTTCCAGCGGATGACCGACGTCGGCGACCGGCAGCGCTACGCGTGGCTCTTCCTGACCTCCCTGGCCAGCGGCGTGTCCATCTGGGGCACCCACTTCGTCGCGATGCTCGGCTACCACCCCGGCGTACCGATGAGCGTCGAGTGGCTGGCGACCGCGCTCTCGCTCCTCATCGCCGTGCTCGGCAGCGCCGTGGGCTTCCTCATCGGCGGCGCCGCCGACGTCTCGCGCGCCCGGGTCGCGCTCGGTGGGACGGTCGTCGGCCTCGCCGTGTCCTCGATGCACTACGTCGGCATGAGTGGCCTGCGCATGCAGGGGACGATGTCGTGGAACGAACCGCTCATCGTCTTGTCGGTCGTCTTCGCGGTCGGGTTCGCCTCGGCGGCGCTGCTCTACGGACGGTCCGACCTGCGCCACGCCCAGACCCTGATGTGGCTGCTGTTCACGACGTCGGTGCTGGCCCTGCACTTCACCGGGATGGCCGCCATGTCGGTCGCCCACGACATGTCGGACATGGCCGGCACGCGGAGGTCGCTCGACCCCGAGACGCAATACGTCCTCGCCGTCGCGATCGCCGGCATGGCCTTCGTCACCCTCGGGTCGGGCATGGTCGGCTACCTGATCGACAACAACAGTCGCGCGTCCGCGGTGGAGCGCCTCCGGCGCCTCGCCATGTACGACGTCCTCACCGGTCTGCCCAACCGCGCGAGCCTCAACGAGCGGCTCGCCGCCGAGATCGAGCGCTCGCGCGAGCACCACCAGCGGCTCGGGCTCGTCGTGATCGACATCGACAACTTCAAGGAGGTCAACGACCTGCATGGCCACCCGGTGGGCGACGAGGTGCTGCGCGTGCTCGGCAGCCGGATGGCCGAGCTCATCCGGGGCGACGACGAGTTCGTGGCGCGGATCGGCGGTGACGAGTTCATTGCGCTCTGCCGGCTCGAGGACGACGCGCACCTGCCCACCTTCCTGGACGCCCTGCGCCAGGTGCTGTCCGGTGTCATCCACGTCCGTGGGGCGCGGATCGCGCCCCGGGCCAGCATCGGCGCCGCCACCTTCCCCGACCACGCCTCGGACGCGGAGACGCTGGTCAACAACGCCGACCTCGCGATGTACCGCGCCAAGAGCGACCCGCTGCACGACATCTGCCTCTACGACGCCTCGGTGGACGAGCAGACCCGACAGCGGCGCGGCCTGACCGCCGACCTGCGCGAGGCGCTCGCGCGCGGTGAGCTGTTCCTCCACTACCAGGTGCAGACGGCCGTCGCGACCGGCGAGACGCGCGGCTACGAGGCGCTGCTGCGCTGGCGGCACCCCGAGCTCGGCCTGGTCTCCCCCGCCGAGTTCATCCCGCTTGCGGAGGAGAGCGGACTGATCGCGCCGATCGGCGAGTGGGTGCTGCGCACGGCCTGCGCCGAGGCGGCCCGGTGGGTGCCGCCGCACCGTGTCTCGGTCAACGTCTCGGCGGTGCAGCTCGCCGAGGCCGGGCTGGCCCGCACGGTCCGCGAGGTGCTCGAGGAGTCCGGCCTGCCCGCTCACCGCTTGGAGCTGGAGATGACGGAGACGGCCGTCTTCACCGACCGGGAGAGCGCCCTGCAGACCCTGCTGGAGATCAAGGACCTCGGCGTCGGGATCGCACTCGACGACTTCGGCGTCGGCTACTCCTCCCTCGACGCGCTGCGGACCTTCCCCTTCGACCGGATCAAGATCGACCGCTCGTTCTTCTCCGGCGGCGGCACGCCTGAGCAGACCGTCGAGCTCGTCCAGGCCGTCCTCTCGCTGGGCCGCACGTTCGGGATGTCGGTGCTGGCCGAGGGCATCGAGACCGACGACCAGCTCGCCCTGCTGACCGACACGGGCTGCGACGAGGCCCAGGGCTACCTGTTCGGCCGCCCGGCCTCGCTCGACGACATCGTGAGCTCCGGCCAGCTCGGCATGGCTGCCGTCTAGCGGAGCCGGGCGGCGGCTACCTCACCTTGCCGGTCGGTCGCGACGTCACGCTCGCGGTGGTGTAGCCGGCCTTGCGGCCGGTCACCCGCACCGAGATCTTCTTGCCCCGGTCCTTCTTGGTCAGCTTGTACGCCGTCTTGGTCGCCCGCTTGATCGCCTGGCCGTTGCGCAGCCACTGGTAGGACAGCGCCACACCCCGCGGCGACCAGGTGCCCGGGACGGCCCGTAGGACCTTCCCCACCTTCGCCGTGCCCGCGACCTTCGGGCGGGGCGCGCTGAGGACGCCGGGCGCGACCGGAGCCGCCGCGGCGCTCGTCGCCTGGCCCGGGATGAGCCCCGTCGCACTCGCGGTGACCTGCACCGAGAGGCGGTGGCGCAGGTCCGCCGCCACCGGGACGTACGCCGCGCCGGTGGCCCCGGTGACCGGCCGGCCGTCGCGCAGCCACTGATAGCTGACCCGCTCGGGGGCGGGCAGCCAGCCTCCGGGCGTGGCCGTGAGCCGCCCGCCGACCCGGTCGGTGCCGCGGACCGTCGGGGCCGCCGTCAGCAGCATCCGCGTCGAGCAGGTGTAGACGGTGATGTCGTCGAGGAACCACCCCGGGGACCAGTACGCCGAGTCGTTGTCCAGGGTGAACCGTGGACGGACCGGGTGGCCGGCCAGGCTCGAGAGGTCGAGCTGGCTGGCGATCCAGCCGCGGCTGTCGCCGCCGAACCCGAGCCGACCCGCTGCCGGGTTGCCCGAGCCCTCGGCGATGACCTGGCTCGGGCCGTCGACCCACGGCAGCGTCGCCGCGTCGATCGGCGGCTGGGGGTCGTCGGTCCGGTCGACCTCGACCGTGCCGGCGTCGTAGTAGGTCGCGTCGACGTAGTCGAGCAGGTACCACCCCTGGAAGCGCAGGTAGGACCGCTGGCCGGCGGGCAGGCTCACGGGCGTCGCCAGCGTCAGGGACGAGGCTCCGGGCGTCGTGTCGGCACTGCTCCACGGGTGCGTGTTCGACCAGGAGGCAGTGCCCGAGGTGGCGTTGCTGCCCCAGGTCGGCGAGGCTCCCCGCACCCAGTTGGGTCCGGCCGTGAACGTCGCCGCGTTGCCGGTCTCACTGTCGAGCATCTCGACCTGGCGGGTCCCGCTCGGGCAGCTGTTCGCCGGCGCGTCGGCGGGCTGCCGGGCCTGAGTGGGCGTCGTACGGAGCTCGGTGGCCACCGTCGCCTGGTGCACGCGCGTGCAGTCGGCCGACGTGAAGCCGACCCGTTGGGCGGTGACCAGCGCCTGGCAGCTCTGCTCGAGCACGCCGGCCAGGTCGGCGTAGTCGCTGCCCGAGCTCAGCTTCATGGTGACGTCCGCGTAGAGCGTGGCCGTCTTGGTCAGCTGCGGATCGCCCGCGTCGATCCCGGTGATGGTCTGGCCGTTGAACGACCCGCCCTGCGAGATCAGGTAGGCCGTCTTGTTGCCCACGCCGCTGTCGGTGTGGACGCCGCCGTTGTCGGAGTAGCTCGGCGCGTCGGAGGTGTAGCGGTTGCTGGTCATGCGGTCCGGCTGGCCGAACTGCGTCGGGTTGGACAGACTCCTGATGGCACCGCCCGGCAGGTCCTCGCCGATCTGCCAGTTGCTCGCGACGTCGGAGGGCGACGGATGCCGGTGGTCGATGATCTCGCCCATGATGTCGGCCAGGGACTCGTTGATCGCGCCTGACTGGCCCCAGTAGAACAGCTGGGAGAAGTGGTCGATGACGCCGTGGGTCATCTCGTGCCCCACCACGTCGTCGGCGCCCGCGTAGCCCTGGCCGTAGTACATCTGGCGGCCGTTCCAGAAGGCGTTGTCGTAGGGGCAGGTCTCGCCGGTGTAGCACCACCGCACCGTCGAGGCGAGCCTCTTCCTGCCGCCGACGCTGATGCCGAGCAGCTGGGTGAGGTCGAGGCCGACGATCTGGCGGTAGAAGTCGGAGACCGCGCCGGCGAGGTCGAACGCACTGTTGGCCTCGGCGAGGGTGCTCGGTCCGGACGTCTCGGTCCGGGCGAAGCCGGTCGTGCACGGCAGGTCGGTCGTCCGCGGGGTGTTGGCGTTGTCGCAGACCACCCGGTCGATCGACTGGTTGTCGTCGATGTCCAGCAGCACCGCGCCGGTCTGGTCGTCGACCAGCACGAGCCGGCGTACGCCGTCGGCGCCGGTGACCTCGAACCGCCAGCCGGTCCGGGCGCCGGCCGTCGACGGCTCGCCGAAGACCGCCGGGTCGAAGATCGACCGTCCGTCCGACGACACCGCCAGGTCGGCGGCTCGGCGGCGCGAGTCCCGCGCCACGACCGCACGGGCGGCGCCGGCGGCCGCGCGCTCCGCCACGCGGGCGGCCGGGACGCTCTGCGCCGTGCTGAGGCTGGCGCTCGCCGCCGTGAGGTCGCGCTGCGCCCCGAGCGTGAGGACCACCTGCCCGCCGAGCACGGGGACGCCGTCGACCGACTGGTCGTAGCGCACGACGTCCTGCCCGCTCACGGTGCCGGCCGTGCCGGCGTCGGCCAGGGTCGTCCCGGGCCGGTCGGCGCCGAACGCGGCGCCGTAGCGCTCGAGGTGCGCCCTGGCCGCCGCCCTGACGCTGTCGCGCCCGTCGACCGACGGGTTGTCGATCCGGCCGTGACCGCCCACGGCGGCGAACCGCATCGCTCCGGCCGGGCCCCGGCTGACGAAGGTCGAGCTCGCGTCCGCCCGCAGCCGAGAGGCGGCGCGGGCCGGCCCGTCAGGGGGCGGAGGGCTCGCGGCGCCAGCGGGGACCGTCAGTCCTGCGACGACGGCGGCGGTCGCCAGGGCACCTGCGAGTCGGGTTCGTGCGGCGAGCACGTTGACAAGTACCCCTCCTGTCCCGAAACAGACGGCGGCCGGGTGGGATAACTCCCACCCGGCCGCCGACGGCGTCTCAGTGCAGCGGCGTCAGGCGCCCGCGGCCGCCTTCAGCGCCTCGGCGCGGTCGGTCTTCTCCCACGTGAACTCCGGGAGCTCACGGCCGAAGTGGCCGTAGGCGGCGGTCTTGGCGTAGATCGGGCGCAGCAGGTCGAGGTCGCGCACGATCGCGGCCGGGCGCAGGTCGAAGACCTCGAGCACCGCCTTCTGGATCCGGTCGACCGGAACCGTCTCGGTGCCGAACGTCTCGACGAACACACCGACCGGGTGAGCCTTGCCGATGGCGTAGGCGACCTGGACCTCGGCGCGGCGGGCCAGGCCGGCCGCGACGATGTTCTTGGCGACCCAGCGCATGGCGTAGGCGGCCGACCGGTCGACCTTGGACGGGTCCTTGCCGGAGAAGGCGCCGCCACCGTGGCGGGCCATGCCGCCGTAGGTGTCGACGATGATCTTGCGCCCGGTCAGGCCGGCGTCACCCATGGGGCCGCCGACGACGAATCGGCCGGTCGGGTTGATGTAGAGCTTGTAGCCGTCCGAGGGGACGCTGTCCTTGAACTGCTCCAGCACCGGCTCGATGACGTGCTTCTTGATGTCGGGAGCCAGCGTCGCCTCGAGGTCGATGTCGTCGGCGTGCTGCGTCGACAGGACGACGGCGTCCACGCGGACGGCGCGGTTCTCGTCGTCGTACTCGATGGTGACCTGGGTCTTGCCGTCGGGGCGCAGGTAGGGCAGCGTGCCGTTCTTGCGCACCTCGGTGAGCCGCTCGGAGAGCGTCTGCGCGATCTTGATCGGCAGCGGGAACAGCTCCGGGGTGTCGTCGCAGGCGTAGCCGAACATGAGTCCCTGGTCGCCGGCACCCTGGCGGTCGAGCTCGTCGATCGAGTGGTCGACGCGGTCCTCGTAGGCGTCGTCCACGCCCTGCGCGATGTCGAGCGACTGGGCGCCGATGGCGACCTGCACACCGCAGGAGTTGCCGTCGAAGCCCTTGTCCGAGGAGTCGTAGCCGATCTCGAGGACCTTCTGGCGGACCAGCTGGGCGACGGGGGCGTAGGCCTCCGTGGTCACCTCGCCGGCGACGACCACGAGGCCCGTGGTCAGGAGGGTCTCGACCGCGACCCGGCTCTTGGGGTCGTGCTCGAGGAGGTAGTCGAGCACCGTGTCGCTGATCTGGTCGGCGATCTTGTCGGGGTGGCCCTCGGTCACCGACTCAGAGGTGAACAGACGTCCGGTCACAATCGATCTCCCGTTCCTGCTGGCGGACTAGTGGTCATACGGTAGGCGACGCCGTCCAGGTGATGGACGGCCGTCTCATTGTCACACGGTCAGGTAGACAAACGCGCGACCACCTGGTCCCAGATCACATGGGCCAGGGCGTTCTTCGAACCCGACGGTACGTCGACCGCGGCTCCGTCGGCGGCCAGGATGACCGCCTCGTTGTCGGGGCTGCCGAACACGGCGCCCCCGCGGACGTCGTTGACGACCAGGAGGTCGCAGCCCTTGCGGGCGAGCTTGGCCTTCGCCAGCTCGAGCACCGTGCCGGTGTCGTCGCCGGTCTCCGCCGCGAACCCGACCACCACGCTGCCGGGGTGCGGCCGGTGGTGGCTGATCTCCTTGAGGATGTCGGGGTTCTGCGTCAGCTCGATGGTGGGCGCCGAGCCGTCGGTCGCCTTCTTGATCTTCGCGTCGCTCACCGCCGTCGGCCGGAAGTCGGCCGGTGCGGCGGCCATGACGACCGCGTCCGCGCCGGACGCGGCGCTGACGACCTCGTCGCGGAGCTGGGCGGTGGTCTCGACGCGGACCACCTTCACGCCGGCCGGGTCGGGCAGGCTCACGTTGGCGGCGACGAGGACGACGTCGGCGCCCCGAGCGGCGGCCGCGCGGGCCAGCGCGTAGCCCTGCCGGCCGCTGGAGCGGTTGCCGATGAAGCGGACCGGGTCGAGGTACTCCCGCGTCCCTCCCGCGCTCACGACCACCCGGCGCCCGGCCAGGTCGGCCAACGCGTCGGTCGAGCCCGTGGAGGTCCACCGGGCGAGCACCTCGGAGCAGAGGGCGAAGATCTCGTCCGGGTCGGGCAGCCGGCCCTTGCCGGTGTCCTTGCCGGTCAGCCGGCCCTCGGCCGGCTCCAGGACGAGGGCGCCGCGGCGGCGCAGCGTGGCGACGTTCTCGGCGGTCGCCGGGTGCTCCCACATCTCCGTGTGCATGGCCGGCGCGAAGACGACCGGGCAGCGGGCGGTGAGCAGCACGTTGGTCAGCAGGTCGTCGGCCAGGCCGTGAGCGGCGCGGGCCAGCGTGTTGGCGGTCGCCGGGGCGACGACCACGAGGTCCGCCTGCTGCCCGATGCGGACGTGCGGCACCTCGGTGATGTTCTCGAAGACCTCCGTCGCGATCTCCTTGCCGGAGAGCGCCGCCCACGTCGGGGCGCCGACGAACTCCAGGGCGGAGGCGGTCGGTACGACGGTCACGTCGTGGCCCGACTCCGTGAATCGACGCAGCAGCTCGGCGGCCTTGTAGGCCGCGATCCCGCCCGAGACCCCCAGAACGACACGCGGCCGCTCCCCGGCGTGGGGAGCGGCCTCGTGGGTGGTGCGAATGGTCACTCGCCGACCGCGAACGGGTCCGTCGCGGTCGCAGCGCGCTGGGCGGCCTCCTCCGCGGCGAGCTCCGCGGGGTCGACCTCCTCGCAGGTGAGCAGGTCGTCGTTGATCTCGCGCAGCGCGATCGAGAGCGGCTTCTCCTGGACGTGCGTCTCGACCAGCGGGCCGACGTACTCGAGCAGGCCCTCGCCGAGCTGCGAGTAGTAGGCGTTGATCTGACGGGCGCGCTTGGCACCGTAGAGGACCAGGCGGTACTTGCTGTCGGTCTTGCTCAGCAGGTCGTCGATCGAGGGGTTGGTCACGCCCTGGGCGTCGATCTCGGGGGCAGCCACGCGTTCATGCCTCACTGTCGGGGTTCGATGGGCTCGTGCGCAGAGGCGCACTGAGCTTCATCAAGGTTACCAAGTCCTCCGCAGCAGCGTGAACTTCGCGGTTGACGATGGTGACGTCGAACTCCTGCTCGGCCTCGAGCTCCACCCGCGCGGTCTCCAGGCGACGCTCGCGCTCCTCCTCGGTCTCGGTGCCGCGTCCGACCAGTCGGCGGACCAGCTCCTCCCACGACGGAGGCGCCAGGAACACGAACAACGCCTGCGGCATGGTGGCGCGCACCTGGCGGGCACCCTGAAGGTCGATCTCGAGCAGCGCCGGACGGCCGGCGGCGAGCGCCGCCTCGACGGGCTTGCGCGGGGTGCCGTAGCGGGCGACCTTGTGCACGGTCGCCCACTCGAGGAGCTCCCCCTCGGCGATCATCCGGTCGAACTCCTCGTCGGAGACGAACCAGTAGTGCACCCCGTCCTGCTCCCCCGGCCGCGGCGGGCGCGTGGTGGCCGAGACGGAGTACCAGACCTCCGGGTGCGACGTGCGTACGGCGGCCGCGACGGTGCCCTTGCCCACGGCCGTCGGGCCGGCGAGCACCACGAGACGTGACGGCTGTGTGGCGGCGGGCGCGTCAGCCACGCCGGGCGAACTCCTCGGCCAGTGCCTCGATCTGCTTGAACCCGAGGCCGCGGACGCGGCGGCTCTCGGCGATGCTGAGCCGCTCCATCATCTGGCGGGCGCGCACCTTGCCGACACCGGGGACCGCCTGGAGCAGGTCGAGGACCTTCATCTTGCCGATGACCTCGTTGGTCTGTCCCTGCTCGATGACCTCGAGCACCGAGCCGCCCGAGTTCTTGATCCGGTTCTTCACCTCGGCCCGCTCCCGTCGGGAGGCCGCCGCCTTGTCGAGGGCGGCTTGGCGCTGTTCGGGCGTGAGCGGGGGCAGAGCCACGTGCGTGGTCCTTCTGGGGTCTCGGAAGCAGATAGGAGGGACTTCGGGTCAAGATAGCCGCACCCCCGGACAGCGGCAACGCGGGGATACCTCAGACGGTGAGCGGAGCGTGGCAGACGTCGCGTGCGTGCTGGTCGACCGCCGCCAGGGCCGCCCGCGTCCGGTCCGCGCCCACCTCCGTCGCTGCCGCCGTGATGCGGTCCTGCTCGGACTTCGTGAGCCCGGCCGGGGGCGTGGCCGGGTCGTACGTCGCCGGGTCGACGTCGGCGTCGGCCAGCGCGCGCTCCAGGTCCCCCAGCGCCTTCGTGAGCGTCGCCCAGTCGCCCTCGATGTCGCTGGGCGCCTTGTCCTGGAGCACCTCGAACGTCGGCAGCGCCTTCAGCAGCGCCTGCGGCCCGCCCGCCTCGAGTGTCTTCGACAGCCCCTCCTGGTGGTCCTTCACGCTGCCGCAGTAGTCCGCGTACCGATCGCCGCCGCACCCGCTGAGCGCGGCGAGCAGCAGCGCGGCCGACAGGCCGCTCACCAGGAGTCGTCGCATCCGGACATCCAAGCAGCCGGGTGGGTGCGAGCCCGCCAGCCTCAGCGCAGCTCGTCGTTGGTCCGCAGCGCGGCATCGCGCAACGCGTCGACGGACGGTCCGGCGCGGAGCAGGCCGCGCGAGGAGGAGGGCAGCACGGTGAGCGGGCCGAAGATGCGGCGGACGTCGGCCGCCGTACCGCCCTGCTCGCCGAAGCCCGGCGCCAGGATCGGACCGTTGAAGGCGAGGTCCTCCCCCGCATCGCCGATCGTCGCGCCGACGACCGCACCGAAGGAGCCGAGCGGGGCCGCGTCGGCGTTGAGGCGGCGCAGGTGGTCGAACATCCGGGCCGCGACGGTCTCCCCCGAGTCGACGGTCGCGGACTGCACCTCCGGACCCTCCTTGTTGGACGTCAGGCCCAGCACGAACAGGCCGGCGTCGAAGCGGCGGGCCGTGTCGACGAAGGGGTCGAGCGAGCCGAAGCCGAGGTACGGCGACACCGTGATCGCGTCGGAGGCCAGCGGCGAGGCCGGGTCGAGGTAGGCGTCGGCGTACGCCTGCGAGGTGGAGCCGATGTCGCCCCGCTTGACGTCGAGGAGGACCAGCGCGCCCAGCGCGCGCGACTCGGCGATCACCCGCTCGAGCACCGCGACGCCGGCCGAGCCGAAGCGCTCGTAGAACGCGCTCTGCGGCTTGATCACCGACACGTGCGGTGCCAGTCCCTCGACCGCGGTGAAGGCGAACGTCTCCAGGCCGGCGACGCTGTCCTCCAGACCCCACTCGACCAGCAGCGACGCGTGCGGGTCGATACCGGCGCACAGCGGGCCGCGCTCGGCGACGGCGGTGGACAGGCGCTCTCCGAACGTGCTCATGGGCTCATCCTTCCTGACACGCAGACAGCCGCCCGCATCCGGCTCTAGTGTTCCGGCATGTCGCACCCTGACCGGTCCGTCGGGCCACTCCCGACGGTGGTGGCGGTCGTCCTCGCCACGCCGGTCCACCTCCTGACCCTGGCGGTCGCCGCCCTCGGCGTCCGGCTGCTGTGGCTCGGAACGCCGCTGGCCGCCAAGGTCGCCGGCCTCCTCTGCCTCCTCCTCGCCTACGCGCTGCGGCCCGCACTCGGCGACCGCAAGCCGGTCGGCAGCGAGCTCGACCTCAAGCGCTGCCCGCAGACGGCCACGCTGCTGCGCGAGGTGGCGGCCGCGGTCGGGACCACTGCGCCGGGACACGTCAGCCTGACCACCGACCCGCGGGCCGACGCCCGGCTGACCGGCCTGAGCGGTCGCGCGCTCTCGATCGGCGCTCCGCTCTGGCTCGCCCTCACCGGACCCGAGCGGGTCGCGTTGGTCGGCCACCAGCTCGGCCACCTCGCGCGTGGCGATGTCTGGGTGCGCCGGTACGTCGGCGGAGCGCTGCACACCCTGCGCGGCTGGGAGGGCATGCTGGCGCCGTACCGCCCACGTCTGGAGATGAGGCCGGAGGACCAAATCCTCGCGATGAGCTCGGGAACCGACGTCCAGTCGCCGAACGCGTCGGCCGGCATCCTCGGCGACATCGTCTCGGTCCTCCTGTGGCCGCTGCGTGTGCTGCTCGCCGGCTACCGCCGGCTCGTCGAGCGAGTCGCCGCTCCGTCCGTCCGTCACGAGGCGCTGCACGCCGACCTCGCCGCCGTCCGCGCCGCGGGCACCGACGCGACCGTCCGCCTCCTCGAGGTGCTGCTCGCCCTCCCGGCCGTCGAGACGTCGGCCAACCGCGCGGTCTCGACCCGCTCCGACATCGCCACGGCCATCGCCCAGCGGATGGCGGCCTTCGACGCCGGGCAGCGCTCCGCAGTCAGGAACGGCGCCGGCGCCGACACCGTCGACGCTGTGCACCCGTCGACGCGTGAGCGTCTGGCCGCCGTCGAGTCGGCCCCGCGCGCCGAGCCCGCCGTCCGGGTGACGACCGAGCGCTGGACCGCCATCGACCAGGAGCTGTCGGCCGCCGTCACCAAGCAGCTCAAGCGGCTGGCCGACGACTTCCGTCACGCCTACTGACCGAGTGGGGTCGTCCGTCCTCGAGCACGGCCCCCTCCTCCACTGGCTGATCGACGAGGAGCTGACGCCGTCCTCGGACCGGGCGTTTCAAGCGACTCGGCGACACCGACCGGGTCGTCCGCTGAGCCCGCCGCGCCCGGGTCACGCCGACGTCAGGCCCTTCGCGATCCGCCGCGGCCACAGCGGCCCTTCGTAGATGAAGGCGGTGTAGCCCTGCACCAGGTCGGCGCCCGCGGCGACCCGCTCCCGGGCGTCCTCGACGGTGGTGATGCCGCCGACGCCGATCAGCGTCAACCGGTCGCCGACCCGTCCCCGCAGCAGCCGCATGACGTCGAGGGCGCGCACGGTGAGCGGGCGGCCCGAGAGCCCGCCGGCGCCGACGTCCGCGATCGAGCTCGGGTGGCTGCGGAGCCCCGCGCGGGAGATCGTCGTGTTGGTCGCGATGATGCCGTCGAGGCCGATCGCGAGCGCCAGGTCGGCGACGCCGAGGACGTCCTCGTCGGCCAGGTCGGGCGCGATCTTCACGAGCAGCGGCACCCGCCGGTCGGTGGCCGCTTCCGCAGTCGCGCGGACGTGCTGCAGCAGCGGGCCGAGCTTCTCCACGGCCTGCAGCGAGCGGAGTCCCGGGGTGTTGGGCGAGCTGACGTTGACGACCAAGTAGTCGGCGTACGGCGCGAGGAGACGGGTCGACTTGCCATAGTCGGCCTCCACCGCGGCCTGGTCGTCCTCCGGGACGACCTTGGTCTTGCCGATGTTGACGCCGAGCACAGGACCGAGCGCACCGGCCGGACGTCGGTCCAGCCGCTCCTTGAGACGTCGCGCGACGGCCTCGGCACCGTCGTTGTTGAAGCCCATCCGGTTGACGACGGCGCGGTCGGAGACGAGCCGGAACAGCCGCGGCGTCGGATTCCCGGGCTGCGCCTCCCCCGTCACGGTGCCGATCTCGACGTGGCCGAAGCCGAGCCCGCCGAGCGCGTCGATGCCGACGGCGTTCTTGTCGAAGCCGGCGGCCAGTCCCAGCCGGTTGGGGAAGGTCAGCCCGAGCGCCTCGACCGGCTCCCCGGCCGACGGCAGCCGGGTGAGCGCCGGCGCCGCCTGCCGGATCGCACGGAAGGCGCCGTGGTGCGCCTCCTCCGGATCGGTCCGGGTCAGCACATGGTCGAACAGCAGCCGGTAGGGCCGGCCCATCAGGCGGACTCGGAGCGCTCGTCGGTCCCGGCCGAGGTCAGCTCCGCCCACTCCTGCAGCGACCGTACGTCGATCTCCCCCTGACGCAGCGCCGCGATCCCCTGCACGGCGGCCGCGAGCCCCTGCACCGTCGTGATGCACGGCGTTCCGGACAGGACCGCCGCCGACCGGATCTCGTAGCCGTCGGCGCGAGCACCGCTGGCCGAGCCGTTGGGCGTGTTGACGATGAGGTCGATCTCGCCGTCGAGGATCAGCTGCACGGTGGTCCGCTCCCCGTGCGGACCCTCGCCCTGGGAGTGCTTGCGCACGATCGTCGACGGGATGCCGTTGCGGCGCAGCACCTCGGCGGTGCCCTGCGTCGCCAGGATCTCGAAGCCGTAGTCGGCCAGCACGCGCGCGGGGAAGATCATCGTCCGCTTGTCGCGGTTGGCGATCGAGACGAACACCTTCCCGGCGGTCGGCAGCGGGCCGAACGACGCGGTCTGCGCCTTGGCGAAGGCGCGGCCGAAGTCGGCGTCGAAGCCCATCACCTCGCCGGTCGACTTCATCTCCGGCCCGAGCACGGTGTCGACGAACTGGCCGTCCTTGGTCCGGAACCGGTTGAACGGCAGCACGGCCTCCTTGACCGCGATCGGCGCGTCGGCCGGCAGCGTGCCGCCGTCACCGGTCGCCGGCAGCAGACCGGCGGCCCGCAGCTCGGCGATCGACTCGCCCATCATGAGCCGGGCCGCGGCCTTGGCCATCGACGTCCCGGTCGCCTTGGAGACGAACGGCACCGTGCGCGACGCGCGCGGGTTCGCCTCGAGGACGTAGAGCACGTCGGCACCGAGCGCGAACTGGATGTTGATGAGGCCACGCACGCCCACGCCGCGGGCGATCGCCTCGGTGGCCTGGCGGATCCGCTCGATCTCGGCCGCGCCGAGCGTGATCGGCGGCAGCGCGCACGAGGAGTCGCCGGAGTGGATGCCGGCCTCCTCGATGTGCTCCATCACGCCGCCGAGGAAGAGCTCGGTGCCGTCGTAGAGCGCGTCCACGTCGATCTCGACCGCGTCGTCGACGAAGCGGTCCACCAGCACCGGCCGGTCCGGGCTGATCTCGGTCGCGGCCTCGATGTAGGACTGCAGCGCGCCGTCGTCGTAGACGATCTGCATGCCGCGGCCGCCGAGGACGTACGACGGCCGGACGAGGACCGGGTAGCCGATCTCGTGCGCGATCGTGCGGGCGTCCTCGAACGAGACCGCGGTCCCGTGCTTGGGGGCGATCAGGCCGGCCTCGGCGAGCACGCGGCCGAACGCGCCGCGCTCCTCCGCGAGCTCGATGGCCTCCGGCGAGGTCCCGACGATCGGGACTCCGGCGTCCTGCAGGCCCTGCGCCAGGCCGAGCGGCGTCTGGCCGCCGAGCGTGGCGATGACGCCGGCGATGGGGCCGGCGGCCTTCTCGGCCTCGTAGATCTCGAGGACGTCCTCGAGCGTCAGCGGCTCGAAGTAGAGGCGGTCGGAGGTGTCGTAGTCGGTCGAGACGGTCTCCGGGTTGCAGTTGACCATCACGGTCTCGTAGCCGGCCTTGGACAGCTCCAAGGAGGCATGGACGCAGGAGTAGTCGAACTCGATGCCCTGGCCGATGCGGTTGGGGCCCGAGCCGAGGATCAGGACCGCCGGCTTCTCGCGCGGCGCGACCTCGGTCTCCTCGTCGTACGAGGAGTAGTGGTAGGGCGTCTTCGCCGCGAACTCGGCCGCGCACGTGTCGACGGTCTTGTAGACCGGCCGCACGCCGAGGTCGTGCCGGGTGGCGCGGACCTCAGCCTCGCTCACGGTTGCCGAGCCTGCGTCGTCCTGAGCCTGCCGAAGGGTCGAGGTGCGGATGCCGGCGATCTGGGCGTCGGAGAAGCCGTGCCGCTTGGCGAGGCGCAGCGTGCTCTCGTCGAGCGACTCGGCGGCGCCGATCTTCTCGGCGACCTCGTGGATGAGGAAGAGCTGGTCGACGAACCACGGGTCGATCTTGGTGGCGTCGAAGACCTGCTCCGGCGTCGCGCTGAGGCGGATCGCCTGCATGACCTTCTGCAGACGGCCGTCGTGCGGGACCTGGACCTGCTCGAGCAGGGTCTCGAGGCTCGCTGACGCTCGCACCTCGACCGGCGGCGTACCGAAGTCGAACGGCGCGGCCTTGTTCTCGAGGCTCCGCAGCGCCTTCTGGAGCGCCTCGGTGAAGTTGCGGCCGATCGCCATCGCCTCGCCCACTGACTTCATGTGCGTGGTCAGCGTCGGGTCGGCGGTCGGGAACTTCTCGAACGCGAACCGCGGCACCTTCACGACGACGTAGTCGAGCGTGGGCTCGAACGACGCCGCCGTCTCCTGGGTGATGTCGTTGGCGATCTCGTCGAGCGTGTAGCCCACGGCGACCTTGGCGGCGATCTTCGCGATCGGGTAGCCGGTGGCCTTCGAGGCGAGCGCGCTCGAGCGGGAGACGCGCGGGTTCATCTCGATCACGATGACGCGGCCGTCGGCCGGGTTGACGGCGTACTGGATGTTGCAGCCGCCGGTGTCGACGCCGACCTCGCGGATGATGCCGATGGCGAGGTCGCGCAGGCGCTGGTACTCGCGGTCGGTGAGGGTCATCGCCGGGGCGACGGTGATCGAGTCGCCGGTGTGGACGCCCATCGGGTCGAGGTTCTCGATCGAGCAGATGATGACGACGTTGTCGGCCTTGTCGCGCATCACCTCCAGCTCGTACTCCTTCCAGCCGATGATCGACTCCTCGATGAGGACCTCGGTCGTCGGGCTGGCGGCGAGGCCCGCACCGGCGATGCGGTGCAGGTCGGTCTCGTCGTAGGCGATGCCGGAGCCGAGGCCGCCCATCGTGAAGGACGGTCGTACGACGACCGGGTAGCCGAGCTCCTGGGTGGCCTTCTCGACGTCATCCATCGAGTGGCACACGAACGAGCGGGCGACCTCGCCGCCGACCTTGGCGACGATCGCGTTGAACTTCTCGCGGTTCTCGCCGCGGTGGATCGCGTCGAAGCTGGCGCCGATCATCTCGACGCCGTACTTCTCCAGCACGCCGTTCTCGTGGAGCGCGGTGGCGGTGTTGAGGGCCGTCTGGCCGCCGAGGGTCGGCAGGATCGCGTCGGGGCGCTCCTTGGCGATGACCTTCTCGACGAACTCGGGCGTGATCGGCTCGACGTAGGTCGCGTCGGCGAACTCCGGGTCGGTCATGATCGTCGCCGGGTTGGAGTTCACGAGGATGACGCGCAGGCCCTCGGCCTTGAGCACGCGGCACGCCTGCGTGCCGGAGTAGTCGAACTCGCAGGCCTGGCCGATGACGATCGGGCCGGAGCCGATGACCAGGACGCTCGTGATGTCGTCGCGCTTCGGCATGTCAGGCACCCACCTTCTCGTCGCCGGTCGAGCCCGACCGGGACTCCATGAGCTGGACGAAGCGGTCGAACAGGTAGGCCGCATCGTGCGGGCCGGCCGCCGCCTCCGGGTGGTACTGCACCGAGAAGCCCTTCAGGTTGCCGTCCGCGTCGCGCAGCTCGAGGCCTTCGACGCAGTCGTCGTTGAGGTTGACGTGGGACACCGACGCCGTGCCGAACGGCGTCTCGGTCGGCTCGCCGACCGGCGCGTCCACCGCGAAGCCGTGGTTGTGGGCGGTGACCTCGACCTTGCGCGTGGTCAGGTCCATGACCGGCTGGTTGATGCCGCGGTGGCCGTACTTCAGCTTGTAGGTCCCGAAGCCGAGCGCGCGGCCGAAGAGCTGGTTGCCGAAGCAGATCCCGAAGTAGGGGATCTCCCGGCCCAGCGCCTGCTGCAGCAGCTGGATCTGGTGCGTCGTGGCCGCCGGGTCGCCGGGGCCGTTGGAGTAGAAGAGGCCGTCCGGCTCGACCGCGAGGACGTCCTCGAGGCTGGCGGTCGAGGGCAGCACGTGCACCTCGATGCCGCGCTCGGCCATCCGCTGCGGCGTCATCTCCTTGATGCCCAGGTCGAGGGCGGCGACGGTCAACCGCTTCTCGCCGATCGCCGGGACGACGTACGCCTCGGTGGTGGTCACCTCGTCGGCGAGCTCGGCGCCGCTCATCTCGGCGCTCTCACGCACCCGGGCGAGCAGCGCCTCGGGGTCGGTCTCGACGGTGGAGATGCCGACCCGCATCGCACCTCGCTCACGCAGGTGCCGGGTGAGTGCGCGGGTGTCGACGCCGGAGATGCCGACGACGCCCTGCTCGCGCAGCTCGTCGTCGAGGGTGCGCTTCGAGCGCCAGTTGCTGGGGACGCGGGCGGGGTCGCGCACGACGTAGCCGGACACCCAGATCTGGCGGGACTCGGGGTCCTCGTCGTTGATGCCGGTGTTGCCCACGTGCGGGGCGGTCATGACGACGACCTGCCGGTGGTAGGACGGGTCGGTGAGGGTCTCCTGGTAGCCGGTCATACCGGTCGAGAAGACCGCCTCGCCGAAGGTCTCGCCCTCGGCCCCGAACGACTCACCGCGGAACGTGCGCCCGTCCTCGAGGACCAGAAGAGCGCTGCGCTTGACCTGGGGACTGGTGGCATGCAGCGGCACGCCGTACCTCCTTCTCCGCCTCTCTGGACGGCCTGTTAAAGGATGCCGGACTCGGGGGTTGACACTACCAGCGCGCGGTCGGCGGCTCGGTATCGGGATGGTGCCCGCATGTTCGTCGAGGTATGCAGGCCAATGCGCACTCCCCCCGCGGAGTTCCGCACGGGAAGCGACCACTCGTCTGCATACCTCGACGAACATTCACTGCTGACGCTCCGCCACGATCTGCCACGCGAACCCGACCCGGTGGAACGGCTCGCGATCGCACAGGGCGAGCTCGAGCCGCAGCAGCGCGTCGTAGGCGCTCGGGTCGTCCGTGGCCGCGTCGGCGATCCGCAGGTCGTTGGCGATCCGGTGGCCGTAGCGACCGACCACGCGCAGTCCCTCGGCGTCGAGGGCCGTCTCGACGTCGCCCGGCGCGACCTTGCGTACGTCGTGGTCGAACGTCACCGTGTGGGTGCTGTCGGACTCCAGCTCCGCGAGGGCGGCCGCGGGTCCCTCGCGCAGCAGCGCGCCGAGGACCGCCCCGTCCGGGTTGGCGTCGACGAGCGACAGCCGGCCTCCGCTCCGCACGCGGGCAGCGAGGGCGGCGACGTCAGCGGCGTCGGCGGGCCGGTAGCGGAGGACGTAGTGGCAGATCACCAGGTCCCACGTGCCGTCGGGCAGGTCGTCGAGCCCGCCGACGACCGTGGTGATCCGGGTTCCGGCCTCCGCGGCCCGGCGCTGCGCCTCGTCCAGCCAGGCAGCGGTCGGGTCGACGATCGTCACCTCGTGACCCGCCTGCGCCAGCGTGATCGAGTCCCGGCCGTCGCCGCCGCCGACGTCGAGGACGCGCAAGCGCTCGCCCAGCGCGGTGGCGTGTCGGCGGAGGACCTCGCCGACGACGGCGTACCGGATCCGCGGGTAGGGCAGCTCGCAGTAGTCGCGCCAGGCCTGGAGCCGGTCGGTGAAGACGTCGGTCATCCGGCCAGGAACGCCTCGGTGCGGGGGTCGCGCTGCCCGGCGAAGAACGTGTCGAGGACCTGCTGGAAGACGGGCTCCGACGGGGCGGCGATCGCGAAGAGCGTCATCGAGGACCACAGCTTCTGGTCGTCGGGCGATCCCATGATGTCGAGCGCGGATCGGTCGTGGTGCCCGAGGACGGCGCTCGCGCACTCGACCAGCCGTGGCCCGAGGACGTCGTCGGCGGCGTAGGCCCGGGCCTCCTCGAGCGAGCCGATCGCGTAGTGCTGGGACGTCGCCGAGTGGCCGAGGCCGGCCACCTGTGGGAAGACGAACCAGATCCAGTGGCTGGTCTTGTGGCCGCGCCTCAGCTCGGCGAGCGCCTGCTCGTAGACGCCCTCCTGGGCGTCGTGGAACCGCCGGAGATCGCTCATGCCCCGAAGGTACGCGCGCCCCGCAGCCAGGTGCCGACCACGCGGCCGGTGAGCGAGCGGCCGTGCCACGGGTTGTTGCGGCTCAGCGAGAGCGACGCGCCCCGGTCGACGACGTACGACGTGCTCGGGTCGACCAGCGCCAGGTTGGCCGGCTCCCCGACGGCGAGGGCGCGCCCGTGGCCGTCGAGGCCGGCGATGGCGGCTGGGTTGGCCGACATGACCCGGGCGACGCCGGCCCAGTCGAGCAGCCCGCCCTCGACCATCACGGTCGCGACCACGGAGAGCGCCGTCTCGAGGCCGAGCATGCCGAACGCCGCGTCGACGAACGCGTGCTCCTTGTCGTGGCGGGCGTGCGGCGCGTGGTCGGTCGCGACAGCGTCGATCGTGCCGTCGGCGAGCGCCGCGCGGAGTGCCTCGACGTCCTCGGCGGGCCGCAGCGGCGGGTTGACCTTGAAGGTCGGGTCGTAGCCGGCGAGCAGGTCGGTGGTGAGGAGCAGGTGGTGCGGGGTGACCTCGGCCGTCACGGCGATCCCCTGCGCCTTCGCCCAGCGGACGACCTCGACCGAGCCGGCGGTCGACACGTGCGCGACGTGGACCCGGGACCCGGTGTGGCGGGCCAGCATCACGTCGCGGGCGACGATGACCTCCTCCGCGATGGACGGCCACCCGGGCAGGCCGAGCTCGCCGGACAGCTGGCCCTCGTGGCAGCAGGCGGCGTGCGGGGCGAGGGCCGGGTCCTGCGAGTGCTGCGAGATGACGCCGCCGAACGCCTTGACGTACTCCAGCGCACGGCGCATGACCCGAGCGTCGGCGACGCACCTGCCGTCGTCGGAGAACACCCGCACCCGGGCCCGCGAGCGGGCCATCAGCCCGAGCTCCGCCAGCTCCTCGCCGGCCAGGCCACGGGTGACGGCGCCGACGGGCTGCACGTCGACGAGACCGGCGTCGCGGCCGAGCTCCCAGACCCGCAGCGCGGCCTCGGCGGTGTCGGTGACCGGGGTGGTGTTGGCCATCGCGAGGATCGACGTGAAGCCGCCGGCCGCGGCCGCCCGGGAGCCGGTGAGCACCGTCTCGGCGTCCTCCCGGCCGGGCTCGCGCAGGTGCGTGTGCAGGTCGACCAGGCCGGGGAGGAGGACGAGGCCGTCGGCGTCGACGGTCTCGTCGGCAGTGGTGGAGACCGACCCGACCTCGCGGATGAGCCCGTCCTCGACGTACACGTCGGCGGCGTCCTCGCCGAGCAGGCGGGCACCCTTGATCAGCAGGCTCACTTCTGGTCCTCTCCGGCGAGCAGGTGGTAGAGCACGGCCATCCGGACGGCGACGCCGGCGGAGACCTGGTCGAGGACCATCGAGTCGATCGCGTCGGCGGCGTCGGCGGAGATCTCCAGGCCGCGGTTCATGGGGCCGGGGTGCAGGATCGGGGCGCCCTCCCGGAGCACGCCGAGCCGGTCGCGGGTGAGCCCGTAGCCGACCGTGTACTCACGCGGGCTCGGGAAGTAGCCGCCGCTCATGCGCTCCTTCTGGACGCGCAGCATCATCACGGCGTCAGCGGTGGGCAGCACCGCGTCCAGGTCGTACGACGTCCCGAACCCCGCGTCCGCGGACCAGGTGCCGATCCCGCTGGGCATGAGCGTCGGCGGCGCGACGACCGTGACCCGTGCGCCGAGCTTGGTGAGCGCCTTGACGTTGGACCGGAACACCCGGGAGTGGGTCAGGTCGCCGACGATGACGACGTGCCTGCCCTCGAGCGAGCCGAGCCGGCGCGTCAGCGTGTAGGCATCGAGCAACGCCTGCGTCGGGTGCTCGTGGGTCCCGTCGCCGGCGTTGATGACCGGGACGTCGATCCACTCGCTGACCTGCTGCGCAGCGCCGCTGGCGGAGTGCCGCATGACCAGGCCGTCGATGCCCATCGCGGTCACGGTCAGCACGGTGTCGCGCAGCGACTCGCCCTTGGACGTCGACGAGCCCTTGGCGGACAGGTTGATGACGTCGGCGGACAGCCACTTGCCGGCGATCTCGAAGGACGAGCGGGTCCGCGTGGAGTCCTCGAAGAACAGGTTGATCACGGTGCGACCGCGCAGCGCCGGCAGCTTCTTCACCTCACGCCGCTGGACGTCGTGCATCTCGGCGGCCGTCTCGAAGAGCGCCGCGATGTCGTCGGCGGTGACGTCGTCGATCGAGAGCAGGTGCTTCTTCATCGGACCTCACCTCCAGCGGTGCCCGCCGGCGAGCCGAAGATCGACACCGAGTCGCCTCCGTCGGTCTCGGCCAGCCGCACGCGGACCTTCTCGCTGCGCGCGGTCGGGAGGTTCTTGCCGACGTGGTCGGCGCGGATCGGCAGCTCGCGGTGGCCCCGGTCGACCAGGACCGCGAGCCGGACGGCCGCCGGGCGGCCGAGGTCGGAGAGCGCGTCGAGGGCGGCCCGGATGGTGCGCCCGCTGTAGAGCACGTCGTCGACGAGCACGACGGTCTTGCCGTCGATGCCGCCGGCCGGGAGCGACGTCTTGTGCGGTGCGCGGGTGGGGTGGCTGCGCAGGTCGTCGCGATACATCGTCACGTCGAGCGAGCCGACCGCGACCGACGTGCCCTCGACGGACTCGATCCGCTCCGCGATGCGCCGGGCCAGCGGGACTCCGCGGGTGTGCAGCCCGAGCAGCAGGAGGTCCTCGGCGCCCTTGTTGCGCTCCAGGATCTCGTGGGAGATGCGAGTCAGTGCGCGGGAGACGTCGTCGGCGTCGAGGACGACGCGGCCGTCGCCCGCTGGGGTGTCAGGAGAGGACATGGCCTCGCAGGACCTCCTTCTCCGCCTCACAGGACGGGTCGTTAAAGGATGTCGGAACGACCAGGAGACTAGTCCAGGTCGAGGAGAACCTTGCCAACCGCACCCTGCTCGACGGCGTCGTGGGCGGCGCCGGCGTCCTCGAGCGGGTAGTGGTGCAGCGGTACGCCGACGTCGGACCCGACCTGCAGCGCGCCCGCCTCGACGGCGGCCGCGACGTCGGCCGCGGCGGCGCGCAACAGCTCCGGCTCGAGCATGTAGAGCAGGATGAACTGGTAGCGCAGGTTCTTCGAGAATGTCGCGCGCAGCGGCAGGGTCATCTCGTCGCCGCCGTTGTTGGCGTAGATCGCGACGGTGCCGTGCACCTTCAGGACCTCGCGGTCGAGGTCGTTGTTGACCGCCGGCGCCACCTCGACGACGAGATCGACGCCCTCGGGTGCCAGCGCCCTGATCTCCGCCGCCGGGTCGCCGACGCGGTAGTTGACCGTCTGGTGGGCGCCCGCGGCGATGGCGAGCGCCGCCTTCTCGTCGCCGCTGACGGTCGCGATCACCGTCGCCCCCGCCCAGCGGCCGAGCTGGATGGCGGCGTTGCCGACGGCGCCGGCCCCACCGGCCACGAGGACAGTCTGACCCGTCATCGCACCGGGCTCCAGCCGCGTCACGTCGCCCGAGGTCAGCGCCCGGTGCGCCGTGACGGCGGGGACGCCGAGGGAGGCGCCGAGGTCGAACGAGGCACCGACGGGCAGGTGCACGGCGTTGTCGGCCGGCACGACGACGTACTCGGCAGCGGTGCCGTGGGCCCGGCCGTGCTGGGCCATGAGCACCCAGACCCGGTCCTCCACGGCGAACCCGAGGACCCCGTCGCCGATCGCGTCGACGACGCCGGCGCCGTCCTGGCCAGGGGTGATCTCGTCGTACGGCAGCTCGGGGTAGGTCCCGCCGGCCCGCGCCTTCCAATCGGTCGGGTTGACGCCCGCGCGGGACAGACGCACCCGCAGCTCGCCCGGACCGGGCGTGGGCAGGTCCCGCTCGACGAGGCGGAGGACGGAGGACGGACCGGGCTCGGAGTAGACGATGGCGCGCATGAGGCCGACGGTACCCAGGGACGCGCGAGGGGCACGGCGTGGCGCCGTGCCCCTCGTCCCTCAGCCGATCAGCGGATCACTTGAAGGCGTCCTTCACCTTCTCGCCGGCCTGCTTGAGGTTGCCCTTGGTCTGGTCCTTCTGGCCCTCGGCCTCGAGGCTCTCGTCGTCCGTGGCCTTGCCCACGGCCTCCTTGGCCTCGCCGACCTTCTCCTCGGCGAAGTTCTGAGCCTTGTCCTTGTCACCCATGGGTGTCCCCTCTCCTGAGCGGTACTCCGTCGAACCTCCGGTAACCGCTCCTGCTCGGGGAATTCGTCAGGAGAGCTTCGTCTTGTCCCGCTGGATCGCGCCGAGGATGCCGTTGACGAACTGCGGCGAGTCGTCGGTGGAGAGGTCGCGCACCAGCTGCATCGCCTCGCTGATCGCGACGTGCTCGGGCACGTCAGGAGCGTGGAGCAGCTCCCACACGCCCAGACGCAGCACGTTGCGGTCCACGGCGGGCATGCGGTCGAGCGTCCAACCCTCGGAGTACGTCGCCAGCAGCTCGTCGATCCGAGGCTGCTCGGCCGCCACGCCGCGGACCAGCGTCGCGGTGTAGGCGTTGCCCGGGCCCTCGCCCTCGGCGATGGCCTGGTCGAGCATCTCGGTCGCACTCAGGCCGCGAGCCTCGGCCGCGAAGAGCAGGTCGAGGGCGCGCTTGCGTGCCTTCGTCCGGGCGGTCGGCTGGCCGGAGGGAGCAGCCACGTCAGCCCTTCACACGGCTGAGGTAGGAGCCACCCTCGCGGGTGTCGACCTTGATCTTCTCGCCCTGCTCGATGAAGAGCGGGACCTGGATCTCGTGGCCGGTCTCCAGGGTGGCCGGCTTGGTGCGGCCGGTGGCGGAGTCGCCGACGACGCCCGGCTCGGTGTAGGTCACCACGAGCTCGACGGAGGCCGGCAGCTCGA
This sequence comes from Nocardioides sp. CER19, assembly GCF_029846275.1. Lineage (GTDB taxonomy): Bacteria > Actinomycetota > Actinomycetes > Propionibacteriales > Nocardioidaceae > Nocardioides. Next base: position 82,902 of record NZ_JARVWS010000004.1, read on the forward strand.
TGAAGAGGACGCGGCCCTCGTTGGTGGCGACGATGACGTCGGTGTTCTCGAGCATGTAGTTGGCGGCGTCGCCGACGAGCTCGGGGCCGACCTCGATCTGCTCGTAGGTGCCCGTGTCCATGAAGACGTAGTGGGTGCCGTCGTTGTAGAGGTACTGGTAGGTCCGGCGGTCGACGGTGGCCGTCTCGACCTTCGTGCCCGCGTTGAACGTCTTGTCGACGTTCTTGCCCGACTCCACGTTCTTGAGCTTGGTGCGCACGAAGGCCGGGCCCTTGCCGGGCTTGACGTGCTGGAACTCGACGACTGACCAGAGCTGGCCGTCGATGTTGAGAACCATGCCGTTCTTGAGGTCGTTCGTGGTTGCCATACGTTCGCGTCCAGCCTTCTGGTCTGTGCAGGTTGTCAAAAGTCGTGCGAGGTCGTGCGGGGTGCCCTGGGCACCAGCGCCCGAGTCTATCGGCGCTGCTGTGGCGCGACGAAAACCGCGCGACTCAGACCAGCTGGGCGGCCTTGTCGAGGAGCTGGGCGAGCGAGACCGCGCCGAGGGCGAAGGCGCCCGCCCGCAGCAGCCACAGCACCCCGTCCACGGCGACCGGCGCGGACCGCGGAGGTACCGGCCAGTCGGCCAGGATCCGGCGCTCCGCGACGATGGTCAGCAGACCGCCGTACAGGCCCGGGATCGCGACGAAGAGCAGCACGGCCAGCCACGCGGGCTCGAGCAGGGTGAAGTCGACGCCGTCGGTGTGCACGAGCTGGTTGCCGACGCCGACGCCCGCGGCGAGCGCGACGCTTCCGACGCGGAACCACTCCGGCCCGAAGAGCAGCCAGCGGGCGAGCAGGTAGACCACCGCGCCGACCAGTCCCAGGAACGCCCCCGCGCTGACCAGGTGGAGCGAGCCGCTGACCGTGAACCGGCCCATCTCGAAGCCGTCGTCGCTGATCGTGCCCTCCAGCTCGGGGCTGAGCCTGATGAGCAGGAACATCGCCAGCCGACCGAGGAAGCCGGCCACCAGCGCGCCGAGCACCAGGCCGGCCACCACGACGAGGCCGAGCCGACGGACCAGGTGGAGCGCCATGCGCGGCAGTGTGGGCCACCCGGGGCGAGACGGCCTTCGCGACACGTCGTTTACCCCAAGACCGGGGACGTGGATCAGGCCACGATCACCCGGTCCGTACGCCGACCGCGGCTCGAGCGCCGGCCTCGGACCACGTCCCATGACTCCGCGAGCACGCCGACCGCCGCCTCCAGCTCCGCGGCCGTCCGGCTCCACGGGATCCGCACGTAGTGGCCGAGACCGCCCTCGAGGGCGAAGACCGGCCCGGGCGCGACGACCGCGCCGCGGCGCTCGGCCTCGACGGCCAGGTCCGGAGCGAGCGGCTCGGGCAGCCGGCACCAGAGGCACAGGCCGCCGCGCGGCACGCGGAACGTCCACTCGGGCAGCTGCTCGCTGACCGCCTCGACCAGCGCCGCCCGCTGCACGCGGAGCCGGGCCCGGTGCGCCTCGACGACCGGCTCCGGGTCGTCGAGCAGCCGCGCGAACGCCAGCTGCTCGACCACCGGTGCGCCGAGGTCCAGACGTACGCGCGCCCGGGTCAACGCGCCCATCGTCGCGCGACCGTCGCGGTCGGGCACCCGGATCCAGCCGATCCGCAGGCCGCCCCAGAAGCTCTTCGACGCGCTGCCGAGCGTGATCGTCTCGGGCGCGAAGGTCGCGAACGGCGGCGGCATCGGATCGCCGTCGAGCATCAGCGCCTGGTGGGCCTCGTCGACGATCGGCACCGTGCCCGCCGCCCGCAGCGCCCCGGCGACCCGCTCCCGCTCCTCAGCGGTCATCACGAGGCCGGTCGGGTTCTGGAAGTCCGGGATCAACGAGGCGAGCGTCGGCCGGGCCTGGCGGAGGATCGCCTCGAGCCCGTCGAGGTCCCAGCGGTCGGGGGCGACCGGCAGCCCGACCAGCCGGGCGCCGGCGTCGCGCAACGCGTCGACCGCGTTGGGGTAGGTCGGCGTCTCGACCAGCACCCGCGCACCACGGCCGGTGAACGCCCGCGCCACGATCGCCGACGCGGAGAGCGCGCCGGGAGTCACCATGATCTGCTCGGGCCGGGTGGGCAGTCCCCGGTCGTCGTACGTGCGGGCGATGGCCTCCTGCAGCCGCGGGACTCCGGCCGGGAAGTAGCCGTGCCCGCCCAGGTAGGCCGGCAGGTCCGCGACGGCGTCCGCGAAGGCGGCCGCCACGCCGGGCGGCGCCGAGGCGGCCGCGCAGTTGAGGTCGATCACGTCGGAGCGACCGCCGGGCATGAGCGCCCGGTCGTGCGCCCGGCGCCGGTCGCCCGGGACGCGGGTGAAGGTGCCGGCACCCTGCCGCGCCTCGGCGTAGCCGGCCTCGACGAGCGCGGCGTAGGCGCGCGTGACCGTGGTGCGGGAGACTCCGATCGCGACGCTGAGGTCGCGCTCGCTCGGCAGCCGGGTGTCGAGCGCGATCCGCCCGTCGCCGACGAGGAGCGTCAGGCTCTCCGCCAGCCCGGCGTACGCCGGCGCACGACCGAACCCGTCGACGAGTCCCGCGAGCCGGGCGGCGCTGATGGACGGGGCGGAGATGGCCTGCGGCATGCAGTCCACTCTGTCACGATTGGCTATTTGTGAACAGTCCAATCTGGCCGATGCTGGTGCCATGACCGCACTCGCCGACCTCGGCCCCCTCGCTCAGCTCCGCGCCGGGCGGCTCGGTCGCCGTCTCCCCCAGCTGCTGGTCGGGCTCTGGATCTACGGCGTCTCCCTCGGCCTCATGGTCCGCGGCAACGACGGCGTGGCCCCGTGGGACGTCCTCCACCTCGGCATCGTTGACCACACCGGGCTCAGCCTCGGGACCGTGCTGGTCATCACCGCCTTCGCAGTCCTCCTGCTCTGGATTCCGCTGCGTGAGAAGCCGGGTATCGGCACGGTCGCCAACGCGCTCATCATCGGGCCGAGCACCGACGCGACCCTCGCGGTCGTCGGCCAGCCCGACGGTCAGCCGGCCCGCATCGCCCTGATGCTCGGCGGCGTCGTGCTCTGCGCGCTGGCCACGGCGATGTACATCGGCGCCCAGTTCGGTCGCGGACCACGCGACGGGCTGATGACCGGCCTCGTGCGGCGCACCGGCCTCTCGATCCGGCTGGTGCGCACCTCGCTCGAGGTGTCGGTCGTGGTCATCGGCCTGCTGCTCGGCGGACCGCTCGGCGTCGGGACGATCGTCTTCGCGCTCACCATCGGCCCCCTCACCCAGTGGATGCTGCCCGCGTGGACCGTCGCGCTCGACGCGCCGGCCGCCGCCGTCGCCCAGCCGGCGGCCCGCTGACCGCACGCCGAGGACGACGGCCGACAGGGCCGCCAGCGTCGCCCCCGCGGCCCACGGCGTCCGGGAGCCGGCGAGGTCGACGAGGAGTCCGGAGGCCGCCGTGCCGAGGGTGATCCCCCCGTTGGCGAACGTGGTCACCCAGGTCGTGGCCTCGGTACGCTGCTCCGCCGCGACGAGCGCGTCGCCCGCGCCGTAGGCCACGACGAACGCCGGCCCCATCGCCGCTCCGCCGACCACGAGCGCGACGACCGAGGGGGCGAACGGCTCGACCAGGCTCGCCGCCAGCAGACCCGAGCCGAGCAGCGCGAAGAGTGTCCCGAACGCGCGCCCCCAGGACCACGCGGGGCGGAGCCGGCCCCACACCAGTCCCCCGACGACCGAGCCGAGGCCGATCGCCGCCTCGGTCCAGCCGGCGTACGCCGGGTGGCCGAGATCGCTCGCCCGGGCGGCTGTGCCGGTCGTGAGCGTCGCCGCCGCGGCACCGAACGCGGCCATGGTCAGCAGCAGGCCGAGGAAGCCGGGGCTCCTCAGCGGCGGGCGCCCCGGGCCTCTTGCTGTCGCGGCGCCGCCGCCCAGCCGGGCCGGCGATGCCACGAGACCGGCCACCCCGACGACGAGCAGGCCGACGACGAGTGGAAGGGCCGCCCACGCGGGACCGAGCGCCAGCAGGCCGCCCGCCAGCGCGGGCCCGAGGAGGAAGATCACCTCCTCGCACACGCCGTCGAGTGCGTAGGCGGTCGTCAGCTGCGCCCCGGGCGCGAAGGCGCGCCACTGCGTGCGCATCGCCGGACCGAGCGCCGGCGACATCGCGCCGAGCGCCAGCCCGCAGGCCCACCACAGGGGCGCCGACGACAGGTGTGCGCGGCCGGCGACGGCGACGGTGAGGAGCAGCAGGCTCGCGCACGCGACCGCGATGGGGAGCACGACGCGCTGGCCGTACCGGTCGACGGCGCGCGCCTGGAGGGGCATCGCCAGCGTGCCGAGCCCTTGGAGTGCGGTCGTCGTCGCCGCGACGCCGAACGATCCGGTGGCCTGCTGGACGGTGAAGAGCATGAGGAGCGGGAGCAGCCCGTAGGCGAGCCGGCCGGTCAAGGCGAGCGCGAACGTGCGCGCGACGCCGGGTCCGGCCAGCAGCAGGCGATAGCTCCCGGCGTCGGAGCCGGGCATGAGGAGAGCCTTCCGTGAGGTCGTTCAGAGGTCGACGAAGGTGCCGGCGCCCTCGGGCGGCCGGCCGCGACCTCTCAGCACGGAACTGGCATGGGCGTGACCCTAGCGCTCCCTCGACCGTGTCGTCACCGTCATGGGTGATCTCCTGGCCCCGACGTGTATCTGCCGGGGCGTCCCGCGCTCCGATGTCACAACCAACTGACGCTGCTTCACCGTCTCAGTGGCACCCGGACCGACCGGTCCGCGCCATCTCGGTGTCGCCAGACGCCTTGACGAAGGAGCTCTTGATGTCCCTGCGCGTGCGACGGCCGTTGGCCGCACTTCTCGGGGCGGTGTCGCTGGCCGGCGCCGCCGTCTCCCTGCCCGTCTCCCCCGCGCGGTCGGTGCCACCCGCGGCAGACGCCGAGTGCCCGGACGTCGCGCCGCTCGACGGCATCGCGGCGGGGCAGCCGGTCGACGGGCTGACCGTGTCCTCGGGAACGACGCCGGAGACGTTCACCGGCTCGGTCCTCGGCACGATCACCGACGGCATCGGACCCGGGCTCGACATGATCGTCGTCAGGCTCACCTCCCCGGAGATCGACCGCGTCGGCGGCATCTGGGAGGGGATGAGCGGCTCGCCGGTCTACGCCGCCGACGGGCGCCTCATCGGCGCGGTCTCCTACGGCCTGGCCTACGGCTCGTCACCGGTGGCCGGGGTCACGCCCGCCGTGGACATGAAGGCACTGCTCACGTCCTCGCCGGCCTCCGCGGCCCCGCAGGCACGGCCCGCGCAGCGCGTGGGTCTGCCCGCCCGGCTCCGGGCGAGCGCGGTCGACGGCGGTGCGACGACCGCGCGCGAGGCGGGCTCGGGTCTCGAGCGCCTGACCGTCCCGGTCGCGGTGTCGGGCCTCAGCAGCGCCCGGCTCAAGCGGGCGTCCAGCCGGCTCGGTCTGGACAACGTCAGGCTCTACCGGTCCGGCCCGGCGGCGGCCGCTCCGGCCGCCGGCGGGGACCCGCAGATCGTCGCGGGCGGCAACCTCGCGGCCTCCCTGTCCTACGGCGACTTCTCCGCGGTCGCCACGGGTACGACGACCATGGTGTGCGACGGCGTCGTGGTGGGCTTCGGGCACCCGTTCGGCTTCGCCGGCGACACCTCGCTGACGATGCACGGGGCGGACGCGATCGACATCCAGGAGGACCCGCTCGGCGCTCCGTTCAAGGTGTCCAACCCGACCGGCCCGGTCGGCGTCGTCGACGAGGACCGGCTGGCCGGGATCAAGGGCGAGCTCGGCGCCGGGCCGGCGACCACGCTCATCCACACGGTCGTCACCGGGACCCGGGGGGCCAGCCGGACCGGCGACACCCGGGTCAGCGTGCCGGAGTTCGCCTCGACGGCGACGCAGCTCGGGCTGCTGGCGAACCTCGACCGCGTCTTCGACCACACCGGGAAGGGCTCGGCGTACGTGCGCTTCACGATCAGCGGTCGCACCGCGGCAGGCGCCCGGTTCACGCTCACGCGTGCCAACCGGTTCGTCGACAGCGCCGACGTGACCAACGCGGCGAGTGGCGAGCCCGCCGCCGCGGTCGACGCCCTCGTCAACAACGACGTGACCGGCGTGACGCTCGACCGGGTCAGCGTCGACGCGGCGCTGAGCGACCAGGTGCGCTCCTACCGCATCGCCAAGGCGCAGGTGCGGGTGCGCGGCGTCTGGCGGACCGCCGGGCCGCGCTCGGTGCTCCGGGTCCGACACGGTCGCCGGATCCTCCTGCGCGTCTTCCTCCGGTCGCGCCGCGACGAGCTGGGCACGAAGGTCATCACCACCAGCCTTCGGGTGCCGGCAGCCGCCCCGCACGGCGTGATGGGCGTCGTCGACATCGGCTCGTCGGCGAGCGGTGACGTCGGCGCCGATGGGTCCGAGGAGGTCGGAACCGTGGGTGGCGACGAGGGACCGTCCTCCCTCGGTCAGCTGATCCGCGACCTGCAGACGGCGCCGCGCAACGACGAGCTCGACCTGACCCTGCAGCTGGAGTCCGACGACACCTCGCCGTCGGTCAGCGTCCGCCAGCAGGTGGGGTCCGTGGTCACCGGCGATCGGCAGTTCATGGTGCGCGTCCGGTGAGGCGGCTCAGCGACCGGCGATCGTCTCCAACGCCGTGCGGTAGCCGTCAACGCCGTCTCCCTCGATCACGCGGACGGCGTGGGGCGTGACGACCGAGGTGTGCCGCCACTCCTCGGGCCGCTTCGACGGCGCGCTGATGTGGACCTCCACGAGCGGCGCGGTCAGCTGGGCGCAGGCGTCCCAGAGCGCGTAGGAGTAGTGGGTCCACGCACCGGCGTTGAGGACCACGGGGGTGCCGGCATCGGCGGCAGCGTTCAGCCAGTCGAGCAGGGCACCCTCGTGGTTCGTCTGGCGCACCTCGACGTCGAGGTCGAGCTCCGCGCCCCAACGCCGACAGAGGGCGACGAGGTCCTCGTAGGTGGTGGCACCGTAGATCTCCGGCTGCCGCTTGCCGAGGCGCCCGAGGTTGGGGCCGTTGAGCACGAGGACTCTCACGCCGACACCGCCCGGAAGGCCTCGCGCAGCAGCTCCTCGCTCGGGCCGGCGAGGATCGACGGCTTCGCCAGCCCGTCCAGCACGAGGAACCGCAGCTGCGACCCGCGCGCCTTCTTGTCGACCCGCATGGCACCGACCAGGTCGTCGAACGTCACCGCCTGCCCCGAGCTCGTCGAGGCGTACGTCGTCGGGAGCCCGACCCGCTCGAAGGCGGTGCGGTGCCGGGCGGCCGTCGCGTCGTCGAGCCGGCCGGCCAGCCGGGCCAGCTCGGCGGCGTAGACGCAGCCGATGGCGACGGCCTCGCCGTGCCGGATGGCATAGCTCTCGTGCTTCTCGATCGCGTGAGCCAGGGTGTGGCCGTAGTTGAGCACCTCACGCCCGGGGTGGCCGTCCGCGCCGCCGGCCTCCTTCAGGTCGGCGACGACCACCTCGGCCTTGACCCGGATCGCCCGCTCGACGAGCTCCTCCAGCACAGGCGACTCGGCGGTCAACGTCTCCGGGTCGGTCGTCTCGACCAGCTCGAGGATGCGCGGGTCGGCGATGAAGCCGCACTTGACGACCTCACCGAGACCGGCGACGAGCTCCTCGCGCGGCAGCGAGCCCAGCAGAGCCAGGTCGCACAGGACCCCCGCCGGCTCGTGGAAGGCGCCGACGAGGTTCTTCCCCGCACCCGTGTTGATGCCGGTCTTGCCACCGACGGCCGCGTCCACCATCGCGAGCAGCGTGGTCGGCACGTGCACGACCCGCACCCCGCGCAGCCAGCTCGCGGCGACGAAGCCGCCCAGGTCGGTCGTGGCCCCGCCACCGAAGGTGACGACGGCGTCGGACCGGGTGAACCCCTTCTCCCCCAGCGCCTCCCAGCAGTCGTTGGCGACGGCGGCGGTCTTGGCCGCCTCGCCGTCGGGAAGGCCGAGGGCGAGGACCTCGTAGCGGTCGACGAGCCGGTCGAGCAGGGGCTCGGCGAGGGCGCCCAGGGAGCCGGCGTAGACGAACGCGACCCGCTGGACCTGCTCCCCCAGGATGCCGGGCAGCAGGTCGGCGAAGTCACGCCCGATGTGGACGTCGTACGGCGACGCACCGCCCACGTGGATCGTCGTCATCGGTCGAGTCCCTCCTCGATGTCGTCGGCGACCTGTTCGGCGGTCCGGCCGTCGGTGTCGACCACGAGCGTGGCCACGGCCTCGTAGACGGGGGTGCGCTCCTCGAGCAGCTGCTTCACTCGGGAGCGGACGTTGCCGAGCAGCAGCGGGCGACCGGTACCGAGCCCGACCCGCTTGACCGCGTCGGCCAGGCCGACCTTCAAGAAGACGACCGCATGGTCCTTCAGCAGCACCTGCGTGTCGGGGTCGAGCACCGCACCGCCGCCGAGCGCGAGGACGCCCTCGTGGGTCGCGAGGGCGGCGGCGACCGCCGCCTTCTCCAGCGCCCGGAAGTGCTCCTCGCCGTCGTCGACGAAGATCTCGGGCACCGGCTTGCCGGCGGCCGTCTCGACGTCCACGTCGGTGTCCCGCAGCTCGGCGCCCCAGCGCCGGGCGAGGACGCGGCCGACGGTGGTCTTGCCGGCCCCCATCGGGCCGACGAGCACGACGCGGGGGGTCAGCGACGCGCTCATCGGTAGCGGAGGGAGGCGAGGTAGGACTCGGCGTTGCGCCGCGTCTCGGCCACCGAGTCACCACCGAACTTCTCCAGCACCGCGTCGGCGAGCACCAGCGCGACCATCGCCTCGGCGACGATGCCGGCCGCCGGCACCGCGCAGACGTCGGAGCGCTGGTGGTGCGCCACGGCCGCCTCCCCCGTCGCGACGTCGATCGTGCGCAGCGCCCGCGGGACGGTGGCGATCGGCTTCATCGCCGCGCGCACCCGCAGGGTCTCGCCGGTGGACATGCCGCCCTCGGTGCCGCCGCTGCGTCCCGACGTACGGCGGATGCCGTCGGGGCCCGTGACGATCTCGTCGTGCGCCTGGCTGCCCGGGGTGGCGGCGAGCTCGAAGCCGTCGCCGACCTCGACGCCCTTGATCGCCTGGATACCCATGAGGGCGCCGGCGAGCCGGGCGTCGAGCCGGCGGTCCCAGTGGACGTGCGAGCCGAGGCCCGGCGGGAGGCCGTGCACGACGACCTCGACCACGCCGCCGAGGGTGTCGCCGTCCTTGTGCGCCTGGTCGATGCGCTCGACCATCTGCTTCGAGCCGTCGGCGTCGAGGCAGCGCACCGGGTCCTCGTCGAGCCGGGCCACGTCGTCGGCCGTGGGCACGTCGGTGCCCGGGGTGCGGATGCCGCCGATCTCCAGCACGTGCGAGACGACCCGCGCGCCGACGCTCTGCTCCAGGAAGTTGCTGGCGACCCGGCCGAGCGCGACCCGGGCGGCGGTCTCGCGCGCCGAGGCCCGCTCCAGGATCGGCCGGGCGTCCTCGAAGTCGTACTTCTGCATGCCCACCAGGTCCGCGTGCCCGGGGCGCGGGCGGGTCAGCGGCGCGTTGCGTGCCTGACCCTCCAGGACGGCGTCGTCGACCGGGTCGGCCGACATGACGGTCTCCCACTTGGGCCACTCGGTGTTGCCGACCTGAACGGCGACCGGGCCACCCTGGCTCTCACCGTGGCGGACACCGCCGACCAGCGTCACCTCGTCGCGCTCGAACTTCATCCGCGCGCCGCGGCCATAGCCGAGCCGGCGACGCGCCAGCGAGTCGGCGATCTCCTCCGACGTGATCCGGACGTGGGCGGGCAGGCCCTCGAGGATCGCGACCAGCGACGGGCCGTGGGACTCGCCCGCAGTGAGCCAACGCAACATGCGGCCCAGTCTCCCATCCGGCCGTCCTGATCGCATGCGCGGCCGGGGCCGGTGAGACGAGGGCCGACGAGCGCTAGGTTGGCGTCGTACCCGTCCCAGCGAGGTGATCGCATGGCCCGACCGTTTCGCTTCGGGGTCGTCACGGGCGGCGCCCGGAGCCGGTCGGCCTGGCTCGACCAGGTCCGTCGGATCGAGGCGCTCGGCTTCGACACGCTGGTGATGCCCGACAACCTCGCCCACCTGCCCGCCGTCTTCCCGGCGCTGGCCGCAGCCGCCGCCGTGACCGAGCGGCTGCACCTGGGCACCTACGTCCTCGCCAACGACCTGCGTCATCCGGTCCTGGTGGCCAAGGAGGCCGCGACCCTCGCGATGCTCTCGGACGGCCGGTTCGAGCTCGGACTCGGCGCAGGTCGTCCCGATGCGGCGCTGGAGAACCGGATGCTCGGTCTCCCGTTCGACCAGGGCGGCGTCCGGCTGGAGCGGCTCGAGGAGTCGATCGGCATCATCCGGCGGCTCCTCGCCGGTGAGACGGTCACCGCTCGTGGCACGCACTACACCGTCGACGACGCGGTGATCGCGCTGCGTGCGGAGGGCGCGCCACCGGTGCCCTTGCTGGTCGCGGCCAGCCGCCCTCGGATGTTGCGGCTGGCGGGCCGGGTGGCCGACGGCGTCGCCCTGGGCGTCGGCTACGAGACCACGGAGCAGGCCAAGGCGACGCTGGTGGAGCAGGTGCGCGTCGGTGCGGGCGGCCGGTTCGACGACCTCGAGCTCGACCTGAACCTGATGGCGGTCGGCGGCATCGTGCCACGGTTCCTCGCCGGTCGGGTCGACCCCGAGGCGCTCGCCGCTCGCGGCTCGGTGGCCGTCGTCTCCGGCACACCTGCGGACATGGCCGACCAGCTCCGGCAGCGGCGGGAGACACTCGGGGTCTCCTACCTGCTCGTCGGCGAGGAGCTCGCCGACGCGTTCGCTCCGGTCGCCGAGCTGCTGCGGGACAGCTGAGCGTCAGGCGAGGTTGAGCACGTTCCCGACGACGGCCGCGACCAGCGCGCCGAGGATCAGGAACGGCCCGAACGGCACGTGCTCGCGCAGCGCGCCCTTGCTCGGGTCGCGCTTGATGGTGCGCCCCATCAGCTTGAGCGGGAGGAACGACAGGGCGCCGAGCACACCGGCCGCGAGCACGGACAGGATGAGCTGGGCGAAGCCGAGTGGGCCGAGCGCGAGTCCGAGCAGCCCGCCGAGACGGACGTCGCCGTACGCCATGATCCGGGGGCTGATGAACCACATCAGCCCGTAGTAGAGCCCCAACGCCACCCAGCCGATCGCGCCCTGCAGCACCACGTGCCAGTCGCTGACGGCCACCGCCCCCACCACGACGAGGAGGCCGACGACGACGTACGACGGGGCGATGATGCGCGCCGGGAGGTACCAGGTGACGTAGTCGATGACGGTGAGCGCGCAGCCGACCGGTACCAGGAACAGCAGCCACGGCAGCGCCCACACCCACCCGAACACGCCGCCGAGCAGGCCGGCGGCGACCGCGCACGCGACCGCACAGCGCCAGGCCAGCCCGGGCCCGGCCGCCAGGTCTGCGTACAGCACCTTGTCGGGGAACTCCCCCGGCTTCTCCGTGGGATCCACCTCCGGCTCGGGCAGCGCGGCGATGACCCGCGGGACGAACCAGCCGGTCCCCGCGCCGATGACGGCGCAGACCAGCGCCGGGACGAGATGCATGGGCGTGAGGCTAGTGGGACGCGGCCTCCCAGACCTCGGTGATGGCGAATGTGGCGACTTCCAGCGCGGTTCGGGACCTCGAGCTCAAGGGGTGATCGCAAGGCCTCATCTGTGAGGTGTCGCGACGGCGGTGGCCGGACGGCCGGGTCTCCCGGTCGCGTGGCGGCAGGTGTTGTGGTCTGCGGTCCGTGCTGGTGCTTCGATCGACGAGGCGGCCGTGGTCGCCGGCGTGTCGGGACGCTCCAGTCGGCTGTCGCGACGCCGGTCCTGGCGGTGCGTGGTGCGCTCCAGGGGATCTCCGCCGTCGTACTCCTGGAGCGTCGGCGTGCCGGCGATGGCGACGACCACATCGGCCGCGTCCCGGAGGGTCGCCTGCGGGAGGGCAGGTACGTCGCACGCCACGTGGAGGATCCGGAGCAGTGGCTCCCACGCCGACTCCGACCGGGCGTCGCACCGGGCGGACTTGCTTCGTCTCACCCACGGAGCCACGCTCGCCGCCTCCACCCAGCAGCGTCGCTCCACGACGCGCGCCTTGTGGATCGCGAGCGCGGCAGCGCCCGGTGTGGACGCCCAGCGGCCCGACCCGACCTCAGTCGCCGCTCCGCGCCGCGAGGGCAGCCTCGCCGGCGAGCCGCATCGCGTCGAGCGGCGCCGGGACGCCGGTGAACTGCTCGAACTGGAGGACCGCCTGGTGCACGAGCAGGTCGAGCCCCGAGACGACGACGCCGGTCGCGGCGGCGGACAGCGGGGTGGGCCAGGTGTTGTAGGTGACTTCGAAGACGACCGGGGCACCCGCGCAGCGCGCGACCAGCTCGGGGGTCTGGGCGGACACGGGGATCGTCGAGACGACCACGTCGGCGGAACCGCCGACAGCATCGAGGGGGACGGCGTCGACGACCGGCGCCGTCGGGGAGGCGACCAGCGCGGCGACGGTCGCGGCCGCCCGGGAGGGCTCGCGGACGGCGAGGGTCAGCGACGACGCGCCGAGCTCGGCCAGCGCCAGGCCGACGCTGGCCGCGGTCGCGCCCCCGCCGAGGATGACCGCTGAACGGATCGGCCCCGCGTAGCGCTCCCGGATCGCCGACATCGCACCGGGCAGGTCGGTGTTGTCACCCGCCCAGCCGCTCTCCGAGCGCACCAGCGTGTTGACGCCACCGGCCAGCAGAGCCCGGTCCGTCACCGGGGAGGCGAACGCCAGCGCCTCCCGCTTGAGCGGTGCCGTGATCGAGAGGCCGCGCCAGGTCGCGTCGAGGTCAGCCGCGAAGCCGGCGAGCGAGCCGGACGGCACCCGGACGGCGTCGTACGACCAGTCCTCGAGCCCGACCGCGGCGTAGCCGGCGGCGTGCAGCTCGGGCGACAGCGAGTGGGCGACGGGGTCGCCCAGGACGGCGCATCTCATGAGGCCTCAGCAGGCGCCGGCGGACTCGTTGTCGCAGTAGTCCTTCAGCTCCTGCCGCAGCTTCAGGAACTCGTCGTAGGTCTTCGCGAACTTCGTCTCCCCGGTCTTCAGGTTGACCGTGGCGTAGTAGTACCAGTCGCCCTCGGCCGGGTGGGTCGCCGCCTGGATGGCGTCGTCGCCGGGGGCCTCGATCGGACCCGGCGGCAGACCGGCGTTCACGTAGGTGTTGTAGGGCGAGTCGGTCTGCGTCTCCGCGGTCGTCACCGTGGCGACGCCCTTGCGGCCGAGCGCGTAGTTGACGGTCGCGTCGATCTGCAGCCGCCCGTTGGTGCCCTGCTTGTCGCCCGGCCCCTCGAGCCGGTTGTAGATGACGCGGGCGATCTTGGGCATGTCGTCGCCGCGGCCCTCGGCCTGGACCAGCGAGGCGATGGTCATCATCTCGGCGGGCGTGTAGCCGAGCTCGGCCGCCTTCGCCTCGAGGTCGTTGTCCTTCGCCGCCTGCTGCCAGCGCGCAACCATCTTGGTGATCATGTCGACCGGCTGGTCCTTCGGACCGAACGCGTAGGTCGCGGGGAAGAGGTAGCCCTCGGGGTTGCCCTTCGCGTAGGCGGGCAGCCCGATCGACGGGTCCTTGAGCGCCTTCTCGAACTGGGCCTTCTTGAACCCGGTCTTCTTGGCGAGGACGTCGACGATGTCCACCACCCGCAGGCCCTCGGGGATGGTGACGGAGGTCTTGACGATGTTCTTGGGGTCGACGAGCACGGCGAGCGCGTTCTCCGCGCTCATCTCCTGCTGGAGGGAGTAGTAGCCGACCTGGATCCCGGCCGCGTCCGAGTTCGCGTTGGCCGCGGAGATGAACGCGTCGACCGACTTCACGACGCCGGCGCTCTTCAGGCTCCGGCCGATCTGCGCGGCCGTGTCGCCGGGCTTGACCTCGACGGTCACCTGCCCGTGTGCGGCCTGACCCGAGTAGTCGCCGCCACCGCCGCCTCCGAGACCGTCGATCTTGCCCTTGACGAACGAGAAGCCACCCCACACGAGGGCGACCACGACGGCCAGCGCGACGAGTCCCGCGAGGCAGCCCGGGACGCGACTTCGCCGCCGCTCCGCGCGGTGCCCGCTGTGTCGGGGCGGCTCCGCCTCGTCGACGTACTCGTCGTGCGCCAGGTCCTCCTCGCCTACGACGGGTCGCTCGGCCGTGTCGCCGAAGCCCGGTATGTGTCCGCGCTCGTCGTGCTCACTCATGGCGTCCCAACCTCGACGATCTCTCCAGGCGCGTCCCCCGAAGCGCGTTCCGTGTCCAGTGCGTGCTGCAGGATCAGCACGGCGGCGGCCTGGTCGACCACCGAACGCCGGTCCTGCCCCTTGCGTCCCCGATCGCGGAGCATAGCCTCCGCCGACACAGTGGTCAGCCGCTCGTCGACGAGGCGCACCGGCACCGGCGCCAGGCGGCGGGCCAGACCGGCCGCGAAGTCACGCACCTTGGCGGTCGCCGGGTTCTCCCCGCCCTTGAGGGAGCGGGGGAGGCCGACGACCACCTCGAGGAGCACCGACTCGGCCTCGATGTCTGCCGCGATCGCCGCGATCCTGGCCAGGTCGCCGCGACCACGCCGGACCGTCTCGAGCGGCGTGGCGAGGAATCCGGTCGGATCGCTCCTGGCAACGCCGATCCTGGCGTCCCCGGGGTCGATGCCGATCCTGACCCCTGAGCGCATCAGGCCTTCGCCACCAGGCCGGGCACGAGGGCGAGCACGAGGGCGAGCGCCTCGTCGATCCGGCTCGCGTCACTGCCGCCGCCCTGGGCGAGGTCGTCCTTGCCACCGCCGCGGCCGCCGACGACCGGCGCGAGCTCGCGGAGCAGCGCGTTGGCGGAGAGCCCGCGGGCGCGTGCCTGCTCGTTGGTCGCCGTCACCACCGAGACCTTGCCGTCGCCGTCCCCGATGAGCACCACGACGGCCGCGCGATCGGTGAAGCGGGCGCGGACGTCGGTCGCCAGCGTGCGTACGTCGCCCGCTGCCGCTCCGGCGGCACGGGCCGCGACGACGGCGACCCCGTCGACGTCGACCGCCGCCTCGGCGATGGAGCCGGCGCTGGACAGCAGCTGCGCGGTCCTCACCCGCTCGATCTCCTTCTCGGCACCGCGCAGCCGCTCGACCAGGTCGTTGACCCGCTCGGGGAGCTCCTCGGGACGCGCCTTCAACGCCTCGGAGAGCTGCGCGACGAGCACGTGCTCGCGGGCGAGGAACTGGTAGGCGTCGGTGCCGACCAGGGCCTCGACACGACGCACCCCGGAGCCGATCGACGACTCGCCGAGCAGCTTGATGACCCCGAGCCGGCCGCTCGACGCGGTGTGCGTGCCGCCGCACAGCTCGCGGGCCCAGTCGCCGACGGAGACGACCCGGACGACGTCGCCGTACTTCTCACCGAAGAGGGCCATGGCGCCGGAGGCGACCGCCTCCTTCTGCGACATGTACTCCGCCTGCACGGCGAGGTCGTCGAGGATCACCGCGTTGACCGTCGCCTCGACGTCGGCCATCACCGACGTCGGGACCGCGCCGGTGGCGGAGAAGTCGAACCGGAACCGCCCCGGCGCGTTCTCGGAGCCGGCCTGGGTGGCCGTCTCGCCGAGCGCCTCCCGGAACGCCTTGTGCACCATGTGGGTCGCCGTGTGCGCGCGGCTGATGGCCAGCCGGCGGCCGAGGTCGACGACCGCGTGCGCGCCCAGGCCCGGCGTCACCTCGCCGCTGACGACCCGCACCCGGTGGGAGATGAGGCCGGTGATCGGCGACTGGACGTCGAGGACCTCGAGCCGAGCGCCGTTGCCGAGCTCGATGAGGCCGGTGTCGGCCAGCTGGCCGCCGCCCTCGGCGTAGAACGGCGTGCGGTCGAGGACCAGCTCGATCTCGTCGCCCTCGCTCGCGCTGGTGACGACGCCGTCGACCCCGATGAGGCCGCGCACGGTGCCCTCGTCGGTGGTCGTGTCGTAGCCGGTGAAGTCGACCTTGCGGCCGATGGAGTCGGCGATCTCCCGGTAGGCGGCGGCGTCGCGGTGGGCGCTCTTCTTGGCCCGCGCGTCGTCCTTCGCCCGCTGGCGCTGCTCGCTCATGAGGCGGCGGAAGCCGTCCTCGTCGACGGCCAGGCCCTGCTCGGCCGCCATCTCGAGCGTGAGGTCGATCGGGAAGCCGTAGGTGTCGTGGAGCTGGAACGCCTTCGCCCCGTCGAGGACGGTGCCGCCGGCCCGCTTCACCTCGCCGGCCGCCATGTCGAAGATCTGGCTGCCCGACTTGAGCGTCTGCCGGAACGCGTCCTCCTCGGCGAACGCGACCGTGGAGATCCGCTCCCAGTTGCGGTGCAGCTCGGTGTAGGTCTCCCCCATCTTGTCGCGGGAGACGGGCATCAGCTCGGGGAGCACGCGGTCCTCGCAGCCGAGGAGCCGCATGGACCGGATCGCGCGGCGCATCAACCGGCGCAGCACGTAGCCGCGGCCCTCGTTGCCCGGGGTGACGCCGTCGTTGATGAGCATCAACGACGAGCGGACGTGGTCGGCGACGACCCGGAACCGGACGTCGTCGCCGTGGTCGGCGCCGTAGGCCCGACCGGTGAGCGCCATCGCCTTCTCGATGACCGGAAACATGACGTCGGTCTCGTACATGTTGTGCTTGCCCTGCAGCAGGTAGGCGACCCGCTCCAGGCCCATGCCGGTGTCGATGTTCTTCTTGGGGAGCTGGCCGGCGATGTCGAAGTCGCTCTTGGACCGTACGGCGGACAGCTCGTCCTGCATGAAGACGAGGTTCCAGAACTCCAGGTAGCGGTCCCCCGCGTCCCAGTCGCGGTCGGCGCCGTACTCAGGGCCGCGGTCGATGAGGATCTCCGAGCTCGGCCCGCCGGGGCCGGGCACGCCCATCGACCAGTAGTTCTCCTTGGGCGGCAGCCGCACGATGCGGTCGTCCGGCAGCCCGGTGATCTTCTTCCAGAAGTGGACCGCCTCGTCGTCGCCGTCCAGCACGGACGGGTAGAGGACCGACTCGTCGAAGCCAAAGCCGCCGTCGGCGATGGACTTCGTGACCAGCTCCCAGGCGAGCGTGATCGCGCCCTCCTTGAAGTAGTCGCCGAAGGAGAAGTTTCCGCACATCTCGAAGAACGTGCCGTGCCGGGTCGTCTTGCCGACGTCCTCGATGTCGGGCGTGCGGATGCACTTCTGCACGCTGGTCGCCCGCTGGAACGGCGCGCTCTCCTGGCCCAGGAAGTAGGGCTTGAAGGGCACCATGCCGGCGTTGACGAACAGCAGGTTCGGGTCGTCGAGCAGCAGGGAGGCAGACGGCACCACGGTGTGGGGCAGCGTCGGGTTGTCGGCGAAGTGGCTGGTGAAGCGCTGGCGGACCTCCGCCGTGCTCAGCCAGGTGTCGGGCCGGCCACCGTCGGACACTGTGCTCACTGAGGACCTTCCTGGAAGTCGTTGCTGGAATCGATCGCTGCGAGCGCCGAGCTCGCGTCGGGCTGGGGTGCGGCGAGCTGCCGCTGCGGGTCGTACGTCGGCCCGAACCGTTCGCGCAGCCGCGCCTCGGCCTCCGCCTTGCCGGTGGCCACCTCGTCACGGAACAGGCGTGCGCCGAGCTCGAGCGCCTGCCACCTGTCGTGCAGTCCCTCGCCGGTGAACGCCTCGGCGGCACGCCGGCCGCGGACCATCGCGTAGACGCCGATGCCCGCTCCGGCGAGGAACCAGAGTCCTCGCCTCATGCCGCGCCCTCGTCAGCCGTGACCTGGTCGGCCGTGACCTCGGCGCGGTGCCGCGCGCGGTACTCGCGCAGCGCCTCCCTGACCTCCACCTTGCGGGCCCTCCGCGAGCGCTTGATCTCGCGCCTCATCTCGAACCGGATCCGGTTGCGGGACTCCGGAGCCAGTGCCCGCCGCAGGCCTTGGACGAGCGACGCCGTCTGCACGACGGTCTCCCGGAGCACGGCGTCGGCGAAGGCCGGCGCGGTCAGCCGCACCGGCCCCGCCGGCTCGCCAGGCCCGGCCTCCAGCTCGCCGAGGTGGGTGATGACGTACTCGTGCTCGGTGCGGACGACTGGTGCGGTCGCCGACCACTCGCGGTGGTCGAGCCGGTCGAGACCCGACTCGAGGGCCTCCAGCCGCTCGCGGAGAGCCGCCGCCTCGCGTGCGGAGTCCCGGCGCGCGCGCCGGAGCAGGACCAGCGCCACGACCGCCACGACGGCAGCGACCGTGGCCGCGCAGGCCAGCAGGATCGTGAGCGCCGTCATGAGGACCGACCCTATCGCGAGCCCTTCGGTCTCTTCCTGCCCGATCCCCGGATGATGGCGCGCACGCGCTCCCACCGCTCCTTGATGCCGGTCTCGGCGCCGATCTCCTTGGGCTGGTAGTAGGCCGCGTCGGCCAGCACGTCGGGCAGGTACTGCTGCTCGGCGATGCCGAACGGCTCGTCGTGGGCGTAGACGTAGCTGGTCCCGTGGCCCAGCTTCTTGGCACCGCCGTAGTGCGCGTCGCGGAGGTGGGCGGGCACCTGACCGATCTTCCCGGCCCGTACGTCGGCCAACGCGGCGCCGATCGCGGTGGTGACCGCGTTGGACTTGGGTGCCACCGCGAGCGCGATCGTCGCGTGCGCCAGCGTGAGCTGGGCCTCGGGCATGCCGATCAGCTGCACGGTCTGCGCGGCGGCGACCGCCGTCGTCAGCGCGGTGGGGTCGGCCAGCCCGATGTCCTCGCTCGCGGAGATCATCAGCCGCCGCGCGATGAACCGCGGGTCCTCCCCCGCCTCGATCATCCGAGCGAGGTAGTGGAGCGCCGCGTCGGCGTCGGAGCCGCGCACCGACTTGATGAAGGCGCTGATGACGTCGTAGTGCTGGTCGCCGTCCCGGTCGTAGCGCACCGCGGCCGTGTCGACCGCCGTCTCCGCGGTCGCGAGGTCGATCACGACCTTCTCGGCGGTCGAGCTGCGGACGCCGTCGAGCCGCGAGACCGCCGCTCCCGCGGCCGCCTCCAGGTAGGTGAGCGAGCGCCGGGCGTCGCCGCCGGCCAGCCGGACCAGGTGGTCGAGCGCGTCGTCGTCGATCGTGAACCGGCCGGAGAGGCCACGCTCGTCGCTCAGCGCCCGGTCGAGGACGCCGCGGATGTCGTCGTCGGTCAGCGACTCGAGCTTGAGGAGGAGGCTGCGGGACAGCAGCGGCGAGATCACCGAGAAGTAGGGGTTCTCGGTGGTCGCGGCGACGAGCGTCACCCACCGGTTCTCGACGCCGGGCAGCAGCGCGTCCTGCTGCGCCTTGCTGAAGCGGTGCACCTCGTCGACGAAGAGCACCGTCTCCTTGCCGGTCGCGACCAGCTCCGCGCGGGCGGAGTCGATGGCGCTCCTGACCTCCTTGACGCCGGCGGAGACCGCCGAGATCTCGACGAAGCGCCGGTCGGTCTGCCGGCTCACGATCGAGGCGATCGTCGTCTTGCCGGTGCCCGGCGGCCCCCACAGCAGTAACGAGAGCGACTTGTCGCCCTCGATCAGCTGCCGCAGGGGGCTGCCGGGCGCACGCAGCTGCGCCTGTCCGACCAGCTCGTCCAGCGACCGTGGTCGCATCCGGACCGCCAGCGGCGCGGACGCGTGGTCCGCCGAGCTCAGCGACCCGCCGGTCGACGTACCGCCGAGCTCGAAGAGTCCCTCCACGGGTCCAGCCTAGAGACGCAGGGTCTCAGGCCTTCCCCATGGTGTTGTTCTTGAGGTCGAACCAGGTGTCCGAGTAGCCCGGGCCCGTCGGCAGCTCGGTGGCCGGGCCCGCAGCGAGGTCCGCCGAGCCGCTGTCGTCGACCCCCAGGAGGCGCGGCGTGATCGGCTTCTCCGGGTGCTTGCCCATCTCGCCCGGGAAGTGGCAGGCGACCTTGTGGGTCGGGCCGACCTGGAGCAGGGGCGGCTCGACCCGCGCGCAGATGTCCTGGGCGATCGGGCAGCGGGTCCTGAACCGGCACCCCGACGGCGGGTTGATCGGCGACGGTACGTCGCCCTCGAGCCGGATCCGCTCGCGACGGCCGCCGACCTTAGCCTGCTTGACGTCCGGGACGGCCGACAGCAGCGCCTGGGTGTAGGGGTGGTGCGGACGCTGGTAGAGCGTGTCGCGGTCGGCGATCTCGACGATCTTGCCGAGGTACATGACCGCGATCTCGGGGCAGAAGTGGCGGACGACGGCCAGGTCGTGGGCGATGAACAGGAAGGCGATCCCGAACTCCTTCTGCAGGTCCTGCAGGAGGTTGATGACCTGGGCCTGGATCGACACGTCCAGCGCCGAGACCGGCTCGTCGGCGACGAGCAGCTTCGGCTGCAGGGTCAACGCGCGGGCGATGCCGATGCGCTGCCGCTGGCCGCCCGAGAACTCGTGCGGGTAGCGGTTGTAGTGCTCCGGGTTGAGGCCGACGACCTCGAGCAGCTCCTGGACGCGCGACAGGATCTTGTTCTTCGGGACGACCTTGTGGATCGCCAGCGGCGCCCCGATGATCGAGCCGACCGTGTGCCGCGGGTTCAGCGACGTGTAGGGGTCCTGGAAGATCATCTGCACGTCACGACGCAGCGGGTGCAGGTCGTTCTCGGACAGCTTGGCGATGTCGCGCCCGTCGAAGTCGATCGAACCGCCGGTCGGCTTGTAGAGCCGCGTGATGAGACGGCCGGTCGTCGACTTGCCGCAGCCGGACTCGCCGACCAGGCCGAGGGACGCGCCCGCGTTGACCTGGAACGACACGCCGTCGACCGCCTGGACGTGACCGATGGTGCGCCGCATGAGCCCCGAGCTCTTCACGGGGAAGTACATCTTGAGGTCTTCGACGCGAAGGATCGGCTTCGCCTCGGTCAGCGCCGAGCCGGCGCCGCGATCAGTCAGCTCGTCGGTGGTCACTGCAGGCCCTTCTCGTTTGAATCGGCGGCCGTGAGCTCGTCGGCGAGCTCATCGGCCAGCACGGGGTCGAACTCCGGCAGAACCTCGTTCGCGTAGACCGTGTCGGGGTCGGCCAGGTGGCACCGCTTGAGGTGGCCGAGGCCCTGGCGGCCCGTCACGAGGTCAGGCTGCACCGTGCGGCACAGGTCGCCGGGCACCTTCGCCACGTGGGGGCAGCGCGGGTGGAACGCGCAGCCGGTCGGCGGGTTGAGCAGGCTCGGCGGGTTGCCCGGGATCGGGACGAGCTTGGACGACGTGTCGGCCGCGACGTCCGGGACGCTCGAGAGCAGGCCCCAGGTGTAGGGCATCTCCGGGCGGACCAGGATGTCCTTGGTCGGGCCGTACTCGACCGCCTTGCCGGCGTACATCACGAGGACGTCGTCGGCCATCTCCGCCACGACGCCGAGGTCGTGGGTGATGATGATGATCGCGGAGTCGAACTCGCGCTGCAGGTCCTGGAGCAGGTCGAGGATCTGCGCCTGGACGGTCACGTCGAGCGCGGTCGTCGGCTCGTCGGCGATCAGCAGGCCCGGGTTGTTGATCAGGCCCATGGCGATCATGGCGCGCTGACGCATACCGCCCGAGAACTGGTGCGGGTAGTCGTCGACGCGGCGGTCGGGCTGCGGGATGCCGACGCGCTCCAGCATCTCGATGGCGCGCACCCGGGCGGCCTTCTTCGAGACGTTGTTGTGGACGCGGTAGGCCTCCATCAGCTGGTTGCCGACCGTGTAGTAGGGGTGCATCGCCGAGAGCGGGTCCTGGAAGATCATCGAGACGTCCAGGCCGCGGCGGCGGCGCATCTCCTCGTCCGAGACCTGCAGCAGGTCGACGCCGTCCAGCAGGATCTCACCGCTGATCTGGGCGCTCGAGCCGCGGTGCAGGCCGAGGATCGCCGAGCTGGAGACCGACTTGCCGGAGCCGGACTCGCCCACGATGCCGAGGGTCTTGCCCTTCTCCAGGTCGAAGGAGAGTCCGTCGGTCGCCTTGACGATGCCGTCCGCCGTCGGGAAGTGGACCTTGAGGTCTCTGACGGAGAGGAAGGAAGAGGTCGCGGTGCTCAAGGAACAGACTCTCCTAGCCGACCCGGACACGCGGGTCGATGAAGGCGTACAGGATGTCGACGATGATGTTGGCCAGGATCACGAACGCTCCCGCCATCAGCACGATGCCGATCATGACCGGCAGGTCGTAGTTGTTGTTCGCCGACACGGCCAGCTTGCCCAGGCCGTTGAAGTTGAAGATCGACTCGGTGATGATCGCACCGCCCAGCACGCTGGCGAAGTCGAGACCGGCCATCGTGACGAGCGGGGTCAGCGCTGCCCGCAGCGCGTGCTTGAAGAGCACGACCCGTCCGCTGACGCCCTTGGCGCGCGCCGTCCGGACGTAGTCCTCGGTCAGCGACTCCAGCACGAACGCGCGCGTCATGCGGACATAGCTGGCCATGTAGAGCAGGGCGAGGGTGATCGCGGGCAGCATCAGGTTGAACGCCCACTTGGCCGGGCCACCGCTGGCGATCGGCGTGTAGGACGGGACCGAGACGAGGCCCCACTTGATCGCGACGTAGCGCAGCAGGAAGGTACCGATGAAGAACGCCGGGAACGCATAGGCGAACAGCGACAGCCCGACGATGCCACGATCGATGAAGGACCCCTTCGTCACCGCGGCGAGCACGCCGATCAGGACACCGAAGAGGACCCAGAGGATGACCGCGGCGAGCGCGATCGAGAACGTGATGGGGAACGCGGCAGAGACCATCGTGTTGACGGTCTTGACGCTGTACTGCGAGTAGCCGAGGCAGGGTGCGGAGCAGTGGACGACGTTCTGGGGCGCCGCCTCCCGCATCTCCTTGTCGGCCGGGAAGTCACGGCCGGCGACGATGCCCTTGGTGAAGTCCGCCCACATGTTCGCGGGGCCCTTGATGTTGCTCTCCCACACGCCCTGGTTGCGGGGCGGGTAGCCCAAGGACTTCCGCGCCTGCTCACGCAGCTCCGGCGAGCAGTTCTTGCCGCACGCGAACTGGGCCGGATCGACCGGAGAGGCGAAGAAGAGGACAAACGTCACCAGGCTCATCACCAGGAGCATGATCACGCCGATGAAGATCCGGCGGATGACGTAGGCCAGCATGGGGATTCACCTCAGGTCGAGCTCGATGGGTCTGGACACGCAGGCGCCTGGTCACGGGTCACGACCACGCGACCAGGCTCCCACCCGGGGCCGGGTGGACGCTAGTGCGTCCACCCGGCTCGGTTGGTGAGGGCCGGGGCCCTCGATGTTGCTGAGTGGAGGAGCGGCCTAGGCCGCTCGCCTCACTGCTTGACGCCGATGGCGCCGAGGTCCGGGAAGCCGTTGGAAGCCGCGTTCGTGGTGAAGTTGGCGACCTTCGAGCCGTGGACCCAGTTGAACAGGGCGATCTCGAGCGGGATGTAGGCGTAGTCCTTACCAAGGACCGCGTCGGCGTCCTGCAGAGCCTTCGTCTGGTCGTCGATGCTCGTGGCGTTCTGAGCCTGGTCGACCAGCTTGTTGAACTCGTCGCTCTTGTAGTTGCCGTAGTCCTGACCGTTGGAGTTCTTGGTCAGGTTGATGCGGCTGTCGAAGAGCGGCGCGGTGACCGTGAGGGCCGACGGCCAGTCAGCACCCTAACCGCCCCAGGTGATGTCCGACTTGGAGTTCGGGTCCTGGATGGTCGGGTAGTAGGCGTCGGTCAGCGGGTTCAGGGTGACCTTGAAGCCCGACTTGTTCCACGTGTCGGCCAGGGCGGCAGCCTCGTTCTTGCCGGTCTCCGAGGAGCCGTCGAACGTGAAGGTGATCGGGTAAGGCATCTTGATGCCCGCGTCGGTCAGGGTCTTCTTGGCGGCCTCCGGGTCACCGGCGCCCATGTCCTTGAACTGCTCGACCGGCTGGTAGCCCGGAACCGAGGGGTTCACGATCGAGTCGGCCGGCTTGTAGAACTTCTCGCCACCGCCGGCGGTGATCCAGCCGTTGACGTTGGTCGCCTGGGCGAGGGCCTGGCGGACCGGCAGCGAGAGACGCTTGACGTTCGGCTGCAGGTAGTCGACGTACGGCGACTCGACGTTCTCGTAGCGGTCACCGAGGCCGGAGGCCTGGGCGATGTACTGCGGGAGGATGCGGTTGCCGCTGACGGCGGCCTGCGCCTCCGGGCTGTCCTGGATCAGCAGGTCGTTGATGGTCTCCGGCGTCTTGCCGATGTCGAAGACGATCTTGTCCGGGAGGGCGCGACGAAGGTCGGTGCTGTCCGTCTTGGGGTCGTAGTTGGGGTTGCGCACGAAGGTGCCACCCTTGTTCTCGTCCCACGTGCCGTCGAGCTGGTACGGACCGTTGGAGAAGATCGCGAAGTTGGAGCCCGCGGCCTTGTCCTGGGTCTGCTTGTAGGGGTCCATCATGTGGAGCGCGGCGATGGCCAGCGGGAAGTCGGGCCACGGCTTCTTGAAGTGGTACGTGATGGTGTTCTTATCGCACGTGATCGCCTTGTCGAAGTCGGCCTGGCCAACCTTGCTGAACGGACCCTTGTAGGTCGGCGAACCGTCGGCGGCCGTGGGGACGTCGAGGTAGCTCAGCAGGTAGTTCGGGCCGCCGGTGATGACGTCGGTCGCGAAGACACGGGAGGCGCCGTACTTGAAGTCCTCACACGTGATCGGGCTGCCGTCCTGCCACTTCACGCCGTCCTTGACCGTGAACTGCCAGACCTTGCCGCCCTCGGTCGAGGTGCCGGTGTCGGTGGCGAGGTCGGGGACTGGGGTGGTCGCCTTCTCCTTGTCGTCCGAGATCGGGAACGTCACCAGCTGGCGGTAGACCGTACGGCTGAAGTTGGTGATGTCGCGACCGACGTAGACACGCTGCGGGTCGTTGTGACCCAGCGGCGACGCGAGGAGGTAGGTGAGCGTGCCGCCCGCCTTCGCGCTCTCGTTGGACGACGAGCCGGGGTTGCTCCCGCCGTCGCTACCGCCGCCGCACGCGGCGAGTGCAACCGTCATCGCAGTCGCAGCAGACGCTGCGAGCAGCCGCTTTCGATTGTTGGCCATTGCTTCTCCTTGGATGTGTGACACGCCTGGTGCGGCGGCACATTCGACGGCGACCTGCCGTCGAAGTCTGATGGGCGCTACCGGTTGGACTTCGGGTCGAGCGCGTCGCGCAGGCCGTCGCCGAACAGGTTGAAGCAGACGACGATGAGGGCGATCGCGAACGCGGGGGCGAAGAAGAACACGAAGTCGAACTGGGCGAAGTCCAGCGAGTACTTCAGCACGTTGCCCAGCGTGGGCGTGGGCGGCTTGATGCTGACGCCGAGATAGCTCAGCGCCGCCTCAGCGGAGATGTAGAGCGGGAGCGTCAGCGTGAAGCTCACCAGCAGCGGCGCCCAGAGGTTGGGCAGGATCTCCTTGAAGTACATGCGCCGGCGCGACGCGCCGAAGAGCCGCGCGGCGTCGACGAAGTCGCGCTCGCGCACCGAGAGGACCTGGCCACGGATCAGTCGCGCGATGCTCGGCCAGCCGAACAGGGCCAGGAAGACGACGACGTACGTCGCCCAGCCGAAGTCACCCGAGGGGACGTGCAGCGACTGCGTGAGGAAGGCGTACATCGGCGCCGAGAGGGCCAGCAGCATCAGCGTCGACGGGAACGACAGGGTCAGGTCGATCGCCCGGCCGATGAGGCCGTCGACCCAGCCGCCGGTGAAGCCGGCGACGATGCCGAGCACGGTGCCGATCCCCATCGCGAGCGCGCTCGCCAGGAGCGACAGCGTCAGCGACAGCGTGGTGCCGAGCCAGACGCGGGACAGCACGTCGCGGCCGGTGCCCGGCTCGACGCCGAGCGGGTGGCTCCAGCTGATCCCACCGAACCTGCCCTTGGGCAGCGTGAACTCGTTGAGCAGGTCCTGGTTGAACCCCGTCGGGTCCAGGACGCCGAGCTTGACGAGGAACGGGGCGGTGATAGCCGCCAATACATAGAGCACGACCACGAAGAACGAGATCATCGAGAGCTTGTCCTTGCGGAACCGCTCGTACGCCAGTCGCGTCGGAGACTTGCCGGCGATGACCGCCGTGCTGCTCTCGTCCGGGTGACCGGTCGGGTCGGGCAGATGCTCGCTCTGCAGGTTGCTCACCGGCGTGGCGGTCATGTCACCTCGTGTCCATTCTCATCGGCAGGTGTCAGCGGCCTGTAGGCCACACCCGTCGGGTGTCCTTGATTTCGACACCGCAGGCGACTTTAGGTCACGAAGAGCCTGTTAACGATCACCTGCGGGTAACGATCTGATCAAGACGCGTTCGTCGACGCGTACGGCAGATCAGCTCTGAGAGGGAAGATCCTCCGCTGGAACGGCGTCCACACCGGCCTCCTTGCGCTGTTGGGCCGTGATCGGCGCAGGGGCCGACGTCAGCGGGTCGAAGCCGCCACCCGACTTCGGGAAGGCGATGACCTCCCGGATGGAGTCGACCTTCGCGAGCAGGGCAACGACCCGGTCGAGGCCGAGTGCGATGCCGCCGTGCGGCGGCGCGCCGAACTTGAACGCGTCGAGGAGGAAGCCGAACTTCTCCTGCGCCTGCTCGTCGCTGATGCCCATCACGTTGAAGACGCGCTTCTGTACGTCCTCGCGGTGGATACGGATCGACCCGCCGCCCAGCTCGCTGCCGTTGCAGACGATGTCGTAGGCGTAGGCCAGCGCGCTGCCCGGGTCGGTGTCGAAGGTGTCGAGGAACTCGGGCTTGGGACCGGTGAAGGCGTGGTGGACGGCCGTCCACGCGCCTGCGCCGACGGCGACGTCACCGCTGGCGACCGCCTCGGCCGCCGGCTCGAACATCGGCGCGTCGACGACCCAGGTGAAGGCGAAGGCGTCCTCGTCGATGAGGCCGCAGCGGCGCCCGATCTCGAGCCGGGCCGCGCCCAGCAGGGCGCGGCTGGGCTTGGTCGCGCCGGCCGCGAAGAAGACGCAGTCCCCCGGCTGAGCGCCGGCGTGGGCCGCGAGGCCGGCCTGCTCGGACTCGGAGAGGTTCTTGGCGACCGGGCCGCCCAGGGTGCCGTCTTCCTGGACGAGCACGTAGGCGAGGCCGCGCGCGCCGCGCTGCTTGGCCCACTCCTGCCACGCGTCGAGCTGCTTGCGCGGCTGGCTCGCTCCCCCGGGCATGACCACGGCGCCGACGTACTCGGCCTGGAAGACGCGGAACGTCGTGTCCTTGAAGTAGTCGGTGAACTCGACGAGCTCGTAGCCCATCCGCAGGTCGGGCTTGTCGGAGCCGTAGCGCCGCATCGCGTCGGCATAGGTGATCCGCGGGATCGGGCGCGGGATCTCCTGGCCGATGGTGGCCCACATGGCGGCGAGCACGTCCTCCATCAGTCCGATGACGTCCTCCTGGTCCACGAAGCTCATCTCGATGTCGAGCTGGGTGAACTCCGGCTGCCGGTCGGCGCGGAAGTCCTCGTCGCGGTAGCAGCGCGCGATCTGGTAGTAGCGCTCGAGACCGCCGACCATGAGCAGCTGCTTGAACAGCTGCGGGCTCTGCGGGAGCGCGTACCAGCTGCCCGGGTGGAGGCGGGCCGGCACGACGAAGTCGCGCGCGCCCTCCGGGGTGCTGCGGGTCAGCGTCGGCGTCTCCACCTCGACGAACCGGTGCTGGTCGAGGGTGTCCCGGGCCGCCTTGTTGATCTTGCTGCGCAGCCGGATCGCCTCGGCCGGGCCGGTGCGGCGCAGGTCGAGGTAGCGGAACTTGAGGCGCGCCTCCTCGCCCACCTCGACGTGCTCGTCGATCGGGAACGGCAGCGGGGCGGACGGGTTGAGCACCTCGAGCTCGTCGACGACGACCTCGATCTCGCCGGTGGCGAGGTTGGGGTTGACGTTGCCCTCGGAGCGCTTGACGACCTCGCCGACGACCTTGAGGCAGTACTCGTTGCGCAGCGCGTGCGCCGACTCCTCGTCGCGGATCACGATCTGGACGATGCCGCTGGCGTCGCGCAGGTCGATGAAGGTCACGCCGCCGTGATCGCGCCGCCGGGCCACCCACCCCGCGAGGGTGACGGACTGCCCGACGTGCTCGGCACCTAGGGTGCCGGCCTCGTGTGTGCGGATCACTGCTTCTGCTCCTTCATCGGTTCGCTGGTCGAGCTCGTCGAGACCAGGGTGGTCAGGTAGGTCGCCAGCTCCCCCAAGGGGACCGGGACCTGGTCGCCGGTGTCCATCGATTTCACCTGGGCCACACCGGCCTCGAGGTCGCGCTCGCCGATGACGACCACCAGCGGCGCTCCGGACCGGTCGGCCGCCTTCATCGCGCCCTTGAGGCCGCGCTCGCCGAAGCCCTGGTCGGTGCGCAGGCCGGCGCGCCGCAGCTCGGCCACCAGCAGGGCGGCCCGGTGCCGGGCGGCACCGAGCGGGACGACGTACACGTCGAGGGCGGTGGCAGGGCCTGGCGTGAGGCCCTCGGCCTGGCAGGCGAGGAGCGCGCGGTCGAGGCCGAGGCCGAAGCCGATGCCGGAGAGCTCCTGCCCGCCGAGCTCGCTCATGAGCCCGTCGTAGCGGCCGCCGCCGCCGATGCCGGACTGGGCGCCGAGGCCGTCGTGGACGAACTCGAAGGTGGTGCGCGTGTAGTAGTCGAGGCCGCGCACCATCCGCGGGTTCACGACGTACGTCGTCCCGGCGGCGTCGAGCAGCGCGCGGACCGCGCCGAAGTGCTCGGCGCAGGCCTCGTCGAGGTGGTCGATCATCAGCGGCGCGTCGGCCAGCTGCTCGATCACCTCGGGCCGCTTGTCGTCGAGGACGCGCAGCGGGTTGATCCGCGCACGCTCGCGGGTCGCGTCGTCGAGGTCGAGGCCCTCGAGGAAGGCGACCAGCTTCTCGCGGTAGGCCGGCCGGCAGTCGCCGCAGCCGAGACTCGTGATCTCGAGCCGGTAGCCGGTCAGACCCAGCTCGCGGTAGCCGTTGTCGGCCATCGTGATGACCTCGGCGTCCAGCGCCGGGTCGTCGGACCCGATGGCCTCGACGCCGAACTGCTGCAGCTGGCGGTAGCGGCCGTGCTGGGGACGCTCGGCGCGGAAGAACGGTCCGGCGTACCAGAGCTTCACCGGCAGCTGGCCGCGGTCGAGGCTGTGCTCGATGACCGAGCGCATGACGCCGGCGGTGCCCTCGGGGCGCAGCGTCAGGGAGCGTCCACCGCGGTCGGTGAACGTGTACATCTCCTTGGAGACGACGTCGGTCGACTCCCCCACGCCGCGCACGAAGAGGGCCGTCTCCTCGAAGACCGGCAACTCGATGTAGCCGTAGCCGGCCAGGGTCGCCTGGCGCGCGAGCGTCTCCTTGACGGCGAGCCAGGCGGCGGAGACGGGCGGGAGGTATTCGGGGACGCCCTTGGGCGCGGCGATCTTCGCCTTGTTGTTGTCAGCGTTCATGCTTCGATCAGGTCCTGGAGGAAAGGGTTGGTCGCGCGCTCGCGGCCGATCGAGGTCTGCTCGCCGTGTCCGGGGAGCACGACGATGTCGTCGGCCAGCGGCAGCACCTTGGTCGTGAGGCTGCGCAGCATCGTGGGGTGGTCACCGCCAGGGAGATCGGTCCGCCCGATCGAGCCGGCGAAGAGCAGGTCCCCGGAGAACATCAGCTCCGAGGGCTCCACGCCGCCGGTCGAGCCCGTCGAGGCCCACGGCGTACGGAAGGTGACCGACCCCTCGGTATGGCCCGGGGTGTGGTCGACGAGGAAGCGCAGCCCGGCGAGCTCCAGCGCCTGGCCGTCGCCGAGCTCCTGGACGTCGTCGGGTTCGGCCCAGCTGTAGTCGCCGCCGAGGAGCATCTGCGTCGTCTCGGGGCTCATCCCCGCCAGCGGGTCGGAGAGCAGGTGCCGGTCGGACGGGTGGATCCAGGCAGTGGCGTCGTAGGCGCCGGCGACCGGGGCCACGCACCACATGTGGTCGACGTGCCCGTGGGTGACCAGGACCGACACCGGCTTCAGCCGGTGCTCGCGGACCACGTCGGCCACGCCCGGTGCGGCGTCCTTGCCGGGGTCGATCACGACGCACTCGCTGCCGGGCCCGGTCGCCACCACGTAGCAGTTGGTGCCCCACGGACCCGCGGGGAAGCCTGCGATCAACACCGGGCAACCCTATCGAGCGCCCCGAACCTCTGCCGCATCGACGGTCCCGGACAGGACGGGCCGAGTTCTGACTACGATGGGCGCCTGGCCGGGCACGCATGTCGGAGGGAGCCCGGGGCAGTGTGACGACGATGATCGGACAGGGATCACCAGTGACGAGCAACGAGTGGGGCCGGGTCGACGCGGAGGGCAACGTCTACGTGACGGCGTCCGAGGGCGAACGCTGGGTCGGACAGTACCCCGACGGTTCACCGGAGGAGGCCCTGAAGCTCTTCACAGACCGCTTCGACCAGCTCGCCTTCGAGGTCGAGCAGCTCGAGCGTCGGGTCCACACCGCCAAGGCCACGCCCGAGGAGGCGACCGACGCGGTCAAGCTCGTGCGAACCAAGGTCGCCGAGGCGCACGCGGTCGGTGACCTGGCGTCCCTCGCGGCGCGCCTCGACGCCCTCACCCCCGTGATCGCCACCCAGCGCGAGGCCCGCAAGGCCGAGCGGGCAGCCCGGGCTCAGGAGGCCCGCACCGAGAAGGAGCGGATCGTCACCGAGGCCGAGACCCTCGCGCAGGGCACCGACTGGCGAAACGGCGCCAACCGGCTGCGCGACCTGCTCGAGCAGTGGAAGGTGCTCCCGCGCATCGACCGGGCCGGCGACGAGGCGCTCTGGAAGCGGTTCTCGACCGCCCGGACGGCGTACACGCGTCGCCGGAAGGCCCACTTCGCCGAGGTCAACGAGAAGCGGGAGGGCGCCCGCGCCATCAAGGAGCAGCTCGTCGTCGAGGCGGAGGCGCTGGCCGACTCCACCGAGTGGGGCCCGACCGCCGGCCGCTACCGCGACCTCATGCAGCGCTGGAAGGCCGCCGGGCCGGCGCCCAAGGACGTCGACGACGCCCTCTGGAAGCGGTTCCGTGGAGCGCAGGACGCGTTCTTCGGCGCCCGCGACGCCGCGAACGCCGCCATCGACGCCGAGTTCGCCGCCAACGCCGACGTCAAGGAGCAGCTGCTCGTCGAGGCCGAGGCGCTGCTGCCGGTCGAGGACCTCGGCGCCGCGAAGGCCGCCTTCCGCGACATCGCCGACCGCTGGGACGCCGCCGGCAAGGTGCCGCGCGACCGCATCCGCGACCTCGAGGGCCGCATGCGCAAGGTCGAGCAGGCCATCAAGGCGGTCGAGGACGAGCAGTGGCGCAAGTCCGACCCCGAGAAGTCGGCCCGCGCGGACGACATGATCACCAAGCTCGAGGCGGCGATCGCCGAGGTCGAGGACGACCTCGCGAAGGCCCGCACGTCCGGTGACGCCAAGCGGGTCGCGTCGCTCGAGGAGAACCTCGAGTCGCGCAAGCAGTTCCTCGAGATGGCTCGCCGGGCGAGCGCTGACTTCAGCTGAGGCCCTCACGGTGGTCGAGACGACCGCCTCATCGCTGGTCGAGACCACCGGCCCCTCGCTGGTCGAGACCATTGGCCCATCGCTGGTCGAGTAGCCCGAGCCCCTGGGCGAGGGCGTATCGAGACCCCCCACGCTCGGTCTCGATACGCTCGCTAGCGCTCGCTAGCGCTCGCTACTCGACCACCGACGACGGGCTCCCCTCCCCGGTCGAGACCAGCGGCCCATCGCTGGTCGAGTAGCCCGAGCCCCTGGGCGAGGGCGTATCGAGACCCCCCACGCTCGGTCTCGATACGCTCGCTAGCGCTCGCTACTCGACCACCGACGACGGGCCTCCCCTCCCCGGTCGAGTAGCCCGAGCCCCTGGGCGAGGACGCATCGAGACCCGTCCTGTGGAGAACATCCGTCGCGCACCCGCGGCTCGGCCGAGACTCAGCGGCATGGCGTACGTCTACATGCTGCGGTGCTCTGACGGCTCTTACTACGTCGGGAGCACGCGCGACCTCGAGCGCCGTGTCTGGGAGCACAACGAAGGTCTCGGCGCGGTGTACACGCGACAACGGCGACCGGTCGAGCTCGTGTGGCACGCGGAGTACGAGCACGTCGGCGAAGCGTTCGCCTGGGAGAAACGGATCCAGCGCTGGTCGCGTGCGAAGCGCGAAGCCCTCATCCGCGGCGACTTCGACGCGCTTCCCGGCCTCGCCAAGAAGGACTTCCGCAAGCGGCGGTCGGGCGAGTAGCGCGCGGGGTCTCGATACGCTCGCTGGCGCTCGCTACTCGACCAGCGACCAGGTGCTGGGTGCTCGACCAGCGACCGGGCTCCCCGGGGTCAGCTCGTGACGCGGTAGGCGTCGAAGACGCCGGGGACCGAGCGGACCGACTTGAGCACCTGGTCGAGGTGCTTGGCGTCGGCCATCTCGAAGGTGAAGCGACTCTTGGCGACGCGGTCGCGGGTGGTGCTGAGCTGCGCCGACAGGATGTTCACGTGGGCGTCGGAGATCGCCATGGTGATGTCGGAGAGCAGCCGCGAGCGGTCCAGCGCCTCGACCTGGATGTTGACGAGGTACGTCGAGTTGGCGCCGGAGCCCCACTCGACGTCGACCAGGCGCTCGGGCTGGCTCTGCAGCGACGACGCGTTCGTGCAGTCGGCCCGGTGCACCGAGACACCGCCACCCTTGGTGACGAAGCCGATGATGGCGTCGCCCGGTACGGGGGTGCAGCACTTGGCCAGCTTGCTCCAGACGTCCGGCTGCCCCTTGACGAGTACGCCGGCGTCGCTGCTGCGCGCGGTGGTGGCCCGGTGTCGTCGACCGGTGATGGTGACGGCCTCGGCCAGGTCCTCCTGCGCGCCGTCGCGGCCACCGTGCTCCTCGATGACGCGGCGCACGACCGCCTGGGCGGAGAGGTTGCCCTCCCCCACGGCCGCGTAGAGGGCGTCGACGTCGGCGATGTTGAAGTGCCGGGCGGCCAGTGTCAGCGACTCGTGGGACATGAGCCGCTTGAGCGGCAGCCCCTCCTTGCGCATGAGCTTGGCGATCTGCTCCTGGCCCTTCTCGATCGCCTCCTCGCGGCGCTCCTTGGTGAACCAGGCACGGATCTTGGAGCGGGCGCGGTTGCTCTTGACGAAGCCCAGCCAGTCCTGCGACGGGCCGGCCGTCGGCGACTTGGAGGTGAAGACCTCGACCACGTCGCCGTTGTCGAGGGTCGACTCCAGCGGCACCAGCCGCCCGTTGACCCGGGCGCCGATCGTGTGGTGGCCGACCTCCGTGTGGACGGCGTACGCGAAGTCGACGGGGGTGGCGCCGGAGGGCAGGGCGATCACGTCGCCGCGCGGGGTGAAGACGTAGACCTCGGTGCGGTTCATCTCGAACCGCAGCGACTCGAGGAATTCGCCCGGGTCCTCGACCTCGGACTGCCAGTCCATGAGCTGGCGCACCCAGCCCATGTCGTCGAGGTCGCCCTGCTTGTCGGTGTCGACCCCGGCCCGGCCGTCCTCCTTGTACTTCCAGTGCGCCGCGACGCCGTACTCGGCGCGACGGTGCATCCCGAAGGTCCGGATCTGCATCTCGACCGGCTTGCCCTGCGGGCCGATCACCGTCGTGTGCAGCGACTGGTACATGTTGAACTTCGGCAGCGAGATGTAGTCCTTGAACCGGCCCAGGACCGGGTTCCAGCGCGAGTGCAGCACGCCGAGCACCGAGTAGCAGTCGCGGTCCTCGGCGACGAGGATGCGGATGCCGACCAGGTCGTAGATGTCGGCGAAGTCCTTACCGCCGACGATCATCTTCTGGTAGATCGAGTAGTAGTGCTTCGGGCGCCCGGTCACGGTCGCCTTGATCTTCGCCTCGCGCAGGTCGTTCTCGACCTGGCTGATCACCTGGGCCAGGAACTGGTCGCGCGACGGTGCGCGCTCGGCCACGAGCCGCACGATCTCGTCGTAGATCTTGGGGTGCAGCGTGGCGAACGCGAGGTCCTCCAGCTCCCACTTGATCGTGTTCATGCCGAGCCGGTGGGCCAGCGGCGCGTAGATGTCGAGCGTCTCGCGGGCGCTGCGCTCCTGCGACTTGATCGGGACGTAGCGCAGCGTGCGCATGTTGTGCAGCCGGTCGGCGAGCTTGATGACCAGGACCCGGATGTCCTTCGACATCGCGACGATCATCTTGCGGATCGTCTCCGACTGCGCGGAGTCGCCGTACTGGACCTTGTCGAGCTTGGTGACGCCGTCGACGAGCGCGGCGACCTCCTTGCCGAAGTCCTTCGTCAGCTGGTCGAGCGTGTAGGGCGTGTCCTCGACCGTGTCGTGGAGCAGCGCCGCGACCAGGGTCGGCTCGGTCATGCCGAGCTCGGCGAGGATGGTCGTCACCGCGAGCGGGTGCGTGATGTAGGGGTCGCCGCTCTTGCGCAGCTGTCCCTCGTGGCACCGCTCCGCCGTCGTGTAGGCGCGCTCCAGCAGGGCAAGGTCGGCCTTGGGGTGGTTGGCGCGTACGGCACGGAACAGCGGCTCGAGAACCGGGTTGCCGACGGTGCTGCGCTGACCCATCCGGGCCAGGCGCGCCCGCATGCTGCGCCCCGAGGGCGGCTGGGCGACAGGCTGCTGACCGTCAGCCCGTCCCTGGCTCGCGCTCGCTCGAGGCGCCGCCACGGTCGGTTTCTCGGTCATTGCCACAGTCTAGTGAGGCGACCTCAGACCGTCAGCAAAGAGGTGACAGAGAGCGAGCTGACCGCCTGGCGGCCGGGCAGCGCGGACAGTTCCATCAGTACGGCGACGCCGGCGACCGTCCCACCACATCGCTCGACGAGCTCGCGACTGGCCGCGAGCGTCCCGCCGGTGGCGAGGACGTCGTCGACGAGCAGCACCCGCTCCCCCGGCGCGACGGCGTCCTGGTGGATCTCCAGCGTGGCCTCGCCGTACTCCAGGGCGTAGGACACGGCGTGCGTCGGGCCGGGGAGCTTGCCGGCCTTGCGCACGGGTACGAAGCCCGCGCCGAGTGCCAGCGCGACGGGAGACGCGAGGATGAACCCGCGCGCCTCCATCCCGAGCACCTTGTCGACGACGGTCGCGCCCGAGTCGTCGCGGCCGACGTTCGCGAGCGCCTGGACCGTCGCCGTGAAGGCGTCGTGGTCGGCCAGCAGCGGCGTGATGTCCTTGAAGAGGATCCCCGGCGACGGGTAGTCGGGAACGTCCCTGATCAGCTCCTCGAGCGCTGAGGTCAGAGGGAAGGTCACGACTTCTTGCCCCGCTCCGAGCGCGACTGCCGGGTCGGCTGCTGCCGGCCGGAGGCACCGCTCTGGCGGAGAGGACCACGTGCCGGCGGGGCGGTCCGCCCCTGACCGAGGCGGGTCGCCGTGGTGTCGCTACGCGGGCGCGACGGGGTGGTGTCGACCTCGAGCTCGAGGTCCTCGTCGAGCTCCCGCGGCGCCTCGTCGGCGACGGGCATGTCCTCCTTGAACGTCGGCACCGAGGCGTAGCGGTCGGCCTGCGCGCGGGCACGGGCACGCGCGCGCTTCTCCGCGAGCTTGACGTCGGACTCGTTGGACTTGAGGTGGACCAGGATGCGCGGAGCCACCCAGACCGACGAGAAGACGCCGGCGGCCATGCCGACGAACTGCGCCAGCGCCAGGTCCTTGAGCGAGGACGCGCCCAGCTGCACGGCGCTGACGTAGAGGATCGCGCCGATCGGGATGAGCGCCACGATGCCGGTGTTGATCGACCGGGCGAGCGTCTGGTTGACGGCCAGGTTCGCCGCCTCGGCGTACGTCGTCCGCGACTCGCGCAGGTTGCGGGTGTTCTCGCGGATCTTGTCGAACACCACGACCGTGTCGTAGAGCGAGAAGCCGAGGATCGCCAGCAGACCGGTGACCGCCGACGGGGTCACCGAGAACCCGGAGAGCGAGTAGACGCCCATCGTGATGACGATGTCGTGGAACAGCGCGGCGAGCGCTGCCAGCGACATCTTCCACTCACGGAAGTAGAGCCCGATGAAGAGCATCACCAGGACGAGGAAGACGCCGACGCCGATGAGGGCGCGCTGGGCGACCTCCTGGCCCCAGCTGGCGCCGATCGAGGACGGAGAGATCTGCTCGGCCGGGTTCGTGATGGTGACCGTCGACTCGATGACGTCGGTCATCTGCTTGTTGCCCGCGACGTTGAGCTCCTCGGTCACGATCGTGATGCCCGAGGTACCGGACGTCGAGACCGTCGGCTCGTGGGCGCCCGGGATGTCGGCCGCGACGATCGCCTCGCGGAGCTTGTCGACCGTGGCCTGGTTGGCCTGGGACGAGGTGAGGCCGTCCACCTTGTACTGCGTGCCGCCGGTGAACTCGACGCCGAAGTTGAACCCGTTGAGGATCACCACGAGCAGCGCCGCGAGGACGATGCCACCGGAGATGGAGTACCAGAGCGGGCGCTTGTGGACGAAGTCGATCGACTTGCGGCCGGTGTAGAGCTCGTTGCCGAGCCTGGAGAACTTGCCCATCAGGCCTTACCTCCCACGGCGACGGGGGCGTCGGTGCCGAGCGTCTCGGGACTCAGCCCGGAGAGCTTGCCACCGGCGTTGAAGAAGCGGAACCGCGCGAACCACGACACGAGCGGCTTGGTGAACCAGAACAGGACCGCGAGGTCGATGACCGTCGAGAGACCCAGCGCGAAGCCGAAGCCCTTCACGACGCCGGTGGCGAAGAAGTAGAGGATCGCGGCCGACAGCAGCGACACGATGCTCGCGCCGATTCGGGTGTGCCGGGCGCGCACCCAGCCCGTCTCCACGGCCACCCGCATCGACTTCCCGTCGCGCATCTCGTCACGGATGCGCTCGAAGAAGATGATGAACGAGTCGGCCGTGATGCCCACGGCGATGATCAGGCCCGCGATGCCGGGCAGCGTCAGCGTGAACCCGGCGGTCTTGCTCAGCAGCAGCACCATCGCGTAGGTCCACAGGGCGGCGACCGAGAGCGACGAGAGCACCACGATGCCGAGACCGCGGTAGTAGAAGAGGCAGTAGATCATCACGAGCCCGAGACCGAGCGCGCCGGCGATGAGGCCGGTGTTGAGCTGGTTGCCGGCGAGCGTCGGGCCGACGACCTCGACGGACGTCCCCGACTTCTTGAACGCGATCGGCAGGGAGCCGTACTTCAGGCTGGTCGCGAGGCTCTTCGCCTCGGTCTGGTCGAAGTCACCGGTGATCTGCGCGCCGCCGCTGATGCGGGACGACGCCGTCGGGGCCGACAGCACCTGGCCGTCGAGCACGATCGCGAACCGCTGACCGGTGTTGGCGATCGTGCCGGTGGCGTCGGCGAAGGTCTTCCGGCCGTGGCCGTTGAAGTCGAGCGTGACGACGTACTGCACCTGGTTCTGCGGGATGCCGTAGCTCGCGTCGGTCAGGTCGGTGCCCTCGATGATCGCCGGCGAGAGCAGGTACTTCTCGGTGCCGTCGGGGTTGCACGTGATCAGCGGCTGGGACGGGTCGTCCTTGATCTCCGCCGTGGTCGTGGGGCACTGGAAGTCGTTGAACTTCTGGGCCCACTCGGCCGGCGGGTTGTTCATGAACGCGACGGCCTGGTCGAACGTCGACTTGTCCGAGCTCGACCCGGCGGAGCCGGTCGGGGACGCGGTCGGCGAGGTCGTCGGCGAGGTCGTCGGCGAGGTCGTCGGGGACGTGGTCGGCGACGGGGTGGTGTCGGCCTTGCCGAAACCGACGGGCGCACGCGGCGCCGCCGCCGGCGAGGTGGGCGCAGCCGCGCCGGACGGGACCGTCTGGCCGGTGCTGGGAGATGTCGTCGACGTGCCGGAGCCACAGGCACTGGAGGAGTCACACGCCACGAGCCGGAAGCGCATCTGCGCCTGGCGGGCGACGGTGTTGACGAGGTCCTGCCGGTTCTTTCCGGGGATCTCGACGACGATCAGGTTGTTGCCCTGGGTCGTGACACTCGCCTCGGAGACGCCCGAGCCGTTGACGCGCTGGTCGATGATCCCCTTCGCCTCGTCGAGGTTCTCCTTGCTGGGGTTCCCGGCCGCCACGAGCGTGATGCGGGTACCGCCCTGGAGGTCCAGGCCGAGCTGCGGCTTCCAGCTGCCGCCGAGGGCGACCAGCCCGTAGGCGATCGCCAGCCCCAGGAAGAACGCCGCCAGGGTGCGCCCTGGCTTGCGCGTCTTTGGTGCCATCGTTGTCAGTTCTCCTCAGAGTCGGCGGTCTCGCCGGACTCCGGCTCAGCGCTGTCGCGCGTGTCCGTTTCGGTCCCGGTCGTCGTGATCACCTGGGCGATCGCGCCGCGGGCGACCTTGACGGTCACCCCCTGGGCGATCTCGACCAGGATGTGGTCGTCGTGCGTGCTGCTCACCGTGCCGAAGATGCCCGACGTGAGCATCACGTCGTTCCCTGCGGACAACGAGGACTGCAGGTGCCGAAGTTCCCGCTGCCGCCGCTGCTGTGGGCGGAGGATCAGGAGCCAGAAGACGGCGATGATCAGGACGAAGGGCAGCAGAGCGCCAAGTGAGCCCACGGGGGTTTCTCTCCAGCTGACAACGGGAACAGTGCCGACGCGAGTCGGCCGACGGGCAAGTCTAGCCACGGGCGTGGCCTGTGCCACGAATTGGCAAAGAACCCGCGCGTCAGTCCTGGAAGAGAGCTTCCTGTCCCGGGGCGACCGGCGGCGGCGTGAGCCCGAGGTGGGACCAGGCCGCCGGGGTGGCGACCCGCCCGCGCGGCGTACGGGCGAGGAAGCCGTTGCGGACGAGGAACGGCTCGGCGACCTCCTCGACGGTCTCCCGCTCCTCCCCCACGGCGACAGCGAGCGTCGAGAGGCCGACGGGCCCACCGCCGAAGCGGCGGCAGAGGACGTCGATCACCGCCCGGTCGAGGCGGTCGAGACCGAGCTCGTCGACCTCGTAGAGGTCGAGCGCGGCGCTGGCGACGTCGAGCGTGACGACGCCGTCGGCACGGACCTGCGCGAAGTCGCGCACCCGGCGCAGGAGCCGGTTGGCGATGCGCGGCGTGCCGCGGGAGCGGGAGGCGATCTCGGCCGCGCCCTCGTCGGTGAGCTCGACCCCGAGCAGGCCGGCCGAGCGGTGCACGATGAGGTCCAGCTCCGTCGGCTCGTAGAACTCCAGGTGGCCGGTGAAGCCGAACCTGTCGCGCAGCGGGCCGGGCAGGAGCCCGGCGCGGGTCGTCGCGCCGACGAGCGTGAACGGCGGGATCTCCAGCGGGATCGACGTGGCGCCGGGGCCCTTGCCGATGACGACGTCGACCCGGAAGTCCTCCATCGCCATGTAGAGCATCTCCTCGGCCGGCCGCGACATCCGGTGGATCTCGTCGACGAAGAGGACGTCGCCCTCGTTCATGCCGGAGAGGATCGAGGCGAGGTCGCCCGCATGGGTGATGGCCGGGCCGGACGTCAGCCGGAGCGGGGTGCTCATCTCGGAGGCGATGATCATCGCGAGGGTCGTCTTGCCCAGTCCGGGCGGGCCGGACAGCAGCACGTGGTCGGGCGTCCTCCCCCGCTGCCGGGCGGCCTCGAGCACGAGACCGAGCTGCTCCCTCACCCGCGTCTGACCGACGACCTCGTCGAGGGTGCGCGGTCGCAGCGCCGCCTCGACGGCCCGCTCGTCACCCTCGGCCTCGGCGGCGGTCAGCCGGTTGAGGTGGGCGGACTCGGCCGCCGCCAGCTCGTCTTCGTGGAACGCCATCGGCTACGCCTTGCTCAGGCCCTGGAGCGCGGCGCGCAGCAGGGCGCTGACGTCGGGCGTCCCGTCCGGGTCGGGTACGCCGGCCACCGCACGCTCGGCGTCCTTGGCGTTGTAGCCGAGACCCTGCAGCGCCTCCGCGACCTGGTCGCGCCACGGCGCGGCGGCGGCCGGGGCGGCCGCCGCCGCGCGGCCGACCGGTGCTCCGATCCGGTCCTTGAGCTCCAGGATGATCCGCTGGGCGCCCTTCTGGCCGATGCCCGGGACCTTGGTGAGCGTCTTGACGTC
Source organism: Nocardioides sp. CER19 (assembly GCF_029846275.1). Classification (GTDB taxonomy): domain Bacteria; phylum Actinomycetota; class Actinomycetes; order Propionibacteriales; family Nocardioidaceae; genus Nocardioides. The sequence continues at coordinate 122,712 of NZ_JARVWS010000004.1, forward strand.
GTCGCCGGCCACCGCGACGCGCAACGTGTCGGGCGTGAGCACGGCGAGCATGGCCTGGGCCAGCTTGGGTCCGACACCGGAGGCGGTCTGCACCAGCTCGAAGAGCGACTTCTCGTCCTCGTCGGCGAAGCCGAACAGCGTGAGCGAGTCCTCGCGCACGACGAGCGAGGTCGGAAGAGTCGCCTCGTGGCCGGTCCTCAGGCCAGCCAACGTGCCGGGCGTGCAGAGCAGCTCGAGCCCGATACCACCCACCTCGACGACGGCGCTGGACAGGGTCACGGCGGCGACGGTGCCGCGGACGTGGGCGATCATCGTGTCCTTCCTGCAGCAGCCATCGCTGCTGCCTGAGCTGCGTCGATCCTGGCCTGGGCACCGCCCCGCCAGATGTGCGTGATGGCCAGCGCCAGTGCGTCGGCGGCGTCGGCCGGCTTCGGCATCGCGTCCAGCCGGAGGATGCGGGTGACCATCGCGCCGACCTGGGCCTTGTCGGCCCGGCCGTTGCCGGAGACGGCTGCCTTGACCTCCGACGGCGTGTGGAGCGCGACCGGGATCCCCCGGCGTGCCGCGCACACCATCGCCAGCCCGCTCGCCTGCGCCGTCCCCATGATCGTCGAGACGTCGGAGCGCGCGAAGATCCGCTCCACCGCGACCGCGTCGGGGCGGTGCTCCTCGATCCAGGCCTCGATGCCCTTCTCGATCGTCACCAGACGTTCGGGCACCGCCAGCGTGCTCGTCGTCCGGATGACGCCGACGTCGACGAGCCCGAGCGGACGACCGACCTGGCCCTCCACCACACCCATGCCGCAGCGGGTCAGGCCGGGGTCGATCCCGAGGACGCGCATCAGGCCGCTCCGAGCGTCGAACACATGTTCGCAGGCTACCTGTTCCGGGGCGGGTGTCTCGGTGCGACACGCGCCGGTTGGTTCATCGAGGTATGCCGGGAAATGCACACTTCCCGCGCGGAACTCCGCACGGGAAGTGAGCATTCGTCTGCATACCTCGATGAGCATGCACCGCGAGCAGACCCTCAGGCGTCGATCTCCTCGAGCACCTCGTCGGGGATGTCGGCGTTGCTGAAGACGTTCTGCACGTCGTCGAGGTCGTCGATGACGTCGACCAGCTTCATCACCTTGGTGGCGGCGGTGGCGTCGCCGACCGGGATGTCCATGGTCGCGACGAACTCGACGTCGGCCGAGTCGTAGTCGATGCCGGCGGCCTGGAGCGCCGTACGGACGGCGACGAGGTCGGTGGCCTCGGACTGCACCTGGAAGGAGTCACCGAGGTCGCTGACGTCCTCGGCACCGGCGTCGAGGGTGGCCTCGAGGACGGCGTCCTCGTCGACCTCCTTGCCCTCCTGCGACTTCGGGACGACGACGACGCCCTTGCGGTTGAAGAGCCGCGAGACCGAGCCGGGGTCGGCCATGGTGCCGCCGTTGCGGGTCACGGCGGTGCGGACCTCCATCGCGGCGCGGTTCTTGTTGTCGGTGAGGCACTCGACGAGGAGGGCGACGCCCTGCGGCCCGTAGACCTCGTACATGATCGTCGTGTAGTCGACGGCGCCGCCGTCGAGGCCGCCGCCGCGCTTGACCGCGCGGTCGATGTTGTCGTTGGGGACCGACTGCTTCTTGGCCTTCTGGATGGCGTCGTAGAGCGTCGGGTTGCCGGAGGGGTCAGGACCACCCATCTTCGCCGCGATCTCGATGCTCTTGATCAGCTTGGCGAACAGCTTGCCGCGCTTCGCGTCGATGGCGGCCTTCTTGTGCTTCGTGGTCGCCCATTTGGAGTGGCCAGACATCAGTCCCTCTTCTTCGTCGGTCGAACGTGGGGATCTTACCGTCGCCCGCTCAGCCGAGCAGATCGAGGAAGAGCCGGTGGATGCGGCCGTCGGTCTCCACCTCGGGGTGGAAGCTGGTCGCCAGCAGCCGCCCCTGCCGTACGGCGACCGGGTGGCCTGCTGCCGTCGCGAGCACCTCGACCCCCGGGCCGGTCTCCTCGACCCACGGCGCCCGGATGAACACGGCGTGCACCGGGTCGGTCAGCCCGTCGAGGGCGAGCTGCTCCTCGAACGAGTCGACCTGGCGCCCGAAGGCGTTGCGCCGCACGGTGATGTCCAGCCCGCCGATCGTCTCCTGGCCGGCGGCCCCGTCGACGATGCGGTCGGCCAGCAGGATCATCCCGGCGCAGGTGCCGAAGGCCGGCATGCCGTCCTTGATCCGGGCGCGCAGCGGCTCGAGCAGGTCGAAGATGCGCGCGAGCTTGGCCATCGTCGTCGACTCGCCGCCGGGGAGGATCAAGCCGTCGACCGACTCGAGCTCGGCCGGCCGGCGTACGGCGACCGCCTCGACGCCGAGCGCCGTCAGCGCCGCCAGGTGCTCGCGTACGTCGCCCTGGAGGGCGAGGACTCCGACCCTCGCTGTGGACAGGCCCGTGCTCACCAGCCGCGCTCGGCGAGCCGGTGCGGCACGGGGATGTCGTCGACGTTGATGCCGACCATGGCCTCGCCCAGCCCGCGGGAGACCTTGGCGACCACGTCGGGGTCGTCGAAGAAGGTCGTCGCCTTGACGATCGCCTCGGCCCGCTGGGCGGGGTTGCCGGACTTGAAGATGCCGGAGCCGACGAAGACACCCTCGGCGCCCAGCTGCATCATCATCGCGGCGTCGGCGGGGGTGGCGATGCCGCCGGCGGTGAACAGCACGACCGGGAGCTTGCCGTCGCGGGCGACCTCGCGGACCAGCTCGTAGGGCGCCTGGAGCTCCTTCGCGGCGACGTAGAGCTCGTCCTCGGTGAGCGCGCCCAGCCGGCGGATCTCCTTGCGGATCGTCCGCATGTGGGTCACGGCGTTGGACACGTCGCCGGTGCCGGCCTCGCCCTTCGACCGGATCATCGCGGCGCCCTCGGTGATGCGGCGCAGCGCCTCACCGAGGTTGGTGGCGCCGCACACGAACGGCACGGTGAAGGCCCACTTGTCGATGTGGTTCTCGTAGTCGGCGGGCGTGAGCACCTCCGACTCGTCGATGTAGTCGACGCCGAGGGACTGCAGCACCTGGGCCTCGGCGAAGTGGCCGATGCGGGCCTTGGCCATGACCGGGATCGAGACCGCGGAGATGATCCCGTCGATCATGTCCGGGTCGCTCATCCGGGAGACGCCGCCCTGGGCCCGGATGTCGGCGGGTACCCGCTCGAGCGCCATGACGGCGACGGCACCGGCGTCCTCGGCGATCTTCGCCTGGTCGGGCGTCACCACGTCCATGATGACGCCGCCCTTGAGCATCTCGGCCATGCCGCGCTTCACGCGGGTGGTGCCGGTCGAGGGGGCGGCTGCGGTGTCCTGGAGCTCCATACCGGGGATGCTAGTTCTCTTTGCCCCGGGCTCCCTACTCGGCCGCGAGCGCCTGCGTCCGCACGGTCCAGATCCGCTGGCCGACGGTGATCGTGCTGGCGATGGCCAGGGCCCACAGCGCGACGTACATGAGGATCGGCGCGTCGAAGATCGCGCCCAGGCCGGTCATCACGAGGATGGCCACGAGCCGGTCGGCCCGCTCCGCGATCCCGACCTTCGCATCGAAGCCGAGGCTCTCGGCCCGGGCCCGGGCGTAGGACGTGACCGCTCCCATGACGAGGCAGATCAGGGAGATCCACAGGTAGAGCCGGTTGTCGCCGGTGCCCGCGAAGTAGAGCGCCAGGCCGCTGAAGATCGCGGCGTCGCCGATCCGGTCGAGCGTCGAGTCCAGGAAGGCGCCGAAGGACGAGCTGCGGCCGGTCTTGCGGGCCATCGCGCCGTCGATCATGTCGCTGAAGACGAAGCAGGTGATGAAGATGACGCCCGCCAGCAGGTGCCCCCGCGGGAAGAACGCGAGGGCTCCGACGCAGACCCCGATCGTGCCGACCAGCGTCACGACGTCGGGGCTGACCTTCAGCCGGATGAGGAGGTTGACGACCGGCGCGAGGATGACGCCCGTCCAGAACGCCTTGAATCTGTCCAACATGGTGGCGTCAGGCTATCCGGCCCGACCGGTCAGGACTCGAGCGCCGCGCAGATCGCGTCGACGGCCGTCGGCGCGCCGGTCACCGACCACTCCACCCCCGCGGCCGTCGTACGACGATGAGCGCCGCCGGCCCCGAGCACGAGCGCTGCCCCGGGCAGGCGGTCCCACGGCGGCACGGAGTGCTGGCACGAGACGTGCAGCTGCCCCTGGGCGACGGCGGTGAGGTCCATCGAGCCGGACCCGAGCATCCGCACGGTGGCGGCGCCTCGCACGACGCGCCCGAACGCCTCGCCGACGGCGTCACCGTAGAACGGCGGGTGCAGGTAGGTCGTCAGGCACGACTCGTCCAGCGGCCGGTCCTCGAGCTTCGGCAGCGGTCGGCCGTTGCGGGTCGTGGGCAGGTCGGGCCCGCCGACGAACAGCACGTCGTCGTGCGGGTGGTAGACGGCTCCGAGCACGAGCTCGTCGCCGTCGGTCAGCGCCAGCGCCGAGCACCACCAGGTCAGCCCGTTGACGAAGTTGTAGGTGCCGTCGACCGGGTCGATCACCCACGTACGACCGGTACTGCCGTCTTGCGCCGACCCCTCCTCGCCGAGTACGCCGTCGTCGGGCCGCTCCAGCGTCAGCCGGTCGACCACCAGCGCCTCCGCCGCGCGGTCGGCGGCCGTGACGACGTCGGAGATCGATGTCTTGGTCTCGGCGTCGATGCCGCCGGCGCGCATGCGCAGCGCCAGGTTGCCCGCACCGCGGACCAGCTCACCGGCCAGCCGGGCGTCGTCTGCGAGGTCGCTCACGCCGACCATGCCTCGGCGAGGAGCGTCCGCGTGTCGGCCAGCAGCTCCGGCAGCGTCTTGGTGCGGCCGATGATCGGCATGAAGTTCTGGTCGCCGACCCAGCGCGGCACGACGTGCTGGTGGAGGTGGGCGACGATCCCGGCGCCGCCGGCGGCGCCCTGGTTCATGCCGATGTTGAAGCCCGGCGCGCCGGACACCGACCGGATGACCCGTACGGCCTGCTTGGTGAGCGCGGCCATCTCGGCCGCCTCCTCGTCGGTGGTCTCGACGTACTCGGCCACGTGGCGGTAGGGACAGACCATCAGGTGCCCGGCCGAGTAGGGGTAGAGGTTGAGCACGACGTAGGCCAGCTCGCCGCGGTGGACGACCAGCCCCTCGTCGTCGTCCAGCGACGGGGCCCGGCAGAACGGGCACTCCTCGGCGGACGCGTCGGTCGGCTTGCTCTGCCCGCGGATGTAGGCCATCCGATAAGGCGTCCAGAGCCGCTCGAGGGCGTCCGGCTCGCCGACGCCGTCCTGGTGGAGCGTTGGCGCGTCGCTCACTGGGTGCTGATCTCCAGCAGCCCGGCGACGACGCTTCCGGCGATCTCCTCGACCGTGCGGTCCGGGTCGATCTGGACGCCGAAGCGGCGGGCGTGGCCGTCGATCCCGAACCAGACGGTCTGGCTTACCAAGCGAATGAGGGCCTCCGGGCTGAGAGTGGGGTCCGGGTGGTTGAGCCACCGGCGGACCGACGAGAACACCGCTCCCACGATGCCATAGGCCAGCGGGTCCAAGGACGCCCGGTCCTCGTCGGAGAGCTCACCGCCGAGCGCCACGGCCCCGAGGTGGACCACCTGCGCGATCTGCCCGGCCAGCCGCTCGAGCCCCTGCTCGAGCGGGCCGCTGCCGCCCTCCTGGCGTCCTCCGCCGTGCGCGACGTCGTGGTCGGCGAGCGAGTGGAGCGCCGGGTGGGCCACCGCCCAGTGCACGTAGGTGCCGACGACCCGCTCGACGATCTCCGGCACGGTGCCGTCGAGGGTGATCTGCGGCAGGAGCTCGGCCCAGAAGCCGTCGAGGACCTTGGTCTGCACCGCCCGGTCCAGGTCGGCCCGGTCCTCGAAGTGCCGGTAGACGACGGTGCGGCTCAGCCCGGCACGCTGGGCGATCTGCTGCACGTGGACCTCGGCGCCCGGGCCGCTCTCCTCCACGACGGCGATCGCGGCGTCGATGATCTGCTGACGCCGCTCCTCCTTGTGCTGGTCCCAGCGCGCCTGCCGACCGTCGCGGGCACCGGTCGGGGTCGTCACGACCGGACCCTCGGCCTCGGCCGGCGACCCTGTGCGTGCGCGACACGCAGCATCTCGTCGATGTCCACGATCTTCACCCTAGGGCGTCCGTGCTCGGCACCGCGACGGCGCTCCTCGCGTTCGATCGCCTGCCAGCCGGCCAGATCGACCATCGCGGGCTGGCGGCGGCGTACGAGCGCGGCGACCGAGGCCGCGTCCCCGGTCGGCTCGGGGCACGCGCCGGCGTCCAGGTCGTCGAGCAGCCGCTCGACCGTCTCCTGGGAGTCGGTCTTGTTGGTGCCGATGAAGCCGTTGGGACCGCGTTTGACCCAGCCCGACACGTAGACACCGGGGCGCACCCGGCCCTGGTCGTTGGGCACGATCCCCCGTCGGGCGTCGTAGGGGAGATCGGCCACGGGGAGGCCGTGGTAGCCGACCGCACGCAGCAGCAGCCCCGTCTCGAGCACCTCGGTCTCCCCCGCCGCGACCGCCCGCGTCGCCCCGCGCTCGTCGGCCTCGAGCCGGTTGCGCGCGATCTCCACGCCGGTCACGCGGTCGTCGCCCACGACGCCGACGGGCGAGGCGAGGAACCGCAGCACGACGGTGCGCTTCGCCGGGTCGACCGAGCGGCCGGCCATCTCGCGCAGCAGCCGCTCCTTGGTGCCCGTGCCCTCGATCGGCAGGCCGCCCGTGTCGACCACGACGTTGATCCCCCGGTGGCCGGCGAGCCCGACGAGCTCGGGCACGGTGAAGGCCGCCTCCGCCGGGCCGCGGCGGCCGAGGACGACGACCTCGCGGATCCGGCTGCGGCGCAGCTGCTCCAGCGGCAGCGTCGAGATGTCGGTGGCGTCGAGGAGTGCGGGATCCTCCGCGAGGACGCGTGCGACGTCGAGCGCCACGTTGCCGTTGCCGACGACGACGGCGCGCTCGGTGTCGAGCGGGACGGCCAGGTCCTGCTTGTCGGGATGGCCGTTGTACCAGGCCACGAAGTCCGTCGCGGAGAGCGACCCGGGCAGCTCCTCCCCCGGCACCCCGAGCGGCCGGTCGGACGCGGCGCCCACCGTGTAGACGATCGCGTGGTAGTGCTCGGCGAGCTCCGCGTGGGAGACGTCCTTGCCGACCTCGACCCCGAGGAAGTAGCGGAACCCGGGCTGCCGCTCGATCTCCTTGAAGAGCTTCTGCACCTGCTTGGTGTGCGGGTGGTCGGGTGCCACCCCGAAGCGCACCAGCCCGTACGGCGTGGGCAACCGGTCGTAGACGTCGACGGTGACCTCGGGGTGGGTCAGCAGCTCGTCGGCGGCGTAGAGCCCCGCCGGACCTGCGCCGACGACGGCGACCCGGAACGGCCCCTCACGGGTGAGCCGGCGCTGCTCGGGCACCTGCGCGATCGCGGCGCGGTCGCCGTGCGGGAACACCTCGAAGTACTCGGCGTTGAGGGCCAGGAACGGCTGCTGGGCCGGCGTCAGCGTGGTGTGCGGGACGATCGCGTCGGCCGGGCACGCGGTGGTGCAGGCGCCGCAGTCGACGCAGGTGCTCGCGTCGACGTACAGCATCTCGGCCTCGGCGAAGCCGGGCTCCCCCGGCGCGGGGTGGATGCAGTTGACGGGGCATGCGATGACGCACGAGCCGTCCGAGCAACAGGACTGGATGACGACGTGGGGCACGGGACGGCTATCTGGGCGAGCGGATCGCGGGCCGGGTCAGTGCGAGGCCGCCGACGGCTGCCCGCGGAAGCGAGCAGGACGGCCGTCGATGCGCATGGCCTTCCAGATGAGCTTCGTGACGGGGTTCCGCAGCCCGAGCTCGTCCGCGAGCATCCGGACGTCGCTGAACATGTCGCGCAGTGTCTTGCGGGAGTCCGCGGAGCTCCACCAGATCTCCTTGGCCACGTCGTCCGGGATGCCCATGTCACGCCGTGCCCGCTTGCTCGGCACCATGATCACGTCGCAGAGCCACCTCATGATGACCGGGTAGAGCACCGCCAGGAGCTGCTTGCGGATCGGCCCGAGCTCGGGCACGTGGTGCTCGAGGTACTGGTGCGCGAAGCCGATGTGGCGGGCCTCCTCGGCGATGTGGATCTGCATGATGCGGTCGATGAGGGGGTGGCTGCCGCCCGCGCGCATGACCGCCTTCTGCAGGTGGTCGATCGGCTCCTCGCCGGCGAGGATGCCCACGAAGAACGCCTCGGGGAAGAACCCGCCGGCCGCCGAGAGCACCGGGATGAGCAGCTTGAAGGCGGTCGGGGCGCCGGCGACACCGGGGCACACCCGGTTGACGCCCTCCTGGAACATCTGGGTGTGGTGGGTCTCCTCCGTCACCTCGTGGGTGGCGTAGCGGAACTCCGGGTTGTCGTCCTCCATCCAGATCAGCCGCTGCATCACGCCGCCGATCAGGAGCTGCTCGAACTGCCGGCCCACCTTCGCGATCTGCGCGTAGCGGTACATCCCGATCTCGATCTGCCGCTCCTGCGGGAGCGACTTGTACCAGGGATGGCGCCCGACCTCGTCGGCGTCGCCGAGGATGAACCGCTCGTCACCGTCGCGAACCGCCAGCTCCGGCGAGTCCCACGCGATGTCCTTGAACGCGTCGAAGTGCTGGTCGACCGACGCCTGGGACAGCGTCCGCAGGGTGTCGTGGTAGTGCTGCCTGCCCTGCGGGACGTGCTTGCCGGCGTGGGTCTGCTTCTCCTGCTCGACCGCAGTCATGTCGCTCACCTCTCGTCGTGGAACGCAAGGACCACTCAGAGGTTAGTGCGACAGGCGTCGCAGATACAAGGGTTACCGCGACACGGTGTCACATTCAGATACGGCCGCGCCGGCCGTCACGCTCAGACCTGCTCGTGGGACTCCACGGCGGCGACGATGCGCGCGATGGCGTCGGCGACCGGGACACCGTTCTCCTGCCGCCCGTCGCGGTAGCGGAAGCTGACGGCGCCGTTGGCGACGTCCTCCCCGCCCGCGATGAGCATGAACGGCACCTTCTGCAGCTGGGCGTTGCGGATCTTCTTCTGGAACCGGTCGGTCGACTCGTCGACCTCGACGCGGATCCCCTGCGCCTTGAGCTGCTTGGCGACGTCGTAGAGATAGTCAGCGAAGGCGTCGGCGACCGGGATCGCCTGCACCTGCACCGGTGCGAGCCACGGAGGGAACGCGCCCGCGTAGTGCTCGACCAGCACGCCGAAGAACCGCTCGATGGAGCCGAACTTGGCCGAGTGGATCATCACCGGCTGCTGCTTGGACCCGTCCGCGGCGACGTACTCGAGCCCGAACCGCGCCGGCTGGTTGAAGTCGTACTGGATCGTCGACATCTGCCAGGTACGGCCGATGGCGTCGCGCGCCTGCACGGAGATCTTGGGGCCGTAGAACGCGGCGCCGCCCGGGTCCGGGACCAGCTCGAGGCCCGACTCGGTCGCGACCTCCTCGAGGATCCGCGTCGCGGTCTCCCACTGCTCGTCGCTGCCGATGAACTTGTCGCTCTGCGGGTCGCGGGTCGACAGCTCGAGGTAGAAGTCGTCCAGGCCGAAGTCGCGCAGGACGCCGAGCACGAAGTCGAGCAGGTGCTTGATCTCGGCGGGCGCCTGCTCGGCGGTGACGTAGGAGTGGCTGTCGTCCTGGGTGAGGCCACGCACGCGGGTCAGGCCGTGGACGACGCCAGACTTCTCGTAGCGGTAGACCGTGCCGAACTCGAAGAGCCGCAGCGGGAGCTCGCGGTAGGAGCGACCGCGGCTCTGGAAGATGAGGTTGTGCATCGGGCAGTTCATCGCCTTGAGCTGGTACTTGCTGCCCTCCAGCTCCATCGGCGGGAACATCGTGTCCGCGTAGTAGGGCAGGTGTCCCGAGGTGTGGAACAGCCCGTCCTTGGTGATGTGCGGGGTGCCGACGTAGGAGAAGCCCTCCTCGATGTGCCGGCGACGGACGTAGTCCTCCATCTCCCGCTTGATGATGCCGCCCTTCGGGTGGAACACCGGCAGGCCGGAGCCGAGCTCGTCGGGGAAGGAGAAGAGGTCCAGCTCGCGGCCGAGCTTGCGGTGGTCGCGACGCTCCGCCTCCTCGATGCGGTGCAGGTGGGCGTCGAGCTCCTCCTGGGACTCCCAGGCGGTGCCGTAGATGCGCTGGAGCTGCTTGTTCTTCTCGTCGCCGCGCCAGTACGCCGCCGCGCTCCTCATCAGCTTGAACGCCGGGATCCGCCGGGTGGTCGGCAGGTGCGGCCCGCGGCAGAGGTCCTTCCACGCGACCTCGCCGTTGCGGTCGATGTTGTCGTAGATCGTCAGCTCGCCGGCGCCGACCTCGACGCTCGCGCCCTCGGCGGCGTCGTCGGACTGGCCGGAGCCCTTGAGGCCGATGAGCTCGACCTTGTAGGGCTCGTCGGCGAGCTCGGCGAGCGCGTCGGCGTCGGTGGTGACGCGGCGCGAGAACTTCTGGTTGGCCTTGACGATCTTCTTCATCAAGGACTCGATCTTGACCAGGTCCTCCGGAACGAAGGGCGTCGGCACGTCGAAGTCGTAGTAGAAGCCGTCCTGGATCGGCGGGCCGATGCCGAGCTTGGCCTCCGGGAACAGCTGCTGGACCGCCTGCGCCAGCACGTGCGCGGTGGAGTGCCGCAGGATGTCGCGCCCGTCAGGACTGTCGATCGCGACGCCCTCGATCTCATCACCCTCGGCAACGTCGTAGGACAGATCCTTCAGCGCACCGTTCACCCGGGCAGCGATGATGCTCGGGTCGTCGGCGAACAGCTCCCATGCCTTGCTCACAGCCTGAGCCTATCGGTGCGCGTCATCCCGTTATCCGCGCCCTCCGCAGCGCTCGACACACGCTCACGACGAGCCCGGCGGCTGACCGGCGGGGCCGGTGCGTCAGCCCACCTCACCCAGTCGGAAGTCGCGGGTGATGCGGCCGTAGTGGAACGCGTCGAAGGTGACCAGGCCGACGAAGGTCGCGGCGAGGATCGCGACGTTGGCCATCGGCAGCGCCGGTGCGAACGACATGCACGCACCGACCACGAGGAGCCACCCCGCGACGACCAGGCGCGGGATGCTCGGCTCGCCGCGCACGCGCCACCGGAGGGCGGACAGCGAGGCGAGGTAGAGCGCACCGCCGCCGTAGAGCCCGAACAGCGCGACGTCGGGCACGTCCACGCTCGACCAGGCGCCGTAATCGGCGACGTCGCCGATCAGGACGCGCAACCCGACCGCGACGAGGACGATGCCGGTGACCGCGGGCAGGTGCAGGTAGGTGAAGACGTCGCGCGCCAGGCGGGTGCGGTCGTCGCCGGTGGCCTCGCGCAGGCCGCGCTCGACGGAGACGGCGATCGCGTTGAAGTAGGTGCGCCACAGGGCGATCGCGAGCGCGACGCCGAGAAGTCCGACGCCCAGCAGCGGCCAGTCGATCGCGCTGTGGGACACCGCCGACGCGACGCTCACGACCGATTCCCCGATCGCGATGATCATGACCAGCGCGTGCCGTTCGGCGAAGTGGCCCGGCGCCGCGACGCGCCAGCCCCTGGCACCGCTCAGGAAGATGCCGAGGTAGTCGACCAGCACCGCGAGGATCCAGACGGCGAGCCGCATGTCGGTGTCGAGGAACGCCCCGACGAACAGCAGCACCAGCGCCACCGACGTGGTGGCGAGCGCGTTCTGGATCGTGTGGCGGAGGTCGCCGTCGCCATCGGCGGCGAACCAGTAGATGACCAGGTGCGCGAGCCGGATCACGGCGTACGCCACGACGAAGACGACGGGGCCGGGCAGTCCGCCGGGGAGGTCGACGAAGGCCTCGTGGATGGTGAGCGCGACGACGAAGTAGCCGGCCATCGCGAAGAACATCGCCAGGCGCAGCGGGCCCTCGTCGGCCCTCGCCTGGTTGCCCAGCCAGGCGTACGCCGTCCAGCCGAACCAGATCAGCCCCATCATCACCAGCCCCTCGGCGAGGCCGCGGCCGGTGAGCCGGTCGGTGATGCTCTCGCTCACCGCCGTGATCGCGTAGACGAAGACGAGGTCGAACAGCAGCTCCAGGGTCGTGACCCGGTGGGCGTCCCCCGTCGGCAAGAACCGCGTCGGCATGCGGTCAGCGTAGGGCCGACGTAGCCCCGGCCGCGCGCCCGATTCCCAGGTCCCTCACGATCGCCCGAGCAGCATGTCGAGCGTCCGGGTCCCCACCGGGAGACCGTGGCGGTCGTAGTAGTCGAACATCGCCTCGAGCCACGGGTGCTCGACCGACGCGTCGACCCTCGTCGCCCGCCGTCCGGCCTCCGCGGCGAGCTCCGCGGGCGTCGCCACGCGCGAGGCCAGCTCGTACGTCGCCCCGAGGTGGCCCTCGTGGGTCAGGACGACCGCCGCCGCCTCGCCGACGTCGGCCAGGTCCGCGAACCCGAAGACCGCGTCGACGTCGTAGGGAACCGCGAGATCGGCGCTGAGGTCGAGGTTCTGCAGGTAGGCGCCGGGCTGCAGGATCGTCCAGGTCAGACCCGACCGCCGGACCAGGTCCTCGGACCGCGCCTTGCCCAGGTGGTGCGGCATCGAGGGGACGTACGGCGCCGCGACCGAGTGGTAGACGACCCGAGGCACACCCGCCCTCCGCATCGCCTCGAGCGCCTCGGAGACGTAGCTCGGCTCGTCGGGGTGCATGTTGGGCGCGATGAGATACGCCGCCGCGCAGCCGGCCAGCGCGTCGACGAGGTGCGGCCACTCGGCCCTGCCGATGCTCACCGACGTCACCCCGCGGCCGGCCAGGGCGCCCCGCACCGCGCGGCCGGTCTTGCCGTTGCCGCCGACGACCGCCACCCGCATCAGCCGACGACCCCGCCGGGGGCGTGGCGCCGGCGCGCGGCCAGGACGAGACCCGCGAGGATGGCGTTCGCCAGCGCGGCGGCCGTCAGCACGAGGATCCCGACGACCACGGCGGTCACGGTGAACCACCCGGCCGGGTCGCCGGTCGCCCAGGAATGGCAGTCGCCCGCCGGCGTACACGAGGCCGTGCCGCTGCTGCTCGACGGGTCGGCACCGGGGATCAGGGACAGCAGACCGTAGACCGCGTAGAAGAGAGGAACTGCGAGCACGCTCAGCGGGAGGGTCGCGACCACCGCCGCGACGATCAGGGGCGTCGAGCCCGTCGTGAAACCCAGCGTCGCGAGGACCACGACGGTGAGCACGTACGCCGTGCCCCCCGGTGTCGGCCGCAGCATCGCGCTAGCCCTGGTCGCTCGGGCTCAACGAGCCGAGGACGCCGACGATCCACATGGGCACATCATGCGCCGAGCGCGCGCTCGGCGGCCAGCAGGCATCGTGGCACGAGCGCCCGGTGGGCGCCGCCGGCCACCTGCCAGGTCAGCCGTGCGGGCGGCCGGTGGAACACGAGCATCGTCGTCCACGTCAGGCCGACGTCGTCGATGTCGAACACCATGCGGCCCGACATCCGCCCACCTCCGGCTGCCAGGACCACGCGCTCCGGCGTCTCGAAGGCCACGCGCCACCCGGCGACGGTGCACGCCGTCCCGACCCGGGCGACCCTCAGGCCGAGGACGCCGCGCCAGACCAGGGTCGCGAACAGCCCGCCGCGGGCCTCGGCGCCCCGGAGGGCGGCCGCTGCCCAGGTCCTGGCGTCCTCCCGCGGACGAGCCTGGAGCCGGAACGCGTCGGCGTAGTCGGCGTCGAACGCGTCGAGCTCGTCGAGCTCGTCGAGGAGCGCGGGGTCGGGCTCGATCCGGGTGACGGCGGGGGCGGTGGTGGTCATCGGGAGCTCCTGAGATATACGGTGCCGTATACCTCAGCACCGTACTCCCGTCCGCTGGCCTGTCAACCGAGGAAGATCCAGATGCCCTACCAGCCGCGCGTCCCGCGCCTCCGTTGGGTCGAGACCGGACTCGAGCTGCTCGCCGCGGGCGGCCCGGAAGCCGTGCGGGTCGAGGCGATCGCCTCGATCCTCGGGGTCACGAAGGGTGGCTTCTACGGGTTCTTCGCGAACCGCGACGCGCTGCTCACCGCGATGCTCGACGAGTGGGAGCGGCGAAGCACCGACGCGGTCATCGACGAGGTCGAGTCGTCCGGCGCCGACGTACGGCAGCGGCTCGAGCGGGCAGGCCTGCGCACCTTCTCGAGCAGGATGCTCCCGGTCGACCTGGCCGTCCGCTCATGGGCACGTCAGGACGATGCCGTGGCAGAGCGGCTACGGCGCGTCGACAACGCGCGGATGGGCTATCTGCGGGCGCTCTACGGCAGCTTCGTCACCGACCCGGACGAGATCGAGGCGCGCAGCACCGCGTCCTTCGTGCTGGCGATCGGGCGGCACTTCCTCGCCGCCGACCACGGGGGACGTACGCCGGGTGAAGCGGCGGAGCTCGCGTTCGACCGCCTGCTCCTGAGCGGCCTCGACGCCACCCGGGTCGTCACGGCGTCGCGGCTCGTCACGGCTCCCGCCGAGGCGATCACCGCGCTCCTCGCCGAACCCGCCTGGCGGCGGCTCGACCGGGCGTGGCGCTGGCGGGTCGAGGCGCTCACGGGCGACCGCACGCTGGTGACGTGCTCCTACGACAGGGCTGCCCACGAGGGCGCGTCGGCCGTCCGGGAATCCGACCTGCGCGCCGCGCTGGACCAGGTCGTCGCTCTCGCGTGCCCTCCGGAGCCGTGATCAGTCAGTACCCGTAGCCGCCCGAGCCGGTTCCCGTCGAGCCTGTGCTGGGCGGCATGCTGACCTTTCCCCCGGTCGTGGCCGCGGACCACTGGAAGCTCGTGCCCTGGAACTCGTCCTTGAACCCGTTCCCCCGCAGCTGGTGGGCGCCCTCCTGGGTGAAGGTGTAGAGCGGATGCCCCGCCAACGCCAGCTGGGTGCCCCCATCGGGACGGCTGACAGCGGAGAAGGTCTCCGCCAGCGTCGAGCTCGCCTGCTCGGCCTGCTGCCCGGACGCCATCAGCGGCTTCCAGAAGTGGGTGCAGGCGCCGACGCAGAGGATGTGGTCGGGCGTCTCTCCGCTCGCGTCGTAGAGCGTGTGGCCGTCGGAGGTCGCCAGCGTGCTCGTGCCGTCGACGGAGGCCATCGCGACGATCGCGCGGCCTGCGGAGGAGGCGCCGGTCGAGCCGCCCGAGGTCGAGGCGTTGCTGGAACCGCAGGCGGCGACAGCGAGTGCGATGGCGCCGAGAGCCGTCGCGGGCTTCAGAGTTCGGAGTGTTCGTGCGTTCATGGGTGAAGCACGATCTGCACCCCGGTGAGGGTTCATCCGGATCGCGGCGAAGGCGCCGTCGGTCACTTACGTCCGCGCGCAGGGACGGCACCTGGACCCGAGGCCTCCGAGACACCATGCTTGCGCCGTGCGCCCCAGCGAACGCGCCGCGAGCCGGACCGCGGTCCTCGTCTGCCAGGGCCGGGCAGCGGCCGACCGACGCCTGGCTCCGGGCCGTTTCTCCGATCCGATCGCCGTCGACCTGCTCCGGGCCGACGAGCGCACGGTCGTCGAGCAGGTGCGAGCCGCGACTCCGCCGGCCGGGTGGTCGGAGCGGGCGGCGTACGAGGCGGTTCGGGCCTGCGCCGACGTCGTCGCCGCGCGCACCGTCGCCATCGACGACGCCCTGCATGACCGCCCGCATCCCCAGCTCGTGATCCTCGGCGCGGGGCTCGACACCCGCGCCTGGCGGCTCCCCCAGCTCGCCGACGTCGACGTGACGGAGGTCGACCACCCCGCCTCCCAGGGCGACAAGCGCGTCCGGCTCGGCGATCGGCCACCGATCGCGCGGACGCTCCGCTTCGCCGCTGTCGATCTCGCCGTCGACGAGCTCGACGAGGCGCTGGACGCCAGCGGTCACGACGCCGAGGTGTCGACCACGTGGCTGTGGGAGGGGGTCGTGCCCTACCTGACGCGCGAGGAGGTCGTCAGGACGCTGCGGGCGGTCGGCCGCCGATCGGCGCGGGGAAGCTCGCTGATCGTCAACTACCAGACCCCTTCCCTCCGCGCGCGCTTCGGCCGCCGGCTCACCGAGATCGCCGCAGTGCTCGGCCTCCAGGAGACGGCCACCGCGAACGAGCCGTGGCGCACCCTGCTGACGCCCGCGCAGATGGCGAGCCTGCTCGTCGACGCGGGGTTCGGCATCCACGCGGACGAGGACCTGCTGGCCGTCTCCCGACGTCTCGGCCTCGACTCGACGGCCCGCATCTCGCTGCAGAACGGCCGCGTGGCCGTGGCGCTCCGACACTGAGCCGTCGAGAGCCCGGCAGGGGGGTGGCGTACGTCGTCCGCCGGGTCGTCGCCACAATCGCGACGTGCTCCTCTATGACGACATCGCGGCCGAGTACCTCGACTTCGCCGCCTACGCGACCGGGGACTCCGAGACGTTCCGCGACTGGTCGTCGCGGATCGCCGCCGACGACGAGGTGCTGGCGTGGCTCGCCGAGCTGCCCCCGGTCAAGCACCAGCCGAACCTCGTCTTCGCGGCCGCTCGCTTCCACGGCGTCCCGGCTCCGGCACGCTACGGCGTCCTGCGCGATGCCCTGCTCGGCGACGAGGGTCCGATCCGCGCGACGATCCTGTCCCGGGCGACCCAGACCAACGAGGTCGGGCGGCTCGCCACCCTGCTGCCGGCGTTCGCGTCCCTCGGCGCCGAGCCGCTGGCGCTTCTCGAGGTCGGCGCGTCCGCCGGGCTGTGCCTCTACCCCGACCGCTGGGCCTACGAGTGGGTGACCGACGCGGGCGTCGTACGGCTGGGCGAGCCGACCGCCGGACCCGCGTCCGTCCTCACCTGCCGCGCCAAGGGCGACGCCCCGCTCCCCCGAACCGTCCCGCCCATCGTCTGGCGCGGCGGCCTCGACCTCAACCCGCTCGACGTCACGAGCACCGACGACATGGCGTGGCTGACCACCCTGGTCTGGCCCGAGCACGACGACCGCCGGGAGCGCCTCGCGCACGCGATCGACGTGGCGGCGGCCGACCCGCCGCGTCTGCGGCGCGGCGACCTGCTGACCGACCTGTCCGCGCTGGTCGACGAGGCTTCCGCCCACGGGACCGTCGTCGTCTTCCACTCAGCGGTCATCGCCTACCTCGAGCCGACCGACCGGCTCGCCTTCGACACGATGATGCGCGAGCTCGTCGCCGCGGGCAGGTGCCACTGGGTGAGCAACGAGGGCAAGCGGGTGCTGCCCAGCATCACCGCGACCGGTCCCGCGATCCCCGAGGAGAAGCAGACGTTCGTGCTCGGCGTCGACGGGCTGGCCGTCGCCCACACGCACGGGCACGGCCGATCCATGCGGTGGCTCTAGTCCTGCCGGCACATGCCTCCGCCTCCTACTCCGACCCGGCGATGCCGACGAGGTTCCCGGCGGGATCACGGAAGTGGGCGACCGTGACCCCGCCGCCCTCGTTCCGCTGCGGCTCCAGCGCGACCGTCGCTCCGAGGGACTGCGCCTGGGCGAGGACCTCGGCCACGTCCGAGACCCCGACGTAGAAGATGGCATGGCTCTCGAACCCCGGCCCGCCCCCGATGCCGCCGGCGGCGGGGCCGGCACCCGGGGCGGGCGCGATGAACGAGTACTCGGTCGGCAGCGAGACGGCCTCGGCGACCGGCGAGCCGGGAGGGGCGTCCCAGCCGAACAACCGGGAGTAGAAGTCGCGCAGCGCGGCCGGGTCCGGACCGATCAGCTCCACGTGGACGACGGGGTTTCCCAAAGAGGCACACTGCCACCGCCCGTGCCGTGACGGGACCTGCTTTTCAGCTGCCTGCGTGGAGCCGGGCCGCCTGTCGGGTCAGGTGGTCGCGCTCGGCGCTGTTGGGCGCCCGGTCCGCGGCGACGACGTAGAGCCGGGCGGCCTCGGCGAGGTTCCCGGCTCGCTCCTGGAGGTACGCCGCCACGGCGTCCCGGCGGGGCAGGTCGGGGTCGAGCGACTCCACGACGGCCAGGGCCGCCTGCGGGCCCTCGACCTCAGCCAGCGCCACCGCACGGTTGAGCGCGACGACCGGGTTGTCCGAGAGTCGTGCCAGCTCGTCGTACCACTCGAGGATCTGGGGCCAGTCGGTCTCCGCGGTGGTCGGGGCGTCGTCGTGCAGCGCCGCGATGGCGGCCTGCGTCTGGTACTCGCCGAGCCGGTCGCGCGCGAGCGCCGCCTGCAGGATGGCGACGCCCTCCGTGATCATCGCGGCGTCCCACCGGGCGCGGTCCTGCTCGGCGAGAGGGACGATCTCGCCCGTGGCGGTACGTCGCGCGTCCCGGCGAGCGTGGTGGAGCAGCATCAGCGCCAGCAGGCCGGCGACCTCGGGGTCGTCGCACGTCGACGCCAGCTGCCGCGTCAGGCGGATCGCCTCACCGGCGAGGTCGACCTCGCCGGTGAAGCCCTCGTTGAAGACGAGGTAGAGGACCCGCAGCACCGTCCGGATGTCACCGGGGCGCGTGAACCGCTCGCCCGAGACGATGCGCTTCGCCCGGGAGATCCGCTGGGCCATCGTCGCCTCGGGGACCATGAACGCCTGCGCGATCTGGGCGGTGGACAGGCCACCCACCGCCCGAAGGGTGAGCGCGATCGCGGAGGCCGGTGTGAGGGCGGGATGGCAGCAGCGGCTCAGCAGGAGCAGGGTGTCGTCGGCCTGCTCGGCCGGACCCGGCTCGGGCTCGCGGAAGACCCGGAGCTCGCGCTGGCGTCGCGCGCTCTCCGAGCGCTGCGCGTCGACCAGCTTGCGGCCCGCCACCCGGACCAGCCAGGCCTTCGGATCGTCGGGCACGCCGTCGGGCCAGCGGCGTACGGCCTCCAGGAGCGCCTCCTGCACGGCGTCCTCGGCAGCCCCGAAGTCGGCTCCGCGGCGGACGAGGACGCCGAGGACCTGCGGCGACAGGTCCCGCAGCGGCTCGGTCATTCGGTGATCGTGGGCGGAGCGCTCAGGAACGGGCGGACCTCGATCCACTCCCTGATCGGCTCCCCGCCGGGGCCGGGCGCCGAGGACGCGTACGCCGCCGCCTCGTAGGCCCGCTCCTGGGAGTCGACGTCGATGATCCACCAGCCCGCGATCAGGTCCTTGGTCTCGGCGAACGGGCCGTCGGTGACCGGTGGCTTGCCCTCCCCGTCATACCTGACGAACGTGCCCTCGGGCGAGAGCCCCTGCGCGTCGACGAACTCGCCGCGCTCCTTGAAGTCGTCGGTCGCCCGGAGCATGAAGGCCATGTGCGCCTCGACCTCGGCCGGGGTCCACTGGTCCATCGGCACCAGGCCGCCAGGGGCGATCTCGTGGTCGCCGCGGTAGTGCTTGAGCAGCAGGTACTTCGTCATCGTCTCTCCTCGCGCTGGTGCGGCGCTTCTCGCCGCTGTCGACCCTAGGACGAAGCCGTCCGGCACTTCTCGACATACGACGGTCATCGCGTTTGGTCTCCGCCACCCGGGTACCGACCCCCATGACCTACACCGACGAGCAGCTCGAGGCAGTCCAGCACGTCGTGGAGCGCGTCGCCGCGAACTGGGACGCCGCGACCACTGACAAGGTCGACGAGGAGCTGGGGCACGCGCTGCAGGAAGCCGGCGTCGAGCTCGACGCCGAGGACGTCTACACCTTGGCGAGCGCCATCGAGACCAACCACGGCACGGTCACCGCGTCGAAGGTCCTCACAGCCTCTCGATGATGGTGACGTTCGCTTGACCGCCGTCGCGGGGAGGACGTACGCCGCCCCGGGTGCCACCATCGGACCGCCATGGTCCTCGGCCACCTGGCCGCCGAGTCCCTCGCCGACACCCCGGAGGTGAACTGAATGCCCATCGATCCCGACAAGGCCATCGGTGCCGCGCTGCCCGACCAGCCCTTCTCGTGGACGACGTCCGACGTGCTGCTCTACCACCTGGCGATCGGCGCCGGGCAGCGGCCGGAAGACCCCGTCGACGCGGCCGCGTTGCGCTACACCTTCGACGACGAGCGCCTGCAGGTGCTGCCGTCGTTCGGGATCGTCGCCCCCAACTTCCACCGGACCGACCCGCCCGCGCTCGACATCCCGGGCGTCGACATCGACCTGGCCCAGGTCCTGCACGGCTCGCAGTCGGTGACCGTGCACGGGCCGATCCCCCGCTCGGGAGCGGCGACACTGCAGACCCGGGTCAGCGACATCTGGGACAAGGGCAAGGCGGCCGTCATCGTGCAGTCGGGCACGGCCGTGTCCGACGACGGCGACCCGCTCTGGACCGTCTCGTCGGCGATCTTCGTGCGTGGCGAGGGCGGCTGGGGCGGCGACCGCGGACCGTCCACCGCGGTCGCGCTGCCCGAGCGTGCGGCGGACGCGGAGACGACGTACGCGGTCGCGCCCCAGCAGGCCCTCCTCTACCGCCTGTGCGGTGACCGCAACCCGCTGCACGCCGACCCCGCCTTCGCGGCCCGGGCCGGCTTCCCGCGGCCGATCCTGCACGGGCTGTGCTCCTACGGGATCGTGCTGCGCGAGGTCACCGAGCTGCTCCTCGACCGGGATGCCTCCCGGGTCGGCGGCTTCACCGCCCGGTTCGCGGGCATCGTGTTCCCCGGCGAGTCGATCCGGGTCGAGGCCTGGGACGAGGGCGCGTCCATCCTCGTGCGGGCGAGCATCGCCGGCGGCGAGCGCGACGGGTCCCCCGTCCTCTCCGACTGCGTGGTGACGAAGGCGTGACGCCCGGCCGTGCGTCGGGCCTCCAGCTGGGCGATGGGTCGTACTTCGGGCGACGCGCTGGACGGCACGCCGCCCGAAGCTGACCCCCTCCCCCCATGAGGCTTCAGAGGCGCGTGACCATCCGCGCCGCGCGGCGGCGGATCCGCGCCGGTAGGGCGGCCGCCAGGCCTGCGCGAGCGCGACGGTACTGCTCGAGCTCGTGCGGCGTGGGCCGGTGCCCGAAGAGTCGGGTGAACTGCTCGACGATGGACTGGTCGCCGGCCTCGGCGGCGTAGTAGCTGGTCGTCATGGCAGACGCTCCCTCAGGCCCGCTACACGAGCGCCTGCTCTTCGACGCCGCGCCACGAGAATGACCCGAGACGGTAAAAATGGCAAGAGGTGTTCAGCAGGCGGTCACCGCCGGCGCCACCGGCCGAGAAGTGCCCAGGTTGGGTACCGCGCGTCATGACCACCACACCGACCGATCCTGACGACCCGCGCGTGACACCGGACCCGCCGAACCCGATCGAGCCCGGGCACGAGCCAGGCCCCGGCGCCGAGCCCCAGCCGGACGACGGGGTCGGCTGAGCTCGCGTGCCGGAGACGATGACCTTCGCCGGCCTCCGGATCGCGTACGACGAGCGAGTCCTCGCCCCTCGGACGTGGACCGCGCTGCAGGCGGAGTGGGCGGCCGACGTGCTCGACGAGGCGCCCGACGGGCCCGTCCTCGAGCTGTGCTCCGGCGCCGGCCAGATCGGGCTGCTCGCCATCAGCCGCCGGCCACGGCGGCTCGTCTGCGTCGACGACTCGGCCGTCGCGTGCTCCTACGCCCGCCGGAACGCGGAGGCCGCGGGCCTGGGCGACCTGGTCGAGGTGCGGGAGCGCGACCTCGCCCACGCCGCAGCGCCCGACGAGCGGTTCGCGCTCGTGCTCGCCGACCCTCCCTGGGTCCCGACGGCGGACACCGACCGCCACCCCGCGGATCCGCCCGAGGCGATCGACGGCGGCCCCGACGGGCTCGACGTCGCGCGAGCCTGCCTGCGGGTCGCCGCTCCCCTGCTCCTCCCGGGCGCGTCCGTCCTCCTCCAGCTCGGCACGAGGGAGCAGGCCGACACGCTGGCCGCGCAGCTGACCGACCTCGTCCTCACGGAGGTCCGTCAGGGCGAGGGCGGGGTCGTCGTGCTCCTGGGCGCCGGGTGAGCAGCGGGAGCCGGTGGAGGACGACGTCGTCGAGACGGCCCGCGTCGGCGATCGCCGTCAGGTAGGTGCAGAACGGCTGGCGGCGCCGGTCGGTGGGCGAACCCGGGTTGAGCAGGCGCAGCCCCGTGGGGGTCGTCGTGTCCCACGGGATGTGGCTGTGCCCGAAGACGAGGACGTCGATCTCGGGGTACTCCGCGCTGCACCGCCGCTCCCGGCCCTGGCTCGGACCGGTCTCGTGCACCACCCCGACGCGCAGGCCTTCGACCTCGACGCGCGCGACCTCGGGGAGCCGCTCCCGCAGGACGCCGTGGTCGTTGTTGCCGTGGACGCCGACGAGTCGGCGGGCCCGCCGCTCCATCTCGTCGAGGAGGGACACGTCGACCCAGTCGCCCGCGTGGACGACCAGGTCGGCGGCCTCCACCTCAGCCCACAGCGCGGCCGGCAGGTCTCTGGCGCGCTGGGGCACGTGGGTGTCGGAGACGATCAGCAGGCGCGTCGACATACCGCGACCGGCTCGTCAGGTCTGCCGCTCGGCGGCACTCGCCTCGAGCTCGTCGTGGAGGTGGTGGCGCAGGCCTCGGTCGGGCCGGGCCAGGACGAAGTAGACGGTCCCCACGAGGGCGATCACGAACATCACCAGCAGCGTGATCCAGTCGAGGTTGAAGTAGGCCCTCGGCGAGGACAGACCGGTCGGGAGCACGACGTTGACCAGCATCAGCCCGAGGTAGAGCAGGGCCAGCCAGGTCACGACCGTGCCCCAGCGGCCGAGCGTGAACCGCCCCTCGGGCACCCAGCCGCGGGACCGGGCGACGGCGGCGGCGATCACCGTCAGCAGGAACGACAGGTAGATGCCGCTCACCCCGAAGGAGACCAGGGCCACCAGCGCGTTCACCCCGCCGGGGTAGGTGATGAACCCGAAGTGCTTGTCCTGGGCGGGCGAGGCGAACACCAGCAGCACGAACAGGGTCGTGACGACCGCTCCGGCGATCAGCGCGTTGACCGGCGTACGGAACCGCGGGTGCACGCGCCTGATCCAGGCGGAGCCGGGGAGGGCGCCGTCGCGCGAGTAGGAGAACGCCAGCCGACTGCCGGCGCCCTGGATCGAGGTGCCACAGGAGAAGAACGCGAAGATGATCATCAGCAGCAGGAAGTCCTGGATCCAGGACGGGAGCTGTCCGAGGATGGACGGTACGCCGCCCGCGACCGCGTCGCTGACCCCCTTGGCGCCGTCGCCCGGGACCGCCAGCAGCAGTGCGGCCGTCAGGACGATCGAGCCGATGCCTCCCCAGATCACGGCCAGCCGCATGGCGCGCGGCACCTGCCGCCCGGCGTCCTTGGTCTCCTCGGAGATGTCGCCGGCCGATTCGAAGCCGTAGTAGATGTAGACCGGCGCCAGCACGGCGACCAGGCCGGCGGCCAGCCAGCTTCCGTGGAAGTCGAGGCCGAGCGCGTTCGTCGACGCGTGGGTCTGCCCCTGGGTCGAGAACAGGTAGCCGAGGCCGTGGTGGAAGCCGTGGATGGCCAGGATGATCGCGATGCCGAACGTGCCGACGATCTCGACGTAGACGCCGAACTGCGCGACGCGGCCCATGACCTGCGCGCCGGTGATGTTGAGGACGGTCTGGATCAGCAGCAGCCCGACCGTGATCAGCAGGATGGTGAGGTGGTCGGCGGGATCGAGGTTCCAGCCGAACCAGTTGTGCGTGAGCGCGGCGAAGTAGCCCACGACGCCGGTGTCGACGGCGGCGACCGTGATGAGCAGCGCGAGGCCGTAGAACCAGCCGACGAACCAGCCGTAGCCGGGGCCGACGCTGAACTTGGAGTACTGGTAGAGGGCACCCGCGACCGGGTAGTGGCTGGCGAGCTCACCGAAGACCAGCGCGACCAGCAGCATCCCGGCGATCGGGATGAGGTTCAGCCAGATGTACGCCGGCCCGCCGGTGCCGAGGCCGAGCACGAACAGGGAGTAGATGCCCACCATCGGCGAGAGATAGGTGAACGCGACCGAGAAGTTGGCGAAGAGCCCGAGGACTCGACGCAGCTGCGGTTGGTAGCCCAGGCTCGCCAGGCGAGCGTCATCAGCGTCATGCCCGGCGCCGGCCTGCGCACCCTCTTCGCTCATCGCGTTCTCCTCTCTGTGGCCGACTCGGCTGGCTGCCACGAGATCAGCGGGCCGCGATGGACACAGGCTGGCAGCGAGTGACGCGCTGTCGCAATGGGTAGTGGCGGTCGTGTGGACCTGACTCGCACCAAGTCCGTCGACGAGATCCTCGCCACCGGCGCCGACCTCCCCGATGAGGAGGGCGGTCGGCTCCGCCGCCAGCTCGGCCCGATGGACCTGATGAGCTTCGGCATCGGCATCGTGATCGGCACCGGGATCTTCACGCTGACGGGCGTCGCCGCGAAGAACTTCGCCGGTCCCGCGGTCATGCTGTCCTTCGTGCTGGCCGGCGTCGTCAGCCTGCTGGCGGCGCTCTGCTACGCCGAGCTCGCGTCGGCGGTCCCGACCGCCGGGTCGGCGTACACCTATGCGTACGCGACGATCGGCGAGATCTTCGCCTGGATCATCGGGTGGGACCTGGTGCTCGAGTTCGCGCTCGGTGCCGCCGTCGTCGCGCGGGGCTGGGCGGCCTACCTCGCCAGCCTGTCGCACGTCGTCCCGACCAGCCTGTTCGGGGAGTCCGCGCCGGTCGACGTCGGGGCCGTGCTCATCGTGCTCGTGCTCGGCGCCGTCGCCTGGGTGGGGATCCGTGAGTCGAAGTGGCTGACCAACCTGCTCGTCGTCATCAAGGTGCTGGTCTGCGTGTTCGTGATCGTGGTCGGCGCCTTCTACGTGAAGACGGCGAACTGGCATCCGTTCATCCCGCACAGCAAGGCGCCGGAGGAGACCACCGGTGGCCTCACCCAGCCGCTGTGGCAGGCGGTCGCGGGTGTCGAGCCGTCGATCTTCGGCATGGCCGGGGTGCTCTCCGCGGCGGCGATCGTGTTCTTCTCCTACACCGGCTTCGAGGCGGTCGCGAACCTCGGCGAGGAGACTCGCCGGCCGCAGCGGGACCTGCCCATCGGCCTGCTCGGCACCCTCGCCGTCTGCTCGGTCCTCTATGTCGGCGTGTCGGCGGTGATCACCGGCATGGTCAACTACCGGGACGTCGACGAGGGTGCGCCGATCTCCGAGGCGTTCAAGTCCGTCGGCCTGGGCTGGGGCGCCTCGCTCATCAGCCTGGCGGCGATGTGCGGGCTGACGTCCGTCATCCTGGTCGACATCGTGACGATGTCCCGGATCGGGTTCGCCATGGCGCGGGACGGCCTGTTGCCGCCGAAGCTGTCGCGACTGCACCCGCGGTTCGGGACGCCGAGCGTGATCACCGGCGTGACGGTGGCGATCATCGCCGTGCTGGCGGCGTTCGTGCCGCTGGCCGACCTCGCCGAGATGGTGAGCATCGGCACGCTCTTCGCGTTCGCCGTCGTGTCGCTCGCCGTGCCGATCCTGCGGCGGACCCGCGCCGACCTCGACCGGCCGTTCCGCACGCCTCTCTTCCCCGTCCTCCCGATCGTCTCGGCCGTCCTCTGCGTCGCCCTGATGGCGAACCTCGCGATCGAGACGTGGCTGCGCTTCCTGATCTGGCTCGTCATCGGGTTCGTCGTCTACTTCGGCTACGGCGTGCGGAGCTCGCGCGCGACCCGGGGCGGCGAGGTCACCGCCCGCCGCTGACGCCCGCCGCTGACGGCCGGGTACCGTCGAGAGGCGTGCCCGCCCGCACCGCCGGCCGACTGGCCCTCTCCTTCCTGCTGGCAGCGCTCCTCACGCTGACGCTGGGCGCGCCGCCACTGGTCGACCACGGCGGCGCCGTCCCGCCGGCTGCGAGGGGCCATGCGGTCCTGGCGCTGGGCGACTCGGTGCCGTCCGGCCACGCGTGCGACTGCCAGCCGTTCCCCCAGACCTACGGGTCCCTGCTGAGCCAGCGGACGGGTGCGCCCGTGTCCGTCGACAACCGCGCGGTCGGCGGCCTGGACACAGCCGACGTGATCGCCCAGCTGCGCACGCCCGACGTCCAGGGCGCCGTACGCCGGTCCGACGTCGTCCTCCTGACCATCGGCGCCAACGACTTCGGCGACCACCACGACCAGGTCGTCAGCGGCACGTGCGGAGGCGGCGACCGGGACTGCGTCAGCGACGAGCTCGACGCCCTGCGTGCCCATCTGACGGCGGTGCTCGCGACGATCCGCAGCCTGCGCCAGGGCCGGCCGACGACGATGCTCGTCACCGGCTACTGGAACGTGTTCGAGGACGGCGACGTCGCCCGACGCGCCTACGGCACCGCGGGCCTGCGGGCGTCGCTGGCGTTGACGCGGCGGGCCAACGCGGTGATCAGCTCGGTGTCCGCCTCCGCGGGCGCACGCTACGTCGATCTCTTCACGATCTTCGAGCAGCCCGGACGCAACGTCACCGCGCTCATGGCCGCGGACGGCGACCACCCGAACGCGGCGGGGCACGCTCTCATCGCGCGCACGCTTCTCGACGCCGGCCTGCCACGCACGAGCTGAGGGCCGTCTACGGACGGAAGCCGGCGGCGTTCTCGCCGAGCCATCGCAGCGCCTGCGGCATCAGCCCGATCCACACCGAGTCGCGGTGTCCGGCGTTCTGCAGGACCACGGCACGTACGGCGGTCGGCTTCCGCGTGGCGCCCAGGAGCCGGGCGCTGGAGTTGTAGCTGACCGGGTCGGCGTGGGAGGTCTCCACCCACAGCGACACGGGAGGCGCCTGGCGGGCGACCGTCTGCGACAGGTCGTAGCGCCTGCCCAGCCGGCTGGTGGGGCCGAACGGCTCGTAGAACGGCCCGAAGTCGGGTCTGAAGTAGCCGCCCAGCACGATCCCGGAGCCGTACTGCGCCGGGTGCAGGATCGTCGCCATGGCGGCGTCGAACCCGCCGGCGGAGTAGCCGATCGTGGCCCAGGCGGCCCGGTTCGCGACCACGCGGAAGTGCTGGCCCACCCAGTCCGGGACGTCGCGCGTCAGCCACGTCTCGACCTGGGGTGCACCGGCCGGCCCGTTCACGCCCTCGGTGTCGACGCCGCGCGGGATCTCGACGTCCGGCATGACGACGACCGGCGGGCGCAGCTCGTGGGCGCGCACCACCCCGTCGACGATCTGGCCGATGTGGAAGATCTTGACCCAGTTCAGTGGCTCGCTCGGGTAGCCGTGGAAGGCCTCGAGCACCGGGTAGTGCTCCCGGGTGGCCGACGTGTAGCCCGGGGGCAGCTGGACGAGGACGTGTCCCGTCAGCCCGCTGAGCGCACCGTGGACGACGTACTTGACCAGCCCGGTGGAGCCCACCGGCCGGGTCAGGGGCGGCGGGTGCGCCGCGACCGACGCAGCGTCGCCCGTGACCGCGATGCTCGCCGCGCGCCGCTCGCCGCCACCGCGGTGCAGTGAGGTCTGGGCGACGTGGCCCGTGACGGCCCCGCGCAGGTCGCCCCAGCCGGCGAAGAACAGGTAGCTGGCGTTGAGCTGGGTGGCCGCGGTCAGCAGCACGAGCAGGTTGACCAGCGCCAGGGCGCCGACCCGTCCGGCGACGTGCCAGGGAGTCGGTCGTGTCAGTCTCGGCCAGAGCACGATGACGGCGAGGAACGCCACGACGGTGAGCACGATGATCCCGTCGAGGAAGAACGAACCGGTGAGTGACATGCGTGTCCCCCTGGCGCCGGACCTGGCTCCCCCCATGAAAGCGCCGCTGCCTGAGGGCAGGCTGATGACCGGCGAACCGGTTGCTCAGCAATCCGTTGAGGTGCTCGCCTCCACGTCGCCGAAGCGGGCGAGCACGAGGGACGCGCCCACGGCGAGGACGAATCCCCACGCGGCCACCGCTCCCCATCCCGGCCTCGGGTGGTCGCCCAGGACGACCAAGCCGACCAGGGCCGGCAGCACGGTCTCACCGACCACCAGGGGTGCCGTCGCCTGGACGACCGTTCCCCGCTGGAGCGCCGTCGCGTACGCCGTCAGGCCGAGCGGCGTCGCCACCAGCAGTGCGTAGAACGCCGGTGCTCCGACGACCGCGCGGACGAGGGCGCCCAGACCGCCGTCGGTCGCCGACACCGACAGGATCCGCGCGGCCACCGCGACCACGCCGAACCCGAGCCCGCCGACGGCGCCGAGCATCCAGGCACCCTCACGGCCGCCGACCCGGGACAGCGGGACGGCGGCGACGACCAGCGCCAGCGCCGCGCCGAGGACCAGCCACTGCGCGCCCGTGCCGAGGAGATGTGCGGCCTGCGGAGCGGCCGAGAGCCCGACGAGTGCCAGCCCGGCCACCAGGACCACCAGTGCCGCCACCTCGAGCCTCCGCATCCGGAGGCCGACGGTCGCGAACGCCACCACGGCGGTGACGGCCAGGAAGCTCGCCGTGACCGACTGGACGACATACAGCGGCAGCGTCCGGAGGGCCACCAGTGACAGCACGAAGCCGACGGCGTCGAGGGCAAGGCCCACCGGGTAGCGCCAGGTCCCCGCGAGCCTGACCAACAGGCGCGGGTCCAGCCGGATCGCCGGCTCCACGCCGGTCGCGGCGGCGGACTGGAGGACCGAGCCGACCCCGTAGCACAGCGACGTACCGACCGCGCACGCAAGTCCGACGGGCATGGCTTACGGTACGGCGGCGGCTTCATCCAACCGTCATGTGGCGCGACGCATAGTGGCCGCGTCAACCACGAGTGCGGAACGGAGATCCGATGACTGCCCTGTCCCCGGAGGCGGGTCACCGCGAGAACAGCCTCGCGCGGGCCACGCGGCGGAGGGCCAGACATCGGGTCCCGCGGGCCCTCGCCGCCCTGGGCACGCCGAAGACCATCTCGCGGCTCGTGTGGCTCGTCGGCGTCGTCGCGGTCATCAGCGCCGCGTCCCCCGCCTTCCACAGCCGCGTGCTGCTGGTGACCGGCACCGTCCCGCCGGTGTTCCCCGCGGCGGCCACGACCGGCACGCTCGCCGCCGGCGTGGTGCTGATGCTCCTGGCGACAGGCCTTCGGCGGGGGAAGTACCGCGCGTGGCTGCTGGCCACGGTGCTGACCGCCTTCGCGACGATCGCGCACCTGGTCAAGGGCCTGGACGTCGAGGAGGCCACGCTGACGGCGTCGGTCTTCGCGTTGCTGGTGTCGGCACGGCACCGCTTCCGCGCGCGCCCCGATCCGCGGTCGCCACGCCGTATCGCCGCGGTGGTGGTCCTCGGGATCCCCCTCGCAGCCTTCCTCGGGTTCGTCTGGATCAGCGTCGACCTCGACGGGCTCGCCCCCAGCACCACGGTGCACGCCAAGCTCACCGAGGCCTTCCTCGGACTGGTCGGTGTCCCGGGCCCGGTCTCGTTCGTCGAGCCGGGCATGGCGGCGCGTACGTCGGCGGGGCTCGCCGTGCTGGGCGCGGCCCTGGTGCTGCTGCTCGTCGTCGTGGCGCTCCAGCCGGCGGCCGGCCCTCACCGGCTCGACCTCGCGGAACGCGAAGGCGTCCGCAGCCTGCTGGGCCGGTGGGGTGCCGTCGACTCGCTCTCGTGGTTCGCGCTGCGCGAGGACCGGGCGGTGATCTTCTCGCCGAGCCGCAAGGCGGCGGTCAGCTATCGCATCGTCGGGGGCGTCTCACTGGCGGCCGGCGACCCGCTCGGCGACCCGGAGGCCTGGCCCGGTGCGATCGCGGCCTGGCTCCAGGAGGCGGACTCCTACGGATGGCGTCCGGCCGTGCTGGGCGCCAGCGAACAGGGCGCGGAGGCGTACTACCGCGCCGGCCTCGACGCCTTGGAGCTCGGCGACGAGGCCGTCCTCCAGACGGCCGACTTCACGACGGAGGGCCGCCGCATGCGGGTGGTCCGTCAGGCGGTGACCCGGTGCCGGCGCGCCGGCCTGAGCACCACCTGCAACCGCGTCGGCGACCTGGACGAGGCCACCCGCAGCGCGCTCCTGGCCAGCGCGGAGGCGTGGCGCGACGGCGAGGTCGAGCGCGGGTTCTCCATGGCCCTGGGCAGGCTGGCCGACCCCGAGGACGGGGACGCCGTGGTGGTGCTGTGCCGCGACGCCTCCGGTCGGCTCCGCGGCCTCCTCCAGCTGGTGCCGTGGGGCGACGACGGCCTCTCGCTCGACGTCATGCGCCGCGACCGCTCCAGCGAGAACGGCATCATCGAGCTGATGGTCGCCGACCTGATGGCGCAGGCGCCTGCCCTGGGCGTCGCTCGCGTCTCGCTCAACTTCGCCGTCTTCCGCCACGTGTTCGCGCGTGGCGAGCGCCTCGGCGCCGGACCCGTCCTGCGTCTGTGGCGGGCGATCCTGGTGCAGGCGTCGCGCTTCTGGCAGATCGAGTCGCTCTACCGCGCCAACGCCAAGTTCCAGCCGGAGTGGGTGCCGCGGTTCGTCTGCTTCAGGGCCGTGGGCGACCTGCCCAGCGTGTCCGTGGCCGTGCTCCGCGCCGAGGCGTTCCTCGTCGCGCCGGCGTGGTGGCGCAACCTGGGACAGCGCGCGCGGGAGCGCGGGTCCGTCGACGGGGTGGCCTGAGCGTTCCGCCATCCGCCGGTCAGCGTCGGCCGCCGTCGACGTGGATCGTCTGGCCGTCGACGAACCCCGAGCGCATCAGCCAGATCGCTGCCTCGACGACGTCGTCCAGGTCGCCGTACCGCCCGACGAGGGTCTGCCCGGCCGCCCCGGCGAGGAAGCCCGACTTCGCCTCGCCCTTGCTGTCCCAGGCGCCGCTGTCGATGACGCCCGGCGCGATCGCGTTGACCCGGACCGGGGCGAGGTTCGCGGCGAGGTGGCGCGCGGCGAAGTCGACCGCGCCGTTGGTCACGCCCTTGACGGTCGACCCCGGTCCGGGTCGCCAGCCGACGACGCCGGCGAACAGGGTCATCGAGCGGCGGATCTCGACGTGCTTCGCGACGAGCATGGGTCCGATCACCTTGGCCTCGAACGCGGCGACGATCCGGTCGCGGTCCAGCTCGGCGATCGGGACATCGTGAGGGAGCGAGCCGAGGGTCACGACGTGGTCGACCGCGCCGAGCTGCTCGGCGGCGGCTGCGATCGACGCCTCGTCCGTGAGGTCGATCCGTACGGCGCCCTCGATCGTCGACGGCTCACGCGCGCCGACCACCACGTCCATGCCTTCGTGCCGAGCCCGCTCCGCGATGGCCGCGCCGATGCCCCGACCGCCGCCGATCACCAGGAGTCGCTGTCCGTGTAGTTCAGTCATGCGAGCGACGGTATGCTTTTGATACCGAGTTACTGCAAGGGAACCGGAGGATCCCGATGGGCTACAACGTGATGGCTCGCACCTGTCCCTCCCGCGTCGTGCTCCACCGGATCGGCGCCCGCTGGACGGTGTTCGTCGTGAACGCGCTCGAGCACGGCCCGAAGCGCTTCGTCGAGCTCAAGACCCACATCCAGGGCATCACCCCGAAGGTCCTCACCGAGACGCTGCGAACCCTCGAGCGCGACGGCCTCGTCCTCCGCACCGACCACGAGGAGAACCCGCCGCGCGTCGAGTACGAGCTCACAGAGCTGGGCCGCTCGCTCCTGGAGCCGCTCCGTGCGGTGCGCCGCTGGGCCGAGGCACACGTGCCCGAGATCGAGGCCGCGAACGCCGCGGCGGCCGCTAGGGAGTCCTGACGCGGCGCGATCGGATCTGCCCTCCCGAGGCCAGCATGCGCGCCGCACCGGCAGCACCGACCAGCAGCCTCACGGCCATCCCGGGGAGTGTCGCCGACGGTCTGACATTCCGGGTGCCATCGGCCACAATCAGCCCGTGACCGGTCCCGTGCCCTCTGCGTCGCCGCGACCCGCGAGCTCAGCGACACCGGGCACGGTCTCTGTTGCCGCGGCCGTGACGATCGCTGCGGCAGCTGTCACCGGGATGGCCCTGCTGTTCATCGCGGTCGGGTTCGTCGTCGTGGGCCGCGCCCTCCTCGACGACTTCGACGAGGCAGACTCCGTCGTGCCCTGGTTCTTCAGCATCGTCGGAACACTGCTCGCCTTGTGCACGATCGCCGTCGTCGCATCCCTGGGGCTACTGAGGCGTCGCCGCTGGGCCTGGTGGACGCTGCTCGCGCTCTGCCCGATCACGGCCGGGCTCGGCGTCGTCTCCGGCTACTACCTGCTGCCACTGGGCGTGGCGGCCGCAGCCTCCACCGTCTTCGTCCTGCTGCTCCTCCCCGCGACCCGCGCGTGGACGTCGGACTCCGGGCCATTCGTCGACGGCCACCCCGTTCGGGACCGTCCCTCCGAGCTGTGTTGACCTGCCGAGGATCCAGTCTCGGACTGTGTCTGGTCTTGCCGAGCGGCCGCTAGCCGCACGGAGTCGGTTCGACCGGCCCACGTCAGTCGCTTTCATCGGCGTCGGTTTGGCGTGGCTCCTGGTGATCTCGCCGCCCGGGGGCGGCGACGGGATGGAGGACGTGGTCTTCTTCCTCATCGGAACGGCTTACCTGGTTCTGGGTGGCCTCTGGACGGCCTCGAGCGCGATGCGGACGCCGAACACCGCCTGGGAGCAGGTCATCGTCCCCGGCGTTCTCTGGGTGCTCACGGTCGTCTTCTGGACCGTGGTGTGGTTCAACCTCGGGATCACGGCGGCGCACGATCCCGACACGGCGTACTTGGTCAACGGTGTCTCGCTGCCGGAGGACATCGGCCGTGGGCTGTTCGCTGGCACCGTGTCGTTCCTGATGTGGCTGGCGCCGTCCGTGGGGTTGAGGAGTGCCCGGCGCTGGATCCAGCCTGGGTGGCCCGCTCTCAGACGTCGAACAGCGTCGGCTGATCACCCTTGGGGAGGCTGCTGCCGCCGCGCGGACCTGGCCGCTCGGATCCTGAGCAAGCAGCTCGACATCGGCATCGCTCAGCGTCGGGTTCGACGCGATCGATCCGCGAACCGTCGGATGCGGGTCCCGTGCCAACGCCGCCACGACGGTCACGTCCTCGGTCACTTCCGCCAGTCGTTCGCGCACCGAGTGGGCGGGCTCGTGCATCGAGCCGAATCAACCGTTCCGCGTCGTCGCCTTGGGCAGAATGACCTGCATGAGCTCGTGGGGGCCAGGGGCCTTCTCCAACGACGAGGCGGCCGACGTACGCGACGAGTACCGCGCCCTGCTCGAGAACAAGGTCCCCGACGGTGAGGCCACCCGGCATGTGATCGCAGGGTTCGCGACGTCCGCCGGGATCGACGACCCCAACCTCTGGATCGCGCTCGCGGCATCCCAACAGGAGCTCGGACGTCTCGACGACGACGTCAGAAGGCGCGCGATGCAGTTGATCGACTCCGGTGAGGCGCTGCGGTCGTGGCTCGAAGGCGAGGGCACGTGGATCAGCCCGGGCAGAGCCCGGCACCTGCTCGAACGGTCGCCCGTCGCCAAGCGGTCCTGGCCGAGCTGCGGGCGCGGCTCACTGGTCCACAGCCAGCGCCGAAGCGGGTCCGCAGACCGCGGCAGCATGTCACCGACCTGGAGCCCGGCGATGTCCTCTCCTTCACCGTCGGAGCGGAGACCGCACTCTTTCGCGTGTTGCGTGTCGACCGCGATCGGACCGGGACCGTCCCGGTCGTGGGGTGGCTGGACTGGGAGGGCACCGAGCCACCCGACGGCGAGGCCATTCGCCGGCTTGCCGTACGCGTCCAGGATGACGTCGATCTGGCCCGTTACGACATGCCCAGAGCGCCCCGGCCGCTCATCGACCGCCTCCTCACGCCGATGCCGCGGGGAAAGGACTGGCGTGCGGCAGGGTTCGTACTCGCTGCCCGGGTACCCCCAGTTCCCGAGGATGCGACACGCGAGTCGTGGGGCGGCATGCACTGGGAGAGCCTGGCCTTCGACATCGTCCACCGGCTGGGCGGCCACGAGCTGACCTAGGAGTCCGCCTGGCCCGCGCCAGATCCTGGGCGTGGCCGCCTGCGATCAGTCGACTTCTTCGATGCGAGTCAGGACCAGTCGGTCGTCGCTGGTGCGCCGGTAGATGTCGACGTTCGCGGGGGCGAGCGGACCGCTCGTGCACGGCGTCAGTCAGGCTTGATCACCATCGAGCGGATCTGGTCGCCCTGGACCTCGAACGCGATGTCACTCGTGCCGTTGAACCCGTCACCGCGCACATCGAGCGTGACGACGTACCCCTCGCCGTCCTGACGCGTGCGGAGCGCCGCGAACCGGGTGTTCTTGCCGATGTTGTCCGTGTGGTCCCACGACGCCACCCCGTCGCGGCCGTGGAACTTCCGACCCCAGTCCTCGAGGTAGGCGTCCTCGGTGAAGGCTGCGACGAAGGCAGCATGATCACCCGCGTTCGTCGCCTCGATCATCCGCTGGACAGCCGCCGGGGTCTCCATGGGCCCGATGCTGCCATGTGGACGACATCGAGATCGCGTCTTGCATCCGGTACTCAGGTCCGGGTTTACCGTCATCGCGTGGAAGACGTGATGACGACCGAGGCGTGCACCCTGCCGACCGCGGAACGCCCCTTGCGGCTGGCGGAGTTCGACGCGCTGTTCGCGTCGTCCGCGCGCAGCGTGGTCCGCCGTGACCTCGAGGTGCAGATCCACCTGACTGGGGCCGAGGGGCTGCTCGAGTCGGCACGGGACCTCGCCGAGCGGGAGACGGCCTGTTGCTCGTTCTTCACGTTCGCAGTGGAGGGAACCGACGACGACTTCACGATGTCGATCTCGGCGCCGCGGGAGCGACGCGACATCCTCGACGCTCTGGCGACCCGGGCGAAGGAGGGGTCGGCATGAGCCTGCGTGCGAGCCAGGTGGCCGATGCGGCAGGGGTGAACCGGGAGACCCTGCGCTACTACGAGCGCCGTGGGCTCCTGGCCGCCCCGGACCGCAGCCCCGGCGGTCACCGGATGTACGACGAGCAGGCGGTCGTGACCCTGCGCGTCATCAAGGCCGCCCAGCGGCTGGGGTTCACCCTGGACGAGGTCGCCGATCTCATCGAGGTCGGCCGTCGCCGCGGCCGCGACTCGAGCCTGCAGGCGCGAGCGGCCGAGAAGCTCGTCGAGGTCGAGGCGCGCATCGAGGACCTCATCCTGATCAGGACCAACCTCCGGGCGGCCATCGCAGCCGGCTGCGACGACCTGCACCAGTGCGCGAGCAGCGACTGCTGCCCCATCCCGTTCGTCGACCTGGCCGACGTCACGACTCCCGAGAGGACCAGCCCCCGATGAGCGACTCGACGAGCGGCAGCAAGCGCTACCTCATCGGCGGCGGTGCCGCTGCCTGCGCCGTCTGCTGCGCTCCCCCGATCCTCGCGCTGGTCGGGATCGCCGGAGCCGGCACCGTGGCGACGATCGCGACCCTCGCCTTGGCCGGGCTGGTGTTCGCCCTGGTCGTCGCCGCGATCAGCGTGGCGACGTTCGTCGTGCGGAAGCGGCAGCGGGACCGGACGTACACCGCGCTGGGATCGAGCCATCGCCGTGGCCCGCTCCTCGATCGCGACGCCTGAGCCGACACAGCGGAAGCCAGCGCGACGACCCCCTCACACGACCACCAGGACGAGCAGGCCGCCGACGGCGACCGCGGCGACCAGCATCGCGAGGCCGAACTGCCGCCAGCCGGGCGCAGCGAGCGTCACCGCGATCGTCAGGCCCGCGAACACGGCGGTGAGCGCCAGGGCGACGTCCCAGGCGCCGTACGCCCAGACGGCGGAGACCAGCAGGCCACCAGCGACGCCGACGGCCGCCCCCGGCAGCGGGCCGGGCTGCTCTCCGTGCGGGTCGGGTGACGGGTCGTCCACGCATCCAGCGTCCCACCCGCCCACCGACGTCGGCACGGACACCGCCGCCGCGGCTGCGCGAACAGGTCATCGCCCTCAACCCCACCTGCGTCTTCGCCCACTGCCACCGACCCGCCGACGACCTCGACCTCGACCACATCCGCGAGCACGACCGCGGTGGCGAAACCAGTTCCGAGAATCTCGCCCCACTCCACCGACCTTCGAGACACCGGCTGACTCCTCCCCGGCGCTTATGCGAGCATCGCGAAGTCGCCTCCGACCTCGTGGCGCTCACCTTCGATGCCCGTGACCCGCACGCGCTCGCCGACTTCTGGCCCGGCCTGCTGCGCGGGGCACGGACCGAGGGCACGCGCGGATCGGTCGCGCCGCTAGTGTGCGACCAGTGAGGAAGATCGGACTTCTCGGCGGGATGAGCTGGGAGAGCTCCGCGCTCTACTACCGGCTCGTCAACGAGGGCGTTCGTGACCGCCTCGGCGGTCTGCACTCGGCGGTGTGCGTGATGGGTTCCGTCGACTTCGCCGAGATCGAGCGACTCCAGGTCTCCGGTGAGTGGACCCAGGCGGGCGAGCTCCTGGCCGACGAGGCACGCGGCCTGGTGGCCGCCGGGGCCGAGTGCGTCGTGCTGTGCACGAACACCATGCACAAGGTCGCGCCGACGATCGAGAACGCCGTCGACGTACCACTGATCCACCTCGTCGACGTCACCGCCGCGGCGGTCAAGGAGGCGGGACTGCGACGCGTGGCGCTCCTCGGGACCCGCTTCACGATGGAGGAGTCGTTCTACCGCGACAGGATGGCGGCGTACGGCGTCGACACGATGGTGCCGGACGCCGACGAGCGCACGGTCGTCAACGACGTGATCTACGACGAGCTGGTCGTCGGTGTCGTCGACGACGCCGCGCGGGCGGCGTACCGCCGGATCATCGATCGCCTCGCGCACGCCGGAGCGGAAGGCGTCATCCTCGGCTGCACGGAGATCGAGCTGCTCATCGCGCAGGACGACTCGCCCGTCCCGGTCTTCGCGTCCACGGCCCTGCATGCCGAGGCCGCCGTCGACTTCGCACTCAGCTCGGCGTGACTAGAACGTGTTCTAAGAACGTGTAGCATGTGTCTCGCACCCGGCCGGGCACGGGTGACGGCGACGGCGGGCGGAGGACACGTGGCGATCGGGTCAGCGACGAGCAAGCAGGAGCGCAGCAGCGGTTCACCCGCCCAGCGGGAGCGCCGCACGCGGATGCTGGACGCGACGATCGGGCTCGCCTCGGAGGGCGGCTTCGACGCGGTCCAGATGCGTGAGGTGGCCGAGCGGGCCGACGTCGCGCTCGGCACGCTCTACCGCTACTTCCCCTCGAAGATCCACCTGCTCGTCGCGGCGCTCTACCGCGAGCTCGAGACGACCGAGGCCCGCACCGCGACGCGGGCCACCCCGGGCGACACCCCGCACGAGCGGGTGATGTTCATGCTGAGCAGGATGACCCGAGGCTTGCAGAAGCAGCCCCAGCTCACCGAGGCGCTGGTGCGGGCGTTCATGTTCGCCGACGCCACGGTGTCTGACGAGATCCACTCGGTCGGCATGCGGCTCACGACCATGATCTCCCGCGCCATCGCCGGCGATCCGGAGCACGACGAGGCCACCGACGAGGAGGCGGCGATCATCCGGATCATCGCCGACGTCTGGCTGGCCGCCCTCGTGAGCTGGGTGACAGGACGGACATCGGCAGCCGAGGTGGAGCGCTCCGTCGACGTCGCGGTCGGGCTGTTGCTCCCCTAGCCGCCAGAGGAGTGCGTAGCGCCCACCGCTCACCGCTCACCGCTCATCGCGATGCCGCCTCATGCTCCTCGGCCCGGCGGCGCGGACATCTTGCGGTGGTCCCAGCTCGCGACGTGCTCGGGCTCGACGATCACACCGACCCGCTTGCGCGCCTGCTGGGCGACGATCTCCTCGCCGAGCTCGCCGGTGTCGACGCCGCCGGCCATCACCGCGAGGACCTGGGCACCGAGAGCGCGTACGTCGTCGTAGTCCTCGACGAGGACGGCTCGGCCACGGATGCTGACGCCGCGCAGCTCGAAGTAGTCGTCACCGTCTTCGACCAGGCAACTGATCCGTGGATCGCGCCGCAGGTTGACGATCTTCTGCGACGAGCCGTAGGTCCAGAACGCGATGCGGCCCTTGTCCAGGACGTAGAACAAGGTGGTCAGGTGCGGCTCGCCGCCCGGTCCCACGGTCGCCACCTGTACCTTCCTGCGGTTGCGGAGGAGCTCCTCCGTCTCCTCGTCGGTCAGCCGGACGCCCTGTCGTCCTCGCGCACTCATCGATCTCCACTCTTCTCCGCAACCAGAACACGTTCTACCGTACCGGAACCGTGAACCCTGCCGCATGCCCTCGCAGCGGCGGCGGGGCCCGTGGGACGCTGCTGCCATGCGGTTCGTGCTGAACGTGTTGTGGCTGGTGCTCTCCGGGATCTGGTTGAGCATCGGCTACGTGATCGCCGGTGTCCTGCTGTGCCTCACGATCATCGGGATCCCCTTCGGGATCGCTGCCTTCCGGATCGCCAACTACGCGCTCTGGCCGTTCGGGCGCACGATCATCCGGACCGAGAGCGCGGGCGTCGCGTCGGCGATCGGCAACGTGCTCTGGTTCGTCCTGGCCGGCCTCTGGCTGGCCATCGCTCATGCGCTGAGCGGAGTCGCGCTGTGCGTGACGATCATCGGGATCCCGCTCGGGATCGCGAACTTCAAGATGATCCCGGTGTCGCTGCTGCCCCTCGGTCGGACCATCGTCGACAACGACGACCTGCGGGCTGCCTACACCGCGGGGCCCTATCCCCGGCAGCCGGGGCAAGGCACCATGTGACCGTGAAGATCTCGGGCACCTGGCCCTGGCTCGTCGCCCTGGTGGTGGCCGCGCTCCTGGGCGGCGGCATCGGGGCCGCCACCGTGCTGGCGGTCCACGACGACCCGGGGACGTGCTCCACGGTGTCGGTGGCCTCCGACGTGCTCCCGTCGGTCGTCACCGTCGAGGTGACCAGGCCGGACGGCGCGGGCGGCAACGGCACCGGGGCCGTCTACCGCTCGGGCGGCTACGTCCTCACCAACGAGCACGTGGTCTCCGACGCGGTCGGCGGGCAGGCGACGATGATCGTGCGCTACGACGACGGCTCCACCTCGCCCGCGACCATCGTGGGCGTCGACGTCGCCACCGACCTGGCCGTGGTCAAGGCCGCCGACGGCGCCAAGGGCCGGCCGGTCCTGAGCACCGGCAACTCCGACGCGCTCGACGTCGGCCAGCCCGTCATCGCCCTGGGCGCGCCGCTGGGTCTGTCCAACACCGTGACGAGCGGGATCGTGAGCGCGCTCGGCCGCTACGTCCCGGTGCCGTCGGGCACCGGCCGCACCGCCCACCTCCTGGACGCCATCCAGACCGACGCCTCGATCAACCCCGGCAACAGCGGCGGTCCGCTCGTCGACTGCGCCGGCCAGCAGGTCGGCGTCAACTCGGCGATCAGCACGGTCCCGAACGCCGAGGGCACCGCCGGTGGCGGCAGCGTCGGCCTCGGCTTCGCCATCCCGATGACGATCGCGGGACCGATCGCCCGACAGCTCATCTCCACCGGCCGCGCCGACCACCCGGTCATCGGGCTGGCCGCGCACCCGGTGACCAGCACGGAGGGCGGCCGACCGGAGGGCCTCGCCGTCACCGACCTCCTCCCCGGCGGGCCGGCCGCGAGCGCCGGCCTCGCCGTCGGCGACGTCATCACCCAGATCAACGGCGCCCCGGCGGTGAGCACCGAGCAGCTCGTCCTCGTGAGCCTGCGGCACGAGCCGGGCGACACCGTGACGCTCACCTACCGACGCGGCGGGAGCGAGCACACCGCGAAGGTCACCCTGGGCGCACCCTGACCGGTCGAGGTGCGTCGGCGCTGGTCGAGGTGCGAGGAGCGCTGGCGACGAGCCTCGAAGCCGAGCCGATCAAAGCGCGAACCTCCACCAGCGAACCTTCATGGTCGCTTCATTCGGCGCTGCCTACGGTCCAGCCATGCGCTGCGTCATCGTCGTCCCCACCTTCAACGAGGCCGCCACCGTCAAGACGCTGATCAACACGGTCGGCGCCGTCCGGCGGACCATGACGGACGCGACCGTCGACGTCCTCGTCGTCGACGACAACAGCCCGGACGGCACCGGCGACCTGGTACGGCGTCATCGCGCGTTCGGCGAGTGGCTGCACCTGCTCCCCCGTATCTCCAAGGACGGGCTCGGGGCCGCCTACCGGGCCGGCTTCGCGGCCGGGGTGGCCGACGGCTACGACGCCGTGGTCCAGATGGACGCCGACGGCTCGCACCCCGCCGCCGAGATCCCCGCGATGATCGCCCTGCTGGAACGCCACGACATCGTGGTGGGCTCTCGCTACGTCGCTGGTGGCGCGACGGAGAACTGGCCGGCGCAGCGCCGGCTGCTCTCCTGGGCCGCCAACTCCTACGCACGCGGCGTGCTCGGCCTGCACACGCGCGACGCGACGTCCGGCTTCCGGGCGTGGCGGACCTCGGCGCTGGTCGCCGCCGGGGTACTGGACACGACGTCCAACGGCTATGGCTTCCAGGTCGAGAACACCTGGCGCGCCGAGCGGCTCGGGCTGCGCGTCTGCGAGCACCCCATCACGTTCGTCGAGCGGACGGCCGGCGCATCGAAGATGAGCCCCGAGGTCGCCCGCGAGGCGGCCGTCCTCGTCCTCCGCTGGCGGCTCGCCGAGCTGCGCGGGCAGCGGCCGGTCCCGAGGGAAGCGACCGCATGAGACGGTCGCACGCCTGGGCCCGGCTCCGGTTCGTCGCGTCGTGGCTCGTCGCGCTCGCACTCGTCGGCGTCGGTCTCCCGCGTGCGGTCGACCTCTCCTGGCACGGCGTGATGCCGGTGCTGCGCGGCATCCACTGGCCGGCGGCGCTCGCCCTGACGGCGCTGTGGCTGGTCGGGCTGTTCGTCCACTCGTTCGTCCTCACGGCGGCGGCGCCGAGCCTCACGCACCGCCGCGCCCTCACCCTCAACGTCACCGGTAGCGCGATCTCCAACGTGGTCCCCCTCGGCGGTGCCGCCGGCGTCGAGCTCAACCGCCGGATGATGCGGGCCTGGGGCATCGACGCGCGGGCGTTCACCGGCTACACGTTCCTCACGAACCTGTGGGACGTGGGCGCCAAGCTCCTCCTGCCCGTCGTGGGCGTGATCGCCCTCGAGCGCGCGGGCGAGGCGGTCACACCGCAGCTGCGCACCGCGTCACTGCTCGCGGGCGTCACCTTCGCCGGCCTGGTCGCCGTCGCGGCGACGCTGCTGGCCAGCCTGCGGGGCGCCGTCGCACTCGGCCGTGCCGGCGAGTGGGTCGCGCGCCCCGCGTTGCGTCTCCTCGGGAAGCACCCCGAGCTCGACCTGTCCGCCGCCCTCCTCGACATCCGCAACGAGTGCGTCGGGCTGGTCGGGCGCGGCTGGCTGCGGATGTCGGCCGGGATCATCGGCTACGTCGCGCTGCAGGGCCTCCTCCTCGGCTTCTGCCTCCACCTGACCGGCGCCGGCACCACCTGGGCCGAGGTGCTGGCCGGGTTCGCGGTCGAACGCATGCTGACGGTCGTCCCGATCACTCCTGGCGGCGTCGGCATCGCCGACCTGGGCCTGGTCGCGGTGCTGCTGGCCCTCGGCGGGGACCCGGCCGGCGTGACCGCCGCCGCGGTGCTCTACCGCGCCTTCGTCTTCGCCGTCGAGATCCCCGTCGGTGGGGGCGCGCTCGGTCTCTGGCTGCTGGGCCAGCGGCTGACCGCGCACCGCCCCGCGGCGTACGCCCGGGATCCTGGAGGCAGGCGCCGCGTCGTCCACGTCACCGACGTCTTCCTCCCGCGCCTGGGGGGCATCGAGACGCACGTCGACGACCTGGCGCGACACCAGCGCGCCCAGGGTCTGGAGGTGGACGTGCTCACGCCGACGGCGGCCGGCGAGGCCGACCCGCCGTGGGTGCGCCGCCTGTCGGTCGCCGCCGCGCGCCGGGCCGTCACCGACTACGACGTCGTGCACGTCCACGTCTCGATGTTCTCGCCGTACGCCGTCGGGGTGGCTCGCGCCGCCATGTCGGCGGGCATCCCGACCCTCCTGACCGTCCATTCGATGTGGCTGGGGGCCGGCGGCATCCTCAGGCTCGCCGCCCTCGCGGGAGTGCGGCGCTGGCCGGTGGCGTGGTCGGCGGTCAGCGACGCCGCTGCCGAGAGCTTCCGGCGGTCCCTGGGCACCGTCGATGTGGCCGTGCTGCCGAACGCGATCGACGTGGCCGCCTGGGGCGCCCGGCCGCCGGACCGCGAGCCGTCGGACGGCCCGGTCACCGTCGTGAGCGTCATGCGGCTGATGCGACGCAAGCGCCCGCTCCAGCTCCTCGCCCTGTTCCGTCGGGTGCGCCGGCTGGCGCCCGATGACGACGTCCGCCTCGTCATCGTCGGAGACGGCCCGCTCCGGCCGCGGATGGAGCGGTACGTCCGCCGGCACGACCTCGGCCGGCAGGTCCGCATCACCGGTCGCATCCCCCGTGCCGAGGTCCTCGACCAGCTGCGGGCGGCCTCGCTCTACGTCGCGCCCGCGCCGAAGGAGTCGTTCGGCATCGCCGCGCTGGAGGCACGCTGTGCGGGGCTCCCGGTCGTCGCCAACAGGCGCAGCGGCGTCGGCGAGTTCGTCCGCGACCGGGTGGACGGCGTACTGGTCGCCGACGACGCCGAGATGGCCGTCGCCCTCGCCGACCTGGTCCGAGACGCCGACCTGCGCGCCCGGATGACGGCGCACAACCGACGCGTCGCCCCGCGCTTCGACTGGAGCGACGTCCTCGAGCGCACCGAGGCGCTCTACCAGGAGGCGGCGGAGCGCGCCGCACGCGCCCCCGAGCCGACCGTCGTCCCGGGCCGGCTGGCCGCCCGAGCGTGAGACACCGATGTCGACGATCGTCTCCCTGCACGCCCACCCCGACGACGAGGCCCTGCTGACCGGCGGCTGGCTCGCCCAGCGCGCCGCCGCCGGCGACCGCGTCGTGCTGGTGTTCGCCACCGACGGCGACGCCGGCCTCACCGCCCCCGCCCACGGCCCCGCTTCCCTTGGGGTCGTACGCCGCGCCGAGGCGCACGCCTCCGGGCGAGCCCTCGGCGCGGCTCGGGTGGTCTGGCTCGGGTACGCCGACTCGGGCATGGCCGACTCACCCACCTCGGGCCCGGGCCGGCTGGTGGACGCCGACGTCGCCGAGGCCGCCCGTGCCGTGGCCGCGATCCTCGACGAGGAGGACGCCGACGTCCTCACCGGCTACGACCCGCACGGCGGCTACGGACATCCGGACCACGTCCGGGTCCACCGCGTCGCTCGCACGGCCCAGCAGCTGGCCCGCCGACGGCCGGCGCTCCTCGAGGCGACGATCGACCGGACGTGGCTGCTCCGGGTCGTGCGGGTGCTGCGACCCTTCGCGCGGCTGCTGCCCGGCCTCACGCTGCCGGGCCGCGACGTCTACACCGCGCGTGCCGACGTCTCGCTGGCGGTCGACGTCACCGGCCAGCTCGACGCCAAGCGGGCCGCGCTCGCCGCGCACGCGACCCAGGCCGGCGGCGGGGTGCGCACGGTGCGCTTGCTCCTCACGCTTCCCCGTCCGTTGGCCCGACGCGTACTGGGGACGGAGTGGTTCCTCGTCGTTCCGTAGCCGAGGCGCGCCCACGACGAGCGGCGTCGCCGATCTCGTCAGCGTCCTCAGCACGGGCGAGCCGACGCAGCCCCCAGCCCATGAGGGTGAGCGCCAGCAGCTGGCCCGCGATCGCTGCCCAGCCGTGGGCCGGCAGCTCCCCGAAGACCGCGACCCCGAAGGCGATGGCGACCAGGACGTCGACCACGTTGAGGAGCGGCATCGACGCCGAGAGCGGGGCGGCCCGGTAGGCCCGCTGGTTCAACGCCATGCCGGAGAGCCCCGTGAGCACGAGCGCCCAGGCGGGCCACGCGGTCGTGAGCGCCCAGAGGTGCTCGGCGACCCCGTGACCCGCGGCACCTCTCGCCGCCGCGAGCTTGACGAGTCCGGCCGTCAGGCCGAACAAGATGCCGCAGGCCACCCCGTACCCCGTCGCCTTCGGAACACCGCGTCGCCGACCTGCCCACCACGCGATCGCGACGGCCAGCGCGCCGCCGACCATCGTCACCACGGCGGCGACGCCCGACGAGGGGGGCTGCGACGAGCGGGGATCGGCCGCGATCAGGAAGATCGCGAGTCCGGTCGCCGTCACGGCCACCGTGCCCACCTCGCCGCGGCCGGGGAGCCGGCGGCCCAGCGCGGCACGGATCGGGACGGCGACCACGATGCCGGAGACCACGACGGGCTGGACCAGGACGAGGACGCCGAGGCGCAGGGCCACCGCGTGGAGCAGGAACGCCGCGAGGGCGAGGCCCTGACCGACCACCCAGCGACGCCGGCGGAGAAGCGCACGGACGGCGGCCGCCGTACCGACGTCGTCGGGCAGGTCGGCGTTCGCGTGGTGCTGCAACGAGCTCGACACGGCGAAGCCCGCCGCGGAGCAGGCGGCGACACCGAGCGCGACGTCGTTCACGTGGCGACGCTAGGTGCGACCGGATGAAGGGCACATGAAGCCATCGGTCAGTGCGCCGCCCCTCATCAACACCAGGACAGGCCGGTCATGGCCGCGGGATCACAGTGAGGACGCGCTCGATGTGGGTGCGGAACTCCCCCATGAAGTCGGCGAGGAACGCGGCGGTCGACTCGTCGGTGACCTCGCCGTCGTCGTTGATCAGCCCGGGCGTGAGGTGGATGTAGGCCTCCGGCGCCGTCATCTGGCGGGCGTTGCAGAAGCTCAGGACCGCGCGCAGGCTCTGCTGCCCGACCGCGGTTCCGATCTGGCCGATGGACGCTCCGATGACGGCCGCGGGCAGGTGGTGGAAGGAGTTCTGCCCCCAGGGGCGCGAGGCCCAGTCGATCGCGTTCTTCAGGGCGCCCGGGATGGAGCGG
Source organism: Nocardioides sp. CER19 (assembly GCF_029846275.1). GTDB lineage: Bacteria > Actinomycetota > Actinomycetes > Propionibacteriales > Nocardioidaceae > Nocardioides. The sequence goes on from NZ_JARVWS010000004.1 coordinate 167,254, forward strand.
TTGTACTCCGGGCTGACGAACATCACGGCGTCCGACGCGGCGATCGCGTCCTTGAGCGCCCGAGCCTCCGGCGGGTAGTCGGTGTCGAAGTCGGGGCTGTAGAGCGCGAGGTCGCCGATGGGGATCTCGGTGAACTCCAGGTCTCGGGGTGCGAGCCGGATGAGGGCGCGGCTCAGCGTGCGGTTGATCGACGTCGAGGACAGGCTTCCGACGAAGTAGCCGACCTTGTAGGCCATGGTGGTCTCCTCTCGGGTTGCGTGCGAGAGACCCGGTGCCCGATCGGGGCGACAACTCCCGTACGACTTCGGCAGACCCCGTCCCGACCATTGATCGAACACGTGTTCTATCGTTGGTCACGTGCCGATCCCGCTCCCGACGCTCGTCTGGACCGACGTCACCGGCTCGTGGGTGAACCCGAACCCGGGGATCCTGCTCGCCTGGCGCCACGTCGAGCGCGACGGCCGGCCCGCGTGGGAGGGCTGGGTGATCAGCGCGTGGGCCGGCGGCGCGCCGGCCCACGGCGAGAAGGTCTACGTGCACCAGGCGTGGACCGATGCGGCGCACATCAGGATCGCCGATGCCCCGAAGCCGGAGCCGGACCTCTCCCGGCACCGGCCCGCCCACCACGGGCGGTCGGGGATGGCGGCCCCGAGCTAGCGGCCGGCCAGCACCGCCAGCTGCTTCTCGGAGCCCGAGAAGACGTTCAGGTCGACGTCGGTCGACGTGCCCGGCAGCTTGCCCTGCGAGGAGTGCTGCCAGAAGGTCCACCTCGACCACGGCCGCGGGATCCGCGGAGCCGTCACCGCGGACCCGTAGTGGGCGATCCAGAGCGGGTAGTGCCTGAACGCCGGGTTGGGACCGACGTTCTCGGCGAAGAAGGTGGCGTAGGTGTAGAGGACCGGCGTGTGCCCGGTCATCCGCTCCACCGCGCGCAGCCACGTGAGCGCCCACCGCGCCATCTGGCGGCGGTTCAGGTGGTTCGGGTTGGCCTCGAAGTCCAGAGCCAGCGGCAGGTCGCCCGCACGCGGGGTCCCCGCGGCACGCACGGCCTTGCGGGCCTCCCAGAGAGCGTCCGCGGCGACCGGGCCCCCGGGCATCGCGTAGTGGTAGGAGCCCACGAAGGCGCCCGCCGCCTTCGCCGCCGCCTCGTCACGGCCATACCACGGGTTCGCCTCGCCGGGACGCTTGCCGCCGGCGGAGGCCTTGACGAAGGTGAAGGCGAATCCCGGCGCGGCGTGCGAGAGCGCTGCCCACTTGAGCGTCTGGCGCGGGTGCGGGTGCTGCCACTTGGACACGTCGACACCCCAGACACCGAATCCGGACCGCTGCCGCGGACTGCGAGCCTGGCCCGATGGACGAGGCGCCGGCTTCTGGGGCCGGCTGACCGTCGGCCTCCTCGGCATGCTCCGCGACAGGACCGGCGCCCGCGGGGCCGGCGCGGGCCTGCTCACGGGCGTGCTCGCCGGAGCCGGCGCCGGTGTCGCGAACGAGCGCACCGTAGGGGCGGGCGCGCTCAGCAGCGGGATGCTGCGCGTGAGGGCCGAGGGAGCCGCCGCGACGGGCGCGACCGGCGCCACCGCCGGGGCCTGCGGCACCGCGCTGTCGGCGGAGGCCGACGTCGTGTACTGCCACGACAACGCCACGCAGATCGAGGCCGCCACCAGTCCCACGGCACGCTTGCGGTTCAACACCAGAACAACCACCCATCATCGGCACACGTCTGACACCCGAGGCGACAGGGCGCGCCGGGCTCCCGGTTCGCGCACACGCGTCACACGCCCCGGCACGATGAGACGTGCGAGACACGTGGCGTGACGCGGGCACGACTGAGAGCCGCAACACACCGGGCTCCGTGCTCGGTGACACGGAAAAAAGAAAGAGCGCCTGCCTCGCGTTTCCGCGATGCAGACGCTCTCTCAGGTGGTGGGCGATACTGGGTTTGAACCAGTGACCTCTTCCGTGTCAAGGAAGCGCGCTACCGCTGCGCCAATCGCCCAAGTCTTGAGTTGTTGTTGCTGGGGTTGGAGGTGGGTACGGGATTTGAACCCGTGTACACGGATTTGCAGTCCGTTGCCTCGCCTCTCGGCCAACCCACCGCGGAGGCTGTGCACCTCAGAGCGGACGACGAGGCTCGAACTCGCGACCTCAACCTTGGCAAGGTTGCGCTCTACCAACTGAGCTACGTCCGCTTGTTGCCGTTCGGCCCTTGCGGGCTGTCCTGGCGACGTCGAGAACAGTAGCGGATCGCCCACAGGCCGCCAAATCGGGGTCGACGCGGGCGCAGATCGCGCTCAGGAACCCCTCCTGTCACAGCCGTGGGCACCGGTCCGGCGCCACTACAGTGAGCGACATGCGCGCCTGGCTCGACGGACATCTGCTGGAAGACCCCACCATCCCGGCCCTGCGGGTCGACGACCACGGCGTGACGGTCGGAGACGGTGTCTTCGAAGCGCTCAAGGTGGTCGACGGCCTGCCGTTCGCGCTCGACCGCCACCTGGAGCGGTTGCACCGGTCGGCGACCGGCCTCGGCCTGGGACCGCTCGACGACGCGGCACTGCGCCAAGGCGTCAAGGCGGTGCTCGCCGACCACCTGCCGCTCGGCCGGATCCGGATCACGGTCACCGGAGGCCCGGCGCCGATGGGCTCCGGGCGAGGCGACTCCGCCCCGACGATCGTCGTGACGGCCGACGTGCTCCAGCCGTTCCCGGAGACGACCTCGGTCGTCACCGTGCCGTGGCCGCGCAACGAGCGTGGCGCCCTGGCCGGCCTCAAGACGACGTCGTACGCCGAGAACGTGATCGCGCTCGCCGAGGCGAAGCGTCGCGGCGCGACCGAGGCCGTCTTCGCCAACACCCAGGGCCACCTGTGCGAGGGCACCGGCACCAACGTCTTCTACGTCGTCGCTGGCGAGCTGCGCACCTCGTCACTGGCCAGCGGCTGCCTGGCCGGCGTGACGCGCGGCCTCATCCTCGAGTGGTACGGCGGCCGGGAGGTCGACGAGCCGATCGAGGTCCTCGAGCAGGCGAGCGAGATCTTCCTCGCGTCGACGACCCGCGACGCGCAGGCCGTCGTCCGGTGGAACGATCGGGTCCTCCCCCACGGCCCGGTGACGCGCGAGGTGCTCGAGGTCTGGCGGAGCAGGGAGTCCGAGCTCCTGGGTCACTGATCCTCGAGTTCGTCGCCCAGGAGGGCGGCGATCAGGCTGTCCATGTCGAGGTGCTTGCTCTCCGCCCCGACCGGGACGAGCTCGAAGGTGTGCCCGAGGAAGGTCTGCAGCGCGACCGACTCCGTCTCCGCGACCAGGCGACCGTCCGGCGAGGAGAAGTCGAGGATCGCCACGGCCCGCCCGTCGTCGTCGACGCTCGGGAAGACCTTCACGTCGCCATCACCGCATGGCGTCGCAAGGCCCTGCAGCAGCAGGGTGCGCGAGACCACCCACTCGACCTCGCCGCCGCCCGAGTGGAACACGAGCGCGACGGCGTACGGGTCGTCGGTGCGGTAGGCCAGCGTCGTCGGCACGTCGATCAGCCGACCCCACGGGTCGACACACGCGAGCAGGATGTCCTGGCTGACACCCTCGCTCGTCGTCCGGATCGGTTCCATCGGCCGAGTCATGACTGGTCTCCCCCTTCGTCGGTGCGTCCCTGTACCAACGAGACGGAGGCGAAAAGGATCCGTGACGTAAGTCCCGACATCTCGTCGACGTGGTGTCCGCCACGTCACGGGGCGGCTCCGAATGTGAGTCGCCGGGACCCATGCGCTAGTGTTACCGACCGCATCACCGGTCACAGCCGCGACCGGAGCGATGGGTGATTGGCGCAGTGGTAGCGCGCTTCGTTCACACCGAAGAGGTCACTGGTTCGAACCCAGTATCACCCACCGGAAGAACCCCCGCTGACCTGCGATGACGCAGGACTCAGCGGGGGTTTTCTCGTCGTGTGCCGACGGCCGTTTGACCGCCCCGGTCCCTTCCCCCGAAAGAGCCGGGGCGGTCGCCCCGCGCTGAATGATGGGGACCCGGCACGGGGCTGGAGCGCGGACGGTCTCGGGCCACCGACACTCCAGCCACGAGCCTGCCAGCCGCCGGCGCCCTGATCGCCGGATCGGCCGCCCTGGGCCCTGGACGTACCGAATATCGGGTACGTCAGCCGACGCGGACCTTCGGACCGAGCGGAAGCGGGATCGTCGGCGAGCTCATCTGGGCGGGCGTGAGGGTCCCCACACCGCCGATGTCGACGGTGCCGGTCGCCTCCGAGTCGTCGGCGAACGGGTCGTAGTTCTCGTCCGCGAGCGTCGCGACCATCGAGTCGGTGGTCGCGAGCGCGGCGCCGACCCGGATCCAGCGCGGGCTGCCCAGGCAGGTGCGCGGGATGACCGCCATCACGTAGCCCTGCGACGCGTGGAACGCCATCCGGATGCCGGGGCACACGAGCAGGTGGGTCTGGCCCTTGGCGATCAGCGCGATCCGCACGCCGATGTCGGCGGTGCCGCTGAAGAAGTACGCCGGCCCGGTCGGCCCGGTCCGGATCTTCGCGAACAGCAGCGTCTCGTCGAGCGACAGGTGGCGGGCGCGGACCTTGATCCGGACCTTCCGCCGGCCGTGCATGGTGGTGACCGAGGTGATGTCGCCGTCCGGCCCGGAGACCTTGGTCGGCGAGTCGCCGGTCAGCGAGTAGACGTCGCCGGTCGCGTCGCGAACGGTCTTCGACGCCGCGTAGGCACCCTGACCGGTCGCGAGGACCAACGAGGCGCCGACGGCCAGCGCGGCGAGGGAGCGGGCGAGCGTACGACGGGCCGCCATCAGCCGCGCCGCACCTTCGGACCGAGCGGGAGACTTGCGGAGTCGTCGTTCCACAGGTTGTCGCTGACGACATCGAGACCGGCGACGTCCACGTAGCCGTCGTCCGTCTCCGTGGCGCTCGTCGACGTCAGCAGGACGCCGGTGCGGACCCAGCGGGGACTGTGGAGGCAGGTCCGCGGGACCTGGACGGTGATGGTGTTGCTGGCGATCTGGAAGGCCGCGCGGAGGCCGCGGCACGTGAGGTCGTTGGTGCTGTTCATGCCCTTGGTCAGGCTGACCGACTTCATACCTGGGGCGGCGAACGCGCTCACGAAGTACTGACGACCCGGGTTGGACGTCTTGATCTGCACGAAGCCTGCGTTCACGGCGGCCAGGCCGCGCGTGCGGATGACCACGATGACCTTCTTGGCCCGGTGGGCGGTCCTGACGGACACGATGTCGCCGATGGCGGAGGCCTTGCGAACCGGCGTGTCACCGGCGATCGAGTAGGTGTCGCCGGTCGCGTCGCGAACGGTCTTCGACGCCGCGTAGGCGCCCTGACCGGTCGCGAGGACCACGGCGAGAAGGACTGAGAAGACTCCGAGGAGGCGCGCCCCGAGGGCGCGCGATGGCATGCGCATGGCGCGAACCCTAGGTGGTCGGGCCGCGGGTCGCCGCCGAACGGAAGGACCCAGGACCAAGGTCCTGGGTATCAGAGACGAAGGACCCGGCCGGCGACCACCAGGTGAACCTCGTCGCAGACGCCGGCGACCCGCTGGTTGACGGTCCCGAGCAGGTCGCGGAAGAGCCGGCCGGAGCGGTGCGCGGGCACGACGCCGAGGCCGACCTCGTTGGTCACGAGCACGACATCGGAGCCGGTCGCCGCGAGCGCCGTGACGAGCTCGTCGAGCAGCCCGTCCACGACACGCGCGACCTCGTCGGAGCGCTCCTCCCACAGCTCGCGCTCGTCGATCACGCCGGTCAGCCAGGTCCCGAGGCAGTCGACCAGGACGGGTTCCGAAACACCGGCCAGGACGCCGGCCACGTCACGCGTCTCGTGGGTCACCCAGTGCGCCGGTCGGGCGGCCTGGTGCGCCGCGACCCGCGCTGCCCAGTCGGCGTCCTCGGCGTCGGGCACGGGACCGGGGGCGACGTAGGCGACCGGTACGCCCACGGGCAGCAGTCCCTCGGCGTGCCGCGACTTGCCCGAGCGCACTCCCCCGGTGACCAGGACCTTCATCGACCCAGCTCCCACTCCGCGATCGTGCGGCACCCGTGGTTGGCATACCACTGCAGGCTGATCCGGTCGGCGCGGCAGCGCGCCGGGACCAGGGACCCCAGTGCCGTCCGCGTCTGCTCGACGGTGACGCCGCCGAGCAGGTGGTCGACGGTGAGGTGCGGGACGACGTCGAACAGGCCGTCGTACGGCGGGCACTGCGGGAACGCCGCGACCAGCTCGGCCGTCAGGGACTCGAACGGCGCCGCCGGCACCGGGTCGAGGTGGATCGTGCCGCCCGGAAAGACCCGCAGCTCCGACAGGAGGAAGTCGAACGGCTCGGCTGCCGTGGCCAGCTTGCCCACCCGCTCCAGGTCGGCGGCCGACGGGTCGGGGAGCCACGGCGCCAGCAGCGTGATGTGGGCGTGCACGAACGACGGGTCCGTGGAGAGGAACGACGCGTCGTAGTGCCGCGTCCGCTCGACCACGAACGGCTCCAGCGCGGGCACCGGCACCACCAGCACGCTGTGTCCCGGCTCCCCCTGCATGGCAGACACCCTAGGGTCTCCTGTCGTGACGCAGATGCCCGCCGACCTGCTCGAGCTCGCCCTGGCCGCGAAGGGCTTCATGCCGCCCGCCGAGGGCGAGCTCCTGTTCCGGTACGCCGTCCGACGCCTGCCGGACGGCCCGGCGCTCGAGGTCGGCACCTACTGCGGCAAGTCGGCCGTCTACCTCGGGGCGGCCGCGCGCGAGACGGGCGGGACCGTGTTCACGGTCGACCACCACCGCGGCAGCGAGGAGAACCAGGTCGGCTGGGAGCACCACGACGACTCCCTGGTGGACCCTGAGACCGGGCTGATAGACACGCTCCCCGTCTTCCGGCGCACGCTCCAGCGCGCCGGTCTGGAGGACCAGGTGATCGCCGTCGTCGGGCGCAGCACCACCGTCAGCAGGTGGTGGCGGACGCCGCTGTCGCTGTTGTTCATCGACGGTGGCCACGGCGAGCAGCCCGCGCGCGACGACTATGCGGGCTGGGCGCCGCACGTGATGCCCGGTGGTCTGCTGGTGATCCACGACGTCTTCCCCGACCCCGCCGACGGCGGCCGGCCGCCCTACGAGCAGATCTACCTGCCCGCCCTCGCGAGCGGGGACTTCGCGCAGGTCGACGCGCTCGGGTCCATGCGTGTGCTCCAGCGCGTCTGAGCGCCTCAGCCGCCACAATGTGCGGGTGACGCACGGCTCCCAGCAGACCGTCGCCTTCCGGCTCTGGCCGCCGGTCGCGGTCGGCGCTCCCCTGCTCGTGGGATTCCTGGCCACGCGGATCTGGGGCGACCCGATCGACCTCGGCGGGTGGCGGGTCCCGCTCGGCTGGACGCTGGTCCTGGTGTTCGCCGTGTGGAACGGCTGGTCCCTGTGGCTCTTCGCTCGCCACGAGACCGGCCTCCTGCCCGGACAGGAGACGCACGCGATGATCGAGGAGGGGCCCTACCGGCTCTCCCGGAACCCGCTCTACGTCGGCATGCTCGTGCTCTACCTCGGGCTGACGCTGCTCGCACCCACGTTCTGGGGGCTGGTGCTCTTCCCGGCCGCGGTGCTGCTCGTCCACTGGGGTGCGATCCGTCCCGAGGAGCGCTTCCTCCACGAGCGGTTCGGGGCGTCGTACGACGACTACCGGCGGCGGGTCCGTCGGTGGCTGTGACCGACCTGGCCCGGCTGGACACGATCGCCGCGTGGCTCGCCCTCGAGGATCCTCGGCCCGAGCACGTCGACCTCATGCTCCTGTTCGGCGGGTCGCTGCCCCCGACGTGGGAGGTCGCGGCGGCGGCCGTGACGGGCGGTGAGGTCGGCGCGCTGATGCTGGTCGGCGGCCGCGGCCACACGACCGACGCCCTGATGGCCGCGATGGGCCTGGACGGCCGGGCCGCCGGGCAGCTGACCGAGGCCGACCTGATGGCGCGGTGGATGCGCGAGGTCCACGGCATCGAGGACGTGCTCCTGGAGACCGCGTCCACGAACTGCGGCAACAACGTCTCCCTGGCGGAGGACGTGGCGCGCCGGCACGGCCTCCGCCCCCGCACGGTGGCGCTGGTCCAGGACCCCACCATGCAGCGCCGGATGGATGCCCGCTTCCGCCGGGCGTGGTCGCTCGGCGGGGCGGTCCCGGTCAACCGTCCCGGGCCCGACAGCCGGAGGGCATGGCCGTGGCCCCGATGGCGCGGGCTGGTGATGGGCGAGGTGCCGCGGCTCCGTGACGACCGGGACGGCTACGGGCCGCGTGGACGCGGCTTCGTCGCCCACGTCGACGTACCCGACGAGGTCGAGGCCGCCTATCGGGCGCTCGTCGCCGCGCACCCGGAGTGGGCGCGCGACGTCGGTCCGTGACCCGGCGGGCTCACCCGTCGACCAGTCGGCGTACGGACGCCGGGACCGGGAGGTCGCTCGCCCACGGTGCCGGGACCGGCTCGTCGAGGACCGACCGGATGGGCACGAGACCGCTCCAGACGCTCGGGTCGGCACCGGCCGCCTCGGGCGTGGCGGGCCACTCGTCGGCGACCTTGAGCAGCCAGTTGTCCTCGGCGATCGGGATCGACAGCACCAGGGTGGCCGCGAGCTCCCTGCGGTTAGGGGGCCGCACCTCGCCGGTCCGCCCCGGAACCACGACGTCGCTGAAGCGGTCCAGCGCCGCGCCGTGGTCGTCGACCGGGGTCAGCCGACCACGGATCGTGGCGGAGCGGTAGTTGACCGAGGACTCGAACGTCGTCGGCGCGACCACGAGCGCGTCGAGCACGAACACGGTCAGGACTGCTGAGGCACCGGCGGCGACATGCCGGAGCGCACCGGCCCCGGTGGAACCGTGCAGCAGCACCCGGTCGCCGTCGCGGGCATAGAGCATCGGGACGGCGAGCGGCTCGCCCTCGACGGAGCACGACAGCACGCCCGCCCGCTGCGAGTCGAGCAGGGCGTCCAGGGCCGCACGGTCCGGCACCCCCAGCTCCGGGTAGCGGTTCAGGGCGGTCACGGCTCGGTCCTCGCGGCGGGGCGGACGTCAGGGAGCATCACGGCTTCATCGTGGCACCTCGTCCGTCGGGTCTGGTGCGGCGCGGGACTCGGAGCGCCGATGTCGCCGCCCCGTTGTGCGAGGGTGGGGGCCAGGGAGCGGCGGAGGGTGTCGGGCATGCGGATCGCAACGTGGAACCTGGAGAACCTGTTCACGCCCAATGCAGGCACCGGTGCACCGACCGGGCAGGCTGCCTACGAGGGCAAGATCGCCGCGCTCGCCGCCACCATCGGCACGCTGGCGCCGGACGTCCTGGCCGTGCAGGAAGTCGGCTCGCCGGCCGCCCTCGACGACCTCGCCACCGCGATCGGAGGCACCTGGCACACGGAGCTGGCCGACCCCGACGAGCGCAGCATCCGGTGCGGCATCATCTCCCGGCTGCCGCTGCACGACGTCGAGCAGGTGACCGCGTTCCCGACGGGACTCCGGCCCGTGCAGGTCGACGACACCGGCACGACCATCACGTCGCTGGGCCGGCCGGCGCTCAAGGCGACCGTCACGATGCGAGGGACCGACGTCCACCTCATCTCGGCCCACCTGAAGTCCAAGCTCCTCTCGCTGCCCGACGGGCGCTTCTCCACGACCGACGAGGACGAGCGGGCCCGCTACGCGGTCTACGCCCTGGACCGCCGGGCGGCGGAGGCGGCCGGCGTACGGGCCTACGCGACCGGCCTCCTCGCGACGGCCGGGGCGTCCGCCGCCCAGGGCGTCGTCGTGGCCGGTGACCTCAACGACGAGGTACAGGCCGCCACGACCCAGGTCCTGCTCGGCCCCCCGGGCTCGGAGATCGGTACCCCCGGCTTCAAGAAGCCGGACGCCGGCGATGGCCAGCGCCTGTGGAACCTGGCGACACTCATCCCGGAGAAGGAGCGCTACTCCCGGATCTACCGCGGCCGCCGCGAGCTGATCGACCACATCCTCGTGTCGGCCTCGCTCGTCTACGACGTCGCGGCCGTCGGCGCCGGCCCGGCCGTCGTACCGTCCATCGCCGACGACCCCGACGCCCGCCGCAACGAACCCGGCTCCGACCACCGCCCGATCCACGCCGACGTCGTGATCTGACCGGTCGACGACGATGCGCAGCGTCGCTCTGAGCGGGGTTCGCCGGTCAGAGGATGAGCCGCGCCAGCCGGTGCCGGAGACGGGCTGCCACGGCCAGGTGCGCGTGGGTCGGCGACCTGCGTCGGGCGACGCGCTTCGCGAGCGAGGGGCGCGGCCGGGAGCGCCGGCCGAGGTGAGGCACGGACGGGTGGTCACCCGAGGACGGGTAGCTGGTCATGGCGGTGTTCCTGGTCGAGAGAGCCTCGATCGCCCCGCCGCTCCTTGACGGTCCCGATCGTCGCCGACGCCCGTGCAGACGAGGCTGCGGCACATCGCCCGGTATCCGGGAACGGCGTGGACGATGCCCGGCCGGCCAGCGGACCCGTGGGTGAAGAACGCGCGGAGTCCTGAACTGGCTCGAGCAGCACCTCGTAACAGGGAGATGGGCTCGCACGCCCGCGGGTCCTGACACAGAGGAGGCGAAAGATGGTTGTCAAGCAGAGCCTCATGGGGGCCGCGGTCGCGGTGCTCCTCGGCGGGATGTTCGCCGGGCCGGCCGGAGCGCACAGCTCGCTCAGAGTCGACACGTTCCAGCAGCAGAACCTGGTGTCGGACCAACCGGGGGTCGCCACCCTCACCGACCCGGACCTGGTGAACTCGTGGGGCATCTCCCGCGGGCCGAACTCGGCGGTGTGGGTCTCGGACAACGGGGCAGACGTCTCGACGCTCTACACCGGCGCCGTGGGCAGCACGCCGGTGTCCAAGGTGCCACTCGTGGTGAGTGTCCCCGGCGGCGCCCCGACCGGGCAGGTGTTCAACGACACCACCGCCTTCCAGGTCCCCGGCACGACGCAGTCGGCGCTGTTCATCTTCGCGGGTGAGCACGGCGACCTGTCAGCGTGGAACCCGGCGGTCTCGCCCAGGACCGCGGCCGTCTCCGTGGGTCACGTCCCGGGGGCGGTCTTCAAGAGCCTGGCGCTCGTGCACACCCACCGGGGGCCGCGTCTCCTCGCCGCGGACTTCCACGGGAACCGGATCGACGTGTTCAACGAGCGCTTCCACGGCGTGCGGACCGCTCCCGGCGCGTTCCGCGATCGGTCGCTGCCGCGCGGCTACGCCCCGTTCAACATCGCCGAGGTCGGGGGCCGCGTGTTCGTGACCTACGCTCTCCGGGACGCCCAGGGTGAGGACGACGTCGCCGGAGCCGGGCACGGGTTCGTCGACGTCTACAGCGACGGTGGGGCGTTCCTGCGACGCTTCGCCAGCCGCGGTGTGCTGAACTCGCCGTGGGGCATGACCATCGCTCCGCAGGGCTTCGGCCACGTGAGCGGCGACCTGCTGGTCGGCAACTTCGGCGACGGTCGGATCCACGCGTTCGATCCTCGGACGGGCTCGCTGCGTGCGACGCTGCGCAACACCTCGGGGCGGCCGTTGACCATCGAGGGGCTGTGGGCGCTGGTCGTCGGCAACCCCGTGGCCGGCGGGACGGACGCGGTCTGGTTCAGCTCGGGTCCTGACGACGAGGAGCACGGCCTGGTCGGCCTCCTGCGCCTCGCCGCCCGCTGAGTCCACGTGCGAAGGCGGACCCTCGGGGTCCGTCTTCGGTCCTGTCCGCATCGATGCGGAGCGAGCTATGGCGCCGGCCGCCGCGAGCGAGTAGACAGAACAGACCGGCGGTGCCGGTCGGGCACTGCCCCGTCCCGGAGAGGAGAGGGCCGTGTACGCACGTTCCACGACGTTCCACGGCAGGCCCGGCAACGTCGACGCGGGCATCACGTTCATCAAGGACGAGGTGTGGCCGATGCTCGACATGATCGAGGGCTGTCGTGGCCTCTCGATGCTGGTCGACCACGAGTCGGGTCACTGCATCGCCACCAGCTCGTGGGAGACCGAGGAGGCCATGCGGGCCAGCGACGCGCAGCTGCGCCCGATCCGCGATCGCGGACGCGACATCCTCGGCGGGACCATGGAGGTCGACGAGTGGGAGGTCGCCATGATGCACCGCGGCCACCACGGCGAGGCCTGCCGCGTCAGCTGGGTGCAGGGTGACGTCGACGCCCTCGCCGACTCGATGCGCATGGCCATCCTTCCGGACCTCGAGGAGACCGCCGGCTTCTGCAGCGCCAGCCTCCTCGTCGACCGGTCGGCCGGGCTGGGCTGCGCGACCACGGTCTGGCAGACGCGGGCTGCGATGCAGGCCAGCCGTATGTCGGCCGACGAGCTGCGCAGACGCGCGGCGAGCGACTCGGGTGGCGAGATCGTCGACGTCCACGAGTTCGACCTCGCCTACGCACACCTGCACGTCCCCGAGATGGCCTGACGACCGTCTCGACCGGTCCGGCGGCCCGTCAGTGGGTCGGAGCGACCGACTCCGACGGGCAGCCGCACTCGAGCGCCAGCTCCGGGAAGTCGGGCGCGAGCGACGTCCCGCGCATGATCCCGGAGCCCGGCGTGCTGGCGCCGTACCGCTCCCCCAGCGCGTCGACGGCGAGGATGACCGCGGCGGCCGTGAACGTGGTCTGCTCCTCGGGCCAGAACACGTTCGGGTTGTCGTTGGGATAGGCCGGGTCGTCGTAGACCCAGCCGGTCCAGTAGCCGCCGTCGGCCGCGCGGAGCCGCTGCATGTCGGCCAGCAGCACGAGCGCGCGGTCGTGGTCGCCGATGGCGTCGAGCGCGAGCACGAGCTCGCAGGTCTCCGCGCCCGTCACCCAGGGGTTGGTGTCGACGCAGCGGACGCCGAGCCCGGGAACGACGTAACGGTCCCAGCGCTCCTCGACCAGCTCGAACGCCGCCTGGCCGCGGACCGCGCCGCCCAGCACCGGGTAGTACCAGTCCATCGAGAAGGTCGACTTGTCAGCGAACAGGTCGCGGTGGTTCCGCAGCGCGTGTCCGAGCCGGCCGCCGGTGAGCTCCCACTCCGGCTGCGGCTCGCCGAGCAGGTCGGCGAGCGCGACGCCGGCGCGCAGCGACTGGTAGATCGACGACCCGCCCGTGAGCAGGCAGAGCTCCTCCGACGGCGTCCAGAGGATCCCGCCGAACGGCACCTGGAGCGACACCACCCAGTCGAGCCCGGCGCGCACCGACGGCCACAGCTCGCGCACGAAGCCGAGGTCGCGCCGGACCAGCCAGTGGTGCCAGAGCCCGACCGCGAGGTAGGCGGAGAAGTTGCTGTCGCCGCGGGCGTCGGTCACGTGGCCGTCGACGATCTTCATGGGCCAGGATCCGTCGGCCCCCTGCTGGGTGGGTGCCCAGCGGTAGGCCCGCTCGGCCGCCTCGACCTCGCCGCCGACGAGCAGGCCCATCGCCGCCTCGACGTGGTTCCACGCGTCGGCGTGTTGCCCGTTCGTCCAGGGGATGGCGCCGGAGGGTTCCTGCATCGATCGGATCGACGCGGCGGTCGCCCGCACCTGGTCGGCCGAGACCACCCCGTCGACGTACGGGACCGTCGCCGTCACGCGTCGACCGGGGAGGTCGGCTTCGTGAAGTAGAGGACCAGGCTCTTGCCGATGAGCGGGTCGAGCACCTTGCCGGCCCACTGCAGCGCCTTGGGGTTCTTCGTGATCTCCCAGACGAGCAGCCTGTGGTAGGCCTTCGGGAGCGGGTGGTCGTCGTTGCGGACGCCCACGGCGCACTTGAGCCACCAGTACGGCGAGTGGAGGCCGTGCGCGTGGTCGCGACCGTCGAACACCAGGCCGGCCTTGGTGACCTTGTCGCGCAGCTCCTCCTCCGTGTAGATCCGGATGTGACCGCCGGGGTTGTTGTGGTAGTCCTCGGACAGCTTCCAGTTGACGATCTCGGGGAACCATCGCGGAACGCTGACGGCGAGCGTCCCGCCCGGCCGCAGCACGCGGACGAGCTCCTGGATCGCCTGGATGTCGGCCGGGATGTGCTCGAGCACCTCGGCGGCGATGATCCGGTCGAACTCGCCGTCGGCGAAGGGCAGCGCGAGCGCGTCGCCCTCCTTGACGTCGGCCTCCGCGCCCTCGGGGACCTCGCCGGCCTCCTTCATGGCCTGGAACCACTCGCGGACCTTGGCCAGCTCGTCGGCGTCCTGGTCGAAGGCGATCACGTCGGCACCCCGGCGGTAGGCCTCGAACGCGTGCCGGCCACCGCCGGCGCCCATGTCGAGCAGCCTGTCACCGGGCCGCACGCCCAGGCGGTCGAAGTCAACGGTCAGCACGGGTGTCCTCCTGGTGGTCTGCCTGGTAGCCGGCGATCGCTTCCTCGTACGCCGCGACCGTCTTCTCGGCCACGGCCTTCCAGCTGAACAGCTCCTCGACCCGGCGCCGGCCCGCGGCACCGAGCCGCGCCCGCCGGTCCGGGTCGTCGAGCAGGTTCTCGAGCGCTGCGGTGAGCTGGGCGACGTCCCCGGGCCGTACGACGTCCGCGGCCAGCCCGTCGGGGCCGACGACCTCCGGGATGGCGCCGGCGCGGGTCACGACGAGCGGCGTCGCACAGGCCATGAGCTCGGCGGTCGGCAGCGAGAAGCCCTCGTAGAGGGACGGCACGCAGGCGAGCTCGGCCGAGCCCATCAGCGCGACGAGCTCGTCGTCGCTGAGCCCCTTGACGAACCGCACGTGCTCGGCGATGCCGAGCTGGTCGATGAGGCGCTCGGTGACGCCTCCGGGCTTGGGGCTGGAGACGAGGACGAGGTGGACGTCGCGCTCGGTGCGCAGCTTGGCGAACGCCTCGAGCAGGGTGGCGATGCCCTTCAGCGGCGCGTCCGCGCTCGCCATCGCGAGGATCCGCCCGCGGACCCGTGGCGCGATCGGCGGCACGAACCGCTCGTCGACGCCCAGCAGGATCGTGCGTACGCGCTCGGGGTCGAGGCCGAACTCGCGGACCGTGTCGCGCGCGGACGCGACCGACGGGGTGAGGATCATCCGGAGCCGGCGAGCGACCCGCTGCTGCATGCGGAGGAAGCCGTACCAGCGCCAGACGCCCCACTTCTTGCGCCAGGTGGGTGCCGCCGCGAGCTCGATGCGGCGGTCCATGGTGATCGGGTGGTGGATGGTCGCGACGAGCGGGACGCCCAGCGACTCGACGTCGAGCAGCGCACTGCCGAGCGTCTGGTTGTCGTGGACGACGTCGAAGTCGCCGGCACGCTCGCCGAGCACGCGGAGGACCCGCCGCGAGAAGGTCCGGGGCTCCGGGAAGCCACCGGTGCACATGGTGAGGAACTCCTCGACGTCCACCCGGTCGCGGTACTCGCTGAGCCTCGGCACCCGGAACGGGTCGGGCTCGCGGTAGAGGTCGAGGCTGGGCACCTTGGTGAGCCGAACGCCGGGGTCGAGCTCCGGATAGGGCTGGCCCGAGAAGACCTCGACGGTGTGGCCCAACGCGGCCAGCTCACGGGTCAGGTGCCGGACGTAGACGCCCTGGCCGCCGACGTGGGCCTTGCTGCGATAGGACAGCACCGCGATCCGCATGGCCCGACCCTCTCACGCCCGAAACTAGAACCGGTTCTACACTAGCAGGTAGCTAGCGCGCCTCAGCCTAGCCGTCGGCGCCGTCACGCCTCGCTGGAGTGTCCGGGGAAGACGTGAGCTGCCGGGTCGATCGCGGCGGCGGCGTTGTTGACCGCCGTGGCCGCCTCGCCGAAGCCGACCGCGATCAGCCGCACCTTGCCGGGGTACTCGGTGACGTCGCCCGCGGCGAAGACGCGCGGCAGGGTGGTCCGCATCGTCTGGTCGACCACGACGTGCCGCTTCGACGTCTCGATCCCCCACTCCTGCAGCGGCCCGAGGTCGGCGACGAACCCGAGGGCGGCGATGACCGCCTGCGCCTTGCGGGTGACCGGCTCGCCCGACACGGAGAGGTCGACCTCCTCCACCGTCGGCTCGCCGCGGAGCGCGATGACCTCGGCGTGGGTGAGGATCTCGACGCCGGCCGCGCGGACCGCGGCGACCGTCCGCTCGTGGGCGCGGAACGCGTCGCGCCGGTGCACGAGCGTGACCGACGACGCGACCGGCTCGAGGTGAAGCGCCCAGTCGAAGGCGGAGTCGCCACCTCCGACGATGACGACGTCCTTGCCGGCGTACGGCATGAAGGACGGGACGAAGAACTCCAGCCCGCGCCCGAGCCACCCGTCGCCCGCCGGCAACGGACGCGGGGTGAACTTGCCGATCCCGGCGGTGACCAGGACCGCCTTCGCGACCACGACGGTGCCGTCGTCGAACCCGACGGTCACGGAGTCCGCACCGTGCTCGAGGCTCGTCGCCGTCCGGCCGAGGAGGTACGTCGGCTCGGCGGTCGCCGCCTGCGCGACCAGTGCCTCGACCAGGTCGCGCCCCTTGACCGACGGGAACCCGGCGACGTCGAAGATCTGCTTCTCGGGGTACATCGCGGTGATCTGGCCGCCCAGCTCGGGCAGCGAGTCGGCGACCACCACCGTCATCCCGCGGAAGCCGGCGTAGTAGGCGGCGAACAGGCCCGTCGGTCCCGCGCCGACGACGAGGAGGTCGGCGATCACCTGGTCGGGCTCGCTCACCTTCGCGATCCTTCACCCTCGTCCCGCCGCGCAGCAAGCATCCGTCCCGGGACCCCCGGATCGGGGTGCTCTCTTAGGGTTGGCCTGTGGAGGACTTCTGGGAGCGGTTCCGGCTCGATCCGCGCGTGCCGGGCAACGCCGGGATGCGCGCGTCCGACGCCGACCGGGAGCTGGTCCGCACGCTGCTCGCCGACGCGTACGCCGACGGCCGGCTCACCCGCGACGAGTACGACGAGCGGCTGACCGCCGTGCTCTCCGCCGTCACCCTGGCCGACCTGCCGCCGGTGGTCGCCGACCTCGTCCCGAGCACGCCGGTCAGCTCCCCGGCCCGGCTCAGCCACGGCGACATCCGAGCGCGCGCCGAGGAGTCGTGGCGCAAGAAGCTGCGCGACGACGTCGGCGCCGTCGCCTTCATCAGCGTCATCCTGTGGACGATCTGGCTCTTCACCAGCCACGGCTTCCCCTGGCCGATCTTCCCCATGCTGGCGGTGGGGATCAACGCTGTGAACACTGTCCTGCACCGCGACGAGATCGTGGCGAAGGAGACCGCGCGGCTCGAGCGCAAGCGGGCTCGGGAGCTCCGCCGGCCCGACCGGCCGGAGGACGACGCGTGAGGGCCGCTGAGACCGGACGCGTGCTGCGCAGCCACCCGTCCGGCATCCTGCTCGCAGGCCAGCTGGCCGTCATCCTCAGCTGGCCGTTCCTCGACGGCTCGACGACGGGCCGGGCGTTCCTCGGCGTCATCCAGCTCATCGTGGTGCTCAGCGCCGTGGCCGCCGTACGACTCACGCCGGCGCTCACGTGGGTGGCCCTGCTGCTCGGCGCACCCGCGATGGTCTTCGCCGTCGGCGAGGCGCTCTCCCCCGGGACCGACTGGGTCGTGCTGACCTCGGCCGTCTTCCACGTCCCGTTCTACGGCTTCGTGTCCTACGCGCTCATCCGCTACCTCTTCAACGACGACCGGGTGACCAGCGACGAGATCATGGCGACCGGCGCGGCCTTCACCGTCGTCGCCTGGGGCTTCGCCTACCTCTACTCGGGCGTCCAGGTGGTCTGGCCGGGCTCGTTCGGCACGCACCGGGACTGGTACGAGCTGCTGTTCCTCTCGTTCAGCACGATGAGCAACACCGGCCTCTCCGACCTGGTGCCGAGCCTCGGCCACGCCCGTTCGGTGGCGATGGTGGAGATGGTGGTCGGGGTGTTCTACATCGGCCTCGTGATCGCCCGCATCGTCGGTCTGGCCAGCCGGCCGCGCTAGCCGCCGGCTAACACCGGGCGACCGAAACCGCTGACGGATCGATAGCGGGTCTATTGACGTCGCGCCGAGCGCGGGAGCAAAGTGCCGACCAGCCCTCCGGCGAGGCCTCTCCACCCGCTGAGGTTTCCCGGGGTCTTCTGATCGGGAGCCCGGCATGACCCTTCGATCCTCACGCAAGCTCGTCTCCGTCGCCGTCGCCTTCCTCACGGCTGGCGCCCTCGCCTCGATATCGCCGCCGACGCTGGGCGCCACCTCCCCCGACGACACGCCGACCCGGGTCGCCCCCAAGGGCACCGCCGGCGCGGACGACGGCGGCGAGGAGGACGAGGGCCTGGCCAAGCAGCGCGACGCCTATTACGTCACCCGCCTGCTCGCCGGTGACGAGCAGCTGACCCTCGACAAGGCCTCCCAGCTGCGGTCCAACGCCAACGTCGCGGCCGGCCAGCTGAAGAAGGCAACCCAGCCCGGCCCGAGCCGAGGCGGCACCTGGGCTGCCATGGGACCGAACCCGATCGTCCAGGTCGTGCGGACCTCCAACACCTTCGCCGCGATGAGCGGCCGCATCAGCGCGCTGGCCATCCGCAACGACGGCACCATCATCCTCGGCGCCGCGCAGGGCGGCGTCTGGACCTACGACGCCGGCACCGGCACGTGGACGCCCCGCACCCAGGACTCCGACACGCAGTCGGTCGGCGCCCTCGCCATCGCGCCGAGCAACGACAAGGTCGTCTACATGGGCTCCGGTGAGGGCGCCCTGTCAGGCGACAGCTACTTCGGAGACGGCGTCTACCGGTCCGTCGACGGCGGCGTCACCTGGGCCAACCAGAGCCACCTGTTCCAGGGCCAGTCGATCTCCGACATCGTCGTCGACCCGGGGAACGCCGACCACCTGTGGGTGTCGACCCTGCGCGGCCGCGGCGGTGACCACCGCACCACGGCGCCGGCCAGCAAGCAGTACGGCATCTGGGAGTCCACGGACGCCGGCGCGAGCTGGAAGCTCCGCAAGGGCACGCAGAACGAGTTCGCCGGCGCGACCGACCTGGTCGGCGACCCGCAGAACGCCGACGTCCTCTACGCGTCCTTCTGGGGCGACGGGATCTACAAGAGCAGCAACGGCGGCCAGAGCTGGACGAAGGCGATGACAGGCCTCCCCGCCGGACAGTTCGCCGCGGGCTCGACGCGCTTCTCGCTCGGCATCTCGCACCCGGCTGGCGCCGCGGCGGCGACGCTCTACACGGGCTTCGACTACTACGACCCGAGCGACAAGTACCACCCGGCCACCGTCTGGAAGAGCGTCGACGACGGCGCGCACTGGGCGCAGACCGGCACCGGCAGCAACGACGTCGACAGCATCGAGGACTACTGCACGACGCAGTGCTTCTACGACAACGAGGTCAAGCCCGACCCGACCGACCCGAACGTGCTCTACGTGCTGGGCTCCTACGGTTACGACCTCTCGCCCCAGTCCGGCGGCGTCTACCGCTCGACAGACGGCGGCGCGACCTGGAAGAGCCTCGGCTACGACCTGCACCCGGACATGCACGCCATCGCGTTCCAGCCCACCGACACCAAGCACGTCGCGATCGGCAACGACGGCGGCGTGTGGGACACGCACACCGGTGGCGGGCGCAACGGCGCCGGCGACCCGCTGAGCGCCGCCGACTGGCAGGACCTCAACGGCCAGGTCAACCCGGCCACCGGGGCCCTCCTCCACTCGACCGGCCTGCAGATCGGCCAGTTCGTGGGCGTCTCGACCGTTCCGCAGGTGCCCGGCCAGTACTGGGGCGGCACCCAGGACAACGGCACGCTCCGCAAGTCGACCGCCAACGGCCGCTGGTTCGACCAGTCGAGCGGTGACGGCGGGTACGCGCTCGTCGACAAGACGACGCGCAACCCGATCAACCCCGCGGCGGCGGCGTACGTGTTCGGCGAGTACTACGGCATCAGTCCCTTCCGCTACGACCCGTCGGAGACCAGCACGATCTTCGGCAACGAGTACATCCGCGGCGGGATCAACATGGACGACCGGGCCGAGTTCTACGTGCCTTGGACCGAGAACCAGGCCGATCCGAGCCAGCTGTTCCTCGGCACCTACCGGGTCTACCGCACCGACAACGCGGAGGCACCGGCGGCCGGTGACGTGCACTGGTCCCCGATCAGCGGCGACCTCACCAGTGGCTGCACCGGCACCGCACCCAACGGCGCCCGCGGTTGCTTCATCTCGGCCATCGGCCTGGCCGACGGCGGCACCGGCGTCTACGCCGGCACCGACGAAGGCTGGATGCAGGTGAGCCGCGACGCGGTCACCGCCGACTCCCCCACGTGGACCCGGGTGGGCGCCAAGACCCTGCCCAACCGGCCGGTGAACCAGATCGCGGTGGACCGCTCCGACTGGCGGGTCGCCTACGCGGCGTACGGCGGCTTCGGCAAGGCCACCCCGTCGCGCACCGGCCACGTCTACGCCACCACCGACGGCGGCGGCACGTGGAAGGACATCAGCGCCAACCTGCCCGACGTCCCGGTCGACACGATCGTGCTCGACCCGTCGTCCGACTCGACCCTCTACGTCGGGACCGACGCCGGCCCCTTCGTCACGGTCGACGGCGGCACGACGTGGGAGCGGCTCGGCGACGCCATCCCCAAGGTCGCGGTCTGGAGCATGGACTACGACCCGAGCCACGGCGTGCTGCTCGCCGGCACGCACGGCCGCGGGGCCTACACCCTGACCAACCGCTCGGCGCTACCGGCGCTGGTGGCCTCGACCGCCACCTCCGACGCGCCGGTCGGACCCGGCCGCCCGCTGGACTACACCGTCACGGTCAAGAACCTCGGCAACGCCGACGCCACCGGCGTGACGATCAGCAACCCGGTGCCGGCGTACACGTCGTTCACCTCGGCGTCCGCCGGCGGCACGCTGTCGGGCGGCAAGGTCTCGTGGAGCGGCCTGACCGTCCCGGCCGGCGGCTCGGTGTCAGTGACGTTCAGGGTCACCATCGCCGCCAGCCTGCCGGCGTCGGTGACGTCGATCGTCGATGACGGGCTGCACGTCGGCTCGGCCCAAGGCGTCGACGCCAACGGCAGCCCCAACGTCAAGGCGATGAGCGCCGCGCACAGCGTGGCCGTCTCGGGCAGCACCCTCGAGGGCGCCCGGGTCGGGACCGCCGCGTCCTTCGCCGAGCACCTGACCAACCGCGGATACCAGCCCGACGCGTACGCCGTCACGGCACCGGGCGGCTCGGTCTTCGCGGCCGACTGCACCACGCCGCTGACGACCACCCCGACCGTGCAGCCGGGTGACTCGACCGACGTCTGCGTGAAGGTCACCGCACCTGCCGCCGCCGCCGACGACTCGACGTCGGCGACCACGGTCACGGCGACCTCGACGGGCGACGGCACGGTGAGCGCGTCCGCCACCCTCACCACGGTCGCGGTCGCGTCCGACACCGCCCTGGTCGACGAGGACGGCGACAAGCCCGACACCTCGGCCACCTACAAGGCGGCGCTCACCTCGGCAGGGGCGACCTTCGGCTACTGGGACCTCAAGGCGAGGCCGGTCCTCCCGGCGTCGTACCTGTCCGCGCACAAGAACGTCGTGTGGTTCACCGGTAACAGCTATCCGGCACCGCTGGCCGGCTACGAGTCGGCCCTCAAGGCGTTCCTCGACGGTGGCGGCCGGCTGCTGATGAGCGGCCAGGACATCCTGGACCAGGCGGCGGGCACGACGCCGTTCGTCCGGGACTACCTGCACATCAGCTGGGACGGCACCGAGGCGCAGAACGACAAGGCGACCGTCTCGGTCACGTCGGTGACCGGCAACCCGGTCACCAACGGCATCGGCACCGTGCCGCTGGACCACTCGGTCCTCAGCGCGGCTTTCGAGGACCGGATCACACCCCTCGCCCCGGCCACGGGGGCGTTCACCGACACGTCGTCGGCGACCGACGCGCTGACCGTGGCGGCGGCCGGCTACAAGGTCGAGTTCCTCGCCTTCCCGCTCGAGGCCTACGGGACCGCGGCGCAGAAGGCCGACCTGGTGAGCCGGACCCTGACCTGGTTCGCGGCGCCGTAGGGGTCAGACGGCTTCCCAGCCGTCGGGGCGCAGCGACCTCGGCAGCTTGGAGACCACGAGGCGGTAGGACTCGGCCACCGCCTCGTGGATCTCCTCGTCCGGGATCGCGCCGCCCAGGCGAAGGTCGTTCCAGCCGCTGCGCCCGATGTAGGCCATCACCGACGCGTCGTCGGGGTAGCGCTGCAGCCACTCGTCGGCGACCTCACGTGACGGGCCGCCCTTGACACCCACCTTGTCGGACCCGAGGAACGCGAAGATCTTGCCGCGCTCGCCCGGCGCCACCTTGATGACCGGGTGCTCGTGGTCCCACGGGTTGTCCGGCCAGGCGCCGGGCAGCGAGAGGCAGTGTTCCTGGAGGCGGCTGACGTCCACGGCAGCACTGTAGGAGCAGGCGGGGACATCCACGCCCGTACGATCGATCCCGATGAGAGACGAGCGGAGCAGAGCACAGGGACTGGCCCTCGTCCTCACCGTCACCGTCGTCTCGAGCACCGTCTTCGAGCTGATCGGCCTCCCCTCGGCGGTGATGTTCGGGTCGCTGCTCGGCGGCATCGTGCACGCGCTCACCTCGCCGACCGACCTGCGCCTGCCGGCGTGGACCTTCCGGCTCGGGCAGGCGCTCATCGGCGTGGTCGTCGGCTCGACGATCAGCCTCGACGCACTGGCGGCCATGGGCGACGACGCCGTGGCGATCAGCCTCGTCACGCTCGGCACGATCCTCATCAGCCTGGGCGCCGGCGCGCTGCTCGCCCTCCGCCGCGACGTCTCGCGCGTGACCGGTGCCTTCGCGATGATCGCGGGCGGCGCCTCGGGCGTCGTCGCCATCGCCCGGGACCTCGGTGCCGACGACCGGGTCGTCACCGTGGTCCAGTACCTCCGCGTGCTGCTGGTGCTCGTGATGATGCCGCTCATCACCACGATCGTGTTCCATCCCCAGCACGGCGGAGGAACGCTGGCGACGGCCGACACCGACCTCCCGGCCGACCTGCTGTTCGTCGCCCTGTCCCTGGTCCTCGGCATCGGGCTCTCCCGCCTCATCCCCGTCACCACGTCGATCCTGCTGGCCCCGATGGCGGTCGCCGCGGTGCTCGCCTCGACCGGCTGGCTGGGCGACGTCGCGGTTCCGGTCCCGCTGCAGTGGCTCGCCTACGCGCTCATCGGCGTGCAGGTCGGCCTGCGCTTCACGCGCGCAAGCCTGGCCTCCATCGCGCGGATGCTGCCGGTGGTGGTGCTCCTCATGATCGGCATGATCGTGGCGACCGCTCTCATGGGCTCCCTGCTCGCCCTGCTCACGCCGGTCGACGGGCTCACGGCCTACCTCGCGACCACGCCCGGCGGCCTCTTCGCGGTGCTCGCCACCGCTGCCGACGCGGGGTCCGACACGACGTACGTCATGGCGGTGCAACTGGTCAGACTGCTCGTGATCCTGGCCTTCACGCCGCTGCTGGCGAGGCTGCTCAGCCGCCCGGCGCGGGACTGACCGGGCGTCAGGACTGCAGGGAGACCGGCGCGAGCGCCGAGCGCGAGGTCGTGGCCCGCGCCTTGCGCCGGTAGCGGACGATCTGCGTCAGCCCCAGCGCCCACAGGACGTACTGCAGGCTCATCGCCCACCGGAAGGCATCGGCGGTGTAGTCGGAGCCGGTTCCGGGCGTGCGCCAGTCCAGCACCCAGCCGATCGAGAGCACCAGGACGAGCGAGGCGATGAAGCCGCCCTGGTTGACGATCCCGCTGGCGCTGGCCAGCCGGTGCGCCGGGTTGAAGGTCCGCGCCACGTCGAAGCCGATCATCGACGCGGGGCCGCCCGCACCGCACACGACGACGAGCACGACCAGGAGCCACAGCGGGGCGTCCCCCGGCCACAGCAGCACCACGCTCCAGAGCCCCACGGTCGAGCCGATGATCCACAGCGCCAGCGTCGACCGGTGCCACGGCTCGCGGCCGATCGCCCAGCCGAGCAGCGGGCCGACGATCATCGCGGTGACCGTCATCAGGGTGAGCAGGAGCGCCGCCTCGTGGTCGGTGCGTCCCTCGCCACGGACGAAGAACGGCAGGCCCCACAGCAGGCCCAGCACGTTGGAGCTGAACGGCGTCGTGAAGTGCATCCAGAAGCCCAGTCGGGTGCCGGGGTGTCGCCACGAGTCGGCGATGCCGCCCGCGACCTCCCGCATCGTCTTGCTGACGCCGCGCAGGTTGCGGTGCCTCGGCGCGTCGTGGAGGAAGAACAGCCCGACCAGGGCCACGACCGGCCCGGCGACCGCTGCCGCCAGGTAGGCCTTGGTCCAGCCGAGGTTGCCCAGCGCCCAGGTCATCGGGATGGCGGCGACGACCGTGCCGAGCTGCCCGAGCGTGCCGGAGAGCGTCGTCATCAGGGGGATCCGGCGCGGCGCGAACCAGGCGGCCACGATCCGCAGCAGGCAGATGAACGTCATCGCGTCGCCCATGCCGACGAAGACACGGGCCAGCAGGGCGAGCGGATAGGAGTCGGCCAGCGCGAAGCCGGCCTGCGCCGCGCTGATCACCACCATCCCGGTGAGCATCACGCTGCGCGGCCCGAAGCGGTCGACCAGGACGCCGACGGGGATCTGCATGCCGGCGTACACGATCAGCTGCAGGGTCGTGAAGGTGGCCAGCTGGGACGCGGAGATGCCGAAGCGGTCAGCGGCGAGCAGTCCGGCGACCGCGAGCGAGGAGCGGTGGAACACGGCCAGGAAGTACGCCGCCATGGCGATGCTCCAGACCAGCCAGCCTCGACGCGCCACGGTCGGTGTCTGACTCACTCCTCTTACCGTACGCCCGTGACGGCCCTCACTTCGGAGCGGTACCGGGCGTAGTCTCCCGTCATGAGCCAGGCTGTCGGGCAGGCACTGGAGCTCGGACGTCGGGCCTACGACGCCCGCGACTGGCCGACCTGCGCGGCGGCCCTCACCGAGGCGGAGCGGGTGGCGCCGCTCCCCCCTGACGACATGAGGCGGCTCGGCGTCGCGCGGTTCCTCGTCGGCGACCGGGAGGGCAGCCTCGAGACGCTCACCCGCGGCCACCGGCTCGCGCTCGCGCACGGCCTGTGGACCGGCGCCGCCGAGTCGGCGTTCTGGCACGCCTGGATGCTCTACCTCGGCAACGAGCACGCGCGGGCCGCGGGCTGGCTGGCCAGGGCCCGGACGATCGCCGAGGAGCACGAGGTCGACGAGGCGGTCGCCATGCTCCCGGCGACGCTCGAGGCCCGCCAGCTCGTCGAGACCGGGCGGCTCGACGAGGCGCTCGAGGTCGCCGCGGGGGCGGTGGCGGCCGGCCGCCGGCTCGGCGCGCCCGACCTGCACGTCCTGGGCCTGCTGTCCGGAAGCATGGCGCTGATCCGGCTCGGTCGCGGCGGCGAGGCGCTGCCGCGGCTCGACGAGGTGATGGCGACGGTCGAGGCCGACGAGCTCACGCCCACCGTCGCGGGCCTCGCCTACTGCGCGGTCCTCGCCGCCTGCCTCGCCCTGCACGACGTCCGGCGGGCGGCCGAGTGGACGACCGCCCTCGCCGACTGGTGCGAGAGCCAGTCAGGGCTCGTGCCCTACCGCGGCCAGTGCCTCGTCCACCGCACCCAGGTGCTCACCCTCGAGGGCGCGTGGCCCGACGCCGACGTCCAGGGTCGCCTGGCCTGCGCGAGCCTGGCCGGCCCGCCGCAGGGCGACGCGTGGTACCACCTCGGTGAGCTGATGCGCCTGCGCGGGGACTTCGCCGACGCCGAGGACGCCTATCGCCGGGCCAACACGGCGGGGCGTCAGCCCCAGCCCGGGCTGGCTCTGCTCCGGCTCGCGCAGGGCCGCTCGGAGGCAGCGGCCTCCGCCACCCGCCGGCTGGCGGCCGAACCGGGTCGGCTGGACCGGCCGGACGTGCTGGCGGCGCACGTGGAGGTGATGGCGGCGGTCGGCGACCTGCCGGCGGCACGCGAGGCGGCGGCTGAGCTGGCCGACCTCGCGGAGGAGCTCGCCTCGCCCCTGCTCGCCGGCCATGCGGCCGCCGCGAAGGGCACCGTCGCCCTCGCCGCCGGTCAGCCGGTGGAGGCGCTGGTCTGCCTGCGCGCCGCGCTCGGCCACTTCGTCGACCTCGGACTCCCCTACCACGTCGCCCGCGTCCGGGTCCGTCTCGCGCGGGCGCTCGACCTGGTCGGCGACCCCGAGGCGGCGGCCTACGAGCTCGACACGGCTCGCGCGGGGTTCGACGCCCTCGGCGCCGCGGCCGACCTCGCCGGCCTGGAGGTCGCCGACAGCCTGCCCGGCGGGCTGACCGCCCGCGAGGCCGAGGTGCTCCGGCTGGTCGCGACCGGCCGCTCCAACCGTGCGGTCGCCGACGCGCTGGTGCTCAGCGAGAAGACCGTGGCGCGGCACCTCGCGAACATTTACACCAAGCTCGGGATCTCGTCCCGGAGCGCCGCCACCGCCTACGCCTACGACCACGGCCTGGCCGGCTGACTGCACAGTTCGACCCATCGGGACGCCGCCCAGGATGGGCAGGTCGCCCGACGCGGCGGCCGCCCCGGCGCTCCTAGCGTCGCGGCATGGACACTCACGAGACCCGAAGCACCGTCATCGTCGGCGCCGGCCAGAGCGGCCTGGCGACGGCACACCACCTGCGCCGCCTCGGCGTGGACTGCCTGCTCCTCGACGAGCACCCGCGGGTCGGCGACCAGTGGCGCCGGCGTTACGACTCGCTGCTGCTCAACTCGCCGGCCTATCGTGACGGCCTGCCCGGCCGTCCCTTCCCCGCGCCGAAGTGGTCCTACCCCACCGGGCGCGAGATGGCCGACTACCTCGAGGCGTACGCCGACGGGCTCGACGTCAGGCACGGGACCACCGCGGTCTCCGTCGAGCGCCTCGACGACGGCCGCTTCATGGTCGACTGCGGCGACTCAGCCGTTGTCGCCGACGTCGTCGTCGTCGCCAACGGCGGCGAGCGGCTCCCGAAGGTGCCCGACGTCGCCGGGCATCTCGATCCGGGGATCCGCCAGCTGCACGCGAGCCAGTACCGCAACCCCGAGCAGCTTCTCCCCGGCCCGGTCCTCATCGTCGGCGCCGGTCAGTCGGGCGCCGACCTGGCGCTGGAGACGACCGCCGCCGGCCACGAGACCTGGCTGTCGGGACCGATCCGCAGCGAGATCCCGGTCGACATCGGCACGTTCCGCTTCCGCCGCGTCTTCCCCCTGTTGTGGTTCGCGTGGAACCACGTGCTCACCACGCGCACGCCGGTGGGCCGGCGCGCCCAGCCGAAGGTCCGCACCGGTGCCGCCCCGCTGGTCCGGGTGAAGGCCAAGCACCTGCGGGCGGCCGGGGTCCACCACCTCCCGGCACACACGACGTCAGCGACCGACGGTCGCCCGACGCTCGAGGACGGGACCGTCCTCGACGTGGCCAACGTGCTGTGGTGCACCGGCTACCGGCAGGACTTCGGGCTGGTCCGCCCGCCGGTCACCGGCCCGGACGGCTGGCCGACCGACGACGGCGGCGTGATGCGGGACGTGCCCGGGCTCTACTTCATGGGCCTGCTGTTCCAGCGCGGGTTCTACTCGATGCTCATCGGCGGCGTGGGCCGCGACGCCGAGCGGATCGCGAAGCACATCGCCCGCTATCTCGCGACGGCGCCCTCGTCGCCGACGCTCACTTCGTCGCTTCCATCATCTGTCGAAGCTCCTTCTTGAGGTCGGAGATCTCGTCGCGCAGGCGGGCGGCCACCTCGAACTGCAGCTCCGTGGCCGCGTTCTTCATCTGGTCGGTGAGCTCCTGGATGAGCTGGGCGAGGTCGGCGCTGGGCAGTCCGACCAGGCCGTGCTGGCGGGCCTCGGCGGCCGCGTCGCCGAGCACCGGGGTCGGGGACTTCTTCTTCACGCCGCCCGCGCGGCCCTTGGCCTCGGTGCCGGCCCACGTCTCCAGCAGCGCCTGGGTGTTCTCGTCCTCGCGGGCGAGCATCTCGGTTATGTCGGCGATCTTCTTGCGCAGCGGCTGCGGGTCGACGCCGTTGGCCTCGTTGTAGGCGACCTGCTTGGCGCGACGCCGGTTGGTCTCGTCGATGGCTGCCTCCATCGACGGGGTGATCCGGTCGGCGTACATGTGCACCTGGCCGGAGACGTTTCGCGCGGCACGGCCGATGGTCTGGATGAGCGACTTGTCGGAGCGCAGGAAGCCCTCCTTGTCGGCGTCGAGGATGGCGACCAGCGAGACCTCGGGCAGGTCGAGTCCCTCGCGGAGCAGGTTGATGCCGACGAGCACGTCGTACTCCCCCAGCCGCAGGTCGCGGAGCAGCTCGACGCGCTTGAGGGTGTCGACCTCGGAGTGGAGGTAGCGGGTGCGGATGCCGGCGTCGAGGAGGTAGTCCGTGAGGTCCTCCGACATCTTCTTCGTCAGCGTCGTGACCAGGACGCGCTCGTTGCGCTCCGTGCGCAGCCTGATCTCGTGGATGAGGTCGTCGATCTGGCCCTTCGTCGGCTTGACGACCACCTCGGGGTCGACCAGGCCCGTCGGGCGGATGATCTGCTCGACCACGTGGGGCGGCATGGAGCCGCCGACCTTGTCGATCTCGTAGTTGCCCGGGGTCGCGGAGAGGTAGATCGTCTGGCCGATCCGGTCGAGGAACTCCTCCCACCGCAGCGGCCGGTTGTCCATCGCGCTCGGCAGCCGGAAGCCGAAGTCGACCAGGTTGCGCTTGCGGGACATGTCGCCCTCGTACATGCCGCCGACCTGCGGCACGGTCACGTGGGACTCGTCGATGACGAGGACGAAGTCCTCCGGGAAGTAGTCGAGCAGACAGTTGGGCGCGCTCCCGCGCGCGCGGCCGTCGATGTGCATCGAGTAGTTCTCGATGCCCGAGCAGGACCCGACCTGCCGCATCATCTCGACGTCGTAGGTCGTGCGCATGCGCAGCCGCTGGGCCTCGAGGAGCTTGCCCTGCTTCTCGAAGAGGGCCAGCTGTTCCTCGAGCTCCTTCTCGATCCCGTTGATCGCCCGCTCCATCCGGGCGGGCCCCGCGACGTAGTGGGTCGCCGGGAAGACGTGGAGCTCCTCGTCCTCGGTGAGCACCTCGCCGGTGACGGCGTGCAGCGTCATCAGCCGCTCGACCTCGTCGCCGAAGAACTCCACCCGCACGGCGTGCTCCTCGTAGACCGGGAAGATCTCGAGCGTGTCGCCGCGGACGCGGAACGTGCCGCGGGTGAACGACAGGTCGTTGCGGGTGTATTGGATCTCCACGAGACGCCGCAGGATCGAGTCGCGGTCGTGCTCCTCGCCGACCCGCAGCCGCAGCATGCGGTCGACGTACTCCTGCGGCGTGCCGAGGCCGTAGATGCAGGAGACCGTGGACACGACGATGACGTCGCGCCGGGTCAGCAGGCTGTTGGTCGCCGAGTGGCGCAGCCGCTCGACCTCCTCGTTGATCGAGGAGTCCTTCTCGATGTACGTGTCGGTCTGGGGGACGTAGGCCTCGGGCTGGTAGTAGTCGTAGTAGGAGACGAAGTACTCGACCGCGTTGTCGGGGAACAGCTGCCGCAGCTCGTTGGCGAACTGCGCCGCCAGGGTCTTGTTGGGCTGCAGGACGAGCATCGGCCGCTGCACCTGCTCGGCGACCCAGGCGACGGTCGCCGTCTTGCCGGTTCCGGTCGCGCCGAGCAGGACGACATCCTTCTCGCCGTCCTTGATCCGGCGTGAGATCTCCGCGATCGCCGCAGGCTGGTCGCCGCCGGGCTTGAAGTCGGAAATCACCTCGAACGGCGCGACGCGGCGCTCGAGATCGGTCACTGGTCGCATGCGACGAGCCTACGGGGGCGCACCGACAGTCCTGGTGGTCGCTAGATTGACCCCTGTGATTCGCGGCGGAGCGTTGTGGACGTGGCTACGACGCACGCTGCTGGTGTTCTTCGGCGTGCCGGTGTCGCTGGCCGTCGTGATGACGCTGGTCGACGCCTACCGCAGCCGCGGCCGCCGCCCGAAGCCGTTCCCCGCCATGAGACCGCGCACCACCACGGTCGGCGAGGGCGAGATCACGACGTACACGTTCGGCCAGGACCTGTTCGACGACATGATCGCGGCCATCGACGGCGCCCAGCGGCAGATCCTCTTCGAGACCTACATCTGGAAGGGCGACGCGGTCGGCGAGCGGTTCAAGCGCGCCCTGACCGCGGCCGCCGAGCGCGGGGTCGACGTCTACATCATCTTCGACAGCTTCGCGAACCTGGTGGTGCCGCCGAAGTTCAAGCGGTTCCCGCCGTCGCTGAAGGTGCTGCGGTTCCCGGTCTACCCGGCCGGCTGGCGGTTCTTCGACTTCACCCGCTACGGGCGCGACCACCGCAAGATCCTGGTCGTCGACGACTCCGTCGGGTTCGTCGGTGGCTACAACGTCGGCTCGGCCTACGCCACCGAGTGGCGCGACACCCACATGCGGATCACCGGTCCGGGCGTGTGGGACCTCAAGCGCGCGTTCGCCGACTTCTGGAACCTCAACCGGCGCCGGCTGCTGCACGCCAGCGAGCGGCCGCTGCTGCTCGAGACGTCGTCGATGTGGGAGCCGCGGATCAGGTTCCACCGCAACGTGCCGCGGTTGTGGATGTTCCCGATCCGGTCGATGTACATCGAGGCGATCACGCGGGCGACCAAGAACGTCTACCTGACGACCGCCTACTTCCTGCCCGACCAGGACTTCGTCGACACGCTCAAGGACGCGGCGCAGCGCGGGGTCGACGTACGCATCCTCATCCCGCTGAAGTCCAACCATATCGTCACCGACTGGATCTCGCGCGGCTACTTCTCGCAGCTCCTCGAGGCCGGAGTGCGGGTCTTCCGGTTCAACGGCGCGATGATCCACGCCAAGGCGGCCACCGTCGACGGCACCTGGGTCACGGTCGGCACCGCGAACATCGACCGGCTCAGCCTCACCGGCAACTACGAGATCAACGTCGAGGTCATCGACGAGTCCCTCGCCGCCGTGCACGAGCAGATCTTCGAGCTCGACACGACGAACTCCCTCGAGCTGACCCAGAGCGAGTGGGCGGCCCGCGACGTGCACCGCAAGTTCACCGAGTTCGTGCTGCAGCCGCTGCGGCCGCTCCTCTGAGAAGCAGTCCGTCAGCGGGGCAGGTGGGTGCGCGGCGCCATCCGAGGGCCACGGCGCGGGCGGCGCAGACGGGCGAGGTAGACCAGGCCGACGACCCGGTTGCGGTGCGGGCGGAAGGGCTCGAGGAACGCCGCGAGCTCCTCGTCGTCCCAGGGGCGACCCTCGATCGCCCAGCCGACGTCCTTGGCGACGTGGTAGTCGCCGAAGCTCACCGCGTCGGGGTCGCCGTGGGCGCGCTGCCGGACCTCGGCGGCCGTCCACACGCCGATCCCGGGCAGGGTGGTCAGCCGGCGCTCGACCTCGTCGCCGGACAGCCCGACGGTCCGCTCGATGCTGTCGGCCACCCGGGCCGCGGTGAGGACCGCCCGTGAGCGCGCCGGGTCGACGGGCAGCCGGAGCCACTCCCAGGACGGGATCCTCCGCAGCCGCTCGGCAGTGGGCTGCACGAACAGCCGCTCGTGCGGGCCGGGTGCGCGGTCGCCGTACCGCTGGACGAGGCGACGGAAGCCCGCGAAGGCCTCCTGGCCGGTGACCCGCTGCTCGATGACGGCCGGGACGAGCGCCTCCATCACCAGCCCGCTCCGGCCGAAGCGGACCTCGCCGGCCGTCCGGGCCGCCTCCGCGAGCACCGGGTGGTCGGGGGCGAAGCCACTCGGGTCGTCGTACTGACCGAGGAGACCGGGGACGCTGTCGAGCGCCCAGCGCGCGCCCGGTCCCCACGCCTCGCCGTGGACGGTGCCGTCGGGCTCCTGGTGGAGCACGAGCGTCGCCGGCCCGTCGGGCGTGACGAGTCCGCGCCAGTGGCGGGCCCGCTCGCCGACGCCCTCGACGCGGTAGGTCGGGTCGCCGGCGCCGCGGCGCCGGCCGAGCAGCAGCCGGCCGACCCCG
Source organism: Nocardioides sp. CER19 (assembly GCF_029846275.1). Classification (GTDB taxonomy): domain Bacteria; phylum Actinomycetota; class Actinomycetes; order Propionibacteriales; family Nocardioidaceae; genus Nocardioides. Next base: position 199,135 of record NZ_JARVWS010000004.1, read on the forward strand.
ACCGGGTGCGGCAGGCGCCACTCCCGGGTCAGGCTGCGCTCCTCCACGCGGGCGACGCTACGTCACGCCCGCGGGCCGTCGGTGCCGAGGTGTTGACTGAGGTCCGTGATGCTCGCCGACGTCGTCGCCACCTCCGCCGCCGTGTCCGCCACCCGGTCACGCAAGGCCAAGACCGCCGCGCTCGCCGAGCGGCTGGCCGAGGCCTCGCCCGAGGAGCTCGAGGTGGTCACGTCCTACCTCGCCGGCTCCCTGCTGCAGCGGAGGACGGGTCTCGGTTGGCGCTCGCTCGCGGCGCTGCCGACCCCGGCCGAGGCGCCGACGCTCGAGGTCGTCGAGGTCCACGAGGCCTTCGACGAGATCGCCGCCCTTGCGGGCCCCGGCTCCGCAGCGGCCCGTACGTCGGCCGTGGCCGCCCTGTTCGGCCGCGCGACCGCCGACGAGCAGGCCTGGCTGCGCGGCATCGTCACCGGCGAGGTCAGGCAGGGCGCACTCGACTCGCTCGTGCAGGAGGCGCTCGCCGCGGCCGCCGGCGTACCACTCCCGGCGCTGCGGCGGGCGGCGATGCTGGCCGGCTCGACGGTTGCGGTCGCCGCCCGTGCGTTCGCCGGTGAGGAGGCGCTCGCCGACGTCGGCCTCGAGGTCGGCCGCCCCGTCCTGCCGATGCTGGCCTCCAGCGCGCCGACCGTCGCCGAGGCGGTCGCGAAGGTCGGTGGCGCGGTCGCCGTCGACACGAAGCTCGACGGCATCCGCATCCAGGTCCACCGCGCCGGCGACGACGTGGTCGTCGCCACCCGCACGCTCGACGACATCACCCACCGGCTGCCCGAGGTGGTCGACCTGGTGCGGTCGCTGCCGGCGGACCGGCTGGTCCTCGACGGCGAGGCGATCTCGATCGGCGACGACGGCCGGCCGCGCCCGTTCCAGGAGACGGCGTCCCGCACGGCCACCCGGTCCGGGTCGGGCGTGCACGTGTCGGCGTACTTCTTCGACCTGCTGCACCTCGACGGCCGCGACCTGCTCGACGCTCCCCTGGCCGAGCGGCTGGCCGAGCTCGACGCCCTCGTGCCCGAGCCGAGCCGCGTGGCGCGGGTGATGACCGACGACGCCACCGTCGCGGAGGACTTCGCCGCCGACGTCCTCAAGCAGGGCCACGAGGGCGTCGTGGTCAAGAGCCTGACCGCGCCGTGGGAGGCCGGCCGCCGCGGCGCCGGCTGGATCAAGGTCAAGCCCGTGCACACCCTCGACCTCGTCGTGCTGGCCGTCGAGTGGGGCTCGGGGCGCCGGCGCGGCTGGCTCTCCAACATCCACCTCGGCGCCCGCGACCCGGAGACCGGCGGCTTCGTCATGCTCGGCAAGACGTTCAAGGGGATGACCGACGAGATGCTGCGCTGGCAGACCGAGCGGTTCACCGAGCTGGCCACCGACGGCACCGACGGCTGGGTGGTGCCGGTGCGGCCGGTCCAGGTGGTCGAGATCGCCTTCGACGGGCTGCAGCGGTCCACCCGCTACCCCGGCGGGCTGGCGCTCCGGTTCGCCCGGGTCGTCCGTTACCGCGACGACAAGACCGCCGACGACGCCGACACGATCGAGACGGTTCGAGGGCTGGTGGGGTCCTGAGGCCCGGCTCGCCGGGGTGTCGGGTGTTGCGGGCACCGCCTGGCTCCGCCCGTCCACGGGTGACCGAGGTCGCCACACTCGACGGCGGCCGGCGGCGTGCCGGGCGGCCGCCACCTCCCCGCTCGAGCCAGCGGCGCTCGCGGTCGACGACGTCATCTCGGACGACTCCACGGTCCCCCGGCGGTCGTCATCGGCACCAAGTGATCGTCACACGTGTGCAACTGGCAGTTGCACACGTCGTACGCTGAGCCTCATGACGATCCGCACCATCGAGACCGACGGACGCCGCTCGGCGGCCGCTGCCCGCCGCCGGGCCCGCGAGGGCGAGATCATCGCGGCGACCCGCCGGCTGTTCGACGAGCGCGGCGTGCGCGACGCGCAGATCGAGGACATCGCGCGCGCCGTGGGCATCAACCGCGCGATCGTCTACCGGCACTTCACGGGCAAGGAGGAGATCTTCGCGCTCACCCTCGTCGGCTATCTCGAGGAGCTGCGCGAGCAGCTCACCGGCGCGCAGGAGGAGGCGTCGACGCCGGGCGACCGTCTCACCGCCGCCGTCGGAGCGTTCGTGGAGTACGGCGTCGCGCACCCCGCCTTCACCGACTGCGCTCTGACGCTGATGCGCCGCAACTGGGGCGAGCTGCTCGACGAGATCTCCGAGAGCGCGCTGCTGCGCCTGGGCCGCGCGATCACGGGTTGCCTGTCGATCATGGTGGCGATCCTCGAGGACGGCAACGCCGCGGGCGACTTCCACGTGGCCGATCCGGCGCTGCTCGCGAACACGCTCTACGCGAGCGGCCTCGGCACGTTGCAGCTCGCGCGGGTCGGCATCCTGGTCACCGAGGCGGCCCCGGGCGTGCCGCGCGTCGGTGAGGTCTCGGTCGAGCAGGTCCGCGACCACCTGGTGAGGTCGGCGCTCGCCGTCGCCCGCTGATCAGTGCTTCCCGTGGTGGCTGTGGGCGTGGCCCTTCGCCTTGCCGTGAGCCCGCCCCGCGGCCGAGGGGTGCGACGCCGGTTCGGACACCTTCGCCGGAGGTCGCGCGCGGCGCACCGGCGCTGTGGCGACGGTCGTGACGGTCGGGGACGGTGCCAGCGTCAGCCTGACGACGGTGCCGGGGGCGACGCTCCCTCGGGGCGCCACGTCCGTCACGACCGCGGTCGCGGAGGACGTGCTGCCCGGTGCGAGCTCCGGCACGAGACCGGCCGCGCTGAGGATCCGGGCGGCGTCGGCGTAGGTGCGGCCGACCAGTCGAGCGGCCGGGACCTTCGTCGCGGAGACAGGCGCGGCGGCGCCGTACGCGTGGGCGGCGGCGGCCGGGCGGTCGATGTCACTCTGGCCGACGAGCAGCCATGCCCCCAGGAGCGCGGCCCCGGCGACCGGGACGGCCGCGAGCCAACCGGCTCGGGCCCGCAGCCCTGACGGGACGACCGGGAAGACCGCCGACCCGTCCGACGAGCGCGCCGCGCGGGCGAGCCGCGCGGTGGTGGCGGCGTCGGCCGGCCGTCGGCGCGGGTCCCGGGCGGTCAGCCGACGCACCAGGTCGCGCACCGGCGGGGGGACCGTGCGCGGGAGATCGGGGACGTCCTCGTGCAGGTGTGCCACCAGCGTGGCGATCTGGGTGTCCCGCCGCAGCGGCCGTACGCCGGTCAGGCACTCGTAGGCGACCATGCCGAGCGCGTAGAGGTCGGACAGCGACGTCGCGCCGGCACCGCCGGCCTGCTCCGGGCTGATGTAGTCGACGGTGCCCACGATCGTCCCGGTCAGCGTCAGGGGCTCGACGTCGCGGGAGCGCGCGATGCCGAAGTCGATCAGCGAGATCGTGCCGTCCGACCGGACGAGGATGTTGCTCGGCTTCACGTCTCGGTGGACGATGCCGACCTCGTGCGCAGCCGTCAGCGCGTCGGCCACCTGAGCGACGAGCCCCATCGTCCGCTCGGGTGACATCGGCCCCTCGATCGCGAGCACGTCGCGCAGCGACCTGCCGTCGACGTACTCCATGACGAGGAAGGGCGACGGCACGCCGTCCTCCTGCCGCTCGCCGAAGTCGTGGACGCGGGCGATCGCGGGATGCGCGAGCAGCCCGGCCATCCGCGCCTCACCGCGCAGGCGCTCGCGCGCGTCGTCGTCGGCACCCGGCCGCATCATCTTGACCGCGACCTCGCGGTCCAGGACCCGGTCGCGCGCGCGGAACACGGTCCCGGCACCGCCGGACCCGATCTGCTCGCACAGCTCGTAGCGCTCCGCGAGCACCGTCCCGTTCACATCCCCCACGCCGGCGCGGTACCCGCCGAGCGGCAGCGACGAACTGCGGCTCGCGGGCACCGTGCGCAGGTCAGCGCTCCAGGATCGCGACGACGCCCTGGCCCCCGGCGGCGCACACCGAGATCAGGACCCGGCCCCCACCCTTCGCGGCGAGCAGCTTCGCGGCGTTCGCGACGATGCGGCCGCCCGTCGCGGCGAACGGGTGACCAGCGGCCAGCGAGGAGCCCTTGACGTTGAGCTTCGTGCGGTCGATCGACCCGAGCGGCGCGTCGAGACCGAGGCGCTCCTTGCAGAACACCGGGTCCTCCCACGCCGCGAGGGTGGAGAGCACCTGCGAGGCGAACGCCTCGTGGATCTCGTAGTAGTCGAAGTCCTGCAGCGTCAGGCCGTGGCGCGCCAACAGTCGCGGAACGGCGTACGCCGGCGCCATCAGCAGGCCCTCGCGGCCGTGGACGAAGTCGACGGCCGCGACCTCGGAGTCCACGAAGTAGGCGAGCGGCTCCAGCCCGCGCTCCTGCGCCCACTCCTCCGACGCCAGCAGGACCGCGGAGGCGCCGTCGGTCAGCGGCGTCGAGTTGGCGGCCGTCATCGTGGCCGCGGCGCCCTTGCCGAAGACCGGCTTGAGCTTGGCGAGCTTCTCGACCGACGAGTCGGCGCGGAGGTTGTTGTCGCGCTCGAGCCCCCGGAACGGCGTGACGAGGTCGTCCTGCCAGCCCTCGTCGTAGGACCTCGCCAGGTTGTGGTGCGAGGTCACGGCGAGCTCGTCCTGCGCCTCGCGGGTGATCTGCCACTCGACCGCGGTCAGCGCCTGGTGCTCGCCCATGGAGAGGCCGGTCCGGGGCTCGCCGTTGGACGGGATCGCGAGACCGATGTCGCCGGGCCGGACCGAGGCGAGGACCGCCAGGCGGTCCTTCATCGTCTTCGCGTTGTTGAGCCTGATGAGCTTCTTGCGCAGCTTCTCGGAGATCGCGACGGGGGCGTCCGATGTCGTGTCGACGCCGCCGCCGACGCCGACGTCGATCTGGCCGAGGGCGATCTTGCCGGCGATGTAGTTGATCGCCTGGAGGCCGGTGCCGCATGCCTGCTGCAGGTCGACGCCCGGCGTCTCGGGAGCGAGCCGGCTCCCGAGCACCGACTCCCGGACCAGGTTGAAGTCGCTGCTGTGCTTGAGGACCGCACCGCCGGCGACCTCGCCGAGACGCTGCCCCTCCAGCCCGAACCGAGCCACCAGGCCGTCGAGCGTGGCCGTGAACATGTCCTGGTTCGACGCGGTCGCGTAGGCGCCGTTGGAGCGGGCGAACGGGATGCGGTTGCCGCCCAGGACGGCGACGCGCCGCGTGGTCCCACCGTTGGTAGCAGTCATGGGCTCATCCTTGCCTCGCGGGCGGGCGGCGTGAAGGGTATGAGAGGGACGCCACGAAATGTGGACACTGAGTTACACCTCTAGTTACATCTGCTGGACACGCCCGACGCCACTGACGACTGACAGGAATCACCAGGCATGAGCGACAAGTACCTCAGCTTCACGCAGAGCACGATCGGCCAGCTGCTCGTGAAGAACCTCGGGCTCCCGAACCCGGTCGCGCTCGAGCGGTACGCCGTCGGCGACCCGCTCGTCAAGGGCGCCGTCCTGGTCGGCGGCCGTGGGCGGCTCGCGGAGTCGCTGCCCGGGATCCTCGGCGCGCTCGACATCGAGACGGCGGAGGCGCGGGCCGACGGCGCCCGCTACAAGGGCCTGGTCTTCGACGCCTCCGGCCTGACCGCGCCGGACCAGCTCGAGGCACTGCGTGACTTCTTCACGCCCGTCCTGCGCTCCTTGGAGTCCTGCCCGCGGGTCGTGGTGATCGGGACGCCACCGGAGCGGCTCGACGGCGAGGAGCGGATCGCCCAGCGCGCGCTCGAGGGCTTCACCCGCAGCCTGGGCAAGGAGATCGGGCGCGGCGGCACCGTCCAGCTCGTCTACGTCGCCGAGGGCGCCGAGGAGGCCGCGACCTCCACGCTGGCGTTCCTCCTCTCCCCCAAGTCGGCCTACGTCTCGGGCCAGGTGATCCGGATCGGCGCGCACGGCAGCAGCACGGCCGAGCCGGTCGCCGACTGGACCCGGCCGCTCGCCGGCAAGGTCGCCCTCGTGACGGGTGCCAGCCGCGGGATCGGCGAGCAGATCGCCCGCGTGCTCCACCGCGACGGCGCGACGGTCGTCGGCGTCGACGTACCGCAGGCGGCTGACCCGCTCGTCAGGCTCATGGAGGACCTCGCCGGCGACTGGCTGACGCTCGACATCACCGCCGTCGACGCACCGCAGCGCATCGCGCGGCACCTCCAGGAGAAGCACGGCGGCGTCGACGTCGTCGTCCACAACGCCGGCATCACGCGGGACAAGAAGCTCGCCAACATGACCGCCGACCGATGGGAGTCGGTGATCGCCGTCAACGTGGTCGCGCCCGAGCGGATCACCGCCGAGCTGCTCGCCCAGAACGTCATCAACCCCAACGGTCGGGTCGTCGGCGTCGCGTCGATCGCCGGCATCGCGGGCAACGTCGGTCAGACCAACTACGCCGCCTCCAAGGCCGGCGTCATCGGGTTCGTCGACTCTCTCGCCGACAAGCTGACCGACGGCATCACCATCAACGCGGTCGCGCCCGGCTTCATCATCACGCAGATGACGGCGGCCGTGCCGCTCGCGACGCGCGAGGTCGGCCAGCGGCTCAACGCGATGGCGCAGGGCGGCCTCCCGGTCGACGTCGCGGAGACGATCGCGTGGTACGCCAGCCCCGGGTCGACAGCTGTCAACGGCAACGTCGTGCGGGTCTGCGGCCAGATGATGCTGGGGGCCTGAGGTGACCGAGACGCGGGCGCGGGTCGTCAGCGACCACGGCGGCCTCGGCACGCTGGTGCGGGCGGCATTGCCGTCCGTGCCCGGGATCGGGTCGCTGCCCGGCGTACGCAAGACGGGCGAGGCGTTCGAACGGCTGACCGTCGCCCGCCCACCGGTCACGATCCAGCGTCCCCACGTCGAGGCCTACGCCGAGGTGTGCGGCTTCCCGGTCAAGGACACCGCGCCGCTGACCTACCCGCACCTGCTGGCGTTCCCGCTGCACATGGCGCTGATGACCGACCCGGCCTTCCCCGCCCCCGCGATGGGGATGGTCCACCTCGAGAACTCGATCACCCAGCACCGGCCGCTCGCGGTCGGCGAGTCGCTCGGCGTGTCGGCGTGGGTCGGCCCGGCGAAGTCCCACCCCAAGGGCGAGGTCTTCGAGTTCGTCACGTCGATCCACGCGGGCGCGGCGGACGGCGAGCTCGTGTGGGAGTCGACGTCGGCGTACCTGCGCCGAGGCCAGGGCGACGCCTCAGCGAGCCGCGGCCTCCAGCTCGCGGATGTCTCCCCCGGCGGCACCGTGTGGAGGCTGCCGGGCGACCTCGGTCGGCGGTACGCCGCCGTGTCGGGCGACTACAACCCGATCCACCTCTTCCCGCTGACCGCGAAGGCGCTCGGGTTCAAGCGCCAGATCGCCCACGGGATGTGGACGAAGGCGCGCTCGGTGGCGGCGCTCGAGAACCGGCTGCCCGACGCGGTCCGCGTCGACGTGGCCTTCCGGAAGCCGGTCTTCCTGCCGGGGAAGGTGGCGTTCGGGGCGGCCGGCTTCGAGGACGGCTACGCCTTCTCGCTCACCAAGCCCGGCGCCGAGACGGTGCACCTGCTGGGGCGCACCACCGCCCTCTGAGGGCGACAACGCCGATCTCGAGGGGCAACAACCCGGATCTCGAGGGGCGACAACACCAACGTCGGGGTCAGTCGCGGGGAGGTCGGATGATGCCTTCCTGGGCGACGGTGGCGGCGAGCCGGCCGTCGCGGGTGAAGACCCGCCCGATCGAGAGGCCGCGGCCGCCCTGGGCGGACGGCGAGACCTGGTCGTAGAGCCACCAGTCGTCGGGGCGGAACGGGCGGTGGAACCAGATCGCGTGGTCGAGCGACGCCATCTGGATCTGCTCGTGGTCCAGCGTGTGCGCGGCGAGCGCCGCGCCGAGCAGCGAGATGTCGCTGGCCCAGGTGAACGCCCCCAGGTGGACCTGCGGGTCGTCGGGCAGCCGGCCGTTGATCTTGAGCCAGACCCGCTGACGGGACGGGCGCGCGGGATCCTCCTCGAGGCCGCCGGCCAGGGAGTGGCCGACGGCGCGGCCCTCGATCGCCGCCCACTCCTGGGCGAGCCGCTGGCCCTCGGCGTCGGTGCGGTCCCGCAGCCGCTTGAGGAAGTCGAGGCCCTGCTCCGGCGGCAGGACGTCGGGCATGACGTCCTGGTGCTCGAAGCCCTGCTCCTCCCGGTGGAAGTTCGCCGTCATGTAGTAGATCGACCGGCCGTGCTGGCGCGCCACGATGCGGCGCGTGAGGAACGAGCGGCCGTCGCGGATCCGCTCGACGTCGTAGACGATCGACTCGGTGGGGTCGCCGGGCAGCAGGAAGTAGGAGTGCATCGAGTGCACGAAGAACTCCCCCGGCACCGACCGCATGCCGGCCATGAGCGCCTGGGCCGCCACCTGGCCACCGAAGGAACGACCGCGGCCGTTGTCCTGCGAGTGGCCGCGGAACAGGTCGTCGTCGATCTCCTCGAGGTCGAGCACGTCGACGAGCGCCTTGACGGCCGCCTCGTTGGCAGGCGGCATCGTCGCCTGGTCGGATCGGTCGGTCACTCGGTCGGCCTCTCTGGGTCGTCGCCGGGGTCATCGTCGAGACCCGCGAGGAACCGCTCGAACTCGCGCCCGAGCTCCTCACCGGTCGGGAGGGGCTGGTTGGGGGCGAGCAGGTTGGAGCCGGACTCCTCGGCACGCGCGAAGGCGTCGTACTGCCGCTCGAGCGCGTGCACCACCTCGGCCACCTCGTCGTTGCCCTCGAGGTAGCGCGCGATCTCGGCGTCGCGCTCGTCCGCCTCGGCCTGCAGGTCGGTGAGGTCGATGGTCAGCCGGCCGGCCAGCTCGACCTGCTCGAGCAGCGCGACGGAGGCGTGCGGGTAGTCGAGCTGGGCGAGGTAGTGCGGGATGTGCGCGACGAAGCCCTGGGCGTCGCGGCCGCAGTCGCCGAGGCGGAGCTCGACGAGCACCTGGGCGCTCGACGGCACCCGCAGCTCGCCGGTCCACGGGCTCTCGACCGTGACCAGCTCGGGGTTGTTGGCGTGGTGCGTCAGCGTCATCGGCCGCGTGTGCGGCACCGCCATCGGCACCGACCCGAGGCTGATCACCCGGTCGACCTCGAACCGCTCGACGACGTCGCGCACAGCGCGCGCGAAGGCCTCCCAGCGGTTGTCGGGCTCGGGGCCGTGGAGGAGGAGGTACGGCGTCCCGCCGGCGTCGCGCAGGAGCCGGACGACCAGGCGCGGCGTCTCGTAGTCCTCGTAGTGGTCGCGCGCGAAGGTGACCGGGGGTCGGCGTGCGCGGTAGTCGTGGAAGGCGTCGACGTCGAACGTGGCCACCACCGGAGCCGTGCGTGAGGCCTCCACGAGGTGGCGGGCGGCCCGCACCGAGGCGTTGCCGGCATCGAGGAACCCGTCGAGCACCTGCACCATGACGAGCGGGCCCTCGAGGTCGTCGAGCGCCGGAACGCTGTCGACGATGTGCACGAGCTTCGACTTCGCCACCCGGCGCTCTCCCGTCCTGTCGATGTGTTTCTCGCTGCCGCCCGGCTGCTCCCCGTCGCGGCTCCTGAAGATGTTCCACATGGCGAAGCAGCAGCGCCGCGCGGGTCAACGATATTCCCCGCGCGGCGCTGCTCCGGCCATTCGTCAGGTGGTGGTCGTCACGGCCGCGGCGCGGCCGACCCGGCTGCGGCGGTAGCCGTAGGTGAAGTAGATCGCGAAGCCGATGATCATCCAGACCACGAAGCGCAGCCACGTCTCCAGGCTGAGGTTGAGCGCGAGGTAGACGCAGATCAGCGCCGCGAGGGTGGGCAGCCACGGGCTCAGCGGCACCCGGAACGGGCGCTCGAGCTCGGGCCGGGTCCGACGCAGCACGGGAACGGCGAGCGAGACCAGAGCGAAGGCGGTCAACGTGCCGATGTTGACCATCTCCTCCAGCTTCGAGATGGGCGTGAGCCCGGCGACCAGCGCGACCAGGACGCCGACGGTGAGCGTGATCCGGACCGGCGTGCCCGTGCGGGGGCTGGTCCGTCCGAAGCCGTGCGGCAGCAGGGCGTCACGGCTCATCGCGAAGAGCACGCGGATCGCGCCGATCATGAGCGTCATGACGACGGTGGTGAGGCCGGCGACCGCACCCGCGGCGATCAGCGTCGCGAAGCCGTCCCGTCCGACGTCGCGGAAGGCGCTGGCCAGTGCCGCCGACGTGTCGATCTTGTCGTAGCGCACCATGCCGGTGATGACGAGCGAGACGGCGACGTAGAGCACCGTGCAGATGGCGAGCGAGCCGATGATGCCCCGAGGCAGGTCGCGCTGCGGGTTGCGGGCCTCCTCCGCCGTGGTCGCGACCACGTCGAAGCCGATGTAGGCGAAGAACACGACCGAGGCGGCGGAGATGATGCCGAGGACGCCGTAGGTCGCCGGCTCCAGCCCGAAGACCCACTGTATGAGCGGCTGCCCGAGGCCACTGGAGTTCACCGAGCCGGCCCGCGGCGGGACGAACGGGTGGTAGTTGGATCCGGTGATGTAGAAGAGCCCGGCGATGATCACGAACAGGACGATGAAGAGCTTGATCCCGACGAGCACCAGGTTGACCCGCAGGGACTCCTTGATGCCGATCGCGACGAGCGCCATCAGCACGAGCACGAGCAGCAGCGCCGGCAGGTTCACGTGCCCCCACTGGGGCGTCTCCGTCGGCCCGATCGCGTCGGGCCAGCCCAACCCGATCTCGTCGAGGAACGTGACGAAGTAGGTGCTCCAGCCCTGGGCGACGACCGAGGCGCCGAGCATCAGCTCGAGCACGAGGTCCCAGCCGATGATCCAGGCCACCAGCTCCCCCAGGGTGGCGTAGGAGAACGTGTACGCCGACCCGGAGACCGGGACCGTCGAGGCGAACTCGGCGTAGCAGAGCGCCGCGAGCCCGCAGCAGATGCCGGCCAGCACGAAGGAGAACACGACGCCGGGGCCGGCGTACTGTGCTGCCGCCTTGCCGGTGAGCGTGAAGATGCCGGCCCCGATGATGACGCCGATGCCGAAGACCGTGAGGTCGAGTGCGCTCAGTTTGCGCTTGAGCTGGAATTCAGGGTCGTCAGTGTCCTGGAGCGACTGCTCGATCGACTTCGTCCGCAGAACTTTCATGACGCCTCAGTTTCCCCAGCATCGGCCGTCAAACGGTCGCGGTCTCCGTTCCTGGTGCCATCATGTCCGCATGCAGCGCCTCGCGGTAGCGCTCACGGTCCTCCTCGTCGGCGGCCTGATGGCCCCTGCCCACGGCGCGGGCACCGCCTGGGTCCGCCAGGCGCAGCGCGCGCTCAACGGGCTGCGCTGCGACGCCGGGCCGGTCGACGGCCGCATCGGCCTGCACACCCGCTCGGCCGTCGTACGGCTCCAGTCACGGCACGGGCTGCCCACCAACGGACACCTCGACCGGGCCACCCGCCGGCTGCTCACGTCGGGCACCGCACGGCGCTGCGACCGTCGCCCGGTGCCGCGCCACTCCGGGACCGGCCGGCGGATCGTCGTCAGCCAGGCGCAGAACTGGGTGTGGCTGGTCGGCGCGCGCGGCCGGGTCGTCGCCCAGGGCGGGGTCGTCGACAACCCCGCCGTGCTGCACAAGGGCACGTGGCGCACGGGCTCCTACTGCGGCCGGCCGGCACGGGTGGTCAAGAACCAGTCGGGCGCCGTCTACATGGACCACTTCGTGCGGTTCGCCCCCTGCGGCATCGGCTTCCACCGGATCCCCACCTACAAGACGACCGGCGCGCAGATGCACCCGGACTGGTACCTCGGCACCGACCTCGCCGGCGACTCGCACGGCTGCGTGCGGCTCTCCGCGGCGCTGGCGACCCGGTTGTGGGACTTCACGGCGGGACGTACGGCGACCACCGTGAAGGTCCTCTGACGCCGCCCGGGCTCAGACCTCGCTGTGCGCCGGCTGCTGCTCGGCGAGCTCCTCGATGACGCCGAGCGCGATGGCCTGGGGCGTCAGCCCGATCTGCTCGAGGATCCGCCCGCGCTTGGCGTGGTGGAGGAACTCCTGCGGGATGCCGTGGATCCGGACCGGCGTGGTGACGCCGGCCGCGGCGAGCTGCTGCAGGAACACGGCGCCGACGCCGCCGACCACGCCGTTGTCCTCGATGGTCACGACGAGCCGATGCTCCCGGGCCAGGCCCACGAGCGCCTCGTCGAGCGGCTTGACCCAGCGCGGGTCGACGACGGTCACGCCGAGGCCCTGCGCGACGAGCCGCTCCGCGACCCCGACCCCGGTCCCGGCCATGACGCCCGCCGCGACGACGAGCACGTCCTTCGTCCCACTCCGCACGAGTACGTCGGCGGAGCCGGCCTTGCCGACCGCCTCGATGTCGTCGGGCGGCGATCCCTTCGGGAACCGCACCACGGTCGGCGCATCGGAGACCTCGACCGCCTCGCCGAGGAGCTCGCGCAGCCGGGCCCCGTCGCGCGGCGCCGCGATGCGCAGCCCTGGCACGACCTGGAGGACCGACAGGTCCCACATGCCGTTGTGGGACGCGCCGTCGTCTCCGGTCACCCCGGAACGGTCGAGCACGAACGTGACGCCGCACTTGTGCAGTGCGCAGTCCATGAGCACCTGGTCGAAGGCACGGTTGAGGAAGGTCGCGTAGACGGCCACCACCGGGTGCAGGCCGCCGAGCGCGAGGCCGGCCGCCGAGGTGGCGGCGTGCTGCTCGGCGATGCCGACGTCGAAGGTGCGCTCAGGGAAGCGGGCCTGGAAGTGGTGCAGCCCGACCGGGTGCATCATCGCGGCGGTGATCGCGACGACGTCGCCCCGCCGCTCGCCGATGTGGACGATCTCGTCGGCGAAGACGTCGGTCCAGATCCGGGCCTTGGGGTGCTCGTCGCCGGTGTGCACGTCGAACGGCCCCGGGCTGTGGAACTGGTCGGCCTCGTGGCGCTCCGCCGCGTCGTAGCCGAAGCCCTTGCGGGTGATGGCGTGCACGATCACCGGGCCGCCGAAGTTCTTGGCCTGCCGCAGCGCCTGTTCGACGGCCGACCGGTCGTGACCGTCGACCGGGCCGACGTACTTGAGCCCGAGGTCCTCGAAGAGGCCCTGCGGGGCCAGCGCGTCCTTGAGGCCCTTCTTGACCGCGTGGAGCACCTCGTAGGTGGCGCCGCCGCCAGGCATGGCGGGGAGCCGCCGCTTGATGAGCTCGAGGACGCGCTCGTAGCGCGGGTTGGTCCGCAACGACGTGAGCGCGGTCGCCAGACCGCCGACGGTGGGCGTGTAGGAGCGGCCGTTGTCGTTGACGACGATGACGAGCCGGGAACCCTTCGCGATGGCGATGTTGTTGAGCGCCTCCCAGGCCATTCCGCCGGTGAGCGCCCCGTCGCCGATCACGGCGACGACGTGGCGGTCCTCGCCGCGGATCGCGTAGGCCTTCGCGAGGCCGTCGGCATAGCTCAGGGCGGTCGACGCATGGGAGTTCTCGACGATGTCGTGGTCGGACTCGGCCTGCGACGGGTAGCCGGAGAGGCCGCCCTCCTGGCGGAGCCCGGCGAAGTCACGGGCGCGGCCGGTGAGCATCTTGTGGACGTAGGCCTGGTGGCCGGTGTCGAACACCACGCGGTCGCGCGGGGAGTCGAACACCCGGTGGATCGCGAGCGTCAGCTCGACAACGCCGAGGTTGGGGCCGAGGTGCCCGCCGGTCGTGGCGGTCGTGGTCACGAGAAGGTCGCGGATCTCCGCAGCGAGCGTGGTGAGCTCGCTCTCGCTCAGACCGTCGAGGTCCCGAGGTGACGCGACCTGATCGAGAAGAGCCATAAGCGCGAGGTTACCGCCTGGTCGGGTCGAGAGCGCATCCGCCGGAGGCGCAGACAGGAGTCGGCTGGCGGCCCTACAGTCCCGCCATGACCCGGTCTCGGACCCGCTCGGGGGCACTGGCGCCCGCCCTGCTGCTGACGCTCGGCCTCCTCGTGAGCGCACCGACGGCGCAGGCCGCGGCACCCCCCGTGTCGGTCGTCGGGCTGCCGGGGCTCGACCCGGTCGTGACGGGTGCCCGTCAGGTCTTCTCGATCCAGGCGGCCGTCTGGTCCGGCGAGGAGCACGGCAACGCGATCAGGTCGGTCGACGTGCGGATCGCGCGCACGCCGATGACGGCGGCGCGCCGCTCGGCCTGGACCTACCCCGCCGCGCTCCAGGGCGCCGCCGCCAGCCCGCCGCCTGGGACCGACCCGGACCGGCCGGTGCTCGAGCTGCCCCTCTCGCTGGCCCAGGGTGAGGTGGTCTGCGTCTCCGCGCGCACCCGCGACACCGACGGCAACCTGGGTGCGTGGTCGGAGGTCAGCTGCCTGGCCCGCTTCCTCGACGACTCCCGGCTGGTCCGGACAGGTCCCCTGAAGCGGCTGCGCAACCGGCACTTCTGGGGCGGGCACGCGACGGGCATCAGGCCGGGGAGCCCGCTGGTCCTGCGGCACGTCCCCGCGGGGAGCCGCGTGGCGACCCTGGCCACCGCCGTCCCGCTGAACAGCGGTCCGGACCAGGTGATCGTCCGCGTCCCGGGTCGCCAGCACATGGTCACCGCCTTCGCGAGCGGATGGACGACCGGACGCCGGCGGATCTACTCGGCGACCACGATCTCCGCCATCCGGACCGCGCGCACCGGGCCGGTGCGGCTGCGGTCCCAGGACAACAGCGTCAGCTCGCCGGTCGAGGGGATCGCCGTGCTGCCCCGGTGGTTCGACTCCCTGACCTGATCAGCCCAGCTCGAACGACGCGACGGCGGGCTCGTGGAGCGAGCCGAGCCACACCACCCCGTCGTGCTCGCGGACTCCGGTGACCATGTGGAACCGCGGGGTGTGGATCTCCACGTCGTGGACCAGGGCACCCTGGTCGTCGTACGCCTGGACGCGGACGGTCCGCTTCGGCCTCGGCTGGAGGGCGTCGGGCACCCGGGTCACCGAGCGCTGCAGCCAGCCGGGCGCGCCCTGGAGCCGCTCGACGAGCGGGTCGGTCGGGCTGGCGATGGTGACCCAGATGAGGCCGTCGCTGCCGCGCGAGATGTTGTCGGGGTAGCCGGGCAGGTCGCCGACCAGCAGGTCGTCCGGTCGTCCGTCGAGCCAGTGGCGTACGACGGTCCGCGCGGCCGTCTCCGCGACGGCGACGAACGACTCGTCGCTGCTGAGAGCGACCCCGTTGGCGAACGACAGGCCGTCGACGGCGACGCTGGTCACGCCGTCGGGCGCGATCCGGACGAGGCGCCCGGTGCGCGTGGCCTGCACCATCTCGTCCTTCCAACGGTCGATGTCATGGTGTGCCGACGAGTCGGTGAACCACACGGTGCCGTCGCTGCCGATCGCGGCGTTGTTGCAGAAAACGAGCCGGCGACCGGCCGCCGCGTCGGTCACCGCCTCCACCCGGCCGCTCACCGGGTCGACCCGCAGGACCCCGCGCCGGGCGTCGCAGACCAGCAGCCGGCCGTCGCCGTCGAGCTCGAGTCCCAGCGGGCGTCCTCCGGTGTTCGCCACCAGGTCGACGCGGCCGGCGTCGTGGCTGATCCGCCAGATGCTGCCGTCGGCGGTGCCGGTGAAGACGGCCGCCTCGTCCCGCCCGTTCGTGCCGACCACGACGTCCTCCGCGCCACCGGCGGGGACGGGAACGACCTCGAATGCGTTGACCACGGAGCCGAACCTACTGGCGGGGCGACGTGCGGCACACTGGCCGTATGGCGAAGAAGCTCACGCAGTCCCAGAAGCGCATGGTCGGTGCGGCGGTGGTGGTCCAGCTCGTCGTCGGGCTGCTGACCCTGCGGGACATCTCCCGCCGCCCGGCCGACCGGGTTCGCGGCCCGAAGTGGCTGTGGCGCATCGCCGGGACCGCGAACACGAGCGGCTCGGCGGCGTACTGGCTCATCGGCCGCAAGCGCTGAGCTCAGCCGCCGAGGAAGCTGAACCGCACGTCGCGGGTCTCGTTGTCGACGTTGAGGTCGACGAGGCAGATCGACTGCCAGGTCCCGAGCGCGAGCCGGCCGTCGAGCACCGGGACGCTCGCGTAGGGCGGCACCACGGCCGGCATCACGTGCGACCGGCCGTGACCGGGGCTGCCGTGGCGGTGCCGCCAGCGGTCGTCCTTCGGCAGCAGGTCGTCGAGCGCCGCCAGGAGGTCGTCGTCGCTCCCGGCGCCGGTCTCGATGATCGCGATGCCGGCGGTGGCGTGGGGAACGAACAGGTGCAGCAGGCCGTCACCGCGGTCGGCGACGAAGTCGGCGGCCCAGCGGGTGATGTCGAGGACGACCTCGTGGGCGCCGGTGCGGAACGAGCGGGTCTCGGAGTGCATGCGGCTGATCGTAGGAGTAGCTGAGATGTGCTGCGGGCGCTGCCCGTGGGAGGCAGCGCCCGCAGGCTCCGGGGTTCCGACTCAGGACGCCGGGGTGGCGGTGTCGTTGTCGGTGATCAGCACGGGCACGGTCAGGCTGTGCCGGAAGTGCCGGTGGTGCCCGCGCAGGTGGCTGGCGAACGAGCCGCGTGCGGTGTGAGCCGTACGCGCCGACCCGTCCTTGGTGGCCGGCCGGGTGGCGCGGAACCGGACGAGGAAGATCTCGCCGGGCTCGACCTTCGTGTCGTCGATGACCGGGACCGTGACGCTGGCGGTCTTGCTGCCGGCCGCGATCACGACCGTGCCGGTGCTCGCGGTGTAGTCCTCGCCGGGGGTCGCCCGACCGATCCGATGGTGGCCGTGGTGGCCGCTCCGGGCAAGGTCACGCGACTGGTGACGGAAGTCTCCGCGATAGGTCTTGAAGCCGCGCGACAGCGTGGACCAGTCGAGCGAGATGTCGCGCGGCGCGGCGCGACGAAGCGTGATGGTCACGGTCGCGGTGCCGGCACCCTCGTCGACGACGACGGGGCGCGAGTTGACCACCGGCGCGGCGGAATGACGGTGGCCGCCATGGGCCAGGGCAGCCGGGGCGGTGAGACCGAGCGCGAGGGCGCTGGTCGCTGCCCCCGCGATGATCCGAGATGTGTACTTCATGCAGGGTTCCTGTCATGGCCCCGCGCCCGTGTTACACGTCGCCGGAATTCGTCAGACCGGAGTGCCGTCGGGCGGGTGGCCTCCCTGCGGGTCGGTGCTGCCTCCCGCGCACGACGCGTCGGGCTCGGGCGCGGTCTCGCTGTGGCCGAAGGCGGCGAGGAACCGCTCCAGCCGGGCGTCGTCGGGACCGTCCAGGCGAAGCTGGCGACCCCACACCGTGACGACCACCGGCGCCGGCAGGCCCGGGTACGGCGCCATGATGCCGTTCTGCGGCAGCTCCTTCGCCAGCGCCTTGACGGCCGCGGCCCCGAGGTCGGGGTCGTAGGCGATCCAGACGGCTCCGTGCTCGAGGTCGTGGACGGCGTTCTCGTCGCGCACCGGCTCGTCGTAGGCGCCGCACTCGAGCCAGACCGGGTCGTGGGGGCCGCCGGCCGGGGGCGTCATCGGGTAGGTGACGTCCTCCTGGGTGTGGTCGACCCTCAGGTCGTCGTACGTCACGACGGCGGCGAGCCCGCCGCTGGTCTCGCGCTGGACGCGGGTCTCCTCGTCGGTCAGCATCGGCAGCGCGGCGGCACCGGCGACCAGCATCACGGCCAGCGTGGCCGCGCCGACGACGACGTAGCGTCCCCGCCTGGGCGGCGGCGGAGTCGGGCCGAGCGAGACGACCGACGGCACGCCGTCGGGTGCGGAGGGCTCACTCACCCAGCGCTCGCTCGATCCGCTCGACCTTGGCGGTCAGCTGGCCGTCGTACCCGGGGCGGATGTCGGCCTTGAGGACGAGGCTGACCCGGGAGGAGTACGCCGAGACAGCGTCGACGGCCTGCTTGAGGACGGCCATCACCTCGTCCCACTCCCCCTCGACGTTGGTGAACATCGCGTTGGTCTCGTTGGGCAGGCCGGACTCACGGACCACCTTGACGGCGGCGGCGACGGCCTCGGCGACTCCGCCGGACTCGTCGGAGGTGCTGGGTGCGATCGAGAAGGCGACGAGCATGGGCCGAGCCTAGATCAGCCGGTCGCGACGACGCCGGGGAGGCGCAGCCGGGCGAGGGCGTCGCGCGTCTGCGACTTCACCGTCCCGACGCCGATGCCCAGGAGCTCGGCGGTCTCACGCTCGGTGAGGTCCTCGTAGTAGCGCAGCACGATGACGGCCCGCTGCCGCGGCGCCAGCGTCAGCAGCGCCCGGCGCAGCGCCTCCCGATCGACGGGGTCGATGTCGATCGCGGTCTCGGGGAGCTCGGCCGCCGTGACCTCGCGCCACCGGCGGCGGCGGTGCCGCGTGATGCTCTCGCGGGCGAGGATCCGCCGGACGTACGGCTCCGGGTGGTCGGCGATCCTCTCCCACTGGGGCACGGCCTTCAGGAGGGCGACCTGCACCAGGTCCTCGGCGTCGGCGTGGCTCCCGGTGAGCAGGTACGCCGTCCGGAGCAGCGCCCCGCGACGCGCGATCACGAAAGCGTCGAACGTGTCACGGCCTGGCACGTCGCCTCCAGAGCACGATGGCCAGTCCGCCCACCAGCACGATCACCGCCGACGTGCCGACGACCACACGCTGGCCGAGCGGGCGGGGTGGCGGGACGGCCGATCGGGTCGGCACCGCCAGCAGGTCGAACGCGGCGAACTGGGTACTCACGTTCCCGGTGTGAACACCCGGGCCCGTCACCACGGGCGTCCAGCGGCGTGTGCGGACGTCCAGGCTCTCCAGCGCCGTGTCGTCCGCGTCGGCGCTCACGGCTCGCTGGGCGATCAGATGCTTGTCGTCGGGCCAGTAGAGCGCGACCGTCGCCCGCCCGCCCACGCTCATGACCACGCGACCGTGCCGGTCGACGATCGAGAGGGTCCGTGACTGGCCGGCGGAGTACGCCGTCCCGGCGTGCGTGCCGGCCAGCAGCGTTCCCTCGGGCGAGATGGCCGGGCCTGGGAACTCGAACGCGAGGTTGGGCTGCGGCATCTGCCACACCTCGCCCGTCCTCAGGTTGTCGATGGCCCATCTGCGATCGCCGTCGTCGACCTGCATCAACCAGTCGTGACCACCTGCGCTCTGGCTCCAGACGCCCAGCTCGGCCCGGTCCTCGATCGGCTGCAGCCCCCTATCGGCACGCCACGTCATCGGCGGCATGACCCGACCGGTCGACTGCAGGTCGGCGGAGTCGTCGTCACCTCCGCTCCACTGGCCGTGCTCGACCAGGAGCAGACCGTCACCGGACCAGGCGAGTTGCTCAGGGTCCAGCCCGTGCGGCGTCGGGATCGGAACCCGTTCGGTGTGCCCTGTCAGTGCGTCGAACACGGCGAAGCCGGTGACAGGGTCACCGGCGGTGGTGCGCGGACTCCCCGAGGTGCGCCCGGTGATCCAGTACGCGAGGCGCCGTCCGTCCGCCGACAGTGCGACCTCATCGGAGCCGGCGGCCACGTCGGGGAGGTCGAGGAAGCCGTAGCGACCGGTGGTCGCCGAGACGCCCACGATCCCCGCCTCCGACCGGAGGAGGTGCTCACGCCGCGCGGGGAACACGGCTGCCAGCGTGCCCGGCGACCCACCGAACGACCCGAGCCAGCCGCTCGGCTGGTAGAGCTGGTCCGGCATGGCCGGCGCGGAGCCCGGTGCGGCCGGCTCGACCGACGTACGGCCGCGCTGCCAGCCGAGAACGCCGACGAGGGCCAGGGCGAGGCAGGCGACGGCGGCGATCGTCGCCGTGCCGAGGCGGCGGCGACGGGCGATCCGGCGGCCGCGATCCCACAGGTCCTCGGGCAGTGCACCGCCCACTGGGGCGTCCTCGGCCAGCTCGGCCAGCCTCTCGTGCAGCGTGCTCATCGGGTGGTCCTGTCGGGGCGGGAGGTGCTCACGTCACCTCACACGCCACGACGGCCGCCGATGGTGGGGTGCTACCCGAAGAATCTCATTGGAACGGTGTCGTGCTGGCCTCTTGCAGCAGGCGCCGCGGCGAGAAGTTCCGCCCGTTGTCGCCGCGCCAGGGCCGGCCCACCCACACGAAGGCGTCCACGAACCCGTGCAGCCGGGCGATCTCGACCCGGTTCAGCCCGAGCTTGCGGCGGTAGGCGGCGGGGTTCGTGGTCGGCGGCGCGCCCAGCGTCACGCAGAGCCGCTGCGCCTTCCGCTTGCAGCTGACCGGCGTGAGGAAGCTCTGGTGGGAGTGGCGCCGGCGGTACTGCTGGTAGGTGAACGGGTGGCCGTTGTCGGCGGTGTCGAGCACCGCGTGCTTGGCGGGATAGCCGGCCCGACCGAGCCGGGCAACGATCCGTGCGGCGTAGCGGAGGTCGGCGTGGACGCTGGTGTGGTGCGTGCCGCCGAGCGCGAAGCCGCGGGTGTAGCGGACGCCCGCGCTCACGAGCAGCCGCGTCGCCGCGGGGGCGCGCAGCCAGTCCGGCGAGCCGGCCTCGAGGTAGACGGTGGTCCGAGGCAGCGACGACAGTCGCTGGGCGGCGTACCTCACGAGGGAGAGTCGCACGGCGGGGTCGGCCGTGCGCGGCCGCGACCTGCCGGGCGAGTCGAGGGCGAGGTCGGGCTCCAGGATGATCATCGTGCGGGAGCGGCCGATGACGCGCGCCGCGGTGTCGATCCAGTCGCGGTAGGCCGCCTGCTCCTGCGGCGTCAGCGGGACGTTGCGCCGCTTCTCGCCGTGCGGCCACTGACGGAACAGCGCGAACTGGACGAGGGCGTCGGGGTTCCCGTGCTGGGTGTTGCGGATGTACTCACCCAGGTTGTTGACCAGCTTCGGGATGTCGGGGCTGGTGAACCAGGCGGCGTGCGGCTGCAGCGCGACCTTCGCGAACAGTCTCTTCTTCCGGCCCTTCGCCTGCCGGTACGTCGGATAGGTCCTGTCCCACTGGCCCGTGTAGAGCCCCCAACCCCCGACCAGCGGGTTGGCGGAGGCGGCGTGGGCCGGTACGGCGGGCGCCAACGTGACGGCCAGGAGGCCGGCCACCGCTGCGACGATCAGCCGGCGGGTGGCGGAGCGCACAGTCATGGGTGGCCGGTATCCCTCGTCTCCCGACCCACTCCCCCGTGGAACGCGCCGACGCCCCGGCCGCAGGAGCGGGCCGGGGCGTCGGGAGCGGCTGGGTCAGCCGTTGAGCAGGTTGCGCAGTACGTACTGCAGGATGCCGCCGTTGCGGTAGTAGTTCGCCTCACCGGGGGTGTCGATGCGGACGACCGCGTCGAACTCGATGTCGCCCGCCTTGACCTTGACGGTCTTGGGCGTGCGGCCCTCGTTGAGCTCGGTGATGCCGGTGATCGAGAAGGTCTCCTCGCCGGTCAGGCCGAGCGACTCGGCGTTCTGGCCCTCGGGGAACTGCAGCGGGATGACGCCCATGCCGATGAGGTTCGAGCGGTGGATGCGCTCGTAGGACTCGGCGATGACCGCCTTCACACCCAGCAGCGAGGTGCCCTTCGCCGCCCAGTCGCGGGACGAGCCGGAGCCGTACTCCTTGCCGGCCAGGACGACCAGCGGGGTGCCGGCGGCCTGGTAGTTCTGCGAGGCGTCGTAGACCGTGGTCACCGGGCCGTCGGCCTGGGTGAAGTCGCGGGTGAAGCCGCCTTCGGTGCCCGGCGCGATCTGGTTGCGCAGGCGGATGTTGGCGAACGTGCCGCGGATCATGACCTCGTGGTTGCCTCGGCGCGAGCCGTAGGAGTTGAAGTCACGCTGCTCGACGCCGTGCTCGGTGAGGTACTGGCCCGCGGGCGAGTCCTTCTTGATGTTGCCGGCCGGGCTGATGTGGTCGGTGGTGACCGAGTCGCCCAGCTTGAGCAGGACCCGCGCGCCCTCGATGTCGGTGACCGGCGAGGGGCTCTTGTCCATGCCGTCGAAGTACGGCGCCTTGCGGACGTAGGTCGACTCCTCGTCCCAGGTGAACGTGTCACCGGTCGGGGTCGGCAGGTTCTGCCAGCGCTCGTCACCGGCGAAGACGTCGGCGTAGCCCTTGGTGAACATGTCCGAGGCGATCGCCTGCTGGATGACCTGCTCGACCTCGGCCGGGTCGGGCCAGATGTCCTTGAGGAAGACGTCGTTGCCCTCGGAGTCGGTGCCGAGCGGGTCGTTGAACAGGTCGACGTCCATGGAGCCGGCCAGCGCGTAGGCGATGACCAACGGCGGCGACGCCAGGTAGTTCATCTTGATGTCGGGGTTGATGCGGCCCTCGAAGTTGCGGTTGCCCGAGAGGACCGAGACGACCGCGAGGTCCTTCTCCTGCACGGCGGCCGAGACCTCGGGGATGAGCGGGCCCGAGTTGCCGATGCAGGTGACGCAGCCGTAGCCGACCAGGTTGAAGCCGAGCTTCTCGAGGTAGGGCGTCAGGCCGGACTTGTCGTAGTAGTCGCTGACCACCTGGGAGCCGGGCGCGAGCGTCGTCTTGACCCACGGCTTGCGGGACAGGCCCTTCTCGACGGCCTTCTTGGCCAGCAGCGCGGCGCCGATCATGACCGAGGGGTTCGACGTGTTGGTGCACGACGTGATCGACGCGATCGTGACGGCGCCGTGGTCGAGCGTGAACTTCGTGCCGTCCTCGAGGGTCACCTCGACAGGGGCGCTGGCGCGGCCGCCGTCCTTCGGCGCGGCCGAGAGGTGGTCGCTCGGGGCCGGCGAGGAGCCGTTGCCGCCGGAGTACGACGGCGCGTCGCTGCCCGGGAAGGACTCGGCGACCGCCTCGTCGTAGCCCTCCTCGTCCTGGGCGTCGCCGGCGTAGTCGACGAGCGCGCCGCGGAAGGCGGTCTTGGCGTCGGTGAGCGAGACGCGGTCCTGCGGGCGCTTGGGGCCGGCGATCGACGGGACGACCGTCGAGAGGTCGAGCTCGAGGTGCTCGGAGAAGCGCGGCTCGGCGGCGGGGTCGTGCCAGAGGCCCTGCTCCTTGGCGTACGCCTCGACGAGCTTGAGCTGCTCCTCGCTGCGGCCGGTGAGCTTGAGGTAGTTGATGGTCTCCTCGTCGATCGGGAAGATCGCGATGGTCGAGCCGAACTCCGGGCTCATGTTGCCGATGGTGGCGCGGTTGGCGAGCGGCAGGGCCGTGACGCCGGCGCCGTAGAACTCGACGAACTTGCCGACGACGCCGTGCTTGCGCAGCATCTCGGTGATCGTGAGGACGAGGTCGGTGGCGGTGGAGCCCTCGGGCAGGTCGCCGTGGAGCTTGAAGCCGACCACACGCGGGATGAGCATCGAGACGGGCTGACCGAGCAGGGCCGCCTCCGCCTCGATGCCGCCGACGCCGAAGCCGAGGACGCCGAGCCCGTTGACCATCGTGGTGTGGGAGTCGGTGCCGACGCAGGTGTCGGGGTAGGCCTGGAGCTCCCCGTCGACCTCACGCGTGAAGACGGTGCGGGCGAGGTGCTCGATGTTGACCTGGTGCACGATGCCGGTGCCCGGCGGGACGACCTTGAAGTCGTCGAACGCGGTCTGGCCCCAGCGGAGGAACTGGTAGCGCTCCTTGTTGCGGTCGTACTCGATCTCGACGTTGCGGACGAACGCCTCCGGCGTGCCGAACGCCTCCGCGATGACGGAGTGGTCGATGACCATCTCGGCGGGGGCGAGCGGGTTGATCTTCGACGCGTCGGCGCCGAGCTCGGCCGCGGCCTCACGGAGGGTGGCCAGGTCGACGATGCAGGGCACGCCGGTGAAGTCCTGCATGATCACGCGCGCCGGCGTGAACTGGATCTCCTTGTCGGGCTGGGCGGTCTCGTCCCAGCCGGCCAGCGCCTTGATGTCGTCGGCGGTGATGTCGGCGCCGTCCTCGGTGCGGAGCAGGTTCTCCAGCAGGACCTTCAGGCTGTAGGGAAGGCTGGCGACTGCGTTCTCGGGGAGACCGTCGCCCCTCACGGCATCGAGCCGGAAGATCTCGTAGGACTTGCCGTCCACGTCCAGGGTGCTCTTCGCACCGAAGCTGTCCTTGCTGGCCAACGCCGTCATCTCCTCTGTCGTGGTCTGCACGAGCAACGTCGAACCCATCTTGCCGCGCCTGCGCGCGGGCTCGACAGTAAGGCTTGCCTTCGTTCGACCGTTCCTAATCTCTCGATATCAAGATACACGATGTCGAGGGGTGTCGCGAAGTGCCGCAGGTCGGGATGCGGGTCGTGTTCGTCGCGCTCTGGCGGGCGCGCGCGGTCGCGTGGCCCTACCTCGCCGTCGCCGTCGAGCTGGTGACCAGCGCGGTCATCGGCAGTGGCCGGGTGGAAACGTCGTCGCCGTGCTCGTCGTCAGTGTCGGGATCGCGCAGGTTCCTCGCCACCGACCGCTGACGGCTCAGTGCGGGGCGGCCAGGACCTCAGCGTGCACCTCGACCGTGGAGTGGAAGTGGTCGCCCGGCGGCGTGAACGGCCCGTAGACGACGAGCTCGTCGAACCCGAGCCCTGCCGCCCGCCCGACGGCGTCGCGGTAGGCCTCGACCGACGCCGTCGGCCGGACGCTGCCGAAGCCGAGCAGCAGGGAGCGCCGGAGGGACGCCGGATCGCGGTCCAGCGTGACGCAGGCATCCTCGAACCGCGCCGCCTGGTCCCGTACGGCGGCCCAGAACTGCTCGGGAGCCAGCGTCGTCGACCCGGGACCGCCGTAGGTGTTCCACCCGTCGGCGTGGCGCGCGGCCAGCGCCAACGCCCGCGGGCCGTGCGCGGCGAGCAGGAGGAAGGGCCGGTCCGCCGCCGGCGGCAGCGGAGTCGTCTCCACGCCGGAGAACCCGATCGCTCGGCCCCGCCACTCGGTCGCGCCGCCCCACACCGCCTGGAGTCCCTCGACGACGTCGACCAGCCGGGCCGACAGCTGGCCGCCCGTCACCGTCTCGTCGCGGTCGGCCAGCGCGCAGCCGGGCGCGCCGGCGCCGAGTCCGAGCACGAGCCGGCCGCCGGAGACGTCCTGGACCGTCGCGGCCAGGCGGGCGAGGGCCACCGGCGAGTGCAGGTGGCCCGACGCCACCAGCGGGCCCAGCTCCATCCGGTCGGTGACGCCGGCGGCGGCCGCCAGGGTGGTGAACCCGTCGGCGAGCCAACCACCCGCGGCGGTCGGATGGGTCAGGTGGTCGTAGACGTACGCCGCGTCGTAGCCGAGCTCCTCCATCAGCCTGAAGTCGGCCGCCAGCTGCCGCCACGGCCTGGTCTGCATGACGATGACACCGAGCCTCATGGGTTCACTCCACTCTGTTGTCGGCGTCGTCGCCGGGGACGAGCAGCGCGACGCACTCGAGGTGGTGCGTCATCGGGAACAGGTCGAACGCCCGCAACCCCGCGAGCCGGTAGCCGTGCTCGGCGAAGATCGCGACGTCGCGGGCCAGGGCCGCCGGGTCGCACGCGACGTAGGCGACCGCGCGGGGCGTGCGTGTGACGACCTGCTCGACCACGCCCCGGCGAGCGCCTTCGCGGGGCGGGTCGAGGACGACGAGATCCACGGGTCCGGCGTACGAGGTGGAGAGCACGTGGCCGACCTCGCCGGCGGCGACCTCGGCCGCCGGGACGTTGTCGCGGGAGAGGTCGGACGCGCGCCGGTCACCCTCGATCGCGACCACGCGCCCCTCGGGCCCGACCCGGTCGGCGAGGAAGGCGGTGAAGAGCCCCACGCCGGAGTAGAGGTCGAGCACCGACTCGCCGGGCCCCGGGTCGAGCAGCTCGAGCACCGTGTCGACGAGGACGCCTGGTGCTCCGGGGTGGACCTGCCAGAAGCCGTCGGCGGCCACCGTGAAGGAGCGGCCGAGGGCGGTCTCGGTCACCGTGCCAGGTGCGGGCTCGCGGGCGTCGGTCCTCGCGATGAGGCAGTCCTCGACCGGGATGACGTCGTGCGAGCGGTGCAGTCGCATCGCCCGACGGCCGTCGGGGGTGCGGGCGTAGCTCTGGCGCGTGCGCCAGCGCAGCCCGTCGTCGTCGCCGGGCACCGCCTCGACGACGGTGTCGAGGAACGGCCCGAGGAGTGGGTCGGCCGGGTCGAGCCGGGCCAGCCGGGTCAGCTGCTCGCGCAGGACGGCGGCCTTGAGCGCACGCTGGGCGGCGGGGGCGACGTGCTGGAAGTCGCAGCCGCCGCACCTGCGGGGACCGGCGTAGGGGCAGGGCGGTGTCACCCGGTCCGGCGAGGCCTCCAGGACCTCGACGGCGTCGCCTCGCCAGAAGCGGTCGCCGTCGGTCCCCTCGGTGATCTCGACCAGCACGCGCTCCCCCGGCAGTGCGTGGCGGACGAACACGACCCGCGTCTCCGGCTCACCGGTCGGCTCATGGACTCCACCGGTGGGGACGCGGACGACGACGTGGCCGCCGTGGGCGATCGGCCCCGCGACGGTCTCGAACCGCTCCCCGACCCGTGAGCGACCGCGGGGCTTCCGCGGCCGGGCCGTGCGTGCGGGACGGCGGGGTCGGCTGTTCACGCGCTCAGCCTGCCAGAGGCCGGACCGCGGGCTGCGGGCCCGTGGCGGCGAACCAGCGGTAGGGCAGCTCCTGGTGGCTGGCCGCGAGCTCGGTCAGCCCGAGCGCCTCCAGAGCCGCGACGCTGGCGGTCTCCTCGGGCAGGCAGCGGAACACGGGCCGGGCGACGGCCCAGGCGTCGGCCCAGGCGAGCAGCTCGGTCACGACGGCGAGCTCGTCCGGGCGGGCCGAGGCGTCGTCGAGCAGCCAGAACGTCGCGATCGCGGCGCCCTCCGGCGGGCCGGCCAGCCGCGTGCCGGTGCGCTCGAGGAACCGATCGAGCGGGCGGAGGTAGGCGCAGCCGAGCTCGCGGGCACGGTCGTCGGTGAGGATCGCGTAGGCGAACGCCTCACCGGCGCGGTGCTCGGCCTCGTGGTGGGCGATGAGGGCGAGGTTGTCCTCGCGGGTCAGCCGCGCGGGCCAGCGGCCGGCGGAGTGCCGCTGGACGGCGACCGGGCTGGCGGCGTACGCCGACGTGTCGAGGTCGACCAGTGCTGCGGTGAGCGGCTCGAGGGCGACGGCGCCCCGCCAGGCCGCCGGCGGCGGCCAGCCGGTCACCGACCGACCTGGTTGCCGCGGGTCGGGCCGTAGCGGTCGCTGTAGCTCGGGCGCACCCAGTCCTCCGGCTTGCGGCCGATGGTGGAGCTGAGCTGGTAGGGCACCGAGATCACCATCACGCCCGGCTGGAAGAGCAGCCGGCCCTTGAGCCGGAGGGCGGTCTGGTTGTGGAGCAGCTGCTCCCACCAGCGACCGACGACGTACTCGGGGATGTAGACGGCGACGACGCCGCGCGGGTTCGACTTCCGGATCGCCGAGGCGTAGTCGACGATCGGCTTCGCGATCTGGCGGTACGGCGAGTGCAGCACCTTCAGCGGGAGGTCGAAGTTGCGCTGGTCCCACTCCGCGAGGAGCCGCTCGGTCGCCTCGTCCTCGATCGACACGGTGACGGCCTCGAGGGTGTTGGGGCGCGACGCCCGGGCGTAGGCGAGCGCCCGCAGGGTGGGCTTGTGCAGCTTGGAGACGAGCACGATCGCGTGGACGCGGGTCGGCATGACCTTGTCCTCGTCGCCCGCCTCGAGCTCCTGCTCGACGCGGTCGTAGTGCTTGCGGATGCCCTTCATGAAGATGAAGAACACGACCATCGCCAGGATCGCGATCCAGGCGCCGGCCAGGAACTTGGTCAGCAGCACCACCACGAACACCACCGCGGTCATGCCCAGGCCGAAGGTGTTGATGACCCGCGACCGCTGCATGCGACGCCGGACCGCTGGGTCGCGCTCGGTCTTCAGGTGGCGCGTCCAGTGCCGGATCATGCCCAGCTGGCTGAGGTTGAACGACACGAACACGCCGACGATGTAGAGCTGGATGAGCCGGGTCGTCTGGGCGTCGAAGGCCTGGATCAGGACGATCGCGAGGATCGCGAGGAAGAGGATGCCGTTGCTGTAGGCCAGGCGGTCGCCGCGGGCGCCGAGTGCCCGCGGTGCGAAGCCGTCGCGGGCCAGGATCGAGCCGAGCACCGGGAACCCGTTGAACGCCGTGTTGGCGGCCAGCACCAGGATGATGCCGGTCATGGCCACGACGAAGTAGAAGCCGGGCGAGAAGTCGTGGAAGACGGCGCGGGCCAACTGGGCGACCACCGTGTGCTGCTGGTAGTCGACGGGAAGCGGGTTGCCGCTGGCGTCCCGGAGGCGGCCCACGTCGCCGGGGTCGACGTACTTCAGGGCCATCGTGTGGGCGAGCAGGATGATGCTCATCAGCATGGTGATCGCGATGGTGCCGAGCAGCAGCAGCGTGGTCGCTGCGTTCCGGCTCTTCGGCCGGCGGAACGCGGGCACGCCGTTGCTGATCGCCTCGACGCCGGTCAGCGCCGCGCAGCCCGATGAGAACGCCCGCGCCAGCAGGAAGATGAGCGCGACCTGGGTGAGCGTCCCCTGGTGGTCCGCGTCGGGCACCACGGTGAGGTCCGCGCTCTCGACGGGGTGCAGGGAGCCGGCGGCGTACTGGAGGATGCCGAAGGCGCCCATGCCGAGGATCGCGACCATGAAGCCGTAGGTCGGGATCGCGAAGAACGTGCCCGACTCGCGCACGCCGCGCAGGTTCACCGCCGCCAGCAGGACCACCAGCAGCGTGGCCACCGTCGCCTCGTGGCCGTGGACGAAGCCCAGCGCCGACGCCGCGTTCTGCACGCCGGAGGAGATCGACACCGCCACCGTGAGGACGTAGTCGACGAGCAGCGCAGAGGCGACGGTCACGCCGGCGTTGGGGCCGAGGTTGACCGTGGCGACCTCGTAGTCGCCGCCGCCGGAGGGATAGGCGTGGACGTTCTGCCGGTAGGAAGCCACGACGGTGAGCATCACGAGGGCGACCGCGATGCCGATCTTCCACGACCAGACGTAGGCCGAGGCACCGGCCAGCGACAGCATGATGAAGACCTCGTCCGGAGCGTAGGCCACCGACGAGAGCGCGTCGCTGGCGAACACCGGCAGCGCGATCCGCTTCGGAAGCAGCGTCTCCCCCAGCTGGGAGCTCCTCAGCTTGCGGCCGAGGAGAATGCGCTTGGAGACGTCACCTACACCCACGAGCGGCAAGGCTACGGCAGGTTGGCGTCCGCGACGTCAACTGCGGATACGGTGGGCCCGTGCACGTAGTGATCATGGGGTGCGGCCGCGTCGGCTCGACGCTCGCCCGAAGCCTCGAGGACCGCAATCACACGGTCTCCGTCATCGACAGCGAGCCCGATGCGTTCCGCCGTCTGGGGCCCGGTTTCAACGGCGACAAGATCACCGGGATCGGCTTCGACCAGGAAGTCCTGGAGAAGGCCGGCATCCGCCGTGCGGACGCCTTCGCCGCGGTCTCGAGCGGTGACAACTCGAACATCATCGCGGCGCGCGTCGCGCGCGAGACGTTCGGGATCCAGCAGGTCGTGGCCCGCATCTACGACCCCGGGCGTGCCGAGGTCTACCAGCGGCTCGGCATCACCACGGTGGCCACGGTCAAGTGGACGGCCGACCAGGTGCTGCGCCGGCTGCTGCCCGCCGGCGCCGAGCCCGACTACCGCGACCCGTCGGGCACGATCCGGCTCGACCAGGTGCCGGTGACGTCGGTCTGGATCGGCCAGCGGACGGTCCACTTCCAGGAGCAGTCCCGTTGCCGGATCGCCTGGATCGACCGGCTCGGCGAGGGCGTGCTGCCCACCCGGGACAGCGTCATCCAGGAGGGCGACCTGCTACACGTCGTGATGCGCGAGGAGAACGCGCAGCACGCCTACGACGTCTTCGACACGGGTCCGCAGGAGCACTGACATGAGGGTTGCCATCGCCGGAGCCGGTGCCGTCGGCCGATCGATCGCGCGCGAGCTGATCACCAACGGCCACGAGATCCTGCTCATCGACAAGGACCCCGGGTCCATCAAGCCCGAGCGCGTCCCCGACGCCGAGTGGCTGCTCGCCGACGCCTGCGAGCTGTCCTCGCTCGAGGAGGCCCGGCTCGACCGCTGCGACGTCGTCATCGCCGCCACCGGCGACGACAAGGTCAACCTCGTGACGTCGCTGCTCGCCAAGACGGAGTTCGGCGTCCCCCGGACCGTGGGCCGGGTCAACCACCCCAACAACGAGTGGCTCTTCACCGAGGCCTGGGGCGTCGACGTCAACGTGTCGACCCCGCGCATCATGTCGGCCCTCGTCGAGGAGGCGGTGACCGTCGGCGACCTGGTGCGGCTCTTCACCTTCCGGCAGGGCAACGCCAACCTGGTCGAGCTCACCCTCCCCGCCGACAGCCCGTACGTCGGCAAGCCGGCCGGCCTGATCCCGTTTCCCGAGAACTGCGCGCTGGTCTCCATCCTGCGCGACGGGATGGTCTACACCCCCGACCCGGAGCAGCCGGTCGAGTCCGGTGACGAGCTCTTGTTCGTCGTGCCCCCCGACAACGAGGACGAGCTCGAGCGGCTGCTGTCGCCGGAGCACCACCACGGCTGAGCCGGGCGCGCCCGAGCGCTCAGGCGTCAGGCCAGCTCAGGCAGCGTCCGCCCGACCCTGGACCGGGGTGGCGTTGCGGGCGAGCAGCCACACCATCGTCCCCCACGACGCGATGCGGAGCGGCCAGCCGAGGCCGAGCCGCAGCACCCCGATGATCGCGACGGCGGTGTCGGTGTCGATCGTGCCCGAGTGACCGAGCAGGTAGACGGGCCCCTGCAGCAGCACCCCGATCGCGCCCGGCGCGAGGAACAGCCAGGTGAGTCGGGAGCACAGCCTCACGACCTGCTTGTCGTCGTGCCACGCCGTCGGGTCGCCCGACACCGAGCCGACCATGAACCCGATGAATGGCCAGCCGACCAGGCAGGAGAACACCATCAGCACCGTGTAGGCGCCGCTCCAGATGATCCCCGGCAGGAAGAAGGCCAGCGCCTGCTCGGACTCGGTGCCGCCGCTGCTCGCCGCCAGCCGCACGAAGACCCAGCCGATGGCGATGCCGACGATCGCGTTGACGACGTACTGGACGGTGGTGCGCTCCAGCAGCCTGATCACCAGCGCAGCGACCGCGACGCCGCCGGCCGAGATCAGGGCGATCGGCAGGTCCTTGGTCGTCAGCCAGAGGAGCGTGAAGACGAGGCCGGGTACGCCGGCCTCGACCATGCCCCGCCGGCCGCCGAGCGACTGCGCCATCTGGCGTCGTACGACGGCCTCGACCGTCTCGACGGTGGCCGGTGAGGTGTGCTCGGGCTCGGTCACTTCGCTCACGGGATGAGCTCGTAGCGCGGGTTGTAGAGCGTTCGGACGCCGTCGTGGACGCCGATCCGGCCCTGGACCTGGAGCGAGCGGCCGGGGCTGATCCCGGCGATGTGGCGGCGGCCGAGCCAGACGATCGTCAGCATGCCGGTGCCGTCGAAGAGCTCGGCCTCCAGCGCGGGGACGCCGCCTCGCGGACGGAGGGTGACCGTGCGCAGCGTGCCGCGCAGCCGGACGAGCTCACGGTCGGCCGCCTCGCCGATGGAGACGACATCCTTGGCCTCGTAGACGGTGCGCAGGTCACGCGCGTCCTGGTCGGCCGTGTTCGCCCACTCGCTGAGCTTGGCGCGCAGGCGTCCCATCACTGCACCCGCTGCGCCTGGGGCGGCAGGGTGAGCGGCAGCGCCTCGCCGACCGGCATCGCGCCGGCGCCGCGACGTACGACGATGTCGGTGAGGCCGTCCTCCCACGACTGCGCGTAGTCGCCGTCGACCGCCGGACGACCCAGCAGCGTGGCCCGGAGCAGCCAGCGCGGACCGTTGATCCCGATGATCCGCGAGACCTGGGTGCCGGCCTGCCCGTCGGGCAGCTGTACGGCGAGCTGGCAGACCAGCTCGGTGCCCCAGCGGCCCTCGCGCTCGGTGACGGTGCCGCCGCGGCTCTGTACGTCGGTCGCCAGCTGGGGACGCACGTCGCCCCACAGGTCGCCGTTGCGCGGCGCGGCGAACGCCCGCAGCTCGAGGGCGCCGTCCTCGGCGGTCAGCAGGGCGGCCTGGACCGCACCGGTCGACTCGTCGACCTGGAGCCGCAGCTCCCGTCCGGGGAACGGCGCGAGCGCGATCGAGCCGAGGTCGACCCGCTCGACCGCCGCGGCCTCGTCGGGCAGCTCGTCGGCGTCGTAGGGGCCGGCCACCGGCTCCGCCGGGACCTCCGTCGACGCGTCGGCACCCGCAGCGTCGACGGCGTCGATCCCGTCGTCGGCGGCGCTCTGAGGCTCTGCGGACTTGCGGCGGAACTTCACCTGGACTCTTCCCTCACGTCTGACGGGGCCCGGTGCTGCCGAACCCTCCGGTAGAACCGTAACCCCCGCCGCCACGCACCGACTCCGGCAGCACGTCGACCTCCACGAAGGCCGCGCGCTCGACCCGTTGGATCACCAGCTGGGCGATCCGATCGCCCCGGGACAGCTCGATCGGCTCGACCGGGTCGTGGTTGACGAGCAGCACCTTGATCTCGCCCCGGTAGCCCGCGTCGACGGTCCCGGGGGTGTTGACGATCGAGAGCCCGTGCCGGGCGGCCAGCCCCGAGCGGGGGTGCACCAGGGCGACGTACCCCTCGGGCAGCGCGATCGCGACGCCCGTCGGGACGAGGGCCCGCTCCCCCGGCGCCAGCCGCACGTCGACGGCTGTCATCAGGTCGGCGCCGGCGTCGCCGGGATGGGCGTACGACGGCGGGGGCAGGTCGGGGTCGAGCCGGTGCAGCGCCACCTCGAGCGAGGTGGCCCCGAGCTGGTTTCGGCGCAGTGGTTCGGACACCCGCGGGACCCTATCGTCAGCGGTCGTGAGGTGGATGGGAAACTCTCCCCTCGTGAGCAACTCCGCCCCCGGCAGCACCGGGCCCACGCCCGCCTACCGGGAGCGCCTCTTCGTCCCACTCCGCTGGTGGGTGCAGGGCGTGATGTTCGTGGCCACCCTGTGGTTGGCGCTGATCGTCGCCGTCCCCGGGGAGTGGGCCTGGGCGACCACCGCCGCCATCCTGGCGCTGCTCTCGCTCGCCTTCATCGCCTACGGCTCGGCGACCATCGAGGTCGCCGACGGTCACCTCCGTGCTGGGCACGCGCGGATCGAGGCGGCCTACCTCGGCCTCGCCGAGGCGCTCGACGGCGAGGCGACTCGCCGAGCCGCGGGCGTCGACGCCGACGCCCGGGCCTTCCTGGTGCTGCGGCCGTACGTGAAGCGCGCCGTCAAGGTGCAGATCTCCGACCCGGCCGACCCGGCGCCGTACTGGCTCCTCAGCACCCGGCACCCCGAAGGGCTCGCCTCGGCCCTCGCCGCCCTGACGGCCGGGAACCGCGACTGATCCGACCCACTAGGGTGGATCACATGGCGAAGGGTTCCAAGGGCCCCAAGGGCTCCAAGATCTGGACGATCCTCTCGACGGTGTCGGCGCTGGGCGCGGCCACCGTCGCCCGCAAGGCGCTCGACAAGGGCTGGCAGGTGTCGACGCGCCGGAAGCCGCCGGGCAACCCGGCCGACCCCGACGTCGCGCTCTGGGAGGCGGTCGCCTGGTCGGCCGCGACCGGCGCAGCGGTCGCCCTCGCCCGGATGTTCGCCCAGCGACGGGCGGCCAACTACTACGTCAAGTCGGCCGGCCACCTGCCGCCGCAGCTGGAGAAGGACGAGGACTAGTCCCTGCTCCGGTCAGAACCAGAGCAGCAGAAAAGGCCGCGACCCGTCCAGGTCGCGGCCTTTTGCATGCGTCCGTCAGGCGCAGTCCTTGCAGATCATCCGCTTCTCGTCAGCCAGCTGGCTGCGGTGGTGCACCAGGAAGCAGCTCATGCAGGTGAACTCGTCCTCCTGCTTGGGCTTCACCTCGACAGCGAGCTCCTCGTGCGAGAGGTCGGCACCAGGGAGCTCGAAGGACTCAGCGGCCTCCGCCTCGTCCTCGTCGACCTTGCCGGAGTTCTTGTCGTGACGGCGCGCCTTGAGCTCTTCGATGCTCTCCTCGGACTGCTCCTCGTCTGTCTTGCGCGGAGCGTCGTAGTCCGTCGCCATGCGTCACCACTCCCTTCGTTCCAAGCCCACGCGTATCGGATCCCGAGCCCGATCGTCGGGGCGAGATTGTGCACCATGCCGCTTACGGTCCGCACACCGGTTCGGCAGTGCGTGTCGTGAACAGTCGGTGACGAGTGGCTATTCCCCGCCGTACCCCGCATCGAGGACAGCGTTCAGGAACTCCTCGAACCCGTGCTCCGGAGCGGCCACCACGAGCGCGCGGTCGGGGAAGCCCGGGTGCACCTCGACCCGGGCGCCGGCGCCCTCGGCGACCAGTGCGCCGGCGGCGTAGTCCCACAGGTTGACCCCCACCTCGAAGTAGGCGTCCGCCTGCCCGTCGGCGAGGTGGCAGAGCTCCAGCGCGCAGGATCCGTGCCGGCGGATGTCACGGACCTGCGGCAGCAGCCGCACCAGGCCCTCCGCCTGGCGCCGGCGTACGTCGGCGTCATAGCTGAAGCCGGTGATGACGAGGCGCTGGGCCAACGGCGCCGGACCGCGGACGACGACCGGCCGGTCGCCCTTCCGCGCGACGACCCCGTCCGGGGTGCGGTGCGCGGTGTACTCCACGCCGGTGGCCACGTTGAGGACCACCCCGGCGACGACCCGCCCGTCCACCTCGGCCGCCACCGAGATGGCGTACTCGGGAAGGCCGTAGACGAAGTTCACGGTCCCGTCGATCGGGTCGACGATCCAGCGCACGCCGGTCGTCCCCTCGACGTCCTCCCCCTCCTCGCCGAAGAACGCGTCGCCGGGCCGCTCGGCCAGGATCGTGGCTCGCAGCAACGTCTCGGAGTCGCGGTCGGCCTGGGTGACGACGTCGACGTCGCTCGACTTGGTCGCGGCGACCGTGACGCCGGCATCCGCCCGCTCGCGGACGAGGTCCGCAGCGGCGCGGGCGGCGCGCACCGCGACGTCGAGGAGCTCGGTGCTCAGGTCAGTGCTCATCGAGCCTCACCGCAGAGGGCGGGCCGGTCCTCGTCACGCAGGTTGCGGCAGCAGCCGACGGGACACCTGTCCCACAGCGGGCCGAGGTCGCCGACGGACGCCCGGACGACCTCCTCGCCGCGCTCGACGGCGGCACGCTCGAGCAGCAGGTCGCGGACCGCGGCCACGAAGCGGGCGTCGTCACCCGGCGTCGCCGCGCGGCGGCCCGCGATGCCGAGCCGCTCGCAGGTGGCCAGCGCCTCGGTGTCGAGGTCGTAGACGACCTCCATGTGGTCGCTGACGAAGCCGACCGGGATGAGCACGACCGCGCGCGTCCCGGTGGCAGCGAGCTCCTCGAGCCGGTCGTTGACGTCCGGCTCGAGCCACGGCACGTGCGGGGCCCCCGAGCGCGAGCAGAAGACCAGCTCGTGCTCCCGCTCGACGCCGGTCTCCGTGGACACCCGTTCGGCGACGTGGCGCGCGACGTCGAGGTGCTGGGCGAGGTAGGCGCCGCCGGCCGGGCCAGAGGTGTCGTTCATCGCCGTGGGGATGGAGTGGGTCACGAAGACCAGCCGCGCCTCCTCGCGCACCTCCTCGGGAAGCCCGTGGAGGGCGGCCAGCGCACCGTCGACGACCGGCTCGGTGAAGCCGGGGTGGTTGTAGTAGTTGCGCAGCTTGTCGATCACCGGCGCCCCGGGGACGGCGGTGACGGCGTCGTAGAGGTTCTCGCGGTACTGCCGGCACGACGAGTAGGAGGAGTAGGCGCTGGTCGTGAACGCGGCCACCCGCGTGACGCCGTCGGCCTTCATCTGCGCGACCGTGTCGGCCAAGTAGGGGTCCCAGTTGCGGTTGCCCCAGTAGACCGGCAGGTCGACGCCGTGCTCGGCCAGATCGGACCGCAGCGCGGCCAGGAACGAGCGGTTCTGGTCGTTGATCGGCGAGCGTCCGCCGAAGAGGAAGTAGTGCTGGCCGACCTCCTCGAGCCGCTCCCGCGGGATGCCCCGACCGCTGGTCACGTTCTCCAGGAACGGCACCACGTCCTCCGGCTTCTCGGGACCACCGAAGGAGACCAGCAACAGCGCGTCGTAGGGGCTGACGTCCATGGCCGCCACCCTATGGCCCGCACGGCGCCCCGCCGACGGCGAGGGCTGACGGGCTCCGGCGCTTTGCGTGCGCGCGGGCGCCCCGGCTCCTAGTCTCACGCCATGCAATGGCGCAACTGGTCAGGCCTCGAGTCGGCGACCCCCACCCGCGCGCTGACGCCGCGGACGATCGACGAGGTCGTCGCGGCCGTCGTCGAGGCCCGCGACGGCGGCGGACGGGTGAAGATGGTCGGCACCGGGCACAGCTTCACCGGCATCTCCGCCCCGGACGGCGTCATGCTGTCGCCCACCGGGCTCGTCGGGGTCACGGCCGTCGACCGGGAGGCGATGACCGTGACGGCGTACGCCGGGACCCAGCTCAAGCACCTCAATGCGAC
Organism: Nocardioides sp. CER19; assembly: GCF_029846275.1. Lineage (GTDB taxonomy): Bacteria > Actinomycetota > Actinomycetes > Propionibacteriales > Nocardioidaceae > Nocardioides. The sequence goes on from NZ_JARVWS010000004.1 coordinate 235,421, forward strand.
GCTCGAGCACCTCGGCCTCTCGCTCCACAACATGGGCGACATCGCCGAGCAGACGCTCGCGGGCGCGATCTCCACGGGCACCCACGGCACCGGCGGCCGCGTCGCCGGCCTCGCCGCGCAGGTCGTCGGGCTGACGCTGGTCGACGGCGCCGGCGAGCTCCTGACCGCGGCCGCCGACGAGAACCTCGACGTCCTCGAGGTCGCGCGAGTCGGCCTCGGCGCGCTCGGGATCCTGGTGACGGTCACGTTCCGGGTCGAGCCGCTCTTCGGCCTGGAGGCGGTGGAGCAGCCGATGTCGTGGACGGAGTTCCAGGACTCCTTCGACGACCTGACCCGCGCGGCCGACCACGTGGACGCCTACTGGTTCCCGCACACGGACCGGCTGCTGACCAAGCGCAACACCCGTATCCCGCTCGACACGGTGCGGCCGCTGTCGCGCTGGCGGGGGTGGTTCGACGACGACTTCCTGCAGAACACCGCGTTCGGCGCACTGACCGCCGCCGCCAACCACGCGCCGGGCGTCATCCCGCGGATGAACCGGATGAACGCCCGGCTGCTCGCACCCCGCACCTACTCCGACGCCGCGCACCGCGTCTTCACGACCGAGCGGCGGGTCGTCTTCCGCGAGATGGAGTACGCCGTCCCGCGGGCCGACGGCCTCGCCGTGCTCGCCGAGTGCCGCCGGCTGCTCGACGCCTCCGACCTGCGGATCTCCTTCCCGGTCGAGCTGCGGGTCGCGCCCGCCGACGACGTGCCGCTGTCGACCGCGCACGGCCGCGACTCGTTCTACCTGGCCTTCCACACCCACCGGGCGATGCCGCACGAGGACTACTTCGCGCTGATGGAGCCGGTCCTGCGGGCCGCGGGCGGCCGCCCGCACTGGGGCAAGGTGCACACCCGGACGCGGGCCGACCTCGAGCCGGCGTACGAGCGGTTCGACGACTTCGTGAAGCTGCGCGACCGGCTCGACCCGCAGCGGGTCTTCGCCAACCCCTACCTGGAGCGGGTGCTCGGCCGGGCCTGACCCATTCCGTGACCTTGGGCGTCGGAGGACGATGGGAGGCGCGGGAGGGGAGGGTGCCGTGGCCGGGGGGGTGTCGGTCGGGTTCGCCGAGTTCGTGGCGCTGCGCTCCCCCGCGCTGCAGCGGACGGCCTACCTCATCGCCGGCGAGGTGAGCGCGGCAGAGGACCTGGTCCACGAGGCGCTCACCCGGACCTACCTGGCGTGGCCACGGTTGCACGACCCCTACCGGGCGGAGGTCTACGCCCGCACCGCGCTGACGACCACCGCGATCGCCGGGTCACGTCGGCGGGGCCACCACCCGATCGTGCCGGTCGCCGAGCCCGAGCGGGTGGTTCGCCCCGCCGACGTCGACGACAGCACGTGGCTCTGGACCTGCCTGCTCCGGCTCCCTGTCGGGCAGCGGGCGGCGATCGTGCTGCTCCACTACGAGGACCTCACCGAGCGCGAGGCGGCCGAGACCATGGGCTGCGGGATCCGAGCGCTGCGGAGCCAGGTGGCCGATGCGCTGACGACGCTCCGGCCGCTCGTCGGCGCGACCCTCCTGCCACAGCAGGTGAACGGGTGACCGGCCGGCTGCGGGCGCTGCTCGACGAGCGGGTAAACGCCCTCTCCTTCGCCCCACCTGACCTGCCGCGCATCGTCGCGGAGGCCGGCCTCCGGGCACGCCGGCGCCGCCTCCGGGCTCTCACCGCGACCGCCGCGGGGCTCGCGGTCGTGGCGGTGACGGTCGGCGGCGCGGCCCTGGTCGGGAGAGCGCGACACGACGGCGCCGAGGTCGCCACGGGCGGCGGCATCGCCGACCCCGTGACCTGGTCACGCGGGTCGGTCATCCACGTCGGGCCCGACCGCATCGACGTCGGGTTCACCGTGCACGGCTTCGTCCGCACCTCGTCGGGCTTCGCGGTCATGGACGGCCACCGCTCCGTCTGGTCGGTGACTGACGCCGGGCAGCACCGGGTCGGTGAGGTCGGCGACCAGCAGCGCCTCGTCGCGGACCGCAACGGGACGCTGGTCGCCTGGATCGGCCCGGACCGCGAGCTCGTCGTCTACGACCAGCTCACCGCCCGGACCCGCGGCTTCCCCGATGCGCGGGGGGCGACTGCGGGAGGAGGGGTTCTGGCGCTCGACCGGCGCACCGTCTACTGGCGCAACAGCGGAGGTGTGGTCGCCGTCGATGTCGACACCGGAGCCGTGACAGCCGTCGCCGGCTCCTGGTTGCAGCTGTACGACGCGAAGAACTCGATGCTCGCGTTCACCGACGGGACCGGCGACCTCAAGGTGGGGTCCTCCGTCGCCGGCGCGGCGACCCTCGCGACCTGGTCGGCCGACCCGCACCACGGCGACGAGCCGGTCGTGCTCTCCCCCTCCGGCCGGTGGACGGCGGTCGCCCACATCCATGTCGCCGACTCGGGCGACGACCACGAGATCGAGTCGCGCCTGATCGTCTACGACGACCGCACGGCCGAGACGACGACGCTCCGCCTGCCCGGTGGCCCGTGGGTCGCCGTGCCGAGCGTCTGGCTCGGCGACGCGACCCTGCAGGTCCTCGGGCTGTTCGGCAACCCGCCGTTCACCGGCGACACCGTCGATCCGTCGCTGTTCCGCTGCACGCTGCCGAAGGGCTCGTGCGTGCGGGTCGTCCGGGTCGGTCGGGTCGGCGCGAGCTCCGGCATCGCCACCCTGCCGGACGGGGACTGGACCTCCGGCGACTGACCGCGATCAGACCGAGGCGGAGCGCTGCGGCACGGGAGCGTGCCAGTGCCGCCACATGGCGAGCGTCCGCCAGACGAAGCACAGGCCGCCGCCGACGATCGCGACCGTCGTCGTACCGAACCCGGCCTCGGGCCCGAACGCCGCCACCGCCGCCCCGGCCGCTGTCGGGATGGCGTAGAGCTCGCCGCGCTGCATCACGACCGGGACGCGGCTCGTCAGCATGTCGCGCACCATGCCACCCCCGATGCCCGTGACCAGGCCCATCAGCGTCGAGGGCAGGGGGCCGAGGCCGTAGTCCAGAGCCTTGAGCGCGCCGGCGACGCCGAACAGGGCCAAGCCGGCCGCGTCGAAGACGTTCATCGTCTTCTCGAGCCTGCCGAGCGTGGGGTGGAACCAGAACGTGAGCAGGCCGGCACCGACGGGCACGAGCAGGTAGCGCCAGTCCTGGAGCGCCGCCGGCGGGGAGGCGCCGATGAGGACGTCCCGGATGAAGCCGCCGCCCAGCCCGGTCGCGAGCGCCAGGACGAGGACGCCGAACACGTCGAGCTCCTTGCGGACGCCGACGAGCGCGCCCGTGACGGCGAACACGAAGATGCCCACCAGATCGGTGACGATCAGGGTCGTCGAGTGCTCCGGCGCCACGTGAGGACGGTAACGGTGGTGGCGGCGGCAGTTGCGCGGCACGCCGCGTGGCGCGCCCAGATCGGCGTGCGTGCTGTCGTAAGGTGGCGGCACCCGACGAGCAAGAGACGAAGAGGATGTCCGCCGAAGAGCTGCCCCACCTGATGACACCGGGCCCGGATCCGGGCCCGGCCCGACCCGATGCGTCGGGTAGTCCTCGGCAGCTCACCCCCGTCACGGTGACCCGGGACGGGTCGAGGCTGCTCCTCGTCGACCAGGACGGCAACGAGTTCGTCATCGCGGTCGACGACAGTCTCCGCACGGCCGTCCCGACACCCCAGGCGGCGGCCGACCAGTCTCGGCGATCGGAGAAGACGTCCATGAGCACACCCACCCTGCGACCCCGCGACATCCAGGCCCGCATCCGCTCCGGCGAGAGCCCCGAGTCGGTCGCCGACGCCGCCGGCACCAGCGTCGAGAAGATCATGCCGTTCGCGGCCCCGGTCATCGCCGAGCGCGAGCACACCGCCGAGCGCGCCCTCAAGGCGTCCGTACGCCGCCGCCCCGGCGAGCCGGCGGGCACCGCCCGCACCCTGGGCGAGGCCGTCGCCGGCCACCTGCGCGCCATCGACGTCGACACCGAGTCGGTCGAGTGGGACTCGTGGCGCCGCAGCGACGGCCGCTGGTCGCTGGTCGCGCTCTACTCGACACCGGCCCGGTCCGGAACCGCCGAGCTCACCTTCGACCCGCCGGGCAACTTCGTCTCGCTCGACAACGACGACGCCCGCTGGCTGGTGGGTGACGTCATCGTCCCCGAGGTCCAGGTGGAGCCGGTCCGCGACGACCTCGCGCAGGCCCGCGAGCGCCGCCTGACGCCCGTGACGGTCCAGGAGCCGGTCGAGGACGCGCTGCCCATGGACGAGCCGCTGGAGGCGTTCCTCCCGGAGGCCCCGGTCGCGCCTGCTGGGCCTGCCGCGCCCGAGCAGGTGGACGAGGCCCCCGCCGCCGAGGCCGAGCGGGAGCCCGAGGCCGCCCCGGCGCCCGAGCCGCCCGCCCGACGTACGCCGGCCAAGAAGCGCGGCCGCGCCTCGGTCCCGTCCTGGGACGAGATCATGTTCGGCGGCGGCACGGCCGACTGACGCCAGCTCTCCGCCCCACTCGCCTGCTGACAGAATGACCCCTCGTGGCTGAACTGCGCTTCTACACCGGTCCGATGGACTCCGGAAAGAGCACCCTGGCCCTGCAGACCAACCACAACCACGCCGCTCGCGGCCGCGCCGGCCGCATCTTCACCGCGCACGACCGAGCCGGCTCGGCGCTGGTCTCTAGCCGACTCGGGCTCACCCACGACGCGGTCGAGGTCGACCCCACGTTCGACTTCTGGCGCTACACCGTCGATGCGCTGACGCACGGCGCGCGGATCGACTACTTCATCTGCGACGAGGCGCAGTTCTACACGGCGGCGCAGATCGAGGACCTCGCGAAGATCGTCGACGAGCTGCAGATCGACATCTTCTGCTTCGGCATCCTCACCGACTTCCGGACCCGCCTCTTCGAGGGATCGGCCCGACTCGTCGAGCTCGCGGACTCCACCCAGGTGCTGCAGGTCGAGGCGTTGTGCTGGTGCGGCAAGCGGGCGACCCACAACGCGCGGGTCGAGGACGGGATCATGGTGACCGAGGGCGAGGTCATCGTCGTCGGCGACACCGACGACCTCCCCGCCGCCCACCGGCCCGGCGTCGTCACCTACGAGGTGCTCTGCCGCCAGCACCACCGTCGCCAGCTCACCGCCGCCCGCGCCAAGGCCGTCTCCCTCTCCGCCGAGCCGCTCCCCTTCGACTGACCTCCGAGACCCGGGTTCCTGCCCGTCGAGTTTGGCCTTCCTGCCCCTCGAGATCGGGCTTGTCGCCCCTCGAGATCGGGCTTTTCGCCCCTCGAGATCCGGATTGTCGCCCCGCGAGACCAGGGCAGGTACGCCGAACTCGACCCGCACGTACGCCGAACTCGACCGGCACGAACGCCGAACTCGACGGGCAGGAACGCCAAACTCGACGGGCAAGAAGGCCAAACTCGACGGGCACGAACCCGGACGTCGGGGTCAGTCGACCAGGAGGGGGATGAGCATCTCGTCGGGGGTCAGGGAGCCGTGCAGGCCGACCAGGGTGGCCTCGTAGGGGAAGTTGGCTGTCGAGATGACGGCGAAGTCGCCGCGCGAGGCGACGATGACGTCGCCCATCCGGGGCAGCACCGAAGGCGAGACCTGGCCGAACCAGCCGCGGCCGATCGCTTCTTCACGGGTGAGCACGGTCGCCTGCTCCGCCAGCACCTGGCGCCAGGTGGCGGCGACGTCGGCGACGGCGCCGCGGTGGCAGTAGAGGTGGCGGAAACGGGCCTCCCCGCCGAGCAGAGCGAGCCCGTCGCGCAGCGCTGCCGACTCCGGGTGCTCGTCGACGTCGAGCCGGGACTCCGCCGGCGAGTCGATCATGCCGTGGTCGGCGAGCACGAGGAGCCGCACCGACCGGGGCAGCGCATCGCGCAGCTGCTCGGCCTCGGCGTCGATCATCGACAGCTGCTGCAGCCACTGCCGTGACGCGAGGCCGTAGCGGTGCCCGGTCCAGTCGAGGTCGCCGTCGTAGAGGTAGGTCAGCGACCTCGGCTCGGCGGAGGCCGCGACGGCGGCGGCGATCCGCTCACCCACGCGGTCGGCGCCGACGTAGTCGGCCCCCCGCTGGGCCGCCTCGGTGAGCCCGGTGCCCTGGAACTCGCGCTTGTTGACCACCGTGACCGACGAGCCGAGCCCGCGCAGCCTCTGGAACGCGGTCGGGTTCGGCTGCCACACGTGCGGGTCGACGTCCTTGCTCCACTGCAGCGCGTTGAGCAGGTGGTCGGTGCCCGGGATCCGGCTCGTGAAGCCGACGATCCCGTGCCCGCCGGGCGTCAGCCCGGTGCCGAGCGAGGTCAGGCTCGTCGCCGTCGTCGACGGCACCCCCGCCGTGCCGGGCTCGCTGACGTCGAGCAGCGAGGAGAGGTACGGCGCCGCGTGCGCGTAGCGCGCCAGCAGCCGGGCCCCGAGCCCGTCGACGAGGAAGACGACGTAGGACGCGGCCTCGGGCAGGACCAGCCCCGACCGGGTCATCCCGTCGGTCCCGACCGCCGCGGCGACCGCCGGCACGACGTCGCCCAGCGACCTGACGCCGTACGCCGGCTCGACGAACCCGGCGGCGCCGGGCTCGGGTCTGCCGCTCACGCGGTGTGCGTCCGTGCGGAGAGCGCCTCGGCGAAGGCCAGCAGGCCGGCGACCGCGTCCGCGCCGTCCGCGGCCGCGGACACGCGCAGGGAGAAGTCGTCGGACGACAGGACGCCGGTGTAGCCGTGGTCGGCGTCGCACTGCGGGTCGGAGCAGCCGGCCGGCTCGAGGTCGACGCGGGAGACGCCGCCCCAGCCGATCGTCATGACGACCTCGGCGGGCGCGGCCGACCCGCTGCTCGGGTTGGCGACCATCCGGGTGATGACCACCGACTTCACCGCGCTGAGCCGGACGGCCTCGGTCGAGGTCGAGGTGTAGGGCTCGGGCAGCAGGTCGTCGCCGGGGTTCTCGTCGGTGTGGGCGAGGATCAGGCGGGTCGGGGTCACCACGATGACCGACAGGTGGCGGCGCACCTCGTCGTGGTCGAACGTCGGCTCGTGGTGCACGAAGAACGAGAGGACCTGCTCCCCCGCCACGGCCGAACGGACGCCGTCGGCGACGACCTCCGGGTAGTAGCCGGTGCGGTCGATCGCCTGCCGCAGCTCGAAGGCGCGGTCGTTGATGCGGGTCGTGCTCATGGGGCTCAGTCTGTCACGCAGGTCAGTTCGGGATGGTGTCACCGGGAAGAGCCGCCATCCGGCGGACGAACCAGCCGGAGCGCGGGTCGACGACCGGCTCCACCCGGCCGCCTGCCGTGAGCACGTGAGCACCGTGCGCGCCGGCGAGGACGAGGTCGAGGGTGAGCGCGCTGATCTGGGGCAGGTCGTTCTGCAGCTGCGCCACCCGCCGGATGAGTCGCTCGACCTCCTCGACGTCGACGACGTCGGCTCCGCGGTAGCCGAACAGCATCGGCGCCGCCTTGACCTCGCGCACCATCGCGGCTGCGTCACGGTGGCTGAGCGGCGGGATGCGATAGCTGCGGTCGCCGAGCAGCTCGCTCATCGGGCCGCCGACGCCGAAGGAGACCACCGGCCCGAAGAGCGGGTCCTCGATGCTGCGGATGGCGACGGGAACGCCGGGGCCGGCGACCTTCTGGACCACGAAGCCGGCGGCGTCGACGTCGCCCACGAACGTGGTCAGCGAGGTCCAGGCCTCGGCCATCTCCTTGTCGTCACCGATGTTGCGCCACACGTGAGCCATGTCGGGCCGCTCGCGCACGTGGTCGGCGGTGGCCTTCAGCACGACGTCCCACTCGAGCCGCCGACCGGCCGCCTGCGCCTCCTCGAGGGTGCTCACCGGCAGGGTCGGCCACAGGACGATCCCATAGCTGGCGAGCAGCTCGACCAGCTCCTCGCGCTCGAGCTCGCCGCCGGCCGGACGCCGCGACAGCACGGTGCTGACCAGCCGCTTGGCCCGGTCCTGGTCGATGTCGTCGGTGTCGGCCGGGGGCCCGTCGGGGGTGCGCAGCCAGACGGCGTACTCGACCACGCGGGCGAGCGCGCGCACCGCGCTCTCCACCGAGGAGTACGACGGCACCGAGCCGCGACCGGCGGTCGACCCGGCGACGTCGGGGACCCGCAGCAGCTCCGGGACGCCCTCGGCGCCGAGGAAGGACGAGACGAGCGGCTTGTCGGACTGCTCCCCGACGGCGGCGAGCACGTTGGCGATGTCCTCGCCGGACACGCTCAGCGGCGGGATGTAGACGGCGACGACCGCGTCGACCTCGGGGTCGTCGATCGCCGCGTCGAGGGCGTCCTCGAAGTCCTCGGCCGTGGGCTCGGCCGGGAGCGGGACCTGGCGGTTGACGACCAGGCCCGAGCCGGCGGCGGCGTCGGCGGCGAGCAGGCCCAGCGCGTCGGAGTTGCCGACGATCGCGACCCGGCGGCCCCGCGGCAGCGGCTGGTGGGCGAGCAGCTGGGCGACGTCGAACATGTCCTCGAGGGTGTCGACCTGGATCACCCCGGCCTGGCGGAACATCGCGTCGACGGCCTGCGGCGGGGCGGCGATCTTGCGCACGGCGTGGCCCATGGGGACGCCCTGCGTCGTCCGGCCCGAGCGGACCGCGACGACCGGCTTGCGCAGCGAGACGCGACGGGCGATGCGGGAGAACTTCCGAGGGTTTCCGAGCGACTCGAGATACATCATCACGACCTCGGTCGAGTCGTCCTCCTCCCAGTACTGGAGCAGGTCGTTGCCGGAGACGTCAGCACGGTTGCCGGCGGAGACGAAGGTGGACAGGCCCAGGCCGCGGTTCTGCACCTTCTCCAGGATCGCGCTGCCCAGCGCGCCGGACTGGCAGAAGAAGCCGGCCCGGCCGCGCGGCGGCATCACCTGCGACAGGGAGGCGTTGATCCGGACCGACGGGTCGGTGTTGATGATGCCGAGCGCGTTGGGGCCGATCAGGCGCAGACCGTAGGAGCGGGACAGCCCGACCAGGCGGCGCTGCCGCTGGCGGCCCTCCTCGCCCGTCTCGGCGAAGCCGCTGGAGATGACGACCAGTCCGTGCACGCCCTTCGCCGCGCAGTCGAGGACGACCTCCTGCACGGCGTCGGCCGGCACGGCGACGATGGCGACGTCGACCTCGCCCTCGATGTCCTGCACGGACTTGTAGGCGGGCATGCCCGAGACGGCCGACGAGTTCGGGTTGACGACGTAGACCCGGCCGGTGAAGTCGGCGTTGACCATGTTGCGCACGAGCACCTGGCCGACGGTCTCCTGGCGCCGGGAGGCCCCGATGATCGCGACCGACTTCGGGTTGAGGAACCGGTGGATCGAGGCGGACTCCGCCTCGTGCTCGCGGTTGAGCATGATCCCGATCGCCGTCTCGGTGGGAGCGATCGGGAACTCGAGGTGGATGACGCCCTCCTCGTAGCCGCTCGCGACGTGGTAGCCGGCGTCGCGGAACACCTGGATCATCCGCACGTTGTCGGGCAGCACCTCGGCGACGAACTTCTCGATGCCGCGCTCGCGGCCGGCCTGGGCGAGGTGCTCCAGCAGGATCTGACCGATGCCGCGGCCCTGGTGGTCGTCGCTGACCAGGAACGCCACCTCGGCCTCGCCCGGCTGCACCACGTCGTAGCGGCCGATGGCGATCATCCGCTCGCGCAGCATGAGGACGAAGGCCACCCGCGACACGTAGTCCACGTGCGTGAAGCGGGTGACGTCGCGCTGCGAGAGGTGCGGCATCGGGGAGAAGAACCGGTAGTACTTCGACGTGTCGGACACGCTGTTGTCGTAGAAGTCGACGAGCAGCTCCTCGTCGGCAGCGGTGACCGGCCTGATGTGCGCCGTACGACCGTCGCGCAGCAGGACGTCGGCCTCCCAGTGGGAGGGGTAGGCGGGGGCGTCTGCCTGGGTCACGGCAGAAATCTATCGGGCGCCCGTTACGCCCCGGAGTCCAACGGGAGTCAGCGGGAGTCAGCGGGAGTCAATGGACGACCGGGTAGCGCAGGTGCAGCACGCGATCGCCCCGGACGACCACGTCCGGGTCCCCGAGCATGACCTGGCCGTCGACCTCGCCGAAGTAGCGCTTGCCGCTGCCGAACACGACCGGAACGACGTCCATCGCGACCTCGTCCACCAGGCCCGCGGCGAGCGCCTGGCCGCCGATGTTGCCGGCCGTGATCGCCACGGTCCGATCGCCTGCCCTCCGCTTCGCCTCGACCACGGCGTCGGGCACGTTGTCGAAGAACGGTACGTCGGCCTCCGGGTGCCACCCGTCGGGCTTGGGCCGGTGCGAGACGACGAGCAGGTGGTTGCCCGCGGGCGGCTTGCCCGACCACCCGTCGGTCTGGTCGAACAGGCGGCGCCCCATGACGGTGGCACCGATGGCGTCCCACATGGGTCGCGTGTAGCCGTAGGAGGCCGCCGAGAGCTTCATGCCGAGGTGGCCCAGCTCGTGGTCCCCGTTGAAGTACCAGTCGAACAGGGGACCGACCTGGTCGTTGTCGTCGGCGATGAACCCGTCGACCGAGACCACCGCGTGCATGACCACCTTGGACATCCCGAGCTCCTTTCTCAACTTCCTGGTTGAGCACGACTCAACACCGCTCAGCACCCGTTGTCAACCGATCGGTTGAGAAAGTCCAGCGGCGTGGCGGGCGACGAACCGTCGGCACCGCCAGGGACAATGACGCCCATGGCACGACGCAACACTCCCGAGCTCCCGGCTGACGACTTCGAGGAGCACATCCTCGACACAGACATCAAGCAGGAGATGGAGTCGTCGTTCCTCGAGTACGCCTACTCCGTCATCTACTCGCGGGCGCTCCCCGACGCGCGTGACGGCCTCAAGCCGGTCCAGCGCCGGATCCTCTACACGATGCACGACATGCGGCTCCTCCCCGACCGCGGCCACGTCAAGAGCGCCCGCGTCGTCGGCGAGGTGATGGGTCGGCTGCACCCGCACGGCGACGGCGCGATCTACGACGCGCTCGTCCGGATGGCGCAGGCCTGGTCGCTGCGCCTGCCGTTCATCGACGGCCACGGCAACTTCGGCTCGCTCGACGACGGCCCGGCCGCGATGCGATACACCGAGTGCCGGATGGCTCCCCCGGCCGTGGCGATGACCGCGAACATCGACGAGAACACCGTCGACTTCCGGCCCAACTACGACTCCCGCGAGCTCGAGCCCGCCGTGCTGCCGGCCGCGATCCCCAACCTGGTCGTCAACGGCACCACCGGCATCGCGGTCGGCATGGCGACCAACATGGCGCCGCACAACCTCGTCGAGGTGGTCGCCGCACTGCGCGAGCTCATCCGGAACCCCGCCATGACCGTCGAGGACCTGATGCGGTTCGTGCCCGGCCCGGACCTGCCGACCGGCGGCACGATCGTCGGCCTCGACGGCATCAAGGACGCCTACACGAACGGCCGCGGCAGCTTCAAGATCCGCGCGACCGCTCGGGTCGAGACGGTCGGGCGCCGCAAGGGCATCGTCGTCACCGAGCTGCCCTACGGCGTCGGCATCGAGAAGGTCGTGGAGCGCATCAAGACGCTCGTGCAGTCCAAGAAGCTCCAGGGCATCTCGGCCGTCACCGACCTCACCGACAAGAACAACGGCACCCGCCTCGTCATCGAGGTCAAGAACGGCTTCGTCCCCGAGGTCCTCCTCGAGCAGCTCTACAAGCAGACGCCGATGGAGGACTCCTTCGGCATCAACAACGTCTGCCTCGTCGACGGGCAGCCGCGGACGCTCGGTCTCAAGGAGCTGCTCGAGGTCTTCCTGCGGCACCGCTACGACGTCGTACGCCGGCGCAGCCAGTTCCGCCGCGACAAGGCCGCGGCCCGGCTGCACCTGGTCGAGGGCCTCCTCATCGCGATCCTCGACATCGACGAGGTCATCCAGCTGATCCGGTCGAGCGACAACGGCGCCGAGGCCAAGCAGCGCCTCATGTCGGTCTTCGACCTCACCGACGCGCAGGCCGAGTACATCCTCGAGATGCAGCTGCGCCGGCTCACCAAGTTCTCCCGGATCGAGCTCGAGAAGGAGCAGGAGGAGCTCCAGCGCACGATCGAGGGGCTCGACGCGATCCTGGCCGACGAGAAGCTGCTGCAGAAGGTCGTCTCCGACGAGCTGGGTGACGTCGCCAAGACCTACGGCACGCCCCGGCGCACGGTGCTGCTCGCCAGCGCCGGTACGGCGGCCATCGAGGCCCAGAAGATGTCGCTCGAGGTCGCCGACGACCCCTGCTTCGCGCTGCTCTCGTCGACGGGCCTGCTGGCTCGCACGTCCGACGCCGAGCCGATCGCCACCGGGGAGGGCCGCGCCAACCACGACGTGGTCACCTCCGTCGTCCGGACGACGGCCCGCGGCGAGATCGGGGTCGTCACCTCTCGCGGCCGGCTGCTGCGGCTCGGCGTGCTCGACCTGCCGTCCCTCCCGCCGACCCACGTCGACCCCAACCTCCAGGGCGGCGTACCGCTCTCCGCGCTGCTCACCCTCGAGCCCGGCGAGCGCGCGCTGGCACTCACGACGCTGACCGCCGACGGCCCGGGCCTCGCCCTCGGCACGCGGCTGGGCATCGTCAAGCGCGTCAACCCGGAGATCCTCAACCGCGACGAGTGGGACGTCATCAACCTCTCCGACGGCGACGAGGTCGTCGGCGCGGTCCAGCTCGCGACCGGCACCGAGACGCTCTGCTTCATCACCTCCGACGCGCAGCTGCTGCACTTCGGCGCCGAGGGCGTGCGCCCGCAGGGCCGCAACGCCGGTGGCATGGCCGGCGTCCGCGTCGCCCAGGGCTCGCGGGTCGCGTTCTTCGGCGCGATCCCCGCCGGCATGGACGCCGTCGTCGTCACGTCCTCCGGCTCCTCGACGGCGCTGCCGGGCACCGAACCGGGCTCGGTGAAGGTCACCCCGTTCGCCGAGTACCCGGGCAAGGGCCGGGCGACCGGCGGCGTCCGTTGCCACCGCTACCTCAAGGGCGAGGACACACTGGTCTTCGCGTGGGCGGGGCCGGCCCCGGCGCGGGCCGCCGCCAACAGCGGCGCGCCCATCGTGCTGCCCGAGGCCAACGGCCGGCGCGACGGCTCCGGGATCCCGGCGCCGCAGCCGATCGACGCCTGCTCCGGCCCGGCCGGGCTGCTGGTCGGCGCGACCCCTGTGGAAGGCTGAGCGCCATGCGTCGTCCCGTCCTCGCCGCGCTGGCCGCTGCCCTCCTGCTGGCCGGCTGCTCCGGCGGCGGTGGATCCGACAAGCCGACCCTCACCCCCGACAAGGTGATGGCGCTCGCGAAGGCCAAGCTCGACGAGACCAGCGGTGTCCACTTCACGCTGGACTCCAAGAACGTGGACGCGAGCACCACCGGGCTGCTCTCCGCGCAGGGCGTCCTCACCCACGCCCCCGCGTTCGACGGGAAGATCGTCGTCCAGGTGGCCGGCCTCAAGCCCGAGGTCCCCGTCATCGCGGTGGACGGCAAGGTCTACGCCCAGCTGCCCCTGACGACCGGCTGGCAGGACATCAACCCGGCCGACTACGGCGCCCCCGACCCGGCCGCGCTGATGTCCCCCGACCACGGGCTGTCCTCGATGCTCACCGCGACCACCGGCCTGAAGAAGGGCAAGACCGTCCGCGGCGGCGCGGGCAACAAGGAGATCCTCACCTCCTACTCCGGCACACTGCCCGCATCCTCGGCCGCGGTGATCGTCCCGACGGTGAAGGGCGACGTCGACGCGACCTACACGGTGACCGACGACCACGAGCTGCGCCAGGCGGTGCTCACCGGCGACTTCTACGGCACCGGCAACACCGAGACCTACACGGTGACGGTCGACCAGTACGGCACCGAGAAGGACATCAAGGCCCCGTGACCGGTGTCGGTGGTTGAGGTGCGAGCACCGCAGGTCGGTGTTTGAGGTGCGAGCGGAGCGAGCCTCGAAACCCGGTCTCCTGGCGCTCGCCGCGGTCGCTGTCGCGTTCGCCGCCGCCGACACCTACGTCGTCGTGCTCGCGCTGCCCGACATCATGCACGGCGTCGGACTGTCGGTGGAGCAGCTGCAGAAGGGCGCCCCGATCGTCTCCGGCTTCCTGCTCGGGTACGTCGCCATGCTGCCGCTCATCGGCCGGATCGCCGACCTGCGCGGCCGGCCACCGGTGCTGGTCGCCGGGCTCGTCCTGTTCGCCTTCGGCTCCCTCGTCACCGCGCTCGCCTACGACCTGCCCATGCTGGTGGCGGGCCGCTTCCTGCAGGGCGTCGGCGGCGGTGCGCTGGTACCGGCCACCCTCGCCCTGGTCGCCGACCTCTACCCCGTCGAGCGGCGCGGCGTACCGCTCGGCGTCGTGTCCGCCGTCCAGGAGCTCGGCTCGGTGCTGGGGCCGCTGCTCGGCGCCGTCGTCCTCGCCGTCGCCGACTGGCGGGTGATCTTCGTGATCAACCTCGTCGTCGGTGTCGTGCTCGCCGTGGCCATCGGCGGTGCTTCCGCGCCGTCCGGGTCTCGATACGCTCGCTGGCACTCGCCGCTCGACCAGGGGGACGCCGCTGGTGTCCGGGGGTCGAGACCGTTCGACTGGCCCGGCACCGCCCTTCTTGTCGTCATGCTCGCGGCGGGCATCGTCCTCTGGGTCCGGCCGGCCTCGCTGGTGAGCGACCTGACCTGGGGCGAGCTCTGGGTCCCGACGGTCGGCTCGTCGGACTGGATGACCCCGCTGGGCCTCACCACCATCGCGGCCGGGATCCTGCTGGTGGTCCGCTGCCTGACCGCGCGGCGGCCGCTGGTCGACCTGCGCGGGTGGTACGCCAGCGCCCGGGAGGCCGACCTGACCGGCGCCGTACTCCTCGCGATCGCGCTCGGGGGTGTCGTCCTCGCCTTCGCGACCGCGGACCCGAAGGTCCAGGTCATGTCCGCCCAGGGCGGGTGGTACCTCCTCGCGGCCGCCCTGGCGACGCTCGTGCTGATCGTGCACCTCCGCCGGGCCGACGCGCCGCTCATCCCCCGTGGCTCGCTCGCGGCCCGGCCTGCCTGGGGCTCGGTCGCCGTCTCGTTCTTCGTCGGTGCCGCGCTCGTCGCGGCGCTCATCGACGTGCCGCTCTTCGCCCGCTCCACCGTCTACACGGACAGCCAGCTGCTGGCGGCGCTCGTCCTGCTCCGGTTCCTCGTCGCGCTCCCGGTGGGCGCCCTCGTCGGCGGCGTGCTCGTACGCCGGCTCCCGGCCGAGACCGTCGCGGCGGCCGGCATGCTGCTCGCCGCGGCCGGCTTCTGGTGGATGTCGTCGTGGGGTCCCGACAGCCTCTCCTCCTGGACGGCGACGCTCCCCCTGGTGCTCGGCGGCTTCGGGTTCGGTCTCGCGCTGCCGCCGGTCAACGCGGCCGTGCTCGCCAGCACCGACCACGTCGTGCACGGCCTGGCCGGCGCGCTCGTCGTGGTCGCCCGGATGGTCGGCATGCTCGTCGGCGTCGCCGGCCTCACCACGCTCGGGCTGCGGCGCTACTACGCCGAGCAGGCGGACCTGCCGCCGGTGAAGGAGGTGTGCGACGGCGCCAGCCGCTGCCAGGCCTTCAGCGACCTGATCCGGTCGGCCGGGGTCGCGCAGGAGCACACCGTCTTCGCAGGAGCGGCGGTCACCGCGCTCGTCGCCGCGGGGCTGGCACTGCTCCTCCTGCGTGGCGCCCGGACCCGAGGCATGGGCGCCGCCGAGGCACTCCAGACGCTCGGCTAGATTGCAGGGCCATGGGTGACTTCGACGACCTCCTGTCCGCGAACGCCGACTACGCCTCGGACTTCGGTCTCAGCGGCTTCGACGGCGTGGCCCATGCGGGCGTCGCGATCGTGACGTGCATGGACAGCCGCATCGACCCGCTGCGCATGGTCGGCCTGAAGCCCGGTGATGCCAAGATCTTCCGCAACCCGGGCGGCCGCGTGACCCCCCAGGCCATGGAGGCGCTGGTCCTCGGTGCCCACCTCCTCAACGTGAACCGCATCCTCGTCATCCCGCACACCCGCTGCGCCATGGCGAGCAACTCGGAGGCGGAGCTGCGCGCCCGCATCACCGAGTCCGCCGGGCAGGACGCGTCGTGGCTGCCCCTCAGCGTGGTCGTCGACCAGGTCCGCGCGCTCGCGGAGGACGTCGCCAAGGTGCGCTCCCACCCGCTCATCCCCGACACGGTCAAGGTCGGCGGGTTCATCTACGACGTCGACAGCGGCCGGCTCGACCAGAAGGTCTGAGATTCCCCCCTTGCGGGTGACCCCGGGCCCGGCCCGCCGACCTACCGTGGGAGGGGTCAGGTTCATCGCCTCTCTACTCGGAGAGAGGCAGGGATCACCCGGGGGGAACCATGGCCGCCATCTACCACTGGCACCACCACGTACCGGAGCGGGAAGGCCATGGCAACGTCCTGGCGACGCTGAGAGCGCTCGTCGGCGGCCTGATGGCGATCCTCATACTCGTGGCGATGCTGTCCGCCTTCCTCGGCGGCACTCTCTACCTGGTCGTGAAGCTGACGACCAGGCTCTTCAGCTGACCACGCCGGGCCGGCCGGCCCCGGTGAGGCACCAGGGCCGGCGGGATCGGACCGCTCAGGCGCTGGTGAACGTCAGGCAGTCCGCCGGGTCGGACCCGGCCCCGATGACGACGCTCTCCGCCTGGCACTCGAGGTGGTCGTTGTGCACGCAGTCGCTGCGGTGGCAGGCCCCGACCTGCCCGCGGGTCACGACGCCGGCCTCGACGCCGGCGGACACATAGGTCCCGCAGCTGGTGCCGCCGGTCACCGTGATCGCGCCCGCGTGGCAGTCGTGGTCGTGGTTGTAGGAGCAGCCCTCGACGCTGCAGGTGCTCACGATCGGAAGTTGCATGGTGGCCATCGTTGGTTCCTCCCGGGCTGGCTTCGGAGTCGGACCTCCTCCTGACGGTCGTCCCTTTTGCGTAACCCGTCCAGCATGGTGAGCCTTGCCTCAGGGACGGTCCAGGGCCATTTCCGATAGCCACCACCGCGGCCGGGCGGGCACAGTTGTCAGGTGACCGACGCTGACAACGGGCCCGCCGTCGCCGCGCGGGCCGTCGACCTGCGCAAGACCTACGGATCGGGCGACTCCGAGGTGCGGGCCCTGGACGGCGTGACCCTCGACCTGTACGCCGGCCAGTTCACCGCCGTCATGGGGCCGTCGGGCTCCGGGAAGTCCACGCTGATGCACTGCCTGGCGGCCCTCGACGCGCCCACCTCCGGGGAGGCGGTCGTCGACGGTGTCACCCTCGGGGCGCTCAAGGACACCCAGCTCACGACCCTGCGTCGGGAGCGGATCGGGTTCGTCTTCCAGGCCTTCAACCTCATCCCGACCCTCACCGCGCGCGAGAACATCCTGCTGCCCCTCTCGCTCGCCGGCCGCAAGCCCGACCAGGCGTGGTTCGACCAGGTCATCGACGCCGTCGGGCTCCGCGACCGGCTGGGGCACCGGCCGAGCGAGCTCTCCGGCGGCCAGCAGCAGCGGGTGGCCTGCGCCCGCGCGCTGGTCAGCCAGCCGCGGATCGTCTTCGCCGACGAGCCCACCGGCAACCTCGACAGCACCTCGTCGAGCGAGATCCTGGCCTTCCTGCGCCGCAGCGTCGACGAGTTCGGGCAGACGGTCGTGATGGTCACCCACGACGCGGTGGCGGCGTCGTACTGCGACCGTGTCGTCTTCCTCGCCGACGGCCGTGTGGTGGACGAGCTCGAGCACCCCGACCGCGACCAGATGCTCGAGCACATGGCCGCGCTGCAGTCGGCGGCCATGAACCTGGTCGACTGACATGCTGCGGCTGACCCTGCGCAACCTCTTCGCCCGCAAGCTGCGGCTGGTCATGAGCGCGCTGGCCATCGTCCTCGGCGTCGCGTTCCTCGCCGGCGTGCTGATCTTCAGCCATGGGTTGAGCCACACGTTCGACAACATCATCAAGGGGTCCACTCCGGACGCCCTGGTCCGCCCGGTCGGCACCGCGTCGTTCGGACAGACCGCGCCGTCCACCCTCACGATTCCGCCGGCGGACGTCGCCCGGCTGGCCGACCTGCCCGAGGTCGCTCGTGCCGACGGCAGCGTCGACGGCGCCGGGCTGTTCCTGCTCGACCGCCACGGCAAGCTCGTCGGCGGGCAGGGTGCCCCGACCCTGGCGTTCAACCACTCCGGCTCCCCCAACATGCTCGGGGAGAACATCCTCGACCTGCGCTCCGGCCGCTGGCCCCAGCGCCCCGACGAGGTGCTCCTCGACCACCGGGCGGCCGAGCGCGGCGGCTACTCCGTCGGCGACACCGTCAAGGTCATCGCCCCCTCGGGTGACCCGGTCCGCACGCTGCACCTCGTGGGCACCGCCGACTTCAACGGGGGCGGTACGGCGGGCGCCATCCTGGTCATCTTCGACACCGCGGGCGCCCAGCAGATGTTCCTGGGCGGCCGCGACGTGTTCACGACCGTCAACCTGACCGCCGCCGACGGCGTCAACCAGGCCCAGCTCGTCGCCGCGGCCAAGAAGGTGCTCCCCACCGGCTTCACCGCCGTCACGGGCGACAAGGTCGTCGACGAGTCGAAGGACGCCGTCGGGCAGTTCCTCGGCGTGATCTCCACGTTCCTGCTCGTGTTCGCGATCATCGCCGTCATCGTCGGCGGCTTCATCATCGTCAACACGTTCTCGATCCTCGTCGCCCAGCGCACCCGCGAGCTCGCGCTCATCCGGGCCCTCGGCGCCTCGCAGCGTCAGGTCACCGGCTCGGTGCTGCTCGAGGCGCTGGTCACCGGCCTGGTCGCGACGACCCTCGGGGTCGCGGTCGGCTGGGGGCTGGCCCGGGCGCTCGCGGCGCTGTTCCGCACGTTCGGGCTCGACATCGCCGGCGGCGCCCTCACGCTGACGCCGCGCACGATCGTGCTCAGCTATGTGGTCGGCGTGCTCGTCACCCTGGTCGCCGCCTACCTCCCGGCACGCCGCGCGGCGAAGGTGCCCCCGGTGGCCGCCATGCGCGACGATCTCGTCCCGAAGGAGCGGTCGCTGCGCCGCCGTACGCTCATCGGGGCCGGTTTCCTCGTCCTCGGTGCGGCCATCGCCGTCGTCGGCCTCTTCGACCCGCCGGGCAACGACGCCGCCTGGATCGGCGTGGGGGCGGTGCTGTGGATCCTCACCGTCGCCGCGATCAGCGCCGCGCTCGGCCGACCGGTGCTCGCGTTCTGCCGGAACGTGTTCCAGCGGCTGTTCGGCACGCCGGGCCGGCTGGCCGGCGAGAACGCGCTGCGCGACCCGCGTCGCACCGGCGCGACCGCCTCCGCCCTCATGATCGGGCTGGCGCTGGTGTCGCTCATCGGCGTCCTCGCCGCCTCCCTCAACAGCTCGCTCGGCGACCTGGTCGACAAGCAGTTCAGCGCCGACTTCGTGGTCCAGAGCGCGGCGTTCACGCCGTTCCCCACGGAGGTCGGCGACCAGCTGCAGAAGGTGCCTGGCGTCGCGGTCGTGTCGCGCCAGCAGATGGCCAACGCCCGGCTCGGCGGGATCGACGGCGACAACACGTTCATCGCCGCCAACGACGAGCAGCTGACACGGATCTACGACCTCGACGTCGACGCCGGACGGACGTCGCTGCGCGGTGACGAGACGTTCGTGACCAAGGACGTCGCCGACAAGCACGGCTGGAAGGTGGGCAGCAGGTTCACCCTCGCCTTCCCCGGCGGCGCGACGATGCGGCCGACGGTGGTCGGCATCATCGAGCCGAACGTCGTCACCGGGCAGATCAACATCCCCCTCGACCGGCTCGAGGCGGCCGGGGTCCAGCGCCAGGACTCCTCGCTCAGCATCAGGCTCGAGCCGGGTGCCGACGCGGCGACCGTCCACCGGGCGCTCGACAAGGTCGTCGCGCCGCTGCCGATCGTGAGTGTGCAGGACAAGCAGGAGTTCGGCGACTCCATCCGAGGCCAGGTCAACCAGCTGCTGTTCATGATCTACGGGCTGCTCGCCCTCGCGATCGTCATCGCGGTGATCGGCATCGTCAACACGCTCGGTCTCAGCGTGCTCGAGCGGACCCGCGAGCTCGGCCTGCTCCGCGCGATCGGACTGACCCGCCGGCAGCTGCGCCGGATGGTCACGCTCGAGTCGATCGCGATCGCCGTGCTGGGCGCGGTGCTGGGGCTGGTCATCGGCGTGCTCTTCGGGGTGCTGCTGCGTCAGGCGCTCGCCGACAACCTGACCAGCCTGGGGCTGCCGCTCGGCCAGCTGGTGGCGTTCCTCGTGGTCGCGGTGGTGGTCGGCGTACTCGCCGCGATCGTGCCGGCCATCCGCGCCGCTCGCCTGGACGTGCTCCGCGCGATCGCCACCGAGTGAGGCCCGATCAGCTGCGGGGGCGCCACCGCTTCCACAGCGCGGTGCCCTCGGCGCGCACCTTGCCGTCCCAGTCGAGCCTGACCTCGCACGTCATCTCGTCCTCGCTCGCCGCGGTGATCTCCGCGACGAGCGAGACCGGCTCGGTGAGGGGCGCGGGGCGCCGGTAGCGCACGTCGAGGCCGGCGGTGACGTAGGGCAGCGCAGCTCCCGCCAGGGGCGGCCATCCGTGGCCGTGAGCGGCGTGGACGACGGCGGCGGCGCTGTGGCAGTCCAGCAGCGTCGCGATGATCCCCCCGTTGAGGTAGCCCAGCCCGTTGTCGTGCTGGGGCCACGGCATGAACGTCGCCGTCGCACCCCACTCGCCGTCGGCGAGGCTCTTGAGCCGCAACCCGTCGGCGTTCGCCGGGCCGCAGCCGAAGCAGGTCAGGTCCGGGAACCACGTGTCCTGGATCGAGTCGCCCATCACTCCCCCATCAGCTCGCGCAGGTCCTGGTCCACGTGGGCGTCGGCGAGCTCCCCCGCCCGGCGGGCGGCGGCCAGCGCGTCGACGGTCCCCAGCGCCGAGAGCCGGTCGACGATCGCGTCGGTGGCCGCCGCCGGCTCCTCCTCCAGCGGTACGTCGGCCAGCAGGGCGCAGTCGACCGCGCCGCCGTCCGGCTCGGGACCGAGCGCGCTCGGCCAGGCACCGATCTCGAACCGGAGCGCGGCGGACGGGGCCGGGCCGTCGGAGCGCAGGTCGACGTACCAGACCACGTCGTCCCCGGGCAGCCGCCAATGCCCCTTCCGCAGCGCCACCTTGCGGGCGCGGAAAGCCTTGGCGACCGCGGCTCGGCGGGCCTTCTGATCCATCCCCCGGACTCTAGTGCGGGCCGATCGCGGTGGACGGAGCGGGCGGTCGGGTGGAGAGTGGACGAGATGGAGGTCCTGGAGAGGGAGCCGCAGCTCGGGGCGCTCTCCGACTATGCCGCCGACGCCCGCGTCGGTCACGGCCGGCTGGTGCTGGTCGCCGGCGAGGCGGGCGCCGGGAAGTCGACCGTCGTCGCGGAGCTGCGCCGGCGTGCCCGCGACCTCCGCTGGGCGGAGGGCGCGTGCGACGGGCTGTCGACGCCCCGGCCCCTCGCCCCGCTCTTCGACGCCGCCGGCCAGCTGGGCGGCGACCTGCTCGAGGCCTGCCGGCGGGGAGCACCACGCGACCGGCTCTTCGCGCTGCTGCTGGACACGCTGTCGGCCGAGCCCACGGTGCTCGTCGTCGAGGACGCTCACTGGGCCGACGAGTCCACCCTCGACCTACTGCGCTTCCTCGGCCGCCGGATCGGCCGGACCCCGTCGCTCCTGGTCGTCACCTACCGCGACGACGAGCTGGGCGCCACCGACCCGCTTCGCCTCCTCCTCGGCGACCTGGCCCTGCAGCGCACGACGCGGCGCATCGAGGTGGGCCCGCTCTCGGCGGCCGCCGTGGGACGGCTCGCGCGCGGGAGCGGTCACGAGCCCAGCCAGGTCTACCGGTTGACGGCCGGCAATCCCTTCTTCGTGACCGAGGTGATCCGCAACGGCCACCACGCGCTGCCGCCCGCGGCCCGTGACATCGTCCTGGCCCGGCTCGCCCGCGTCTCGACGCCGGCCCGGCACGTCGCGGCGGCGGCCGCCGTCGCGGGCGCGCAGATCGACCCCGACCTGCTGGGCACGGCCTCCGGTGCCACCTCCGGCCACCTCGACGAGCTGCTCGACTCCGGCATCCTGCGGAGCGACGCCACCGGGCTGCGCTTCCGGCACGAGCTGGGTCGGATCGCCGTGCAGCGCCAGCTGCCGGCCCACCG
This sequence comes from Nocardioides sp. CER19, assembly GCF_029846275.1. Lineage (GTDB taxonomy): Bacteria > Actinomycetota > Actinomycetes > Propionibacteriales > Nocardioidaceae > Nocardioides. Next base: position 257,551 of record NZ_JARVWS010000004.1, read on the forward strand.
GCGCCGCGACCTCCACGTCCGCCTCCTGGCGGCGATGATCGCGCACGAGATCGACGACGAGGCCCTGCTCGCCTACCAGGCCGAGGGCGCCCACGACACGGACGCCGTGCTGCGGTTCGCACCGCTCGCCGGCCGGCGTGCCGCCGGTCTCGGTGCGCACCGGGAGGCGGCCGCCCAGTACGAGCGGGCGCTGCGGTTCGCGGGTGGCCTCGACGCCGGTCGGCGGGCCTCGCTCCACGCCGCCCTGGGGGCCGAGCTCTCCCTGCTCGACCGGTGGGCCGACGCCGCGTCGGCCTGGGAGACGGCGCACGCGCTCTACCGCGAGATCGGGAACGTCCGGGACGCGGGCGACGCGCTGCGCCGGCTCGCGCGGGTGAAGTGGCGGCTCAACCAGGGGCCGGAGGCCTACCGGCTCTCCGGGGCCGCCCTGGAGCTCCTCGAGCCGCTCGGTGAGTCCGAGCAGGTGGCGCGGGCGCTCGTCCTGCACGGGATGCACGAGCTGCAGCAGGGTCACCCGGACGAGGCGCTCCGGCTCACCGACCGGGCCGAGATGCTGGCCGGGCGGCTCGGCCTCCCCGACGTGCTCGCCGACGCGCTCGACAACCGGGGCACCGTCCTGATGACGCTCGGCGACCCCCAGTGGGACGGCGCCCTCCGGCAGGCCCTCGCCATCTCGGTCACCGCCGGCCTCGACGACCAGGCGGGGCGCGCCTACGCCAACCTCGTCGCGGGGCTCGTCGACGAGCACCGCTACGCCGCCGCGGAGCGGGCCTACCTCGACGGCACCGCCTTCTGCGAGGACAACGACGTGTCGACGTACGGCGTCTGCCTGGCGGGGTCCCGCGCGCTGATGCTCACCCGGCTCGACCGCTGGGACGAGGCGGAGGCCGTCGCGAGCGAGCTGCTCGCCCGGCCGACGCTGTCGCCGTCCAACCGCTTCGCCCCGCTGGTCGCGCGCGGGCTGAGCCTCGTCCGGCGGGGCGACCGGAGCGGCGAGCAGGCGCTCGACGAGGCGGTCGGCCACGCGCGGGCGACGGGCGAGCCCACGTGGCTCGTCGAGACGGTCCTGCCTCGGGCGGAGGCGCACTGGCTCGCCGGCGACCGTGGCCGGGCCGCGCGGCTCCTGGGGGACGTGCTCCCGCTCGCGTCATCGGTCAACCGGCCGCTCGGCGGGTCGCTCGCCGTGTGGGCGCGGCGACTCGACCTGCCCCGGCCGGAGGGCCTGGCTGACGAGTCGCTGCCCCTGCCCGTCCGCCACTCGCTCGCCGGGGACCACGCCGCCGCGGCGCGGGCGTGGGAGGAGGTCGGCTGCGTCTACGAGGCCGGCCTGGCCGCGTGGGACGGCGGCGCCGACGACGACCTCCGCGCGGCCCTCGACAGGTTCGACCGGCTCGAGGCCGGTCCGGCCGCCCGGCTGACCAGGCGCCGGATGCGCGAGCGCGGCCTGGCCAAGGTGAGCGTCGGGCCGCGGGCGGCGACCCGGGCGCACCCGGCCGGGCTCACGGCCCGGGAGCAGGAGGTGCTGGCTCTCATCGCGATGGGGCTGAGCAACGGAGAGATCGCGGAGAGCCTCGTCATCTCGCCGCGGACGGTCCACCACCACGTGTCGGCCGTGCTGGCCAAGCTCGGCGTGACGACCCGGCGCGAGGCGGCCCAGGTGGCCGGCCGCCTGGGCGTCGTACCCGCCGAAAGGTAGGCACCGGCCCGCCCAGCATGTGCAGGCCTGCTCACCATGCTCCTCGCGGGCCCGGCCGTGGCGAACCGCATCGACGACAACGGCGGCACCGACCCAGCCACGACCCAGCCACGAGCCATCCTCGACCGACGCGGCCTGCGCGCCCGCGCCGAGCCCGGGCACCATGCCGACCCCGGTGCCGACCGCCCAGCAGCCCCGGCGGTCGCTGCTGCGCGACTGACCGGCGCTCAGAAGTCCAGGTCCTCCTCGGACAGGTTCCCGCCACCCGCCACGATGAACTCCTTGCGCGGCGCGACGTCCGAGCCCATCAGCAGCTCGAACACTCCGGCGGCGCCCTCGGCGTCGTCGACGGTGAGCCGGCGCAGCGTGCGGTGGCGCGGGTCCATCGTCGTCTCCGCCAGCTGGTCGGCGTCCATCTCGCCGAGACCCTTGTAGCGCTGCGGGTTGTCCTTGACCGCGATGTTCCGCTTCTTCAGCTCGGCCAGCTTCCGCTGCAGCTCGTCGTCGGTGTAGGTGTAGATGTACTTGTCCATCCCCTTCTTCGGGTTGGACAGCTCGATGCGGTGCAGCGGCGGGACGGCCGAGTAGACGCGGCCGGCGGCCACGAGCTCGGGCATGTACTTGAAGAACAGCGTGGCCAGGAGCGTGCGGATGTGGGCGCCGTCGGAGTCGGCGTCCGCCATGAAGATGATCTTCCCGTAGCGGGCGGCGTCGAGGTCGAACGTCCGGCCCGATCCCGCGCCGACGACCTGGATGATCGAGGCGCACTCGGTGTTCTTGAGCATGTCGGCGACGGACGCCTTCTGCACGTTGAGGATCTTGCCGCGGATCGGCAGCAGCGCCTGGAACTCGCTGTTGCGGGCGAGCTTGGCGGTGCCGAGCGCCGAGTCGCCCTCGACGATGAAGAGCTCGGTGCGCTCGTTGTCGGCGGCGCGGCAGTCGGCGAGCTTGGCCGGCAGCGCCGAGGACTCCAGCGCGTTCTTCCGTCGCTGCGTCTCCTTGTGCTGGCGCGCCGCGATGCGGGTCTTGGAGGCGCCGAGCACCTTCTCCATGACCAGCTTGGCCTGCGTCTTCTCCTTGGTCTTGGTCGAGGTCAGGAACGACTTGAGCTCTGCCGCCACGACCTTGCGTACGACGGTCCGCGCGGCCGGCGTCCCCAGGATCTCCTTGGTCTGGCCCTCGAACTGCGGCTCGGCCAGGCGCACGGTGACCACGGCGGTCAGGCCCTCGAGGACGTCGTCCTTGATGACGTCGGTGTCGTTGACCTTGAGCACCTTCGCGGCCCGCATGGCGTCGTTGAACGTGCGGGTCAGGGCGTTCTCGAAGCCGCTCACGTGGGTGCCGCCCTTGGGCGTGGCGATCACGTTGACGAACGAGCGCAGCTCGGTGTCGTAGCCGTTGGCCCAGCGCAGCGCCACGTCGACCCCGAGCACGCGCTCGACGTCCTGCGGCGTCATGTGCCCCTTGTCGTCGAGCATCGGCACCGTCTCGGTGAAGGTGTCGGAGCCCTGGAGCCGCAGCACCTCGGTGACCGGGTCACCGGTGGAGAGGAAGTCGACGAACTCCGCGATGCCGCCGTCGTGGCGGAACTTCTCCTCGACCGGGGTGTCCTCGCGCAGGTCGCGGATGACCAGCTCGAGGCCGGGCACGATGAACGACGTCTGCCGGGCTCGGCCGATCAGCTCGTCCCAGACGTACTTGGCGTCCTTGGTGAAGATCTGCCGGTCGGGCCAGAACCGGATGAGGGTCCCGGACTTCCCCTTCGCGACGCGGGCGCCCTTGCGGGTCAGCCCGCTCTGGGGCGTGAACCCGGCAGCCGGACCGTCCGCGTCGAACACGCCGGGCACGCCGCGCTGGAAGCTCAGGCCCTGGCGGGACGGCGACCGGTCGACGTCGATGTCCATGCGGGAGGACAGCGCGTTGACGACGGACAGGCCGACGCCGTGCAGGCCACCCGTGGCGGCGTACGACGACCCGCCGAACTTGCCGCCCGCGTGCAGCTTGGTCGCCACGACCTCGACGCCCGGGAGGCCGGTCTTCGGCTCCTTGTCGGTGGGGATGCCGCGTCCGTTGTCGTAGACCTCGACGGAGCCGTCGGCGTGCAGCGTGACCTCGACCCGGTCGGCGTGGCCGGCCAGGGCCTCGTCGACGCCGTTGTCGATGATCTCCCACACGCAGTGCATGAGGCCACGGGTGTCCGTGGAGCCGATGTACATACCGGGACGCTTGCGAACGGCCTCCAGGCCCTCGAGGACGAGGAGGTGGGCGGCGTTGTACGTGCTGTCGATCGTGATGCTCCTAGCGCGGGTGGATACCGGAAATCTACCTGCGACACGCCGCACGACGGTGCAGGGACGCGCGTTGAGAGGGGGCTTAGCGTGACGCGGAGAGGCACAGACGTCACGAAGCGGACACGATCGGCGCTCGTGGGCCGAAACCGCAAGCGGATCCGTGGCGCACTCGTCAGACTGGGTACCCGGACAGCGACGTTCGGGGCACGGAATGGCGATGAACCCGACGCAGGACCATGGTTGGATGGAGGTGGTGGGTGACACAGTCCCTGGGGAATCTTCAACCCCGCGACTACGTTGCACCTGTCACCGACAGATCGAGAAATGAGGCCGATGTGACAACTGCCGTTGCCAGCTCCCAGCTGACGGCTGCGGACCGCTGCGACCGTTGCGGGGCCCAGGCATACCTTCGTGTCGAGCTCCAGTCCGGTGGCGAGCTCCTCTTCTGCGCGCACCACGCCCGCGAGCACGGTGACAAGCTCAAGGAGATCGCGGTGAACTTCGTCGACGAGACCCACAAGCTCACCAAGAACCCTGCGCCGGCGCCCGACGACGAGCACTGAGCCCACAGACCCTGACAGACAAAGAAGGCCCCGGACGGTGTCCGGGGCCTTCTGCTTCCCTAGGGTGGGCCCGTGTCCGGCATCGAGATCGTCGTCGCGCTCGCCATCGCCGTGGGCCTGGCGACCACCGTCGTCCCGGTCCTGCCGGGCACGCTGATCGTCGGCGGCGCGATCCTGCTCTGGGCCTCCGAGACGGGCGGTACGACGGCCTGGCTGGTCTTCGCGGCCGCGGCCCTGCTGCTGATGGCCGGCGCGATCGTGAAGTACCTCGTCCCCGGCCGGCGCCTCAAGGACGTCGGCATCCCCCTGTCGACCCAGCTGGCCGGTGCCGCGCTCGGGATCGTGGGGTTCTTCGTCGTGCCGGTCGTCGGCCTCTTCCTCGGTTTCGTCCTGGGCATCTTCCTCGCGGAGCTGCGACGGCTGGGGCACGCCCAGGCGTGGCCGTCGACCAAGCACGCCCTCAAGGCCGCGGGCCTGTCGATCCTCATCGAGCTGCTCTTCGGGCTCCTCGCGGCCGGGGCCTGGGTGGTGGGGGTCGGCACCACCTAGGGTGCTGTCTCCCATGGCCGTCCTCCTCGCCCTCCTCTCCGCGCTCGCCTACGGCACCTCGGACTTCATCGGCGGTGTGATCTCCTCGCGCATCCCGCCCTGGACGGCCGCGTTCTGCTCGGAGATCACCGGGTGCGCCGCGCTGGTGCTGCTCGCCCTGGTCGACGGCGGCTCGCTGAGCCTCGAGGGCGCCGCGTGGGGCGTCCTGTCGGGCGTCGGCAGCGGCATCGGCCTCACCTTCCTCTACCGCGGCCTCTCCTCGGGACGGATGGGCGTCGTCGCGCCGGCGTCAGGTGTGCTGGCGGCCCTGGTGCCGGCCGCCGTCGGCGTCCTCACCGGGGACCGGCCGTCGGAGCTGGTCTGGACCGGCATCGTGCTGGCCGTGCCGGCGACGTTCCTGGTCGCCCGTGAGCCGTCCGGGAGCGCCACCACCGGCCCGTCAGGGCTCGCCGAGGGCATCCTGGCCGGGTGCGGCTTCGGCGTGGGCTTCGCCGCCATCGCCAAGGCGCCCGACGCGGACGGCTTCTGGCCGGTCGCGCTGAGCCTGCTCGTCGGTGCGGCCGTGGTCGTCGTCGGCGCGGTCGCCGCCCGGGCCGACTGGGTGCCGCGCAACGCGACGGCCGCACTCTCGACCAGCACCGGCGTCCTCGCCGCCGCTGCGCTCGCGCTGTTCCTGGCGTCCCTCGACCACGGCATGCTCACCGTGTCGGCCGTCATCGCCGCGCTCTACCCGGCGGCGACCGTCCTGCTCGCGATCACCGTGCTCCGCGAGCACGTCCACCGCGCCCAGGCGATCGGGCTCGGCCTGTGCGCGATCGCCGTGACCCTGGTCGCCGCCGGCTGACGACAACCCTCAGCCGGCGACCGGCTGGTCGACGGTGAACGGCTCGGGACGCCCGAAGAGGAAGCCTTGACCGAGGTCGCACCCGAGGCCGGCGAGCACGCGCGCCTGGTGCTCGGTCTCCACCCGCTCGGCGATCACGTCGACGCCCAGCGAACGCGCCATCGCGACGATCGCCTCGAGGATCGGCGCCTCGGGTGAGCCCTCCTGGATGCTGTCGATGAAGGTGCCGTCGATCTTCAGGACGTCCAGCGGCAGCCGGTCCAGCCACCGCAGGGAGGAGTAGCCGGAGCCGAAGTCGTCGATGGCGATCCGCACGCCGAGAGCGCGCACCTCGTGGAGCGTCCGCACGACCTGTGGGTCGCCCTCGTCGTAGATGCCCTCGGTCACCTCGAGCATCAGGCGTGAGCCGGGAAGCCCGTAGCGCGCGAGCGTCTCGCGCACCGTGCCGACGTAGTCGGGGTCACGCAGCTCGCGTACCGACACGTTGACCGAGACCGAGGCGAGCTGCTGGTCGCTCTCCCCCGCCGCGCGGCACGCCTCGTCGAGCGTCCACGCCCCCAGGGACCGGATGGCGCCCGTCCGCTCGGCCTGCGGGACGAACTCGAGGGGCGGGACCAGACCGCGGCTCGGGTGCGCCCAACGGACCAGCGCCTCGACCCCGACCACCGCGCGGTCCGTGAGGCGGACCAGCGGCTGGTAGTGCAGGACGAGCTCCCCGCGCCGGATCGCGGTCTCGAGCTCGCTCGAGGCACGTCCGGGGTCGCCGTAGACGGCGGTCTGGTTGCGACCGGCCGCCTTGGCGTCGTAGAGGGCGACGTCGGCGCGGCTGAGCAGCATCGAGGCGGAGTCGCCCGGCTCCCACGCGGCGACGCCGGCGGACGCGGCGACGTCGGGGGCCAGCACCTCACGCAGCGCGTCGGCGAGGTCGGCGGCCGACCCGAGGGTCCCGCCGGGTACGACGATGGCGAACTCGTCGCCGCCGTACCGCCCGATGACGACGTGCTTGGGTGCGACCGACCGCCACCGCTGCGCGCACATCTTGAGCAGCTCGTCGCCACGCTGGTGCCCGTGGCGGTCGTTGATCTCCTTGAACCCGTCGAGGTCGAGGAGCACGAGCGAGAGCCGCATGCCGTCCGTGCGCGCCCGGTCCAACGCCTCCCGGAGCCGGCGGTCCAGGCCGCGCCGGTTGGCCAGGTGGGTGAGCGGGTCCTCCTCGGCGGCGTCGGCGGCACGCGAGATGGACGCGACCACGAGCGCGACCCCGATGCACACGCCGTTGAACGTGACGACCGTCTGCCATGGGATCCCGACGTGCGGCAGCACGAACGTCGTCACGAGCAGGACGTGCGCCATGTGCAGCGCCACGCCGAGGAGCGGGAAGAAGAAGGCCGCGTCCAGGACGACGAAGAGGTAGATCGCCATCGTCGCGCCCGCCACCGGCGTGCCCCGCCCGAGGACGATCTCGGCGGTGGTCAGCGCGTTGCCGCCGACCACGCAGACGTGGAACATCCACCGCGGGAAGCGGCGCCCGAACCGGAGCGTCACGGCACCGGCGGCCAGGCCGAACACGGGTGCCAGCGTGAGCCAGAGGAGATGGGTGCCCGGCGGATCGACGACGACCAGCAGGAGGCCACAGGCGGAGCCCAAGAGATACATCGCGCCCGTCGTGAACGCCACCACGGGGATCGTCGCCACCGCCGGGTGCTGCTTGCTGGCGGCGAGCTGACGCCACAGCGCACGGACGAGGGACATGCGGGCCTATCGGCAGGGATGCGGACGACCCAAGGCATTTCGCGGCACAGATCACACGCGCCCCGGCTGCGGGTGCAGCCGGGGCGCGTGAGAACAGGCTGGGATCAGTCCAGGTAGTCGCGCAGCACCTGGGACCGCGACGGGTGGCGGAGCTTCGACATCGTCTTGGACTCGATCTGCCGAATCCGCTCGCGGGTGACGCCGTAGACCTTGCCGATCTCGTCGAGCGTCTTCGGCTGACCGTCGGTCAGGCCGAAGCGCATGCTCACCACGCCCGCCTCGCGCTCGGAGAGCGTGTCGAGCACGGCGTGCAGCTGCTCCTGCAGCAGCGTGAAGCTGACCGCGTCGGCCGGCACGATCGCCTCGGAGTCCTCGATGAGGTCACCGAACTCGCTGTCGCCGTCCTCGCCCAGCGGCGTGTGGAGCGAGATGGGCTCGCGGCCGTACTTCTGGACCTCGATGACCTTCTCCGGGGTCATGTCGAGCTCCTTGGCCAGCTCCTCCGGGGTGGGCTCGCGGCCCAGGTCCTGGAGCATCTGGCGCTGGACGCGGGCCAGCTTGTTGATGACCTCGACCATGTGCACCGGGATGCGGATGGTGCGGGCCTGGTCGGCCATCGCGCGGGTGATGGCCTGTCGGATCCACCAGGTGGCGTACGTCGAGAACTTGTAGCCCTTGGTGTAGTCGAACTTCTCGACCGCGCGGATCAGACCGAGGTTGCCCTCCTGGATCAGGTCGAGGAACAGCATGCCGCGGCCGGTGTAACGCTTGGCGAGGCTGACGACCAGTCGGAGGTTTGCCTCGAGCAGGTGGTTCTTGGCTCGGCGGCCGTCCTCGGCGATCCACTCGAGCTCCTCCTGGAGCTTCGGCGTGATCTTGCCGCCCTTGGCCAGCTTCTCCTCGCTGAAGAGGCCGGCCTCGATCCGCTTGGCGAGCTCGACCTCCATCTCCGCGTTGAGGAGCGGGACCTTGCCGATCTGCTTGAGGTAGTCCTTCACCGGGTCGGCGGTCGCGCCGGCGACCATGACCTGCTGCTCGGGCTCGTCGGTGTCGTCGGCGGCCGAGACGACGAAGGAGGCCTCCTTCTCGTCCTCGGCGATGGTCGGGTCGCTCGCGACGTCCTTCTCGAACTGGTCGTCCGAGATGTCGGGGAGCACCTTCTTGCCGTCGGGGCCGACCTTGGCCGGGGCCGCGCCGCCCTCGCTGTCGGCGTCGTCACTGTCCGTGTCGGCCTCGTCGGCGTCGTCAGCGACCTCGGCGTCGTCCTCGAGCGCAAGCGCGTCGATGTCGACGTCCTCCAGCTCGGCGTCGTCGCCGTCGTCGTCGGCCTCCGCGTCAGGAGCCGCCTTCGCCGGTGCCTCGTCGGCTGCCTTCTTCGCCGCCGGCTTCTTGGCGGCGGTCTTCGCGGTCGTCGTCTTCTTGGTGGCCGACGTCGCCGCGGCCGCCTTCACGCCGGGCGCACCGAGGTCCACCGAGATCCCGAGCGTCATCAGATGACCGAGGAGCGCCTTGAGGTGTCGAGGTTCGACGGCGGCCTGCTCGGTCGCCTGTCGAACCTCCTCCGGCGTGACGCGACCGGTGGGCCTGGCCCGGTCGATGAGCGACACGACTGCCGGGTGGCTGAGCACCTCGGCGGGGATCTTGCGTGCGTTCGAGGACACGAACACCTCTCGTGAAAGTGGCTTCGGGGCGCGGCAAGGCCCGGATACGTCAAGAGCCGCGTACCCATTCTGCCACGGGCTTCGCGAACCTACGTCACCAGCCGCTCACGCGCGCGCTGCGGCTTCCTTCGCCGCAGCCTTCTTCTCCTGCTTGTAGGCGCGGACCTTCTGCAGCGACTCCTCGTCGACCACGTCCGCGACCGACCGGTACCCATCTTCGGCGTAGGCACCCACCGCCGCCTCCCATCCCTCCGGACGTACGCCGAGCTGCTTGGCCAGGAGGGCGACGAAGATCTGGGCCTTCTGCTTGCCGAAGCCGGGCAGCGCCATCACCCGCTCGAGCAGGTCGGCGCCGCTGCTGGCCTCGTTCCACAGCCGGGTCACGTCGCCGTCGTACTGCGTGGCGACGACCCCGGCCAGCTCCTGGAGCCGGGCCGCCATCGCACCGCCGTAGCGGTGGATCGCCGGGGGTCGCCGGCACAGGTCCGAGAAGGCCTCCGGGTCCGCGGCGGCGATCCGCGCCGGGTCGAGGCTCCCGAACCGGTCCAGCACCTTGGCGGGGCCCGCGAAGGCCCGCTCCATCGGGAACTGCTGGTCCAGCATCATCCCGACGAGGAGCGCGAAGGGGTCCTCGGCGAGCAGCCGGTCGGCGACGGGGTCCTGGGCGATCTGGATGGCCATGCGAGCCATCATCGCGCACGCGCGGCTCGGCGGGACACGGCGCCGTTAGGCTCGCGCCATGAGCAAGTCGCAGGAGATCAAGGTCGCCGACCGCACGATCGGCGCCGGGGCGCCCGTCTTCGTGATCGGCGAGATGTCGGGCAACCACAACGGCGACCTCGACCGGGCCCTGCGGATCGTGGACGCGGTCGCGGCCGGCGGCGCCACGGCGCTCAAGATCCAGACCTACACCGCCGACACCCTGACCATCGACGTCGACACCGAGCCGTTCCGGGTGAAGGGCGACCACGGGCTGTGGGGCGGCCGCAACCTCTACAGCCTCTACCAGGAGGCGCACACCCCCTGGGACTGGCACCGGCCGATCTTCGACCGCGCTCGCGAGCGCGGCCTGATCCCGTTCTCGACGCCGTTCGACCCGACGGCCGTGGCGTTCCTCGAGAACCTGGGCGTCGACCTCTACAAGACGGCCTCGGCAGAGATCATCGACCTGCCGCTGATGCGTGAGATCGCGCGGACCGGAAAGCCGATGGTCGTCTCGACCGGGATGGCGACGCTGGCGGAGATCGACGCCGCGGTCAACGCGATCCGCGGCGCCGGCAACAGCCAGATCGTGCTGCTGGCCTGCACCGCTGCCTACCCCGCGCGGCCGGAGGAGGCCCGTCTCGGCAACATCGCCGTGCTCCGCGAGGCCTTCGACCTCCCGGTCGGCCTGTCGGACCACACGCCGGGCGTCGGCGTGGCGGTGGCCGCCACCGGCCTGGGCGCGGTCGCCATCGAGAAGCACGTGACGCTCGACCGCGCCGACGGCGGCGTCGACTCCGAGTTCTCCCTCAATCCCGACGAGCTCGCGACCCTCGTCACGGCCGCCGAGCAGGCCCGGCTCGGCGTCCGCAGCGGCGTCGCGTTCGGACCGACCGACGAGGAGCGTGCGGTGCTGGCGCTGCGCCGGTCGCTCTACGTCGTCGCCGACGTCGCGGCCGGCGACGAGGTCACGGCGGCCAACGTCCGCTCGATCCGGCCGGCGGGCGGCCTGGCGCCCGACGAGTTCTCCGCCGTCGAGGGGCGGCGGTTCAGCCGCGACGTCAGCCGCGGGACGCCGCTGACGTGGGACGTGCTCTGACCCGGTCCCGCCTTACGACCAGGCGGACCGGCGCTGGCGACGGCTGTCCGCGTCGGCACGCTCGAAGCGGTAGGCGTCGTACCAGTTGATCGCGGGGTCGCCCTTGGTGCCCTCGAGCCCTGACATCGGCACCTTCGCGACCAGCCGCATGCCCCTCGACTCGAAGAGGGCACGGATGTCGTGCGGGGCCTGCCGGTGCGTGACGTTGCCGGGCGGCTCGATCGCGAGCACCTGCGGCGCCAGGGTGGAGACCTTGTCGAAGACGACCTGCGAGGTCGGGTGGAGTGCTCGAGCACCGCCATCGTGAAGACGAGGTCGAAGCTGTCGTCCGCGAGCGTCGGCAGGATCTCCTCGGCCGTGCCGAGGTGGATCTCGGCATCGTCCAGCTGGGGATAGGTCTCGCGCAGGAGCGCGACCGCGTGCGGGCTGATCTCGATCCCAACCACCTCGTAGCCAGCGTCGGCGAGATGAGCGAGGTTGCGGCCGACGTTGCAGCCCACCTCCAGCACGCGCGATCCGGTGGGCAGGTCGGCGACCAGCTCGAGCAATGCCTCGCTGCGGCCGGTGGGCCCGATGTAGGCGGTCGGAGCGTTGCCGTCGGGAGCGGGCTGCCGCCAGAACGCGTAGAGCGTGTCGGGGTCGTCCATCTTCGGCCCCTTGCGCACCTTCCGCCAGCGCGTCCACTTGGCCCGCAGGCGCTCGGCCCACGCTTTCGTGCGAGTCCTGATCTGAGACAAGGCGGGGCTCCTCGCGTTCGACGCGGCGTCGGTCAGGAAGGGAGCCGATCACGAACCGGGGCGAAGGACCAGCGGCTGCTGGTCGCGAATCCCTGCCCGTCGGGCGGGGTCAGCGGCAGGTAGCCGGCGCGCTGGAAGAGCCGGCGGGAGGCGGCGTTGTCGGCGTGGACGGCGCTGACCAGACGGGCCGGTCCGTCGACGTCGAGGGCGGACTCGCCCGCCCGCAGGATCGACAGGGCGAGGCCACGACCCCGAGCCGCCGGGGCGACGGTGATCGAGACCTCCCAGTCGCGCCCGCCGAGGTGGTCCCAGCGGACGGTCCCGACGGGCGAGCCCTCCTTCTCGACGACGAGCAGCCGGCGGGACGGAGAGGCGAGCACGCCGCCGAGCCACGCGGCGTGGTCCTCCCAGGCCACCTCGTCGGTCGACCGGGACCCACGCCGGGTCTGCGGGTCGTTGCGCCAGTCGAGGAGCAGGCGCGCGTCGTCGAGGGTGGCACGGCGGACGGTCAGGCCGTGGTCGTCCGCGCTCCCCGGCGGTACGTCGAGCAGCTGCTCCCACGCCGACACGATCCGCCACGCTCCGAGGCCGTCGACGAGCTCCCGTCCCCGGTCGCGCAAGCCGGCCAGGAGGGCCCGGTCGGCCAGCGCCGCGTCGAGGGCGCGGAACCGCTCGTCGAGGTCGTCGTGCGGCGGGTGGCCGAGTCCGAAGGCGAGACCGCGGCCGACCAGCGCCTCGTATCCCGCCTGCTGGTTGTCGGCGACGCACAGCAGCGCCATCGGCAGGCCCATGCAGGCGAAGTCCCAGACCGAGGTGCCGGCGGCCCCGACGACCAGGTCGTGCCGCCTGGCGACGGCCGGCAGGTCGTCGAGGAACGGCACCAGGTCGACCCGGTGCGGCGACGACTCGGCGAGCCGCGAGAGCGCCGGCCGCTGGTCGGGAGGCGTCACGACGGTGACGTCGAGCGGGGTGCGCATCGTGCCGAGTCCGGCGACCGCCACGGTCGTCAGCCCGAACGGGTCGGTCCCGCCGACGACGACGAGCACCCGGAGCCGCTCGCCAGCGTCCACGACGACATCGCGCTGGCGGCGTACCTGCTCGCGGATGGCCATCGCGCTGACCCCGGCCAGGACCGACGGGGCATCGGCCGCGACGAGCCGCTCCTCGGCGCCGAGGTTGGCGTCGATCGCCAGGTCGGCGGCCCTGACGCCGAACGGGCCGTCCTGCATGTTGCTGACCAGCCACGGCCCCTCGGGCAGGGAGGGTGTCACGTAGGAGTCGACGTGCAGCACGTCCGGGGCCTCCTTCCCCGGGTCCCCGAGCCAGTCGCCGACGAGGCGTGCCTGCGGGACGAGCCGCTCCGCCAGCGCGCGGGCCGGGGGTGTCAGCGACCCGGAGAGCCGCACTGACCACCCGCGCGCGAGCGCCTCCTCGATGACGGCGACGGACCGCATGAGGTGCCCCATCCCGTGCTCAGCCCCGGCATGGCAGAGCACGACGAGGCGACGCTGAGGCACCGGCCTAGGATACGGGCCGTGTCGATCCTCGCTGAGTCCAGCATTCTCGTCACCGGCGGGACCGGTTCGTTCGGGAAGGCGTTCATCCGCTACGCCCTGGACAACCTCAACCCGCGCCGTCTTGTCGTGTTCTCGCGCGATGAGCTCAAGCAGTTCGAGTGCCGGCACCTGTTCGACGACGACCCGCGACTGCGTTGGTTCATCGGCGACATCCGCGACCGCCAGCGGCTGACGCGGGCCCTCAACGACGTGGACTACGTCGTGCACGCGGCGGCGCTGAAGCAGGTCGACACCGGCGAGTACAACCCGTTCGAGTTCGTGAAGACCAACGTGCTCGGCTCCGAGAACGTCGTCGAGGCGGCGATCGATGCCGGCGTGAAGAAGGTCGTGGCGCTGTCGACCGACAAGGCCTCCAGCCCGATCAACCTCTACGGCGCCACGAAGCTGACCGCCGACAAGATCTTCATCCTGGGCAACAACTACGCGGCGTCGTACCCGACCCGCTTCTCGGTCGTGCGCTACGGAAACGTGACCGGCTCGCGCGGCTCGATCATCCCCAAGTGGAGGGCGATGGCGGCGCGGGGCGAGAAGCTGCCGATCACCGACCTGCGCTGCACCCGCTTCCTGATCACCCTTCCCGAAGCGGTGCAGATGGTGGTCGACACGTTCGACATGATGCAGGGCGGCGAGCTCGTCGTGCCCCACATCCCCTCGCACAAGGTCGTCGACCTCGCCGAGGCGGTCGCTCCCGGCGCCGAGCTGGTCGACATCGGCCTGCGGCCGGGCGAGAAGCTGCACGAGGAGATGATCAGCCCCGAGGAGGGCCGCCGCGCGGTGATCATCCAGGACGGCAAGTATTACGTGATCGAGCCGGAGACCCCGCAGTGGGGCTACCGGCCGATGACCGACGCCAAGCCGGTGCCGGAGGGCTTCCACTGCGCCTCGGACAAGAACGACATCTGGTACGGCGTCGAGGACATCCGGCGCGTCCTCGAGAGCGGCCTCTGAGGTGCTGCCCTACGGGCGCCAGTCGATCTCGGCCGAGGACATCGAGGCGGTCGCCGAGATCCTCCGCGGCGACTGGCTGACCACCGGCCCGGCCGTGACCGCCTTCGAGGCCGCCGTCGGCGACCTGGCCGGCGGCCACCGGGCGGTCTCGACCACCTCGGGGACGTCGGCGCTCCACACGGCGTACGCCGGCATCGGCCTCGGCCCTGGCGACGAGGTGGTCACCACGCCGATGACGTTCGTCGCCACCGCCTCGACCGCGTCGATCCTCGGCGCCACCATCGTCTTCGCGGACGTGGAGGAGGACACGGCGCTGCTGGACCCGGCCGCGGTCGAGCCGCTCGTCACCGAGCGGACGAAGGTCGTCGCCGCCGTCGACTACGCGGGGCACCCCGCCGACTACTCCGCGCTCCAGCCGCTCGCCGACCGCGTCGGGGCACTGACGCTGGCCGACGCTGCCCACTCGATCGGAGGCACGTCGGCGGGACGTCCCATCGGCGACCTGGCGGACGCGACGACGTTCTCGTTCTTCCCGACGAAGAACCTCACCACCGGCGAGGGTGGCGCGGCCGTCTTCAAGGACGACGCGCTGGCCCGACGCGCCCACGAGTTCCACTTCATCGGCCTGGTCCGGGACCCGGCCCGGTTCCGCCTCCCCGACGAGGGCCCGTGGCACCAGGAGGTGCACGAGCTCGGGCTCAACTACCGGCTGACCGACATCGCCTGCGCCCTCGGCCTCGCCCAGCTGCGCCGGCTCGAGGAGTTCAAGCGTCGACGCGCCGAGATCGTCGCCCGCTACAACGCCGCCTTCGCCGAGGTGGCCGGGGTGCGGACCCCGGTCCAGCGAGCCGGCGTCGACCCGGTCTGGCACCTCTACCCGCTCCGGGTCCTCGAGGGGCGCCGGCGCGAGATCTTCGAGAAGATGCGGGCCGACGGTATCGGCGTGCAGGTCAACTACATCCCGGTCTACTGGCACCCGGTCTACGCCGACGCCGGCTACCGGCGCGGGCTGTGCCCCAACGCCGAGGCTTTCTACGCGGAGGAGCTCTCGCTCCCCCTCTTCCCCGACCTGACCGACAGCCAGGTCGACCAGGTCGTCGAGAGCGTCGTCAGGGCACTTCGATGACGGTCGGCGTCATCACCCAGGCCCGGATGACCAGCACCCGGCTGCCCGGCAAGGTGCTGATGAGCGCGGGCGGCGCCACCATGCTCGCCCACCACGTCACGCGCCTCCAGCGGGCCGGGCTGGCGGTCCACGTCGCCACCACGACCAACACGACCGACGACCCGATCGTCGAGGCCGCGGTGGCACTCGGCGCACCCGTCCACCGCGGCAGCGAGCACGACGTGCTCGGCCGCTTCGCCGGGGCTGTAGGGCAGTTCGGCCTCGACACGGTGGTGCGGGTGACCTCGGACTGCCCGCTCATCGACGGAGCGGTCGTCGCCCGGGGCGTGCAGGCCTTCGAGGAGGCCGGCGACCCCGACCTCTACGTGTCCAACGCCCTCGAGCGCAGCTATCCGCGCGGCTTCGACTTCGAGGTCTTCAGCACCGCCGCGCTCCTCGACGCCGACCGCCACGCGCGCGAGCCCGCCGAGCGGGAGCACGTCACGCCCTACCTCTACTCCGGCCGCCGTCCCCTTCTCACGGTCCGGCGCGACGGCGACGCCTCGCGCCTCCGCGTCACGCTCGACACCGCCGACGACTACGAGCTGATCCGCCGCCTCATCGAGGAGCATGACGCGGCCGACCTCGACGCCGAGCAGATCATCGCCGTCCTGGAGTCGCACCCCGAGCTTGTCGCCATCAACGCGCACGTGGAGCAGAAGAAGCTCGGGCACTAGGGTCCCCGTCATGGGCACCTACCTGACCCCGCAAGAGGAGTTCTGGGCCGGCGAGTTCGGCGCCGACTACATCGAGCGCAACGTCGACCCGACCTACCTGGCGGCCAACTTCGCGTTCTTCGGCAGGATCCTCGAGCGAGCCGCCGGCGTGGCCTCGGTGCTCGAGCTGGGCGCCAACGTGGGCATGAACCTCCGGGCGCTCCGGTCGCTGCTCCCCCACGCCGGCCTGGCCGCCGTGGAGATCAACCCGACCGCCGCCGACGCGCTCCGCGAGTGGGGCGGCGCGGAGGTGCACGAGGGCTCGATCCTCGACTTCAGGCCGTCCGAGCCGGCCGACCTGGCGTTCACCAAGGGCGTCCTCATCCACATCAACCCCGACGAGCTGCCGCGGGTCTACGACACGCTCGCCGACGCCAGCCGGCGCTACGTGCTCATCGCCGAGTACTACAACCCGTCGCCGGTCGCGATCCCCTACCGCGGGCACGACGACCGGCTCTTCAAGCGCGACTTCGCCGGCGAGATGCTCGACCGGCACCCGGAGTTCCGCCTCGTCGACTACGGGTTCGCCTACCGGCGCGACCCGCAGTTCCCCCAGGACGACATCACCTGGTTCCTGCTGGAGAAGTGACGAGGGGTCAGTCGCCGGCCTTCACGGCCAGCACCGGGCAGTGCGCGTCGAGCAGGATCCGCTGGGCGTTGCTCCCGAGGATCAGCTTCCCGACGGGCGACCGCCGCCGCAGCCCGATGACGAGCAGCTCGGCGGCGTTGGCCTCGGCGATGCTGATGAGGTCGTCGGCCGGGTCGAAGCCGCGGACGAGCTGTCGGACGACGTACGGCACTCCCTTGGCGTCGAGCCGGTGACGGACCTCGTCGAGCGCGGCGTCCTGCTCCATCGCCGCCTTCTCGTCGTAGTCCGGGCCGCCACGGGCGGAGCTCACCACGACGAGCTTCAGCCCTCTGAGTTCGGCCTCCTGCACCGCTCTCTCGAGCGCGGCCTCACCCTCGGGCTTCGCCACGTAGCCGACGACGACCGTTGCCATCCGGACCTCCCTTTGTTCGGCAGTGTGATCCACGTTACACAACCTCGATGCCCGTAGGGCAGCCTGTGGAGGGCGTCGGCGCGCCGCGACGCCGTCGGGCAGGCTGACGGCCATGATGCACGAGGCGGGGCTCGTCGAGCCATTGGCGACGCCGCTGCGCCGAGCGCTGCGGCAGGCGGTGATGGACCACGCCGTCGCCGAGCACCGTCAGGACCACCTGCCGATCCTCCACGTCGGCCTGCCCGGCGTACGGGACGCGGTCCACCCGGTGCGCCCCGACGAGCCGACCGACCAGGCGCTGCGCGCCGACATCGTCGCGGCGATGGTGCGCCGGGCCGCCCTGGCGGGTACGCCGCTGGTCTGGCTCACCCGCCCCGGCGACCTGGTGGACCAGGACGTCGACGCGGCGTGGCTCGCGGGTGCCCGCCAGGCGTTCGGCGAGGCCGCGCGGCCGCTCGTCTACGTGGTCGTCAACCGGCACGGGTGGCGCGACCCGCGCAGTGGCCTGGAGACCCACTGGGCCAGGATGCGCCGCCGCTCCCCGGCACCGTCGGGAGACGTCTAGTCCCACGTGTGGACCGGCTCGCCGGTGTGCATCCGCTCGCGATAGTCCAGGAGCGTCGCCCGGAGGGCCGCCCGGCGGCCGTCGCGCGACCGCTCCCGGACGCGTCGCACGAGCCACTCGGCGCCGTTGACCCGGCGCCGCGCCCGCTCCTCGATCACGCCCAGCAGCCGGTCCGCGTCAGCGGGGTCGACCCCCCAGTCGAGCAGGCCCTCGCGCGCCGGCTCGAGAAGGCGCAGCACGACCTCGGTCGCGGCGACGCGGTCGTGCCCCGGCCAGTGGACCTCGGCGTCGATGCCCCGCCGCGCCGCGTCGTGGAAGTTGTCGTCGGCGACGCTGAAGGGCAGCCGCGACCACAGCGGGCGCTCGCTCTCCGCGAGCGCTCGGACCAGCCCGAAGTAGAACGCCGCGTTGGCCATCGTGTCCGTCACCGTCGGTCCGGCCGCGAGCACACGGTTCTCCACACGCAGGTGCGGCAGGCCGTCGGCGACGTCGTAGACCGGTCGGTTCCACCGGTAGATCGTGCCGTTGTGCAGCCGCAGCTCGGCCAGCCCGGGCGTGCCGCCGGCGCCGAGGACGGCGACCGGGTCCTCGTCGTCGAGGAGCGGGATCAGCGCCGGGAAGTAGCGCCGGTTCTCCTCGAAGAGGTCGAAGACCGACGTCACCCAGCGCTCGCCGAACCACACGCGGGGTCGCACGCCCTGCGCCTGCAGCTCCTCGCTGCGGGTGTCGGTGGACTGCTCGAACAGCGGGATCCGGGTCTCGCGCCAGAGCTCCTTGCCCAGGAAGTAGGGCGAGTTGGCGCCGACCGCGACCTGGAGGGCGCAGACCGCCTGGGAGGCGTTCCAGTAGGCCGCGAACTTGTCCGGGCGCACCTGGATGTGGAACTGGGTGCTCGTGCACGCCGCCTCGGGGAGCACGGTGTCGGTGACCATGTCGAGGCGCTCGGCACCCTCGATGCTGATCCGGATGTCCTCCCCCCGCGCGGCCAGCACCTGGTCGTTGATCACCGCGTAGCGGGAATCGGTGCTCATGCTCTGCGACTGCAGGTGCTCGGGGGCCAGCGTCGGCAGGATGCCGATCATCACGAGGTCGGCACCCTCGCCCGCCGAGCGCTTGCGAGCGTCGTCGAGACGCTGCCGCAGCGAGTCCTCGAGTCGCGCCAGACCGCCGTGGTGGAGCGCGGTCGGCGGGACGTTGACCTCGACGTTGAACCGGGCCAGCTCGGTCTGGAAGTCCGGGTGGTCGATGGCGTCGAGCACCTCGTCGTTGCGCAGCACCGGCAGGCCGGCCTCGTCGATCAGGTTGAGCTCGACCTCCAGCCCGGTCATCGGGTCGGTCGCGTCGAACCGTTGCTCCTCGAGCATCCGCGCGAGGACGTCCAGGCTGCGGCGCAGCTTCTCCCGGAACCGGGCCCGGTCGGATCCGCCGAACTCCTGCTCCTCGACCTCTTCACCCATCGGTGGCCACCTCCCCACCCTTCCACGTCTCCTCGGTGCGGGAGAGCAGGTCGTCGACGACGCTCTCGATGCTCCCGCCCCGCTCGTACGCCGCCCGCTGCCGGCTCGCCCCGCCGGCCCGCAGCACCCGGTCGACGCCCTCCACCACCCGGTCGAGGTCGCCCGCCTCCTCGAGCACGTCGCGGACGTGATCGACGAGCGCCTCCAGCACCTCGCGGGCCGGGCGGAGCTCGCGCTCGCGCGGGTGCACCAGGGTGTTGCTCAGCCCCATGCGCGCGGCCCGCCAATGGCTGGCCCGGAGCAGCTCCGCGCGCCACCGGTCGAGCGGCCACTCGTCCGCCCACTCGCGGGCGGCGGTCACGACCAGCCCGCGGACCAGGGCGGCGGCGAGGACGGCGTCCTCGTGGTCGGTGCAGGCGTCGAGGACGCGGATCTCCACCGTCGGCTGGGTCACCGACAGACGGGCGTCGAAGTAGAGCATCCCCTCGTCGCGGGCGGCCCCGGTCATCAGCAGCATCCGCGCCGCCTCGCGGTAGCCCTCGACCGACTCGAAGGCCTCCGTCGCGCCGGCGCTCGGCCACCGCATCCACGCCTGCGAGCGCCAGGAGGCATAGTTGGTGTCACGCCCGGCCGCGAACGGCGAGTTCGCCCCGACCGCGACCAGGACGGGCAACCACGGCGCGATCCGGTCGATCACGCCGATGCCCTCCTCAGGCGAGTCGATGGCGACGTGCACGTGGGTGCCGCAGGTGCTGCCGTTGCGTGCCGTCTCCCCGAAGGTCTCCACCATCGCGCGGTAGCGCTCGTTGGGCGACACCTGCGGCTCGCTGCCCTCGATCGGGACGATGCCGCAGGCGATCACGCCGAGGCCGGCGGAGACGGCCGCCTCCCCCGCCGTCCGTCGGGCGGCGACGAGCTGCCGCGCGACGTCGTCGAGGTCGGTGGTCGGGTCGGTACGGGTCTCGATCTGGTGCAGGAACAGCTCCTGGTCCAGCTCGTCGCTGGAGGTCTGCGGATCGCGTCCGCTGCCGTGCTCGCGGTTCGCCTTGAGCACCTCGGCCGATCGAGAGCTGACCGCGCGGGTGTCCGGGTCGACCAGGAGAAGCTCCTCCTCGACCCCCACGGTTCGGACGTCCATGCCGCCACCGTTATCCAGCGAGACCCCCGGGAAACCTGGCGGTCCAGTCCTCGTGCGGCGGCACGGCGCCCTCGAGTGCGTCGGCCACGATCCGCCCCAGCGAGTGGTCCGGGTCGTCCTCGAGGCACCGGTCGACCGCACACCACGCGAGCGCCCCGTCGCCGTGCATCCACGAGGCGAACGCCAGCACCGCGGCCGCCCCGGCGACGAGCCCGTCCGGGGCCCGACGGACGAGGTCGGTCCACAGTCGGACGTGCCCGAGCGCCTCGGCCCGGGTGATGCCGAGCCAGGCGTGGTCCCGGATCTCCGCGTTGTGAACCGCGAGGAGGATCCGCGCGGCCTCGAGGTCGTCCGGGACCGTGTCGGCCGCCAGGTGCCGGTCGAGCATCGCCCGCAGCGCGCGTCCGTCGGGGCGGACGCGACCGAGCAGGGCGAACGCCTCGTCGGCGTGGGCGGTGGTCTCCAGGGCCAGCTGCACCTCGACGGGCAGCCCCTCCCAGAGGTCGCCGAGCGCGTCCTCGACCGCGGCGACCGCATCGGGATCAGCGCGCAGCCGCTCGGACAGCTCCTCCCGGGACCCAGCCATGACCCGGCCCTCGAAGATCGCCTGCGCGCGGAAGGGGTGGTCGGTGACGTCGTAGGGCACGCCGTGCGCGGGGACGCCGCTGCGCCCCAACGGCGTGAACCAGCGGCCGTCGTGCGCCCGGATCGCGTCGATCACCCGGACCCCGGCCGCGTCGAACCGTCGCTGCAGGGCGCGGGCCACCTTGTGCGTCAACCGGTCCTGCCCGCTGAACAGCACGAACACGACCTGGCGCACCGCGTGCCGGCGTACGGGCTCGAGCAGGCTCTCGACGCAGCCGGCGATGTCGTCGGGCGCCGGCAGGTCGATCCGGGCGTGGAACGACTCGCGCCCGCCGAAGGTCAGCATGACGACCGACTCGTGGGGCTCGAAGCCGATGACGACGGGGACGAGCGCGAGGACGTCCTCGGTGCTGCGCGCGGTGAAGGTGGTCATGGGCGCACGCTGGTCCCCGGCACCCACCGTCACGAGTGGGCCGGCAGGAGGCTGGGGGAAGCGCCGCCCGGGCGGCCGGCTGTGGACGCGGACCGGCCCGGCGCGTGACCGGCGGGCCGGGTGTGGTCGAGGAGGTCGACGCCGGACGGTAGGTTCCCGTCCGTGCGCCAGCACGCTTCCGTCCTCCACCTCGACCTCGACGCCTTCTACGCGTCGGTCGAGCAGCGCGACAAACCCTCCCTGCGTGGCAAGCCGGTCATCGTCGGCGGCATCGGCGGCCGCGGCGTCGTCGCGACGGCGTCGTACGAGGCCCGGAAGTACGGCGTCCACTCGGCCATGTCGACCCGGGAGGCGCGGTCGCGCTGCCCGCACGCCGCCTTCCTCTACCCCCGCTTCCCCGCCTACCGGGAGACCAGTGAGCGCGTGATGGGGCTGCTGCGCAGCATCTCCCCGCTGGTCGAGCCGCTCTCCCTCGACGAGGCGTTCGTGGACCTCGAGCAGTCGGACCTAGACGATCTCGGCGTCGCCTCGGTGACGGCCTTCGCCGAGGACCTGCGCCGTCGGGTACACGACGTGACCGAGGGCCTCACGGCGAGCGTGGGTGTCGGCACCAGCAAGTTCATCGCGAAGGTGGCCAGCGACCTCGAGAAGCCCGACGGGCTGGTCGTCGTCGGCCCGGGCACCGAGCGCGACCTGCTGCGGCCCATGCGGGTCAAGGTCATCCCCGGCGTCGGGCCGGCGACCGACGAGCGGCTGCGGCGGGCCGGCATCCACACCGTCGCGGACCTCGAGTCGGTGAGCCTCGACGAGCTCGTCCGCCTCGTGGGGAAGGCGCACGGCAGCAGCCTCTTCCAGCTGGCCCGCGCCGACGACGACCGGCCCGTGGTCGCCGACCAGGAGACCAAGTCGGTCAGCGTGGAGAGCACCTACGACACCGACCTGACCGACGCGACGGTCATGGAGGGTCTGGTCACCCGCCAGGCCCGGGAGGTCGCCGAGCGGCTCCAGAAGCACGGCCTGTCAGGACGCACGGTGACGCTCAAGGTGAGGCTCTACGACTTCACCACGCTGAGCAGGTCCTCGACGCTCCCCTCGCCCACCGACGCCACGGCGACCGTCGGCCGGCTCGCCCGCGCGCTGCTGACCGAGCTCGTGGGGAGCGGCGCGACGGCCGGCGGCGTACGGCTGCTCGGCGTCGGCGTCTCCGGGCTGGCGGACTGGATCCAGGAGGACCTGTTCGGGGAGTCGGACGCGGTCGCCGAGGTCGCGGAGCTCCCGGAGCCGGCCGCCCCGCTCCGGCGCCGGCCCGAGTGGGCACCCGGCATGGACGTCGTGCACGAGGAGCACGGCCGCGGCTGGGTCTGGGGCTCCGGCAGGGGTGTGGTCACTGTCCGCTTCGAGACGGCGGCGACACCGGCGGGCCCGGTGAGGTCGTTCGCGGCCGACGACGCGGCCCTCAGCGCGTGGACACCCCCCGGAACCTGACCCGCTCCCCCGGCCGGACCTGCGCGCACCGCCACAGGTCGTCCGGGTGCACGACGCCGACGACCGGGTAGCCGCCGGTCGGCGGGTGGTCGGCGAGGAACACGATCGGCCGCCCGCTCGGTGGGACCTGGACGGCGCCGAGCACCATCCCCTCGCTCGGCAGCTCGCCCGCACCCACCCGTTCCAGCGCGGGCCCGTCGAGCCGCAGCCCGATCCGGTCGGAGTCGGGTCGGACGACCCACTCGCTGCCGAACAGCGGCGCGAGAGAGGCGAACCAGTCGGCACGCGGACCGGGCAGCACCCGCAGCGCACCCTCCCGCCGGGCGGGCGGCACGTCGAGCGGGCGCGGCGCACCGGTCGGCTCGCCGAGCGGCAGCGAGGTGCCGTCGACGACGCGCGGTGGCCCCACCCACGCGAGGGTGTCGGTGCTCCGCGACCCGAGCACCGGGTCCACGTCGATGCCGCCCGCGACGGCCACATAGCTGCGCAGCCCGTACGTCGGCACCGGCACGCGCAGCTCGCCGCCGGCCGCCCACCAGAACGTCGGCGCGGTGCTCGCCCCGGTCAGCGCCGCCCAGCGGCCCGGCCCCGCGTTGCGCAGCGCGAGGCCGCCGAGCACCGTCTCGAGCACCGCCGCGTCGGGCGGGTTGCCGACCAGTCGGTTCGCGAGCGCGGCCGCCGGGGCGTCGAGGGCGCCGGCCCGCGGCACGCCGAGGTGCGCCCAGCCGACCCGTCCCCGGTCCTGCACCGTCGTGAGCGTGCCGGCCGAGACCACCTCAAGCCGGGACAAAGCGCACCTGCGTCCCGGGAGCGAGCAGCGCCGGCTCCTCGGCCGTCGGGTCCCACAGCGTCGCGTCGGTGCGGCCCAGCAGCAGCCAGCCGCCGGGCGACGCCGTCGGATAGACCCCGCACCACTCCCCGGCGATCGCCACCGCGCCGGCCGGCACCCGCGGCCGGGGGTCGTCGAGCCGCGGCAGCCACCACTCCTCCGGAAGGCCGGTCAGGTAGGCGAACCCGGGCGCGAAGCCACAGAACGCGCTCGTGAACGTCAGCGAGGTGTGCCGGTCGACCACCTCCTCCGCCGGCACCGACCACCGGTCGGCCACCAGGCCGAGGTCGGGGCCGTCGTAGGTCACCGGGACCTCCACGGTGCGCCGGGTGCGGACGGCCGTGCCGCCGGGCCACGCGGCGAGGAGCGCGGTCGCGGGTCCGGGATCGACGCCGTCGAGCAGCACGCTGCGCGCGGCCGGGACGACGTCGTCGGCGGCGAGCCCGGAGGCCCGTAGCCAGGCCGCGAGGGCGGCCGCCTCGTCGGGCGAGCCGACCTCGGCGAGGACCGCCCGGTCGCCGACCGGCCGGGTCCTCACCGCGCTGGACCGTTCACGCTCGGGGTCACAGCCCCACCAGGCTCCAGCCGGCCGCCTCCAGCGCCGCTCTCACCGCGTGCGCGTGCGCGACGGCGCCCGGGGTGTCGCCGTGCAGGCAGAGCGAGCGGACCGAGCCGGCGAGCCTCAGCGCCTGGGCGACGATCGCGTCGTCGTCGGTCAGGACGGCACCGGGCTGGTCGCGGGGCCGCAGCCGGTCGCCGTCGTAGGCGCGGTCCGGGAACCCCTCGAGGATGACCCCACGCCCGGCCTGGGCGGCCCGGTCGAGCAGCACGCCCGGCATCCCGAGCACCGGCAGCGTCCCCGAGCCCTCGAGCACCGCCGTCGCCTGCTCCACGTCCTCGCGCGTCCGGTGGTAGAGCGCGCCGTGGGGCTTGACGTAGCGCACCTCCACGCCCTGCGACCGCGCGGCCGTGGACAGGATGCCCACCTGGTCGGCGACCTGCTCGCGCAGCACGTCGCCGGGCACGTCGAGCGGCACCCGCCCGAAGTTCTCCCGGTCGGCGTACGACACCTGCGCCCCGACCGACACGCCGCGCTCGGCGGCCACCGCGCAGACAGCACGCATGATCGCCGGTGAGCCGGCGTGGTAGCCGCAGGCGACGTTGGCCGACGTGACGAGCGCGAGCAGCGCCTCGTCGTCGGTGACCTCCTCCCCGAGGTCGGCGTTCAGGTCCACCACGGCTGGCATGACACCGAGGATAGGGTCGGGCGCATGCCCGAGCAGTCTCTCCCTCCCGTCGCCCCGCAGCGCCCGATCACCACCACCCACCACGGCCGCAGCCGGACCGACGACTACGAGTGGCTGCGTGACAAGGAGAACCCCGAGGTGACCGCCTACCTCGAGGCCGAGAACGCCTGGACCCAGGAGCGCACCGCCCACCTCGACGACCTCCGCAAGCAGATCTTCGAGGAGATCCGCACGCGGACCCTCGAGACCGACCTCTCGGTCCCCACCCGCAACCGCGGCTACTGGTACTACGGGCGGTCCTTCGCCGGCAAGGAGTACGGCGCCTCCTGCCGCGTCCCGGTCACCGACCCCGACGACTGGACGCCCCCGACGCCCGCGGACGTCGCGCCCGACCAGCCGGCGCTCCCCGGCGAGGAGGTCGTGCTCGACCTCGACCAGCTCGCGACAGGACACGACTTCTTCTCGCTCGGCGGCTCCGCCGTCTCCCGCGACGCGACCCGCCTCGCCTACGCGACCGACGTCGTCGGCGACGAGCGCTACACGATCCGGGTCAAGGACCTCACCACCGGTGAGCTGCTCGCCGACGAGATCACCGGCGTCATGGGCGGTGCCACGTGGGACCGTGACGGCGAGAGCTTCTACTACTCGACCGTCGACGAGTCCTGGCGTCCCGACAAGGTGTGGCGGCACGTGATCGGCACGGCGCAGGCCGACGACGAGCTCGTCTTCCACGAGACCGACGAGCGGTTCTGGAGCGGCCTGGGCCGCACCCGCAGCGACCGGTTCCTCATGATCGAGTCCGGCGCCAAGGTGACCACCGAGTACCGCTTCCTCGACCTGGACGACCGCGACGCCGGCTGGCAGGTCTTCGCCGCGCGCGAGGAGGGCATCGAGTACTCCCTCGAGCACGCCGTCATCGGCGGTCAGGACGTCTTCCTCGTGCTGCACAACGGCAACGGGCCCGACTTCGAGATCGCCACCGCACCGATCGCACCGACCCCGCGGTCCGAGTGGACCCCGCTGATCGCCCACGACCCCGCCGTACGGCTGGAGTCGGTGGACGCCTTCGCGACCCACCTGGTCGTGCACCAGCGGAGCGGCGGGCTCACCCAGCTGCGGGTCCTCGAGCTGGCGTCCCCAGGCTCGGGCACCGACGGCGTCGCCGACGACTACCTCGTGAAGTTCGACGACGAGCTCTACACCATCGGGTCCGGCGGCAACCCGGCCTTCGACCAGCCGACCATCCGGCTCGGCTACACGACGATGCGCACGCCGAGCTCGGTCTACGACTACGACGTCGCCACCCGTAGCCTGCAGCTGCGCAAGCAGCAGCCGGTCCTCGGCGGCTACGACCCGGACCTCTACGAGGAGCACCGGCTCTGGGCGACCGCCGAGGACGGCGAGCGGGTGCCGATCTCGATCGTCGTGCGCAAGGACGCCCGCGCGGCCGGCCCCGTTCCGGTGCACCTCTACGGCTACGGCTCCTACGAGCACTCGATCGACCCCGGGTTCTCGATCGCCCGCCTCTCCGTCCTCGACCGCGGTGCCGCGTTCGCCATCGCCCACGTCCGGGGCGGCGGCGAGATGGGCCGCCGCTGGTACGACGACGGCAAGGTGCTCCGCAAGCGCAACACCTTCACCGACTTCGTCGCCTGCGCCCGGCACCTGGTCGACTCCGGCTGGGCGACGCCGGGGCTGATCGTCGCCGAGGGCGGCAGCGCGGGCGGCCTGCTCATGGGCGCCGTCGCCAACCTGGCGCCCGAGCTCTTCGCCGGGATCGACGCCTCGGTGCCGTTCGTCGACAACCTGACGACGATGCTCGACGCCTCGCTCCCGCTCACCGTCGTGGAGTACGACGAGTGGGGCAACCCGGAGGCCGACCCGGAGGTCTACGACTACCTGGCGTCCTACGCGCCCTACGACAACGTGGCCGCCCAGACCTACCCGCCGATCCTCGCCGAGACGTCGCTCAACGACACCCGGGTGCTCTACGTCGAGCCGGCCAAGTGGGTCGCCCGGCTGCGTGCCGTCGCGGGCGCCGACGTGCTGCTCAAGACCGAGATGTCGGCCGGCCACGGCGGCGTCTCGGGGCGCTACCAGGCCTGGCACGACCGCGCGTTCTCGCTCGCCTGGATCCTCGACCGGCTCGGCCTGGCGGAGCGCTGATCCCGGGCTCGCCCTGAAAAGACCCTGAGAGTTGCCCGGCCCGGCAACTCCACGCACCACTCGAACGTCCTTTCCTTCGAGAGCGCATGCATGTCCCGGGAATCACGGGGACACCTGATGCGTTGAGATCCTGCAGGCGAACCCTGCATGTGAAGGAGGGTCCCCATGGCAACACGCACCGCCGTCCGCGAGATCGAGGGTCGCGACAGTGTCGGCCTCTACCTGGACGAGATCGCGCGCAACGAGCTGCTCGACGCGGCCAAGGAGGTCGAGCTCTCGAAGGCGATCGAGGCCGGCCTGATGGCCGAGAGCCTGCTGGCTCAGGGGCGTTACGGGCGCAAGGCGCCGGGCGGGGCGACGAAGGCGGAGCTCGAGTGGCTGGCCGAGGAGGGCCAGAAGGCGGTCGACACCTTCATCACCGCCAACCTGCGACTCGTCGTCTCCATCGCACGCAAGTACGGCCGCGCCCAGATGCCGATGCTCGACCTCATCCAGGAGGGCAACACCGGCCTGATCCGCGCGGTCGAGAAGTTCGACTACACCAAGGGCTACAAGTTCTCCACCTACGCCACGTGGTGGGTGCGCCAGGCGATCACCCGCGGTATCGCGCAGCAGGCCCGCGTCGTCCGGCTGCCCGTCCACGTCGTCGAGGAGCTCAACCAGATCGGCGGCGCCCGTCGCACGCTCGAGCGCCAGCTCGGCCGCGACCCGGAGCCCGCCGAGATCGCCGCGGAGCTGGGCATGGAGCTCGACCGCGTGCTCGACCTCATGTCGTGGGGTCGCGAGCACGTCAGCCTCGACTCCCCCGTCGACGAGGACGGCGACACCTCACTCGGCGACCTCATGGCGCAGGAGACAGCGCCCGGCCCGGATCTCACCGTGCTCGACGAGGAGTCCCGCGACCGGCTCAACGCCCTCGTGGGCCAGCTCGACGACCGCGCCGCCGACATCATCCGGTCGCGCTACGGGCTGCTCGACGGCCGCCAGCACAAGCTCGCCGACATCGGCGTCAAGCACGGGATCTCCGCCGAGCGGGTCCGCCAGCTCGAGCGGGAGGCGCTCCAGAAGCTCCGCCGCCTGGGCGACCCGGACCTGGCAGCCTGAGGCACGCAGCCGACGTACGACGACGGGAGGACCGCACCCCAGCGGTCCTCCCGTCGTCGCGTCTACGGGCGGAAGGCCCCTTCCTGCGCCCCAGGCCGCCGGGCTAGGTTCGTGACGTCTGAGGCTCGGCTCGCCCACAGGGGAAGGACTGTCACATGACCGGTCGGATCGTCGTCGGGATCGACGGATCACCGCAAAGCGCGAACGCACTCGAGTGGGCGGTGGCCCGCGCGCGGCTCGGCGACCACACGCTCGAGCTGGTCAACGCCTACAACATGCCGTCCGACTTCGACTTCTACGGCTTCCACGCCCTCCCGGGCGCCCAGCCGGTGGAGTGGTTCACCGAGTACTCCCAGGAGCTGCTCGCCGCCGCGGAGAAGCGCGTGCAGGAGCTCGCGCCCGACCTGTCGTGCACGCTGACGTCGACGATGGGCCCGGCGGCGTACGCGCTGTCGGACGCCTCGGCCGGGGCTGACGCCGTCGTCGTGGGCCGGCGCGGACTCGGGGCGGCCACGAGCGTCCTGCTGGGCTCGGTGAGCAACCGGCTGACGATCGAGGCCAAGTGCCCGCTGATCGTCGTCAGCGAGGGTGAGCTGCCGACCAGCGGCCCCATCGTCGTGGGCGTGGACGGATCGGAGTTCGGCACGGCCGCGCTGCGGTACGCCGTCGCCGAGGCCGCGGTCCGCGGTACCTCGGTGCGGGCCGTGACCGCCTACCAGGTCCCGGACCAGCGGATGCAGGCGGACGCCGAGCTCCTCGCCCGGATGCGGGCGGCCTTCGAGGACGAGGCGGCCGACATCACCCGCCAGGCGCTGTCCGAGGCGCAGGGCGGCGACGCCGTCACCGTCGACACGGTCACCGTCGAGGGCCGTGCCGCGGACGCGATCCTCGGCAACGCCGGCGACGCGCAGCTGATCGTCGTCGGCTCGCACGGCAAGGGCCTGGTCCGTCGCGTGCTGCTCGGCTCGGTGAGCCGTCGGGTCCTCCACGACGCCGACCGGCCGGTCGCGGTGATCGACCTCCCGGAGGACTGACCCGCCTACGCGCGCAGCTCCACGACGAGCTCCTCGACCCGGCGGCGGAGGTCGTCGATCGACCCGGTGTTGTCGATGACGTGGGTGGCGGCCGCGAGCCGCTCCTCACGGGTCGCCTGCGCGGCGATCCGCGCCCGCGCGTCGGCCTCGGCCCACCCGCGGTCGCCGACCAGGCGCGCCACCTGCGTCTCGAGAGGTACGTCGACCACCACGACCGCGTCGAAGGAGGACTGCTGGTCGGTCTCGACCAGGAGCGGGATGTCGTGGACGACGAGGTCGTCGGGCCCGGCGGTCGCGGCGAGCGCCTGGCTGGCCTCCCTGACCAGGGGCCAGACGATGCTCTCGAGCCGCTGCCGTTGCGCCGGGTCGGCGAAGACGATGGCCCCGACCTTCGCCCGGTCCATCGCGCCCTCCGGCGTGAGGACCTCAGGCCCGAACGCCTCGACGACGCGGGCGAGCCCGGGCGTGCCCGGCGCGACGACCTCGCGGGCCAGCAGGTCGGAGTCGATGACGATCGCTCCGAGCTCCCGGAGCATCCCCGACACGGTGCTCTTGCCTGATCCGATCCCGCCCGTCAGCCCGACTCTCACGCGGGCACCCTAGCGATCGGCCAGGAGCTGCCTGAGGATGCGGTCCAGCTCGGCGCGGTCGCCGGCCGGGAGATCCTCGAGGAGCCGCTCGGACTCCTGCCTCCGCGCGGCGGCGAGCACCGCGGAGAGCCGCCTGCCCTCCTCGGTCGCGGCGACCCGGGTCGCCCGGCGGTCGGTCGGGTCCGGCTCGCGACTCACCAGGCCACGCGTCTCCAGCGCGTCGATCACCTCGGTGGCCGAGCGCGGCGCGATCCGGAGGGCCTCGGCGATCTCCGAGGGCCGGGACGCGCCGTGGTCGGCGACGACGTGCAGCGCACGGGACTGGGCCGGCGTGACGTCGTACGACTCGAGCGCGACGGCGAAGCGTCGCCGCAGCGTCCGCGCCGCCGCCATCAGCAGGTCGGCCGTGGTGTCGTCGCCCTTCACGGGAATGCATCGTAGCCCCTCCTGCGTTACCCTCATAGTGAGGTTCCCTCAGCATCAATCAGGAAGGGGGTGGCCGCATGGATGGCCGTCACTTCTCCGGCAGTAGCCACGACCGGGACGCGCAGCACGCCCGGCGCAACCCCGACTCGCGGCAGTCCGACCGGCGCCAGCTCGAGGACCGTCCGGTCTCGCTGCGCCGCATCGGACGCCTGTTCTCGAACCACAAGGGCGCGATGTCGGTCGTCATCGCGCTCATCGTCGCCAGCTCCGTCATCGGGCTGGCCCAGCCCTTCCTCGTGCGGCACGTCATCGACGCCGCACTCCCCCGCCAGGACGTCAGCCTGCTGGTCTGGTGCGTCGCCGGGATGCTCGGCGTCTCGATCGCGAGCGCCGCCCTCGGCATCTTCCAGACGCTGATCTCGACCCGCATCGGGCAGCAGGTCATGCACCGGCTGCGCAGCGACCTGTTCACGCACCTGCAGCGCCAGTCGATCGACTTCTTCACCCGCACCCGCGGCGGCGAGGTGCAGTCGCGGATGGTCAACGACATCGGCTCGATGCAGAGCGTCGTCACCAGCACCGCCACCGCGATCGCCGCCAACGTCACGGTCGTGGTCGGCACCGTCGTCGCGATGTTCGCGCTCGACTGGCGCCTCGCGATCATCTCCCTCGTGGTCCTGCCGCCTGCCGTGGTCACCACCCGCCGCGTGGCCCGCATGCGGTACGCGATCACGTCGGCCCGCCAGCAGAAGCTCGCCGACCTGCACGTGCAGGTCGAGGAGGGCCTCTCCGTCAGCGGCATGCTGCTGACCAAGACCCTCGGCGCCGCCCCGGCGCTGGCCCGCCGCTTCGAGCAGACCTCCCACGACCTGGTCGACCTCGAGATCCAGAGCCAGCTGGCCGGCCGCTGGCGGATGGCGACGATGCAGGTCGTCTTCGCCGCGGTCCCGGCCGCCCTCTACCTGGCCGCCGGGCTGCCGGTCACGCGGGACGGCATGACCATCGGCACGCTGGTCGCCTTCATCTCCCTGCAGGGGTCGCTGTTCCGGCCGCTGATGGGGCTGCTCAACGTCGGCGTCGACGTCACGTCGAGCCTGGCGCTGTTCAGCCGCATCTTCGAGTACCTCGACCTGCCCGTCGAGATCGACGACCCCGAGACGCCGGTCCGGCTCGACGGGGTGCGCGGCGAGGTCCGGCTCGACCACGTGACCTTCGGCTACGGCGCCGGCTCCCCCGTGCTCCACGACATCGACCTGACCGTCCCGGCGGGGACCAGTTTGGCGCTCGTCGGGGCCACCGGCTCCGGCAAGTCGACCCTGGCCGGCCTGGTCGCGCGACTGCACGATCCCGACGCCGGGCGGGTCACCCTCGACGGCGTCGACCTGCGCGACCTGGCACTCACCGACCTGGCCGAGGCCGTCGGCGTCGTCACCCAGGAGACCTACCTGCTGCACGCGACCGTGCGCGACAACCTGCGCCATGCCCGGCCGGACGCCACCGACGAGGAGATCGAGACCGCGGCCAGGGCGGCGCGCATCCACGACCTGATCCAGTCGCTGCCCGAGGGCTACGACACCATGGTCGGCTCCCGTGGCCACCGGTTCTCCGGCGGCGAGCAGCAGCGCCTGGCGATCGCCCGGACGCTGCTGCGCGACCCGCGGGTGCTCGTCCTCGACGAGGCGACCAGCGCGCTCGACAACACGACCGAGCGCGCCGTGCAGGCGGCGCTGGACACGCTCGCCCGGGGCCGGACGACGATCACGATCGCGCACCGGCTCTCGACCGTGCGCAACGCCGACCAGATCGCGGTGCTGGACGGTGGCCGGGTGGTCGAGCTGGGCACGCACGAGGAGCTGCTGCTCGCCGGCGGGCGGTACGCCGACCTGGTCCGCGGCGGCCTGGAGCAATCGGTCGCCGCGTGATCACTCCTGCTCGAGCGCGCGGACGAACTGGCCGAACCCGGGGAGCGTGAACCGGACGAGACCGTGCCCGACGGGCTCGATCACGCCCTTCTCGATCAGCCGCTCGCGCGGGACGCTGATCGCGCGCGACTCACGTCCCATCCCGCGGGCGATGTCGGCGCGGGTCACGTTGTCGCGTCCCGTCGCCGCCATCGCCGCCAAGAACGCCCGCTCGGTCGGCGTGGCCGCGCCCCAGCGGGCCCGGTGCATCGCGGTGAGCTGGTCGCGCGCGGCGGGCAGCCCCCGGCGTACGTCGTCGAGGGTGAGCGTGTCGCCCTCCTCGGGCCGGGCGGCGTCCCAGGTGGTGCTGCCGCTCAGCTGGAGCAGGTAGGGGTGACCCCTGGCCTCGCCGACGACGGCCGCCAGGGCGTCGTCCGTCCACGCGACGCCCTCGGCCTCGGCCGGGACCGCGAGCAGCGACCGGGCGTCGGCGTCGGAGAGCAGGTCGAGCGACACGAAGGCGCTGCGCTCGCCGAAGGTCGCGGCACGGGTGAGCGCCTCGGGCGTCACCGGCAGGCCCGCGGCGACGACCGCCAACGGGTTGGCATTCCGGTCGCCGTCGAGGACCTGCAGGGTGTTGAGCAGGACCGACATGTCGTCCGCCGAGGCGGCGTGGAGCTCGTCGACGAACACCACCAGACCGGCCCCTCCCCTGTTCCGGAGGTGCGTGGCGGTGTCGTGGAGCAGCGCCTCGAGCGCCCCGACGGGCGCACGCCCGATCGGGTCGGCGGGCGTCTCGCTCTCGCTCGGCCGGGCGTCCAGCTGGGCCTGCACCTTCGCCGTGCCCGGCAGACCGACCTCGATGGTGACCCGCTCGAGTCGTCGGCGCCACCGGCCCCCTGCCCCGCCGCGCGGCAGCGCCTCGGCACGCTCCAGCGCGGTCTGCAGGGCGCGGACGAGCTCGGGCAGCACCGGCCGCTCCCGCGAGCAGGCGACCCACGCCGACACGAAGCCCAGCTCGTCGGCCGTGCGCTGGGCGGTCCGCAGGAGCGAGGTCTTGCCGATCCCGCGCGGGGCGTGGAAGACGAGCAGTGGCCCGCCGATCTCCCCGTAGGTCACCACCCGCGCGAGGAGGTCCTCGATGCGGCGCAGCTCCGCCGCGCGGCCGACCAGGACCCGCGGCACCTGGCCCGGAGTGTACGGATTCGCCCGAGTCATCCGCCCGCCCATCCTTCGATATACGTGGCGAAAGTATAAGCAGGTATACCGACGATCGGTCGAGCGGTGAGGCCTCGCCTAGCGGTGCGAGCGGATCACCAGCCGGGCGACGTCGGCCGTCGCGGGCAGTCCGGGCACCACGGCGCGGAGCGTCACCGTACGGATGCGCGGGGCGTGGCTGCCGATCCGCTCGACCACCACCGTCAGGTCGACCGACGCACCACCGGCGAGCGTGGCACGCCAGGTGCCCGCACGCACCGAGCGCGTGACGTCGTGACCGCCCTGCAGGTAGTGGACCCGGTAGGCCTTCCCGAGGCCCGAGGCCTGGAGAGCGAGCCGGCCGGCGGTCACCCGGTCGTTGGCGAGCCGGACGGTGAACGAGCGCTTCACGCCCCGCTTCGGCAGCCGGGCGGCGCCGCCCTCGCCCCACACTCCGGCGGAGCGCACCTTGAGGTCGGTCCGGCCACTCCTCACGACGAATGCGCGCGTGACGACCGTACGGTTGCCGGCGCCGTCGACGGCCTCGACCCGGACCGTGTGGCTCCCGGGCGTCGGCGACGTCAGCGAGGTGTCGGAGGTCGTCGTGCAGCGCGCCAGGGTGGAGCCGCCCTGGTCGGTGCAGCGCGCTCCGGGCTCGATCCGAGTCCCGGGCTCCACGGTGAGGTGGTCGCGCAGGCCGACAGCGACGACGGGCGGGGTGACGTCCGGAACGTCGGCCTTGACCGCCCGGTAGCTGACCATCTGGGTGGTCGTCGACAACTCCCAGACGACACGGTTGTCGGCGGTGACCTCCGAGGCGATGGTGTGCCTCAAGGCGCCCCAGCCGATGAACGTGTCCCCTCCGGGCAGTCGGTTGGTCGATCCGGTGAAGAGCGTGAAGCCGTCCGACGGGCCGTCGTGCTTCCACACCAGCGTGGCAGCGGCCGGCTTGCCGTCGCCGTCGAACGCCAGGGCGTACTCGGCGATCCGGGTGTGCGGCCGCGCGATGCTCGCTCCGGTCCGGTCGGCGGGGTTGACGCAGAGAGGGTTCGGGTCCGGCCACCCCGAGCCGTTCTCGAAGACGAGGATGTGGCCGTCGTCCAGCATGCCGGCCGTGTGCTGGGCGCACGGGCCGCCGTCCGCGTCATCGGGGAAGGCGAAGTCGCTGTAGCGTCCGCCGAGTCGCCAGAGGATGTCCCCGCGGCTGTGGCCGTCCGAACGGTCGGCCCGCCACGCGATCTTCATGATCGAGCTGGTGTGCCGGAAGGAGACGAGCAGGTCGCCGTCGGGCAGCTCCTGGAACGAGTTGATGTGTGCGTAGTCGGGGTTGGTCGGGGCGGCGGTCGTCTCGTCCGCGCGGAAGTGGTCGCCACTGTTCCACGTGTAGACGACCTGGCCGCGGGCGTCGACCTCCTGGATCGTCGCGTCGGTCCGGCCGGTGCTGCGGTTCGGCTCGTAGCCCATGAGGAGACGACTGCCGTCCGCTCGCAGGATCGCGTCGTGGTTGTCCGTGTTGGTCAGCGGGTCCGCCACCGTCATCGTGCGGATGGGCCGGAACCGGCCGTCCAGCTCGACGAGCTCAGAGCCGGTCCGCCCGGGCTGGGTGTTGGGCCGCAACACCGTGTAGTGACCGTGAGGGGCTGGCTTGAGGTCCATCGCGCCGGGGCCGTCGTCCGCGTGGAAGTACGACGGCACGCCGTTGTGGTCGACCGCCACCTCGAAGGTCCGGCTCTTGGCGAAGTCGGTCAGCGTCAGGAGTACCTGCCCGCGCTCCCCCGTTCCGGTGTCGACGGACGCGGTCAGGTCCGGGAAGTCCGGCGGCAGGTAGAGCAGGGCGTAGCCCGTGGTGCCCGAGCTGTCGCTGATGATGACGGAGACCTCGTCCCCCTCGTGCAGCCCGCTCAGCGTGGTCGCGCCGGAGACCCGGATCCCGTTCACAGACACGAGTCCCTGAGGATCGGCGGTCGTCGCCGTGACGGTGAGCTGGCCGTCCTGCCCGTCGGCGGTGTAGACGGAGTACCGCGTCACCGCCGCGTCGAACGCCGGACTGAGCCCGGTGATCCCCGTGCCACTCACGGCGATGCTCCGCGTCGGCGACGCGGCCGCCACGGCGGGTGACGGGAGGCTCAGAGAGCTGGGCAGAACCAGCAGGAGCAGGGCGACGACACCGCCAGCGCGGCGGGCTCCCCGGGAATTCACGAACGGCACCCGCACATGATTCCGAAGAAAGGGTGCGGCCGCTGCCGAATCCCAGAGTCAGCAGGCGAACCGGCGCCGGTAGGCCTGCGGGCTGAGGCCGCGGACCCGGGTGAAGTGGTGCCGCAGCGTCGCGGCGTTGCCGAAGCCGACCTCGTCGGCGATCCACTCGACCGAGCGATCAGTGGTCTCGAGCAGCTGCTCCGCGCGCAGCACGCGCTGGTTGGTCACCCACGAGTGCGGGGTCGCGCCGGTCTCGGCCTTGAAGCGCCGCGCGAACGTGCGCGGCGACATCAGCGAGCGGCGCGCGAGCGCGTCCACGTCGAGCGGCTGGTCGAGGTTCTCCACGATCCAGGCCAGCAGCGGCGCCAACGTGTCGGCCTCGCACTCCGGGACGGCCCGGGCGATGAACTGCGCCTGTCCCCCGTCGCGCTGCGGCGGCACGACCATGCGCCGGGCGACGCCGCTGGCGATCTGGGCGCCGTACTCCTGTCGCCAGATGTGCAGCGTCGCGTCCAGCCCGGCCGCGGTGCCGGCACTGGTGACGATCTGACCGGAGTCGACGTAGAGCACCTCGGGAACCACCTTGGCCTCCGGGAAGCGGGCGGCGAGCTCGTCGGTGTACTTCCAGTGGGTCGTGCACTCGAGCCCGTCGAGGAGCCCGGCCTCACCGAGCGCGAAGGCGCCGGAGCACACGGTCAGCAGGCGGGTGCCCCGCTCGTAGGCGCTGACCAACGCCTCGCGTACGCCGTCCGGGAGCGGCTGGTCGCGCCTCATCGCCGGGATGCCGATGAGGTCGGCCTCCTCCAGGCGCTCGAGCCCGTGGTCGACGTTGACGGAGAAGCCGAGGCTGAACTGCACGGCACCCGGTTGTGGCGCACACACGTCGAAGTCGAGCAGCGGGATGCCGTCTTCGCGCCGGTCCAGCCCGAACGCCTCACAGAGCACGCCGAACTCGAACGGGGCGACACCGTCCCAGATGAGGGCGGCGACATTGCGCAGGGTCACCCCGACAGCGTGCCACAGGTCTGGCAGAAAATCGATGTACGTCGGCATACCTGCCACTCCCGGCAGTAAGTCGCTGAGCGCATGATTACTGCCATGGCCGTTCTCATCGTTCTTCTGCTCCTGGTGGCCGGCTTGTCCGCCCTCACCGAGTACGCGCGTCACGACCGGTTCGCCGGCCCCCACACCCGCCGCGTCGACTTCGACGACCTCGGCGCCGTGCCCGATCGCAACCTCGTCCGCCTGCGCTGACCCTCAGTGCACCGCCGCGCAGGCGGAACCGGCCGCCCGGCCGTCGCAACCGGGCGGTCGACCAATGCCGAAGGGCGCCCACCGTGAACGGTGGGCGCCCTTCGTGTGTCCAGGCTGGACCTGGCTGGCTCCCGGACCGCGCGAGCGCGGTCCGGGCCAGCTCATCAGTTGCCGCCGGTCAGCTTCTCGCGAAGCGCCTGCAGCGCCTCGTCAGAGGCGAGCGAGCCCGCGGACTCCTCCGCAGCGGCGGAGGAGGAGTACGAGGTGGCCTCGCCGGCCTCGGCCTCGGCCGCCTTGGCCTCGGCCTGCTGCTTGACGTGGGCCTCCCAGCGGGCGTGAGCCTTGGCGTACTGCTCCTCCCAGGCGGCGCGCTGCTCCT
The DNA here is from genome assembly GCF_029846275.1 of Nocardioides sp. CER19. Lineage (GTDB taxonomy): Bacteria > Actinomycetota > Actinomycetes > Propionibacteriales > Nocardioidaceae > Nocardioides. Next base: position 294,841 of record NZ_JARVWS010000004.1, read on the forward strand.
CGAAGCCCTCGAGCCACTCGCCGGTCTCGGCGTCGAAGCCCTCGGGGTAGAGGTAGTTGCCCTGCTCGTCGTAGCTGGCAGGCATGCCGTAGAGGGTCGGGTCGAACTCCTCGACGTCGGCCGCGGCGCTGGTCTCGTTGGCCTGCTTGAGGGACAGCGAGATCCGGCGACGCTCGAGGTCGATGTCGATGATCTTGACCATCACGTCGTCGTTGACCTGGACGACCTGCTCCGGGATCTCGACGTGGCGCTCAGCCAGCTCGGAGATGTGGACCAGGCCCTCGATGCCCTCCTCGACGCGGACGAACGAACCGAACGGCACCAGCTTGGTGACCTTGCCCGGGACGATCTGACCGATCTGGTGGGTGCGGGCGAAGTGCTGCCACGGGTCCTCCTGCGTCGCCTTCAGCGACAGGGAGACACGCTCGCGGTCCATGTCGACGTCGAGCACCTCGACGGTGACCTCGTCACCGACGGCGACGACCTCGGACGGGTGGTCGATGTGCTTCCAGGACAGCTCCGAGACGTGGACGAGACCGTCGACGCCGCCGAGGTCCACGAACGCACCGAAGTTGACGATCGAGGAGACGACACCCTTGCGGATCTGACCCTTCTGGAGCTGGGTTAGGAAGCCGTGGCGAACCTCGGACTGGGTCTGCTCGAGCCAGGCACGGCGCGACAGGACCACGTTGTTGCGGTTCTTGTCGAGCTCGATGATCTTCGCCTCGAGCGTCTGGCCGACGTAGGGCTGCAGGTCGCGGACGCGGCGCATCTCCACCAGCGAGGCGGGGAGGAAGCCACGGAGGCCGATGTCGAGGATGAGGCCGCCCTTGACGACCTCGATGACGGTGCCCTCGACGACGCCGTCCTCGTCCTTGACCTTCTCGATCGTGCCCCAGGCGCGCTCGTACTGGGCGCGCTTCTTGGACAGGATCAGACGACCCTCCTTGTCCTCCTTCTGGAGGACCAGGGCCTCGACGTGGTCGCCGACGGCGACGACCTCGTTGGGGTCGACGTCGTGCTTGATCGACAGCTCGCGCGAGGGGATGACGCCCTCGGTCTTGTAGCCGATGTCGAGCAGGACCTCGTCCCGGTCGACCTTGACGATGGTGCCCTCGACCAGGTCACCGTCGTTGAAGTACTTGATCGTGGAGTCGATCGCGGCGAGGAAGTCCTCCTCGGACCCGATGTCGTTGACCGCAACCTGCGGCGCGTCGTAGTCCGGGAGAGCAGAAAGAGTCGTCATGAAGTAGTAGGAACCTTGAGTTGTCGGGAATGGGATACGTGCGCAGCGCACGCAATGCTCAAGCCTACGCGGCGCGTGAATCCCCGTCCAACCGGCGCAATCACCGGCCGTCCGGGGACGACGCGCGCGCCGGACCTCGCCCGGATCGGCTCGTTCTCTCCTAGCCTTGCACCCCGTGGACGCAGCCGACCCGACCGACCTCGAGACGTTCGTCGCATCGGCCGGACGGATCGTCGCCTACCTCAACGCCCGTACCCCGTTCACCGACTGGTCGGTGAGCCGCGTCGCCGGCGAGGAGCAGGTCCACCTGCACGTCGCCGGCGGCACGATCCTCCACACCGGCGACCGGGTCCCCTGGGACGAGACGTTCTGTCGTCGCATGCTGGCCGGTGCGTCCTCGGTCGTGCCCGACGCCTGCCTGGACCCCGACTACGCCGACCTGCCGATGGCGGGCGCGGTGCGCGGGTACGCCGGCGTCCCGATCGTCGACGGGGACGGGTCGCTCTTCGGGACGCTGTGCGGCGTGAGCGGCGCGCCGCTCCAGTCCCGCGAGCGGATCGACGGGGAGCTGCTCGACGTGTTCTCGGGCCTGCTGTCGGCGCAGCTGGCGCTCGTGCACAGCTCGGCGACGCACCGGAACTCGGCCCTCGTCGCCGAGGCGCTCGCCAGCACCGACCGGCTGACCGGGCTGATGAACCGACGCGGGTGGGACCTGGTGGTCGCCGAGGCGCAGGAGCGGGTCGACAGCCTGGGCGACCGGGCCGGCGTACTCATGATCGACCTGGACGGCCTCAAGGCCGTCAACGACAGCCGCGGGCACCAGGCCGGCGACGCGCTGATCACGACGGCGGCGACCGCGCTGCGGACGGCCGCGCTCCCCGGGCACCGGGTCGCCCGCTACGGCGGGGACGAGTTCGCCGTCTACGTGGAGGACGCCGTGGCGGCGGACCTCCCCGCCTTGGTGTCGCGCTATGCGGACGCCCTCGCCGCGGCGGGCGTGGAGGCATCGATCGGCGCCGCACCCGTGGTCCTCGGTGCACCCGGCACCGCCATCGAACTGGCGCTCGAGGAGGCCGACGCGTCGATGTACGCGAGGAAGGTCAGCCGACGCCCCTGACGCGCGCGCCGGAGCCTCGCGCTAGCCTCGAGGGCGTGACTGGGGCCTCCGAAGAGCCGCTCTACCCGCCCGTCAGGGCCGAGCGCCGGCCGGTGAGCGAGCAGGAGTCGCGGCAGGCGAACGGGCCTGACTGGGACCGGTACGCCGATGAGTACCAGTCCACCCACGGCGCGTTCCTCGGCGACGTCGGCTTCGTGTGGGGCCCCGAGGGGTTCACCGAGAAGGAGGCCGGCGTCCTCGGCGACGTGGAGGGTCGCGACGTGCTCGAGCTCGGCTCGGGGGCCGGCCAGTGCGCGCGCTGGGTCCGGTCCCAGGGCGGCCGGGCCTACGGGCTGGACCTCTCGCACCGCCAGCTGCAGCACGGCCGCCGCATCGACGACGCCACCGGGGTCGTCGTACCGTCCGTGCAGGCGACGGCCACGGGGATCCCGTTCGCCGACCGCTCGTTCGACGTGGTCTTCTGCTCGTTCGGGGCGTTGCAGTTCGTGGCCGACATCGACGTGTGCATCGCCGAGGTGGTGCGCGTGCTGCGGCCCGGCGGGCGCTTCGCCTTCTCGATCACGCACCCGACGCGGTGGATGTTCGCGGACGACCCCGGCCCGGAGGGGCTCGTGGCGAGCCAGTCCTACTGGGACCGCACCCCCTACGTCGAGGTCGACGACGCCACGGGCGTGGTGTCGTACGTCGAGCACCACCGCACGCTGGGCGACTGGGTCGCGCTCCTGGCCGGTGCCGGGTTCCGGCTCACCGACCTGCTCGAGCCGGAGTGGCCGGCCGAGCACGACCGGGTCTGGGGCGGCTGGTCACGGACCCGGGGGTTGTTGACCCCCGGGACCGCGATCTTCGGAGCCGAGCTGGCCTGAGCCGACCGTCAGCGGCCGGCGCCGACCGGGGTGCGCTGCTCCTGCTCGGCCGGCGAGGACGGACGCCGGCGGAGCAGGAACACGCCGAGGATGACGAACACGATGCCCACCACGGGGGCGATGAACCGCGCCCCCGTGCCGATCAGCCACAGCGAGCGCTTGTTGCTCTTGGCGGTGTCGACGTTGTTCTTGACGGTGCCGTCGGTGTAGCTGACCGAGACGTCGAGCATCTTGGTGCCGTCCGGGAGGGCGACCGTCTGGGTGCCCTCCTGGTCGATGAAGGAGCCCGTCTTCGGGTCGACCCACACGGTCTGCGTGGCGGCGTACGTGCCCTGCGTGCCGGCGGCGATCTCCGCGTCCTGCGTCGGGATCGAGACGTCGAAGCGGTAGGTCTTCAGGCCGTCGACGAACTTGGTGCCCTTGTAGTGGGCGGTCACGGCGTGCCCGAGGGTGCCGTCCCAGTAGTCGTAGTCCTTCTTCTCCGTGTTGAACGGGAACTTGACCACGACGCCCTGGTAGGAGTCCACCGAGTCACTGTCCGTGACGTACTTGCTCTGGTTCGCGACCGGGAAGCCCGTGGTGCGGTCCAGCGCGAACTTGTCCTGACCGATGTTGACGATCGCGGGGTCGTCCCCGGCCAGGACGAACTTGCCCTTCGCGTCGATGCAGTACGCCTCGGTGGTCGCCATGCACTTGGTCTGCACCATCGAGATGACGTCGTTGTCCGACTTCTTCGGGTCCACCTGGGTGTGCACGATGTAGGTCACCGGCACGGGGGTCTCGGACTTCGCCAGCTGCCCGGACGCCTCTCCCGTCAGCCGTGTGTAGGAATCAGTGTCGAGGGGAATCCGGTAGGCGGCGTCCTTCCCCCAGAAGATGGCGACAGCGCCGGCTACCAATGCGAACACTCCGAGGAGCAAGGCAAGCCGACCAACAACAGCACGCACGCTAGAACCCTCCCAAGGTCATGGAAACGGGACGCACAGTAGCAGTAATTACCGACGAGTATGTGCATCCGGTCACACCGACGCAACGCCTTGCTCTTCGTGCGATAGTTCGGGCGTGCTGAAGCCGGTACCGCGTCCGACTCCGCCCGTCGTCTCGGACGCCGCGGGCCTGACGGTCATCGGCAGCGGTCTGCTATTGATCGCCCTGCAGCTCGTGTTCCGCGGCTGGGTGTCGCTGCACGGTTGGTTCTACTCCGACGACTTCGAGTTCCTCAGCGAAGCGTCCAATCGAGGCCTCGGCCTCTCGTATCTCCTGACTCCCCATGACAGCCAGCTCATGCCGGGCGGGGTGCTGTTCGCGTGGCTCATCGCGCATGTCGGCCCCTTCAGCTGGACCTCGGCGTCACTGGTGCTGCTCGCCTTCCAGCTGTGTGCAGACCTCTGCTGCCTCTGGATGCTGCTGACCCTCTTCGGCCGCAGGTGGGCGTGCATCCCGTTCTTGTTGCTCTACCTGCTGTCACCGCTGACGATCACGGCATTCATGTGGTGGTCCGCTGCCATCAACCAGATCCCGGTCCAGGCGGCTTGCTTCGCGGCGGTGACGACCCACGTGCTCTACCTCCGCACCCGCCGCCGCCGGTATGCCGTCGCGACGGCGGTCATCATCGCCGCCGGCTTGTGCTTCTACGTCAAGGCGGCGCTCATCCTGATCCCTCTCGTGGTGCTCACCTTCGTGTGGTTCCCGGAGCCGGGGCCGCACCGTTGGTGGAGGACCTTGAAGGCCCACCGCTGGGTCGTGATCGGGTACGGCGCCCTGGCCGTCGCGTACGCCGCCTACTACGTCCTCCACGTCCCCAACCCGCTCTCCTCGGGCGGCTCGATCAGCTACGGCGACATCTTCGACGCGATGTTCCGCCGGTCGCTCGGTCCGGTGCTTCTCGGCGGTCCGTGGACGTGGTCGGTGGACAACCCTCCGCTGGGGCAGGTAGCGACGCCGGCCTGGGCCGTCGACGCGGCTTGGCTGCTCATCGCTGCCGCCTGCTTCGTCCTCCTGGCGCGACGCCGGCATGCCTGGCGCGCCCTCGCGGTGGCGGTCCCCTACCTGTTCGCCACCTACCTCCTGACCGCCTGGGGTCGTGGCGCGACGCTCGGCGGCTTCGCCGGGCTCGAGCTTCGCTACCTCGCCGACAGCATGCCGATCCTCGTCCTCACGCTCGCTCTCGCCATGCTGCCGCTGCGGCCCCCGCCCGTGGCGGAGCCGTCGTCAGCCGGACAGGACGCCATCCGGAGTCCTTACCTCTTCGGCGCCGTGACGGTCGCGCTGGCCGTCAGCGCCATGTGGTCCAACGTCCGATACGTCCAGCCATGGAACTCGCCATACCCGGCGAAGGCGTTCGCCCAGACCGTCGAGACTGCGAGCGCAGCGCAGCCGCTGACCGTGCTGGACGGGGAGGTGCCTGAGATCGTGCTCAGCCGGACGAGCTATCCGAGCAACCTGCCGAGCCGGCTCTTCCGCCCTCTCGGTGACCGGGTCGAGGCCGTGACCACCGGGACGGATCCGACGGTGCTCGACGACAACGGCCGACCCAGCGTTCCCGGCATCAGCGGTGGCGCCACCTCGGAGACCGGCCCGACACCGGGGTGCGGTTATCCGGTGTCGGCACGCGCGGTGACGGTGCCGATGACGGGGACGCCCGACTACTTCTGGTGGCTCCGGATCGGATACCTCACCGGCGCCGACGGCGAGCTCCGGCTGACCCTGGGAGGCACCACGCACCGCCTGCCCGTCGAGGCCGGGCTCCACTCCGTTTTCCTCCGCGGGAGCGGGTCGATACAAGATCTGTCCATGACGAGCAGCGACGCCGACCAGACGATCTGCGTGGACAACGTCGCCATCGGGAACCTCGTGGCGTCGGAGCCGACCGGATGAGCCAGCAGCCGGCTCCGCGCGTCATCCCGGCGCTCGACGCGATGCGCGCCGTGGGTGCGCTGGCGGTGGTGGCGACGCACTGCGGGTTCAACGCGGGGATCTACGGCTCGGGCACGCTCGGCCACCTGGTCGCCCGGCTGGACGTCGGAGTCGCCGTGTTCTTCGTCTTGTCGGGGTTCCTGCTCTCTCGGGAGTGGCTCGTCCGGGCGGCGACAGACCGACCGGCACCCGGTGCTCGGCACTACCTCTGGAAGCGCCTTCTCCGGATCTACCCGGCGTACGTCGTGACGGTCGTCGTCGCCATGGTGCTCATCCCTGAGAACCGCGGCGCGAGTCCGCGCGAGTGGCTGATCACCCTGGGCATGGCGGGCATCTACACCGACGACCCGCTCCCGCGGGGCCTCAGCCAGACGTGGAGCCTGGCGACCGAGGTCGCGTTCTACCTGGTCCTCCCGCTTCTCATGTGGATCGTCGTCGGTCGGCGCATCAGGCGCCTCCGCGTCCTCTCGTGGCTCGTCGTGTTCGCCGCGGTCGCGTGCTGGTGGCTCCTCGACCTGTCCGGGCGGCTGCCACTGGGTGGAACCCCCGTCAACGAGTGGCTGCCGGCGTACCTCACCTGGTTCGGCGCCGGCATCGGGCTCGCGGCTGTTCACACCAGCCCCGGCCTGTTCCCGAGGGCGACCACGGCGATGCGCGCACTCGGCCGGAGTCCGGGCGCGTGCTGGACCGCTGCCATCGGCGTCCTCATGGTGGCGACCACGCCCCTGGCGGGGCCGACGGCGCTGGTACCGGCGACGCCCGCGGAGGCCCTCGTCAAGAACCTGCTCTACCTGGTGGTGGGTGTGCTCCTGATCGTGTCCTCGGCGTTCGGCGAGGGCAGCTACGCACGCGTCCTGTCGCATCCGACCGCTCGGCACCTCGGCAGGATCAGCTACAGCGTCTTCCTCATCCACATGTCCGTGCTGCAGCTCGTCATGTGGATCACGGGGTACCCGCTGTTCGGCGGCCATTTCCTGGCGATCTTCGGCCTCACCCTCGTGCTCACCCTGCCTGCCTCCGAACTGATCTACCGGGTTGTCGAGCGGCCCTTCATGCGGCTGCGGCGCGAGCCGTTCGCGGGCGAGGCCACTGCGAGCGCCGCGCCGAGCGCAACGACCGCCGCGTAGTGCGGCCAGGCCCACTCCCCCGCCCAACCCGCGAAGGCGCCCCACGGGCGGATCGCATATCCCGCGCCCGCGGCCAGCGGCCCGATGACCACCAGCGCCCAGCTGATCTCGTCTGCTCCCACCCGGCGCGAGGCGTACCCGAGGGCCGCGCCGAGCGCTCCGGCGAGCAGTCCTCCCCACCCCGCCAGCAGGCCGCAACCGACCAGACCCAGACCCGTCAGGACGGGCACCGGCACCGACGCCGGAAAACAAGGCAGGAGCCGCTCGTCGCGGCGCTGACGGCGCACCAGGGCGACCAGCCAGAGCAGCAGGAGCAGTACCAGCCCGATCCCCAGACCAGCCCGGTAACGACCGTCGGGCGCGAACCGCACGTCGATCGGAGACGGGTCGCTCCGGGTCAGCCAACCCTGGCGCCAGCCGTCGAGGACCACAGGCTTCAACGCCCGGCCGGACTGCTCCGCCTCCCAGCCGGGGTTGGCGTTCTCGCGCTGGTCCACGACGACGGAATCGGTCGGCGCCCACATCGAACGCGTGACCGAGCCGGTCGACGCATCGGTCGCGTCCTGCACCCGTGCCAGCGGCGCGTCCGAGTGCCGGAGCACGAGGGAAGTCGGCGTGACCGTATCGCTGGATTGCACGCTCACCTCGTTGTCGCCCGCCGCGAGAGCGATGTCGCCGCAGGGCGACGCGGTCACCGGCCGCATCGAGTACAGATCGGCCGGTGAGCCGACGATCCTCGTCGGCACCTGCTGGTCACCCACGCGAATCGTCGGGCCGGAGCCGCAGGGCCACACACGCTCCTCGTCGGAGAGCGTCAGCGTCCGCTGGGTGAGCGCGCCGAGACGAAGCCGGCTGACGCCTACCGGCAGGGAATGCCAGGCGCCGCTGTCGTCGGTCCAGGCCGCATCGGCGCTCGCCGTGATCTCCACGCTGAGATGCTGGACGGTGATGGGTGCGCTGAGCTCGCCCCGACCGCGGTCGTTCAGCGAGACCTTCTCGCTGCCGCCGTCCCAGCTCACGAGCACCTCCGTGGGCCGGCGAACGGGTGCGGCCGGCGCGGCGGAAACCGTCAGCGTGCGCACGCTCCGCGCGCCGAGCCATCTCACGTCGAGCGTGGGATGGGCATCGTCAGCTGCCGCGATCCACGTCGTGCCGGGGCTGCCGTCGAGCGCGGCCAACCCCGACGCACGCGGATCGGCGACGCCGGTCGACGAGGCCTGGACGGAGACGAGGTAGTCCTCCTGCAGCATCCGGTCCAGTGCGGCGCCGGGCCGGGCGACGACTGACAGCGAGCCGACATACTGCTCCGCACTCGGCATCGTCACCACGCGCGTGAATCCGGCAGGCTCCTCAGACGGGCGGGCGCGCTCGGCGAGGCACGGCGTGCGGCCGTTGACTTCCACGCACCCGGTTCGCGCGTCCCACAACGCGTGGAGGGAGATCACCTCCGGAGAGCTCCACCCGTCCGGAAGCTGCGGTAGCACCAGCTGACGGGACACGACCAGGCCCGGGACCGCGACCTCCGCCAACGACAGCTGCACGCTGCCCGCAGCCTCCACGCGCAGCCAGTCCGAGCGGCCCGTCGGCAGGGTGATGTTCCTCGATCGGCCCCGCGAGACGGTGACGGGCTTGCTTTCACCGGCGGCCGTTGCCACCCGTACGGTCGTCCGATCGGCGCCGACGTCGCCCAGCGTCAGCGTCACCTCCCTGAGGACACGCGCCTGCGGCAGCGTGATCCGCCACCAGGCTGAACCTCCGACCGCGTCGGAGACCCACTGGGTGGACGGGTCGCCATCGACCGCCGCGAACGGGAGCTCGCCCGTTCGGCTGCCGCCGATGGCAGTGGCGTCCGAGCGCGAGGAGGAAGCCTCGATGCTCTTGGCGCCGATGAGCCGCGTGGTGGTGCGCCAGCTCGGGTTGCGCGTCACTGCGTAGTCCTGCAGCCGGTTCCCGGTCCGGCGTACGTCCCCGTGGGTGCGCACCGCGGACGCGCCGTCGTGGATCCGGCCGAAGTTCTGCTCGCGGTCGAGCATCCCGTCCGTGAGCACGACAGGTCCGTCCGGCGTGGTCTTCGTCGGTACGTCGGCGGCGAGCTGCGTCGGCTCGTCGCCGAGCACGCCTTCATCGGCGAGATCGAGAAGGTCCTCCGGTCCTCCCACGACGACTGGCAGTGCGTCCGAGGCGACGGTCGACGCACCGGTGTCGACGGCGTACACCTCGAGCGCCTGCCGGTGGCGCCGCCAGCCGGCGTTGATCACGAGGCGACCGGAGGGACCGCTGACGTACGGGTCACCGCCGACGTCGGGACCGAACGCCTTCACCAGCCGTAGGCCGGGCGAGTCGGCGAGCGCCTGGAGCACGAGCGCATCGTCCGGGACGTCTCCGTCGGTCGCGAGGTCGTTGCGGACAACGATGTACCTGACCCCGGCCCGGCGCAGATACGGAGCGAGCCCGTCCGAGCCGCGGCCCTGCGCGAGCCGCGCCTCGAGCGCGTCGAGCATCCGGATGTTGCCTGCGGGCGCGAGCGGAACGGCGTTCCGCACCGCCCACGAGTCCGCTGCCAGGTACTGCGCGGGCTCGTCCCGCGGCGTTCCCCACAGGTAGTGCCCGAAGGACGAGCCCGGGGTCATCAGGGCGACGCCGCCCCCTTGCTCGTCGAGCCAGGAGACGGCGGTCGACCAGTAGGACGGCGTGCGGTCGACGCCGCCGCTCGGGGCGAGACGGCCCGTGTAGGCCGGCAGGGCCGCTCCGACGACCGCCAGGCACGCCAGCCCGGCCACCGCCCCGCCGACCGGCAAGCTCCAGGTGCGGCTGGGCAGCCGCCACGCGCTGACGCGACGAGACGCAACCGCGATGTCGACGAGGTGGGCGATGCCGAGGACCAGCGGCAGGCGGACCACGGGGTCGAACTTGTGGGTGTTGCGCAACGGTGCGAGCGCGCCGTCGAGCGCGTCGTTCAGGGGGCCGGCCAGCCACCCCTGGACAGAGCCCTGGTGACCCATCGTGGTGAGGAACAGCCCGACCAGCAGGGCGAGCAGCAGGAACCGTCGCTCGGGCTGGCTGCGATGGACGATGCCGAGCAGGCCGAAACCGATGAGCAGCCCTGCGTCGAGCGCCAGGAAGCCGATCGTGATGACGTCGTGACCGCCGGTCCAGCTCGGGTCGACGTACGGCACCCAGTCAGTGGTGCCGCGCAGGGCGTCGAAGACCGTCGCGGGGAACGTCGTGACGTCCGCGTTCTCGATGAAGTCGAGGAACGGGGGTGAATAGGCGCCGAGCATGAAGAGCGGGATCAGCCACCATGCGGTTCCGAGCAGGGTGAACGCGCCCCACCAGCCCAGGAGCGACCAACGCCTCCTGTTGTTCGTCCGCGTGAGCAGCCACACCACGCCGAGCGGCAGGACCGCCGAGGTCGCCGCGGCATTGACGCCGCCGACCATCGACACCGCGACCGCAGAGAGCAACCCGGCCCGCCGCGTCGAGCCACCGCGGGAGCCGAGCACCAGCGGGAGCAGTACCCACGGAGCCAATGCGCTCGGCCAGGCCTCGATCGAGATCGGACCGACCGTCGTCAGCATCCGGGGCGAGGTGGCGTAGGCGAAGCCGGCGAGGATGACGGCGAGGTCGGAGCGCACGCCGAGGGCGCGCGCGACCCGGCCCGCACCGAGGAACGCGATGCACATGACGAGGGCGAGCCACAACCGCTGGACGACCCATCCCGGCAGGCCGGCCACGTGCCCGAGCGCGAAGAACGGGCCCATCGGCCACAGATAGCCGTAGGCCTGGTTCTGCAGCTGCCCGAACGCGGCCGTCGGGTCCCACAGGTGCAGGGCGCGACCGAGGAACTGGACCGGCGACACCGCGAGGTCGAACTTCGTGTCCGCGACCGTGAGGCCGGGTGACTGCAGGAACGCGATGCCGACCAGCAGCACGCACGCGGCCAGCAGCCGCACCCGATGGCGGGAGGGCACCGCAGTCATCGCTTGCGCAGCACCAGCAGCAGGTTCCAGGAGAGCACCTCGCGCAGGACCGGCACGCGCATCAGCCAGTGCGCCCACCACGGGTGGTAGCGCGGAGCGGCGAGCAGTACGTCGCCGGCCTCCTGCCGCCGCGCCCAGCGCAGCATCTCGGCGGCGGTGACGGCATACATCGACTCGCCGTACTTGTTCTTGGGCTCGTGACCGTGCTTCCGGCGGTACCGACGCCGGGCGTACCGGCCTCCGAGGTAGTGCCAGGGCGAGGTCTCGTGGCCGCCCCACGGGCCCCACCACAGGGTGTAGGACAGGAAGACGACACCGCCGGGCTTCGTGACCCGAAGCATCTCGTCTGCCATCCGCGCGCGGTCCGGGACGTGCTCGAGGACGTTCGAGGAGTAGCAGACGTCGACGGAGCCGTCGGCGAACGGCAGCCGCATCCCGTCGCCGATCACGGTTCCCGTCGCCACCGTGCCCTGGCCGGACAGCTCGCCCACGTCGGCGTCGAGGGCGAAGTACGTCGCCCCGGCGTGCGCAAACGCGTCGCGGAAGTAGCCAGGCCCACCGCCGACGTCGAGGACCGTCGCTCCGGCAAGATCGGTGTGCTGCGCGAGCTGGCCGACGGAGTCGCCGGCGAGCGCCGAGTAGAAGCGTCGTGGGTCGCTCTGCTCGTAGCGGAAGTCGTTGAAGAGCTTCAGCGACCGTCGCAGGGTGGGCGCCCACGCGCGGGCCACGACGGCCTGCGGTTCGGAGGTCTCGCGGCGCACCGGCGCACCATATACGACTGTCCTGAGACGAACGGCACAGCACGCTCGCGCGAAACCCCGATCGGTCGACGAGTGTGCAAAACGTCACAGGGTTGGTTACCCTCCGGTAGGTCCAAAGGTCCTGGGAGGGTCAGTGAACGGTCGCCACATCGCCATGCTCAGCTGGCGCGACGTCGGCAATCCCGAGGGCGGCGGCGCCGAGCACTACCTCGAGCGGATCGCCACCGGCCTCGTCGAGCGCGGTGCGAAGGTCACGGTGGTCACCGCCGCCTACCCCGGCGCGCCGGCCGAGGAGACGATCGACGGCGTGCGTTATGTGCGCCGCGGCGGCAAGCTGACTGTCTACCTCGCCGCACTGCTGGTGCTGCTGCGTCGGCGCCTGCCGGGCGGCATCGGGCGGGTGGACGCGGTGGTGGACGTCCAGAACGGCCTCCCCTTCTTCAGCCGGCTCGTCACCCGCCTTCCGGTCGTGGTGCTCGTCCATCACGTGCACCGTGAGCAGTGGCCGGTCGTCTACCCGGGGCGCGTCGGCCGCATGGGGTGGTGGATCGAGTCTCGGGTGGCACCACGCCTCTACCGGCACTGCCAATACGTGACGGTGTCGCGGGCCAGCAGGGACGAGCTGTGCCGGCTGGGGGTGGACATCGCCCGCATCGCGGTGGTCCACAACGGCGCCGACAGCGCCGTCGTCGACCGGCCGGAGCGCACCGCGCACCCGAGCATCTGCGTCGTCGGGCGGCTCGTCCCGCACAAGCGGGTCGAGCTCGCGATCGACGCGGTCGCCGCGCTGCGGTCCGAGCTCCCCGAACTGCGGCTCACCGTCGTGGGCTCCGGATGGTGGGAGGACGAGGTCAAGGAGTACGCCGCCCGCAGGGGCGTCGCGGACGCCGTCGAGTTCACCGGGTTCGTCGACGAGGCGACGAAGGCCGACGTCTACGAGCGCTCGTGGGTGATGGCGCTCCCCTCGCTCAAGGAGGGCTGGGGGCTGGTCGTCTCCGAGGCCGCGAGGTTCGGCACACCGACCGTCGCGTTCCGCAGCGCCGGTGGCACCCAGGAGTCGGTGTCCGACGGCGTGTCAGGGCTGCTCGTCGACGAGCCGGCCGAGTTCGTCGAGGCGCTTCGGCTGGTGCTGACCGACGACGTGGAGCGCAAGGAGTTGTCCCAGGGTGCACTCGCACACGCCGGCGAGTTCAGCTGGACCCGGTCGAGGGCTGCGTTCGCCGACGTCGCGGAAACGACGATGGCAGGCGGGCTCACCGCGACGACCGACTGACGCGGCTGCCTCGCGGCAGCGACTCGCGCATGACAGAGCCCGGGCCACCTTGCGGTGGCCCGGGCTCTGTTCGATCAGCGGCTGCCGTAGGCGATCGTCGACGACTGCGACACGCTCCCCGGATGATCCGGGGACGACTCGACCGTGTTGTTGACAAGCCCGACGACGGTCACCGTCGCGACGGCACCACCAGCGATGATGCTGGCGATCGTGCCGATGAATCCGAAACTGAACACAGGCGTCTCCTCCCAATCAATCGCGCACACTACCAGCCGGTAGGCCCGAGGTGGTCATTCTCACACGAGCAGTTCTGACGACGCCGGCGAGGTCGACGAGGACCAGGCCCACGAAGGCCGCCCAGGCCGCAGCGGTGGCGATCGACCTGGCCGTCGAGGGCGACGCAAGGGGCACGTTTCCGTCCAACCTGATGATGCGCAGGAGCGGGCCGTCGTGGACGACGCGCCCGTGGACGGAGGGGGCCTCCCCGGCGTCCTTCTCGACGAGCACCCAGCGCACGCCCAGCGCCCGCAGCGCGTCGGCGCGGCCGGACGGCGTCGGCGCCGCCAGCGCCGTACTCACCCGCCGGGCCCGCGGGTCCTCTCCGGCGACCGTCATCGAGCCGACGACGAGATCCTGGTTGGTCACGACGTCGGCCGGAACCAGGCGAGCGAGCGGGTCGATGACCGGTCGGTGGCCGTTCCATGCCGGAGCACGGTAGGCGCTCCAGGGCAGGATGATCGCGTCACCCTCGCCCGCGCGCACGGTCGTGCGCGCGGCCAGCCACTCGTCCGGATAGTGCGCGGGCTGGAGGGCCCCGCCGATCCCCCACGCGACGTCGGGCAGCACGGCGATCGGCAGGAGCACGACCGCCACTGCCAGCGACCAGCGACCGACGGACTGTCTCGCCACGTCGACGAGGCGGGCCGCACCTGTAGCGACGACGCCGACCGTGAGCGGCAGGGCGAGGGCGAGGGAGCGACTGCCGTCACGCAGCAAGGCCAGGCCGGGGACGTGTGCGCTCGCGTCCGCCATGGCGTCGGGCGACGCCCAGCTCAGCAGCGCGAGCCCGACGCCCACCCCCCAGAGCACGAGGAGAGCGATCTGCTGGCCCGGCGGTTCGCTCCGCCACCAGCGCCGTGCGCCACACGCTGCGAGGCAGAGCATCGCGAGCAGGCCGATCCACGCCAGGGCGCCCTCGCGTGAGGTCGGCACGACGTCGGCGTTCCAGATGCCGCCGAAGGTCAACACGGCCAGCGGAGCCGGAAGTCCGTCGCTCGCAGTGGCGAAGGGGCGGAACCCAGCAGCCGAGGTCGCCAGTCCGGCGTGGGTCAGTCCTGCGGCGACCCAGGGCGCGTTCGCGGCGACGACCATGAGCGCGAGCGGCAGAGTCGACCTTCGGCGCACTCCGCCGGCCAGGGCCGTGACCAGCAGCACCGCTGCCGACACCAGACCGGCGCTGGCGCTGAGGCTGCCCGCGACCAGCACCAGCGGTGCCCAGGCCGGGATCCGGCCCCCGGTGGCGATCCGCCGGCCGGCGACCGCGAGCCACGGCACAGCGGCGTACCCGAGCAGCACGGGCCAGTGCCCGATCGCGAGACGCTCGACGACGAACGGGTTCCACACGCCGACGCTCACGGCGACCAGCCGCGCGACGAGGCCGCCGCCGACGAGCGCGGCGCAGCCCGTGCCGGCGCCGACGAGAGCGCCGAGCAGCACCAGCTTCTGCAGGAGCATGCCCGGGACGACCTCGTCGAGGGCCGCGACGACCGCGTCGGACGGCACGGCACGCGGCAGCGCCGATCCCAGGCCGAGCATGTCGGACCGGAGCGGGAGGTCGGGCACCCACACCATGTCGCGGATCAGCACGTACCCCGGCCCGAGCGCCGGGCCGAGGACCAGCACGGCGAGGGCGGCCGCCCAGGCGAGAGGGAGCCAGCGCGTCACGACGGACGAGTCTGCACGACCGACCCTCGCTCGCGCATACCAAGACGCGATCCTCGGCACCGCTCCCCTAGGCTCAGCCTTCGTGACAACTGCCGCACCGCCACCGTCGCGTCTCAGGAGACTCCTGGACGGCGGCGGCGTCATCGCGCTCGCGATCGTCGTGATGAACGTGACGACCTACGCCTTCCAGATGGTGGCTGCGCGGCTCATGGGCCCCAACCAGTACGGCGCCCTGGCCAGCCTCCTCGCGCTGCTGCTGGTCGTCGGGGTGCTCCAGCTCGGTCTGCAGGCGACCGCCGCCCGTCGGATCGCCGCCAGCCCCGAGGACGTCGGTCGGGTGGAGCACGGCATGCTGCGGATCGCCTACGTGTCCTCGCTCGTGCTGTGCGCGGTCCTCCTCGTCCTCTCCCCGGCGATCGAGCGGCTGCTCCGCCTCGACAGCATCTACCCGGCTCTGCTCCTCGCGGTCGGCGCGATCCCGCTCACGATCATGGGCGCCCAGGCGGGCATCCTCCAGGGCGAGCGCCGCTGGCGGCCGCTCGCCGCGGTCTACCTCGCGGCCGGCGTGCCGCGCCTCGCGATCGGCACCGTCGCGCTGCTGATCCGCCCGACCGAGGGGTCGGCGATGGCGGCGGTCACGCTCTCCTGGTTCGTGCCGGTCGTCATCGGCTGGTTCACCCTCCGCCAGGGCAACCGCGCCGAGGCGCCGGTCAGCCTCCGCCCGATGATCGTCGAGATCTGGCACGGCTCGTTCGCTCTGCTGGCCTTCTTCGCCCTGTCCAACGTCGACATCGTCATCGCTCGCAACGTGCTCAGCGACCGCGACTCGGGTCTGTACGCCGCCGGCCTGATCCTCACCAAGGCGGTGCTGTTCCTGCCGCAGTTCGTCACGGTGGTCGCCTTCCCTGCGATGTCGACCGCCGGCGAGCGCCGCCGCGCGCTGCTCCGCAGCCTCGGCGTGGTCGGCGTCCTGGGAGCGATCTCCGTCGCGGGCGCGGTGGTGCTGTCCGGCCTCGCCATGATCTTCATCGGAGGCGCTCAGTACTCCGACGTCGAGGACGAGCTGTGGCTGTTCGCACTGCTCGGCACGATGCTCGCCGCCCTGCAGCTGCTGGTCTACGCCGTGCTGGCGCGGCAGAGCCGCCGGTCGGCGTTCCTGGTCTGGGCGGCCGTCGTCGTCGTGGTCGTCGTCGGCCTGCAGGTGGCCAGCCTCACGGCCCTGGTGACCCTGGTCTGTTCGGTCGACGCCGTGCTGCTCGCCGTGCTGCTGGCCGTCAGCCTGTGGCGGATGAAGGGCGACCTCGCGCTCGCCGATCAGTGAGCGGCGTCGAACCAGCTCCGCCCGGTGCCGACCGAGACGTCGAGCGGCACCAGCAGGTCGGCCGCGCCGCCCATGCGCTCGCGCACGAGCGTGTCGAGCGCGTCGCGCTCCCCGGAAGCCACCTCGAAGACGAGCTCGTCGTGCACCTGCAGCAGCACGCGTGAGCGCAGCTCCTGCTCGTCGATCGCTGCCTGCGTGTCGAGCATGGCGACCTTGATCAGGTCGGCGGCCGAGCCCTGGATCGGCGCGTTGAGCGCCATCCGCTCGGCGGCCTCGCGCCGCTGCCGGTTGTCGCTGGTGAGGTCGGGCAGGTAGCGACGACGCCCCATGATCGTCTCGGTGTAGCCGGACTTGCGCGCCTCGTCCACCACGCCGGCGAGGTAGTCGCGGACCCCGCCGAACGTCAGGAAGTACTCCTCCATCAGGCCGCGCGCCTCGCTCGGCTCGATGCCCAGCTGCTGGGAGAGACCGAACGCGGACAGCCCGTAGGCGAGCCCGTAGTTCATCGCCTTGATCTTCGCGCGCTGCTCCGGGGAGACGACCTCGACGCCGAAGACCCGCTGCGCGGTGATCGTGTGGAAGTCCTGCCCCGACTTGAACGCGTCGATGAGGAGCGAGTCCTCCGACAGGTGGGCCATGATCCGCATCTCGATCTGGCTGTAGTCGGCCGTCATCAGCGACTCGTAGCCCTCGCCCACGACGAAGCCCTGCCGGATCCGGCGGCCCTCCTCGGTGCGGATCGGGATGTTCTGCAGGTTCGGCTCGGTGCTGGAGAGCCGGCCGGTCGCCGCGATCGTCTGGTTGAACGTCGTGTGGATGCGCACGTCGGTGGCCACCGTCTTGAGCAGCCCCTCGATCGTCACCCGCAGCCGGGTGACGTCGCGGTGCCGGAGCAGGTGGAGCAGGAACGGGTGCTCGGTCTTGACGTAGAGCTGCTGCAGCGCGTCGGCGTCGGTCGTCCAACCGGTCTTCGTGCGCTTGGTCTTCGGCATGTCGAGCTCGTCGAAGAGGACCACCTGCAGCTGCTTGGGCGAGCCGAGGTTGATCTCCTTGCCGATGACGCCGTAGGCGTCCTCGGCGGCCTGTCGCATCTGGGTCGCGAAGTGCCGCTCGAGGTCCTCGAGGTGCTCGGTGTCGACGGCGATGCCGGTCTGCTCCATCCGGGCCAGCATCCCCAGCAGCGGCTGCTCGATGTCGGTGAGCAGCCGGGTGCCACCGGCCCGCTGGACCTGGTCGGCGAGGGCCACCGACAGGTCGAGCGCGGCGCGAGCGTGGAGCATGGCCGCCGCGGCGACGTCCTCCCCGTCGTCGAACAGCGCGGCCTGGTCGGCCTCGGCCTCGTGGCGCAGCTCGCGCTTGAGGTAGCGCAGCGTCAGGTCGGCGAGGTCGTAGGAGCGCTGGTCGGGCGCCACGAGGTAGGCCGCCAGCGCGGTGTCGGTCGCCAGGCCCTCGAGCCGCCAGCCGTGCGCCTCGACGGCCAGCAGCGGCCCCTTCGCGTCATGCATGATCTTCGGCCGGCCGGGGTCGGCCAGCCAGTCTGCGAGCGCGGCGTCGTCGTCGGGGCCGAGCGTCGTCGTGTCGACGTAGGCCGCCTGCGACTCGGCGGCGAAGCCGAACCCGTCGACGCGGCCGGTGCCCGAGCCCCACGCCCCGCGGACGTGGACGCCCACCGGGTCGGTGCCGAGGCCGGCCAGGAAGCCGGCGATCTCGCCCGGACCGAGCGCCTGCCCCACCAGCTCGAAGCCGGAGTCGGCGACGGGCTCCTCCTGCGCCGGCGCGAGCGTGTCGAAGATGCGCGTGCGCAGCTCGCCGCGGAACTCCAGCTCGTCGAGCAGCTCGAGCGTCACCTGCCGGTCCCACTCCTGGCGGGCGAGTCGGTCGGGGCCGATCTCGAGCGGCAGGTCGCAGACCAGCGCGTTGAGGCGTCGGTTGCGGATCACGTCGCCCAGGTGGGCGCGGAGGTTCTCCCCCGCCTTGCCGGTGATCTTGTCGGCGTGGGTGACGACGTTGTCGAGACCGTCGTAGGTCGCGATCCACTTGGCGGCGGTCTTCGGGCCGACGCCCGGGACGCCGGGCAGGTTGTCGCTGTCCTCGCCGACGAGGGCGGCCAGCTCGGGGTAGCGCGCCGGCGGCACGCCGTACTTGTCCTCGACGGCCGCCGGCGTCATCCGGGCCAGGTCGGAGACGCCGCGCATCGGGTAGAGCACCGTCGAGCGGTCGGAGACCAGCTGCAGGGAGTCGCGGTCGCCGGTGAGGATCAGCACCTCCATGCCGGCCTCGAGGCCTTGCGTGGTGAGCGTGGCGATGATGTCGTCGGCCTCGTAGCCGGCGACGGAGAGGTGCGGGATCCGCCAGGCGTCGAGCATCGCCTGGATCAGCGGCAGCTGGCTCTTGAACTCGTCGGGCGTCTTGTTGCGCTTGGCCTTGTAGTCGGAGTACTCCTCCAACCGGAAGGTCTGGCGGGACAGGTCGAAGGCGACGGCCACGTGGGTCGGCTGCTCGTCGCGCAGCACGTTGGTGAGCATCGACGTGAAGCCGTAGACGGCGTTGGTGTGCTGGCCGGTGGCGGTGGTGAAGTTCTCCACCGGCAGCGCGAAGAACGCGCGGTAGGCCAGCGAATGACCGTCGAGGAGCAGCAGCCGGGGGGTCTGGTCAGGCACCCGCCGAGCCTATCGGTCGTCGCCGACAGCAGAATGCTCCCCATGACCAGCGACCAGACCGACGCGCAGATCTCGATCGACGACTTCCTGGCGGCCCTGCCCGAGGGGATGGGCAGGCTCAACGAGAAGATGGGCGTCGAGCTCGTCGAGATCTCCGCGGAGCGCGTCGTGGCGACCATGCCCGTCGAGGGCAACACACAGCCCTACGGGCTGCTCCACGGCGGCGCGTCGGTGGTGCTGGCCGAGACGCTCGGCTCGGTCGGGTCGGGCATCCACGCCCTCGGGCTCGGCAAGATGTCGGTCGGCGTCGACATCAACGCCACCCACCACCGCTCGGCGCGGACGGGCACCGTCACCGGTGTGGCGACCGCCGTGCACCTCGGCCGCACCAGCGCGTCCTACGAGGTGGTCATCACCGACGAGCGCGGCAAGCGCGTCTGCACCTCGCGGATCACCTGCGCGCTGGTGCCGTTCCCGACCGCGTGACCCGCGGCTGAGATCAGCCGGTCGACTGCGTGCGCCGCATCGAGCGGCGTACGGCGAGCACGCGCTGCGGCCGGTAGCCCTGCACGCGCTGCAGGGCCGGGCCCTGCGCGTTGAGCTTGGCGCGCACCAGGTGGGTGGGCGCCACGCGGAGCACGGCGTGCTGCCCCATCGCCAGCCGGGCGAGGAACCGGTTGCCGTCCCGCGAGGTCGCCTGCGCGCCCGTCGTGACCTGGGCGATGCCGCGCTCCTCGGCGAAGAGCAGGGCCGCGTCCATGAGCGCCCGGCCGATGCCACGCCGACGGAACACCGGGAGCACGTGCGGGTGCAGCACCTGCAGCGCCGGCTCCAGGTTGAGCGGCGTGATCGTCGTCATCCTGATGAAGACCGCGCCGGCCCGCTCGCCGTCGTACTCGGCGATCAGCACGCGCTCCTCGGACGACTCGGCGGCGCTCTTGATGATCGCTTCGAGGTCAGCGACCTGCTCGGCGACGTCGGCCCGGCGGACCGAGTCGCGCCAGAGCTCAGCCAGGAACCCGGCGTCAGCGACGACTGCTTCGCGCAGCGTCACGGGGATGCGGCTCATGTGTCCTTGCCTTTCCAGCTCCCGACATGGTCGGGCCCTCCGCCTCGGCACCCACCGTGCGTCCCTTCCCGGTGGGTGCCGAGTGCTGACATTACGCACACTGCGAGGGTTACGCGACCCCCAGATATGCCTCGCGGATCGACGGGTCGTTGAGAAGTGCGGCACCGGTGCCGGACTTGACGATCGAGCCGGTCTCGAGGACGTACGCGCGGTCCGCGAGCGAGAGGGCCTGCTTGGCATTCTGCTCGACGACGAGCACCGTGGTGCCCTGCTGGTTGATCTCGCTGATGATGCTGAAGATCTGCTTGATCAGCATCGGCGCGAGGCCCATCGACGGCTCGTCGAGCAGCAGCAGCCGCGGCCGTGACATCAGCGAACGGCCGATGGCGAGCATCTGCTGCTCACCACCGGACATCGTCCCGGCGAACTGCTTGCGCCGCTCCAGGAGCCGCGGGAACAGCGTGAAGACCCGCTCGAAGTCGCTCGCGACGGCCTCCCGGTCCTTCCGGGTGTAGGCGCCCATGTCGAGGTTCTCCTGGACCGTCATGCCGGGGAAGATGCCCCGGCCCTCGGGGGCGAGGCACATGCCCTTGCGCAGGCGCTGGTCGGCGCGGAGCTTCGTCACGTCCTGACCGTCGAAGACGATCCGGCCCGAGTGCAGACCCCGCACGCCCGAGATGGCGCGCATGGTCGAGGTCTTGCCTGCGCCGTTCGCGCCGATCAGCGCCACGACCTCCCCCGCGTCGACGCTGAGCGTCAGCCCGTGCAGGGCACGGATCTTGCCGTAGTTGAGGACGACGTCCTCGAGCTCAAGCAGCGTCATCAGGTTCTCCCAGGTATGCAGCGATGACCTTCGGGTTGCGGGCGACCTCCGACGGCACGCCGTCGGCGATCTTGGTCCCGAACTCGAGGACGACGATCCGATCGGTGACGCCCATGACGAGCCGCATGTCGTGCTCGATGAGCAGCACCGTCAGGCCGCGATCTCGGATCTTGCGGATGAGCCCCATCAGCTCCTCCTTCTCGGCCGGGTTGAAGCCCGCGGCGGGCTCGTCCAGGCAGAGGAGCTTCGGCTCGGTGGCCATCGCCCGGGCGATCTCCAGGCGACGCTGGTAGCCGTAGGGCAGGTTCTTCGCGAGCTCGTTGGCGCGGTCGGCCACCCCCACGAAGCGCAGCAGGCCCATCGCGACCCGACGTCCGGCCCGCTCCTCGGCGTAGTGCCGACTCACGCCGAACGTCTGCGAGAAGGCCCGCTTGACCCGGTTGCGCGGCAGGTCGACGTCGTCGACGCGAACCCGCGGCCACACCTTGAAGAGCGCGCCGAGCACGCTCGTCTTGTGGCGGGCATCGGTGCCGACCATCACGTTCTCCAGAGCGGTCATCTCCGGGAAGAGCCGGATGTTCTGGAACGTGCGAGCGATCCCGAGCGCCGTGATGTGGTGCGGCTTGCGACCGCTGATCTGCTGGCCGTCGAACCTGATCTCGCCCTCGGTCGGCCGGTAGACGCCCGTCATCGCGTTGAAGCAGGTCGTCTTGCCGGCGCCGTTGGGACCGATCAGGCCGAGGATCTCGCCCTTCTTGATGTGGAAGTCCACGTCGTTGAGCGCGACGACACCGCCGAAGCGGAGGGTGACGTGGTCGACCTCGAGCAGGACCTCACCGGCCTGGCTCTCCAGCGTGTCAGTCATCGGTGGCCACCTCCTCTGCCTCCAGTCTGCGGTCTTCGAGCTCGCGGGCCCGCCTTCTGTTGGGGATCAGGCCCTGCGGACGCAGGATCATCACCAGCACCAGCGCCACGCCGAAGCAGAACGGCCGCCAGTCCGAGAGCCCGCGGAAGCGCTCCGGCAGGTAGGTGATGAGGAAGGCGCCGAAGAGTGCGCCGACCATGTTGCCCGAGCCGCCGATGACGACCATCGCGACGAAGAGGAACGACAGGTTCAGCGCGAACCCGGTCGGTTCCACGAACGTCTGCTTGCTGCCGAACAGCAGGCCGGCGATGGCACCGACGGCGGCACCGATGGCGAAGGCCCACAGCTTGTACTTGAAGCCGGAGACGCCCATCACCGCCGCGGCGTCCTCGTCCTCGCGGATGGCCAGCCAGGAGCGGCCGACGCGCGAGTACTCGAGCCGGCGTACGAGCCAGATGAGCAGGATGAGGACGGCGAGGCAGAGCCAGTACCACCGGTAGCCGTCGATCGGGTTGAAGAACGGCTGACCCGTGTCCGGGTCCTTCGGTCCCGGCGGCGTCGGCACGTTGGTGATGCCGTTGGGGCCGTTGGTCAGTCCGTTGGCGTTCCGGGAGATGATGCGGATGATCTCGCCGAAGCCCATCGTCACGATGGCGAGGTAGTCGCCGCGCAGGCGCAGCGTGGGTGCACCGAGGACGACGCCCGCCGCGAGTGCGATGGCGATCGCGATCGGGACGCAGGCCACGAACGGGACCGACCACCCCTCGGAGAGCCCGAACTTGTCCGCGAACCAGTGCGTCACCGGTGAGTCCGGCGAGCCGAAGAGCGCGAGCGAGTAGGCGCCGATGGCGTAGAAGCCGACGTACCCGAGGTCGAGCAGGCCGGCCATGCCGATCACGACGTTGAGGCCGGTGGCCACGATCATGTAGATGACGATCGTGGTCAGCACGCCGGACCAGTCGGACCCGCCGGTCGACAGGTCGGTCCGGATGTAGGCGAACGGCAAGACGTTGAGGAACGGCAGGTAGATCGCGATCGCGAGCAGGATGCCGCTCACGATCATCCGCACCCAGGTGGGGGCCGTCTCCCAGCGCTCGCGCAGGTTGACGCTCTTCCAGAGCTCAGAGATCTCAGGCATCATGCCCTCGCCTTCGCCAGGGACTCACCGAGGATGCCAGTGGGTCGGAACATCAGGACGAGGACGAGGACCACGAACGCGGTGACGTCCTCCCAGTTCGAGCTGAACAGCGTCGACGAGTAGACCTCGACGACCCCGAGCACCAGACCGCCGACCAGCGCACCGCGCAGGTTGCCGATGCCGCCCAGCACCGCGGCCGTGAAGGCCTTGACGCCGATGAGGAAGCCGATGTCGAACTTCGTGATGTCGTAGCGGATCGTGTAGAGCATCGCCGCGATCCCGGCCATCGCGCCACCGAGCACGAAGATCAGCATGATCACCCGGTCCTGGTTGACGCCCATGAGCGCCGCCGTGTCGGGGTCCTGCGCGACCGCGCGGACGCCGCGGCCGAGCCGCGAGCGGTTCACGAACGCGTCGAGCGCCACCATCATCACGATCGCAGCGACGATGACGAGGATCTGGGTGTTGGAGATCGCGATCCAGGAGAGGTTGACCCACTCCTTCTCGGGGATCAGCGACGGGATGCTCACGGCGGCCCGGCCGAACGGCGGCCCGAAGATCGCGTGCAGCGCCTGGCCGAACGTCTCGGTCAGGACCAGCGAGCAGCCGATCGCGGTGATGAGGAAGATCAGCGGCGGCGCGTTCTTCCGGCGCAGCGGCCGATAGGCGATGCGCTCGACCGCGAGCGCGGTCCCGGCGGAGGCCAGCGGTGCGAGCAGGAAGCCGAGCACCGTGGCGATGATGAGGATGCCGACACCGGAGCCCTCGTCGGCGCCGACGAGGCTGTAGGCGCCGAGGACGGTCCAGGTTCCGACCATGAAGACCTCGGAGTGCGCGAAGTTGATCAGCTTCAGCACGCCGTAGACCAGGGTGTATCCGAGTGCGACCAGGGCGTAGATCGAGCCCTTGGTCAGCCCGTCGACGGTGATGTCACCGAAGTGGGCGAACAGTTCGTGGAAGTTCATGTGCCCCTCTTGGCAGGAGTGTCAGGCCTTGGCCGACGTACGCCCGGAGACGTGCGTGGCCCGACAGACGGGGCGGCCGGGGATTGCTCCCGACCGCCCCGCCGATGGTCATGCCCGCAGGCCTCAGCCCAGCGAGATCTCCTGGTCGGGGACGAGGTTTCCGCCCTGCACCTTGTAGGACCAGACGACGACGTTCTCGGCAGCAACGTCGCCCTTCTCGTCGAACTTGTAGGTCTTGGTCAGGCCCTGGCCCTCGTAGCTGTCGACGAACTTCTCGACGGCCTCGCGGGTCTTGGCGCCGGACTCGAACGCCTTGAGGTAGATCGTCATGGCGTCGTAGCCCTCACCGGCGTACGCGCCCGGAGCCTCGCCGAACTTCTTCTGGTAGTCCTGCGCGAACGTGCCGCCGACCTTCTCGGCCGGGACGCAGGGGCAGGTCACGATGGCGCCGTCGGAGGCCGAGCCGGCCGCCTTCGGGAAGTCGGCGCCGTAGAGGCCGTCGCCACCGATGAACTTCGCGGTGACGCCTCCGTCGCGGAGCTGCTTGAGGAACGGGCCGGCCTCGGCCGCGTAGCCCGCGTAGAAGACGGCGTCGGGCTTGGCGGCCTTGACCTTCGACACGATGGCGGAGAAGTCGGTCTGACCGGTCTGCGCCTTGTCGCTCTGGGTCACCGCGCCACCGAGCACGGACTTCACCTTGTCGGCCAGCGGCTGGCCGTAGGTGCTCGAGTCGTCGACGACGAAGACCTTCTTGGCGTTGAGCACCGACTGGATGTACTTCGCGATCGCGGCGCCCTGGATCTCGTCGTAGCCGATGACGCGGTGGAACGTCGGCGACGGGTCCTCGAGCGTGAGGTCGGTGGCCGTCGCGGACTGGCTGATCGTGGTCAGGCCGGCACCGCCCAGGATGGACTTGGTCGCGCGGGTCTCACCCGAGAACGCCGGGCCGATGAGGCCGAGGAAGCTCTTGTCGGTCGCCATCTTGGTGGCGAGCGGGGTGGCCTTGGCCGGGTCACCCTCGGAGTCGAACTTGACCAGCTTGATGTGGTCGTCGGGGTGCTTGGCCGACCACTCGCTGAGCGCGAGCTCGGCGCCGTTGACCGACGGGATGACGACCGACGCGTTCGCGCCCGAGAGTGCGCCCATGACGCCGATGTTGGCCGTGATGCCCTTCGAGCCGCTGCCGCCACCCGACTTGTTGTCGGTCGTGCCACAGGCCGACACGGCCAGGCCCAGGGAGATCGCTACGGCACCGATGCCGAGCCACTTGTTTCGTCGCAAGACGTTCCTACTTCCTTCTGTGCCACCGACCCTCGCCAGCAGCATGTGGGGGGTGGGCGTCCTGGGACCTCGACCCTCTCGAGATCCGGAGTCACCCACTTGCAGCGGGAAGGTACACGTTGTGGCAGTGGTACGGAACACATCTCACGGAGAGGCCGGGCAATCCTGACAAATCCGTTACCTGCGTGACGCCCGCGTTACGGGATCTCCGGCGACACGCGTCGTACGCCGCCGAAATCGTCGTGGGACGGCGGACAATGCGATCGCTCAGGGGCTCGCGACACCGGGGCCGTGCTCGATGACGCCGTCCGCGACCTGCCGCATGGACAGCCGCAGGTCCATCGCGGTCTTCTGGATCCACCGGAAGGCCTCGGGCTCGGAGAGGCTGAGCTGCTCCTGCAGCACGCTCTTGGCCCGGTCGACCGCCTTGCGGGTCTCGAGCCGCTCGGTCAGCCCGGCGACCTCGGCCTCGAGGTGGGAGAGCTCAGCGAAGCGGCTGACCGCCAGCTCGATGGCCGGCACCAGGTCGCCGGCGGTGAACGGCTTGACCAGATAGGCCATCGCGCCCGCGTCGCGGGCGCGCTCGACCAGCTCGCGCTGGGAGAAGGCGGTCAGCATGACGACCGGCGCGATCCGCTGCCGGGCGATCGCCTCAGCCGCCGCGATCCCGTCGAGGACCGGCATCTTCACGTCGAGGATGACCAGGTCGGGCCTGTGCTGCTCGGCGAGCTCGATCGCCGCCTGCCCGTCGCCGGCCTGCCCGACGACGTCGTAGCCCTCCTCGTCCAGCATCTCGGCCAGGTCCATCCTGATCAGGACCTCGTCCTCGGCGATCACGACGGTGCGGCGGGGAGCGGAGGGCTGGGTCACGGGGTCAGGTTAGGGCATCGCCCACGGTCGCAGCCCGGAGTGCGATACGGCGCCGCAGGTCCGGTACCGTTCGGTGGCTGTAGCCCCGGTAGCCCAACGGCAGAGGCAGTGGTCTCAAACACCATCCAGTGTGGGTTCGAATCCCACCCGGGGCACTCGCTACGCCCGTTGGTTCCGCGCATGTTCGTCGAGGTATGCAGCCGAACCGACACCTCCCACGCGGAGTTCCGCTGGGGAAGCGCGCACTCGGCTGCATACCTCGATGAACCAACGCCGAGGGCCGCCAGACACCCTCGAGACGCCGACGAGGCCTGAGCGTCCCGACCACTCAGGGGTGGCCGAGGCACTCGAGCCTCGTCGAGCGGTGAGGATCAGAGGCGGCGGTACGCCGGGGCGACCTCGTTGATCGCGTCGCCCATGCGGTGGATGCGCAGCGCGTTGGTGGAGCCGGGGATTCCCGGCGGGCTGCCCGCGATGATGACGACGAGGTCGCCCTCGTCGATCCGGCCGAGCTGGAGCAGGCCCTCGTCGACCTGGCGCACCATCTCGTCGGTGTGCTCGACCTCCGCGACCTTGAACGTCTCGACGCCCCAGCTCAGCGCGAGCTGGGAGCGGACGACGGAGTGGGGCGTGAAGGCCAGCAGCGGGATCGGGCCGCGCAGGCGGGAGAGGCGGCGGGCGGAGTCACCGGAGGTGGTGAACGCGACGAGGTACTTCGCCCCGACGCGCTCGGCGACCTCCTGGGCGGCCTTCGCGATCACGCCGGACCGGGTGTGCGGGTCCCAGGGCAGCGGCGCGAGCCTGCCCTGCTCGAAGGCGTGGGTCTCCGTGGCGGCGATGATCCGGGCCATCGTCTCGACGGTGTGGATCGGGTAGTCGCCCACGCTGGTCTCGGCCGAGAGCATGACGGCGTCGGTTCCGTCGAGGACGGCGTTCGCGACGTCGGAGGCCTCGGCGCGGGTCGGCTGCGGGTTGGTGATCATCGACTCGAGCATCTGGGTGGCGACGATGACCGGCTTGGCGTTGAGGCGCGCCTTCTCGACGATCCGCTTCTGGAGGAACGGCACCTCCTCGAGCGGGCACTCGACGCCGAGGTCGCCGCGGGCGACCATGAACGCGTCGAACGCCTCGACGATCTCGTCGAGGTTGTCGATGGCCTGCGGCTTCTCGATCTTGGCGATGATCGGGACGCTGATCCCTTCCTCGCGCATGATCTTGCGGACGTCCTCGGCGTCGGCGGCGTTGCGCACGAACGACAGCGCGACGAAGTCGACGCCCAGCTTGAGCGCGAAGCGCAGGTCCTCGATGTCCTTCTCGGACAGCGCCGGGACGGACACGGCGACGCCGGGGAGGTTGATGCCCTTGTTGTTGCTGATCGGGCCGCCGACGAGCACCTCGGTCTGCACGTCGGTGCCGTTCTCGATGCCCGTCACGCGCAGGCGGATCTTGCCGTCGTCGATGAGGAGCGTGTCGCCCACGCCGACGTCGCCGGGCAGCCCCTTGTACGTCGTCCCGCAGATCGTGTCGTCACCCTCGACGTCGCGGACCGTGATGGTCCACGCCTGCCCGCGGCGCAGCTGCCACTTCGCGCCGTCGGCCGTGGGCCGGAACGTCTCGAGGCGGATCTTCGGACCCTGCAGGTCGGCCAGGATGCCGACGCTCTTGCCACTGGCGTCGGAGGCGTCGCGGACGAGCCGGTAGTTCTCCGCGTGGTCCTCGTGACTGCCGTGACTCATGTTCAGCCGGGCGATGTCCATCCCGGCGTACACCAGTTCCTTGATGCGGCGTTCCGTCCCGACAGCGGGACCCAACGTACACACGATCTTCGCTCGCCTCACGGGGTCCCACCCTAGCGTCCTGGATCGTTCCAATGAGAGCCGGGTCACGAACCCGCGGGTAACCCCGCCGGTAACGCCGCGGGCCACCGAGCGAAACGCCCGTCGGACCTGCGACAGCAGGTCCGACGGGCGCTCGGGAGGTGTCAGACAGCGAGCGGACGATCGGTCGGCTTGATCGGCGCGGGCAGCGTCGTCGAGCCGGTCAGGTAGCTGTCGACAGCCGCCGCGGCCGCCCGGCCCTCGGCGATCGCCCACACGATGAGCGACTGGCCACGGCCGGCGTCGCCGGCCGCGAACACGCCCGGGACCGAGGTGGCGTAAGCGCCGTCACGGGCGACGTTGCCCCGCGGGTCCAGGTCGACGCCGAGCTGCTCGACGAGCCCCGGCTTCTCCGGACCGAGGAAGCCCATCGCCAGGAGGACCAGGTCGGCCAGGATCTCCCGCTCGGTGCCCTCCTTCTCGACCAGCCTGCCCTCGACGAACTCCACCTCGACGAGCTTGAGCGCCTTGACGTTGCCGTCGGCGTCGCCCAGGAACTCCTTGGTCGAGGCCGAGTACACCCGCTGGCCACCCTCCTCGTGGGCCGAGGAGACCCGGAAGACCATCGGGTACGTCGGCCACGGCTGTCCGGTCGGACGGTCGAGCGGCGGCTCGGGCATGATCTCGAGCTGGGTGATCGACTGGGCGCCCTGCCGGATCGAGGTACCGAGGCAGTCAGCGCCGGTGTCGCCGCCGCCGATGATCACGACGTGCTTGTCCTTGGCGGTGATCTGACCCGCCACGTCCTGGCCGAGCGAGGCCCGGTTGGACTGGGGCAGGAACTCCATCGCCTGGTGGATGCCGGTGAGCTCACGGCCCGGCACCGGCAGGTCACGGGCGTCGGTGGCACCCATGGCGAGCACGACGGCGTCGTACCGACCCCGTAGCTGGTCGCCGGTGATGTCGACCCCGACCTCGACGCCCGTCCGGAACACGGTGCCCTCGCGACGCATCTGCTCGAGGCGCCGGTCGACGTGCTTCTTCTCCATCTTGAACTCGGGGATGCCGTAGCGCAGCAGCCCGCCGATGGCGTCGGCCCGCTCGTAGACGGCGACCGTGTGGCCGGCGCGGGTGAGCTGCTGGGCGGCGGCGAGGCCGGCGGGACCGGAGCCCACGACGGCGACCGTCTTGCCCGAGAGCCACTCCGGCGGCTGCGGCCGGACGAAGCCCGACTCCCACGCCTTGTCGATGATCGAGACCTCGACGTTCTTGATGGTCACCGGGTCCTGGTTGATGCCGAGCACGCACGCGGTCTCACACGGCGCCGGGCAGAGCCGGCCGGTGAACTCCGGGAAGTTGTTGGTCGCGTGCAGGCGCTCGATCGCGCCCTCCCAGTCGTTGCGCCAGACCAGGTCGTTCCACTCCGGGATGATGTTGCCCAGCGGGCAGCCCTGGTGGCAGAACGGGATGCCGCAGTCCATGCAGCGGCCGGCCTGGGTGGTGATGATCGGGAGCAGGGCCCGGCCGATGCCGTCGGGGTAGACCTCGTTCCAGTCCTTAACCCGCTCGTCGACCGGTCGCCGGGTCGCGACCTCCCGGCCCGCCTTCAGGAACCCCTTCGGGTCAGCCATGCAGCACCTCCATGATCCGGGCCGCAGCCTCGTCCTCGTCGAGGCCTTCCTCGAGGGCCTCCTCCTGGGCCTCGAGGACCCGCTTGTAGTCGCTCGGCATGACGAGGGTGAACCGCGTCAGGGCGGCCTCCCAGTCGTCGAGCAGCGTCTCGGCGACCTCCGAGCCGGTCTCCTCGAGGTGCTTGACCACGAGGGTCTTGAGCTCGTCGGCGTACTTCCGCGGCACCGGGCCGAGCTCGACGAGCTCGGGGTTGACCCGCTGCGGCTTCAGGTCCAGCACGAACGCGTAGCCGCCCGACATGCCGGCCGCGAAGTTGCGGCCGGTCCTGCCGAGGACGACCACCCGGCCGCCGGTCATGTACTCGCAGCCGTGGTCGCCGACACCCTCGGTGACGACGGTGGCACCGGAGTTGCGCACGCAGCACCGCTCCCCCACGCCGCCGCGGAAGAACATCTCGCCCGACGTCGCGCCGTAGCCGATCGTGTTGCCCGCGATGATGTGCTCGTCCGCCCGGAACGTCGCCGCCCGGTCGGGCCGTACGACGATCCGGCCACCGGACAGGCCCTTGCCGACGTAGTCGTTGGCGTCGCCCTCGAGCCGGAGCGTGATGCCGGTCGGCAGGAACGCGCCGAAGGACTGGCCGGCCGACCCGGTGAAGGTCAGGTCGATGGTCCCGTCGGGCAGCCCGGCGCCGCCGTACTTCTTGGTGACCTCGTGGCCGATGATCGTGCCGACGGTGCGGTTGACGTTGCGGATCTCGACCTGGGCGCGCACGGGCTCCCCGGACTCGATCGCGGGCCGCACCAGCGGCAGCAGCGTGTTGAGGTCGAGCGACTTCGCCAGGCCGTGGTCCTGCGCCTTGGTGCGCCGCAGGTCCTGCGCGGCGAACTGGCCCGGCACCTCCACCTTGTGGAAGATCGGCGCCAGGTCGAGCCCGGCCGCCTTCCAGTGGTCGATCGCCTGACGGGCGTCGAGCACGTCGACCTGGCCGATGGCCTCGTCCAGCGAGCGGAAGCCGAGCTCGGCGAGGTGCTCGCGGACCTCCTCGGCGAGGTAGAGGAAGAAGTTGACGACGTGCTCGGCCTGGCCGGTGAACCGCTCGCGCAGCAGCGGGTTCTGCGTCGCGACGCCCACCGGGCAGGTGTCGAGGTGGCAGACCCGCATCAGGATGCAGCCTGCGACCACGAGCGGGGCGGTGGCGAAGCCGTACTCCTCCGCACCCAGCAGCGCGGCGACGACGACGTCGCGACCGGTCTTGAGCTGGCCGTCGGTCTGCACCACGATCCGGTCGCGCAGGCCGTTGAGGAGCAGCGTCTGCTGCGCCTCGGCGAGCCCGAGCTCCCACGGGCCGCCCGCGTGCTTGAGCGACGTGAGCGGCGAGGCGCCGGTCCCGCCGTCGTGGCCGGAGATGAGCACGACGTCGGCGTGCGCCTTCGAGACGCCCGCCGCGACCGTGCCGACACCGACCTCCGCGACCAGCTTCACGTGGACGCGGGCGCTCGGGTTGGCGTTCTTGAGGTCGTGGATCAGCTGCGCCAGGTCCTCGATCGAGTAGATGTCGTGGTGCGGCGGCGGGCTGATCAGGCCGACACCCGGGGTCGAGTGCCGGGTCTTGGCCACCCACGGGTAGACCTTGTGGCCGGGCAGCTGGCCGCCCTCGCCGGGCTTGGCGCCCTGGGCCATCTTGATCTGGATGTCGTCGGCGTTGGTGAGGTACTCGCTCGTGACGCCGAACCGGCCCGACGCGACCTGCTTGATCGCGCTGCGGCGGGTCGGGTCGTAGAGCCGCTCCGGGTCCTCGCCCCCCTCGCCGGTGTTGGACTTCGCGCCCAGCATGTTCATGGCGATGGCGAGGGTCTCGTGCGCCTCCTTGGAGATGGAGCCGTAGGACATCGCACCGGTCGAGAACCGCTTCACGATCGACTCCACCGGCTCGACCTCGTCGATCGGGATCGGCTGCCGGCCGGTCTCCTCGGCGCCCTTGAAGCGGAACAGGCCGCGCAGCGTCATCAGCCGCTCGGACTGCTCGTCCACGCGCTCGGTGTACTGCTTGAAGATGTCGTAGCGGCCCGCCCGCGTCGCGTGCTGGAGCCGGAAGACGGTCTCCGGGTCGAACAGGTGCGGCTCGCCCTCGCGGCGCCACTGGTACTCGCCGCCGATCGCGAGCTCGCGGTGCGCCGGCGCCACCCCGTCGCGGGGGTACGCCGTCGCGTGCCGCTTGGCCACCTCCTCGGCGATCACGTCGAGGTCGACGCCGCCGAGCTTGGAGACGGTGCCGGTGAAGTACTTGTCGACGACCGCCTGCGACAGCCCGACGGCCTCGAAGATCTGGGCGCCCATGTAGGACGCGACCGTCGAGACGCCCATCTTCGACATGACCTTGAGGACGCCCTTGCCGAGCGCTTTGATGAGGTGCTTGACGGCGACCTCGGGGTCGGTCTTGACGTAGTGACCCTCGCGGGCGAGGTCCTCCACGGACTCCATCGCGAGGTAGGGGTTGACCGCGGTGGCGCCGTAGCCGACCAGGAGGGCGACGTGGTGCACCTCGCGGACGTCACCGGCCTCGACCAGCAGGCCGACCTGGGTGCGGGTCTTCTCGCGGACCAGGTGGTGGTGGATCGCACCGGTGAGCAGCAGCGACGGGATCGGGGCCAGGTCGGCGGTGGAGTGCCGGTCGCTGAGCAGGATGATCCGGGCGCCGCCAGCGATCGCCGCCGACACCTCGGCACAGATCTCGTCGATCCGGGCGGCCATCGCGGCCCCGCCCCCGTGGACGTCGTACAGGCCCCGGGAGACGTGCGTGATGAACCCCGGCATGTCGCCGTCGCGGTTGATCTGACGGATCTTGGCCAGGTCGTCGTTGGAGATCACCGGGAAGGGCAGCACGACCTGGCGGCACGACGCGGGCGACGGGTCGAGCAGGTTGGTCTCGGGCCCGATCGTGCCCGCGAGGCTGGTGACCAGCTCCTCGCGGATCGCGTCCAGCGGCGGGTTGGTGACCTGCGCGAACAGCTGCGCGAAGTAGTCGAACAGCAGCCGCGGCTTCTCGCTCAGCGCCGCGATGGGGCTGTCGGTGCCCATCGAGCCGATCGGCTCCGCGCCGGTGTTGGCCATCGGCGTGAGGAGGACGCGGAGCTCCTCCTCGGTGTAGCCGAACACCTGCTGGCGGCGGGTGACCGAGGCGTGCGTGTGGATGATGTGCTCGCGGTCCGGGACGTCCTCGAGCCGGATGAGCCCGGCGTGGAGCCACTCGTCGTAGGGGTGCTCCGCGGCCAGCTCGGCCTTGATCTCGTCGTCCTCGATGATCCGGTGCTCGTCGGTGTCGACGAGGAACATCCGGCCCGGCTGCATGCGGCCCTTGCGGACCACCTTCGCCGGGTCGATGCCGTGGAGCACGCCGGCCTCGGACGCGTAGACGACCATGCCGTCGTCGGTCACCCAGTAGCGCCCGGGGCGCAGGCCGTTGCGGTCGAGGACCGCGCCGACCTGGCCGCCGTCGGTGAAGACGACGTTCGCGGGGCCGTCCCAGGGCTCCATCAGCGTGGAGTGGAACTCGTAGAACGCCCGTCGCTGGGCGTCCATCTCGCCGTGGTTCTCCCAGGCCTCCGGGATCATCATCAGCACGGCGTGCGGCAGGCTCCGCCCGCCCATGTGCAGCAGCTCGAGCACCTCGTCGAAGCTCGCCGAGTCGGACGCACCGGGCGTGCAGATCGGGAAGATCCGGTCCAGGTCGCCCGGGATGAGGTCGGACTCGAGCAGCGCCTCGCGGGCCCGCATCCAGTTGCGGTTGCCCATGACCGTGTTGATCTCGCCGTTGTGGGCGATGAACCGGAACGGGTGGCTCAGCGGCCAGCTGGGGAACGTGTTGGTCGAGAAGCGCGAGTGGACGACGGCGATCGCCGAGGCCATCCGCTCGTCGTTCAGGTCCGGGAAGACGTCGGCGAGCTGAGCGGTCGTCAGCATGCCCTTGTAGACCAGGGTGCGGTTGGAGAGCGACGGGAAGTAGGCGTCGGTCTCGCGCTCGGCGCGCTTGCGCAGCACGAACGCGAGGCGCTCCAGCGCCATGCCCGTGACACGGCGGCCGGCACCGGCCACGAAGATCTGCTCGAACGCCGGCATGACGGCGCGCGCCGTCGGGCCGAGCGTCGTCGGGTCGACCGGGACGGTGCGCCAGCCGAGGACGTCGAGGCCCTCCTCGGCCGCGATCTCCTCGATGCGCTGCTTGGCCTTGGCCACCTCGTCGGCGTCGCCGGGGAGGAACGCGGTGCCGACGGCGTACGCGCCGGCGGTGGGCAGCTCCCCGATCCCGCTCTCCGCGGCGACGGCGCGGAGGAACTCGTCGGGGACCTGGAGGAGGATGCCAGCCCCGTCACCGGAGTTGACCTCGGCCCCCGCAGCGCCGCGGTGGTCGAGGTTCCTCAGGGCGGTGATGCCCTGCTGGACGATCTCATGGCTGGGGACGCCGGTCAGGGTCGCCACGAACGCCACGCCGCAAGCGTCACGCTCGAAACGGGGGTCGTAGAGGCCCTGGGGCGGGGGGAACGAGTGCGAGTAGGGCACCGGCTGCTCTCCCGTCGACTTCGTGCACGCGCACGCGTCAGACCGGACGAGGGCTGGGCGTGTGCCATGCGATTCGGCAAAGAACGGATCGTGCAAGGGACGGCATTGGCCCACGCGATACGCGAAGGTTACCACCGTGTGACGGGACGTCGCACGGCGGCTCCCGTCAGTCGGTCTCGGCCGGCTGCGCCGGGGTCTCGTCCTGCGGCTCGGCGTACAGCTGCGGCTCACGGCCGGGGTTCCGCCGCAGGCTCCACACGAAGTAGGCCAGGGCCGCGACGAAGAGGACGACCGACGTCCACACGTTGAAGCGGACCCCGAGCACGTCGTGCAGCTCGACGGTGTCGATGCGCAGCTGCTCGATCCAGAACCGGCCGGCGGTGTAGATCATCACGTAGAGGGCCATCACCCGGCCGTAGCCGATGCGGAATCGGCGCTCCAGCCAGACGATCACGGCGAAGCCCGCCAGGTTCCAGAGGCACTCGTAGAGGAACGTCGGGTGGAACGTGGCGTAGTGCTCGTAGCCGGGCACCCGGTGGGTCTCGTCGATCTTCAGGCCCCAGGGCAGGTCGGTCGGCCGGCCGTAGAGCTCCTGGTTGAACCAGTTGCCCCATCGGCCGATGGCCTGGGCGACGAGCAGCGTCGGCGCGACGACGTCGAGAAGGGGTCGCATGAGGATGTGCTTGCGCCGGGCGCAGATGTAGGCGCCGAGCGCGCCGCCGGCGATGCCGCCCCAGATGCCCAGGCCCCCGTGCCAGACGTAGAGGATGTTCCAGGCACTGCGGCCCGCGCCGAAGTAGAGGTCGTGGTCGGTGGCGACGTGGTAGAGCCGCGCCCCGACGACGCCGAACGGGACGGCCCAGAGCGCGACGTCCTGGATCTCCCCCGACCTGCCACCGCGGGCGACCCAGCGTCGCTCGCTGATCCAGACAGCGGCGATGATGCCGAGCACGATGGACAGCGCGTAACCGCGGATCGGCACGGGCCCGAGGTGCCAGACGCCGTTGGACGGGCTGGGGATGCTCAGCGGGACCAGCGCGGAGACCGTCATGATTCCTTCGGGGCCTTCCCATGGAGGATCGCCTGGATGTCGGCGGCGAACTGTGCGGAGGACGTGTCCATGTCCCACAGCACCGTGCTGGTGTCGTCGCTCCCGATCGCGCTGACCTGGGTGGAGTGGGTGTTGAGGTCGTAGCCACCGCTCGGCAGCTTGCTGCCGTCCGCAACGTACACCGCGAGCGGCTTGGCGATGTCGACGATCGTCTTCAGGTCGCCGGTGAGCCCGATGAAGGCCGGGTCGTAGTGGTCGAGGTAGCCGCGCAGCACCGCCTGGGTGTCACGGGCCGGGTCCGTCGTGACGAACACGACGTCGACCTTCTTGCGGTCGGCGTCGTCGAGCCGCGTCATCGCGCTCGCGACGTTGGACATGACCATCGGGCAGATGTCGGGGCAGTGGGTGTAGCCGAAGAAGACCAGGGTGAGCGGCTTCGTCGTGTCCTTCGTCAGCGAGTACGGCGACCCGTCGGTGTCCGTCAGCGGCGTCGCCGAGACGCGGTAGGGCGCGTGCGTGATGCCGGTGAACTTCGTGTCTCCCCCGCTGCCGCACCCGGCGAGCAGCCCAGCAGTGAGGCCAGCGGAGAGGAGGGCGACGAGCGCCTTACGCACGCCTCACGCCCGCGGCCAGGTCCTCGGTGAGCACCGTCAGCGCCCGGAGCGCCGCCTTCCGGTCGCCGGCGTTGTCCAGCACGGCCCGCACGAACGCGCTGCCGACGATCACGCCGTCGGCGTACGCCGCGATCTCGGCGGCCTGGTCGCCGTTGGACACGCCCAGCCCGACGCCGACCGGCAGGTCGGTCGTCGCCTTGGTGCGTGCGACAAGGGGCGCCGCGAGGTCAGAGGTGGTCGTACGGGTACCGGTGACGCCCATGACGGCGGTCGCGTAGACGAACCCGCGGCTGGCGGCGGTCGTCATCGCGATCCGGTCGTCGGTGCTCGAGGGAGAGACCAGGAAGATCTTGTCGAGGGTGTGGGCGTCGGCGGCCGCGACCCACGCGTCGGCGTAGTCAGGGGTGATGTCAGGGGTGATGAGCCCGGCCCCGCCGGCGTTGGCGAGGTCGGTCGCGAACCGCTCGACGCCGTAGCGCGCGACCGGGTTCCAGTAGGTCATCACGACGGTCGGGACTCCGGTCTCGGCGACCGCCTCCACGGTGCGGAGCACGTCGGTGGTGCGGAAACCGTTGTCCAGGGCCTGCTGCGCGGCCGCCTGGACGGTGGGACCGTCCATCACCGGGTCGCTGTAGGGCAGACCGATCTCGATGATGTCGCAGCCTGCCGCGACCATCGCGCGCAGTGCCTCGATGCCACCGTCGACGTCGGGGAACCCGGCCGGCAGGTAGCCGACCAGGGCGGCGCGGCCGTCGGCCTTCGCCTTCTCGAACGCAGTCGTCGTGCTCATAGGGGGTCCCCGTTCAAGGCGGAGCGAAGCGAGCATGTCAAGGGGGCGTTCACAGGTCGAACCACTCCATCGCCGTGCCCATGTCCTTGTCGCCGCGCCCACTCAGGTTGACCAGGATCGTCGCGCCCTCGGGCAGCTCGGGCGCGATCCGCAGCGCGCCGGCGACGGCGTGCGCCGACTCGATCGCGGGGATGATGCCCTCGGTGCGCGACAGCAGCGAGAACGCGTCCATCGCCTCCTGGTCGGTCACCGGCTGGTAGGACGCCCGACCGGTCTTGGCCAGCCACGAGTGCTGCGGCCCGACCCCCGGGTAGTCCAGGCCGGCCGAGATCGAGTGCGACTCGATCGTCTGGCCGTCCTCGTCCTGGAGCAGGAACGTCCGGGCGCCGTGCAGGACGCCCGTCTCACCGGCCGTGATCGTGGCGGCGTGCCGACCGGTCTCGAAGCCCTCCCCGCCGGCCTCGAAGCCGTAGATCCGCACCTCGGTGTCGTCGAGGAACGCCGTGAACAGCCCGATGGCGTTCGAGCCTCCGCCGACGCAGGCGGCGATCGCGTCCGGCAGGGCACCGTACTTCTCGAGGCACTGGGCGCGGGCCTCGTCGCCGATGCCGCGGGTCAGGTCGCGCACCAGCGTCGGGAACGGGTGCGGCCCGGCGGCCGTTCCGAAGAGGTAGGCGGTGGTGTCGACGCTGGCGACCCAGTCGCGCAGCGCCTCGTTGATGGCGTCCTTGAGGGTCGCGGAGCCGCTGTCGACCGGGATCACCTCGGCCCCGAGCAGCCGCATGCGGGCCACGTTGAGCGCCTGCCGCTCGGTGTCGACCTTCCCCATGTAGACGGTGCAGTCCAGGCCGAAGTAGGCCGCCGCGGTGGCGCTGGCCACCCCGTGCTGGCCCGCGCCGGTCTCGGCGATGACCCGGGTCTTGCCCATCCGGCGGGTGAGCAGCGCCTGGCCGAGGACGTTGCGGATCTTGTGGGCGCCGGTGTGGTTGAGGTCCTCGCGCTTGAGCAGGATCCGCCGACCAACCTTCTCCGAGAGCCGCTTGGCCTCGTAGAGCGGGCTCGGCAGGTTCGCGTAGTCGCGCAGGATGGCGTCGAACTCGGCGACGAACGCCTGGTCGGCCTTCGCGCCCTGCCAGGCGAGGTCGAGCTCGTCGAGCGCCTTCATCAGCGCCTCGGGCATGAACTTGCCGCCGAAGCCTTCTAGGGGCCCGCCGAACCAGCCGCGCGCGTCCGCGTCGTACGACGACTTCTCGCCGAGGTGGGTGGTCATGCCGTCACTCCTGTCATGCTGCGGACCGCCGTCTCCGGGTCGCCGTCCTTCACGAGCGCCTCGCCGACGAGGACGGCCCGGGCGCCCTCACCGACGAACCGCTTCACGTCGACGGCGCTGAAGATGCCGGACTCGGCGACCTTGACCCGGTCGTCGGGGACGAGCGGCGCCAGCCGGCCGAACGTGTCCTCGTGGACGGCGAGCGTCTTGAGGTTGCGCGCGTTGACACCGATCAGCTCCGCCCCGAGTGCGACCGCGCGCTCGGTCTCCGGCTCGTCGTGGACCTCCACGAGCACGGTGAGACCGAGCTCCCGGGCGGTGTCGTGCAGGCGCTTCAGCTCGTCGTCGTCCAGGGCGGCCACGATGAGCAGGGCGAGGTCGGCGCCGGCGGCGCGGGCCTCGAGCAGCTGGTAGGCGTCGACGATGAAGTCCTTGCGCAGGATCGGGGTGTCGACCGCGGCCCGGACGGCTCGCAGGTCGGCGAGGCTGCCGCCGAACCGGCGCTGCTCGGTCAGCACGCTGATGGCCGCCGCTCCCCCGCGCTCGTAGGCCTGCGCGAGGACGGCCGGGTCGGGGATCTCGGCGAGCGCGCCCTTGCTCGGGCTCTTGCGCTTGACCTCGGCGATCACGCTGCTGCCGGCGCCGCGGAAGTGCGGCATCGGGTCACGGGGGGCGTCGACGTCGGCCAGCGCGGCACGCAGGTCGGCCTCGCTGGTGCCGGCCCGGCGCTCCTCGAGGTCGATGCGGACGCCGGCGATGATCTCGCCGAGCACACCCTCTACCTGGGCCACTGTGATCCTCTCCCACGACGTCGCTGCCGACTCCGAGTGTTTCATGCTGACCCCAACCGTTTCCCCCCGGCCGGGCCTGCTGAGACGGCGGCGCGTCAGGGGGCCAGCCAGGCGCCCTGAGGTGTGTTGCGGACCACGAAGAAGGCGAGCGTGACGGCGGCGGCTCCCCACCACAGGACGCGGCGTACGCCGGCCGGCAGCTGCCGCGGCGGCGTGCCGCGCCAGGCCCGCAGGATCCAGAGGGCCAGCAGCACGACGGCGACCGGGATCCCGACGGTCACGAGCAGGTTGCTGGAGGCGGCCGACCCGACCTCGCCGTGGGTGAGGTCGTTGACGGCGCGCAGCCCGCCGCACCCGGGGCAGTAGATGCCCGCCAGCGAGAGCGGGCAGACACCCCAGCTGCCCCGCTGGTGGGGGTCACGGAGATAGAGCGCGAGCGTCGCGGCTCCGAGGCCGCCGACGGTCAGCAGGGGCAGGCGCAGTCGCTCCCGCCGCGTCAGCGGCGACTCGGGAGCGAGCAGCGCCGTCATGGGACTAGTGGCCGCCGTGGTAGCCGAGCTTGGCCAGCACGCCGAAGACGACGGCCGACACGACGACGAGAGCGACGCCGATCCAGAAGATCGTGTAGCTGACCGGGTCCAGCATGAGGCCCACACTGCCGACGACGAAGCCCAGCAGCGCCACGCAGACGGCGCTCCAGGCGGCCGGGGTGTTTCCGTGGCTCTCGGACATGCGGGCTCCTTCGACGAGGTACGGCGGGTCGTGCGGCAGCAGTCTATTCAGGCCGCTCGGGGGTCTGGCGGGCGGTCGGGTCCTGTCCCTGGTCCAGCGCCTTCCAGACGTCGATGCTGGACTGCTCCTCGAGCGGGACCGCGCGGGTCTCGGCACCGGCGGGAGCGTCGTACCGGCGCCCCATCTCGGGCCAGCCGGGCGCCTTGACCACCGCGACCACCGCGGCGGCGCAGGCGACGACGCAGCCCACGACGGCCACCCAGGGCCAGGCGGTGCCGACCGAGTCGGTGTGGGTGTGGAGGAGGTGGTGACGTGTGCTCCACACCCCCGGGACGGGGGCGATCGAGGCGAACGCGGCGATCCCGGCGACCACGCGGCGGAACATCCCCCGGGTGACCAGGAAGACGCCCCAGGCGGCGAGCGCGACGAGCGCGAGCGATGTCGTGGACGGGCTGTCCAGGCTGACCCCGACGGCCGTGATCGGGTCGCCGCCGGCCTCGATGTGGACCCAGTCCTGGGCGCCGGCGTAGGCGGCGACCCCGGCGCCGGCGACGCCGAGCAGGACGGTGGGCCAGAAGGACCTCATGAGAGCCGGTCGGCGTCGAAGCAGGTGCGGTCGCCCGTGTGGCACGCGGGGCCTTCCTGGTCGACCTTCACCAGCAGGGTGTCACCGTCGCAGTCGAGCCTGACCTCCTTCACCCACTGCCGGTGGCCGGAGGTCTCGCCCTTGACCCAGTACTCCTCACGGCTGCGGGACCAGTAGGTCGCCCGGCCGGTCGTCAGCGTGCGGGCGAGCGCCTCGTCGTCCATCCAGCCGAGCATGAGGACCTCGCCGGTGTCGTGCTGCTGCACCACCGCCGGGACGAGTCCGTCCGGATTGCGCTTGAGGCGTGCGGCGATGGTGGGGTCGAGACTGCTCACGCGTCGATTATCCCCTGCTGGGCCACCCACGACCGGTGCAGGCGGTCGTAGACCGAGCCCTGCTGGGTGACCAGCTCGCTGTGCGGCCCGCGCTGGACGATCCGGCCGGCGTCGACGACGACGACCTCGTCGGCCGCCTCGGCGGTGCTGAGGCGGTGCGCGATGGTGACGCTGGTGCGGCCGGCCATCAGCCGTTCCAGCGCCCGGCCGATCCGCATCTCGAGGGCGGGGTCGACGGCGCTGGTGGCCTCGTCGAGGACGAGCAGGTCCGGGTCTGCCAGCTGGGCGCGCAGCAAGGCGACGAGCTGCCGCTCGCCGGCGCTGAGCGACTCACCGCGCTGGCCGGCGCGGGTGTCGAGGCCGCGCGGGAGGCCCGCGAGCCAGTCGCCGAGACCCAGCTCGTCGGCGGCACGGCCGATCTCGTCGTACGACGCGTCGAGCCGGCCGTAGCGGGCGTTCGCCGCGATCGTGTCGTCGAAGAGGAACCCTTCCTGCGGCACCAGCACGACGCTGCTGCGCAGGCTCTCCTGTCGGATCTGCCGCAGGTCGGTGCCGTCGAGCAGCACGGCGCCCTCGGTCGGGTCCATCAGCCGGGTGAGCAGCTTGGCAATCGTCGACTTGCCGCTCCCGGTCTCCCCCACGACCGCGACGCGCCGGCCGGCCGCGATGGCGAGGTCGACGTCGTGCAGGACCGGCCGGCCGCCGGGGTAGGCGAACGTCACGTGGTCGAAGCGCACGTCGATCGGTCCGCGCGGCAGCGTGCTGCCCGCCTCGCCGGGGTCGTCGAGGTCGGCCGGCGTCTCGAGGACGCCGATCACGCGGCGCCAGCTCGCTATCGCGTTCTGGCCGTCGGTGAGGATCTGGGTGCCCATCTGCACGGGCCCGACGAACAGGGTCACCAGGAACGCGAAGGCGAGCACCTTGCCGGCGGTCATGTCGACGCCCGTCTCCGTCCCGAGCCAGACGCCGACCAGGAGCACGCCGGCGTTGGCGAAGCCGGCGGAGATGCCACCCAGCGAGAACGAGAAGACCGTGAACCGCTGCGCCTGGGTCTGCGCCGCCATGTTGGCGTCGACGGCGGCGTCGATGCGCTGCTGCGTGCGCGCCTCGACGGCGTACGCCTTGACCACCGCCGCGCCGACGACCGGCTCCGAGACGGCCGACAGCAGCGCGCCGACCGTCTGCCGGACGACGGTGTAGGCGTGGCTGAGCTTGCGCTGGAACCACCTGATGCTGAGGAAGAGCGGCGCGAAGCAGACCCAGACGACGAGGGCGAGCTGCCACGAGTAGACGGCCATCACGACCGTCGCCACCAGCATCTGACCGACGCTGACGACGAAGAGCAGCCCGCCGAAGACGAGGAACTGGCTCACCTGGTCGACGTCGCTGGTCACCCGGCTCACCAGGGCGCCGCGGCGCTCGGTGTTCTGGGTGAGCATCGGGAGGTCGTGGACGTGGCGGAACGCCTTGGTCCGCAGCGTCGCGAGCCCGCGCTCCGAGGCGGTGAAGAGCCGGCTCGTCATGAGGTAGGACGAGCAGGCGGTCAGCACGATGGCCACCGCGCTGATCGCCACGGCCGCGAGCGTGAAGGCGACGTCGGGGCCGCCCTTCGCGCCGATGCCCTTGTCGAGGGTCTGCTGGACGGCGATCGGTACGACGACCTGGCCGGCGCTGGCCAGGACCGCGAGCGCGAGCGTCACGCGGATGCCTGCGGTCAGCTCCGGCGAGTGCCGGACACCGCGTCGCAGCGTCTCGATCGCGCCGAGGTCGGCGCCGGTGCTCATCCCGCTCACTCGGCCACCGCCTCCGGCTCCGTCTCGTAGGCGTTGACGAGGTCGGCGTAGTCGGCGTTGCGCTCGAGGAGCTCGGCGTGCGTGCCGCGGTCCCGGATCTCCCCGTCGGCCAGGTGGACGACCTCGTCGGCCAGTCCGATGGTGGCCTTGCGGTAGGCGACCACGACGAGGGTCGGCCCCGCGTAGGTCGCGCCCCCCTTGCTGGTCGAGCCCCCCTCGCTGGTCGAGCCCCCCTCGCTGGTCGAGCCCGTCGAGACCTCCCGCAACCCGGCCAGGATCCGCTGCTCGACCTCCGGGTCGACCGCCGACGTGGCGTCGTCGAGGATGAGGAGCCGCGGCCGCCGGACCAGCGCCCGGGCGAGCGAGATGCGCTGCCGCTGGCCGCCGGACAGGCTGGTCCCGCGCTCACCGAGCCGGGTGTCCAGCCCGTCGGGCAGGGCCGCCACGAAGCCGTCGGCCTGGGCGGTGCGCAGGGCGGCCCAGACGTCCTCGTCGGGGAGGTCGGCGCCCAGCGTGATGTTGTCGCGGACGGTGTCGTCGAAGAGGAACGCGCTCTGGGGAACGACCGCGACGGCCGTCGCGAGCTCGCCGGCGGCGAGGTCGCGCAGGTCGGTGCCGTCGATGGTCACGGCGCCCCTGTCCGGGTCGACCAGACGGCTCAGCAGCGTGGTCAGCGTGCTCTTGCCGGCCGCGGTCGCGCCGACGACGGCGACGGTCCGTCCCGGCTCGGCCTCGAACGTCACGTCCCGCAGCAGCGGCTGCTCGGGGTCGTAGGCGAAGCCGAGGCCCTCGACCACCAGCCGCGCGCCGCGCGTGCTGGGAGTG
Organism: Nocardioides sp. CER19; assembly: GCF_029846275.1. Classification (GTDB taxonomy): domain Bacteria; phylum Actinomycetota; class Actinomycetes; order Propionibacteriales; family Nocardioidaceae; genus Nocardioides. The sequence continues at coordinate 337,856 of NZ_JARVWS010000004.1, forward strand.
AGTCGCCGGTCGCCGTACGGCAGGGAGCCGGTGGTGTCGAGCACCGCCTTCACCCGGCGCCAGCCGACGACGCTGCGCGGGAACTCGCCGAGCAGCCAGCCGATCGACCGGATCGGGAAGGAGACGATGGTGAGGAGGTAGGCGACGGTGACGACGTCGCCGGCGACCGTCGCGCCGCTGCCGACCCGCGCGACGCCGACCAGGAGCACGACGAGGACCCCGAGGTTCGGCAGCGCCGCCAGGGCCGGGTCGAACGCGGCGCGGATGCGGCCGGCGCGGATGTTGACGTCGCGCAGCTCGGCGGCCTTGCGCGCGAACCGGTCGGTCTCCTCCTGCTCGCGGCCCAGCGTCTTGACGACCAGCGCGCCGTCGAAGGACTCGTGCGCGACCTCGCTGAGCTCCGCTCGCAGCTGCTGTGCCCGCGTCATGAGGGGCGAGCTGAACCGCTGGTAGACGAGGTTGGCGGCGACGACCGCCGGGAAGACGAGCAGTCCGACCAGCGCGAGCACGACATCGGCGGCGAACATCTGGATGACCGCGATCACCATCATGACGACCGTGCCGACCGCCATCGGGAGCGGAGCGATCGGGCTCCAGGCGGCCTCGACGTCGGAGTTCGCGTTGCTCAGCAGCTCGCCGGTGGGATGGCGCTGGTGCCACTCCATCGGAAGAGCCAGGTAGCGCCTGGTGACCGCGCGGCGGGTGTGCGCCTGCATGCGGAACTGCATGACGCCCGCGCCCAGCCTCCGCGCGACGATGCCGACCGCCCGCAGGATCGCGACGCCGACGAAGAGACCGAGCACCGCCCACATCAGGTCGACCCCGACGTCCTCGCCGTCGAACGCGGGAAGGAGCACGTGGTCGGTGGACCAGCCGAGCACCCAGGCGTCGGCGACGGTGAGCACGCCGAAGAGCGCGCTGCCGATGGTCGAGAAGGTGAAGAGCACAGGCTCGCGCTTGATGGCGACCCACAGCACCTTGAACCCGTCGAGGGTCGTGGCGCGCCTGCTCGGTCGGTCGCCACTCACCTGCCGGAGTCTACTGTCGGGACCGTGCTGACCTCCCTGGTCCCCCGCCCGTTCGCCCGTTCCCTCGCCGCTCGCGAACGCGACGCCCTGTGCGACCTGGCCCTCACGCTCGACGCGACGGCGCCGACGCTGTGCGGCGGGTGGTCGGTGAAGGACCTCGTGATCCACCTGCTCGTGCGCGAGCGCAAGCCCGCTGCGTCGATCGGCACGTTCGTCCCGGCGCTCGCCGCCCGGACATCCCGCGCCTCCGCCGCACTGGCGTCCCGCGACCTGGCGTCGCTGGTCACCCAGCTGCGGACGGTGCCGCTGCCGCTCGCCGTCGTCGACCCGCTGCTCAACGGCATGGAGATGTTCGTTCACCACGAGGACGTGCGCCGCGCGCAACCGGGCTGGACCGCCCGCGTGCTGTCCGGCGGCGACGAGCGGCACCTCTGGCTCGCAGCCGCAACCGTCGGCCGGATGCAGGCCCGCCGGGCCGGCGTACCGCTCGCGATCCGTTCCGGCGCACGTCACTCCGTGCTGCGTCGGGGCGACGACCCCGTGGTCGTGTCGGGGCCCGTGCCGGAGGTGCTGCTCTTCCTCGCCGGGCGGTCGTCGGTGGCCGAGGTGTCGTTCGACGGGCCGGCCGAGGGCGTCGCGCGGGTCCGTGGCACCGCGCTGCCGATCTGACATGATCCACGCTCCCCGACCCCGACCCTCAGGACTCCCGTGACCTCCTACGTCTCGCACACCACGGTCGACTGCGTCGACGCCTACGAGCTCTCCGAGTGGTGGAAGCAGCTGCTCGGGTACGTCGACATCCCGGACGACCCGAACGAGCCCGGCCACGAGGAGTGCATGATCCAGTCGCCGGACGGTGGGCACCGGCTGCTGTTCATCGAGGTCCCGGACACCAAGCAGGCGAAGAACCGGCTCCACCTCGACCTGCGTCCCCGCGAGCGGACCCGCGACGACGAGATCGCCTGGGCGCTCGGCATCGGCGCCACCCAGGTGGCCGACCACCGTGGCACCCGCGGCCCGGGCAGCGGCTGGGCGGTGCTGGCCGACCCGGAGGGCAACGAGTTCTGCATCCTGCGGAGCGACGCCGAGCTCGCGTCGAGCTGACCCGTCGATCAGCCGGGGTCGACCCGGCCGAGCACGGCGGCACGGCGGAACACCTCGTCGATCATCGGTTCGGTGAGCCGGCCGGTGAACGTGTTCTGCTGGCTGGGGTGGTAGCAGCCGAGCAGCGTCACCGAGCGCCCATCACCCACGAGGGTCGCCTCGGCACCGTGCCCGAAGCGCGGCTTGGGCCGGACGACCTGCCAACCGAGGGCTGCGTAGGACCGCAGCGACGCGTCCCATCCGTAGCCGCCGAGCGCCACCACCACCCGGACGTGCTCGGCGAGCAGGCGGAGCTCCGCCTCGATCCACGGCGAGCAGGTGTCGCGCTCGACGGTGGTCGGCCTGTTCTGCGGCGGGGCGCACCGCACGGTCGCCACCATCCGGGTGTCGACGAGCTCGAGGCCGTCGGCGGCGTGGACGCTCGTGCCCCGGGTGGCCAGGCCGACCCGATGGAGCGACGCGAACAGCCAGTCGCCACTGCGGTCGCCGGTGAACACCCGCCCGGTGCGGTTGCCACCGTTGGCCGCCGGGGCGAGGCCGACCACCAGGATCCCCGGGGTCGCGGAGCCGAAGCCCGGGATGGGCCGGCCCCAGTAGGGCTGGTCGGCGTACGACGCCCGCTTGGTGCGCGCCACGTCCTCCCGCCACTGGACCAGCCGCGGGCAGGCGCGGCAGACACTGACCCGGGCGTCGAGCTCGTCGAGCCCCACGCGACCGGCGAGGCGGCGCACCTGCGTCGCGGACCTGGCGATCGGCGTCTCCGCGGTGGCCGGGTCGCCCGGCCAACCGGTGCCCGCCGGCACCGGCGAGGGAAACGGCACGCCGGTCGCCGGGTGCGGAAGGAGGTCGTCGCTCACGCGTCCCATCCTCAGCCCGTCGCCGGCAGTCGCTCGACCGGTTGTCGCAGGATGGTCCGCAGCCGCTCCGGCGCGACCCGCCGTGGGTCGCCGAGATAGATCTCGTGGTGCCTGCCGGTCATGCGGAAGCCGTGGCCCGGGATGAACCGGTCGTGGAGCTCGGCCAGCGTCCCGGCCTCGGCGTCGTAGGGCCCGACGTGCAAGGTCTGGACGACCGTGCCTTCGTCGAGGACCTCGAGGCGGACCTCGTCGAGACGGGCCGGACGGTCCTTGGCGCCCACCTCCTCGACCGCGTCGTCGAACATCGCTCGCGGAATCCAGTCGGGGACCATGAGCAGCGCCGTCCAGTCCCATCGGGACTTGTCGCGCGCAGAGGTGAAGGCGTCCATGTCCGACGCCCACCACAGCGCCTCCAACGGCGGGACGACGTAGTCGCGCTCCAGGCTCCGCTTGCTGGCGAACTTGAGCTTGTAGGCGACCGGGTAGAGGGCGGCGAGAGCGTCGGCGTACGCCGGAGCGGTGTTGGGGTCCCCGTGCCCGTCGACCATCAGGTAGTGCAGCGGAGGGACGTCGAGGACCCGGAACTCGCCCGCCCGGGCCTGGTAGCTGTCGAGCGACCTCTTGAAGTCGGTCTTCACGTCACGCGACCGTCGGACGGCTCAGTAGGTCCCCTTGATCACGAAGAACGAGCCGCGGATGGTGCCGGCCAGCTTGGAGCTCTGCCGCGCGAACTTGAAGCGCGTGGCGAGCTCCTCCGGCACCTCCATGCCGTCGGAGAGCTTGAACCCGACGGCGCGCTTGCCGCCGTCGGCGATCGTGTACATGACGTTGATCGCCAGGCCCGACTCATAGAAGACGTACGCCATCCGGATCCCGTCGACCTCGAAGGCCGTCGCCTCGAGAGGCTTCGACTCGATGACGAGGTCGCGCTCCTCCTCGAGGATGCGGTGCACCCAGTCGATCACCTCCGTCGACTCGGAGGCGGGCTCGACGGTGAAGACGTGCGAGTACTTGTTCTTGAAGTACCTCGCCTCGTTGGCGCGGAGGCCGGCCAGCGCGTCCGCGACGGGCGAGGACTCCAGCCCGGTCGTCGAGACGTCCTGGAAGTCGACTGCGTAAGACATGACTGCTCCTCGAGGTGGGTCGGGTGGTCCATTGTGTCGGTTCGGGCTGTTGACGGTCACCGGAGCAGGAATGTGACATCGGCTCTCCGACGGCGAGTCCGGAAGGGCCGCAGCGCTGACATCATGGCGGTCGTGAGCGCGTTCGAGGTGGCGTGGGCGGGCCGGTCCGAGGGGCTCCTCGACGTGGGTGACGGCCACCAGATGTGGTGGTGCGAGCTGGGGGCGGCGGACGGCATCCCGCTGGTCGTCGTGCACGGAGGGCCTGGCGGCGGCACGGTCCCCGAGATGGCGGCGCCCTACGACCCCCATCTCTACCGCGTCGTCATGTTCGACCAGCGCGGCTGCGGCAGGAGCCTTCCCCACGCGAGCGAGCCGACGGTGTCCTTGGCGGCGAACACGACCGCGCACCTGGTGCGCGACATGGAGCGGCTGCGCGAGCACCGCGGCGTCGACAGCTGGGTCGTGTCCGGCTCGTCGTGGGGCACGACGCTCGGTCTCGCCTACGCCTGCGCACACCCCGACCGGGTGCGCGCGGTGCTCCTGCGCAGCATCACGACCTACAGCGCGGGCGAGCTCGACTGGGTCTACCGCGACGGCGCGAGCCGGCTGCTGCCCGAGGCGTGGGAGGAGTTCGCGACCGCGGTCGAGGCCACCGACCTGGTCGACGGCTACCGGCGTGCGCTCGAGGGCGAGGACGACCAGCGTCGCCTCGAGGCGGCGTTGGGCTGGTGCCGCTGGGAGCTGGCCGGCATGCGCGCCGAGCCCGGCTCCCCGATCGAGGCCGTCTTCACCGAGCCCCGCTTCGCCACGGCCTTCGCCCGCATCAGCACGCACTACGCGGCGAACCGCGGGTTCGTCGACCATGGGGGGCTGTGGACGACCGTCCCGACGCTCGCTCGGATCCCGGCCACGTTCATCCAGGGACGGCTCGACCTGTGTACGCCGCCCGCCACCGCGTGGCGACTCCACCGGCGCTGGCCGGGCTCCCGGCTTCACCTCCTCGACGACGAGGGCCACCGGCTGACCGGCGCCGCCGCGACGATGCGCGCCGTCCTCGACGAGTACGCCGACCAGCTCGCGTGAGCCGCGGATCGCGCCCGCCGCCACCTCACCGCAGGACGTCGTAGCGCAGCGACACGAACTGCCCCGTCTGCGCCACCTCGACCAGCCGCAACCGATCGGACTCGATGCGCCGCGGCAGCAGTGGCGCACCGGAGCCGAGCGTGACGGCAGCGATCGACAGCGTGAGCTGGTCGAGGGCGCCTGCGTCGTCGAACTGGCCCACCAGGTCTCCCCCGCCGACGAGCCAGACGTCCTTCTCGCCGGCCGCCGCGCGGATCTCGTCGAGGTGATCGGCGACCGCACCCGCGACGACGGTGATGTCGGCGCCCGGGACGAGCGGCAGGTCCGCCTGCGTCGAGAAGACGAACGTCTTCTTGTCGCCGTAGAACTGCTGCCACTTCTCGGGGGAGTCGAGGAGGTGCTCGTGCTCGAGCACCCAGCGGTAGGTCGTCGATCCCTCGACCATGACCCCGACACCGGCGACGAAGGTGTCGAGCGATGCCAACGACTCATCGCCGCCCTCCACGGCGAAGAGCCAGTCGAGGGAGTTGTCAGCGTCGGCGAGGAACCCGTCGAGCGTCGTGGCGGTGGCGTAGACGAAGCGCGTCATGACCGGACCAGGGCCTCGGGCCGGAACGGCGCGCCGTGGCCGGGCACGATGAGCACGGGGTCGAGCTCCAGGAGCCGGGCGCGGGAACGGTCGAGTGCCTCCTGGTCCTCGGCTCGCGGGTCCGTCGCAGGACCGTGCTCGTGCCACCAGAGGTGCGTGCACACGACGAGTCCCTCAGCCGTGTCGACGAGCGTGGTGATGTCCTGCGCCGAGTGACCGGGCGTCGACATCAGCCGCACCGACGAGGACAGCTGGAACCCGTCCGCCGGGCGGTCGGTCCACGTGTCGCCCTCGTAGATCGCCCAGAAGTCGTGGAACCGGGCCCGCTCGAACAGCGCGGCGTTGAGCGTGTGGTCGGGATGGTGGTGGCTGAACACCACATCACCCACGTCCGCCGCGTCGACGCCCAGCCCGTCGAGCGGATCCAGGATCTTGCGGCGGTCCGACACCATCCCGGGGTCGACGACGATCGACCGGCCCTCGTCGCGGATGAGCACCACGGTGCTGGCCACCCGCTCGGCGGCATAGCCGGCGGACAGGACGTGCAGTTCGGCGGTCATGCGGTCATCGTGGCACCTCCCACCGACAGGCGCTGGCCCGATATTCGGCTCAGCGCCGGCCGGGCACCGCGAACCGGTCCAGGTCCCGGGCGGCGTGCACGTCGTCGAAGAACCGTCCCGCGTCGAGCTCGAAGACCGACTCGTCGCTGTGCCGCCCGGAGTAGTGCGTGAGCACGAGCCGGCGTACGCCGGCCTCGGTGGCGATGGCGGCGGCCTGGGCGGCCGTGAGGTGGGCGTACTGGTCGGCCAGCTCCTCCTCCCCCGAGACGTACGTCGACTCGCAGACGAGCAGGTCGACGCCACGCGCCAGCTCGACGGCTGCGTCGCACCGCCGGGTGTCCATCACGAAGGCGACCGACTGTCCCGGCCGCGGCTCGCTGACCTCCTCCAGCCGGACCCGCCGGCCGTCGATGTCGAGGGACCCGGAGCGCTGCAGCTCGCCGACCATCGGACCCGAGACACCGGCCTCGGCCAGCCGGTCGGGCAGCATGCGACGACCGTCCGGCTCCTGCAGTCGCCAGCCGTAGGTGTCGACCCGGTGGTCGAGGGCGCGCGCGTGCAGCGACAGCGTCCCCCAGTCGTCGACCGGTCCGTCGGCGGCGACGGGGTGCTCGCGGACGTCCGGGGCGGTGAACGCCACCGAGGCGTGCCGCAGCCGGTCGACGTACTCCTGGCCGGAGGCCGGGTAGTAGAGGTCGACGGGATGGGTCAGGCCGTCGAGCGCCATCCGCTGCAGCACGCCGGGCAGCCCCAGGCAGTGGTCGCCGTGCAGGTGGGTGATGCAGATCCGGGTGATCCGCGACGCCGGGATGCCGGCGAGGGTGAGCTGGCGCTGGGTGCCCTCGCCCGGGTCGAAGAGGACGACCTCGTCGCCCCACCGCAGCACCGTGCCCTGGTGGGCGCGGGTACGGGTCGGCACCTGGGAGGCGGTGCCGAGCACGACCAGCTCGCGGTCAGCCATGTCAGCGGACGGCTGCCCCGGCGGCCCGCAGGGCGTCCTTGGCCTCGCCGACGCGGACCTTCCCGAAGTGGAAGATCGTGGCGGCGAGGACCGCATCGGCGCCCGCCGCGACCGCGGGCGGGAAGTGGGCGGCCGCGCCGGCGCCGCCCGAGGCGATGATGGGGATCGCGACCTCGCGACGTACGGCGCCGATGAGGTCGAGGTCGAAGCCGTCCTCGGTGCCGTCGGCGTCCATCGCGTTGAGCAGGATCTCCCCCGCGCCCAGCTCGGCGGCCCGCGCGGCCCACTCGAGGGCGTCGAGACCGGCCGACTGCCGGCCGCCGTGCGTCGTGACCTCGAACCCCGAGGGGGTCCCGGCGGCCCTCCGCGCGTCCACCGAGAGCACCAGCACCTGGTTGCCGAACCGGTCGGCGACCTCGGCGATCAGCTCCGGCCGGCGGATGGCGGCCGTGTTGATCGCCACCTTGTCGGCGCCGGCCCGCAGCAGCCGGTCGACGTCGGCGACCGACGCCACGCCCCCGCCGACGGTGAGCGGGATGAACACCTGCTCGGCCGTCGCCGACACGATCTCCATCGTCGTCGCTCGGCCCTCGTGGGAGGCGGAGATGTCGAGGAAGGTCAGCTCGTCGGCGCCCTCGGCGTCGTAGACCTTGGCCAGCTCGACCGGGTCACCCGCGTCGCGCAGGTCCTGGAAGTTGATGCCCTTGACCACCCGGCCGCCGTCGACGTCCAGGCAGGGGATCACGCGGACCGCGAGGCTCACGAGGTCAGGCCTCGCGTGACCCGCAGCGCCTCGCTGAGCGAGAGCGACCCGGTGTAGAGCGCGGTCCCGGCGATGGCACCCTCGACGCCCAGCGGCACCAGGTCCATGAGCGCCCAGATGTCGTCGATCGTCGTCACCCCGCCGGAGGCGACGACCGGGCGGTCGGTCGCCGCGCAGACGTCCCGCAGCAGCTGCAGGTTGGGGCCCTGGAGCATCCCGTCCTTGTTGACGTCGGTGACGACGTAGCGGGCGCAGCCCTCCGAGTCGAGCCGGGCGAGGGTCTCATAGAGGTCCCCGCCCTCCTGCGTCCACCCGCGCGCGGCCAGGGTGGTGCCCCGGACGTCGAGGCCGATGGCCACCCGGTCGCCGTACGTCGCGATCGCGCGTGCGCACCACTCCGGCTGCTCCAGCGCGGCGGTGCCGATGTTGACCCGGCGGCAGCCGGTCGCCATCGCCGCCTCCAGCGACTCGTCGTCGCGGATGCCGCCGCTCATCTCGACCTTGATGTCGAGCCGGCCGACGATCTCGGCCTGCAGCTCACGGTTGCTGCCCTGGCCGAAGGCGGCGTCGAGGTCCACGAGGTGCAGCCACTCCGCGCCGAGCTCCTGCCAGCGCAGCGCCGCATCGACGGGATTGCCGAAGCGCTTCTCGGAGCCGTCGACGCCCTGCACCAGCTGGACGGCCTGGCCGCCCTTGATGTCGACGGCGGGGAGGAGCTCGAGGTAGTCAGACATGAGGCCCTTTCATGCTTGCGGCCTAGGAGCGACGGAACAGGACGGTGTAGAGGACGGGGGCGACCAGCACGCTGGCCACGGCGGCGAGCGCGCTCGCCGACCACGAGCGGTCGACGAACCAGACGAGCACGTTCGCGACCAGCAGGACGGCCAGGACGACCTCGACCCGGCGCCGCCGCCTTCTCGCGAGCACGCCGGCCGTGCGGCCACGTCGCGCCGGGATCCAGCCGGTCAGCGCCCGGCGGCGAGCGGCCCGTCGGGCCAGCCGGGCGGACTCCGCCTCGCGCCGGGCCGCCTGCTCGGCGGCGACCCGCTCCCGCTCGGCCCGCGCGAGGGCGCGTGCCTTGGCCATCAGGCAGCCTTCAGCGTCTGGATCCAGTTGCGCAGTAGGCCGGCCCCGGCGTCGCCCGACTTCTCGGGGTGGAACTGGGTGGCCCAGAGGGGGCCGTTCTCGACGGCGGCGACGAACCGGTCGCCGCCCTCGGTGACCGGCCCGGTCTCCGTCCAGGTCACCAGCGGAGCCGTGGTCCGGTCGTTGGTGACCAGGTCCCACGACCGCACGCCGTAGGAGTGCACGAAGTAGAACCGCTCGTCCTCGAGGCCGGCGAAGGCGCGCGAGCCCTCCGGCACCTCGACCGTGTTCCAGCCCATGTGCGGCACGATCGGCGACTGCAGTCGCTCGACGACGCCCGGCCACTCGTCGCAGCCCTCGGTCTCGACGCCGTGCTCGACGCCGCGAGCGAAGAGGATCTGCATCCCGACGCAGATGCCGAGCACCGGCCGCCCGCCGGCGAGCCGGCGGCCGATGATCCGCTCGCCCTTGAGCGCCCGGAGCCCGGCCATGCAGGCCGCGTAGGCCCCGACGCCGGGGACGAGCAGCCCGTCGGCGTCGAGCGCCTCCTGGAAGTCAGAGGTCAGCGTCACCGACGCGCCGGCCCGCTCGACCGCGCGCACGGCCGAACGGAGGTTGCCGGACCCGTAGTCGAGGACGACGACGGACGGAGCCGTCACAGCGCCGGACCGTTCGCTCGCAGTTCGGCCACAGAGCGCGGATCGCGCACCGAGCAGAGACCGCCGGGGCCCCGCACCTCGCTCACAGTGCGCCCTTCGTCGACGGGATTCCCGTCTCGCGCGGGTCGAGCGCGATCGCGTCGCGGAACGCCCGGGCGAACGCCTTGAACTGGGTCTCGACCAGGTGGTGCGGGTCGCGGCCCGCGAGCACGCGGACGTGCAGCGCGAGGTGCGCGTGGAAGGCAATGGTCTCGAAGACGTGCCGCGTCAGCGAGCCGACGTACCCGTCGTTGCCGATCGTCACGTAGACCTGGCCCTCCGGCTCCCCGGTGTGCACGCAGTAAGGGCGGCCCGAGATGTCGACGACGGCCTGGACGAGCGCCTCGTCGAGCGGCACGGTGGCGTCGCCGAACCGGCGGGTGCCCTTCTTGTCACCCAGCGCCTCGCGCAGCGCCTGGCCGAGCACGATCGCGGTGTCCTCGACGGTGTGGTGCGCGTCGATGTGGGTGTCGCCCTCAGTCTGTACGGTCAGGTCGATCAGCCCGTGGCGCGCGAAGGCCGTGAGCATGTGGTCGTAGAACCCGACGCCGGTGGAGATGTCGTGGCGGCCGGTGCCGTCGAGGTCCACCTCGACGAGCACCTTCGACTCGCTGGTCTGTCGCTCGATCCGTGCCGTGCGGGTCATGCCGTCACCTCTGTCAGTGCGTTCTTGAAAGCGTCCATCTCGGCCGCGGTGCCGATCGACACCCGCAGCCAGCCGTCGGGGCCGACCTCCCGGATCAGCACCCCCCGGTCGAGCAGCCCCTGCCACACAGCATGGCGGTCGGCGAAGCCCCCGAACAACACGTAGTTGGCGTCGGAATCGGCCACCTCGTGCCCCTGCTCCCGCAGCCAGTCGACGGTGCGGTCACGCTCGGCGCGCAGGTCGTCGACCTTGTCGAGCAGCTCCGGTGCGTGCCGCAGGGCCGCCAGGGCCACGGCCTGGGTGACCGCCGACAGGTGGTAGGGCAGCCGGACGACGCGGATGGCGTCGGTGATCGCCGGGTGCGCGGCGAGGTAGCCCAGCCGCAGCCCGGCGCCCGCGAACGCCTTCGACATGGTCCGGGTGACGACCAGGTTGCGGTGGGTCGCCAGCGACTCCAGGGCGCTCGGCACACCGGCCCGGCGGAACTCCCCGTAGGCCTCGTCGACGACGACGATGCCGTTGTCCCCCACCGCCTCGCAGAGCAGGCCGACCGCCACCGGCGGCAGCGCCGTCCCGGTCGGGTTGTTGGGGCTGGGCAGCAGCACGACGCTGGGCCGGATCTCGTCGACCAGCGCACGCGCCTTGTCGAGGTCGAGGCTGAAGTCGTCCTCACGGGTGCCCGCGACCCACTCGGTGTGGGTGTCGCGGGCGTACTCCGGATACATCGAGTACGTCGGCGCGAAGCTGAGCACCGTGCGGCCCGGGCCGCCGAACGCCTGCAGCAGCTGCAGCATGACCTCGTTGGAGCCGTTGGCCGCCCACACCATGTCGGGCGTGACCGGCGCGTCCTTGCTGAGGTAGTCGGCCAGGGCGGCGCGCAGGGCCGTGAACTCGCGGTCCGGGTAGCGGTTGAGCGTGACCGCCGCCTCGGCCGCTGCCGTGGCGATGTCGGCGATGCACGCCGGGGAGGGCCCGTAGGGGTTCTCGTTGACGTTGAGCTGCACGGGCGCCACGTCAAGGGGGAGCTGCGGCGCCCCGTAGGGCTCGATGCCGGCGAGCTCGGGGCGGATCGGCGGGAAGCTCATCAGGCGGTCCCCGAGCCCGTCGCGGGGTCGAACCTCACCTTGACCGCGTTGCCGTGACCGGGCAGGTCCTCCGCGTCGGCGAGGTTGACCACGTGGTCCTTGACGCCCTCGAGTCCCTCGCGGGTGTAGTCGATGACGTGCACCGACTTCGTGAAGGCGCGCACGGACAAACCCGAGGAGTGGCACGCGCAGCCGCCGGTGGGCAGCACGTGGTTGGAGCCTGCGGCGTAGTCGCCGAGGCTGACCGGGGCGAACGGGCCGATGAAGATGGCACCGGCGTTGGTCACGCGGGCGGCCCAGTCGTGCGCGTCCCGGGTCTGGATCTCGAGGTGCTCGGCGGCATAGGCGTTGACGACCGCGAGCCCCTGCTCCAGGTCGTCGACGAGCACGATGCCCGACTGGCTGCCCGAGAGCGCGGTGCGGATCCGCTCGACGTGCTTGGTGGCGGCGACCTGCTTGTCGAGCTCGGCCTCGACGTCGTCGGCCAGCGTCTCGCTGTCGGTGACCAGCACCGAGGCGGCGAGCGGGTCGTGCTCGGCCTGCGAGATCAGGTCGGCCGCGACGTACGCCGCCTCGGCGGTCTCGTCGGCGAGGATCGCGATCTCGGTCGGTCCCGCCTCCGAGTCGATGCCGACCTGCCCCTTGAGCAGGCGCTTCGCGGTGACGACGTAGATGTTGCCCGGGCCGGTGACGAGGTCGACGCGCTCGCAGGTGCCGCCCGCCGAGCCGGTCGAGACGCCGTAGGCGAACATCGCGATCGCCTGGGCGCCACCGACGGCGTAGACCTCCTCGACACCGAGCAGGGCGCACGCCGCGAGGATGGTCGGGTGCGGTAGTCCGCCGAAGTCGGCCTGCGGCGGCGACGCGAGCGCGAGCGAGCGCACGCCGGCGACCTGGGCGGGGATGACGTTCATCAGCACGCTGGACACCAGCGGCGCCAGGCCGCCGGGCACGTAGAGACCCACCCGGTTGACGGGAACCTTCCGGTGGACCACTCGGGCACCGGGTGCCAGATCGGTCACCGCGTCGGACTCGAGCTCGTGGGCGCAGGTCTCCCGCAGCCGCCTGATCGACTCGTCGAGCCCGGCCCGTACGTCGGGGTCGAGCTCCTCGAGCGCCCGGGCGAGCGCGGACGCCGGAACCCGGATGTCCGTCAGCTCGACCTTGTCGAAGCGGGCGCCGAGCTCGAGGATCGCCTCGACGCCGCGGGTCCTCACCTCGTCGAGGATCGGCTGCACCACATGGGCCGCTGCCTCCACGTCGAACTCGGCGCGCGGCACGGCGGCGCGGTAGTCGACGGGCACTCCCGTGGAGGAAGCGCCACGGAGGTCGATGCGGCGGATGGTCATGGCCCGATTCTACGAGCCGCGCCGGTCGCGACCGGATTCCGTGCGCCCCGTGGACGGCAGGTGCGAGGCATACCGCGCCGCCTCCCCGGCAACAGGGAAGCAACTCACGAGGAGGTCGTCATGGCACGACACGCACTGATCCACCGACATCAAGATGATGCCGTCGCGACGGACGCGTCCACCGACGAAACGACCAGCACCACCCGCGACGGCAGGGCCGTCGACGAGCGCCCGATCACGCGGGACGAGACCGCACGGAACGACACCGTGCGGGACGAGACCGTCCGTAACGAGCACGTGGTCGAGGTCTCCCCGCGCGAGCGGTTCGGCGGCACCAACTGGGGTGCCTGCTTCTTCGGCTGGCTCGTCGCGGTCGGCCTGACCGTGCTCCTGGCCGCGATCACGAGCGCCATCGCCACGGCGGTGGGGGCCAATCTCAACTGGTCGATCCACGACGCCGAGAACAACGCCAGCACGATCGGCGTGGCCGCGGCGATCGCGATCGCCGTCATCATGTTCATCGGCTACTACGCCGGCGGGTACGTCGCCGGCCGCATGTCCCGCTTCGACGCCGTCCGACAGGGCCTCGGCGTCTGGATCATCGGCGTCGTCACCATCGCCGTCGCCGTGGCCGTGACCGCCATCTGGGGCAACCGCTACGACGTGCTCGACCGGCTCGACCTGCCGACCGTCGACCTGAGCAACGACCAGATCACCACGGGCGCCGTCATCACCGGCCTGGTGCTGCTGGCGGTCATGCTCGTCGGCGCGCTCCTGGGCAGCGCCGTCGGCCGGCGCTACCACCGCCGCATCGACCGCGTGATCGTCGAGCACTGAGCGGCGTCTCGCCGTGATCGTCTCGGCCCGGCGCGTGACGCGACCGCGTCCCGCGCCGGGCCACTAGGTTGGTCGCGTGCCCGACGCCCTGCCGATGTTCCCGCTCAACGCGGTGCTCTTCCCGGGCGTCAGCGTGCCGCTGCACGTCTTCGAGGACCGTTACCGCGACCTCGTGCAGCACCTGCTGCTGATCGAGGATCCCGCGGAGCGGGTTTTCGGGTCGGTGGCGATCCGCGAGGGTTACGAGGTCGGCGACCACGGCGCGCAGTCGCTCTACCGGGTCGGCGTACGACTCCAGCTGTCGGACGCCGAGGAGAACCCCGACGGCAGCTTCGACATCGTGGCGGTCGGTCGTGACCGCATCCAGCTCGACCGGCTCGAGGCGACCGGGTCCTTCCCGACCGGAGAGGTCTCCGAGCGTCCGGAGCCGACGGTGGAGGTGCCGGAGGAGCTGCTCGAGCGGGCGCGGGCCACGTTCACCGCCTACCGTGCCGCGGTCTCCGAGCTGCGGCCCGACCCCTTCGCCGGAGCTCTCCCCCGCGACCCCGAGTACCTCTCCTGGACGCTGTCCGCCTGTGCTCCGCTCCCGCTCGCGGAGCGCCAGCAGCTGCTCGAGGCGGCCGACGCCGGCGAGCGCCTCGCCCTCGTCAACGAGCTCTTCCGCGCGGAGCTGCGGGCCATGAACGTGATCCCCTCCCTGCCCGCCACCGAGGTGGCGCGCACCCGCTGGTCCCCCAACTGATGGCGAAGAGGGCCGCGGTCGGTGGCACGCCGGCGACGGTCGCGCTGACCCGGGCCGGCATCGCCTTCACGCTGCACCCCTACGAGCACGACCCCCGCGCGCATTCCTACGGTCTCGAGGCCGCGGAGGCGCTCGGCGTGGACCCGGCCCGCGTGTTCAAGACACTCCTGGCGTCGGTGGACCCGACGCCGGGCTCAGGACAGCGCGCCTCGCTCACGGTCGGCATCGTGCCCGTCTCCGGTCAGCTGGACCTCAAGGCCCTGGCCCGTGCCGTCGGCGGTGGGAAGGCCGCGATGGCCGACGTCGCGGCGGCCGAGCGCGCGACCGGGTACGTCGCCGGCGGGATCTCGCCCGTCGGCCAGAAGCGAGCGCATCGCACCGTCCTCGACGAGTCGGCGCTGTGCTTCCCGACGGTCTTCGTGTCGGCGGGTCGGCGCGGGCTCGACCTCGAGATCACCCCGGACGACCTGGTCGCTGTCACGTCAGCCGTCGTCGCTCCGATCAGGCGCTGACTCCGGTCTCCACCGCCCCGCGAGCTAGTCGACGCTGATCTTCAGCAGGCTGTGCGAGTCGTCGCCGTCCGTCCAGCCGCTCACGCCGAACGCCTTGAGCGGAGCGAGGTTGGCGGACACGTCGTCGTCACCCGTTGCCAGCGCCTTGATCGTCTTGTCGAGCGCGTCGAAGTTCACGAAGAAGACGCCGGTCGCCTTGTCGCCGGCCGGCACGACGCTCTTGAACGCGTCGGAGGAACCGAGCTTGCCGTCCTTGGCCACCTGGCCGGCGTAGGTCTTGTCGAGGCCGACCGCCACTGCGTCGTCGCCGGAGACCGGCTCGAGCACCCCGGCCGGCGCGCCGAGGCTCTGTCGCAGCTTGGCGGCGACGCCGTCGATGGTGACCTTGTCGCCGCGCACCTTGAGCGCGACCGGTAGGTCGGACGGGTCACCGCCGTTGACCAGACCCTCGACGTCGAGGTTCGGTCCCAGGGCGAGGGCGGCCGAGTCGCCGAACAGCTTCTCGAGGTCGCCCGGGAGGTCGAGCCCGCTCGCCTTCGAGAGCGGCCCGAAGATCGACTGGGGGTCGGAGCCGCTGCCGCAGAGGTTCTGGATGCTCTGGGTCAGCTTGTCGGTCCAGCCCTTCTGGAGGGTGGTGCCGAACGCCACGGCGGTGTCCGCCGGAAGCGTGGAGATCACCGGGGTGCCGCTCGGCTTGCCGCTGAGCGCCGAGCCGCCGAAGGCGCGGGTGTCACCCGTCATCTCGAGCTCGAGGCCGTCGTCGCTGATCCGGAGGCTCGCCGCCGCTCCGCCGAAGTCGGCCAGCTGTGCCTGCATCCTTCGGCTGGAGGAGCTCTGGTCGCTCAGGCCCGGGCAGGCCCCGAGCACCCCGAACGGGTCGAGCGAGGCGGCGGACGGGTCGGCCTCACCGGCCGCCCCGTCGAGCCCCTTCGCGAGCGTCTGGCCGGCCGCCGGAGCCGCGTAGGCGGTCATGATCCCGCTGTCGCCGGCCTTGTCGGTCCAGGTCTGGAAGTCCGGGTCGTCGGCGAGGGAGCCCTTCTTCGTGCCGGCGACCACCTCGTCGACGTGCGCCTGGGTCTCGGCGACGACCGTCCAGTCGCCGGTCGTCTTCCAGGCGTAGGTCGACGCGGTGTCGCAGCCGGTGAGCTTCTCGAGGCCGGCGTCGACCTTCCCCTCGTCGGTGGTCTGGATGACGATCACCGGGAACGGCTTGTCCTCACCGACCGCCGCGAGCGCGAGCCGGGAGCCGAGCCACGGCTCGATGTCCTTGCCGAAGTCGATCTTGCAGCCGCTGTCCTCGGCCAGCTGGTCGAAGATCGACTTGCGGACGTCGTCGTCGGTCTGGAGGCCGACCTTGTCCTTGAACGCGGGGAACTTGCGGGCGAGCTTGAGCGCGGCGATCTTCTGCGCGCCGCTCGGGTCGAGGTCCACGCTGACGTAGCCGATGGTGGAGTCGGGGAGCGCCTGCGCCGGCTGGTCGCCCTGGCTGAAGAACGAGACCGCTGCCCAGGCTGCGGCGCCCCCGCCGATCGCGATCACTCCGAGGACACCGCCCCCGATCCACCAGCGCTTCCGGTGGTGGGGCGCCTCCGGTCCGCCGATGACCAGCTGGTCGGCGTTGGACTGGTCGTTGAAGTCGTCGGACACGAGATCTCCCGGGATGGTGGACGCGGCGAGCGGAGCCTACCCCGGACCGACCCGCTCAATCCTGGTTCTTCGGCGGATCCGTCCGATGGTCCGGGATGAGCAGGAACACCACGGCGAGCGGCAGCACCGCCGCCAGCGGCAGGGTGATGAAGGCAGCGGCACCGGGTCGGCTGATCGTTCCCGTCAGCCGGGTGCCGTCGGCCGCGTGGGCCGCGGCCGTCTGCGGGTCGGCGGGCGCACCGTGCAGGCCGACGACGAGCATCAGCCAGGCGGCGAGCAGCGACCCGATCACGACCGCGGCGAGGGTCACGACCTCGGGGGCGCGGGAGAACCACGCGGCGAGCAACCCGATGACGACTCCGGCGACGGCCGCCGCGACGACGTACCACCCGGTCGCGGCGAAGGAGGCCTGCTCCCCGGTGTCCCACGGGTCGGGGTACCACCGGTGGCCGACCACGACCCCGCGAGGGATGTCGACCAGCGAGTGCCAGACCAGGCCGCCGACCACACCCGCGAGGAGGAACGCCACGACGATGGCACCGGCCCAGAGCAGCGATCCGCGTGAGACCCGGATCGCGGTCAGCCGGTCAGACATCCGGGTCCGAGGAGGTGCTTGAGGTCGGCGAAGAGCGCCGGCGTGGGGGTCACGCGCAGATTGTCCCCGAGGCGCATGACGCGGGTCGACTCACGCGTGAGCAGCCGCAGCCGCACCTCGGTGACCCCGGGGTGCGTGCCGAGGACGTCGCGCAGCTGGGCGACGACCGGCGGCGTGCAGCGGGTCGACGGCATGCTGATGATGACCGGCCCGCTCGGGCCCTCGGTGAGGTCGGGGACGGTCACCTCCTGGCCGCGGAGCTGGACCTGCTCGCGCTCCTTGTCGAGCACGCCCTTGACCCGGATGATCGCGTCCTCGACGAGGTAGGGGGCGGCCAGCTGGTAGGAGCTCGGGAAGAGCAGCACCTCCACGGCGCCGTCGAGGTCCTCCAGCGTCACCGTGGCCCACGGGTCGCCCTTCTTGGTGATCTTGCGCTGCACCGACGTGATCAGGCCGGCCACGGTCACGACGGCGCCGTGCGGGCGCTCACCGTCGAGGATGAGCTGGCCGACGCTCGCGTCGGTGCCGTTGGAGAGCACGTGCTCGAGGCCGAGCAGGGGGTGGTCGGAGACGTAGAGGCCGAGCATCTCCCGCTCGTGGCCGAGCAGGGTCATCTTGTCCCACTCGTCGAGGTCGGGGATGGTGACCGAGACGCCGAAGGAGTCGCCGCCGTCATCGAGCCCGCCGAAGAGCGAGTCCTGCCCGATCGCCTCGTTGCGCTTGATGTCGACGTACTGGTCGACCGCCGTCTCGTGGACGGCGACCAGCGAACGCCGGCGGTGCTTCATGTCGTCGAAGGCGCCCGCCTTGATCAGCGACTCGATGACCCGCTTGTTGCACACCTGCACCGGCACCTTGCCGAGGAAGTCGTTGAAGTCGGCGAACCGACCCTTCTCCTCGCGGGCGGCCACGATGCCGTCGACGACGTTCCAGCCGACGTTGCGCACCGCGGTGAGACCGAAGCGGATGTCGTGGCCGACGGCGGTGAAGTTGTGCGCCGACTCGTTGACGTCGGGGGGCAGGACCGCGATCTTCATCCGGCGACACTCGTTGAGGTAGATCGCCATCTTGTCCTTGTCGTTCTTGACGGAGGTCAAGAGCGCGGCCATGTATTCGGTCGGGTAGTTGGCCTTGAGGTAGGCGGTCCAGTAGGTGACGACACCGTAGGCCGCCGAGTGCGACTTGTTGAACGCGTAGTCGGCGAACGGGACCAGGATGTCCCAGAGCGTCTTGACGGCGTTCTTGGAGTAGCCGCGCTCGAGCATGCCGGCCTCGAAGCCGGCGTACTGCTTGTCGAGCTCCTCCTTCTTCTTCTTGCCCATGGCGCGGCGCATGTTGTCTGCGGCGCCCAGCGAGAAGCCGGCGAGCACCTGCGCGATCGCCATGACCTGCTCCTGGTAGACGATCAGGCCGTAGGTCTCCCCCAGCACCGGCTCGAGCGCCTCGGCCAGCTCGGGGTGGATCGGCTCGATCGGCTGGCGACCGTTCTTGCGGTGGGCGTACTTGTTGTGCGAGTCGGCACCCATCGGGCCCGGCCGGTAGAGCGCCGAGACGGCCGTGATGTCGGCGAACTTGTCGGGAAGCATCGAGCGCAGCAGCGCGCGCATGCCGCCACCATCGAGCTGGAAGACGCCGAGCGTGTCGCCGCGCCCCATGAGCTCGTAGGTCGGCTTGTCGTCGAACGGCACGTCCTCGAGGACGAGGTCGAAGTCGCGGTTGGCCTTGATGTTGGCGACCGCGTCCTCGAGCGTGTGGAGGTTGGACAGGCCGAGGAAGTCCATCTTGACCAGGCCGAGCGCCTCGCACATGGGGTACTCGAACTGCGTGATGACGGAGCCGTCCTGCTTGGGGTCCATCAGCGGGACGATGTCGAGGAGCGGCTCGCTCGCCATGATGACGCCCGCGGCGTGGACGCCGGTCTGCCGGATCTGGCCCTCCAGGCCCGTCGCGACCTCGTAGATGCGCCGGACGTCGGGGTCCTGGTCGTAGAGGGCACGGAACTCGCCGCCCTCGTTGTAGCGCTTGCTGTCCGGGTCGAAGAGCTCGGGGAGCTTGACGCTCTTGCCCATCACGTCGGCCGGCAGCGCCTTGGTGATCCGGTCGCCGATCGCGAAGCCGTGGTCGAGGATGCGGGCGGCGTCCTTGATCGCGGCCTTGGCCTTGATCCGGCCGAACGTGGCGATCTGGGCGACACGGTCGGCGCCGTACTTCTCGGTGACGTACCTGATGACCTCGCCGCGGCGGTGGTCGTCGAAGTCGATGTCGAAGTCGGGCATCGAGGGGCGCTCGGGGTTGAGGAACCGCTCGAAGAACAGGCCGTGCTCGATCGGGCACAGGTCGGTGATCTTGAGCGCGTACGCCGCGATGGAGCCCGCACCGGAACCACGGCCCGGGCCGACCCGGATGCCGTTGCGCTTGGACCACTGGATGAAGTCGGCGACCACGAGGAAGTAGCCGCAGTAGCCCTTCTGCGAGATGATCGCGAGCTCGAACTCGGTGCGCTCCTTGATCTCCTCGGTCAGCGCCTCGCCCGGGTAGCGCATCTCGATGCCGCGCCAGACCTCCTTGCGCAGCCACGACTCCTCGGTCTCCCCGGCGGGGATGTCGGCGCGGGCCATGTAGCCGCCGGTCGACTCGGTGAACTCGACGGAGCAGCGCTCGGCGATGAGCAGCGTGTTGTCGCAGGCCTCCATGAGGTCCTGGGAGCCCCAGAGCTCGCGCATCTCGGCGGCCGACTTGATGTAGTAGCCGGTGCCCTCGAACGCGAACCGCTTGCCGCCCTGCGAGTAGGGCGGCTCGGAGAGGCGGCTGCCCGAGTTGACGCAGAGCAGCGCCTCCTGGGCGCTGGCGTCCTCGGGGTTGTTGTAGTGGCTGTCGTTGGTCGCCAGCGGCGGGATGCCGAGCTCCTTGCCCAGCCTGAGCAGGTCGTCGCGCACCCGCTTCTCGATGCTGATGCCGTGGTCCATCAGCTCGAGGAAGACGTTGTCGCGACCGAAGATGTCCTGCAGCTCGCCGGCCTCGCGGACCGCCTCGTCCCACTGCCCCAGCCGGAGCCGGGTCTGGATCGCCCCGCTCGGGCAGCCCGTGCTGACGATGAGGCCCTTGCTGTAGGTCTCGAGCAGCTCGCGGTCCATGCGGGGCTTGTAGAAGTAGCCCTCCATGCTGGCCCGGCTCGAGAGCCGGAACAGGTTGTGCATGCCCTCGGTGGTCTCCGCCCACATCGTCATGTGGGTGTAGGCACCACCGCCCGAGACGTCGTCGCCACCCTCCTCGGCGGTCTCGCCCTTGCCCCAGCGGACGCGCTTGCGCTCGCCGCGGGGGGTGCCGGGCGTGATGTAGGCCTCGACGCCGATGATCGGCTGGACGCCGTACTTCTTCGCCTTGGAGTAGAAGTCGTAGGCGCCGTGCATGTTGCCGTGATCGGTCATCGCGACCGCCGGCATCGCCTGCTCCGACACCCGCTGGAACAGTCCGTCCAGCAGCGACGCACCGTCGAGCATGGAGTACTCGGTGTGGACGTGCAGGTGGACGAAGGAGTCCTGCGAGGTCATCGGTGGAGGGCCCTCCTCAGGGGGTCGCGCAAGGGGATACGACGGCTCGCGCCGACGGCCTTGGGGAAGGGCTTCAGACTACGTGACGCGATGCCCTGAATCATCGCTGACGGCGCCGACAGTTCTGGATTAGGGTCGCCCGTAATCTCGACGCCATGCCCGTGCCGACGCTCGACAGCCCGCTGGTCCTCGACGGAGGCCTCTCCAACGCGTTGGAGGACCGCGGCCACCGGCTCGTCGAGCCGTTGTGGACGGCCCGGCTGCTGCGCGACGACCCGGCCGAGATCAAGGCCGTGCACCGCTCCTACTTCGCCGCCGGCGCCCGGGTCGCGATCACGGCGAGCTATCAGGCGACGCTGCCCGGCCTGGTCGGGGCCGGGCTGTCGCCGCGCGAGGCGGCGGGGCTGATCCGGCTCAGTGTCCGGCTGGCGCGCGAGGCGGCCGCCGAGCTCGCCGGCGACGGGGTGACGCGCTACGTCGCCGCCTCGGTCGGACCGTACGGCGCCTTCCTCGCGGACGGCTCGGAGTACCGCGGCCGCTACGGGCTCGACCGGGCCGACCTCCGCGACTTCCACGCCCCGCGGCTCGAGCTGCTGGCCGGCGAGCGCCCCGACCTGATCGCCGTCGAGACGATCCCCGACGTCGACGAGGTCGAGGTGCTCGTCGACCTGCTCGACGAGCTCGGCCTGCCGGCGTGGGTCAGCCTCGCGGTCGCCGACGGGCGGACCCGCGCCGGGCAGTCGCTCGACGACGCCTTCGCCGCCGCCGCGTCGGGCCGCAGCATCGTCGCGGTCGGGGTCAACTGCTGCGATCCCACGGAGGCCGGAGCCGCGGTGGGCCGGGCGGCCCTGACCGGCCTCCCCGTCGTCTGCTACCCCAACAGCGGGGAGGGCTGGCAGGCGGCCGACGCGCCGGGCGGCGTCGGGCACTGGACCGGCCGGCCGACGTACGACGTCTCGGCGGCGACCGACTGGGTCGCGACCGGTGCGCGGCTGGTCGGGGGCTGCTGCCGCGTCGGCCAGGACCAGATCGCCGCCCTGGCGGAGGCGCTCGCCTAGCCGGATCGGTGCCCGACGGATGCCGCTAGTCCGCGAACTTGGCTGCGAGTGCCGCCTCGACCGAGGTCGGCGACACCCCCGCCTCGGCGGCGACCCGGTGCAGCAGGCCGAGGTAGAAGGCGTACTCGGCGGTCCCCCAGTCGGCGGCCGCGAGGTCGCTCCCGGGGACGAGCCCGTTGACCGCGCCGGCCAGCGCCGGGTCGAGGCCGAGCGCGCGCCCGGACTCGCGCCGGTCGGCGGCGTCGAGGAAACGGGTGAACAGGGCCGGACCCCAGCCGTGGACGTGTCCCTCGTTGCTGAGGAGGTAGTAGGCCTCGACCGGCCCGTCGGCGTCGAGCACCGCGACCGCCGCTTCGAGCCGCGTCTCGAGGTCGGCGAGGGCCAGGACCCGGCGAGTCCGCTCGACGCCGTGCTCGGAGCCGCCGTAGCACCAGGCGTTGACGCCCGCCAGCAGCGGCCGCCACGTACCGGTCGCACGGCAGGCGAAGGCGACGGCGACCAGGTCGAGCCGGCCGATCCGCAGCGCGTCGCGCACGTGCTCCGGCAGGATCTCCACCGTCTGCCAGGCGGGATGCAGCCAGACCACGCGGTCGGCGTCGCCCGTCCAGGCCACGCCGTTGAGAGCGCCGCCGTCGATCGGGGTCGACCCGGCCAGGTCCTCAGCGGCCCTGACGTCGGCCCGCACGTCGTCGTCGATCACTGGTGCCTCCTCCTCGGCGCGACGCTACCTGCCGCCAGGTGGGACCCGCCATCAGCGGTCCGCGGGCCAGTTCATGCGGATGTCCGGGGCCTTCTCCTCGTTGCCGGAGCCGTCCGTGCGCTCGGTCTCGACGAAGCCGTGCCGCTCGTAGAGGGCCCGGGCAGGGGTGTTGCTCTCGAACACCCACAGCCCGAAGCCGTCCGGGCGGAGCGCCTGGGCGAGCTGGAGCAGCGCGGTGCCGACGCCCCGGCCCTGGGCGTCCGGACGGACGTAGAGGCCGTCGAGCCAGGTCGCGGTCAGGATCGCGAACCCGAGGACCCTGCCGTCCTGCTCGGCGACCCACGTCTCGTGCTCGCCGTCCACGATGAGGGCGCTGAAGTGGGTGACGTCCTCCTCCGCCGTGTGCATCGCCGGCGGCATGTGCGGAACGGCGGCGGCCCGGGTCGCGGTGTAGAGGGCGGCGATCAGCGGCCCGTCGTCGGGCAGCGCCGGACGGAGCAGCAGCTCAGTGGGCGTCGCGGATGACATCGAGGGCGTGCTGCAGGTCGTCGGGATAGGTCGACTCGTACTCGACGTAGTCCCCCGTCGCCGGGTGCTCGAAGCCGAGCCGTACGGCGTGCAGCCACTGCCGCTCGAGCCCGACCCGCTTCGCGAGGGCGGGGTCGGCGCCGTAGGTGAGGTCGCCGACGCACGGGTGCTTCAGCGCGCTCATGTGGACCCGGATCTGGTGCGTGCGCCCGGTCTCGAGGTGGATCTCGAGCAGGCTGGCGAACCGGTGCGCCTCGAGCGTCTCGTAGTGCGTGATGCTGTGCCGCCCGTCGGCCATCACGGCCATCTTGTAGTCGTGCTTCGGGTGGCGCCCGATCGGCGCGTCGACGGTGCCCTCGAGCGGGTCGGGGTGCCCCTGGACCAGCGCGTGGTAGATCTTCGTGGGCGTCCGGTTGCGGAAGGCGTTCTTGAGCACCGAGTAGGCGTGCTCCGACTTCGCGATCACCATGAGCCCCGACGTACCGACGTCGAGGCGCTGGACGATCCCCTCGCGCTCCTTGGCACCGCTCGTGCTGATGCGGAAGCCGGCGGCCTTGAGGTGACCGACGACGGTCGGACCGGTCCAGCCCGGGCTGGGGTGGACGGCCACGCCGACCGGCTTGTCGATGACGACGATGGCGTCGTCGTCGTGGACGATCTTGATGCCCTCGACGATCTCGGGCACGACCTCGAGCGGATCGGCGACCGAGGGGATGGTGACCTCGAGCAGCGCGTCGGGCAGCACGCGGTCGCTTTTGCTCACCCCCGCGCCGTCGACCTGCACGTGCCCCTCGGCGACCAGCTCGGCCGCGCGCGTTCGTGAGATGCCGAAGAGCCGTGCGATGGCGGCATCGACCCGCTCGCCCGCCAGGCCCTCGGGCACGCGGAGGACGCGGTGCCCGTCGCTCACGAACGGTCCTCGCGGCGACCGTCGAGCCGCACGCCGCGGTAGGCCTGGACCACGATCAGCGCCGCCGCGAGCGTAATGCAGATGTCGGCCACGTTGAAGACGGGCCAGTGCGGCAGCATGAGGAAGTCGATCACGTGACCGCGGAGCGGACCAGGGGCGCGGAACAGCCGGTCCGTCAGGTTGCCGGTGATGCCGGCGAGCAGCAGGCCGAGGGCGATCGCCCACACCACGGTCCGGGCGCGCAGCGCGATGATGACGACGACGACCGTCGCTGCTGCCGCGAGGCAGGAGAGCACCACCGTGAACTGGGTCCCCGTGCTGAACGCCGCGCCCGCGTTGCGGGTCAGGTCGAGCTGCAGGAGCGACCCGACGACCCGGACGCTGCCCCGGTCCGCGAGGCGGTCGGCCGCGATCGCCTTGGTGATCTGGTCGACCGCGAGGCCGACGATCCAGGCCAGCGCCGCCAACGCGCGAAACGAGGCGGCACGGGGACGGGCAGGGACCGGACGGGGTTCTGGTACGTCGCTCAGCGACGTTCCTCGCGCTGCTTGCATGTCATGCACAGTGTCGCACGCGGGAAGGCCATCAGCCGCATCTTCCCGATCGGCTCCCCGCACGACTCGCAGATGCCGTAGTTGCCCTCGCTGATCGCGACCAGCGCCCGCTCGATCTGGGCCAGCTTGTCCCGCTCGGAGTTGAGCACGGTCAGCTCGTGGTCGCGCTCGAAGCTCGTCGCGCCCATGTCGGCCTGGTCCTGGCCGGCGCCGTCGCCGGAGTCCTTCATGAGGCCGGAGAGCTCGGCCTCCTGGACGGTCACGACCTGCAGCGAGTGCTCCCGCTGCTCACGGAGCTCGTCGAGGACCTCGTCGAGCTCGGCCTGGGTCCAGGCCTCCTCACCCTCGCGGACGGCGAGCGCCGAGGCCGTGGCCTTCGTGGCCGTTGCCGCCGCCGCTGCTGCTGCCTTCTTCGTCGCCACGCTGGTCCCCTTCTGGGCCGTCTTCTTGGTCGCGGTCTTCTTCGTTGCCGTCTTGCTCGGGGTCTTGCTGGTGGTCTTGCTCGGGGTCTTGCTCACTGTCGTCGCGGGAGCAGTCTGCCGCTTCCCCACCCGTGAGGAGGCGGCAGGGCTGCCCTGTGAGACAGCCTTCTTCGCCGTGGCCGTGGTCGTGGACGACTTCTGAGCGGCGGACGTCTTCTTGGCGGTCGGACGGGCCATCGCGGGTGCCTCCTTCACGGCGGCGCTGCGGGCAGGTCACCCCCGACGGTGAGCCGCACCACAGCGCGTGCGGGGAGAGTAGCCGCTGGTGGAGGGCCACTCAAACGACCACGCCGACCGCCCCGAGGGGACGGCCGGCGTGGTCGTGGTCAGGACGAGGGCTCAGCCCTCTTCCTCACCCAGGATCGAGCGGAGCCGCTTCGGCGCGGCGGGCGTCTCGTCGGCGCCGCCACCCTCGCCGCCCATCGAGTTCAGCGACTCGAGCTGCTGCGTGAAGTAGTTCTTGAGACGCGACCGGTACTCGCGCTCGAAGGAGTGCAGCTTCTCCACCTCGGCGGTGAGCTTGTCCTTCTCGCGCTCCAGGTCACCGAAGAGCTGCTGGCGCCGCTCGGCGGTCTCGGAGTCGAGCATCTGGGCGCGGGTCCGGGCGTCGGACTCCATCCGGTCGGCCTTCGCCTTGGACTCGGCCTCGAGGCGCTCGGCCTTCGTGCGGGCCTCGCCGATGATCTTGTCCGCGTCGTTCTTGGCGCCGTCGACCAGCTCGTCGGCGTTGCGGGTGGCGATCTCCAGCAGGCGCGCGGCGGCGTTGGACGCCTCCGGGACGGTCTCCACCCGGATAGTCTCCACACCGCCGGCCACGGCCGGCGCGGCCGCTGCGACCGGGGTCGGAGCGGGAGCCGGTTCGGGCTCGGGCTGCTTGACGGGTTCGGGCGCCGGAGGCGTGTAGGACTCCCCCGCCCCCTGCGCCGTGGACAGCTTCGACCGGAGGTCGTCGTTCTCCTTGGTGAGGCGCGCCAACTCCGCCTCGACCTCGTCGAGGAACTGGTCCACCTCGCCCATGTCGTACCCCTCGCGGAGCCGGACGGGAGTGAATCGCTTGTTGCTCACGTCCTCTGGCGTCAGCGGCATGACCTCACCCTTATCGTTGCTCGGTTGTTCGGAAGTCAGTGTGTTGCAAGTTGCAGCAGTGTCGCCCGGGGTTGCTCTGGGTTGTCCTGCGGTTGCTCTGTGGAACTCTAGCGCCTACCCCACGGGGTGGTGGCCGTCGCTCGCCCCGTGTCCTCCTAGGCCGCCAACGGCGACAGCAGCCTGAGCAGGACGTAGGCCGCGAGCAGCACGATCAAGAAGCTCAGGTCCAGCGCGATCGACCCGATCCGCAGCGGCGGGATCACCTTGCGGAGTGCCTTGATGGGCGGGTCCGTGACGCTGTAGACGATCTCCAGCACGACCAGCAAGACACCTCGAGGCTGCCACGAGCGCGCGAAGACCTGCACCCAGTCGACGACGAAGCGCACCCAGAGGAGGCCGATGAACGCCCACAGCAGGACGACGACGACCTGCCAGAAGATCTGCATGTTGGAGAACTGTAGAGAACCGGCCTAGGACTGGTTGAAGAACCCACCTTCGGCAATGCGACGCTTGGCCTCGGCGGCGACCGAGACGTTGTGCGGCGAGAGCAGGAACACCTTGTTGGTGACCCGCTCGATGTCGCCGTGCGTCGCGAAGATCAGACCGGCGGCGAAGTCGACGAGACGCTTGGCGTCCGCGTCCTCCATCTCGGACAGGTTCATGATCACGGGCGTGCCGTCGCGGTAGTGCTCGCCCACGGCACGGGCGTCGTTGTAGGTCGTCGGCTGGAGCGTCACGATCCGCGACAGCTCCGCCACGTCCGGCACCGCCTGGGGCCGACGCCGCTCGGAGAGGTCGGCGACCGTGGCCGGCGCCGCCTGCCGGGGCTCCGGGCGGGCCTCGCGGACCTTGGGGGCCCGGCTGGTCACGACCGGCGACTCACGGGTGTAGTCGGAGTCGTCGTAGGCGTCGTACTCGCCGGTGTAGTCGTCGTACCGGCCGGTGTCCTCGAGCAGGCCGAGGTACTCACCGATCCTGCGCATCGCGCCGCTCATGACACTTGCCTTCCTTTCGGACTCCGGCCGTCGCCGTCGTCGGGATCCGTCTCGAACATTAAGGGACCACGGGCCTCGAACCGAGGACCGCGGAGCCGACACGCACATGTGTCGCGCCGAAGGCGACGGCCTGCTCCAGGTCGCCGCTCATCCCCGCCGACAACGTGGTCGCGTCGGGGTGGTCTGTGAGGAAGCCGGCGCGGATCTGCGCCAGCCTGTCGAACGCGGCGGCCGGGTCCTCCCCCAATGGCGCGACGGCCATCAGGCCGCGCAGGACGAGGCCCTCGGTCTGCGCCGCGGCCTCCGCCAGGGCGGCCAGGTCGCCGGGCGCCACGCCGGCGCGGTTGCCGTGCTCCGGCGGGTCGAGGCTGACCTGCAGCAGCACGTCCACGGCGCGGTCCCGCTCGTGCGCGCCGCGGGACAGTGGCGCGAGCAGCTTGGGCCGGTCGACCGACTCGACCACGTCGGCGTACGCCGCCACGGCGGCCGCCTTGTTGCTCTGCAGGCCGCCGATGAAGTGCCAGCGCAGGCGCAGGTCCGCGCACTCGGCGGCCTTCGCGTCGGCCTCCTGGTGGCGGTTCTCGCCCACGTCGGCCACGCCCAGGTCGGCGAGCAGGCGCACGTCCGAGGCCGGGAAGAACTTCGTGACGACGACCAGGCCCACGTCGTCGGCGGGGCGCCCGGCGGCGACCGCCGCGGCGGAGATCCGCTCGCGCACTCGCGCCAGGTTGCCGGCCAGCTCCTCGGCGCGGGTCATGCCAACCACACCAGCCCCGCGATGCGGCCCGACACGGCGCCGTCCCGGCGGTAGGAGTGGAGGCTCTCGTCCTCGAGGGTGCAGCCGCCGACACGTACGGCACTGACGTCGGCGTCGGCCAGCTGGGCGAGGACGCCGGCGCCGAGGTCGAGTGCAGGGGTACCCCACGTCGTCTCGGCGCGGGTGGCCGGGACGACGGCGGCCACCTCGTCCCTCATCGCCTCTGGCACCTCGTAGCACCCGCCGCACACGTGCGGCCCGACCCAGGCCCTCAGGTCCGACGCACCGAGCGCACGCATCCGCTCGACCGCCCGGCCGACGATGTCGAGCGCGACGCCCCGGCGACCGGCGTGCACGGCTCCGACGACACCCGTCGCAGGGTCCGCGAGCAGGACGGGCACGCAGTCGGCCACCCGGACCATCAGCCCGACCCCGGGACGGTCGGTGACGAGAGCGTCGCCGACCGGCACGTCGTCGGTCGGTCCGGAAGGCGGCTCGGGTGCGTCGAGGACGACGTCGCCGTGGACCTGGTTGAGACGCGCGAACCGGACGCCGGTCGTCTCGACGACCGCAGCGAGCGCGTCGCCGAAGCCTGGCTTCCTGCCCTGCAGGTCGAGGGTGGCATCGGTGAACGCGACCTCGACCCGGGAGTGTCCCGGGCCGAGGTCGCAGGTCTCACGAAACGCGAACACAGCTCACTTCAGGAAGTCGGGTACGTCGAGCTCGTCGTCGCTGAACGTCGCGGGGTCCGGGGCGGGGGCGGGCGCCGGGGCGGCCGGGCGCGGGGCGGGCGGCGGGGTCGTCGGGCCGGATGCCGGTGCCTCCTGCCGCGAGGCGACGGCGGCCGCGACGGCAGCACGGGTCTCCTCCTGCGACTGCGGCGGCTGCGACTGCTGCTGCGCGGGGCGGCGCATGATGTTGCTCTCGTCGCGGCGCTTCGGCATGCCGCCGTCGAAGCCGGCCGCGATGACCGTCACGCGGACCTCGTCCCCGAGGGCGTCGTCGATGGTGGCACCGAAGATGATGTTGGCCTCGGGGTGGACCGCCTCGGCGACCAGCGCGGCGGCCTCGTTGATCTCGAAGAGGCCGAGGTCGGAGCCGCCGGCGATGGACAGGAGCACGCCGTGGGCGCCGTCGATGCTCGCCTCCAGCAGCGGGCTGGAGACGGCGGTCTGCGCCGCCTGCACGGTGCGGTCGTCGCCGCGGGCCGACCCGATGCCCATGATCGCGGAGCCGGCGTTGGACATGACCGACTTCACGTCGGCGAAGTCGAGGTTGATCAGGCCGGGCGTGGTGATCAGGTCGGTGATGCCGGCGACACCCTGCAGCAGCACCTGGTCGGCCTGGCGGAAGGCATCCATGACGCTGACGCTGCGGTCGGAGATCGACAGCAGGCGGTCGTTGGGGATGACGATGAGGGTGTCGACCTCTTCGCGGAGCTGGGCGATGCCGTCCTCGGCGGACTTGGCGCGCCGCTTGCCCTCGAACGCGAACGGCCGGGTCACGACACCGATGGTCAGCGCGCCGAGGCTGCGGGCCATCTTCGCGACGACGGGGGCGCCGCCGGTACCGGTGCCGCCGCCCTCACCGGCGGTGACGAAGACCATGTCGGCCCCCTTGAGGACCTCCTCGATCTCCTCGGCGTGGTCCTCGGCGGCCTGCTTGCCCACGTCGGGGTTGGCGCCGGCCCCGAGGCCCCGGGTCAGCTCCCGCCCGATGTCGAGCTTGACGTCGGCGTCGCTCATCAGCAGCGCCTGGGCGTCGGTGTTGATCGCGATGAACTCGACCCCCTTGAGGCCGACCTCGATCATCCGGTTGACGGCGTTGACACCGCCTCCACCGATGCCGACGACCTTGATGATCGCCAGGTAGTTCTGTGCAGCTCCCACGGTGCTCGCCCCTCGTGTGTCTTGCGCTTGTGTCTCTGTGGTCTGTCCGTGTGGTCAACCCTGACCCTCAGCCTGAGGGTTATAGTTATGTCAACCTCGTCGTGATGAAGACAGTAGGCAGCCTGATGCCCCGATCGGCGGAGACACGCGGGCGCGTCGGAACCGAATGAGCAAGGCGCTGGTCTCGATACCCTCGCTGGCGCTCGCTACTCGACCAACGAACCACTCGACCAAACGAACGACTCGACCGACGAGAAGCGCTTCGACACCGTCGCGCCGGTCGAGTGGCCCGAGCCGCGAGACGAGGGCGTATCGAGACCCCGGGTACTCCGACCCCGCCCTCACCCAGCGGTCGTCGGCTGACCCGGCACGGAGACGTCGTAGGTCTTGGCGTCGTGCTTGAGCAGCGCCTGGAGCACGACCGCCTTCTCGGCGGAGTCGGCCGAGCTCCCCCAGACGACGGTGCGGCCGTCGGTGAGGGAGAGGGTGATCTGGTCGACGGTCTTGACCGCGACGTGGTCGATGATCTTCGTCAGCCCGGGCGGAAGCGCTGCGACGACCTTGGCGGCCTCGCGGAGCGCCTTGGCGCTGGTGCCGTAGGGAGTGGTCACCTTCGGGAGGCCGGGCGGCGCCGACTTGTAGTCGAGGAAGACGACGCCGTCCTTGTCGAGACCACGGAGCCGGCCGCCGAAGTCGATGACGGCGATCGGCGTGCGCTCGGTGACGTCGATGAGCACCTCATCGGGCCACTTGCGCGACACGTCGACGTGCTCCACGGCGGCGAGCGCGGCGATCCGGGCACGGACGGCGCCCAGGTTGACCGAGACCAGCGGCTTCCCCAGCTCGACGCCGGCGGCCCGGCGTACCTGGCCGGACCCGAGCGCCGACGTGCCGGTCACCTCGACGGACTGCACCGACAGCATGCTCGAGAACCACACCGCCCAGACCGCGACGCCGAGGACGGCGAGCACGACCACCACGGCCAGGACCCGACGCCAGGCGAGCCACCGGCGGCGCCACTGGCGACGCGCGAAGCGGCGGCGGGTACGCCGCGCGGCCTGGTCCTCGGCCGAGACCTCGGGAAGGCCGCCGGTGGTGCCGGCGGTGTCGTGACGCTCCTGCGGACGGCTACGCACGCAACAGCTCCAGCACCTTCGGGCCGACCTCGGTGATGCTGCCCGCACCGAGCGTGAGCACGAGGTCGCCGGGCCGGGCGCGCCTGACCAGCTCGGCCGCGGCGGCGTCGAGGCCCGCGACGGTGGTCACCCGCTCGGGCGCCAGCGGCACGTGGTCGGCGACGAGTGCTGCGGTGACGTCCGGGTCGGGGTCCTCACGGGCGAGGTAGACGTCGAGCACGACGACCTCGTCGGCGGCCCCGAGAGCCCGACCCATGTCCGGGCCGAAGATGCGGGTGCGGGAGACCAGGTGCGGCTGGAACGCGACGACGAGCCGCCGCTCCCCCGCCACGGCTCGCGCGGCCTCGAGGTCGCCGGCGATCTCGGCGGGGTGGTGGGCGTAGGAGTCGTAGACCTCGACGCCGCCCTGCTCCCCCTTGCGCTCCATCCGGCGCCGGGTGCCGCCGAAGCCCTCGACGCCGCGCTTGAGCGCCTCGAAGTCGTGGCCGATCCGCAGCCCGAGCGTGATCGCGGCGAGCGCGTCGAGCACGTAGTGACGGCCCGGGATCTGCAGCGTGACCCGGCCGAGCTCACGCCCGCGGTCGACGACGGTGAAGGACGACGTGGTGCCGTCGAGGACGACGTCGACGGCACGTACGTCGGCGAGGTCGGTCGTCCCGACGCCCACGAACGTCCGGCCGAGACTGGCGGCGACGGCACGCAGCGCCGCGGCTCCGGGGTCGTCGACGCAGGCGACCAGGAGTCCGGCCGGGTCGATCCGCTCGACGAACTCGTTGAAGGCCGCGTGGTAGGCCGCCTCGCTCCCCCACGAGTCCAGGTGATCGGCCTCCACGTTGGTGACGATGGCGGCGAAAGGCCGGTAGACGAGGAACGCGCCGTCGCTCTCGTCCGCCTCGGCGACGAACAGGTCGCCGGCGCCGAGCTCGGCGTTGGTGCCGGACTGCGCCAGGTCGCCGCCGATGGCGTACGTCGGCTCCGCACCCGCCTCGCGCAGGGCGACGGTCAGGAGGGAGGTCGTGGTGGTCTTGCCGTGCGTGCCGGCCACGGCGAGGACCTTCCGCCCGGCCATCAGTGCAGCCAGGCCGGCCGATCGCGGCAGCAGCCGCAGCCCGAGCCGCTGCGCCTCCACCACCTCCGGGTTGTCCTCCCTGACGGCGGTGGAGACGACGAGCGTGTCGGCGCCGTGGACGTGCTCGGCGGCGTGGCCCACGTGGACCGTGGCCCCCATCTCGCGCAGCCGCTCCAGCGTCGGCGAAGCCACCCCGTCGCTCCCGGAGACGGGGATGCCGCGGGCGATCATGAGGCGTGCGATCGCGGAGAGACCCGCGCCGCCGATCCCGACGAAGTGGACCCGGCCGAGCTGGTCGGCGGGCAGGATCGCCTCGGGGACCGGGACCCTCACCGCGCCCGCTCCTGGCCCACCTCGAGCACGATCCGGGCGAGCTTCTCGTCGGCGTCGCGCGGCACGAGCGCGGAGGCGCGGGCGCCCATGTCGGCGAGCCGCGCGGCGTCCGTGGCGAGCGGGGGCACCGTCGACGTCAGCCACTCGGTCGTGAAGGCCGTGTCGGCGACGAGCAGCGCTCCCCCGGCGTCCACGACGGGACGGGCGTTGCGCTCCTGCTCGCCGTTGCCGTGCGGCAGCGGGACGAAGATCGCGGGCACGCCGACGGCGGCCGCCTCGACGACCGAGCTCGCGCCAGCGCGGCAGACCATCAGGTCGGCCACGGCGAGGGCGTAGTCCATCCGGTCGACGTAGCCGAGCGGGACGTAGCCGGGTGAGGCGGGCGGCAGCTCGTTCTTCGGGCCGACCACGTGCAGCACCTGGACGCCGGCCGCGACGAGTGCCGGGGCGGCGGCCGTCACCGCGCTGTTGAGGCTGCGCGCACCCTGGGAACCGCCGGTCACGACGAGCGTGGGGCGCTCGTCGAGGCCGAAGAACGCCCGGGCGTCGGTGCGCAGGGCCGCCCGGTCGAGCGTCGAGATCATCCTCCGGATCGGGAGGCCGACGTACTCGGCGCCCGGCAGCGGGGTGTCCGGGAAGCTCACGGCGACGCGACGCGCGATGCGGGCGCCGATCTTGTTGCCGAGACCCGGCACGGTGTTCTGCTCGTGCACGACGACCGGCAGCTTGCGGCGCCGGGCCGCGAGGTAGGCGGGCACGGAGACGTAGCCGCCGTAGCCGACGATGACGTCGGGCCTGACCTTGTCGAGCACCGTGCTGGTCGCCTTGACGGCCGCGCGCAGGTTCGCGGGGACCCGGAACAGCTCGGGGTTGAGGCTGCGCGGCAGCGGCACCGGCGGGATCAGCTCCAGCGGGTAGCCGGCCTCCGGGACGACCCGGGTCTCCAGACCACGGGGCGTGCCGAGGCAGGTGACCTCGACCGTGGGATCGAGCCGACGGAGCGCGTCAGCCGTGGCGAGCAGGGGCGAGGTGTGGCCGGCGGTTCCGCCGCCCGCGAGGAGAACACGCATGGCGGGGTCGAGCCTACCGAGAGGCGGACAGCCCGGCGGAGCGCGCCTTCCGGCGCGCCGCGAGTGCGCGCGCCGCCTCGGGCTCGCGCCGGGCGAACCCGATCACCAGGCCGAGCGCCGCCAGCGTCGGCAGCAGCGCGGATCCGCCGTAGGACACGACCGGCAGCGGGATGCCGATGACCGGCAGAAGCGCGAGCACCATCCCGACGTTGATGATCATCTGCCCGATCAGCCAGACCACGACGCCGAAGGTGACGTAGCGGACGAACGGGTCGGCGGTCTTGCGGGCCACGCGCAGGGCGGCGTACGCGATGGTGAGGAACAGGAGGATGACCAGCAGCGTGCCGACGAGGCCGAGCTCCTCCCCCAGCACCGCGAAGATGAAGTCGGTGTGCGCCTCGGGCAGGTTGCCCCACTTCTGCTGGGAGGCACCGATGCCCTCGCCGAAGATGCCGCCGCTGGAGAGCGCGTAGAGGCCGTGACCGGCCTGCCAGCCGGCGCCCTCGAAGTCCTTGAACGGGTCGAAGAAGTTCGTGAGCCGCGAGACGCGCTCCTGGTCGATGCTGGCCAGGCCGAAGGCGCCGACGCCGACGACCGTGGCCGCGAGCCCGAACAGCTTCGCGGGCGCGCCGGCCACCCACAGCATGCCGAGCATGATCGCGAAGAACACGAGGGCGGTGCCGAGGTCCCGCCCGAGGATGACCATGCCGGTGGCGAGCAGCATGCCGGGCACCACAGGGACGATCAGCTCGTGCAGGCTGGCCAGCCGGCGGTCCTTGTTGGCGTAGACGTTGGCCGACCAGAGGATCAGCGACAGCTTCGCGATCTCGGACGGCTGGATGCGCAGCGGGCCGATCGCGAGCCAGTTCTGGTTGCCCGCGACGGAGACGCCCAGGAAGGCCACCAGGAGCAGCAGCCCGAGGGAGACGAAGTAGGCCAGCCAGGTGAACCGGCGGATCCAGCGGGTCGACATCCATGTCGCCACCCAGGCGACCGGGAGGCCGATGACCACCCACAGCGCCTGGCGGCGGACGATCGCGTACGAGTCGCCGTACTGCTGGAAGGAGTAGACGCTCGAGGCGCTCAGCACCATGATCATGCCGATGGTCAGCAGGAGGGCCGAGGCGCCGAGCAGCAGGTAGTAGGACGTCAGCGGCCGGTCCATCGCCTCGCGCAGCGCCCTGAGCCAGGGCGTGCTGCGCAGCGCCCCGCGGACCCGGCTGACGGCTGGTACGACGGCGGTGTCCTCGGGGTTGGCTGTCGTCATCCCCTGGTGCCCCCTGTCAGTGTCCGGTGTGCTCCCTCACCGCCGCGGCGAACGCGTCCCCACGGGCGGCGTAGTCACGGAACTGGTCCATGGAGGCGCAGCCGGGTGCCATCAGCACGGTGTCCCCGGGCTGGGCGAGGCCGGCGGCGGCCGCCACGACCTGTCGCATGACGTCAACGCCAGTCTCACTGGTCCCAGCCGTCACAACCGGCACATCGGGGGCGTGTCGCGCGAGAGCCTGCGCGATGACGTCGCGGTCTCGGCCGGTGAGGACGACGGCGCGCAGCCGTCCCTTCACCGTCTCGACCAGCTCGTCGAACGTCGCTCCCTTCGCGAGGCCACCGGCGACCCAGACGACGGGGTCGTAGGCGAGCAGGCTGGACTTCGCGGCATGCGGGTTGGTGGCCTTGGAGTCGTCGACCCACGTGACGCCGTCCTTCTCGGCGACCACGGTGATCCGGTGGCCGCCGGGGCGGAAGGCGCGCAGCCCGTCGCGGACCGCCGCCTGGCTGACCCCGTGGGCCCGCGCGAGGGCCGCCGCCGCGAGGGCGTTCTGCACGAAGTGCGGCGCCGGGCTCGCGAGGTCGCCGATCTGGCACAGCTCGGCGGCGCTGGTGGCGCGCTCCTCGATGAAGGCGCGGTCGACCAGGATGTCCTCGACCACGCCGAGCATCCCGACGCCCGGCATGCCCAGCGTGAACCCGATCGCGCGGGCACCTTCGACGACGTCGGCCTCCTCGACCAGTCGGCGGGTGGTCTCGTCGGCGACGTTGTAGACGCACGCGCGGGAGACGCGCTCGAAGACCCGGCCCTTGTCGGCGGCGTAGCCGGCCATGCCGCCCAGGTCGTCGTACCAGTCGAGGTGGTCCTCGGCCACGTTGAGCACGGCGGCCGACTCGGCGGCCATCGACTCGGTGTAGTGGAGCTGGAAGCTGGAGAGCTCGACCGCGAAGACGTCGTAGGGGGTGGGGTCCATGACCGCCTCGACGATCGGGCGACCCACGTTGCCGACGGCGACGCTGCGCAGGCCAGCCGTCCGCAGGATCGTGTCGAGCATCTCGGTGGTCGTCGTCTTGCCGTTGGTGCCGGTGATCGCGAGCCACGGAGCCGGGTGGTCGGGGTCGCGCAGCCGCCAGGCGAGCTCGACCTCCCCCCAGATCGGGATGCCGCGGTCGCGGGCCTGCGCGAGCAGGGCCGCCGACGGCCGCCAGCCGGGGCTGGTGACGAGCAGGTCGGTGTCGTCCGGCAGCGTGGCCGTCGCGCCCTCGCCGAGCCGGATCTTCGCGCCGAGCACCTCGAGGAGCTGGGCCTTCTCGGCCCGCTCCCCCTCGGCCGGCTTCTCGTCGAGCGCGGTGACCGCGGCGCCGAGGTGGAGGAGGTTGTCGGCCGCGGCGAATCCTGAGACGCCGAACCCGGCGACGACGGCGCGGACGCCCTCCCAGGAGTCGTGGCGGCCGAGTCGGCCGGGGTCGCCCATCAGTTGCCCGTCACCCACTCGGCGTAGAAGATGCCGACGCCCGCGGCGACGCAGAGGCCCGTGATGACCCAGAACCGGATCACGACGGTGACCTGCTCCCAGCCGAGCATCTCGAAGTGGTGGTGGATCGGCGCCATCCGGAAGATGCGCCTGCCCCTGCTCACCTTGAAGAACCCGACCTGCAGCATCACCGACAGGGTCTCCACCACGAAGAGGCCGCCCAGGATCACGACCAGCAGCTCGGTGCGGGACAGGATCGCCAGCCCTGCGAGGGCGCTGCCGAGCGCCAGCGAGCCGGTGTCGCCCATGAAGATCTGTGCGGGCGACGCGTTCCACCACAGGAACCCGATGCAGGCGCCGGCGATGCAGGCGGCGACGACCGCCAGGTCGAGGGGGTCGCGCACGTCGTAGCACTTGGGGTTCACGGTCACGCCGCACGTCTGGTTGGCCTGCCAGATGCCCACGACGACGTACGCCGCGAAGACGAGCGCGCTCGCCCCGGTGGCCAGGCCGTCGAGACCGTCCGTGAGGTTGACCGCGTTGCTGAACCCGGTGACGAAGAACCAGATGAGCAGCAGCACCACGATCGTCGGCAGCGTCCAGCCCCAGTCCCGCAGGAAGGAGATCTCGTTGGAAGCCGGGTTGCGGCCGGCCTCGTCGGCCAGGCGGTCCCACAGCGCCAGCCCGCCGAAGACCAGGGCGATGACGGTCTGGCCGATCATCTTGGCCCTGCTGCGCAGGCCCAGGTTGCGCTGCCGGTAGATCTTGATGAAGTCGTCGAGGAAGCCGACCAGGCCGGTTCCGACGAAGAGGAAGAGCAGCAGCAGCGCCGAGTACGACGGCTGCACGCCGGTCACCAGCTTGGCCACGAAGTAGCCGACCACCGTGGCCACGATGATCGCGACGCCACCCATCGTCGGCGTCCCGCGCTTCGTGTGGTGGGTGGTCGGGCCGTCCTCGCGGATCTCCTGCCCGTAGCCCAGCCGCGTGAACTCGCGGATCGCGATGCGGGTGCCGAGCAGCGAGACGAGGAGGGCCACTCCGCCGCCCAACAGGATCGCTCTCATGACTCCCTCACCACTGGCTCACCACTCGCACGGTGCTCCCTCGTCGCTCGTCTGTGGCCCCCTCCCGTCCTGGCGACGGGCCCGGACCATCCTGCCGTACGCCCGTTCGGCCCGCTTCACGCCATGCCGGTCGCTCCGCGAAGCCGTGTGATCAACGCCTCTCGTGAGACCTGCCGGTCGTCGAAGGGATGCACCACCCCGGCGACCTCCTGCCCGGTCTCGTGGCCCTTGCCCGCCACGAGCACGATGTCGCCGGCCTCGGCCCGGCCGATCGCCTCGGTGATCGCGGCCCGCCGGTCGCCGATCTCCAGCACCTCAGCGCCACCGCGCCCGGCCCCGTCGAGCACTGCGGCACGGATGGCCGCGGGTTCCTCGGTACGCGGGTTGTCGTCGGTGACCACGACGAGGTCGGCCAGCCGCGCGGCGATCTCGCCCATGAGCGGCCGCTTGCCGGCGTCGCGGTCGCCGCCGGCGCCGATCACGACCAGCACCCGCCCGTCGGTCAGTGGCCGCAGCGTCCTGATCGCCGCCTCGACGGCGTCCGGCTTGTGCGCGTAGTCGACGACGACGGTGAAGTCCTGCCCCGCCTCGATCCGCTCCAGGCGGCCGGGCACCCCGCCGCCCTGGCCGATCGCGTTCGCGATCCTGGTCGCGTCCAGGCCCGCCTCGGCCGCGGCCGCGATCGCCGCCAGGGTGTTCGTCACGTTGAAGTCGCCCGGGAGCGGGCAGCGCGCCTCGAGCCGGACGTCGGGGCCGACCACGGTGAACGTCGACCCTTGCGGGCCCAGCTCGACGTCGACGGCGCGCCAGTCGGCGTCGCCGAGCGTCGAGAACGTGCTGACCGGGATCGGGGCCTCGGCGGCGAGCCGCCGCCCGTGCTCGTCGTCGATGTTGACCAGGCCGCGCCGGGCGCGCTCGGGCGTGAAGAGGGAGGCCTTGGCGGCGTAGTACTCGGCGACGCTGTGGTGGAAGTCGAGGTGGTCGCGGCCGAGGTTGAGGAAGACCGCGACGTCGAACACGACGCCGTCGACCCGACCGAGCACGAGGGCGTGGCTGGAGACCTCCATGGCACACGCCTTGACCTTCTGCTCCCGCATCCGGGCGAAGAGGGCGTGCAGGTCGGGGGCCTCCGGCGTGGTCAGCGTGGTCTTCACGTCCTTGCCGGCGATCCGGGTGCCGACGGTGCCGATGACGCCGGCCGTCACCCCGGCCCGCTGCAGTCCGCCCTCGAGCAGCCGGGTCGTGGTCGTCTTGCCCTGCGTGCCAGTGACGCCGATCATCCGGAGGGCGGCCGCCGGGTCGCCGTACACCCGGGCCGCCAGGCGGCCGAGCGCGCGCCGCGGGTCCTCCGTGACGATGACGGGTACGCCGGCCAGCAGCGGCGACCCGGGCTTGACCCGGCTCGCGCCGACCTCGTCGGTCAGCACCGCGACCGCGCCGGCCTCCAGCGCGTCGGCGACGAAGTCGATGCCGTGGACCCGCGAGCCGGGCAGCGCGGCGTAGAGGTCACCGGGGAGGATCCGCTGGGTGCTCAGCGAGACGCCGGTGACGGTGGTCGCCTCGTCACCGGCGATCGTCGTGGCGTCGGGCAGCACCTCGAGGAGGTCGCGCAGGACCGTGCGCGGCGGGCGCTGCGGCCTCGTGGCGGCGACGCTCAGCCCGTCGCTGGTGCGGGTGTCGTGGGGCACCGGTCGATCATCCCAGCAGGTGGACTCAGTAGCGGAGCCGGCCCGGCCCCCACTCCACCGGCAGGTGGGAGGGCTGCGTGCCGGTCGGCGGGATGCCGTAGCGGGCGAGGAGGCGGCTCATGATCTTGGAGAACACCGGCCCGGCGAGCGAGCCGCCACCCTTGTTGGTCTTCGGGTCCTGGATGGCGACGTAGACGGTGAAGCGCGGGTTGTCCGCGGGTGCGAACCCGGCGAAGGAGACGGTGAGCGAGCCGTCGTAGCACTTGCAGGACGAGTCCGCCCGCTGCGCCGTGCCGGTCTTGCCGGCGACGCGGTAGCCCGGCACCTGGGCGCCCGGCGCAGTGCCGGTGGCCGGGTCGGGCACCCGCTCCATCATATTCATCATCTGGTCGGCGGCCTCGGCGCTGACGACGCGGGTCCGCGTGGTGCGGTCGCTGCCCACCGTCTGCCCGGAGTCGGTCGTGGCAGAGCCCTCGATGAGGCTGGGCGACACCCGCACGCCGCCGTTGGCGACGGTGTTGACCGCCGTGATCATCTGGAGCGCGTTGACGGACACCGACTGGCCGAAGTCGATCCGGTCCTGGATCTGGTGGTTCCACTGGGCGGCGCTCGGCAGGATGCCCGGGGACTCGCCGGAGAGGCCGACTCCCGTGCGCTGCCCGAGACCGAACTTCACCAGGTAGTCGCGCAGCTGGCCGTCGTCGAAGTGGTCGGCGGCGAGCACAGTGCCGATGTTGGACGACTGGGCGACGACGCCGGCCAGGGTCCACCGCTTCGTCGGGTGGTCGAACCAGTCGTGGATGACGCGGTCCTCGCGGTGCAGCGAGTTGGGCACCGTCAGCCGGGTCCGGTCGGTCACCTTGCCGGCGTCGATGAGCGCCGAGAGGGTCAGCACCTTCTCCACCGAGCCGGGCTCGTAGACGTCGGAGAGGGCGCGGCTGCCGCGGTCCGCCTTGGGTGACTCGGCGGGGTGGTTGGCGTCGAAGGTCGGGTAGTCCGACAGCGCCAGGACCTCACCGGTGCGGGTGTCCATCGCGAGGGCGACGCCCGACTCCGAGTTGGTCGAGGTCACCGCCTGGGCGAGGACCTTGTTGGCGTACCACTGCACGTCGCGGTCGATCGTCGTCTTGATGCTCTGCCCGTCGACGGGCGCGACCGAGGTGCTCTGCCCGAGTGGGATGCGGCTGCCGCTCGCGACCTCGTAGGTGGCGGTGCCGTCCTTGCCGGCCAGCCGCTTGTCGAACGTGCGCTCCAGACCACCGAGGGACTCGTCGGTGCCGACGAACCCGACGAGGTTGGCGGCGAGGTCGCCGCCCGGGTAGTCGCGCAGCGGGTCGCGGCGTGTCGTCAGGCCTTTGTAGCCGAGCGCCTCGGCCTCCTGGACGGCGCGGCTGGCGATCGTCGCCGGGATCCGGCGGGCGACGTACTCGAACCGGCTGCCGTCGGTGCCGCGCAGACGCTTGAGCGTCGTGAAGTAGTCGACGTCGAGCTTGTTGGAGAGGAACTTGGCCAGCTGCGGCGCGCGCTTGGAGGTCATCAGCGGGTCGGCGACGACCATCAGCCCGTCCACCGAGTCGGCGAGCGGCTCACCGTTGCGGTCGAGGATGTCGCCGCGGCTCGCGGGGAGCACGACCTGGACCATGTTGGCCTTGCGGGCCGCGGCCGCGTAGGAGTAGGGGTCGAAGCCCTGCAGCTGCACCAGGCGCGCCCCGAACAGGGACAGCACCATCGCGATCAGGACGAAGCCGACGCGGAGCCGGAAGTGGGACGAGCCGCGACCGGTGCCACGCTTCCTGGTCACGCGCTCCCCCTTGCTCTCTCACTCATCGTCATCGCTGACTGTTACTGGTGTTACTGGTGTGTCCTATGTGAGCAGTCTTGCTGCCCTGCGTGCCCGCGCCCGTCACCGAGCCCGCGTGTCGGGGTCCCGATCTCCTGGGACCTCAGCGGAACGAGGGCTTCCGGACGGACGGCCAGAGCGGCGGCGTGACGTCGGCGTTCGCGGGGGCCGGCTCGCCGCTGACCTTCCCGGTGTCCGTGTGCAGCATCGCCACGTTGCCCGGGATGACCATGCCCTGCTTCTGGGCGGCCTCGGCGACGTGCTGGGGGTCGCGCAGCTTCTCGAGGTCCATCTCCAGCCCCTGCTGCTGAGCCGCGAGGGTGGTCGCCTGCTTCTCGAGCCGCGACTCGGTGAACGCCGCCTGCTGCATCGAGGTGTTGAAGCAGAGCAGTCCGATGACGCCGCCGAGGAGGATCAGACTCACCAGCGTCACGAACGGGAACCGCGACGCCTGCACCCGTCGGCGAGGGACGACGGTCAACCGGGCGCGCTGGAGGGCGCTCGGCTCGAGCCACGCCAAGCGGCGAGAGGTGATCTTGGATGCTGCGCTGTTGCTCATGGAGGTCTCCGGGGAAGAGAAGACGGGGAAGGTCTCGGAGGGATGGACTAGGAGGGGCTGACTAGGAGGGACGAACTCGTTCGA
The DNA here is from genome assembly GCF_029846275.1 of Nocardioides sp. CER19. Taxonomy (GTDB): domain Bacteria; phylum Actinomycetota; class Actinomycetes; order Propionibacteriales; family Nocardioidaceae; genus Nocardioides. The sequence continues at coordinate 379,222 of NZ_JARVWS010000004.1, forward strand.
TGGCGCGCAGCCGGACCGAGGCTGCGCGGGGGTTCTGGGCGATCTCGGCCTCATCGGCCTGCTCGGCGCCGCGGGTGACGAGCCGGTGGGTCGGCTCCATCCCCTCGGGGACGAAGGGCAGCTCCGGCGGGACGTCGAGCTTGGTCGCGGCGGTGAAGGCCTGCTTCACGAGCCTGTCCTCGAGGGAGTGGTAGGACTCCACGACGACGCGGCCGCCGACCGCGACCGCCTGCACGGCGGCGGGGATGGCGCGGCGCAGGACGGCGAGCTCGTCGTTGACCTCCATGCGCAGCGCCTGGAAGGTCCGCTTCGCCGGATGGCCGCCGGTACGCCGGGCGGGCGCGGGGATCACGTCGTAGAGGAGCTCCACCAGCGGGCCGCTGGTCGTCCACGGCGTGGTCTCGCGTCGACGGACGATGGCGCCGGCGATCCTCGAGGCGAACTTCTCCTCGCCGTACTCGCGCAGCACGCGGGTCAGCTCGCCGGCGCTGTAGGTGTTGAGGACGTCGGCGGCGGTCGGCCCGGTGCTGTCGTCCATCCGCATGTCGAGCGGCGCGTCCTCGGCGTAGGCGAAGCCGCGCTCGCGGACGTCGAGCTGCATCGACGAGACGCCGAGGTCGAACAGGACGGCGTCGACGGTCGACAGGCCGAGGTCCGCCATCACGTCGGGCAGCTCGTCGTAGACGGCGTGGACGCCGGTGAACCGGTCGCCGTACGGCGCCAGCCGCTCCCCCGCCATCGCGAGCGCGTGCTGGTCCCGGTCGATGCCGACGAGCCGGCAGGTGGGGATCCGCTGCAGGATGGCCTCGCTGTGACCGCCCAGCCCGAGCGTGCAGTCCACGGCGACGGCGCCCTCGCGGGCGAGAGCCGGGGCGAGCAGCTCGATGATGCGGTCGAGCAGCACGGGCACGTGACGCGGCGCGCCTGCACCTTCGCTGCTGCTCATCGACCCCACCCTTGGTTCCGTCCTTGGAAATGTGTGCGGCTCCGTAGAACCAGGTCTCATGCCCGCTCCCTCCGACCTGTGGGAGAGCGCGCCGTCTGGTGCCGGGGAAGGTGCCCCAGAAGGCGACGATCATCTGGAACCGGGGAAGGTGCCCCAGATGACCGCGAGCGGGACTGAGACCTCGTCCTGCGGAGCCGCTGTTCAGTTGTCGTCCGGTGGCCTCCGGCCACGTTCTTTCGGTCAGCTTTCGGTCAGCTTCCGGTCAGCTCTGGGCTGCCGGCTCCTCGTCGAGGTCGGCGAACTTCGCCTGCGCCACCGCCGAGTAGTCCTGCCAACGCTCCGGGTCCCAGATCTCGATCCGGTCCATCACGCCGATCACCACCACGTCCTTGGTGAGGCCCGCGTAGGCGCGGAGGAGCGGCGAGATGCCGATCCGACCCTGCTTGTCCGGGACGCCGGGCTCGGCGCCGCCGAAGAGGATGCGGGCGTAGTCGCGTGCCCCCCGCGAGGTCAGCGGCGTCTGCTGGGCCCGCTTGGCCTCTTCCATGAAGACGTCCTCGGGCCACACGACCAGGCAGTTCTCCTGACCCTGCGTCACGACAACCCCCTCTGACAGTCGCTCCCTGAACTTGGCGGGGAGGAAGAGGCGGCCCTTCTCGTCGAGCTTCGGAGTGAAGGTGCCCATGAAGAACATCGGGCACCACCCCCCTCGGTCCGACCAGGCCGCCCCACTTCCGTGGCCCCGTCCTCCACTTTGCACCACCGTACCCCACTTTCCTCCACCGTCAACCACCGACGCCGTGTCTCGGCCGCGATTCGCTCCCTGAGGCGCTGGTCAGGCACCTGCTGCGGCGCCCGGGCGCCGCGGGCGCCGTCCTGGAGGGCGCCCACAGGGGTGCGGTGGGGCGGGGTGGAGCACCCGTGCGCGCCGCGGTGGAGCGCGGTGGTGGGGCGGGGTGGAGCACCCGTGCGCGCCGCGGTGGAGCGCGGTGGTGGGGCGTGGTGGAGGACGGAGCGGTGAACCGTTCGTGGGTTAAAACCGTTGAGCAGGCGTGGAACAAGGTGAAGAAGTGGGAGCGAAACGCTTGCCGCTCGCCGTACGGTTGGCACAGAGCCCCGCGAAGAAGATGCGGACGGCCTGCGCCGGAAGGACCACACGTGAGTACGCCGACCGCTGAGACACCCGCACCCCATCCCACGGTTCCCGGCGCCGACCTCGAGACCCTCACGCGGGTCGCCGGCCGGATCCGCAGCAACATCGAGCGCGTCATCGAGGGCAAGCCCGATGTTGTGTTCTCGGCGGTCGTGGTCCTGCTCGCCGAAGGGCACCTCCTCATCGAGGACGTGCCCGGCGTCGGCAAGACGCAGCTCTCCAAGGCGCTGGCGCGCTCCATCGACTGCACGGTCCGGCGGATCCAGTTCACGCCGGACCTGCTGCCGTCTGACGTCACCGGCGTGTCGGTGTTCAACCAGGACACGCGCGAGTTCGAGTTCCGGCCCGGCGGCGTCTTCGCCAACATCGTCGTCGGCGACGAGATCAACCGTGCCTCGCCGAAGACCCAGTCGGCGCTCCTGGAGTGCATGGAGGAGCACCAGGTCACGGTCGACAACACGACCTACCAGCTCGACGCGCCGTTCATGGTGATCGCGACCCAGAACCCGGTCGAGATGGAGGGCACCTACGCCCTCCCCGAGGCGCAGCGCGACCGCTTCATGGCGCGGGTGTCGATCGGCTATCCCCCGCTGGCGGCCGAGATCGCCATGCTGGCCACCCACACCCAGGCGAACCCGCTCGACGACCTCGAGCCGGTCACCGACGCCAGCGAGATCCGCAAGCTGATCGGGATCGTCGGCCAGGTGCACGTCTCCGACCCAGTGCAGCGCTACGCCGTCGCGCTGACCTCGGCCACCCGCGCGCACGACGAGCTCAGCCTCGGCGCCTCACCCCGTGCGACGCTCCACCTGGTCCGCGCCGCGAAGGCCAGCGCCGCGCTGCACGGTCGTGACTACGTGCTGCCCGACGACGTCTCCTCGCTCGCGGCCCCCGTCCTCGCCCACCGCCTGCTCCCGACGGTGGAGGCGACGATGACCGGCCGGACGCCCGCCTCGGTGCTCAACGCGATCATCGCGACGGTGCCGGTGCCGGCCGGCAGCGCCGGCTGACCAGCGGTGCGCCGTGCGTGAGGCACTCTCCGGCCTGACGCTCCGAGGGCGGGCGTTCCTCGCCGCGGGCATCAGCGCCGTCGTCTGCGCGGTCCTCCTCGGGCAGTCGACCCTCGTCCGGGTCGGCGTGCTCCTGGTCGCACTTCCCCTGGTCACGGCGTACGCCGTGGGCCGGGCGCGCTACAAGCTGTCGCTGGTCCGGACGGTCAGCCCACAGGTCGTGCCGGCCGGGCAGCCGTCCCGGGTCCGGCTCGCCCTGCGCAACGACGGGCGGATGCCCACCGGTGCGCTCCGCATCGAGGAGCAGGTGCCCTACGCCCTCGGCAGCAGACCCCGCTTCGTGGTCGAGGGCATCGAGCACGGCTGGCGCGGCCGGGTCGAGTACCCGGTCCGTGCCGAGGCGCGCGGACGCTACGAGCTCGGCCCGATGACGGTCCGGGTCGGCGACCCCTTCGGCCTCGTCGAGCTGACCCGCGCGTTCCGGACCACCACTCCCCTCGTCGTCACGCCCCGCACCGTCCCGCTGCCCGGGATCTCGCTGAGCGGCTCGCTCACCGGCTCGGGCGACCAGCGCCCGCGCGCGTTCGCCGGCGGCAGCGCGGAGGACGTGACAGTGCGGGAGTACCGCCGCGGCGACGACCTGCGCCGGGTGCACTGGCGCAGCTCGGCCAGGGTCGGCGAGCTGATGGTGCGGCGCGAGGAGCAGCCCTGGCAGACCCGGGCGACCGTCTTCCTCGACAACCGCATCGGCGCGCACCGGGGCGAGGGTCTCGCGTCCTCGCTGGAGACGGCGGTGACGGTGGCCGCCTCCGTCGCGGTGCACCTGAGCAGCCGCGGCTACACGGTCCGCCTGGTCACCGCCGCCGGCGAGGACCCGGCGACGTCCTGGCAGCACGACGACACCGAGGTGACCGCCGGCCGCCTCCTCGAGGCGCTGGCGATGATCGAGCCGCTGCCCAACACCGCGCTCGACCCCGGCTGGCTGAGCGGCGAGCACGGCTCGGGCGCGCTGACCGTCGCCGTCCTCGGCGGGCTGAGCGGGCCCGACCTCTCCGTGATGCGTCGGGTCCAGCACCACGCCGGCGCGGCCCTCGCGGTCGCCCTCGACGTCGACGCGTGGGGCGCGACCCGGACCCCGACCGGCGGCGCCACCGGCTGGCTGCTCCAGCAGGGCTGGCGGGCGGTGGCGCTCACCCCCGACGGCCGGGTCGACCGGGCCTGGCAGGAGCTCGGCGCCGTACGCGGGGCACGGGGGGTGGCACGTGCGCATCCGTGACACGGCCTTCGCGCCGGTCCTGCAGGCGATCGCGGCGGCCGTCACCGTCTGGGTGACGACGCTGTCATGGAGCTCGTTCTCCGAGGATCCCGCCTCCTACCTGCAGCCGCTGCTGCTGGTCGGCACGGTCATCGTGGTGGTCGGCTCGGTGGCCCGCTGGGCACGGGCGCCCTGGTGGCTCGTGCTCCTCGCCCAGCTGGTCATCGGCGGCGCCACCGTGAGCCTCTACATCACCGGCTCCCCGCTGCCGATCGGCGGCGCCTGGGACGAGCTGCACGCAGAGCTCTCGCACGCGGCGGACGTCGTACGCGCCGAGCGTCCGCCCGTCGCCGTGGCCGGCGGCATCGCGCCGCTGCTCGTCGGCGGCGGGCTGTTCTGCTTCATCATCGTCGACCTGCTCGCGTGCACCTTCCGCAGGACCGCGCTGGCCGGGCTCCCGCTGCTGGCGATCTACGCCGTCCCCTTCTCCGTCGTCGAGGGTGGCCTGCCGTGGTGGGGCTTCGCGCTGAGCGCCGCCGGGTTCCTCGTGATGCTCGTGCTCAGCCAGAGCGAGATCGTCGGCCGGTGGGGACGCCGGCTGGAGGCGACCGGTGCGTCCGGCCCGGAGGAGAGCGCGGGTGCCGTCTACGTCGGCAGCGTCGCCGTCGTCCTCGCGCTCATCCTGCCGAGCCTCGTGCCGACGCTCGACCTGCACCTGTTCGGGCTCGGACCGGGCAGCGGCGACGGCGGCCACATCACCGTCACCAACCCGCTCGTCGACCTGCGTCGCGACCTGGTGCGCGGACCGGACGTGCCGGTCATCGACATCACGACCGACGACCCGAACCCGTCGTACCTACGCATCGCGGTGCTCAACCGCTTCGGCGACAACGAGTGGACGGCGGGCAACCGCACGGTCCCCGCCAACAACGACGCCGAGGGCACGCTCCCCGGTCTCCTCGGCGTGGCGACGTGGGTGAAGCGGACGTCCTACGACTACCGCGTCTCCATCGGCCAGGGCTTCGACTCGCGGTGGCTGCCGACCCAGGCGCCGATCTCCGACATCCACGCCGAGGGCGACTGGCGCTACGACAACCGGACGATGGACTTCCTCGCCGGGCCGCACCAGCGCTCCGCGGCCGGCATGAACTACGACATGACCGCGGTCGACCTCGACCTCAGCACGACCGACCTCATCAACGCGCAGGCGTCGCCCGGCACGGTCGGCACGTCCTACCTCGACCTGCCGAAGGACTTCCCCGCCAGCGCTCGGACGCTCGCCAAGCAGGTCACCGACTCCGCCGACGGCGACTTCGCCAAGGCCGTGGCGCTGCAGAACTGGTTCCGTGACCGCGGCGGTTTCGTCTACGACGACACCGTCCCGATCGGCAGCAGCCCGGGCGACCTCGAGAGCTTCCTGTCGACGGGGCCCGACGGCCGGCGCGGCTACTGCCAGCAGTTCGCTGCCGCGATGGCGGCGATGGCGCGCAGCCTCGACATCCCGGCCCGGGTCGCCGTCGGGTTCCTGGCGCCCGAGCGGGTCGGCCCGTCGCGCTGGCAGTACAGCACCCACGACATGCACGCGTGGCCGGAGCTCTTCTTCAGCGGTGCGGGCTGGGTGCGGTTCGAGCCCACCCCCGCGGCACGCGTCGCCGACGTGCCGGCGTACACCCGCAACCTCGACAACGCGCAGATCGACAACGAGCCGAGCGTGGCGCCCACGACCGCGCAGCCCACGGCCGGCGCGTCCAACGCGCAGCGGCCGCAGCAGGAGCAGCAGTCGACGTCCAGCTCGCCGATCGCGAGCTCGCACGCTGTTCTCTGGTGGGCCCTCGGCGCCGTCGTCGTGATCCTCCTGGCCGGCGTCCTCGCCCTCCTCCCCTCGCGGATCCGGCGTCGGCGCCGCGCGGTCCGGCTCCACGCCGCGAGCGCGGAGGGCGCCTGGGCGGAGATCCGGGACACCGTCATCGACCTCGGCCTGCTCTGGCCGTCGGGGCTCTCGCCCCGCGCGATCGGGAAGTCGCTCGAGCGCTACGTGCCGGGTGACGACCGCGACGCGCTGTGGCGGGTCGTCGAGGCCGTCGAGGTCGCGCGCTACTCGCTGCGCCCGCCGGTCGCCGTCGCGGCCGACGACGTGCTCACCGTGCTGGCCGCCCTCCACAGCGCCGCTCCGGAGCGGGCGGTCCGGCGGGCGACGTGGTGGCCGCGGTCGGTGCTCCAGCGGACGCCGGTCGAGACCGGCTCGCCGGAGCTCGTCGACCAGGTGGGCTGACGGCCGGCCGGGTCTCCGCTCTCGGCGGGCTGCTGCCTGGCAGGATTTCCGGTCGGCAGGCTGCTACCGACCTGATGACTCGGTAGAGCTAGCGGGTCACCAGCCGGCGTTGCCGTCGCGGCGGCGCTGCCAGCGCTGCTCCATGCGGTCCATGAAGGACGCGTGGCTGCGGCGGTTGCGGGCGCGCCGGCCACCGTCGAAGACGGTGAAGCCGTGGCTGGGGTGGCTCAAGGAAGTGTGTACGACGGGCTTGGACCGCAAGGCGGCCAGACCGACCGTCGCCGAGCCGAGCATGATGACGAACCCGATGATCCCGACGACCGGGAGCTGGGTGATCACGCCGGTCATCAGTAGTGCGATGCCGACGACGAAGACGACGCCCGCCAAGACGGCGCGACGGCGCGCGGCGCGTCGGAACGAGGTGCCGCGGAGAGTGGAGGCGAACTTGGGGTCCTCCTGGAGGAGGGCGCGTTCCATCTGCTCGAGTAGCCGCAGCTCCTCTTCCGAGAGTGGCACCGGTCCTCCCGCTGGTTCGAAGGCGGCAGTGCCGCCGCGTTGATTCCTACCGTCAGTCTAGGCAGCAGGTTCCCGCCACGGTACCCAGCAAGAAGAAATTGGCACACTCCGGGTGACCCGAGGTCACGCGCGGGTGGCCACGAGGTGAAGCTGCGCGGCGAGCGGGAGGAAGTCGGGCCGTTGCGCGACCGCCAGCTCCAGGTCGGCGAGGGCCGCGGGAGCACCCGGCTCGAGGTCGAGCAGCGACCCCGGGACGAGGTCGGCGAAGACGCGGACGCCGTGCGTCGACTCGACGGAGAACCCGGCCCCGGCCAGCAGGTCCGCGGCCTCCGCGGCCGTGAACCGCCGGCCGGCCCGCCCGGACGGGCCGGTGTCGTCGAGGAGGGCGAGGGCCTGGGCGAAGTGGCCGGCCATCGCCCGCGCCACGACCGACGCGTTGCGCTGGGCGACCAGCAGGCTGAGCCGACCCCCCGGGCGCAGCACCCCACGGAGGGAGGTCAGCGCCGCGGCAGGATCGTCGACCACCTCGAGCACGCCGTGGCACAGGACGACGTCGGCACTGGTCGGGTCGACGCCGAGCGCCGCGAGGTCACCCTGGCGTCCCTCGACGCTGACGCCCAGCTCGCGCGCACGGCGCGCCAGCGCGGCGAGCGCATCGGGACTGGGGTCCACGACCGTGACCCGGTGGCCCAGCTGGGCGACTCGGGCGGCGAAGCCGCCGGTGCCACCGCCGATGTCGAGAACGTCGAGCGGCGGGGCGTCGAGGATCGGCTGGAGCGTGTCCCACACGACGGCCGTCCGGGCGCTGCCCCGGCGTTCGCTGACGGTCATGGCACCACCCTAGTGGCCGGTCCGCGCAGGCTCGGGAGGGTCAGCCCACCCGACGATCGTGCGCCGCGAGCGAGGCGTGCGGAACCAGGCCGAGCGACTGTTCGACGACCGCGAGGAACCGGTCGGCGTCGCGCACCAGCTGATCGGCCTCGGCGCGGCTCACGGCCCTGATGGAGCCCGCCTCCGCGGCCGCCCGCTTCGCGGCACCCGCGGCGAAGAACGTCGCCCAGTCGGCCAGCTCAGGAGCGACCTCGCTGAGCAGGACCCACGCGTTGCGCTGCGGGCGGCGCCGGGCGGTGAGCGTCGGCGTCGAGCGAGCCGCCAGCAGGGCGGCCGCCGCCTGCAGGGCCGCGACGTGGGCGCAGGCGTAGCGGGTGGCGACGTCGTCGGCCTCCATCGCCTCGGCCAGCGAGCCGGCCGAGCGCAGGAGGTAGGCGTGCGTCGTGGCAGGCAGGAAGCCCGGGACGGCCTCGGTCGTCACCTGCGTCATCACGACTTGCTCCTCTCCGTGGTCCGGCGGCGGCGAGGGTCGAGGTCACCGCCGCCGGACGGTTCGAACACATGTTCGATATCCAGACGGTAGCGCCGTCGGGAGACCCGGTCAAGGGCCGTTCCTCCGGCGTCCAGAGCAGTCAAGCAGCGAGCGCCGACAGTCCTCAGAGGGTCGGTCGGGAGGCTGGGTCCGGACTCAGGTGGAGGGGCGGGCGGGCTCGGCCTCGGGATCGGCGTGGATGTAGGCGGTCGTGTCGGGGTGCCACAGGGGCACCATCAGCGCGGCGAAGAGGGCGAGCCCCACCACGGTGCAGACGGCGAACGCGGTGGGCTGCCCGACCCGCAGACCGGCGATGCCGGCGACCGCGGAGAAGAACAGCAGCACCGTGATGCTGAGGCGCGCCCACTCGTAGCCGTTGCTCAGGAACACGCCGAGCACCGCGACGAGACCGGCCAGGACGACATACAGCGTCACGGCGACGGGGATGAAGTGCGGCGGCTGGACCGAGCCCTGCTTGACCGCCTCGAGGCCGCGGGTCTCCAGGACCTCGCGGACCGCGGGATTGCCCTCCGCCCACGAGCGGATGAGGTCGTCCTGCCGGACGATGATCAGCACCACCGTCACGGCACCGAGCAGGACCAGGGCCCCCAGCAGCTGCAGGGCCAGTCTCAGCGACGCGGGTCGCTCGTCCACGCATGCACTCCGTTCACTCATCACTCGTCATCGCTCGTCGGCCGGAGATCGCTAGGGTCAGCGCATGGCGTCCGACCTCACCGCGCACCCGTCCGTCGTCCGCTTCCGCGAGGAGCACGCACACCGCGGCGGAACGGGTGACATCGTCATTCTGCCCGACTCGGTCCACACGGCCGCACTGGCCGCCGCCGCACTCGGCTGCGAGGTCGGCGCGATCGCCAACAGCCTCCTCTTCGACGCCGGCGGCACACCCGTGCTGGTGCTCACCTCCGGCGCCCACCGGGTCGACACCGGGGCGACCGCGACACGCATCGGCGTCGAGCGGCTCGAGCGGGCCGCGCCGGAGTTCGTGCGCGAGCACACCGGTCAGGTGATCGGCGGGGTCTCCCCCATCGGCCATCCCACGCCGATCCCGACGTACGTCGACACGGCGCTGCAGCACTACCCCGTGCTCTGGGCGGCCGCAGGCCATCCCGCCACGGTGTTCTCCACGACCTACGACGAGCTGCTCGCCCTGACCGGCGCCACGGCCGTCGACGTGGAGTAGCCGACCTCCGCCATGGACAGCCTCTCCCTCGCGTTCTCGAGCGGCTGGGCCAGCGGCGTCAACGCCTACCTGGTCGTGCTCGTGCTGGGGATCGCCGACCGGGTCGGCGGGTCCGGTGACATCCCCGACGTGCTGGGCACCTGGCCGGTGCTGACGGTGGCCGGCGCGCTCTACGCGATGGAGTTCGTCGCGGACAAGATCCCCTACGTCGACTCCACGTGGGACGTCATCTCGACGGCGATCCGCCCGACCGTCGGCGCCGTGATCGGCGTGCTCGTGGCCGGCGATGCGAGCACGCTCGACCAGGCCGTGAGCGGCGTGGTCGGCGGTGGCACCGCGCTCCTCTCCCACCTCACGAAGGCGGGCAGCCGGCTGGCGATCAACGCCTCGCCCGAGCCGGTGAGCAACATCGCGGCTAGCCTGAGCGAGGACGCTGCGGTACTCGTCGTCATCGGCTTCGCGATCGACCACCCGCACCTCGCGGCCGCCATCGCCGGGGTACTGCTCGCCGCGGGGCTCGTCGCGCTCTACGCCGCCGGGCGGTTGATCCGGCGCGGGTGGCGACGGTGGAAGGGCCGCGGGCCGGCCAGGGTCTAGGTCAGGGTCTAGGGTTGCCGCCCGTGGCACGGGTGGTGGTCGTCGGCGGCGGGTTCGGCGGACTGGCCTCCGCGGCCCGGCTCGCCAAGCTCGGCCACGAGGTGACGCTGCTCGAGGGTGAGCCGGCACTCGGAGGTGCGCTGCGCCCGGTGCAGCAGGACGGGTTCGCCTGGGACGCGTCGGCGTCCACGACGCTGCTGCCGGCTGTCGTACGCGACCTGTTCCGCAAGTCGGGGCGCCCCCTCGAGCGGGAGCTGGACCTGGAGCCGCTCGATGTGGTCAGGGAGCACCGTTTCGCGGACGAGACGTCGGTGCGCCTGCCGGGAGGCTCCCGCGCGGCCCAGCTCGCCGCGTTCGACGAGCTCACCGGCAAGCGCGGTCGCCCCCAGGGCCAGGCGTGGGTCGACCACGTCGCCTCCTACGGCGAGGTGTGGGAGCTGCTCCGCCGGCACGTCTTCGAGCAGCGCACGTCGAGCCCGCCCGCGGAGGTCACCGCCCTCCTGCGCAGTCGCGAGACGCTCCACCGCCGGCTGCGGCGCAGCTTCGCCGACGAGCGCCTGCGGCTCGTCGCCGCCCACCCGTTCGAGGCCGCCGGCCACACGCTGCGCGACGTGCCCGCCTGGGCAGGGCTCACGGCCTACCTCGAGCAGCGCTTCGGGGCCTGGCGCCCGGCCGGAGGCATGGGGTCGCTGGCCGCGGCGCTGGCCGACCGGATGACGACGCGGCGGGTCGCTGTCCACACGTCGACGCCGGCGCTCGACCTGGTGCTGCGCGGCGGCCGGGCGGTCGCCGTACGCACCTCCGAGGGCGAGGTCGACGCCGACGCGGTGGTCGTGGCGACCGACCCGCGACGCCTGCCGGCGCTCGCGCCGTACGCCGGCCGCTCGATGCCGGCGATCCCGCCGTTCATCGTTCACCTCGGCCTCAGCGGCGACGTCCCTGACCTGCCGGCCGAGCTGGTGCTGCACGGCGAGCCGACGCTCACGCTGCGGCCGGGCGGTCGCGCACCGGAGGGCGGGCACGCGTGGACGGTGCAGGTGCGGGGCCGGCTCCACGAGGACGTGCTGCTCGCGCTGGCGCGGCACAGGATCGACGTCCGCGAGCAGGTGGCGACGCGGGTCGACCTCTCCCCGCGCGAGCTCGTGGAGCGGTGGAACGGCTCGCCGCTGGGCGTCCAGTGGCGCGGGCGGTCGACGTCCCGCCTCGGCCCGGTGACGCCGATCCCGGGTGTCTACGCGGCCGGCGCGCACGCGGTCGCCGGCGACGGCCTGCCCTTCGTCGGCCTGTCCGCCGCCCTGGTCGCCCAGGAGCTCGCGACGGCGTGAGTCAGACCGTGAGGTTGAGCTTCGCGAAGATCTCCAGCGTCGCCTTGGAGCGGTTGAGCGTGTAGAAGTGCAGTCCGGGCGCGCCGCCCGCGAGCAGCTCCTCGCAGAGCTCGGCGGCGATCGCGACGCCCTCCGCACGGACGGCGGCCGCGTTCTCGGCCTTGGTCTGGATGCGGGCGACGATCTCCTCGGGCACCGACGTGCCGATCAGCTCGCCCTGCCGGCGGATCGCCGCGAGGTTCAGGATCGGCATGATGCCGGGGAGGATCGGGATGTCGACCCCGAGGTCGCGGACACGCTCTACGAGGGCGAAGTAGTCGGAGGCCCGGAAGAACATCTGGGTGACCGCGAACGCGGCCCCCGCCCTCGCCTTCGCGGCGAGCACTTCGGCATCCGCGTCGAGCGAGGCCGCGGACGGGTGACCCTCGGGGAACGCGGCGACGCCGACGTCGAAGACGCCGCGCTCGCGGACCAGCTCGACCAGCTCGGTGGCGTAGGTGAACCCGCCGTCGGTCGGGGTCCACGGCGCGCGCGGGCCCTCGCTCGGGTCACCGCGCAGCGCCATCACGTTGCGCACCCCGGCGGCGGCGTAGTCGTCGAGGATCGCCTCGATCTCGGCCACCGTGTGGCCGACGCAGGTCAGGTGGGCCATCGGCACCATCGACGTCTCGCGCGCGATCCGCTCGGTGACCTTCACGGTCTTGTCGCGGGTCGAGCCGCCGGCGCCGTACGTCACGGAGACGAACGTCGGTCGGTAGGGCTCCAGCGCCTCGATGGCTGACCAGAGCTGCTCCTCCCCGGCCTCGTCCTTCGGCGGGAAGAACTCGAACGAGAACGAGCGGCCGCCCTCACGGATCAGCCGCCCGATGTGCTTCGCATCGTTCTCGCTCATGTCCAGCATCCTAAGGAACGGGGCAGCCCGGATCCGGCATCGTCCACCCCTTAGGCTCGACGTTCGTGAGCGACACCTGGGACGCCGACGACTTTCGCGCGCGGGTTCAGGAGGCGCTCGACTCGTTCCTCGACCGCCAGGCGGCGGTCCTCGCACCGCTCGGCTCGGACGCCGCACGACTGCTCGAGCAGGCACGGGTCACGGTCAGCGGCGGGAAGCGATTCCGCGCCGCGTTCTGCTACTGGGGTCACCGCGCGTTCGCGCCGGACGGCGTGGACGACGACGCCCTGATCCGGGCGTGCGCCGCGCTGGAGCTGCTGCACGCCTCCGCGCTCGTCCACGACGACTACATGGACGCCTCCGACACGCGGCGCGGCCGGCCGTCGACCCATCGCGCGCTCGAGGCGGAGCACCGCGACGAGGACTGGCGGGGCAATCCGGAGCAGTACGGCGCCGCGGCGGCGATCCTGCTCGGCGACCTGCTGCTCTCGTGGGCGGACGAGATGCTGCGCCGCTCGGGCTTCCCGGTCGACAAGGTGGCGCCGGCGCTCCAGGTGTTCGACCTGTGCCGGACCGAGGTGATCGCCGGGCAGTTCCTCGACGTGTCGGTCCAGGCCCGCGGCCGCGCCGACGTGGACACCGCGATGACGGTGCTGCGCTACAAGTCGGCGAAGTACTCCATCGAGCGGCCGCTCCACATCGGCGCCGCGCTGGCCGGCGCGTCCTCCGCCGACCTGGCCGCGCTCACCGCCTTCGGGCTGCCGTTGGGTGAGGCGTTCCAGCTGCGCGACGACCTCCTCGGCGTCTTCGGCGACCCCACCGAGACCGGCAAGCCGGCGGGCGACGACCTCGTCGAGGGCAAGCGGACGGTCCTCGTCGCGCTGGCGCTCGACGCGGCGTCGGCGCGGGACGCGGCCCTCCTCGACGGCTCGCTCGGGCAGGCGCTCAGCGAGGAGCAGGTCGACGAGCTGCGCCGCGTCATCACGGCGTCGGGCGCGCGCGAGCAGGTCGAGGCCGCGATCACCGCACTCACGAGCTCGGCCCTCGCCGCGCTGGAGCGCGCGACGGTCGACGAGCGGGCCCGCGGTGTGCTGCTGGGGCTGGCTCAAGCCGCGACGCAGCGCTCCGTCTGAGGTCCCGGCCGCTCAGTCCAGGCTGGGCAGGTCGACCTCCGGGCCCTCGCCTCGCAGGAGCACGGCCATCGTGGCCTGCCCGCTGCGCTCGGCGAAGATGCCGGTGACCTGGTCGAAGGTGCTCCTGTCGGCATGGGCGAGCGGCCCCCACTCGTCCCAGAGGAGCAGCAGACGCCCGTCGACGTCGCGCAGGACGTCGCGCAGCGCGTCGAGATTGCGGCCGTAGTGGTCGGGCGCCTGGAGCGCGCTGCCGAGCGCGTCCATCAGCGCCGACTTCTCCTCGATACCGACGCCGTCCACCCGCGCGAACCGCCACCCGGCGTGCTCGACCGTGTGCCTGACGTCCGCTGGGCCGAAGGCCGCATGCCATCGGTAGACGCCGGGTGCATGGTGCCCGGCCAGGATGCCCGCGAGTCCGCTCATATCTGCCGTCCCTTCGAGTGGTGCTTACCGCCTGATCCGTTCGAACTGCTGATAGTGGTCGGCGGTCCAGTAGTACTCGCCGCCCTCACCTGTGATGATCCGCCGCGCGCCGCGATCGCGCGACCCCGGCGTCGGCACGGTGTACTCGGCGTAGTACCCCCGGGGCTCCTTCGGAAGCAACCCCTCCAGGTTGCCGAAGGTGCTGCCGTCCTTGCCGGGATAGGGGAACGGGCCGCCGGCGTCGATGAGCTCGAGTGTCTGCCGCGCCTGCGGCGGCAGGTCGGCGACGCCGACCCACGGCAGGCCGGACTCGGGGTCGACGCGGGCCGACCTCGTCGCGGACGGGGTCGGCGCGGAGGAGGTCGACGCGGAGGAGGTCGACGGGGAGGAGGTCGGCGCCGCGGCCCGAGGCGGGTCGTCGCCGTTCCCGCACGCGGACAGGGCGAGGAGGACGGCCGCGAGGACGGCCGCGATCGCTGTGATCGGGGCGAGCGTCCGGCGGGTCATCGTCGCCCGAGGCGCCAGCGCCGGCTCAGAACGCCATCGCCTGGGCGCGGCGCTTGGCCTCGGACCCTCGGTTCTCACGGAGCGCGTCGATCGGGCGCCCGGGCAGGTCGGCGTCGAGGTAGAGCCAGGCGATGCACTCCCGGTCGTCGTACCCGCCGTCGTGGAGCACGGTCAACAGGCCGGACAGGCCCTTGACCGGCTCACCATCGACGATGAAGTCGGCCGGGACCCGCTGGCCGGCACCCTTCTCCCCCGGGTTCGGCACGGCCGCCGCGAGCTGGTGCTCACGGATCATGGTGCGCACCTTGCCGACCGTCACGCCGAGGCGCTTCGCGGCCTCCGCCCAGTCGATCCAGTCGGTCACCAGCTGGGCCAGGTCGTGGTCGGCGAGTCGCAGCGGAGCGTCCATACGCCGATCCTAGGCGGCCCCCTCGTCGAGCGTTCGGGCGAGTCGTACGTCGGCGCCGAGTGGATCGCTCCGTACCATGGCTCTGATCCGGTCCCTTCCCCGACCGGTAGCAGGAGGGTCGACGATGCAGGCTGACCGGCGTGGGCAGAGCCGTGCCGGCGCTGAGTCGCGCGTGGACCACGATCCCCTGATCGGGCGCACGCTCGACGGCCGCTACCGGCTCACCTCGCGCATCGCGCGGGGCGGGATGGCCGGCGTCTACGAGGCCACCGACCTCCGGCTCGACCGGACGGTCGCGGTCAAGGTCATGCACAGCGGGATCGGCGGCGGCTCGAGCAGCGGCCACTCCGACGACGGCGCGTACGCCGCCCGGTTCGTGCGCGAGGCGCGGGCGGCCGCCCGGCTGTCGCACCCGCACGTGGTGTCCGTCTACGACCAGGGCGAGGACACCGGGTCGCCGTACCTCGTCATGGAGCTCGTCCCGGGTCACACCCTGCGCGACACGATCACCACGCAGAGCCCGATGGCACCACGCCGTGCGCTCGCGTTGATGGAGCCGGTCCTGTCCGCGCTCGCCGCTGCCCACCGGGCCGGCCTGGTGCACCGCGACGTCAAGCCCGAGAACGTGCTGATCTCCGACGACGGCACCGTCAAGGTCGCCGACTTCGGTCTGGCCCGTGCCGTCACCGCCGACACCCAGCACACCTCCACCGGTGTGCTGATCGGCACGGTCTCCTACATCGCGCCCGAGATCGTCACCGAGGGCCGCGCGGACGCCCGTGCCGACGTCTACTCGGCCGGCGTCGTCCTCTACGAGCTGCTCACCGGCCGCAAGCCGCACGAGGGCGAGACGCCGATCCAGGTCGCCTACAAGCACGTCCACGAGGACGTCCCGCCGCCGTCGCGGCTGGTCCCCTCCCTCCCCCCGTACGTCGACGCGCTGGTCGCACGGGCCACGGCCCGCGACGCCGGGCTGCGGCCGGCCGACGCCGGCGTGATGCTGCGGCAGGTGCAGCGGGTCGCCTCCGCGCTCGCCGCGGGCATGAGCAACGACCACGAGCTCACGACCGACCTCTCGCTGCCGCCGCGCGTCAGCGACGACACGACGCCCCAGCGGTGGGACGAGCCCGACCGCACGCGCACCGTGGCGCGGTCGGCACCGGCGCCCGGGCCGGCCCGTCCGGTTGAGCGGTCCCGCCGTCGGGGCCCGCTCAAGGTGGCGCTGGCCGTGCTGCTGGTCGCTGCGCTCGGCGTCGGCGCCTGGTGGTTCGGCTTCGCGCGCTACACCAGCACCCCCGGCGTCATCGGCCTGACGCAGCAGGCTGCCGCGGCCCGGCTGAAGGCTGCCGGGCTGGAGATGAAGGTCGGCGCGCCGGCGTACTCCGACACCGTCAAGGCCGGGCACGTGATGCGCACCGACCCGGCCGGTGGCGACCGCGTCCTCGACGGGCACGCCGTGACGATCACGCTCTCCCAGGGCGTCGAGCAGTACCAGCTGCCCGACCTCACCGGGAAGACGCTCGACCAGGCCCAGGACGCGCTGCTCGCGATCAAGATGAGCTATGGCAAGGCCGTCGAGAAATGGTCGAACGCCGTGCCCAGCGGGCAGGTGATCCGCACCGACCCGGCCGCCGGCGCGACGCTGCGCCCCGGCACGTCCGTCGACGTGTGGGTCAGCAAGGGCCGCCAGCCGGTCCAGGTCGCCGACTGGCGCGGCAAGGACGCCGGCAAGGCGAGGGCCGCGCTGGAGCAGGCCGGGCTCCAGGTCGAGACGGACAGCAAGTACGACGACGACGTCCCGAAGGGACGCGTCATCAGCCAGAGCCCCGACCCGGGCACGCTCCACAAGGGCGACACCGTCAGCCTGCTCGTGTCCAACGGGCCCGAGCTGGTCGAGGTCCCGCGCGTCACCGGCCACGGCATCGACTCCGCCAAGAGCGATCTCCAGGACGCAGGCTTCAGGGTCGACGTCGAGCACTACACGCCCTACTTCGGCATCGGCTTCGTGATGAAGCAGGACCACGCGGGTGACAAGGTCCCGAAGGGGTCCACGATCACGGTGTGGATCTCCTGACCGCGAGCTCGTAGCCGCTGAGGCCCCGGTCTGCGTACTCTTCGATCCAGTCAGGGATCAGGAGGTCTCCGTGATCAGGTTGATCGTGTTGGTGCTCGCGATCGTCGCGCTGCTCGCCCTCATCTGGTGGAGCGCCGGTCTTCCCGAGCAGGGTCCGGGCGACCGGCTCGCGCGCAAGTACAGGAAGTCCGGCGGTTCGTGGGGCGGCGGCGGATGGGGCGGCGGCGGACTGTAGAGGGGCGACCCGCCGTCCAGGAGCGTCAGCTCCGATGCCGTCGCCACCGCGCGCCGTCCTACCCTGACGCCGTGCCGACCCCTGACCAGATCGACCACCGACAGAGCCGACCGATCGGCACGCATGTCCAGGTCGGCAAGGGGCTGGTCGCGGGAGCGCTCGCGCAGGCCGACCTGCTCGGCTGCGAGACGCTGCAGATCTTCGTCGGCAACCCACGCGGGTGGGCGCTGTCCGCGGGCAAGCCGTCCGAGGACAAGGAGTTCAGGCGGCAGCTGGAGGGCCGCGGCATGCGGGCGTTCATCCACGCGCCGTACCTCGTGAACCTCGGCAGCCCCACCGCGGCCACCTACGAGCGCTCGGCGGCGATGGTGGCGCACAACCTGCGCCGCGCCGTCGAGCTCGGCGCCGAGGGCGTGGTCGTGCACACCGGGTCGTTCGTGAGCACCGACGGAGACCCCGACGCGCAGCTCGCCACCGCGATGGGCCAGGTGCGGGAGGCACTGCTGCCCGTGCTGGAGACGATCGGTGACGAGGCCGCGCCGTGGCTGCTGCTCGAGCCGACGGCCGGACAGGGACGGTCGCTGTGCGCGAGCGTCGAGGACCTGACGGCGTACCTCACCGCCCTCGACTTCCATCCGAAGGCCGGCATCTGCCTCGACACCTGCCACGTGTTCGCGGCCGGGGCCCCGCTCGACGAGGACGGGGGCGCCACCGCGACCGTCGACCGGATCGTGGAGATCGGCGGCGCGGGCAGGCTGCGACTCATCCATGCCAACGACTCGATGGACGTCCGCGGCGCCTTCAAGGACCGTCACCAGAAGATCGGCCAGGGTCACATCGGCACGGGCGCCTTCTCCGAGCTGTTCGCCCACCCGGCGACTGCCGGCGTGCCGTTCATCCTCGAGACGCCCGACTCGCGCGACGCCGACAACGTGGACATCCCGCTGCTCAAGCGGCTCCGCGACGCGTCCCACTAGGCGGACGTCCAGTCCCGCATCCCGGACGGCTCGGCTACTGTCGGCGCCGTGACGCCGACCTCGTATTTCTTTGGACGCCTGCCGGGTTCTCCCGTGCGGGCAGTCCTGTCGTAGGACCGCTCACACACCAACGAGACGCCCCGGCCGGTGCCCGGGGCGTTCGTGTATCCGGGGCAGGCCGGGCCAACGAGAGGAACACATCATGGTCGTGGTCATGGCTCCCGGTGCCACCGACGAGGACATCGCGCGCGTCGTCGAGCGGGTCGAGGCGGTCGGCGGCGAGGCCTTCGTCAGCAAGGGCCTCACCCGGACGATCATCGGGCTGGTCGGCGACATCGACTCCTTCCACCACCTCAACCTGCGCACGCTCGCGGGCGTCGCGGACGTCCACCGGATCTCGGACCCCTACAAGCTGGTGAGCCGCCAGCACCATCCGGACCGGTCGACCGTCTGGGTCGACGGCGTGCCGATCGGACCACAGACGTTCACGTTCATGGCCGGGCCGTGCGCGGTCGAGTCGTCGGAGCAGACGCTCGAGGCCGCCCAGATGGCGAAGGCGGCCGGCGCGACGATCCTGCGCGGCGGTGCGTTCAAGCCGCGCACCTCGCCGTACGCCTTCCAGGGGCTCGGGGTCCGCGGTCTCGAGATCCTCGCCGAGGTCGGCGCGGCCACGGGCCTCCCGATCGTCACCGAGGTGGTCGACGCCCGGGACGTCGCCGTCGTCGCCGAGCACGCCGACATGCTGCAGATCGGCACCCGCAACGCACAGAACTTCGGGCTCCTCCAGGCCGCCGGGGACGCCGGAAAGCCGGTCCTGCTCAAGCGTGGCTTCAGCTCGACGATCGAGGAGTGGCTGATGGCCGCCGAGTACGTCGCCCAGCGCGGCAACCTCGACATCGTGCTGTGCGAGCGGGGCATCCGGACCTTCGAGCCCGCGACCCGCAACACCCTGGACATCTCCGCCGTCCCGGTCGTGCAGGCGGCCTCGCACCTGCCGATCATCGTCGACCCGTCGCACGCCGCCGGGCGTCGAGAGCTGGTCGTACCGCTGTCGCGGGCGGCCATCGGCGTCGGCGCCGACGGCATCATCGTCGACGTCCACCCCCATCCGGAGGACGCGCTCTGCGACGGCCCGCAGGCGCTGCTCGGCAGCGACCTGCGGGAGCTGGCGGCGGCGGTGCGCACGATGCCCGGCCTTCTCGGCCGCGCCGACGCTTCCCGTCTCACGAAGGTCTTGGCGTAGCCTGCCGTGCGATGAAGTTCTGCATGCAGTGCGGCCACGAGCTCGGGGCGAGCCGTACCTGCTCGAGCTGCGGCACGATCGCTCCGGTCGAGCCGCTGCCCGCCCCGCAGCTTCCCGCCGCCGGGATTCGCTACCCGCTCTTCGCCGACGAGGTGGACTCGGTCAGCGTCAGCACGTCCGGGCACGTCCTGGCCGCGCCGGTGCAGGAGCCGCTCGCGGCACCTCCGGTCGACGCCACTGCCGTCCGGTTGCCCTCCATCCCGGTCCTGCCGCCCCGCCGCGGTGCGAACCCGGCCGTCTGGCTGGCGCTCGGCGCGCTCGTCATCGGTGCGCTCGTGC
Organism: Nocardioides sp. CER19; assembly: GCF_029846275.1. Taxonomy (GTDB): domain Bacteria; phylum Actinomycetota; class Actinomycetes; order Propionibacteriales; family Nocardioidaceae; genus Nocardioides. The sequence goes on from NZ_JARVWS010000004.1 coordinate 399,092, forward strand.
TCGGGGGCTGGCTCCTTCTGCACGGCGGCGGATCGACCCCGACGGCGCACGCGTCGGGGTCCGGATCGTCGGCCGGTGCCTCGGGCAGCGGTGACGACGTCGCCGCGACCGCGACCGCGCAGGCACCGGTGACCCGGGCCCCGGGCCGCGACACCGCGGGCAACCTGACGGCGTACGACGCCTCGAACATGCTCGACGGCGCCGCCTCCACCGCCTGGGAGATGCCGGGTGACGGCACCGACAAGACGCTGACCTTCACGCTCGCCAAGTCGACGCACCTCACCGAGGTCGGCCTGATCAACGGCTACGCGAAGACCGGCGAGCAGGACGGCAAGAAGGTCGACTGGTACGCCGGCAACCGACGCGTCCTCGAGGTCGAGTGGCTCTTCGACGACGGCAAGAGCGTCACGCAGGACCTGCGTGAGACGCCGCACCTGCAGAAGACCCACGTCGACGCCACCACGAAGACGGTCCGGCTGCGCCTCGTCAAGGTCAGCGAGCCCGGCAAGGGTGGTGCCTCGCGCGACACGACGCCGATCAGCGAGGTCAGCCTCACCGGCACGACCGGCTGAGCCTGCGTATCCTCACCGGGGTGCCCCGCATCACCGTCGCGACCGCGTCCCCGGAGGACCTCGACGCGGTGATGGCGATCTGGGCGGCGGCGGACGCCACCCGGCGCCGCCCCGCCGGGCCCGTCCGCACGGCGCGCGTTCGGGAGAAGGTCGAGACAGGCGAGGTGGTCCTGCTCGCCCACTACGGCGAGCGGGCCGCCGGCATGGCGCTGGCGGAGACGTTCGTCGACCAGGGCTCCCCCGACCCGTCGACCGGGCACATCTCGATGGTCTTCGTCGACCCGGCGGTATGGGGCTCCGGCATCGGCACCAAGCTGCTGCGGGACCTCCAGACGCGCTGGCCCCGGCTCTCCGTGTGGACGCGCAGCGACAACCGCCGCGCCCGACGGCTCTACCTCAGCGCCGGCTTCACCGACTCCGGCCACCGCTCCACCCTCCAGGACGGCGACGAGATCATGCAGCTCATCTGGAGCTGATCCGTCGAGATTGGGGTTCGTGCCCGTCGAGATCGGGGTTCGTGCCCGTCGAGATCGGGGTTCGTGCCCGTCGAGATCGGGGTTCGTGCCCGTCGAGATCGGGGTTCCTGCCCCGGACGTGCTGGCCGACCGGGCCGCCTGCCGTCCACAGCCACGTCTCCGGCGTACGCCGTCCACAACCGGGGCCGGCAGTCCTCGACGCGTTGGCGGGACCAGCCCAGATTCGCCGGCATGGACACCGTCACGCTGCCCGACGCACCCTTCCGCCTGACCGGCCTCGCCGACCTGGGGATCTCGCCCAAGCAGCTCCGGCACCTCGTGGACGACGGTGAGGTGCGACGGCTGCTGCGCGGCGTCTACCTCCGCGCCGACGTGGAGCCGACGACGCTGGTGCGCGCGCACGCGGTCTCGCTCGCGGTCGCGGGCCACCACGTGGCGTGCGACCGGACCGCGGCCTGGATCCACGGGATCGACGTCATGACCGCGGGAGACGAGGCGCCTCCCGCGATCGAGACCTGCACCCTGCCCGGGCGGACCGCCACGGAGCGCCGCGACGTCGACGGACACATCCGCGACCTGGAGTCCGCCGACATCATGGTGATCCACGGGCTTCGCGTGACGACGCCGCTACGGACCGCCCTCGACCTCGGCTGCGTCCTGCGCCGACGGGAGGCGTACGCGGCGCTCAACGACTTCGCACGACGTCACGGCCTGACCCGTGAGCAACTGCTCGTCGAGGTGAGGCGTCGCTACGGCCGCCGCCGCGGCGTCCGCCAGCTGCGCGCGCTGGTCCCGCTGATCGAGCCGCGCGTCGAGTCGCCGCGCGAGTCCTGGACGCTGCTGGAGATCCACGATGCCGGTCTGCCGCTGCCGGAGCCGCAGGTCTGGATCGACGTCGGGGGCATGCCGACGTACCGACTCGACTTCGCCTACCGTCGTCGGCGCGTGGCGATCGAGTACGACGGCCGCGACTGGCACGACCTCACCGACGAGCAGCGCCGGCATGACGAGGCGCGTCGGGACTGGCTCCGCGACCACGGCTGGACCGTCATCGTCATCCGCTCCGGTGCCTTCACCGGCACGGCGCTCGACCGATGGATCGACCGGCTGGCGCAGGCGCTGCAGCCGACGTACTCCAACCGCCGCTGGTGACCTGCGCGTCGACCGCCGAGGTCACCGGGGCAGGAACTCCGAAGTCGACGGGCAGAAACGCCGGTCTCGACGGGCGAGAACGCCGGTCTCGACGGGCAGAAAGGCCCATCTCGACGGGCGACAGGCCCAATCTCGGCGGGTCAGGCCTTGCGGAGCATGTCGGCGACGAGGAACGCCATCTCGAGGGACTGGACGCGGTTGAGGCGGGGATCGCAGACGGACTCGTAGCGATGGGCCAGGTCGGCGTCGGTGAGCATCTCGCCACCGCCGACGCACTCGGTCACGTTGTCGCCGGTGAGCTCCACGTGGAGGCCGCCCGGCCAGGTGCCGAGCGAGCGGTGCACGTCGAAGAACCCCTGGACCTCGTCGAGGACGTCGTCGAAGTTGCGGGTCTTGTAGCCCGAGGACGCCTCGAACGTGTTGCCGTGCATCGGGTCGGTGATCCAGGCGACCTGGAGGCCCTCGGCGGTCACCTTCTCGATGATCGGCGGGAGGCCGTCGCGGATCTTGCCGGCGCCGAACCGGGTGATGAAGGTGAGCCGACCGGGCTCGTTGGCCGGGTTCAGCTTCGTGGCCAGCGCGATCGCGTCGTCGGGCGACGTGCCCGGGCCGAGCTTGACGCCGATCGGGTTCTTGATCCGCGAGAGCAGCTCCACGTGGGCGCCGTCGATCTGGCGGGTGCGCTCCCCGATCCAGACGAAGTGCCCGGAGACGTCGTAGGGCTGCTGGGTGCGGGAGTCGATCCGGGTGAGCGCCTGCTCGTACTCCAGGACGAGAGCCTCGTGCGAGGAGTGGAAGTCGACGCGGTGGAACTCGTCGGGGTCGGCGACGCCGATCGCGTTCATGAACGACATGGCGCGGTCGATCTCGCCGGCCAGGGCCTCGTACTTGGCCGCGAACGGCGAGCCCTTGACGAAGTCCTGGTTCCAGGTGTGCACCTGGCGCAGGTCGGCGTAGCCGCCGGTGACGAACGCGCGGACCAGGTTGAGGGTCGCGGCCGAGGCGTTGTAGACGTCGACGAGCCGCTGCGGGTCCGGGATCCGGGCCTCAGGGGTGAACTCGTAGCCGTTGACGGCGTCGCCGCGGTAGGCCGGCAGCGTGACGCCCTCACGGGTCTCGGTGTCCTTGGAGCGCGGCTTGGCGTACTGCCCGGCGAGCCGGCCGATCTTGACGACCGGCACGGAGGCGGCGTACGTCAGCACGACGGCCATCTGGAGCAGCACCCGCAGCTTGGCCCGGACGTTGTCGGCGGTGACACCGGCCAGGGTCTCGGCGCAGTCGCCGCCCTGGAGGATGAACGCCTCACCCCGCGTGACGGCCGCGATCCGCTGCTTGAGGTCGTCGCACTCGCCCGCGAACACGAGCGGTGGCTTGGTGAGCAGCGTGTCGACGGCGGCCCGCACCGCGTCGGCGTCGGGGTAGGCCGGCTGCTGCGCGGCTCCCAGCGCGTGCAGGTCAGCCAGGGTGGGGATCTCGGCGGTCACTGCATCAGGGTACGGCGCCGACGGCTGCGGCACCGAACGCTGGCCATCAGGCGGGCTGGCCATCAGGCGGGCGGGATGATGCCGAGCCGCTCGAGGAGGGTGAGGAACGCGAAGGCGAAGTCGTTGGCCTTGGTCTGCTCGCGCACCGTCGTCCAGTCGACCTGCTCGCGGACGGCACGGGCCGCAGGGAGCGCCTTGCCGAAGTCGCAGGCGTGCTCCTCCATCGCGTTGAGCTTGTCGCTCATCAGCGTGGTGGCCGGCAGTACCGGCATCGACACCGACTCCACCTCGATCTCGTCGACGCCGTCGAAGTGGTCACGCCGGACGGTGACGCCGGCGCTCCGGAACAGGATGTCGACCATCGCCGGGGACGGGCCCTCGCCGACGAACACCTTGAACAGCCAGTCCTCCGGCGGCTGCACGACCTGCAGTCCTTGCTCGGCGAGGCGCGCCATCACCAGCGGCGCATCGGCCTCGGCGACCATGAAGTCGACGTCGTGCTCGGGCTCGGGGCCTCCGCGTGCCCAGAGGGCGTAGCCGCCGGTCAGGGCGAACGGTGCGTCGCCCTCCTTGAGCGTGACGGCGACGAGCTTGAGCGCCTCGCGCAGGTCGCGCTGCGCTCCCCCGACGTCCGGCATTCCTCGCCGTTACCCGGGTACCAGCCCCGCATGCGCGTGGTGACCTTCAACATCCTCAACGGCCGCTCGCCCGACCGCCACGACGTCGACATCGCCACCTTCGCCGACGCGATCAAGAGCCTCGATGCCGACGTCCTCGCGCTCCAGGAGGTGGACCGCTACCAGCCGCGGTCCGGTCGCGCCGACCTCACGGCCGTCGCCTGCGAGGCGACCGGTGCCGAGGAGCACCAGTTCGTCGCGGCGCTCGCGGGTACGCCGGGTGCGACCTGGACGGCGGCCACCGGCGCGGAGCAGCCGGACAGCGCGGCGTACGGCATCGCGCTGCTCTCCCGCTACCCCGTGTCGGGCTGGGAGACGATCCGGCTGCCGGCGGTACCGGTGCCTGCGCCCGTCCGCCACCCGGGCCGGTTCCTGCCGTCGGTGGTGCGCGACGAGCCGCGGGTCGCCGTCGCGGCGGTGGTCGAGACGCCGCGCGGCCAGATGACGATCGCCAACACGCACCTGTCGTTCGTCCGCTGGTGGAACGGGCGGCAGCTCCGCCTGCTCGCGCGCTCGCTCGCCCACCTTCCCCGACCGCTGCTGCTGACCGGCGACCTCAACATGGGGCCTGACCGGGCGGCGCTCATGACCGGCCTGACCAGCGTCGCCGACCACCTCACGTTCCCCTGGGACGAGCCGACGACCCAGCTGGACCACATCCTCGCGGACCCGCCGCTGCGTGCCCGCACGTCGGTACGCCGGCTGCCGGTCTCCGACCACCTGGCGCTGGTGGCCGACCTGGAGGGCTGACGGGCGCCAGCCGACATGCCCTAGGGTCGCCGGCATGGCGACGATCGTGGTGGCGACCGACTTCGGCGGGCCGGAGGTTCTCGACGTGATCGAGACCGAGGTGCCCCAGCCCGGCCCCGGGGAGGTGCGGATCACCGTCCGCGCCGCCGGCGTGAACCCGGCAGACCTCAAGCTGCGTGAGGGCCTCTTCGGGCACCCGCCGCTGCCGCTCCGACTCGGCAGCGAGGTCGCGGGCGTGGTCGCCGAGGTCGGCAGCGACGTCGAAGGTCTGGCCGTCGGCGACGAGGTGGCCGCCTACCGGGTGTCGGGCGGGTACGCCAGCGAGCTGGTCGCCAAGGCCACCAACGTCTTCCGGAAGCCCGCGTCGCTCTCGTTCGAGGAGGCGTCCGGGCTGATGCTCGTCGGCGCGACCGCCGTCCACGCGCTGGAGGCTGCCCGCGTCGGTGAGGGCGACACGCTGCTGGTGCACGCGGCCAGCGGCGGCGTCGGGCAGCAGCTGCTGCAGCTGGCCCGGCGGCGCGGCGTACGCGTGATCGGCACCGGGAGCGCGCGGTCCTTCGACCTGATCCGCGAGCTCGGCGCCGAGCCCGTGGCGTACGGCGACGGGCTGGCCGACCGCGTCCGCGCCGTCGCCCCGGACGGCGTCACCGCGGCCGTCGACCTGGCGGGTACCGACGAGGCGCTGGCGGTCTCCCTCGAGCTGGTCCCCGACCGCGAGCGGATCGTCACGGCCTCCCCGCGCCAAGCGGCGGTCGACGCGGGCATCACCGGGATCGGCGGCGGCCCGGGCGCCGACCCCGGTACCGAGATCCGCAACGCCGCGCGCAGCGAGCTGCTGCGGCTGGCCGGCGAGGGCGAGCTCACGGTGCGGGTGAGCCGGACCTTCCCCCTGGCCGAGGTCGCCGACGCCCACCGGTTCGTCGCCGAGGGCCACGCCGCCGGCAAGGTCGTGCTCATCCCCTAGCCCATCGGGCTTGCGTCTGCTGCCTCCGCACTGAGGGGGTGAGTGGTCAGCCGACCCGTGTCATCGAACCGTCGTTGGCTCACCGCCGGGCCACGCCCGGCGGCAACCGACACGACGGAGGCTCAGCCGAAGAACACCTGCGCCTCGGCGTACTCCTCCGGGCTGACCAGCTTGAGCTCACCGGTCGCCTCGGCGAGCGGCACCCGGATGATCGCGGCGCCGCGCAGCGCCGCCATGGTCCCGAAGTCACCGTCGGCGACGGCGTCGATCGCGTGCAGGCCCAGCCGGGTGGCGAGCCAGCGGTCGAACGCGGTCGGGGTGCCACCGCGCTGGACGTGGCCGAGGACGACGGCGCGCGCCTCGCAGCCGACCCGCTGCTCGATCTCGTGGGCGAGCCGGTCGCCGATGCCACCGAGCCGGACGTGGCCGAACGCGTCGAGGTCGCCGGTCTGCATCGTCATGCCGGAGCCGTCCCGCGGCACCGCGCCCTCCGAGACGACCAGGATCGGGGCGTAGCGCGACTCGAACCGGCTCTTCACCAGCGCGCACACCTCGTCGATGTCGAACGGCTGCTCCGGGATGAGCACGATGTTGGCGCCGCCGGCGATCCCGCTGTGCAGCGCGATCCAGCCGGCGTGGCGACCCATCACCTCGACGACGAGCACGCGGTGGTGGGACTCGGCGGTGGTGTGCAGCCGGTCGATCGCCTCGGTCGCGATGTTGACCGCGGTGTCGAAGCCGAACGTGAAGTCGGTGCCGGAGAGGTCGTTGTCGATCGTCTTCGGTACGCCGACCACCTGGACGCCCTCGTCGGCGAGCGCGGTCGCGACCCCGAGCGTGTCCTCGCCACCGATCGCGACCAGGGCCTCGACCCCGTCGGCCGCGAGCTGGTCGCGGATGCGCCGGACGCCGTCGGGCACCTTGAGCGGGTTGGTCCGGCTCGAACCGAGGATCGTGCCTCCCCTCGGGAGGATGCCCCGACACTGCTCGATGCCGAGCGTCATCGTCAGCCCCTCGAGCGGCCCCTTCCAGCCGTCGCGGTAGCCCACGAAGTCGAAGCCGTGGACGCGCACCCCCTTGCGGACGACCGCTCGGATGACGGCATTGAGACCGGGACAGTCGCCGCCACCAGTCAGGACTCCGACACGCATGGGACCTCCTCTTGGATCGTTCACGTGACGCAGTTCACAGCCTGGCACGCCGGGGTGGCCTCTGACGAGGGCTCGCCGGGCAGCGGGTGGCCGACCACTAGGGTCGGGCCATGACCTTCTCCATCGTGGCCCGCTCCGCCGACGGCGAGTCCTGGGGCGTGGCCGTCGCCTCGAAGTTCCTGGCCGTGGGATCGGCCGTACCCGCCGCGGTCGCCGGCGTCGGCGCCATCGCCACCCAGGCGCACGCCAACGTCGCCTACAAGGGCCTGGCGCTCGCCCACCTCGACGACGGCGCCACGGCGTCGGTCGCCCTCCAGCGGCTGCTCGAGGAGGACGAGGGGCGCGACCATCGCCAGGTCGGCATCGTCGACGTGGAGGGCGGCGCAGCCTCGCACACCGGAGCCTCGTGCCTCGAGTGGGCAGGTTCGCTGACCGGCGAGGGGTACGCGATCCAGGGCAACATCCTCACCGGATCCGAGGTGGTCGAGGCCATGGAGGCGGCCTGGCTCCGCTCCGACCCCGAAGAGCCGCTGGCCCGCCGGCTGCTCGCGGCGCTGGCCGCCGGCGACGAGGCGGGCGGCGACAGCCGGGGCCGGCAGAGCGCGGCCGTGCTCGTCGTACGTGAGGGGGCCGGCTACGACGGCGGCGACGACATCGCCGTCGACCTGCGGGTCGACGACCACGCCGCGCCGATCCCCGAGCTGCTGCGGCTCCTCGACCTCAACGACCTCTACCTCACCGCCTCCACCGAGGAGGAGAAGGTGAGGATCACCCCCGAGCTCGAGGCCGAGCTGGAGGCCTTCGCGATGGACCAGGGCGCCCGCGACTTCCTGTCGTGGGTCGGCAGCGAGAACTACGAGATGCGCGTCGCCGACGACCTCTCGTGGATCGACGAGAAGATCCTGGCCATCGTCCGGGCCTCATGAGCATCCTCGCGATCGACGCCGGCACGACCGGCGTCACCGCCCTCGTCGTCACCCCGGAGGGACGCATCGCGGCCCGCGGCTACCAGGAGTTCCAGCAGCACTTCCCGAAGCCGGGCTGGATCGAGCACTCCCCCGAGGAGATCTGGGCGGCCACCCTCGCGGCGACGCAGCAGGCCGTGTCGTCGTACGACGACCAGGCGCTGGGCAGCCTGACCGCGCTCGGCATCACCAACCAGCGCGAGACGGTGCTGCTCTGGGACCGGGAGACGCTCGGCGCACCGCGCCGGGCGATCGTCTGGCAGGACCGGCGTACCACCCAGATCTGCGACCGCCTCCGGGACGCGGGTCACGAGCCACGGGTCACCGAGGTGACCGGCCTGCGGCTCGACCCCTACTTCTCGGGGACCAAGCTCGCCTGGATCGCCGAGCACGAGCCGCACACGTGGGCGCTGGTGGGGTCGGGCCGTTATGCGATCGGCACCGTCGAGTCCTACCTGGTCGCCCGGATGACCCGTGGCGTCTGGCACGTCACCGATGTGTCCAACGCCTGCCGCACCCTGCTGTTCGACCTCGCCGCGGGCGACTGGTCGGACGAGATGTGCGAGCTGTTCGGTGTCCCCCGCGACGCGCTCCCCGAGCTGGTGCCCAACTGGGGCGCGCCGATGGTCACCGACCCGCGGACCTTCCTCGGCCTCGAGCTGCCGATCGCGGGCTTGGCCGGTGACCAGCAGTCGGCGCTGTTCGGGCAGACCTGCTTCGAGGTGGGCGACTCGAAGTGCACCTACGGCACCGGGTCGTTCGTGCTCACGAACACCGGGTCCAACATCGAGCGCTCGGACGCCGGGCTGCTCTCGACCGCCGCCTGGCGCTCGCCGGACGGGGAGCTCACCTACGCGCTCGAGGGCGCGATCTTCGTGACCGGAGCGGCCGTGCAGTGGCTGCGCGACGGCCTGCAGATCGTGGGCTCGGCGGCCGAGACGGCGGCCATCGCGAGCACCGTCCCCGACAGCGGGGACGTCGTCTTCGTGCCCGCGCTGACCGGCCTCGGGGCGCCCTACTGGGACCCGAACGCCCGCGGCACCATCGTCGGCATCACCCGCGGCACCACTCGCGGCCACCTGGTGCGGGCCACCCTCGAGGCGATCGCCTTCGAGGTGCGCGACGTGCTGGAGACCATGCCCGCCTGCTCGTCGCTGCGCGTCGACGGGGGCGCCTCCGCCAACGACCTGCTCTGCCAGCTCCAGGCCGACCAGCTCGGTGTCGTGGTGACCCGCCCGTCGCAGGTCGAGACCACCGGGCTCGGAGCCGCCTTCCTCGCCGGCCTCGGCACCGGCGTGTGGTCCTCCACCGACGAGCTGCGGGACACCTGGTCGGCGGACCGGGAGTTCACCCCCGCCGCGTCCCGGGAGGACGCGGACGCGTCGTACGCCCGGTGGAAGGACGCGGTCGAGCGGTCCAGGGCCTGGGCCCGCTGACGCCGGGAAGATCCCCGGCTACCCCTCCAGCCGATCGACCTCGGCCTGCGCCTCGGCGACCTGCTCGGCGGCCGCGTCACGGGAGTCCTCGGCGCCGGCGAGCTCGTCGTCGACCTCCTCGGCCCGCTCCTCGAGGTCGGCCACGCGGCGACGGGCCTCCTCCAGCTCGGCGGCGACCTGCAGCGCCCGGGCCTCGAGCGCCTTGACCTGCGCCTCGGCCTCCCGGTGCTCGTGCCGGGCCTCCTCGAGCGCCTCCTTGGCCTCCTTCAGCGCCTCCTTCCGGCGGGTCCGCTCGGCCTCCCCCGGGTCGAGGTCGGGTACGACGTGCAACTCCCGCGACACCGGCGCGGCCGCGAAGCCGAGCGCCTCGGGCACCGCGACCGCGGCGGCCGCGTCGACCGCGTCGACGCCGGTCGCGGCGAGCGGGCTGACGAGCAGCCCGCTGCGGACCGCGGCGGCGGCGCCCGGGTCGAGCATCGCCGCGGTGAGGGTGGCCTCGACCTGGTCGGCCACGGCCTCGGTGACCTTGACGCCGCGCTCGCGGGCCACCGCCCGGGCCCGGGTGGTCACGGCGGCGGTGAGCTGGCGACGCTGCTTGGTGAGCTCGCGGAGCTGGGCGGCGTCCATGCCGGCCGCGGCGTCCCGGAGCGCCTCGCCGACGGCGAGCACCTGGTCGACCTGCTCGGTCTCGTGGCGCACCAGCAGGTTGACGACCCACGCGGAGACGACGGGCTTCCGCAGTCCCTTGACCCGGGCGTCCTTCAGCTCCTTCGCGCGCTTGTCGCGGGCCGGCGTGAACGCCGCCAGCGGCAGGGCGTAGAGCTCGTCGGCGATCGCGAGCAGCTCGTCAGCCATGGACGAGCAGCCACTCGTCGTGCGCGACGGCCATCCGCCGGTGCAGGTCGCGGAGGGCGTCGTCGTCGACACCGTCGAGCGAGACGCCGAGGTCGGTGATCGCGGCCCGCCAGTCGGCGTACGCGCGGAGCTCGCGGACGGCGGCGCCGTCGCCAACGCGGGTGTAGCGGATCCCGCGCACGGTGTCGGAGCCGGTGGCGTCGCGACGCTGCACGACGAGCAGGCGGGTGAAGGCACCGTCGGGCGGCGTCGAGAGCCGGGCGTGGTTGGCGTCGACGTCGGCCTGGGAGACGCCGGCCGGCCTGACGAGACTGCCCAGGACGCTGTTGGACGGGTCGTGGTGGAACGTCCAGCCCCGCTCGGACAGCCGGGCGATCCGGTAGACGAACCGGCCCTGGCGGTGCACGCCCTCGACCAGCGGGAGCGGGTCGCGGAAGCCGTCGCCGTACCCGAGGTCCGGCCACCAGCGGCCGCCCGGGTTCTCCGGCGTCGGCAGCCCGCTGACGACGATGACCAGGTGGTCGAGCGTCCCCGAGGAGCCGACCTCGAGCAGCATGGACGCGGGGTGCCGCTCCACCGCGAAGCCGAGCTCGCGCAGGACCAGCTCGACGGCGCCGTTGTGGTGGAAGCAGTAGCCCGCGTTCCCGCCGCCTGCGATGCGGGCCAGCGTGTCGGCCGGGTCCGCCGAGGTCGGCGCACCCAACATGATCGCGAGGTTCTCGTAGGGCACCGCATCGAGATGCCGGTGGTGCAGGTCGACGAGCGTCTCGAGGGTCGGCTCGGGCCGGCCGGAGAGGCCGAGCCGGGCCAGGTAGGCGTCGACGGTCATCGGGCGTACCTCCCCCGGCGGTGGAACAGCGGCTCGTCGTCCTCCCCGACGACGAGCTCCTCGATGCTGGCGGTCACCTCGAGGGACCAGCCGACCGGACGGGTCGACTCGAGACGCACGCCGGCCCAGGTCGTCGCATCGGCCAGGCGCGGACCCCACGCGGTGGACGTGAACTCGGCCAATCGGAACGGCCCACCCGGGGCCGGGGTCGCGCCGGCGAAAGCCTCCGCGAGGTCGCGGTGCCGCCACGACAACAGCTGTACGACGGCCGCGCCGTCCTCCCCCAGGTCGTCGGCCAGGTCGCTGTCGGGATCGATCAGCGCGACGACCCGCGCCGGTTGCCCGTTGGCGACCATCAGCGAGGAGACCGTGAGACCCGCGGGCTCGGCGGTCGTCCACAGCGACACCGTCCCCCCGAGCCGCGCCCGCAGTCGCCGGACCGGGTCGTCCGGCGTCGGGAACGGATGGGTGTCGTGGATGGTCAAGCGCTCAGGCCGCTGGCTTGGCGGGCGGCTCGACGGCCTGCTGCTTGGCGAGCTCCTTGGCACGGTTCGCGTACATGTCGACGTACTCCTGGCCGGAGAGCTTCATGATCTCGTACATGATCTCGTCGGTGATCGACCGCAGGATGTAGCGGTCGTTCTCCAGGCCCTCGTAGCGGGAGAAGTCGAGCGGCTTGCCGAACCTGACCACCGGCTGCGCGAAGCGCCCGAAGGCCTTGCCCGGAGGCGCCACCTCGTCGGTCTTGAGCACGGCGACCGGGATGACCGGGGCCTTGGTGATCAGCGCGAGCCGGGCGACGCCGGTCTTGCCGCGGTAGAGACGACCGTCGTGGGACCGGGTGCCCTCGGGGTAGATGCCGAACAGCTCCCCCTCGTCGAGCACCTTGCGCGCGGCGAGCAGCGCACCCTCGGCGGCGTTGGCCCCGGAGCGGTCGATCGGCACGTTGCCGGTGCCGGAGAAGAACGTCTTCTTGAACCATCCCTTCACGCCCGGCTCGGTGAAGTACTCCGCCTTGGCGACGAAGCGCACCATGCGCGGGAGACCGAGGGGCATGAACAGCCAGTCGGCGTAGGAGAGGTGGTTGCCGGCGAGGATCGCCGGGCCCTCGTCGGGGACGTTCTCGGCGCCCTCCACGCGGGGACGGAAGGCGAGCTTGAGCCAGGGCCCGATGGCCACCCACTTGAGCACCGAGTAGAACAGCCGCACGAACACACCCGAATCCTTGCAGAATGCACGGGTGACCACTACCCCGGCCGTCCTGTCGACCGCCCAGCCGCTCTCCGCCCCCGCCCGTCCGGAGCTGACCGGCGGTCGCCGGGTCGGCGTCCTCCTCTCCCACGGCTTCACCGGCTCGCCCGGCTCGATGCGCGCGTGGGGCGAGCACCTGGCGGAGAAGGGGTACGCCGTCGAGGTGCCGCGGCTGCCCGGCCACGGCACGACCTGGCGCGACATGAACACCACCACGTGGTCCGACTGGTACGCCGAGGTGAGCCGCGCCTTCGAGAAGCTCGCCGCCGAGAACGACACCGTCGTGGTGGGCGGCCTGTCGATGGGCGGCGCGCTGGTCCTCCGGCTGGCGGCGGACCATCCCGACCGGATCGCGGGCATCGTCGTCGTGAACCCGGCCGTGGCGACCAAGCGCTGGGACGTGAGGCTGCTGCCGGTGCTCAAGCACCTGCTCGGGGCCATGCCCGGCATCGGCAGCGACATCAAGAAGGACGGCGTGATCGAGGACGCCTACAAGCACACGCCGCTCAAGGCCGCCCACTCGATGATGAGCGCCTGGCCCGTCCTGGTCGCCGACCTCGGCAACGTGAAGGCGCCGGTGCTCTACTTCCGGTCGACCGTCGACCACGTCGTCGACGAGCTCTCCGAGCCGCTGATCCTCGACCGGATCGGGTCGACGGACGTCACCGTCAGGCGCCTGGAGAACAGCTTCCACGTGGCGACCGTCGACAACGACGCCCAGCGGATCTTCGAGGAGTCGGTCGCGTTCGTCGCGCGTGTCACCGAGGGCTAGGCTCGGCGGCGTGCCGCAGACGGACCCACCCGACGACCCGGACCTGGCGGCCTGGCGAGAGATCGTGGAGAACTACGGCGACCGGGCGGAGCTGCCGCCCGACGCCGAGGCGAACGCGCCCGCCGCGGCGGAGTCGGGGCCGTCGTACTCGGTCCGCTTCGGCACGTTCGACGACGACATCGACGAAGACATCGACGTGTCGTTCGCGGAGGCCAGCGATCCCCTGGAGGACGACTTCGTACCCCCGGAGCCGGAGCCGTTCCGCCTCAGCCCGGCGCGCGCCGCGGCCTGGGCGGGCGTGCTCGGCGCACCGGTCGTGGCGCTGCTGGCCACCATCGTCGTGACCTCCACCGACCTCAGCGTCCCGCGCTGGTTCGGCTGGCTGCTGGTCGCTGCCTTCCTGGGCGGCTTCGGCTACCTCGTCATCACGATGCCGAGGGACCGCGACGACCCTTGGGACGACGGCGCGAGGCTGTAGCCGTCGGCTCCGGCGTCACGAGGTCGCGGAACCGCTGCAGGCGCTCACGACGACGGGCCCGCCTGACGAGCTCGCCACGGCGGCGCCGGAACATCGGCCGCACGGCCTCGGCACGGGCCAGGTCCGCAGCGCCGACGATGCCGGCCTCCGGGCCGAACCGCGCCTGCTGCACCACCGGGATCTCCCGGTGCCCCGCGCCGACCAGCGAAGCCGCGAGCGCCTTGCGGGCCGGCTCGAGCAGCAGGTCGGCGGCCGCCGAGACGCCGCCGCCCACGACGACCAGCTCGGGGTCGAACGCGGCGACGAGGTTCGCGACACCCACGCCGAGCCAGCTGCCGACCGAGGCGAAGGCCTCGAGGGCGACCGGGTCGCCGAGACGGGCGGCCTCGGTGACCATCGGACCGGTCAGGGCGGCCGGGTCCCCACCGCACGAGTCCTCGAGCAGCGACTCGCGACCGTCGAGGCGGGCGCGGGCGAAGCGGGCGAGGGCGTTGCCGCTGCAGTACTGCTCCCAGCAGCCGGTGCCGCCGCACTCGCAGGCCTGGCCGTCGGGCACGACCTGCATGTGGCCGAACTCGCCGGCCATGCCGTTCTGCCCGCGCAGCAGCGTGCGGTTGAGGATGAGGCTGCCGCCGATGCCGGTGCCCAGGGTGATCATGACGACGTCGGTGAAGCCACGGGCCACGCCGAAGGAGTACTCCGCGCGGGCCGCGCAGTTGGCGTCGTTGTCGAGCGCCACGGGCACGCCCCAGCGGGCCTCGAGCCGCGCTCGGGTCGGGTCCATCCGCCACGGCAGGTGCGGCGCGAACATCACGCGCTCGCCCGCCGCGTCCACGAAGCCGGCGGCGGCCAGGCCGACGCCGTCGATGCGGCGACCGTCGGCGACCTCGAGGACCGCCTCGGTCAGTGCGTTCTCGACGAGCGTCACGTCCACGAGCCTGCCGGGCGTCGACCGGCGCGCGGTGCGCCCGACCGTGCCGTCCGGGAAGACCTCGCCGGCGAGCACCTTGGTGCCGCCGATGTCGACACCGATGTAGAGCGTCACCGGCGCGCCAGGTCGGCTGCGCCGATCAGTCCGGCCCGACCGCCGAGCGTCGCCTTGCGGATAACGAGCTCGGGGCGGTGCCCGCGTCCGGTCAGCTGACTGAGGAAACCCTCGCGAGCCGGTTCGAGCAGCAGCTCGTCTGCCTCGGAGACCCCGCCCCCGATCGCGACGATGGCGGGGTCGAGGACGGCTGTGAGCGAGGCGATCCCCTCACCGAGCCAGCGCCCGAGCTCGCCCAGCAGGTCGATCGAGACCCGGTCGCCCGCCTGGGCCGCGGCCGTGACCTGCGGACCGGTGATCGAGTCAGCGGCGCCTCCGGCCTGCTTCAGCAGCTCGTCGGCGCGCCCCGCCTCGGCCGCCTCGCGTGCCATCCGGACCAGCGCGTTGCCGCTGGCGTACATCTCGAAGCAGCCGAGGTTGCCGCAGCCGCAGAGGATCCCGCCGGGTACGACGCGCATGTGGCCGATCTCGGCGCCGATGCCGAACGCGCCGCGGTACAGCGCGCCGTCGAGCACGAGCCCGCCGCCGACGCCGGTCCCCACGGTGATGAGCAGGAAGTCGTCGATGTCAGCCCCGGCGCCGTAGGTGAACTCACCCCAGGCGGCGGCGTTGGCGTCGTTCTCGATGACGACGCCCATGCCGGTGCGCTGCTCCAGGTCGACGCGCAGGTCGACGTCGCGCCAGGCGATGTTGGGGGCGAAGAGGACGGTGCTGCGGGACTTGTCGATGTAGCCCGCGGCGCCCACGCCGACCTTGTCGAACGCGTGGCGCGAGGCGAGGTCGTCGACCAGCCCGGCGATCGCGGTCGTGATGGCGTCGACGTCGGTGGCCGGGGACTCGACCCGGACCTCCTCGACGATCGCGCCGTCCTCGTCCACGACGCCCGCCAGGATCTTCGTCCCGCCGACGTCCACTCCACAGGCCAGGGTCACTTGTCCTCCTCCCACTCGCCACCGTCGAGGTCGATGTTCTCCACCTCGGTCGACCGATCACTCGCCGGTGAGGCCGATGACGCGGCCGCCGCGAGCAGGCCCGCCGCGGCCTGCATCAGCGAGGCTCCCGCGCTCGCGAGGTGCGTCTTGATCTCGGGACTCGCCTCACGGAAGACGTGGACGGTGCGACAGATCGGGCAGTACGTGCACTCCGCCGCGCCCGTCGCGAGGTGGGTGTCGACGTTGCGGCCCAGGTCGCTCGCCCATCCGGAGAGCGCACTGAACAGCTTCGCCGCCTCCTCGGCCGCCGACCCGATGTGGTCGTGGCCTCCAGGCTCCTGGTCCGAACCGGTCACTGCTCCTCCTCTCCCGTCGCGTGTCCCGAGCGTGCTGATCCTTCCATGAACCGCACCTGCAGCTCACCGGCCTCCACCCGGGCGCCCGCGATCCTCAGCCGGGCGATGCCCTGCGGCAGCGTCATCAGCCGCCGGTAGGAGCCGACGGTGACCACGAGGTCGTCACCGTTGCGGGCCAGGTGGACCTGGTCCCGGGTCGCTCCCGGCAGGGCCAGGTGGGCCACCGCACCGGTCGCGTTCCTGGTCACCCGGAACGGCCCCTCCCCGACCGGCGGCGCCAGCGGGTCGACGGGCTGGCCGGCGCCCCCCGCCGAGCCTGCCGAGGTGTAGACCTCCTGCGCGAGCGCCTCGAGTGCCGGTACGCCGACCGGCTCCCGCGGCCGGTAGACCGACCGCCACACGGGAAGTCCGGGGAACGAGGCGTCGACGTCGGCGAGCACCTCGTCCTGGGCCACCACCCAGCCGGCGCGCCAGTCGTCGGCGCCCTCGGCGGGGAAGACGCGGTTGGCCACGACCCCGTCGACGCGGTAGCCGTAGAGGGACAGCATCGTGTAGGAGCGCCGTGCCTCGGCCAGGACGACCGTCTCCGGCGTGAGGACGAGCCGGACGCTGGCCTCGGGCCCGCTCAGCAGGTCGCGCACCTCCAGCAGCTCGTCGTGCAGCCGCTGCAGGGCGTCGAAGACCGTCTCGCCGGGCATCGGGACGCCGGCGGCGCGGGTGAGCACCGGCTTGAGCGCCTTGACCAGCCGGCGCTGCATCGGGAAGACCCGCGCCATGTACCACCCGAGCGCCTCCGGGAGCGCGAGCAGCCGCAGCGTCTCGGCCGTGGGCGCGCAGTCGACGACGATGAGGTCCCACTCGCCCGACTGGGCGCGCAGCCTCAGCTCCAGGAGCGCCAGCACCTCCTCGGCGCCGGGGATGACGGTCAGCTCCTCGGCGGCGACCGGGTCCATGCCGGCCACGTCGAGCACCGACAGCAGGTAGCGCTGGATGTCGGCCCAGGACTGCTCGAACCGGAGCTGGGCGTCGACCTGCTCGACGTACAGGTCGGGCGCGACGAGGGTCGGCTCCGCGCCGACCGGCGCGCCGAAGGCGTCGGCGAGCGAGTGGGCCGCATCGGTGGAGAGCACCAGCGTCCGTTGCCCGGAGGAGGCGGCCAGCGCTGCGGTCGACGCGGCCAGGGTCGACTTGCCGACGCCGCCCTTGCCCGTGAAGAGGATGACCCTCAAGACACCGACTCGACGCGCGTCTTCAGGCCCCGGAGCGCCGTCTCGATGAGGATCTTCTCGCCCCGGCGCTTGAGCATGCCGATGAGGGGGATCGTCAGGTCGAGGGCCAGCCGGTAGGTGACCTCGGTACGGCCGCCGAGGTCGCGGAGGAGGTAGGCGCCGTCGAGGGCACGGAGCATGTTGCCGCGGGTGAGCGTCCAGGTGACCTCCTGGTCGCCGTCCCACGTGTACGCCAGGGTGTAGTCGTCCTTGATGGGCGCCACGTCGAGCACGAAGTGCACCTCGCTGGCCCGGCCGTCCGCCCCGGTCGCCTCGACGTCGGCCACCTTCACGCCCTTCGCCCACGACGGGTAGGCGTCGAAGTCGGCGATGACGGCCATCACGGCCGCGGGGGGCGCCTCGACGACGATCGAGGAGGTGGTCTGTTCAGCCATGTGAGCGTGTCCCAGCGGAGTCGGCGGGCGGTTTCGCCAGGTGCGGCTGGCGTGCCCGGCGAGCGTACCGGATGCTGGGGTCTGGAAGGTCGGCGGTAATGTGCTGGCCGATTACCTCTGGGTAACCCCGGAGACAACCTCGACAGGAGGCCCCTGGGTGCGCGAGTTCTCCACGCCGTTGACGATCGACCTCCCGACGGTCGGCAACCTCACGGACGACGTCGTCGTCAACGCTCGGGAGGCAGGAGAGGTCGCCGTCTTCAGCCGACGGGGTCCGAGCGGGGCCTGGGAGGACGTCACCGCGACGGAGTTCCTCGCCGAGGTCACTGCCGTCGCCAAGGGCCTCGTCGCCGCTGGCATCGAGCGCGGCGACCGGGTCGCGATCTTCTCCAAGACGCGCTACGAGTGGACGCTGCTCGACTACGCCATCTGGTTCGCCGGCGCGGTCTCCGTGCCGATCTACGAGACCTCCTCCTCCGAGCAGGTCCACTGGATCCTCAAGGACTCCGGCGCCAAGGCCGTCATCGCCGAGGGCCCGCAGCACGTCGCGCGGATCGCGGAGACCCGCAGCGTGCTCGCCGACCTCAACCACGTGTGGTCGTTCGCCGACAACGGCGTCGACGTGCTCACGCGGCTGGGTGCGGACCTCTCCGACGAGGAGATCGAGAAGCGTCGTACGTCGCTCACGCCGGACGACGTCGCGAGCCTGATCTACACCTCGGGCACGACCGGACGCCCCAAGGGCTGCGTCCTCACCCACGGCAACTTCATGTTCGAGCTCGGCGTGGCCGTGCACGAGCTGGACCGGCTGTTCCGGACCGAGGGCCGCAGCACCCTGCTCTTCCTCCCGCTGGCCCACGTCTTCGCCCGGGTCATCCAGATCGGCTGCGTGAAGTCGCGCACCAAGCTGGGCCACTCCCCCGACATCAAGAACCTCATCGACGACCTCGGCGAGTTCAAGCCGACGTTCATCCTGGCCGTGCCCCGGGTCTTCGAGAAGGTCTTCAACACCGCGTCCCAGAAGGCCACGGCCGACGGCCGCGGCAAGATCTTCGACAAGGCCACCGAGGTCGCGATCGCCTACTCGCGCGCCAGCGAGAAGGGCCGGGTGCCGATGCTGCTGCGGGCCCAGCACGCGATCTTCGCCAAGCTGGTCTACGGCAAGCTGCTCGCCGCCCTCGGCGGCCACTGCGAGTACGCCGTCTCCGGCGGCGCGCCGCTCGGCGAGCGGCTCGGCCACTTCTACCGCGGGCTCGGCCTCACCGTCCTCGAGGGCTACGGCCTGACCGAGACGACGGCCGCGCTGACCGTGAACCTTCCCGACGCCATCAAGATCGGCACCGTCGGCCGCCCCATCGAGGGGACGACCGTCCGGGTCGCCGACGACGGCGAGCTGCTGTTCAAGGGCGGGCAGGTGTTCCACAGCTACTGGAACAACCCGGAGGCCACCGCCGAGGCGAAGAACGGCCCGGCAGGCGAGGAGGCCTGGTTCCACACCGGCGACGTCGGCGAGGTCGACGACGAGGGCTTCGTCCGGATCACCGGCCGCAAGAAGGAGATCCTGGTGACCGCGGGCGGCAAGAACGTGGCCCCCGCCGTGCTCGAGGACCGGCTGCGCGCCCACCCGCTCGTCGACCAGTGCATCGTCGTCGGTGACGGCGAGCCCTTCATCGCCGCGCTCGTCACGCTCGACCTGGAGTCGCTGCCCACGTGGGCGGAGTCGCACGGGAAGGTCGTCGATCTCGCGACGCTCGTCGAGGACGCCGACCTGGTCGCCGAGATCCAGGGCGCCGTCGACGATGCCAACAAGGCGGTCTCGAAGGCCGAGTCGATCCGGAAGTTCGCGATCCTGCCGGACTCGTGGACCGAGGAGAGCGGCCAGCTGACGCCGAGCCTCAAGCTCAAGCGCAACGTCGTGATGAAGGAGTTCCGCGACCAGGTCGAGGCGCTCTACCACTCCTGACCCCGCGCGCTGTCTCACATCGCGGACACTGATGGCGTCGGCGAACGGCTGATTCCGGCCTGCCGACCGGACTACCCGCACCACCCGACCGGGCCATGTCGATCCGGGACCTTCCCGCTCACGCGGACAGGACCAGGGGTGCAGTCCCCGGGCGTCGTACAAGCGGCGCCCGGGGCTCCCACGACTTTGACTTCCGTTCTGCCACACCAGCACCAGCGGATCCCTACAGTTCTCGCCAGTGCGGGGCGAGCTCGGATCGACCCCTGAGTCGAAAGGTCGTCGATGGAGCGACGCAGAATCCTGGTGGTCGCCGCGGCGCTGGTCGCCGCCTTGGGTGCGGTCCTCGTCTTCATGTACGTGCGGGGCGCGGACACGCGTGCGCAGGACCAGTTCCAGACGACCGACGTCCTCGTGGCGACCCAGCCGATCCAGACGGGCGAGACGATCGAGGCGGCCTCGAGCGCCGGCAAGATCACGAAGAAGGCCGTCGCCAACAACTCGCTGCTGCCGGAGTACCAGGTCGACCTCTCGGCCCTGGCCGGCAAGGTCGCCCTGACGACGATCTACCCGGGCGAGCAGATCATCTCGTCCAAGTTCGGGACGACGGCCGCGCCCGCCACGCTGCTCCAGATCCCCGACAACCAGATCGCCATCTCGGTCAACCTCACCGACACCGCCCGTGTGGCCGGCTTCGTCAACCCGGGGTCCCAGGTCGCGATCTTCCTCAACGGCACCGACCCGAAGAGCGGCAAGACCTTCACGCAGCTCCTGCTGCCGAAGGTGACCGTGATCGGCGTCGGGTCGACCACGCCGGTCTCGACCACGACGACGTCCCAGTCGGGCGCCCAGACCACCGAGCAGCTGCCGCGCACGCTGCTCACGCTGGCGGTCACGCAGGACGAGGGCCAGAAGATCATGTTCAGCCAGGGCAACGGCGAGCTCGCGTTCGGACTGCTGCCCACCGACGGCAAGGCGACCGTCAAGCCGGGCATCCGCACCGACTACGACAACCTCTTCGGGTGATCCGATGCCGGTCATCGTCGATCCCGACCAGGACACCGTCGCCACCCTGCTCCGCTCGCTCCCCGCGGGCTCGCAGGGCGTCGCGACCATGGACCGAGCGCGCGCCTGGCTCGCCCAGCACCACGACGAGTACGTCGTCGTGCTCGGCCCGGCCGTCGCCGTACCCGAGGCGCTCGCGCTGTGCGACACCCTGCGGACCGTCCGCCCGACGGTCAGCGTGGTCCTCATCCGCGAGGAGCTGACGACCGACGTCCTCACCGCCGCGATGCAGGCCGGTGCCCGCGACGTCATCCCGAGCGGGTCCCCCGAGGCGGTCTCCGCCGCGGTCACCCGCGCCTACCAGCTCTTCCTGGCCCTGCGCGGGCCCGGCGGGGCCAGCCAGTCCGGCAAGGTGATCACGATCTGGTCGCCCAAGGGCGGCGTCGGCAAGACCACCATGTCGGTCAACCTCGGGCTGGCGCTCAGCGAGGGGGGCGCCCGACGGGTCTGCCTCGTCGACCTCGACCTGGCGTTCGGCGACGTGGCGATCACGATGCAGCTCTTCCCGACGCACTCGATCGAGCACGCGATCGGCTCGGAGCACACCCTCGACGCCGAGCTCCTCAACGGCCTGCTGACCCGCCACCAGGACTCGCTCATGATCCTGGCCGCGCCGTCGCACCCGGACGTGCGTGACCGGATCAGCCCCACGCTCGTCTCCCAGGTGCTGCGCCTGCTCAAGGAGTCCTTCGACTTCGTCGTCGTCGACACGGCGCCCGCGTTCGACGAGCAGACCCTCACGGCGCTCGACGAGACCGACGAGATCCTCATCATCGCGACGCTCGACGTGCCGACCCTGAAGAACGTCAAGGTCGCGCTCGAGACGCTGGACATGCTCAACATCGCCCAGGACCGCCGGCACCTCCTGCTCAACCGCGCCGACGACGAGGTCGGGATCAGCGCCGACCGCGTCGAGGCGATCCTCGGGATGCGGCCGACGGCCAAGGTGGCCACGTCGCTCGAGGTGGCGGCGGCGACCAACGCCGGCAACCCGATCGTCGCGAAGAACCCCTACCACCCGACCAGCACGGCGATCATCACGCTCGCCTCGCTGCTCGCCGGGGAGCAGATCGCCACGCCTCCGGCTGCGACCGCAGCCCAGGTCGACGAGGTCGATCAGCAGCCGAAGCGCCGACTGAGGAGGCGTCGGTGAGCCTCGCGGACCGGATCGCCGCCGCCCGGCGGCAGTCCGGTGACGGACCCGCCGAGCCGCTCGTCGGGCAGACCCCGGTCGAGCAGCCGTACGTCGCCGAGGAGTCCGCCGAGACGCCGGCGGGCAAGCGCCGGGCCGACGTACCGCCGGAGCCGGAGGCGGCACCGCCACTCCCGCCTCCCGCGCCCGTCGTCCAGGCCGCGCCGGCGGCCCCTGCGGCCGCTGCCGCCACGGCCGAGGGGGCGTCCCGTCGACTGCTCGCGGCAGGTCAGCAGTCCGACCGGTTCGACGCCATCAAGGCCAGCGTGCACAGCGAGCTCCTCAAGCAGCTCGGTCCGCAGCTCTACGAGTCGGACCTCGACGCCAAGGAGCTCGACCAGGCCGTCCGCAGCGTGCTGCAGGACGTGATCGCCGCGCAGGACCGACCGCTGTCCAACAGCGACCGCCAGCGGGTCATCCAGGAGATCAGCGACGACATCCTGGGCAACGGCCCCATCGAGCCCTACCTGCGTGACTCCGAGGTGTCCGAGGTCATGGTCAACGGCCATGCCGACATCTGGCTGGAGCGGTCGGGACGGCTGGTCAAGGCGGACGGCCAGTTCACCGACGAGGCGCACCTGCGGCGCACGATCGACAAGATCGTGTCGCGCATCGGGCGCCGTGTGGACGAGTCCAGCCCGATGGTGGACGCCCGCCTCCCCGACGGCAGCCGCGTCAACGCGATCGTCCCGCCGCTGGCGATCGACGGGTCGGCGCTGACGATCCGGAAGTTCTCCGCGGACCCGCTGACGGCCGACGACATGGTGCGCTTCGGGTCGCTGACGCCCGAGTCGCGGCGCTTCCTCGAGGCGTGCGTGCGCGGCCGGCTCAACGTGATCGTGTCCGGGTCGACCGGCGCCGGCAAGACGACGACGCTCAACGTCCTGTCCTCCTTCATCCCCGACGACGAGCGCATCGTCACCATCGAGGACGCCGCGGAGCTCCAGCTCAAGCAGGCCCACGTGGTCCGGCTCGAGTCGCGACCGGCCAACATCGAGGGCAAGGGCGCGGTCAGCATCCGCGACCTCGTCAAGAACAGCCTCCGCATGCGACCCGACCGCATCATCGTCGGTGAGGTCCGTGACGCCTCCGCGCTCGACATGCTGCAGGCCATGAACACCGGCCACGACGGCTCCATCTGCACCCTGCACTCCAACGGGCCACGCGACACGCTCGCCCGCATGGAGACGATGGTGCTGATGGCGGGCATGGACCTCCCGGTTCGGGCCATCCGCGAGCAGGTGACCTCGGCGGTCGACCTCATCGTCCACCAGACCCGCTTCAAGGACGGCACCCGCAAGATCACCCACGTCACCGAGGTGGAACGGATGGAGGGCGACGTCATCACGCTGCAGGACATCTTCGCCTACGACACCGCCGCCGGCTTCGACGCCGAGGGTCGTGCGCTGGGCAGCCTGAGGCCCACGGGACTCCGACCGAAGTTCCTCGAGAAGATGGCGAACTCCAACGTGACGGTGGACCCGATGCTCTTCGTGCCGGACCGGGGCTGATGAGGCGTCTCGTCGCCGCCGTGGTGGCGGCTCTCGGAACCCTCGCGCTCGCCGCGCCCGCCGCCCACGCGGCGGACGGCGACAGCGCGATCACGCACATGCAGCGCACCGAGGCCGGGCTCAAGCTGCTCGTGTCCGTCCCCGCTGACGCGGATGTCCAGCTCGGCGACGTTGCGGTGACGATCGACGGCACCGCGGCGGAGGCGACCGCGACGACGGCCCGCAACGGTGGCGGCGTACGCCGGACCGAGATGCTCGCGATCGACACGAGCAACTCGATGAAGGGCGCCAAGTTCGACGCCGCCAAGGCCGCCGCGCTGCTGTTCCTCCAGACCGTGCCGAGCGACGTCTACGTCGGCGTCGTGACGTTCGACCACGAGGTCACGACCGACCTGCAGCCGACGCGCGACCGCGCCGCCGCGACCGACGTGATCAACGGACTCACGCTCAGCGGCGGCACGCACCTCTACGACGCCATGGTCGCCGCCGTCCAGGCGGCCGGGTCCGCCGGCCAGCGGTCCCTGCTCGTCCTGTCCGACGGCGCCGACGCCAGCGAGACGACCCTCGACACCGCGACGTCGGCCATCTCGAAGGCGAAGGCCCTGGTCGATGTCGTCGCCGTCGACCAGGCCGCCGACGACTCCGCCCTCGTGGCACTCGCCGACGCGGGCAAGGGCCGCGTCCTGTCGGCCGACCCGAACGCCCTGGCGACCACGTTCGCCGCCGAGGCGCAGGCGCTGGCGCGCCAGGTGCTGGTGACCGCCCAGGTGCCCGCCAGCGTCACCGCGACCGAGGCCACGGTCGAGGTCAGCTTCGGTGA
Source organism: Nocardioides sp. CER19 (assembly GCF_029846275.1). GTDB lineage: Bacteria > Actinomycetota > Actinomycetes > Propionibacteriales > Nocardioidaceae > Nocardioides. The sequence continues at coordinate 423,448 of NZ_JARVWS010000004.1, forward strand.
CGTCACCGCGAGCGCGTTCGGGAAGGTCCGCGCCGCCGGACCGCCGACCGTCGCCACCATGGCCACGGGGTTCGTCATCCCGCGGTGGGGCATGTACGCCGGGGTCGCCGGCCTCGGCCTCGGCATCGCACTCCTGCTGATCCTGATCATCCCGAGGCCCACCGGTCCACTGACCCCTGAGCAGCGGGTCACGTCGTACACCACCGCGACCAGCCGCCGCAGCAGTCGGCGCGGCGGTCACAAGGCCGACTCCGACGAGGTGCTGGCCTCGGCGAAGACGGCCGCCGCCGACATCCTCAAGCGCAACGCGGGTCTCGAGGCCAAGATCGCCGCTCGGCTCGACGCCGCCGGAAGCGAGCTCAAGCCCGCCGAGTGGCTGCTCCTCCATGCCGGCATCGCGGTCGCCGTGACCCTGTTCGGCCTCCTGCTCGGCCGGGGCAACCTCCTGCTCGGGATCGTGTTCCTGGCCTTCGGCATCATCGGCCCGTGGGTCTACCTCGGGCTGCGGCGCCGCCGTCGGCAGAAGGCGTTCGGCAAGGCACTGCCCGACACGCTCCAGCTGATCTCCGGCTCGCTGGCCGCCGGTCTGTCGCTCGCGCAGGCGATGGACACGGTCGTCAACGACGGCGTGGAGCCGGTGGCCGGCGAGTTCCGACGGGTGCTCGTCGAGACCCGGCTCGGCGTGTCGCTCGAGGACGCTCTCGAAGGCGTGGCGGAGCGACTCGAGAGCAAGGACTTCACCTGGGTCGTCATGGCGATCCGCATCCAGCGCCAGGTCGGCGGCAACCTGGCCGAGCTCCTCGACACCGTGGCCGCGACGATGCGCGAGCGGGAGTACCTGCGCCGCCAGGTGGGCGCCCTCGCCGCTGAGGGCAAGCTGTCGGCCATCGTCCTGGGTCTGCTGCCGCCGCTGTTCGTCGTTTACCTGACGCTGACGAACTGGAACTACGTTTCTCCCCTCTTCACCGACATCCGGGGCATCCTCATGCTCGCGGGTGGCACACTGTGGCTGGGAGTGGGCGTGTTCTGGATGAGTCGTCTCGTGAGAGTCGAGGTCTGACATGGTGCTCCTGTTCGTTCTCGGGCTGTTGCTCGTCATGGTGGCGATCGCGCTGCTGGCGATGGGGCTCCGCCCCGCCGAAGAGGCCCGCGGCATCAACCGCTCCCTCGCCGTGCTGCAGGCCATGACCGACGCTCCGCGCGAGCTGACGGTCGACCTGGAGAAGCCGTTCGCCGACCGGGTGCTCCAACCACTGCAGGAGCGCGCACTCAAGCTGGGTCGGCGCATCAGCGGCGCCGACTCGGCCGAGCGGATCCGCAAGAAGCTCGACCTGGCCGGCAACCCGGCCGGTTGGACCGTCGACAGGGTGACCGCCGGCAAGGTCCTCGGCGCAGGCCTCGGCCTGCTGCTGGGCCTCGCGATCGGCCTGCTGCTCGCCCACGCCCCCACGACACGACTGATCTTCGTCGGCGCGGGCCTGGTCATCGGGTTCTTCGGGCCCAACTTCTACCTCTACCAGCTCGCCTACGATCGGTCGGCCAAGCTCGAGAGGGAGCTGCCGGACGCCATCGACCTCATGACCATCAGCGTGGAGTCGGGCCTCGGTTTCGACGCGGCCGTGCAGCAGGTGGCGCAGAACACCGACGGGCCGTTGGCCGACGAGTTCGGACGCATGATCCGCGAGATGCAGCTCGGCATGGGCCGGGCCGAGGCGCTCCGGTCGCTGGGCGAGCGCGTCGACGTCGACGACCTGCGCTCGTTCATCTCGGCGATGGTGCAGGCCGACTCCTTCGGCATCCCGATCGCGCAGGTGCTCCGCGTGCAGTCGTCGGAGATGCGCGTCAAGCGCCGTCAGCGGGCCGAGGAGAAGGCCCAACAGGTGCCGGTCAAGATCACCGTCCCCCTGATCTTCTGCATCCTGCCCGCCCTCTTCGTCGCGGTCATGGGGCCGGCCGCCATCAACATCATGGACAACTTCGGCGGCTGATGTTCGACGCCGACCGACTGCCTTTCCGGGTGGCAGCGCTCGCACGGATCATCGTGCTGGTCGCGCTCACCGGGCCCGTGCTGTGGACCCGTGATGCGGCGGCCCTGCTCGCGCTCCTCGTCATCGGGGCCATCTGGGCCCTCGCCACCATCGTGGACCTGCGTCGCGTCCTTCCACTCGCGCTGCTCACGACCGGCGAGGCGATTCTCGTCGGGATCGTCTGCGGGATCGTGGTCGACACCTCCACCGCCGTCCTCGGAGCCCTGTGCGTGCCACCCTTCACGGCCTCGGTCTTCCGCGGCCTCTGGGGCATGGCGACATCCTTGTGTGCCGAGCTCGCCATGCTGGTCGTGTTCGCCTTCCTCATCGGCGGGCCACTCACGGCTGAGCAGCTCTCCGCCGCCTTCAGCTGGTCGGTGACCGGTCTGGGCCTTGCCCTGATCGGGACCTTCCTCCACGGCGCCCTCGTGGAGCGCAGCGACCCGCTGGCGCCCTACCACTACGCGCAGAGCCTCCTGCGTCAGCTGATCGGGATCTCGGAGGGGCTCGACAGCGGCCTGGACCCCGTCGCTCTGGGCGGCTCGATCCTCTCCGCCGTCCGCGACGAGGTGCCGACGGTGGCGATGACGTTGTACGTCGCCCGCGACGGAGCCCTGCTCCCGCTCGTGACGAAGTCGCTCGGCACCCCCGAGGACGTGCAGCACTTCGAGGCGCTGGCGACCCAGTGCTGGCGTCAGTGCGCGCCGGTCCAGCGTGACCGCCTGTTCGGCTTCCCACTGCTTGCCGACTCCGGCACCACCGGCGTCGTCGTGGCCGCGCTCCCTGACGGGACCGACGTCCGCGCCGTCGGCCTCGACGGCGCGGTTCGCCGGCTCACCGCGACCCTGCGCCCGAGCGCCGTCCACCTCGACACCGCTCTCCTCTTCGCGGCCTTCCGCGACGCCGCCAGCGCCGAGGAGCGACGTCGGCTGGCCCGCGAGATGCACGACGGGGTCGCCCAGGACATCGCGTCCCTCGGCTACCTCGCCGACGCGCTCGCCGCCGTCGCGACGACCGACGCGCAGCACGAGCGGATCGCGATGCTCCGCCAGCGGGTCAGTGCGATCGTCACCGAGATCCGCCGGTCGCTCGTCAACCTGCGCACCAGCATCGGCGAGAGCGAGAGTCTCGGCGCCGCCATCGCCTCGGTCGCCCGTAACCTCTCGGAGGTCTCAGGCGTTCCGATCCACGTGACCGCCGACGAGCTCACCGAGCGGCTCCGCCCCGAGGTGGAGGCGGAGCTGTTCCGCATCGCCCAGGAAGCCATGAACAACGCGGTCAAGCACGCCCGGGCGGACGCGATCGAGGTGCACTGCCAGGTGCGTGCCCCCGCAGCGCGGATCACCGTGACCGACGACGGGCGCGGTCTGCAGCCAGGCCGCCGCGACTCGCACGGGTTGAAGATCATGCGCGAGCGCGCCCTGCTGGTCAACGGCGCACTCGAGCTGACGGACTCCCCTGGCGGCGGCCTGTGCGTGTCTGTCACGATCCGGGGCGACGGCGGCCCTGAAGAGATCACGGTCCTCCAACCGGACTTCGACGATGAGACGAGGGTGAAAGCATGAGCGAGCCGATCAAGATCCTTCTGGTGGACGACCACGAGCTCATCCGCGAGGGACTCGCGGGCGTGATGCAGCTCGAGGACGACATGGAGGTCGTCGGGCAGGCGGGCAGCGTGGCCGAGGCCCTCAGGGCCTACGCCGCCCTCTCCCCCGGTGTCGTGGTCGCCGACCTGCAGCTGCAGGACGGCACCGGGCTCGACATCGTGCGCAGCATCCGGAAGGCGAACGACAAGACGGGTGTCGTCGTGCTCACGATGCACTCGGGCGACGACCAGATCTTCGCGGCCATGGAGGCCGGCGCCTCGGGCTTCGTGGGCAAGGACGCGCCGTCCGGCGAGGTCGTCAGGGCTGCGCGGCATGCAGCGGTCTCCCCCCGTTCGTTCGTGTGCGCCGGACTGGCACAGGCGATGATGCGACGCGCCACGTCGGAGTCCACCAAGCTCTCCGATCGGGAGCACGAGGTCCTGCTGCTGCTCGCCGACGGGCTGGGCGCCGCCCAGATCGGTCAGCAGCTCTACCTGTCGGAGTCGACGGCGAAGTCGCACATCGCGAAGATCTACCAGAAGCTCGGCGCGGCGAACCGCGCCCAGGCCCTCGTGACAGCGATGCGGATCGGGCTGCTCTCCAGCGTCCAGCCGGCCGGGCGACCTGTCGGCTGACCTGGGACCTTCGTAGTCCGAACGGGCTACCAAGGTCGACACTGTCTCCCGATTCGGCGCGCGTGCCGCTCCCTCAGGATTGATGCGTGGGGCACGGGCTCCACGGACACACGGGAACGACGTCCGGAGCCCAGCTCTCGGCCAACATCTCAAGGGGAGACAGATCACCATGGTGGACTACCTGCGCATCATGCTCAACGCTCGCATGTCGAAGATGGAGGAGCGCGGCGCCTCGGCCGTCGAGTACGGCCTCCTCATCGCCGGCATCGCCGCCGTCATCGTCGTCGCGGTCATGGCCCTCGGCCCGATCATCAAGGACGCGTTCCACAAGACCTGCACCGCGATCGCGAGCGGGTCGGGCAGCTGCAACCAGTAACCGCAGCTCGAACGTCGACCGCGCCTCGCCGCGGTCAACCAGGGCGCCGCAGCGACATGCTGCGGCGCCCTGCTGCGTCTGGCTCTTGAGGCGCCGGACGCCGTCGTGGGAGCGAGGTAGTCCGAACGGGCTATCGGGATCGACACGCTCTCCCGATTCGCGCGCAATCGGCCGTTCGCCAGCATTCTCACCGTGGGGCAGCGGCTCCACGTCGCCGTGGCCAGGAGCCTGCGGCCCCAGAAACTCCAATGAAGGGGAGAGATCAACATGGTGGACTACCTCCGCATCGTGCTCAACGCCCGCCTCGCCAAGATGGAGGAGCGCGGCGCCTCGGCCGTCGAGTACGGCCTGCTCATCGCCGGCATCGCCGCCGTCATCGTCGTCGCGGTCATGGCCCTCGGCCCGATCGTCAAGGACGCGTTCGACAAGACCTGCCAGTCGATCAAGTCCGGCGCCGCCACCCTCAGCGGCAGCTGCGCCTGACCGAGGCATTCGGCACCTTCGATGAAGGGGCGTCGCAGTGCGTTCTGCGGCGCCCCTGCCCTTTCCAAGGAGCGACCATGCAGTGCAGGAACGACAGAGGTGCCTCAGCCGTCGAGTACGGGCTGTTGATCGCGGGCATCGCGGCAGTCGTGGCGATCGTCGTCGTGGGACTGGGCCAGGCGGTCGGGCATCGGCTGTCCGACAACTGCGACGAGATCGGCGGCCACATCCAGACGGCCCTGGCGCAGAGCGGAAGCACCGGCTGTACCCCGTGACATCACGATCCCAGGCGTTTCGCCAGAGCGATCCTCTGCAGCGCGGTCGGGTGTGACCCGAACCAGAACTGCGACCAGGACGCCGGTGTCGGATCCGACAGCGAGCTGAGTGCCAGCTTGCGCTGAAGGTTCACGAAGGCATCGGCGTCCTTCGTCGTCTCCAGGGCCGCGACGTCTGCCCGTGTCTCGATCTGGCGGCTGATCGTGTTCTGCAGCGGAAGCGCCAGCACCGTGCCGATCGCCAGCAGAGCGAGCAGCATCGGCACGTCCTCCGGTTCGCCGATCCGCGAGCCGTCGGCGCGGCGGCGCTCAACGATCACCCCCAGCAGGCCGATCGCCGCGAGTGCGCCCGTCGCTCCCAGGAGCGACCCGGTCAGCACGTCGTCGTGCTTCGCGTGCCCGAGCTCGTGCGACACCACCGACAGCGTCTCGGCGCGGGGCACCTCGTTGACGAGGTTGTCGAAGAGCACCACTCGTCGTGTGCTCCCGAAGCCGGAGACGTAGGCGTTGAGCGTCGTCGTCCGGCGCGATGCGTCGGCGACCAGCACGTCGTCGATGTGCACGCCTTGCTTCTCGGCGAGGGCGAAGACGTCGGAGCGCAGCTCCCCTGCCGGTAGTGAGGTGAAGTTGTTGAACAGGGGCTCGACGATCACCGGGTAGACATAGGACCCGAGCAGGACCAGCACGCCCAGCGTCACGCCGGCGATGGCGGGCCAGAACCGCCGCCAGCGCCGAACGCACGCCATGAGCGCGAGCAGCCCCAGCGACGTGGCGACGATCGACACCACGAGACTCGTGAGGCGGTCGGTCGCGAAGCCGCTCCAGGCCTGCCGCGAGAGGCCCACTTCGAGCTGGCGCCGGCGCACCTGGATCGCGGGCACCAGCGTGGCGAGCGAGCCGAGGACCTCGAGCACGACGACGCCCTGGACGACCCGCAGCCACCACGGACCGCGCAGGAGACCCATCAGGCGACGGCCCAGCGGCGAGAAGCCGAGGACACACGCGACGAGGAGCGAGATCACCATCCCCGAGCGCGACCAGAAGCGGGCGAACGAGGAGTAGGACTCCATCGCCGAGATCTGCGCGTGCGTGAACACGCTCTCGGCCGGCGGTGGATCGAGTGGCCCACCCGGATAGGGATGCCACGGCACGCGTACGACGGCCACGACGACGAAGAGGACGAGGCCGACGCCCATCACGGCGAACGCGACGCGACGCGCCGGGGGTGCGTCTGCTCTCACGCGGCCAAGTGTGACAAACGCCGCTGCCACAGGTGCGTCAGGCCCTCGGTGCCGACGCCGAGCACGTCGCGAAGGACCGTGTCGAGGTCCTCCCCGGCGCCGACGCGGTCGTAGACCTCGACGAGCCCCTGCTCCCCCGCGCGGTCCGCGATGACCCGGCAGACCAGCCACGCCGCCTCGTACTCCGCGCCGAAGCTGTCGGAGTGCGAGTTGAAATCGCTCTGGTCGGGCAGGCGAGCCGGCGGACCGCTTTTGCGGACCTGGGCGATGATCTGGCCGGCCGTCGTGGTGATCGGGAGGTGGACGTCGCGCAGCGCCACGTAGTCGGCGAACCCCTCCGTCAGCCAGATCGGACGGTGAGTGTTGCTGGGCGCGTTGGTGGCCGCGTGGGTCGCCTCGTGGCTGATCACGATCTGCGCCCCCTGCTTGTCGAGGGTGCTCATCACCTCCGGGTTCACGAAGACGTGCACCGGGGCGTCCTCCGCCGTCGAGCCGTCGACGCTCGCGGTCACGGCCGCCACGCCGGCGTACGTCCCCGCATCGGCGCCGAGCGCCGCGTCCAGCGCTGCCTCCGACCGTGGCACCTCGACCACCAGAGGACCCGCCCACCCCGTGACCACCCGGCCGACGATCGTGACGGCCCGCTGCGCCAGCGCCGAGTAGCGCTGGACGTTCGCCGCGTCCGGTCCGAGCGCGAGGACGCCCGCCCCGGTGCGGACGTGCAGCGGCTCGGTGAGCCAGAGGGGACTGCGCTGCGCTCCCCCGCCGATGCCCGTGATGCCGGCCTTTCCGTCCGATACCGCGAAGCCGACCGCCACCTCCGTGTGGACGGATGCGGCGTCGTAGCCGTCGAACCGCCACGTGAAGTCGACCGCGGCGGTCCAGCGGCCGTCCGGATCGACCGGGCCGCTCTCGTCGACGTACCTCGCGCTGAAGTCGGTGACGTCCAGCTCGCCGGCGTTCGATGCCACCGCACCCAACAGCGAGCCGGCCCGGTCGTCGGCGCCGAGCACTTCGGCGGCCGAGCGGTCGTGACTGGAGACGGCCTGCTCGAGATCATCCAGCGTGGTGGCGGCGAGGTCCGGACGCGCGGAGACCTGCGAGCGCTGCGGGTGCGAGGCGACGTAGGTGTCGGGCTTGACCGCCAGCCAGACGACCCCCACGACGCAGAGGCACAGGAAGGCAGCAAGGCCGGCCCCCCACCAACGTGGGCGACCGGCCTTGCGTGTGGTCAACGGTGTCTCAGCCAGGGCGGACGGCGCCGGAGTACGGCATCGAGTGCAGCGGCGAGATCTCCACGCCCGCGCTCGGGTTGGCCGCGTGGAGGACCATGCCACCGCCGATGTAGATGCCGACGTGGCTGATCGGGCTGTAGTAGAAGACCAGGTCACCCGGCTGCAGGTCGCTCTCGGCGATGTGCGGGCCGGAGCTGTACTGGGCACGCGAGGAGTGCGGCAGGGAGACGCCGGCGGCCCCCCACGCGCGCATCGTCAGGCCGGAGCAGTCGAAGGCGTCGGGACCGGTGGCGCCCCAGACGTACGCGTCGCCGAGCTGGGCACGCGCGTACGCGATGGCAGCGCCGGCGCGGCCGCTGGCCGGCACGTCGACCGGCGTGCGGTCGGAGGACGAGGAGTCGCGCGACAGGATCGCCTGGCGCTCCTGGTCCTTCAGCTTGGCCAGCAGGTCCTTCGCCTCGGCGAGCTTGCCGTCGACGGCCTTCTTGTCCGCGGCGAGCTTCTTCTCGGTCGCCGAGACCTCGGCGGCGCGCTGCTCGGTCGCCTTGCGGCGCAGACGGAGGGCGTCCAGCTGGGTCGCGTAGTCGCGGTAGAGCCCGGCCTGCAGGCTGTCGAAGTCCGAAATGGTGGACAGCTGCCCGAGGAACACCTTCGGGTCGTCGGAGATGAAGACCTGACCGACGGCGGAGAGGTTGGAGCCCTCGAACTGCTGGAGCATCGAGTCGCGCAGCTGCTCACGGATCGAGGACAGCGCGGTGTCCTGGCGCTCCTGATCGGCGCGAAGGCTGTCGAGCTCCTGCTTGAGAGCAGAGAGTCGGAGCCGGGCCTCGTTGTAGTTCTCGGTCGCCTGGTCGGCGTCCTTGTAGAGCGTGTCGACGCGCGCCTGCACGTCCTTGATATTGGGCTTCGCCTCTGCGGGCGTCGTGGCGGTCATCCCGAGGGTGCAGGCGAGCCCGAGGCCCGCCACCGCTGCAGCGACGCGTTTCCGACCGTTCAGCACGAGCGGGCGGTCTCCTTGCTTGTGTCGTACGCCTACCGGGTGAGCTGACGGGTTCGGGCACGACTGGCCCTACCCCCGCTCCTCGCCACCGCTGTCGCCAGCGGCCGCGCCTTGCGGGAGATTCACCCCAGATGGCGACGCCTTGCGGCGCCACCGGTTGGTTCCCCGGCTCTCGACTGGCCCGAATCCAGTCGAAACTCAGCGCGATGCCCGCGTGGGTCGGTCGACCCACTTCCACGGGCATCTGAGTGCTGAACTCTAACCTCCATGTGGGAGCGCGGCCAATCCGCCCTCCGGGCGTGTTGTGGACACTTTGGCCCCTTCAGTCACACCTGTCACACAGGTCACGCCGACTCCACCTCAGCGGCCGATGTCGGCGACACCATCCGCAGCGGCGGGACCAAGCCACCGGCGGCCAGCACGTCGAGCGCCCGGCGTTCGTCGTCCTCGAACCCCAGCTCCGGCGGTGGCCCGAGCAGCACCGTCACCACGCAGTCGTGACACGCCAGCCCACGCACCACGCAGGTGTCGCAGTCGATCCTCGTCGTCATGTCGCACACGGTGGCACCCGCCACCGACAGTCCCCCATCAGGCGATCCTTCACCCGGCCGGCCCCGCGCGCCGCCAGCGGATTGTCGGAGGTGGCTCCTAACGTCACCGCCATGAGCAGCGCCGTCCGCACCAGGCCATCCCGCTGGGAAGCCCAGCGCAGCTTCGATGAGCTCGGACGGCCACTGCGCGACATCACCTTCTGCGTCGTCGACCTCGAGACGACGGGCGGCTCGGCCGAGGGCGGGTCGATGATCACCGAGATCGGCGCCGTCAAGGTGCGCGGCGGCGAGGTCCTCGGCGAGTTCCAGACGCTGGTCAACCCGCGCAGCGAGATCCCGGCCTTCATCGCCGTCCTCACCGGCATCAGCAACTCGATGGTCGTCGACGCCCCGCCGGTCGAGTCGGCGCTCCCGGCGTTCCTGGAGTTCGCCCAGGGAAGCGTGCTCGTCGCCCACAACGCCCCGTTCGACGTCGGCTTCCTCAAGTACTTCGCCGAGCAGCAGGGCCGCCCCTGGCCGGGCTTCGAGGTCGTCGACACCGCGAAGCTCGCGCGCCGCGTCATCACTCGGGACGACGCACCGAACTGCAAGCTGTCCTCGCTGGCGAAGGTGTTCCACTCCACGACAACTCCCAACCACCGGGCCCTGTCGGACGCGCGAGCCACCGTCGACGTGCTGCACGGCCTCATGGCGCGGCTCGGCAGCCTCGGGGTGCACACGCTCGAGGAGCTCCAGACGTTCTCCGGGCGAGTCACGCCCGCCCAGCGCCGCAAGCGCCACCTCGCGGAGGCCCTCCCCCACGCGCCGGGCGTCTACCTCTTCGAGGACGAGCGACGCCGGGTCCTCTACGTCGGCACGTCCCGCGACCTCCGGACCAGGGTCCGCTCCTACTTCACCGCCTCGGAGACCCGCACCCGGATGGGCGAGATGGTCGGCATCGCCGAGCGGGTCACCGGCATCGAGTGCGCCACGACACTGGAGGCGCAGGTGCGCGAGCTCCGGCTGATCGCGCAGCACAAGCCGCGCTACAACCGGCGCTCCCGCTTCCCGGAGAAGGTGCACTTCATCAAGCTGACCCGCGAACCGTGGCCACGCCTGGCGCTGGTCAAGCGGGTCCTCGACGACGCCGCCGACTACCTGGGCCCCTTCGGCTCCAAGAAGGTCGCCGAGAAGGCCCTGCAGGCGCTCCACGACAGCTTCCCGATCCGGCAGTGCTCCGAACGCCTCGCGCGACGGCCCTCGAAGAGCCCGTGCGTTCTGGCCGAGATGGGCAAGTGCCTGTCCCCCTGTGACGGCAGCACCGACGAGGCGGCGTACGCCGAGGTCGTCGGGCAGCTGCGGCAGACGCTGTCGGAGGAGCCGGATCGCGTCATCGACTCCCTCACCGTGCGCATGACGGCACTCGCCGCCGACGAGCGGTTCGAGGAGGCCGGCATCCACCGCGACCGGCTGGCCGCCTTCATCCGGGCCGCCGCCCGCACCCAGCGACTCTCCGCGCTCACCAGGTGCCCTGAGATCGTCGCGTCTCGGCGCGAGGACGACGGCCGCTGGAGCGTGCACGTCATCCGCTACGGACGGCTCGCCGCCGCCGGGGTCATCCCGGCGGGCGCCAACGCCCACGCATACGTCGACCAGCTGAAGGCGAGTGCGGAGACCGTGACGACGGGGCCCGGACCGACCCCCTCGGCGTCGGCCGAGGAGTCCGAGGTCATCCTCCGCTGGCTCGAGGCACCGGGGATCCGGCTCGTCGACATCGACGGCGAGTGGACCTGCCCCGTCGGCGGAGCCACCCGCCACCTGGCCGTGCACGACGCGGTCAATGAGTCTCGCAAGAGCCTCGTGCCTTTCGACGACCAACGCGGGCTCACGACGGTCCACCAGCCGGTACGGTGAGGGCCGTGATCACCGCCATCGTCTTCGTGAAGGCCGACACCGCGCGCATCCCGGAGGTGGCCGAGGCGATCGCCGCCCTCGACGGGGTCAGCGAGGTCTACTCGACAACCGGCCAGATCGACCTGATCGCGCTCGTGCGGGTGCGCAACCACGACGACATCGCGGCAGTCGTCGCCGACCGGCTCAACAAGGTGCCGGGCGTGACCGACACCGAGACCCATATCGCGTTCCGTGCCTACTCGAAGCACGACCTCGAAGCGGCGTTCTCCATCGGCCTCGACTGAGCGACCCTGGTGGACGCCGGGGATGCTCACACCACGGACCTGACCTGATCGCCCCCCTCGGATAGCCCGTTCGGACTATCCGACGCAGCACCCGAACATTCTTAACGCATCACTCTCGTCGCGGCCTCCACGCGTCCCTAGCCTCGCTTTCGAGGTAGGAGGTGGCCATGGAGTCCTGGCAGGCAGTGGTAGTTGTCCCCATGTACAACGAGGCAGCCGTCGTCGGGGACGTCGTCGCCGGATTGCGTGAGCACTTCAGCCACGTGGTGTGCGTCGACGATGGCAGCCGCGACGGCTCCGCGGCTGCGGCCCGCGCTGCGGGCGGCATCGTCCTAACGCATCGGGTCAACCTCGGACAGGGAGCTGCCCTGCAGACCGGGTTCGACTACGTCCTTTCCCGGACGTCGGCGACGCACGCCGTCACGTTCGATGCGGACGGCCAGTACCGCATCGAGGACGCCCTCGCAATGCTCAGCGTCGCCACAGAGACGGGGGTCGACATCCTGCTCGGCTCGCGCAACCTCGGCCGCACGGAGGGCCAGCCGATCGCGCGCCGCGTGCTCATGGCCGCGGCACTCCGCTACTCGCGACGCACCACGGGTCTCGCGCTCACCGACACGCACAATGGGCTGCGGGTGCTGAACCGACGCGCGCTGGCCGCCATGGATCTACGCCACCGCGGCATGGCCCACGCGTCGGAGATCGAGTCCCGGATCGGCGCGGCGTCGCTCACCTGGCAGGAGCACCCCGTGACGATGCTCTACTCCGACTACTCACGGTCGAAGGGACAGTCGAACCTCAACGCCTTCAACATCGTCTACGACCTCACCGCTGCGCGGATGAGGGCCAGCGCGTGATCATCAAGGTATTCCTCCTCGCCGGCCTGGCTCTCGCCAGCTGGTGGGTGCTCAAGGGCAAGCCGACTGGCGGCCGGCTGGCGCTCGCTCGCATCAGCAGTCTCCTCATCGCCGCCGCATGGATCGTAGGCGTGCTGTTCCCCGACACCGTGTCGTGGGCCGCGCACGCCGTCGGTGTGCGCGAGGCGCCCAGCCTGGTGCTCTACGTGCTGGTCGTCGTCTTCACACTGTCGACGATCGCCCAGCGCCTCCGTGTTCAGGACCTCGAGGACAAGCTGGCCCGGCTGACACGGGCACACGCTCTCCTCGAGCTGGACGTGGTCGAGAACAAGGACGCCGCCGGTGTCTGAGGCGCCGGTCGTCGAGATCTGCATGCCGTTCCATGGCGATCCCGGGCTCTTCCGCCGTGCGGTAGCGAGCGTCGTGTCCCAGTCGGACGGCGCGTGGACGTTGCGTGTCATCGAAGACGGGCACCAGCCGGGGTTCGACGCCGCGGCATGGATCGCCAGTCTCGGAGACACACGCATCAGCCATGCCCAGAACGCCTCTCAGCTCGGGGTGTGCGGGAACTTCCAGAAGTGCCTCGACACCTCGACAGCTCCGTACATCGTCTTCTTCGGCTGCGACGACGTCATGCTTCCTGACTACGTGCGCGTGCTACGCGGGATGATCTCCCGTTTCGGCGGCGCCGACGTCCTGAGCCCGGGGGTCTCCGTGATCGACGGGCGGGGGCATCTCACCCGGCCCGTCGGCGACCGCATCAAGCGGGCACTCGCGCCGCGGATCGGCCAGCCCACCGAGCTGGAGGGAGAACGGCTGGTCACGTCGCTCATGCACGGGAACTGGACCTACTTCCCGGCCCTCTGCTGGCGCCGCGACGCGATCGCAGCGCTCGGCTTCCGGGACGACCTGCCGACGACGCTGGACCTCGAGCTGCTCGTGAGGGTGCTGATGCAGGGCGGAAGCCTCGCGCTCGACCCGACGGTCGTCTTTCACTACCGACGACACGGCGACAGTGCGTCCTCCCTGACCGCGGCGTCACGCGAGCGATTCGACGAGGAGGCGCGTCTGCTGGACGAGATCGCCGGACGATGCGAGTCCGCAGGCTGGAAGCGTGCGGCACGGGCAGCGCGCTGGCGGGTCACCTCACGGCTCCACCATCTCCTGATCCGTGCGAGGGGACCACTCGTCGCATGAGCGACCGTCGATTCTTGCTGACCTTCCTGATCGGTCTGGTTCTCCTGCAGGCTGCCTGGTGCTTCGCCGTTCCGCCGTTCCGCGGGATCGACGAGCACGACCATGCCTACCGCGCCTCGGACGTCGCCCACGGCGACTTCAGCAACAGCCACCGAGCCTCACCACAGGGCTGGGGCTGGTTCGTCCCGGCGGATCGCACGATCGTCGATGCCGCCGGACCCGTCTGCTACAGCCTCCGGTACACGACGTGGGACAACTGCGCAGCACAACGTGACCTCGGGAGCGGAATGGCGGAGGTCGCGAGCGCCCAGGCGCAGTCGATCCCGCTGTTCTACCTCGTCGTCGGCTCGGTGGGGCGCCCGTTCCACGGGGTCACGGCGCTCTATGCGATGCGAATCGCCACGATGCTCATCAGCAGCTTCCTGACCGCCCTCGCGGCGGTCACTCTGAGACGCTGGGCGCGAACCCGCTGGCCCCTCGTGGGACTGGCCCTGGCGCTGACGCCCGTCTTGGTCTACTCCACCGCCATCGTCGCCCCGAACGGCGTGGAGATGGCCGCGGGACTCCTGTTGTGGTCAGCGCTCCTCGGCATCGTTCGCTCCGATGGTGCGGACGATCGGCACTACATCTGGCTCGCGACCGCCGGTGCACTGCCGCTGGTCGCACTCCGGACCATGGGGCCGCTCTGGTGCCTGCTGATCGTCCTCTGCGCTGCGGCACTCGCGGGCCGGAAGCGGATCCGCGGACTGCTGAGCCGACGAGCCGCGTGGGTGGCCATGAGCGCGGTCGCGCTCATGACGGCCGCGGTAGCGGTGTGGATCTTCACCGCCCACTCGAACTTCGTCGCCCCCAGCGGGACGGTGGAGAACTCGCTTCTCGACGAGCTCCCCGCGCAGTACGCGCTGTGGTTCTTCCAGTCGGTCGCCGCATTCCCGACGCGAACCGAGTTCGCGCCCTACCTCCTCTACGTGATCGCCTTCGCCACCGCCGGCTCAGTCGCGGCCGTCGCAGCAGTCCGGGCATCCAGGACCGAGCGCCTCACGCTCGCCGCGATCTGGCTGTTGACCAGCGCAGTGTCGATCGCCGCGACGGTCGCGATGTACGCGGACCAGGGCTTCGGTTGGCAGGGCCGCTATGCGTTGCCGTTCACGGTCGGGTTCTTCCTGCTGATCGGCCTGGTCCTCGATCGCCGGCCCGTTCCGATTCCGGACTGGGTGGCTCTTGTCGGGGTCTCACTGGTCGCGATCGTCACCGAGCTCATGAGCACGCTCCACGTGCAGAACCGCGAGCAACGCATCAGCCCGCTGGCCCACAGCAGCGAGTGGGTCGTCGTGCCCGACGCAGTGCTCATCACGCTCGTCGTCCTCGGGGGAGGCCTTCAGCTCTGGGCTGCCCTCGATGCGACGAACGGCCGCCCATCTCTCGAGGCGGGTTCCGGAGGCCCGATCGACGAGGTCAGGCCGTCGGACGACTCGGTGACCGCGGTTCCAGCGGCTCGATAAGGCCCGACGAGGTCAAGCGGAGGCGCCGACCCACCGGTCGAGCACGGCCTGAGCGGCACCGGAGTCGATCGCCTCGGCCGCCTTGGCGATCCCGACGGCGAGCTCATCGGTCAGGTCGTCGTCGGTGTCACCGTCGTAGACGGCGAGCGCCGCGCCGGCGTTGAGCACGACGGCGTCGCGGACGGGGCCGGGCTCGCCGGCCAGCAGGCGACGTACGACCTGTGCGTTGAAGGCGACGTCCCCGCCGCGCAGGGCCTCGGCGGTGGACCGGGTGATGCCGAGGTCGGCGGGGTCGACCGTGTGCGTGGTCACGACACCGTCGCGCACCCGCCACACGTGGGAGGTCGTCGTGGTGGTCAGCTCGTCGAGCCCGTCGTCCCCGCGGAAGACCCAGGCGTCGAGCCCGCGCTCGGCGAAGACGCCTGCCATCACGGGCGCCATGCGTACGTCGGCACAGCCGATCGCGTTCGCCTGCGGCCGGGCGGGGTTGGTCAGCGGGCCGAGGAAGTTGAAGGCGGTGCCGATGCCGAGCTCGCGGCGCGGGACCGCGGCGTAGCGCATGGCCGGGTGGAAGGCAGCCGAGAATAGGAACGTGATCCCGGCGGTCTCGGCCACGGACGCGACGCGGTCGATCGGCAGGTCGAGGCGGATGCCGAGCGCCTCGAGCACGTCTGCCGAGCCTGACTGGGACGACGCCGACCGGTTGCCGTGCTTGACCACCTTCGCGCCCGCGCCGGCCGCGACGATGGCCGACATCGTCGAGATGTTGACCGACATGGAGCGGTCACCGCCGGTGCCGACGATGTCGAGCAGCCGGCCCGGCACCGAGATCTGGTTCGCGCGGGCGAGCATGCCGTCGGCCAGGCCGCGGATCTCGTCGATGGTCTCGCCCTTGGCGCGCAGCGCCACGGCGAAGCCGGCGATCTGGGAGTCGGTGGCCTGCCCGCCGAGGATCTCGCCCATCGCCCAACGGGCCTGCTCGGCGGTGAGATCGGCGCGCGCGACGAGGGCCCCGAGCACGTCGGGCCAGGTGCTGCTCATGGCTTCGACAGGCTCAGCCAGCGGAGGGAACGGTCGCGGGCACGCGGTCGCGCAGCAGCCCCACGACGGTCTCCGCGAGCCGGATCGGGTCGAGCGGGTGCGGCACCGCGGCGTCGGCGCGCGACCAGGTCGCGAGCCAGGCGTCCTGCGGACGCCCGGTCAGTACGACGACCGGCGGGCAGTCGTAGATCTCGTCCTTGAGCTGCTTGGCGATCCCGATGCCACCCGCGGGCACCGCCTCGCCGTCGAGGATGGCCAGGTCGATCCCGCCGGCATCCAGGTTCTGGATGACGACCGGCTCGGTGGCGACCTCGACGTACTCGACCTCCGGCAGGTCGCGGTGCGGGCGTCGCCCGAGGGCCAGGATGACCTGCTGGCGGATGTCGATGTCGTCGCTGTAGACGAGCACACGGAGCGGCTTCTGCGCGGTCACGGCCCGGACTCTACCCCCGCGAGGGGTCACCGGCCGACAGATGTCACGAACGCCGCCCCGGCGGTGTCTCAAGGGAGATGATGCTCCGCCGCAGCACGCTCCCGCGCCTCCAACCGGTCCAGGCGCCGGTCCTCGCGCGCGGCCTCCTTCATCGAGGCCCGGACCCACTGGGTGAACAGCACCCCGAAGAACACCAGGCCGACGAGGTCACCGGCACCCCAGAGGATCCCGCCGGCGAGGTGCTGGTCGTCGTGCGGGTCGGGGAGCCACGCCCCCATGGGGCCGTCGTGGAGGTCGGGGTACCAGGTGCCGCCGATCAGGTCGGTCTGACCCATGATCGTGATGCCGAGGAAGGCGTGGAACGGCAGCGTCAGCACGATGAGCAGCAGCCGGAACGGGTAGGCGACCCGGCCCGGGATGGGGTCGATGCCCATCAGCGGCCAGAAGAACAGCGAGCCGACCAGCACCAGGTGCAGGTGCATCATCTCGTGCACGTAGTCGGAGTGCAGCGAGGCCGTGTACCAGCCCGAGAAGTAGAGCGCCCACGGCGAGACGACGTAGAGCACGAACGTCAGCGGCGGGAAGGACAGCACCTTCACCACCCGCGAGTGGAGAACGGCGAGCAGCCAGCGCCGGGGCCGGGGCGTCAGGGTCCGCAGCGCCAGCGTGACGGGCGCACCCAGCGCCAGGGAGAGCGGCACGAGCATGGAGAGCACCATGTGCTGGACCATGTGGACGGACAGCAGCGTGGTGTCGTACGCCGCCAGCCCGGAGGACGTCGCGAGGAAGAACGACCCCATGCCGACAACGACGAAGGCGAGCGTCCGGCCGACCGGCCAGTGGTCCCCGCGCCGCTTCAGCGTCCAGACGCCCCACAGGTAAAGGCCCACCACCCAGACCGTGACGATGAACGGGATCGGCGCCAGCCCCCACTCCGTGAACAGCCGGGAGAGCCCGAACTGAGGCAGGTCAGGAGGGGTACTGAGCGGGGGAAGAACCACGGTCTGAACTTTATGACCCCCTCAGAGAGGGGGCCGGGGTGCCCTGGGAAAGGAGGACCGACATAATGGCGTCCGTGGCGACTGCTTCTGCGATTCCGGCCTCCCGTCTGACGGGGCAGCACGACCGACCGAGCATGGTCAGCGTCGGGACGATCATCTGGCTCTCGAGCGAGCTGATGTTCTTCGCGGCCCTGTTCGCGGCGTACTACACGATCCGCTCCGTCAGCCCCGAGCTGTGGCCCCAGAACACCGAGAAGCTGAACGTCCCGTTCGCCGCGGTCAACACCACGATCCTGGTGCTGTCGTCGGTGACCTGCCAGATGGGCGTCTTCAAGGCTGAGGCCGGCAAGGTCGGCCGCTCCGGCGGCCTGCTGAACGTCGGCGGCTGGGGCCTGCGCGAGTGGTTCATCCTGACCTACATCATGGGCTCGATCTTCATCGCGGGTCAGGCCACCGAGTACGCCTCCCTCATCCAGGAGGGCGTCACGATCCCGGACTCGGCCTACGGGACGATGTTCTACCTGACCACGGGCTTCCACGGTCTCCACGTCACCGGCGGCCTGATCGCGTTCCTCTTCGTGCTCGGCCGCACCTACATCGCGCGGACCTTCACGCACGAGCAGGCGGTGAGCGCGATCGTCGTCTCGTACTACTGGCACTTCGTGGACGTGGTCTGGATCGGGCTGTTCGCCACGATCTACATCATCAAGTGACCTGCGCAGCAGACTGAGTGAGGACTTCGAATTGCGTTTCCTGAACCGCTCCGCCGGTCGTCTTTCGCGCCACCGTCGCGGCCCCGTCGCCGGGCTTGCGGTACTGCTGCTCGGACTGCTCGTCAGCGGCGGCCTCTACGCCGCCCTCTCCCCCAGCTCCTCGGCCTCCTCGACGGCCAGCGACGAGCAGCTGGTCAAGGAGGGTCGTGAGCTCTTCCTGGTCGGCTGCGCCTTCTGCCACGGCCAGAACGGCGAGGGTCAGACCGACGTCAACGGCAAGCTGATCGGCCCGAGCCTCGTCGGCGTCGGCGCCGCGGCGGTCGACTTCCAGGTCGGCACCGGCCGCATGCCGCTCGCCGCGCCCGGCCAGCAGGGGCCGGCCAAGCCGCAGACCTACAACGACGACGAGATCGCCGCCCTCGCGGCGTACGTCGCCTCGCTGGGCCCCGGCCCCGCCATCCCGACCGAGGCCGACT
This sequence comes from Nocardioides sp. CER19, assembly GCF_029846275.1. Lineage (GTDB taxonomy): Bacteria > Actinomycetota > Actinomycetes > Propionibacteriales > Nocardioidaceae > Nocardioides. The sequence continues at coordinate 442,254 of NZ_JARVWS010000004.1, forward strand.
ACTCGACCACCGGGCTCACCGACGAGGAGAAGCAGGCGGCGGTCGTCCGCGGCGGTCAGATCTTCCTGACCAACTGCACCGCGTGCCACAACTTCACGGGCGAGGGCGGCGCCATGCCGCGAGGCGGCTACGCGCCGCGCATCCTCGACACCTCCCCCAAGCACATCTACGAGGCCATGCTGACCGGCCCCGGCCCGATGGACAACTTCTCCAACGGCAACCTGTCGCCGGAGGAGAAGCGTGACGTCATCGCCTACATCCAGTCCATGCGCGACCAGCCCGGCTTCGGCGGCTTCAGCCTCGGTGCGCTCGGCCCGGTGAGCGAGGGTCTGTTCGCCTGGATCGTGGGCCTCGGCGTCTGCGTGGCGTTCGCTGTCTGGATCGCGGCCCACACCACCCGTTCGACCAAGAAGAAGGAGTCGCAGGCGTGAGCGCCCCGACCAGCCACGAGCCTGGGCACGAGCCTGGGCACGAGCCCATCAACGCGACGACGGACGCGCTGCTGCCCGACCCCGGCCTCCCGGGGCACGTGTGGCGGCCGACCGACGTCGACGAGAGGGCCGAGAAGCGTGCCGAGCGCCAGGTCGCGACGCTCTTCGGCCTGTCGGCGATCTGCACCGTCCTCTTCGTCGTCTCCTACATCACCATCAAGGGTGGCGTCGACGGCCACACCTTCATCGGCCTCGGCGCGTCCAACGTCGCCCTCGGCGTGAGCCTCGGCCTCGCCCTCCTCTTCATCGGCATCGGTGTCATCCAGTGGGCCCGCAAGCTCATGGGCGACCACGAGATCTCCGAGGAGCGGCACCCCGCCTCCTCTTCGGAGGCCGACCGCTCCCAGACCCTCGCCGCGCTCAACGCCGGCCTCGAGGAGTCCGGCATCGGCCGCCGGCCGCTGGTGCGCAACACGCTCCTCGGCTCCGTCGCCCTGCTGATCGCCCCGGCCGTCGTCATGCTCCGCGACCTCGGCCCGCTCCCCCACCAGGTCGTCGGCGAGTACCCGGGCGCCGGTCTCGAGCACACCATCTGGAACAAGGGCATGCGCGTCGTCCGCGACGTCGTCGGTACGCCGATCAAGGCGTCCGACATCCAGATCGGCGACCTGTTCAACGCCGAGCCGGAGGCGCTCTTCCCCACCGAGGAGAACGGCTACCCCGAGCTCGAGGGTGCCCACCGCCAGATCGCCAAGTCCAAGGCCGCGATCGTGATGCTGCGGATGGACCCCGCGGACATCGTCAGCGACGTGACCCGCAACTGGTCGGTCAACGGCATCGTGGCGTACTCCAAGATCTGCACGCACGTCGGCTGCCCGATCTCGCTCAACGAGCGGACCACGCACCACCTGCTGTGCCCCTGCCACCAGTCGACCTTCGACCTCGCCGACTCCGGCAAGGTCGTCTTCGGTCCGGCCGGCCGGCACCTGCCCCAGCTGCCGCTGGGCGTCGACGACGAGGGCTACCTCATCGCGCTCAGCGACTTCCTCGAGCCGGTCGGCCCGAGCTACTGGGAGCGCAACACCAAGAGTCCCGAAGAGGTTGCTAAGGAGCTCAAGTCGTGAGCATCGACACTTCCAAGGTGGCCGCCTCCAACAGGACCGCCGCCGTCGCCTCGAAGCCCTCCAAGGTGGGCGCCGCGGCCGGCTGGGCGGATGAGCGCCTCGGCCTCGCGGCGATGGGCAAGAAGAACCTGCGCAAGGTCTTCCCCGACCACTGGTCGTTCATGCTCGGCGAGATCGCGCTGTGGTCGTTCGTCGTCCTGCTGCTCTCCGGTGTCTTCCTGACGCTGTGGTTCCGGCCGTCGATGGCCGAGGTGACCTACCAGGGCTCCTACAACCAGCTCCGCGGCATCAGCATGTCGGAGGCCTACGCGTCGGCGCTGAACATCAGCTTCGACGTGCGTGGCGGCCTCCTCATGCGCCAGATGCACCACTGGGCGGCCATGCTCTTCATCGCGGCGATGATGATCCACCTGCTGCGCGTGTTCTTCACCGGCGCGCACCGCAAGCCGCGTGAGCTCAACTGGGTGATCGGCTCGCTCCTGCTGCTGCTCGGCACCCTCGAGGGCTTCACCGGCTACTCGCTGCCGGACGACCTGCTCTCCGGTACCGGCATCCGGGCCGCCGACGGCTTCATCAAGTCGATCCCCATCGTCGGCACCTACATCTCGTTCTTCCTCTTCGGAGGCGAGTTCCCAGGCGACGCGATCATCCCGCGCCTCTACACGATCCACGTGCTGCTGATCCCAGGCCTGCTGCTGGCGCTGATCGCCGCTCACATGCTGCTGCTCGTCTACCACAAGCACACGCAGTGGCCTGGCCCCGGCCGCACCGAGAACAACGTCGTCGGCTTCCCGATGCTCCCGGTGTACGCCGCCAAGGCCGGCGGGTTCTTCTTCATCGTCTTCGGCGTCACCGCCCTCATGGGTGGTCTGATGTCCTTGAACCCGGTGTGGAAGTTCGGACCCTACGACCCGACGAAGGTCACGGCCGGCTCCCAGCCGGACTGGTACATGGGCTGGCCAGACGGCGCGCTGCGCATCATGCCGGGCATCGAGTCGCACTTCTGGGGCTCGACCTGGTCGTGGAACATCTTCCTGCCGATCATCGTCCTGCCCGGCCTGCTCTTCACCGTGCTGCTCCTGCTCCCCTTCATCGAGGGCTGGATCACGGGTGACAAGCGCGAGCACCACCTGCTCCAGCGCCCGCGCAACGCTCCGACCCGGACGGCGACGATGGTCGCGCTGATGACCATCTACGCCTGCTTCTGGGCCGCGGGCGGCAACGACCTGATCGCCATCAAGCTGCACGCCTCGATCAACCAGATCACGTACTTCCTGCGTGCTGCGGTGTTCATCCTGCCGATCATCACGTTCCTCGTGACCCGCCGGATCTGCATCAGCCTCCAGCGCCACGACAACGAGATGCTCCTCCACGGCTACGAGAGCGGCGTCATCATGCGGACGCCGGAGGGCAGCTACTACGAGAAGCACCTCCCGATCAGCGAGGCCAGGGCCTACACGCTCACGGTCCGCGACCGCAGCGCGGAGCAGCTCACCCCGGCGACGCAGGACGACACCAACGGCGTTCCTGCCCCGAAGGGTCGGCTCAGCGGCTTCCGCGACAAGATCCGCACGCTCTACTACGCGGACGACGTCGACAAGCCGACGACCGCCGAGCTCGAGGAGGCGCACCACCACGCCGACCACGAGGCTCACGAGCTGGAGGCGCTCGACGGCCACTCGGCCGAGGGTCACCACTTCGACGGCCGCCACCCGGTCTCGGAGGAGCCGATCCGACCCGAGCACCACTGATCGCAGCACCACGCCGGGAGGGCCGGCCCGTCACCCGACGGGCCGGCCCTCCCGGCATTTCGGAACATCGGCCCCGGCGGCCGCGTTGACCGGTCGACCAGCACTCCAGGAGGGAACCCATGACGGATCTCGGCGCGACGCAGTTCGGACTCGACACCTTCGGGGACGTCACCTGGGACGCCGACGGCGCTCCTCTCCCCCACGCGCAGGTGCTGCGCAACGTCGTGGACGAGGCGGTCCTGGCCGAGCGGGTCGGCATCGACGCGTTCAGCGTCGGCGAGCACCACCGCGCCGACTTCGCGATCAGCGCGCCCGAGATCGTCCTGGCCACGATCGCCGGCCGCACCGAACGGATCATCCTCGGCACCGCGGTGACGGTGCTCAGCTCCGACGACCCCGTCCGGGTGTACGAGAAGACCGCCACCCTGGACGCGGTCTCCGGCGGCCGCGCGGAGGTCACCCTCGGCCGCGGCTCCTTCACCGAGTCCTTCCCGCTGTTCGGCTTCGACCTGTCCGACTACGAGCGGCTGTTCAGCGAGAAGCTCGACCTGTTCGCGCAGCTGCGCTCGGAGGGTCACGTCAGCTGGAACGGCAGCGTCCGCGGTCCGTTCCACGCCGAGGTCTACCCGAAGACCGAGCGCGGCTCCGTCAACGCCTGGGTCGGCGTCGGCGGCTCCCCCGAGTCGGTCGTCAGGGCCGCTCGCTACGGCTTCCCGCTGATGCTCGCGATCATCGGCGGCGACGCGGCCCGCTTCGCGCCGTACGTCGAGCTCTACCACCGCGCCCTCGACGAGCTGAGCCCGGCGGCGGGCAAGCTGCCGGTCGGGGTGCACTCCCCCGGCTTCGTGTGGGACACCGACACCGAGGCTGCCGAGCTGCTCTTCCCGCACTTCAAGGCCAACCGCGACCGGATCGGCGCCGAGCGCGGCTGGCCGCCCGCCACCCGCCGGGAGTACGACCACGAGATCGCCCAGGGCTCGCTCTACGCCGGCTCCCCCGAGACGGTGGCGCGCAAGATCGCGCGGACCGTGCGGACGCTGGGCGCGGCGCGGTTCGACCTCAAGTACAGCAACGGCACGATGCCGCACGAGCAGCTGATGCGGTCGATCGAGCTCTACGGCACCCAGGTGATCCCGCGGGTGCGCGAGCTCCTTGCGGAGCCAGTCCTAGAGGGCTGAGCCCTTGGCGTACTCGGCGAAGGACTCGGTCCAGTCGCCGTAGCCGTTGCCGAACTCCATCGGCCGGTTGGTTCCGGAGTACTCGACGACGTCGCCACGGCGGCTCATGTCGTAGAGCCACTTCGCGTTCGCCGTGCTCATGCCGGTGCAGCCGTGGGAGACGTTGGCGTAGCCCTGGGAGCCGACCGACCACGGCGCCGCGTGGATGAACTCACCGGAGTAGGTCAGCCGCATCGCCCACTGGACGTCGTCGAGGTCGTAGTACTCGGGGTTGTTCTTGCCGATGCCGATCGTCTCCGAGCGCATCCGCTTGGTGGCGAACTTCTCGATGATGACCTTGGTGCCCGACCGGGTGGTGAAGCCGTCCTTGCCGGTGGTGATCGGGATCGTGCGGGCCAGCTTCTTGTTGACCCACACCTTCATCTGGTGGGTCTGGGTGTTGACGCGGTAGATGTGCGAGTCGCCGACGTGGAAGCTGAGCTTGCGGTCCTCCTGGCCGTAGACGCCGTTGCCCGCGGGCACCGAGTTGATGGCGACGTCGACGTCGACGTCGGTGCCGGCCTGCCAGTACGTTGCCGGCCGCCAGTGCGCCTCGTGGTCGCTCAACCAGTGCCACGAGCCCTTCTGAGCCGGCTGGCTCGTGACCGTCATGTGCCGCTCGAACGCCTTCTTGTTGGTCACGGGGACGTCGAACGTGACGATCACCGGCATGCCGATCCCGACGGTCTCGCCGTTGAGCGGGGCCACCGACGGGTAGGTCTGCTGCTTGAGGCTCAGCGCCTCGGTCCTGAACCGCAGCCGGCGCTCGGTCGTGCCGCCCTGCTGACCCTGGGCCTTGGCGTCGAAGGTGTAGAGCGTGTCGGGCTCGAGGAGGTCGTCGGCCGTCCAGGAGGCGCCGTCGGCGGCCACCTTGCCGGTGATCGTCGTCTTGCCCGCGGTCAGCGTGACGCCCTCGAGGCGGCCGTCGGTGACCTTCGCGCTCACGCGGCGGTCGACCGGGACGCCGCGCTCGCCCTTGGCGACGTTGGAGGTGATCGCGACCGGGTCGGTCGGCGTCTGGGACGGCGACGGGCTACCGCTGGTGCTGGCCTCGACACCCCCCGTATCGGGGGCGCCGTCGTCGGCCTGGCAGCCTGTCAGGAGAGCCGCAGCGGTCACGGCACTCAGCAGCAGTGCCGCGGACTTGGCGTTGCGAAGGAACCCCATGGCGTTCTCCAGACAGACGACTCGTTGGACAGGTCCTGGGACCCGGCCGGGCCCCACCCTAACTTCCACTCCTCTTGGGACGGAAAAGCCCGCCGGCTGGTTGCAGCCGGCGGGCCTTCGTGATCTGTCTGTGACCTCAGTGGGCGTGCTCGCCCCGGTAGTACTCGAAAACGAGGCCCGCGAGGGCGATCGCACCGAGGGCGCCGCCGATGATCATCAGCCAGTAGGCGGCCATCGCCGCACCGAACACGATGATGGCGAGCGTCGCGCCGCACCACAGCGGCCACCACGAGTACGGCGGGAAGAAGCCGAGCTCGCCGGCACCGTCGGCGATCTCGCCGTCCTTGCGGTCCTCCGGGCGCGCCTCCATCCGCTTCGCGTGGAAGCCGAGGTAGAGCGACACCATGCCGGTCAGCAGCGTGGCCATGGTGAGCGCCGAGGTGCCCGTCCAGTCCAGGCCGTGCTCCGACGCGCCGGTGACCAGCGCGTAGGCCGGGGTGACCAGCACGAAGAAGATGGTGCAGGCCACGAAGATCCAGGTCTCGGACTTCATCAGGCGTCACCTTCCGTGTGCGTGGACTTGCCGGGGATGTGGACCGCGAGCTCGTCCTCGGACTCCAGCTCGAGCGCCGCGATCTCGGGGTGGTGCAGGTCGAACGCCGGGGACTCCGACCGGATCCGCGGAAGCACCGAGAAGTTGTGGCGCGGCGGCGGGCAGGACGTGGCCCACTCGAGCGAGCGGCCCCAGCCCCACGGGTCGTCGACCTCGACCTTGGGCGCCTTGCGGGTCACCCACAGGTTGAGGAACCACGGCACCATCGAGAGGCTCAGCAGGAACGCGCCCACCGTCGAGACCTGGTTGAGCGTCTCGAACCCGTCGGACGGCAGGTAGTCGGCGTACCGGCGCGGCATGCCCTCGACGCCCAGCCAGTGCTGGACGAGGAAGGTGGTGTGGAAGCCGATGAACAGCAGCCAGAAGTGGATCTTGCCGAGACGCTCGTTGAGCATCTTGCCGGTCAGCTTGGGCCACCAGAAGTAGAAGCCGGCGAACATCGCAAACACGACGGTGCCGAAGACCACGTAGTGGAAGTGGGCGACCACGAAGTAGGAGTCCGAGACGTGGAAGTCCAGCGGCGGGCTGGCCAGGATGACGCCGGTCAGACCACCGAAGAGGAAGGTGGTCAGGAAGCCGATCGACCAGAGCATGGGGGTGTCCATGCTGATCGAGCCGCCCCACATGGTGCCGATCCAGTTGAAGAACTTCACGCCGGTCGGCACCGCGATGAGGAAGGTCATGCCGGAGAAGAACGGCAGGTCGACCGCACCGGTGACGAACATGTGGTGGGCCCACACGGCGACGGACAGCACCGCGATGCCGGTCGTCGCGCCGACCAGGCCGACGTAGCCGAAGATCGGCTTGCGGCTGAAGACCGGCAGGATCTCGGAGATGATGCCGAAGAACGGCAGCGCGATGATGTAGACCTCGGGGTGCCCGAAGAACCAGAACAGGTGCTGCCAGAGGATCGCGCCGCCGTGGGAGGCGTCGAAGACGTGCGCGCCGAGCTGGCGGTCGGCTTCGAGCGAGAGCAGCGCACCGGCGAGGACCGGGAACGCGATCAGGACGAGCAGCGACGTGATGAGGGTGTTCCAGACGAAGATCGGCATCCGGAACATCGTCATGCCGGGGGCACGCATGCAGATGATGGTCGTGATGAAGTTGACCGCGCCGAGGATGGTGCCGAGACCGGCCATCCAGAGGCCCATGATCCAGAGGTCACCGCCGACGCCGGGGCTTCGGACGGCGTCCGACAGCGGCGTGTAGGCGAACCAGCCGAAGTCGGCGGCACCGAGCGGGGTCAGGAAGCCGGACGCGGCGATGAGGCCACCGAAGAGGAACAACCAGTAGCTGAACATGTTCAGTCGCGGGAACGCGACGTCAGGCGCACCGATCTGCAGCGGCATGATCGCGTTGCCGAAGGCGAAGAACAGCGGCGTCGCGAAGAGCAGCAGCATGATCGTGCCGTGCATGGTGAAGAGCTGGTTGTAGAGCTCCTCGTTGACGATCTGGTTGCCGGGGAAGGCCAGCTCCGCGCGGATGATCAGCGCCATCACGCCGCCGATGAGGAACCAGGCGAACGCCGTGACGAAGTAGAGCTTGCCGATCAGCTTGTGGTCGGTGGTCGTCAGCAGACGGTAGGCCAGCTGCCCCAACGGCCGGCGCCCGCTCGGGGTCGCGGTCGAGGGCGATGCGGTCGCGGTCACTGGTTGTCTCCTTCAGAATCAGCGCTGTCGCCGCCCACCTGGCCACCCTCGCCGCCGGGCTGGGTGTTGAGACCGTCCTGCGTGTAGGCCTCCGAGCCGCCGAGCAGGGGCTTCGTGGTCTCGCGACCCTTGTTCTGCAGGTCCTGGAGGTAGCTCGCGTAGTCGGCCTCGCTGACCACCTTGACGTTGAACAGCATGCGCGAGTGGTAGGTGCCGCAGAGCTCGAAGCACTTGCCCTTGAACTCGCCGAGGCGCGTCGGGGTGATCGCGTAGTGGTTCACACGGCCCGGGACGACGTCCATCTTCATGATGAAGGCGGGGACGCCGAAGTCGTGGATGACGTCGGGGCTGTGCAGGTTGAAGCGCGTGGTCTCGCCCACGGGCAGCACCAGCGTCGGGATGCGCTCCGCGGTGCCGGCCTCGTAGACGTAGCTGTCGTAGGGGAACTTCATGTCGGTCGGGTCGTCGTCGGCCGAGCCGTCGCGGGTGCCGATCCCGTAGTTGAACGTCCAGGACCACTGCTGGCCGACGACCTCGATCGTGTTGTCGACCTTGCCCTCGTCGAGCATGATGTTCTGGGTCCGGACCGTGTGGGTGAAGAACACGATGACCATGAGGACCGGCGCGATCGTGTAGAAGATCTCGATCGGCAGGTTGTAGCGCGTCTGGACGGGGATGTCCGCCTCGCTGCGGCGGCGGTAGCGCCAGATGGACCAGAAGATCAGGCCCCAGACGATGACTCCGGTGATCATCGCGGCGATCCAGGCGCCCTGCCACAGCGAGAGGTTGTGCTCGCCCTGGGCCGAGGCGGGATCGGGCATGGCCGCCCGCTTCCACTCGTCCTTCGTCTCCGACGAGCAGCCCCCCAGCAGTACGACGGCGGCGGCCAGCGCGACCAACAGGGACGTCTTCCCCGCCAGTCGCCGGCCCCCCGGCTTTCCGGGCAAGTGCAGACCCACGAACGAGCCTCTCTCTCGAGCATTCACGGCTTGGGTCCCGTACCCCTCTGCGGGGACGGGCTCACTGGTCGCACATTAGCGGAACCGCTCCCCCCGGCGGCCCGCGGGGTGGGCCTTAGGGTTGCGATGTGATCTATCCCGCGGTCTATCTCGACGCGGCGTCGGCGGAGCCTCTTCACCCGGCCGCACGAGACGTCCTGGCGGCCGGCGTGGAGCGTGGGTACGCGGATCCGCGCCGGCTGCACGGCCCCGGCCGCGACGCCCGGCTGCTGCTCGACAACGCCCGCGAGGTCGTGGCCGCCTCCCTCGGCGTGCGCCGCGACGAGGTCCTGTTCACGACCTCGGGGACAGCCGCCGTCCACGCCGGGCTGCTCGGGCTCGCGCCGTCGACGAACAGCGCCGTCGTCACCACCGCGGTCGAGCACCAGTCGGTCCTGGACGCCGCCTCGTGGGCGGGCCTGCCGGTCCGGTCCGTCGAGGTGGACGCGACGGGACGCGCCGACGCCGGCTCGGTGGCCGCGGCCACCCGTGCGGGGCGCACCGGCCTGGTCGTCGTACAGCAGGCGAACCACGAGGTCGGCACGGTCCAGCCGGTCGACGAGATCGCCGCCGGGCTCGACGGCGTGCCGCTCCTCGTGGACGCGTGCGCGTCCATGGGGCGGCTGCCGCTGCCGGCGGCGTGGACGGCGGTGGCCGGCTCCGCGCGCAAGTGGGGCGGCCCCGGCGGCGTCGGGGTCCTGGTCGTGCGTCGGACGGCGCGCTGGCGCTACCCCTTCCCGGCGCCCGACCCCACCGAGCGCACCGACCACGGGTTCACCCACGTGCCCGGGGCGCTGGCGGCGGCGGCCGCCCTCCAGGCCGTCGTGGCCGAGCGCGACGACGTGGGCGCGCGGCAGCGAGAGCTGATCGACCTCGTCCGCGCCCGGGTCGTGGCGATCCCCGACGTGGACCTGGTCGGGGACCCGGTCGAGCGGCTCCCCCACCTGGTGACCTTCTCGTGCCTCTACGTCGACGGCGAGGCGCTGGTGACCGAGCTGGACCGCCGCGGCTTCGGCATCGCCAGCGGCTCGGCGTGCGCCGTCGACACGCGCGAGCCGTCGCGCGTGCTCGGGGCGATGGGTGCGCTGACGCACGGCAACGTGCGGCTCTCCCTCACCCGGGACGCGACGCGCGAGGACGTCGAGCGGCTCCTCGACGTGCTGCCCGGTGTCGTGAGCGACCTGCGCGCCGAGGTGGCGCTGTGACGGTCGCCGCGACGACGCTGGACTGCCGCGGCATGCCCTGCCCGCGCCCGATCATCGAGCTCGCCCGGCACCTGACCGACGTCGAGCCGGGCGCGGTGCTGGGCGTCGCCTCCGACGACCCGGCGGCGCGGCACGACGTACCGGCCTGGTGCCGGCTCCGGCAGCAGGAGTACGCCGGCGAGGAGACCGCCCCCGACGGGGTGCCGGTCTACCTCGTCAGGCGTCTGAGCTGAGGCTCGCTCAGCCCAGGTGCGGGGCGACCTCCGCGGCCGCCTCCGTCCCGTAGCTCTCGCTCAGCCGGTCGAGGAACTGCTGGCTGGTGAAGGAGTACTCCTGGGTGCCGACGGTCTCGACGACGTACGCCGCCAGGGTGCAGCCCACCTGCGCCGACCGCTCCAGGCCGAGGCCCCACGCGGTGGCCGCGAGGAACGCGGCACGGAACGCGTCACCGACGCCCGTCGGCTCGACCGCCGCGACGTTCTTGCAGGCCGGCACGACGATCGGGTCCTCGCCGCGGCGGGTGATCCGCACGCCGTCGGCGCCGAGCGTGGTGACCTGGGTACCGACCCGGTCGAGCACCTCCGCGGCGCTCCAGCCGGTCTTGGACTCGATGAGGTGCGACTCGTACTCGTTGGAGAACAGCAGCGCGGCGCCGTCGACGAGCTGCTGGATCAGCTCGCCGCTGCCGAAGGCCAGCTGCTGGCTCGGGTCGGCGATGAACGGGTAGCCGTGCTGGCGGCACTCCTCGGTGTGGCGGAGCATGCCGTCCGGGTCGTCGGCGCCGATGAGCACGTAGCTCGGGTCGCCGACCTGCTTGACGATGGGGGTCAGCTCGATGAGCCGCGCCTCGGACATCGCGCCGGGGTAGAAGCTGGCGAACTGGGCCATCGTGTCGTCGGTGGTGCACACGAAGCGGGCGGTGTGCCGGGACTCGGACACATACACGTGGTCGCAGTTGACCCCGTGTCGCTCCAGCCACGACCGGTAGTCGCCGAAGTCCTCGCCGACCGCACCCACGAGCACCGGGGAGAGCCCGAGCTTGCCGAGGCCGAAGCAGATGTTGGCCGCGACGCCGCCGCGGCGGATCTCCAGGTCGTCGACGAGGAAGCTCACGGACAGCTTGTCGAGCTGCTCCACGACGAGGGAGTCGGCGAACTTGCCGCGGAAGGTCATCAGGTGGTCGGTGGCGATCGACGCGGCGATCAGGAGGCTTCCAGACACGTGCCGGAACACTACCCGTTGGTACCGCTTGGAGTACCCATCGGTAGTTCATAGCGTCGTACGCATGAGCGCTGCCGACCATGTCTCCGGACTGGCCTACGACGACCCTTCGACCCCGTCCGAGCTGACCGCCGACTGCCGTGCCGCCGGTGCCCGGCTGGCGCTGCCGGCCTCGTTCGACTCCGTCGCACGGGCCGCCGCGCGCGGCCCCGTGTCCCTTCGCTTCGAGGACTTCCGCGAGATGAGGAAGCCCGAGATCCACCCGACCGTCGCCGCCCGCCGTATCGCGGCCGCGCTGGACCTGGACCTCGACTGACCTCTCCTGGCCATCCCTCCCTGGATGCAACAGCCCCCGCCGGAAACCCGGCGGGGGCTGTTGTCTGCGGTGCGTGTGCGACTCAGTGGAACGAGTCGCCGCAGGCGCAGGAACCCGTGGCGTTCGGGTTGTCGATCGTGAAGCCCTGCTTCTCGATGGTGTCGACGAAGTCGATCATCGCGCCGTTGAGGTAGGGCACGCTCATGCGGTCGACGACGACCGACACGGAGTCGAAGTCGGTGACGACGTCGCCGTCGAGGGTGCGCTCGTCGAAGAAGAGCTGGTAGCGCAGGCCGGAGCAGCCACCGGGCTGCACGGAGATGCGCAGCGAGAGGTCGTCACGACCCTCCTGCTCCAGCAGGCTCTTCACCTTGGCGGCCGCCACGGGGCTCAGGTTGATGCTGTCGGCGCGGCGCTCGAAGGTGGTGTCGGTCATGGTGGCTCCCTGTGTGGTGGGTGCGGGGTCTGTCCTTCGCTCCAATCCTAAGTCATCGACGGTTATTCCTCCTCACCGCGACCAGCTGCGCGCGACCCGCTCGGCGAGTGCCTCCAAGGACCCCGCCGGGTCGGCGAAGGCCCGCTCCTCCCCCACCGTCTCGAGCAGGGAGTAGGCCGACTCGATGCCGAGCGCCCGCATCTCCCGGGCCCCCACGTCGACCCTGCCCGCGAGCAGGACGCAGGGCCGGGCCACCTCGGCCGCGACGTCGGCGACCCCGGCGGGCACCTTGCCGGAGCGGCTGGAGAAGTCGAAGGCGCCTTCGCCGGTGACGACCAGGTCGGCCGACCGCGCGCGGTCGCGGAGCCCGACGGCGTCCGCGACGAGCGCGAGCCCCGGTCGGCGCTCCGCCCCGAGCAGCAGCAGCCCGTAGCCGAGCCCGCCGGCGGCGCCGGCGCCCGGCGCGAGGGCGAGCCGTCGGTCGGCCGCGGCCGCGAGGTCCTGGAGCGCTCCGTCCAGCGCGGGCAGCTGCTCCTCGGTCAGCCCCTTCTGCGGCCCGTAGACCTTCGTGGCGCCGAAGAGCCCGGTCAGCGGGCTGTCCACGTCGCTCGCCGCGATGATCTCCACGCCGGGAGGCGTCGGCACGGTGACCTTCGTGATCCCGGTGAGCGCCGCGCCGCCGCCGTCCAGTGGTCGGTCGGCGGTCGCACCGAGCGCCGCGAGCAGGCCGGCCCCGCCGTCGTTGCTGCCGCTGCCGCCGAGCCCGACGACGACCCGCCGGGCGCCGGCGTCGACCGCCGCGAGGACGAGCTCGCCGACGCCGTACGTCGTGGCCGACTCGGCGCCGCTCCCCCCGGTGATCGCGAGTCCGCACGCCTGGGCTGACTCGACGTAGGCGGTCTCCTCGACCACCAGCACCGTGGCCGGGACCGGCCCGCCGTGTGGTCCGGTGACGGTGACGGCGAGCAGCTCGCCGCCGAGCGTCGCGTGCAGCACGTCGACGAAGCCCGGTCCGCCGTCCGCCATCGGGACCAGCTCGAGCTCGTCGCCCGGCGCGTGGCGGCGCCAGCCGGTCCCGATCGCCTGCGCCGCTTCGACGGCCGTCAGCGTCCCGGCGAACTTGTCGGGAGCCACGAGGATCCTCATGGCGAGCACCCTAGGGCGTCCGGCCCGGCCCCTAGGGTGTGCCGGGTGGAGATCAGGCCGATGCGCGGGAGTGACGTGGCCGTCGCCGAGTCGCTCAGCGACGAGGCGTTCGCCGCGTTGCCGCAACGCTCCGCGGGCGCCGCGCGGTCAGCCCGGCGTACGAGCGCACACTCCGCGGCGTGGGTGCGCCGGACCACGCACCTGGTCGGGACCGACCCCGGCGGCTGCTGGGTCGCCGAGGACGAGGGTCGGATGATCGGCTTCGCGACGTCGTTCGTGCGGGAGACCACGTGGTTCCTGGCGACGTACGCCGTCCGCCCCGACCGGCAGGGCGGCGGCATCGGCACCGCGCTGCTCGCCGCCGCCATGCACCACGGCCGAGCCTGCCTGCACGCCATGCTGTCCGCCTCGGAGGACCCGCGAGCGGTACGCCGCTACAAGCTGGCCGGCTTCGACCTGCACCCGCAGATGCACCTGACCGGCACGGTCGACCGGACGACCATCCCGGTGATCGAGAAGGTCCGCGACGGGAGCGCCGCCGACATCGACCTGCTGGACTCGCTCGACCGCGCGACCCGCGGCGCTGCGCACGGTCCCGACCACGAGCTCCTGCTCGCCGGCGGCCGACTGCTGGTGTCCGACACCTCGACCGGGTCCGGCTACGCCTACGTCGAGGCGACGGGCCGCGTCGTCCTCCTCGCGGCCGGCAACCGTCGGACCGCGTCGAGACTGCTGTGGGCGGCGCTGGCCGACCTTTCGGGACCGGTGGTCGTCCCGAACCTCACCGCCGCCAACCAGTGGGCCCTCGACGTGGGGGTCGCCGCCCGCCTGCAGCTGGGTCAGGGCGGTTACCTCGCACTGAAGGGCCTGCGGGCGCCGGCTCCTTACATCCACCACAGCGCGCTGCTTTGATGACCGGGTGAGCATCTTCCGCCGCAAGCCGTCGGAGTCCGACCGCATCGCCGCCTTCTGGACGTGGTGGTCTGAGGAGGGTGCGACGTTCTGCGCGGACGCGCTGGCCGGGCGCGACGTCGAGCGCATCGTGCCGGTGCTCGGCCCCAGGGTCGACCGACTCCACGACGACCTGGCGTGGGAGCTGGTGGCGGGCACCGTCAGCGAGCACGCGCTCGTCGTCTCCGCCGAGGGGACGCCGGAGCTGCGTGCACTGGCACGTCGGTGGCTGCTCGCCGCCCCGCCGGCGACGGAGACCTGGTCCTACAGCGACGTCCGACCCCCGCTCCCCGATCCGGACGACGCCTCGATCGGTCTCGACGGCGGCCTGCCGCTCGCGCTGCGCGACGTCACCGTCGCGGCGCGTCGGGTCGGCACCCGGCTCGACGTCACGGTGCACCACCCGTCGTTCGCCGACGCCCCCGCGGAGGCACGTCTGCGGCTCGCCCTGCTCGCGCTCGATGCGACGATCGGCCAGACCGCCGTGGAGCTGTGGATCGGCGAGATCACGCCGAGCGAGCTGAGGCCCCGTGACGGCTTCGGGCTCGCCCCGCTCCGCGTGTTCGTCGAGCGGATGCAGAGCGAGTACGTCGACCAGGACGGCGCCCCCTCCTGGCTGCTGCTGCGCGGCGAGGGGCCGCGGGGCCCGGTCCAGGCGGCCGTCACGGTCCCGCTGCACCCCGCTGTGTCCCCGTTGCTCACCCACCACGTCGGCGTCCTGGTGCCCTACGCGCAGCGCGACGAGGAGGGGTTGCCGACCGGCACGTCGCTCGACGGGCTGCGCGCGCTCGACCAGCGCATCGCGGAGCTCCTCGGACCGGACGGCCGGGTCGTGGCGCACGAGTCGGCCGCCGGCGTACGGCTGCTGCACGTGTACGCCGACGGGGCGACCGACGCGCCGGCCCGGCTCCGTCGCGAGCGGCTCGAGTGGGCCGAGGGGACCGCGGAGGTGGAGGTCGCCGCCGACCCGGGGTGGGACCGGGTCCGGCACCTGTCGACCTGACCGTACGATTCCGCCATGACGACCGTCGACCTCCCGCTGCTGCCGCTCGGCCGCGGCATCGACCTCGACTCCGAGCGGGGCGTCGAGTGCCCCGGGGACCTGCCGCCCGCCTCGGACCCCGCCCTCGTCGAGCGCGCCCGGGCTGCCAAGGCGGCGCTCGGAGACCGCGTGTTCGTGCTCGGCCACCACTACCAGCGCGACGAGGTCATCGAGTTCGCCGACGTCACCGGCGACTCCTTCAAGCTCGCCCGCGACGCGGCCGCGCGGCCGGAGGCGGAGTTCATCGTCTTCTGCGGCGTCCACTTCATGGCCGAGTCGGCCGACATCCTCACCTCGCCGGCGCAGAAGGTCGTGCTGCCGGACCTCGCCGCTGGTTGCTCGATGGCCGACATGGCTCGCCTCGGGCAGGTCGAGGCCGCGTGGGAGGCGCTCACGGCTGCCGGGATCGCCGATCAGGTCGTGCCGGTGACCTACATGAACTCCAGCGCCGACATCAAGGCGTTCTGCGGTCGCCACGGCGGCGTCGTGTGCACGTCCTCCAACGCGCAGACGGTGCTGGAGTGGGCGTTCGAGCAGGGGACGAAGGTGCTCTTCCTGCCCGACCAGCACCTCGGTCGAAACACGGCGGTGCTCAAGCTCGGGATCCCGCTCGACAAGTGCGTCGTCTGGGACCCACGGCAGCCGAACGGCGGCCTGACCGCCGAGGAGCTCGCCGACGCGACGATGATCTTGTGGAAGGGCCACTGCTCGGTGCACGGCCGCTTCTCCCCCGACACCGTCGACGCCCTGCGCGAGACGATCCCGGGGATCCAGATCCTGGTGCACCCCGAGTGCCAGCACGAGGTCGTGCTCAAGGCCGACCTGGTCGGGTCGACCGAGTTCATCATCAAGACGATCGAGGAGGCGCCGGCCGGCTCCGCCTGGGCGATCGGCACCGAGCTCAACCTGGTCAAGCGGCTCGCCGCCCGGCACCCGGACAAGAGGATCGTGTTCCTCGACCGCAACGTCTGCTACTGCTCGACCATGAACCGGATCGACCTGCCGCACTTCGTCTGGGCGCTGGAGTCGCTGGTCAGCGGTGTGGTCCCCAACGTCATCGAGGTCGACGCCGACACGGAGCACCACGCCAAGGTGGCCCTCGAGCGCATGCTCGAGCTGCCGGGCAAGATCGAGAAGGACTGACTCAGCGCGGGAGCCGGACCCGGATCGTGGTGTCGCCGGGGCGGCTCTGCAGCGCGACCGTGCCACCGTGCGACTGCACGATCGCCTGGACCAGCGCGAGTCCCAGGCCGGCACCGGACTCGCCGCCGCGGTGCCGTGACTCGTCACCGCGCACGAACCGCTCGAAGGCGCGCGCCGCGATGGAGGGCGGGAAGCCGGGGCCGTCGTCGTGCACGTCGAAGCCGTCGGCCAGCACCCGGACCGTGACCGTCGTGCCCGGCGGCGTGTAGCGGGTCGCGTTGCCGAGCAGGTTCGTGACCACCTGGTGCAGCCGCTGCTCGTCGCCGGGTACGAGGACGCCGGCATCCGACTCGGGGTCCGCGCTCGCGGGGAGCACCAGCTGCCAGCGGCGCTCGGGGTCGACGACGCGGGCGTCGGAGGCGGCCTCGATGAGCAGCCGGGTCAGGTCCACCGGGTGGTGCTCCAGCGGCCGGCCGGCGTCCAGCCGCGCGAGCAGCAGCAGGTCCTCGACGAGCGAGGTCATCCGGCCGGACTCCTCCTCGACCTTGGCGAAGGCGACCTTGGCCGCCTCCGCGTCCTCGGGGTGCTGCCGGGCCAGCTCGGTGTAGCCCCGGATCGTCGTGAGCGGCGTCCGCAGCTCGTGCGAGGCGTCGGCGACGAACTGCCGCACCTGCTGCTCGCTGCGGTGCCGCGCGGCGAGCGACGACTCCACGTGCTCCAGCAGCGTGTTGAGCGCGTTGCCGACCTGACCCACCTCGCTGCGGGCGTCGGTCAACCGCTCCGGCACGCGCTCGGTCACCCCGATGTCGCCGGTGTCGAGCGGGAGCCCGGCCACCGTGTGCGCGGTCGCAGCGACGTCACGCAAGGGGCGCAGCTGCCGTCGTACGACGAACGTGCCGGCGCCGGCCGCGGCGACGATGCCCAGCAGCGTGAGCAGCGCCTCCCAGCGGAGGAGCCCGGCGATGGTGTCGTCGACGGTCTTGGTCGGCAGACCGGTGACGAGGGTGACGACCTCCTGGGTCTGACCGACCTGCAGCGGGAGGTCGCGGGCGGTCACCCGATAGCTGCCGTGACCGGGCACCTCCACGGTGTGGACGTTCCCGTCGACCGGGACGCCGTCGAAGTTGTCGAGATCGGTGATCGTGTCCTCGTCGTTGACGTCGCGGCTGTAGATCTGTCCCTGCGCACGCACTGAGCTGCCCTCTCCAGGGAGGATCACCTGGAGGGTCCCGGGCGCGACGTTGCGCGAGCTGGGCGGGCCCGGGCGGCCGAGCGACCGCACGTCGGCGTCCAGACGGTCCATCAGCTGGCTGCGCATCGCCAGGGTGGTGACCGCGCCCATGAGCACGCAGACCACCGCCACCAGCGCCACGGCGGTGACGACCAGGCGCGACGTGAGCGTCGCGAAGAACCTCATCAGGTGGCCGGCTTGAGGACGTAGCCCGCGCCACGGAGCGTGTGGATCATCGGCTCCCGGCCGGCGTCGATCTTCTTCCGCAGGTAGGAGATGTAGAGCTCGACCACGTTGGCCTGGCCGCCGAAGTCGTAGTTCCAGACCCGGTCGAGGATCTGCGCCTTCGACAGCACCCGTCGCTGGTTCCGCATCAGGTAGCGCAGCAGCTCGAACTCGGTCGCCGTCAGGCTGACCTCGTCCTCGCCCCGGAAGACCTCGTGGCTGTCCTCGTCCAGGCGGAGGTCGCCGACGGTGAGGACCGAGCTCGTGGTCTGCCGCCGGGCACCCGCTCGGCGCATCAGACCGCGCAGCCGGGCGACGACCTCCTCGAGCGAGAACGGCTTGGTGACGTAGTCGTCGCCGCCCGCGGTGAGGCCGGCGACGCGGTCCTCGACGGCGTCCTTGGCGGTGAGGAAGACGACGGGCAGGTCCGGCTGGGACATGCGGACCCGGCGCAGGACCTCGAGCCCGTCGAAGTCGGGCAGCATCATGTCCAGCACGACGGCATCGGGCTCGAAGTCCTTCGCCGCCGCGACCGCCTTCGCGCCGGTGTGCGCCATCTGGACCTGCCAGCCCTCGTAGCGCAGCGCGAGACCGATCAGCTCCGCGATGTTGACCTCGTCGTCGACGACCAGCACCCGGAGCGGGGAGCCGTCGGGGCGGGACAGGGTGTCGCTCTCGGTCATGGCTCCACCCTGCCGGGCGTGTCTGTGAGAAACCTGTGACATCTCTGTGCCGCGGATGCGGGTCGGGGCCGGCCCGATCCCGTGCCGGCCCCGATGCCGCGACCCGTCAGCCGCGGCCGTCGAAGCCACCCCCGCCGGGGAACGCGCCGCCCCCGGACGGGCCCCCGCCGGTGAAGCCGCCGAGCCCGCCGGCGCCGCCGAAGCGGCGCTGGTTGGTCGTGGACCCCCCGCTGGGCAGCGCCTCGTCGAGATCGGCCAGGACGACCCGCTGGCCGGCCTTCAGGCCCTCGGAGATCTGCGTGCGGCTCCGCCCGACGACTCCCGTCGTCACCCGTACGCGGGTCGGGGTGCCGTCGTCGAGCACGGTGACGCTGCCGTTGCTCACGGCGCTGGTCGGCACCGTGACGACGCCGGACGCCGTCCCGATGACGATCGCGACCGAGGCGGTGCCGCCGCTCGGCAGGTCCAGGCCGCTGTCGTCCAGCGTCACGACGACCGGGTACGTCGTCGTGCTGCTCGAGTCGCTCGGCTGCGGATCGATCCAGGTGACCTTCGCCGGGAGCGCCTTGTCCGCGCCGGCGGGGGTGACCGCGGCCGCCTGGCCGACCTCGAGCTCGGCCAGGTCGGTCGAGCTCACGCTGAGCTGCGCGGTGGTGGTGCCCTCGCCGACGAGGCTGACCGCGTCGGTACCGGCGCTGGCGGAGTCGCCGGCACCGACGTCGACGGCGACGACCTTGCCCGCGTTGGGCGCCGTGATGACCGCGCCGGCCAGCGACTGCTGGGCTTCGACGAGCGCGGCCTTCGCCTCGTCGATCTTCGCCTGGTCCGACGCGAGCGTCGCGGCCGTGACCGTCCTGGCGGCGCCGCCCGACCCACCGACGGACTCCGAGCCGCCCGTCGACGCGGGCGACCCGCCGGTCGCCGTCGCGGTCGTGCTGCTCACCTTGGTGCTCGCCTTCGTGCTCGCCTTCGTGCTCGCCTTCGTGCTCGCCTGGGTGCTCGGCGTGGTGCTCGTCTTGGTGCCGCTGGACTTCGTCCCGCTCGAGCCGCTCGTCGACCCCTGGCGCAGTGCCGCGACGGCGTCGTCGAGCGTGCCGCCGAGCGTCTCGAGGGCGCTCTGCAGGTCGTCCTGGGCGGCCTTCACGGACTGCTGGGCGTCCTGGACCGCCGCGAGCGCGTCGGTGCAGGCATCGTCGGTGGCCGAGGAGCCCTGGGTGCTGCCCGATCCGGTCGTCTCGCCGGCACCGTCACCGTCGCCCCCACCGGATCCGGTCCCGTCCGGGTCCGTCGTGTCACCGGAATCGTCACCGGAGCCGGTCTCGCCTCCCGCGAAGGCGTCCTTGCAGGCCTCCGTCTGGGCCGCGAGCTCGTCCTCGGCGCCGGTCAGCGCAGACGTGGCGGCCGACTGCGCCGACGTCACGGCCTGCTGCTCCCGGGCCAGCTTGGCGAGCGCCGCCGTCACCGCGGGCGGCACCTGGACGGTGGCCCCACCGGAACCTGACCCCGCTCCCCCACCGGTCGAGCCGCCGGTCGAACCGCCGGTCGAGCCGCTCGGCGTCGACCCCGAGGGAGCCGAGCCCGAGGGGGCCGCGGAACCCGAGCCTCCTGACGACCCCGATGACCCGGACGAGGTCGACGAGGTGGCCGTGCTGACCGTCGACGCCTGCGTGTCCTCGTCGGACTCGAGCTGGGCCCTGGCGGAGGCCACGTCCGCGCGCGCCTTCTTCACCGCCGCCTCGAGCGACGTCTTGTCGAGGCGCGCGAGGACGTCGCCGGCTGCGACGGTGTCGCCGGCCGAGACCGTCACCTTGCTCACGGTGCCGGACGTGGCGAACGAGAGGTCGACCCGCCCGCTCTGCGTGAGGGTGCCCGAGAGCGTCAGCGACTGGTCGACGTCGCCGCGGGCCGCCAGTGCGGTGCGGTAGTTGCCGGCCGCGTCGGCGTTGCCGGCGTACGCCGCCCAGCCGCCGCCGGCCAGCGCCAGGACGAGTCCGCCAGCGATCGCGTGCCGGGGCCGCAACCGCCTCACGAGCTGGCTCCCTGCCGGCCGCCGAACCCGCTCCCGAACCCGCCACCGAACCCGCCGGTGCACTGACCGTTGACGGCATCGCTGATCGTGATCCGCTGCGCCGTGACGGCTCCGGTGTCGTCGCTCTGGCCGTTGGCGCTGACGCACTTGCCCACGGCGAGGACCTTGGCCGTCGCCGTCTTGGTGGTCGTGTAGGTCGTGTCGGCGGTGACCGTGACCTCGACCGTGGTCGACGTGCTCGACCCACTGCTCGCTCCGGGCGTCTGCGACATCACCGTCAAGGTGTTGCCGGTGGCGCCGAGCACCTTCCCGAACGCGCCGAACATCCCGCGGCGACCGCCGGGCCCTCCGCTGGGCGCACCGTCCGGCGCACCGTCGGGCGCACCGTCGGGGGCGGCGCTCGGCAGGTCGGTCGGCATCCCGCTCGGGGCACCCGACGGCCGGTCGGCCCGCGACCCGCCGAAGCCGCCGTCGCAGGACCCGTTCTGGGCGGCGGTGATCCGCACGGACGCCGCGGTGATCGCCGTCTGCTGGGTGTCCGCAGCGCCCGAGCCGCTCGAGGAGCTGTCCTGCACCGGCATGACGACCACGCAGCTGCCGGCGGCCACATCGCTCAGCTTGGCGGCGACCTGCGCGGTGAAGGTGGTCGAGCCCGTGTAGGTGACGGCGGTCTGGCCGGACTGGCCCTGCACCTGCAGCGTCTTGCCGCTGATGGCGGCCACGAGGCCGTTCGCCCCGGGGAAGCGGCCGGAGCCCTGGCCACCGGCCTGCCCGCCACCGGCGTACCCGCCCTGCTGGCTGCCCGGCTGGCTGCCCGGCTGGCCGTCGGTCGCCTGCGAGTCGTTGCCACCGCCGCACGCCGTGAGGGAGAGCATCAGCACACCTGCGGAGGCGGCCAGGACGGGACGAGCGAGCTTCATGGGTGTTCCTTTCACGGCGCCGGTCACTCGGACCGCAGCGCGTCGATGGGGGTGAGACGGGCGGCGCGGCTGGCGGGGTAGACCCCGAAGCCGATGCCCAGCGCCAGGGAGGTGCCGAGGGCGGCACAGGTGGCGAGCGTCGAGAGCGACACCGGCTGGTCGATCAGCGACGGCAGCACGAAGGAGCCGACGTAGCCGATGACGACGCCGATCACGCCGCCGCAGAGTCCGAGCAGCGAGGCCTCGACCAGGAACTGCCGCCGGATGACCGCCGGGGTCGCGCCGAGCGCCTTGCGCAGGCCGATCTCCCGGATCCGCTCGGTCACCGAGACCAGCATGATGTTCATGACGCCGATGCCGCCGACGAGGAGCGAGATGGCGGCGATGCCGCCGAGGAGGACGGTCAGGGTCTTGTTGGTCGAGTTGGCCGTCTCGACCAGGGAGTCCTGGGTCGAGATGCTGAAGTCGGCCGTGCTCGCCGTCACGCCGTGCGCGTTGAGCAGCAGGGCGTTGATCTCCTGGTAGGCCGCGGACAGCGTGCTCCCGGAGGTCGCCTCGACGTAGATGGTGCTGACCGCCGAGGTGGTCGAACCGGTCAGCCGCTTCTGCGCGCTGATCGGGAGGATCGCCTGGTCGTCCTCCGAGGAGCCCGTCGACGACGACCCGCTGGACGCGAGGACCCCGATGACGGTCAGCGGGGTCCCGTCGACGCTCACCTGCTGCCCCACCGGGCTCTGCGGGGTGGCGAACAGCTCCGAGGCGGTGTCGGCGCCGAGCACGACGACGTTCGCCGCCGACGTCACCTCGGCGCTCGTGAAGAACCTGCCCTCGCTGACGGAGCGGGCCCTGACCTCCGGCCAGGCGGCGGTCGTGCCCACGACCGACGTCGTCCAGTTGGTCTGACCCGCGGTCAGCGAGGCCGAGCCCGAGGAGACCGGCGCGACCTTGTCCGCGTCCGGGACCACGGCGCGATCGCCGATCGACTGGGCGTCCTGGAGGGTCAGCGTCGTCGAGGAACCGAAGCCGCCGCGTACGCCGGACGAGCTGGTGCTCGACCCGGGAGACACGATCAGCAGGTTGCTGCCCAACGCGCTGATCTGGTCCTTCACCTTGTCCTGCGCACCCTGCCCGAGGCCGACGGTGAGGATCACCGACGAGATGCCGATGACGATGCCGAGCATGGTGAGCAGCGAGCGGAGCCGGTGGGCACGCACCGCGTCGGTGGCGGTGCGGAAGGTCTCCCTCCAGTTCATCGGGCACCCACCAGTCGGTCGTCGGTGATGAGTCCGTCGCGGATCACCAGGTTGCGGTCCGCTTGTGCCGCCACGTCGTGCTCGTGGGTGATCAGCACGATGGTGCGACCGCTGCCGTGCAGCTCCTCCAGGAGGCCGAGAACGGCCTCGGTCGAGCCGGAGTCCAGGTTTCCGGTCGGCTCGTCGGCGAGGATGATGTCGGGCTCGGTGACCAGCGCGCGGGCCACCGCCACACGCTGCTGCTGGCCGCCCGAGAGCTCGCCGGGTCGGTTCTCGACCCGGTCGCCCAGCCCTACCTTCTCGAGCGCAGCGACGGCACGGTCGCGACGATCGGCCCGCGGCACGCCGGCGTACACGAGCGGGAGCTCGACGTTGCGCCAGGCGGGGAGCGAGCTGAGGAGGTGGAACTGCTGGAACACGAAGCCGATCCGCCGGTTGCGGACCTCGGCGAGCTGCGCCTCGGTCATGCGGGACACGTCCTCGCCGCCGAGCAGGTAGGTCCCTTCGGTGGGGGTGTCCAGGCAGCCGAGCAGGTTCATCAGCGTCGACTTGCCGGAGCCGGAGGGCCCGATGACGGCGACGTACTCGCCCCCGGCGATCTGCATGTCGATGCCGCGCAGCGCCTCGAACTCGATGCTGCCCGAACGGTAGGTCTTGCGCACGCCGCTCAGGTCGACCACGGGAGCGTTCACTGGGGGAAGCCCCCGCCCGCGCCGCCGCCCGGGAAGCCCCCGCCGGGGAAGGCGCCCTGACCGCCGGGGAACCCACCCTCCTGCTGGTTGCTGCCGGTGCGGTTGCTGCGGTTGCTGCGGGTGCCGGCGCCCGAGGGCAGGGTGAAGCCGGGCACCTGGACGGTGTCGCCGGACTTCAGGCCGGAGAGGACCTGCGTCTGGGCGCCGTAGGTCTGCCCCACCTCGACGGTCGTCCTCGTCGCCTTTCCGCTCACCATCTTGAGGACGTACGTCGTGTCGCCGCTGGACTTCAGGGCGCGGCTCGGGACCACGAGCACGTCGGGCGTCTGCTTGACGACGATCGACGCGGTCGCCGAGGTGCCCGCGAACAGGTCGTTGCGCTGACCGGTCACGGCGATCGTGACCGGGAAGACCGCGGCGCCGCTGCTGTTGGTCTCGGCGACCAGACCGACGCTCTGCACGGTGCCGTAGACCGTGTCGTTCACGCCCGTCACGGTGATGTTGGCCTGCAGGCCCTTCTTCACCTGGGCGACGTCGGAGCTGGCGACCGTGGCGTCGACGACGTAGGTGCCGTTGGAGACGACGGTGACCGCGGTGGTGCTCGAGGTCGAGGTCGAGGCGCTGGACGACGCGGAGCCGAGGCCGCCGCTGCTGCCACCCGCGCTGCCGTTGCTGCTGCCGCCGGAGCTCCCGCTGCCGACCGTGTCACCGACCTCCAGGCCGACGGAGGTCACCGTGCCGGAGATGGTCGACCGGAGGACAGCGTCGTCCACGGCCTGCTCGGCCTCGTCCAGCGACGCCTGGGCGGACACGACCGAGGTCTGGTCGGCCGCGACCTGGACGTCGGAGGCGTTGGCGTCCTCGTCCTCGGAGAGCTGCGCCCGTGCGGCGTCGAGGGTGCTCTGTGCAGCGGTGCGCGCGGCCTCGAGGGCAGTCGCGTCGACCTCCGCCAGTCGCTGGCCCTTCTTGACCTTGTCGCCCGCGGCCACCCAGACGTGGGTGACGCGGCCGGAGACGCCGAAGTCGAGGTCGGCCGTCTTCGCGGCCGCCACGGTGCCGGACGCCGACACCGTCTGCTGGATCGTGGTGGAGCTGACCTGCGCTGTGGTCGCGGCCGTTGCTGCCGCTCCGTCGTCGCTGCGGAACAGCAGCCAGCCGCCGCTGCCCGCGACCACCACGAGCGCGACCGCCGTGACCAACCACCAGGTGCGCCCGCGGCGCCGTTTCTTCAGGAGTCTCCATCGCACGGGCAGAGGCTCGCGGACCGGGCTGTGCCGGTCGTCAGGTGAACCTGTGCTGGACCTGTGGAAGCCTCAGGAGCCTCACAGGCCCGGTGCGCCCCACACCGCGAGCCAACGGCCGAGGTCCTGCTCCATCGGCAGCTCGCCGGCCAGGGCGTCGCGCACCTGCAGCTCGAGCAGGTTGTCGCGGGCCTTCGCCGCCTGCGGGGCGAACGGGTAGAACGTGCCCTGCTTGTAGAGGTAGACCAGCCCGATCGTGCGCCCGTCGGCGCCGGTGAACGGCACCAGCGAGCAGAGCAGCCCGGGGCCGAACCCCTGCTCCTCGAGGGTCGAGTTGACGGCGTGGAGGCCGGTGCACAGCGAGGTGAGGTCGGGGTTGGCCGGATCGACCGGGTCGTGGTCGAGCTCGAGCCAGGTGAAGCCGAACTCGTCGGCGGTCGTCGTGACCCGGGGCGCGTCCGACCCCTCGGAGACGAGGGCGACCAGGTCTGCCTGGGTGGTGGCAAAGCCTGACCCGGCCGCGCCCCGGTAGCAGACGGAGCCGTCACCGGTCGCGACCAGGCCGAGCGTCGTCTGCAGCGTGATCGCGGCGCTCGGCACCAGGAAGAGCGAGTCCAGCTTGGCCTGCTTGGGCTTCGACCGCCCGGTGATCGTGTCCCAGAACCCCATCAGTCCGCCGGCCTGCCGAGCTCCGCCTCGATCTTGGCCAGCTGCTCGAGCCGCTGCTCGAGCGACGGGTGCGTCGAGGTCAGCGTGCGCAGCGAGACGCCGCTGACCGCCGGGGCGATGAAGAAGGCGTTCATGGCCTGGCTCTGGCGCAGGTCGGCGGTCGGGATCTGGTTGATCTCGCCGGTGATCTTCTGCAGCGCGCTGGCCAGCGCTCGCGGCTTCATCGTCAGCTGAGCACCGGCGCGGTCGGCCGACAGCTCGCGGTAGCGGGACAGGAGCCGGAGCAGCAGGAAGCTGACGGCGTAGACCACCATGCTGACGACGAGCACGATCAGCCAGATCGGCAGCCCGTTGTTGTCGTTGCCGCGGCGCCGGTCGCCCCCGCCGAAGATCGCGCCGTACTGCGCACCGCGCGTCAGCATGCTCGCGATGATGCCCGCCGACGAGGCGACCGTCATGACGAGGACGTCGCGGTGGGCGACGTGGGAGAGCTCGTGGGCGAGCACGCCCTCGAGCTCCTCGGCGGTGAGCCGGCGCATGATGCCCGTGGTCACGACGACAACCGAGCGGTTCGGGGAGCGGCCGGTCGCGAAGGCGTTCGGCAGGTCGGTGTCGGCGACGCCGACGCGCGGCTTCGGCATGTCGGCGAGGGCGCAGAGCCGCTCGATCATGCCGTGCAGCTCGGGCGCCTCCTCCGGCGAGACCTCGCGGGCACGCATCGCCTTCATCGCGACGGTGTCCGACTGGTACCACTGCCACCAGGCGACCCCGAGGCCGATCAGGCCGATGAAGGGTGCGTACTGGGGCGGGAAGATCGCGATCAGCACCGCGATCAACGCGACGAACAGTCCCCCCAGCAGGACCATCACCAAGGTCATCCGCGTGGAGAGCCCCGCGTCTCCCGCGAACCGTGTGCGTGCCATGAGGCAAGTCTCCTTCATTCCGCAACCGGTGGGGTGCGGTCCTCCCCGGAAAGCCGACGTCGGTTCACCGAGCGTTCCTCTTTCCTCCCTGCAACGGACAGGACCCATCCATAGGTTCCCTTTCGTTCGCAACGGAAAGGTTCTCGGCATGGAGCGGACCCCCGCAGTTCGGGCGCGTGGGATCAGCAAGTCCTTCGGCGACGTCCTCGCCCTCGACGGCGTCGATCTCGACGTCCCGGAGGGCCAGGTGCACGGGCTCGTCGGACCCAACGGCGCTGGCAAGACGACCCTCCTCGGGCTCCTCCTCGGCCTGGCGGTCGCCGACTCCGGCACGCTCGAGATCCTCGGTACGCCGGTCGGCCGGGTGCTCGCCGTACCGGAGGGTGTCGCGGGGTTCGTCGACGGGCCCGGCCTCTACCCGTCGCTGACCGCCCGCCAGAACCTGGCGGCGCTGGCCACCCTGCGCCGCTTCGGGCCCGATCGGGCACGCGAGGTGGACGAGGCGCTGGCCTCGGTGGGGTTGAGCGACGTCGCCGACGACCGCGTGCGCGGCTTCTCCCTCGGGATGCGCCAGCGGCTCGGGCTCGCGGCGGCCCTCATCACGCGGCCGCGAGTGCTGGTCCTCGACGAGCCGGCCAACGGCCTGGACCCGGCCGGGAAGCACCACGTCCACGGCGTCATCCGCCGGCTGGCCGACGACGGCGTGGCGATCGTCCTCTCCAGCCACCGGATGGACGACCTCGCCGCGCTCTGCTCGGAGGTCACCATCCTGGCCACCGGCCGCGTCGTCTTCGCCGGGCCGGTCGCCAAGCTGGCCTCCGAGAGCGGCGACCTCGACTACCGGGTGCTGACCTCCGACCCCGCTACCGCGCGAGAGGTGGCGACCGCCACGCCGGGCCTGCGCCTGGTGACCGCCGACGGGCTCCAGCGGCGCAGCGAGGCGCTCGTCGTGCGCGGCGCCGTACAAGCCCTCGACGAGCTCGTCGTGCGGCTCGTCGGCGCGGGTGTGGCGGTGCGCGAGCTGGCCCCGGTGGTGACGCCGTTGGAGGCGGCGTTCCTCGCCCTCACGGGCATCGACCCTGCTCGGGACGCGGGCAGGGAGGAGGTGGGGTGACCACCGTCGTCGCACCGCTCGGGGACGTCGCTCGGCCGGCCGCCGTCCTGCCCGGCTTCCGCTTCGAGCTCGCCAAGCTGCTCTCGCAGTGGCGCATCCGCGTCGTGCTGCTCGTCTGCTGGCTGGCTCCCGCCGGGTTCGTCGCGGTCGTGAGCCGCCAGTCGTCGCTGCCGACCGACACCGTCTTCGGACGGTGGATGCTGGCCACCGGCTGGGCCGGATCGCTGGTCGTGCTCGCCTTCGCCTGCAGCTGGGCGCTGCCGCTGCTGACCTCGCTCGTCGCCGGCGACGTGTTCGCCGCCGAGGACCGCCTCGGCACCTGGCGGCACCTGCTCGTCGCCGTCCGCTCGCCGCGTCGCATCTTCCTCAGCAAGGCCCTCGCCAGCCTCACCCTCATCGTCCTCATGTTGGCCGGCCTGGCCGTGTCGAGCATCGTCGGCGGGCTGGCCGCCGTCGGCAGCCACTCCCTCGTGGGACTCGACGGTCACCTGCTTCCGACCGGTACGGCGGCCCGCACCGTGGTCCTCGCCTGGCTGTGCGTGCTGGCCCCGACGCTGGCCTTCGCCGCGGTCGGCCTGCTCGGCTCCGTCGTGCTCGGCCGCTCGCCGATGGGCCTGCTGGTGCCGGCGGTGCTCGCGCTGGGGATGGACCTGGTCCTGATGCTGCCGGTGCCGGTCGCCGTACGGCTGGCGCTGCCGAGCAACGCCTTCCTCGCCTGGCGCGGGCTGTTCACCGACCCGGGCCAGACCGGCCCGCTCGTCGTGGGCATCGTCGTGAGCCTGGCCTGGGCGGCGGTCGCCACGGCACTCGCCTACCTGCTCTTCCTGCGCCGCGACTTCACGGACTTGGCCTACGACGGCGCCGGCCGGCGCGCCCTCCTCGTCGCGGCGCTCCCGCTGGCCACCCTCGTCGCGGTCACGGTCGGTGTGGTGTCGCTCTCGACCCCGGCCCGAGGATCGGGGATCGAGAAGGACAAGCTCGATGCCTCCCTGGGGACGGCGTTCGCGCACCTCTACCGCCTGCAGACCGAGGAGCTGCACCGCCCGGCCGTGACCGAGGCGCAGCTCTCCGCGAAGGCGGACTGCGACAAGGGCGGCACCCGCGTCGACGACCACGGCGCCGGCAACGACTGGCGCTGCGTCGTGTCGTGGCGCCTGCCCGGCTCGACCGCCGTGGGCGCCGCGATCTACCAGCTCGACGTCACGGCCGATGGCCGCTACGTCGCCGACGGCGACGGCCCCAAGGAGGTGAACGGCTACTTCCAGGTGCGGACACCGCACGGTGACGCACCCAACCCCCTCTGGCAGCTCGACGGCTCCGTCGACCTGCTTCATCACAGCTGAGAAGGGAAAGACCCATGCAGGTAACGCGACGACGCGTTCCAGATGTCCGTCTCGGGCTCTTCGGCAAGCGGCGGCTCCGCCTCGCGATCGCCGGCACGGCCGCCCTGGCGGTCGCCGGTGGCGGCATCGCCTACGGCTCCACCACGATCTTCGACCACCAGCAGGTCGGCACCGAGTACGCCAACGGCCTCCAGGTGTCCGCCGACCAGGTCATCAAGCCGATCGGCGACCGGCTCTCCACCGTCTACGGCAAGTTCATGGCCTCGGCCCCCAGCCCCGACGGCCGTTTCCTCGCCGTGACCAGCACCGACCGCTCGGTCGCCGTGCAGATCTTCGACCTGTCGACCTACCAGCTGGTCTGGCGGGCCGGCACCGCCGCGGGCGTCAACCAGAAGCTCACCGACAACAGCGTCGGGCAGGAGGCGCCGACGTACTCGCCCGACGGCAAGTTCCTCTGGATCTCCCAGACGAACGGCGTGACCCGGTTCCCGGTCAACGCCGACGGCAGCCTCGGCACCCCGACCAGCTTCCCGATCGCCGCCGTGGACGGGCACTCAGCCCTGCCCGGCCAGTCGGCCTACTCCCCCGACGGCTCGACGCTCTACGTGGCCGTCAACGGGCAGAACCGCGTGCTCGCGCTCGACCCTGCCACGGGCGCGATCAAGCAGACCTGGACGGTCGGCACCGCGCCCCGCCAGCTCGCCTTCGTCGGCAGCAAGCTCTACGTCAGCAACGAGGGTGGCCGCGCCGCGAAGCCCGGCGAGACGACGATGGACTCCTACGGGACCGCCGTACCGGCCGACGGGTTCCGGGGTACGTCGACCACCGGCACGCTCAGCGTCATCGACACCACCCAGCCCGCCGCGGCGGTGCGCTCGATCGGCGTCGGCCTGCACCCCACCGCGCTGAAGGTGGCCGGCAACGCGCTCTTCGTCACCAACTCCTTCGACGACACCGTCTCCGTGGTCGACACCCAGCGCGACAAGGTCGTGCAGACGATCAACACCCAGCCGTGGGCGGGGTCGAAGGTCGGCTACCAGCCCAACAGCGTCACCCTGACCAAGGACGGCCACCTGCTGGTCACCCTGGGCCGGGCCAACGCGGTGGCCGTCTACCGCTACCACGGCAACCCGCAGGAGCCGGTCGACTTCATCGGGCTGCTCCCGACCGACTACTACCCGGCCGAGGTCACCACCGCCGGCGACCAGGTCGTCGTCACCAACACCCGCGGCATCGACGCCCGCGGCCCGCTGCTGAGCTTCACGCAGGGCACCGGTACGACCAAGGCGACCGGCCACGGCACGCACGGCACCACCGGCTCGCTGACGCGGTTCACGCTGCCCAGCGACCGGAAGATCGGCGACTACACCAGGACCGTCTTCGCCCAGAACGGCTGGGGCGCCAGCGGCACCGACGTCAAGCAGGCGACGGGCAAGAAGGTGAAGGCGGTCCCCGTCCCGAAGCGGATCGGCGACCCGTCGACGATCAAGCACGTCTTCCTCCTGGTCAAGGAGAACCGCACCTACGACCAGGTCTACGGCGACCTGACGGAGGGCAACGGCGACGCGACCCTCGCCCAGTTCGGCGCGCAGGTGACCCCGAACCAGCACGCGCTGGCGAAGCAGTTCGGGCTCTACGACAACACCTACGACATCGGCACCAACTCCGCCGAGGGCCACAACTGGCTGATGCAGGGCGACAACCCGGAGTACACCGAGTCCAGCGCCGGCGAGTACGTCCGCAGCTATGACACCGAGGAGGACGTGCTCGGTCACCAGCGCTCGGGCTTCCTGTGGACCGCCGTCCAGCAGGCCCACAAGACCGCGCGGAACTTCGGCGAGTTCGAGTACACCGAGGGCAAGCCCTCCGGCACCTGGCAGCAGTACTACTGCGCCAGCAAGAGCGTCGACGCCGGCGGCGACCCCGCCCAGCTGACGTCGCCCGAGCTCAAGGGCAACTACGGCTCGGTGATCCCGTCGCTCAACGCCATCAGCAACCCGACCTCGCCGCCGTTCGACACCGCGATCCCGGACATCTACCGCTACCAGATCTGGAAGCAGGAGTTCGAGAAGAACGGTCCCGCGAACTTCAACATGATGTGGCTCTCGAGCGACCACACGGGCGGTACGGCGGACCCGCGGGCCCAGGTCGCCGACGGCGACCTCGCCGTCGGCCGGATCGTCGACGAGATCTCCCACAGCAAGTGGTGGAAGGACTCGGCGATCTTCGTGGTCGAGGACGACAGCCAGGCGGGCGCCGATCACGTCGACGGCCACCGCGCGCCGATCCAGATCATCAGCCCGTGGGCGCAGCACGGGAGGACCGACAGCCGGTTCTACGCCCAGATCACGATGGTCCGGACCATCGAGCAGATCCTGGGTGCCCAGCCGCTGAACCAGAAGCTGGCCGCCGCGACGCCGATGACGACCGCGTTCCAGTCCAAGCCGGACTACACGCCGTTCGACGCCGTACCGAACCAGATCCCGCTGACCGAGGGTGTCGCCACGCCACCGGCCTGCGGTCCCGACACGCTCGGCCTGACCGGCGCGGCCGCCCAGAAGCTCAAGGCCCAGCAGGCCCAGGCCACCGCAGTGCCGGACGACAAGACGGCGATCGCCGCCCAGTGGAACAAGTGGAAGTCCCAGCAGAAGCTCACGGGCAACGGGGCGCGGGCCGACTACGCGGCGCCCGAGCTGATGAACCGCTTCACGTGGTACCAGACCCACAGCTGGAAGGTCCCCTACCCGGGTGACAGCCAGGTCTATGCCCCGTCCGAGGTCCCCGGCGGCGCCATTCCGTCGCCCGACAACGACTGAGGCTCCTGCAGCACCCACGACGGCCCGCCGGGGACTCCCCGGCGGGCCGTCGTGGGTGCGGACTGGCTACTGCTGCTCGGTCGGCTTCTCGGCCGGCCTCTCCTCGGCCGTGCCGTCGAGGAGAGGGCTGGACTCGATCGCCTCGGGGGCGTCGGCGGCCGGGATCTCCTGACCGCCGGCCTTGCCCTTGAGCCGGGCGAGCTCGGCCTCGACGTCACCCTGCGAGCTGAGCGCCTCGAGCTCGCGGGAGATGTCGTCGCCCTTGTTGAGGGACGTGACGTCGTCGAGCGCGCCGGACGCGATGAGCTCGTCGACAGCGCCCGCGCGGGCCTGCATCTGCGCCGTCTTGTCCTCGGCCCGCTGGATCGCGGCGCCGACGTCGCCGAGCTCGTCACCGATGCCGGTGAGGGCCTCGTTGATCTTGGTCTGCGCCTCGGCCGCCGTGTAGGTGGCCTTGATCGTCTCCTTGCGGGTGCGGAACGACTCGACCCGGGCCTGCAGCCGCTGCTGCGCGAGGGTGAGCTTCTCCTCCTCGGCCTGGAGCGCGTCGTGCTGGGTGCGCAGGTCGGAGATCTGCGCCGTCAGGCCGGACTTGCGGGTCAGCGCCTCGCGGGCGAGATCCTCGCGGCCCAGGCCGATGGCCTTCTCGGCCTGCTCCTGGAGCTTGCCGGACTGCTGGTTGAGCTGGTTGAGCTGGAGCTCGACGCGCTTGCGGCTGGTCGCCACGTCGGCGACGCCGCGGCGCACCTTGGCGAGCAGCTCCAGCTGCTTCTGATAGCTGTAGTCGAGGGTCTCGCGCGGGTCCTCGGCGCGGTCCAGCGCCTTGCTCGCCTTCGACTTGAAGATCAGGGAGAAACGACTCCACAGGCTCATGGCGGTTCGGCTGCCTCTCACGCAGGATCGATGGGTGCCCTCACCCTACGGCGCGAAGACAACCATGCGCGACCGAGCCACTACGCTGGACGCCGTACCCATCCCCGCTGGATAAGGCCCTGAGTTGTTCCGTCGCAAGTCCGAGAGCGCCGTCGTCGACCAGACCTCTCTGAAGGAGGGCGGCAAGGGCCGTCCGACGCCCAGCCGCAAGGAGGCCGAGGCCGCGCGCCTGGCCCGCGCCCGCACGCCGCGCGGCCGCAAGGAGCAGGCGGCCGCGTCGCGCAACATGCGCTACGAGTCCAGCCAGAAGATGCGTGAGGCGATGAAGACGGGCGACGAGCGCTACCTGCCGGCGCGCGACAAGGGCCCGGAGCGGCGCTTCACCCGTGACTTCGTCGACAGCAAGTTCACCCTCGCCGAGCTGATCCTGCCGCTGCTGGTCGTCACGATGGTGCTCGGCTGGTCGGGCAACAACACCCTGGCCTGGTTCTCCAACGCGTTCATGACGCTCATGCTGCTCGCGGTGGTCGCCAACCTGCTCTGGCTGCGCTTCGGCCTCCACCGGCAGATGAAGCGCCGTTTCCCCGAGTCGACGCGCAAGGGCCTCACCTACTACGCCGTGGTGCGCGCGGTGCAGCTCCGCTTCCTGCGTATGCCGAAGCCGCAGGTCCGCATCGGGCAGCAGCTGCCCGACACCTACCGCTGAGCCGGCGTCAGGGGCGCTTGGCCGGCGACACGGTCTTCCCCGGGTCGCGCTCCACGGCGTCGCCGAGAGCATCGTCGATCGCAGCCATCAGGTCGGCCTCGAGCGTGACCCCGGCCGCCTTGACGTTCTCGGTGACCTGCTCGGGCCGGCTCGCACCGATGATCGCCGCCGAGACGTTCGGGTTCTGCAGCACCCAGGCGACGGCGAGCTGGGCCTGCGACAGCCCGGCCTGCTCGGCCAGCGGCTTGAGTCGCTGGACCCTCGTCAGCACGTCGTCGTTCAGGTAGCGGCCGATGAAGTCGGCCCCGCCCTTCTCGTCGGTGGCCCGCGACCCCTCGGGCACGGGCTGGCCCGGGACGTACTTGCCCGTCAGGACGCCCTGCGCGATCGGCGAGAAGACGACCTGGCCGATGCCCAGGTCCTCCGAGGCCGGCACGACCTCGGACTCGATGACGCGCCACAGCATGTTGTACTGCGGCTGGTTGGAGACGAAGGGGATCCGCAGCTCACGGGCGAGCGCGTGCCCGGCGCGCAGCTGGGCGGCGGTCCACTCCGAGACCCCGATGTAGAGCGCCTTCCCGCTGCGGACGACGTCGGCGAAGGCCTCCATCGTCTCCTCGAGCGGCGTCTCGTGGTCGTAGCGGTGCGCCTGGTAGACGTCGACGTACTCCGTGCCCAGCCGGCGCAGCGAGCCGTCGATCGACTCCATGATGTGCTTGCGCGACAGGCCGCTGTCGTTGTGCTTGCCCGGCCCGGTCGGCCAGTAGACCTTGGTGAGGATCTCGAGGCTCTCGCGCCGCTCGCCGGCGAGCGCCTTCCCGAGCACCTCCTCGGCGACCGTGTTGGCGTAGACGTCGGCGGTGTCGAACGTCGTGATGCCCTCGTCCAACGCCCGCCGCACGCAAGCGAGCGCCGCGTCCTCCTCGACCTGCGAGCCGTGGGTCAGCCAGTTGCCGTAGGCGATGGCCGAGATCTTCAGGCCGCTGTTGCCGAGGTTGCGGATCTCCATGTCCTCGACCCTACTGAGCCCCCGATGCGGCAGGATCGACGGGTGAGCTCCCCCACCTCCGATGTCAGCGTCCGGGTCGCCTGGGCCGAGGACGCGCCCGCGATCGCGGCGCTGCAGCTGCGCTCGTGGCAGCAGCGGTACGCCGGCCTGCTGACCGCGTCCGAGCTGCCGTCCGGCCCCGAGGCGGTCGAGGCGGCGACCGCCGCCTGGCGCGCGTCCCTCGTCAAGGCGGCCGACGCCCGGCAGCGGGTGCTCGTCGCGCTGGCCCACGCCGACGTCGTCGGCTTCGTGATGACCGGCCCGGCGACCGACCCGGACTGCGAGCCGATGCGCGACGGGGTCGTCGAGGAGCTGACCGTCGACCCGTCCCGGCTGCGCGAGGGTCACGGCTCGCGGCTGTTGCAGGCGGCTGCCGACACGCTCGTCGCCGACCGGTTCACGCGCGCGGTCTGCTGGGTGCCGTCCACCGACGACGACCTGCGTGGCTTCCTGACCGGCGCGGGCTGGGTGCCCGACGGGGCCCACCGCACCCTCGAGTCCCCGTCGGGCAAGCCGCTCAAGGAGATCCGGCTCCACGTCGCCCTGGAGGGCTAGAGGGACAGGTAGCTCTCGAGCCCCACCGTGAGGCCCGGGTGGTCCGCCACGCCGCGCAGGCCCGCGAGGACGCCCGGGACGAAGCCGGCCCGGTCGAGCGAGTCGTGCCGGATCGTGAGCGTCTCCCCCACCCCGCCGAGGACGACCTCCTGGTGGGCGACCAGCCCGCGGATCCGGAGACCGTGCACGTGGATGCCGTCGACGACCGCGCCGCGGGCGCCGTCGAGCTGCGTGCTGGTGGCGTCAGGGACCGGCCCGAGGCCCGCGTCGCGGCGGGCCGCGGCCACCAGCTCCGCCGTACGTCGTGCCGTGCCGGAGGGGGCGTCGGCCTTCGTCGGGTGGTGCAGCTCGACGATCTCGACCGACTCGAAGAAGGCGGCGGCCTCCGCCGCGAAGCGCATCATCAGGATCGCGCCGATGGAGAAGTTGGGGGCGATGAGCACGCCGACGCTGGGAGCGTCGTCGAGCCAGCCGCGGAGGGTCGCGAGCCGCTCGTCGTCGAAGCCGGTGGTGCCGACGACGGCGTGGATGCCGTGGGAGACGCAGAACTCGAGGTTGCCCATGACGGCGGCGGGGGTCGTCACGTCGACGACGGCGTCGACGCCGCGGTCGAGCAGTGTCTCCAACGGGTCGGCGCTGCCGATCCGGGCGACGACCTCGACCTCGTCGGATCCCTCGAGACCCTCCACGATCGCCGAGCCGAGCTTGCCGTGTGCGCCCAGTACACCCACCTTCACCACGCGTCGGACCCTACCGGGTCCACCACCCGCCGACCCGATCTGGCAGTCTGAGACCATGCCAGTGCAGACGATTCCGGCGCGGATCCGCTGGGCCGTGGACTTCATCGACGTCCACCCCAACGACCACATTCTCGAGGTCGGGTGCGGCCCGGGCGCGGGCGCGGAGCTGATCTGCAGCAGGCTCGAGACCGGCAAGCTGTTCGCCATCGACCGCTCCGAGTCGGGCGTCGACCGGACCAAGCGCCGCTGCGCCAAGTTCGTCCAGGCCGGCCGGCTGACCGTCCGCCAGATCGACCTGGCGACGCTGCGCGTCCCCGTGAAGCGGCTCAACAAGGTCTTCGCGTTCAACGTCAACCTGTTCTGGGTGCGCGAGGCGACCGACGAGGTGGCGCTGCTCTACGAACGCCTCCTGCCCGGCGGCACCTGCAACATCTTCTACGAGTCGACCCGCCGCGAGGACGTGGCCGCGATGGTCGAGAACACCTCGAAGGCCCTGATCGGCGCAGGCTTCCGCGTCTCGGTCGTCGACCAGAAGCAGCCTGCGGTCATCGGGATCATCGGCCGCAAGTGACGCACGCCGCGTCAGCGGAACTGCGTCGTCAGGGGTCGAGTAGGCGGGCGCGGCTGAGGAACGAAGTCGCGGCCGGCGTGTCGAGACCGGACGAGTAGGCCCCACGAGACTCGACACGCTCGCTGGCGATCGCTACTCGACCAGCCGAGCTTCAGGTCAGGGGCCGACGACGGCGAGGATCTCCGGGCCGGCGAACACCTGGGCGGCGATGGCGCGGCAGTCCTCGAGGGTGACCTCGTCGATCCGGGTCAGGACCTCGTCGATCGTCAGCAGGTCGGTGTGGACCAGCTCGGCCTTGCCGAGCCGCGACATCCGGGAGGCGGAGTCCTCGAGACCGAGCACGAGGCCGCCGCGCAGCTGGCCCTTCCCGACCGCGAGCTCGTCGGCCGTGATGCCGTCGCGGGCGAGCACCGCGATCTCGGAGCGGACCACCTTGAGCACCTCCTCGACCTTCGAGGGGAGGCAGCCGACGGCGACGCCCACCAGGCCGGTCTCGGCGTGGGAGCTGGCGAAGGAGTAGATCGAGTAGGCCAGGCCGCGCCGCTCGCGCACCTCCTGGAACAGCCGCGAGGAGGTGCCGCCGCCGAGTGCGGTCGTCAGGACCGACAGGGCGAAGCGGCGGTCGTCGTCACGGGCCAGGCCGGGTACGCCGAGGACCAGGTTGACCTGCTCGAACGGCCGGCTCGCCGAGACCGACCCCGATGCGATGCGCACGGGGCGTCCGGTGCGCGGAGGCACCGGCGGCTCGCTGCCGGACAGGAAGCCGTCGCGCCCGAAGGCCTTGCGGACCTGCCGCACGACGGTGGCGTGGTCGAGGTTGCCCGCGGCCGAGACGACCATGTTGGCGGGCCGGTAGTGCTTCTTGTAGAACCGCCGGATCTGGTCGCGGCTGAGCGCCTCGACCGACTCGGCCGTACCCGCGATCCCCCGGCCCAGCGGGGCGCCCTCACCGAACGCCTCCGCGGCGAACAGGTTGTGCACCACGTCGTCCGGGTCGTCGTCGTGCATGGCGATCTCGTCGAGGATGACGTCGCGCTCGGCCTCGACGTCGTCGGCGGTGAGCAGCGACGCGGTGACCATGTCGCCCAGGACGTCGATCGCCAGCGGCAGGTCGCTGTCGAGGACACGGGCGTGGAAGCAGGTGTACTCCTTCGTGGTGAAGGCGTTGAACTCACCGCCGACCGCGTCGAGCGCCAGCGAGATCTCGAGCGCGGTGCGCTCGGGGGTGCCCTTGAAGAGCAGGTGCTCGAGGAAGTGCGACGCGCCGTGCAAGCGGGCGCTCTCGTCACGGGAGCCGACGCCGACCCACACGCCCACGGCGGCGGACCGTACGCCGGCCATCTGCTCGGTGACGACACGCAGCCCGCCCGGCAGCACCGTGCGTCGTACGACGGATCCGGGGCCTTCCTCGAGCGTCACCGTCGTGCCGACCCGCTGGCTGGCGCCGGACAGGGCAGAACCGGACGACCGGCCGGCAGTGCCCTGCCGGCCGGTCGTCTCGGTCTCAGTCTTGCGAGAGCTCACGCCGGAGCGTCACTCCTCCACCTCGACGGCCTCATCCGTGGCCTCAGCCGCATTGTCGGCCTCCTCCACGACGGGGGCCAGCGAGAGCTTGCCGCGGTCGTCGATCTCGACGATCTGGACCTGGATCTTCTGACCCACCTCGACGACGTCCTCGACGGACTCGACGCGCTTGCCGTCGTTGAGGGCCCGCAGCTTGGTGATGTGCAGCAGGCCGTCCTTGCCGGGCAGCAGCGACACGAACGCACCGAAGTTGGTGGTCTTCACGACGGTGCCGAGGTAGCGCTCGCCGACCTCGGGCATCGTCGGGTTCGCGATCGAGTTGACCGCCGCGCGGGCGGCCTCGGCCGCGTCGCCATTGGTCGCACCGATGTAGACGGTGCCGTCGTCCTCGATCGAGATCGTGGCGCCGGTGTCCTCCTGGATCTGGTTGATCACCTTGCCCTTCGGGCCGATGACCTCGCCGATCTTGTCGACCGGCACCTTCACGGTGATGATCCGCGGCGCGAAGGGGGACATCTCCTCCGGACCCTCGATCGCCTCGCCCATGACCTCCAGGATCGCGGTACGCGCGTCCTTGGCCTGGTTGAGCGCGGCCGCGAGGACGTCGGCGGGGATGCCGTCGAGCTTGGTGTCCAGCTGCAGCGCCGTGACGAACTCGGGCGTGCCGGCGACCTTGAAGTCCATGTCGCCGAACGCGTCCTCGGCGCCGAGGATGTCGGTGAGCGCGACGTACTCGGTCTTGCCGTCGATCTCACCGGAGATCAGGCCCATCGCGATGCCGGCGACCGGAGCCTTGAGCGGCACGCCGGCCTGCAGCAGTGCCAGCGTCGAGGCGCAGACCGAGCCCATCGAGGTCGAGCCGTTCGAGCCCATGGCCTCGGAGAGCTGACGGATCGCGTAGGGGAACTCCTCGCGGGTCGGGAGGACCGGCAGGAGGGCACGACGCGCGAGGGCGCCGTGGCCGACCTCGCGGCGCTTCGGGGAGCCGACGCGGCCGGTCTCGCCGGTCGAGAACGGCGGGAAGACGTACTTGTGCATGTAGCGGCGGTGCTTCTCCGGGGAGAGCGTGTCGAGCTGCTGCTCCATCTTGAGCATGTCGAGGGTGGTGACGCCGAGGATCTGCGTCTCGCCACGCTCGAAGAGCGAGGAGCCGTGCACCCGCGGGATCACGCCGACCTCGGCGTGCAGCGGACGGATGTCGGCCAGGCCACGACCGTCGATGCGGACCTTGTCGCGCAGGACGCGCTCGCGGACGAGCTTCTTGTTGAGCGAGCGGAACGCGGCGCCGATCTCGCCCTCGCGGCCCTCGAACTGGCCGGCGACCTTCTCCAGGAGCGACGCCTTGATCTCGTCGAGACGGCTCTCGCGCTCCTGCTTGCCACCGATGGTGAGCGCCTCGGCGGTCTCGGCCGACACGGCGGCCTCGACGGCGTCGTAGACGTCGTCCTGGTAGTCCAGGAAGATCGGGAACTCGGCGACCGGCTTGGCGGCGACGTTGGCCAGCTCGACCTGCGCGTCGCACAGCTGCTTGATGAACGGCTTGGCGGCGTCCAGACCGGTGGCCACGATGGGCTCGGTCGGCGCCTGGGCGCCGGACTGGACCAGGTTCCAGGTCTGCTCGGTCGCCTCGGCCTCGACCATCATGATCGCGACGTCGCCGGTCTCGGTGACCCGGCCGGCCACGACCATGTCGAAGACGGCGTCCTCGAGCTGGCTGTGCGTCGGGAAGGCCACCCACTGGCCCTCGATGAGGGCGACGCGGACGCCACCCACCGGGCCGGAGAACGGAAGGCCGGACAGCTGCGTCGACATCGAGGCCGCATTGATCGCGAGGACGTCGTACGGCTGGTCGGGGTCGAGCGCGAGGACGGTGATGACGACCTGGACCTCGTTGCGCAGGCCCTTCTTGAAGGTCGGGCGCAGCGGGCGGTCGATCAGCCGGCAGGTGAGGATGGCGTCCTCGCCCGGACGACCCTCGCTCCGGAAGAAGGAGCCGGGGATCTTGCCCGCGGCGTACATCCGCTCCTCGACGTCGATCGTGAGCGGGAAGAAGTCGAAGTGGTCCTTCGGCTGCTTGGACACGGTGGTGGCCGACAGCAGCATGGTCTCGTCGTCGAGGTAGGCGGTCACCGAACCGGCGGCCTGGCGGGCCAGGAGGCCCGTCTCGAACTTGACGGTGCGCTTGCCGAACTTGCCGTTGTCGAGAACGGTCTCGACGGCAGAGATGACGGGTTCAGTCAATTTCTTCTCTTGTCATAGCGGTGGAGCGCCTCGCTCCACGTTCTTGGACTCGGATTTCGCCAGACAGCCTATCGGGCAGAGGCCCGAAATGCGGAACGACCAGCCACCCGCAGGGGTGGCTGGCCGTCACGCGAAGACTGAGGTCGTGATCAACGACGCAGACCGAGGCGCTCGATGATGGAGCGGTACCGGTTGATGTCGGTCTTCTGCAGGTAGTTGAGCAGACGACGACGCTGGCCGACGAGCAGCAGCAGGCCACGACGGCTGTGGTGGTCGTGCTTGTGCTGCTTGAGGTGCTCGGTGAGGTGGCCGATGCGGTGCGACAGCAGCGCGATCTGCACCTCGGGCGAGCCGGTGTCACCCTCGGTCGTGGCGTACTCGGCGATGATCTTCTTCTTGGTCTCCGCGTCGGTTCCAACCGCCATGGAGGGCTCCTCTCGTCTCGCTGCGCGGCGCGCCCGGGCCTGTTCACCGGGGCACTTTTTGTCCGCGGCCGTTCTTACGGCAACCGGAGAAGACTATCCCGGCGGTGTGCGCCCGACCCAATCGAGCCGGGCGCCCCGCTCAGACCCTGACTCCCTCGAGGACGTCGAGCACCTCCTCAGGGACCCGCGCCTCCCGCAGCCGCGCGACGCGCTCGGGGTCCGTGAACGTCTCGGCGAGCCGAGCGAGGAGGGCCAGGTGGTCGTCGCCGGCTCCGGCGATCCCGACGACGAACTCGGCCCGCTGACCGTTCCAGTCGACCGGCTCGTCGTACCTCACGAAGGAGATGGCGGTCCGGCGGATGGCGGCCTTCGCGTCGTTGGTGCCGTGCGGGATCGCGAGCCCGTTGCCCATGAAGGTCGACACCGACCGCTCCCGCTCGTGCATCGCCGCGACGTACGACGGCTCGACGGCACCGGCCGCGAGAAGCAGCTGTCCGGCCTCGTCGATGGCCGCGTCACGCGAGGTGGCCGTGCCGCCGAGGACGACCGACGTCGGCGACAGCACGCTGCCGTCCGCCGCCGCCTCGACGCCCGCGGACGGGACCGTCTCCAGGGGAACCTCCGCTCCGGTCGACCCCTGGTCGACCAACTCGACGATCTCGTCGTAGCGCGGGCTGCCCATGAAGTTGTCGACCGAGACGTGCATCGCGGACGGCGTCCTCTCCCGGGCCCGCTCGGTGAGGTCCTGGTGGGTGACGACGAGGTCGTAGGTGTCGCTGAGGTCGGAGATCGCCTTGTTGACGACCGTCACCTCGTCATGGCCGGCGTCGCGGATCTTCTTGCGCAGGACCGAGGCGCCCATGGCGGAGGAGCCCATGCCGGCGTCGCAGGCGAACACGATGGACCGGATCTCGCCCGTGTGCGCCCGCTCCCCCGTCAGCACGCTCGCCACCGACGACCGCTTGCCCTTGTTGGCCTCCATCTGTGCGGTCGCGCCGACGAGGTCGATCTCCTCGTCGGAGCGCTCGAGCTTCAGCAGTGCACCCGCGACCACGAAGGTCACCACCAGGGCGCTCGACCAGCACAGCGTCACGCCGAGGGCGCTGCCCTTGGCCAGGGAGGAGTAGACGGCGAAGATCGAGCCCGGCGCCGCCGGCGCCACCAGGCCGGAGTCGAAGATGACGTTCATCAGCGTTCCCGTCGCACCGCCGGCGATGAGCGCCAGCAGGAGGCGCGGCTTCGCGAGCACGTAGGGGAAGTAGACCTCGTGGATGCCGCCGAGGAACTGGATCACGAACGCACCCGGTGCCGTCGCCTTGGCGACGCCCTTGCCGAAGACCATGAAGGCGAGCAGCACGCCGGCGCCGGGCCCGGGGTTGGCCTCGAGCAGGAAGAGCGCCGAGTGCCCGATCTCCTTCGACTGGTCCAGGCCCAGCGGCGTCAGGACACCGTGGTTGATCGCGTTGTTGAGGAACAGCACCTTCGCCGGCTCGATGAAGATCGCGGTGAACGGCAGCAGGCTGTGGTTGACGAGGAACTCGACCACGTTGCCGAGGCCCTCCATGACGGCACGCAGGACCGGCCCGAGGAGGAACATCGCCCCGATCGCCATCAGGGCCGCCGAGATGCCGGCCGAGAAGTTGTTGACGAGCATCTCGAACCCGGGCTTGATCTTGCCGTCCCACAGCCGGTCGAGCCGCATGATCACGAACGCGCCCAGCGGTCCCATGATCATGGCGCCGAGGAACATCGGCGACCCGCCGGTCTCGGCGTAGGCCTTGTCGAAGAGCGGCGAGCTGGTGGCGAGGATGATGCCCAGCGTCGAGGTCGCACCGACGACGCCACCGCGGATCTTGTAGACGTTGTAGCCGCCGGTGTAGGCGATCAGCAGCGGGATCAGGTAGTAGATGCCCGGGCCGACCATCGTGGCGATCTTCTCGTTGGGGGTCCACCCCACGGGGATGAAGAACGCCGTGATGAGGCCCCAGGCGATGATGGCGCCGATGTTCGGCATCACCATGTTGGACAGGAACGTGCCGAACTTCTGCACGTGGACGCGAGCCCCGGGTCGGGACCTCGGGACGGTGGTCGGTGCGCTGGCGGTCGCGGCCATGGAACGTCCTCTCGTTCTCAGAGGCGGCGTGACGTGCGTCACGCGGCAATGCGGTCAGTGTGCACCGATTCGGACATGTTGCCAAGCACTCGGACACTGTTTTCTGTCCGATGATGTGGCTTTTGCGGGCGGCCGCCGCTAGCGTCGGAGATCGACGACGTGGGCAGATCCGCCCGGAAGATCGAAAGGACGATCCGCCATGAAGGCACTGCGCTTCTACGCACCCGAGGACGTCCGGCTCGAGGAGGTCCCCGAGCCGACCTGCGGCCCCGACGAGGTCAAGCTCAAGGTCCGCAACTGCTCGACGTGCGGCACCGACGTGAAGATCTTCCACAACGGCCACCAGAACCTCACGCCGCCGCGCACGATCGGTCACGAGATCGCCGGCGAGGTCGTGGAGGTCGGCGCCGACGTCAACGCGACGTACGGCAGCAGCTGGGCGGTCGGCGACCGCGTCCAGGTCATCGCCGCCGTGCCGTGCGGCGAGTGCCACGAGTGCCGCAAGGGCTGGATGGCCGTGTGCCAGAACCAGACGTCGGTGGGCTACCAGTACGACGGCGGGTTCGCCGAGTACATGATCGTCCCGCGCCAGGTGCTCAAGGTGGACGGCCTCAACCGGATCCCCGACAACGTCGGCTACGACGAGGCCTCGGCGGCCGAGCCGTTCGCGTGCGCGATCAACGCCCAGGAGCTGCTCGGCATCGAGCCGGGCGACACCGTGGTGATCTTCGGCGCCGGACCGATCGGCTGCATGCACACGCGCATCGCCCGCGGCGTCCACGACGCGGGTCCGATCTACCTCGTCGACGTCAACGCCGAGCGCCTGGCCATGTCGGCGGACGCCGTGAAGCCCGACGAGGCGATCAACGGCTCCGTGGTCGACGTCGTCGCCCGGGTGATGGAGCTGACCGGCGGCCGCGGCGCCGACGTCGTCATCACCGCCACGGCCGCGAACGTCACCCAGGAGCAGGCCATCTCGATGGCCGCCCGCAACGGCCGGATCTCGTTCTTCGGGGGGCTGCCGAAGACCGACCCCTTCATCCGCTGCGACTCCAACCTCGTGCACTACCGCCAGCTGCACATCCACGGCGCCAACGGCTCCGCCCCGGAGCACAACAAGCGCGCGCTGGAGTACATCTCGACCGGTCAGGTCCCGGTCAAGGACCTCATCACCCGCCACGTGCCGCTCGACGACGTGCTGAGCGCGTTCGACATCGTCAAGAACGGTGAGGCGATCAAGGTCACCGTCGAGCCGTAGGGCGGCGAAGCCGCTCCTACGGCTCAGGGCGGGGAGGTCGAGCGAGCCCGCGGCCGAGCCTGTGAGGCCGCGACGGCGAGTCGAGACCCACCGTCGAGCCGTAGGGCGGGCGGGAGTACCCGGTTGACCGGGTACTCCGGAACTCCGAGGGCGTCATGACACCCCGGGAGTTCCGCACTTCCCTGGGCGGCGGGGCCGGTGGGGCTCCTGTGGGTCGGGCGGGTCGGGCGAGTCGGCCGGGCAGGGCGTCTCAGGCGAGGAGGGCGCGGACCGCCTCGCGCCCGGCCCGGGGGTCGGCGGCGGCCAGCGCCGCCTCGGCCGCCTCCTCGCAGGTCGCGCGCGTGACGGCGGCAAGCTGCGCACCGACCGCCCGTACGGCGGCCGGCGCCATCGACAGGGAGGTGACACCCATCCCGACGAGAGCCATCGCGAGCAGCGGGTCGGCGGCCGCCTCGCCGCACACGCCGACCGGCTTGCGCGCCTGACGTCCCGCCTCGGCCGTGATCGCGACCATGTGCAGCACGGCCGGCTGCCAGGGGTCGGTGAGGTAGGCCAGGTCGGTGGCGAGCCGGTCGGCGGCCATGACGTACTGGGTCAGGTCGTTGGTGCCGATGGACAGGAAGTCGACGACCTCCAGGAACCGGCTCGCGAGCAGTGCAGCACTGGGGACCTCGACCATGACGCCGGGCTTGAGGTCGCGC
Source organism: Nocardioides sp. CER19 (assembly GCF_029846275.1). Lineage (GTDB taxonomy): Bacteria > Actinomycetota > Actinomycetes > Propionibacteriales > Nocardioidaceae > Nocardioides. Next base: position 486,558 of record NZ_JARVWS010000004.1, read on the forward strand.
CGACGCACCTGCTCGGCGAAGGCGGCCGCCTCGGCGACCGTGGCCACCATCGGCGCCATCACCCAGGCGTCGGCGCCCGTGCGCCGTGCCGCGTCGGCGATGCCGTCGAGCTGGCGCTCCAGCAGCTGCGGGTTGTGCTCGGCGAGCCGCAGCCCGCGCACTCCGAGGGCCGGGTTCTCCTCGTCCTCGAGCGTCGCGAACGCGATCGGCTTGTCGGACCCGGCATCGAGGGTGCGCACCACGACGTGGTGGCCCGCCGCCGCGAACGGCCCGAGCACCTCGGCGTAGATGTCGGCCTGCTCCTCGGCCGTGGGTTCCTCGCGGCGGTCCAGGAAGCAGAGCTCGGTGCGGAACAGCCCGACGCCCTCGACCGGGACGTCGGTCGCGACGCGCGCGGACTCGCCGTCCGCGACGTTGGCCAGCAGGGTGACACGTGCGCCGTCGGCCGTGGCGCCGGGGCCGGCCCACGCCTCGAGCGCGGCCCGGCGGACCCGGTCCTCCTCGACCAGGCGACGGGCCTCGTCCTCGGCCACGGCGGGGTCGACGGTGCCGGCCGCTCCGTCCACCAGGACGTGGCTCCCGGCCGCCAGCCCGAGGGCGGCCGCGACGCCGACGACGCACGGGATGCCGAGCTGGCGCGCGATGATCGCGGTGTGGCTCGTCGCCCCGCCCCGCTGCGTGACGAGGGCGAGGACCCGGCCGGGCTCGAGGCTGGCGGTGTCCGCCGGAGCGAGGTCGGACGCGACGACGACCGACGGAACCTCCGGCGGGGCGACGCCGGGCTCCGGCTCGCCCACCAGCCGCGCGACCAACCGCCGTTCGATGTCGCGCAGGTCGGTGGCCCGCTCGGCCATGAGACCGCCCATCGCCGCGAAGACTCCGACGAACTGCTCGACCGCACCGTGCACCGCGGCCAGCAGCGCCTCGCCGCCCTCGAGGCGTGTCCCGACCGCCTGGCGCAGCCCCTTGTCGCGGGTCAGGCCGGCGCTCGCGGTCAGGACCTCCGCGGCCGCGCCCGTCGCCCGGGCCGCCTTGGCGGCGTACCCCTCAGCGACCGCGACGGCGGCGAGGTCGTAGGCGGCCAGCGCGTCGTCGACCGTGGCGTGGCCACCGTCGCCGTACGATGCGACTGCCTCCGGCGAGACCTCCTGCGTGACCACGAGGACCGGCCCGTAGGCGAGTCCCGGCACGACCGGCGTGCCGCGGAGCAGGGAGTGCGGCGCGCTCTGGCCGACGTCCGTGGTGGTAGTGACCATGGCCACATCCAATGCCACAGGTCGCTTGACAGTCAACACATTCGGGACTAAAACAACACAATCAAAGGTGCCGCTCGATCGCCGGCAGTGAGGAGCCCCCAGACATGTACGCCGAGGAGCGCCACCAGGCCATCGCCGAGATGGTGGCGAGCCGGGGCAGGGTCGCGGTCACCGAGCTCGCGTCGCGGTTCAGCGTGACGACGGAGACCGTGCGGCGCGACCTCTCGCAGCTCGAGCGGCTCCAGCTCGTCCGGCGGGTCCACGGCGGGGCGGTCTCGCTCCGCTCGGTCACGATGCTCGAGCCGCGCCTGTCCGACCGCGACCAGGAGCGCACACCCGAGAAGGACCGGATCGCACAGGCCGCGGTCGCCCTGCTCCCCCAGGGCGGCGGCACGCTGCTCATCGATGCCGGCAGCACCACCGCGCGGCTGGCCTCGCGGCTCCCGGCCACCGACCCGTGGACGGTCATCACCCACTCGGTCCCGATCGCCGCCATCCTCGCCCCGCTCCCCCACGTCGAGCTGCACCTGCTGCCCGGCCGGGTCCGGACGGCGACCCAGGCGGCGGTCGGGCACGAGACGGTGCAGGCGATCGGGCAGTACCGCGCCGACCTGGCCTTCCTCGGCACCAACGGCGTCTCGACCCGCCACGGCCTGTCCACCCCGGATAGCGAGGAGGCAGCGACCAAGCGGGCGCTCGTGGAGGGCGGCCAGCGGGTCGTCGTACTCGCAGACGCCACCAAGATCGGTCAGGAGCGCGCCGTGCGCTTCGCCGGCCTCGATGAGGTCGACGTCCTGGTGACCGACGACGCCATCAGCCCCTCCGACGTCGCGGCGTTCGAGGCCGCCGGCCTGGACGTCGTCGAGGCGTAGCAACGATGTCGACGACGCGGCAGGGAGCGGGACTGATCGTCACGCTGACCGCCAACCCCAGCGTCGACCGGACGGTCGCGCTGCCCTGCGCCCTGGAGCGCGGTGCCGTCCTCCGCGTCGACCACGCCACGTCCCAGGCCGGAGGCAAGGGCGTCAACATCTCCCGGGCGGCCGTCGCCGCCGGCCTCGCCACCGTCGCGGTCCTGCCCGCGCGATCCGACGACGCGTTCGTCCACGAGCTGGAGGAAGCCGGGATCAGGTGCCGCACGTCGCGGCCGGCCGGCGAGATCCGGGTCAACCTCACCCTCACCGAGCCCGACGGCACCACGACGAAGCTCAACAGCCCCGGCGCGGCCGTCGACCGGGAGCACCTCGACGACCTCGCCGCGACACTCGAGCGCGAGGCGCGAGGTGCGTCGTGGGCCGTGTTCGCGGGCTCGCTCCCACCCGGCGCGCCTGCAGGCCTGTACGCCGACCTGGTCGCCCGCCTGCGCGGGGTGACCCGGATCGCCGTCGACACCAGTGGCGAGCCGCTGGCTCGCCTGGTCGACGGGCTGCCCACCAGCGCCCCCGACCTGCTCAAGCCCAACGCCGAGGAGCTGGCCTCGGTGACAGGCGCGGACGGGGCCGAGCTCGAGGCCGACCCGGTCGCCGCCGCCCGGGCCGCGCGCCAGCTGGTCGACCGGGGCGTCGGCACCGTGCTCGCGACCCTCGGCGGCCAGGGCGCCCTCCTGGTCGACGCCGAGGGGGCGTGGCACGCGCTGCCGCCGCCGACCACGGTCGTGAGCACGGTCGGCGCGGGCGACTCGAGCCTGTTCGGCTACCTGCTCGCCGAGCTCCGTGGGCTTCCACCGGCCGACCGGGTCGCGCTCGCCGTCGCCTACGGCAGCGCGGCCGCCGGCCTGCCCGGCACCACGATCCCCGGGCCCGAGCACGTGCGGCCCGAGGCGGCGGTCGTGCGCCCCCTGCTGCTGCACGAAGCGATGTGAGCCCTCACCGACCATCCACTCACCGCACCGGAGGAGACCCCATGCCCAGCACGTCAGTCATCGTCGGCTCGGCCGTCGGCCTGCACGCCCGACCCGCCGCGCTCATCGCCGAGGCGGTGGGGAACCTCGGCGTCCCCGTGACGATCAACGGCGTCGACGCCGGCTCGTCCCTCATGATCATGACGCTCGGCGCGAAGAAGGGCGACGAGGTCGAGGTCGCCAGCGACGACCCCGCGGCGCTCGCCGCTGTCGTCGCGCTGGTCGAGCGCGACCTCGACGCCGAGTGAGCGCGTGACATAGCCCCTCGGGGGTGCCCACGGGACGGATGTGATGGCACGATCAACCGTCATGACCCGTCTCGGAACCCTGGTCGCCGCACTGCTCCTGGCCCTCGGCCTGCTGGCACCGGGCGGCCCGGGCGGCCTGCTGGCACCGGGCGGCCCGGCGAGCGTGGCGGCCGAGGCGCGGATCCCGGCCGACGTACCGACGTTCGCGAGCGCCGTCCCGGCCAGCACCACCCAGGTGGTCCGGACGATCTCGAGCCGACGCTGGTGCCGGCAGGTCTACTGCACCGTCACCCAGGCCTGGCGGAAGGACGCGGCCGGGTGGCACCTGGTGCGCCAGTTCCGTTCCTCGATCGGCGCGAAGGGCTGGGGCAAGCAGCGGGAAGGCGACCGGCGCTCCCCCGTCGGCGTGTTCCGGATCAAGGTGACGTTCTCGACCCGCTCGCCCGGACCCGGTCCGATGCCGTGGCGCCAGCGGAGGGCGACGTCGGTCGTGAGCAACACGCCGGGACCGAACTACAACACGTGGCTCGAGGTGCCGGGCGTGCGCAGCGGCAACCGCCCCTCGATGCGCTGGGGCTGGGTGGTCGACTACAACCACGTCCGGCTGGCGCCGGGACAGGGCGCGCAGCCGGTGCCGGGCAAGGGCAGCGGCATCTTCTACCACACGTCCAAGCCCGGGCACCGCTGGTCGCCGACCGCGGGCTGCACCCAGGTCGGCAACCCGCAGGGGATGCGTTGGCTGGAACGCTGGCTGCGCCCCGGAGCCGACCCACGAGTGGTCCAGCGGCTCTGAGGCGCAGCCTGCGTGGCGCGGCTACCCGGCGGCGTACGCCGGCCGCTCGGGCTCCTCGACACGCGTCCCGACCGGTGCGGTGAGCCGGCCGGGCCACCAGGCCCGCTCCCCCAGCAGGACGAGCGCCGCCGGCAGGAGCACCTGACGGACCAGTGTGGCGTCGAGGAAGATCGCGACGGCCAGGCCCACACCCAGGGTCTTCATCTCGAGCATGCTGAGCGTCGCGAAGATCGCGAACACCGAGATCATCACCGTGGCGGCGCTGGTGACGACGCCCGAGGTGTCGGCGATGCCGCGCTGCACCGCGAGCCGCGGCGGCAAGCCGTTGAGCGCGTGCTCGCGCACCCGGCTCAGGACGAACGCGTGGTAGTCCATCGACAGGCCGACCAGGACGACCATCACGAACAGCGGCAGCCAGTTGATGAGGAACCCGGGTGAGCTGAAGCCGAGCGGCCCCTCGAGGAACCCGTGCTGGAAGACCAGCGTCAGCACGCCGAACGCGACGCCCACCGAGGCCAGGTTGAGCACGCAGGTCAGCAGCGCGAGCACGACGCTGCGGAAGGCCAGGCCCATGATGAGGACCGTCAGCAGCAGCACGGCGCCGACGACGTACGGCAGCCGCTCGCGCAGCAGGTGGGTGGTGTCGTAGTTCTCGGCCGCCATACCGCCGACGTACGCCGTCTGCTCACCCATCGCGGCCGGCACCAGCCGGTTGCGCAGGTGCAGCACCGCGTCGTCGACCCGCGGGTCCTCGTCGGCGTAGTGGGTGGTCAGGTGCAGCACGGCGACGCTGCCGTCGTCGGCGACCTGGATGTCGGGCTGCCCGGCCAGGAAGTCACGCGTCCGACCCGCGTCCTGCTGGAGCCCCGCCAGGGCGGTCCGCACCTGGGACTCCTGGCCGGCGGGCACGGGCACCACGACGTCGGCCCCGACCAGCTGCGACGGGAACGCCGCCTCCATGTCCCGGTAGGTCTGGACCTGCGGGATCGACTGCGGCAGCGTGGAGAGGTTGGACTGGTGGATCTTCATGCCGAGCGCCGGCGCGGAGAGGGCGAGTACGACGACCGTGCCGGCGAGCAGGGCGGCGACCGGGTGCCGCACCACCGGACCGAGCAGGCGGGTGCTGATGCCACCGCGGCCGATGCGGCGGTTGAGCCGCCACAGCAGCGGGATGCGCGGTCGGTCGACCCAGCGGCCGAGGCCGCCGAGGAGCGCGGGCAGCACGGTGATCGAGCCGATCACGGCGATCGCGACCACCACGATGGCGCCGGTGGCGAGCGAGTTGAAGGTGACGTCGCCGACCAGGTAGAGGCCGGCCATCGCCGCGATCACCGCGGCTCCCGACACGAGGATCGAGTGTCCCGAGGTGGCCGCCGCGATCTCGACGGCGTCCACGGTGCCGTGGCCGGCGGCGCGCTCGGCGCGTTCGCGCTTGAGGTAGAAGAGCGAGTAGTCGACGCCGACCGCCATGCCGATGAGGACGATGAGGCTGCTGACCGTGGGCTCGGCGTGGACCAGGTGCGAGATCGGCGCGGTGAGCCCGATCGTCGCGGCGACGCTGGTGGCTCCGACGAGCACCGGGATGCCCGCCGCGATGAGCGCGCCGAACGCCAGCAGCATGAGGACGAGAGTGATCGGGAGGCTGATGCCCTCGGCCGAGGAGAGGTCCTCGCCGACCCGGTCGTTGATGGCGGCGTCGACCGAGACGTCACCGGTCTGCCGGACCTCGAGGTCCGGGTGCTGCTTCTGGACGGAGTCGGTGACCGCCTGCAGGGCGCTCACGTCGTCGGTGTTGTCGCGCAGCTCGGCGTTGACGAGCACGGCCTTGCCGTCCGGGCTGGTCACCGGGTCGACGACCTTGGCGACGAAGGACAGCGTCCGGCCCTGCGTGGCGATCTGCCCGGCGGCAGCGGTCCGCTCCGCCGGCGTACCGCCGGTGACGAGGATGCGCTCGGTGTCGGGCGCCTCCATGCCGGCGCTGCGGACGAGGGCGGCGGCGTGGCCCGAGTCGCCCGTGTCGTAGTCGGCGTCGGTCGTCTCCTGGGTCGGGACGGCGGCCGCGAGGCCGACGGCGATGATGACGAAGGCGAGCCACCCCCCGACCGCTCGCCAGGGGTGACCGGCGCTCCAGCGGGCGATCCGCAGGGGGACCCCTCCGTGTCTGTTCAGCTTGTTCATCTCAGGCTCCTTTCAGGCTGTGCGACCAGCCTCGTGAGCCCGCGCTCCCGTGTCGGTGGTGCGCCCTCCCGAAGTGACGGTGGTGCCTGCACCACTGCGCGGGACCGCCTGCCGGCGCCAGGATGGGGGCGTGAGTACCGTGACCGCTGTCGCACCGACCGAGATCGCCGGGCGGCTCCGCCTGACGCTGTATGCCGGCGCCGAAGTCCTCCTGACCGTGCCGACGCTCGTCGCCCTGGTGGTCACGATCGTGGGCGGCGTCTTGTCGATCACGTGGATCGGGCTGCTGTTCCTGGTCTGGTCGGTGCCGATGCTGCACTGGCTGGCGGACCGGCACCGGGCCATGGCCGCCCACACGCTCGGTGTCCCCGTGCCCGACGACCGGGTGCCGGTGCCGCCGGGGACACACCTGATCGGGCGCGTCTTCGTCTGGGCGCGCGACCCGATGACCTGGCGGGAGCTCGGCTGGGCGATCGTCGCGGCGACCGTCGGCCTCGCGATCTCGCTGCTCACGGTCGTGCTGTTCCTGGCCGTGGTGACCGGGGCGCTGTGGTGGTTCGGCGTCGAGCCGATCATGCGCGCTCGCGCTCGGATCGACTGCTTCTTCCTCACCTACGGCCGTGCCGAGCGGCTCGAGCAGCGGGTCGCCGACCTGACCGAGAGCCGCGCCGACGTGGTGGACCATTCGGCCGCCGAGCTGCGCCGCCTCGAGCGCGACCTGCACGACGGCGCCCAGGCCCGGCTGGTCGCCCTCTCGATGAGCCTGGGGATGGCCGACGAGGCGTTCGACGCGGACCCCGAGCGGGCCCGCAAGCTGGTGAGCGAGGCGCGGGCCACGTCGTCCGCCGCGCTCGGCGACCTGCGCGGTGTGGTCCGCGGGATCCACCCGCCCGTGCTCGCCGACCGCGGCCTCAGCGGCGCCGTCCAGGCGCTCGCCCTCGACCTTCCCCTCCCGGTGGAGGTGGAGGCGCGGCTCTCGGGGCGTCCGCCGGCCCCCGTCGAGTCGGCCCTCTACTTCGCGATCGCCGAGTGCCTGGCCAACGTCGGCAAGCACTCAGGGGCGGAGCATGCGTGGGTCCGACTGTGCCACCGGGACGGCGTCCTGAGGGCGATCGTGGGGGACGATGGTCGTGGCGGCGCCGATCCGACGGCAGGAACGGGCATGCTAGGCGTGATGCGCCGACTGGCGGCTTTCGACGGCACCTTGTCCGTCTCCAGCCCCGTCGGCGGCCCCACGATCGTCACGCTGGAGGTCCGTTGCGCCTTGTCCTCGCCGAAGACAACACCCTCCTCCGGGCCGGCCTGACCCAGCTGTTGGAAGGGCACGGCTTCACGATCCTGCACGCTGTCGCCGACTCCGCCCACCTCGACGAGGCGCTGGCCGATCCCGCCGCCGAGGCGGCCGTGCTCGACGTACGGCTGCCACCCGACTTCACCGACGAGGGGCTGCGCGCGGCCATCACCGTGCGGACGGCCCGGCCCGGGTTCCCGGTCATGGTCCTCTCCCAGTACGTCGAGGCGCTGTACGCCCGCGAGCTGCTCGCCTCCGGCACCGGTGCCGTCGGCTATCTCCTCAAGGACCGGGTGGCCGACGTGGCGGAGTTCGCGGAGGGCGTGCGCCGGGTCGCCGCCGGCGGGACCGTGCTCGACCCGGAGGTCGTCGCCACGGTGCTCTCGCGCCAGCGGGTGGAGCCGCTCGACCGGCTCACCGCGCGCGAGCGCGAGGTGCTGGGGCTGATGGCGGAGGGGCGCTCCAACGCCGCGATCGCCCACGCCCTGACCGTGACGGAGAAGGCGGTGGCCAAGCACATCAACGCGATCTTCACCAAGCTCGACCTCCCCGTCGACGAGGACGACCACCGCCGCGTGCGGGCGGTGCTCGCCTACCTCCGGGTCTAGCGACCCTAGGTGATCGGGCGCGACCGACCCTGAGCACCCTCAGGGGCGCCTCAGGGTCTGGTCCGGGGCGCTGCCCGACGCGCGTACCGGCGTCGCTCGGCGAGGGTTCTCGTCATGATCAAGGTCGAGTCCCTCACCAAGAAGTACGCCGGATTCACGGCCGTGGACGACGTGTCGTTCACCGCCCGGCCGGGTCGCGTCACGGGCTTCCTCGGCCCGAACGGGGCCGGCAAGTCCACCACCATGCGGGTCATGGTCGGCCTCACCGAGGCCACCTCCGGATCGACGACCATCCTCGGTCGCCGGTTCGCGGACCTGCCCAACCCGGGCCGCGAGGTCGGCGTCCTGCTGGACGCCTCCGCCCAGCACGCCGGCCGCACCGGCCGGGAGATCCTCACCATCGCCCAGCGCACGATGGGGCTGCCCAAGTCGAGTGTCGACGAGACGCTCGAGCGGGTCAGTCTCACGGAGAGCGAGGCCGGCCGCCGGGTGCGCAACTACTCGCTCGGCATGCGCCAGCGGCTCGGCATCGGCGTCGCGCTCATCGGCGACCCGGAGGTGCTGATCCTCGACGAGCCCGCCAACGGTCTCGACCCGGCCGGCATCCGCTGGATGCGTGACCTGCTGCGCGGCTTCGCCGACCAGGGCGGCACCGTGCTGCTCTCCTCGCACCTGCTCCACGAGATCGAGGTCATCGCCGACGACCTCGTCGTCATCGGCAACGGCCGGATCGTCGCCGGAGGCACCAAGGACGAGCTGCTCGCCGCCGGAGGCACGCTGGTCCGCGCGGCGGACACCGCCGCGCTCGCCGCGGCCCTCGCCGGGGCCGGCATCGGGTACAGCGCCGCGGACCGCGGCGCCCTGCTCGCCGACGCCGAGCTCGCGGTCGTCGGCCAGGCCGCGTTCGCGGCCGGCGTACCCCTCACCGAGCTGCGCGCCGCCGACGGCGCCGGGCTCGAGGAGATGTTCCTCGCGCTGACCGCCGAGAGCCAGCGCGACCAGATCACCGTCCAGGAAGGAACCGCGGCATGACCACCGCCACCATCGAGTCCGCCGACGTCCGTACGTCGACCCGCGACCGCGCCGTCCCGAAGCCGATCCCCTTCAGCCGCATCCTCGGCGTCGAGCTCCGCAAGATGTTCGACACCCGCTCGGGCTTCTGGCTGATGGCGAGCATCGGGATCCTGGCCGTGGTCGCGACCGGCGCGGTCATCATCTTCGCGCCCGACGACCAGATCGACTACGGCGCGTTCGGGTCGGCCGTCGGCGTGCCGATGACGGTGATCCTGCCGATCATCGCCATCCTCTCCGTCTCCAGCGAGTGGAGCCAGCGCAGCGCGCTGACCACCTTCACGCTGGTGCCCAGCCGGGCCCGCGTCATCGCCGCCAAGGCGACGCTGACCGTCGCCATCGGCGTCGTCTCGATGCTCGTCGCGCTCGGCGTCGGCGCGGTCGGCAACGTGGTCGGCAGCGCGCTGGCCGGTGTCGACCAGACCTGGAACATCTCGCCGTCGGAGTTCGCCCAGATCGTGCTCGCCGACGGGATCGGCATGCTGATGGGGTTCATGCTCGGCGTCCTGCTGCGCAGCTCCCCCGCCGCCGTCGTCGGCTACTTCGTCTACTCGCTCGTCCTGCCCGGCATCTCGGGGGCTCTCGCCAACGCGACCGACTGGTGGAACCAGCACGGCGCGTGGTTCGACCTCAACTGGGCCTCGGGCAACCTCTACGACGACATGACCGGGCAGATGTGGGCACAGCTGGGTGTCACCGCGCTGATCTGGCTGGTTCTTCCCCTCGCGGTCGGGCTGCGGCTCCTGATGCGCGCCGAGGTGAAGTGACCTCCTGAGACTGCGGCCCGGCCCCTGCGGGGGTCGGGCCGCTGCCATCTCTCAGAGGATCGTGACGGGATGGCGGACCACGGCATCGAAGAAGTAGCCGTTGGGGTTCCAGGCCGCCTCGTCGGGCTGCGTGCGGCCGCGCACGTCGGTCGCCCGGGCGAGGAGCGTCCTGGCCCCCGGCTCCGGGCGCTCGAGGACGGTCGACCACTGCGTCCAGCCCCAGCCGTGCCCGGCACTCGCCCGACCGGGAGCGTGCAGCCTCGCGGGACGCCAGGTGGCACCTCCGTCGGTGCTCACCTCGACACCGGCGATCGGGCCGGCCCCGCTCCACGACCGCCCCGTCAGCTCGATCCGCGGGGCTCGCGCCAGCTGGGCGCCCCACGGGAGCTCCCAGGCCGAGCGCACCGGATTGGTGGAGAGCGGGCCGTCGATGTTGTACCAGGTCGTGCTCCACGGCGAGGTCAGCTCGCTGGTCGACACCTCGAGGGAGCCGAGCCACTTGATGTTCGCGATGCCGACCCAGCCGGGCAGCACCAGCCGGAGCGGAAAGCCGTGGTCGGGCAGCAGCGGCTTCCCGTCGGCTCCCCAGGCGAGGATGGCGTCGTCGAGGGCCTTCGCGACCGGGAAGGGTCGCCTGACCGGGCCGTAGTCCACACCGGCGTTGACGTAGTCGGCGTCGAGGCCGGTGGCCTGGACGCTGACGGCGTCGGGCCGCAGCCCGAGCGCACGCAGCACGTCCGCGAGCCGTACGCCGGTCCAGCGCACCGTCCCGACCGCGCCGAGGGTCCACTGGGTGCCCGAGGCGGCACGTCCCTGCTGGGAGGCGAAGAAGCTGCGCCCGTTGCCGGTGCACTCGTGGACGGTGGTCGCCTGGACGTGACGGAAGCCGCGCAGCTCGCGGAGCGACAGGCTGGCGTCGCGGCGTACGCCGTCACCGTGGACGCGCAGCCGGTAGGTGCTCGGGTCGATCGTCGGCGTGGAGGTGTGGTTGCGGACGAACAGCCGGCGCTGCGGGGTGAGGTAGGCGCTGGGGTCGACCGACTCCCAGCGCATCTCGGCGTTGCTGCCGTAGTCGACGAACCACCGCGGCGGGAGCGGCTTCAGGATCTGGGGAGCGCCCGCCGACGCGGGCGGCACGAACGAGGGCAGCGAGGCGGCCGCAGCGGCCGAGGCGGCGAGTCCGAAGACCGTGCGCCGGGTGACCCGAGTCATGCGCCGAACGTTAACACGATCGACTTAGTAGTTTTAGTGGTCGAAGGCCCTGATCGTCCGGTACGCGGCGCGGACCGCGATGGCGCGGCGGAGCTGTCGCGACACGACCCCGGCGAACTGCTGGTGGTAGTTCTCGTCGGTGAAGGTGGAGACGGTCAGGTAGAAGCCGGAGAAGGCACCGAGGAAGACCGCCACCTCGACCAGCTCGCGGGTGACCCGGTGGAGGCCGAGGATCGGGCGGCCGGGCTCCGACAACCAGGCCTGGTAGACCTCCGGCGAGATGATGATGGCGCCGAAGACCAGCAGGAACGCGGCCACGATGAGCGCCAGCAGGGTGACCTGGATGAGCTGTGTGAGCAGCAGCATGAGCAGCAGGTTCCAGCGCTCAGGGCCGCTCACCGCCGCCTGCTCCACACCGACGTCGCCGATCTCGCCCGCGTGCGCGGCGAGCGGAGTGCCCTCGCACGCGGTCACGAGACTGTCGGAGTCCATCCCGTTGTCGGCCTGGTCGACCTCGTCGGGCAGCCGCACCAGCAAGAAGGCGACCGAGAGCCCGAGGAAGAGCAGCACGACCAGCCACAGGTCACCGAGCCCGAGGTGCGCACTGACCTGCCAGACCTCGGTGTTGACGAACAGGAACGTCACGAACAGCACGAGAAGCGGCAGCGCACGGGTGGCGACCGGGACGAGGGCGGTCAGCGACCGGAACGTCGTGCCGAAGGCCCACACGACGATCGCCCGGGCCCGCAGCGCGGTGAGCGCGTACCACACGGACACGAGCAGGACGACCGTGACGAGCGCGGCCGGGGCGAACGAGAGCTGGTCGCCGATCCAGGCGAGCGCGACCCCCGCGGCAGCGGCCGCGAGGACGGCGACGACCAGGAGGGGCAGCGCGCGACCCGGGCGCAACGCCTGCCGGACGGCGGCGCGCTGCTCCGGCACGAAGTAGGGCAGCCCGTGCCGCTCGAACCAGATCTCCGTCGCGCGCAGCGCGTCCCCGCGGTCCGGGGGCCCCGGCATCCCTCAGTCCTCGGCGAGCAGGCGGCGCGCCTGGTCGACGTCGGCCCGCATCTGGTCGATCAGCTCGTCGATCGAGCCGAAGGCGACCATGCCGCGCAGCCGGTCGACGAACTCGACGAGGACCTCGACGCCGTAGAGCTCGAGGTCGGTGCGGTCGAGGACATAGCTCTCGACCCGGCGCGTGATGACGCCGTCGAAGGTCGGGTTGACGCCGACGCTGATGGCCGCGGGGTAGCGCTCCCCCGTGTCGAGCCGGGTCAGCCAGCCGGCGTACACGCCGTCGGAGGGTGTCGCCGTCAGCGCCTCGGTGGGGACGTTGGCGGTCGGGAAGCCGAGCTCACGCCCGCGCTGGTCGCCCTTGACGACAAGGCCGCGGACGGCGTGCGGTCGGCCGAGCGCCTCCGCCGCCCCCGCGACGTCGCCGGCGGCGAGGCACGTGCGGATGTAGGTGGACGACCACACCTGCGGACCGCCGTCGAGCGGGATGCCCTCGACCGCGAAGTCGTGCCCCGCACCGAAGTCGGCCAGGCAGGCGACGTCCCCGACCGCGCGGTTGCCGTAGCGGAAGTTCGCGCCCACGACGGCCTCCTGGGCGTGCAGCGCGTCCACCAGGACGCGCTGGGCGAACTCGTCGGGCGACCACCGCGCCATGTCGCGGTCGAACGGGAGGGCCAGGACGGCGTCGGCGCCGTGCTGGGTGAGCAGCTCGGCGCGCGCCTCGATGGTGGTCAGCGTGGGTGGCGCGTGCTCAGGCCGGAGCACCGCCATCGGGTGCGGGTCGAAGGTCACCGCGACGAGCGTGAGCCCGTCGGCGAGAGCCTTCGCCCGCGCCGTCGCGAGGACGTGCTGGTGACCAAGGTGCACTCCGTCGAAGTTCCCGATGACGACGGCCGTCCGTCCCAGGTCGGAGGGCACCTCGTCGAGCGATCGCCACAGCTGCACGAGGTCAGACTCTAGTGGTCCTCATCCGGTGAACACCGCGACGGGTCGTGCCACGGACGGGTCGCCGGTGGGCTCGTAGAGCGCGAGGAAGGCGCCGTCCGGTGCGAAGACCGCGGTCAGCCCGTCGAGGCCGATGCCGAGCTTCCGACCCACGCGCACGTGTCCGGCCTGCTCCTCGTCGAGGTCGTACGCCGGGAAGGCGGCGCGGGCGGCGTCGGCGATGGGCAGCAAGGTGAACGTCTCGCCGAGCTCCTCGAGCGTGTGCGCCACGTCGAGCCCGTAGGGCCCGACGGCCGTGCGGCGCAGCGCCGTCAGGTGCCCGCCCACCCCCAGCATCGCGCCGACGTCGCGGGCGATCGCGCGCACGTAGGTGCCGCTCGAGCAGCGCACCGAGATGTCGACGTCGAGGAAGTCGCCGACGGCGCGTCGGTCCAGCACCTCGAGCGCGTGGATGGTGACCGGGCGAGCCTTCAGCTCGACCGCCTCGCCCTCGCGGACCCGCTGGTAGGCCCGCTTGCCGTCGACCTTGATCGCGCTGACCGCCGTCGGCACCTGCTCGATGTCGCCGACCTGCGTGGCGAACGCCGCCCGGACCGCCTCGTCGACGAGGTGGCCCGCGGACGCCGTCGTGAGCGTCTCGCCCTCGGCGTCGTCGGTCGTGGTGCTCTGCCCGAGGCGGACCGTGGCGTCATAGGTCTTCTCGGTCAGCATGAGGTACCCGAGCAGGCGGGTGGCGCGCTCGACGCCGACGACGAGCACGCCGGTCGCCATGGGGTCGAGCGTGCCGGCGTGGCCGACCTTCCGGGTGCCGGCCAGCCGGCGGACGCGGGCGACCACGTCGTGCGAGGTCATCCCGCCGGCCTTGTCGACGACGACAAGACCCGGGTCGGTCACGGTTCCTGAGGTGGGCGCGCAGCGCCCGTCTCGAAGGGCTCCGTGCCCTCGTCCTCGTCGAGCTCGCCGTCCCAGTCGTCCTCGTCGTCGCGCGGCTTCTTGTAGGGGTCCTCCTCGCCGGCGTACGTCGCCCCGCGAGACGCGGCGACCGCCTCGTCCTGCGCCTTGGCGCGGGCGAGCACCTCGTCGAGGTGGCGGGCCGTCTCGGGCAGGGCGTCGTGGATGAACTCCAGCGACGGCGCGTGCCGCATGCCGAGCTGCTTGGCGACCTCGGAGCGGATCAGGCCCTTCGCCGACTCGAGCGCGGCAGCGGTCGCCGCCAGCTCGGTCGGATCGTCGCTCATCGCCGTGTAGAAGACGCTGGCCTGCTGCGTGTCACCGGAGACCCGGACGTCGGTGACGGTGACGAACCCGAGCCGAGGGTCCTTGATCCGGCGCTCCAGCATCTGCGCGACGATCACCTGGATCCGGTCGGCGATCTTGCGCACCCGGGGGTTGCTCATGTCTCTCACTCTCTCAAACGGCCGACGCCGCCACAGCCCGAGGGCTGCAGCGGCGTCGGCATGTCAGCTGACTCAGCCGCGCGGGATCTCGACCATCTCGAAGGCCTCGACGATGTCGCCTTCCTTGATGTCCTGGAAGTTGCGCAGCACCAGACCGCACTCGAAGCCCTCGCGGACCTCGGAGGCGTCGTCCTTCTCGCGCTTCAGCGACGCCAGGTCGAGGTTGTCGGCGACGACGGAGCCGTCGCGGATGACCCGGACCTTCGCGTTGCGGCGGATCAGGCCGCTGGTGACCATACAACCGGCGATGTTGCCGACCTTGGAGCTGCGGAAGATCGCACGGATCTCCGCCTGGCCCAGGGTCCGCTCCTCGTACTCCGGCTTGAGCATGCCCTTGAGCGCGGCCTCGATCTCCTCGATGGCCTGGTAGATGACGGTGTAGTACCGGATCTCCACGCCCTCCTTCTCGGCCATCTCGGTCGCCTTGCCCTGCGGGCGGACGTTGAACCCGATGATGATCGCGTCGGAGGCGGCGGCCAGGTCGACGTTGGTCTCGGTGATCGCACCGACACCGCGGTCGATGACGCGGATGCCGACCTCGTCGCCCACGTCGATCTTCGCCAGCGCGTCCTCGAGGGCCTCGACCGAACCGGACACGTCGCCCTTGAGGATGAGGTTGAGCTCCTGGCTCTCGCCCTTCTCCATGGAGGCCATGAAGTCCTCGAGGGTACGACGCACACGGCGCTTCGCCTGCATGGCGGCCCGCTCGCGGGCCTCCCGCTTCTCGGCGATCTGGCGCGCCATCCGGTCGTCCTCGACCACCAGGAAGTTCTGGCCGGCGCCGGGGACCGCCGAGAGACCGAGAACCATCGCCGGACGCGCCGGGGTGGCCTCCTCGATCTCCTTGCCGTACTCGTCGAGCATCGCCCGGACACGGCCGTGGGCCGGGCCGGCGACGATCGAGTCGCCGACACGGAGCGTGCCGCGCTGGACCAGCACCGTGGCGACCGGACCGCGACCGCGGTCGAGGTGCGCCTCGATGACCAGACCCTGGGCGTCCTGCGTCGGGTTCGCCCGCAGGTCGAGGCTGGCGTCGGCGGTCAGGACGATCGCCTCGAGCAGCTTGTCGAGGTTGAGGCCCGACTTGGCCGAGACGTCGACGAACATCGCGTCGCCGCCGTACTCCTCGGGGATGAGGCCGTACTCGGTCAGCTGGCCACGGACCTTGGTCGGGTCCGCCTCCGGCTTGTCGATCTTGTTGACCGCGACGACGATCGGCACACCGGCCGCCTTGGCGTGGTTGAGCGCCTCGACGGTCTGCGGCATCACGCCGTCGTCGGCCGCGACCACGAGCACCGCGATGTCGGACGACTGCGAGCCGCGGGCACGCATGGCGGTGAACGCCTCGTGACCCGGGGTGTCGATGAAGGTGATGGCACGGTCCGCGCCGTCGACCTCGGTGGAGACCTGGTAGGCACCGATGTGCTGGGTGATGCCACCGGCCTCGCCCGCGACGACGTTCGCGTTGCGGAGTGCGTCGAGGAGCTTCGTCTTGCCGTGGTCGACGTGACCCATGACGGTCACGACCGGCGGACGGACGACCAGGTCGGCCTCGTCGCCCTCGTCCTCGCCGAACTCGATGTCGAACGACTCGAGCAGCTCGCGGTCCTCGTCCTCCGGGGAGACGACCTGGACGACGTAGTTGAGCTCCTCGCCGAGCAGCTCGAAGGTCTCGTCACCCACGGACTGGGTGGCGGTCACCATCTCGCCCAGGCTGAAGAGCATCTGCACGAGGGCAGCGGCGTCGACGTTGATGCGCTCGGCGAAGTCGGTCAGGGACGCGCCGCGCGGCAGGCGAACGGTCTCGCCGTTGCCCTTGCGGACGCGCACGCCGCCGATCGTCGGGGCCTCCATGGCCTCGAACTCCTGGCGACGCGCCCGCTTCGACTTGCGACCGCGGCGCGACGGGCCACCGGGACGACCAAACGCGCCCTGCGTGGAGCCGCGCTGGCCGGGACGGCCACCGCCGCCCGGACGACCGCCGCCACCGGGAGCGCCGCCACCGGGACCGCCGCCGAAGCCACCGCGACCGGGGGCACCGGCGCCGGCGCCGGCCCCGGGACGACCCGGAGCACCAGTGCGGCCACCCGGGCCGGGACGGCCCGGAGCACCGGGGCGACCGCCAGCGGGGCCGCCGGGACGCGCGCCGAAGGAGTTGGGGTTCTTGGGCATCATCGCCGGGTTCGGGCGCGGCATGCCCGGGCGACCGGGCGCACCGCCGTCACGGCCGGCCGGCGGACGCGGCGGACGCTGGGCGTCGCCGGCACCAGCGCCGGCACCGGCGGGGGCACCACCGTCGCGCGCGGCCGGCGGGGCCGGGCGACGGCCCATGCCCTGGCTGGACGCGAACGGGTTGTTGCCCGGACGCGGCGCGCCGGGACGCGGAGCCGGGCGGGGACCCGGGGACGGAGCCTTCGGCGCGGGCGCCGCAGGAGCCGCCGGGGCCTGCGCGGCCTGCGCGGCCGGAGCGGCGGGGGCTGCGGGCTGCTCGGACGGGGCCGGAGCCGGCTTCTTCGCCGGGCCGGGCCGCGGGCCGGAGGGTGCGGAGGGTGCGGACGGAGCGGGCGCAGCCGGAGCGGCGGCAGCCGGGGCGGCAGGCGCCTCGGCGGCGGGGGCCGACTCCTGGGCAGGCGCGGCCTGCGGCGCAGGCTTGGCCTGCTCCTTCGGCTGCACCGGAGCGGCCTGCGTGGCGGGCGCCTCGGGCGCCTTGTTGGCGAGAAGGTCGGCGCCGTAGGTCGCTTCGAACTTCTTCACCGCGGGGAGCTCGATGCTCGACGACGCGGTCTTGGCGAACTCGCCGATCGCGCCCAGCTTCTCCAGCGCTTCCTTGCTGGTGATGCCGTACTGCTTGGCGAGTTCTGATACTCGGGTCTTGGCCACAATTCTCCTTCTGGCCACAGACCCGGTTTCGGGCTCTTCTTCTGTGACCGTTAGTGGTTGGTGCTGTGCAGACAGCGGAGGGGGCTCATCGCGAAGTACTCATCGAGTGCTCATGAGCTGTTGCTCCGATTCCTAGGTGGGTCGATCACGGTCAGCGAGTCGAGGTACTCCCCTACCGGTGTCGCAGGCAGACCACCCTCGAGCCGCAGGGCTCGTGTGAAGGCCTTCCTCCGCACCGCGAGGTCGTAGCACTCGGACGTGGGGTGCAGGTGCGCTCCGCGTCCGGGTGTGGTGGCAGTCGGATCGGGTACGACGGCCGGGTGGCCGTTCGCGTCCGAGCCGGCGGTCACCCGCACCAACTCGCGCTTGGCGGCCCGCTGCCGACAACCGATGCAGGTCCGAACCGGGCCATGAGCAGGGGTTTCGTCTTGGCGTGCCACCAATCCACCACTCTACCGGTTCCGGGCAACGGATTCCGAAACGGGGCTGGTCGTAGCGTGAACTCATGGCAGTGGGCCGTGCGTTCGCCGAACGCTTCAGGGGATCAACACTCGACGGGGCGAAATGGTTCCCGCACTACCTGCCCGCGTGGTCGTCGCGGGCCGCCACCGCGGCGTCGTTCCGCGTCGGCGAGGGGCTGACGCTCGAGGTGCCGCCCGACCACCCGCTGTGGTGTCCCGACCTCCACCGGCCGCCGCTGCGGGTGTCGGGGATCCAGTCCGGCAGCTGGTCGGGACCGGCCGGGTCGACGTACGGGCAGCAGCGGTTCCGCGACGGCCTCGTCGTCCGGGAGGAGCAGGAGCGCTTCGAGGGCTGGCTGCCGGCCACCGGGCGGGTGGCCGCGCGAGCAGCGATGGACCTCTCGCCGCGGTCGATGGCGGCACTGTGGCTGAGCGGGTTCGAGGACGACGCGGAGCAGCTGCGCTGTGGGGAGCTGTGCGTCTTCGAGGTGTTCGGGCGCTCGGTCGAGGGCGCGACCGCTGAGGTCGGGGTCGGCATCAAGCCGTTCCGCGATCCCGCACTCACCGACGACTTCGCCGCTGCCCGCCTCCCCCTCGACGTGCGGGAGCCGCACGACTACGCCGTCGAGTGGGACACGGAGGAGGCGGTCTTCACCGTCGACGGCGAGGTCGTCCGTCGCTGCGCCGGCCCGCCGACGTACCCACTGCAGCTGATGCTCGCGGTCTTCGACTTCCCGGAGTGGTCGGTCGGTGGCGACGACGATCTGGTGCCACGGCTGCTCGTCGAGGAGGTCAGCGGCTGGTCGTGACCTGTCTCAGGATCCGCGGAGGGCGTCGAGCAGGACCGGCCACAGCTCGCGTCCCAGGGCCGCGTCGGCCGCCGGCGTGCCGCCGTGGGCGAGGTCGCGGCGTGGCGGCGTGGCGGTCTCCCCCGGCAGCAGCACCCGGTGACCCGCCTCGGCGTGCGTGACGACGGTGGTGCCGCGCCCCGTCGCCTCGCGACGTCGTCGGACCTGCTCGGCGAAGAGCACCGACGGCCACAGGGCGTCGTCCCCGCCCGCCGCGAGCACCACCTCACCGGTGATGCGCTCGACCGGGATCCGCGCGGCGGGTACCCGGTCGGCGTAGGTCTCGAGGCTCTGGCAGTACATGTCCACGTAGGACGGCGGGCCCTCGCCACCTTCCGGCTCCCAGCCGTCGTCGTAGGGAACGAACGGGAGCGGCTCGCCACCGCGCGTCCAGGACGACCGCTGCGGCCTCGCGTCACCGAGGGCCGCCCACACCACGTCGCTCGGCGCGAGCCCGACCACGACGTCGATCTCGGCGTGGAGCGCGCCGAGGAGCAGGGCCGCCTCGGCGCCCCGTGACGTGCCGAGGACGGCCAGCCGGTCGCAACGCTCGTGGAGCCGGGCCAGCGGCTCCTCGAACGACTCGAGCGGCACCAGGTCGACGGTGTCGCCGAACCAGCGGTACGACGCCGCGGTGATGCCCGCCGCAGCGAGGACGCGGCAGCGGTCCTCCTCCACGCGGCCGCTGGAGCCGGCGAGGACGAGCACGCCGACGGCGTCACCCCCGTCGGCGATGAACAGCTCGGCCATCCGCGCTCAGCTCTCCGCCGGGGCCTCCTCGTCGGAGCGGATGTCGATGCGCCAGCCGGTGAGGCGCGCGGCCAGGCGGGCGTTCTGCCCCTCCTTGCCGATCGCCAGCGACAGCTGGTAGTCGGGGACGACGACGCGGGCCGACTTCGCGTCGGCGTCGAGGATCTCGACGGAGTTGACCCTCGACGGGGAGAGCGCGTTGGCGACGAGCGTCGCCGGGTCGTCGGACCAGTCGACGATGTCGATCTTCTCGCCGTGCAGCTCGGCCATCACGTTGCGGACTCGCTGGCCCATCGGGCCGATGCAGGCGCCCTTGGCGTTGACGCCCGAGGTGTTGGACTTCACCGCGATCTTGGTGCGGTGACCGGCCTCGCGGGCGATCGCGGCGATCTCGACGGTGCCGTCGTGGATCTCGGGGACCTCGAGCGCGAACAGCTTGCGCACCAGGTTCGGGTGGCTGCGCGACAGGGTGATCTGCGGGCCGCGCATGCCCTTGCGCACGCTCGTGACCAGGCACTTGATGCGGGTGCCGTGGTCGTAGCGCTCGCCCGGGACGCGCTCGCTGACCGGCAGCAGCGCCTCGATCTTGCCCAGGTCGACCATGACGTCGTCGGGGTTGCGACCCTGCTGGATCACCCCGGAGATGATGTCGCCCTCACGGCCCGAGAACTCGCCGAACTTGATGTCGTCCTCGGCGTCGCGCAGCCGCTGCAGCATGATCTGCTTCGCGGTCGTCGCGGCGATGCGGCCGAAGCCGGCGGGCGTGTCGTCGTACTCGGTGATGACGTTGCCGTCCGCATCGACCTCGGCGGCGAGGACGCTCACGTGGCCCGACTTGCGGTCGAGGACGACCCTCGCGTTCTGATGGGCGCCGGGGGTCTTGTGGTACGCCGTCAGGAGGGCCTGCTCGATCGCCTCCACGAGCACGTCGAAGGAGATCTCCTTCTCCCGCTCCAGCATCCGCAGGATGCTCAGGTCGATGTCCATCAGGCGTCTCCTTCTTCCGTGTCGCCAGGGTCGCCGGCGGCGCTGCCGGGGCGGTTGAACTCGATCTGCACCAAGGCTCGCTTGACGTCGACGTAGGCGACCCGCCGCTGCTTGCCGGAGACGTCCAGCGTGGCGCCGTCCTCGTCGCTGGCGATGACGCGTCCGGTGAACACGCCACCCTCCTGCGGGGTGACCTTGACCAGGCGCGACTCGTTGCGGCGCCAGTGGCGCGGCAGGGTGAGCGGCCGGTCGACACCGCGCGAGGTGACCTCGAGGGTGTAGGGGTGCTCGCCCATCACGTCGGAGTCGTCGAGCACCCGGTTGACCTCACGGGTCGCGTCGGCGACGTCGTCCAGCGTGACACCGCCGTCCTTGTCGACGGCCACGCGGAGGATGCGACGCTTCCCGGCGGGCGTGATCTCGACGGCCTCGACGTCCAGACCCAGGGAAGCGAGCGGCTGCGTCAGCTCGCTCTCCAGCCTGTCCCTGACGGTGTCATTCACCGGGCCGGTCATGGCCACCTCCCTGTCCTGTTGTGTGGTGCAGTTGTGCCCGACAGCCTATCGGCTCGGTGGGGTGACCAGCACCGTGGTCCCGACACGCCGCTCGATAGGGTCCGGGTGTGCGACCGCTCTCCCGTCCCCTCACGCGACGGACCGTCCACGGGGTGCTCGCCGGGGCCATCGCAGTGCCGCTGACCGGGTGTGACCTGCTGCCCGAGTCCAAGCCCGCGCCGTCGCCCGCACCCACGGCCGACGAGCTCCTGGTGGACCGGGTGGCGTCGGCGATACGCACCGCCCGCGCCGCCGCCGCTTCCGTCCCCGCAGGGCGGTCGCTGGTCGTCGTGCACGACGCTCACCTGGCCGCCCTCGGGGTGGCGACGCCGTCGGGCTCCCCCACCGCCACCGGGTCCCCTGCCGTGGCCGACCTGCGCTCGGCCGAGGCGACCCTGGAGGCCACGCTGACCGACGCCGGGAACCGGGCCGACGACGGCGGCCTCGCTCGTCTGCTGGCCTCCATGGCCGCCTCGATCGCCCAGCACCTCGCCACGCTGCCGAGCGGGGCGGGCCGATGAGCGCGTCCGTGCAGCCGCTGCAGACAGCGCTGGCGGCCGAGCACGCGGCGGTCTACGTCTACGGCCTGCTCGGCGGCCGCACGTCCCGCGCAGACGCTCCCCAGCTGTACGACGCCGTGCGCAGCGCCTACGAGAGCCACCGCTCCCGCCGCGACCGGCTGCAATCGCTCATCGCCGACGCCGGCGCGGACCCGGTCGGTCCGGCCGCTGCCTACGAGGCTCCAGCGGGGATCGACTCGACTCGCGGCATCCGTCGGGCGGCGCTGGAGCTGCAGCGCTCGTGCGTCGAGACCTACGCCTGGGTGGTCTCGAAGACCGACGGCGAGGCGCGCTCCTGGGCGATCAACGCCCTGAAAGACGGAGCGGTCCGCGAGCTCACGTTCCGAGGAACTCCCGAGACGTTCCCCGGAATCCGTGAGCTCACGGACCACTCATAAGGGCCTGGACACGAGGCCGGTGAGGGACCCGTCGGCTTGTGGGGACTGACGGTTGGGACGCCCTCGTGCACAATCATGCAACCGAGCCTGGGGCAGGGCCACAGCAGCGCGGCCTCAACTCTCTGCATTGCAAGAACGTGCAGAAATGGGGGTCGTCAGGCCCACTTCTCCACGAGGTCGAGAACGTCCGTCAGCGACCGCGCGACACCGTCCGGCGCACCCTCGGCGTGGCCCCGCTGCTCGTCCGGGATGACGCTGTGCGGCACGTGGATCGCGCGCATGCCCGCTGACTGCGCACCCCAGATGTCGTCGTAGAGCCGGTCGCCCACGTAGACGCAACGCGCGGGGTCGTCGACCCCGACGGCCTCCATCGCGGCCCGGAACGCGTTCGGTGACGGCTTGGTCCAGCCGATCTCCGACGTGTAGACGTCACCGTCGATCAGGTCCGCGACGCCGTCGCGCTCGAAGAAGCCGACGTGCCACGCGCGCGGCCAGATCGTGTTGGAGAGCACGCCGACCTTGAGGCCCGCCTCCCGCAGACCTTTCAGCAGCGGCGCGACGTCGGGGTCGGTCTCGGTGTGAGGGAGCCAGAACTCGTAGTAGGCCGTGAGCAGGTCGGGATCGTGCTCGAGACCCGCGACGTCGAAGAGGTCGGCGATGGTGGCGCTGCGCTGCTCGTCGCGCGACCAGCCCCACACCACCTGCCCGGCCTCGTGGAGCCGCGGCGCGTTCACGGCGTGGTCGTCGTCGCAGGCGCCGCGCACCGCGTGGGCGAGCGCGAGCGACTCGGCGTGGAAGTCGATGTCGTGCCAGCGGGTGAGCGTGCCGCCCCAGTCGAAGATGACGGCGTCGATGCCGGTCATGCCATCGTCCCCGTCTCGAGGTAGCGCTGGTGCCAGCCCAGCGCCTCGTCCAGCAGGTGAGGGGTGTGGCGGGCGTGCGGCCGCGCAGCACGGGCGCGGGCGACGTAGTCGCGCAGGGGCTCACGGAAGTCCGGATGGGCGCAGTGCTCGATGACCCGTTCAGCGCGGGCGCTCGGCGAGAGGCCGCGTAGGTCCGCGAGGCCCTGCTCGGTGACGAGCACCTCGACGTCGTGCTCGGTGTGGTCGACGTGGCTGACGAACGGCACGATCGACGAGATCGCGCCGCCCTTCGCGGTCGACGGCGACACGAAGAAGTTGAGGTAGGCATTGCGGGCGAAGTCGCCGCTGCCGCCGATGCCGTTCATGATCGCGCTGCCCATGACGTGGGTGCTGTTGACGTTGCCGTAGACGTCGGCCTCGATCATGCCGTTGATCGCGATCACGCCGAGCCTGCGGACGACCTCCGGGTGGTTGGAGATCTCCTGGCTGCGCAGCAGGATCCGGCCCTTGTAGGAGTCGATGTCGTCCATGAAGCGGCGTACGCCGTCCGGCGACAGACCGAAGCTGGTCGCCGAGACGCCCGTCAGCTTGCCGGCGTCGAGCAGGTCGAGCAGCCCGTCCTGGATCACCTCGGTGTAGGCGGTCATGCCCTCGAACTCGGCGTCGAGGAGTCCGGCCATCACCGCGTTGGCGACGTTGCCGACGCCCGACTGCAGGGGCAGCAGCGAGTCGGGGATCCGGCCGAGCCGGACCTCGTGGCGGAGGAAGTCGACGAGCAGGTCGGCCATGGCGCGGCTGGCGTCGTCGACCGGCTTCAGGGGCGTGTTGCGGTCGGGCGCGTGGGTCTCGACGACGGCGACGACCTTGGCCGGGTCGACCCGCAGGTAGGGGTCGCCGATCCGCTGCATCGTCGACGTCAGCTGGAGGGGCGCCCGGTGCGGCGGCAGCCGGGTGCCGTTGTAGATGTCGTGGAAGCCCTCGAACTCCGCCGGCTGCCACGAGTTGACCTCGAGGATGACCTTGTCGGCGCGGTCGAGCCAGGTCTTGTTGTTGCCGATGCTGCTGCTCGGCACGAGCAGCCCGTTCGGGAGGATCCTGGTCACCTCGACGACGGCGACGTCGAGCGGACCGTAGAAGCCGAACCACATGTGCTGGGCCGCGTGGCTCAGGTGCGTGTCGACGTACTCGACCTCGCCGTCGTTGATGAGCTGGCGCAGCGTCGGGTCGGAATTGTAGGGCAGGCGCTTCGAGAGGCCGTGGGCCGACGCGAGGACGCCGTCCACCTCCGGGGCGGTCGACGCCCCCGACCAGAGCTGGACGCGGAAGTCCTCGCCCCGCTCGTGAGCGGCGGTCATCCGCCTGGCGAGCGCATCCGGGAGAGCCTTGGGATAGCCGGCCCCGGTGAACCCGCTGATGCCGACCGCGTCGCCGGGCCGGATGTGCGTCGCGGCCTCGTCGGCCGAGACGACCCGGCCCGCGAGCCGCGGGCAGACGATGCGGCTCATCGGACCTCGGCCCGCGGGGTCACTGCCGGACCAGCGCGACCAGGTGGTCGCGGACGCGGTCGGCGGGCACGTTCTCGCGCTCGCCGGTGCGTCGGTCCTTGACCTCGATCACGCCGTCAGCGAGCCCGCGCCCGACCGTCACGATGGTCGGCACGCCGATCAGCTCGGCGTCCTTGAACTTCACGCCGGGGCTGACCTTCTCGCGGTCGTCGAAGAGCACGTCGATGCCGTCGCCGGAGAGCTCGTGGGCGAGCCGCTCCGCGGCCGCGAGGACGGCCTCGTCCTTGCCGGCGGCGACCAGGTGGACGTCGTACGGCGCCACGTGGCGGGGCCAGCACAGACCGATGTCGTCGAGGGTGTCCTCGGCGATCGCGGCCACCGCGCGGGTGACGCCGATGCCGTAGGAGCCCATGGTGACGGTGACGAGCTTGCCGTTCTCGTCCAGGACCTGGAGGCCGAGCGCGTCGGCGTACTTCCGGCCGAGCTGGAAGACGTGGCCCATCTCGATGCCGCGTGCGGACTCGAGGACGCCCTCGTCGCAGTTGGGGCAGGGGTCGCCGTCGCGCACCTCGGCGGCCTCGATCGTCCCGTCAGCCGTGAAGTCCCGGCCGGCGACGAGGTCGATGACGTGGCGGCCGGGCTCGTCGGCGCCGGTCACCCAGCGGGTGCCGTCGGCCACACGCGGGTCGACGACGTAGCGGATCCCGGACGCGCCCTCCTCCCCCAGCGCGCCGGGGCCGATGTAGCCCTTGACCAGCGCGGAGTGCTTGGCGAGCTCGGCCTCGTCCATCGGCTCGACCTCGATGGGCTCGAGCTGGCCCTCCAGGCGCTTCTGGTCGACCTCACGGTCGCCGGGCAGGCCGATGGCGAGCGGCTCGCGGGTGCCGTCCGGGTGCTTGAGGACAACCATGACGTTCTTCAGCGTGTCGCCGGCGTTCCAGGGCCGGTCCTGACGAGGGAAGACCGCGTTGAGGTGGTCGACGAGCGTCTGGATGGTCGGGGTGTCGGGCGTGTCCTCGGCGTGCGCGGCCGGCACGTCGGCGTACGACCGGGGCGCGGGCGGCCGGACCTGCACGGCCTCGACGTTGGCGGCGTAGTCGCACTTGGTGCAGCGGACATAGGTGTCCTCGCCGACCTCGGCCTTCGCGAGGAACTCCTCCGACGCCGAGCCGCCCATCGCGCCCGACGTCGCCTTCACGACGACGTAGTCGAAGCCGAAGCGGTCGAAGATGCGGACGTAGGCGTCGCGGTGGCGGTGGTAGCTCTCGTCGAGGCCGGCGTCGGACACGTCGAAGGAGTAGGAGTCCTTCATCGTGAACTCGCGGCCGCGGAGCAGGCCGGCGCGCGGCCGCGCCTCGTCGCGGTACTTCGTCTGGATCTGGTAGAGGCTGAGCGGCAGGTCCTTGTAGGAGCTGTAGAGGTCCTTCACGAGGAGTGTGAACATCTCCTCGTGCGTGGGCCCGAGCAGGTAGTCGCCGTCCTTGCGGTCCTTGAGGCGGAAGATCCCGTCGCCGTACTCGGTCCACCGGCCGGTCGCGTCGTAGGGCTCCTTGGGCAGGAGCGCGGGGAAGGTGACCTCCTGCGCGCCGATGCCGTCCATCTCCTCGCGGATGATCCCCTCGATCTTGCGCAGCACGCGCAGTCCGAGGGGCAGCCAGGTGTAGATGCCCGGCGCGGCACGACGGATGTAGCCGGCACGGACGAGCAGCCGGTGGCTCGGCACCTCGGCGTCCGCGGGGTCCTCTCGCAGGGTCCGCACGAACAGGGTCGACATCCGCATCAGCATGTGCAGAAGGTTACGGCGCACGGGCCGTCCGCACGCACTCGGTATCGCGCGCTCATCTGCCCGTCGCGGCCTGGGTGCCGCGCGGGGGCGGTGACTAATCAACCGTCGACACCGGTGATCGGTTCACCACTCACCGCCTGACGGCACCGACCCACGTCACCGTCAGTCCGCCCTGCTTGATGACCGTTGCAGCAACCAGGAAGTCGGCCGAACTGACGGTGACATGGCCGGGGAGACGCTCAGCCCCGCGCGGCACCCAGCGCGGCACGGATCAGCGGAAGCTGGAGCGGCAGCCGGCCGAGGGCGGCGGCCTTGAGCGGGGTGTTGTCGGTGCGGGCGGCGTCGGCGGCCATCTTCAGGTTGCCGGGGAAGACGGCGACCAGCAGCAGCGCACTGACCAGTCCGGCGACGCGGCGGGTACGCCGGGTGTTGAGGCCGGCCGCGCAGACCAGCTCGGCGACGCCGCTGGCGAGGATGACCTCGCGGTGTGCCGGCACCCACGACGGCATCAACGGCTCGAACGTGCGGGGCCGGACCAGGTGGACGGTGCCGCTGATCGCGAACGCGGCGCTCAGGATGCGGGTGCCCCGCGCGAAGACCATGCGCGTGACCCTACGCACCGCTCGGCGTACGGCGCGCCGCGGCGGCCCGATCAGCTGCCGGACCCGCCGGCCACGACCGCACCGGCGATCACCACGGTCATCACGGCGGCCGACACCTCCTGGACGGCCTTGCGCGTCGCTTCCGCTGCCCAGTCGCCCTCGGCGATCTCCTTGGCCCGCGCCCTCGCGACCCTGCGGTCAGCCTTGTCGACGACGCGTGGGATCGCGTCGATCGCGTGGAGGAGCGCGATCACCGCTGCGGTCCGCGAGTCCGGCGTCAGGCCCGTGACGAGCACGCCCTGGAGCCGAGCGCGCAGCTGGTCCTCGTGGGAGGAGTCCTCGGCCGGCCAGCTGCTCCGCGGGAAGAGGCCGAGGATCCTGTCACGCTCCAGGCGGAGCACGCCGCGGGCGGCCAGCCCCTCCAGCAGGTCGGTGCGCAGCCGCTTGGTCAGCCTGCCGATCACGTCCTTCGGCCGGCGCCCGTCTCGACCCTCGAGCCTGGCCAGGGCGGCGTCCAGCACCGGCTCGCCGGTCGGGGTGGTGTCGAGGATCTGCAGGCGTCCCTTGCGGCCCTCGCCGTCGAGCCCGATCCGGCCGGCCTCGGTCAGCTCGATGAGGAGCGCCCCGGCGAGCGCCGCGTCCAGCCGCTCGGTCATCCGCCAGTCAGCGCGTCCGCCCTCGTCGTCGTACGCGAGCAGGACGAGGTCCTCGGCGATGAGCATGGTTCGAGGGTAGGACTCCTCAGAACATGACCGTCGAGAACCGGGCCGTCTCGACGAAGCCGACCCCCTCGTAGGCGCGCCGCGCGGGGGTGTTCCAGTCGTTGACGTAGAGCGAGACCACCGGCGCGATCTCGCGACGGACGATCTGCGCGACCGCGGCCATTCCGACAGTGGCCAGGCCCCGCCCCCGCAGGTCAGGCACGACGTAGACGCCCTGGATCTGGGCCGCGTGCGGCGACGCGCAGGCCACCTCGGCCTTGAAGACGAGTCGCCCGGACTCGTCGAAGCGGGCGAACGACCATCCGCGGGACATCAGCTGCAGGACCCGCGCGCGATAGAGCTCGGCGCCTCCGCCCTGCTCGGGAGAGACGCCGACCTCCTCGGTGTACATGGCGACGCAGGCCGGGTAGACCTCCGCCAGGTCGGCCCGGGTCGTACGCCGGACCAGCGGGTCGCCCTCGACCAGGGGGTCGCCGTCCAGCTGCAGGTGCGGCTGGTTCCAGCGGACGTCGCGCGGCCTCCCCCACGAGCCAGCGACCGTGTGCCAGAACGCCCGGACGGCGTCGTGCGGCCCGACGATGGTGGAGATCGTGCGGCCCCGGGCGAGCGCCCGCTCGGCGAAGGCCCGCGCGTCCTCCTCGCTGGCGCCGATCGGCACGAGGTTGGCGCCCACGTGGCAGGCGGCGACGAGCTCGCCGTCGGCGTACCGGCCCCACATCTCGCCGCCGAGCCAGCGCGGCTCGAGGCTGGTCGTGCGGGCACGGTAGTCGGCGAAGACGTTGACGACCGGGTCACGGCCGACGAGCTCGAGGAACGCGTCCAGGTCGGCAGGGCCGAGCGGCCTGATCCCCTGACGCGTGGTGAGCACGCAGCGAGCCTAGTGTGCCGGACCGGGAACCCGACTCCGGAGGTCCCCGCAGACGACCTCGACGTCGCCCATCTGGAGCAGACCGGGATGGACCTGCCCGAGTTCGCCGCGTTCCCGCTGCTGGACAGCGAGGCGGGACGCGCTGCGCTCGCCGACTACTACGCCGGGTACGTCGACGTGGCGGTCCGTGCCGGGCGCCGGTGCTGCTGAAGCCACGCCGAGCTGGACGAGGCCGACGACCTCGACGAGGGCGACCCGGTGGTCCTCGCCGCTGCCCAGCGCCGTTGCTCGCGGCGTTCCCCCACCTCGAGGTGCTCGGCGGCCGCTGCGGCACCGACGTGCGGCACGTGGCCGCGATGTGGGGCAGCGGGCCGGTCAGCTGATGCTGACCGACGGCGCCGCGCCGTCGACCGACTCCATGCCCTCGGCGATCTTCATCGCCTCTTCGATGAGGGTCTCGACGATCTGCGACTCGGGCACGGTCTTGATGACCTCGCCCTTGACGAAGATCTGCCCCTTGCCGTTGCCGGAGGCGACGCCGAGGTCGGCCTCGCGTGCCTCGCCGGGGCCGTTGACGACGCAGCCCATGACGGCGACCCGCAGCGGCACCTCCATGCCCTCCAGGCCGGCCGTGACCTCGTCGGCGAGCTTGTAGACGTCGACCTGCGCGCGGCCGCAGGACGGACAGGAGACGATCTCGAGCCGGCGCGGCCGCAGGTTGAGCGACTCCAGGATCTGCAGGCCGACCTTGACCTCCTCGACCGGCGGCGCGCTCAGCGAGACGCGGATCGTGTCGCCGATGCCCTTGCTCAGCAGGGCGCCGAACGCCGTGGCCGACTTGATCGTGCCCTGGAAGGCCGGCCCGGCCTCGGTGACGCCGAGGTGGAGCGGCCAGTCGCCGCGCTCGGCGAGGAGCTCGTAGGCGCGCACCATGACGACGGGGTCGTTGTGCTTGACCGAGATCTTGAAGTCGTGGAAGTCGTGCTCTTCGAAGAGGCCCGCCTCCCAGACGGCCGACTCGACGAGCGCCTCGGGCGTCGCCTTGCCGTACTTCTCGAGCAGCCGCTTGTCGAGCGAGCCGGCGTTGACGCCGATGCGGATCGAGGTGCCGTGGTCCTTGGCCGCCGCCGCGATCTCCTTGACCTGGTCGTCGAAGGCGCGGATGTTGCCCGGGTTCACGCGTACGGCGGCGCAGCCGGCCTCGATCGCGGCGAACACGTACTTCGGCTGGAAGTGGATGTCGGCGATGACCGGGATCTGCGAGTGCTGGGCGATCGCGGGCAGGGCCTCGGCGTCGTCCTGGCTCGGGCAGGCGACCCGGACGATGTCGCAGCCGGCGGCCGTCAGCTCCGCGATCTGCTGCAGGGTCGTGTTGACGTCGGCCGTGAGCGTCGTCGTCATCGACTGCACCGAGATCGGGTGGTCGCTGCCCACCCCGACCTTGCCCACCTTGATCTGGCGGGTCTGGCGGCGCGGAGCGAGGACCGGCGGCGGGGCGGCCGGCATACCGAGGGAGATCGCGGTCATGACTGAATTATCCGTCCCTACTGAGACTGCAGGTGAACGGGGACCACCAGGTCCCCGACGATCAGCACGCCGCCCATCACGAGCAGCGCGGAGGCGACCACGTAGGCCACCGGGAGGAGCTTGGCCGCGTCGACGTAGCCGGGGTCCGGACGCCGCCGGAGCCGGGCCAGGCCGCGGCGGATCGCCTCCCACAGCGCGCTCGCGATGTGGCCACCGTCGAGCGGCAGCAGCGGCACGAAGTTGAACAGGCCGATGAAGAGGTTGAAGCCCGCCACGAGCCCGAACAGGAACATGACCTTGTCGAGCAGCGGGAAGCCGCCGTCGGAGACCGCCTCCCCGGCGATCCGGCCGCCGCCGACGATGCTGACCGGCCCGTTGGGGTCGCGCTCGCTGACGCCGGCGATCGCCTTGGCCACGCCCCAGACCTTGACCGGCAGGTGGGCGAGCGCCACCACGCTGTCGCGGGTCATCCCGCCCATCCGCTCGAGCGTGAACACCGGACCGCCGGTGGTCGTGACGATGCGGGTGGTCGGCGAGACGCCGAGGAAGCCGACCTGGCGCAGCGTCTGGTCGGTCTCGGAGGCCGGGCGCGCCTCGACGGTGGTGTTGGTCGTCGCCGTGTGCTCGGTGCCGTCGCGCAGGTAGCCGATGGTCGCCGAGCCGTCCTCGTTGGCCCTGACCAGGTCCTTCAGCTGGTCCCACGAGGTGACGGCGGTGCCGTTGAAGCTGGTGATGGTGTCGCCGGGGCGCAGGCCGGCCTTGGCCGCCGGCGACTCGGGGTCGCCGGACCGGCAGTCGGCACGCTGGTCGGAGTAGGGGACGACGCACTGCGACACCTGGTCGAGGACGGGCCGACCGGCGTCGGCCTTGACCTCGCGGACGCCGTACGTGCCGAAGATGACGCTGAACAGCGCGAACGCGATGAGGAGGTTCACCGTGGGGCCGCCGGCCATCACGATGACCTTCTTCCACCAGGTCATCTTGTAGAAGAGCCGGTCCTCGTCCCCGGGCTGGACCAGCTCCCACTCGGCCGCGCGGGCGTCGGAGATGAGCTGCGTGAACATGCCGGTGTTGGAGCGACGCACCTTGAGCGAGCCGTCGGGCTGCCGCTCCCCCAGCTCCTCGGCGCCGGGCGGCAGCATGCCGATGATCTTGACGTAGCCGCCGAGCGGGATCGCCTTGACGCCGACCTCGGTCTCGCCGCGCTGGGTGGACCAGACGGTCGGGCCGAACCCGATGAAGTACTGGGTCACCTTGCCGCCGAACGCCTTCGCGGGGATCAGGTGGCCGAGCTCGTGCAGGCCGATCGACGCGAGGATCGCGAGGAAGAAGAGCACCACGCCGAGGGCGTAGTAGACGGCGGTCATTGCCCTCCTAGGGGCGGGAGTCGTTCAGGCTCGTTCGGGTCGTTCAGGATCGTTCAGGCGTGGTCGATGAGGCTCGCGGCAGTCGTGCGTGCCCACGCGTCGGCAGCGAGCACGTCGTCGACGGTGAGCGTCTGGTTCGAGGGTACGTCGACCGCGCCAGCGGAGCCGTATTCCGTCCTGCGTTGCACGACACGTTCCACCGTGTCGACGATGTCGGTGAACCCGATGCGGCCGTCGTGGAACGCGTCGACGCAGACCTCGTTGGCCGCGTTGTAGACGGCCGGGAACGTGCCGCCGCGCTCGCCGACCGTGCGCGCCAGCCGGACCGCGGGGAACGCGCCGTCGTCGAGCGGCTCGAAGCGCCAGTCGCTGGCCGTGGTCCAGTCGATCGGCGTCTCGGCGTCGGCGACCCGGTCCGGCCACGCCATCCCCATCGCGATGGGGACCATCATGGTCGGCAGCCCCAGCTGGGCGATGACCGCACCGTCGGTGAACTCGACCATGGAGTGGATGAACTGCTGCGGGTGGACGACGACCTCGATCCGGTCGAACGGCACGTCGAACAGCAGGTGCGCCTCGATCACCTCGAGGCCCTTGTTGACCAGCGTCGCGGAGTTGGTCGTGATGACCCGGCCCATCGCGAAGTTGGGGTGCTTGAGGGCCTGCGCCGGCGTGACGTCGGCGAGCTCCTCGCGGGTGCGACCGCGGAACGGGCCGCCACTCGCGGTGATGACCAGGCGACGTACCTCGTCCGCCGTCCCGGCGCGCAGGCTCTGCGCGATGGCCGAGTGCTCGCTGTCGACCGGGACGATCTGGCCCGGCTTCGTGGCCCGCTTGACCAGCGGCCCACCGACGATGAGCGACTCCTTGTTGGCCAGCGCGAGTGTGTTGCCCGCCTCGAGGGCGGCCAGCGTGGGGCGCAGACCGACCGCGCCGGTGATGCCGTTGAGGACCACGTCGGCCGGCATCCCGGCGGCCTCGATGCTGGCGTCCTCGCCCAGCCCCGAGTACGCCGGCCGGAACTCGGCCACCTGGCGCTCGAACAGCTCGGGGTTGCCGCC
Organism: Nocardioides sp. CER19; assembly: GCF_029846275.1. Taxonomy (GTDB): domain Bacteria; phylum Actinomycetota; class Actinomycetes; order Propionibacteriales; family Nocardioidaceae; genus Nocardioides. The sequence goes on from NZ_JARVWS010000004.1 coordinate 519,040, forward strand.
GCCGGCGGTCAGCCCCACGACCCTGAACCGGTCGGGGTTGACGCGCACCAGGTCGAGCGCCTGGGTTCCGATGGAGCCGGTCGAGCCGAGGATGACGACATCGCGGGAGTCATGCACGCTGTCATCCTCCCAGACCCGCGGGCGTGGTTACGGTGGCGTCATGGCCGAGGTCACGACGGAGTACGTCGACATCGACGGGCACGCGACATGGCTGCGCCGCTCCGGCAGCGGCGAGGAGGTCGTGCTGCTCCTGCACGGCGGCCTGAGCTGCAGCGAGGAGCTCCTCGACGCGCTCGAGGCACCGCTCGTATCGACGTACGAGGTGGCCGCGTTCGACCGCAAGGGGCACGGCTACACCGCCGACACCGACGAGCCGTTCCACTACGAGTCGATGGCCGACGAGGTGATCGGCGTGGTGGAGCTCCTCGGCCGTCCGGTCCACCTGGTCGGCTGGAGCGACGGCGGGATCGCCGCGCTCCTGGCCAGCAGGCGACGACCCGACCTCATCGGCCGACAGGTGCTGATCGGCACCAACTTCCACTACGACGGCATCGTCCTCGGCGGCACGGACGACGAGGGATCGGGGCTGGCCGGCGCCATGGCCGAGTCATACGGCCGTCGCTCCCCCGACGGACGCGACCACTTCCCGGTCGTGCACGCCAAGTTCCTGGAGATGGCCCGGACCGAGCCGACCCTGGCACCCGCCGACCTCGCCGCAGTCGCGACGCCCACGCTGGTCCTGGCCGGCGACGACGACATGGTGAGCCTCGAGCACACGGTCACGCTCTACCTGTCCCTGCCCGCCGGACAGCTCGCGATCGTGCCCGGCACGTCGCACGCCGTGCCGCTCGAGAAGCCGGCGCTGGTCGGTCAGCTGATCGGCGAGTTCCTGCGCGGTCCGGTGCCGCCGATGACCGCCCTGCCGGTCCGCCGGGCGCCGTCGGCGGAACCCGACCTGCCCTGACCCTGGCGCTCGGGGCACCTCCGGGATCAGAATGCCGTCCACCCGGCCATCGGGAGCCGGCGAGCCGAGAGGGCGCGTGGCCATGGCACGACTGCGGATCTGGACCATCGGACTGGCGGCGGCAGCGGTCGCCGCGACAGGCGTCACGGCTCCGGCCGGGGCGACCAAACCGGGCAGCGGGTCGTCGACGGGCTCCGCGCGCATCTTCATGGTCAACCCGGTCCAGTCCAGCGGCGACCAGTCGCTCGCGGACGACAACGACTCCGCCACCTCGGTGCCGGCGAGCGACTACGTCGTCGTGCCGCTGACCCATCTCGACGGCTCCGGCTACCTGCGAGGCGACTACGCGGTCGTCCAGTCGAGCACCGGCACGCCGGCGTTCTCGAAGTCCAACGAGTTCCTCTACAACCGGCACGACGACCAGTTCGAGCAGACCATGGCCTACTTCTGGGTCACCCAGGCGCAGACCTACCTGCACGAGCTCGGCTTCGGCGAGAGGCTGCCCGGCGTCTTGAACCAGCCCTTCGACGTCAAGGTCGACCAGTACGGCGGCGACAACTCCTACATGACCGACAAGCCCTACCGCGTCCGGCTCGGCAAGGGCGGCGTCGACGACGCGGAGGACGCCGAGGTGATCGTGCACGAGTACGGGCACGCCGTCCACGCGAGCCAGGTCCCCGGGTTCGGGACCTCCCTCGACGCCGGCTCCATCGGCGAGGCGTTCGGTGACTACCTCGGGGTCACCGTCGGACTGGATGCGGCGGCACAGTTCGGCTGGCCGGTGCGGACCGACCCCGCCTGCGTCGCCGACTGGGACTCGATCTCCTACACCGCCGCGCCCCACTGCCTGCGCACGCTGCACGAGAACCTGACCGTCGCTGACCGGATCGGCGAGGTGCACTTCGACGGCCAGATCTGGAGCCAGGCGCTGTGGGAGAGCCGGCTGGGCTACCAGGCACTCGGGCTGAGCACCCGGGCCTGGGACACGACGCTGATCGACTCGCAGTTCGGCTATGCGCCCGACACGTCCTTCTCGGCGGCCGCCGCGACGACGTACGCCACGGCGCTGCGCCGCGACGGGCAGGCGGCGGCCGACGTGGTCCGCGCCGCGTTCGCCGCTCGAGGCATCACGTTCTGATGTCGACCGCAGATCCGCCGGATCCGAAGCGCTCGGTGGCTTCAACAGACGGATCCAGTCGTCATACGCTGTCGCCATGACGGAATTCGGTGGCCCGGCCCTCCCCCAGCAGCGCAAGCTCGTCACCGCGATCCCCGGCCCGGGATCGCTCGAGCGGTTCGACCGGAAGAAGGCGTACGTCGCCGACGGCGTCGGCACGACGCTGCCGGTCTTCGTCGTGGCCGCCGGCGGCGGCGTGATCGTCGACGTCGACGGCAACAGCCTCATCGACCTCGGCTCCGGCATCGCCGTGACCACGGTCGGCAACGCGGCGGAGAAGGTCGTCGAGCGGGCGAGCGCCCAGCTCGCGGCGTTCACGCACACCTGCTTCATGGTCACGCCCTACGACGGCTACGTCGACGTGGCGCAGAAGCTGGCCGAGCTCACGCCCGGCGACCACGCCAAGAAGAGCGCGCTGTTCAACTCGGGCGCCGAGGCCGTCGAGAACGCGGTGAAGATCGCCCGCGTCGCGACCGGCAAGGACGCGGTGGTGGTCTTCGACCACGCCTACCACGGTCGCACCAACCTGACGATGGCGATGACGGCGAAGAACATGCCCTACAAGCACGGCTTCGGCCCCTTCGCGGGCGAGGTCTACCGCGCGCCGATGTCCTACCCGCTGCGCGACGGCCTGTCCGGCGCCGAGGCCGCCGCCCGCGCGATCGACGTCATCGAGAAGCAGGTCGGCGCCACGAACCTCTCCTGCGTCGTCATCGAGCCGATCCAGGGCGAGGGCGGCTTCGTGGTGCCCGCCCCCGGCTTCCTCCCGGCGATCGCCGAGTGGTGCGCCAAGAACGACGTGCTGTTCGTCGCCGACGAGATCCAGGCCGGCTTCTGCCGTGCCGGGAGCTGGTTCGCCGTCGACGAGGAGGGCGTCGTCCCCGACCTGATCACCACCGCCAAGGGCATCGCCGGCGGCCTCCCGCTGGCGGCGGTCACCGGCCGCGCCGACATCATGGACGCCGTCCACGGCGGCGGCCTGGGCGGCACCTACGGCGGCAACCCGGTCGCGTGCGCCGCGGCGCTCGGCGCCATCGAGGAGATGGAGACCCACGACCTGGCCGGCCGCGCCCGCGAGATCGGCACCCTCATGCAGACCCGCCTCGATGCCCTGAAGGACGCCCATCCGGTCATCGCCGAGGTACGCGGCCGCGGGGCGATGATGGCCATCGAGCTCACCCAGCCGGGCACCCTCGAGCCGGACGCCGAGCGGACCGCCCGCGTTGCGGCGTACTGCCACTCCCAGGGCGTCGTCGTCCTCACCTGCGGCACCTGGGGCAACGTCTTCCGCTTCCTGCCGCCGCTGTCGATCTCCGACGAGCTCCTCCAGGAGGCGTTCGACGTCGTCGCTGAGGCCTTCTCCGCCACCGCCTGACCCCTCACCTCCCCGAGATCGGCGTTCCCGCCCGTCGAGATCGGCTTTCTCGCCCGTCGAGTTGGGGCTTGTCGCCCGTCGAGTTCGGGCTTGTCGCCCGTCGAGTTCGGGCTTGTCGCCCGTCGAGTTCGGGCTTGTCGCCCTGCGAGTTGGGATGGCAGGCCACCCGCGCGACGGGCGAGAACCCCGAACTCAGCAGGCAGGACAACCCAACTCGATGGGCAAGAACGCCAATCTCGACGGGCAAAGAACGCCAATCTCGAGGGGCGGGAAGGCCCATCTCGAGGGGCGGGAAGGCCAATGTCGGGGTGGACGTCGGTGGGTGTGGGTGTCGCCACCACCGTTTGCTCGGAGCCTAGTGAGTGGAAGACGTGCTCAGATAGAGCAAACGCGGGTAATCCGGGAAGCGTTACGCGGCTGTCACAACTGATTTCGTCGTCAGATCGGCACTCAGACGACGGAATCACTTGCATCTCACGCATCGGGCAGGGACCATGGGACCCATGGACCCGGACTACACCGCCGACCTGCCCCACCTGCAGCAGGCCGCCAAGGACCACCTCTGGATGCACTTCACGCGGCACTCGTCGTACGAGAACGCCGACGTGCCGATCATCGTGAAGGGTGAGGGCGCCTACATCTACGACGCCCACGGCAAGAAGTACCTCGACGGACTCGCCGGCCTCTTCGTCAACCAGGTCGGCCACGGCCGCACCGAGCTCGCCGAGGCCGCCGCCAAGCAGGCCTCGCAGCTCGCGTTCCACCCGCTGTGGTCCTACGCCCACCCGGCAGCGATCGAGCTGGCCGAGAAGCTGGCCAACCTGGCGCCGGGCAACCTCAACCGCGTCTTCTTCACCAGCGGCGGCGGCGAGGCCGTCGAGACCGCGTGGAAGCTCGCCAAGAACTACTACAAGCTCGTCGGCAAGCCGCTCAAGCACAAGGTGATCAGCCGCGCGATCGCCTACCACGGCACCACCCAGGGCGCGCTGTCGATCACCGGCCTTCCGGGTCTCAAGCAGCAGTTCGAGCCGCTCGTGCCGTCCACGTTCCGCGTGCCCAACACCAACACCTACCGGGCCGACTCGATCACCGGCGGCCTCCTCGACGGCTCCGACGCGGAGGCCTTCGGCCGCTGGGCCGCCGACCAGATCGCCGTCGCGATCGAGAACGAGGGGCCCGACACCGTCGCCGCCGTCTTCCTCGAGCCGGTCCAGAACGCCGGCGGCTGCTTCCCGCCGCCTCCGGGCTACTGGCAGCGCGTGCGCGAGATCTGCGACGAGTACGACGTCCTGCTGGTCTCCGACGAGGTCATCTGCGCCTACGGCCGGCTCGGCACGTGGTTCGGCGGCCAGAAGTTCGGCTATGAGCCCGACATCGTCACCTCGGCGAAGGGCCTCACCTCGGGCTACGCCCCGCTCGGTGCGATGATCGCCTCCGACCGGCTGATGGAGCCGTTCCTGGCCGACGGCCAGATGTTCGCCCACGGCTACACCTTCGGCGGCCACCCGGTGTCCACCGCTGTCGCGCTGAAGAACCTCGAGATCTTCGAGGAGGAGAAGCTGCTCGAGAACGTGTCGAGCAACGAGGCCGCCTTCCGGTCGACGCTGGAGAAGCTCAAGGACCTGCCGATCGTCGGCGACGTCCGCGGCTCGGGCTACTTCTACGGCATCGAGCTCGTGAAGGACCGCGACACCAAGGAGTCCTTCACCGAGGACGAGTGCGAGCGCATCCTCTACGGCTACGTCTCCAAGGCGCTCTACGAGGAGGGCCTCTACTGCCGTGCCGACGACCGCGGCGACCCGGTCATCCAGCTCTCGCCGCCGCTGATCGTCGGTCAGCGCGAGTTCGACGAGATCGAGCAGATCCTGCGCGTCGTCCTCGACAAGGCCTACAGCCTGCTCTGACCGGACCCCCGAGTCGGCGCCTCCTCGCTTCCCGTTGCGAGGAGGCGCCGACTCGGCATTTCGGGGTCCAGTGGGACGCCCGAGCCGGCCGCCGCGGGGTCGCCGAGAAAAACCTGGCGACGCGCTCGCCGGAACGACGTCACGGCGAGGGGACCACCACGACCTGGGGAGCACCGGGGATCGGGATGTAGCCGGGGCCGTAGAACGTCAGGTGCGTCAGGTCGACGAGCATGGCGCCCAAGCGGTAGGTGTCCGGTGGCGTGCCGGCGGGCAGGACGACGTCTCCGGTCCAGATCCCGTCCCGGGCGGTGCCGCTGGCGAGGACCAGGGAGCCGCCCGGCGCGCCGAGGTTCTCGGCGTTCAGCAGCGATGCCTGCACCTCGGTCACCCCCTCGACGTCGGTGACGTGGAGGCTGACGTGGACCGAGACCGGGCCGTTCAGCGTGTCGACCTGAGTCGGATCGACGGACGCCGAGACGAGCTGCGGGGCATGGGTGTCGGACGTGCCGAGAACGGTGATCGCGCCGGCCCCACCGGGGAGTGCCGCATTGGGCGAGACGCGGCCGTCGGTGGTCTCGTCCGCGTAGGCGTCGGGACCGAGGTAGGTCAGCTGCCGCCCCGCCCGGTCGACGGTGGCGACGGTGATGTTCCACGTCCCACCGATCGAGCCTCGTGGGATGGTGACGGACCCGGTCCAGACGCCGTCGGCCGCGGTGCCGCGGGTCAGGGCGGCCTCCTCCATGGTGGTGCCGCCGCTCCAGTAGCCGTCCGATCCGCGATAGCTGGCGCCAACGCCGACGTAGGTGACGCCGCTGTCCGCGTCGGTCACCCGGGCGCTGATCGTCAGGGTGCGGGCCGCCGTACGGACGTCGACGGTCGCGCCGGCCGCGGGGCTGAGCAGCTGCACCACCGCTGGTGGGGTGAGGTCCGGGTGGCTGTTGGTGACCCGGAGCGTCCCGAGCGGGTTGCGGAAGGTGTTGTGACCGACCCAGTCGTTCACGCTGATCGAGAGGGCGAAGGTGCCGGGCGCCGTCCACTGGTCGAGGTGCGCCTGGGCCTGCCACCAGCCGTCGCGCACGGTCCCCGAGACGAGCCTGAGCTCGTCCACGTGGATGTCGATGCCGAGGCCTCCGAGCACCCAGGCGACACCCGTGTCGTCGGTGATGTGGGCGCGGACGAGAACGTCCTCCGGGCCGCTGCCGACGTCCACGGTGGTCGGCAGCACCTGGGCGGACACGATCACGGGGGCAGCGGTGTCGTGCTTGCACTGGGACCCGGCGTCGGCGGGGTCGTTGCCGCACCAGTTCGTCCCGGGCCCGCCGGTGAGCACGTCGGCGCCCGGGCCACCGTCGAGGTCGTCGTTCCCGGCGTCGCCGTAGAGGTGGTCGCGCCCGGCGCCGCCGAGGATCGTGTCGTCCCCGGAGCGACCGCGCAGCTGGTCGGCTCCGGTTCCGCCGTCGACGCGGTCCCGGCCCGGCCCGGCGTCGACGACGTCGTTGCCGCCGCGGGCACGGATGACGTCGTTGCCGCCGCGACCACAGATGACGTCGCGCCGATTGGTCCCGACGAGGACGTCGGCGTGCTTGGTCCCGACGATCGTGCAGCGCTCACCGCGGGCGGTGTAGGCCTGCGCCTGGGCGGACACGAACAGCGTGCCGACGAGGACGACGGCCACCACGACGGCCGCACGTCCGGCGGTGCGCAGGATTCGGGACATCAGGGGCCTTCCGACGACGGTGGGTCGGCACATCTCACCACGCATCGCCCACGCCGTCAGAGGAACGGCAGGACCCACCGTCGAGCGGGCTAGCTGTCGAAGCCGAGCCCCGCGCGGTCGAGGGCACGCAGCCACAGGTTGCGCCGGCCCCCGTCGGCGTCGGCCTTCGCCAGCGAACGGGTCGTGAGCCTGATGCCGGTCCAGCGCAACGGTTCCGGAGGGAACGGCAGCGGCTTCGACCTGACCATCTCCAGCCGGGTCCGCTCGGTCTCCTCGCCGGAGAGCAGGTCGAGCATGACCTGGGCGCCGAACCTGGTGGCCGCGACACCGAGGCCGGTGTAGCCGAGGGCGTAGGCGACGTCTCCGCGCAGGGCGGTGCCGAAGAACGCCGCGAACCGGGTGCAGGTGTCGATGACGCCGGCCCAGCGGTGCGTGAAGCGCACGTCCTCCAGCTGCGGGAACGTCTCGAAGAAGTGCCGCGCCAGCCGGTCGTGGGTCGGCCCCGCCGACTCGAGCTCCGGGGAGATCCGGGATCCGTAGTGGTAGACCGCGTCGTAGCCGCCCCACAGGATCCGGTTGTCCCGGGTGAGGCGGTAGTAGTGGAACTGGTTGGCGGAGTCCCCGATGCCCTGCCGGCCGGACCAGCCGATCGCGGCCATCTGCTCGGCGGTGAGCGGCTCCGTCATCAGGACGTAGTCGTAGACCGGCACCGTCATCAGCGAGAGCCGCCGCAGCAGCGGCGGGAACGCGTTGGTGGCCAGCGCGACCTGGCCTGCGCGCACCGAGCCGCCCGGGCCGGCATCCGACGCCGTCTCCAGCCGCAGGCCGGCGGCACCGCGGTCCAGCGCGGTCACGCGGGTGCCCTCGTGGATGACCACGCCGGCGTCCAGGCAGGCCTGACGTAGACCCCAGGCCAGCCGGGCCGGCTCGACGAGCGCGGTGCCGTGCGGCTCGAGCAGCCCGCCGACGTACGTCGGCGAGTCGACCAGCGCCCGGACGCCGGCCTGGTCGAGGAGCGTGTGCTCGACGCCCCGCGCCCGCATCTCCTCCGACAGCTCGGTCAGCTCGGTGACCTGGTGGGGACGCGTCGCGACCGAGAGCTCACCGGTGACCCGCCAGTCGCAGTTGATCCCGTGCCGCTCCACGGTGCGGCCGATCGCCGCCAGGTTCTCCTCCCCCAGCCGGTCGAGCGTCTGCAGCTCGTCGGGCCACCGCGACAGGCCGTTCCAGAAGCCGTGGGTCAAGCTCGCCGAGGCGAAGCCGCCGTTGCGCCCGCTGGCCTGGTCGCCGCACCGCCCGCCCTCGAGCAGCAGCACCGATCGCGACGGGAACCGCTCACGAGCCAGCAGGGCCGTCCACAGACCGGTGTACCCGCCGCCGACGACGACCAGGTCGGCCTCGGCCGCGTCGCTCAGGGGCGGCAGCGGGTCGGGGCGCGCCGGGTCGTCGAGCCAGTACGGCATCGGCCTGGCCTGCGCCAGTGCGGGATGCATCAGGCGGCGAACGCCCGCGACCGACGGCGCGAGAGGATCTCGCCGGTGAGCACGACCGTGATGGCGATCAGGAACATCAGCGTGCCGACGACGTTGACCTGCATCGGCACCGCGCGCTGCGCCGAGCCCCACACGAACATCGGGAACGTGACCGTCTGGCCGGCGTTGAGGTTCGTGATGATGAAGTCGTCGAAGGACAGGCTGAACGCCAGCAGGGCCGCGCCGAGGATGCCCGGGAAGACGAGCGGGAAGGTCACCTTCCAGAACGTCTGCGACTCGGTGGCATAGAGGTCCATCGCCGCCTGCTCGAGGTTCTCGTCCAGCCCCGCCAGGCGGGATCTCACGGTGACCACGACGAACGACAGGCAGAACATCACGTGCGCGATGAGGATCGTGCCCGTGCCGAGGCGGCCGCCGAAGCCGGAGGCGACGAAGAGGGCGAGCAGCGAGGAGCCCATCACGATCTCGGGCGAGGCCATCGGGAGGAACAGCACCAGGTTCATCGAGCCGCGCCCGTGGAACCGGTGGCGGACCAGCGCGAACGCGGCGAGCGTCCCGATCACGGTGGAGATCACCGTGGCCAGGAGCCCGATCTCGATGCTCTTGCCCACCGCCTCGCACATGCCGGCGGGCTTGCACGGGTGCAGCCAGTTGTCCCAGGTGAAGGACTGGAACCGGTAGAGGTTGCGAGCGTGGCTGCTGTCGTTGAACGACATCAGGGCGACGATGACGTTCGGGATGTACATGTAGACCAGGACCAGCAGGCCCAGGAGCAGGACCAGGTGGTCGTTGACCCATCGGCCCAGGCGCGAGAACCCGTTCACAGGAGCTCCTCCGTTCCGACCCGGCGAATGTAGAAGAGCACCAGCGCCAGGATGATGACCATGAGGATCACCGAGAGCGCGCCGGCGGCGGCATAGTCCCCGGTGGTGGTGAAAAGGTCCTGGATCACGTTGCCGACCATCCGCTGGTTGGGGCTGCCGAGCAGCGAGGCGTTGATGTAGTCGCCGGCCGCCGGGATGAACGTCAGCAGCGTGCCGCCGACGACGCCCGGCAGCGACAGCGGCCAGGTCACCTTGAAGAACGCGCGGGCCGGCGAGGCGTAGAGGTCGCCGGCTGCCTCGATGAGGCGCCCGTCGATCTTCTCCAGCGAGGCGTAGAGCGGCAGCACCATGAACGGCAGGAAGTTGTAGGTGAGTCCGGCGATGACCGCGACCGGGGTGGCGAGCAACCGCCCGTCGGCGCTCAGGATGTGCACGGCCTGGAGCGTGTTCACCACCCAGCCGTTGTCGCCGAGGATGAGCTTCCACGACAGCGTGCGGATGAGGAAGCTCGTGAAGAACGGCGCCACCACCATGACCAGCAGCAGGTTCTTCCACCGGCCCGCCTTGAACGCGATCGCGTAGGCGAGCACGTAGCCGAGCACGAGGCAGAAGAACGTCGCCAGGGCGGCGTAGCCCAGCGAGCGGACCAACGGCTGCCAGTAGTCGGCGAGGGCGTCGACGAAGTTGCGGAAGTGGTAGGTGACGTCGTAGCCGGTGAGGACCGAACCGTTCGGGTCGAACAGCGACGTCGCCAGCAGCGAGTAGAACGGGACGACGAAGAACAGCCCGAGCCACACCGCTGCGGGAAGGACCAGCCAGTAGCCGGTCAGCTTCCGACGCGGCTTGTCCCGCCCTTCCGCCGCGCCGGCGGGCGGCGCCTGCTCAGGGGTGACGGCGACCATCAGTCCTCCTCGATGCCCGCGCCGACGTCCTGGCTGGCGTCGAGCAGGAAGGCGAACTCCGGGCGCCACGAGACGTCGACCTTGGTGCCCGGCGCGAGGAGGCCGCGCGCGCCGGTGTTCTGCTCGAAGGCGATCATCTCCGAGCCCCACGGCATCTTGACGACGTACTGCGTGGAGACGCCGATGAAGCTGGAGTCGACGACGACGGCGCCGGTCATGTGGTTGCCGGGTGCGTCGATCGGCTCACCCTCCGGTGCGATGAGGACCTTCTCGGGCCGGATGCCGACCCAGCCCGGCGTGCCGGCCGTGTTGGCGGTGTGCGCCCGCTCGATCGGGATGGAGACGACGGTTCCCTGCATGTCGACCCGCACCTGGCCGTCCTCCACGCCGACGACGGTGCCGCCGATGAGGTTGGACTGACCGAGGAAGTTGGCCACGAAGGTGGTCTTCGGGTTCTCGTAGAGCTCGGTCGGGCTGCCCAGCTGCTCGATGATGCCGCCGTTCATGACCGCGATCGTGTCGGCCATCGTCATCGCCTCCTCCTGGTCGTGCGTCACGTGCACGAAGGTGAGGCCGACCTCGGTCTGGATCCGCTTGAGCTCGAGCTGCATCGCGCGACGCAGCTTGAGGTCGAGGGCGCCGAGCGGCTCGTCGAGCAGCAGCACCTCCGGCCGGTTGATGAGGGCGCGGGCGAGCGCGACCCGCTGCTGTTGGCCCCCGGACAGCTGGGCCGGCCGCTTGCCGGCCTGCGGGGTCAGCTCGGTGAGCTCCAGGATGTCGCGGACCGGACCCTTGACGTCCTTGACGCCGCGCCGCTTGAGGCCGAAGGCGACGTTCTCCGCGATGGTCAGGTGCGGGAAGAGCGCGTAGTTCTGGAAGACCGTGTTGACCGGCCGGCGGTAGGGCTTCTCGTGGGTGATCTGCTGGTCGCCGATCGTGATCGACCCCTGCGTCACGGTCTCGAGGCCCGCGACCATGCGCAGGGTCGTCGTCTTGCCGCAGCCCGACGGGCCGAGCAGGGCGAAGAAGCTGCCCTGCGGGATCTCCAGGTCGAGCGACTGCACCGCCACGAAGCCGTTCGGGTACTCCTTGCGCAGCCCGGTCAGGCGCAGGTCGCGACCGGACCCGCCGTCAGCCACTGATGACATCGTTGAATTCTCCTTCGTACTGCCGCATGGTGGCCTCGTCGAGCGCCATGAAGCTGTGCGTCGCCTTGAGGAAGTCCTGGCTCGGGAAGATCAGCGGGTTGTCGACCAGCGTCGGGTCGACCTTCTCCATCTCGGCCTGTGCGCCCTGGACGGGGCAGACGTACCAGACGTACGCCGCGAGCTTCGCCGCGATCGCGGGCTCGTAGTAGAAGTTGATCCACTTCTCGGCGTTGGCCTGGTGGGGCGTGAGGTTGGGGATGATCATGTTGTCCGACCAGATCATCAGGCCCTCCTCCGGCCTCACGAAGACGAGGTTGTCGTCCTCGGCCGCCGCGATGTCGCCGGACCAGGCGACGCAGGCGGCGATGTTCCCGGCCGAGAGGTCGTTGAGGTACTCGTTGCCGGTGAACGCGCGGATCTGGCCGCGTCCGCGAGCGGCCTTGACCTTGTCGAGCGCCGTCTCCCAGTCGCTGTTGGTGAACTTGCTGGGGTCCTTGCCTTCGGAGAGCAGCATCAGCCCCATCGTGTCGCGCATCTCGGTCAGCATCGTGACCTTGCCGCGCAGGTCGTCCCGGGTGAGCAGCTCGTCCATCGTCCGGACTTCCTTGACCAGCTTCTTGTTGTAGGCGATGCCGGTGAAGCCGCTCTGCCACGGGGCCGAGTAGTCCCGGTTCGGGTCCCAGCCCACGCCCTGCAGGGAGGAGATGAGGTTCTTGTCGAGGTTCGGGACCTTCGCCTTGTCGAACTTCTGGATCCAGCCCATGCCGATCATGCGGGCGGCCATCCAGTCGGTCAGCATGAACATGTCACGCCCCGTCGACTGGCAGGCCCCGAGCTGGTTCTTGACCTTGGCGAAGAACTCGTTGTTGTCGTTGACGTCGGCGACGTAGTTGACGTCGATGCCGTACCGCTTCTGGAAGTCGGTCAGCGTCGACGTGACGTTGTTCTTCGGGTCGTCCTCGTCGATGTAGGCCGGCCAGTTGGAGACCACCAGCCGCTTGTCGGTCGCCGACCGGTCGGTCGCCCGGCACGACGTCGGGTCCTGCTTGAGGTCCGGCGTCGAGAACCGCGGTAGCACGGCGAGGCTCGCCACTCCGAACGCGGTGACGCCGGCCCCCTTGATCAATCCCCTGCGGCTCAGGCCATTCCCGCCCACGGCGCACCTCCTTCCAACCCGGCCGCCTCACCGGGTGCCGGGATCGTGTCACGGCTCACCAAGTGAGGCAAGGGAATCCGTGGTCGCGAAACACGAATGCAACGAACTACGTCGTCGCGTCGGCCGGCGACTGGCGAAATCCGCTGCGCCACGCATCGAAACCTTTGACCCTGGCTGACCCAGCCTGGACACTGACGCCCATGACGCGCCCCCGGAACAAGTCGTCGGTGAGCCTGGACGAGGTCTCGAAGGCGATCATCGAGCAGCTCCAGCAGGACGGACGGCGGTCCTACGCCTCCATCGGCAAGGTCGTCGGGCTGTCCGAGGCCGCCGTACGCCAGCGGGTGCAGCGACTGATCGACTCCGGCGTCATGCAGGTCGTCGCCGTGACCGACCCGCTCGAGCTGGGCTTCGCTCGCCAGGCGATGGTCGGCATCCGCGTGGCCGGGCCGCTCGACCCCGTCGCCGACGCGCTCACCGCGCTCGACGAGGTCGACTACGTCGTCATCACCGCCGGCTCCTACGACCTCCTGGCGGAGGTGGTGGCCGAGAGCGACGAGCACCTCCTGGACCTGATCTCCGAGAGCATCCGCACCATCCCGGGGGTCGTCGCCACCGAGACGTTCATGTACCTGCGCCTGCGCAAGCAGACCTACTCGTGGGGCGTTCGATGAGCCCGTACGCCGGCCTCTCGCTCTGGCACGCCACCGCCGGCGACCCGCTGGAACCCCGCGCGGCGCTCCCCGGCGACACGACCGTCGACGTGGCGATCGTCGGCGCCGGCTTCACCGGGCTGTGGACCGCCTACTACCTGGCCGAGGCGCGCCCCGACCTGCGGATCGCCGTCATGGAGAAGGAGATCGCCGGGTTCGGCGCCTCCGGCCGCAACGGGGGCTGGGCCTCGGCGCTCTTCCCTGCGTCGCTGGCGACGCTGGCCCGGATGGGGTCGCGCGAGACCGCGCTGGCCCAGCACCAGGCGATGCGCGCGAGCGTCGACGAGGTGATCCGGGCGGCCGCCGCCGAGGGGATCGACGCCGACATCGCCAAGGGCGGCACCATCGTGCTCGCCCGCACCGCGCCGCAGCTCGCCCGCGCACGCGCCGAGGTGGCCGATGCGCGCTCGTGGGGGCGCGGCGAGGACGACATACGGCTGCTGGACGAGGCGGAGGCCCGGGCGGTCGTCGACGCGGCGGGGACGCTCGGGGCGACGTACACGCCCGACTGCGCGGCCATCCACCCCGCCAAGCTCGTGCGGGGGCTGGCGCGTGCCGTGGAGGCGCGGGGCGTCACGATCCACGAGCAGACGCCGGTGACCGCGATCGAGCCGCACCGCGTCGTGACGCCGCGCGGCACCCTGACGGCCGACGTGGTCGTGCGCGCCACCGAGGGCTACACACCGAGCATCCGCGGCCTCGAGCGCGCCGTCGTTCCGGTCTACTCGCTCATCATCGCCACCGCTCCCCTGCCGGGGGCGCTCTGGGACGAGATCGGGCTGGCGCGTCGGGAGACCTTCAGCGACCACCGCAACCTGATCGTCTACGGCCAGCGCACGGCCGACGACCGGCTGGTGTTCGGCGGCCGCGGGGCGCCGTACCACTTCGGGTCCCGGATCGAGCCGGCGCACGACCGCGACGAGCGGGTGTTCGCGAGCCTCTACGCGACGCTGCTGGACCTGTTCCCGGTGCTCGCCGGCACGAAGGTCACCCACTCGTGGGGCGGCGCGCTCGGCATCCCCCGCGACTGGTGCGCCTCGGTCGGGCTCGACCGCGCCACCGGGCTCGGGTGGGCCGGCGGGTACGTCGGCGACGGGGTCACCACCACGAACCTGGCCGGCCGCACGCTGCGCGACCTCGTGCTCGAGCAGTCGACCGCGCTCACCATGCTTCCGTGGGTCGGCCACCGCTCGCCGCGCTGGGAGCCCGAGCCGCTGCGCTGGCTCGGCATCAACACCGGTCTGCGGACGATGACGCTCGCGGACGCCGAGGAGCGGCTGACCCGTCGTCCGTCGCTGGCCGCTCGGGCGATGGCGCCGCTGCTGGGTGGCCACTGAGGCCGCCGGGTCCTGTTCCGGGTCGCGTCGGGGTGGTCCGGCGCGGCGACCGGATAAACCAGTTGCGCTGCCGGTCCGGCGCCCCGCAGGATGTTCCGCGATCGGGCGCGTGCCCGGTGATGACCGAGAGGAGGCGAGTAGCCGTGATGACTGTCGTTGTCGGCCTGCCCACCCGCCGTCCCTCTCACTCTCACCGGAGCACCCTTGTCTTCCGACTTCACGCTTGACCCCAGCTTCACCTTCGACTTCGTCGCACTCGACGACGATAACTTCGCCGAGAACGGCTCCCGCTGGTCGACCTGGCTCGCCGTCGAGCCGCTGTGCCGCGGCCCGGAGCCGCGCCCCGACTGGGTCGTGACGTCCCAGGCCGCGGTCGACACCGAGCTCGGCATCCTCAAGACCGGCAAGGAGGCCGACGCCTTCCTCCTCGAACGGGCCGTGCCCGGCTCCGACCTGGTCGGCGAGTCAGTCGTCATGGTCGCCAAGCGCTACCGCGGCGAGGAGCACCGCACCTTCCACCGGTCGACGTCCTACACCGAGGGTCGCCGCAGCCGGAACACCCGCGACATGCGGGCCGTCGCCAGCAAGTCCGCCTACGGCCGCTCGGTCGCCGCCGGACAGTGGGCGCACGCCGAGTGGGAGGCCCTCGTGCGTTGTCACGGGCTCGGCCTGCCGGTCCCCTACCCGGTCCAGGTCGACGGGACCGAGATCCTCATGGAGTGGATCCAGGTCGCCGGCGAGACCGCCCCGCGGCTCGCGCAGACCCGCCCGTCCCCGGAGCTGCTCGCGTCCTACTTCGAGCAGCTGCGCGGCGTGCTCGTCACGCTGACCGAGCAGGGTCTGGTGCACGGTGACCTGTCGCCCTACAACGTGCTCGCCGCCGACGAGCGGCTCGTCGTCATCGACCTGCCGCAGATGGTCGACCTGGTCGCCAACCCGGCCGGGGCGGACTTCCTGCTCCGGGACTGCACCAACGTGTGCCGGTGGTTCGCGTCCCGAGGGCTGAACGTGGACGAGCACGCGCTGTTCGGGGAGCTGATGGCCGTGGCGTTCTGACGAGGCCGGGTCGGCGGCCCCGTCCAGCGGTGAGCCATCAACCGACCGACAGCACCAAACGGTTGATGGCTCACCGCTCCGGAGCGGCCGGGCCCTAGTCTCGGCTGTCGTGAGCCGCCGCCGTGTCCGTCCTCAGCCCGTCCCCGTCGCCGCGCCCGTCCCGCACGCGCCGGTGGACGCGGAGCGCACGACGCTCTACACGGCGGAGGAGCTCTACGACACGGCGGACTACCCCGACTCGCTGGATGCACGGGCCTACGCGTGGTCGCGCGAGCGGCACACCCGCGAGACGGCGCGGATCCGGGCGCTGCACGACTTCGCGATCGACGAGGCCCTCGACGCCTGGATCGAGGGCCGGCACCTGGTCGGGGTGATGGGCGGGCACGACGTGCGGCGGGGCGAGCCGACGTACGCCGCCGCCGCGCGGCTCGGGCACGCGCTGGGGCAGAGCAACGTCGTGACGACCGGCGGCGGTCCCGGGACGATGGAGGCGGCCAACCTGGGCGCCTGGCTGACGTCGTACGACGTCTCAGCGGTCGATGCCGCTGTCGCACGGCTCGGGGCCGTCCCGACCTTCCGGCCGTCCGTCCAGGACTGGGCCGACCTCGCGCTCGGCGTGCGCGCCGGCGTGACGGACCGCCCGAGGCAGCGCTCGCTCGGCATCCCGACATGGTTCTACGGCCACGAGCCGCCCAACGTGTTCTGCGACGCGATCGCGAAGTACTTCCGCAACGCCACCCGCGAGGCGATCCTGCTCGAGGTGTGCGACGCCGGCATCGTCTTCCTTCCCGGTGCGGCGGGAACGGTGCAGGAGGTGTTCCAGGACGCCTGCGAGAACTACTACGCAACACCCGAGACCGTCGCGCCGATGATCCTGCTCGGCGCGCGCTACTGGACCGAGGAGCTGCCGCTGTGGCCGCTGCTGCAGGCGCTCGCGAAGGGCCGCGTGATGGAGGGCCGGGTCCACCTCGTCGACACCGTCGAGGAGGCCGCCGAGGTGGTCGCGGGCGGGCGCTCCTGACCGCTCGGACGGCGGTCAGGCGGCTCGGGTCCGGACGATCCGCGCGCCGATGACGTCGCGGTAGTGCTCCACGAGGGTGTCGTTGACGGCCTGCCACGAGCGGCCGGCGACGGCGGCGCGGGCGTCGCGCCCCATCCGGCGGCGCAGCCGCGGGTCCTCCCGCAGCCGGCCGACGAAGGCGGCCAGGTCGGTCCCGCTGCCGGGCTCGTAGAGGAAGCCCGTGACCCCGTCGTCGACGACGTCGATCGGTCCCCCGGAGCGCGGCGCGACCACCGGGACGCCCGAGGCGAGCGCCTCCTGGGCGGACTGGCAGAACGTCTCGTGCCGACCCGTGTGGACGAAGACGTCCAGCGAGGCGTACGCCGCCCCGAGCTCCTCCCCGTGGAGGACCCCGAGGAAGTGGGCCCCGGGGAGGAGCGCGCGCAGGCGCTCCTCCTCGGGACCGCCTCCGACGACGACCAGCGCGTAGCGGTCGTCGTGGGCCAGGGAGGCGAGCAGACCGAGCTCCTTCTCGGGAGCCAGCCGGCCGACGTACCCGACGATCGTCTGACCCCCGGGGGCCAGCCGGGCGCGCAGGCCGTAGTCGACGCGCCGGGGGTCGAACGCGGTCAGGTCGACACCGCGTGGCCACAGCGCCGTGCGCTGGATGCCGAGGCCCTCGAGCTGGGCCAGGCTCGCGGTCGACGGGACCAGCGTGCGGTCGGCGCGGTGGTGGATCTTCCGGGTCAGGGCCGACGCGGCGAGCGTGCAGCCGGTGCGGTGGAGCATCGGATAGCGCGCGGCGAAGCCGACCAGGTCGGTCTGGTAGATCGCGACGGTGGGGATGCCGAGCTCGCCGGCGACCTTGAGGGCTTGGTAGCCCAGCGTCGCGGGGCTCGCGACGTGCACGACGTCCGGGCCGAAGCGCTGCATGATCGCGCGCAGTCGGCGCCGCGTCTCCAGACCGAGGCGGAAGTCCTTGTAGAACGGGAGGCTGGCACCGCGCACGCGGAGCACCGGGAAGCCGGCGTACTCGGCGGGGCCGGTCGGCGCGACGAGCGCGGCCTCGTGGCCGTCGACCTCGAGGTGCTCGAGCACCCGGCGGACGGAGTTCGTGACCCCGTTGACCTGCGGCAGGAACGACTCCGAGACGACCAGGACACGCAGCCGGTCGTCGGCTCCACCGGCGACCGGGAGCTCGATGACGTTCGTCATGGCACCGACGGTGTCGGGCGGGCGTCAACGGGCCGTCATGCTCGGTTGACGAGTCGGTGAATGTCGTGTGAGCAGCGCGCGGTCACAGGTGCTCGCGCGCCCACAGGGCGGCGCTGGTGCGGTCGGCGACGCCCAGGCGCCGGAACACGCTGCCGAGGTGCACCTTGACCGTCCGCTCGGCGATGCCGAGCCTGCTGGCGATCTGCTTGTTCGCCAGCCCCTGCGCGACGAGGGCGAGCACCTCGCGCTCGCGGTCGCTCAGGTCGCCGCCGGGCGACGACGTGCGGGTCGGGAGCAGCGCCCGCGCGACCCGCGGGTCGAGCGGGGCGTGGCCCGCGGCTGCCGAGCGGATTCCGGCGAGCAGCTCGGCCGGCTCGCTGTCCTTGAGGAGGTAGCCGACGGCCCCCGCCTCGAGAGCCTCGGCGACGCGGGTCTGGTCGGCGAAGGAGGTGAGGACGACGACGGCCGCGGTCGCGCCGCCGTCGACCAGGCGGCGGGTCGCCTCGACGCCGTCGACACCGGGCATCGAGAGGTCCATGAGTACGACGTCCGGCTGCTCCGACAGCGCCGAGACCGCGTCGACGGCGGCCTGCCCGTCGGCCGCCTCGGCGACCACCTCGAGGTCGCCGGTCGCGTCGATGAGCGCCCGGATCCCGGTGCGCACGAGGGGGTGGTCGTCGACGAGGACGACCCGGGTCCTGGGAGCGGTCATGGCAGTCGCAGCCTCCAGACACAGCCGAGCCCCGGGGCGGAGGCGACGGCGAGGTCGGCGCCGGCGTCGGACGCGACGTCGGCCAGCACCCGCAGCCCGAGGTGTCCGTGCGGCGGATCGGCCAGCACCTGGGCCGGGTCGAAGCCGACACCGTCGTCGGCCACCTCGAGGACGACGCCCTCGGCGGTCTGCCGGAGCGAGAGCGCGACGCGGGTCGCGGCGGCGTGCCGGCGTACGTTGTGGAGGCACTCGCGGGCGACCCGGTAGACCAGCCGCTCCTGCTCGGTCGTCAGGGCGAGCTCGTCGTCCACGTCCACGTCGACGTGGATGCCGCGCGGCCGGAGGCCGGCAGCCAGGTCGCCGAGCGCCGAGCGCAGTCCGGCCGTCTCCAGGCCGGGTGGGTGGAGGTCGACCAGCAACGACCGGAGGCTGCCGATGCTGCTGCGCAGGGTGCCGGCCGCGTGGTCGAGCTCGGTGGCGGTGGCGGTGTCGCCGGTGGCGGCGAGGCGTGCGGCTGCGCCGCTGACGGCGTACGACGTCGCCGCGAGCTCCTGCACCGGGCCGTCGTGCAGGGTGCCGGCGATCCGGCGGCGCTCCTCCTGGGAGGCGTCCACCGCCTTCTCGAGCAGGGCCTCGCGCTGGCGCTGGGCGCGCCGGAGCCGTCCGAGCAGCCGCCAGAGCAGGGGCGTCAGGAGGACGGCGAAGAACAGCAGGCTGCTGATGGTGACCCCGGCGAAGCCGCGCCACAGCTGCCCGCTGCGCGCGGTGACCGTGTCATAGCGCGAGTAGGTCTCGAACAGCAGCGGCGTCCCGTCGGGCGTCCGGACCGGCCGGTAGACCTCGAGGAGGCGACCGTTGCCGCGCTCGTAGCGGTTCTCGGGCTCGTCGAGGTCGCTCACGTCGGCACGCGTCGCGGGGTGCTGGAGCACCTCCCGCTCCTCACCGCCGAGCGGGAAGACCGCGCCGATCAGCCGCGGCTCGTCCGACCACACCACCTCGCCGTCGCGCGACCACAGCTTGACCCGGATCACGGACGAGGCGGGCATGTAGTCGTGGAGGGCCGCGGACAGCTTCGCGGCCGCCGCCGGGTCACCCGTCAGGATGCCGTCGGTGAGCGCCGGCTGGGCGACCGCGCGGGCGAGCAGGTCGGTCGTGTTGGCGGCGTCGTTGACCGCTTCGCGCTCGGCGAGGTGGCGGGCGGCGTAGGACCCGACCACCGAGACCAGCACCAGTACCGCCAGTGCGGCGACGACGACCGGGAGGAGCACCCTCACCGGCCCGCCGTCGCCGTGGTCGGACGGGTCCCGTGGCCGCGACACCGCGAGCCACGGGACCTGCGCCTGCGTCGTCATCGCCCCATCATCGTCGGCCGCGGTCGTCACGGTGACCGGAATCGTCGGAGCCGCGACCCGTGTGCCGGCCGGAGCGGTGTCCGCCGTTGTCGTCGCCCGGCTCGGCCTCCCGGCCGCCATGGTCGTCGCCGGGCTCGGCCTCACGCGCCCCGCGGTCGTCACCCGGCTCGACGCGCCGGTCGCGGTCGTGTCGGCCACCGTGGTCGTCGCCGGGCTCGGCGCTGGGTGTAGCGGTACGGCGTTCGGTCGCTGCCCGCTCCGTCGGCTCCGCCGACGGCGCCGACCGAGTTGACCGAGTCGACGGAGTCGACGGAGTCGACGGAGTCGATGGAGTCGACGCAGCCGGGGCGGCGGAGGCGGCGGAGGCGGCCGGTGGGGTCGTGGGGTCCTCGGCGGGGACCTGCCGCGTGAAGGACGCGTTGCCGAACAGGCCGAGGGCCGCCGGGACGCCGGCGACCACCAGGGCGAGGGCGCCGAGTGCTGCCTTGATGATCATCGGGGCTCCTAGAGGTGGATGGCTTCGTGCTGACACCCCCACCGTGGCCGTCACCCCGGTCGGTCCACCATCGGACCTTGGTACTAGTACTCACGGCTCCGGGCCTCCTTGGCCGCGAGGTAGTCCTGGTTCGTCGGCGTGAGGTGCACCGTCATCGGCACCTGCTCGGCGACCCGGATGCCGAGCCGCGTCAGCTGCGCGGTCTTGTCGGGGTTGTTGCTGAGCAACCGGATCTCGCCGACCCCGAGCGCGCGCAGCATCTGGGCGGCGACCGTGTAGTCGCGGGCGTCCTCGGGATAGCCGAGCGCGAGGTTGGCGTCGAAGGTGTCGATGCCCGTGTCCTGCAGCGTGTAGGCGTCGATCTTCGCGTAGAGGCCGATGCCCCGGCCCTCCTGCCGGAGGTAGAGCAGGTAGCCACCCTCCGTGCCGAGCAGGTCGAGCGAGTCGTCGAGCTGGGGGCCGCAGTCGCAGCGGCGACTGCCCAGCACGTCCCCGGTGAGGCACTCGCTGTGCAACCTGACCAGGGGTACGCCGGCCGGGCCGGTGCTCGGCGGGCCGGACCGGTCACCCAGCCCGAGCGCGACGTGCTCGCGGCCGTCGACGAGGCCGTCGAAGCTGAACAGCCGCCCGGTGACCACCCGGCCGTCCGGGAGCCGGACGGGAAGCCTCACCTGGTTCCTGATGCTCGCCTCTGGCACGCCTCACTCCTCCTCGATCCGTTCCTCGACGGTGACGCCGACGCGCTCCCCGTACCGCCCGGACAGGGCGTAGCGGAGCACCACGACGTCGCCGACCTGCTCCACGTCGACCAGGCGGGCCCGGCCGGGCGGGCGGCCCGACGGCCCGAGCAGGCGCGGCGCCTGCGGGTCTCCGACCAGCAACGGGGCCACGGCGAGCTGCAGCTCGTCGGCGACGCCCTCGTCGAGGAACTGGGTGAGCACGCTCGCTCCGCCCTCGACCAGCAGCCGTCGTACGCCTCGGCGGTGGAGGTCCTCGGCCACCCCACGCATGGAGACCGTCGGACCGGCGTCGACGAGCACGGCCCGCTCCCCCACCGCCGCACCCACGTCGGGAAGGCAGCCCGAGGCGCAGTAGACGAGCTTGGGCCCGTCGCCCGTGGTGAAGAACCGCGCCTGCGGGTCGAGCTTGCCGCCCTCGGTGACGGTCACCTTGAGCGGGTGCTCGGGGCGGCCGCGCCGTCGTCGCTCCTCGCGCCGGGCGGCGTCGCGGACCAGCAGGCGCGGGTCGTCGGCCCGGACCGTCCCGGCGCCGACCAGGATCGCGTCGCAGCCCGCCCGGACCGCGTCCACGCGGTCGAGGTCGGCCTCGTTGGAGAGCACGAGCCGGCACTCCGAGCAGTCGTCGAGACAGCCGTCGAGAGAGACGCAGCAGCTCAGCAGCACGTAGGGGCGGTCAGCCAACCGTCGCCTCCCTTCGTGGCGCCAGGCGCCCGACCAGCAACACGAGCGCACCCGGCAGCGTCGCCACCAGCGCCGCCACGCCGTAGGCCACCGACACCGCGAGCCCGTCCGAGGCGGGCAGACCGACCGCCATGAAGGCCCAGGCCGCGGCGCCCTCCCGCGGCCCCCATCCGGCCAGGCTGGTCGGCACCGTCGAGCCGAGCAGGACGGCCAGCGCGAGGGCGAGCGCCTGCCCCGCCGGCAGGTCGACCCCGGCGGCGGCCATGGCGGTGAGCAGGACGGCCGTGTGGCAGGCCGCGACGCCGAGCGAGGTGGCGACGACGATGAGCGCGACCCTGGGGCGGCGGAGGATGGCGGCGACGTCGCGACGCGCCCAGCGCAGTCCGACCAGCGCCAGGGCCACCGCCCCGAGGCCGACGACGACCGCCGCCGTCCGCAGCCCGCTCGGGACCAGGACGACCACCGCGACGGTGACCGCTGCCTGCACGGCCAGTCCGAGCGTGCGCTCCCAGAAGACGCTGCGCACGGCGCGGCCGGTGCTGTCGACGCGGCGCCCGTGCTCGACGGCACGGTGCACGTCGCCGAGCACCCCGGCCGGCAGGGTGGCGTTGAGGAACTGCGCACCGTAGATGGACACGTACGCCGGCCCGAACCCGATCCGGGCGTCGAGCGCGGTCGCGACGGCCCGCCAGCGCCAGGCGCAGCAGGCGGTCGCCGCCGCGGTCAGCGCGAGCGCGATCGCGAGGAGCGGCCCGTCAGCCGTGCGCAGCCCGCGCACGACCGGGTCGGCGCCGAACCTGGCGAGGAGCACGCCGACGACCAGCGCGCCGGCGGCCGGCTTCAGCCAGGCACCGGTGCTCATCGGCGTACTCCGATCGGGGCCGGCAGGGCGTCGGCGACGCGGGCCGCGGTCTCGTCCCAGCCCGTGAGCGAGGTACGCCGGTCGAGGGCCGAGACGCGCAGCGTCGCCCGGAAGTCGGGGTCGGTCAGCCAGACCCGCAGCGCGGTCGCCAGGGCGTGTGGGTCGCCGGGCTGCACGAGCAGACCAGGCAGCTGTCCGTCGGAGGTCGTGCCGACGGCCTCGCGGACGCCGCCGACGTCGGAGGCGAGCACCGGCACGCCGCGGGCGAGGGCCTCGGTCAGCACCATCCCGTAGGTCTCGCCTCGGGAGGGCAGCACGACGAGGTCGGCGGCGGCGTACCGCGCCGCGAGCTCCGCGGTCGACATCGGGCCGACGCGGGTGACGAGGCTCAGGGCACTGTCGTCGAGGCCTGCATCGACCGGGCCGACCCAGTCGCAGGTCCAGGTGAGGTCGGTGAGCGTCTCGAGCGCGGCGGCCAGGACGTCGTAGCCCTTGGCGCGGCAGACCCGGCCGACGCAGAGCAGCGCCCCGCCGCTCTCCGAGCCCGCGGCGACCGGCGCCGGGTCGACGCCTGGAGCCGCCGTGGCCACGGCGGTGAGGCCGTACTGGCTGCGCAGCCAGTGCCGGGTCCACGCGCTGGTGGCGACCACGGTCCGTGCCGCCTGCAGGACCTCCCGCTCGACCGCCCGGGCCCCGGGGGCGTCGACGCCGAGCGGGAGGTGGACGAGGATCCCGAGCGCGAGCCGCCGACTCGCCGGCACGAGCACGTCGGGCGAGGCGGATGCGACCAGTCCGTCGACGAGCACGGCCTCGCCGTCCGGGACGGCCCGGAGCGCGTCGACCAGCCGTCTCGTCGCGAGCTCGTCCGGCCACGGCCAGGGCCCGGCGACGGGGTGCTCGACCACGCGCCAGCGGAGCGCGGTGAGCCCGTCGGCGACCCGGCGGTCGTAGACGTTCCCACCGCTCGGACGTTCGGTGTCGTCGATCCCCGCCGGCGTCACCAGGTGCAGGATCCTCATGGCACCGCCTCGTAGGACACCCAGGCGACGTCGGACTCGCGCAGCGTGACGACCAGCGACGCGATCCCGGTACCGAGCGCTCCCGCCCGGACGCGGTCGGCGAGCGCGTCGCCGACGACCTGGGCGATCACCTCGGTCGTGCTGTTGCGGCCGGCGAACGCCGGCGACTCGTCGAGGTTGCGGTAGTCGAGGTCGGCCAGCACGGTGCGGAGCTCGCTCGCGGCCTTCCCGATGTCGACCAGCACCCCCGCGTCGTCGAGTGCCTCGCCGCGGAACCCCGCCTCGACGACGTACGTCGCTCCGTGCAGCCGCTGCGCCGGGCCGAACTCGTCCCCGGCCAGGCTGTGGGCGATCATGATGCGGTCGCGAACGGTCACGGTGAACACGTCAGGCCTCCGGGTAGTCGACGGTGTGGCACAGGGCGGGCCGGCCGGCCGCGAGCGCGGCCAGGACGGCGGGGAGCTCCTCGAACGGCGAGCGGTCGGTGAGCAGCAGGTCGAACGCCTCGTCGCGCAGCAGTGAGAGCGCGAGCGCGAGGCGGTCGGTCGTGGTGCGGCGCGAGCGGCGCGCCCGCGCGACGGACCCGACCTGGCTGGCGACGATGCGCAGCCGCCGGGAGTGGAACGCGCCGCCCAGGCCGACCTGGACCGCCCGGTCGCCGTACCAGCTCATCTCGAGCACGGTGCCCTCGTCGGCGAGCAGGTCCACCGCGACCTGCAGCCCCTCCCCACTGGCGCTGGTGTGCACGACGAGGTCACGCTCGCCCTCGGCGTCGGCCGGGGTGGCGAAGCCGACCCCGAGGGCATGCGCCGTCACGGCACGCTCCTTGTCGATGTCGACCAGCGTCACCTCGATACCCGGGATGCCGGCGAGCAGACGCGCCACGCAGCAACCGACCATGCCGGCGCCGATGACGGCCACGCGGTCGCCGACGAGCGGCGCCGCGTCCCAGAGCGCGTTCACCGCCGTCTCGACGGTCCCGGCGAGCACCGCCCGCCGCGCCGGCACGCCGTCCGGCACGGGGACGACGGCGTCGGCCGGGACCACGTACGCCGTCTGGTGCGGGTGCAGGCAGAAGACCGTGCGGCCGAGCAGCTCGGGCGGGCCGGCCTCGACGACGCCGACGTTGAGGTAGCCGTAGGCCACCGGTCCGGGCAGGTCGCCGGTCTGGAAGGGCGCCCGCATCCGCTCCCGCTGGTCCTCGGGCACCTCGCCCCGGAAGACGAGGGTCTCGGTGCCCCGGCTGATCCCGCTGTGGAGGGTGCGCACCAGCACGTCGCCGGGTCCCGGCGCGGGCAGCGCGACCTCCCGGATCTCGCCGGTTCCGGGACGCACGACCACGAACGCACGTGCCGTCGTCGCCGTCATAGGAACCGTCCTTCGTCCGAGACACATCGTGAACCGAAACCGACCGGGCGTCGTACCCCAGTCGTACCCCAAGACACGGAGGTCACATGCCGACGGTTCAGATCCGCCCGGCCGACGCGGTGACGTCGGTCCGACTGGGCCTCGCCTGCCTGGTCGCGGTGCTCGTCGCCCGCTCCTTCCTCGCACCTGCGAACGTGGGCCTGATCGTGGTGGTGGCCTCCGTGGCCTTGGCGCTCGACGCCGTCGACGGCGAGGTCGCCCGCCGGACCCGCACCTGCACCCGGTGGGGAGCGCGCTACGACATGGAGGTCGACGCGTTCCTGCTGCTCGGGCTCAGCGTGTACGTCGCCTCGACCGTCGCGTGGTGGGCCGTGCTCATCGGGCTCGCGCGCTACCTGCTGCTCGTCGCCGGCTGGTGCTGGCCGTGGCTGCGTGCTGAGACGCCCCCACGTCGCTGGGCGAAGGTCGTCGCGGCGATCCAGGGCATCGTGCTCACCGCCGTCGCCGCCGACGTCCTGCCGCCCGGGGTCGCCCTCGTCGCGCTCGCCGTGTCCCTCGCGCTCCTCGTCGAGTCCTTCGGCCACCAGGTGCGCCAGCTGTGGCGGGCCCGGCCGGCCGAGCGGAAGCCGGCGGCGGCGGTCACCGTCGCGGCGGTCCTGGTCGTGTGGCTGGCGCTCGTCGCGCCCGACCGGCTCGACGGCCTCTCCCCGCACGCGTTCCTGCGGGTCCCGGTCGAGCTCCTGGTCCTCGTCCTGCTCGCGGTCGTCCTGCCGGCGGTCGTGCGCCGACCGCTGGACGTCGTCCTCGGCGTCGCGCTCACCCTCCTGGTGCTCGTCAGGGCCCTCGACGTCGGCTTCTACGCCGTGCTCGACCGGCGCTTCGACCTGCTCAACGACTCCTACTACCTCGCGCCCGCGATCGGGGTCGTCCGTGACTCCAGCGGTACGCCGGCCGCCGTCGGCGTCGTCGTGGCGGCGGTGCTGCTGCTCGCGGCGGTGGCGGCGCTGCTGATCGGCGCGGTCTCCCGGATCGCGTCGGCCGCGGCCCGCCACCGGCGGGTCGGCACGTCGCTGGTCGCGGCACTCGGGATCGTGGGCGCGTTCTCCGCAGCCGCCGGCGCCGGGCTCGCGACCGCGCAGACCTCGCAGCTCGCCGCCAGCCAGGTCGGCGGGGTCAGGAGCGACCTGGCGGACCGGCAGGTGTTCTCGCAGCAGATCGCCACCGAGGAGCAGCAGCCGGCCGGGCTGCTCGACAGGCTGCGCGGCAAGGACGTGCTCCTCGTCTTCGTCGAGAGCTATGGCCGGGTCGCCGTGCAGGGGACGTCGTACTCCCCCGGGGTCGACACCGTCCTCGACCGCGGCACGTCCCAGCTCCGCGACGCCGGGTACGGAGCGCGCAGCGCGTTCCTCACCTCACCGACCTTCGGCGCGGCGAGCTGGCTCGCGCACTCGACGATGCAGTCAGGACTGTGGGTCGACAGCCAGCAGCGCTACGACCAGCTGCTCACCTCCCGTCGCGACACCCTGACGTCCTCGTTCGAGCAGGCCGGTTGGCGCACCGTCTTCGACGTGCCTGCGGTGACGAAGGACTGGGCAGACGGCCGGCGCTTCTACGGGTTCGACAAGCTCTACGACGCCCACGACGTGGGCTACCGGGGACCACGGTTCAGCTATGCGACCATGCCTGACCAGTTCACCCTCGCCGCGCTGCAGCGCAACGAGCTCACGCCCGGCTCACGCCGGCCGGTGATGGCCGAGATCGACCTCGTCTCCAGCCACCACCCGTGGGCGCCGCTGCCGCGGCTCGTCCCGTGGGCCTCGGTGGGTGACGGCTCGGTGTTCGACGGGATGCCTGCCCAGGGCGACTCCCCCGACCAGGTCTTCCGCGACCCCGACAAGGTCCGCGCCGCCTACGGGCAGTCGATCGAGTACAGCTGGCAGTCCCTCGTCTCCTGGCTGACCCGCCACCCCGACCCGAACCTCGTCCTGGTGGTGCTCGGCGACCACCAGCCGCACAGCTACGTGACCGGGTCCCGCCCCGGTCACGACGTGCCGGTCAGCGTCATCGCGCAGGACCCGCGGGTGCTCGCGTCGATCGACGACTGGCACTGGCAGGACGGGCTGCACCCGTCCCCGGAGGCGCCCGTCTGGCGGATGGACGCGTTCCGCGACCGGTTCCTCGCCGCCTACAGCGGTGACCCCATCGAACGGAGAGAACCATGAGGATCCGCATCATCGCAGCGCTCGCCGTGCTCGTCTCGGCGTTCGTCCACCTACGGCTCTGGGCCGACGGCGTCAAGCACGAGCACATGGTCGGACCGGCGTTCATGGTCAACGCCGTGGCCGGCGTCGTCATCGCGGTGCTGCTGCTCGCGTGGCGGCACAGCTGGGTGCCGCTGTTCCTGGCGCTCGGCTTCGGCGCGTCCACCATGGGCGCATTCATCATCTCGGCGACCGCGGGCCTCTACGGCGTGCACGAGCACTGGCAGGGCGGCTACGTGTGGGCCGCGTTCATCGCCGAGGCGGTCGCGATCGTCACGGGCGCGGTCGGCCTGCTCACCGAGGGCTACGTCACGACCGACCGACGTACGCCGGCCCCGCACTCGCGCGCGCTGTGAGGCCCTAGACCTCGGTCGCGGCCAGCTGCCCGCAGGCGCCGTCGATCTCCCGACCGCGGGTGTCGCGGACGGTGGTCGGGATGCCCTTCGCCTCGAGCCGGCGCACGAACTCGCGCTCGTCGGCCGGGTCGGAGGCCGTCCACTTGGAGCCGGGCGTCGGGTTGAGCGGGATCAGGTTGACGTGCACCCAGCCCCAGTCACCGTAGGAGTTGAGGACGTCGGCCAGCAGGTCGGCCCGCCAGGCCTGGTCGTTGATGTCGCGCATCATGGCGTACTCGATCGACACCCGGCGCTTGGTGGTGCGGGCGTACTCCCACGCCGCCTCGACCGTCTCGGCCACGCTGAAGCGGGTGTTGATCGGCACCAGCTCGTTGCGCAGCTCGTCGTCGGGCGCGTGCAGGCTGAGCGCCAGCGTGACGGGGATGCCCTCGGTCGCGAGCTGCTTGATCCGCGGCACCAGGCCGACCGTCGAGACGGTCACGTGACGGGCGCTGAGGCCGAGCCCGTCCGGTGTGGGAGACGTCAGCCGGCGTACGGCTCCGATGACGGCCTTCCAGTTGGCCAACGGCTCGCCCATGCCCATGAACACCACGTTGGAGAGCCGGCCGCGGCCGCCGGGCACCTCGCCCGACGCCATCGCGCGGGCGCCGACGACGACCTGGTGCACGATCTCGGCGGTCGACATGTTCCGCTGCAGGCCGCCCTGGCCGGTGGCACAGAACGGGCAGGCCATGCCGCAGCCGGCCTGGGAGGAGATGCAGATGGTGGCGCGGTCCGTGTAGCGCATCAGCACCGACTCGACGAGCGCGCCGTCGAACAGCTTCCACAGTGTCTTGCGGGTGGTCCCGCCGTCGGCCTCGAGCGTCCGGATCGGCGTCATCAGGTCAGGCAGGAAGGTGCCGACGAGCTCCTCCCGCTGGGCGGCGGGCAGGTCGGTCATCTCGGCCGGGTCGTGCACGAGCCGCTCGAAGTAGTGCACCGACATCTGCTTGGCCCGGAAGCCCGGCAGACCGGCCTGCTTGGCGGCCTCGACCCGCTCGGCGAGCGTGAGGTCGGCAAGGTGCCGCGGCGGCTTGGCGCGGCCGCGCGGGGCGTCGAAGACGAGGGGAAGGGGCTTCGGCTCGGACATGAGGGTCCCAGTGTCCCACCCGAGGGGTCGGTTCCCCGAAACGAGCGACGGCCCCGGGGTCCGGTCCCCCGGGGCCGTTCGCGTCAGTGGCGGTGACGTCCTCCCCCGTGGCCCCTGTCGAGGCCGCTGCCGCTGAGCGCCCCCTTGATCGTGTTGAACATGTCGGTCTGGTCGGACAGGCCGACCACGTTGGCCGCACCCGGGCCGTAGCCGGCCAGCCGCAGCTGGGTCCCGGTGTGCTGCTGGGAGCCGTTGAGCTGCGCGGTGCCGTAGGCGACGGTCATGGTCGTGCCGTCGTGCGTGAGCAGGTTGTAGGTGCCCGCCAGCGGGATCGTGCTCGGGGAAGCCGCGCTGATGTCAGCGGCGTTGATGATCTGGCTGGTGTGGGCGTGGTCGGCCGTCACGAGCACGAGCGTGTCGCCGTGCTTCTTCGCGAACTCCATGCCGACCTGGACGGCCTCGTCGAGGTCCTGGGTCTCGCCGATCTGGCCGCAGGCGTTGGCCGCGTGGTCCTGCTTGTCGATCGAGGCGCCCTCGACCTGGAGGAAGAAGCCCTTCTTGTTGTCGAGGAGCTTGATGGCCTTGTCGGTCATGTCCGCCAGCGTCGGCTGGGTCCCCGGCCAGGTGACCGCCGAGCCGTCGGGCGCGGTGTCGTTGGTCCGGCAGGTGGCGGCGGGCTTCGAGTAGCCGGTCGCCGTGGCGGGCGTGGCCTTGTAGCGCGTCTGCATGTTGCCCGACGCGAACAGGCCGAGGAGGGGCTTGCGCTGGTCGGCCGACCGTACGCCGGTCAGGGTGCCCTTGTCCTCCACCACCTGGAACCCGCTGTCCTCGGCGTTCTGGAGCACCGACCGGCCGTTGCCGGCGACCGCGTCGAACCAGCCGCGACCGCCGCCGAGGGTGACGTCGGGACGCGCCGCGAGGAGCTGCTCCTCGATGGACGTCTGGCCCGGGCAGTTGGTCGTGTCCTTCTTCTGGGATCGGCCGTCGACCGTGACGGTCTGGCCGGCGGGGGTGTAGCACCCGCGGTCGGCGACGTGGGCGTACTGCACCGCCGGGGTGGCGTCCTGGATCTCCGCCGTGGTGACGTCGCCCGTCTTCAGGCCGCGCGTCTTCGCCCACTCCAGCAGGGTCTGGTGGGTCGTCGTACCGTCCAGCCCGACGCTGATGGCGCCGTTGTAGCTCTTGACGCCGGTGGCCCAACCGGTGCCGGAAGCGGCCGAGTCGGTGACGTAGTCGGGCTTGCCGGTGTCGTCGCCCGGCGAGAGCGGGTCGTCCTTCTTGTGCAGCGCGTACGTCGTGTACTGGCCGGTGAGCGGGAGGCTGTCGATGCCCTTGAGGGTGCCGGCGGCACCGGCGAGGTAGTTGCGGGCGATGGTGATCTCGGAGTCACCCATGCCGTCACCGATGAAGAGGATGACGTTCTTCGCCTTGCCGTACTTGATCTGGGCGTCGACCTCGGCGGTCTGGTCGCCGTGGTGGCGGTTGGTGCCACCTGGCGCGGTGAGGTTGGCGGCGTACGCGGCTCCGGTGCTGGCGACAGCGAGAGCGGCAACGCCGGCGAGCACGCGGAGACGGCGCGGGCTGGCGAGGTTGCGGGGCATCGTGGCTTCTTTCACTCGGGTCCCGGGACGGTCCCAGGCACACCTGAAACTAAGAACCCCGGCGCGCCGGCTGCCCCCTCGCGTCGTTAACCGCAGGTGAACAGGCACCGACCAGTCGTCGCGGCGTCCCCCACCTGGGGGAACGAGGAAAGCGGGCCCCGGAGCCGTCGGCTCCGGGGCCCGCGTGCGCAGAGCGCAGGTGTCACTTGACCTTCTTGACCCCGCTGGTCTTGACGAGCGAGGACGGGACGGCGCCGGCGAGCGAGCCGGTCACGCGGACGGAGACCTTCTTGCCCTTGAGCTTCTTGGTCAGCTTCAGCGACGTGCCGGTGGCACCCTTGATCGGCTTGCCGTCGGCCAGCCACTGGTAGGTCAGCTTCGTGCCCGCGGTCCAGTGACCCGCTGTGACGGTGAGTCGCTTGCCGACGCGCGCCGTGCCGTTGACCTTGGGCGCGGCGCCGACGAGGTGCACGGTCGGCTTCGTCGGCGGCTTCACGACCGGGACGTCGGCCTGGCTGCGGTAGATGTGGACCTGGTCGACCAGCGAGCCGATGGGGGCCGGCGTGCCGGCGAGGTTCGGGCCGATGCCGGTGACGTTGCCGCGCTGGACGGCCGCGTTCGGGCTGTCGCCGTCGCCGGACCGGACGTTCTTGACCGTGAGGCCCTTGTCGGTGACGCTCACCTCGATGTAGGTCGGGACGTGCTCCTGGTTCTCGACCGAGTTCGCCCAGTGACGCGTGTGCCCCTTGGTCTCGGGTCCGCCCTTGAGGGTGTCGGCGCCGTAGCCGCCCTTGGTCGCGTCCGGCTCCGTCAGGTCGTAGAACTTCGACCCCGAGGCCGAGTTGGCGGTCACGTAGATGACGCCGCCCGGACCCTCGACGACGGTGGTCTGGCCGGGCTGCTCGGCGGCGTTCGCCTTCGCACCGCTCGGGGACTCCGCCGAACCCTTGATCGCGTAGGAGCGCGAGTAGGAGTGGTCGTGGCCCTGCAGGACCAGGTCGACGCCCAGGTCCGAGAACGACTTCGTGAAGTCGGTGCGGCGCTGGATGTTGTCAGTGTCGTTGGCGTGGTCGGCCGGCGAGTAGATCGCGTGGTGGTAGACCAGCACGACGTGCTTGATGTCCGGGTCGGCCGCCTTCTGCCGGGTGATCGTGTTCCGCACGAACTCGACGTGGGCCGGGTCCGAGTTGGTGGTCGCGGAGTAGGCGTTCGAGTTGAGGTCGATGAACAGGACGCCCTTGTAGGTGAAGAAGTAGTCGCCTCCGGAGACGGCATCCGCCGCCGGGCCCTTCTTCGCGGCGTTGGTGTAGAGCGGGTCGCTGCGGTCGATCGTCGACGGCAGCGCGAAGTGCTGCTCGTAGGCGTAGCCGGACACGTCGTGGTTGCCGATCGTCGCCGCCCACGGGATGGAGCGGAGCTCGGACGGACGGAGGAACTGGGTCCACTCGGTCTCGTTGTTGGCCGTGTTGACCTGGTCGCCACCGGAGACGTAGAGCTCGGCCTTCGGGCTGTGGATCTTCGTCTGGTCCAGGGTGTACTGCCAGCCGTCGCCGTCGAGGACGGGGTCGCCGGACGAGCCGATCTGCGGGTCGCCGAAGAACAGGAACTGGTAGCCGCCGTTGCCGAACGTGCCGGTCTTGAAGGTGTAGTACGCCGACTTGGCGCCGTCGGCCGTCTTGATCCGGTAGTAGTACTTGGTGCTGGGCTGCAGACCCGTGAGGGTCGCCTTGCCGTTCGCGCTGGTCAGCGCGTTGCCGGTCGCGGCGTCGCTGGTCACGTTGGACGCGACCGTCGCGTCGAACGTCTTCGTCGTCGCGAAGTCGCTGGTCGTCGACAGCTCGACGGTCGCACCGGTGGGCGTGGCCGAGGAGTACCAGGCCACGGTGCGCGCCGTCTCGTCGGCGCCGACGCCGAGAACGACACCGCTGAACGTGGTCGGGTCGGCGCCGTTGGCGCCCGTCACGACGACGGTGCCCGCGAGGGCGGCGGCCGTCAGCGAGACGGTCGCGATGCCGGCGGCAGCGCGCCGGCGGGTGTTGAGCAGCTTCATCGAAGCGATTCCCTTTCGGATCCGAGGGAAGAGTGGGACAGGACGGCTCACCGTTTCGGCACCCGGTGACGCACCGGTGAACGGGACGCGTTCACTCAGGTGCCACTCAGGGAACGCTCAGCCCGCGGCGACCCGCTGGACGAACCAGACCAGGCCGAACACGGTCACCACCGCGGCGATCCCGCCGGTCACCACCACGCTGGGAATCGCCGACTTGTGGCGCCGCAGGAGGGCCAGCATGGGGAACAGGGCCACGATGAGGCCGAGCTGCACGGCCTCGATGCCGAGGTTGAACACGAGCAGCGACCACAGGAGCGTCCACGACCACGCCTGCTGGATGCCGAGAGCACCGGCGAAGCCGAGACCGTGGATCAGGCCGAAGCAGAAGACGACGGCCAGCCGGGTCCAGCCCGCGCGGTCGAGGGCGAAGTGGCTCCTGCTTGTGGTGTCGAGGTCGATCGCATGACCGCGCTTGAGCCACAGCCGCAGGAGGTGCCACCCGGCGACGAACGCGATCGACAGCGCGATGATCGGCTCGACGACGCGTGCCGGGACGGTGACGAGGCCGAGCGCGGCGAAGAGCAGCGTCACGGAGTGGGCCAGGGTGAAGGTCGTCGCGGCCAGGACGATCTCGCGGAGGCGCCGGGACCCGGCGATGAGGGCGACGAGGAAGAGGATGTGGTCGATCCCGGTGAGGAGGTGCTCGCAGCCGAGCTTGAAGAACTCCCAGAACCGCTCCGCGGTCGACTGGTCGGTCGAGAAGGACGTCCGTGAGCCGTCGAGGGCCGCGCTGCCGTCCACGAAGTCGAGGTCGTAGGTGGCGATGGTCTTCGTGCCTGTCACGTAGCCTTCGTCGTCGGGGAAGAGCGTGCTGTGGATCTCGTGCGCGCGGGCGGCATCGCTGCAGCGGTAGTCGAGGACGACGTGCGCATAGGGGACGTCACGCAGCTCGACCGTGAAGTCCCCGTCCGGGGTCGGCGTACAGGCGGCGCCGTCACTGCTCACCCCGAAGCGCTTCTCGACGTAGGACAGCACCGAGTCGGCGTGGTCGTTGATCGCCTTCGCCTGGCCCGCGAGGTCGGCCGCATCCCACGCGGGCTGTCCCTCCTTGACGAGGGGATCGTCGCGCTCGGCGTCCGCGACCGAGTAGAGCAGCAGGTCGTACTCGAGACCGAGGTCCACGCGGACGTGGCCCATCGCGGGTGCCGTGACGTCGGCGTACACGACGGACGAGAACCCGTGCGCGTCGGCCCGCGAGAGCGGAAGAGCGAGGAACAGCAGGACGGCGAGCGGCGCGAGGAGCGCGGGGATCTTTCGCATGGCAGTGCGGAGGGTGTCGGCAGCGGGTGAACGAACGGGGACGTCTCGGCGAACTCCTCCGGAAAGCCGTCGACCGCGTTGGAACGGCTCGACCCGGTCGGGTAGACAGAGCGCCGCAGATCCCATCTCCGGAGAGGCCGTTCAGTGCTCCCCCGCGTTTCCGGCTGCGTCGTCGCAGCCGCCGTCCTCGCCCTCGCGACGGCCTGCTCGTCGTCGTCCGCCGACGAGCAGGACGCACCCCCGCCGAGCCCGTCTCCGTCGATCGTCGGCGCCGACGGCGGCCCGGTGCGGCCGGCGGAGGGCACCGGCACTCTCGGTCCCGGCTTCGTGACGCCGACCGCGCCACCGCCCCCCGGCGGCACCATGACGCCGAGCCCCGACTCGTGGTCGAGCGTGCAGGTTCCGGACGGCTACACGGCTGCCCTCCTCTCGACCGACGACTCCCCCGCCGCTCGCCACCTCGCCACGGCGGTGAAGGCGTGGGCGGCCGCCCACCACGTCGGACTCGCGCTCGTGCCCGCCCACGACCCGGGGAGCTATGTGGCGGCGATCCAGAAGGCGATCGACCTGCACCCCGACCTCGTCATCAGCGCCGGCGACGCGCTCGCGGACCCGCTGGCGCTCGTGACCGCGAGCTGGACCCAGCAGAAGTTCCTGCTCCTCGGCGCGGAGCTGGCGGAGCCGACCTACAACGTCACGGCTGCGGTCTGGAAGGGGACGGCGGCGCGCGGAGGTGGTTCGGGAAGCGCGCGCGCCGACGTCTCGACCTTCACCGTCGAGCGGGCTCGTCGGGCCCTCGACGCCGGCGTCGCCGCGGTGCTCCGCGGCTACGCGGGGTACGTCGTCCAGGTCGACTGAGCGCGGCTCAGGCGGTCGAGGTCAGGATCCACACGACCAGCGCGCCGACGCCCACCACCACGAGGGCGGTCGCGACCATGCCGAGCACGAAGTAGAGCCCGAAGCGCCGGCTCTGCCGACGGGCCACCAGCACGATCGGCACCACGAGGGCGACCAGGACGACCGGGAAGAGGTCGGTCACCGTGTGCTGGGCGAGGAAGGACTCCAGCAGCGCGGCGAAGAGACCCGGGACGACCAGCGTGAAGGCCAGCCCCGAGAAGAACCCGGACAGCGGCGTGAACACCGGATGGTCGCGATGCCACCAGTCAGGACCGTCGTTCTCGGACATGTCCATCCCGCCTTCGACGGCGGTGTTCGGTCGGAGCTGGATCATCAGACCCCCTCACATCGAGGATGTGCCCCTCGACCATAACGCCGCCGTCGCGCCGGATGAGGGACATCCGCTCCGCGGACACCCGGGGCCGCCTAGAAGACGGCGTAGTGCAGCAGCAGCCAGATCGGGGCGATCGTGGCGAGCAGCGAGTCCAGCCGGTCCATCAGGCCGCCGTGTCCGGGAATGACCTGGCTCATGTCCTTGACCCCGAGGTCGCGCTTCATGACGGACTCGCAGAGGTCGCCGAGGGTGGCCATCACGACCGCGATCAGACCGAGGGCGACGCCGATCCACCAGTCGGCGTCGAAGAGGAAGACGACCAGCAGCACGCCGGCGACGATCGTGAACAGGGTCGAGCCTGCGAAGCCCTCCCAGGACTTCTTCGGCGAGATGACCGGGGCCATCGGGTGCCGGCCGAAGAGCACGCCCGCGACGTACCCGCCGATGTCGGAGGCGATCGTGACCAGGACGAACGTGATGATGCCCTTCACGCCGTCGTCGATCCCGGTCTCGTCCCAGGTGCCGCCCTCGGCGAGCATCAGCGCGACGAAGGACCCGAGGAACGGTACGTAGACCAGGGTGAAGACCGACGCCGTCGCGGTCTTGACGTAGCCGTCGACGCCGCGGCGCAGCAGCCAGAGCATGGTGACGAGCGCTGCGACCGCCGTGGCCGTCACGAGCGCGTCGGCGCCCCACGCGTACGCGACGACGACCATCACGACGCCGCCGATCATCAGCGGCTGCTCGGGCAGGTCGATGTCCTTGGCCAGGAGTCCCTTGCGCAACTCCCACGTGGCGACCACGACGGCGGCCGCCACGATGAGGATGAACAGGCTCTTCCAGATGAAGAGCGAGAGCGCGACGGCGGCGAGCAGGACGACGGCGGACGTGATCGCCGCCTTGAGGTCCCGCCCGGCGCGGCCGTGGTCCTTTGCTCCCCCGGCAGGGGGCCCGCCCTTCCCGGGCGGGTCGGAGGCGGGAGCCGGCACAGACATGTCGGTCATCGTGGGGACTCCGGTGCTCGAGGTCAGACCTCGAGCAGCTCGGCCTCCTTGTGCTTGAGCAGGTCGTCGATGGCGTCGGTGTGCTTCTTGGTCATCCCGTCGAGCCGCTTCTCGGCACCGGTGAGGTCGTCCTTGCCGATCTCGCCGTCCTTCTCGAGCTTCTCGAGGGCCTGCTTGGCCTTCTGACGGACCTGCCGGACCGCGACGCGGCCACCCTCGGCCTTCTCGCGTGCCTGCTTGATGTACTCCTTGCGGCGCTCCTCGGTCAGCTCCGGGAACACGGCGCGGAGCACGCGGCCGTCGTTGGACGGGTTCACGCCGAGGTCGCTGTCGCGGATCGCCTTCTCGATGTTCGGCATGGCCGAGGCGTCGAACGGGGCGATCACGATGATGCGCGGCTCCGGGCTGGTGAAGGTGGCCAGCTGCTGGATCGGCGTGGGCGTCCCGTAGTACTCAACGGTCAGCTTGTTGAAGACCGCGGGCGTCACGCGGCCGGCGCGCAGGGTCGCGAAGTCCTCGCGGGTCGCCTCGACCGACTTGTTCATCTTGTCGTCGGCCTCGTTGAGGGTGTCGTTGATCACCGGTGCTCCTTCGTTGAGATCTTCGCTGGCCGCGGGGACGTCAGCCTGCGCTGACCAGGGTGCCAATCTTCTCACCCTGCACGACGCGCAGGATGTTGCCCTCGGGCTCCATGCCGAACACCACCATCGGCAGCTTGTTCTCGCCGCAGAGCGCGAACGCCGTCTGGTCCATGATCCGCAGGCCCTGGGCGATGGCCTCGCCGTAGGTCAGCTCGTCGTACTTGACGGCGGTCGGGTCCTTCTTCGGGTCCGCGGAGTAGACCCCGTCGACGCCGTTCTTGGCGACCAGGACGACGTCGCACTTGCTCTCCAGCGCGCGCTGCACGGCGACCGTGTCGGTCGAGAAGAACGGCAGCCCCATGCCGGCACCGAAGATGACGACACGACCCTTCTCGAGGTGCCGGATCGCGCGCCGCGGGATGTAGGGCTCGGCGACCTGGCCCATCGTGATGGCGGTCTGGACGCGGGTGTCGACGCCCATCTTCTCGAGGAAGTCCTGGAGCGCCAGGCAGTTCATGACGATGCCGAGCATGCCCATGTAGTCAGCGCGGGCGCGGTCCATGCCGCGGTTCTGCAGCTCCGCGCCTCGGAAGAAGTTGCCGCCCCCGGTGACGACGGCGACCTGCACGCCCGCTTGGACGACGGCCGCGATCTCCTTCGCGACGCCCTGGACGACATCGGGGTCGACCCCGACCTTGCCGCCGCCGAAGACCTCGCCCGAGAGCTTGAGGAGAACCCGCTTGTACCCCGTCACGCGGTGACCTTTCCGTGGTGGAACCGTTGCTGGACGCGCGAGGAGGCCGGCCCGATGAACAGTTGCTGTGTCATCGGGCCGGCCTCCTCGTCGTACGTCTGGTGAAACCTATCTGATCGCGAGGATCAGGCACCGACCTCGAACCGGGCGAACCGGGTCACGGTGGTGTTGGCGGCGTCGAGCACCTGCTTGACAGACTTCTTGGCCTCGAAGACCGACTCCTGGTCGAGGAGCACGATCTCCTTGAAGAAGGCGCCGATGCGACCCTCGACGATCTTGGCGACGGCAGCCTCCGGCTTGCCCTCCTCCAGCGTCTTCTTGGTCAGGACGTCCTTCTCGGCCGCGACGACGTCGGCCGGGACCTCGTCGCTGGTGAGGAACTGCGCCTTGAGAGCCGCAGCCTGCTGAGCAGCCTGCTTCGCCGCGGCCTCGTCGCCCTCGAACTCGACGAGCACGCCGAGGGTCGGGGGCAGGTCGGACGCCTTCTTGTGCAGGTAGACGGTCGTGTTGCCGTCGAAGTAGGCGACCTCGCCGAGCTCGATCTTCTCGCCGATGGTGCGGGCGAGCTCCTCGACGGTCTCGCCGACCGTCTTGTCGCCGAGCGAGACGGCCTTGAGGGCCTCCGCGTCGCCGACCTTGCTGGCGTTCGCGGCGTCCGCGATCGCCTGGGCGGCGTTGATGAACGCGTCGTTCTTGGCGACGAAGTCCGTCTCGGCCTTCAGGCTGATCAGCGCGTTGCCCGAGGCGGCGACGAGACCGGCGGACGCCTCACGCTCGGCGGCGCGGGCGGCGGCCTTGGCCGTACCCTTGACGCGGAGGATCTCGACGGCCTTGTCGAAGTCGCCGTCCGCCTCGTCGAGCGCCTTCTTGCAGTCCATCATGCCGGCCTGCGTCAGCTCACGGAGCTTCTTGACGTCGGCTGCGGTGTAAGCCATGTGTCTTCCTCTTGAAGTACGTCGGTGTGCGGGAGTGGGTCAGGCCTCGGCCGGAGCCTCGGTGCTGGCCTCGGCCGGAGCCTCGGTGCTGGCCTCGGTGGCCTCGGTGGCCTCGGTGTCAGCCTCGGCGGCCGGAGCCTCGGTGCTGGCCTCGGTGCTGGCCTCGGTGCTGGTCGCCTCGGCGGCCGGAGCCTCGGTGCTGGCCTCGGTGCTGGCCTCGGTGCTGGTCGCCTCGGCGGCCGGAGCCTCGGCGCCCTCGGCGCCCCCGAGGAGCTCGCGCTCCCACTCGGCCAGCGGCTCAGCCTGCTCGCTGCCCTCGGCGGCCTTGCCACCGGAGCGGGCGATGAGGCCCTCGGCCACGGCGTCGGCGACCACGCGGGTCAGCAGGCCGACGGCGCGGATGGCGTCGTCGTTGCCCGGGATCGGGAAGTCGACCTCGTCGGGGTCGCAGTTGGTGTCCAGGATGCCGATGACCGGGATCCTGAGCTTACGAGCCTCCTCGACGGCGAGGTGCTCCTTCTTCGTGTCGACGATCCAGACGGCGCTGGGCGTGCGACCGAGGTCGCGCAGACCACCGAGGGTCTTCTCCAGCTTGTCCTTCTCGCGCTTCATCTGGAGGAGCTCCTTCTTCGTGCGGCCGGAACCGGCCACGTCGTCGAAGTTGACCTCCTCGAGCTCCTTGAGGCGGTTGATCCGCTGGTGCACCGTCGAGAAGTTGGTGAGCATGCCGCCGAGCCAGCGCTGGTTGACGAAGGGCATGCCGACGCGGGTCGCCTGCTCCTGGATCGCCTCCTGCGCCTGCTTCTTGGTACCGACGAACAGGATGACGCCGCCCTTGGCGACGGTCTCCTTGATGAAGGCGTAGGAGCGGTCGATGTAGGCCAGCGACTGCTGCAGGTCGATGATGTAGATGCCGTTGCGCTCGGTCATGATGAAGCGCTTCATCTTCGGGTTCCAGCGACGGGTCTGGTGTCCGAAGTGGACGCCGCTCTCGAGGAGCTGGCGCATGGTCACGACTGCCATGATGGTTCTCTCCTTGTGGTGGGGCCGCGCTCCGTCGCACCCGTCCTTGCGTCTGTCGAGGACGGGCCGGAGGCGGCTCCGGTCGGTTTTCAGTTGCTGCCCGGTTCGTGTTCAGCCGGGCCCTGACGTCCACGCGCACCCCGACCCGATCGCTCGGGACTGAGGGACGCGCCCACGGGCGGTCGGCGCTCAGGAGTCGAGTGCCGTCGCGGTCTGTGGACGTGCGAAGTCAACCCATACGGGTTGCACGGTCAAGACTAGTCGGCTCACCCCTGCGGGGCGAATCTGCGCAGTGGGCCGGTTGTCGTCCACAAGCGGCCGGCGCGCGGTGGTTCTCCCCAGGTCGTACGGCGACCGATGCGGCCCGGCCCGCAGCCCGGGCATCGTCGGCGCATGAGGTCGTCCACCGCCGCCCCGACCCGGCTCCCCGGCTGGCAACTCGTCGTCGTCCTGCTGGTCGGTTCCCTGATGCTCGGCCCATCCCCGGCCAGCGCCACCGGGGAGTCGGATCCGGTCGGCGTGTGGCCCCTCTCCCCCGTTCCCGACGTGGTCCAGCGGTTCGACCCGCCCTCCGCCCCCTGGGGGCCGGGTCACCGAGGCGTGGACCTGCTGGGCCACGTCGGCCAGACCGTGCTCGCCGCGCTGCCCGGCCGCGTGACCTTCGCCGGCGCGCTGGCAGGGCGCGGCGTCGTCGTGGTCGACCACGGCCCGACGCGGACCACCTACGAGCCGGTCAGCGCCTCCGTCGGTGTCGGCGACCTCGTCGCGGCCGGTGCCCCGCTCGGCACCCTCACCTCGGTGCAGTCGCACTGCCTCCCGTCGGCCTGCCTGCACTGGGGGTGGATCCGCAACGTCGACGACGTCTACCTGGACCCACTGCGACTGGTCGGCGCGACGCCGGTCCGACTGCTGCCCCTCTGGCGCGACCGGCCCGCCGACGAGGGAGCGCGGTCGGCCGGACGCGCCCTCTCGCCGTACGCCGGGCCGCGGCCCCCGCTCCAGCTGCTGCGGTTCCCGCGAGGGCTGTAGCGCTGCGCCGCGCGTCGGACGTCCTGCGTCCGGGCCGCACGGGCGGCCACCGCGTCGGACGTCGGCTCAGGCCCGGGGGTGCGCCTGCTGGTAGGCGCGGCGCAGGCGGTCGGTGCTCACGTGTGTGTAGAGCTGGGTGGTCGCCAGGGAGGCGTGCCCGAGGAGCTCCTGCACGGAGCGCAGGTCGGCGCCGCCCTCGAGCAGGTGGGTCGCGGCGGTGTGCCGCAGCCCGTGGGGGCCGATGTCGGGGGCACCCGGGACGTCAGCGATGCGACGGTGCACGAGGGTGCGGACGGCCCGCTGGTCGATGCGGCGCCCACGTGCACCCAGGAAGAGCGCGGCGCCGGCGCCGTCCGCGACGAGAGCGGGTCGGCCGCGGACGAGCCAGGCGTCGAGCGCACGGGCAGCAGGGCCGCCGTAGGGCACCGTGCGCTCCTTGCGCCCCTTGCCGAAGACACGGAGCACGTGGCGGTCGCGGTCGACGTCGTCGATGTCGAGCCCGACGAGCTCGCCGACGCGGGTGCCGGTCGCGTAGAGAAGCTCGAGCATCGCCACGTCCCGCAGCCCGATCGGGCTGCCGTCGTCGGCCAGCTCGGCGGCTGACCGGATGAGCGCATCGGCCTCGTCGGCGCGGAGGACCGGGGGCAGCGTGCGGTGGGCCCGCGGCGACCCCAGGCTCGACCCGACGTCGCTCGCGGTCCGCCCGGTGCGGGCCAGCCATGCGGTGAAGACGCGGGCGGCGGTGGCCCGGCGCGCGATGGTGGTGCGGGCACGTCCGGTCGTCTGCTGCTTGGCGAGCCAGCTCCGCAGGGTGCGCAGGTCGAGCTGGTCGACCGATGTGATCCCGAGCCGATGGGCGTGGTCGAGCAGACCTTCGATGTCGCCGATGTAGGCGCGGACCGAGTGGGCGGTCAGGTCGCGCTCGGAGCGCAGGTGGCGCTCGTAGTCGGCCAACAGGCGCGCGAAGTCCTCGGGCAGGTCGGCGTCGTCCACCGTCCCAGGGTGGACGACGGCGTCGATCCGACCAGCGCGACACGCCCGCCGTCGGGTCAGGTCCGGGCGAAGGCGGTGATCCTCCACCCGGCGCCCGCCTTCTCGGCGAAGCCGTTGCGGGTGAGGTCCGCCAGGTGACGTGCCGTCTCCGCCGCCTCCATGCCCGCGATCCGGGCGATGGAGTCGAGGCCGGACGGGCGGCCGACCGGCAGTGCGTCGAGCACCTGGAGCTGTCGCACGCTGAGGTGGTCGCGCGGTCTCTCGGGTCCCCGGACGTCGACGGTGAGGTGGTCGCCGGCGGCTCCGACGGCTTCGAGCACCTCGGCCCCGCTGCTCACCAGCGTTGCGCCACGTCGGATCAGGAGATGGACTCCGGCTGACGTCAGAGCCGTGACCGGACCGGGCACGCCCATCACCTGGCGGCTCACGCCGTCGGCCCAGCCTGCGGTGTTGAGGGCGCCGCTGCGCGGGGCCGCCTCGACGACGACCGTGCCCCGAGTCAGCGCGGCGATGATGCGGTTGCGGGCGAGGAACCGCAGCTTCATCGGGGATGCGCCGGGAGGCGCCTCGGAGACGACCGCCCCGTGCTCGGCGAGGTGCTCGAGGAGCCGCTCGTGGGCGGCGGGGTAGATCCGGTCGGCGCCACACGCGAGGACGGCGACCGTCGGCCCGCCAGCGGCGACCGCGCCGCGGTGGGCGGCCTGGTCGACGCCGAAGGCGGCGCCGGACACGACTGCCCACCTGCTCTTCGCGAGCACGCCGCACATCTCCCGAGTCACGCTGGTGCCGTAGTCGGTGGCCGAGCGGGAGCCGACGACCGCGACGGAGTCGTCGAGCGAGTCCAGTGTCACCGGCCCGCGTACCCACAGCCCCAGCGGGACTCCACCGCGCCCCTCGACGATCTCGGGAGCGTGCTCCAGGTCGTCGAGCTGCGTCGGCCACTCGTCGTCGCCCGGGACGACGAAGCGCAGGCCATTCGTCTGCGCCCGCTCGAGGTCGCGGGCGGGGTCGACCGCGGCCAGTCGGGCCACCGCGTCCTTGCGGTTCCCATCGCGCGAGCCCGTGCGCAACAGGTCCTCTCGAACACTCACCGCTCCGCGGGCAGCAACGTCTCGCGCCAGGTCCGGGTCGGCGGGCTCGAACGCCATGGCGAGGGCGACCCTGGCGAGGCGCTCGGCCTCGGACGCGCTCATACGGCCTGCCTCAGGATCGCGTCCTGCAGCGGTTGACCCAGGCGCAGCCGCAGCGCGACGTCGAGCTCCTCCACCCCGGGCCGCTCGGTGCCCCACAGATCGGTGATCGTCCAGGCCATCCGATGGACCCGGGTCGCACCGCGCCGGGTCAGGCCACCGCCGAACAGCTGCTGGTCGAGCAGTCGCTCGGCGGTCTCGCTGAGCGGCCACTCGTGGCGCAGGATGGGCCCCGGGGCCTGGCCGTTGAGCCGCCACGACCGGCCGGCGTAGCGCTCGCGTTGACGCTCCCGTGCGAGAGCAACCCGCTGCCGCACGGTCGCCGACGTCTCCGGAGCCCGGGCCAGCGGGTCCCTGGCGTCGTCACCGGTCACCGGGCGGACGTGGCGCAGGATGTCGATCCGGTCGGCGATCGGGCCGGTGAACTTGGCACGGTAGGCGTTGCGTCGAGCGGGAGTGCAGATGCACCGGTCGCGACCGGCGTCGACGTCGAAGTCGCCGCACGGACACGGGTTCGC
Organism: Nocardioides sp. CER19; assembly: GCF_029846275.1. Classification (GTDB taxonomy): domain Bacteria; phylum Actinomycetota; class Actinomycetes; order Propionibacteriales; family Nocardioidaceae; genus Nocardioides. The sequence continues at coordinate 562,226 of NZ_JARVWS010000004.1, forward strand.
GGCGAGGACCACGATGCCCCGGGCGGGGAAGGTCGCCGACTCCTCACCGCGGGCGATGGTGACCTCGCCGCTCTCGAGGGGTTGGCGCAGTGCCTCGATGACGTCGGACTGGAACAACGGGAACTCGTCCAAGAACAGCACCCCGTTGTGCGCGCGGCTGATCTCCCCGGGGCGGACACGACCGGTGCCGCCGCCGAGCAGGCTCGCCTTGCTGGCGTCGTGGTGCGGCGCGAAGAACGGCGGACGCGACAGCATGGAGTCGGTCGGCTCCAGCGCGCCCGCCAGGGAGTGGATGGCCGTCAGCTCGAGCGACTCGTCGAGGGTGAGATCAGGCAGGATGCCGGGGATCCGCTCGGCGAGCGTTGTCTTTCCTGCGCCACGGGGCCCCGAGAGCATCAGGTGGTGGCCCCCGGCGGCGGCGACCTCCAGCCCGAAGCGGGCATCCTGCATGCCGAGCAGGTCGGCGAGATCCTGCTCGGCCATCCGCTCCTGGCCGCGCCACGCGAGCAGCCGGCTGCCCGACATGGGCGCGACGGGCGGAGCCTCGGGCACCTCCTCGCCGCGAAGCTCGCACAGCACCTGGGCGAGGGAGCGCACGCCGAAGACGGCGATCCCCGGGACCATGGCGGCCTCACGGCTCTGCGGCTCGGGAACGAAGACGCGCCTGATCCCTCGGGTCGAGGCGGCCAGCACCATCGGGAGGACCCCGGGCCCGCTGCGCAGGCCACCCGAGAGGGTCAGCTCGCCGATGAACAGCGTCCCGGCAAGCGCACCGACGGGCACGACGCCGATCGCTCCCATCGTGGCGACGGCGATGGCGAGGTCGAAGTGGGTCCCACTCTTCGGCAGGTCGGCCGGCGAGAGCAGGATCGTGACCCGGCGCGTGCTCGGCCACTCGGCGGTCCGCTCCTCCTCGTCACGGCTCCCGAGCCGCAGCCCGCTGTTGTTGACCGCCATGCGGCAGCGGTCGCGCGCCTCGTTGAGCGCGACGTCGGGGCGGCCGACGATGGTCGTGCCGACCATCCCACGCGACACGTCGACCTGAACGTCGATGAGGTGTCCGACCGCCCCCTGGAGAGCGACCGTGCTCGCCGTGGCGACGCCCATCAGAGGCCTTTCACGTGATCGACGACCGCCGCGCCGCGACCGGGCCGCAGCACGGCCACCAGGTCGATCCGGATCTCGGGCGGCCTGAGCCCACGGTCGTCCGCCCACCTCTCGACCAGCCGGCGGAGCCGCTCGAGCTTGTCGAGTCCGACCGCCTCGTGGGGCGTACCGCAGGTCGTTCCGCTCCTCGTCTTCACCTCGCACGCGACGAGGACGGACCCGTCGCGGAGGACGAGGTCGAGCTCGCCCTCGTCGCACCGCCAGTTGCGGTCGAGCAGGACCATCCCCTGCCCCGTCAGGTGCCGCTCCGCCACCGACTCGCCGTAGTACCCGAGCGCAGCGCGGGCTGCCGCTGTTGTCGCCATGTCGCTGACCTCCGAGCCGATCGCTGTCATAGGACGAGCATCGGGGCGCCTTCGGACAGCTGGGGCCTGGTGCTGTCGGCCTGTGGAGAAGGGCGCTCGATGGCGAGGCTGTGGACGCAAAGTGGCCCGGCAGGGTCCCAGGATCGCCGGTGTCCTCCTATGCTGCGGGCACGACCCGATCGGGAAGACACGCTTTTCACCGCGACCGGCCGCCGAGGTCCCGGGTCGTCGTAGTCACTCCGGCTCATTCCTCTAGCCCGTTGGAGTGAACTCGACCGCGTCTGCTATGCGGCGAGTCTGAGGCCCCCCTACGTTTTCCGCCGGGGGCCGACTTCTTTGGGGAGGTGTGCAGCCACGATGCGCAGTCATGCGGGCTCACGCGCACGTGGCGTGGTCGCCGCAGGAGCGGTCGTTCTCAACACCGCCCTCGTCGCGCCGCTCCTCGTGATCATCGTCCTCGGCATCGCCGAGACGGCATTCCTGATGAAGGACAACGTCGCCCTGAGCTCTCTGGTCCGCGACGGCGGCCACGCCGCCGCGTCCTCGGCCGCGTTGCGCGACGGCGACTCCCCCGCGCTCGGCACGGTGACCGCCGCAGCCATCGCCCGCGCCGAGTCGTCGCTGTCGAAGGCTGAGATCACCGAGCTCTGGATCTACAAGGCGGACGCAGGCGGCTTTCCTGCGGGCAACCCCGCCAACGACCACTTCCGCCGCTGCGAGACGGAGTGCATGGCCTACACGTGGGACGCCGACCGGCAGACGCTCGACTACGTCGGCGGTCAATGGGACGCGGACGACATCGACGTCTGTTCCGACGATCTCGGCGTCTACATGAAGGCGAACCACAGCATCCTCACCGGCGTCTTCTCCCAGGGCATCGGCATCAGCAAGCACGAGACCTTCCACGTCACCTCCGCCTCCGGAAGCTGCCAGATGGTGACCTCGTGACCGCCGTACGCCGACGTCGTCAGTCAGACCGCGGAGCCGTGATCGTGGAGTTCGCGCTGATCGCGCCGCTCCTGCTGATGCTCGTGTTCGGCATCATCGACTTCGGCTGGATGATCGACCGCAGCAACGTCATCAACAACGTCGCACGCGACGCCGCCCGATCAGCGAGCCTCGACGGCACCTACTCGGAGATCAACCAGGTCGTGACCGACGAGCTCCACGACATCGGTGTCACCGTCCCGAGTGCTGACGTGAACATCAGCATCACGTGCACGAACCCGGCCCCGGCCGCGAACTGCACCGGCGCGGGCGACTACAACGCCAACGCCAAGTCGGGTTCGGCGGTCAAGGTCACCATCGCGTACACCCACCACTGGATCACGCCCGTCGGTGCTCTGTGCGGCTTCTTCGGCGGCGGCTCCTGCACCGGCAACACCATCCTGCTGACCCGGACCTCGGAGATGATCAGGGAATGAGGCGCTTCTTCTCACGCCCCCGCCGTGAGCGTGGCGCCGTGGCGATCATGGTCGCCGCGCTGGCGATCGTCCTGTTCGGCGTCGCCGCCCTGGGCGTCGACCTCGCGTCTCAGGTCAACCGCAAGCACCTGCTCAAGAACCAGCTCGATGCCGCCGCGACCGCCGCCGCGTACTACCTGGACACCGATGCGACCGGGATCAGGGACGCCGCGACCAACGCGATCACCTATTTCGCGAAGAACGGTCAGGGGACCCTGAATCCGAGCCAGATCGACTTTTGGTGCGTGGTCGGTCGCAAGCTCAACGGCGACGGCACGCCGTTCGTCGTCAGCGGTGGCGGACAGGTGGCCGACTACCAGATCCCGAGCGCCGGCCAGACCGCAGGCGTCTGCAACCCCGATCCGGCGTCGGCGACCACGACCTGGAAACAGTCGGAGTACGGCAACCGGGTACGAGCCTGGGACAACTCGCACTACAGCATGACCTGCAACAACACCCTGTGCGCCGTTCCTTGCGCCCTGAGCGCCGGGCCAGCCAACAACTGGAGTCCGGGCACGTCGTCGTACAACGGCCTGCCGATCACCTGCAACACGATCCGCGTGGGCGCCAGCGCGGACGTGCCGTTCAGCTTCGCACCGGTTCTCGGGATCGACCAGGGATCGACCGGATCCCAGATCGCCGTCGCTTGCAAGGGCGTGTGCGGCGCGATCGCGCCTAATCCGATGGACGTCGTGATCGTCGCCGACCGCACGCTGTCGATGACGATGAACCCCGAGAACCACGACTACCGCGAGGACCTCGCCGACGGCATCAAGGGGATGCTCAAGGTGATGACGCCCGAACAGCAGTACGTCGCCTTCGGCGCCCTCGGCCCGAGCTACCTGAAGCGCTCCGAGAGCCCGGAGACGAAAGCCTGCAGCAGCACGGCGCACGGCCTGATCTTTCCAAGCAGTAACGAGACGATCGCTTCGGGTGGCTCGTGGATCCCGATCCAGTTCCACAAGGACTACAACACCCTGAACGCAGCGGGAGTCCGGACGCTCGACACCACCAACCCGCTCTACAAGGCGATCAGCTGCCTCAGCACGACGGATCCCCCCACCCGCACCGCGCTGGCGTCACCACTGAAGTCGGCCGCGCGCTACGTGCTGAACAAGCCGGGCGACACCAACAACGTCTCAGCGATCGGAGGCGCGGGACGGGCGGGCGTTCCGCGCAAGGTGATCATCTTCGAGACCGATGGCCAGCCGTGGGAGAACTTCACGACCGGCGGATCGACGAGCCTCGACAACAGCGGCGACATCTTCTCCAACTACAACGACTCTTCGACGCCTCCGGCGACGTCCACCTTCACCGTCGACGGGACGGTTCAGTCCGGTGCGCCCTCTGGGCTCTCGCCGGCGCCGCCGACGTCCTACACCAACGGCAGCAAATACACCTACACGTACAAGAACAAGTCAGTGACCACCGTGACGGCCAAGACGACGACGCTCTTCGGAGGCCAGCAGGCCTGCAAGAACTTCCAGGCCGTGGCTGAAGCCGCGAAGGCCGCGGGAGTGCTGCTCATCACCGTCGGCTACGCGACGAGCGGTCTGACGTGCAGCAGCTGCAACGCGCAACCGTCGTCGTGCAACTCGCCCCAGACGCCGCAGACGACCCTGACCGGGACACCGTCGAGCAATGGCTCGGCCTGGGTCAGCGACGTCTCGCCGAGTGCCTGCCGTGACAGCAGCAACGGCAAGGACGGCAGTCAGTCCAAGCCGTACGGCATCCTCACCAGCTGTAAGCAGAACATCACCGTCACGTACTCGGTGCCGATGAAGCAGAACGGCACGGTCACCGTTCAGCGTGCCGACGACCAGGTCATCACGTCGGTCCTCGCGAGTGCCGCCTCCCCCCGGGACAACGGTTCGTCCTCCGACTCGAACGGCTGCGGGAGCACGGCGGACATCACTGCGGAGAACGCAGACGGCGACTTCTTCTTCTGCGCTGCGAAGGGTCAGGACATGGCGCCGATCTTCATCACGGCGCTGAGCCAGGTGAGCAAGGGCGTCAAGCTGATCAACATGCCCCACTGACGCACCTCGGGGCGGCCCGACGCCGCTCCGCGGTCGAGGAGGCTACTTCGGCGAGTCGATGTCGAGGAGGCTACTTCGGCGGGTCGATGTCCGCCGGCTGCAGCTCCTCGACGTTGACGTCCTTGAACGTCAGCACCTTGACGTTCTTGGCGAACCGCGCCGGGCGGTACATGTCCCACACCCAGCAGTCGCTCATCGAGATCTCGAAGAACACGTCGCCGCCCTCGCTGCGCGCCTTCACGTCGACCTGGTTGCAGAGGTAGAAACGACGGTCCGTCTCGACGACGTACTTGAAGATGCCGACGACGTCGCGGTACTCCCGATAGAGCGTCAGCTCCATCTCGGTCTCGTACTTCTCGAGGTCCTCGGCGCTCATGCAGTCTCCTCCACAGGTCCCTCACCAGGTACGACGACGGGCAGGTCAGACTCTAGTCCGGAGGTCACCCCGGGCAGGCTCCAGGACCGTCGGTGGTGGGTGGTCGGGCCGAACCGCGCGAGGGCGTCGATGTGAGCCGGTGCGGAGTAGCCCTTGTTCTCGAGCCAGCCGTACTCCGGGTGCTCCCCGTCGAGCTCGACCATCAGCGCGTCGCGGGCGGTCTTGGCGAGGATGCTGGCGGCCGCGACGGCGGCGCAGGTGAGGTCCGCCTTGATGCGCGTGAGCACCGGCGGCAGGTCGATGAGCTCGTCGAGCGCAGGGGCGACGGGGAGCGCCGCGGGTGCGACAGGCACGTCGAACAGCGGCACCTCGACCGGCTCGACCAGCGGAGCCGGCGCCGGCGGGGTCAGGTAGTCGTGGTTGCCGTCGAGGAGCACCTGGTCGGGCACGATCGAGAGCTGGGCGAGCGCGCGGTGACCGGCGAGCCGGAGCGCCGGGATGATGCCGAACTCGTCGATCTCGCCCGGCGTGGCGTGGCCGACCGCCCAGCAGGCCGCCCAGCGCTGGATCTTAGGCACCAGCCGCTGCCGCGCCTCCGGGGTCAGCAGCTTGCTGTCACGCACGCCCTGGGGCGCCGTACGCGTCGTCTCGGAGATGACGACGACGCCGATGGTCACCGGTCCGCACAGCGCGCCGCGGCCTACCTCGTCACACGCCGCGAGGTGGCGCACTCCCCCGCGCAACAGGGTGCGCTCGAACCGGAGCGTCGGGGCGGCACTCATCGCGACGGCACCGCGTCGAAGCTGTCCGGACGGTGCTCGATCCGGAACTTGCTCGCCGGCCACACCACGGCGCCCACCTTGCCGACGACGAGGTCCTCCGCGACCCACGGCGAGTCGGAGCAGTCGGTCTCGTTGGGCGTGCACAGGTGGTAGGAGGAGTCGGCCGAATGGGCCCGGTTGTCGCCCATGACGAACAGCATGCCCTTCGGGACGCGCTGCGTCTTCCAGTGCTTCACGCCCGGCATCGGCCCGTAGCAGACCCCCGAGCTCCCGGGGGCGCATCCGGTCGCCGCCGGCCGGGCGTACGCCGACTCGTCGACCGGCTTGCCGTTCACGAGCAGCCTCCCCTGCTGGTCGCAGCACTCCACGACGTCGCCCGGTACCCCGATCACGCGCTTCACCAGGTGGCCGCCGGACGGATAGAGCCCCACCTTCGTCAGCAGCTGCGTCACGGGGTTGGACGCCTCGGAGACGTCCTCCGGGCCGAGCCAGCCACCCGGGTCCTTGAACACGACGACGTCGCCCCGCTGCGGCGTCCCGCCGAACCAGTACGACGGCTTCTCGACGAGGATCCGGTCGTTCTTGACCAGCCCCGGCTCCATCGACTCCGACGGGATGTAGAACGCCTGGACGAAGAGCGCCTTGATGAGGATGGCGAGGATCAGCGCCCCCGCCAGGAGCAGGATCGTCTCCTGCCAGACCGGCAGGTGCGGGTGGCGTGCCGACCCCCCAGACGCCGAGGACCGCGACCCTCCTCCGTCCGGTTCGACGGTGGAGATGTCGCGGTCCTCGTAAGTCACGCGCAGAGTCTAAGGAGACTCCGGCCCGGGGCCGGATCAGGCCTCGCGGCGCTCCTTGATCTTCGCCTTCTTGCCGCGCAGGTTGCGCAGGTAGTAGAGCTTCGCCCGGCGGACGTCACCGCGGGTGACGACCTCGAGGGTCTCGAAGATCGGGGAGTGCAGCGGGAAGGTGCGCTCGACGCCGACGCCGAAGGAGACCTTGCGGACGGTGAAGGTGCGACCGACGCCCGAGCCGTGGACGCGGATGACGACACCCTGGAAGACCTGGATACGGGACCGGTTGCCCTCGACGACCTTGACGTGCACCTTGACGGTGTCGCCGGCGCGGAAGTCCGGAACGTCGGTTCGCTTGTTGGTGTTGCCGATCTCGGCAAGCACGTTGGTCATGATCTCTCCTCGCAGATGCCACAGGTCAGCCGCGGTCTGGGAACTTGCTCTTCAGGTGGGGGCCTCGCCATGCTGGCCGGCGGCGTGCGGTTCCCCCTGTGGCAGGAGCCCGACGCGGACCCTCCGCTCGATCTTGCTCGGAGCGGTCCTTCGGCCGACGAAGACCAAGCGAAGAGTCTGCCACAGTCGCGTCAGGAGCCAGAAATCCGTCGCCGCTTCGTGAGAACCACCGCGCCCGGCGGCGCCTCCAGGTCCGGCCGCAGCCGGAACCCGGCCTTCTTGTACATCCGCTGGTTCTCGGCGCTGGCCACCCCCGTGAACAGCGCGTACGACGTCGCGGCCGGTGCGGCGACCGCCTGGATGTGCTCGAGCAGGACCCGGCCGAGGCCGCGGCCCTGCACGTCGGGCGCCACCATCAGCCGCCCGATGTCCCAGGCCTCGCCGTCGAGGCGCCCACGGACCGCCCCGACCAGCCGCCCGGCCACGCGGACGACGTAGTTGTCCCAGACGCGCAGCGACTCCTCGACGTCGGCGAGCGACTCGTGGAGCGCCGGGATGTCGAGCGAGTCGTTGGTCAGTGCCTCCTGGACCCAGCAGGCGCGCTGCAGGGTGAGGATCTCGCCGGCGTCGCCGCGGGTGGCGGGCACGATCTCCCACTCGCTGCCGGCGGCGCTGGCGTGCAGCAGGTCGGGCCGGCGCTCCGCGGTGCGGCGCAGCCGCTGCTCGTGGCGCCAGGCGGCGATCCGCGCGTGGTCACCGGAGAGGAGCACCGGCGGGACGTCGTACCCCTGCCAGGACGCGGGCTTGGTGTAGACGGGGTACTCCAGCAGCCCCGTCCCCTCGCCCGAGTGGGACTCCTCGACGAGGGACTCCGCATTGCCCATGAAGCCGGGCAGCAGCCGCACGACCGCCTCGGTGATGGCGAGCGCCGCCACCTCTCCCCCGTTGAGGACGTAGTCGCCGATGCTGATCTCCCGCACCTCGGCGACCTCGCGCGCGCGGTCGAGGACCCGCTGGTCGATCCCCTCGTAGCGCCCGCAGGCGAAGACGATCCGGTCGCGGGTGGCCAGATCGCTCGCGAGCGCCTGCGTGAAGGGCTCGCCGCTGGGCGTGGTGAAGACGACCGTCACACCCTCGCCGACGCCGAGCTCCTCGAACGCCTCCCCGAACGGCTCGGGCTTCATGACCATGCCCGCCCCACCGCCGTAGGGCGTGTCGTCGACGGTGCGGTGCCGGTCGTGCGTCCAGCTCCGCAGGTCGTGGACGTGCACCTCGAGGAGTCCACTGTCGATCGCCTTGCCGGGCAGGCTCAGCGAGAGCGGCGCGAGGTAGTCGGGGAAGATCGTGAGGTAGTCGAGCCTCACTCGTCCTCCTCCGGCAGCGGCGCGATGAGGCCCGGGCGGTCGTCGATGACGACCCTCTGCCCGGCGAGGTCGACGACCGGGACGAGCGCCTTGACGAACGGCACCAGCGCCTCGCGGCGGTCGGTCGTACGGATGGTCAGCAGGTCCTGGGCGCCGCCGTGGACGAGCCCGGTGACCTCGCCGAGGTGCGCGCCGTCCGTGCCGTACGCCGCCAGGCCGACCAGCTGGTGGTCGTAGTACTCGTCCGGGTCGTCGGGCGTCGCGTCGGCGGGGATGTCGACGTAGAGCAGCACGCCGCGCGCGGCCTCGGCGGCGTCGCGGCCGTCGAGCTCAGCGAAGAGCAGGTGGAGGATCCCCTGGTGCCAGCGGCTCCCCTCGACGGTGAGCGTGCGCTCCCCGAACGCCGACCCCTTGGGCGGCACCGCCCGCAGCGTCGTACCGTCCGCGAAGCGGCGCTCCGGCTCGTCGGTGCGCACGTCGATCGTCACGTGACCGCGGATGCCGTGCGGCTTGCCGATGCGGCCGACCAGGACCTCGATGGACTCCACGGGCGACATTGTTCCGCACGTCAAGGGTCTCTCGACCCTGGGCCACGCTGCCCGCCGCCGCTAACGTCGGCAGGGACCACTCGAGGAGGCGGCGGATGGACGACGACAGCCCGGTCCGGGAGCTCACGCTCGACGAGTGCTGGGACTTCCTGGCGACGCAGGAGCTCGGGCGGCTGGCGTTCCGGCTGACCGACGACGTCCACCTGGTGCCGGTGAACTACGCGGTGGACGGCAGGACCCTCCTGTTCCGCACCGCCCCGGGCACCAAGCTCGTCGGCGTCGAGCTGGGCGGGTCCGTCGCCTTCGAGGTCGACGAGGTGGACGGCGAGACCGCGCGCAGCGTCGTCATCCGCGGCCGGGCCAGGCGCCTCGAGGAGCCCGACGAGTACCGGGCCGACAACATCGCGCTCCACGTCTGGGTCGACACGCCGAAGTACTTCGTCGTCGAGCTGGCCCCCGACGAGATCACCGGCCGCGAGTTCAGCCTGCACCGGCCCTGGCGGCGCATCCGCCCGGCGGATTGACGCCCTGCCACTTCCGGCACCGGCAGCGGCACGAGGCCGCGCACCGCGCGGACGCCGCCGGCCTGCGCTCCTGGGTCGCCGGCGCCAGGTACCACGTCGTCCAGGTCATCGCCGCGCACACCGTCGGTCGCGGCTACCGCCTGGACCGCGACGGCGACGTCAGCGCCCGCTGAGCGGCTCCGCCGTCAGGACTCCCCTGCCGCGTACGTCGAGCACACCAGCTCGCGCAGCCGCTCGGCGTCCGCACGCTCGTGGGCGTGGAGCAGGCCGAACGTGAAGCCGCTCACGCCCGCCGGGACGCCGCTCACCAGCCGTCGAAGCGTCGCCTCGGCGACCACGGCGTCCTGGAGGTCGCCGAGGATCCGCTGGATCCCCTTGAACCGCTTCCGCTGCTTCTTGCCGTGCCCCAGCGGGCGTAGCAGCTCGCCGGCGTAGCGCGCCCGCTTGGCGGCCTTGCGCGCGCGGTGCAGGTCGTCGTCGGCTCGGGACGCGCAGGCCTCCTCCAGCCGGCGCTCGGCCTTCCGCGCGGCCTTGCGGGCCCGCTTGCGCAGCCGGCGGGCGTCCGCCTCGTCGACCGGTGGCTCGCGGCGCCAGGTCTGCAGCAGGTCCTGGACCGCCTGGTAGCGCTCCGAGGTCATCGCCTTCGCCAGCTCCTCCTCGGCATGGACCTGCTCCGCCAGGAGGGTGCCGTCGATGCGGGACGTGACCGGGCCGAGGACCTGGTCGGCCGGCAGGTCGGCCAGCGCGGCGGAGAACCTCGACCGCTGCACCTGCCGGTCGCGCACCTCGCCGAGCCGGCCGGCGTACCAGCGCAGCTCCTCGTCGGCCTCCGCGACGTCGGCCGGCGCGAGGCGGAGCAGCGGGGCGAAGACCCGGACGGTGCTGCGCAGCCGGCGGGCGGCGACGCGGGTCGCGTGGATCGCCTCGGCGTCGGGGAGACGGGCGGCTCCGGTGAGGACCGCGTCGGCCTGGTCGCGCAGGTAGGCGGTGAGCGGATCGTCGGACTGGTCAGTCGTCATGCGGCCTCCTCCACCGAGCAGACCTCCACGGTAGCCGGGGAAGCAGAACGGGCGTCATCCCGAGGTGGGATGACGCCCGTTCCGAGCGTGTGCTCGACCTCAGCGGCGGTCGACGTCGACGAAGTCGATCCGCGCGCCGTTCTTGCCCGCGAGGGCCCCGATCACCGTGCGGAACGCGGAAGCCGTGCGGCCGCCGCGGCCGATCACCTTGCCGAGGTCGTCGGGGTGGACCCGGACCTCGAGGATCGACCCGCGCCGCAGCTGCTTGTCACGCACCACGACATCGTCGGGGTGGTCGACCACGCCGCGGACGAGGTGCTCGAGCGCCTCGGCGAGCATGATCAGGCCCCAGAAGTGGGCTCAGCGGCGGGCGCCTCGGCCTCAGCCGGGGCGTCCTCGGCGGGAGCCTCGGCGGCCGGGGCCTCCTCGGCCTTCTTCTCGGTCTTCTTCGACGCCTTGGTCACGGCCTCGGAGGTCGGGGCGGAGTGAGCCTCGGCGAGCGCCTTGTTGAAGAGCTCGAGCTTGTCCGGCTTCGGAGCGGCGACCTTGAGGGTGCCCTCGGTGCCCGGGAGGCCCTTGAACTTCTGCCAGTCACCGGTCACCTTGAGGATCGCCTCGACGGCCTCGGTCGGCTGGGCGCCGACGCCGAGCCAGTACTGCGCGCGCTCGGAGACCACCGCGATGAAGGACGGGTCCTCCTTGGGGTGGTACTTGCCGATCTCCTCGAGCACCCGGCCGTCGCGCTTCTTGCGCGAGTCGACGACGACGATGCGGTACTGCGGGACCCGGATCTTGCCCAGGCGCTTCAAACGGATCTTGACGGCCACGTCTGTGGTATTCCTTCGGAATTCGTGTGTGGGTGAGGATCGCGCGACCAGGTGGGGAACACCGACGCCCGCTCCTCGGCGGACGCTGCACGGCCGGTGAGAGGGGCCGCCCGTACAGGACTCGACGGGCAAGTCTGCCAGAGGTGCCGCCGCGGGTCGAAATCCGACCGCTACCCGACCAGCGTCCCGCGCAGCACGACGGCCGCCGGCCTGGCCAGCACCGTGAGGTCCGCGAGCGGGTCGGCATCGTAGACGATGAAGTCGGCCTCGCTGCCCTCCGCCAGGTCGGGCGTGAAGCCGAGCCACTCGCGCGCCCGCCAGGACGCGGCGCCGAGCGCGACGTCGGCGGGCAGGCCGATGCGGTGCAGTGCGACGACCTCCTCGTGGAGGACACCGTGGCGCTGGTTGCCGGCCCCGTCGGAGCCGGCGAAGAGCGGCACCCCGGCGTCGTACGCGCTCATGAGCGTCTCGCGGCGCCGCGCGTAGAGGTCGGTCATCGTCGAGGCGTAGGTGGGGAACTTCGGTTCCGCGGCGGCGGCCAGCCCCGGGAAGATCTCGGTCTGGACGACGGTCGGCACCAGCGCCGTGCCGCGCTCGGCCATCGCGTCGACGAGATCGGGCGTGAGGCCGGTGCCGTGCTCGATGCAGTCGATGCCGGCCTCGATGAGGCCGGGCAGCACGTCGCGGCCGAAGCAGTGGGCGGTGACCTTCGCGCCCGCGTCGTGGGCGATCTTGACCGCCTCGGCGAAGTCCTCGGCCGAGAACGACGGCGTCAGGTCGCCGACCTCGCGGTCGATCCAGTCCCCGACGAGCTTGACCCAACCGTCGCCGCGGCGGGCCTGCTGGGCGATGGCGGCCGCCAGGTCGGCGGGCTCGACCTCGTCGGCGAAGTTGCGCATGTAGCGGCGCGTGCGGGCGACGTGCCGGCCCGCCCTGATCAGGCGCGGCAGGTCGTCGCGCTCCTGGATCCAGCGGGTGTCGGCCGGCGTACCGCAGTCACGGACGAGCAGGGCGCCACCGTCACGGTCGGCGATCGCCTGCTGCTCGGTCTCCTCCTTGCTGACCTCGCCGTCGTTGCCGAGACCGAGGTGGCAGTGCGCGTCGACGAGGCCAGGCACGATCCAGCCGCTCGCGATCGTCTCGGCCCCCGCCTGGTGCTCGTAGGTGACCCGGCCCTCGACGACGAAGAGGTCGTGGACCTCGCCGCCGGGAAGGACCGGGCCGTGGAACCGGAGCGCCGTCATGTGCGGCACGTTACCGGTCGGCCGAGGCGTCGTACGGGCCCCTCCCAGGGGCGGTCACCCGCACGACGCCTCGGTCTCGTCACCGCCGTCGGGTGGTCAGCCCCCAGCCGAACGGGTAGAGCGGGTCGTAGTTCGCGTCACCCACGTTGATCGGCTCCTGGTCGAGCGTGCGCGGCCAGGTGACCGGCAGCTTGCCGGTGAAGGCACGGGTGCCGAACAGGTCGTCCGCCACGCCTGCGCCCTCGCTACCGGGCAGCCACGAGGCGACGATCGCGTCGGCCTCGGCGACCACCTCGGGCGGCAGGATGATCGGCCGTCCGGACACCACGAGCACGGTGCAGCTGGCGGCCTGCGAGCAGACCTTGTCGATCGCCGTACGGTCCGCGGCGGAGAGCTGCATCGTCTGCGGCTGCCGCGGCACGCCGTGGTCGCCGGGGTCGTAGGCCCACTGGGGACCGCCGACGTCACCGAAGCCCTCGGCGTACGGCGTCTCGCCGACCACCACCACACCGGCCGCGTTCGACGGCACCGCCGCCGAGGCGTCGGCACTGTAGGTCGCACCCGGGGCGTACTGCTTGATGCCGTCGAGGATGGTCGTGCCGGGGATGACGTTGGTCGACCCGCCTTGCCAGGTCAGCGTCCAGCCGCCGGCCTGGTTGCCGATGTTGTTGGCGTTGCTGCCGGCGACGTAGACCGGCCGGTCGGCGCGCGCGTGCAGGGGCAGGGTGCGGCTCGAGTTCTTGAGCAGCACCTGCGACTCGGCCGCGGCCCGTCGGGCGAGCGCGTGGTGCGCCGCGTCGCCGACGGTCGACTGCAGCGACCGGTCGGTGAACGGGTGCTCGAACAGCCCGAGGTTGAACTTCGCCGTCAGGATCCGGCTCACCGCGTCGTCGATGCGGCTGATCGGCACCTGGCCGGAGTTCACCAGCCCGGTCAGCGTCGGGATGAACACGTCCCAGCCGTTCGGGTTGTTGGGCGCCTGGATCGGCTCCATGAACATGTCGACGCCTGCGAGCACCGACGTCTTCACCTGGGCGGTGTAGTCGCCCGGCAGCTGCCGGATCGCCCGCCAGTCGCTGATGACGAAGCCGTCGAAGTGCTGCTGTCCCTTGAGCCAGCCGGTGATGAGCTCACGGTTGGCGTGCATCTTGACCGCGCCGTCCTGCCCGTCGGTGAGACCGTCGGTGAAGTCGACGCTGGAGAACGACGGCATGACCGAGCCGACGTGGTGCCGCTTGATCGCCGGCTTGTAGACCGACAGCGCGTACTTCTCGAACTCGGCGCGGGTCACGTGGTCGACGCCCTGGTCGATCGGGTAGGCCCCGGTGCCGGCCTTGCTGGCGTCGTAGGTCGTCAGCCCGTCGCCCGCGAAGTGCTTGGCGGTCGCGAGGACGTGGTCGCGCTGGTCGAGCTGGCCCGGGTGACCCTGGAGGCCGTCGATCACGGTCTCCATCGACTCCACGAGCTTCGGGTCCTCACCGAAGGACTCGTAGGTGCGGCCCCACCGGTCGTCACGCGCGACGCAGATGCACGGCGCGAAGACCCACGGGACGCCGGACGCGCGCGTCTCGATGGCCGTGACGTGGCCGATCTTCTCGACCAGCTTGGGGTCCCGGGTGGCACCGAGCCCGATGTTGTGCGGGAAGACGGTGGCGCCCTGCATGTTGCCGTGACCGTGGACCGAGTCGACCCCGTAGATCATCGGGATCCCGAGACGGGTGGCGAGCGCCGCCCGCTGGTAGCGGTCGACCATGTCGGCCCAGCCCGCCGCGTTGTTCTGCGCGGGCGTCGAGCCGCCCCCGGAGAGGATGCTGCCGAGACCGTAGGTCGTGATGAGCGAGGGGTTGGCGTCGATGTCGATCCGCTCGGCCTGCGTCATCTGGCCGATCTTCTCGGCGAGGGTCATCCGGCCGAGCAGGTCGGCGACGCGCGTCTTCGTGGACAGCTTCGGGTTGAGGTACGCCGGCCCGTGGCTGTGCTGGCTGTGATGGCTGTGGTGGCCGTACCGGTCGTGCCGGGTCGCATGGTGCGCGTCGGCCGTCGGGGTGGCGAGGAAGGCGAGGCCGAGGGTGGCCGCGGTCGTGGCGCTCAGGACCGCCAGCCGGGTCTTGCGAGACCGTCGGCGACCGATGGGGCGATGGTGGGATTGCTGCAGAGACAGCACGTGAGCCTCCTCCCGGGATGTCCCGACGCCTCGGCTCAGAGACGCGGGGCGCGACGACCGCGCGCGACCCACTTTGTTGCGTACGTCACATTCCGGTCAACCGTTACGCGTCCGTAACTTGGGAGCGCTCCGACGGTGGTCGGACCTCAGAGCCGGTCGAGCAGCCACGTCGGGCTGAGCGTCGCGGCGAAGCCGGAGACGTTGGCCTGGAGGGCCCGGTCGGCGGTCACGACGGCGACCCGCTGGCCCCGGTCGGCCGCACTGCGGGCCTCGGCCACGATCGCCGAGTCGCCGTCGCGGGCTGCGTGCACGGTGCGGACATGGGCGTCGCGGCCGGCCTTGGCGCCGGACTTCGCCTGCCCCTCGAGGACGAGTACGACGACGTCGTACTCGATGTCGGCGACGAGCAGGGCTTCGTGCAGTCGGCGAGCCGCGCCCGCGCGGTCCTTCCACCACCCGTCGGGGCGTGCCCCGACGACGTTGGCCGCATCGACGACGAGGACGCTGGACACGTCATCGACCCTAGCCGCGCGGGGTGCGGCGGACGACGATGGGGGCATGAGGTTCACCGACGCCCAGCTGGCCTACCTGCGCTCACAGTTGCTGGGCCGGCTCGCGACGGTCGGCCCCGACGGCGGGCCGCAGAACAACCCGGTCGGCTACCGGGTCGACGACCAGCACCGGATCGTCATCGGAGGCGCCCGGATGGGCGCGTCGCGGAAGTTCCGGAATGTCCAGCGACACCCGCAGGTGGCGTTCGTGGTCGACGACCTGGCCTCGGTGAAGCCGTGGCGGCCGCGGATGCTCGAGATCCGCGGTACCGCAGAGGCGCTCACCGACGCCGAACCGTTCGGGCCGGGCTACTCCCCCGAGCTCATCCGCATCACGCCGGAGAAGGTGTTCGCCTTCGGACTGGAGTGAGGCTGTGTCGGCCACGTGTCACCGTGACCGTCGGGGCCACGGGTGACCGTTCGGAGGTGTCACTCTCTTCCCAAGAGGTCACGGTGACCGTTCGGCGAGCGACCAACCGATCCGACGCACCCAACCGTCGGCCGCTCACCGCGGGCCGGTGTCACTTGAGGTACTTGGAGAAGTCCTTCGGAAGGTTGAGCTGCGCGGCGGCCGCCTCGTAGTCGACCTCCTCGCCCCCGGGGTTGCCGAAGGGGTTCGCGGCGGCGGGCTTCTTCTCGGACTCCGCCTTGGCCTGGGCGGCCGCCTTCGCCGGGTTGCCGGACTTGCGGGCGCCCTTGCCCTTCTTCTGCTTGGCCTGCTGCTTGGCCCCGGCGCGCTTGCCGAACGCCGCACCGGGAGCGCCGGGCATGCCGGGCATACCGCCGCCGGAGGCGAGCTGGCGCATCATCTTCGCGGCCTCGCCGAAGCGGTCGATGAGCTGGTTGACGTCGGAGACGGCGCGGCCCGAGCCCTTCGCGATGCGGGAGCGGCGGGAGCCGTCGATGATCTTGGGGTTGGCCCGCTCGGCAGCGGTCATCGACTGGATGATCGCCTGGATCCGGTCGATCTCGCGCTCGTCGAAGTTGGCGAGCTGCTCGCGGAACTGGCCCATGCCGGGCAGCATCCCCATCAGCTTCGACATCGAGCCGAGCTTGCGCAGCTGCTGCATCTGCTGGAGGAAGTCGTCGAGGGTGAAGTCGCCGGTCGCGACCTTCTCCGCCGCCTTGGCCGCTTGCTCGGCGTCGAACGCCTTCTCCGCCTGCTCGATCAGGGTGAGCATGTCGCCCATGTCGAGGATCCGGCCGGCCATCCGGTCGGGGTGGAAGAGGTCGAAGTCGGTCATCTTCTCGCCGTTGGAGGCGAACATGACCGGCTTGCCGGTGAGGCTGACGATCGAGAGGGCGGCACCACCACGCGCATCGCCGTCGAGCTTGGTGAGGACCACGCCGTCGTACCCGACGCCGTCGAGGAAGGCCTGCGCGGTGGTGACCGCGTCCTGACCGATCATCGCGTCGACGACGAAGAGGACCTCGTCGGGCTCGATCGCGTCGCGGATGTCGGCCGCCTGCTTCATCATCTCGGCGTCGATGCCGAGCCGGCCGGCGGTGTCGACGATGACGACGTCGTGGAGGGTGCGCTTGGCCTCGTCGATGCTCTGCCGCGCGACCGCCACCGGGTCACCGACGCCGTTGCCGGGCTCGGGGGCGAAGACGGGTACGCCGACCCGCTCGCCGTTGACCTGGAGCTGGTTGACGGCGTTCGGCCGCTGCAGGTCGCAGGCGACGAGGAGCGGCGACTTGCCCTGCTCCTTGAGCCAGCGGGCGAGCTTGGCGGCGAGGGTCGTCTTGCCGGCGCCCTGGAGGCCGGCGAGCATGATGACGGTCGGGCCGGTCTTCGCGTAGCGCAGCCGGCGCGTCTCGCCACCGAGGATCGTGATGAGCTCGTCGTTGACGATCTTGACGACCTGCTGGGCCGGGTTGAGCGCCTGGGAGACCTCGGCGCCGCGGGCGCGCTCCTTGACGGCAGCGACGAACTCGCGGACGACCGGCAGGGCGACATCCGCCTCCAGCAGCGCGATGCGGATCTCGCGCGCGGTGGCGTCGATGTCGGCCTCGGAGAGCCGGCCCTTGCCTCGCAGGTTCTTGAAGGTGTCGGCGAGCCGGTCGGAGAGCGTGGCGAACAAGTTCTGGTCCTCAGGATCAGTCGGGTGGATCGACGCCCAAGCCTAACCGGCGGTCATGGTCATCGAGGTATGCAGGCGAGTGCACACTGCCCACGCGGAGTTCCGCACGGGAGGTGAGGGCTGGGCTGCATACCTCGACGAGCAGTCACAGCAGCTCCCCCGACAGTGCCGCCCGGACCGCGTGCGCAGCCTGCGCGGCCCGCTGGTCGCTGAGTACGCCGGCCGACGACTCCTGCACGTAGAACACGTCGACGGCCTGCGGCCCGAGCGTGTCGACGTGCGCCGACCGGACCGTGACGTCGAGCCGAGCGAGGGCGGCGCAGACGAGGTAGACGACGCCGGGCCGGTCGGTGGCGCGGACCTCCAGCACGGTCGCCTGCGTCGACGCCTCTGGGCGTACGGCGACACTCGGGGCGAGCGTCGAGCTGTCGGCCGGTCGCAGCCGGCTCGCCGGGTCGACCCGGCGCTCGGCGATCGCGGTGAGGCGCTCCCGGAGCACCGCGGGGTCGAGGCCCTCCTCGTCGAGCTCCCAGACGGAGACGCCGTAGGCGTCCTGGGCCCAGGCCCGCGCCGCCCGGACCCGGAGCCGCTGCACGGCGAACGTCGCGGCGATGTCGGCCAGCAGGCCGACCCGGTCCGGGGCGATGACCGTGACCCGCGTCCCGTCGGCCACCGGCTCGACGTCGAGCGAGGCCCCACCGGCGCGGACCTGCGGAGGGACGGGCACGTCCTCGGTGACGATCGCCGGCAGCGCGGTCCCGGTGTCGAGTGCGACCCGCGCCCGGCGGGCGAGGTCGAGCACGAGCGAGGCGCGCCAGGACGACCACGCCTTCGGGCTGGTGGCCCGGGCATCGGCCTGGGTCAGGGCGGCGAGCAGGTCCAGCGCCGCCGGGTCGGTGACGACCGAGGTGATCGCCTCGACGGTGCCCGGGTCGTCGGGATCGCGGGTCGTCGCGACGGAGGCGAGCAGCAGGTGCCAGCGCACCAGGGTCTCGACCAGCTCCACGGCGTCCGGCTCGAAGCCCATCCGGGTCGCGACCTCCCGCGCGATGGGCGCACCGGCGACGCTGTGCTCGGTGAGGCTGCCCTTGCCGATGTCGTGCAGCAGCGCGGCGACCATGAGCACGTCGGGCCGGGCGACCGTGCGGATGAGCGCCGCCGCCTCGATGCAGGTCTCCACCACGTGCCGATCGACGGTGAAGCGGTGGATCGCCGAGGCGTGCGGGAGCAGCCGGATCCGCTCCCACTCGGGCAGCAGCCGGTCGACCGCGCCGGTCTCGTCGAGGGTCTCCCACACCGCCCTCAGCCCGTGGCCGGCGGCGAGGAGGCGCACGAACAGCCGGCGGGCCTCCGCCGGCCACGGCACCGGCAGGGGCGCGCCCTCCTGGGCGAGCCGCGCGACGGTGGCCGGCGCGAGCACGACGTCCTGCTCGGCGGCCAGGGCCGCGGCCCGCAGGAACAGCAGCGGGTCCTCGGCCGGCCGGGCGCCGGGGGCGAGCACGACCTCGCCACCCGACAGCGCGACGCCCGGGCCGAGCGGGGTCAGGTCGGGCCGGCGCGGCCGCACCCGGGTCGGGCGGTCGATCAGCGCGTCGACCCGCCGCCAGGTCAGCCGCGAGAGGTGGGTGATCCGACGCCCGATCCGACGCACGTGCACCTGGGCGGCGCGCTCGTCCGGCAGGCCGAGCCGCTCGGCCAGCTCCGCCCACATCTCGGGCCCCACGCGGTCGGTGGCCCGCCCTGCGAGGTCGTGCACGTGGTCGCGCACGTCGAGCAGCTCCTGCCGACGCGGCTCGAGGTCGGTGTGCGGCACGTCGACCAGCCACGTCGCCACCAGCGCCTTGAGGATCGTCGCGTCCCGCAAGCCCCCGGCCGCCTCCTTGAGGTCCGGCACGCTTGCGTGTGCCAGCTCGCCGAGCAGCTCGTGGCGCTGCATGACCAGACGCCGGAGCTCCGGCAGCCGCGTGCGGGCGTGCCGGCGCCAGTGGGCGAGCATCGTGGTGCGCAGCCGCAGGGTCAGGTTGGGGTCCCCCGCCAGGTGACGGACGTCGAGCAGCCCGAGCGCGACCCGCACGTCGCCGTCGGCCGCCGAGACCATCTCGGGCAGCGACCGCAGCGAGTGGTCGAGGTCCGCCCCGGAGTCCCACAGCGGGTACCAGACCTTCGTCGGCGTCTCCCCCAGGTCGACGCCCTCGTCGTGCACGAGGACCACGTCGAGGTCCGAGTACGGCGCCAGCTCGCCGCGGCCGAAGCCGCCGACCGCGACGAGCGCCGCTCCCTGCGTCGGACCGGCCGAGGCGTCGTACGCCTCCACGCAGAGACCGTCCGCCGCTGCGGTCCGTCGGGCTCGCTCGGCGGCGGTCACGGGGTGGCGGTCACAGGGGTGGCGGTCAGATCGCCGCGTCGTCGCGGTCGCCGGTGCGGACGCGTACGACGCCCTCGATGGCGGACACCCACACCTTGCCGTCGCCGATCCGACCGGTCTGGGCGCTCCTGACGATCGTGTCGACGACCACGTCCGCGTCGGCGTCCTCGACGACGATCTCCAGGCGGATCTTCGGGACCAGCGCGACGTCGTACTCCGCACCCCGGTAGACCTCGGTGTGGCCCTTCTGCCGTCCGTAGCCGCTGACCTCGCTGACCGTCATGCCGGTGACACCGACGGACTCGAGAGCGACGCGGACGTCCTCCCACTTGTGCGGCTTGATGACCGCGGTGACGAGCTTCATGGTTCTCCTCATGTTCCTCGGTCCCGCGTCGCGGGCCGGCGGACGACCTGGGGCGATTGTGCCGGATGCGGGACGG
Source organism: Nocardioides sp. CER19 (assembly GCF_029846275.1). GTDB lineage: Bacteria > Actinomycetota > Actinomycetes > Propionibacteriales > Nocardioidaceae > Nocardioides. The sequence goes on from NZ_JARVWS010000004.1 coordinate 582,675, forward strand.
CCCGGCCCCTGTTGGAGCCGGGCCGTCCCTCGGTGCTGTCAGATGGCGGCGGCGTCGCGGTCGCCGGTGCGGACCCGCACGACCGTCTCGACCGCGCTCACCCACACCTTCCCGTCGCCGATCCTGCCGGTCTGGGCCGTCTTGACGATGATCCCGACCACGTCGAGGGCGTCGCCGTCCTCGACGACGATCTCGAGGCGGATCTTCGGGACCAGCGCGATGTCGTACTCGGCGCCGCGGTAGACCTCGGTGTGGCCCTTCTGCCGTCCGTAGCCGCTGACCTCGCTGACCGTCATGCCGGTGACACCGAACGTCTCCAGCGCCTCGCGGACGTCCTCCCACTTGTGCGGCTTGATGACCGCCGTCACGAGCTTCATGCGAGGACCCCCGTCCCGGCGGCGATGTCGTACGCCGACTCGCCGTGCTGGTCGCCGTCGATGCCCTCGATCTCGGCCTCCTCGCCGATCCGCCAGCCGATCGTGTACTTGATGCCGAGGGCGATGCCCGTCGTCAGGACCCCGGTCCACACGATGGTGAACAGCGCCGCGAGGATCTGGTCGCCCAGGGAGGCGAACCCGCCGCCGTAGAACAGACCGTTGATCCCCCCGGGCGCGTCCGCGCTGGACAGGAACCCGATGAGGAGCGTGCCGACGAGGCCGCCCACGAGGTGCACCCCGACGACGTCGAGCGAGTCGTCGTACCCGAGCTTGTACTTGAGGCCGACCGCCACGGCGCACAGCGCGCCGGCGACCGCGCCCACGATGATCGCCCCCGTGAGCGTCACCGCGCCGCAGGCCGGGGTGATGGCGACCAGGCCGGCGACGATGCCCGAGGCCGCGCCGAGCGAGGTGGCCTTGCCGTGGAGGAAGCGCTCGACCAGGAGCCAGGCGAGCATCGCCGCGGCCGTGGCGATCGTCGTGTTGAGGAACGTGATGCCGGTCTCGCTGCGGAACTGCTTGCTGATCGCGTCGTCCGAGTCACCCGTGAACACGATCGAGCCGACGTTGAAGCCGTACCACCCGAACCACAGCAGGCCGGCGCCGATCATCGTGAGCGTGAGGTTGTGCGGGCGCATCGGCTCGCGGCCGAACCCGAGACGCTTCCCGATGACGAGCACGAGGACCAGGCCGGCGATGCCGGCGTTGATGTGGACCACGGTGCCGCCGGCGTAGTCCTGCGGGACCGTCGAGCCGCCGCTGAGCTTGTCGGCCAGCCAGCCGCCACCCCAGACGTTGTGGGCGACCGGGAAGTAGCAGAGCGTCAGCCAGACGGGGATGAAGACCACCCAGGCGGACATCTTCACGCGGTCGGAGATCGCGCCGCTGATCAGCGCGACGGTGATGGCCGCGAAGGTCAGCTGGAAGACCACGAAGATGTGATTGCCGCCGGTGATGCCGTCGAGCCCCCACATCGTGAACGGGTTGGCGATGAGGTTGCCGTTGCCGTTGCCGACGCCGTCACCGCCCCACCCCTCGGACCAGCCCCACAGCACCATGACGATGCTCGCGATCGCGAACGCGACGAACGACATCATCATCATGTTCAGGACCGACTTGGACCGCGTCATGCCACCGTAGAACAGCGCGAGCGCGGGCACGGTCATCATCAGGACCAAGGCTGTCGCCACCAGCATGAAGGCGTAATAGCCGTCCACAGAACCTCCAGAAGACATTCCGACGGCGAGTGCTCGGTCGTGTCCGGCCCCTCGCCCTACCTGTCGATCACGTTCGTCCGCCGAGGTTTCGACGCGCGCCGCCACGTGTTGCGTGCGTGTAACAGAATCCGCGATCGGGTGACGCGGGCATTACGGCCCTCGTCCGTCGGGCCGTCCGCCGCGGCTCGACTACGCTGCACGGCGCACCGTCGGACCGACGTCGGACCAAGGAGAGATGCGCGTGACCCGGTTGGCCGTGATGGCGCACTTCGACGTCAGCGGTGAGGTGCGGCCGCACGTGCGGCGGCAGGTCGAGCACCTCCGCCGGGCGTTCGACGAGCTGGTCGTGGTCTCCACCGCGAAGCTCACCGACGCCTCCCGCGCGTGGCTCACCGCCCGGAGCACGCTGCTCGAGCGGGACAACGAGGGCTACGACTTCGGCTCCTACAAGGCCGGGCTCGACGCCGCCCGGCAGGACCTGTCGACGTACGACGACGTGGTGGTGTGCAACGACAGCTTCGTCGGGCCGCTGGTGGACTGGGCGCAGATCCTGTCGACGATGGCCGCGCGGGGCTGTGACTTCTGGGGACTGACGGAGTCGCGCCAGCACGTCAGGCACGTCCAGAGCTACTGCCTCGGCTTCCGCTCCACGGCGCTCGCCTCGCCCGCGTTCCGGAGGTTCTGGGACGACTTCGAGCCGACCTCGGACCGTGAGCAGGTCATCCAGCGCTACGAGCTCGGCCTGTCCCGGCGACTCCGCAAGGCCGGACTGAAGCAGGCTGCTTACTTCACCGAGACCGACGGCGACAGGCGCACCGCTCGGCGGCGGATGGCCTGGTGGGCGCTGCAGCGCGAGCCCGCGCCCCGGACGCGGGCCCAGTGGGCGGCGTGGCGCGAGCGCACGCGTCGGCCGTGGAACCCGACCGTCGTGCTCGCCGACCGTGCGCTCGACGGCGCCCGGCTGCCCCTCGTGAAGGTCGAGACCATCCGTCACGACCTGCACCGACTGGGCTCGGGCCGGCTGCTCGCTGCCTGCGAGGCCGCCTACCCGGACGACTTCGCGGGGGTGCGGGACTTCCTCGAGGACACCGCGGCCGCCTACGCCATGCGGCCGGGCGACGTGCTGCACCTCCCGCCGGTGCCGCTGCGCTGGGCCGGGCGCCTCGTCCGCTACCGGACCCGCGCGCGGGCGCGGGCGGCCCGAAGGTAGCCCCCGGTAGCCGCCGGTAGCCCCCGGTAGATTGTCGTCTCGTGCCCGAGCATGCCGTCGACATCGACATCTCCGACCCGAACACCAGCCACGCCCAGGTCATCGACCTGATCGGTCATGACAAGCGGGTCCTCGACGTCGGGTGCTCGACCGGTGAGCTCGGCCGCGTCCTCGCCACGCGTGGCTGCCGCGTCATCGGCCTGGAGGTCGACGCCGCGGCGGCCGCCGTCGCCGAGCAGCACCTGGAGCGAGTCGTCGTCGCCGACGTGGACAGCACTCCGCTCTCGGAGCGCTTCGAGGCCGCCGGCTTCGACGTCGTCGTCTTCTCCGACGTGCTCGAGCACCTCGCCGACCCTCACGCCGCCCTCACCGAGGCGGCCCGGCTGCTGGGACCGAACGGCAGGATCGTCGTCTCGGTCCCCAACGTCTCGCACGGCTCGGTCCGGCTGGCGCTGCTGCAGGACCGACCCGACGCGGGCCCGGGTCTGCTCGACGGCGACCGCGTGCGCCTCTTCACGCGGCAGCGCCTCGTCGACCTGCTCGCCGGCGCCGGTCTCGTCCTCGACGACCTCCGGGGGACGCTCGCCGACCCGCTGGACGCCGGCGTCGCGCTCGACCCGCACGATCTGCCGGTCGGCGCCGCCGAGTGGGTGCGCGGTCGGCCCGACGCCCTGGTGCGGGGCTTCCAGTGCGCGGCCCGGCCGGCCGGCGACGGCGAAGCCGCCGTACCGGAGCTCGTCCCTGCCGTGCCGGCCGCGGCGGTGCCGGCCCCGGCGGTGCCGGCCGCCGAGGCCCTGACCGCGGAGTCCGAGCAGGCGGCGCGGCAGGCTCTGGTCGAGCGCGACCGCGTCGTCGGGCTGGAGGCGAGCCTGGCCACCGCCACGGAGCGGATCGCCGCGATGGAGGACGAGCTCGGGAGCCTGCGCGCCCGCGACGAGCGCCAGAAGGACGAGATCGGACGGCTCCGCAAGCGGGTCGGGGCGCTCGAGCACGACCTCGCCGCGGCCCCTCGGGGTGTCGCCGGTCTCCTGCGGGACGTCTACCGCAAGATCCGCCGCTGATCGGCGCGCTTCGCCTTGCGGTTCAGTGCCGCTCGGCGGAGCCGCTCGCGGCGCTGCCGCACCCGGTTCGCCAGCCGCGTCCTCAGGCCGCCGCGCTTCCGCAGGGTCCGGACATTGTTGACGAAGCGCTCGCGCTTGTCGGAGTCGCCCCACCTGGCCTCGATCGTGGCCATCTCCCAGTCGCTGACGCTGCCGTCGCGAGTGACCGACTCGAAGTGGTGGAGCACGACGTCGTGCAGCCAGAGCAGGCGGAGTCCGTCGCGGCGCAGCTTGAAGCAGAGGTCGACGTCGTTGTAGTTGGACGGGAGCGACTCGGAGAAGCCGCCGACGGCCCAGTAGTCGCTGCGCCGCACGGCGAGGCAGGCGCCGGTGAGCGCCGACACCTCACGGTTGACCCAGAGCTCGCCGAGCGCACCCGGGGAGTCCGCGGGCTCGCGGTAGTAGGCGTGGTAGACGCTCGGGCCGTAGCGCACCCCGGCGTGCTGGATGCGCCCGTCCTCGAAGAGCAGCTTGGCGCCGGTCGCACCGACCTCGGGCTCCCGGAGCGGCGCGACCAGGCGGTCGAGCACGTCGGTGCCGCTCGCCTGCACGTCGTCGTTGAGGAAGACGAGGACGTCGCCCGTGGCCTTGATGGCACCGACGTTGCACTTCGCGGCGAAGTTGAACTTCTCGTGGAAGGGCACGAGCTGCAGGGTCACGCCGGGGATCGCGCGCAGCTCGTCGAGCACCGCGGGCGGCGTCGGGTCGTCGTAGACGACGACGAACTCGACCGCATGCCTCCTGCTGCTCTCCGCCATGGAGCGCACCGTCTCGGTCACCAGCGTCCGCGGCTCGCCCCAGATCCGCGCGCGCGTGCCGATCGTCGGGATGATGACGCTGACCGTGGTCGTCGCGTCAGGTCGGCGGTCCACCTGGACCAGCTCGGGCAGCTTGCCGGGGCCAGCGGTCGCCTCGATCCCTGACCGGTCGAGATGCTGCTGCACGACGCCGATCCGGGCCTCACGTGCGGCGGTCGCCGCGGCGACCCCGTCCGTGGCAGGGACCGGTGTCTCACAGAGGATGTACGGCACGCGCGCGACCCGGTCGGTGTGCTCGCTGATGCGCAGGTGGAGGTCGTAGAGCCCGAGGTCGTCGGTCGCCCCGAGACCGCCGGCGCTCGCGAGGGTGGAGCGGCGGACGACCGTCAACCGGCCGAGATAGTCCTGGTGCCGCAGCCGCTCCGGGGACCACTCCGGCCGCCGGTGGACGGCCCGTCGCTCGCCGGCCTCGTCGATCATCCCCTCGTCGCCGTAGACGACGTCGTAGCCGTCCGTCGCCAGAGCCGCGCCGATCCGCTCCAACGCCCGAGAGTGCAGCCGGTCGTGCTGCCCGAGCACGGCGACGTACTCGCCGTGGGCCGCTGCGGCGAGCCCGGCGCCGTTCGCCGCCTCGACGACCCGGACGCGCGGCTCGGCAGCGGTCAGCTCCGCCAGACGCTCGCGCACCCAGGGGGTGTCCTGGGGGTCGGCGAGGAGCCACTCCCAGTCCCCGGCCTGCGGCAGCACGGCCCTCACCGTGCGCTCGAACGCGTCCCGGCTCGGATGGTCCAGAACGGTGAGCAGGGAGAGCTGGGGCGGCATGGGCGTCACCCTAGAGGAGCGTCCACGTCAGCCCGGGAGCCCCCGGCGCCGGCGTACGTCGCGCGCGACCTCGATCAACCGGTCGGCCCGCGCCCCGAACGAGTGCTCCTCGCCGACACGGGATGCGACCTCGATCCGGGCGGCGTCGTCGCCGAACACCTCGTCGCCGGCCTCGGCCAGGCGGTGCAGGTCGGCGACGCCGCGGTAGATCTGCACCGCGTCGCCGAAGATCTCCCGGAGCGCGTCGGCGCCACCGGCGACCTCGTCGGTGATGACCCGGGCACCGCACGCGACCGCGTCGAAGAGCCGGTTGGAGAGGAAGCCGTCGCGGGCCATGTCCTCCCAGTGGTCGTTGAGCACGACCCCTGCGGAGCGGTAGGCCTGGGCCAGGTGCTCGTTGTCGATGTAGTCCCCCGCGATCAGCTCGGAGGGGACGAACTGGGCCCACTTCGTGCCGTAGATCTTGAGGGGCAGGCCCGCGTCGACGGCGTCGCGCACGACCGGCCGGTTGACGTTGCGGGAGTTGCCGACGAAGAGCACGTCGTGGCCCGTCCCCGGGACGCCGCGGTCGGGGTGGAAGCGGACCGGGTCGGTGGCCTGGAGCAGCGGCTCGACCGGCACGCCCCAGACCGCGGACCGCTCGTGCGACCACGTGGTGCTGGCCGCGAACACGTGGTCGTAGGCGGCCAGCTCGGCTCGGGTGACCATGTCGGGGTGGCTGATGACCCACGCGAGCGTGGGGAACTCCGGGGTGACGCGGAGGGCGCGCAGTCCGCGCAGCACCAGGGCGACGTCGTCGTGGCGACCACTCGCCCGCTCGAACTCCTCGCGGTGGTCGATCACGACCTCCTGGCCCCTGGCCCGCAGCGCGTCGGCCAGGGCGCGTGCGAAGTGCGTGTCGCCCCAGGTCTCGCCCACCTCGCCGGCGGGGGCCGCGTGCTTGATCGCCCAGCGCATCGAGCCGGGCCGCTCGTTCACCTGCAGTCGCGCCGTCCTCACCAGCACCGGCTCGGGCACCCCGAGCCGGCGGCCGGCCGGGCCGCTCGCGTGGCGCACCTCGTGGCCGACGACCGTGAAGCCGCAGGACGCCCACATGCGGACGTCGTCACGCGGCTCGTCCACGCCGCGCCACCGGTCGAGGTAGACGTCGCGGTTGACCAGGTGCCGGGCGAACCGCCCGGGGGTGCGGGACTCGTGGTGGACGACGCGGACGTCGGAGACGACCCGGAAGTGGCCGGGCCGCAGGGCACGCAGCCGGTGGCAGAGGTCGATGTCCTCCATGCCGTTGGTGAAGACGGGGTCGAACGCGCGGGTGGCCACCGCGTCGTCGTACCTCATCACCAAGGCGGCACCCGTGAGCGCGTTGAGCTCCAGGGCGTCGACGCCTCGCGCGTCCTCGACCGGGAAGCCCTGCAGCAGCGGGTGCGGCAGGCCCCCCGTCGTCGGGTGGACGACGCCGGCGCACTGGACCGCGCCGCTCGGGTAGAGCAGCAGCGGCTGCACCGCGAGGACGTCGGGTTGGTGGAGGGCCTTCACGAGCGGCGGCAGCCAGTCGGCGGGAACCGTCGTGTCGTTGTTGAGGAACACCACGGTGGCGCCGGTCGCGTGCGCCAGCGCCAGGTCGTTGCCGAGCGAGAAGCCGAGGTTGACCGGAGTACGCAACAGCACGATCTCCGGAAATCGCTCGCGGAGAGCGTCGAGCGCGGGCGACACCCGCGCCGACGAGCCGTTGTCCCAGACCAGGCACTCGACCCGGACGCCGCCCACGCCGTCGGAGGCCATCACCGACTCGACCGCGGCGGTCGTCAGCACGGAGTCGTCGTAGGTCGGGATGATGACCGACACGACGTCGCTCTCCTGCCGACGTCCCTCGAGCGCCGACCAGTCGACGAGCTGGCGACCCAGGGAGACGTCCTTCCACGAGTCGAGGAACTCGTGGTCCACGAGCGGCCGGTCGGCGGCCGGTGCCTTCAGCAGCGCGGCCGGGTTCTCGACCGTCCGTCGGACGCCCGGCCATCCGACGTGCGACCACCGGGCCGGACCGAGCCGCAGCTGCACGAGCAGGTCGAACAGCCACGCGCCCCGGAGGGTGAGGTCGACGTCGGGAAGGGCGCTGCGGCGCACCAGCACGCGGGCCGGGTCGACCAGGACGCGCCCGGGCACCAGCTCGGCGGGTACGTCGACGGCGTACCCGCGCGCGGCGGGGCTGGCGTCCACCAGGTCGTCGACGACCACGTCGGCCGTCTCGGCTGCGGCCGCGGCGGTCAGGATGCGGAGCCGGTCGGGCTCCCACACGTCGCCGGCCTGGAGCCAGGCGACGAAGTCGATGTCGGGGCCCATGCCGGGGCCCATGTCGGGGCCGGTGTCGGGGCCCGTGTCGGAGCCCCTGTCGAGGCCGGCGAGCGCCTGCTGGAGCGCGTCGCCGAACGAGGCGCCGCTCACCACGCGGGTGCGGCCGGGCAGGCGCGCCTCCAGCATCTCCGCGAGGGCCGGCAGTCGGCCGAGGTCGACGGCAACGACGGTCGTCGCGGCGCGCGACTGGGCGGCCAGCGAGTCGAGGGTCTCCGCGAGCCGCTTCTCGTCGCTGCCGGGGTCGAGCACGACCGCCACGGTGGCCTGGGGCGCGGATGCCGCCCGCCAGCGCTCCGCGACGCGTCCCGCCTCGGCCGTGTCGTAGCCCTCCTGCCACTCCGTCGGTACGACCGCCGCGCGGGCGTGCCACTCGGCGGTGCGAGCCCGCACCCAGTCGCGCAGGTCGATGCCGGCCGGCAGCCAGTCGTTGGGCCGGTCGATGCCGCCCCGGCTGCAGTAGTGGCCGGTCGGGCCGTCGGGATGCTCGGTCGCGTCGGGGTTGCGCTCGACGTATCCGGCGGTGTCGAAGAGCGGGTGCGTGGAGAACTCGAACAGCCTCCGCCGCAGCAGCAGCTCGAGCGGGTCGCCCGCACCCAGCCGCTCGCGGCGCCCCGGGGCGAACTGGCGCCGGATGTAGTCGGGGTCCACGAGCGGGTGGGGCATCAGGCCCCGGCCGAGGCCCTCGTCGAGGTAGTGCCGCACCGCGGCGGCGCGGTCGGCGAACCGGGTGGCGCCGCCGACCTGGCCGGCGTACCACTCCTCGTCGAAGAGCTGGGAGCGCACGAGGCGGTCGACGCGCGGGTCCGGCGCCTCGTGGATCACGGGGCGGCCCAGTGCCCGCTTGACGCGGTTCTTGACGCGGGACCTGAGTCCGGCTGCGCTCACCAACGAACTCCTCCTCAGCCGAGCAGGGCGTCGACGAACGCCTCGGGGCTGAAGGGCGCGAGGTCGTCCGGGCCCTCGCCCAGCCCGACCAGCTTCACGGGGACGCCGAGCTCGCGCTGGACCTGGACGACGATGCCGCCCTTCGCCGAGCCGTCGAGCTTGGTGAGGACGATGCCGGTGACGTCGACGACCTCGCTGAAGACGCGGGCCTGGATGAGGCCGTTCTGGCCGGTGGTGGCGTCGAGGACCAGCAGCACCTCGGTGACGGGCGCCTGCTTCTCGATGACGCGCTTGACCTTGCCGAGCTCGTCCATGAGGCCCTGCTTGTTCTGGAGCCTGCCGGCGGTGTCCACCACCACCGTCGCGACGCCGCGGTCGACGCCCTCCTTGACGGCGTCGAACCCGACGCTGGCGGGGTCGGCGCCCTCCGGGCCGCGGACGACCTCCACGCCGACGCGCTCGCCCCAGGTGACCAGCTGCTCGACCGCTGCCGCGCGGAACGTGTCGGCCGCGCCGAGGACGACGGTGCGGTCCTCCGAGACGAGGATGCGGGCGAGCTTGCCGACGGTCGTCGTCTTGCCGGTGCCGTTGACGCCGACGACCAGCACGACGCCGGGCTGCCCGTCCTGTCCGGTGACCTGCAGCCTGCGGTCCATCGTCGGGTCGACCAGCGTGACGAGCTCCTCGCGGAGCACCGACCGTACGTCGGCCGAGGCGCCGCCCTCCACGCGCAGCCGCGTGCGGAGACGGTCGACGAGCTCCTGCGTCGGTCGTACGCCGATGTCGGCGGTGAGGAGGACGTCCTCGATGTCCTCCCAGGTCTGCTCGTCGAGGCGGTCGCGGCTGAGCAGCGCGAGCAGCCCCTTGCCGAGGCCGCTCTGCGAGCCGGCCAGCCGCTGCCGGAGCCGGACCAACCGCGAGGCGGTGCCTTCGGGCTTCTCGACCGTCGGCGGGGCCGCAGGCGCGGGAGGCGCCTCCTCGACCACCTCACCAGGCCGCTCGCCCGGCCGCTCGACCTGCGGCTCGGTCGGCGGTGCCGGGGCCGGCGGCACCGTCGGCGCAGCGCGCCCGGCCCGGCGTCGGGTGGAGGTGACGAGACCGGCGCCCGCCAGCGCGAGGGCCACGACGGCGACGACGACGATGAGCAGGATGAGTTCAAGCCCCATGAGCGTCATCCAACCATCGGCGCGGCCCCTGCCACGAACCCACCCTCACCGGCGGCGACGCTCGGCGGCCGGTTGTCGACGGGTCGGTCAGGCGGAGGCGTCCCGGTGGGGCGACCAGTCGTGGCCGTCCTCCGGCTCCAGCGTGGGCAGCCGGTCGGCGGCGGTGTTCATGGCCTCGCCGAGCCAGGGCGCGACGGGCAGCTCCTCACCGCGGTGCGGAAAGGCGGCATAGGCCAGAACGAGTCCGGCGACGGCCACGATGACGAGCATCGTGATCAGGATGAAAAGCACGGCGATCCCTCCGAGCAGGTGGTCGAGCGTGCCTACGAGACTGCCACACGGTCCCTGCCCGATCCGGAACCACCCGGTTCGCGTGTCTCTCCTCAGCCGGCGACGCCTCGCCCGGCGCCGTCCCGCCCACCGAGGCGGCGGGCGGCGCGGACGGCCCGGCCTGTGGCGCGGCGCGCCGTCCGGCGTGCCGCGCCCACCACGCCGCCGCGCTCCAGCTCCGCGACGCGAGCGCGCAGCTGCTCCACCTGGGCCCGTGCCTTCACGAGACGCCTGTGCTGCGTGGCGAGCTCCTCGAGCAGCGCGTCCATGGCGCCGGTCAGCGGCGTGGGGAGAGGTTCGTCACGGTCGGGCACCGTGGCGTCGGGGTCGCGGCGGACGATCCAGACCGTCTCGTCCGGTGACAGCCTGAGCCACGCGGACATCTCCCCACCCAGCAGCGATCGGGGCGTCACCCGCCGCAGCCCGAGGCCTGCCTCGACGAGGCGGTCCTCGAAGTCGTCGCCGTAGTAGCGCACGTGATCGTCCTGCCCGAAGCGGCGGATCCGCTCCGCGGGGTCCGTGACCGACGGGTCCTCGTCCGTCACGGTGCCGGGCCGGAACGGGACCTGGAGGATGCCGAGTCCTCCGGGGCTGAGCACCCGGGTGATCTCGCGCATCGCCGCCCGGTCGTCGGGGACGTGCTCGAGCACGTGGTAGCAGGTCAGGAGGTCGACGGACCCGTCCGCCAGAGGCAGCTCGGTGAGGCTGCCGAGCACGTCGACGAGCCGGTTGTCGGCGCCGAGGTCGAGACGCACCGTCCGTCGCGCACCGAGGCCCGCGAGCAGCGGCGTGACCTGGGGCGACGGCGCGACGTCCAGCACCAGGTCGATGTCGCCGAGCATGGGCCGCAGGACGTCCAGCAGCACCGCCAGGAACCGGTGACGCTCCAGGCTGACGCACCGCGGGCAGGCCGCGTTGGGCCGCCCGCCGGGACCTGGTCTGAACTCGCGGCGGACCACCGACCCGCAGGCCGCGCAGTAGCGGCGGGGGTAAGCCTGGATGGCCGTCATCTGCTGATAGCACTCCCTCCTAGGTCGTCGACCGCCTCGAGCAGCGACGACAGCTCGGCCTCGCCCGGGTCCGGGGGAAGCACGTGGACGCGGACGCCCAGCATCTCGGCGAGCTCGCCGGCTCGCTCCGGCGTCGGGGCGGCGACCACGTCGAAGCCGCCGGTCTCGCGCGCCGGCAGACCAGCGGCGCCGAGGACCCACAGCACGTTGACGCGCCCGGGCTCGGGGTCGACCCGGTCGTCGAGACGGACGGCGACGGCGACGTCGGCGTCGCGGCCGGCGGACCCGTGGTGCGCCTCGAGCCGTACGACGGCCGCCGCGTGCCCGTGGGCGCGGAGCCGCTCGGCCAGGCGCTCGCAGACGCCGCTCAGCTCGGCCGCGTCGCCCTCCGGACCGGCCGGTACCGGACTGTTGAGGCTCCACCGCAGCGGGCCACCGCGACCCTCGGCCGTCCTGCGCCGGACGAGCACCGGAACGGGCGCGGGACACGCGGCACCGTCGAGGCCGATCCCGACCATGTCCAGGCCCAGCGCGTCGAGGACGGCGGTCCCGGCCACCGGCAGCCGCCCGCGCCAGCGCTCGAGGAACAGCCGGCGGTTGGGCGTGACCCATCGCCAGGGGCCGCGGTTCGGGTCCGGCTCCGACTGGCTCGCCACGGAGCGGGGCTCGAGCACGAAGCTGCCGATCCCCCGGTCGCGGGCGCGCAGGCACAGGTCGACGTCGTCCAGCAGGGCGACGTACCGCGGGTCCAGGCCGCCGAGGTCCACGTAGTCGCGGGCGTCGAGCATGAGCGCCGCCGCCGACACGGCGGGCAGCGTCACGGACCCCAGCGCGGCCGCGTCCTCGCGGGGATGCCCCTGCGCCGCGGCGACCGGCAGGGCATCAGCGACGGGGAACAGGAAGCCGGCGCTGCTGATCGTGTCGTCGGGCCCGAGGACCAGGGACTGGACGCCGACAACGCCGTCGTCCGACAGCCGGTCGAGCAGCGGCCCCCGCCAGCCGGGCCGCAGCACGCAGTCGTGGGCCAGCAGCATCACCGTGTCGCCTGTGGACCGGACGACGCCGACGTTGTGGGCCGTCGCGGAGTGCAGCCGCCGGGGCAGCCGCTCGATCCGCACTCCCGGAACGCCCAGCAGACCGGCCTGCAGAGCCAGCGACGGTGCGGCCGGCAGCCCGTCGTCGACGACGACCACCTCGACGTCGTCGCCGTCCGCATCCAGCACGGCCGACCACGCGGCCGCGATCGTCTTCGAGACGTCGACCTTCGCGGCGATCACCACCGACGTGCGCCCGGTGACCCGGTCGGCGAGTCCGCGCGCCGCCTCGTCCCAGTCGACCCAGGCCTTGCCGAGGACCGCGAACTGCCAGTTGTCGGGCTCACGCAGGGTGATGCGATCGGGGTCGGGGTGGTCGTCGCGGTCGTCGTAGTCGCAGCCCAGGAACGGCAGCAGCCGCGGCACCTCGACCTCCGCCACCCGGAGCACGTAGTCGTGGTCGACCCAGCGGCGCAGCTCCGTGTCGAAGCCGCCCACCTGCCGCGCGACGTCGCTCGAGAGCATGAGGACGTTGAGGTCGATGTGGTTGTGGACGAGGAGGTGCTCGCGATCGCCGTCGTAGGCGCGGTACTGCAGCCCGGCGGGCGACTGCATGCTGACGCCGGCGTATGCCGCCGACAGGCCCTTCGCGGCCATCGCCCGCACCATCGTGCTGAGGTAGAGCGGCCGCCAGGTGTTGTCGGAGTCCAGGAAGGCGACGTAGCGGCCCCGGGCGCTGTCCAGGCCCGCGTTGCGCGCCTGCGAGACCCCGCCGTGCGGCGCCTCGACGACGACGATGCGGGCATCGTCGGCCGCCAGCTCGCGCAGGACCGCCACGGTGTCGTCGGTCGAGCCGTCGTCGACGACCACGAGCTCCCACGCGTCGAGGTCCTGCGCCTGCACGGACGCCACGGCCTCGCGGACGCGATGGGCACGGTTCCAGACCGGCATCACGACCGAGACCAGCGGCGGCGCGTCGTCGGGCAGCGGCTCGCGCTCCACCGCGGCCAGCCACGCGGACTCCGCGGCCACGTCCCAGCTGTCGGTCGTCCGAGGCTCGTCGAGGCGCCGCTGCGCCGCCAGGTCCTGGGCGTGCGCGATCAGGGCCGCCCGGGCGGCGCCCCACGTCACCTGCTGCCGCGCGTCGGCGGTCGGCAGCTCCTGCTCCGCCCGCAGCCCGGCCAACCACGCGCGCACCTGCGGCCAGGCCCCCGGGCGGTCCGGGCTGCTCGTCCCCGACGACACGACCTGCGCCGGGTCGAACAGCGCGCTCCACGGGCGGGCGAGCCCCTCGTCGCTGCGCAGGTGGTCGAGCGCGCGGCGCAGCTGGCCCCCGTGCCACCCGCGCCGGATCGGCACCGGCAGCAGGGCGACGTCGATCAGGGGATGCGGCGACAGGCCGAGCGCCATGCCGGTGCCGTGCAGGTGCCGGGCGGCGTCCTCTGGAGAGCCGAAGGAGCGGCCCGCCTGCGCGGCGTAGTAGTCGACGTCGAGCAGTCCGTCGTCGAGCAGGCTCTGCCAGGGGCCGCCGGGTCGCGGTCCCGGCTGGCGGACGTCGTTCGCCTGGGTTCGCTTCCGGGACCACACGCGCCAGGATCCTAGACGACGTCGCCCCTCCCCTGTCGCCCCCACGTCCGCTACCGTCCAGCAATGACGACGTCGAGCACGTCAGGTGTCCAGGTACCGCTGCCGCCGATGCGATTGCGGCTCATGATGGACGACGACGAGTCGTTCCTGCGCAGCGGCCAGGGACTCGTCCGCATCCTCCGCGGCTACGGGTTCGCCGACGACGACGCCCTCCTCGACGTCGGCTGCGGCGTCGGTCGCCTCCCGATCGCGCTGCTCGCGACCACGTCCTTCCGGGGCCACTACCGAGGCTTCGACGTCTCCCGCAGGCATGTCCGCTGGGCGAAGCGGAGCCTGACGCCGATCGCGCCGGACATGACGTTCCGCCACCTCGACGTCCGCAACGACCGCTACAACCCCGAGGGCGCGATCGCCGCGGCCGAGGCCCGCTTCCCCGCGAGGACCGAGGGCTACGACGTGGCGTGCCTGTTCAGCGTGTTCACCCACATGTACCGGGGCGACACGCAGCTCTACCTGCACGAGCTCCACCGGGTGCTCAAGCCGGGTGGCCGGGTCGTCGCGAGCTGGTTCCTCTACGACGACGCGACCTACGAGTCGGCGGTCGAAGGTGCTTTCCCCATGGTCCACCGGCTCGACGAGCACACGATCTACCACGAGGCCGAGGACCCGCTCCGCGCGATCGCGTTCCACGAGGACGAGGTGCGCGAGATGATCGCCGCGGCGGGTCTCGAGATCGAGCGGGTCGACTACGGGCACTGGTCACGGGACCGCAACGGCGAGCAGTTCCAGGACCACCTGCTGCTTCGGCGGCCCGAGCTCACGACCGCGCAGCGGCTGCGGCGCCGGGCCGGCTCCCTCAAGCGGCGCGTGCTCGGCCGCGGCTGAGGCGACCGACCAGCGACCGGTCAGCCGACAAGTCAGCCGACAAGTCAGCCGACCGGTCAGGCGACCGCTCAGGCCGGCTCCGCCTCGCGGAGCCGCTGCGAGATGACGGTCGAGACGCCATCGCCGCGCATCGTGACGCCGTAGAGCGCGTCGCCGACCTCCATGGTCCGCTTCTGGTGGGTGATGACGAGGAGCTGGGAGCTCTCCCGCAGCTCCTCGTAGATCTCCAGGAGGCGACCCAGGTTGGTGTCGTCGAGCGCCGCCTCCACCTCGTCGAGGATGTAGAACGGGCTCGGCCTGGCCTTGAACAGCGCCACGAGGAACGCGACCGCGACCAACGACCGCTCACCGCCCGAGAGCAGCGAGAGCCGCTTGACCTTCTTGCCCGGCGGCCGCGCCTCGACCTCGACTCCCGTCGCCAGCATGTCGGACGGGTCGGTGAGGATCAGCCGACCCTCGCCGCCCGGGAACAGCCGCTCGAAGACGTGGTCGAAGGCGCGCTCGACGTCGGCGTACGCCTCCGTGAAGACCTGCTCCACACGGGCGTCGACCTCCTTGACGATGTCGAGGAGGTCGCGTCGGGTGGTGCGCAGGTCCTCGAGCTGCTCGGTGAGGAACTGGTGCCGCTCCTCCATCGCCGAGAACTCCTCGAGCGCCAGGGGGTTGACCCGGCCCAGCTGGGCGAGCGCCCGCTCGGCCGTGCGCAGACGCTTGGCCTGCTCCTCGCGGACGTAGGGCACGAACCGGGTCTCGGAGTCGTCCGACTCCCCGTCGGTCGAGCCGGTCGAGACCACGGGCACCGGCTGGTCGGGGCCGTAGTCGGCCGCGAGCGAGTCGGCGTCGAGGCCGAGCTCGGCCAGCGCCTTCTCCTCCAGCTGCTCGATCCTCATCCGCTGCTGGGCGCGCGCCATCTCGTCCCGGTGGACCGAGCTGACCAGCTCCTCCAGCTCGGTGCCGAGCTGTCGCAGCGTCGCACGTACGCCGAGCAGCTCCTGCTCCCGCCCGCTGCGGGCCTGCTCGACGGCGGTCCGCGCGTCGGCGGCGCGCGCGATCGACGCCTCGAGCCTGACCAGCACGTGCCCGACGGCCACGCCGACGGCCTCGGCGGCACGGCCCTCGCGGAGCAGGCGCTCGCGCCGCTCGGCGGCCTTCGCCCGCGCCTCGCGCTCGGCGGCGGCCGCACGGAGCAGACCGTCGGCACGGCCGTGGATGGCGCGCGCCCGCTCCTCGGAGGTGCGCAGCGCCAGGCGTGCGTCCGTCTCCGCCTGGCGGGCCTCGCGCGCGGCCTCGGCGAGCCGGTCGCGGTCGTCGGTGTCGGGCTCCTCCTCGCCGCTGTCCTCGGCGTTGGCCAGCCTCGCCTCGAGCTCGGCGAGGCCGGCGACGGCCTGCTCGCGCGACTCCAGCGCCTGCTCGATCGACCGGCCGAGCCGCTCCGCCTCGCCGCGCGCGGCCCGCGCCTGGGCGCCGTACTGGCCGAGCTCCTCGGCGACGGCTGCCAGGGTCGCGTCGGACTCGTGCAGCTTGGCGAGCGCGACGTCCACGCGCTTGTGGGCGTCGAGCCGCTCGGCCTCCAACCGGGAGGTCTCGAACGTCAGCCGCTCCGAGGCGGCGACGGCCTCGGCGAGCTGCGTGGTCGCCTCGTCGACGGCGGCCTGGATCTCGATGAGGCTCTGCTGCGCGCTCGAGCCGCCGGACGCGAAGTGCGCACCCAGCAGGTCACCGTCGCGCGTCACGGCGGTGACGTCGCGGTGGTCGGCGACCAGCGCGCGGGCGGCGGCGAGGTCGTCGACGACGGCGACCCTGACGAGCAGCCGGGCGAGAGCCGGGCGCAGCGTGTCGGCGCACTCGATCACGTCGATCGCCCACGTGGCTCCCCCGCCGAGCGTCGGCCAGTCGCGGGCCTCCGCCGGCGCGCCGCCGAGCAGCATCCCGGCCCGGCCGAGGTCCTCCGACTTCAGGAGCTCGATGGCGTCCAGGGCGGCCTCGGCGCCGGTCACGGCCACGGCGTCGGCGGCGCCGCCGAGCGCGGCGGCGACCGCCGTCTCGTAGCTCGCCTTCACGCTGAGCACGGCGGCGAGCGAGCCGACCAGCCCCGAGACCCGGTCACCGGCGGCGAGGAGAGCGCCGGCGCCGTCCTTGCGGGCGAGCCCGAGCTCGAGGGCGTCCTTGCGGGCACCCAGCGCGCTGCGCTCACGGTCCGCCTGGGCCGCCTCCTCGCGCAGCTTGGCGAGCCGCTCCTCGACGTCGTCGAGCAGGGCCGACGCCGCCTCGTGCTCGGCGTCGAGACCCTCCTCGCCCGCGTCAAGGCCGGCGACCTTGGTCTCCAGGGCCGTGAAGTCGCGTTGCGCGCGGTCGGCGCGGGCGGTCGCCTCCTCGCGGGCGAGGGTCAGCCGGCCGACCTCCTCGTCGGCGGCCGCGGCGCGGGACCGCAGGGCGTTGACCTGACCGTGCAGGCGCGCGAGCCCCTCGCGCCGGTCGGCGGCCGCCCGGTGCAGGGAGGCGATGCGGCGGTCCTCCTCGGCCGCGGCGTCCTCGGCGGCCTTGCGGGCGTTGACCGCGCCCTCGAGCGCAGTGCGGTGCGCCTGGACCTCCGCGTCGATGGCGCGCTCCTGCTCGCGGACGCGCTCGGCCTCGGCCTCCAGCTGCTGCGGGTCGCGGCCGTGCTCGACCTCGGGGACCGACCCGGCGTTGCGCACGCGCTCGGCCGCCAGCGACTGTGTCCCCCGCAGCCGCTCGCGCAGGCCGTTGAGGGCGAACCACGTCTCCTGGGCCTTCGCCAGCGCGGGCAGGTCCTCCCGCAGGGCGGCCTCGAGCGCGGCCTCGTTCTCGCGCGCGGTCGCGACCGCCTGCTCGACCTCGCCGCGACGCGCGAGCAACACCGACTCGTCGGCCAGCTCCTGCTCCAGCGACGTACGCGCGGTGACGAGGTCGTCGGCGAGCAGCCGTGCCTTCGCGTCGCGTACGTCGGCCTGGACGGTCTGCGCCTGGCGGGCGACCTCGGCCTGCCGGCCGAGCGGCTTGAGCTGGCGCCGGATCTCGGTGAGCAGGTCGTTGAGACGGTTGAGGTTGCCCTCGGTGGAGTCGAGCTTCCGGAGCGCCTTCTCCTTGCGCTTGCGGTGCTTGAGGACGCCGGCCGCCTCCTCGATGAAGCCGCGGCGCTCCTCGGGGGTCGCGTGCAGGATCTGGTCGAGCTGGCCCTGGCCGACGATGACGTGCATCTCCCGGCCGATGCCCGAGTCGCTGAGCAGCTCCTGCACGTCGAGGAGGCGACAGGTCTGCCCGTTGATGGCGTACTCGGACCCGCCGGAGCGGAACATCGTGCGGCTGATCGTCACCTCGGCGTACTCGATCGGGAGCGCGCCGTCGGTGTTGTCGATCGTGAGGACGACCTCGGCGCGGCCGAGCGGCGGGCGGCCGGAGGTGCCGGCGAAGATGACGTCGTCCATCTTGCCGCCGCGCAGGCTCTTCGCACTCGCCTCGCCCATCACCCACGCGAGCGCGTCGACGACGTTGGACTTGCCCGAGCCGTTCGGACCGACGATGCAGGTGATGCCCGGCTCGAGCTGGAGCGTCGTGGCGGAGGCGAAGGACTTGAACCCCTTCAGGGTCAGGCTCTTCAGGTACACGCGGGCTCCCAACTGGTACGGCGGACGTCGCGCAGCGGTCCCGTCGGGACTGCCGAGGTGCTGCGCGGGGGAAGCTCAGCGAGTCTCACCCTACCTGCGGCGACCGGCGATCCCTGGGAGGTCACGCCTCCCGACGCGCGAGGGCCTTGAGGCCCTCCACCATGATGTCGACAGCGAACCCGACCCGGTCGTCGGCATCCCCGGTGGTCATCACGCTCGCCAGGCTGCGCAGCAGCGGGAACTCGTCAGCGGGCAGTGAGGCGAAGACGTCGTGGACGGCGGCCACCATGTCCTCCTCGCGCAACGGCTCGCCGCCCTCGCCCGCCGCAGCCGCGCGAGCACGCCAGACGTCCTCCTCGATCGCGACCGCGCCCATGTAGAGGGCGAACATGTCGCAGGCCCAGGCGGCGAGCTGGTCAGGGATCCCGCCTGCCCGACAGAGCGCCATGACGCCCTCGGCGTTGCGCATCGCTCCCGGCGAGGTCGGGATCATGCCGAGCGTCGCGCGGGCGACCCCCGGGTGGGCGCGGTAGACGGTGAGCATGTCCAGGAGCGACTGCTTGAGCTGCTCGTCCCAGCGCTCGGGATCGGGCTCGGGGATCGGGAAGTCGCCGGCGACGCGGTCGATGAGGAGCTGGTCGAGCTCGTCCTTGTTGGCGACGTGGGCGTAGAGCGAGGCAGGGCCGGTGCCGAGGTCCTTGGCGATCGAGCGCATCGAGACCGCCTCGTAGCCCCGCTCCTTCATCTGGGCGAGGGCGACGTCGACGATCCGCTCGCGACTGAGCCGCTGCCTCGGCGCGGCGTCGTCACCCGCCGCGTTCACGCGCACCCGCACAGGGCCGAGGTGGAAGACCTTCTCCGTCGCCATGGCCCCACCCTAATCGATTGACACGAACACCGTTCGCTAGTAGAACACCGTTCGTTGAGAACGAACAGTGTTCGATTCCTAGGAGACCCGCTCATGTCCACCGCTCCCCTCGAGGCCGTCGGCACGCCCGCACCGACGGCCTACCGCTACCGCTGGCTCGTCATGACGGTTGTGATCATCGCCGACGTCATGGACCTCATCGACGGCACCGTCGCCCAGCTCGCCGGGCCGTCCATCCGCCGCGACATCGGCGGCTCCGAGACCACGTTGCAGTGGATCCTCGCGGCGTACACGCTCGCGTTCGCCGTGGGGCTCATCACCTCGGCCCGCCTCGGCGACATCGTCGGCCGGCGCCCGATGTTCATCATCGGCATGGCCGGCTTCGCCGTCTCCTCGCTCGCGTGCGGCCTGGCGCCGAACGCCGACGCGCTCATCGCGTTCCGCGTCCTGCAGGGCCTCTTCGGCGCGACGATGATCCCGCAGGGCCTGGCGATGGTGAAGCAGTCCTTCCCGCCCGAGGAACTGCAGAAGGCGTTCATCCCGTTCGGGCCGATCATGGGCCTGTCCGCCGTGCTCGGGCCGATCCTGGGCGGCTTCCTCATCGACGCCGACATCGCCGGCACCGGCTGGCGCGCGATCTTCCTCATCAACGTGCCGATCGGGATCGTCGGCGCCGTCCTCTCCTGGCGCTACCTGCCCCAGGTCCCGAAGGTGCCGGGCGCGCGCCTCGACCCGCTCGGCTCGCTACTCATCACCGTCGGTTGCGCCGGCCTCATCTACGCGCTCGTGCAGGGGCGCGAGCTCGGCTGGCCCGTCTGGCTGTACGGCGTCATCGTGGCCTCGCTCGCGGTGTTCGTGGTCTTCGTGTGGAGCGAGCAGCGCAGCTCCCACCCGATCATCGAGCCGACCCTCTTCACACACCGCGGCTTCGTCGCGGGGGTCGTCTTCCTCAGCACGTTCTTCGTGTCGATGGTCGGGCTCGGCCTCGTGATGAGCCTGTTCATGCAGCTCGGCCTCGGCTTCTCCGCGCAGCACGCGGCGATCGCCCAGACGCCGTACGCGCTGGGTATGTCGATCGGGGCCGTGCTCTCCGGCGCCCTGCTGGGACCGAAGCTCGGCCGGCACGTGCTCCACCTCGGCCTGGCGATCACGATCGCCGGCGTGGCGTGGTTCGGGCTGGTCGCCGGTGGTCTCGAGCACGGCGCGAGCGCGTGGCACCTCGCGGGTCCGTTCCTGGTGGCCGGTCTGGGCAGCGGCCTCATCTTCGCGCCGCTCTTCGACCTGATCCTCGCCGACCTCGGCGACAACGAGGTGGGGTCGGGCTCCGGACTGCTCAACGCCGTCCAGCAGTTCTCGGGTGCGCTCGGCGTCGCCGTGCTCGGCACGCTGTTCTTCCACCTGCTCCCCGCCCACGGCTTCTCGCTGTCGACCCGGTGGGTGACGTGGGCGACCCTGGCCTGCTACGCCGTCAGCTTCCTCACCGCGTTCCTGCTGCCCCTCAAGGCACGCGAGGACGCGACGGCGCACTGAGCCCGGTCAGCCCAGCCGCCCCACGAGCTCGTCGACCGTCGTGACCTGCACCAGCGGGGCGTAGAGCGACATCGCGTCGAGCGCCCGCTGGTGGTCCTTCGGACTGGCGCCGGCGCAGGCATCCGCCACCACCGTGACGCGGATGCCTGCGTCGGCCGCGGGCAGCGCGGTGGAGAGCACGCAGCAGTCCGTCGACACCCCGGTCAGCACGAGCTCGGCGGCACCGTCCGTCGCGGCGACGAGCTCGGGCCCCCACTTCCCGAAGGTCGTGCGGGTGACCACCGGGTGCCCGCCGGCGTCGAACTCCTCGGTCAGGTCGTAGAGCCGATCGTCCGGCGGGACCAGCGCGAAAGGCCACTCCTCGAAGTACGGCACCCACGCCCCGGTCGGGGTCTCGGGGGCGACGTACCGCGTGAACACCACCCGCTCGCCGAAGTGCGGCAGCAGCCGCCGGATCCCGGCGCTCGCGTTGGGGTAGTCGGGCGAGGCCCATGGACTCCCGGCAGCGAAGACGTGCTGCATGTCGATGACGACGAGCCAGGGCTCCGCCGTCATCGCTGCTCGGCATTCGGCTCGGCATTCGGCTCGGCATTCGGCTCGGTTCTCGGCACGGTGCTCTCCTCGGCCGGCGGCGTCAGCAGCCAGGTACCCAGGCCGCCGAGGAACCCGATGACCAGCGAGACGAGGACGCCCAGGTTGGCGAAGGCCCACTGGCCGTCGCGCCCACCCAGCGGGCCGAGCAGGTAGCCCTGCCAGTCGAGCCAGCCGGCGTAGGTGTTGGTGACGAGGCCCCAGCCCACGATCGTCCCGATCACCAGCGCCCCCACCGAGATCCAGCGGATGCTGCCGTAGCGGCCGGTCGGCGTGTAGAGGTCGGCCTCGACGTACGGGCGCCGCCGCAGCGCGACGTCGGCGAGGAAGACCCCGCACCACGCCGCGACCGGCACGCCCAGGGTGATGAGGAAGCCCTGGAAGGTGTAGATGAAGGTGCCCGAGCCGAAGACGATGTAGATCGCGCCCAGCAGCATGATCACGCCGTCGATCGCCGCCGCGACGTAGCGCGGGACGGGCAGGCCGACGGAGAGGAGCGCGAGGCCCGAGGAGTAGATGTCGAGCGCCGCGCCGCCGACGAGCCCCAGCACCGCGACCAGCGCGAACGGCACGAGGAACCAGGTGGGCAGCAGGGTAGCCAGCGCCCCGATGGGGTCGGCGCCGATCGCCTTGCTCAGGTCGGTGGACGATCCCGCCAGCAGCAGGCCGAACACCAGCAGCACGACCGGTGCCAGCGCCGAGCCGAACGTCGTCCAGAAGACGATGCCGCTCCCGGAGGCGCTCCGGGGCAGGTAGCGGGAGTAGTCGGCCGCCGCGTTGACCCAGCCGAGGCCGAAACCGGTCATCATGAAGACGAACCCGCCGATGACGGCGGGAGCGTTCCCGGAGGGCAGCGCCGAGACGGCGTGCCAGTGGATGTTGTCGAGGACCAGCAGGAAGTAGACGACGGTCAGCACCCCGGTGACCCAGGTGATGACGACCTGCAGCCGCATCACGATCCCGAACCCGAAGACACCGGCGGCGATGACCACCGCCACCACGACGAGCAGGACGACGACCTGCGTCGGGTGCCCGTGGCTCCAGCCGAGCTCGCCGAACACCGTCGACGTGGCCAGGACCGCCAGCGAGACGAGGACGGTCTCCCAGCCGACCGTCAGCACCCAGGAGACGAGCGCGGGCAGCCGGTTGCCGTTGACGCCGAACGACGCGCGGCTCAGCACCATCGTCGGCGCCGAGCCGCGGCGCCCGGCCAGAGAGACGAAGCCGCACAGGAGGAACGAGACGATGATCCCGACGACCCCGACGACCACCGCCTGCCAGAACGACACGCCGAAGGCCAGGAGGTAGGAGCCGTAGCCGAGGCCGAGCACCGACACGTTCGCCCCGAACCAGGGCCAGAACAGGGCGCGGGGCGTGCCGCGCCGCTCCCCCTCCGGGATCGGGTTGAGGGCGTTGAGCTCGACGGCGAGGCCCGCGGGTACGGCGGACGGTGCATCGGGCGCGACGGGCCCTGTCGTGGACGTCATGTCGCGATCTTCACGGGTCGGCGTGCGATTGTCACCGACATTCGCACGACCGACGTCGAGCCGTCGGCGCCAGCGTCGCCGGAGGGCCGCGGAGAGCCTCCGCAGCGGCGCGGTGACCCGCCACGACGTGGAGCCACGAGGGCGCCCAGCTCGCGCTCGGTGGGTGGTGCCGTGGTCCGCCCCACGCACCGCACTCGATCACACCCGGCGGCCTGGGCGCGTCGACGCGCGCCGTCCGCCGGGAGGTCGGCCACCCGCCGTCAGGCGGGCTGCATCTCCTTGATGGAGGACTCCAGCAGCTCGGTGTGGGCCTCCACCAGGGCGTCGTTCTCGCTCTTCAGCGTGAGGACGAGCTGCTCGAGCTCCTGCACGCGCGCACGCAGCCGAGCGTTCTCGGCTGTGAGATGGTGCGGCGTCCGCAGGTCGCTGTGCATGTAGCCGATCAGCGCCTTGGCCATGAGGAACGTTCCTTCGTTGGATCGCCAGTCAGCCCGCGGCCCGGGCCGTCTACCAGAGTCCCACTGTTGACCTGCAGGGTCAAACCTCGGCGAGCGGCCGCACCGGGTCCCCGGCGAGCTGGGCGAAGGCCGTCGCCAGGTCCACCGTCCAGCCGTCCGGGTGCAGCACGAGCTCGCGCGGACCCACCGGGTCGTCGACGGAGTCCAGGGACACGTGGCCGCAGGTCTCCGGGCCGACACCGACCTCCGCCATGCACGCGAGCAGCACGGCCAACGCGTCCTCCGCGTCCTCAGGCCGGACCGTCAGGCTCAGCCCGACCGCGCTCGAGGCGGCCGTGAGCTCGACCATCCGGCGCGTCCACTCCCGGTCCTCTGCCCACTCCGGATGAGCACGCAGGCGCAGCCGCACGGCCTCGTCCGGGGCGACGGCCACCAGCCAGGCGCGCAGCACGGCCGCCTGGAGCTCCGGCGGGGCCATCACGCCGTGCGGCGCGACCAGGGCACGTGACAGCGGCGGCTCGGCGACCGCACCCTGCGTGAACTCGAGCAGCTCCGCGACGTACGCCGGGTCGAGCAGCGTCTCGCCCAGCTCGTCGACGGAGGCCGGGGCCACCGAGCGGGCGGCCTCGTACACCTCGCCGAGGGCGGCGAGCCAACCGTCCCCGCGGTGCGCGCGGAGGACGGCGTTGCGCGTGCGGATTCCACGCCGACGGCGCTCCTTCGGGCGGTGGACCATCGACCGCAGCTCCTCGACGAGCGCGGCGACGTCGGGGACGCGGTGCGCGGGGTCCTCCAGACCCGGCGACTGCGAGGCCCAGACCTCGCTGTAGCGGGCGGTCTCCTGCAGGCACAGCACCGGCAGACCGGACGCCGCCGCCTCGAGCACCGCCGTACCGCCCGAGACCGGGTAGGAGTCGAGGTAGACGTCCGCCGCGGCGAAGAGCCGGCCGAGCTCGTCGACGCGACCCAGCGGCACCAGCCTGCCCGGGTAGCGCGCCGCCAGGGCGGGCCAGGGCTCGGCGTCGCCGGGGCCGACGACGAGGACCACGAGCTCGGGCACGGCGGCGAGCACCTTGTCGAGGACCTCGGCGAAGCTGACGCCGAACATCGGCGAGAGCTTCGCGGTGGTGCCCACGCACACCGCGACCGGCGTGTCCGGACCGAGCCGCATGGCGGTCCGGACCGGCCCACGATCGTTCGGTCCGGCCGGGGGCTCCACCGGCAGCGGCAGCAGCCGGAGCCGGTCCTGCGGCACTCCGCGGCTCTCGACGCACAGTCGAGCGCCCGTCGCGCGGTGGTTGACCACCACGTCGCTGACGGACAGGCCGAGCCAGTAGGCGTGGTCGACGTGGTTCTGGGTCACGATCGGCGGCCGGACGGGACCGAGCTGTGCGGCGGCGAGCGCCACGACGTCGTAGGGGTGGGTGTGCAGGACGACGGTGTCGGCACGGGCCATGAGCCCCGCCAGGGCACGGGCGCGGTCGAGGAGGGTGTCCCCCGGGCGCGCCACCACGTGGACGGTTCCACCGCTGGCGGCCACGGCGGCCGGCAGCGCCGGCGGGAGCTCGGCGCGCAGCGGTGCGGTGATCGCGACGTCGGCGGGCCGCCCGTCGCGCTCGATCCAGCGCCAGGCGAGTCGCGAGTGGCCGCCGAGGTGGTAGGCCTCCGTCAGCACGTGCAGGACCCGGCCGGTGCCGCGTTCGCCGCCGACCTCCGGCGCCGGGGCGTCGCCACGCACGGCGCGCGCGACCAGCCCCTCGAGGCGCGGGTCAGCGAGGCGCCCGACGGGCATCATCCAGGCCAGGTGCGCCGCCGTCGTGGCGACGTGCAGCACGCCCTCGGCGTCGCCGGCGGCGAGTCGCTCCTCGGCCACACCGACCAGGGCGTCGTACGCGCGTCGGTTGGCGGCCAGGGCCCGGTCCGTGTGACCGCTCATCGCGGGTCCCCCGCGATGGCACGCACGCCGATGTTCGCCAGCATCTCCGGCGGGATCTCCGGGCTGATGTCGATGAGGGCCGCCACGAGCTCGGCCGGCCAGTCCAGCATCATCGAGTTCGGCACCGTCTTGAGCTGGTAGCCGAACCGCTCGGTCACGGTGAAGCCCGCCTCGGCCAGGTCGGCGCCCAGCCGCTCGAAGTCGTAGACGCGGAGGTGGCCGACCAGCCCGTCCCGGGCGCTCAGGGTGTCGAGCGCGGGCTGCAGGCCCATCCGGACGGCCAGCCGGCGGTGCAGCGACTCGGCGTTGGGGACCACGACGACCAGCGCGCCGCCCGGGCGCAGCCAGCCGTGGATCTGACGGAACATCGCGACCGGGTCGCTGACGTGCTCGGCGATGTGCAGCGCGAGGATCGCGTCGTAGGGCTCGTCGGGCGTGAAGTCCTCGAACATCGCGGTGTGCACGACGAGGCCCTGGGCACCGTGCCGCGCGCGGGCCTCCTCGGCGAGCCGGGGCGAGCCCTCGACGACCTCGATGTCCACGCCGCGGGAGAGCAGCTCCCCGGTGACCAGACCGGTGCCGAACCCCATCTCGAGGACGCGGCGGGCGCCGCGCAGCGCCTCGAGCGTGCGGCCGAGCGAGCGCTCCTGGCCCATCTCCTCGATGTCGACGTCGGCGACCTCCCCGTTGAGGTAGTACTCCTCCGCGTAGCGGTCGAGGTCGTCGGGCGTCAGCGCCTGGGCGGCGCCCGCCTCCTGGGTCGTCGTCATGCGTCACTCGCCTCCGCTGTCCTGAGTCCTTGGATGATCTGCTCGCCGAGCGCGTCGGCGCCGAAGCCGGTGGCGGCGCCGATGACGTCGCACGCGAGGCCCTGCTGGGCGAGGACCGCCGCGGCAGCCTCGAAGTCGGCGGCGTTCCGCGCCGTGGGAAGCGCGAAGGACCGCACGGCGGCACCGCGCAGCACGTCCACCTGCGCACCCGGGCGGACGAGCCCGAGGCTGCCGAGCCCGCGGAGCGCGGTCGACGCGATGTCGTCCTCGGGGGTGTCGTGACGCAGCTCGACGGTCAGCACGGTGCGTCCCGCGGGCGCGGAGCCTCCGGTGGAGACCCGCAGCACCGGTATGTCGGCGTCGACGACGTTGAGCAGCGAGGGCACCTCGACGAGCTCGTCGGTCGCGACCTCCAGCCAGCAGACGACGGTGCGGGCGCGCTCGGGCCGGTAGTCGGCGCCGACGGCCGCGAAGAGCTGCTCCGCGGCCACCCCGACCACCGGACGGTCCGTCTCGACGACGGCGCCGTCGTCGAACGCGAGGAAGGTCCGGCCGTGTGCCGCCGGGCGGGCGGTCTCGAGCCGCCCGACGCGCTCCGTGGCGATGCCGACTGCCTCGAGCCTGGCGACGAGAGCGGTGACGACCTCGCCGGCGCCACCGTCTCGGACCGTGTGGAACGGCCGCCGGGGCTGGAAGCCCACCTCCGCGGCGCCAGCCGCCTCCGCGAGGGTTCGGGGCCAGAACAGCGGCAGCCAGATCTTGCGTCGCAGCGAGGCCGGCACGGCGGCGGTGCCACCCTCGACGAGCTTGTCCGCGACCGGCTGCATCAAGAGCCGGTGGAACGTCTTGCCGTGGTTGCGCAGCGAGGCCTCGAGCAGTGACATGTCGTCGGTGAGGTCCTCGCCGAGCACGCCGGCCGGACCGTGCTCCGCCGCGCAGGCCGCCGCCTCGGCGGCGATGGCCGCCCGTGTTCCCGTGTCGAGCGCGTCGCGCAGCGCCGTGGCGTCGGTCGTGAAGTAGAGGTCGTCGACGATCGACCGGTCGACGAGCATCCGCGGACGGTCGGCCTCGACGAGCCTGTCCCCCACCAGGTCGGCGACGTAGTCGGCGATCAGGCGGACGTAGGGCCGGTGGCCGATGACCCCGGGGACGTAGTCGACCAGCGGCGGCGGAGCGCCGACACCCTCGTAGTCCAGCTCGAGGAGGCGGACGCCGAGCTCGAGCACCCGACCGTCCTGGCGCAGCGACGCGAAACCCCCTCCCACAGGGCCCGGCGGCACCAGCAGCCGGACGCTGTTGCCCCGCGCCGCGAGCCGCTCGGCGGCCACGAGCGCGGCGACGGACGAGCCGACGACGACGCGGTCAGCCACGGCCGAGCACCAGGTAGTTCATCGCGCAGGCGTCCGGGTAGTGCCGCGCCGCCGCGATGAAGCCCTCGACGACCTGCTCGGGAAGCTGCTCCATCAGGTGGTTCGGCAGCGGCTTGAGCATGACGCCCTCCCGGGCGATCACGTCCAGGCCGGCATCGCGGGCCAGACCCGTGAGGTCCTCCACGGTCCACAGACCCCTGGTCCCCCACTGCCGCCCGCGGTCGGACACCTCGACCAGCGAGTCGATCAGGCCGAGCTCGACGGCGCAGACGCGGTGGATCGAGAGCGGGTTCTGGAGCGAGACGTGCACGCGGCCGCCGTCCCCGAGTCGCGCTGCGGCCCGACGCAGGAACTCCAGCGGGTCGGCCAGCTCGTGCAGCACGTTGGTCGCCAGCACGTGGTCGAACGACTCGCCCACGGTGGCGAGGTCGTCCAGGTCGGCGGTCACGAAGGTCGCCGCCGGCAGCTCACGGGCGCGGGCGCGCTCGAGGAAGGCCGCCGACCGGTCGAGCCCGACCCAGCGCCCCGGGGCGCTGGCGGCCATGATCTCGGCGCTCATCAGGCCGGTGCCGCAGCCGAGCTCGAGCACGGTGTCGCCCGGCTCGACCCAGGTGGCGATGCGCCGCCCCGTGGCGATCGTGTAGTGCCGGTCGAAGTCGGCGTCCGGGTCATAGGTGTCGCTGTAGTCCCGACCCTCGGTGGACGGCAGGCTGGTCATGACATCTCCCGGACGACGGTGAACCGCGGCTCGACGGTGGCGAGGACGCTGCGCTTGAAGCGGGTCAGCCCGACGTTGGGCCGCAGCCGCCCGTCCTCGTCTTCGTCGGGCTCGTTCGAGATGGCCAGGTCGAGCAGCGCCACGCCCTCCTGCACGGCCCGCTCCACCAGGTCGTGGGCCAGCGTGACCATCGGCGAGCGCGGCAGGTCGTGCGGCCCGTCGCCCCAGGCGACCACCAGGTCACGCCCGGCGGCGACGCGGTAGACCAGGGCAGCAGCGACGGGGATGTGGCCGTGGCAGAGCTCGAACATGCGCACGGCGGGCGCCAGCGCCCGCCAGGCGGAGACGACGTAGTCCTGGGAGAGGGCGAGGCGGCGTCCCTTGGCGGCCCGGTTGGCCGCCAGCAGGTCGTAGCCGCGGCGCACGCCCTCGACGTCGGTGGCCTCCCGCAGCCACAGGTCCTCGGCCGCCAGCCGCCGCAGCGCCTTGCGGGTGACCGGTCGCAGCTCGTCGACGTAGTCCCCGACGCTGCGCCAGCGCTCGACGCGGATCGCCTGGTTGAGCTCGGTCCGTACGACGCGGAAGCCGGCGTTGAGGAGGAAGAACTGGAGCAGTCCCTCGTTGGCCGAGCTGCTCGCCGGGGGCAGCTTGACCGTGATCCGGCGGACGCCGGCGGACTCGAGCTCGCGGACGGAGCCGTCGACCACGGCTTGGACGGTCTCGGCGGTCGCGTGGGTGTCGACGAGGTCGAGGCCGCCGAACGGTGCACTGAACCCCGAGACGAGCTCGTCGCCGGTCCGCATCCCGGCCAGGCCGCCCAGGAGGCGGCCGTCGTCGTCCCGGACCTCGATGCCGACGATCTGCTGGCCCGGTCGTCGGTTGAGCCGGTGGAACTGCGCCCTGTTGAAGAGGGAGCGCCACGCGTCGGAGTCCACGGCCACGGCCGGCGGAGCGGCGGTGGTGTCGAGCGCGAGCGCGGTGAGGGTCACGGCGTCCCCTTCGGCGTACGTGATCGGCACCTGAGCCTTATCCGCGGGCGCGGCCTGCCGATGGAGGCAGCATGAGGACGCTGGAGAACCCTGGCGCAACCACCGTCGCCGCCCCCTCGACACCGCTCACGCGCTCCCACGTGGCGGGCCTGCCGGTCATCGGCGACCCGCGGGGCAACCTCACGTTCATCGAGTCCGGGCTGAGCGTCCCGTTCGAGATCCGCCGCGTCTACTACCTCTACGACGTGCCGGGCGGCGCCCACCGCGGGGGGCACGCGCACCGCGACCTCCACCAGTTCATCATCGCGATGTCGGGCAGCTTCGACATCCACCTCGACGACGGCTTCGAGCAGCGTTCCCACCACCTCAACCGGTCCTACCAGGGGCTCTACGTCCCCCCGATGATCTGGCGCGAGATCGACAACTTCTCGTCGGGCTCGGTCTGCATGGTGCTCGCCTCCGAGCACTTCGACGAGGCCGACTACTACCGCGACTACGCCGAGTTCGTCGCCGACGCCGTGCCCGCCCCCGCGCCGCGGACCGGCGCGTGACAGCCACCGCCGAGCGGGCCGGCGTCCCGTTCCTCGATCTCGCGGGGCTGCACGAGTCGCTCGAGGAGTCCCTGGTCGCGGCGGTGCGCCGGACGATCCGCGCCAACCAGCTGGTCCGCGGACCGGAGGGCGAGGCGTTCGAGGACGAGTTCGCCGCCTACTGCGGCGCTCGTCACGGCGTCGGCGTCGGCAACGGCCTCGACGCGCTCAGCCTCGGCTTGCGGGCCCTCGGCGTCCAGCCGGGCGACGAGGTCATCGTGCCCGGCCACACCTTCGTGGCCACCTGGCTGGCGGTCAGCGCGGTCGGGGCGACCCCGATCGCCGCCGACGTCGATCCGAGCACCGCCCAGCTGGACCCGGCGGCCGTGGAGGCGGCCGTCGGACCGCGTACGGCGGCCGTCCTCGCCGTCCACCTCTACGGGGCGCCCGCGCCCATGACTGCGCTCCGGCGGATCGCTGACGCCCATGGCCTGGCGCTGGTCGAGGACGCGGCGCAGGCCCACGGCGCCCGGCTCGACGGCGTCCGCGTCGGCTCGCTCGGCGACGTGGCGGCCTTCAGCTTCTACCCCGGCAAGAACCTCGGCGCCCTCGGCGACGGCGGCATGGTCGTCACCGGCCGCGCGGACGTCGCGGACCGGGTCAGGGTCCTGGCCAACTACGGCGCGCGGGTCAAGTACGACCACGAGGTCCGTGGCGTGAACTCGCGCCTCGACGAGGTCCAGGCGGCCGTCCTCCGGGTCAAGCTGCCGCTGCTGGACGGCTGGAACGCCCACCGGCGCCACCTCTCAGCACGCTACGCCGCACGTCTCGCCGATCAGCCCGGGATCGCGCTCCTGGCGGTCGACCCGTCGGCCGAGCCGGTCCACCACCTCTACCCGGTGCGGCTCACCGATCGTGACGCCGTGGCCGCCCGGCTCACCGAGCGCGGCATCGGCGTCGGCATCCACTACCCCGTCCCGCCGCACCGCTCCCCGGCGTACGGCGACCTCACGCAGGTCCCGTCGCTGCCGCACAGCGAGGCCTGGGCCGCCACCGAGCTGAGCCTGCCGATCGGTCCGACCATGTCGGACGCGGACGTCGACCTCGTGGCCGACGAGCTCCTCGCGGCGGTCGGGTAGCGCGGAGGTCAGGAACGGGTCGCGATGCGGCGTCGCGGCGCCGGCTGGCACACCGGGCAGAAGTACGACGACCGGTTCATGAACGTCGCCCGCCGCATCGGCGTACCGCAGCGCCGGCACGGCTCGTCCTCGCGGCCGTAGGCGTTGAGCGAGCGGTCGAAGTAGCCGGACTCGCCGTTGACGTTGACGTAGAGCGCGTCGAACGACGTCCCGCCCTGCCCGAGGGCCTCCCCCAGCACGTCGCCGACGTGGCCGAGCAGCTCGCGCAGGACCGGGCCGGTCAGCCGGTTCCCGGGCCGCTCCCCGTGGAGCCGCGAGCGCCAGAGCGCCTCGTCGGCGTAGATGTTGCCGACGCCGGAGATCACGGTCTGGTCGAGGAGGAGGCGCTTGATGCCGCTCGAGGACCGCCGGACCCGGCGTACGAAGGCCTCGGCGTCGAACTCCGGGTCGATCGGGTCGCGCGCGATGTGGGCGATCTCCGGCGGCAGCTCGGCTCCCCCGGCACTCACGGCGAGGCCGCCGAACATCCGCTGATCCACGAACCGCAGCTCGAGCGGGGTCTCGATACGCTCGCTGGCGCTCGCTACTCGACCAACCAGAAGGCCTTCGCTGGTCGAGTAGCCGGAGCCGCTAGGCGGAGGCGTGTCGAGACCAGGCTCGCCGAAGGACAGGCCGAAGCGGACGCGCAGGTGCCGCTCGTCGGGCGAGCCGGGCGGCTGGACGAGCAGCTGGCCGCTCATGCCGAGGTGGCCGAGGATGGCGTTGCCGTCGTCGAGCGGGAGCCAGAGGTACTTGCCGCGGCGCCGCGCGGCGGTGATGGTGCGGCCGCGCAGCTCGGCCACGAAGCCGGTGGGGCCGGTCGGGTGCCGGCGCACGGGGCGCGAGTGCAGGACGTCGACCTGCGTGATGGTGGCGCCGACGACGTGGCGCTCGAGGCCGGCGCGGACGACCTCGACCTCGGGGAGCTCCGGCACGGCTACGAAGCCGGAGGCGCGGCGGGAAGGGCGGCGTCGATCTCGCCGTACGCCGTCTCGGCGGCCGCCTGCTCGGCCTCCTTCTTCGACCGCCCGACGCCGTTGCCGTAGAGCCGGTCGCCGACCTTCACCTGGGCGGTGAAGGTCTTCATGTGGTCGGGGCCCTCGTCGGCGATGACGTACTCGGGCACGCCGAGGCTCCGCTCGGCGGCGAGCTCCTGCAGGGACGTCTTCCAGTCCAGCCCGGCGCCGAGCGCCGAGGCGGCGTCGATGAGCGGGTCGAAGAGCCGGTGGACGAGCGTCGCGGAGGTCTCGATGCCCCCGGAGAGGTGGACCGCTCCGATGACGGCCTCGACGGTGTCGGAGACGATCGAGGCCTTCTCGCGGCCACCGGTGGCTTCCTCGCCACGGCCGAGCTTGATGTGGCGGCCGAGCCCGATCGCCCGGCCGACCTGGGCGAGCGCCCGGGCGTTGACGACGGCGGCGCGCAGCTTGGCGAGCCGGCCCTCGGACAGGTCCGGGTGCTTCAGGTAGAGCGTCTCGGTGACGATGACGCCGAGCACCGAGTCACCCAGGAACTCCAGCCGCTCGTTGGTCGGCAGGCCGCCGTGCTCGTAGGCGTAGGAGCGGTGGGTGAGAGCGCGCTCGAGGAGCTCGGGGTCCAACGTGGGATCCCCGAGCGCCTCGCGCAGCTCCGGATAGTCCGCGTAGGCGGTCAGTGGACCAGGCCTGTCGACTGGGTCAGAGGACCTGGCGACGGTCGGCGCGAGCGCCGTACTGGCCGCACTCGCCGCACGCGCGGTGCGGGAGGTGCTTGGCACCGCACGCCGGGTTGGCGCAGGTGACCAGGGTCGGCGCCACGGCCTTCCAGGCCGAGCGACGGTGGCGCGTGTTGCTGCGCGACATCTTCCGCTTCGGGACAGCCACTTTTCTCTCCTCTAACTGCGTACAAAAAAGTCGTCTGCCCGCCAGCCGCGGTGACGCGGCGGGTCAGGCAACCTGGCAATCCTACGAGACCCGCAGGCCCCAGTGTTATTCCTGAGCGTCCTTGAGCCCGGACAGGCCCGCCCACCGCGGGTCGATCGCCGCCTCGTGGCTGTGGTCGGGGTCGTCGGCCAGCCGCGCACCGCACTCGGGGCACAGGCCCGGGCAGTCGTCCTGGCACAGCGGCTGGAAGGGCAGGGCGAGGACGACCGCGTCGCGGAGCACCGGCTCGAGGTCGAGCAGGTCGCCGTCGAGCATGCTGACGTCGTCATCGCCCTCCTCCTCGACCGAGGCCGCGTCACGGGTGTCGTCGTAGAGGTAGAGCTCCTGGAAGGTCACGTCGACCTCGTCGGTGATCGGCTCGAGGCATCGCACGCACTCGCCCTCGAGTGCGGCGTGCGCCTCGCCCGTGACGAGTACGCCGTCCATGACGGCCTCGAGGCGCAGGTCGAGCTCGACCGGCGTACCGGCGGGGACGCTGAGGACTTCGATACCGAGGTCGGCCGGTGCGGGGGCGCTCCGGGTGAGCTCTCGCTGCGATCCGGGGCGGCGGCCGAGGTCGCGGGTGTCCAGGACGAGGGGAGCTCGAGGGTCCAGGCTGGTCACGGGGATCACTTCCGGCGTCGAGCAGTGCACATACAGATCACGGCGATGCTAGCCGCCCTCCGGGCGAGGACAAAGCCGATGCCCGCCCGACGCCCGGGCCGATGTCCGGCCGGGCCGATGTCCGCCCGTCGAGGCCGCCCCTCGCGTGCCCAGCCAGCAACTAGGGTGCTCGGGCAGACGAGAACAGAGGTGATGTGTGGCCAGGGACAAGCGCGCCGACCGACTGACGACTCTCGCGGGCGCGATCCTCGCCGTCGGTTTCCTGGCCGTGATCCTCGGCCCTGCGCTCCTCGGCCGGGGCGTCCTGCTCGACGTCGGCCTCCTGACCCGCTACCTCCCGTTCGGGGCCGGCGGCGTGCACACGGGGGCCATCTGGTGCCGGAGCGACACCATCGACGGCGTCCTGCCCGCGCTCGCGCAGATCCGGGCGGGCGTCCACAGCGGCGACCTCCCGACGTGGGCGCCGTGGGAGACGGGCGGCGCCCCGCTCGCGTCGCAGCCGCAGAACAACTTCCTGAACCCGACGATCTGGCCGTACCTGCTGCTGCCGATCTGGCTGGCACCGGCGTTCTCGACGCTGCTGCAGATGGTCGCGGGCATCGTCGGGATGGTCGCCTTCCTCGGGCGCTGGGGCGTCTCCCGGGGCGCCGCGCTCGTCGCCGGCGTCGCGTTCGTCGCCTCGGGCTTCATGATCATGTGGCACGGCTGGCCGCACGTCGCCGTCGCCTGCTTCATCCCGGCCCTGTTCTGGGCGGTGGAGCGATCCGTCGCCCAGCCGTCGCCGCGCAGCATCGCGTGGCTAGGGCTGGTGATCGCCTGCATGCTCCTGGGCGGCTTCCCGTCCGTGACGCTCTACGCGCTCACCGGTGCCGCCGTCTACGCGCTCGCGCGACTGGTCGCCGAGGGTCGTCGCCGCGGCGTACGGCACGCCGTGCTGGGCGCGCTCACCTCGGGAGCCGGGGTGGTGCTCGGCGCGCTGCTGTCGGCCGTGCAGATGCTCCCGTTCGTCCGGGAGCTCGGGACCGTCGGCCTCGACACCCGCGACTTCAGCAACTCCCACCTCCCGGCCTCGTCCCTCCTCACGACGCTGGCACCCGGCGCATTCGGCACGTGCACCGACGGCCACATGTTCGGCGAGCGGAACGCGGTCGAGATGATCGCGTTCGCGGGTGCCGCCGTGCTCGTCCTCGCCGTGTTCGCGTTGGTCGCCCGGCCCCGCACCGACACGCCGTCACGTCCCCGCTGGATCCTGGCCGCGATCCTGGTCGTGGCGGGAGCCGCGATCTGGACCGGAGGCATCGCCTTCGACGTGCTGAAGCATCTGCCCTACTTCAAGAGCAACATGATCGGCCGGGCCACCTCGTTGACCGGCTTCCTGCTGGCCGCCCTCGCCGGTTTCGGGCTCGACCGCCTCCTGCACCCGTCGACGCCGCCCGACGAGGAACGAACGGCCGAGGACGCAGTGGCGGACGGACGGCGCCGTCACCTCCGGGTGGTCGGCGCAGTGGTCGGCGCAGTGGTCGTCGTCGCCGCGGGCCTCGTCGCCTGGTGGGCCTGGGCCGAGGCCCGCACGGCCGCCCGCGAGGCCCACTCGCTCGGCGCGTTGATGCAGGCGGTCCACCTCCCGCTGGTGGCACTGGCCCTCGCGATCGTCGGCGTCGTCGCGGCGGCCCTCCTGCGGGGCCGGCTGCGGCTGCTCGTCACGGCGTGCGTGGCCGTGCTGCTCGTCGCGCAGAGCACCGCCTTCGCCCACCGGGAGCTGCCTCTGAGCTCGCGGGACGACTTCTACCCCATCACCGACACCCACCGCTTCCTGCAGGACAACCTGGACGGCTACCGCTACGCCGCCCAGGGCAGGGAGATGTATGTGGCGACGTCGGACTACTACCGGCTCCGCACGCCCGTGGGACACCAGTTCACCCAGCCGGGCTGGGCCGACCTGATCAAGACCGTCGACCCGGACGCCATGCCGACGCCGACGTTCAGCATGTTCAACCGCCTGCCCGACGCGGGCGGCAACCCGATCCTCGACCAGCTCTCGGTGCGCTACTGGGTGACCGACCCGTCCTACGTTCCGGGGCGCTCCGTGGCGAGCGACGGCGCCGACGCCACGGGGCCGGAGGTCACCCTCGACGCCGGGGCCGTCGCGCACTGCACCGTGCCGGGCGGCGCGATCGCCGGCGTGCAGGTCGAGCTCACCGCCGACCACCCGGTCAACACCTACCGCGCCGCCCGCCTGCACGTCCGGGTCAGCGACGCCGAGGGCACCACGAAGGGTGCCCGGGCGATCGCGACGCGACTCCGGTCCGGCCCGCAGCGGGTCGCGCTCGAGTCCAGCCCGCCGGAGACCGACAGCCCCCGTCGCGTCGACGTCTGGTTCACGGGTCTGCGCACCCCGGTCAGCCTCGCCGGGACCGCTGCAGGCGGGATCAGCTGCGAGGCGGTCCGGCCCTCCCAGCACATGACGCTCGTCCAGGCGACCCCCGGCGCGAACGTGTACGAGAGGCCGAACGCGCTCCCCCGCATCCGGTGGGCGAGCCGGAGCGAGATCGTGACCGACCGGCTCGAGCGCCTCAAGCGGATGGCGGCCGGGCTTCCCCGCGACACGGTCCTGCTCGAGCAGGAGGACGCGCAGGCCGCCACCGGGGCTCCGGCCGACGTCCACGTGGTCGCCGACGACCCGGAGCGGATCAGCGCCGACGTCAAGGCCTCCGGGCTCGGCTACCTCGTCGTCGGTGACGCCATCGTGCGGGCCGGCTGGACGGCGTACGTCGACGGACGAGCGACCCCGATCCTGCAGGCCAACCACGCCTTCGGGGCCGTGGCCGTGCCGGCGGGCGAGCACCGCGTCGAGCTCCGCTACACGGCTCCCGGCCTCCGGACGGGCATGATCATCAGCATCATCGCCCTGCTGCTCACCCTCGCGCTCCTCCTCGTGCCGGCACTGGTCTCGACCCGATCTCGCGCACGAGCGGCGGCGCGCCGCCGCGAGCAGTAGACGGGCGCCGGCATGCGACCAGCAGAACGTGTCTCCCAGGTCGTCGTCGGTCTCCTCGCGGCGGCGTACGTCGCCATCACGCTCGGGCCGGCGCTGCTCGGACGGGGCGTGCTCGCGGACGTGGGCCTCCTCACCCAGTTCCCGCCGTTCAACAGCGACCACGTCTCGACGAATGCGATCTGGTGCCGCTCCGACACGATCGACGGCGTCCTGCCCGCCATGGCCCAGATCCGGGACGGGCTCGCGCACGGGGAGATCGCGACCTGGACGCCGTTCGAGGCCGGGGGCGCCCCGCTGGCCGCCATGCCGCAGAACAACGTCCTCAACCCGACGGTCTGGCCGTTCCTCCTCCTGCCGACGTGGTACGCCCCGGCGCTCGCCGCGCTGCTGCGGACCGTCGTGGCGGTCGTGGGCATGGTGGCGTTCCTCGGCCGGTTCGGGGTGAGCCGTGCCGCCGGCGCCGTCGCGGGCCTCGCCTTCGCGGCGTCGGGCTTCATGGTGATGTGGAACAACTGGCCGCACGTCGTCGTCGGCTCCTTCATCCCGCTGCTGTTCTGGGCGGTCGACCGGGCCGCGACCCAGCCGTCGCCGCGGAGCGTGGCGTGGCTGGGGCTCGTCGTGGGGTGTCTGCTCCTGGGCGGGTTCCCCGCCGTCGCGATGTTCGCGCTGACAGCCGCGGGCGTCTTCGCCGTTGCCCGCCTGGTCGTGGTGCAGCGTCCGCACGGCACCGGCGCGGCGGCGCGGGGCGCGCTGGTGGCGGGGCTGGGGGTCGTGCTCGGCGGCGCCCTCTCGGCGGTCCAGCTGCTGCCGTTCGTCAGTGACATCGGCGACGTCGCCCTCGGGAGCCGCGACTTCGTCGGCGCGCACCTGCCGTGGGTGCACTTCGTGACGACGGTGGCGCCCGGGACGTTCGGGACCTGCGCGGGAGG
Organism: Nocardioides sp. CER19; assembly: GCF_029846275.1. Lineage (GTDB taxonomy): Bacteria > Actinomycetota > Actinomycetes > Propionibacteriales > Nocardioidaceae > Nocardioides. Next base: position 619,971 of record NZ_JARVWS010000004.1, read on the forward strand.
CGAGCGCTTCGGCGCGAAGAGCGTCATCGAGGCGACCGTCTTCGCCGGCGCCGCGGTGGTGGTCCTGGCGCTCTACGCCGTCACGGCCCGTCCGTCCCGCGGCTGGCGCGCCCCGCGCTGGGCGCTGGCCGGGATCCTCCTCGTCGCGCTGCTCGCGGTCTGGCAGGGCGGGGTCGTGCTGTGGCTGCTGCAGAAGCTGCCGTTCTACTCGAGCAACTCGATCGGACGGGCGACGTCGGTCACCGGCTTCCTCCTCGCCGCGCTCGCGGGGGTCGGGCTCGACCGGCTCCTCAGGGCCGGCAGCCCGTCCGACGACCCGTCGCCTCGACGGCGCGCGGGTCTCCGCGGTCGGCGCTGGCAGCTCTACGTCGTGGTCGTCGCCGCGGCGGCCGTCGGCCTCGCCTGGTCGGCGTGGTCCACCGCTCGGGCCCTCGCGGTCGACCAGGGCATCACCGACCTCTTCGACGACGCGCTCCGCCTGCCGGCCGTGCTGCTGGCCCTCGCGGTGGTCGCGCTGGTCGCCGCGATCTGCGCCCCGCCCGCGGTGAGACCGATCGCGGCGCTGGGCCTCGCCGCGCTCGTCGTCGCGCAGAGCACCGTGTTCGCGCACACGATGCTGCCGCTCAGCTCGCGCACCGACTTCTACCCGGAGACGCCGACGCACCGGTTCCTCCAGACCCACCTCGGTCACGAGCGCTACGCCTCCTCGGCGACCGTCCTCTACCCGGCGACCTCCGACTTCTACGGGCTGCGCACCCCGGTGGGACACGAGTTCACCCGCCCGACGTGGCGCGAGCTCCTCGAGGACGTCGACCCCCACGCGATGGTGACGCGCACCTACAGCGTCTTCCACCGGGTGACCGGGGTCGCCGACCAGCCGGTGCTGGACGCGCTCGCGGTGCGCTACTGGGTCACCGACCCGGGTGCGGTGTCCGGCACGGTGGTGCACCTCCCGGGCACCAGGTCGCGGGCCACGCTCGCCGCCTCCCCCGACGCCCACGTCTCCTGCGAGGTTCCCGCCGGGCGCCTCCGCGGGGTCGTGGTCACCCTGCCCACAGGTCTCCCGCTCCCCACCGGCGAGGTCGCACGCGTGCACGTGCGGCTGCACGGCGCGTCGGGAGTGGTCGACGGGGCGCGGGCGATCCCTCGAGCGCTCGGCCGCGGCCCGATGCGGGTCGCGCTGCCCGCCGACCTCGACCTCCCTGCCCGTGGCCGGGCGGAGCTGTGGTTCACCGGCGTGGCCACGCCGGTCGAGCTCGGGGGCACCCGCGACGGGTCGGTCCGCTGCGGGGTCATCCGCCCGGACGACGGCCTGCGGCTCGTCGACGCGGCGCCCGGCGCGCTGGTGTACGAGCGGCCGCACCCGCTTCCCCGCATCAGGTGGGCCGGCACGAGCCGGGTCGTCGCCGACCCGGCCGATCGGCTGCGCGAGCTCGCGGCCGGCGTACCGCGGGGGATGGTGCTCCTCGACAGCGACCGCACACCGCCGGCGAGCGGCGGCTCCGCCCGGGTCGACGTCGTCCAGGACGACCCGGGACGGATCACCGCCGACGTCACCGCCCGCGGCGCCGGCTACCTCGTCGTCGCCGACGCCATCGCCCGCAACGGCTGGACGGCGTCGGTCGACGGTGAGCCCGCCGCCCTCGTCCCCGGCGACCACGGCATGGCCGCCGTCCCGGTGCCGGACGGGACGCACCGTGTCGCCCTCCGCTACCGGGCGCCCGGACTGCGCGTCGGGTCCGTCATCAGCGGCGTGGCCGCCGTCGTCACCGTGGTCCTGTTCGTCGTCGGCGGCAGGCGCCGCCGTGTCCGCCCCGCCGACCCGGTCGGGCCGGCCGATTAGTATCGACCCAACCTCCGCCCCCACCAGAACGAGGACTCCGTGCGTCTTGTCGTCCAGATCCCCTGCTTGAACGAGGAAGAGACCCTTCCCGCGGTCCTGGAGTCGATCCCGACCCAGATCCCGGGCATCGACGACATCATCGTGCTCGTCGTCGACGACGGGTGCACGGACCGGACGGTCGAGGTCGCCCGGGCCCACGGCGTGACCGAGTTCGTCCACCACGCCCGCAACCAGGGGCTGGGCCGCTCGTTCCACGACGGCGTCGTGCGCGCGCTCGAGCTGGGGGCCGACATCGTCGTCAACACCGACGGCGACAACCAGTACCCCCAGGACCGGATCACCGACCTGGTCCAGCCGATCGTCCGCGGCGCGGCCGACATCGTCATCGCCGACCGGCAGGTCGCCCTCGTCGAGCACTTCTCACCCCTGAAGAAGTCGCTGCAGCGGGTCGGGAGCGCTGTCGTCAACAAGGCCGCCGGGACCGCCCTCCCGGACGCGGCCAGCGGCTTCCGCGCCTACTCGCGCGAGAGCCTGATGATGCTCAACACGATCACGCGCTTCAGCTATTGCATGGAGACGATCATCCAGGCGGGCAACAAGCAGCTGAAGATCGAGAGCATCCCGGTCGAGACCAACGCCAAGACCCGCGAGTCACGGCTGTTCAAGTCGATGCCGGAGCACATCCTGAAGTCGGCCGCGGCGATCATCCGCTCGTTCATGATGTACAAGCCCTACGTCATCTTCGCGTGGCTCACCCTGCTGTTCGGGATCCTCGGGCTGATCCCGTTCGCCCGCTACGGCGTGCTGTGGCTCGACGACCGTCAGGGCGGTCACCTGCAGTCGCTGCTGCTCGGCGCGCTGATGTTCATCATCGCGTTCATGAGCCTCATGCTGGGCGTCGTCGCCGACCTGATCCGGACCAACCGGATCCTCATCGAGGACAACCTCGAGCACACCAAGCGGGCGCGCTTCGGGAAGTCCGGGACCGAGATCCTCCGCGATCAGTCGTCGCGGCCGGAGTTCGACTGGCCCAAGGTCGACACCGGCTTGCGCTGAGCGCGCCAGCGGACCATCTCGACCAGCGCGAACACCAGGTCGCACACGGTCGCGATCGCGCGCGCCAGCAGCGCGACGAGCAGCGCCGTCGACCCGGTGACCACGCCGGCGAGGGCGAGCACGAGGGTCCCCTCACGGATGCCCGCGCCGGCCGGCAGCAGGAAGGCGAGCATGCCCAGGCTGTAGGCGAGCGCGTAGCCGCCGACGGCCGCGGGCAGCGACGCGAGCACCGGCGCACCGAGACCGGTCACCAGCAGCCACACCTGGAGGCCGAACAGCAGCCACGTCACCGCCTGGAGCAGCAGCGCGCGGCGCAGGGCCGGCCAGGTGGGGAGCGTGGTGATCGGCTCGCGGCCGATGAGCTTGAGCAGGCGCGTGAGCACCCAGCCGAGAACCGGCGGGTGCACGCCGACGTACAGCAGCGGCAGGACGAGGACGAGCCACCAGTAGCGTCGCGCGATGTCCTCCCCCGCGAGCGGGAGGAGCAGGACGGCGACCGTCGTCCCGGCGACGACGGCGACCGCGAGGACGAGGACGCCGACGGCGGCCGACGTACGACGGGGGACCTTGAACTCCCGGCCGAGCTCCATCTGCGCCATGACCGACCACATGGTGCCGGGCACGTACTTGCCGAGCTGGCTGATGTAGAAGACGCGCGCCGCGGCCCCGAACGGCAGCGGGGCGCCGAGCTCGGCCATCAGCACCCGCCAGACCTGGAGGGAGACGAGCATGGCGAGCACGGCCGGCACGAAGGACGCCGCGATCACCGCCGGTGAGAGCCGGTCGAGGTCGTCGCGCAGCGCCTCGTAGTTGCGGTAGACGGCGTAGAACGCCAGCAGCACCACCACGACGAGCGCGACCCGCTTCGCCCAGACGACGCTCCGGCGGTCGCGGGAGGCGTCGGCGGGAACGTCGGCGGCTGGCTCAGGCACGGGGCGAGACTACGCGGCGCACGGCTGGCGTCCGACGACCCGGTCGCTAGCCTGACCGCCGTGCGAATCCTGGCCTTCGGCACCTACGACGTCAGCGCCCACCCGAGGGTGGGCGCCCTGGTCCAAGGGCTGCGTGACGACGGCCACGACGTCGTCGAGGTGAACCGGCCCCTGGGCCTCAGCACGGCCCAGCGGATCGCCATGGTCCGCCAGCCCTGGCGGCTGCCGCTCCTGGCCCTGCGCCTGCTGCGCTGCTGGACCGCACTGGCCTGGCAGGGGGCCCGCGAGCGGCGCCGGTCCCGGCCCGACGCGGTCCTGGTCGGCTACCTCGGCCACTTCGACGTGCACCTGGCCCGCCTGCTCTTCCGAGGTACGCCGATCGTGCTGGACCACCTCGTCTCCGCGGCCGGGACGGTCGCGGACCGCGGCCTCTCCAGCGGCGGCCCGAAGACGCGGCTGATGCGGGCGATCGACGCGGCGGCCCTGCGCGCGGCCGACGTCGTCGTGCTGGACACCGCCGACCGACTCGGATCCCTGCCGGACGCGGCCCGCGTCAAGACGGCCGTGTGCCCGGTCGGCGCGACTGACCGATGGTTCGCGGCCGGTGCCGTGACGGTGGACCGGGCACCGCGAGACGGCCTCCGGGTCGTCTTCGTCGGGCTCTACACGCCGTTGCACGGGACGCCGGTCATCGCCGAGGCGATCGCGGCGCTCGCCGACGACGCCCGGATCGAGTTCACGATGGTGGGCAGCGGGCAGGACCGGCCGCGGGCCGAGCGGCTCGCCGCCGCCAACCCGCGGGTGCGGTGGGTCGACTGGGTCGGCGGCGACGAGCTGCCCGACCTCGTCGCCGGCCACGACGTCAGCCTCGGGATCGTCGGGACCACGGCGAAGGCGCTCGAGGTCGTGCCGACGAAGGCCTACCAGGGAGCGGCTGCCGCGACGGTCGTCGTCACGTCGGACACTCCCCCGCAGCGCGCGGCGCTCGGCGACACGGCCGTGCTCGTCCCCCCGGGCGACGCGCGCGCCCTGGCCGATGCCCTGCGGCGGCTCGCCGACGACCCGGACTCCGTCGCCCGACTGCGCCGGTCGGCGTACGGCCTGGCGCGCGAGCGCTTCACCGCCGGCGCGGTCGTCCGGCCGATGCTCGACGCGCTCGCGGCCCTCCGCGCCCCGCGTTGAGTGCACCGGTTAGCCTGATCGCCGACCCAGAGGAGCGATCTGTGACCGAGACCCGCCCGAAGACGACCGAGCCGCTGCCCCCGCTGGCGATCCGCGCCTGGCTCCGCTACGACGTGGTGAAGGGTGTGATCGACCGGCTGCGCCCTCGCACCGCGCTCGAGATCGGCTGCGGCCAGGGCGCGTTCGGCGCCCGCCTCGCCGAGCGTGCCGACTACCTCGGCGTGGAGCCGGACGACACCTCGTTCGACGTCGCCTCCTCGCGGATCGTCCCGCGCGGTGGCCGGGTGCTGCACGGGATCCACTCGGTCGTCCCCGAGGGCTCCACCTTCGACATGGTCTGCGCCTTCGAGGTGCTCGAGCACATCGAGGACGACGCGGCCACGCTCGCCGAGTGGGTCCGGTTCGTCCGCCCCGGTGGCCACCTCGTCCTGTCGGTCCCGGCCTTCCAGGACAGGTTCGGCCCGATGGACGTCCACGCCGGGCACTTCCGGCGCTACAGCCCCGACGAGCTGCGCTCGCGGCTGACCGACGCCGGTCTCACCGACGTCGACGTCACGGTCTACGGCTGGCCGCTCGGCTACGCCCTCGAGGCGGTCCGCAACCGCATCGACGCCAAGAAGCTGCAGCGGGTCGGCGATGCGTCGATGGCCGAGCTGACGCAGGCGAGCGGGCGCACGTTCCAGCCGACGACGTCACGGCAGGGCACCTTCGTCGCCGCGTCGACCGCGCCGTTCCGGCTGCTCCAGCGGCTCCGCCCGACGGCGGGCACCGGTCTGGTCGCCGTCGCGCGGCGGCCCGACTGACGCCTACCGCGCCAGCTTCTCCTCGAGCCGCTCGGCGACGAACTCCGGCACGAACGCCGAGATGTCGCCGCCGAACGCGGCGACCTCCTTGATGAGGCTCGAGGAGACGAACGCGGTGCCGGTCGCGCCCGGCAGGAACATCGTCTCGATGCCGGTCAGGTGGACGTTCATCTGCGCCATCGGCAGCTCGTACTCGTAGTCGGTCGCCCCGCGCAGACCCTTCACGATCGCGATCGCGCCGATCTCACGGCAGAAGTCGACGATCAGACCCGTGAAGCCCGAGACGCGCACGTTGTCCCACGGCCGCACGGCCTCCTCGAGCATCGCGAGGCGCTCCTCGGGGTCGAACAGTCGGCGCTTCGAGACGTTGACGCCCGTCGCGACGACGATCTCGTCGAACAGACCGGCCGCCCGGCCGATGATGTCGAGATGACCGTTGGTCACCGGGTCGAAGGAGCCGGGGCAGACCGCGCGACGCATGACGGACACGCTAGCGGTCGGGTGCCGCCTCGGCGTACCAGAGGCGGGTCTCGCCGTACTTCTTCTCGCGCCACAGCCTCAGGCCCGCGGGCCACGTCGGCTCCGGGCTGCGAGACGCGCGCTCGACGACGACCAGCGCGTCGGGCGCCAGCCAGCCGTTGCTCGCGAGCAGGGCGAGGTCGCGGGCGAGCGCCTCCTCGTCGAGGGGGTACGGCGGATCGCTGAAGACCACGTCGTAGGGCGACCGTGGCGCTCCGGCGAGCACCGTCGGGACCGACGCCGCGACCACGTCGGCTTCCGGGAAGCCCAGCGAGCGGGCGTTGGAGGCGACGAGGGCGGCGGTGCGCCGGTCGGACTCCACGAGCGTCACCGCGGCGGCACCGCGGGACCAGGCCTCGAGGCCGATCGCGCCGGAGCCGGCGTAGAGGTCGAGGAAACGGAGCCCGTGCAGTGAGCCCGCCCAGGAGTCGAGGGCCGAGAAGAGCGCCTCGCGGACCCGGTCGCTCGTCGGCCGGGTCTGGTCACCCTTGGGCGTCGCGAGCCGGCGCCCGCCGGCCGTGCCGCCGATGATGCGCGTCACGAGCGCTCCAGGAACTGGGCGCCCTCGGTGCGCTCGATCTCGGCGACCACGCGGGCCAGCTCCGGAGCGCCGGCCAGGTCGGCGTCGGCATCGAGCAAGGTCGCGGCGGCCGCACGCGCCTCGACGATCGTCTGCTCGTCGCGCAGCACGCGCAGCGTCTGCAGGCTGGAGAAGCGGCCGGACTGGGACGCGCCGAGGATGTCGCCCTCGCGGCGCAGCTCGAGGTCGACCTGGCTGAGCGCGAAGCCGTCGTTGCTCCCGGCGACGGCGTCGAGCCGCAGGCGTGCGGGCGAGCCCAGCTCGGCGTGCGTGACCAGCAGGCAGAGCCCCGGCAGGCCGCCACGGCCGACCCGGCCGCGCAGCTGGTGGAGCTGGGAGACGCCGAAGCGGTCGGCGTCGAGGATGACCATGGCGGTGGCGTTGGCGACGTCGACGCCGACCTCGATGACGGTCGTGGAGACGAGTACGTCGAGCTCGCCGGCCGCGAACGCCCGCATGGTGCGGTCCTTCTCGTCGGGCGGCAGCTTGCCGTGGAGGACACCGACCCGCAGCCCCGCGAGCGGGCCGCTGCACAGCTGCTCGGCCACCTCGACGACCGCGCTGAGCGACCCTGCGGCGACCGGGCCGAGCGGGTTGCCGTCCTCGTCGCGGTCGACCGCGTCGCTCTCGCCCTGCTCCGCCTCGTCGCCGCTGATCCGCGGCGCGACCACGTAGGCCTGGTGACCCTTGGCGACCTCCTCACGGACCCGCTCCCAGATCCGCGACTGCCACTGCGGGTGCTCGGCGAGCGGGACGAGCGAGGTCTGGATCGGTGCCCGCCCGGCGGGCAGCTCGGTGAGGGTGGAGACCTCCAGGTCGCCGAAGACCGTCATCGCCACCGTGCGCGGGATCGGCGTCGCGGTCATCACGAGCACGTGCGGCGGCGTCCCGGCCTTGTCCGTGAGCGCCGCCCGCTGCTCCACGCCGAAACGGTGCTGCTCGTCGACGACGACCAGCCCCAGGTCGAAGAACTGCACCTGGTCCTGCAGGAGCGCGTGCGTGCCGACGACGATGCCCGACTCCCCTGTCACCAGCCGGCTGAGCGGGCCGGTGCGCTGCGACTTCGTCATCGAGCCGGTCAGCAGCTCGACGCCGGTGCCCTCGCCGAACAGCCCGCCACCGGCGAGGTCGCCGAGCATGGCGGTGATGGAGCGGAAGTGCTGCTGCGCGAGGACCTCGGTCGGCGCGAGCAGGGCCGTCTGGCCGCCGGAGTCGACGACGCGGAGCATCGCGCGCAGCGCGACGAGCGTCTTCCCGGAGCCGACCTCGCCCTGCAGGAGCCGGTTCATCGGGTGCGGCTGAGCGAGGTCGCGCTCGATCTCCGCCCCGACGTCGCGCTGGCCGTCGGTCAGGGTGAACGGCAGCCGCTCGTCGAACCGGGCCAGCAGGTCGCCGCCACCGGTGCGAGGCGCGGCGCCGATCGCGCGGGCGAACTGGCGGCGCCGCGCGAGCACCGTCTGGAGGACCAGCGCCTCCTCGAAGCGGAAGCGACGCTGCGCCGCCTTGACCTGCGCCCAGTCCTCCGGGGCGTGGATCCAGTCGAACGCCTGGCGCGCGCCGACGACGTCGTAGGACGACCGGATGCTCTCCGGCACGACCTCGGGCACCTCGTCGACGACCGTGCGCGCGAACCGCGTGGCCCGCATGACCTCCCACGACTCCAGGCCGGCGGTCAGGGGGTAGATCGGGAAGAGCGCGGTGAGCTCCTCGACCGTCATCATCGCCTCGGCGGCCTCGGAGTCCTCCTCGTCCGCGTCGCCGAACAGCACCAGCTGCGGGTTGGTCAGCTGCCAGGTGCCGCGGAAGCTGCCGACCTTCCCCATGAAGACGCCGCGGGTGCCGGCTGCGAGCCGTTTCGCCTGCCAGTGGGTGACGCGGGGGTTCTTGGCGAAGAACGTCATCTGCAGCCGGGGGCCGTCAGTGCCGAGCACGGTCTCGAGGCGGGAGGCGCGCCGGCCGGTCCGGCGGTCGGTGTAGTCCTTCACCTCGCTGCGCACGATCTCCCCCACCACGGTGAGGTAGTCGCCCTCCTGGAGCTGGTCGACCTTGGTCAGGTCGGCGGTGTTGAGGTAGCGGCGCGGGAAGTGGCGCAGCAGGTCGCCGACGGTCTGCAGGCCGAGCCCCTTGGTGAACTTCTCGGCCTTCTTGTTGGCGCCGAGCACGGCGGCGACCGGGGAGTCGAGGGTGATCACGACGGTCTTCCTCCGGGGCTACTCGACGGACATCAGGAGCGGGTATCGGTCCTGGCCACCGTCGTACACCATCACATCGACAGTCGGGTGGTGCGCCTCGACCCAGGCGGCGCAGACGCGGGCCAGCTCGGGGTCGTCGGGGCCGGCTCCCGACACGACGGTCACCATCTCGCCGCCCGCGCCGAGGAGGCGGCCGAGCACGTCGGTCGCGACGGCGGCGAGGTCGTCCCCGACGACCACGAAGTCGCCGTCCACGACGCCGAGCGGGTCCCCGATCTCACACGGTCCGGCCATCGTCATCGCCCGCTTCGCGGCGATGGTGACGGCGCCGTGGCGGACGTGCCGCGCGGTCGCGGTCATCTCGAGGACGTCGCCGTCGAACGTCCGGCCGGGCTCGTGGACCGCCATGGCGGCCAGGCCCTGGACCTGCGCATAGCTCGGGACCACCGCGACCCGGATGCCGTCGTCGGCCTCGGCCGTCCGGGCCGCGACGGCGGCCGCGCGGAGGCTGTCGGAGTCGTTGGGCAGGACGACGACCTCGGCGGCGTTGGTGTCGCGGATCGCCTCCAGCAGCGCACCTGCGGACGGGCGCCGGCCCGGTCCGCCGTCCACCACGACGGCGCCGGCCTCCTCGAAGAGCGCGCGCAGGCCGGCGCCGGCGGCCACGGCGACGACGCGACGGCCGGTGCGTGCGGGGGTACGGGCCGCGGCCTCCAGGTGGTTCACGCGCACGCGATGCGGCCGGCCGGCCGCGATGCCGGCCTCGAGGGCGGCGCCGGCGTCGTCGACGTGCACGTGGACGTTCCACAGCTGGTCCGAGCCGGTGACCACGAGCGACTCGCCCAGGTCGGCCAGCCGCTCGCGGAGGACGGCGACGGCGTCGGGCGTCGCGTCGAGGAGGTACATCACCTCGAAGGCCGGTCCGTCCGGGCAGGCCGGCGCCCCCGGCTGGGGCGAGGGGATCGTGTGCTGCGGCCCGACCCGCGGCGCGACGGGCGTGGGCCGGCGGCCGGTCAGGGCGGTCTCGGCGGCGTCGAGGATCGCCGACAGCCCGCGGCCACCGGCGTCGACGACGCCGGCGTCCCGGAGGACCGCCAGCTGCTCGGGCGTACGCGCCAGGGCGTCGCGGGCGGCGGCGGCGGCCGCGCACAGCACCTCGCCGGTCCTGGCGCCGGTGACCTTCGCCCGCTCCATCGCCGCGTCGCTCGCCGCGCGGCACACGGTGAGGATGGTGCCCTCGACGGGGATGCCGACGGCGGCGTACGACGCCTCGGCGGCCTGCTGCAGGGCCTCGGCCACGACCACTGCCGTCGGCTCGACCACCTGGCGGCCCACGCGCCGGGCGACGGCACCGAGCATCTCGGCCAGGATCACGCCCGAGTTGCCGCGCGCCCCCAGCAGCGCGCCGCGGGCGAACGCCTCGAGCGCGGCCGAGCGGTCCTGGTCCTCGGCCTCGTGCAGCGCGTCGCAGGCGGCCGAGAGCGTGAGGAACATGTTGGTGCCCGTGTCGCCGTCGGCCACCGGGTAGACGTTGAGCGCGTCGATCTCCTCGCGTGCCGCACCGAGGGCGTCGGTCGCCATGTCGGCGAAGCGGGAGAGGACGGCGAGGTCGAGCGGTCGCGCTGCCGACATGCGTCCTCCTCGCCGTCCGGGTAGCCTGATGTCGTCACAGGCTAGTGGGCAGAACCCGGAATCCGGGCACCGCCCGCCGCGGTCGGGACGGTGTGGATTTCATCGGACCGGAGGGCCTGGGATACTCTTTTTCGGTTGCCTGGCGCTGCTCGCCGGCGACGACTGACCTAGTAACGAAATCACTTCAGGAGTTCACGGTGGCTGCCGTCTGCGACATCTGCGCCAAGAAGCCGGGCTTCGGCAACAACCGGCCGTGGTCCCGCAAGATCACGAAGCGTCGCTTCGACCCCAACATCCAGCGCGTGCGTGCCGTCATCAACGGCACCCCGAAGCGCCTCAACGTCTGCACCGGCTGCATCAAGGCCGGCAAGGTCACTCGCTGACCCGCTGACGAAACTGTCACCAGAGCCGCTGCCCGGTTTCGGGCGGCGGCTCTTGTGTTGGGGTGGGCGGCTCCCCTCGGCTGTTCATCGAGGTATGCAGCCGAGTGGTCACTACCCGTGCGGAACTCCGCGCGGGAAGTGCGCATTTCCCTGCATACCTCGATGAACCAGCCGACGGGCCGGTCACAGCCCACAGCCCCACCCGGCGCACGGACCATCCACAGTCCCGACGAGGCCAGCTCCCGACGACGCCCGCCGACGGGGATGGTCCGGGCATGGACATCGACCCCCTGCGCGTCATCGCGGACCGGGACGGCTTCTTCACACGGCGGGACGCCAAGGGCGCCGGCTACGTGGACCGCGAGATCACCCACATGGTCCGGGCGAAGGTGTGGCGCAGGATCCGGCGTGGCGCCTACGTGTTCGACGACACGTGGACGCGGCTCGACGACGTCGCTCGCCACCGCGTCCGCTCGAGCGCGGTGCTCCGCTCCCTCGGGGACGTCGTCGCGCTCAGCCACGCCTCGGGCGTGGTCCGTCACGGCATCGACGTCTGGGGACTCGACCTGGCGCGCGTGCACGTCACCCGGCTCGACGGCGGCGCCGGTCGCGTCGAGGGCGACGTCATCCACCACGAGGGGTTCTGGGTCGACAACGACGTCACCGAGGTCGACGGTCAGCAGGTACTACGAGCCGAACGGTGCGTCCTCGAAGCCGGCTCGCGCACGAGCAACGAGAAGGCGCTCTGCCTCATGGAGGCCGGCCTGCGCGCGGCCCTGTTCGACCGGGCGACGCTCGGGGCGACGTACGACCTGATGCGGCACTGGCCGTTCGCGCGGCACCTCGCGGTCCCCCTCGAGATCGCGAACGCCTGCGCGGGGTCGATCGGCGAGTCCAGGGGGAACTGGCTCTTCCACCGCGCCGGTCTCCCCCGGCCCGAGGCTCAGCACGAGGTACGCCGCGCCGACGGCACCGTCGCCGGCATCTCCGACTGGTGGTGGCGCGACCAGCGCGTGCTGGGCGAGTTCGACGGGCAGGTCAAGTACGGGCGTCTCCTCAAGCCGGGTCAGGCGCCGGGAGACGCCGTCTTCGAGGAGAAGCGCCGCGAGGACGAGCTGCGCGAGCTGACCGGAGCGACGATGGTGCGGCTGATCTGGGCCGACTTCGACATCCCGGCCGTCACCCGCGCCCGGCTCGAGCGCGTCCTCGGACTCGCTGGCTGAGGGTGCCCGGGCTGACGGCCACCCTGCTGATGGTGGCCGATGGTGCCGGCCGCGCGGTCGCCTGCATGTTCATCGAGGTATGCAGCCGAGTGGTCACTTCCCGTGCGGAACTCCGCCCGGGAAGTGCGCATTTCCCTGCATACCTCGATGAACAGACAGCGGCGACCTCAGAAGTGCGTCCACCCCGACGGCCCGTCGTAGGACTCACCGTCGACGGTGACGCCGGTGCCCTCGGCCACCTGCCCGATCACCCGCCAGCCGTCGGGAAGTGCGGCGGCGGAGGGGAAGGTGGCCAGCAGCGCGTGGTCGTCGCCGCCGGTGAGGGCGAACGACACGGGGTCGGCGTTGAGGGCCGCGGCGACCGCCTCGAACGGTTCCGGGATCTCGAGCGAGGACGCCGCGACGTCGATGGCGACCCCGGAGGCGGCGGCGAGGTGGCCGGCCTCGGCCAGCAGGCCGTCGGACACGTCCACCATGGCGGTCGCACCGGCGGCGGCCGCGGCCGGGCCGGCGTCGTACGGCGGCTCGGGGCGCTGGTAGGCGGCCACGACCGCGCGCGGCGACCGGAACCCTCGGCCCAGGACGGCGAGCCCGGCGGCGGCCCAGCCCTGCCGCCCGGCGAGGGCGAGTACGTCGCCCGGGCGGGCGCCCGACCGCAGGACCGGTGCCTGGGTGACCGACCCGAGGACCGTCACCGACACGACGATCTCGCTCGACCGGGTGACGTCACCGCCGACGACGCTGGCCCCGACGAGCGAGCACTCCTCCGCGAAGCCTTCGGCGAAGCCGAGCGCCCACGCGACGGGTAGGTCGGCCGGCGCGGCCAGTCCGATCGTCAGCGAGTGTGCCCGGCCGCCCATGGCGTTGATGTCGGACAGGTTCTGCGCGGCGGCCCGGTGCCCGACGTCGGCGGCCGAGGCCCACTCGCGCCGGAAGTGCCGACCCTCGACGAGCAGGTCGGTGGAGACCACGACATGGCCGTTGCGGATGCGCAGGAGCGCAGCGTCGTCGCCGGGCCCGACGAGCACCTGCTCACCCTGCGGGAAGCGCTTCGTCAGCTCCGCGATCAGTCCGAACTCACCGAGATCCGCCACCGTCTGCTCCACCACGCCTCCATCCCAGCACGACGCGGCGGCCGGGGTCGCGTTGGACACGGCTATGGACAGGAGTGAGCCGCACGATAGGTTGATCGGCGGCCCCAGGGGTCTCACCGCACCGCCCAGCAGTAGGGAGAGCAGCATGGTCGTCCAGGCCTACATCCTCATCCAGACCGACGTCGGCAAGGCCGCCGAGGTGGCCGCCCAGATCGCCAAGATCAAGGGCGTCACGATGGCCGAGGACGTCACCGGCCCCTACGACGTGATCGTGCGCGCCGAGGCCCGCAACGTCGACGAGCTCGGCAAGCTGGTCGTCTCGAAGGTGCAGAACCTCGACGGCATCACCCGGACGCTGACGTGTCCGGTCGTCCACATCTGAGCGTGCGTCGCCTGCTCCGCCCCGTGCCGCTCGCGGCACGGGGCGCCGTGCTGTCCGGAGTGCTGGTGCTGACCGCCTGTGGCGGTCCGGTCGAGATCACTCCCCCGCCGGCCTCGGCACGCGCTGCCTGCGCGAAGCTCGCCGCCGCGCTCCCGACCAAGCTCGGCGACCTGGCGCCGGTCGAGTTCACGCCGAAGGACTCCTACGGCGGCGCCTGGGGCGATCCGCCCGTCACGCTGACCTGCGGGGTCGACGTACCCGACGGCTTCGGCCCGACCTCGGGCTGCGACGTCATCAACGGCGTGGACTGGTACGCCCCCGCGAAGGAGCTCGGCGACAACGATGCCGACGTCACGCTGACCACCGTCACCCTCACGCCGCGCGTGGCCGTGCACATCCCGGCCAAGCAACGCGGCACTACCTCGGCCGCGGTGCTGATCGATCTGGCCGAGCCGCTCAAGAGCTCCCTCACCGTGGGCGCCCGCTGTGAGTGACCGTCCGATGTGGAACCCTGGGCCCCATGAGTGACTTCGAGGGGCCCATCGCCGTCATCGCCGGCGGGCTCAGCCACGAGCGCGACGTCTCCCTGGCGAGCGGACGCAACCTCGTGCGCGAGCTGCGGGCCTCGGGCGTCGAGGTGGCGGCGTACGACTTCGACCGCAACCTGCTCCACGACCTCGAGCGCGACAAGGTCGTCGCCGCCGTGCCGGCGCTGCACGGCCAGTTCGGTGAGGACGGCGAGATCCAGACCCTGCTCGAGCTCATCAGCCTGCCGTACGTCGGCTCCGAGGCCCGCGCCTGCCGGGTCGCCTACGACAAGGCCACCGCGCGCGAGCTGCTGCGGCGGGCGGGCATCCCGGTCCCCGACAGCGTCGGCCTCTCGGCGCAGACGTTCCGCGACATCGGCGCGAACGCGCTGATGGAGCACGTGATGGAGCGGCTCGGCACGCGCGTCGTCGTCAAGCCGACCCGGGGCGGGTCCGCGCTCGGGGTCACCGGCGTCGACGGCCTCGCCGAGCTGCCGTCCGCCCTCGTCGGGACCTACGCCTACTACGACGAGGCCCTCATCGAGCGCTTCTACCCGGGGGCCAACGTGTCGGTCGTCGTCCACGAGACCGACGAGGGCGTCGTGCCGCTCGCGCCGATCGAGATCGACTTCGTCAAGGGCCACGAGTTCGACTTCTCGGCGCGCTACACCGCCGAGTTCGTCGGCCTGCGCCCGCTCGGCCTCGAGCGCGCGGTCGTCGACGAGATCGGGCAGGCAGCCGTCCGCGCCCACGAGGTGCTCGGCCTGCGCGACCTGTCCCGGTCCGACTTCATCGTCGGGCCCGACGGCTCGTTCGTGGTGCTCGAGACCGCGATCACGCCGGGGACCACGGAGACGTCCGTCTTCCCCTTCTCCTGCACCGCGTCCGGCACCAGCCTCGGCGCGGTCGCCAAGGACCTGATCGCCCGCGCGCTCGCGCGGGCCTGACCCGGCGGCGGTCAGCGCAGGCCGGTCGGGCGCTCCAGCGCGAGCTGGATGAGCTCGTCGATCAGCTCCGGGTAGGAGATGCCGGAGGCCTCCCACATCTGCGGATACATCGAGATCGGGGTGAACCCGGGCATCGTGTTGATCTCGTTGATGACCACCTCGCCGTCGGGCATCACGAAGACGTCGACGCGGGAGATCCCCTCGGCCCCGATCGCCTCGAACGCCTGCACGGCGATCTCGCGGACCCGCTCGGAGACGTCGGCCGGCAGGTCGGCGGGCGCCTGCGTCCGCGCGTGCGAGTCAGCGGAGTACTTCTCCTCGAAGTCGTAGAACTGCGCCGCGTCGTGGTCGACGACGATCTCGCCGGGCACCGAGGCCCGCGGCGCGGCGCCGCCGCGGCCGCCGAGGACGGCGCACTCGATCTCGCGGCCGTCGATGCCCTCCTCGACGAGGACCTTCGGGTCGTGGAACCGGGCCTCCTCGATCGCGTCGGCCAGGCCGGTGAGGTCGTCCACGCGGGTGACGCCGAGCGACGAGCCGGCCCGGGCCGGCTTCACGAAGACGGGGAACTTCAGCTCGGCCTGGACCCGCTCGATCATCGCCGACTGGTTCTGCTCCCAGTCGCGCGGCTTGATGACGACGTACGGCCCGACGGGCAGGCCGTGGCCGGCGAAGACGAGCTTCATGTACTGCTTGTCCATCCCGACCGCCGAGGCGAGCACGCCGGCGCCGACGTAGTGGACGCCGGCCAGCTCGAGCAGGCCCTGGATGGTGCCGTCCTCGCCGTAGGGTCCGTGCAGCAGCGGGAAGACGACGTCGACGTCGCCGACCTCGCCGAGGCTGGCGAGCTCGCGGCCGGCGTCGTCGGTGACTTCCGGCAGATGGCCCGCCGTGAGCTCCCAGCGGGCCGGGTCCCCGGAGGCGAGCACCCACCGACCCTCGCGCGTGATGCCGACCGGGAGGACGTCGTACTTGTCCCGGTCGATGGCCTTCATCACGCCGGCCGCGGTCGCCGCCGAGATGGCGTGCTCCCCGGAGCGGCCCCCGAAGACCAGGGCGACGCGGACCTTGCGGGAGGGGGTGTCGGTCATGGTGATCGACCCTACTGAAGCGCCGAAGCGACCTCGTCGAGGCGCGCCCCCCGGGACGCCTTGAAGAGAACCGCGTCACCCGCGCCGACGTGCTCCCGCACCCACGCCACCGCCGCCGCGTTGTCAGCGACGAGCGTGCTGCGCCCCCCCGCGCCCTCGTGGATGCCACGGGCGCCCTCGCCGACGACCAGCACCTGGTCGATCCCGCGCTCGGTCGCGAACGCGCCGACACCCCGGTGCTCGGCGGCGCCGCCCTCCCCCAGCTCCAGCATCTCGCCGAGCACGGCCACCGTCCGTCGGACGTCGGGGTCGGCGCCGATCGAGGCCAGCGCGTCCAGCGCGGCCCGCATCGACTCGGGGTTGGCGTTGTAGGAGTCGTTGAGCACGATGACGCCGTCGGCCAGCTCGCGCAGCTCCATCCGCCACTGCGAGAGGGTCTCGACGCCCGAGAGCGCCTCGCCGATCTCGGCCGGCGTCAGGCCGGCGGCCAGGGCCGCGGCCGCGGCCGCGGCGGCGTTGAGCGCCTGGTGGGCGCCGACGACCTTGAGGGTCACCGGCACCGAGCCCTGCGGCGTCGCCAGCACGAACGACGGCCGGCCGAGGCGGTCGAGCGTCAGGTCCTCGACGTGTACGTCGGCCGACGGCTCGTCCCCGAACGTGACGACCGACCCGTCGGTGAGCCGCGCCATCGCCGCCACCCGCTCGTCGCCGGCGTTGAGCACCGCCGTACCGGTGGGGGGCAGCGCCTGCACCAGCTCGCCCTTGGCCTCGGCGATCGCCTCGCGCGACCCGAACTCGCCCAGGTGGGCGGTGCCGACGTTGAGGACGATCGCGATGTCGGGCCTGACCACGCGGGTCAGCTCGGCGATGTGGCCCTTGCCCCGAGCCCCCAGCTCGAGGACGAGGAACCGCGTGTCCGGCTCGACGCGCAGCGCCGTGAGCGGCATGCCGAGCTCGTTGTTGAACGAGCCCCGGGTCGCCACGGTCGCAGCGGCGTGGCCGAGCACGGCGCCGAGCAGGTCCTTGGTGGACGTCTTGCCCTGCGACCCGGTCAGTCCCACGACCGTCAGGTTCCCCGCCCGGCGCACCTGCGCGACGACGTACGCGGCGAGCTGCTGGAGCGCGTGCTGGGTGTCGGCGACGACGACGGTCGGCAGCTCGGTCGGCCGGCTTCCGAGCACGGCGACGGCGCCGTGCTCCCCTGCCTGCGGGGCGTGCTCGTGGCCGTCGACGCGCTCGCCGACGAAGGCCACGAACAGGCTTCCGGGCCCGGCCTCGCGACCGTCGAGGACGACCGGGCCGGTGACGCTCACGGCCTCGGCCGCGCCGACCACCTCGCCGCCGACCACGTCGGCGATCTGCGACAGGGTCATCGCGATCATGCGGTCACTCCACTGACGATCCCGGGCATCTCGGTCATGGCGAATGACCCTAGAGGCTCCGTCGACCGGTGTCGTCGTCGACCCGCGTCGCCTGGGTGCGTGTCCAGGCGGGGCGGGCCCGGGGAGACCAGCCGGCGCAGCCTCATAGTCTGTGGGCATGGCCGACCTCGCGAAGCCCGCCGCGCTCCGTCCCAGCACCGTCGCCGTCCACGCCGGGCGCCCCCCGCACGAGCCGGACCAGCCGCTCAACGTGCCGATCACGATGGCGTCGACGTACGTCGGCGGCGGGGACAAGGAGTACGGCCGCTACACCAACGACGCGTGGGTCGCGTTCGAGGACACGCTGGGCGCGCTCGAGGGCGGCAAGGCGCTGGCGTTCGCGAGCGGCCAGGCGGCGACGGCCACCCTGCTCGACCTGGTCGACGCCGACAGCGTCGTCGTGGCCGGGCAGTCCTACCTCGGCACCGCCGGCCAGCTGGCCGACCGCGAGTCCCGCGGGCGGGTGAAGACACGGCTCGTCGACGTCTCCGACACCAAGGCCGTCATCGCCGCTCTCGACGAGGACACCGCGCTGCTGTGGCTGGAGTCCCCCACCAACCCCGGCATGGAGCTCGCCGACCTGCCCGCGCTCATCGCCGCGGCGCACGACGTCGGCGCCCGCGTGGTGGTCGACAACACCTTCGCGACCCCGATCCTGCAGCGCCCGCTCGAGCTCGGCGCCGACATCGTCCTGCACTCGGCGACCAAGTACCTCGCCGGCCACTCCGACGTCGTCATGGGCGCCGTCGTCGTGGCCGACCCGTCGCTGTGGGACGTCCTCAAGGGCCGGCGCGACCTGTACGGCGCCGTCCCCGGCCCGTTCGAGACCTGGCTCGCCCTCCGTGGGCTGCGCACGCTGCCGCTGCGGATCGAGCGTGCGTCCGCCAACGCGGCCGAGCTGGCCCGCCGGCTCGAGCAGCACCCGGCCGTGACTGAGGTCAGGTACCCCGGCCTGGGCGCCATGCTCGCGGTCGTCCTCGCGACCCCGGAGCAGGCGGAGCTGCTCACCCACAGCACGCTGCTGTGGGTGCACGCGACCTCGCTCGGCGGCGTCGAGTCGACCTTCGAGCGGCGCCGCCGGTGGAAGGGCGAGGCCCGCGAGGTGCCCGAGGGGCTGGTGCGGCTCTCGGTCGGCATCGAGGACGTCGCCGACCTCTGGGCCGACCTCGAGCAGGCGCTCGACCGGCTCTGACCCCGCCGGACCGGACTCAGTCCGTCTCGGCCTTCGTCGGACGGCCGAGCACGGCGTCCATCATCTCGGCAGCCGTCATCCGGCCGCCGACCACGTCGTCGACGTACTGCGCCACGGGTGCGTCCACGTCGTTGCGCGCGGCGAGCTCGCGCAGCGAGTGGCACGACTTCGCGCCCTCGGCCACCTGCCGGGTCTGGGCCACGATGTCGGGGACCGACATGCCGCGGCCGAGGTTCTCCCCGAACGTGCGGTTGCGCGACAGCGGCGAGGAGCAGGTGGCGACCAGGTCGCCGAGGCCGGCGAGCCCCATCAGCGTGAGGGGGTTGGCGCCGAGCTTCACCGCCAGGCGCGCGGTCTCGGCGAGCCCGCGGGTGATCACCGACGCGGTGGTGTTGTCGCCGAAGCCGAGCCCGGCGGCCATGCCGGCCGCGATGCCGACCACGTTCTTGTAGGCGCCGCCGATCTCGCAGCCGATCACGTCGGTCGACGTGTAGGGCCGGAACGCGGCGCTGTGCACCCGCGCCTGCAGCATCTGGGCGACGCCCTCGTCGGTGCAGGCGACCACTCCGGCGGCCGGTTCGCGACGGGCGATCTCCGGTGAGAGGTTCGGCCCGCTGATGACGGCGATCCGATCGGGACCCGCGCCGGTCACGCCCGCGATGACCTGGCTCATCCGCTCGAGCGTGCCGAGCTCCACACCCTTCATGAGCGAGACGAGGACGGCCTGGTCGGGCAGGAACGGCGCCCACTCGACGAGGTTGTCGCGCAGCGTCTGCGAGGGCGTCGCGAGGACGACGACGTCGGCCTCGTGCACGGCCTTCTCGACGTCATGGGTGGCCGAGATGGCCGGCGGCAGCTGCACCCCGGGGTGGTAGTCGGCGTTCTCGTGCTGCTCGTTGATCGCCTGGGCGACCTCCTCGCGGCGTGCCCAGATGGTGACCTCGTTCCCCGCGTCGGCGAGGACGATCGAGAAGGCGGTGCCCCAGGATCCCGCGCCGAAGACGGCGACCTTCCCCGTCACTTCGTCCTGGGCTTCTTGTTCGGGTTGCCGGTCGCGCGTACGCCGGCCTTGCGCGGGTCGAACAGCTCGGCCGGTCGCGGCTCGCCACGCACGTCGGCGACGAGGTCGACGATCGCGTCCATGATCCGGTGCGTCGCCTCCGCGACGACCTGCACGGTGTGCTCCTGCTCGACCAGGTCGCGGAGGTCGACCGGGTCGCCGACCTTCATCCGGACGGTCTTGCGCGGGAACGGGTGCGGCCGCTTGGAGTAGGCGGGCAGCAGCTGCTGCGCGCCCCACTGCCCGACCGGGATGACGGGGGCGCCGGTCGCGAGCGCGATGCGGGCCGCGCCCGACTTGCCGACCATCGGCCAGCCGGCCGGGTCCTTGGTGATCGAGCCCTCGACGTAGACGACGACGAGCTCGCCGGCGTTGACCGCCTTGACCGCCTCATCGAACGCGCGCGCCCCGGCGCTCGAGCGCTCGACCGGGATCTGCCCGGCGGCGCGGAGGAACCGAGCCAGCCACTTGTTCTTGAACAGCCCCGACTTCGCGAGGTAGCGCGACTGCCGGCCGTAGTCCCACGAGAGGTGGGCCGCGGTCAGCGGGTCGATGTGCGACACGTGGTTGAGCGCGAGGATGCACCCGCCGGTCGCGGGGATCTTGTCGCCGCCCTCCCAGCGCTGCTTGGTCGTCGAGAGGAGGACCGGCTTGACGATCGCGACCGCGATCGCCCATGCCCAGCCGCGCTTGTGCCCCAGCTTCCGGTACTTGCCCACGAGGAAGGAGGCTACCGGTCCCCTCGCGCGTTCCGCGTCAGCGTCACCTGGGAAGATCGTCGCGATGCCCACGCACGTCGTCCTGCTCCCCGTGAAGCCGCCAGCCCGCGGCAAGTCGCGCCTCTCCGAGCTCACCGACCCCGTACGCCGGCGGCTCGCCGAGGCCTTCGCCCTGGACACCGCCCAGGCCTGCCTCGACGCGACCTCCGTCGGCGCGGTCCTCGCGGTCACCGACGACGCCGGCTTCTCGGCCGACCTGACGGCGCTCGGCTGCGTCGCGATCCCCGACGGCGTCAGCGACGACCTCAACGGCACGCTCGTCCAGGCGGCCGCCGAGGCCGCCCGGCGGTGGCCGGACCTCGTCCCCGTCGCGCTCACCGGCGACCTGCCCGCCCTGCGCGCGGCCGACCTCGACGCGGCCCTGTCGGCGGTCCCGGCCGGCCGGCCGGCGTACGTCTCGGATGCGGAGGGCGTCGGGACGACGCTCTACACCGCCGCGGTCCGGGAGTTCTCGCCGCGCTTCGGCGACGGCTCGCGGGCCGCGCACGACGACGCGGGCGCCCTGCCGGTGGCCGGGAGCCTGGCAACGCTGCGGCGCGACGTCGACGCGCTGGGCGACCTCCGAGCGGCGATCGCGCTCGGGCTCGGGCCGCGCACGGCGGCGGTCGTCGCCGACCTCGACCTCCCCTGAGAGACGCCGAGCGGGCCGCCTCGACGAGGCGGCCCGCTCGGCGATCAGGAGTCAGGACTTCTTGGCCGCAGCCTTCTTCGAGGCCGGTGCCTTCTTGGTCGTCGATGTCTTCGCGGTCGACGTCTTGGCGGTCGACGTCTTGGCGGTCGACGTCTTCTTGGCGGCCGACGTCTTCGACGGTGACGACTTCGACGGCGTCGCCTTCGAGGCCGCTGCCTTCGTCGGGGCTGCCTTCTTGCTGGCCGCGCCCTTCGTCGAGGCGGTCTTGGTCGACGCGCTCTTCGAGGCGGCCTTGGCGGGCGCCTTCTTCGCCGAGGCGGTGCTCGCAGTGGACTTCGCCGGCGACGACTTCTTGGCGGCTGCCGACTTGGTGGTCGTGGTCCGCTGGGAGGCCGACTTCTTGCCGGCCGGCGTGTGGCTGGCGGCGACCTTCACCGGCGGCGCCGACGCTGCCTTCTTGCCGGGCAGGGTGGGCAGGGCCAGCTTGGGCAGCTTCTTGACGCCGGAGACGACGTTCTTCAGGTCCGCGCCGGCGCTGAACTTGGGGACTGACGTCTTCTTCGTCTTGATCTGCTCGCCGGTCTGCGGGTTGCGGACCATGCGGGCGGGCCGGACTCGCTTCTCGAACGAGCCGAACCCGGTGATGGCGACCTTCTCCCCGCGAGCGACCTCGCGGGTGATGGTGTCGAGCACGGACTCGAGCGCATGTGCTGCGGCCTTCTTGTTGCCGTCGAAGCGCGCGGCAAGCGCGTCGATGAGCTGGGACTTGTTCACGATCGGCCTTTCCGTACGAGCTCGCAAGCCGGGCCTGCTGCCCGACGTCATAGATCGCACGCTAATGAGGAGTGCCCACCTCCGACACCATCACGCGCGTGTCGGCCGCCGAAATCTCCCTCGAACGCGGAAAAGTGCCGGCTCCCGAGGCGGGAGCCGGCACTTTCGCCGAGCAGGGTGCGGTCAGAGGGTGGCCGGCTTCCACGCCGGCCGCGAGCCCTCGTACGTCGCGATGTCGGACTCGTGCGAGAGGGTGATGCCGATGTCGTCGAGTCCCTCGAGCAGTCGCCAGCGGGTGTAGTCGTCGATGTCGAACGAGTCGGCGACCTCGCCCCCGGGGGTCGTCACGGTCTTCGCGTCGAGGTCGACGGTGATCTGCCCGCCGGGGTTGTCGTCGAGGTAGTCCCACAGCGCCTGGACGACCTTCTCGTCGACGAGCGCGGTCAGCAGCCCGGCCTTGCCGGAGTTGCCGCGGAAGATGTCGCCGAAGCGGCTGGAGATGACCACCTTGAAGCCGTAGTTCTGCAGCGCCCAGACGGCGTGCTCGCGGGACGACCCGGTGCCGAAGTCGGGGCCGGCGACGAGGACGGTACCGGCGCTGTAGATCGGGTTGTTGAGCACGAACTCCGGGTCGTTGCGCCACGCGGCGAAGAGCCCGTCCTCGAAGCCGGACCGGGTCACCCGCTTGAGGTAGACGGCCGGGATGATCTGGTCGGTGTCGACGTTGCTGCGCTTCAGCGGGACGCCGACGCCGGTGTGAGACGTGAACTTGTCCATCTTTGCTCTTTTCGTAGGTCGAGTGGCCGCCGAGGAACGAGGCGGCCTATCGAGACCGGGATCAGGCGTCGGCGCCGACGGGCGCGAGGTCGGCGGGCGAGGAGAGGGTGCCGCGCACGGCGGTCGCCGCTGCGACGAGCGGGGAGACCAGGTGGGTGCGGCCACCCTTGCCCTGGCGGCCCTCGAAGTTGCGGTTGGACGTCGAGGCCGAGCGCTCGCCCGGCTCGAGGGTGTCGGGATTCATGCCCAGGCACATGGAGCAGCCCGCACCGCGCCACTCGCCGCCGGCCTCCTTGAAGATCACGTCGAGGCCCTCGTCCTGCGCCTGCAGGCGGACCTTGACCGAGCCCGGTACGACGAGCAGGCGGGTGTGCTCGTCGACCTTGCGGCCCTCGAGCACCGCGGCCGCGGCGCGCAGGTCCTCGATGCGGCCGTTGGTGCAGGAACCGATGAAGACGGTGTCGACCTTGATGTCGCGCAGCGGCGTACCCGCCTCCAGGCCCATGTAGGCGAGCGCCTTCTCGGCGGCGACGCGGTCCTGCGGGTTGTCGAAGTCCTCCGGCGCCGGCACGGCCGCGCCCAGCGGCGCACCCTGCCCGGGGTTGGTGCCCCACGTGACGAACGGGGTGACCTCGGCGGCGTCGAGCACGAGCTCGCGGTCGAAGACGGCGTCCTCGTCGGTGACGAGCGTCTTCCAGTGCGCGACCGCGGCGTCCCAGTCGGCGCCCTTCGGCGCCTCCGGGCGGCCCTCGATGTAGTCGAACGTCGTCTGGTCCGGCGCGATGAGGCCGGCCTTGGCGCCCCACTCGATCGACATGTTGCAGATCGTCATGCGGGCCTCCATCGAGAGCTCGCGGATCGCCTGCCCGCGGTACTCGACGATGTAGCCCTGGCCGCCGCCGGTGCCGGTCTTGGCGATCAGCGTGAGGATGAGGTCCTTGGCGGAGACACCCTCGGGCAGCGAGCCGTTGACGGTGACGGCCATGGTCTTCGGCTTGGCCTGCGGCAGGGTCTGGGTCGCGAGCACGTGCTCGACCTCGGAGGTGCCGATGCCGAACGCGATCGCGCCGAACGCACCGTGGGTGCTGGTGTGCGAGTCGCCGCAGACGATGGTCATGCCCGGCTGGGTCAGGCCGAGCTGCGGGCCGACGACGTGGACGATGCCCTGGTTCTCGTCACCCAGCGGGTGGAGGCGTACGCCGAACTCCGCGGCGTTCTTGCGCAGCGTCTCGACCTGGGTGCGGCTGACCGGGTCGGCGATCGGCTTGTCCCAGTCGACGGTCGGGACGTTGTGGTCCTCGGTGGCCAGGGTCAGGTCGGGCCGACGTACGGGCCGTCCGGCGAGGCGGAGGCCGTCGAAGGCCTGCGGGCTGGTCACCTCGTGGATGAGGTGGAGGTCGATGTAGAGCAGGTCCGGCTCACCGGGGGTCGACCGGACGACGTGCTCGTCCCACACCTTCTCCGACAGGGTCCTGCCCATCACGATCTCCTTCATCTCAGCGGTCGTCGTCGACCGCCTTCCAGCGTGCCCTTCGGAGCCTACGCTTGCATCCCACAAAGTGAGATATTAGTCTTGCATTATGGACAACGGCAGCGGCGTAGGCGTTCTCGACAAGGCGGCTCTGGTGCTCACCGCGCTGGAGTCGGGCCCGGCGACACTCGCCGGTCTCGTCTCCGCGACGGGGCTCGCCCGACCGACCGCGCACCGTCTCGCCGTCGCCCTCGAGCACCACCGCCTCGTCGCCCGCGACATGCAGGGCCGCTTCGTGCTCGGGCCGCGGCTGGCCGAGCTCTCCGCGGCCGCCGGCGAGGACCGCCTGCTGGCGACGGCCGGCCCGGTGCTGGCCCGGCTGCGCGACATCACCGGCGAGTCCGCCCAGCTCTGGCGCCGGCAGGGCGAGTCGCGTGTGTGCGTCGCCGCCGCCGAGCGCCCCTCCGGCCTGCGCGACACGATCCCGGTCGGGTCGCAGCTCACCATGCGGGCGGGTTCCGCCGCGCAGGTGCTGCTCGCCTGGGAGGACCCCGAGCGGATGCACCGCGGCCTGCAGAACGCCGCCTTCTCGGCCGCCGCCCTGTCCGGCATCCGCCGCCGTGGCTGGGCGCAGTCCGTCGGCGAGCGCGAGGCTGGCGTCGCCTCCGTGTCCGCCCCGGTCCGCTCCCCCGGCGGCAAGGTCATCGCGGCCGTGTCCGTGTCCGGCCCGCTCGAGCGGCTCTCCCGCCAGCCCGGCCGCATGCACGCCCCCGCGGTCCTCGCCGCCGCCGAGCGGCTGTCCGAGTCGCTGCGTCGCGCGGCGGAGTAGGTGCGCGGCTGCTGGATGCCCATCGAGGTATGCAGCCGAACCACCACTACCCACGCGGAACTCCGCACGGGAAGTGCGCACATCCCTGCATACCTCGACGAACATGCGGGCCCGCTGAATGCCCATCGAGGTATGCAGCCGAACCACCACTACCCACGCGGAACTCCGCACGGGAAGTGCGCACTTTCCTGCATACCTCGACGAACATGCATGCCCGCTGAATGCCCATCGAGGTATGCAGCCCCACCACCACTACCCACGCGGAACTCCGCACGGGAAGTGCGCACTTCCCTGCATACCTCGACGAACACTCACCCCAGCTTCCCCAGCGCCGCAGCGGCGTACGTCAGCGCCGCGAGCGTCTCGCCGTCGAGGATCTCTCCGCGGCCGACCATGGCCACGAGCTCGGGCCACGGGACGGCCTCGGTGCCGACGATCCCCTCCTCGAGCATCTGGTCACCGCCGACAGCGGTCAGCCCGCGGGCCAGGTAGACGTAGCCCGGGGCGTCGGCGACGCCATTGAGGGAGAACACCTCGCCGAGCAGCCGCCAGTCGGCGGCGACGTGGCCGGTCTCCTCGTGGAGCTCGCGACGGGCCGCGTCCAGCGGGTCCTCGCCGTCGGTGCCGCCGGCGGGGATCTCGAGGCTCTCGCGCCCCATGGTGTAGCGGTACATCCTGACCAGCAGCACCTCGCCGGCGTCGGTCACCGGCACGACGAAGACGGCCGGGTTGCGGACCTCGACCACCCCGTAGATCCCGTCCCCGCCGTCCGGCCGGACGACGTCGTCCTCGCGGACACGGATCCAGCGGTTCTCGTAGACGGTGCGGGACGCGCGGGTCTGCCAGGACATGGGCCCAGGCTAGAAGCCCTAGAAGAGGGACTCGGTCTCCAGGTCGAGCAGGAGCTGCTTGCGCTCGAGGCCGCCGGCATAACCGGTCAGCGTGCCGTTGGCGCCGATGACGCGGTGGCACGGGATGACGATCGGGATCGGGTTGCGGCCGTTGGCGAGGCCGACCGCGCGCGACGCCGCGTTGGTCATGCCGAGGCGGTGCGCGATCTCGCCGTACGTCGCCGTCTTGCCGAAGCCGACGACCAGGAGCTCCGCCCACACCCGCCGCTGGAACGGCGTCCCGTCGGGCGCGAGCGGGAGGTCGAACTCGGTGAGTTCGCCGGCGAAGTAGGCGCCCAGCTGACGTGCGCACTCGACGAGGACCGGGTGGTCGTCGTCGCGGTCGCCGAGCGGGCGGCCGAGGGCCTCGCGGAACGGCGAGAACTCGATGGCCGTGATGGCGCCGTCGTGCTCGACGAGGCGCAGGTCGCCGATGGGCGACTCGATGACTGTCCACATCAGGGGGTCTCCTCCAGATCGAGGTCGAGGCTGTGCCAGAGGTGCATGAGGGCGTAGGAGCGCCAGGGGCGCCACGCCTCCGGTTCAGGGGTGCCGCCGAGCCTGGCGAGGGCGCGGCGCACGCCGATGTCGGTCGGCAGGAAGACGTCGGGGTCTCCCAACGCCCGCAGGGCGATGTAGTCGGCGGTCCACGGGCCGATGCCGGGCAGCGCGACCAGCCGGGCACGTACGTCGCCTCGGTCGGCGCCCCGGTCGAGGGCGATGTCACCGTCGGCGAGCGCCGCGGCGAGGCCGGCGATCGCCCGACCGCGCGACCGTGGCATCGGCAGCGTCTCGGGGTCGACGGCCGCGAGCGTCTCCGCGCGCGGGAACAGGTGGGTCAGCCCGTCGACGTCGGTCTCCACCGGCTTGCCGTGGGCCTCGACGAGCCGGCCGAGCACGGTGCAGGCGCCGGCGACGCTGACCTGCTGGCCGACGACCGTCCGCACGGCGAGCTCGTCGCCGTCGACGTGTCCGGCGACCCGCAGGCCCGGCGTACGGCCGACCAGTCGCCCGAGCACGGGGTCGCCGCCGAGCTGCTCCCCCACGGCGACCGGGTCGCAGTCGGCGTCGAGCAGGCGGCGGGCCCGCTCGAGGGCGGCGGCCGTGTCGCGGAGGTCGGTGAGCCGGAAGGTCGCGTGCATGAACGCGGTCTGGCCGCGGTCGAGCGCGTCGGCCAGGTCGAGCCTGACCGAGCCCGGGCCGTGCGGCAGGTCGAGGGTGCGGGCGTACCACCCGTCGCCGGCGGTCTCGACGCCCGCGACCGCGTGCCCGGCGAGGAACGCGTGCAGGGCGCGCCCCGCGAACGGGGTCCGCACGGCCAGGCGCATCTCCACCGTGCCGGTGCCCGCGCCCGATCGGTGGGCATGGCCGCGGCGGCGGCGCAGCTCGCTCGGGGTCACGGCGTAGACCTCCCGCACGGTGTCGTTGAACTGCCGCACGCTGGCGAACCCGGCGGCGAACGCGACGTCGGCGAAGCCGAGGGCGGTTGTCTCGATGAGGACGCGCGCCGTCTGGGCGCGCCGCGCACGAGCGAGCGCGAGCGGTCCGGCGCCGAGCTCGGCGGTCAGCAGCCGGCTGAGGTGGCGCGGGGTGTAGCCGACCCGACGGGCCACCCCGTCGACGCCCTCCCGGTCGACCACGCCGTCGGCGATCAGCCGCATGGCACGGCCGGCGGCGGTGCCGGCGACGTCCCACTCCGGGCTGCCGGGGGTGGCGTCGGGGAGGCACCGCTTGCAGGCGCGGAAGCCGGCGGCCTGGGCGCTCGCGGCGCTCGGGTGGAACGTGACGTTGGCGAACGACGGGGTCCGTGCCGGGCACGACGGGCGGCAGTAGATCCCGGTCGTGCGTACGGCGGTGTAGAACGTGCCGTCGAAGCGACGGTCACGGCTCTGCACGGCCCGGTAGCACACCTGCGGATCAAGCGACATGCCTTCATCCTGCCCCACCGCGCCGACAGGATCTGGCGGGATTCGGACACGGCGGTTCAGGGGTGCGCTAGCGCTGTCCGGTGGCGCGGGCCATCAGCCGCTGGACGAGCCCGATCGCCGGCTTGGGCGCCACGCGGATGGCCGTGCTCATCAGTCGCGAGTCGACGCCGACGTAGATGTGCAGCCGGTCCTTCTGCAGCCCGTTGAGCATGATCCCCGCCGCCTTCTCGGCGCTCAGCATGGGGATCTTGCTGTCCGAGGCCTCCGGCACGCCCGCCGTGACTCCCGAGTTCTCCGTGATCGCGGTCCGCACTGCGCCCGGGAAGATCGCCGAGACCCGGACGCCGGTGCTGCTGAGCTCGGCGTACAGGCCCTCGGTCAGCAGCTTCACCGCCGCCTTCGAGGCGCCGTAGACCGTCTGGCCCGGGAACGGGAAGAAGCCGCCCATGCTGGAGACGTTCGCGAGGTGGGCCTCGGGCCGCTCCAGCAGCAGCGGCAGGAACGCCTCGACGACGTGGTAGGCGCCGAAGAAGTTCACGTCCATCACACGTCGCGTGTCGCCGTAGTCGAGCTCGGCGACCGGGGCGAACGGCTGGATGATCCCGGCGTTGTTGATGACGCCGTCGACGGCTCCGTGCGCACCCACCACGGCCTCCGGCAGCGCGCGTACGGCGACCCGATCGGTGATGTCGACGACGTGGGTGCTCAGCCGCTCACCGGCCCTGGCCAGCCCGGCCGTCTCGGCGAGCGTCTCGGCGCGCAGGTCGACGGCGGCGACCCGCGCGTTCCGGGACAGCAGCTGCAGCACGAGCTCGCGACCCATGCCGGCGCCCGCGCCGGTCACCACCCATACCTTGCCCTCGATGCGCACCCCCCGAGCGTAGGCCCGCTCGGCCGATCTGCTGCCAGACCGAGCCCGGTGCTGTCAGGATCCGGACATGCCACGGACCGCTGACGCCCGCGACCGCCGCACGATCCTGGTCGTCATCGTCAGCACGCTCCTGGTGCTCGCGGTCGCCACGGCGGCCACCGTCGTGCTGGCCTACCGGCACCTCGAGGGCCGGATCACGACCGGGAGCGCCATCAAGCACTCCGTCAGGAAGTCGCACCGGCCGAAGGCGCCGCTCAACCTCCTGCTCCTGGGCACCGACACGCGCGACTGCGACGGCTGCAAGATCGACGGCGAGTCCGGCAAGGGCGGTTCGGACGTCACGATCCTGCTGCACGTCGCTGCGGACCGCCGGTCGGCGTACGGCATCTCCATCCCCCGCGACTCGCTCGTCGACCGCCCGGCCTGCGCGAAGACGTCCGGAGGGCAGTCGCCGGCGGTGACCGACGTGATGTGGAACGACGCCTTCGCAGTCGGCGGCGCGGCCTGCACGGCCCAGCAGCTCGAGCAGCTCAGCGGCATCTACGTCGACCACTACCTGACCGTGAACTTCGCGGGCTTCATCAAGATGGTCGACGCCGTCAACGGTGTCGACGTCTGCATCCCGAAGGCGGTCGACGACACCGAGCACCACATCCACCTCGCCGCGGGGCAGCAGACGCTGCACGGGAAGCACGCGCTCGACTACATCCGCGAACGCAGCTCCACCCCCAACTCCGACCACGGCAGGATGAAGCGCCAGCAGGCATTCCTCGCCTCGCTCATCAACAAGGTCTTCTCCGCCGGCACACTGACCCGACCCGACCGGCTCTACGAGTTCGCGGACGCGCTGGCCGGGTCGATCACGACCGACCCCGACATCAACGGCCTGTCCGACCTGGTCAAGCTCGCCCGCCAGCTGCGGCACGCCGACCTCCAGCACATCCAGTTCGTCACGGTGCCCAACGAGGACTTCCCCCGCGACAGCCCGGACTGGGGCCGGGTCCGCATCCTCCCGACCGCCAAGCGGCTGTGGCGGCGGGTCGCGGCGGACCGACCGCTCGGAAGTGGCTTCAGCGACGAGGCGATCACCGCCGGCGCCCCGCCCAACGCGAGCAGTACGTCGACCGGCTCACCGACCGGCTCACCCACCGGCTCACCCACCGGCTCACCCACCGGCTCACCGACGAGCGCGCCCACGACGACGCCCACCCGATCGGCGCAGGACGCCGCCGCGAACGGGCTCTGCACCTGATGCAAGGGTGTCGCGCGGGCGCCGTGGTCTGCTAGACAGCGCTGGTGTTCGGGTCACTCACCGACCCGCAGTGGGCGGGCCTCTCGTTCGTCTTCCTGGGGATGGCGCTCATCTGCGGCATGCTGCTGCGGCGCATGGTCCCCTGGCTCGCCGCCGTCTACATCCCCGCGAGCGTGCTGGCCGGCTTCCTCGTCCTGCTCGTGGGGCCGCAGGTGCTCGGGAAGGCGACCGGCGGCTGGAGCCTGATCCCGGACGAGGCCGTCCGCGTGCTCTCGGTACTGCCGGGGCTGATGATCAACATCGTCTTCGGCGGCATCATGATCGGCAAGCGGCTGCCCTCCGTCCGGCGGATCTGGAAGGACGCCGCGCCGCACGCGATCCTGGGCAGCGTCTTCTCCTTCGGCCAGTTCGCGATCGGCGGCCTGGCCGTCACGTTCCTCCTGACCCCTGTCTTCGGGCTCCCCGACGCGGCCGGCTCCATCATCGAGATGTCCTTCGCCGGCGGACACGGCACCATCGCGGGGATGGGCGGCCTGCTCGAGGACGCCGGGGCCTCGGAGCTGGTCGACATCGGCCTCGGGCTCGCCACGATCAGCATGCTGACCGGCGTCATCGGCGGCACGCTCCTGGTCAACTGGGCCGTCCGCAACCCGCACGTCGACGTCGCCCGCGAGCACACGACGACCCGCTCGACGGCGAGCCGGCTCAGCGACGTACCACCCAACGAGGGCGACTCCACCGACGACGTCGGACTCGGCTCCCTGAGCCGCGGCGCGGGCGCCATCGCGGTGGCGGTCTTCCTCGGGTTCCTCATCCTGACGGCGCTCCGTGGGATCGCGACCGCGTTCGGCTCCGACCTCTTCGACCGGTTCCCCCTGTTCCCCTTCACCGTGATCGGCGGGTTCGCGGTCCAGCTCGCGCTCACCTGGACCCGGCACGAGGACCTCGTCGAGCGCCGGACGGTCAACGACATCACCGGCCTGTCCCTCGACGTCCTCATCGCCGCGGCGATCGGCACGCTGTCCATCGCGACGCTCGGCGCCAACGTCCCGGCCATCGTCATCCTGACGGCGCTCTCCCTCGCGTGGAGCGTCATCGGGTTGCTCTGGCTCGGGCCGAGGCTCTTCGCCGACGAGTGGTTCGGCCGTGGC
Organism: Nocardioides sp. CER19; assembly: GCF_029846275.1. Taxonomy (GTDB): domain Bacteria; phylum Actinomycetota; class Actinomycetes; order Propionibacteriales; family Nocardioidaceae; genus Nocardioides. The sequence continues at coordinate 651,383 of NZ_JARVWS010000004.1, forward strand.
ATCGCCGACTACGGGCAGTCCCAGGGCAACGTCGCCACCGGCTTCGTCCTCGCCGAGATGGCCGACCCGGCCCACACCACGGGGGCCGCGATGGGGTACGGCTACAAGCAGCTGTTCTACGAGCCGTTCCTCGGCGGCGGAGTCCTCACCGCGCTGAGCGTTCCGATCATCGTCGCGGTGGGCTCGCTCGCGTTCGGGATCGCCTCGGCGGTCATCACGGTCGGGTTCGTCGTCTGGGGCGTCACGCGCGGTCGCCGGGTTCGGGGCCAACCGGTTGACGGCCCCTGACTGTCATCACGTTCGTGCCGGCACCATGCTGCCGGCAGGGCTCACTCCACGGAGATGCGGAAGATCCCGGCCCGCTCGCGGATGCGCTCGGCCCGCGCGAGGCGCGGCTTGTCGCTGCCGTCGCGGATGACGCCGCCGGCCTCGGCGAAGGACCGGAGGAAGTCCAGCGCCCACGAGACGTCGGCCGGCGAGGGGCTCATCTCCTCGTTGATCACCGCCGGCTGCTCCATGTCGAGGCACAGCTTGCCGGTCATGCCGATGCCGACCGCGTCCGCGGCCTGCTCGCGCAGGATCGCGTGGCTGCTGCCGACCGTCGGCCCGTCGATGGGGCCCGGGAGGCCGCCGATCCGGCTGGCCAGCACCAGCCGGGTGCGCGGGTAGGCCATGGCGAGCGGGTTGTTCTCGGCGCCGGTGTCCTTGCGGTAGTCGCCGCTGCCGAAGGCCAGCCGGAAGGCGCCTCGGGCGCTCGCGATCGACACGGCGCTCTCGATGCCGAGCGCCGACTCGACCAGGGCGAGCACCGGGGTGCGGCCGCCCAGCCGCTGCCACGTGTCGGTGACATGGTCGGGCGACTCGGCCTTGGCCAGCATGACGCCGCGCAGGCCGGGCAGGCCGGCGAGCGCCGCCAGGTCGTCGCTCCAGAAGGTCGTGGTGCAGTCGTTGATGCGCACCCAGGCGCTGCCACCTGAGGTCAGCCACTCGACCACGCCGTCCCGCGCCTCGGGCTTGAGCGCCGGGTCGACGGCGTCCTCGAGGTCGAGGATGACCTGATCGGCCCGTCCGAGCCGGGCCGCGTCGAACAGCTCGACCGAGCGGGCGTTGACGAGCTGCCAGGAGCGGGAGTTCTCGCCGTCGACGCGCTCCTTCTCACGGGCGGCGACACGATCGGCGGAGACGGGGGCAGACACAGGCAGGTACCTCGGAACGAGACGGGAACGGATGGACACGCCGGCGCGGTGGCGGGCACGAGAGATGCACGCGGTGACCGACGCCCGGGCTACAGGATACCGACGGCGATCAGCGCGCCGAGCAGCACCAGCAGCCAGCCGGCGACCCTCCGGGTCTTCGACGCGATCGGGCTCGGCGCCGAGAACGCGACGTTCTGGGAGCGGCCGCACAGCCGGCCGCCGATGGCGTCGGTCCCGGCCTCACGCCGAGTGCGGGGGGTTCGTTCACGCGTGCCCCCAGAGCTCGTGTGCGGCATGCACGGCCGCCGCGAGCACCGCCTTCTCCGGAAGCCCGGTGGCGGCCGCGACACGGGCGACGTCGTCGTACTCGGGGCTGGCGTTGACGACGGCGCCGTCGAGCCAGGCGACCTTCACCCGCACGCTCGAGCCGAGTACGTCGACCTCGACCGACTTCCTCGGCAGGGGCAGCTTGTCGAGGGCGTGGCGGCGCAGCCCGATCGTGCTGGTCCGGGTCAGCAGCACCCGGGCCAGCGCGTCGGCGCGATCAGGCGATGCCAGCACCGACACCGTGTGGGCCGGCCGGCCCTTCTTCATGACGATGGGCGTGAGCCAGGCGTCGTCCGCGCCGGCGTCGAGCAGGCCGGTCAGGACGCCCGGCCACAGCCGCGGGTCGAGGTCGTCGACGTTGGCCTCGAGCACGACGGCGGGTTCGCCCGCCGGCACCGGGGAGTCGCCGGCCGAGGCGTCGCCGACGACGAGTCGCAGCAGGTTCGGGTGGCTCTCCGGGTCGGCGGCGCCGGCACCGGCGCCGGTCAGCTCGGGCACCAGCGGCGGCATCGGCCCGAAGCCGTCGGCGAGCGTGACCAGGACCGCGACGCCGGTCGGGGTGGCGAGCTCGCGATCGATCGGGCCGCCGAGCGACGGCGCGCCGGCCCCGCGCAGGAGCTCGAGGACGGCGGGCGCGGGCACCGGCAGCGAGCCGTGGGCCGCCCGCACCCGACCGCCGCCGAGCGCGATCGGACTGCACACCAGCCGGTCCAGGCCCAGCCAGTGCAGGCCCGCGACGGCGCCGACCACGTCGGCGATGCTGTCGAGCGCGCCGACCTCGTGGAACTCCACCTCATCGGTCGAGACCCGGTGGACGGCCGCTTCGGCCGCGGCCAGGGCGCGGAACACGGCGGCCGCGCGCTCCCGCAGCGGCGGCTCGAGCGCCTCGAGCAGCGCGAGGATGTCGCCGAGCCGACGGTGGTGCCGGGTCTCGTCCACCTCCACGAAGACGCGGGTGCCTCCCACGCCGGCGCGGGTGACCTGCTCGGCGCTCAGGGCGACCCGCTCCGGGAGGCCGAGCCGGTCGACGGCCTGCTGCAGGACCTCCACGGGAACGCCCGCGTCCACGCAGGCGCCGAGCAGCATGTCGCCGCTCACGCCGCTGCCGGCGTCGAGCCAGCCGACGCGGGTGCTGCGCGTCATCGCGGCTCGTTCATCGAGCCGGACCGGAAGCCGCGCTCGTCGACCTCGACGGCCGCGAACCCGGTCACGGCAGCCAGCACCTCCGGCCGCGCGGACAGCTCCGCGACCAGGTCGTGGTCGACCTCGACCCGCGCGTGGTCGCCGACGTCCCGCACCCGGAGGTCCCGCACCGGCAGCCCCGCGTCGGTCATCGCGCTGCGCAGGTCGCGCTCCGCGCGCTCGATCCGGCCGAGCCGGTGCGGGGTGATCTCCAGCCCATAGGCGACCCGGCTCGAGAGGCAGGCGGCGGCCGGCTTGTCGGCGGTCACCAGCCCCCACGCCCGCGAGGCCGCCCGCACCTCGTCCTTGGTCAGGCCGACGTCGGCCAACGGCGTGACCGCGCCGGCGTCCTGGGCAGCCCGGATGCCGGGCCGGAACCGGTCGAGGACGTCGTCGGCGTTGGTGCCGGTCGCCACCGCCATGCCGAGCTCCGTGGCGAGCGGGCCCAGCACCGACAGCAGCTCGGCCTTGCAGTGGAAGCAGCGGTCGCGTCCGTTGGCGGCGTACCCGGGCCGGGTCAGCTCGTCGGTGCGCGGCGTGTGGTGCGCGACCCCGAGCCGTACGGCGAACTCGCGGGCGCCCGCCAGCTCGCTGGCCGGCAGCGAGGGGCTCACCGCCGTCGCGGCGGCCACGCTCGGGGCTCCCAGGGCGCGGACCGCGGCCGCGAGCAGGAACGCCGAGTCGGCGCCGCCGGAGAACGCGACCAACACCGAGCCGAGCTCGCGGAGCCGGGCCTCGAGCGCGGCGAGCTTCGCGTCCGGCGCGTCCCCCGTGCTCATCGACCCTCCTCGCGGCCGTTGAGGAAGCGCACCGCCGCGCACGCGGCGCCGAACCCGTTGTCGATGCCGACCACGGTGATCCCCGGGCTGCAGGACGCCAGCATCGCGAGCAGCGCGGTCACTCCCTCCAGCCCGGCGCCGTAGCCGGTGCTGGTCGGGACACCGATCACCGGCGCCCGGGTCAGCCCGGCGACCACGCTCGCCAGAGCGCCCTCCATGCCCGCGACCACCAGCACCACGTCGGCCGCCGCGAGGGCCTCCTGCTGGCCGAGGACGCGATGCAGCCCGGCGACACCGACGTCGGCGACCACGGTGGTCGTGACGCCGTACGCCTCGAGGACGGCGGCGGCCTCGCCGGCCACCGGGAGGTCACCGGTGCCGGCGGTCAGCACGAGCGCCGTCCCCGGCCGCGGGGGCTGCTGCCGCCAGGTCAGCGTCTGCAGCCCGTCGCGTGCGTCGGCGGAGTCCGTCACCACCGCACCCGGGCTGCGCGACATCGCGGCGGCGGCCTGCTCGGCGCGGGCCCGGGTCAGCAGCACCGGACCGGTTCCCGGCCCGGCGAGGAGCTCGGCCACAGCGGCCGCGCACTGCTGCGGCGTCTTGCCCGGAGCGTAGACCGCCTCGGCGACGCCGGTGCGCCCCTGGCGGTCGTGGTCGACACGGAGGTCACTCACGTCGCCGATCCTTGCACAGCCGACCCGTCCGAATGCGGGCACAGACCGTCGACTTCCCTGCCTTCGATGTGCAAGGTTCAGGGGCATGACCGCAGACCCGGGGAGCGGCCGGCCGCCCGTCCGGACCAGCCTGGCGGGTCGGCACCTGCTGCTGACCGGCGTGACGGGCTTCGTCGGGAAGGCGCTCCTGCAGCGACTCCTGACCGACGTGCCGGAGGTCCGGCTGACCGTGCTGGTGCGGCCCCGCGGCTCGACGCCCGGCGCCGCACGCGTCGAGAAGCTGCTCGGTGGGCCGATCTTCGCTGACGCGGTGGAGCGGGCGGGTGGCGTCGCGGCGCTGATGGCCGAGCGCGTCGCCGTCCTGGAGGGCGACCTGTCGGACCCGCCCGAGCTGCCGACCGACCTCGACGCGGTCGCGCACTGCGCCGGCGACGTGTCGTTCGACCCACCCGTCGACGAGGCCTTCCGCACCAACGTCGTCGGCGTACGACGACTGCTCGCCCGGGTCGAGGAGGCCAGCGCCGCCGGCGCCCGCGACCTCCACTACCTCCACGTCTCCACCGCCTACGTCGCCGGTCGGCGCCGCGGCCCGGTCTTCGAGGAGCCCCTCGACCACCGGGTCGACGTCGACCGCGAGCTGGCGTGGGGCCTGGCGCAGGCCGAGCAGGTGGAGGCGCGGTCGCGCGAGGCCGACGCCCTGGCGGGGATGCGGCGGAAGGCCGAGCGCGAGCACGGCCGGGCGGGCATGATCACCGCCGCCGCGGCCGGCGAGGAGGCCCGGCGGCAGTGGGTGAAGGACGAGCTCGTGCGGATCGGGACCGAGCGCGCCCGCAGCCTGGGCTGGACCGACTGCTACACGTTCACCAAGGCGCTCGGCGAGCGCGTGGTCGAGGCGCACGCCGCGGCCGGGCGTCGGGTGACGATCTACCGGCCGAGCATCATCGAGTCGGCCCTCGAGCGGCCGCACCCCGGCTGGATCGAGGGCTTCAAGATGGCCGAGCCGCTGATCCTCGCCTACGGCCGCGGCGAGCTCCCGCTCTTCCCAGGAGCCGCCGACACGACGATCGACGTCGTCCCGGTCGACCACGTGGTGGCCTCGATCATCGCCTGCCTCGCTCGCCCGCCCGAGCCGGGCGAGCCGGCGTACGTCCACCTCTCGTCGGGCCACCGCAACCCGGTGACGTTCGGGATGATCTACGACCACGTGCGCGCCTACTTCCAGGCCAACCCGTTCGCCGGCGGCGAGCGCGGGCACACCCGGCTCCCCGTGTGGACCTGGCCCGGCTCGGTCAGCGTCGAGCGCCTCATGCGCACGGGCGAGCGGGCGCACCGGGCGGCCGAGCGGCTGGTCGCGATGGCGCCGCGCAGCGACCGGACGATCGACTGGACCCGCCGGCTCGACCGCCAGGGCAAGCGGCTGGCGTTCCTGCGGCGCTACCTCGACCTCTACCGCGAGTACGCCGAGGCCGAGGTGCGCTTCGTCGACGACCACGCCCAGGCCCTGCTCGCGTCGCTGAGCCCCGAGGACCGCGAGACGTTCGCGTTCGACACCGCCACCATCGACTGGCGCCACTACCTCGAGGAGGTGCACTGCCCGGCCGTGACCCAACCGATCCGCGACCTCGACCGGCTCCGGAGCCGGCAGTCGAGGCCGGACCCGTCGCGGCTCCGGGTGCTCGAGCCGGCGCCCGCCGAGGACGCCCCCCGGGTCGCGGCGTTCTTCGACATGGACGGCACCCTGCTGTCGTCCAACGTCGTCGAGACCTACCTCTGGATGCGGCTCGCCGAGCTCTCCCCCACCGAGAAGGTCGCCGAGGCCGCACGCATGGCGGCACGGCTCCCGAAGATCGTCCAGGCCGACCGCTACGACCGCGCGGGCATGCTGCGCGCCGTCTACAAGGACTACGCCGGCGCCCGGCTCGCCGACCTCGACGCGATCGTCGACGTCCACCTGGCGCCCTACGTCCTCGAGCGCCTCGCACCCGACGCCGTCCGACGCATCCGCCAGCACCGGGCCGCGGGGCACACCACCGTGCTGATCACCGGCGCACTGCGGCCGCTGACCCGGCCGCTGACGCCGCTCTTCGACCACATCGAGGCCGCCGACCTCGGCGTCGACGACCGCGGCCGCTGCACCGGCCACCTGACGACCCCGCCGCTGGTGGGCGAGTCGCGGGCCGCGTTCGTCCGCGAGTTCGGGCGATCCCACGGCCTCGACCTCGCCGCGTCGTTCGCCTACGCGGACTCCTACTCCGACCTGTCGCTGCTCGAGGCGGTCGGGCACCCGGTCGCCGTCCGACCCGACGTCGCGCTGTTCCGCCATGCCCGCGCCAAGCACTGGAACGTCGTGGACTGGGCCTCCGCAGGGACATCGCAGCGGGTGCTCGACCCAGCCGCGAGGGTGACCCGCTGATGCTGGCCCTGGAGATGGTGCGCAGCGTCCCGAAGACCATGCTCGGCAAGGCGGCAGGTGGTCGCATCCCGATGCTGCTCACCGGGGTCGCGGCGCCGCTGCGACTCGTCACGCTCGACGCACCGCGCCGCGAGCGGCCCGGGTGGGCGCGGCTACGGGTGCTGATGTCGGGCATCTGCGGCTCCGACCTCGGGATGCTGGCCGGAACGACCTCGCTCTACTTCAGCGCCGTGGTCTCGCTGCCGTTCGTGCCCGGCCACGAGGTCGTCGCCGAGCTGATCGACGACTGCGAGGACCTGCCGGCCGGGACCCGGGTCGTCCTCGACCCGGTCCTCGCCTGCGCGGCCCGTGGCGTCGAACCGTGCCCGGCCTGCGCCGAGGGCGACACCAACCGGTGCGCGCGCATCACGGTGGGCGACGTCTCCCCCGGGCTCCAGACCGGCTTCTGCCACGACACCGGCGGGGGCTGGAGCGAGCAGCTGGTCGCCCACCGCTCCCAGCTGCACCCCGTGCCCGAGGGGCTGAGCGACGAGCAGGCCCTGCTCGCCGAACCGGTGGCCTGCGCGGTCCACACCGCCGCCCGGGCCGGCATCCGTCCGGGTGACCGGGTGCTGGTCTCGGGCGCGGGCGCGGTCGGCCTGCTCGCCACGCTGGCGCTGCGCGAGCTCACCGAGGCGGGCGAGATCCTCGTCGTCGCCAAGCACGGGCACCAGGAGGAGCTCGCGCGGGCGTTCGGGGCGACCGAGGTGGTCGGCCCGAAGGAGGTGCTGCGCCGGGTACGCCGGGCCACGGGCGCGTTCCAGCTGGAGCCGGAGTACGCGTCGCCGTACCTGCTCGGCGGGGTCGACGTCGCGCTCGACGCCGTCGGCAGCTCGACGTCGCTGGAGACCTGCCTGCACGCCACCCGCGCGGGTGGCCGGGTCGTGCTCTCGGGGATGCCGGGCAAGGCCGACCTGTCCGCGGCGTGGTTCCGTGAGCTCGAGCTGGTCGGGACCTACGCCTCCGCCCGTCGCGAGGGCGCCTTCGCGCGGGCGCTCGAGCTCGTCGGCCACGACGCCGTGGCCCGCCTGTCCAAGACCGTCGCTCCCTACCCGCTGCACCGGTGGCGCGAGGCGCTCGACCACGCGCACTCGGCCGGCCGCCTGGGCACGGTCAAGGTCGCGTTCGACCCCAGGAGGACCAGTTGACCCCCACCGATCGGAGGGCCCGATGACCCGACCCGGCTTCGTCCTCGAAGTCGACGACCGGACCCCGCCGCTCCTCGTGCACGAGGGGCTCGGCTTCCGGCTCGAGGAGTTCCCGCTCGGCACCCGGGTGGTCTACCCGCCGGAGCCGATCCCGAGCCTGCGCGACGTCGACGAGGCGATCCTGGACGCGCTGCTCCACCCGGTCGACGCCGAGCCGCTGCCGACGCTGCTCAAGCCCGGGATGCGGCTGACGATCGCCTTCGACGACCTCTCCCTGCCGCTTCCCACGATGAGGGCGCCCGACATCCGGGGCCGGATCATCGAGCACGTGCTGGAGCTCGCCGCGCGGGCCGGCGTCGACGACGTGGAGCTGATCGCCGCCAACGCGCTGCACCGACGGATGACCGAGGGCGAGCTGCGGCACATCGTCGGCGAGCGGGTGTTCCGCTCGTTCTTCCCGCAGGGTGCGCTCTCCAACTTCGACGCCGAGGACCGGGCGAACCTCGCCCACCTCGGCGTCACCGAGAAGGGCGAGGACGTCGAGATCAGCAAGCGGGCCGCCGAGTCCGACCTGCTCGTCTACGTCAACGTCAACCTCGTCGCGATGGACGGCGGGCACAAGTCGGTCGGGATCGGGCTCGCGTCCTACCGATCGCTGCGCCACCACCACAACGCGCGGACGATGGTTCACAGCCGCTCGTTCATGGACCACGAGCACTCGGCGATGCACTCCTCCGCGTGGCGGATGGGGCGGCTCATCAAGGAGCACGTGAAGGTGTTCCAGATCGAGACCACGCTCGACAACAACGTCTTCCCGAGGCCCTACGACTTCTTGATGAAGCGCGAGTGGGAGTGGTCGATCCGCGATCAGGCGTCGATGCTCGCGATGCGGCGCGGGCTCGCGCTGCTGCCGCAGAAGATGCGGCACCGGAGGTTCCACGACCTGCGGTCGGCGTACGGCGTCACAGGCGTCAACGCCGGCGAGGTCGAGGCCGTGCACGAGCGGACGCTGCGCAAGGTCCACCAGCAGCAGCGGGTCGAGGTCGACGGGCAGACGGACGTGGCCGTGTTCGGGGTGCCCTACCTCGGCCCCTACAACGTCAACAGCTGGATGAACCCGATCCTCGCGACCTGCATGGGCCTGGGCTACTACTTCAACTCCTACCTGGGCAGGCCGGTCGTCCGGCCCGGCGGCGTCGCGATCCTCTACCACCCGCTCGACGAGGGCTTCAGCACGCTCCACCACCCGTCGTACGTCGACTTCTACGAGGAGGTGCTCGCGGAGTCGACCGACCCCGCCGTCATCGGGGAGAAGTTCGAGCAGCAGTTCGCGACCGACCCGTGGTACATCCACCTCTACCGGACCTCGCACGCCTACCACGGCGTGCACCCGTTCTACATGTGGTACTGGGCGGCCCACGCGATGGACCATCTCGGCGACGTCATCTGGGTCGGTGCCGACCGGGCGGCGGCGGCACGGCTCGGCTTCCGGGCGGCGTCGACGCTGCGCGACGCGCTGGAGATCGCCTCCTCGACGGTCGGCACCTCGCCCTCGATCACCTACCTCCGCAACCCGCCCCATCTGCTCGCGGACGTGCGCTGATGGGCTTCCTCAAGGACACCGTGGCCGACGTACGGCAGGTGAAGGACGGGTGGCGCTGGGGCCGGCGCCCTCAGGTGCCGCGGTCGGCCGAGCCGTTCGTGCCGCCCGCGTCGCAGAACGTCTACCCCAACGACTGGTCGCGGACGCCGGCGGCGATGCTCGCGCGCGAGGTCGTGCAGAAGGTCGGCCTGGAGCCGGTGTTCCGCTCGCAGGTGCGGGTCCGGGCCGAGGGCCTCGACGTGCTCGACCGGGTCGCCGGCCCGGTGATCTTCGCCGCCAACCACGCCTCTCACCTGGACACCCCGCTGATCCTGCTCTCGCTCCCCGACGCATGGCGTCGGCGGACGGCGGTCGCGGCGGCGGCCGACTACTTCTTCGACACGTGGTGGCGCGCGGTCGGCTCCTCACTGGTCTTCAACACGATGCCGATCGACCGTCGCGGCGGCTCGCTGTCGACGACCCCCGGCGAGGTGCTCGCCGACGGATGGAGCCTCGTGATCTTCCCCGAGGGCACCCGCTCGAAGGACGGCTGGATGCGCACGTTCCGGATGGGCGCCGCCTACCTCGCGGTGGAGCACGGCGTGCCCGTCGTCCCGGTCGCTCACCGCGGGACGTTCGCGGCGATGCCGAAGGGGGCTGCCTGGCCCACGCGCGGCCGGCCGCAGCTGACGATCAGGTACGGCGAGCCGCTCGCCCCGGCCGACGGAGAGTCGGTGCGCGACTTCGCGCGCAGGGTCCGCGGCGCCGTCGCCCGGCTGCTCGACGAGGACCAGACCGACTGGTACTCCTCCCTGCTCCGTGCCGCGTCAGACGCCACACCCGACCCGGCCGGGCCTGACGTCGCGCAGTGGCGCCGGGTCTGGGAGTCGACGCAGGCGCCGGACGCGGACCCCGGACGGATCCGCGCCTGGCGCTGAGGTCAGGCGGCGACCGGCTTGCCCTCCGGGGCGATGGTCTCGCGGAGCTTGGCGAGGATGCCGCCGAGCAGGCGGGAGACCTGCATCTGGGTCACGCCGATGCGGTCCCCGATCTCGGCCTGGGTGAGGTCCTCGACGAAACGG